>KV440965.1:1473-3399 GCA_001636495.1 Sutcliffiella horikoshii | reverse complement strand
GAGAAGCGGATTTGCCTACTTCTCAGCCTTGCTGCTTAGACGCGCATATCCAACAGCGCGCTTACCCTATCCTTCTGCGTCCCCCCATTGCTCAAACGGAGTGGAGGTGGTACAGGAATATCAACCTGTTATCCATCGCCTACGCCTTTCGGCCTCGGCTTAGGTCCCGACTAACCCTGAGCGGACGAGCCTTCCTCAGGAAACCTTAGGCATTCGGTGGAAGGGATTCTCACCCTTCTTTCGCTACTCATACCGGCATTCTCACTTCTAAGCGCTCCACCAGTCCTTACGGTCTAGCTTCAACGCCCTTAGAACGCTCTCCTACCACTGTTCGTAAGAACAGTCCGCAGCTTCGGTGATACGTTTAGCCCCGGTACATTTTCGGCGCAGAGTCACTCGACCAGTGAGCTATTACGCACTCTTTAAATGGTGGCTGCTTCTAAGCCAACATCCTGGTTGTCTAAGCAACTCCACATCCTTTTCCACTTAACGTATACTTGGGGACCTTAGCTGGCGGTCTGGGCTGTTTCCCTCTTGACTACGGATCTTATCACTCGCAGTCTGACTCCCATGGATAAGTCTTTGGCATTCGGAGTTTGACTGAATTCGGTAATCCGATGAGGACCCCTAGTCCAATCAGTGCTCTACCTCCAAGACTCTAACACATGAGGCTAGCCCTAAAGCTATTTCGGAGAGAACCAGCTATCTCCAGGTTCGATTGGCATTTCACCCCTACCCACACCTCATCCGCTCACTTTTCAACGTGAGTCGGTTCGGGCCTCCATTCAGTGTTACCTGAACTTCACCCTGGACATGGGTAGATCACCTGGTTTCGGGTCTACGACCACGTACTCATGCGCCCTATTCAGACTCGCTTTCGCTACGGCTCCGTCTCATCGACTTAACCTTGCACGTAATCGTAACTCGCCGGTTCATTCTACAAAAGGCACGCTATCACCCATTAACGGGCTCTAACTACTTGTAGGCACACGGTTTCAGGATCTATTTCACTCCCCTTCCGGGGTGCTTTTCACCTTTCCCTCACGGTACTGGTTCACTATCGGTCACTAGGGAGTATTTAGCCTTGGGAGATGGTCCTCCCTGCTTCCGACGGGATTTCTCGTGTCCCGCCGTACTCAGGATCCACTCAGGAGGGAACGAAGTTTCAACTACAGGGTTTTTACCTTCTATGACGGACCTTTCCAGATCGCTTCATTTACCCCGTTCCTTTGTAACTCCATGTTGAGTGTCCTACAACCCCAAGAGGCAAGCCTCTTGGTTTGGGCTAATTCCGTTTCGCTCGCCGCTACTTAGGAAATCGCATTTGCTTTCTCTTCCTCCGGGTACTAAGATGTTTCAGTTCCCCGGGTCTGCCTTCAGTACCCTATGTATTCAGGTAAAGATACTGCTCCATTACGAGCAGTGGGTTTCCCCATTCGGAAATCTCCGGATCAAAGCTTACTTACAGCTCCCCGAAGCATATCGGTGTTAGTCCCGTCCTTCATCGGCTCCTAGTGCCAAGGCATCCACCGTGCGCCCTTAATAACTTAACCGTTGACCAAAAGGTCATGTGTCGATATCAGCGATGATATCTATAAAGAAAATTACTAAGATGAACGATATTCTGTGAATATCTTGATATTAGTTACATTATCTAGTTTTCAAGGAACAACTATGACAAATCGCAAGAATTGTCTATGGTTGATTATTTTCACGATGTGAAAATAATCTTGGTGGAGCCTAGCGGGATCGAACCGCTGACCTCCTGCGTGCAAAGCAGGCGCTCTCCCAGCTGAGCTAAGGCCCCATAAAAGTTCTATAATTAAAAAATGGTGGGCCTAAGTGGACTCGAACCACCGACCTCACGCTTATCAGGCGTGCGCTCTAACCAGCTGAGCTATAGGCCCCGACTATCTATGAGAGAGA
>LWJI01000003.1 GCA_001636495.1 Sutcliffiella horikoshii | reverse complement strand
CTCATATCGAGAGTGTGCGTAGATGGTTACGACAAGGGGTCCTAGAAGGGATTGCTCCTACCTCTAGAAAAGAAGGATGGAAAGTCACCCAAGAAGCCTTGGGGAGGTTTCTGGAAGAACGGCTGCCAGACCAATTCACAACGAATGTTGCAAAAAACGAATCAGAACCTAACGCAACAAGCGTTGCAAAAGAAGAAGAGATCCGGGCAGGCATGTGGATTGAACTGGCCAGGAAGAATATTTGGGAAGGACACCTGGATGTGAAGAAGAAAGCTTTGCAATCCTGCATCCAACATCGTAAGTATTCGAAAGACTTGGAAGAGAAGGTGTGGCAAGCCTGTCTGGACAACAGCAAAGCCTATAAGCAACCCCGAGTGTTTTATCTCCTGGAAGCATTCGCCTTTGATGGCAAACGATTATTCCTAGATAAAAGCTTTCATTCGTTAGAGGAACAAATTCTTTTCCCAGTGATCGAGTATGTTCGTCTTAACTACAAAACGCCTTAAAGGCGTGAGACAGTTGCCTTAAGGCAACGTTATCTTTTGGGAGGTGATGGGTTGATTTGTTCTTACTGCGAAATGGAAAATAAGGAAGTCGAAACGGATTGTGATTTTTGTGGAGCTCCTTTGAAGAAACAGCGTCCGAGAATGAAAGAGTTTCTATATTTGGATCAATGCGAATTACCTTTTAGGGAATTATCCTCTTTTCATACGTATGACTTGTTAATTTTGCTGCGGTTGGTGAGGGAAGACCGAACAAAAGCCTACAATCTTATGAGAAGCCTTCAGAAGGCTCCTGAAGGGGTTTTAATAGATTCGGAGACTCTAAGCTTTGCAGAAAGCGAATATCGTCGTTATACGGCCCGTATGAAGGTCATAGAAGGCATCTTAGTGGATCGAATGGGGTACAAGCCAAAACGTGTAGATGATAAACTATTAATGAGTTTACAAGTTAAGATGGAGAAAGCGAAAAGAAAAGAGTCATAAATAAGGGAGAGATGAAGGATGGACAACAACACGATAGAAGCTTTTCATATTAAAAGTATGGAAGATGGTGTGCTAAAGTTGAATACTAGTACCATGTATCGTTGGCATATTCCGAAAGCTTTGAGAAAAGAACCTATTCAGCAAGGAGATATTGTGTTGGTACGTACAGCAAAGGGAAAGGCCAGGGTAGTGGTGATGCAAGTGTTTAGAGAAGAGTTTGAGGAAGCAGGAAGAAGTTACAATAGGGTTCTTAAAGTAATAGAAAGAGCACCTAAAAGGGAGCTTGTTGGTGGAGTATCTAAGTAATAGTGTGGTGGAAAAAAGGGAATTTTATTGTTATTGTCGAAATATAGAAAAAAGAAAAACCGCCCTGTCTTTGGTCGGATAGGCGGTTTCTCGAATCGAGCAAGGGGTTAATCCCTTTATTTCTTATTGGTTATTTATATTCTACCATATCGGGATTAATTCCTGCTACAAAAGGGAGAGAAAATTGTAGTGGGAAAAAATGTTATAGATTTCGAACAGGCTGAAAGAAATGCTAGAAAAAGAGATTTGGAGAAAGATTTAGAAACTAGATCAAGAGCAGAAGAACTGAAAAAATCATTACTAGACCAATTAAAAGAACTTACTGGTGAAGAGCACTTTATCGGAACCAGTAAAGACCCATTTGCAGGGGAGCCATTTAATCAAACTATGCATAGGAACTTGGATTTATTAAATCAAATTGGGTATTTAACAACTGCTGAAGAAAGCTTTTTATTTAGGATTCAAGCTTATTTAGAGTTTAAGAGTAATGTAATTATCTGTAGGGAAGATAAATTCAAAAAGAAGAAAAAAAATACGGTTGAAGCTGACTTTGAACTTCCAAAATCAGCTACAATTTCTGATATTGCAGAAATGCTTGGTAGAACGAGGGAAAAGACATCTAAAGTCATGAATAGCTTAAAGAGAAAAGAAATCTTATTAAATCCTGAAGGGGCAGGACACGTTATTGAAAATGGTCGGACTGTAAGTCCTAGAACGTGGGTTGTAAATCCTTATATTATGATTTGTGCACCTAGAAAGAACAACGTTCAACTGGACAAGCTAACTATGAGATTGTTTCAGCACTCTTTAAAAAACCTTAAAGATCAGAATGGTAAAAAGGTAAATTTACCAGCTAGATTTTTTTAATAAAAGATTCTAGATCATGTCAAAATTGATATGGTCTTTTTTATTACTTGTAAATTATTAGGTGTAACCAAAAGGTCACACTTTCATTCGTTTTCGTGACCAAAACGTCACACCCCAAAAAGTACAAAAAAACCAGTCATATCAACGCTTTAACACACTTTTAATAAACTCTCTCTATTATCACTATTGTTTAATATCAATTCGCTCTTTGTTTTGCAATCATATTTTTTGTATTTTTCGTATTGTCCTGAAGACTATAAGGTTGCCATAAAGGCAACTGAATATTCTTATAGGAAAATATTCCTATAATAATATTTTTTGAGCTTTTTACAGCAAAAGTAAGCTGTATGCCTTTTTTTGTAATTAAATGTCTTATATTGGAGTTTTTTGACTATATTTAGCAAACTCGATTGAGGTGGTAATATAGTCTAGTACATAATAATTATATTTTAGGAGGAAAATCTATGAAGAAATTAAGAAGTATATTAATTGTTTTTATGACTGTTTTAGTTTTTGTAGCTTCTGTTGGTCAAGCTTCTGCAACAGGTAGTGCCGGATTATATAGACAGTATAATTTCGGTATCTATAAACTTGATATTATCAATTTACACACAGGTTATGCTGGTCCGAGTGCTGGAAGTACTGTGCATTCAAACGTTAGATTATACGCTAGTAGTAGTTTGACAAGAAATTATCATGTTGCAGGTTATAGTTCTGGTGCAAATGCATGTTGGTCAATATGGGATAGTGTGCAAGGTAGAGAATGGAAAAATTGCCACAGCACATCTTCAGCAGCAACTACTGCTTTAAGAGATAGACTATTAGCTTTACTTGATGAGGCAACAGGAAATCAATATAGAAATACATTGATTATAATTGTTGGTATATTCGCTATTTATTGGAATCTTACAAAGTATCAATTAAGATTTGTTTAATATTTACATTATAGTTTAAATTAAATAATAATATAAATAACGTATGTTATTAGAAAATGACTATTTATCATTAATATAAATATTTATGGTAAGTAGTTATTTTCTTTTATATTTCTATTAAGAGGTGATAAGGTTGGTAGGCTTTTTATATTCTTTAGATTTAACTAATCCGTATATAGGCAACGATAGCAATGAAGAAAAAGTTCGTATTAATACAAATAAAAATAATTGGGATGCTTTGGTTATATATTTTTTAGAAAAAGCAGATTGTTTAATCGTAAAGTATTGGCCAGAAGATCTAAACATTTCGGAAGATCAGCAGGTAAGTACAAAAGCTTATAGATTATTAAATCCATATAAATTTGATGATAAACCAATTGATCAAGGGATGCATGCTAGTTTTTATAAAATAGATGAAAGCATGAAAAAAATATTATTAAATACTAAATCAACTGATATTCCTACTGATGTTTTTGATTTTCAGTTATTAAAAAAAGGTGAAGTATTGTTACATTCTTTTAATAATGGTTCAAGTTTATTTTTTAATGCTACTAAGAATGAATTGAATGATTTATTAAAAAATATAGATTCTGAATTTATCTCTTCTGTAAATTAATTTTATATTGTAATTAAAAACCTTAGCTATTTAAGCTAAGGTTTTTTTATTACTTATTTAGCTTTTGCTTGAGCAAGAACAGATCCAGCTAAACTTTTAGTAATTTTACTGGTCGCTTTACTCTTTAGTGCTTTGGAGGCTTTGGTTGCCAATTTAGCGCTGGATGTTTTTTTGGAACTGGTTTTTTTCATTATGTTCACTCTCCTGAATAAAATCAGAACATACTATCTCTTTTTTTTGATGATAAAAACCGTTATCATGAGATTAAATAATAATTTGCTTGGGATTTTTTGTGTAGGCGCACATTAAATCCCTTTTTTTATGGTTCTTTTTAGTTTATCTAGCTCTCGGTTGAAGTCTCGGTCTGCTTTGTTTAAATCACGTTTGATTTTGTTCATCTGGTTTTTGAATTGAGTAATGCTCATTTTCTTTGGCATGGTTTCTCTTCCTCCTTTCTTACTAGATTTACTTGGTATAACTTTCCTCCTTCCCTCTACTTACATTCTAGCAGTATTTCTCTCGAGACACAACATATAGTATATGAAATATTTTCGACACCACTACATGTTGATTTTTTCTTGATTAATTTTAATTTGTCAAATGGTAAATTGAATAAAAAATAGAGGTATTGAGAGAAATAGGGTGATAAGTCCTATTTTTCTATTAATTTCTCATTATTTCACTGGTTGCGAAAATTTTTTCGTAGATAAAATTAAGAGAAGTTAACATAATCACCCTTATCGGGACCCAGAAAAAAAGCAAACCCTGGAATTCAGCCAAAATCGGGCAAATTCCAGGGTTTTTGTGTTGGGAAATAACGAGGAAATGGGAGTGATAATCGAAAAGGGCGTTCTCCGTTTTTCACCAGATTACGTCGGTTTACGTGGATGGATCCTTATTGACAGATAGAACTACCCCTGTCCTACTTGAGAACCTGGTCGAGGAACCCTTCCTCCCTTAATGAACATGAGCATATGTTCAGCTTCTAATTGGTTGCAGAAGTCAACGAGCAAGAGAATCTCTTGGTCTTCGGAACTAATTTTTCCGTTCTTATCTGTATAGCCAATCCAGTTTTCCTCTAGGGCGACGTCTAATGCTCGGGTTAAAAAGTCAATTTGTCGTTCGGTTAGTGGCAGCATGTTGGAACTCCTTCAGTTGGTTTGGTTGATGTAGGCTTGTAGTTCTTGTAAGAGAAGGTCAGCACCTTCCCGACTTACGATGATTTTCCCATTGTTAAGGTGAAGATTGGTGGAAGATAGGTCGTTTGTAAGCATACAGGCCCCGTCTATTTCGTATTTTTTCAAAATGATACGATCGTTTTCCAAGAATATCTCTAGAGGATCTTTAATGTGAATTCCGAGAATGTCTCTTGTTTCTTTAGGGATGACAATTCGTCCTAATGGATCAAGTTTTCGGATGATACCGGTTGCTTTCATGAACATTCTCCTAATCTTTTGTATTTCTTCCTTTTAATTATAATACATCTATCTTCTCAACATTAAAACGACAACAATTATATCAGGAATTTTATATTTTTATAATTCTTTATTTTTAGATATTTAAATAGTAATATATTCCTATATTTTGAATAAAAAGGAGTTGTGTGTTTTGAAGAAAATTCTGAGTAATGTTTTGATTTTCACTTTATTTTTTACGTTTGTAGGTAAGTCCTTCGCAGAAGAATTGGATATTGAATGTTCGTGGCAAGATTGCAGTTACGAGTATATAGAGTTAGAAGAAAATGTAAATGAGTTGAAGTACATTCCAGAAGAGTTTTTTGATTCTTCAAATCCATATACAATTCAAAATACATCTGGTGGTCTACTAACAATTCAACCTATTGATAATCACGGATATCAGGCTAATGCAGTTGCTGGAACAGTAGCTGTTTACTGGATTCCGGGAATTGGACAAGTAGCACTATTAGTAACAGGTGGAATTGTGGTTGCAGGTGTAACATATTGGGCAGGTTCTACAATCTATAAAAAAGTACGTGCTTATCTAGCAGAAAAAGCATATGCAGATGCCAAAAAAGGTGGTACCAAAACCTCTGAACATTCGACTCAATCAACATCAACATCTAGTTCATTACCTACCAAAGGAAAGGCGCTTTCTTCAAAAGACTTGAAAGATAGCCAAGGGGTAAAACAACGAAGGTACTATGATAAGAATGGTAATGCAGACATGGATATAGACTATCGTCATGGGGGAAGTGGACATGTATTTCCACATAGACATAATTGGGTTAATGGTAAAAGAGGAAGTGCTTATTAAGAGGGGGATAATATGCCACAAGATTATACTGTAAATCAACTATTAAAGGATCTATCTATAGGGAGAGAAATTGAATTTGAGTATGATGGGGTTGTAGGTACTATTTGCAATGAAAAAGATGGTTGGATTTATTATGGTGGGAACTTTGGAAATAGTGCTTATTATTCTTCTGGAGAAGAATTGGTTAACTCGCATAAGATTAAAGAATCGATATTAATTAATCTCTTTAAAAGAAAAGAGGTAAAAGTGACTACGATATTTTGATATTCGAAAAACAAGGAATAAGCATCTCTCTCTCTCAGAGGTGTCTATTCTTTTTTTGTTTCCTGCATGCATAAAGTAAATCCTTTTTAAAGGTGAAATTAAACTATAGAAAATAGAGATATAAGTGTCTTGAGTTTGATCTTATGACTTTGGGAATGCTGCTGGGTTGCTGCGGTATTCTTTTCAATCTAATGTTTATCTGCTATGATGAATGTATGAAAATCAGAAAATCAGAAATAATGAAGAGGGAGTTGCATAATATGGTAGTAGCAACAAAAGAAAGAAGGGATAATATGAAGGAGCGAATGACGATTCGTCAGCGTGGCCAGGTGACGTTGCCTAAATCTTTAATGGAAAAGTTGAATTTATCGGAAGGTGATTCGCTAGAATTGACGATGGATGAAACCGGAGAAATCAAATTAGTTCCCTTAGTCACCATTCCTGCTGATCAACGATGGTTTTGGACCAAAGGATGGCAAGAGGGTGAGAATGAAGCAGAGGAAGACAAGCGTTTAGGACGGACGAAGTCTTTTGATGACATAGGGGAAGCGCTAAACTTTTTGGATAGTGATGAATCTGAAAAATGGGCGAACAAAGAGGATTAAATCTGTATGAAGATAGAATTTAGTAAGCGTTTTGTTAGAAAATACAAGAAGTTAGATTCAACGTCCCAGGATTTAATTAAACGATGTTTTACTCTATTAGCTGAAGATTATTCTTATCCATCTTTAAGGGTTAAAAAAATGCAAGGTTACCGCAATCCAAATGTCTGGGAAGCATCAGCGAATATGGATTTGCGAATTACGTTTGAATTAAGAAAGCCTGATACTATTTATTTGCGAAATTGCGGTCATCATGATGAAACGTTAAATCAACCATAACAAGGATTTTTTTGAAAAACCTCCTGCCATAATCCCAGGAGGTTTGGATGGTCAACTAAACCATTTCGAAAAAAATCCTTGTTTCTTTTTTTCTTTACTACTTGCGATTTCTTTCTTTACTTCTTGAATCTCTCTTAGAGACTCCATTAGTTTTTGGTCTCGGTCTTCCAGTTTGGTCTTAATATAGATTTGTTGTTCTTGCTGCTTTCTCTCTACGTCCGCAACATACTTTCGCAACTCCGTAATTTCTTCTTTCTGATCGGCAATAATTTGCATGGTGTTACTCATTTGTTTAAGGGCAATCTGAAGTTGTTCAGTGTAGTGTTTTAACTCATTTTCTGATTGTTGTTGCACTACTGCTGTGGTTGTTGCGGTTTGTTCGTTTACCTCTATATTCCTAGAAAACATATGGCTTAAGCCATCTTCTATTTCTGTTGCGGTTAGCTTGCGTTTAAATCCTTCCGCGATGAAACGCAAGACCTCCGCAGTCTCGGGACGATACCTTTTTTTTCTTCCTTCACCTACAGAAGGGATATAATCTAGAAAATTATCTCTGTAATACCGTGCTGTCGACTCTGGAATATCTAAATCCTTGGCAATTTCCGCAATCGTTAATAATTTTTTGATGGTTATCCCTCCATTCTTCAGGGGAGTCTTTATTAAAACAGTTCAACAGCAGAACCGCAAAGCCTTTTTCTAGGTGTTATCTTTCTAAGAAATTTTGTTTTTGTTTTTTCTTTTTTCCTCTTGCTTGTTGCTGCTGTCTCTTTTGTTCTCTAAGCATTTCTCTTCCGGCTTGTTCCATTCCTTGTACCACAGCTTCTAATAATCCTAATCCTTTTGGCTGCGTTTGAATTTGTTGTTGGTATTCAGGAATTCTGGCTGTCATTTTCTCTAGTTGATGTACTTGTTTTTCTAAGTCCGTTCTTCCAGAAACTCTTTCTTTCTTCATGGAAGCTTCATAATTGTCTCGTTCCGAGAGGGCATTTTCATATTCTTCTTTGGCCGACTTGGAGACAAGAAGTTTTCCTTTCAAGAATGGGTTGTTTTCATATTTCTCCACTATGGCTTGGTGTTTTTCATACTGTTCTAAATAGTGATTCGCACGCTGCAAGCGTCCCTTTGTTTCCTCTACTCGGGAGATTTCTCCTTCAAGACGCTGAATTTCTTCTTTTCGGCTAAGAACAGTCTTTTCTATTTGTTCAATTGGAACAGTTTTTCCTTTTGCATAGAGCTTATTAACTTTTGCAATCTCTTTAGCGGTTTCCACGCTTATATACCGCATTTCAGGTCGTTCAGGGTATTTAGAAGCTACTTTGCGAATAAGAGCCTTTTGATAGGCATTCTCTGCCTTCTGAAGTGCTTCTCGTTCCGATTTAATCTGTTCCCGAGTTTTTTGATTTTTCTTCAGGAGTTCTGGACGTTCTGTTTCATGTTGGATCTTTACCTGGTTAAATACTTCTTCGTTTGTAAAGCCAAGCTTTTCTTGATAGTAATGTAGTTTTTCTTCATGGAAATGAAGTTGGCCTTTTGCATGAGAAATCTCTTCTTCTATCTCTTCTTTTATCTTTTGATTGTGCTTCAACTTTAACGGATTGAGCCAATTGAGGTTGGCCAGTCGGTCTTGTGACTCTTCGACTTGTTTATTAAATGCATTAACCAGTCGGAAGTGGTCGAAAGCTTCTTGAATAGACCGGTCCTTCCAGCGAAGGAATTGGTCCCCATTGTCTACACGAGCTTCCCATTTATCGAGTTGTTGCCGTCTTTCAACAATATTCGCCATGCTTGGTTCTTTTTTTAGAAGCTTGGAAGCATATTGAAGATCCACACGTTCGGCAGCTGTATAGAAGTCTTCCTTGGTTTGTTTTTCTGCTTTCTGACGTGCTTTCTCTTGCTCCAATGCTTGTTTCTCTTCTCGGTATTTTTGGAGATCCACCACAAGGGCATTGTATTCTTGGCGGTCCCGGTTGACGTTTCCTTTTTCGGTTGGGATTCCACGCTTCTCCATGTCATGCGCCACATGGCCAAGATGAACGGTTGGCATCTGTTCCAAGCCACGGGCTTCATGGGAAAGGTGCGTGATCTTCTCTTGGATATTTGCTCTTTCCAGTGCTTTATTCGCATAATTCGCCCACTGTTCCCGAATATCCAAACAAGCTTCACTTGATTTCACAAATCCTCGTTGGTTTTCCTTTGCATTGGCAAAATCAGCGTTCCAATCTCGGTTCTTTTTGCCAAACCCGTCTTCTTGGATGGTTCTCATCGTCAACATAATATGGGCATGAGGATTTTCCACATCGTCACGGTGAATCGCAATGTCCGCAATCATGCCTTTTTGTACAAACGTATCTTGAACAAAGTCCTGGATAAGTTCTCGTTGTTTTTCTTGTGACAATTCCCTTGGTAACGCAATATTAATTTCTCGTGCGAGTTGAGAATCTTTTCGTTTCTCTGCTTGCTCGACTTCGTTCCATAAACGATTCCGATCTTGTACCCATTCCGGGGCAACAGAAGGGGCAAGAATCATGGTTTCTGGGGCAACAGCTCGAGGGTAGTATTTATCTTCACCTGTGCGCTCATCGGTTAATTTCTCACCAGAACGATAAGAGGCAGCAGCCACCGCCGATTGTCCTTTGGAACGACTGATAATTTGCATCGATAAATGATAGATAGCCATGATTCTCACCTCCTCTTTCTTCCGCCACGCGAATCCAATTTTACCGAAAGGAGAGAGAAGGTACCGAAGGAACATTCTCTTTCGTTTTGGCTTCGCCGATAGGCGATGGGTTTTGTTGCGTTTCGCAACTCGCCGATTAGGCGAATGATTCTTTTGTTTTTGTTGCGAAGCAACCGCACACATTGGAACAATGTATAAGTGCGCCCTTTCACTTCGTTCTTCGGGAATCTGTGTCCCACTCCATTGGGACGATCCCCACCTTTTGTCTAGTATTCTATCATTTATTCCGATATAATTAAAGAAAAATATGGGAATGCAGGAGGGGTTTAACAATGGCACGTAAAACAGATGCCGAACGTCTACAGGAATTAGAAGAAAAGATGGAACAAATCAAGGCAAGAAAACAACAAGTAGCAAACCGAATACAAGCAAAAGAACGAAAGGAACGGACTCGCCGATTAATCCAAGTGGGGGCAATATTCGAGAAGTATTTTGATATTGAGGGAGAAGATCAAGCCGAAAAAGTAGCTTACGGTATGAAAGATGCAGTGGGGAAACATAAGGAAAAATTATTACAAATAGATGTAGAGAAATCCAAACAAGAAAACAAAGTGATTTATGAAGTAAAAGAAGAAGGGTTGATGATGGAAAAGAAGCAAGAAAATCCCTATGGAAGAGGGGTTCCTTCTTAAAAATATGAGTCTTTAAAGACAAAAACCCCCATGCCTGCGGATGGAGGTTTTTTGCCTGAAGCAATCTGTTGAAGGATTGCCTTCTCGATGTTAGTTATCACTTAAACGCAGTATAACAAAAATTAGGAGGGATGAAAAGTGTACCTGGCACATGAAATAATCGGAACGGATAAGCCTATCTTACGTGAGAAAGAAAAGGATCACTTTACCTGGGAAGAGCTTTTGCACTTGGAGGAAAGAATCGAGGACTATGTTCATTATGGATTCGTCCAGAAAGTCATGCAGCAACAAGTTTTTTTTCTTCCCATCTATGCCAAGGAGCCCATCCAAACGGATCCCTCCAAGATTTATTACTTATCGAACCGGCCAAAATAAAACCTCATTTCTAAATGGACTTAATGCAACTTTTGTTGTATAATTAATTTATAAAACAAATGTTGTGTTAATGGAGGGGTGTTGAGTGAAGGAATATAGCGTAGAAGAAGTATTTGACGTCTTGAAAGAATATAAGATAACGTCTCATATCGAGAGTGTGCGTAGATGGTTACGACAAGGGGTCCTAGAAGGGATTGCTCCTACCTCTAGAAAAGAAGGATGGAAAGTCACCCAAGAAGCCTTGGGGAGG
>KV440964.1:16665-4249101 GCA_001636495.1 Sutcliffiella horikoshii | reverse complement strand
TTCCTTTAAACAGAGGCGTCCAAGCGAAGTGACTACGTAGCGCGGAAGAAAAAAATACGCCAATCCTATACGTATTGATGTCTATTTTATTGACAGAACTCCAACTTTGGTCAACTTATGAAAAATTTCGGTCACATTTGCTAAATCTTCGGTCAACTTGTCAAAAACTTCGGACAAATACCAAAAATCATACAATCAAGAGCAAAACTTACCAGGCTTTCGTTTATCCTTCATCTCTTCTAGAATAACAAAATTTAAACAAACGTTGGTTTAAATGAAAACCAATCCCTGAAACAAAAGACTTTAAAACTATTCGCCAAAGCTCAACCATTTTCGCAATCTATATTAAGATAGCTTTACCCTCGCCCCCTCACCCAAACTGGGCCACCGTGCCTGTCCCCTCGACCCAAAAACCCCTTGCACAACTATGTCACACCGTGATATAGTCAAACTACGATATATGTCACGACGCGACACACTTGAAAGATAGAGGTGATCACATTGGATCTATCCAAAATTATAAAAAAGTACATACCCATGACAGAAACCGCGTTCTACATCTTACTGTCTTTAACAGAGCCGCGCCATGGCTATGGCATTATCAAACACGTGGAAGAAATCTCAAACGGGAGAATCCGCCTGGGCTCAGGCACGATTTACGGAACGCTGACAAAAATGCAAAAGGATGGGGTCATCACCGTGTTTGCGGATGCGGAGCGAAAAACGGTATACGAGATTACAGATAGCGGCAAAGAGCTGATCACCGCAGAGATCGAGCGGCTGAAGGAGCTTCACGGAAACGCACTGAAATACGAGGGGGAATTTAAATGAACACGGTCACCAAACCGTTATGGAGCTATGATGTGCAGAAAACTGAACAATGGCTAACCGAACAGGCCAAGGCAGGCTATCACCTAACTGAGTTGCACCGTTTCAAACGTCGCTTCACATTCGAAAACGGCCAGCCAAAGGAGGTCACCTACCGAATTGGCTACGACAAAATAAAACCAGCCACCCTTTCCAATACCATGCGCAATGACGGTTGGGAAAAGGTTACCCAGAGCGGAAAATGGTATGTGATCGCAAACGAAAGACCGCAGGCAGAAGTGACGACTTCCACCAGTCGCGATGCCATCATCAAACGAAACAACTACACCTTTTACGCATTCATGGCCATACTTATCTACATAACAGGTACAATGCTCGCTAACATCGCTCTCTTCTCCACAGTCTATATCGCTAGCGACGGTAACGTGGAAGTAGAGGAAAGCCCGTTCTGGATCATCACCTACATCGGCTCAGCGCTAGGAACCGCCTTCTATATTTTCATGCTTTACTCCGTCTGGAAAATAAAGAAGACAAACAAAGCCTTATCCACCGAAAACCAAACAACATACTCAACTCAACACAACCTAGAAAAGAAAAACCAGTCTAAAGCAGAAGAAAAACAACTAAAACGCGATGGGCTGCTCATCAAACGCCGCAAGTTCGGCTGGATGTACTCACCGGACAAACTGGAAAAATGGCTAGAGCAACACGCAGCCGAAGGAAACCGCCTTTACCGCGTCAACAGACTTGGCACCACCTTCTACTTCCGAAAAGGGGAACCACAACATATCAAATACAGCGCCGACTATCAAAATCTATGGAATGACATCTATTATGAGATTCATAGACAAGCAGGTTGGAAGGATGAATTCAGCTCCAAGGGTGCCCTCCAAAAATGGACGATCTGGACCAAGAAATATGAAAAAGGCCAGACGCCACCAGCTTTGTACAGCGATAAAACGCACAAGCTCAAGCAAGCAAAGAAGGTCGCCCTTTCTTATACCGTTCTATTCCTGCCTTTGGTGCTAATGTACCTCTTCATTGCCAGCATGAACATTGGCTACATGTTCCGAAAAGAAGAGGCCTGGACCTTACATGATACAAACACGATTATGTTTTTCATTCTTATCCTGGTATTTGGGACATTCATCACAAAGACTTGGATGTATTACTTTAGGTTGCGGAGAGCTTGAGGCTAGAGGAAGATAAAAAAATGACCATTAAAACCCACACGGTTTTAATGGTCATTATTATAGATGCTATTGCTTTTTCATAATCCCTGCAGCTTGAAGCTTAGCTAATAGCTCGTTAAAGTCTGCTACTAAATCTGGTAGTGTAGCTGCAGTAGAATCGGCTTGGTGCTCTATCTGAAAACTAACCTCATCGGGTTGTATCTTAACCAGAGTGCCTAAACCTGGTATCAACTTTTTCGCCTCGTGTGCCATAGTGATCTCCTCCTTTTTTACCAAAATTCCTCACTGCTTTTTTCTGGTGTCAATGCAAAAATTACCCCAATGGTATTTGGTGGAACGCTGGCAAGCAGGAACCACCAGTTGCTGGTAGTAATAGATAGGATTGCAAAACAAATAACTGACACGGCCACAATGAAAATGCCGAATATGACTCTAGAAGGCTTCAAAGGCTCTGTCATATTCATATTGATGGACAGAAACATGCCTGTAAATCCCCAGCTGGCCATGTGAACAACCATAATGACGGCAAGAACCATGGATACTCTTAGTTCCATACCGAACAAAATCAAAGTGAATAATAAATAGATGGAAGCGAGGGTGAAGAACCAAGAAATGGCCCGTGCTTTTTGCCAAATATGGGCATGCAGTTCATCCAAACCACGTTGCTTTTTGGCCAATCGGCGACCAAACCACCAAGCTAATATCCCTATTACAGCACCTCCATATAATCCAATCAACCCACCTATTTGTACCTCCATCATTCCTCTCCCCCTTCTTCTAAAATAAAGACCTCTTCAATGATGCAATCGAATACCTTTGAAATGTTATATGCTAGTTCAAGTGATGGATTGTACTTTCCCGATTCAATCGCAATGATGGACTGCCTCGAGACGCCTACTTGTACGGCTAAGTCCTCTTGCGTCATCTTCGCAGCTTTGCGCAGATTTTTAATCCGATTTTTCAACTTTTCCACACCTCAATTATTTTTGTAAAGCTAGCTTTACAATAGGTTGTAAGTAAAGCGTACTTTACATTTGGTTAAATGTCAAGGGCGCTTTACAAAAATGGTTAATGGTGAACAAAAAGACTCGTAGCGCCAGGGGTCCGGTAAACCAACCCAGGTCTATTCTAATGACAAATTAAATATTTTAACAAAAATTTACAAAGATGCGCTAAAATAATAATAGACACCCATGTATTCAACTAACCAAAAGAAATACGAGGGGGAGTAAAATGAAAAAATTCACGTGGTTATCAGTAATCGCTTGTGCACTTATTCTACTTACAGGCTGTAAAGAAACAACCAGTAATGTGACAGCACAGGCTAGTGGTGAAGAGGAAACGAATCAACTAGTAGAGGAAAAAGAAACACAGATTAGTGCGTTGCAAAAAGAAGTAGAAGAGCTACAGCATTCATTGGAAAATCTTGAATTAGATCTAAACTATTCAAAGGAAGAAGCAGCCTACTACAAGGAATTCCTTAACGGGCTTATAGAGGACTATACGGAAGAACAGAAAAATGAATTGGCAAGAGGTTTGTGGGAATATGAATTAAAGGTGAACGAGGTTGCGGTTTCAGAGGATGGAGAAATACAGATAAAAGAAGATATTATGGAAATATCCATAATCCAAAGACAGCCAGCCTTTCCTATCCTAAATAATGATGTGTTTGCAAAAGGTAGACTCAGCGGGCAATATCATGAGCATCTCTCCAATTTTAGTGAAGAACCAACGGAAACCTATGGAACGGACGGAACAACTGTAACTGGAATACATTATAAGTTTGAAAACTTGAAGGCTGGAGCAACGATCACCTTCACCATTACGGATGAGTTGAAGGAGAGGTTGAAATTAACTGCTTCAGAAATAAGGGTTGCGAAGGTGGAGTAAGAAAAGAAGGCTGCCAGAAAGTCAACTGCTGATAACTTTCTGGACAGCCTTTTTCCTATTTAAACTTATCAGGAAACTGCTTCACCACTGCCGAAGAGATTCCATCGGACATGAGGATGATATGCGAGAGCCCTTCGTCAATAGCAACGATTCTTGCCTCCCAGTCTTTTGCTAGGCTTGCCGATAAATCATTTGCCACTAATTCCAGATGCATATACATCATCTTTTTAACATCTTCATTCTTTAAATTGGGGTTGGCCCCGCTAAGAAAAGCGGATATGTCATCGGCATTTCGATACCATTCTTTGTTTTGCTCTTTCACCATCGCTTCATTTCCACTTTTAGCCGCATCGACAATCTTTCCTGCGATAACAATATGCTCCTTAAGCAGCTCGGTCAGCTTGTTCCCAGCCTCTTCTCCATATACTGGCTTTATCGCATTGCCAATGTCCTCCTGATTTTTAAGAAGCCTTGTCAGTACCTCTTTTTGATCCTCCGCGCCTGTTGTTGTGGCACTTGTAATATAATTACTTGTCCACAATACATGATCAATCCAAAGCCTTCTGAAGTCATTTTCAAACTTCACCTCAGATTCGCTAACTGCATAAGCCGTAGTTGTTCCACTCAACATATTTAGAGAAAATAACAAAACAAATCCGATTAACCAACATTTTTTCATCAAAAGTTCTCCTTCCAAAAAGTGTCTTTTTTATTATGAATAGTTGCGGATTTATTATTCCTAAACGTGGGTAGAGGGGTCAGGTTCCTTGGCCCCCCTTAATAAGTAAGAATTATGTTTGGGAAAAAAGAAAAATGCAGGTAATCACATGGACTACCTGCATCTTGATTGTGTTCTAGTACTTTCTTAGAATAACAAAAATTAACCAAACGTTTGTTTAATTTGAAATTCAGCATTGTAACTAAAGCTCTCATTTCAATTCGTCAAACCTCAACCATTTTCGCATTCTATATTATGAAAGTTTTAACTGGCTTTTCCATTATTTTAACTGGTAATACTCATCGACAATACCTTCACTTGTTTTGTCCATCTCTAACCAGAAACTTCTGGCAAGAGGCTGCGATGTGCCCCCCAGTTGAGAACATGTACATCTTTTAGTTGCTGCTCAGGAATGGAGACAAGGCTCTTGGAGTTATAAGCAGGTTGACAACATGCAAAATAATTTTATTCGTATCCTATAAGCCTCTTAATATAGTTAGCATCACTATCTGGGATTGTATAAAATTCTACCTCGTCCCAGCTAGTACCATTACGTTCGGCAATGATTGCGCTATCATCCATAAACCATACTCTAGACTCTAATAGACCAACCGATTCGGTGGGGCTCAAGAGATCCAAATAAATATCTGGACTTTCTACGTCGACGTCTATATTTTCTATTCTTTCTTTCTGCATGTGAATCATTAGTAGGTTATTAATGACATTTTGGTTATCCGTGTTTTTGAAGGTATGGGGATAATCAACTCGATTTGGGTATTCGCTATGTGGATAGCCAATTCTGACTTCCATCGAAACTTCATTATGCATCAATCGCCCAGTCGCATACCCGCCTATGAAAATTATAATAGCAATGAAAATAAGACTAATTATTTTTACCTTATTCACCTTATTTCTCCTTTCAATATATAAAATTATAATCGGTTCTTGGGGTTCCTTGACCCAAATTTAATAGAATTGGCGCTGGTTAAATACCGAGGGAAATAAGAAAAGCGTAATCTCGAAATATCCACCGAGTGGGTAGGCGTTCCTATACCCTCAGCCCAGTAACAATTTTCTTACTAACAGTGGTAATACTGTAACATTATGTAATATGATTATAACAGATAGCATCGTATAAATTGGACGAAAGGAGAATGGAATGAATCACAAAAAGATAATTTTCATCCTGAGTCTATTCATAGCGATCGGTATTGCATTTACTCCTGTTATCGGAATCACATATGACAATGGGGTTATTTATTATGGCTTTCCTGCTTACATGTTTGCGTATTATGGCAATGGAGGGTGGAGTTCACAAAGTCTAGGGCCCTTATTTAATGTAGCCTTTTTCTATGTGATATTTCTGCAGTTATACAAATTGGTAACGAAAAAGAAGATTGTAAAAAATATAGATAAGTAGAAGGAAAGGGGGGGTTACAATGTACTTATTACTATCCATTACCATAGACCATAAAAAACGACTAACCGAACTACTAATAGACTACGTAGTAATCGTTGTCTACCTGCTCCTGTTACTACTCGCCAATTTAGCCATTAGCTTTCTCATCCTAGACGGAATTCCAGCTTACACGGAACTGCAAGCACAACTGATCGCCACACTCACATCCGTAATACCCATCATCCTGCTATTCTCCTATCTCGATTATTATAAAAAAGGATCGATTGGAAAGAGAGTAGCTGGATTAAAAGTGACTTTCATAAAAGATAGATTCAGCGCCAGTTTACTAAGAAACGCCATAAAGTTTTTACCATGGCAACTAGGTCATATAGGTGTAATCCATGGCATGTATAGTGAGTTTGATGTGACAGCGATTATTATCACAAATATGGGATCGCTGCTTGGATTGGTGTTGCTTTTGATGGGGTTATTCAGAAAAGATAAGCGCCATTTAGGTGATTTGCTGGCAGGGACGAAAGTGGAACCGAAATGACAGTTAAAGGAGAACGACTCTTTGAGAAAAACCAACATTCAACCATGGACCAAAGATTGGGAAGTGGCATATGACCAAGAAAAGAAACTGCTAAAAGAAATATTAATAGATAATTTAGTAGACATTTATCACATCGGAAGTACATCCGTCCCGGCAATAGGCTATGCCAAACCCATCATTGATATTCTGATTGTGGTAAAAGAAATAGAAAAAGTTGATCGGTACAATGAAGTGTTACGAAAAGTGGGATATGAACCAAAAGGCGAGAACGGGATAGCAGGGAGAAGGTACTTCCCAAAAGGTAAGCAAAACAGAACGCACCATGTACATATCTTTCAGGTCGGAAATGAACATATACAAACCCATCTGGATTTCAAAATGTATCTTATGGCACATCCACAAGATGCAAAAGCATATGGAGAGTTGAAACTTAAATTAGCAAGGCAGTTTCCTGAAACCCATCATATGTATCAAGAGGGGAAGCAGGAATTTGTGAATGAGTTGGTCGAGAAGGCGAAAAGTTGGAGGGCGAATAGATGAATGATTTGTTACATAGTATCCGAAAACCAGTAGATATATCTCTCTCGAAGAAAGTCGTAGCTTCGTCCTTACTATTCCTTGCAGGGGTTATATTGGGTTTGCTTTCTAAAATGCTCGATGAAACGGCCAGTAACCTACTACCACATTTCCTTCAGGTGTTAGACTTAGGGAATTTCTTCTCTCGGATGGGGGTTTGGCTTTTCCTTGCGATGCTGATTGCTGTTTATAGCAAATCACCTGTAAGGGCTGCCATCAATGTTTTTGTGTTTTTTGTCGGCATGGTGGGCAGTTATTATCTTTATACGGTTATGATAGCTGGCTTTTTTCCGAAATCCTATATGATGATTTGGGTCATCATGACGGTCATCTCCCCATTCATGGCGTTTGTTTGTTGGTACGCGAAAGGGAAGGGAATCCTGGCTATACTCATTTCATCGCTTCTATTAATGTTTATGTCCAGACAAGCCTTTGCATTTGGCTTTTGGTATTTGGACATTAGAGATATTTTGGAATTCCTCCTCTGGGGAGCTACCATAATAGTTTTATACCAATCTCCAAAGCAACTAATTAAAGTGGTCGCCATAGGATTATTTTTGTACTTCCTTACTGCACCTTTTCATATAGGGTGGGGGATGTTGTAAATTTATGGGATGGAAAAAATAATTGTAAAAGAAGGGATCAGCATGCTTGGAAGAAAAGTCATAGCAGCATCAACTTCTGGACTATTAATGATTGCGATGTATTCCATTTTTGGTGGAATAGGTATAGGAGTTTTCTTTGGCATGTATTTGCTGCCCATTATTTTTATTTATGGCATACCATCTTCTATGTTGTCCGACTACGCTACCAAAAGCCTGATGGGAACAAAACGAATAATCGTCGCTTTGTTCATTCACCTATTCTTAGCAACAACGTTCGTACCAGTACCAATGTTGATTTCAGGCTACAAAATAGACACATGGTTCTCAGAGGTAACTGGTTTGCTAGATGTTTTCTTCCTTATCAATGCACTGATAGCGGCCTTACTATTTTGGCTTACAGACGAATTAATGAAAAATAATACCTGCCAAATAAAATGTAGAAAGTATTTAAATTGGATTGGCGATTTAAAAATATAATGAATGGAAGCAACTATTTATTCAAATTTAAATAATGAGTGGACGCTATCCTGTAACAAGGATCAGCGTCTATTTTATATGTATAAATGAAGAATAGCTTATTGTAGGGATTTTTAGATTATGAAATAATTGGTATTAAGCAATCGGGAGGATAGTTGAACAAGGAACTTGATTTTCACTATATAACATTGCAAATGATGTAAGAAATCACGACTAACAAAAAAGGACTGATTTAAACTTGAAAAGTAGATTCTCAATCTCAAAGGCAGAATGGTCGGAGGAGAGAGAAAACCAATATAAAAAGGACTGTTTTAACATTGCTTTTAATTTTGGAGATAAGATGAGAATTAATGATAATACAGTATATATATTAAAAAATGGAGAGGAAATCGAGATAGAAAAACCTTTAAAACAAAAATCATTTTGGTATGAAACATGGTTGAAATTAAAGGATTTTTACCAAACAGATTGAATGCATTTTTTTCACGGGAGCGATTGTAGCATAGTGGGGCGCCCCTTATTTAAGAATTGGGGCAGGATATTTCGAGAGAGGAGGGAAGAGTGTGTTTAGAAAAATAAGTAATATAGATTTTAATTATTTTACTGGTCAGAAGGTTACTGAAGTTAATACAGAAAAGAACTTATCTTTAGGAATCAGTTTTGAAACGGCAGGTTTAATCATTGAATGCCCTTGGAGGTTACAAGTTTCTAATGAAGTTGTAATTGGTTATTCAGACTGTATCCAAGCACCAGACAAATACTCACATAAAAATGTTGAAAAGTTACTATTAGGAAAGAGTATTTCTAATATCTTACATTTTGAAAAAATATCCGATCTAGTTGTGGAATTTGAAGGAAACATTACTCTTGAGTTGTTTCACGACAGTAATTATTTTGAAGGATGGCAGTTAAGTGGAGACAACGGGTTTTATTTATTCACTTTACCAGGAGGAACTTATTCGGATTAGTTTGTATAACCCATCTTATTCAACTAAATAGGAACTATTGCGACATAGCGAATCGCTCTTACTTAAAAAATGGGCAGGTTAATTGAAGAAGGGTTTATTTTAAGGGGACAAGTTAATGAAGAAATATTTTATGCAAATTGGAATTGTTTTGTTATTACTTTTAATTGCTTTTTTTATTAATCCAAAAGAATTGTATTATAGCTTTAAAGCAGAAAAAGAGATTGAAATAATACGAGGTATTGTACAAGAAGGAATTGGAGATGAAGTATATAAAGTAAAAGATATAAGACATATAGGTGGAAATAATTTTCTTGTAGAAACTAATAACAATAGTTTACTAATTCAAAACAAGATACAGGGGAGTGGGACTTCTTATGATATTTTTGTATATGGTTTAACTATTGATAGATATGTATATAAATAAGTTTATTCGTTAACTAGGAGCGTTTACTGAATTTGGAGTAAATTAATGTCTCTCGAGAAGGTTTTATAAAAATTTCTTATGCCACAATCTTGAAGCGATTGTAGCATAATGGATTGCTCCTGAGGAAGGGGGATTTTAAACTGTGAGTGTTCTTTTTCGTGTGGAATTGTATGTAAGAGATATTGAAAATTCTATTAATTTTTATCAAGACATCATTGGTTTAAAACTCCATGGTAGGAATGAAAGATCCGCACGTTTTAATTACGATAGTTTCTCATTATTGATAACCTCAGATACTGTCTTAAATAATAATCATTATTTTAATAGTAAAGCTAAAAGCGAAGTAAAAGGAAATGGTTTTGAGTTAATAATAGTTGTAGATGAATTAGAAAAAGTACATTCTCGTTGCCTTGATTACAATTACCCTATCGAAGTTGGTGTAGAAGAATATCGGTGGGATATGAGAGGTTTTAAGATTGCTGATCCAGATGGGTATTTTCTAAGAATTACTTCTAAATAACCTTAATTAACCGATAGTATAGAGTTATACAACAATCTGTGAGCGATTTCACCACGGGGACGGTTCTCTGCTTCTGAAGCAGAGAACCGTCCCCGTGTGTACCCGCCTTTTCATATAGGGTGGGGGATGTTGTAGATGAAAAGATATTTATTGCTTATTGGTAAAGAACTTATTGTAGGGAATTTTAGATTATGAAATAATTGGTAATAAGCAATCGGGCAGTTTAGTTGATTAAAGGGAGAATTAATCTTTAGGGGGAATATAGATGAAGAAGTGGAAATTATTAATACCATTGTTAATTGTAATTGTAATGATATTTTTTATAAGTGGATATAGATTAACAGCCTTAAGTGCTGCCAAAAGTAATTCTTTCCTTTCAAAAGATGCAGAGTTGATGGAAAAATATGATACAGGTTCATCCGTTATTTTTTTATTTAAGAACGATAAAGAAGAGATATACCAAACTGTACATTCTGAAAAGTCAGGAGTGCTTTTCCGCAGTAGTGCATCAACTTACATCCCATATAACTCAGATAAAATTCAAACAGTTGGAGGTATTAGCGTTACCACTAAAAATGATGCAACCACTTTATTGAGTGTTATCTCCTACGATGAGGAAATAGCATATATAGAGACTGGTGTTGAGCCAAATATAGAAAGAAAAGCAATAAGCGAAGGAGAACGTATTTCTTTCTTATTTCCATTCAGTGAACAAATAGACTTTCTTTACCCAACCGCATTTAATAAAGACGGAAAAAGGCTTTATCATTACGGATACCCAAAAGATACAAATGTTTTTAATGGGGAAGATTTTAAGTGGCATAAAATTGAAGGTCAATAATAAATATTCATTTGTTAACTTGAGAGGAAGTAAACCCGTAAGGTATTCTAGCAGGTTTATTTATTCGGATAATACAGTAGTAATCTTATCAAAAGGAGAATGTTTATGGCTCAAATATCAATTCAGGAATTAACGATGAAAAATATGTATAAATGCTTAGAACTAAAGTTAGCGGAGGATCAAGTTGATCGAGTTGCACCTAATGTTTATTCCATTGCAGAGTCTAAGGTAAATCCCAATTTAACACCGTACGCAATACATTTGGATGAGGAAGTTATAGGTTTTGTAATGACGGAAAATGATCCAAACGAGATGGAAGAGAGGAAGTATTGGATTCCTAGGTTTATGATTGATGTCTCTTATCAAAGTAGGGGACACGGGAAAGATGCGATGCAACAAGTCATAGATATGTTCAAAAAGAATGATGACTGTCATTATATTGGCCTCTCAACAGAGCCAGATAATTATTCGGCACTTCGATTCTATGAGTCACTTGGATTCGTAAACACAGGCGAGTTGTTAG
This sequence comes from Sutcliffiella horikoshii, assembly GCA_001636495.1. Lineage (GTDB taxonomy): Bacteria > Bacillota > Bacilli > Bacillales > Bacillaceae_I > Sutcliffiella_A > Sutcliffiella_A horikoshii_A. Next base: position 4,237,586 of record KV440964.1, on the reverse strand, counting down.
AGGAAAGTGAAGTTATTTTACTATTAAAAGTATAGACGGTAAATGCACCATCTGGAAAAAATGAGTTATTTATCTGGGATGATCTAGCCCATATCCCTCTTCTCAATCTAGGAGCGGTTGTTTATTTGCTTCCAAGAGGTTACGAAGTTCTTTAGTAAACAAAGGTTCTTCATTCATTTTCTTTCACCGTGTTTGGCTCGAAAACCGAACACTTTTCATAATAGTAGTAAAAAGCGCTTCTTCTGCTTCATCATCAATGGGGCAGGATGTAGCGGAAAGAGGGCAATTAACCGAGTAAGATAATTCAAGAGTTCGGTCCGTTTCGTGATCTTCAAAAAAGGCAAAATATACATTCGCTGATTTGTCTTTGGGATCTTCGTTTCGAAGATATTTATCCTTTTCGTCCCATACCTGCGCAGATTTCCCGAATAGAATTGTGTGATTATCCGTCTCTATCCGTTCGTGCTCCCCTTTGTAGCTGTGTTGGGAAAGAAACATCTTAATGTTGGTGGAGACGTTACTTTTTGCAATTACACTAAACCTTACAAAAAGATTAGCAAATTGCTCTTCATTATCACGGTTTTTATCTATGGAACTCCATACTTCAAAAGAATTCCCTTGTCTACCATAAGAACTTGGCGTAGTGCTAACCATAGGTAAATCTTCTGGTAAAAGCATTTCATATTCATTTGTTTTAGATACCCAAACATGGTAACCTTCTGGTGATTTTCGTTCCAGATCTAAAAAGTCTCTGGTAAACGAGTCTTTGGACGCTGGGGTGGAATAGGACATTCCGCTCACTACCCATACACCTCCTATTAATAAACATCCCAACAGGATGAAAATAATAGCTTTCTTCTTCATCTAACACACCCCTATCCTTGCTTCCATATATCTATAACCTACCATATTTATACAGTTTCGAAACACGACCTATTGTTCTATTCTTTTCTTCTTCACCTTCTATAACAGGTGAAAAGTCATAGGGTATAACTACTATAAATGTTCGACAAAAAATATAAAAGGGTAAGTAGAGGAGTTTAACAGTTCCATTCAATTTTGTCCTTTTAGTTAAGGGGAATTTTTTAAAGACTTTATGGAATTATATGTTAAAATTAAATGAGATACAGTAGCGGCATTAGTCCGTTAGAGGGCAGGATTATCAAGGAAGGTGAATATAAAAATGAGTAAGAAAAAGAAAGGAATTTTTTTCTTAATTGGTTTTATTGTTTTTACAAGTTTTTTTATATATTTTGGTAATCGTCAAGATAATAATCAGCTAATAAATACTACCCATTCATTTGGAGATTTTTATGTGGTGGAAAAAGAACATCATATTGAAGCAGGTGAATATATGGAAATGTGGGTTGTTGGTTATAATGGTGCAGAAAAAGAAGAGAAAAGAGAAAATTATAGAGTCTATATTAAAGATACAAATGTTTATAATCTTATTGAAAAAAAACCAAAGCTATATGTTTTCCATTTCATCATTTAGTGAAGAAGGCAATGAGAGATATTATTTAGAGGTAATTTCGCCTCCAAATGGAACACAATTAAGGGGAGAAGGAAGATAAGTAAGCTTAGAGATATTGCTCTTTTGGGCAGAAGAGTAGAACAAGGAGTTCGTAATGAAGAAATAATGGATTTGTTAAGACAAGACCACCAAAAAACAGAAGAGACTTATCTCTTCTGTTCTTCAAAATTTTATTATTAGCGTGGAGATATCAGGAGGTATTTAAACCTTCATTTTTTTTAAAGCTTTATAATCTTGAACGAAAGATGAATAGGAACTTTCCTCCGAAAAAGAAAATTGATTATTGATGATAAATTCTCCAAAGGCTAAGAATCCCTCTATTATAGCTTTTAAATACTCATCTTTAGGGATTGTATTCGAAACTTGATTGTCTTTACGTGACGGATTATTAATACAAAATGTAAATCCTGAGTTATTAGCTAGTATCTTAACTTCATATAAGGAATCTAAAATTGATACTTCATACTCCTTATTTCCTGGTGTTAGTATAGGTTCAGCTAATGTTTGCCATGTAAATAACAAATCTGTTGTTTCCATGCTTTCGGTTAGGATAATTTCAGAGCTGCATTCTAATCTGATTGCTCCTTCTAGATAATCATAGTCATTTTCAACTAAAGTTTGATTAGCTAAATTAGCGGATAATGGATTTTTAATTGATAGAAAAGTAGTCTTGTTACCAATGTTGATATTTGTATCCTTGATCAAAGTTTCTACCTTTAGCATATTATCACCTCATTAAACTGGATATGCTGATTTTACATACCCATCTTTCCCTATATTTACTTTATATTTGACACCGTTTATAGTCTTATAAACATTAACAGAGTTTCCTTTTTTAAGGGCATTTCCAATGGTAGTTTTATTACTGTTGATAACATTAGTAACAATGTTTTTTACTTGATTAACACTTAAACTAGGGTCAAACATTGATTTTCCACTTTTCCCTGTCCAATAATTTGGGTGGTGGTTTTGTAGAATATGTTGCATTTTAGACTTGGTAAAATAAACATTTTTTCCTCCAGCTTTAATGGTTGCATCTGAAAAATTTACCGTTGCTTTTTTAGCAGCATCTTTAGATTTCGCTTGGAAGGTTTTTTTTCCAATTTTTAAGATGGCTTTTTTACCAATATGTTGAACTGTTATTCTGACAACTTGTGAACCAATAAAATAAACAACTACAGGTAAAGCAGATGCTTCAATTTGTGTGGAGTCAACAATATATTCTTCTCCTGTGTTAAGATCAAGAAAATTAAAAACATATGAATCTTCGTTAACTTCTAGGATATCAATTTCATAGTTCCCTTCAACTACTTGTCCTTCTTCGATATATTCAGTTGTCATAATGATTTCCTCTGTTTCAAATGAAAATTCTAACTCGAATTTTACCTCATTTTCATCATCTTCATAAGTTGTTTCTACAACTAAGGAATCACTTGATACATCAGCCACTTCAACATGTAACTCTTCATTATTTTCAGTATCTAATTCTGTAATCAGTTCATTGTTTAAACCTTCCTCTACTACATCTAGTTCTTCATTTGTCAGTATAAATTCAGGCTCAAACTTATCCTCATCTGCTTTAACATTATGAAGTAAATCATATGGCGTAACTGTAGTTAATAAACAAACAATAAGAAATACGGAAAATATCTTCTTTGCTTTTTTCATCATTAGTCCTCTTTTCTTAATTTTAAAATGCCGTTTCCATAATCACTAAATTCCCAATCATTTTTTGAAAAGGAATGCTGTTTTAAATAATCTTCAAAACTAGTATTCTTTTTAAATTCACTTTGTTCTTGTTCATAATACTCGAGGAGGATAGAGATGATCCCTGTTGCATGGGCAGTAGCAAAACTTGTTCCATTGAAAAACGAATAACTACCATCTTTATTAGTGGTGTATATATTTTCTCCTGGCATGGCGTAGTCAATATCATGTTTAGAGGCAAAACTAGAACGGTTTAAGTCTTCATCAACCGATGTTATTGAAATAACATCTTCATAAATTGCAGGATAATCACCACGCATACCAAATGTGTTGCCGACGGATGCAACTATAATAATGCCTTCTGATATAGCTCTATCAATAGCCTCTTTTAGTGGTTTGCTTTCTGTTTGAAAACCAAAACTTAAATTAATTATTTCTACATTTTGTTCAATACACCAATCAATTGCTTCAATTAGATGTTCAATCTCGCCTTTCCCATTTTCATTTAATATTTTCACATCATAAATTTCTACATTTAGAGATAATCCAACTACTCCAAATTCATTATTTTCTGCTGCTATAATCCCAGCAATAGCTGTTCCATGACCAAACTCATCAATAATGGCGGTTTCTTTGTCTAGAACATTAAATTCAGTGAATTTAATGTGTTGTAAATCTTCATGATCTTTGTTTATTCCACTGTCAATAATAGCAATCTTGACCTTTTCATTATGTTCTAGAAAAATGTCAGATATCAATAAATCGTATCCCCATGATGTGACTTGTGATTCTAGTTTCAATTCATCATCGGATTGCTTAGATACTAAGAAACTTTGAAAAAAGATTATTACTATAATAACTAATAATAAGATAAGTAAGATTAAATAAAGTTGTCTTTTTATCACTACATCCCTCACTTCTATTAGTAAAACATGGATAAGAACTTTATCATTATAATGAATACAGATACAATATTCAACAAATATACCAAAAATTCCACCTTCTATTTTGAGGATGTCCTTCGACCATTTATCCAATATGAAATTGATAAATGCTTTATAGTTATCCCCCTTCATTAAAAAACTTTTGGTAAATCTCATAACATCTAATAAAATACCAATATAGCAGTTTAAAATGGCGCTATCCATAAGGATTAACGCTTATTCTATTTAGGCAAAAATCAGAATAATTTATTGTAGGAAATTATACATTATGAAATAATTGGTATTAATCAATTAGACAGGATTTTCGAGGAAGGTGAATATAAAAATGAGTAAGAAAAAGAAAGGGATTTTTATCTTAATCGGTATTATTGTTGTTACAAGTTTTTTTATATATTTTGGAAATCGCCAAGATAATAATCAGCTAATAAATACTACCCATTCATTTGGAGATTTTTATGTGATGAAAAAAGAGCATCATATTGAACCAGGTGAATATATGGAATTGTGGGTTGTTGGTAATAATGGAGCAGAAAAAGAAGAGAAAAGAGAAAATTATAGAGTCTATATTAAAGATGCAAATGTTTATAATCTTATTGAAAAAGACCAAAGCTATATGTTTCCATTTCATCATTTAGTGAAGAAGGCAATGAGAGATATTATTTAGAGGTAATTTCGCCTCCAAATGGAACACAATTAAGGGGAGAAGGAAGATAATCTGTTTTTATTTTGGATGATTTTAAAAAAAATAGGAGATAAGATACATGTTCTCTTATTCTATTCAATGAGAGCGGTTTATGAAATAAATAAGGTCATGCAAAGGGGGGACTTTATGAAGGCTCTATCAAGCTACACTCTGTTATTCATGATTTTTGTCTTTGGACTATTTGGTTGCAACGGTGAGTAGAAAGTAAGAGATGAATTATATAAAAAAACTGATTCTCAGCAAGTAGACGACTTTAAAGTTTCAATAAATGTGGAAAATGGTGAAGAAGTTCTTAATGTTTATGCCACCATTACATATACGGGAGAAGAAGCGAAAATAGATATATATCACGGTTGGAAGATCTTCTATTTTAATGTTTATCAAGAAGATGGAGACTTTGAATTTTTTGGTGCTATGGACGATCCGCAATTAAAAACAACACTTTTTAAGAATGAACCTCACAAAGTAACTTTCAATGTGTTAGAAATGCCTGGTTTAACCCCAGGTACTTTTGAGTTTGAAGCAATTGCTTCTTTTTCGTTGAGTTCAGAAACTGCGTCAAACATTGAGATTCCTGTTTATAAAGTGGAGGAAATTGAATAGATAATCCAGCAATTAATGAATAAACAAACTGGGAGAATCACGAAACTTTGCGGATTTGAAAAGAGGTGTGAAAGTTATATATAAAATCTTTTATTCTATTATAGTTATTTATTTAATTTTCTTAACAGGGTGCTCGGATTCACCCAAATATAAGGATGAAGATGTTGCTGCAATAGTTAAAGGAGAAGAGATAACAATAGGTGAATTACGGTTTTTGTATCCTGATGAAGAAATATTTAATATGTTGGACGGGACAATAAAAGCAAAATTAGTAATAGAAGAAGCGAAGAAAATGAATATCGATGTGTCAAAAGAAGTAAACGAAACGATAAAGGCATTGGAGGATTATCCACCTGACGATATAGATACGGAGGCTGCCAATTCAATTCGTAGGTTTGTTGAGCCACAAGCTGCAAAACTTGGATTGGCACCAGAAGCCTATTACAAAAAGTACATGGAGATAACAACTGAAACGGTTGCTTATGTTAACTCCTATATACAAAAAGTATTAGGTGAACCGAGTGATGATTTTGAAGAGTATGATGAACAAGCAAATAAGCACCTCAATGAATTAGTTGAAGAAAATAAAGATGGGATTAGGATACTAATTAGTAACTGATGGAATTGCTTCTTACTTCTTTAACTACTAGGAGCGATTGCAGTATAGCTTGTCGCTACTCCTATTGGTATAGGTGAAAAATAGTGGAAGAGTGAATGTAAAAAGGGGGATTTTTGTGGATTTTGCAGTATATCTTACTTTAATTTTTTCTTTAATAATATCTACTTCATTTTCCATTTGGACATCCTCAAGAAAAGTCAATATACGGTTAGGAGTATTAGCAGCACTTTTGATCAATACCCTTCTTTTATCAATTGCTACATTTGTCTTTTCCATAATATTCAATCTTAAACAAGTAGAAGGACTTTTTTCAAGTTTAGGTATTCTTGTATTTGCTTTTTTCATTCCTGTAATCACCTTTATTAACTTTTATATCCTTGCATTAAAAAATGGTAAAAATGTAATCACCAAAAACTAAACTATTTGAATTGTCTGTTCGCGATTTTCTTAACTTGTTTCTCAATATAAATTCTACCATCATTAAGTTATAAGGAACGATTGTAGCAACGGGTGTTCTTTACGTAAGATTAGGAACTTTTAAGGTTATGGATATTAGATGCTACTACACTATTAATAAGGGGGGATAATAAATGTGGGAGACTCTTCCTAATTGGTTTTGGATCATACTTTACTTGTTTTTGCTTGCAACACTGGGAACCGCCATTTTTAGTCTGGTTAAAAGCAAAATGCAAAACTTATCCATCATAACCATTGTATTTGCCATAACAGTACCGATAGTTAGTCTGATAAATAGTATCGAGAGAGCAGAAGGTATGAATGAATTTGACTATCTAATAAAGGAGTTCCAACAAGGTGCCATCTGGTCTGTTTATGTAATAACAGGGTATTTATTTTTAATAGTTTGGTGGATTGTATTCCTTTTTAAAAATGACTCTAAAAAGAATGAGAACGTTGCGAATTAAGCCATCATAGTGATTGTAGTAAAGTAGCTCGCTACTCATTTTAGAATTGGGCTTGATTTATAAACAAGTTTATAAACTTTAGTGCAGTATCATGAGCTTCACAAATTAAAAGTCATATTTCAAAAGGAGATATTAACTTGAAAATAATTGCACTTTTTCTATCAATCTCTTCAATAGTAATAGCATTCCTCTATTTGAATATTGCACTATTAATGTTTGGTGTCGCATTGCTACTATTTAGATTTAGCAATTTGAAACTAAAAAACAAGACCTTCGGATACATCTATTTAATTTCTGGAGTAGTTTTTATTACAGCGGTAAGTATTAGCATTTCTATTTAGAATCTTATTCAACTATCTAGTAGCGTTTGCAGCACAATGAAACGCTAGCCTACTTAAGAATTAATTGCCTAGGACAGCCTTGAATAATGAGGAAATTATTGTTGTTAAGAAGGAAGTGGTACTTTGTCTGAAATTCAGTTTTTAGCCTCAACAAAGCCCTTTATTATTCCAAAGGAGATGGAAGAGAATAATGGAGGTTTTTTTGAAAATGGATTGAGTTTCTCTGTTTATGATTTGGATCCCTATTGGATTAAAATAGCTCAACAAATTTTAACATTGCCATATTTATATGAAGCAAGGGGATTGGGCAACAAAGACTTCTGGACTTATATAGATAAGTATATGGAAGTAGGAGATGTTCTTGAATTATATACAATTCCTGTACAGCAATGGTATCAGGAATCCATTCGGAATGTCTTAGAAAACCCAAAGCATATTAAAATCAATATTGGAAGACGTACATATCACTATGAGCTCGGAATAATGAAACTTAATGAAAAAAATTGGCTAGAAGAATTATCTCATCGCATTTTAGTTACAGAGTATGGTGTTACAACAATTGAAAATTATTAGAGTTGAATTTTCATTGGATATTTTAATCAACAATCTAGGAGCGATTGCAGCATAAGGGCTCGCTCCTTACATAAGAATTGGGAAGAAGAGTTGAGCAAGGATTTTGTAGGGGGAGAGAAATTTGCTAAAAGTATTAAAAATAATCTTATCGATATTTGTTTTCACATTAGGAGGCTTTGCTTTAATAACTAAAAATTTCGATTTACTACCTTATTCGTTGTTTTTATTAGGTATCCTATCTTTCGTTATGGGGTTAATTGAACTTAAAAAAGACCGAACATCTTTTCAGGGATATGCAAACATTGGTGCTTCTCTATTTGTGATTTTTGTTGTTGTATATACTTCAATATTCAACTAAATGGAGCAATAATGGTAGAAGACACATAGAGTTATGATGTGAATATGGAGTGAGACGATGAAAAAATATTATCTTGCAGTGACGTACGATGTTTGTGAACATAATAATCTGTTTGAAGATATGAACGAATACCCGTTAGATATGTCTAGTGATTTAGAAAAGCAGATAAGCAAGTTCGCAAAAATGGATGTTGCTCCACTAGTAAAGGTTTATGAATCAGATACCAGTGATTTTCAAGAATTAAGATTGTACAAAGAATATAAACTCAAGGAATTTGAATGCGGATGTAATCAGTAATTTTATTCAACTAACTGGGAGCGATTGCAGTAAAAAAGCTCTTCCTTATTAAAGGTGAGTAGGATTGTTAAATTCTCTAGAAATTGTTCTAGCTTCTATGGGCAGATAAATAATTGTTTGTTATGTAAATTAAATACGAGGAGATAAAAAATGAAGTTTAAATTCTTAAATACTTTCTTGATTCTTTCGATAGTAATGACTGGTTGTAGTTCTGAACCAAAATCCTTCGACATTTTATGGGCAGATAAATCAACGCAGTCTGAGGAGTCAATTGATTCGGCTATAGAGAGACTATCAAAGGCAAAGATTAATTTTATCATTGCTGAAAATGGTAGTGTATTAATCGAAAAGAAGAGTTTGAATAAAGCTGTAGCGTGCTGTACCTAACTCGAAAGGAATAAAATTGATTAATATTAATTGTTCAGCAATCCAGGAGCTTAAGTGAAATTTATCTAGTAATAGTTACCATTAAACGAAGGAGGTGCCAAATGAAGGTTATTATTCCACCATTATTAGCGTACTTGATTGTTTGTTTACTAGCAGTATTAACTCCCGCAACTGAAGGTTATAATACACTAGGTTGGAAGCTGTTTGTAGGACAAATCATTGCAATACCAGTATTATTTGTAGTTGCATTAATTTCATTTTTCATAAACAAAAAGAATAGTAAAAAGTTAACCAGAAATTAAACTAGCTTCTTAGCTTTGAGTAAAATAGCAATATTTTTCTTTGTGAACTGTGGTGCCTGGGTACCGTGAAAGAAGGTGTTGTAGTATGCAAGGTTTTGATTTTAGTTCAATAGTATATTTGATACTTATCTGTATTACAGTATTGATGTTTGTTTCCTTCGCATTTATAATCCGAAGCTTATATATTCAAGCTTCTGCTAAAAGAAAAAAGTCAGATGAGATGGAGAAGAAACTGGATAAGATCATCGCTTTACTTGAAAAGGAAGAGCGATGAATAGAAAAGTTGGTCTTTTTTTATTGGTTTTCTTTTGTTATCTAATATGGCTATACCTTGCAATATATGAATCTTCTATAGATGACTGGTGGACAGTCAAGGAGATAAAACATAGAACGGAAGATACTCTGGAAATAGGTGTATCAATTGTAAAGTTTATTTTTGGTACGGTTATCTTCACTTTAGGTGGGATGGTTCTCTACTTGTTGATAAGAAAAGGAATTAGATAATGATTCCTTGAATTGGGAACGGAATGGAGGTAACATAATTGGATTTAGTCTACATAGCGTCCATAACTGTCGCGGTTTTTTGTATGACTGTAGCTGTTTTTCAGGTGTTACTTTCACTTGGCTACCCTTTTGGTGAATTTGCAATGGGGGGATACTATAAAGTATTACCAAAAAAATTACGGATTGTGAGTGCGGTAAATGCTTTCATTCTCTTATTTATGGGTTTCGTTTTTCTGCAGCATACTAATGTTTTAAATGGTTTAGATTTTTTATCTACAAATATATTAGTCTGGATCATTACAATTTTCCTAGGATTGAATACGATAGCAAACCTAATGTCTCAAAGTAAAAAAGAAAGGCTTTTTATGACCCCGTTATCGGGTTTTATTTTCATACTATGTTTATTTATTTCTTTAGCATAAGGAGCGGGGGATACTTATGAAAACACACTATTATTTAGGTTGGTTCAGTAATTTCATTCCTGAGAATTTGGGCAGGGTGTTACAGGAGGATATTACGGATAGAAAATCGATTGTCATGATTAGCTCGAATCCAGATATTTATGAGGAGGTTGGCGCTACGGAATGTTCGTGGCTTGACGTGTCCGGCATTACATTTGATGAATATCATTTAATTAATTATCAGCTACAGAAGGATGATGCCCAAACATTGATTCAGAAGGCTTCAGTTATTTTCTTATTGGGAGGAAATCCGCTTAAACAAAATGATTTTCTGATGGAATATGAATTATCAGAGCCAATCAAACAAAGCAAAGCAGTTGTGATCGGAGCTAGCGCTGGTGCAATCAATATGTCCGCTAAATGGTTATGCTCGAAAGAACTTGGATTTGAAGCGGAAACAAGCTCTATCTACTCTGGAGTCGGACTTGACGATATTTCCGTGCTATCTCATTATGACTTAGAAAATAACACCGATCAGATACTAAGCGAGTTGTCTCCGTTATCCTATGATATGGACATATATGCGTCAAATGAAGATTGCGCTATCCGTGTAAAGGGAGATAAAATCGACATTTACGGTAATGTGTATGTAATTTCCAATTCAGTCATTCAGAAATTGGAAGCGACACTTTAAATTTATAGACGAATTATTAAAGGTGGGTTAAATATGAAAGAACCAATCAGAATAATGTTATTAGGAATAGCTATATTGATTATTAGTATATTTGTTCAGAACATACCTACAGGGGGTACAGAATCCGTTTCAAACGTAGTGCAAATTATCTTTGCAATAGGTGTTATCACTACGTTGATAGGTTTTTTCAAGAAATAGAAACAAGGATGAGAACAAGCATCAAAACTCTATTCATGTAAAGGGCAGAAAGAAATGGGTGATTTATAAATAGGGGGAATTAAATGTGAAGAAAATATACCTAATTATATTTGTTTTAATGACAGTTCTACTTAGTGCCTGTGGCAGTAATACGTGGGTGTTAGAGAAAGATAGATTAGATGAAGTGGAAAGTGTAAAAAACTATGTAGAGCAACTGCAAAATGACAACACAGATTTTCGAGGATTCAAAGTTTTTACTATTTCAGAAGGTAGGAAAATGGTGGTTGTTTCATCAGGTACCAATAACCAGACTATAAAATTTAAAGAAGCAGATGTATCCAATAACAGCACAACCATAACTGTTGAAGAGGAAAGTGTGGCAACAGAAGAAAAAAATTCTTATATTCTAATAGGTATAGATGAGATTAAGGGAGAATTTTCTGTGGTTAATGAGGGTGGGGAGAAATATAAAGAATTTGAATAAGCACCTTTTATGCGAAAGCAGTGCAAAAGCAATGCCTATGAAGTTTCCTTAGGATAACAAAAATTAAACAAACGTTTATTTAATTTTAATTTCTCCATTATAACAAAAGCTTCAATTTCCATTCGTCAAACCTCAACCATTTTCGCATGCTATGTTACGAAAGTTTTAATGGGCTTTTTCAGTTATTCAAGTTAGTAATACGCATCCATAATACCTTTCATAGATTTGGTCCATCGCCTTCCAGAAACTTCTGGCAAAAGGCTACGATGTGCTCCCCAGTTTAAGACGTGTACATCTTTAAGTAGTTGCTCGGTAATAGAAACGAGGCTCTTAGAGTTATAGGCAGGTTTATGTACATAGATAAGTAATTTCTCAACAAGGTCAATCTCATATGACCATTGCTCTTCTGCAGGTGTCTCACCAATCAATCTACCGGCATAATGCACAGATAAAAATGAGTCACGGTGCCTGTCCCTATAGACCTAACTCAAAGATAAAAGATGTAACCAAAGGAGGAGTGTTTACATGGCAGATCCATATAATGTGGTGGCTGTTGGTGATCCTATGTTTGAGATCGTACCTATTTTCATTGGCATTATTTTTGTGATCGTTATCGGTAGTATTTTAATTTCGGTTTTCAAAGGCGTTGGGGAGTGGCAGAATAATGAGCAGTCACCGAGGTTAAGTGTGCCAGCTGTTGTGACATCAAAACGGATAGATGTTTCCAAAAGGTTGAATATGCATCATCACAACGATACCCATCATCACCATTCTTCCAGCACGCATACAAAATATTTTGTGACGTTCGAGTTTGAAAGCGGTGACCGTTCGGAGTTTCACGTTTCAGGTAAGGAGTATGGTTTACTTTCCGAAGATGACAATGGAGTATTAAGCTTTCAAGGGACTCGGTATTTAGGGTTTGAGCGGAACAAGGTGAGTATATCAGGAGGAGAGGAGTACCAAGGTGACTACAAGTGAAAAAGACATTCTACTGATGAAGAAATAATAGCTTTATTCGAGTGAAGAAAATAGTGATTTTTTATTTGGCTGAGTTTATTAAAGACGTAAGATATTTTGACTCTGGTGGTGAAAGCATTCATGTTATCTAATATTTCTAAGGCTCTATCCGAAGGAGAATTTGAAAGTGATGTGTATCTAAGTTTAGATGAAATTCAAATTAACCATGAAAAGCTAATCCTAACTATTATAGTAACCTATGAAGAAGATGATGAACCATTACAAGTATGGCAAGTGACGTGCAGCGAATATAGAGGTCATAAATTAAATGTGAACTACTTTGAAGAATTTGAAGTTTTAGAGGACCACGTCTTTTTATGGGAGTACAACTATAACTCGGCTGATTTGTTCTTTAAAGGAGTCTGTAAAAATGTTAGCCAAACTATTGGGGAATTGTTTGTTGGTCACTCTAACATGGTGGACGGTCAATTACCTCTTGAAACATATTTAAATAACAATTATAACACTATAGATATAAGGCGTTTATTAACCCAGGGTGAGGGGCTATTTAGCACTGGACCGGTTAATGTAATGAAGGTATATGAAAAGATATTGTCAAATAGCGGGTTAAAAACATCTATCATTGAATTTCCTAATAATGATTGTACCAAATATAAGATTTTTATGTTTGGAGATTCATATGTTGTTGCTGAAGATTTTGATGCTTTTCAAATTATGTGAGTTGCCCCAGTAGATATAGACTTAATGAATAACCCAGTTCGTTACGAGCTGGGTTTTTCTTATTTAAAAAAGCACTGCAGAGGCAGTGCAATTTAAGGGGTCTTCGTAAAGATAGAAACAATTCCTTCACCAAACTCTTCCGCCTTCTTTGGTCCAATACCTTCAATTTTTAGTAATGCCTGTATGGACTTCGGCTTTTGCTCCAGAATGGCTTCCATCGTTTTGTTGGTGTAAATATAGTATGGCGCTACATTTAGCTCCTGTGCACGGGCTTTGCGGTATTCCATTAAAAGAGAACGAAAGTCTTTAGGTGCATCTGAAGAACTTTCCGCTTTCTTTCCTTGTAAAATGTGCAAGATCTCTTCTCCATACTCCCCCGCTTTTTTCTGTCCAATGCCTTCCACTTCTAGCAGCTGTTCTAAAGTCTGTGGCACCTTATCAAGGAGGATATCCAATGTCCGGTTGTTGAAGATATGATAGGGTTTTACACCGGACTCTTTCGCTTTTCTTGTGCGGTATTCTGTAAGCAACATCTTTAAATCGTTGTTTTCCATCGAAGCAACTGGAGGCAGTTCCTTCTCTATAGTGGCTGCCACAAAAGCGGCTGCCCCTAGTTGTTCGTCTTCCAACAGATATTCCCGTTCATTAAAAGGTTTTAATTGGCTAGCTCCCAAGATAGCATTAGTAATCTTATAAACAAGGGAAGCATGCATTTCAACAGGAGAACTCTTCTTCATTTCAGCTTTCAGAAAAGCACTTATTTGGTCATGACGGATGACGCAGTTCTGAATATAGGTGGGAGCCTTTTTAGAAATCTCCAGGATCGTCTTCGGGTTGGCAAAAGTCACCGCATATCGAATAGGACACTTCTTGATGATCCCTTTGGCCTTAAGGAACCTCTCCAATATCATTACATGTCTTTCCACCTGGTTGATAGGGCTATACATTCCCTCTTTATTTACCACTCTATTACTCTTCCTGATGACACGCTGAAAGTCACCCTTATCCGTGATAAAGATATCGCCAAACAGCTTCTTTACTTCCAGCACAAGAATGAACTTAGGCGTGACAAGTACAAAATCTATCTGTGCTTGATAGTCCTCAAACTCAAGATAAATATCATGCAGAATCAACATGGGAACCATGGAGTTCTTCAACTCAAACATTACACTTTTCTCTCCTGCATGCCCAATGGAAAATAGCTTGAGGTGGTTTTCTACTTTCTTGAAGTCCACAGAAGGATTGCTGCTTTCTAAGAGACTTTTAAGGTTTTCTAATAGAATAGGATTTTCGCTGATATCCTTATGTACGATAGATTGTTTTATTTCTCGGTTATCTTTAAAAGCGTCAATGACATTTTTGAAAAAGGACATAGGTTACCTCGCTATTTGTTTTTGTTTAACTGTGGTAATATTGTAACATTATGTAATATTATTATAGCAGATATCGCTGTAATAATCTGAGGAAGGGAGAATGATAGTTAGTATGAGTCACGGTTATCGACATAGGTTTCTGTTAGTTAGACAGAAATCAGTTGAGGTGTTTGCTTAAATTGGTAGGGTAATCTTATTAAATACATCAGTCGGACTCGGTATATATGCTTTGAGCAGAACAAAGGTAGTATATCGGGAGGAGAGGATTACCAAAGTGACTATAAGTGAAAAAGAGATTCTAATGATGAATAGTGACAAGTACTTTAATAGATTACTTGCAATTATTGAATCCGTTCCAAGTAGAAAAAGAGGCTTTTGCATTGAAACGTTAGAAAGAGATAAGAATTTCAGTGATGTCGTCATGCACCTGTATGAATGGCATGCCATGCTGGAGAGATGGTATAGGGAAGGAATGGATGGAGATACCCCGTCTATGCCAGCACCGGGTTATAAATGGAGCAAGATCGGGCAACTCAATATGCGAACTTGGGAAAACTACCAAGACGTAACATTAAATCAAGCGATGAAGAAATGGAAGCAAAGGGACGGTTCTCATGCTTCACATAAACGTCATAAATTAAGTCCTATTAAGCAAATTACTATTTCTGTTACAGGTTCAGGTATAGTTAAGCGGTGGAAGGTTACTTTGTTTCGGATTAATCAAGGAAGCACTAGAACCGTCCCATCGCTTCTGGAAGTTGACTCTAGTGATAGTTAGCTTTCTATTTTGTAAAAAATTCCTCCTAAATAATTAAAGTCTTCTGTGTTGAGTCTTAAAACTATATGTCCTACTTTTTTAATAGTATTCACTTTTGTAGAAAATTGTAAAAATGTATTCTTTTCCAAATTAACAAGTGTTACTATAAATCTATATTTACAATAAAATACATAACCAAAAGGATTGAGGACCAATATGATTATCTACAACGAAACCTCCTCCAATTTCATCAACCATATATATGAAAACAAAATAGGCTACGTCTTAAAACAAAATGTGCTCAAAAGAATGAACAAAGTGGTCTCTGAAAGTGAACTGCGATCCTGGGAGAATTCCTTACCACAAATGGCTAGGGTTATTAGGGATGCCGAGCTGAAGAAAGATACCCATGTCCTGTTGGAATACAAGCTCCCCTCAACCGAGAAAAGGATCGACTTTCTCATAACCGGCCTGGACAAAAAGGGCAAGAAAAATGCGATGATCATAGAATTGAAACAGTGGCAGAAAGCGAAAGCTGTTGAAGGAAATGGGATTGTAAAAACCTACCTAGGTGGCAGAGAACGCGAAACTGTTCATCCTTCCTATCAGGCTTCCTCTTATAAAAGATTCTTACTCAACTTTAATGAGTCGCTGTACTCAGATCCTTCTATTAAACTTTCATCGTGTGCATACTTACATAACTATATTCAAGCTTCCATGAATGAACCTTTATTAGACAAGAGGTACTCAAGTTACCTTCAAGAATCCCCGCTTTTCTTTCAATTTAATGACAGAGAGTTGGCTAAACTTATAAAAGAGAAAGTATCAGAGGGAAATGGTGGGGCGATAGCAGACTCCATCGAACAAGGAAGAATTCGTCCATCTAAAAAGCTAGTTGAAACAGTGGGTTCCTTAATTGCTGGAAACGAGGAATTCATTCTGCTGGATGAACAAAAAGTAGCATATGAGAAAGTAGTCAGTATGTATAACAGGTTAAGCCAAAACACAGACCAGAAGCATGTAATCATCATAAAAGGTGGCCCAGGAACCGGTAAGTCGGTAATCGGACTCAACTTAATGAGCAACCTCCTAAAGTCTGAAGCCTATGCAGAATACATCACCCCGAACCAGGCATTCAGAGAAATCCTGCGTAAAAAAGTGATAGGAAAGTCTAACTTTGTAGAAGTAAGAGATCTATTCAAAGGATCTGCATCCTATGTTCACACACCAAAAGACTACTTCGATGTCCTTATCTGTGATGAAGCTCACCGCTTAAAAGAACAAGGCCATATGAAAAAGAAGATAGTAGGAGAAAACCAAGCCACACAGATTATCCGTTCATCCAAAGTAAGCGTTTTCTTCGTTGACGATAAGCAGGTCATCTCCAAAAAAGACATAGGCAGCGTCAAATTAATAGCAGAAGAAGCACAAAAACAAGGAGCAGAAACACACATAGTAGAGCTCGACTCCCAATACCGCTGCTCCGGATCAGGAAACTATATTTCATGGCTTGATAGTTTGCTAGGATACTCTAATGAAGAGGTTTCTCTAGAAGGAGAATTTGAATTTAATCTAGTTAATAATCCGCATGATTTAATAGAAGAAGTAGTCAACAAGCGTGGAGGAAGGCTCCTGGCAGGATATGCGTGGGATTGGACAAAGAATGCTAACGGTGAGCTGCCAAAAGACGTAGTCATAGAAGAACATAACTTTGCCCTTCCATGGAATGACCCGAACCGCATAGATTGGGCGATTCACCCTGACTGTGGTAATCAGGTTGGCTGCATTCATACAGTGCAAGGGCTGGAGATGGAATATGTAGGGGTTATTATTGGGAGAGATTTGGGGTATAATCCGGAAACGCGGTCTCTTATTGTACGGAGAGAAGAATATAAAGATAAGGGTGCTAGGCCGGCTAAGCCTAAAAAGGGGCAAGAGGATGTTTTGTTTGATTTGGTTAGGAATACTTATAAGACGTTAATGACTAGGGGGATGAAGGGGTGTTGGGTTTATTGTTGTGAGGTGGGGTTGAGGGAGTATGTGAATTCTCTAAACTCTAAGTGATTTGAAATTATGAAAAGGCTGATAAGAAAGAATAAAATCGTCAAATTTTATTCTTTAAAAGGAATGTATAACTTACAAATACCTCCTTGAGGTTAAGAGGTAAATAGCCGTTCAAGAGAGAAATAGCGATGGATTAAGAAATAATATGAACGGTTCTTCTGATACTATGTGGTATGAAGGAAAGGAGAACAGTACCGTAGGTTTCATAGTTATAGGAAAATGATTTTATATTTTACTCAATAGATATATCTAATTAGGCTTATACTCTTGGAATGATAATATTATACCAAGAATTCCCTCTGGAAATAATTAATTAAACCATATTGTAATTAAGTGGAATATATGTAAAATAAGTATTGTATAAGAAGAATTTCATTTAATTAACAGTGGATCAACTACCAGTAGTGTATCTTACTACTGGCTTTTTTGTGCTGTATTTTGAGGAGAAGTGATGAGGTTATGAAGAATATAACCGCTATGTTTATCTTTTTAACTATTTTAATGCTGGCAACTGTTGCAGAAGCACACTCTGGAAGAACGGATTCCAGAGGGGGACACAATTGTAGTGAAAAATCTATTGCAAAAGGATTATGTACCGGTTACCACTATCATAATGGCGGCGGAGGCTCATCAACTGGTGGTGGTACTGCACCGGCGCCTGTTACTAGAAGGGATAAAGATTGCTCTGATTTTGCAACGTTTGATGAAGTTGTTGAATATTGGAATGCAAAAGGTTACTCAGCTACATACGATCCTGAAAATTTGGACGGCTTTGGAAATGGGGTAGTAGACGATGGTATTCCCTGTGAACCTCCTGCTGGATATGACAAAACAAAGATAAATAATAGCCCTGAGCAAGCTCAGTACAAGCAGGACCAACAAGACAAAACAAATGGTGAAGTAACAGGATATGATCAAGGTTATAAAAATGCAATTCAAGAAGCGAAGAAAAATAGTATAGCAGCTTCTGGTTCTGCTGCGTATAAACAAGGTTATGAAACAGGATATAACAAAGGATATGGAGAAGGTAAGGGAAAAATAGAATCTGAGAAATCAAAGGCATATGATGATGGTTATGCTTTGGGTCAGAATCAGGACGAAATACAAATTCCAGAAGTATATAGTTCTAATCCAATATTGAAGACATCATTTGAAACCGGTTTTTTGAAAGCTGTCAATGAACGTGTGGAAGCGAAGAAAAAAGAGCTTGTAAGTCTTGGTTATAAAGACGGTAAAGAAGATGTGTATTTTCTTCCTAATGAACTTGATGAAGGTTATGCTAAAGCGTATCAGGAAGGGTATGATAAAGCCCAGGCTGAGTTAAAAGAAGAGTATATCAACCAAGGTTATGAAGCTGCTTTTAAAATGGTGGATTACGAGAAGGCTGAGATAGCCAATGATAAATTAATAGAATGGTATAGAGTAGGTTTTGAGTCAAATAAAGAAGTTATAGAAATTAGGGAAACTGCATTTGCCCAGGGGAGAGAAGGTAACTCAAAAGATATTCCAAGCGGATATGATAAGGGAGAAGTTATTTTCGACCATTATTATGAATTAGGCTATAAAGAGTATGAAGAAGAAGTAGAGACAAACCAGAAAGCGGCAGCAGGAGGAATTGGAGTAGCTGCACTAGCATGGTTAGGCAGAAGATTTTATGTTGCAAAGAAAATGATTAGTTAGGAGCATTTTAATGGGATTATATAAGACGGTTTGTCATAAGGTAGAAGACATCTTTGTTAAAGCATTATCCACAAAGCAGGAACCTGACGTAGTAAGAGAAAAAGTAAGTACGTATCGCACTGAAAAAGAAATGCAGCGTGTTAAAAAAAAGAACAGAAAGTCCAAAAGTCTGTAGGGTAAAGTTGTAACAACAAATGTAAGACTCTTAGGGGGGATAAGATGAGCATTAATAAAACAAGAGGTTGGCTGTATTTTATAGCCAGGCTGCTCGGGGATGTAAATGCAGTGAAGAAAGGGAAAGTCGGAAAGCGTATTGCAAGGAGAGCTGCCGGGAAAGCGACAGGAAAGGCTTTGGGGAAATTATTTAAGTAAAAAAGCCTCCGGAAGAGTTTTAATAAATATCTTCTAGAAGCTTTAGAATGATGTTTTTCTGCCAGTTAATAATTAAAGCTAATCCCGGGATTAAGCGGTTCTTAATGCAAAAGAAATTACAGGTGGTAACACTCACTATCGCCAAAAGATAGAAGAAAAAAATTGAAGTGTATATGATGGGAACTAAGGAAGGATAGAAAACTTCTTTACATGTTCTCATCATTTTTTTGTTTCTTGTAGCTATTTATCACTGATATTACTCTCTGCAACTCCTGATCGGATAAGTCTTCAATGCGATCTATTTCAGACTTAAGAAATGTTACGGTTGAATTTTCTTCTTTAATAGGAGGTTTTAAAAAATACGATGCTACAGAACTTGTAACTAATCCAAGAAGACCGATGCCAAATATCATTAAGAAAACAGCTATCAATCTGCCGATAATAGTTTCAGGAGAAATGTCGCCATATCCGACTGTAGTTGAGGTTACGATAGCCCACCAGACAGCATCAGTGTAAGTGTTTATAGAAGGCTCTAATAGCTGAATGGGAATAGAAACCATAAAAATAACTACAAATAAGAAAACCAGTACTTTATCTAAGCTATTCGTTTTTAGTATTTGGTAGATTGGTTTGGTGTAATGTTTAATAATAACCAGTGAACGGGCAAGCCTGATTAGTCTAGCCAAACGGGCGAGGCGGAAGATGCTATCTAAAGGTATGATTGCTACGATGTCTAATGGGTTCTTCTTTATGTATTCTAATTTGTTTTTACTGACAATAAATCGGCAGAAAACATCGATTACAAAAATACCCCATATAATTGTGTCTATATCTCTAATCAGAAAATCGTCACTCCAAATAAACATTACCGAAATAAAAGCAAGAACAGCCATAAGGATTTCATAAACAAATAATAGTTTGTATTTGTTGTCTCTAGATAAGTAACCTACTTTTGTTTCTGTTCTTATTTCCATTTTTAATGCCTCCAGAAAGCAATATATTTATATTATAACTATTTATTCCATATAGCACGAGCGGTATTTTCAATATTTTTACAAATTTTCAGAAGGTCATAACCTGCAATTTGATTATAGAAGTATTAACAGGAAATAAACTAGCGCAAGCGAATGCAACTACTAGACCTTAAGTTTGGAAAGAAATCCATCAAAATTTTAAGAGATTGATAGGAGTATTCTCTAAATATTGTAAGAAATGTATGTAATTTCACTATTTCTGTTGAATATTAACATCATCAAAAGTTATACTTACAAAGTAGTAGATATTCTTTTAAATCCAATTGTCTTGTTGAATGTTTTCTATACATATTATCTCTAGGAGGAAACACCCATGGCGTTTATTAGTACAATATTTGCTTTAATCGTTTTCTTTAGTTTACCCTTCATTCTTATCGGCCTGATCAAACCTTCTTTATTCAAAATGAATTCTAGAAAGAAAGTATTAATTACAGGAGGCACAGCATTCGTCATTTCCTTTATCGGTGTCGGTATCACCGCACCCGACCAACCAGAACAAACATTAGCTACCGAAGCAAATGCTTTATCCAAAGAAGAAGCTAATAAGGAAAGAGAAGAAGAAGCTAAAAAGAAAGATTTAGAAGAGCAGAAAAAGAAGGAAGAAGCAGAAAAAACAAAAGCATTAGAAGCAGAAAAAGCAAAAGAGTTAGCTGAGCAGAAAAAAATGGAAGAAGAGAAAGCTAAACAAGAAGCAGAACAAAAACGTTTAGAAGCAGAACAAAAAGCGAAAGAACTTGCAGAAAGACAGCGCTTGGAAGAAGAAGAGCGTCAGCGTAAACTAGCAGAAGAGGAAGCAACTCGTAAAAAAGCGGAGGAAGAAGCTGCAGCTAGAGCTAAAGCAGAGGAAGAAGCTAAGGCTAAGGCAGCGGCAACGCCACCACCAGCTCCGAAAGAAAGTTTCCAAAACTGTACAGAATTGCGCAAAGTATATCCAAATGGAGTAGGTTCCGACCACCCAGCTTATGCACCTAAACATGACAGGGATAAAGATGGTTGGGCTTGTGAAAGATAAGAATAGTTTAGGTAAAGTCCAAGTCCGTCTCAATATCAGACGGTCTTTTTTTGGTTCAACGAAGTGAAAAAATAAGTGGATGAGAGAGCCGAAATACTAATTAAATTTTTCTTGCTAAAAACGCTAAGTAAAATACCAGTATTTGTCGAAAATATATTCGCGGTGACGATTCTACTGCTTCGGAAGCAAGAGAACCGTCCCGCTGCATCGGTAATATGAAATTGAAAAATTGTAAAGATTTAAGAGATATCAAAGCAATTCAAAGGTTAGCTACTGGATTCTTAAAAATCATATTTCCAGATATATTACTAACAAAAAAGGAATTTTTAGAATATTGTTTGAAGCCAGCAATTGAGCTACGGCAACGAGTTAGGGATGAATTACACAAAATGGACCCAGAATATAAGAAAATTAAGATAGGTTTTGAGGAAGATTATTATAATAATGATTATACTGAAAAGTAGTCTTTTTAATAAATCAACATATTATAACGTAAAGTACTTAACCTAGAACTCACATTTTTTAATAAAAGGTTCAAGTTACAACCATACTTAGAATTTGAAGACATATATAACTGTATTTATATTACTTTGGTTTGTGAAAACGACTTATTGAGGTTGTTTCCATACAATAGTGATGTGGTTAGAGTAGAATGGAAAATCAGTACTAGACACAATGTAATAAGGAATTGGAACATGCATTCCAATTCCTAGTTTATGCCTCTTAAATAACCATGGTGACCCGTTTCAAAGCTTAAACTAAATCAAAATTAAAACTTTAATTTGTCGAAAAAAAATAACTAAACAATTATATGCTTAAAAAGGTGCTCAGTAATAAATTACTGCACCTTTTTTGAATTTTATGTAACTTTATGTAAAATTTATAGTTCTTTTGCTATAATTAAAGTAATATTTTGTCGGTAGGTGAAAAGAATGGCCGTTACGGTTCCGGAAACGATTAGGAGCAGTGCTACTTCTGGGGAAAGGATTTTGTTCCGCACTTTGAAGGAGTATTTGCCGGATGACTATATAGTGTATTATGAGCCGGAGATTCAAGGGACTAGGCCGGACTTTGTGATTATTGGTCCCGATTTGGGACTGATTGTGCTCGAGGTGAAGGATTATACAAGAAATACGTTATATCAGTTGAATAAGGATGAGTGGACGATTAGGGATACTGGTGGAAATCTACATAGTGTGAAGAGTCCGCTTAAACAAGCAAGAGATTACGTGTTTAAGATAAATGATGTTTTGAAGAAGGATAAGAATCTGATCCAAACAGAAGGGAAACATCAGTTTAAATTAAAGTTTCCTTATGGCTATGGCGTTGTTTTTACACGGCTAAACCAAAAGCAGGTTCTAGAGGACGGGATCTATTCTATCATTGATCCGGACAGCATGCTTACACGGGAAGAGATAGATCCGGATTATGAGGAGTTTTCTGAGGAAGTGCTTGCCGAGAAATTAATCAATATGTTCCAAGTACCTTTTAGATTGAGAGAGCCACTTACATATGAAGAAATTAATACGATTAGGTATTATCTATTTCCAGAGGTTCGTATTGGTGCAGAATTCAAAGAACCTGTACCTTACCAGGATCAACTGCTTCTATCTTTAAGAGATATTAAAACAATGGATTTCCACCAAGAGAACATGGCCAAACAAATTGGAGATAAAAACAGACTTATTCGTGGAGTAGCAGGCAGTGGGAAGACCATTATTCTGGCGAGTAGAGCAAAGATGCTTGCGAAAGAAAATCCTGATTGGAAAATCTTGATTTTGTGCTATAACATATCACTCTCCAAAAATATCGCGCAAATAGTAAGAGCGATGGCGTTGGAGCCTGATAATCTATTTGACTTTCATTTTGGTGATGGGGAAATACAGATCCAGCCAACTCCTAGGAATATTGAAGTAAGAAACTTTCATCAATGGTTGAAAAATGACCTGAAGATGAGTGAGGGAATCATCGATACATATATTGAGAAGTTAGAGAAGGGAGAAGCAATTGCTCCTAAATATGACGCTATCCTTATTGACGAAGGACAGGACTTTGAAGCAAGCTGGCTTCATCTCGTCAGCTTATGTCTAAACCCTGAAACCAAAGCACTACTGCTTGTAGAAGACCGTGCACAAACAATTTATCCAAGAAAAAGGAGCTATCTCAAGGACACGGGGCTGGATTTCCGTGGTAGATCGAAAATACTGAATATCAACTACCGGAACACATCACAAATCGTCAACTGTGCCTGGGACTTCTTCCAAAAGAATTCTTCGCTGCAAAACAAGGTAGTAGTAGGCGAAACGGAAGGCGTAGAGATAATATCGCCGAAAAGCACGAAACGCAAAGGGCCAGAACCAGCCATCTTAAAAGCAGAAAGCTTTGCAAAAGAAATGCAGATTATAGCAAGACAAATACAACAGCTCCACCAAGTGCGGAAAGTTCCTTACTCTGAAATGCTCATTCTATATCGTGTAAAACGAACACATAAAGCAGACATTATTGGGACTATCCAAAGAGCTTTATTAAAAGAAGATATCCCCACAACATGGATAACAGAAAACGAAGCAAGCAAAAGAGCTTTTAATAGAGAAGAAGAGACCGTAAAAATTAGCACAATAGACAGCAGCAAAGGGCTGGACTTCCAAGCAGTGTTTATTGTGAAAGCGGATACCATGCCATTCCCCCTTGAAAAGGATAAGGAACGGGAAGTTTCGTTGATGTATATTGGAATGACGAGAGCGAAGGAATATTTGTGTATTTCGTATTCTGGGGAGTCGGAGTTTACTTCTTATTTTGAGGGGTGGAAGAAAGAAGAGCTATTGAATACTGGTAATAAAGTAATGAATACTCATAAATAATTAAACTCTATTTTAATACTAAATAAAACTATCAAACTCATTCTAGTTTCAGCCTAAATACGGACAAATTAGAAAACCTTTTTTGTACTCATAGTAGAATAATTTTGATATATGGACAAAGATTAAGACCACTAATTTAGCGGTCTTTCTTTTTGCTCAAAATTTATTAGGTTAGAGTAGAAATTGTTTAATATAACATATTTTTCAATGGATATACATGGTAAAATACTATTAAATTGTGTGTTGAAAAATAATTCTATAGTGTTCTAATGTCCTATTTTTAAGTTTAATAACCTAAACAAGTTGTGAAGGAGACTGACAACAATGTCACAAATGCCTACTCAGGAAAAATGGAAGTTCTCCCCTATTCCAAATATAGAAGAATCGAATTTTAATAAATCGCTAGAACGTTTTCATGACATGGGCGTAAGTGGTTTAGTCCGAGAAAATATACAAAATTCATTGGATGGTCGCTTATTGAATTATGATGGACCAGTTGTTTTGAAAATCGAAGTAGGAACAATTCATAAAGAGAATATTCCAGGTATTAAAGAAGTTAAAAACCGCATTCTGAAACTTGAAGGACGCAATAACTATACAAAAGAAACTATAAGTCATATGAAGAACAGGCTTGATCAAAATGAGGTTAGATATATTTCTTTTGAAGATATAAATACGCGAGGTTTGACAGGTGCCAGAAACGGACAAAGCGGATCGAAAAAAGATACCTGGGGGATCTATGCTTATAACAAGGGTGTTCACTTTGAGGAAGATAGTGTAGATGTAGAAGTTTCACGAGGTGGATCTCATGGGGTTGGGAAAATTGCTTCTAATGCAGCCTCAGATTTCCATGTGATGTACTTCGCCAATTGTGATGCAAACGGTGATCAACATCTGGGTGGTACTGTACAATTGATTGAGCATGTTCATAATGGCCAGGCCTACAGGTCAACAGGATACTTTACTAAGGTACAACAGGAGGAAAACGGTAACACAAAGTTCTATCCTTATGAGAACACCTTTCATAAAGTGTTTACGAAAAATACAAGAGGCTTAAAAATCGTTATTCCATATCTCCGCGAGGAATATGATGATGAAAAAGAAATAATTAAAAGTATTTGTGATAGCTTTTTCATATCCATTCTAAAAGATAAGTTGCAAGTACATGTGAATGAAAAGGAAATTAATAAAGATACGATTTTGCAGTATGTCAAAGATCAAGACTATTATAATCAAGATATTAAAGAGGCAAAGAAAGAATTCACCCCTTTATATATAGATACATATTTGGGTATGCCTGCTAAAGAAATTACAGTATCAAATGGAGAAAAAGACTTCAGCTTTCAGCTTTACTTTAGATATGATGAAAGGATCCCAAGGGGAAGAGTAGCGGTTGTACGTACAATAGGAATGAAGATTGAAGACTTTAAAGTTACGGGTAACGCTACTAAACCCTATAATGCAGTCCTTATCGGTGGTCCTAATGAAGATGCTTATTTGAAGTCCCTAGAAAATGAATCACACACACAACTATCAAAAGATCACTTTAGTGATAAGAAATTAAAGAGGCTAGCGACAAGATTTATTAATAATTTATCAATGGAAATTGCAAAGGTTATTAAAGAGGCAATTAATGAAAACAATCCGACAGATGGCTTGATAGATACACAAGATATCCTATATGTTGTTGAAACACAGTTTAAAAAAGATCTTGAAACCTCTATGGGAACTGTGAAAATAAATCAAGGGAAATCGTTAGTCAAGTCGACAACAAGACAATCCCAAAAAGAAAAGCGTGGGCCAAAAGAAAATACCAGCAAAGATAGCGGGAAAACCACTGCTATCCGAAAACGAGATCCTCTAAAAAAACAAAAAAGCAATGAAAATATTAATGATAATACAGAAGGAAAAGAACGGTACAGTGTACACCCGGATATGGTGGAAAGGATCATTCTCAATAATGAAGAGATGATTAAGTTTAATTTCACTAAAAGCGATCAACTTGCTGGAGAGAATGCCTGCAATATCTCGTTTTCAATTATTGATGGGATGGGTGTTGAATATTCAGATGAATTTCAGATTCAAAATAGCTATCAAGGAATTGTGGATATGAAAGCTGGAGAAACTTGCTCTTACAAAAAAAATGTTATTAAGAATGTCCAAATAAAGGACGGAATTGCTTTACTACAATTAAAATTAAGAAAATCCTTCAATCGATCATTGAAGTTTGTTTATTACGTGGAGGTGTAAGGAGTGATCTATCGAAAAGATGCCAATTTTCCATATCCAGTTTTGTCTAATACTTCCCAAAGCTACGTTAATAACATCTTTGACCTAGATGTGAACGTTAGTGAAAATGCAGACTATTTTCACTTTGAATTTGATTATGAAATTGATTCAGATTTTATTAGAGAACAGATAAGGAACGGGAAAGCACAAGTAATTCTAATAATTCAATCTAAGGATAATAAATTCTTCAGATTGAATGCAATGGATAGGTCTGTGAAGCTCCACAAAAGCCGAATTTCTCTGAATAAGCGAACGTCCATCCAGTTACAAATTCAAGCCTTGGATGATGTATTTTTTGCGAGAAATGATGATTTAAGTGAATTCTATATTCAATTTAGAGACCAGATAACGGTCCCTAAGTATTTTTTATTAGGTTATTCCAACGTCATTACATTCGATGGCAGCATTAACAAGCCATTTGAACTCTTTGAAAAGAAATTGGATGAGAACCTAAACTCAGATATTAAGGTTGAATTGGGGCAGGAGACAATAATTATCCATTATAGAAGACCGGAGTTTCAGTTTAATCACCTCCCAAAAAGCAATGTGCTAAACAACCCTTACATATATGCAGGGCTTTCTAAAGCACTTCTGGCATTTATCATGAATAATGGTGAAGATGGTGATGTGGATTTGGATGATATTCAAGAACCAGAAAATCCTTTAGATCTAAAGTTATATTATTTGTTGAAGAAGAAGAACGTATCAGAACTAAACATGGATAATATTGATGAAGTCATATATACGATCTCGGATCGAATTATTGAGAGATATACATCAGCGTTAGGGGAGGTTATTACATATGGAGGTTAGGCTACTGGAAAAAGGATATAAAAACTTGGACTCTTTATATCCAGATTTCCTTGAGGGGAAAGTAAAGGAAAAGGAGGAGTACTTTTCTGATAAGGTGGTCTATATTCGAGAAGCTCCTGATTTCCCAATATATATGGGCCGAGGAAGTGAAGAAGAAAGAAGAAAGAGCTTTTTAAAGGCTTTCCAAACTATTTCACAGTTTTACTTAAACACTGAGAGAGATTTGCTTTTGGATGAGACTTTTTGGCACTCGTTACTTTTAACAAACAAGCAAAACTTTATCCTGACGGAGTATCCGGAAGTGGCAGAGAAAGAAAATAATTTTAGAAATGTGGTCCTTAAGAAATTTGACTGGGAGAACTATATTTATAAAGTCATTTTAGGTGCACAATACATCAATGACAACATCACTAATCAAGAAGAGCGTCTAAAGTATTATGAATTAATTATTGAGAATTTAGATCTGTATAATTATATGATAAAATACGAGATTTTTAGAAATGATCACTTTTTAATTAATATTTTAAGAATTATTGACGAATTGAACCTATCAAAAGTTTTGAAAGCAAAAATTAAAGGTCGTGAAGATCTAGGGGATGATGAACGTGTTGGGAGACGTGTTATTTTTGAATTTAATAAAAGCTATCCAGTAATTATGTCCCCAATGCTTGAAAAAGAAGAGCTCCAAAAGCTATTCATTGAGTACTTAAGCTATTATTATGATATTTCCGAATTATTCCCTGAAAAAGAATATTCCTTTAAAGAGGTAGCCGTTGATTTTGCTGAGGATGAGCTGGATTACGAAGATATAAGTGCTACTAGTCACATCCTCAATACAGAGGATTTTGTTTCGGAAAATAGCGGAGTTATTTTAAAAGAAAACTTACTAGACTATTTAGATAGTCATAAATTGAAATATGTAGACCATCGTAGTAAGGGCGGATCCCTCTGGTTGATAGGGAACAAAGAAATTGAAAGTACCTTAAAACCATTAGAAGAAGCGGGAGTGCGATTTAAATTTAAGCCAACCGGTGGAAAGGCATCAAATTATAGGCCTGCCTGGTTTTGGTATGATAAATAATTCTAATCATAAAAAGTCAAACTGTGATTAGTTTGGCTTTTAAAATGTAGAGACAGCCCACATAAATAACCACCTTTTTTCTACTTAACCCCGAATAAACCTTAAGCTGTAAAGTCAAAGTCGATTCTCGAAAATATAAGAGAGTCGGCTTTGTTGTAATGGTATATGCTCCTTCGATCAAAAGTGTCTTTTAGCAGGGAAATGCTGGTTTTTGTCGAAGCATAAACTTAGGAGTATATAAATCAGAGGAGGACTATTCAATTGCTAACAAAAATATTACTCGAACTATTAAACAAAGTTAATACCATCCACACATTAACCTCCAATCGACCAAATAAAATAGTCCGAACCGATTCTAACGGAATATATGTAGAATCCGAATCTTCCCGAAGAAAGTTTGAAAATAATGAAGCAACTGATCCTCATGCATACATCCCTTTTGAGTTCTTAACAACCGCATGGGAAGAATTTATTCAAAGAAGAATGGTTACGGCAAATGATTTCACCAAAACTAGAGGTAGATCATCTTTTATAATGGCTTTGTTTGCACTACTTCCATATATAGAAGTAATGAAAGAACCAGATGTAACAAAGATCAAGCTAAAAGAATTTAAAACGGATCAGCTTCCATGTGAACAATTCCATAAGGTAGTGAGATTTTTAGATCAAGTTACAGAGGGTACCTATGATCCTCCGGCTTTAAGCAAACAAGCTAAAAACGATAACGAATATAGGATTCTTTCTAGAGCTAGACAGGATTTAAGACATCTCGGTTTGTTAAATGATGCAAATCAAATAAGTGAGAAATTTCATGCCTATGAGGCCTCGCCTAATAAACTAGCATTTATTAGAGACCTTGTACTTGAAAAAGAATATTTTCAGATAGCACTTTTTGTTCTGCAGCTCTTAGAAGGTTACCCCAAAAATGAAAAGAAAATTGCTCTTATTGAGTTAGGAATGCTAATTGTCCGCAACTCTCAAGGCGAAAACTTAATGGTGGAGTCGGTTGCTAAGGAACGAACACATAACCTATTAATGTGGCTAGAAAAACTAGAAGTAATAGATAGTAACTGGTCACCTATAGAAGAGACTTTTTTGGAGGAAAACACAGTGAGTACTAGATTAAGAGATCAATTCTTGCATATCATGAACAATTACCCACAAGCCAAAACCCAACCTTTTGGAGGTCATGAATTAGGTTCCTTCGTACGTAACGATATTACAGACGAGTTAAAAAAGCTGCCGTTTGTTAACGGACAATATGTAGTAACTGGCTCCGTTGGCCAAGGAAACTGGGCTAGTGTTCCTTGGATTGCCATAATGAATAAGAAGGTTACTATCTCTACTCAAAGAGGATATTACATTGGATATTTGTTTAGTGAGGATCTGCAGGAGCTCTACCTGACGTTTGCGCAGGGTGTTACGGAAACGTCTAAGGAAGAGATGCTGAGAATAAAGGAGGCTATTAGAACTGAGATCTGGATGGATGACCGTTTTCAAAAGGAAGATAACATCTACCTTGGACCTTCCAAACGAGCAAGGGACTATGCTGCCTCAACTGCAGTGTATGTGAAATATAAGCTAGAGGATTTTCCTTCTGAAGACGTAATAGTAGGAGACCTAGAAAAAATGGTGAGATACTATGAGGAGTTTATTCGCTTAAATGAAGGTATTAACTATAAACCAACTGATCCACCTAAGGTTGTCGCCGTGCCAAAGGCTGATTATATGAGCAATAAGGCACTAGTGGAACATATTTATCAGTACATAAAAAGTAAGGGATTCTTTTATGAAAAGGAAGAGATAACAAATCTTTTCCTATCATTAAAGACGAAACCCTTTGTCATTATTTCCGGTATTTCTGGAACAGGGAAAACAAAGATTATTGAGTGGTTTGCTGAGAGTGTAGGGGCAACCGAAGAAAATGGGCAATTCACTTTGATTCCTGTGAGACCGGATTGGAGCGATGGCTCTGATTTGATTGGCTACAAGGATATTAAGGGTGATTTTGTGGAAGGGCCATTAACGAAAGTGATGCAAAAAGCTCTCGATAACCCAACCAAGCCACATTTTGTTCTACTGGATGAAATGAACCTTGCGCGTGTGGAGTATTACTTTAGTGATCTGCTTAGTGTGATGGAGAGTAGGAACTGGAAGAATGGGGAGATTGTTTCTTCTGAGATCTTGGACAGTTCAATGGTAGGAAGGTCTATTGGTTTTCCAGAGAACATGTACATTGTTGGTACGGTTAATATGGATGAGACTACTCATCCTTTTAGCAAAAAGGTATTAGATCGCGCGAACACCATTGAATTTAATCGTGTGCAGTTGGATTATTTGGATTTCCTGCAAGGGACCACTGAAGCTATGGAACCGAAGTATATTGAAAATGGCATGCTTCGTGCTGACTATCTTTTTCTAAAAGACCTCGCCTCCAAGCATATGGAGTTAATAAAGAAAACCTCTTTAACGTTAGTTGGTATAAATGAAGCACTAAAGCCACTTGGTGCACAGGTTGGTTACCGTGTTCGTGATGAAATATGCATGTATCTTGCCTATAACCAGGAAGGAAAGTTGTTCTCGCAGGAGGATGCTTTTGATTATTGTTTAGTTCAGAAGATCTTACCGCGAATTTCTGGTAGTGACAGTAGAGTCGAACAAACGATAAAGGATTTATTTAAGCAGCTTACAAAACAAGAATTATCAGAGGATATAGAGGATTATACTGCGTACATCAAGCTCTCTAAGTACCCACGTAGCACAGAAAAACTGGTGGAGATGTATAGGAGGTTAACGCACGATGGCTTTACCTCTTTCTGGATTAGCTAAAGGTGATGTGGAACTGGTCAAAATTGAAACTGCTGACTTTTCTTTGGTGATTAAAGGAAAGCCCTATCATGAGCGGTATATCGGATTACAGCAATACCGCAATCTGGACTTCCACGATGAAATGTTTTTCAGGGTAGTTGGTGACCATGAAGAGGTAAAGGTTTTTGATGTCGAATCGTTGGAACTGGTAGACCTTCACACCCACCGGCCGATCTTCTTTGAAAATGGTGTGTACACGGTTATGGTGTCTCCTAAAAACGGTAAAGAATTGACTTTTTATCACGAGCATCCAGTTTTTCGAAACGCAATTGACCGCGTGGAACTCGGACAGTCTTATGTGTTGCTAGGAAATTTACATTTTCAAAATGAAATCGGCTATTCTACTTTTGAGATTAGAGAAGGGAAACGGACGCTGCTAGAGGTAACACTGGAGGTTTTCCCGACAAAGCTCAATTACAAGGAGGACTATCGGAAGCTTTTAGATGAAGTGAACGATGAGATCTATAATCTCGCCTCTCACTTTTTAAAGAAAACGTTTCTTAGTGCACAAACGAAACTAGAAGGTTCGCCGTCTCCTGCTGAATTTTTCCGTTTGATCACAGTTTATTTTGACGCTTTCCTAAAAGCTGTGGAGCAAATTGAGCGACAGCCACACCATAAGTTAGTCAAAACACATGAGATAGTAAGAGGAGACCGAATTAAATCGCTCGATGCAAAAGGCAGAAATTACTTGCGAAAAAACAGCCATCTTTTCCAAGAAGTAAGCCATGGCATCCCAATTCGGGACAAACAATTTATGCCGACTAAAGGAATGACCGTTAATAAGCAAATCACCTTTCATACACATGAAAATCGTTTTGTGAAATGGATGATGACGCGGCTTGCTAGTAAACTCGAAGACTTACTTTGTAGGTTCAAAAATAATCGCTGGAACAAGGCGGATCAAGACCCTGAGTTAGTAAAAACCATAGAGGGAATGAAGCGCTCGCTCACAAGGAAGCTTAGCAACCCTTTCTGGCGAGAGCTTGCATTACCAGATAGAACCGTCCAAAGTCTCGTCATGCAGTTAGCTCCTGGCTACCGCGATGCCTATCAGATCTACCTTACCGTTTCCAAAGGATTAGCCCTGCAAAACGGCATGTACAAAATGTCCGTGAAGGACGTGGCAACCCTATATGAGTATTGGACCTATCTAAAATTAGGCCAAATCCTAAACAAGAAATATGAGATGATTAGCCAGGACATCATCAAAGTGGATAGAAAAGGCTTGCATGTAAGTATGGAAGGTAGCCGCAAAGCAAGGCGTGTATTTAAGCACCCAGTTACCAAAGAGCGCATCACCCTTACCTATCAAAAATACGAAGGCAACCTTCCGACCATTACACAGGTGCCAGACACCATGCTCAGCATTGAGAAAAAAGGAGAAAGCTATACCTTCAACTATGTCTTTGATGCAAAATACAGAATCGATTTCGCGCTAGAAGGTAGCTACTATGGAAAGAAATATAACGCTCCTGGTCCAATGGAAGAAGACATTAACACGATGCACCGTTATAGAGACTCTATAGTCTCCGAGCATAACGGGCCTTATGAGAGAACTGCATTTGGTGCGTATGTCCTTTTTCCATGGAATGAAGAACAGGTCTACCAAGATCATCACTTTTACAAAAGTATTGGGAAAGTGAATATTGGAGCACTTCCTTTCTTGCCAAATGCTACGGACCTTGTGGAAAGGTTTATCGAGAATCTCATTGATAAGAGTCCAGAGGATATTCAGAAGGAAGGCATTTTACCGAGAGGCTCTCTGCAAAAGTGGCAAGAGAGTGTGGAAGAGAAGGTACTGGTTGGAGTGGTTTCTTCAGAGGAGCATTATGCGCGAGCTATAAGATCAGCCAAGTACTCGTTAGCTGCTTCTGTTTTAAGAAAAGGGTGGCAAGAGGCTCAGTATGTTGCACTCTACCTGACAAAAGAAGTTGGCATGGAAAACGGGGTTGTTTGCTATGGTAGGGTAAGTAATCTGGAGTTTTCTGGTGACATAGTAACATTCTCAGTCGAACACTGGTCAAGATTGAAGAAGATTATTGTGCCTGTAGGATATGGATTTGCTCATTATATGATAACGACCATAAGAAGTCTGGAAAACGCTACTGAGTTACCGGAGTTGTTCATGAAGTCTGAAGAAGAGAAGGTTGTTTGGCAGATGCTAAGGCGGGTGTCTGATCGAATTCATATTGAGTTGGATGATCAAAGGATGGATCAGGCAGAGCGGATTGCCAATTACACCATTAAAGATGCGACGGTTAATTTTGATAGGGAAAATGAAGTTGTGGAGATAGATAAGGCAGGCACGGTGCAGACAGTAACTTTTAAAGAGTTTAAAAGTGACCGTGTGAAATTGTTTAGGTATCTGATAGATTGAACGCTTTTTGATTTTTAGGAGGAATGCTAATGCCGGTTTACAACAAACTAGTCCGGGACAAAATTCCACAGATAATTGAAGGAACAGGGAAGAGATATACGGCTAAAGTTTTGAGTGATGAAGATTACATAAAGTATCTCAAGTTGAAGAGCTATGAGGAACTTGATGAGTACTGTGCAGCGGATACGAATGAGGAAGCTGTGGAGGAACTCGCGGATCTTTTAGAAATTGTTCGGGCGCTAGCAGGTTACCATGGGTCTTCTATGGAAGAAGTAGAGAAGGTTCGTCGGGAAAAGGCTGAGAAGCGTGGTGGGTTTGAGGAGAAGGTGTTTTTGGTTGAAGTGGAAGATTAATCATTAGGTAAAAAGACATGTTTACGCATGTCTTTTTATTGTGGAAAATAAAGGATAGTGTAGATTTTTGTAGAATTTTAATAGAATAAACTACTTTTTGAAATGATTTGGAGGATCACATGAGTATAGATTTAATGTTTCAAATGCCCAATCCAGTGAAGATTACAGGAAGGTCATCAAGTATAACAAATGCTTTTGTAAATGGTATAATCCCTTGCATTATGCCTAAACAAGAAGAGATTAATGAAGTTCTAAGGATCTTAGAGATGGAAGGCGATGCGAAGTGTGCCTACTGTAGAAATCCACATACTGAATGGGATCATTTTCGACCTTTAATAATGAAGAAAAGGCCAACTGGATATATATCAGAAATACATAACCTCGTTCCTGCATGCGGAAAGTGCAATCAATCAAAAGGAAACAAACATTGGAAGACTTGGATACTAAGTGATGCGAAACTATCACCAAAAACACGGGGCATTGTCAATTTAGATAGAATCATCCAGAGTTTAGAAAAGTTTGAAGCTTGGAGTAATCCGACAATGATAGATTTTGAAGAGTTGGTTGGCAGGGAACTTTGGGAAGCTCATTGGAAAAACTGTGAAAGACTTCATCAATTAATGCAAGAAAGTCAAATTCTTTCTGATGAGATAAAGAATAAGATTGCTCAAGGTATTTTGGAGAAAGAAAGAGGGAAAGTTGTAGTCCTACCACTAGATCCAACTAAAGTTTCGGAGAACAATAAGCTTAAAATTGGTATTATAGCTCAAACCCAATTAAGAGCTGTGCTTGAAAGTAACTTAATAAGTGAAGATGTTATTAAACTATTACAAACCAATAACTACTCAAAGAAAACATTCAACCTAAACTTCCCGGTGCTAAAAGCTATTGATCACTCGCAAAACATAATTAACCAGAAAAGTGATGGTAAAGGTTACAGCAGGTATTATAAGAAGCCAATTACTATTAATAGTGCTACATACTTATTATGCTCTCAATGGTATGAGAAGGATAGAGAGTATCTGGTAAGGTGGATTGAATACATACAGAAACATTCGACAGGGAGCTAACTATTATTCTTCCTTCGTAATTCTAAAAAAGTTATTTTGAAAAGGAGATTTTAAAGTGGAAACTGCTCATATTAATTGGTACGGCCCTCATAGCCTTCAGCATTTTTTTACTAAAGAGATCTCTACTAATTATGGGGTTTATGCAATATATAGGATTTATGGTAATAAGCAAACGCTTTTGTATATTGGAAAAACAACTAGGAGCTTTTGGCAGAGGATAAGTGAGCATGATAAGAAGTGGTTTTGTAATATTAAAGGTAGAATTATAATCAGAGTTGGAGTATTAGTAAACTCTGAGGGTGGTAGATTCTCTGCCAAAAGGCTATCAGATGTAGAGTCCCTATTGGTACTATGGCATCATCCTTGTGAGAATACAAGCTGCACTAGATATTATTCAGGTAGAATGGCTTTAGAAGTAGTGAGTCACGGAAGAAGAGGATTAATTGACAGAGAAGTTTCTACAGAAAAATTAATTTGGGCTTAGTGCTATAAACATTTGCTTAGGAGGACATCATGAATAAACGTGACTATTTAGTGAAAACATTTTCACGTACGAAAAGAAAGGATTATGAAAATTATATTTTAACGGCAATATGGCATAAGCTGGACAATATTGATATTAAGCCTGTGAGTCAGCAGTATGTGAAGCGTGAAAATGGTACCCATGCGTTAATGGATCTCTATTTTCCTCAGTTACATATTGGTGTGGAGGTAGATGAGGCATATCATCAAAGTAATGAGTTAGCGGATAACTTGCGAATGGATGATATTATTTCGGCGGTCAGTGAGGAAGCGATAGAGGATTTTTTGTGTATGAGAATTGACGCTACTCAAAGTATAGAAGAAATAAATAATAGAGTAGAAGATATCGTTGAGGTAATCCAGGAAAGGGCTGCAGTTGCCTCAATGAAATGGTATACATATGAAGAAGAGCTAGAACAGTTAAAGCAGAAAGAATATCTATCAATTTATGATGACGTTTCTTTTATGAACATCAAGGATATAGCCAATACTTTGTTCGGGAAAAATGCGAAAGCGTATCAGAAAAGTTATTTTAGAATTAAAGACAAAATGTGGTTGTGGTGTCCAAAGCTATCAATAGTGATTAATGGAGAAACTAAATCAATGGCTGGGGGATGGATTAACTTCCTGGGCCAAGATTGGTCTTATATTGACGAGTCCCACCAAGATCAACAAATTGTCGAGGCAAGGAAAGTTTCCTATCAAAACGAAATTAATCAAAGTTCCAAAAGAGCTGTGTTTGCCAAATACAAAGATAACTTAGGGTTCAACCGCTACCGCTTTGTAGGGATTTTCAAATGTATTGGTCCGTCTCCTAAAGGAGAAAACCTCATTCGATACATTCGAGTTGAGGATAAATTAAATTTACAGAAGGTAATACTCTAAGCTAAATAAGGAAGTGGCCACAAGGTTTTTTAAAACTGCTGGTTATATTGCTTCCAACTATAAGTAGAATGTATAAACAACTCTTATCGCTGAGAGTTGTTTTACGTACTATATTTCTTTAAGTTTTAGTTTCTTACAAATATTCTCTTACCCAAGCTTTTCTTTCATCATAACCATTGGATTCTAATACCGTTTTTTCTGGTTCTTGATTCCATTCCAAAACGAATTTCTCGTATGCACGTTCCATTAATTGTGGAGTTAAATGTGTATAAATCCAACATCCTTCTTTGAGCGGGATGTTTTTCTTTTTTGAACCGTTTTTGGCAATGAACAAATCAGTTTCGCTTGTGCGTATTCCTGCAGTTTCAATTGTCTTAACGGTTCTGTCTAAATCATAGGTCATGAAGTAATCCCAAAACTTGCGAAAGCAACCCGCATAGGACTTGTCGGTGATAATCAGAGTGGTGTTATTGACATTAAATTTATAAGTGTGATCTGTTTGCGCTGAAACTACCATTTTATCTTCTCCCTTTTATAAAAATATTTCACTTTACTAACTCGTCAAGAACTTGAGCAGCGTTATAATCATAGTGCTGAAAATGATCAATTAAATAACAAGCATCCTTTTCCTTCAATACTTCTGCCAAGGTCCCTAGATTCCCTAATATGTATGAAGTGCATTGCGAATCACAAAGACTCTCCAGGAACACCGAGAATTCAAAACTATCACCAAGCTTTGCTTTCTCGTGATAGCTCTCTAATACCGATATAGAACTTTTAACTCTATGTTTATACATGTTTCCAGCTCCTTTATTTTGTGTTTATTCCATTTTAATACAGAAAATATTGGTAGCCTAGACAATTTTTAATAAAATAGACTAGATGTACTTAAAAAGTGAAAGATAACCATTCTATGTTTCTATTATTGTTTTTCTAGAATAAAAAAGATAAGATAGTTTTATGTGAATTTTCAAAAAATAGGGAGGGGGGGAGTTAAATGAATTTCGAAATCTTTTTCGGTTTAATTGGTTTACCGGTTTTAATACTGGTAACGGCAGTTGTTTGTTATATACATACAGGAAGAAAAGATAATAAAAAGATGAAAAACTCGATTTCCAATGATATGAATACAAAAGGTGGTGTTTCCCAATGATCACAGTAGAACCAATTGCAATTACTATTTTAGTCTTTTATTTAGTGGGTCTTCTTTTAATAGGATTCATTAGTTCAAGAAAAAGTTCAGAAGGGTTAACGGATTTTTTCCTTGCTGGTAGGAACTTAAATAAGTGGACGGTTGCATTGTCTGCGGTAAGTTCTGGTCGGAGTGCCTGGTTGGTCCTTGGGGTGACTGGGACTGCCTATGCTACTGGTCTTAATGCAGTTTGGGCAATCGCTGGTTATATTACCGTTGAAGTTTTTATGTTTTTCTATGTGGCGAAGAGATTCCGAACGTACAGTGAAAACACCGGTAGCATTACCGTACCGGATATTTTAGAAACTCGCTTTAATGACAAAAAGCATATTTTAAGAGCGGTAAGCGCCATTATTATTATTTTCTTTATGATTGCATATGTAGGTAGTCAGCTAGTTGCTGGTGGGGGAGCATTTGCTACGAGTATGGGTGTGTCCCCAACGGTAGGTATGTGGTTAACTGCTTTTATTTTATTGGCATACACGATGTTAGGTGGATTCCATGCCGTTAGTAAAACCGACGTGATCCAAGCTGGATTTATGTTTGTTTCCCTCGTCCTTCTTCCTACTATAGCGGTGATAGGCTTAGGTGGCTTTGGACCAATTTTAGAAGCTATGAATACGGAAGGCGGCGGATTCATCAGCCCATTCGCCTTTGGTTTCGGTGCCATCATCGGCTTAATTGGTATTGGATTTGGAAGTCCGGGTAACCCTCATATTTTAGTAAGATACATGTCCCTTAAAAACGTCAAAGAAATGAGACAAGCGGCATTAATCAGTTCGGTCTGGAATGTTTTGATGGGCTGGGGAGCAGTGATGATCGGTTTGGCTGGTCGTGCGTACTTTCCTGATATCAACATGTTGCCAAACGGAAATCAAGAACAGGTTTTCCTTTCATTAGGGTCTGAAATTCTACATCCATTATTCTTTGGCTTCTTACTAGTCGCAGTGTTAGCTGCCATCATGTCGAGCGCGGATAGTCAATTGCTTGTAGGATCCAGTGCCTTCATTCGAGATATATATCAAAAAATAATCGGGAAAGATAAAGAGCTTCCACAAAAGAAGCTAGTATTATTAAGCCGAATCACGACCGTCGTGTTTATGGGTCTTTCACTCATCCTTGCATTCACGGCCCAGGAATTCGTATTTTGGATGGTATTATTCGCCTTTGGTGGACTTGGAGCCTGCTTTGGTCCAGCCCTTCTTCTATCTTTCTATTGGAAAGGTGTATCCAAACAAGGCGTACTTTGGGGAATGATCACAGGATTAATTACAGTGATCCTAGTGAAACAACAGCCTCAATGGACATATGCTTTTTTGCCGGATATTAAAGGATTATTGAACACGTATTTCTTTGGTATCACGTATGAGGCTGTTCCAGGATTTATCGTCGCGACTCTATTCACAGTAGTCATTAGTTTGTTTACGAAGAAACCGGACAATGCTGAGGAAGTTTTGGAGAGTTTGAAAGAGAGTGCTTAGGTTTACTTTGGGGGAGAGGGGGATAGCCGAAGTGATGGCTATTCCTCTTTTTAGTGGGAAGAAAAGGATTTTCAAAACTATTGTCGAAAAGTGGAGTATGTAAAAAAGTATTCATATTAGGAGGCAATCTTATATGCAAAAGATCGAGCAATTGCTAAATGAACACGACCTATCACACCATAAGTCATCTATCATTGCCAATTTTAAAAACTCTATCAAACTAAACAAAATTAAATTAGACGAAAAGGAGATCCAACTCGGCTCTTCTAAAATTGGCGGTTCCCCAGATTTGCCTGCTGATTGGGAGTTTCCTCGTTATGGTGATGACTATCTCACCTTTATGTTGCAGGTTAATCTGTCAGAAGCAAAACCCTATGACAAAGATAATTTGTTGCCTGAGAGCGGCATTTTGTATTTATTTTATGAGGCGTTAGAGCAACCTTGGGGATTTAAAGAGGATGAGGGATGCTTTAAGGTGCTTTATTTTGATGGGGACATGGGGGAGTTGGAGAGGAAGGAAAGTCCAAGTAGTAGGACTGAATTTGGTGCTATTCCAGCATTTCAACTGTCCTTTGAGCCGATGGTGACGCTCTCTGAGAATGCTGAGAACCTGGATTTTTCGGATGAAGAGGAAGAGGAGAATTATTTTAATTTCCGCCAGGAGCTGATCCAGCCGGAGGACGAGGATGGTAATATTGTGCCGGCGCATTATATGCTGGGTGAGCCGATGAATATCCAAAATGATGTGTTTGAGGAACTTTTTGAGAAGGGGAAGGATCCTGTGCTATTGTTCCAAATTGATTCGGATGAAGAGGACCTGGGTGTCATGTGGGGAGATAGTGGCATGCTGTACTTCTGTATGGATAAAGAGGACTTGAGGGAGAAGCGGTTTGACCGGGTGAGGTTTACGTTGCAGTGTTTTTAAGGGGGAAGGTGCAAAGTGATTACATACATCGGAACACCAAAGCTAGAAACAGAACGATTAATCCTGGAAAAATTTGAGCTCGGTGATGCCCAGAAGGTGTTTGATCACTGGGTTTCAGATGAGCGGGTGACGGACAATCGAGTGAGTGCGGCACATACGGCCGTTTCGCAGACAGTGAAGAGAGTGGCCAATATTGTGTCGCAATATGAGAAGGAAGATTTTTGTTATTGGGCAGTGAAGTTGAAGGGTAGTGGAGAGCTGATTGGCGAGATTGATTTGTATGACTTTGAAGAGGCGACTGGAAATTGCGAGGTGAGTTATTCCCTCGGTTACCGCTGGTGGAATCAGGGGTATGGCACGGAAGCGCTGCGAGCCGTGATTGAATTTGGCTTTCGGCACATGAATCTTCATAAAATCGCTGCTGCACACAACACCGACAACCCGGCGTCTGGCCGCATCATGAGCAAGGCGGGGATGGTGCAAGAGGGGATTGTGAGAGATATGATCCGGAATTCCAAAGGTCAGTATAAGGATTGCGCAATTTATGGGATTTTGGAGGGGGAGTATTTTAGTAAAGGTGTTGGGGGATAAAGGATTTATTTTGAAGGTGAAGGGGTGAGGAAAGTGACACATGAAGACTGCCTAGGCTGTCGATTAGCCAACAAAAGCGAAGACATCTATATGGTCTACGAAGATGACTATGTCACATGCTTCCTAGACCACGACCCGTTTAACGAGGGACATACCCTAATCCTGCCAAAACAACATTTCCTAGATGTCGACGAACTCGATGACGAAACCGCCAATGCCATTATGAAAGCTTCTATATTAATATCCAAAGCATTGAAGCGCCTCTACCAACCGGACGGCATTACCATTAACCAAAATGGTGGGGTGTTTAATGAACTGACTCATTACCATATGCATGTGGTTCCGAGGTATGAGGGGCAATGGTTTGGGGATTTTTATAGGGAGGAAGATGTTGGGAAAGTGGATGTTAGGGAGTTGGAGCGGGTTAGCGGGAGGATGGTAGAGGCAATTGAGGAAATAAGGAAAGGTTGCCTGCTATGATGAAGTGTTACTTATGACGAAACAAACTCAGACTATCTTACAGATTCAGAAGGTTATTCATTTAGTACTAAATAAAAGGACTTAAATAATTTTATATAGCTGGAAGGAATACCTTCTTTATTATAAGTAAGTAGCGGAAAACAAAGCTTTTCTGATGCTTACTTTTTTATTGGGGAGGAAAATAGTCCTATAATGCAGAATGTTTATATTAAAAAGTGTAATGGAAAGAAAAATACATATTTTTAGTCAAAGGAGTGGAGAAAATGGGGAAATTCTTTGTACCTTCTAAAGGAGCTATTTCATGGAAAGATCATCTTGCAGATCCTGAAAAGCAATGGAAAGTGGGGTATTCTGCTTACGAGTTAGCTAACAGTTGGGATGGAACAGACAAATTACCGGAAAGTATAAGAAAAGCTTTTGAACAGAGTGATGTGGATTTATTTAAAGAGGTAAGGGTACTGTACGGATTTCCAGAGTATAAGGTATCTTTGCCAGGGGGAAATGCAAGTTCCCAAAATGATCTGTATGTGCTTGCAAAGGCTGGAAGCGAGCTTTTACCGATTATGGTGGAAGGTAAGGTGTCAGAGCCATTTGGCGAAACAGTTACGTCATGGTTGGGAGGAAATCCTAGCAAGGGTAAAAGGGAGAGGTTAAAGCATTTACTTACTACTTTGGACTTGCGTGAGGAAGAAGTACTTAATATTAGGTATCAACTCATACATAGGGCTGCATCTGCACTAATAGAAGCTAAAAAAGTGAATGCGAAGAATGCCCTCTTTCTCGTTCATTCGTTTAGTCAGCAATCCAAATGGTTTGAAGACTATTCAGATTTTGTTAAGCTGTTTGGTTTGTTAGCAGAGAGTAATAATGTCGTTGGTCCAGCGGATGTAAATGGAATTAACTTATATTTCTGTTGGGTGACTGAGGTAATTGTTAAATCTAAAGAATATTTCTTTAGTCTTTTTCCAACAGAAAGTGCTAAGGATTTGGCGAGAGAGGTTGATGAGTACCTCTATAAGAGAAGCCCTTACTCTCGAGAAGTAGAAGATTCCCATGATCGATTTAACAATGGGATTCGAACGGATTGTATCGGTTATGTTAGTAAAAAAGGAAACTTTAAATTTGCCACCTTAACTTCAGCAAGGAAAGTAGTCTTTGTCCTTCATTTAGGGAAAAAACTACACACGGAAACAGCAAAGACCATGCAGAAAGAGATA
Source organism: Sutcliffiella horikoshii (assembly GCA_001636495.1). GTDB lineage: Bacteria > Bacillota > Bacilli > Bacillales > Bacillaceae_I > Sutcliffiella_A > Sutcliffiella_A horikoshii_A. Next base: position 4,195,016 of record KV440964.1, on the reverse strand, counting down.
GATGAATTACTTGGTAGAAATTACGATGAATTTGATAAATCTAAGTTAACTGATGGGGAAGTCTACATAAGGTTGGAGTGGGTAGATAAGTTAGAGCAGATAGTTCCTTTTATTGATAAGGCGTATGAGATGAGATTGCAAAGATGATATTTGGTATGTTCCCTACAGAAAGGGGCTTGTTTTGTGAGGTATAAAAGCAACACGAAGAGAGCAGGCGCACCTGTAGACTTCTGGAAGAATTATCGAGCGCATTTAAAGGTCACTGAGGAATTGAAGGTTTGGATTCTAGATCAGTACTATGATAAAGAAACACTATGTGTTTATTGCGATGCTTCTCTTGAGGAAGATTATACGGGAATGGGAATAGCTTGTTCTTATGTAGTAAATGGAATGATAATAGTAAAACAGCAGTACTCACAGTCATCGTATAAAGAGGAACTATCTTCTTGGTATGCGGAGATTAAGGCGATTATATTTGCTTTGACATTTTTTGAAAAGCATAGAGCCGGAGCTGCAAAAATAATCATATATACAGATTTGATTGATATTGAAAAACTACTGGGGAATGGACCATTTTTCAGAAAGAATGTACATCTCAAAGAAGTGAGGAAAGAGTTGAAACAGTTGTACCAGTTAAAGAAATCTGTATTTGGTGATAACCTCCAAGTTCTTTACCTACCTCCAGATAAAAGAATGTTCAACCCATTCCACAGAAGTGCTCATAATGCGGCGAGGAAAATGATTAGATAACGTTTTTGATTATTGAAAGACAAGAGTACGTCATTTCTTTTCAAATTACTAGAAGAAAGAAGGGATTGTAAATGGAAAAACCCAAAAAACAGAAGGCGACACCAAAGAAACTAACCCGGCTACAAGGGGCAACCAAGATGGAGAAAAAGAACAAAGAAGCTTTAAAGGTTATTAAATCTATTAAAGGGATGTTTGGGTGAACAGAAAAATTGAATGCAGTAAGAAAATTATATAAATTGCCATAGCTCAATATATGATAAGCTATGGTTTTTTTATGGAACTTTTTTACTTGTTAACCGTATATAATCTAAATCACTTCAGTTAGAAAGGGGTTCATTCAAATGAAAAAGCTCTTTCTCTATTTTTTCTTAACCTTAGTTGTCTTACTCGGTATTATCTACATGATCTCCCACTTCTTTAACTTCCGATTTAGTAATGTGGCATTCATTACAAGCATTGTCGCTGCCTTTATCACGTATAGTGGTGGTGCTTCTACATTTGGAGCAGCCAGTGTAGCTGTTCAGAATCTAGGGGGATTTGCTACATCATCTAATGAAGAAAAGATAAGTTACATCAATCCTTTTTTCCTTGCATCATGTTCTATATTTATTGGATGCTTTGTTTCTTTCTTTTTCTTATATTAAAGCAATAAAAAACTACAGATCAAAGCCTGTAGCTTTTTCGGCATTTCAGGGGAAAACCCCGTTACTCTCTATTCAAATTCCTTCCCATTCTTCAACAGTTCCATCATTTCCAATTGGCCGATCTTCTTGATTCCCATGACGTAGACGAGTAGTACGGTCAACAGGAGGATAAGAATGTTCATTCCGGCAATCAGGATGAAATGGGTGAACGTAATGGGCATGACTTCAATCAGGAAGCTGATGAGAAAGAGAGCCATGGTAAGGATAAATACTTTCTGCAGGGTGTTGATGACAAGCTTGGTGTAAATGCTGATGACGTCCTTTGTCGCGTAACCGTTTAGCTTTAGGATGGCAATTTCTTTCTTTTGGATGCGAATGAAATTAATTAATAGCAAGACGGCCGTCACGATGGATGTCAGGACAAAGATGCTGCCTAGGATGACCAGAATCATATTCATCGAGCTGATGTTAACAGAAAAGTTCTCAAAGCTGTTGAAGGTATAGCTGGTGAAGTAGCCTTCTTCCTTCAGGAGCTTCCCGACGGTGTCTACATCCTTCGTGTCTTTTACATAGACAATCACTTTATCTAGCTGGGTTTCTTTAATAAAGTCAAAGCTGTTGTTGGATTCCTCGAACATGTCTGCCAAGATGGCGAGTGCCTGACCTTCATTCATATAGGCCTGGTTGTTGTCAGGAATGGAATGAAGGAGGATGGAGTTTTCACTGGTTGCCCCGGATTCTGCGTTCATGGTCACAAGTTTCACATTCTCCGAAGAGTATCCGCCGTCCTTTTCCTCGACAATGGGGATGTTGAGTTCCATCTGGTCCTGTGCTTGTCCTTGTATACAGATGCTGTTCTCTTTCAAGGTGCAATCTTCGCCAACTAAGAAGGCAAGTTCTTCGCTGACACCCATAACCGAATAGCCGACTTCCATCTTTTCATCGAAAATGGTAGGGAGGTTATAAACAGGATAGGCCTGTGCCTTTTCTGACAAAGCTTCTGTATTCAGTAAATCATTGATGGCCTCACTGTCGGATGGGACGATGGAGCTTGAGCCGTTTGCCTTTCCGTTGATATGGAGGACCTTGACATTATTATTGTTTAAGTAATCCCGGTTGATCATTTCATATTGATTGATCAAGTAAGAAGACATGAAGTTTAACATCGTCAAGGAGATGATCATGATCACCAATGAAATGTTGAGAAAGTGATGCGTCTTCTTGCGTAAAATATCAACGACTAACTTCTTGTTCATATACGGTCCCTCTTTCTAGGAATAGCGTGGTATCTGCATGTTCCTTTATGAGAGGATCATGGGTGGTGACAATGATGAGATGTTCCTTCGAAAGTTCCAATAGTAATTGAATTAATTCTATTTTCAGTTCATGGTCAATGCTGGAGGTAGGCTCGTCCAAAAGGATGATATCCGGCGTGTTAATCAGCGCCCTTGCCAAGGAAACCCTTTGCTTCTCTCCGCCTGAGAGGACAGACACTTTCTCGTCAATCAGCTTTTCGATCCTAAGTTGTTTGCACACCTTCTGGATGACCGCATCGTACGCACTTGTCGGCTTGTCTGACACATTCAGCTTAATGTAGAGGTTTTCTTTCACGGTTACATTGGTCAGGAGCATATGATCCTGCATGACATATTCCAATCCATTATAATTGGAGAGAATCTCACCGCCGTCAGGGGTCTCAAAGCCCGCAATGATGTTCAATAAGGTGGATTTTCCGCTTCCACTGATTCCGTAAATAGCATACAGCCCTGTTTCGCGGAAAACGAAATGACAGTCCGATAAAACGGAATGCTTGAAATGTTTCGTGATGCCTTTGAGCTCAAGCTTGGTTTCCAAGTCCTATCCCTCCACTTTCTCCATTTTACCTTCGCTGAATATAATCAGTTCCGAAGATTTTTGTTCAAATCCAATGAATGACTTCCCAGAAAAGAGGATATCGTCGGATTCAATTTTCATAAGTTGGTAGTTTCCTGTTTCATCTACAGCCAAGATATATTTATCCTCTAGAACCCATGCCTGAGCTACTCCGCCTTTTAACTCCTTGAGCAGTTGATCTCCGCAATATATGGCTTCCGATTTTACATAACAGGGTTTATCCTGATAGGTACTGATGTTTTGATTAACTTCTTCTGCCACCAACTTGAATGTGGAAAGGGTAGGGTCGGTTTCATAAAGATTTTGGACTCCGTTCTCGAAAAGTAAGGTATACATCTTGTTGTTTCCTGATACACCGATTCCAAAGATCTTCTCGGTCTGGTCATTCACCGCTGTCTGCAACTTCTCGAGTTTATTTTCTTCGTTCAAATAAAATAGTCCGACAAACTGTTGGTTTTCCTCGGAATAATCCATGATAGAAAATATGTATTGATTATTGATGTATGCAAAAGGAAAAATCCCCTCATCGTTGTCATCATGCTCGTACACTGTTTCTAATTGCTCGTTTACTCTTTTCATAATTCGAAATTGATTGGTGATGGAATTACCCGAAGTAATATATTCATCATGATTATAAAGTCTATATTGAAATTCATTTTCTGTTTCAGCGATTTTGCCGGTTCTTGCCTGCAATTCGGTGTCAAACTTCTGATATTCCACGCCATCATAGACAAGTAGGCAATCCTCTCCACTGCAGCCTTTTCGCTCAACGGAATCGGTGGAAGCAAAATTACAACCTGTTAATAATGCAGCAAGAAGGAACCAAAGGAACATATGCTTTTTCACTTTTTCCTACCTCCATATAAAAAGGAGCCTGGTTCAGCATGGTGAACCAAGCTCCTACCTTAAATGTGTTTATTAGATTAATAGTTTAAACAGATGCGTTTACGGACCAAGATCTCGCATCCCCGACCACTTTCACTTTTGCTTCGTTTTGAATGCTTACTGTACCGCTTCTGTAATCAGCACTTGGCTTGATAACAGCATTTCTTCTTTCAGAATAAGCACCTTTAGCACCATTTGAGTTCTGCCAGTATGTACCCTGACAAACATTTTGCCATGTGCTGCTGGAACTAGCAGATACACCATTAGCTTGGATGCCGATAGACATGGAGGCACTGTTTCTTAAGGATGCACATGCTTCCCAGCTCGTTCTGATCCAATCCACAGATTTCGTACCATTGTAAATGGCAGATGTTTGATACTGAAACTGATACGTATTCCCACTGATAGTAAGACTTGATCTCCATGCGTTAGAAGTAAGTGAACCATAACCAGTCGGCATATTCACCGTGTTTGTATTGCTTGCCGCACTTACAGACGTTCCAGAGAAATTAAAAATACCTAGTGCCAATACAAAGCTTGTCATGACTAAAGAAATTCTTTTTCCCATCCCAATAATCCCCCAATCAAATATTGTAAAAAATTTATATGAAGTTTCTATCAATTCCGCGGTAATCGATCCGAAACAGCATATCCTAGCAACAAATTCCATATACAACAAAAATCTAGCATTTTTTTACACAGCTGACAATATGTATTCCTACAAGAATATTTTGGGTTGAAGGGACAGGTGCGGTGTCCCGTTCTTCCTGTAAAGTGTTAAAGTGATTGAACGAACAAATAGATAAGTGGATATTAGATATAGAAGAATTGGAAAATGATATAAAAGCTACAGGCCAACGCCTGTAGCTTCTTCAAATAATTTATGTTTGATTTAAGGTTTAGTTAAGGTTTAGTTAAGATTTGCCTTATATCATTAAAAGAGCATTAGTGTTTTAAAAGGACGTAAGGTGAGGTGGTATATTTATTGTTGAAACTTCAGGCTCGATAGGCGCTTCGGTTAATTTAAATTTAAAATTTACTAGGTGGAACATATGAAAGTATTAATCTCTTTTCTTCTTATATTGTCTTTAACTAGCTGTAGCACACATAAAGAAACAAACTTATCTATTAGGGATACAGATTGCGCAGTTAATTGGGGTTTATGTTCAATCTTTAAAAATCAAGAGTATTCGATTAAGAAGGCACAAGAACTTAAAAAAATTGCAATACTTGATAGTGGAATTGATGATGAAAATGGTTTGTTAAAAGGAAAAGTAACTCGGAAATATAACGCAATTACAAAAACATCTGAAACTAAAGACAATCTAGGTCATGGAACGAGTGTTGCTAGTATAATTGCAGCTGAGGAAAATGAATATACTATTCGTGGCATAAATCCTTATGTGGAAATTTATGATGTGAAGGTAATTGATGATGAAGGAAGCGGTCAAATTGACCATGTCGTAGAAGGTATAAGATGGAGTATTGAAAACAGAGTCGACATAATAAATATTAGTTTTGGATTTAGTCATGATCTTCGTGAATTAAAGGATATTGTCGATGAGGCAGTAAAAAATGATATTACAATTGTTGCGTCAGCCGGAAATAATTATGGGCTAAGTCCAGATTATCCTGCCCGCTATGAGAATGTTGTTTCTGTTGGTAGTATTAATCGGTCTATGGGTAAAAGTAAATTTAATTCTAAAGGAAAAATTGATGTTTATGCTCCGGGCGAAGAAATTGTAGTGATGAAAAACCAAGGTTTAGTTGCTGTAGAAAGCGGTGCTTCATTAGCTGCTGCATACATAACAGGGATTATTTCAATAAATCACATGTGGTCGATTGAAAACATCAAAAGAGAAAATAATAAATTACTAAAAACAGGAGATTTAAATAATGAATAAAAAAATCAATAAAAGTATAATAACATTAATAATTACTACTTTAGTATTCACCTTGGTATACCCACTTAATAATGTCAGCGCAAATTCTCATATTCTTAAAGAATCTATTGACATATTTGAAGACCTTTTGATCGAAGAAAACATAGAATTGCTGGATCTAGAATATACTGCTGACAAAGTAAGCTTTGAAGTTTCTGTTGTTAATGAAGACGATGAGAATTCCGAAGAAGTAACTACAATTGTAGATTTTGAACCAGGTAATAATACTATGAATGTAACTGTGCAAGAAGAATTTAATGAAGTAAGAAGCTACTCATTAGTAATCGAAAGCTTAGATGAAAGAGGTTTAGTGGCTAAATATACTGATCTAGCAACAGGCAAAGAATATCAATATAATTCTTCTATCGCATCTCCTACAATTGTAATAGCAATCCCATGGGGCATTTCTTTATCTGCAAAGGCAATTGCTGCATTGTATGCTGCAGGATCAGTCGTATTAATTGGTGGGTTAACGTATATTGAAGTAAATACTTTTATTAATAATGAAAAGAACAAGAAATACAATCATTATATAGCTACTATAAATGGTGGGAAATTACACATTAGTAGTGGCCTTTCAAAATCAAAAGCAGAGAGTCGATTAAGAAATAAACAAAACACATGGTCTACATCAAAGACTAATGCTCAAGCTGTTGCTAAAGGAGCAAGCCCTATTGGTAAAGTTACAGCTCCTGAAATCTCTAATGGTAAGAATATGGTTTGGCATTACCATCCCATTAGTGGTTATGATAAAAATGGAAAGTCTATTAGAATGGAATCTGCTCATGCTTTCTATGGCCAAGCTAACTAATAATCTTTAGTTTTTATACTTAGAAATAAGTTTGTTGTGGAGGAAGATATGTTAAGTATTAATAAAAACCCAAAAAGTAAAGTGTTTCACGACCTAATAGATGTTTGCTTTGAAGTGTGCGACGAGTTTCATCTTGTAATTAGAACAGATATGGGCATTATCGGTGATTTGCCGGATACTTTAAAAGTTTTCAAAGACTCTTTTAAAGTAATGAAGAAAGAATCAGAATGGGCAAGTACTATTTTAGGCGACGGATTTACAGCAGATGTTTATTATTTCAAAGCGGACGAGCATGCAAAAACCATTTTAAAAAATATGGCAGATTCCCTGTTTGAATTTGAAATGCCATCTTTACCCGAAGACTTATCTTTTTTCAAAAATGGAGAAGTTTGGATGGCTACATCTTCCCATGAGAAGCAGTGTTTCATTTATCCGCAAAATCAGGATGAGACAGCTGAAATTATGAGTATTGAAGGTTTAGTAGTGAAAGTAATGGAGGATTAAAATGACTTGAGGGGACAGGTTACGTAGCCCGTTCTTCCTGTAAAGTGTTAAAGTAATTGAACAAACAAATTCTTTCAGTTTAAATATAAATACCTTCCAACCTTGAAAGTCAGGAGTTTTTTTATATGAGGAGAATTTATGAGTTTATTTCTATAGAAGAAAAGAAAGAAGTTGTTGAAAAGTTAAGAGTGGATCTTGAGAAATTAGAACAAGAAATAAACCAAAATAAAGATAACTTTTCTACTTTTGTCCGCGAAATATTGTATAGTACACGAGATAAGTGGTTTTTAGAAATAGAAGAATTAGAAAATGAACTAAATGCTACAGGCCAACGCCTGTAGCTGCTTTACATATCCTCTATAACCAACATATTCGACTCATCAAATTCCCAAGCTTCCCCATAAGCAACTTCCCAATAGTAGCCATCAAGATCGGTAAAGTAACCACTATATCCACCCCAGTCCGTTTTCTGCGGCTTTTTCTGAATGGTCGCTCCTGCTAACTCCGCTTTCTTCATGACTTCGTCCACTTCATCTATGGATTTTGTATTATAAGCCAAGGTGATTCCCGGAAAACCTTTTTCAATAGCTGGAGGTTGCTGCTCATTCACGTCTTTCGCTAATTCTTCTACGGGATAAAGCGCGATTCGTGTGCCTTCATTTTTGAAAAAGATAATGGCTGGAGCGGATTCTGGTCCTCTGATGGACGTGTCAAAGCCTAACTCCTTGTAAAATTGATGGGATTTTAAGATGTCCTTTGTGCCGAGTGTAATGATATTTAAACGGTTCATTATTTTTCCTCCTTTTTGATTCCTATAAGTGAACTATTCTACAAGGAAGTGGGAAACCCCTTTTTGGGTTGAAGGGACAGGCACGCCGGCCCGTAACTCCTTTAAAGTGTGAATGAGGTATCCTCCCTTATAGGTCAAATCTCTCATTTTGCAATTCTATGCAGGAATTTCTCCAAACAGGTCGAAACGTGATAGTTATGCATATACAGTTTTTGTAAAATGATAGCGAGAGGAGGGGAATGATGAAGGTTTTAGATGTGTCATCTCTGCATGAGGGAATACGAGGGATGACCCAGCAACTGTCGCAATTAGAAAAACAATTAAATGGCGTGGAAAATAGCATTCGGTCTTTTGTCGCTTCAAAGGATTCTTTTCGCGGGAAGGGTGCCAACGCAATTAGACGGTTTTACGAATACGCGCATCTCCCATTTCTGCAGTTCTTCCAATCGTTTCTCACAAACTTTCAATCGAAGCTTCAACAGCTTCAATTTGAGATGGACGGGCTGGAGGGGGATTCCCGCGGATTTATCGATGAGTCCTTCCTGACGAGTGTACTTGAGGACGGATTAAATCAAATTAACCTAATGGTAGCCGAGCTGACAGGGGAGGCGAACGCCCAACTCAGTCGTGTCAGTGATATCGTTTATCTGCCAAGGTTGCAGGATCACCAGTTTCACGAAGGAATCCAGCAAGCCAAACAGTCAGCAAGGCAAACGGTGGACAAGCTGCACCAGTTCGATCACCAACAAACCCAGTCGTTCACTGCTTTGGTTGAGGATTTGTCACTAATCAAGCGTTACATAGAAGAAATGAACCTGCAGTTTGAATCTGGTAAGATAAATGTGAAGAACTTTTCGCCGGTGATGCTTCAGGATTTGGAGGCATACGGGCAGTTGCAGACGCGGCTGTATAATAAGACCGTTATGGAGCGGTGGAATAGTCAACACTATCCAGAGCTTGGGGTGTTTTACTCGGTGGGACATGCGGCGTCGTTTGATAAGTGGGTAAACCCAAGTTGTGCAAGGCCGGAGCCTAAAGGAGTAGTGGAATCTGGCGTAGATTTTACTATAGGTCTTTTTAAGGGTGGATTTGCTGTCTTCAAGGAAACGGTGGAATTTGCAGGAAGAGTTCTAACCGAACCAGATGAAGTACTTATTGAGACCGTCGATTTTGTGGCAGCTGTTGCAGACGACCCCGGAATACTTCTGGAAATCGGCCAATCTTTAATAGATTCATACAATGATCAAGTTGTTTATGGAACTGCGGAGACGCGTGGAGAATGGTTTGGCTATGCACTTGCTACCGTGGCGGGAGGAAAAGGGATTACTTCCATTCCGAAAATAGCGAAAGCTGGAAAGCTAGGGAAGCTCGGAGGCGGTCCTGGAAGGCAAATGCAGCACAAAGTGCAACTTATGATAGAAAGTCAGAAAGCCAAACTTAAAGACTTTTCTACTTCAGTGAAAGGCACTATCAAAACACAGCAAGTAGCAATCAAAGGCACTGCCGCAGGCCTCAAAGCTACAGGGATTAATAAAGTACGTGAACTTATGAAGGATTTCCTTCCTCCTAACAACGAATCGCAACTATCACTTGCTGGGGGACCTTATAATACGATTGATAGTGCTAATATTAATAGAAAACTTGAAGATAATAAAAAGGATATTATTGATAGGATTGAGGTTGAGGCGGGTAAGGTTAAAGCTTTACCTGAACCATACCGTGGAGTTAAAGAAGCATCTGAATATTTAAAAGCGCAGGGGGTTTCTAGATATAAAAGGAAAGAGATTCTTGAATCCTTTGATGTTGGTACAATTAAAATGGAAATAGCAGGAGATAATACATTTGGTTTAAGATTCCACGATAATGGTATAAAAGCATATCCACAAGGCTCATATTTGTTTGAAACCTTTGATCCCCTAACTAATCGTAGAAATCTTGCTCTACCTCCTGATTGGAATGGGATGACTGGGATAAAACAGTGGCGAGTACCATCTGGAACTCAAATGATAACTGGAGGAGCTGCACCTCAATATCAATTTGGATCACAATATATAGGAGGAGCAAATCAATGGTGGATAATGGACAGAACAAAATTAATCGAACCTTAGAAAGACAACAAAACAAAGTAATAGGTTTAATAGATAAAGTTTTAGAGGACTTATCACAAGAAATCGAGGCTAGAAGAGAAGGGTTGATAGATAGTAATGAGATACCCTCGAAAGTGCAACTAGAATCTATATTTAATGAGTTATGTAAAATGAAGAGGGAGTTATCTCCCAAAAAGTATTACCCAACTTATACTAGACAAATAGTAGATTCTTGGGATATACATTCAAAACTTGGAGATAAGCTATTATCTGTGGCACAAGAGTATAAAAAATTAAAATAACCGGAAAACTTCGGAATAAGAAATTCTCATCCAATCTTTAAGAAAGTTTGGAACAAATTTATGAAATATAATTTTATTAAGAACCAAGTAGGCAATCAGTTTTTCCCTGTAAATGAAAAAGAAATAGAAGAAGTTGAATCAACCCTTGGCCTGAAATTCCCTAATGAGTTATTAATCGTATTATGGGACCAGCTTCTATAAGAGATGCCAGATTAAAAGTGAATGATTTTGAATTTTATCCTGATATAGAAGCATATGAAGAACTTGAAGATGGAAAATTAATATTTTTTGAAGCAAATGAAAGTGCACTTTTATTAATTGACTTGAGAGAGGAGAAAAATAATTCAATTTATTACGACGAGATAAAGATAGCTGATTCTTTAGAAGAGTTTTTGAAGAAAGTAATGGAAGACGACAGATATTATATTGATATGGAGTAAAAATGATACTGTATTTTCTAGAACCAGAAGTTTCTGGTGGCCATGGTGAACAAACAATATATGGAACAGAAGAAAATGTGAAAAAAGATGGCATATCCGGTAAGGTTGAATTTTTGCATTACGAGTTTGAAGGCTGGCTAGGAGACGACCTTATAGAGTCCACACCTACCTTCATAATTTCTAATAATCTAAAAAATGAACTAATAAAGAGCAAATTTAGGGACTATAAACTTGAAGATTGTTATATAACGACCTCTGATGAATTTAAGGAATTGTATCCTAACAAAGAGCTACCTTTTTTTACTAGATTTATTCCACTTGGAACAGTAGAAATGGAAGAGGAGAGCTTTAAAAATTGGTCAGGACATCATTTCTCTTTATCGCTAAAAGGCGAATTAGTGGTGACTCAAAAGGCATTAGAGTTTTTGGAGAAATTCTCAATAGATAATTGTGATATTACTAGACTAAAGCAATCATAAGGGCAGTTTATTTTTATAATTATGTTTGGCTTGAGGGTCATGATCCTCAAGCTTTTTTGTATAGAAAATAGTAATTTCGAGGAAAAAGTAGAGGAAATAACTATTTTTCTATTAAAAAAACGAACAAAAACGAACATTTATATAGGTATATTTAATTAATATTCGCATTTTATTTGAAAATTCCATGTCCGTTTGTTATATTAGGAAAGTAGTAAAATTAAATAGATTTACTCGTATATACTCGGTAATATGGTCTGAGTGTCTCTACCCGGTTCCCTGAAAGAACTGGACTACGATTGAAAGTATAGGGAAGATCCGCTTATTTGTTGATTCCAACTATTGATGCAGGGCTATATGTTTGTGTCGTTATTTATACTTGAACTCGTAGGTGTAGAGGGTAGAAATTATTCTATTTTCTAGGCCTTTTTCTTTTGACCAGAGCAGCAAGAAAATACTACTTAGGAGAGATTCCGTATGAAAAACATTATGGTAAGAAAATTCGCTTCATTAACTTTGATTGCAGTACTGTTAGTGTCGGTATTTGCAGGCTGCAGTTCTGAGACTCAATCAGCATCAGGTAAGGAAAAGGAAAAGCAAAGGCCAATCATGGTTCAAGGGCCGATGCCGATTGAAGCAGAAAAATTTGCAGATAGACTGGAAAACGTGAAGGAAGAAAAATCAGGATCGTTTGTATTTTACATAGGGACGTTAGATAATTACCCGGTCATCGTTGCGAAAACCGGTAAAGGGATGGAAAATACGGCAGCAGCTACTGCAGTTGCTATTGAGAGATACAACCCGATTGCCATCATCAACCAAGGAACATCAGGCGGACATGATGCAGATCTAAATGTATTTGATATCGTGTTAGGGGAAAGAACGACCAACCTTGGTTCATTAAAGACAGCAGATAAGGATGAAAACCAAGGAATTGATCCAACTGTATGGAAGCCGATGGACTTGATGGCTTCTGAAGGTAGTGCAGGGGAAGATCCTAATGCCGAAAAGATTCGTTATTATGAGGGAGATAAAGACCTGCTCGCCGCTGCCAATGCCGTAGTAGATACATATATAGAGGGGAAAATTGTTCAGGGGACAATCGGCTCTGCGGATGTGTGGAATAATGAAGTAGATCGAATTAAATGGTTCCATGAAAAATACGGCACATCCGTAGAAGAAATGGAAGGAGCTGCAGCTGCTCAAATCGCAGGCGCGTATGATATCCCATTCTTAGGCATTAGAATACTCTCCAATAACAAAGTAAACGGAGGCAAATACAAACCAGAAACAGCAGCAGCCAACCAAGGATATGTGTATGAAGTGGTGAAAGAATACATCTCCACGTTGCCGGGTGAATGATGTAAAGTAGAAATATGAAAAAGAACCATTCTGTTGAAAAGCCCCCATTTCTGTACGATGAAATGGGGGCTTTTTATGTCCTTGTAGACCGTCCTACCAAATCATCTCCGCAAATTCCGGGTGGTCGATGAATGGGTTGCGGTTTCCTTGGTAGTTTTCGAAAATGATATTGTTGCGGCGGATTTCTCTTGCATCCACGGGGTCATCTACATGCCATTGTAGCAGGACGGATAGTTTGCCGTGGTAAGGGGCACTGCCGTTGTTTACGTTGTTATTAATCTCTAAATCTAGTTCCCCGCTGTCTCCTTCATAGCGAACCGCCATATAGAAAATCATGCGTGCCACGTCGCCTTTTACTTCATCGCGCGGCTCCCAGGAATCATTGTCATAATAGTTTCCTGGTGCTTCCGCATGCTGGCTTCCACCGTTATCAAAGTCTAGGTTTCCTCTAGAGGAGTTTACGGTCACATCCGTTGGGCGCAGGTGGTGAAGGTCTGTTCCAGGGCCTTGTGATGTCCCGAAGTCTCCATGAGATTTTGCCCAAACGTGCTCGCGGTTCCAGTCGTCTACTCCGCCCCCGTTCGTGAATTTGGATTGCGAACGGCCGGTATACAGTAAAAGAACATTATTGGAGTTTGCTGGGTCTTCATCTGTTTGACGCAACGCATCCCACACGGCAGCATAGGAAAGAGTCTGGTGATCGTCAATGATATTATGAAGCGCTTGTTTTAATTCGAATCCTGTTTTACCTTCTGCAGAACTGTAATATTCATCGTAGCTTGGTGGTGGGTCAGTGGGATCCGGTGTACCTCCATCAACATCTTCAAATGCCGAAGAAGTTGTGACACCTGAATGAGAGAAGTAAGCTGATAAAGAACCAGTGACCTTCAATTTCTTCCCCATTAGGTCTGGGTTGCTCTTTAATCCATACCCTGAACGGAAGGAAGAGGGAATTTGCACATAAATCATATTGGATGTGCTTGTTTCAGACGGACTGTCGGCTAACGCTAATGCGTAGTCGTTAGGGAAATTGCTCGTAACCACTGTGTTGGTTGCGGTTGGTTGTCCCACTACATAACCTTCAACAGTCTTAGTAGAACCGTTTTGATTGGAGTTTGCTTGATTGACAGTAAACGGAGAGCTCCAAGTACCGGAACCGGCAGCGCTCATCTTATCAGGTACGGCATGGGAGCATGCAAGGGTAAAAGCAAATAGGAAAATAAATATGCCTCTAACTTTTTTGTTAAATCGGTTCAAACCGTTTCTCCTCCTCGTGGTTGCTTCGATACATAAATAGCTTACAACAGGAGGTTTGATAAATGTGTAAATATTGTGTAAATGGTGATAAATGAGGCTTTTAGCATGTGAGGGAATCGAGGGAACAGGCACCGTGACCCGTTTTTCCCCTGCAAGTATCCATTAGTGGGTCGAGGAACCTGTCCTTTCTAACCTCCTCAACCTATCCCAAAAATTCTGTATGCTTTTTTCCAGGCCAACCACTTTAACGTTTGTCTATTTCTATTTTAAAAACTAGCAAATAGTTCTTATTCTGAAGTTAATAATAAGAGTATTTAGTTAATTGTAACTATATTAAATTAGTGCAATGTAAAGTAAAATATTTCTAATACTGTATAAAGCTTCTAAGAGTCATTTTACATATAAAAAAATATAAAGGAGGTTGGAGAATGAAAAAGAAGTTTCATGTTGCTTTTGGGTTATGGTCTTTAGTGATTGTCTTGTTGATGAGCACGACGTTTAATGTATCTGCAAACGAAAAGAGTACAGCTAGTGGGGAAAAAGCTGAGTTTGAAGGGTGGCTAACGGAGGTTGCGGATACGAGAGACTTAGATGTCAACCCGGTTGTTACCGGTCAAATCTTGAACTATGACGGGGGACAAGCGGCTAAAAACGCTGCCGTTTATCTTCAGGCATGGCCTAGTTCAGAAAAACTTGGTTCGATGAAAGAGGGTGACACATTCGATCTTGTTCCGATTGCAAAAACAGTAACGGATTCGAAAGGACATTTTAAGCTTAGTATAGACCCAAGTATAGACATATCTGATTTATGGTCTAAAGACGGAATGATGGATGTCGACGTTGTTGCTTGGACTGAGTCAGGAACGGTAACGTATAGTTTTACTATCGAACCCACACAAAAGGAAAATGAAAATAATCCTTTTGGGGCGCAAGTTGACCACACCACGGGTCAGGTAGTTAATGCTATAGGTGTTAATTTGCATTTGAACAATCCTTCAGCTTCCACGGTAGAAGGTGAAGAGATAGTCTCTGAAGTAGATACAGGGCTTTACACAGAGGTAGGAAATAATTCATTACCAGCAGACTTTGCAAACGGCTGTCCTACCACAGGTACTAAATTAGTTGAGAATTTAGGAGATCGACTGGTGAATGTTGGCTCCATTCATACAGCAACAAGTGGAAAGAATATGAAATTCACGTATTCTGGAAGTGCTTCAAGTACTTTAGGTGTTGGTATCTCCGCATCTGGTAAATATGGATCGTTTAGTTCAAGTGGTACTGTTACTAGATCAAGAAGCACTACAACTACATGGCCATGGTACACTTCGGCCACTTCACGTCATCTAGATACTTATTTTTCATATGGAAAATATTGCACTACTACCCGTAGCCCAGGCCCAAGCTTTTCTTGGTCTGTTAGACCGATCAAACATGAAGGCGGAACCAATCATCGAAGTGTAAGTGTTCCTACAACATCTAGTAGTTACTGTGTACCGTACAGATCAGCTGGAAGTGGCGGAGAAAAGGCGAGTACCAAAACTATAACATGGTCTAATGGCGCAAAGCTTAGCGGGAAAATTGGAATTGACTTGTCCAGCCAAACCGGGTACACAACCAATTCCAAAATAGAATATGAATTTAAAACCGCCGGGAGGCTTTGCGGTACTCATGATAAACCTAATGGGTCTCCGAAACGCTTGGTGATGAGGTCGTTATGATTCGGATAAAGTCTCTCTTATTGCTCACCTTATTTTTAATCATCAGTGGATGCACGAACTCAAATCCAGTTGGAAGCAGTTTAAACCTTGGTGAAACACCTGGAATGGACTGTGTCCCTGGAGGGGATGGAGCAAGCAGAATGTTTGGGGATACATTTCTCATACATGAGGGAGATGAGGAAATTACTATTACTGATATTTCTCTGGTAAATGCTGATGGCCTGGAACTTAAAGAAGCGGTTCTTGTAAAGCTTAACCCTGATGAAGCGCTGTTGGGATTTGGTGAGTGGCCACCTACAGACACCTCAGAATTTCCACTGCCGGAGAATTGGGGTGATCGGGTAGAAGCGATTGATGCGAAAATAAAGCCAAATGAGGAATGGAATCTAGTATTTGCTTTAACTTCCACTTCTGAGGGTACTGCTTCTACTGATGCAATTAAGATCGTATATAAAGACTCAACAGGTGAAACTTTTGAGCAAGAAACACTAATTCGCTATTTTATAACTTCCAGTACGTGTGAGGAAGTTTTAAAGGCTAACCCTCTGTAGAGTAAAAAGACAGTCTTCCCTTATATAGGTGGGAACTGTCTTTTTTTTCTAATACAAATGACGAGCAAAAGAAGATGCTACTAAATAAAATCAATGCCTGAAACTAATTCTAGGAAAAAAGCCTAGCCAACTTTAATTTCTTGAAATTGATTATTTTCGTTGACTAAATTAAAGGTGAAAGGGTAAAATTTAAATCGTAATGATTACTATTTATTTAGAGCGGAGGATTAAAAAATTGAATAGTGTAAAGGCATTTATTTTACTGTTACTCGCTATGCTGCTGGTTGCAGGGTGTAACACAAGTTCCACAACTTCAGAAAAAGCTGAATCTGCGAGCAATACGGAAGTGACAGGAGAGCATGCAAAGGAAGATGATGACCACGATCACGAAGAAGATAGCCATGAAGAGGCAGATGGAACAAGGGTAGCGATAGGATATGACGGTGGCGTCATTATTGCAGACAGTAATTTCACCATCATGGAAACGATGGAAACAGGCACGAGTGCATTGGGTCTTGCAGCAGATCATCGTCATGCCTTTCTAAATAATCGGGAAGAAGGGGTTCTAAAACTTCTGGATTTGGGAGTATGGACAGAAGAGCATGGTGACCACGGCCATACATATGCCGAAGAACCAGTATTATCTACATACAGCATCAATGGGGAAGAACCGACTCATATTACCGGCCATGGTAGTAAGACCGCAATCTTCTATGATGGAGATGGTTCCACTGAAATTTATACGAATGTAAGTTTAAAAACAGAAACAAAGCCTACTCCGCTTTTAACGATTCCTGGAATTGAACATCATGGAGTGGCGGTCCCATTAACAAACGGAAATTATGCAGTTTCTTACACAGATGAACATGACCCTCAAACACTTCCAGAAGGTATCATCATCTATGATAAAGAAGGCAAGGAACTTTCTCGGTTTGATTCTTGCCCTGGTCTACACGGAGAAGCTTCTAGTGGATCAAAGGAAGATGAAATTGTGGCTTTCGGTTGTAATGGGCAAGTTTTTCTTTATACATCTCACGACAACGAAGGCATGGAACTGACCCTTCCTGATGAGGGAGCACGCGTTGGCACAATCAAGAGCCACGACGGCAGCCTATATATGTTAGGTAACTATAGCAGCAAGGACAACCCAGCACTTAATACAAATGTCACCATCATCAACACTGTCGACAAGTCGCTACAGAAGATAGACATCGGCACACCTTATACAGGTGCAATGGCTGTAAGTAGAACAGGGGACGGATATGTTCTTGGAATTGACGGAGTTCTTTACCAAATCGATTTGGCAAAAGGTGAAATCAAATCAGAGGTAAAAGTGGTCGATGCATTTGAACTTGTAGAAGGTCATGGACATGGTACCGTGTATCCGACTATTGCATTGATGGATGACCGTATTTTGGTCACTGATCCTGTGGATAATAAAATACTGCTTGTGAATGGTGATAAAGTGGAAACAGTACTAACTTTAGATGTACAGCCAACGAGTATTCTATCGGTGACTGCTTCTCATTAAATGTAATGATGAGTACCAACAGTCCGTTTTAGATGTTGACCTTTGTTGTTGGTCCGATTGGTCTTGCAATCGGTTTGGTGGGGAAGCATTACTTCTTAGCCATCTTAAATTTTATTATGACGTTTAGTTTTTAATGGCTAATGGCTATTGGTTCCTATTTTTCTAGGGCCTTAAAGTGGGAAAGGACGTTGCTTTTGCATGCTCCAGGTAGCTGGGGAGCAAAAGTGACGTCCTATTTTTGTTGGTTCTGTGGGAATTGACGAGGGTCACGGTACCCCTCTAACATCCTCAACCTATCCTCTAGTTCCTTCATGCTTTTTTCCAGTTCCGTCACTTTTTTTCTTAGTGTGTCCATGTCGTCTGCGGACTCTATTAGGCTGTCTCTAGATTTAATTTCAAAGTAGATCTCGTATGTCTGTCCTGTGATAACCTTAACAGTATGGAAAATAAGATCTTTATATTGTTTTTCAAGCCAATCGCGTTGAAATTCGTTATCGCAGTATACAATTAGCTCATCCTCATGAATAGCAGCTAATGTGTTCTCAATCCAGGTTTTATATGATTGTTTTCCCACTTCTTCTTTAAGTCGTTCTTTAACGCTAGTCCAGATTTGTGACATAGAAATCACTCCTTATAACAGTTCGTCTGGTGTGAAAAATTCGCATCCTAGCTTTTTAAAATCTTTTTTATCCCATGTTAAAATAGCGAGGTTGCTGTTAGATTTGCTCGAGATTAATGCATCAGCAAAATCAACATTCTTTTCCGAATACATTTTGAGTGCATGGATTACGTTGTTTTCCTCCACGTCAACGTTTTCGGATTCAATTATATCTAATAGATATTCGGTTATTTGATATTTTTCTAACTTAAAAAATGATTTTAATAGCCAACAACATTCAGCAATGACAACTGTTGGAATCACTAATGTTAATTCATTCTTTTCAACTTTCTCAACAAGTCTGACGATGGTATTAAACTTTATTGGATCTTCTTTTACTAGTAGTCGAATTAAAACATTTGTGTCGACTAAAAACCTATTCATCATCTGCATTCTCTGCTAGAAGATGTTTTGATGCTTCTTTATGTGATACTTCCCTCATTTTCTCAAAATCTATTTCTTCATTCGTAACAATCCTACCGATCGCCTGACTTAATAATTTTTTCTTAAGGGGCTGGATTTTCACTTCATCATCTTCTATAAAGAATTTAAGTTGGTCGCCTTCGCGCACATCCAACTTATCACGCAACTCTTTAGGAATTGTTATTTGCCCTTTGCTCGTCATCTTCCCACTTACTAACTCCATTATTTTTCACCTCTTCATACAGTATTTACATGTATTACTTTAATTATAAGTATTACATTGGTTGGCTGCAAGGGGATAGTCACTAGCCTCGTTAACGAAACACAAAGAGACATGTCGATGTGACACGTCTCTTTGTATCAGTGGGTCAAGGAACCACAACCTTTATCACGATAACATAATTACAGCCCTACTTCATCCACGGCATAAGTAGCATCCGCATTACTGAAACCTTCATATTCTAGCTGTTGGATTAAGCCGCTTCTTGAGAATGAAGTGTAATCTAGGTAGTCTTGAGCCATTTTTACTGCTTGCTCTTGCCAATTTACATGGAGATTATCCACAGCATTAGTAGCATGAGCATTACTGAAGCCTTCAAATTCTAATTGTTGGATTAAGCCACTTCTTGAGAATGCAGTGTAATTAAGGTAATCATGAGCAGTTTTAACTGCTTGAGCTTGCCAGTCAACATTTAGTTTATCTGTAGCATAAGTAGCATCAGCATTACTGAAGCCTTCATATTCTAACTGTGCGATCAAACCGCTTTTAGAAAATGCAGTGTAATTAAGGTAGTCTTGAGCCATTTTTACTGCTTGGGTTTGTGACATGGTTTCCGCATTTTTTGCAGCTTCTTCAGCTTCTTTTTTAGCTTGCTCTTCGGCGTCTTTCTTGGCCTGCTCTTCAGCCTCTATCTTAGCTTGCTCTTCAGCGTCTTTCTTGGCCTGCTCTTCGGCGTCTTTCTTAGCCTGTTCTTCGGCGTCTTTCTTAGCCTGTTCTTCGGCGTCTTTATCAGCTGCTTCGTCCTTCTCTACTTGTTCACTCTTAACTGCACTCTCGCTTGTGGGAGGTGTGGTTATTCCAAATAAAATGATAAATACTACTGTCGCAGTTCCAAAATACATCGCCACATACTTTCTTTTTCTTTTGGCTTCGGGTGACCATGATAATACTATACCGGGCTTAATCATGCCAATAACGAATGCTAAGATTGAAATAAGAAATAAAATTAAAAATAAATTATCCATCCGTTCCCCTCCAATCCATCAATATATACCAATATATGTTAATTGGTTTGGGGATATGTAAAGGGATGGAATTAATCATATAGAGCAGTAAGAAGCTTTGCAGCTTGGATTAGCCCTCACCAAGTTCCAGATAATAATGATAATATTGATCGTCCTTGTTATATCCATTTTTTTCGTATAATCGTTGAGCTACTTCATTATCCGGTGTTGTTTCTAGCGTAATACTTTTAGCGCCAGTCTTGTTAGCAAACTCCTTTGCTTTTTGTAAAAGTTGTTCCCCTACTCCTTGTTTTCTGGCCGTTGCATCTACAAACATGTCATTTAAAATCCATGCTCGTTTCATCGATATGGATGAAAAGGTGGGATAGAGTTGGGTGAAACCGACATATTTATGATTGGATTTTGCAACGAATATTATAGAATCCTCGTTTTCTAAGCGCTTTCTTATGAAAGCCTTAGCCCCATCTAAATCAGGTGTTTGTAGATAGAAAGTTCGATACATATTAAATAAATCTGCAGCACCGTCTAGGTCGTTCATGGTAGCTTGATAGATCCTCATTTGTTGTAATCCCCCTTACTTTAAGTTAGTTATATTTTATAGGGTGGGATGTTTTATTTACATAATATTTTGAAGGTTATTAGTAAAAATATCGTGCTATTTTATTATAATAGTAGTTAATTACTTTACTTTTTAATGTGATGGAGGGAAGGACCTTGGATGAGATAGATCAAAGTATCCTTAGTCATCTTCAAGAAAATGCTAGAATGTCGATGACCGAACTGGGGAAAAGGGTCGGGCTTTCCACCCCGGCAACAAATGAGCGGGTTAGAAAGCTTGAAGATAAAGAGGTGATAATGGGGTACAGGGCGATTGTGGACCCAGAGAAACTTGATAAGAATGTGACAGCCTTTATTCTGTTTGATACAAAACAAGGGAAGAAGTTCAGGGATTTCTGCAAAGAGCATCCGGTTGTGGTAGAGTGCCATAGACTGGCCGGGCAGTATAGTTATTTGGTGAAGGTTGTGGGGGAGTCGGTGAAAGAGCTTGAGGAATTTATTGATGCTACATTGCCATTTGGTGAGCCGTCGACGTTGATTAAATTGTCTTCTGTGGTGGAGTTTAAGCCTTTGGTGTAGAGGGGGCAGGTTCCTCGACCCATTTATGGTGGGTCGAGGTGCCTGTCCCTACTGTTTCCGTTGTTTAATTGTAAGAATCGTTAACGATACAATAATCAACGTAAATGCTGTCCATGCCAAAAATGGGATGGTGATGAAGCCGAGCCAGTTGATGTATTGTGCATTGCATGGAACCCCGTTTACGCAGGGTTTGATTTCTGCGAAGCCTGGTACCTTTTGGACGAGGTAGTGGTAGGTGGAGATGAACCAACCAATGACGGCCATCGGCAAGGCGAATTTTTTGGCAGACACATCATTTTGAAAAGTGGCAATCCCGAGAATCAGTACCAATGGATACATAAGAATTCGCTGATACCAACATAAATCACATGGGATAAAACCTCTGATCTCACTAAAATAAAGGCTGCCTAGAGTGGCAACAAGGGCAACCAGCCAGGCAACATACAAATATATTTGATGGGAATTACTGTTTTCTTGCTTCATGTTACTCACCATCTAGCTCTTGTTCGATGATTTCAACCATTTTTTCGTAATCGAATGGGTCTGTTAACGCTTGGTCATTGACCATAATGGTTGGGGTCATTTCTACCTTAAACTCTTCCGTCAGTTCAGAGTCAAGGCGGACCGCATCCACGATGTCTTGGCTGGTGAGGTCTTCTTTGAATTGTTCTAAGTCGACTCCATCGGTATTGCTTGCAATCTCAATCAGCTTATCCGTTGTGATCCATTGGCTGTCATGGTTTGCGGAAGGTTGCTCATCGAAAAGCTGCTTGTGGAAGTCCCAATATGCATCAGAATTTTGCTTCCAAACCGCTTCTGCCGCCGCCGCACCTAAAGCGGATTCTTGGCCGTGGAACAGCACGTTAATATAAACAAACTTTACTTTGCCGCTTTCCACATAATCCTTCACTAGCTGAGGGTACACATTTTCACCCCATGCCTTACAAGCAGGACATTTAAAATCTCCAAATTCAACGATGGTAACCGGTGCAGCTTCCTCTCCAAGGATAGGTTGTCCTGAAATATCCGGCATATTTTCAAAGGATTGTGCATCCTCTTTTGTTGCTTGGGTAAGGATGATGATTGCAGCTAAAATACCGACTACAACAAGCGTCAATATCATGATTAGTTTAAAAGAATTATTACTTTTCTTTGCCATGTAATCCTCTCCAATTTAAAGCTTTTATCGTTATTCGGCTTGCTAATTTTGTAAACTAATTTCCGGTTAAATTCTATCAAACTACTAACCAATAATCAAAAAGATTGTTAGATATGCGAGGGAATATGTGACAAAACGGAGAACGGGGTTATAGGGGACAGGCACGTTGACCCACCAATGGGTCGGCGTGCCTGTCCCCTCAACCCTGTCAGTTCGGCTCCACATGTACATGAACGTCATGAACGCCATGTTCCTTCATTAAAATCGTTTCTACACGGGTCGAGATATCATGTGCTTCCACTATGTCCAAGGTGGATTTTACTAGGATGACGACATCGATGACTTCGTTGTTCCCATAATTTCGCCCCTTGATCTCCTTCACTCCTTTTACCCCATCAAGCTGTAAGATGATCGTTCCGTAGTGTTGGATTTTTTTTTCATCAAAGCCATCTGAAAGTTCATGTGAAGCTTCACGAAAAATTCCCCATGCTGTTTTACATATCAACAATCCAACAAGAAAGGCTGCCAAAGTGTCCAACCAAGGAAGGCCTAACTGCGAGCCGAATATCCCTACTGCCGCCCCGATACTCACCCATGCGTCAGAGATATTATCCTTTGCCGCGGCCATCACGGACTTGCTATTAATTTTCAGAGCAAGCTTTTTGTTATATCGGTATACATAATACATAACCACAGCCGAAAAAACAGCAACATATGCTGCAATCACATTTGGTGCTTCTTTGCCACCTTCAAACATGGTGCGAAAAGCATCTAACACCACTTGTATACCTACTACCGCCATAATAAATGAAGCAATCATTGCCGCAATGGTCTCACTTTTCCAATGACCATATCCATGATCTTTATCAGGCGGCCTCTGTGATAATTTAAGTCCTATAAGAACTGCAAGCGATGCGATGATATCCGTTGTATTGTTAAGCCCATCCGCCTTTAGAGCGGCTGAATCAGTCAAAAATCCAACCACTAGCTTCAAAATGGACAAACATATGTATGCGACGATGCTGATGATAGCTCCGCGCTCTCCTAATTTGAGATTATTATATTTTTCTTGATCCATAGATTTTCCTCCCTGATTTGCACTTACATATAATAGCAAGCAAGAATCGAGTGGGTCTATAGCAATCTTTTTGCCCTATGGTATATGAATGGGAGGCTTGCAAATAAGTTGAATGAGGGAAAGTTTTGGTGTGGGGGTACAGGCACGGTGACCCACCTGGGTCACCGTGCCTGTCCCTAATTACCCATCAGCACTTTAACGGTAGTTCCACTGCCAAGCTCACTTGTTATGGCAACTTTTCCGCCATGTGCTTCGACGATGTCTCTTGCGATGGCCATTCCGAGGCCGGTGCCACGAATGTTTTGGGTGTTTGTCCCGCGGTAATATCGTTCAAATATATGCTCTAAGTCCTGTGGCGGGATTCCCTTTCCGGTATCTTTGATTACGATACCGTCCGCCATTACTTCTATGCTCACTTCAATATCTTCCTCATTATGAATGAGAGCATTGTAAACAAAGTTAAGTATCGCTCTCTTCATTAAATGGCGGTCCATTTTCCATTTTGATTCTGGTGAAAAACTCTCAAAAGAGATCTGATATTTCCCAAATTGCGGATCATTCAATAAGTCGATGACAATCTCTCTTACAAAGCTCTCCACCCTGGTTTCCTCTAAATGCAGCGGCATCTCTTGATTCCTCAATCTGATTGTGAGGTTAAAGTCATCAAGCAAATCCTTCATATAAATGGATTGACGTTCTATGACTTCCGCATATTCTAATCGCTCTTCTCTTGTTAAATCCTGATAGCAGAGTAATTCTGCATATCCCCTGATGGAAGCAAGTGGTGTTTTTAAATCATGAGAAACGTTGGTGATCCAATCATCTCTCAATTTCTCAAGCTTAGTTCGTTCATTTTCATGGGCTTGGAGGGTTTTGGATACATCATTCAGATTGGCGAATACAGGCTTGAAAATACCCATTCTCTTCATTTCCAATACGGAAAAATTACGTTTTTTCAGTTGTGTTATTCGGTCGATCAGCCTTGTTATAGGCTTTGTTAATATAGTACTGAACAGTAACCCTACTATTGATGCGATGAGTAGATCCACGATCAGAATGACTAGGATGGCTTTAGAAAGAAAAGCGAAAAGAGACTCAGCTTCAAGCATGAAGACGACACGCTGCTCTTTAGACTCTGGGACTCCGATTAGATAGTCATAGGGTTCAAACTCTCCAACAAAATACGTGACAAACTCATCATCCATGTATTTATAAATATGGATAAGTTCCAAGGGACTATAGTGGTCAGGTGCATTTTCGGGAGCGAGGGCAGAGGTGACGACATGCCCATTCGCATCAAGGATTTGAATCCATGCCCCAAAAGATTGCAGCGCTTCCATCCCTTCTTCCGAGACGGCAGGCTGCCCGTTTTCCATCACTAAGTACTTGTTGAAATGACGGGAAAACACCTCGCCAGAATGACTTGAAACATCATCCATCCCTTGATTTTGCTGCTGAATGAACATTCCAATTAGAATTACGGTGTTAATAAAGATCACAATAAAGACAATGATGAGAACAGATACTAAATAACGTCCGGTCAGTTTCCATTTCACAAGTGCTCACCTACTTTGGGATGAATCGATAACCAAGCCCTTTTACAGTAATGATAAAGGTTGGCTTGGACGGTGTATCCTCTATTTTTTCCCGTAAACGTCTGATATGTACCATTAATGTATTGTCCGCACCGTAAAACTCTTCTCCCCAAACTTTATTAAAAAGTGTCTCTTTACTAAGAATGTGATTTGGATTTCTCATGAAGCATGCCATTAACCCAACTTCTTTAGCGGTCAATTCCAGCATTTTCCCATCTTTCAACACTTCCGTTTCCTCATGATTGATGGAAAAGGAACCAACGGAAATCACTTTTTCATTCTTGTTGGAAGTCGCAGTCGATTCCCCAACTGTGCTATAGCCTGCCCGGCGGAGTTGCGCTTTTACTCGGAACGCCACTTCCTTTGGACTGAACGGTTTGGAGATATAATCATCGCCGCCGATTGCCAGCCCCAAGATCTTATCCACTTCTTCCGTTTTGGCTGATAAAAATAACACAGGGACCCTAGATATCTCCCGTATTTTTTTGCATAAATCATAGCCTTCCCCATCCGGTAGCATGACATCTAAAATGACGATGTTAGGCATAAAGTCGTTAAACTTCTTCCAACCTTCTTCCACGGTACCGGCCATTTCTATTTCAGAGAATCCTTCTTTCTGTAGTGCCGTCTTAATCAAAGAGCATAAATCCTTTTCATCATCCACTATTAATATTCGTGGCTTGTCCATCAATCGCACATCCTTCCATCGTTCCATACAGCTTTCTCATTTCTACTAGTATAAATCAATGACTGAACTAAATGTATGTCTTCTCCACCTATATTGGGTGATTTAAGGATTTTGTAAGGTACCGTTGATTTTAATGTAAGGTTGGCTCGGTATAGTAAGGATATACGAAAGAAAGAGGTGCAGATAAATGGAACCATTATTAGTGGTAGATAAAGTAGAAAAAATATATGGCAAGGGAACAAATACTTTTAACGCGCTTCAGGATATTTCATTTGAGATTCATCCTGGTGAGTTTGTTGGGGTGATGGGGCCGTCTGGTGCAGGGAAATCCACCTTGTTAAACGTCCTGGCGACAATTGATTCACCAACTAAGGGAGATATTTTCCTTGGAGAAGAAAATATTTCAAAGCTGAAGGATGAAGCACTTGCCGATTTCCGTCGTGATCATCTGGGGTTCATTTTTCAGGACTATCATTTACTGGATTCCTTAACAGTTAGGGAAAATATTTTGCTGCCATTAGCGATTGCAAAAAAGCCGGCAGCTGAAATAAAGGAAAGGGTAGAGGCGATGGCAGATACATTTGGTATTTCGTCCTTGTTAAATAAATATCCTTATCAATTGTCAGGTGGGCAAAAGCAACGGACTGCCGCAAGCCGTGCACTAGTGACAAATCCGAAACTGATCTTTGCGGACGAACCAACAGGTGCACTTGATTCCAAGTCTGCATCCGATTTACTCACAACCTTAAGTAATCTGAACGAAGAACATGAGACGACTATCATGATGGTGACGCATGATGCGTATGCAGCAAGCTACTGTCGCAGAATCTTGTTCATAAAAGATGGTGAATTGTCTAAGGAGCTATATCGCGGAACGAAGTCGCGTAAGGAATTTTTTCAACATATATTAAGCGAGCTCGCTACATTGGGCGGTGACGTGCATGACGTTATTTGATTTAGCCTTAAAGAACATTCAACGTAATGTAAAGAGCTATTCCCTTTATATTGGTACCACCATCTTTTCCATCGTCATCTACTTCACATTTGTGACGCTTAAATATAGCGGGGACATTAGTGCCCTTGCAGAAACATCTAAGCAAATTCAAGGAATCATGAGTGCGTCAGCATTCGTATTGATGATATTTGTGGCGATATTTATCATTTATTCGAATTCGTTTTTTATGAAAAAGAGAAAAAAGGAAGTAGCCCTCTATTCTTTATTGGGTGTACGTAAACGTTCGATTGGATTTTTGCTCTTTTTTGAAAACATGGTGATTGGCCTGTTATCGCTAGTGGTCGGAATCGGACTGGGCTTTTTACTTTCCCGTTTCCTGCTGTCAATCTTGATGAAATTAATGAATATAGACATGACGGTCGGTTTTGCGTTCTCCATGGACGCCGTACTCAATACGTTGTTGGTGTTTTTCATTATTTTTCTATTTACGTCGTTGCAAGGATATCGTGTTATGTATCAATTTAAACTTATTGATCTCTTCCATGCTGAAAAAAAGGGAGAGGAAATACCAAAGGCACGGATCATTCCAGCAATATTGGGAGTTGGTGCTTTAGCAGGAGCATACTGGCTCGCACTTCAGGATCTGCTGACATCAGAAGCGTGGCGTACTCTTGGACTAGCAATGCCCATCGTCATTATCGCTTTGACTGTCATTGGTTCTGGCCTTATTTTCCATAGCGTTCTTGTCTATATATTGTCCTTTTTACAAAAGAGGGAAGCGTGGGCTTGGAAAGGGCTTAATCTGATGACGGTATCACAGCTGCTCTACCGGATCCGCGGCAATGCCAAAACTCTTACGATCATCGCCATATTAAGTGCCACTACGATCACTGCAGGTGGGGCGGTCTTTGGTATTTACTATAATGCGGAAAAAAGTGTCCTGGAAAATGCACCGTTCACCTTTATGTGGGAGGGTGACCCAATTGCGATTGATGCTAATGTGATCGAGCATGAAGATACCATAACAAGTAAAGCAATCCGTGTGACAGAGGATGGATATGAAAGGGAGTATTCGGTCATCAGTCAATCTACGTTTGAGAGGATTGCCGGTTATCTGGAATGGACTGATTTGCATACCATCAAAGAAGGCGAAACCCTACTGATTGATGCTTTTTATGATGAAAGGTGGTCTTTCAAACAGGAATCGGTTGTCATTGACGAAAAGGAGCATACCATCGTCAAGCAATATGACAAAGCATTATTAAATACCTTTTCCTTTGGAAGCATCACGGTTGTCGTAACAGATGAGGAGTATAGCCGCATCGCATCTGATGAGCGTACTTTTCAAGCGGTACAGGTGGAGGATTACAAAAATCAACTGTCTTTGTCAGAGGAATTAGAAGCTTCACCTGTCTCCGGAAATTTTTCTAGTGCCACAAAAGATTATAAAGAATCAATTGAAGCATTTGGCTCCCTTTTGTTTGTCGGTAGCTTTTTGGGATTAGTGTTCCTGGTGGCTACAGGAAGTATCATCTTTTTCAAAATGATGACAGAAGCAGAAGAAGATAAAGAAAAATATGCGATGCTTCATAAGCTTGGCGTATCAAGACGGGAGCGAAAACGCACGGTTCGAAATCAAGTGGCAGTTATCTTTACGGCACCGCTCGTATTAGGTCTGATTCACGGTGCTGTTGCCCTGACCGCATTTTCCAAGCTGTTCATGATGAATCTGTTCGTTCCTGTTGTCCTGTGGATGTTTGCATACACCATTATCTATACCATTTACTATTTTGTGACCGTTAGAGGCTTTAATAAAACTATTCAACAACACTATTTGGGGGAATCTTGATGAAAAAGTTCTTTATTTTTATTAGCGGTATGTTCGTACTTCTTGGTGGAATCGTCGTTGTTTTGACGAACGTTGATTTCAATAGACTTGCGAAAGACAATGCATATGTTCAAATTACAAAGCCCACTTCTGTAGAAGAAATGAAGTTGGATTCCGGTGAAATCATGACCACCTACTGGTACACACTACCCGCCTATCATGAAGACGGAAGAATGATATCAGTAGAATTCTCCGCCACTAAACAATTGCGCGAAGAAGCCTACCTCATGCTATATCTAACAAAAGACGATGACGTAACATCCTATGACGAAATTACCTATGAGGAGTACGAGAGAGCTGTGGGGACAGGTTCCTCGACCCAGTAAAGAATAGTAAACCATACTAGGCACGGTGACCCAAATTGGTCATTGTGCCTGTCCTTTTTATTTAAAATATGTTCTATGTATGTATAAAAATGGTAAACTAGTGAGAGGGGCTAACCAGTTACCGTCCAGAAGAAAGTGGTGATTAGTGAATGAGTAAGAAAGCTTTAAAAATCTCGTCGCTAGTTTGTTTTGTTATTTGTGTGTTACTTTGGGTACCTAATGTATTGGTGGAGGTTGCTAGTCCTTTTTGGCTGTTGACCTTTGTAATTGGACCGATTGGTCTTGCCTTTGGCCTTGTCGGTAAGCACTATGTATTAGCGGTTTTAAACTTGTTAATGACTTTCAGCTTCTTTTTGTTTATGGGTATTGGGTATTACTTTTTAGGTCCTTAAGGAAGGGACGGCGCTTTCGCTCCATGGACATGGATGCGGGAGTACCGTCCTTTTTTGTGGTGTGGTGGTTGGATGTGGGTCGCGGTGCCTGTCCCTACGATACCTTGAAGGCCTCAAAGTTGGAGCTAAATCCGAAGTTAGGAATTTCGACGTCTGGTTCGATGAAACCGCTGACGGTGCTTTGCCCGAAGATTTCGACGAGGTCGCCAGCTTGGAGTTGGAGGACGGCGGAGACGTTGACGACGTTGAGGTTTGAGAGTTGATCCCAGTAATCATTGTCGACTTGGACAGTGATGCCGTTGACAACAATGTCTGCTCTTGTGCGATACGGTACGTTTTGGCTTGGTGCGAATGTGAAGCTTGCTGCTACATAGTAGACGCCACTCTCGCGAGGAACAAAGGTAGAAGAGTTGGGATTATAAATGTTCCCAATATCAAATTGCTCCTGTTCAAACGTAATTTTCGCGGATTCGCCTGCTGCAAGTGGCTGGATGTCCTCTTTCAACGCCCTGAATGCAGGATTTCGACGGCCTCTACCATTGTCGCTACCCCCGCAATCAACGTGTATATTGATATCCTTAGAATCTTTCTTGTGGTTGGGATGAAAAGCAGCTCCTGAATCATTTTTATAATGGTACGTTTTCATGTAATCACCTCCCTTTTTTAATATTTTATGGAAGTCTAGCAAAAAGGTTCGGGTATTTAATAGGGAAGATGGATTATTTATTGGAAAAGGGGCGATAGAAGTGTCTATTGCCAGCACTATCAGATAAAATAGAAGGGTACTTAATATTAATAATTACTAGGGGTGATGAGAGTGTCCGTTGATGTTTATCTTGTATTTGATGGGAATTGTAGAGAAGCGGTTGAATTTTATGCAAAAGTGTTTCAAACAGAAGCTCCACAGATCATGACTTTTGGAGAAAGCCCGCAACATCCGGATTTTCCACTTCCAGAGGAGGCAAAAGAACGTATCATGCATACGCGCCTTTCCATTGACGGAAGCAATGTTATGTTCTCGGATACCTTCCCGGGGCAAGAATATATTCAAGGCAACAATGTCACACTCGCTCTGGTCAGCCACAACACCGATAACTTAACATCCTGGTTTGAACAACTAAAAGTAGGTGGAAAAGTCGACATGGAACTGCAAGAAACCTTCTGGAGCAAGCTTTATGGCCAAGTAACGGATAAGTTTGGTGTGCATTGGCAATTGAATTTGGGAGAATAATGGACTGAGGGGACAGGAACGGCGACCTATTTGGGTCACCGTGCCTGTCCCTAAGCTCTTAATTTGCGTTCTTGTAATAAACTAAATGGTCGGTCCACTCGTCGTTTTCGAAAATAAATCCTTTCCGAACACATTCAAATTCCATCCCAGCACTTTCTGCCAATTTCATAGAAGGAGTATTATCCAAGTTAATGTGGGCTTCTATGCGGTGGAAGTTCAACTGTTCAAAAGCGATGGCAAGTGCTGCATTTACTGCTTCTCTGCCATAACCTACTCTCCAATACTGATTATGAATGGTGTAGCCTATCCTTCCCCAGTGGAAATCATCTCTTGCAAGGGTGGAAAAATCAATCATACCTAAGTGTGTTCCATCATCTTTTCTAAACACTCCAAAAATATGAGCTCTGTCTGTCAAGGCCAACTCTTGATGTTTATCAACAAGGTCGTGAAACCAGTCTAGTGTACAAACACTCATATCCATTCTTCCTTCATCATGGTGATGTTGAGAAGGTAAACGGTTTTTATATTCATTTAACCAGTTTTTATAGTCGTTTTTGTTTAATGGTCTTATTAATAATCGATCAGTCTCTGAAAAACACTCGAATTTTTCCTCTTTTTTGGCCAATCTTACATCTCCTCAGGGTGGTTTATTTATTTTATAGTCCAAGTTTTGGATTTATAAGCCAACTTTTTGTTTTATAGTCCAAGTTTTTAATTTATAAGCCACTTTTTCATTATATAGTCCACTTTGGGTCATATAAATGCCATTCGACAAAATGAGATTGGAAAATTAAGAGTTTCACCTTTTCACAAATTGGGAATGTGAAAAAAAGGAAGTATACTAGAGCGAATGTTGTGTGAAAACGTGGAATTCCGTGTATCGAGATGGGAGAAAAGTTACAGTTTTGGGAGTAGGGACTGGCTATCTAGATAAAACATAAACCATAACACCTATTCTAAACAAGTTGGCGAATTGGTAAAATTAAACTAACTGTTTTTTTAAATGAACGTGGGTGGTGATTGTGATATGAAAATTTTAGAAGTAGATTCGCTTCATATGGAACTTCAATCCATGCTAGAGAAATTGGAGTTGCAGAAGGAAGCAGTGGAAAAGGTACATAATGATGTCATGGGAATCGTTGGTTTGGAAGATTCCTTGAAAGGGCAGGGGGGACAGGCAATTCGAGCGTTCTATCAAGACTGCCATATTCCTTTTTTGACCTATTATCAATCCATGCTTGATGAATTCAAGAACACGTTAAACGGGATGAAAAGTGCTCTCCAGTCCGTGGAGCCATCAAGTTCAGGCTATATTAATGAGAGCTTTTTGCAGAACGATTTGCCACGGGCACTGGATAATGCAAGGAGAATGACGACAGATTTGGCAAATGAAACAAACCAGGTCCTTTATTCTGTAAGCGACATTGTTTCCTTACCCAACATAAGGGAAGATGGATTTGTCAATCAGGTCCGTATGGCCGAGAAGGATGTTGATCAGACGCTTGAGAAACTGCATGTATTTGATCAGGAACAAACAAGGAAATTAGATGCTGTTTCAGAAAGCAGCCAGGTTGCATCAGGCTATATTGAACAGATTAATTCCATGTTTACTGCGAAAAAAATCAGCATCAGCGGGTATGAATCGGGTTCGCTGTTTGAGAAGATGGCGGATGAAGCGGTTGGGTCTGGGGTGAATGCACCTGGTAGTGCTTCGGGTACGACGCTGAATGGGAATTCGATTAGTGAACGTGCGTTGAGTTTGTTGTTATCGCATGAGAGTAATATGACAGCGGATGGACCGGAGACGGATGGTGAGTCTAAAAGCCTTTTCCATGCCATAAAGGAGGGGGCTTTCGATGCCTTTGCGCCACTTGCAGTAATGGTGGCAGCACACAAATCTAATCTTCTTCGCATTGAGTACACAAAGAAGAAGAATCATTATACGTTTAAGTATAATAGGAAGGTTTCTCAGTTTCTTAAAGGTAGAATTGGTCCTAAATGGTCACGGTTACTCATTCAGAAGATTAATAGGACTTCTAAACAGTATAGGAATATAGAGAAGACCTTGAAAGCCCAAAAAACTTCAATGGGGGAGGACTTTAAGGATCCTAGAAGTAGGGTGCAGAGGGTTAAAGCTGGGATTTGGAAAGGAATTACGGAAAATAGAACTTTACCTGAAAATATTAAGAATCAAGTTTTTAAACTCTCTTCACGGAAGATGGTCATTCCTAAAGAAGCTTTTAAGAAGATGGCTGGTAGAGCATCTGCTGGTGGAGCGGCTTTCCTAGGCCTTATTTCAGCAGGTAAGAATGTAGGAGATAGGTGGAGCGAAGGTTATGGTTTAGAAGGGAAAGAACAATATAATGTGTGGGGTCGTATATTAGCAGAAGAAGCGAATAAAATGGCAGGTAGTATAGCTGGAGCTGGAGCCGGAGCTTATGTTGGAGCAGCCATTGGAGGAGTACTTTCAGGTCCTTTTGCACCGTTGGGAGCTGCAGCAGGAGCAATGATAGGAAGTGCTGTCGGAGCTACGGTTGGTGAATGGGCTTCAAAATATACGCATAAATGGGCCAGTGACGCTGGTGGAGCTGTTTTTGAGAAACTTCATGAGGTGCAGGAAAAAGCAAAAGGAGCAATAGATAGTGCTAAGAATGCACTAAGTAATGCGAAAGACTCACTTTTTGGGTGGGTAGGTTAATGTACCTCAAATACAAAACAAATTATAAAGGTAGTGTTGAAGGATGCTAGATAGCTAATGAAAATTTTAGAAACTATTAGTTTTATGCTCTCAGGTTTTTTATTATTTAATTTCCTATTTTCACTAGTATATATACTTAGTAAATCGGCAGGAAAAGGTTTTTATCGTTGGATTACTTTTGGAATGGACTTTCTTGCAATTATATTTTTCCCATTTTTTGGACTGACGCAATTGGTTGCTACTAGCACATATGAGCGATTTAATTGGTTTGTAGCAAGATTGTTGTTAATTCTTTATGCAATTGTTATATTCTCTCTTATGATTGCGTTCTTTGTTGGTTTCACCTATTTTGTAGGTAAACGGTAATTAAGTATAGAGGAATGCAATTTTGGTTTTTAAAGGTAGTACTAAAGGATGTTTGATTAATATGCAAATTCTAGCGGTTTCTTGTGGTTCTCTGGGGGCATTTATATTAATTAATTTTTTCTTTGCCCTTATATATATACTTAGTAGATCAGCAGGAAATGGATTATATCGTTGGGTTACTCATGATCTAGATTTTTTGGAGATTATCTTTGCCCCATTATTTGGGTTAACTCAATTGGCGGCAAGTAGTTTGTATGAAAGATTTAATTGGTTTGTAGCAAGATTGTTCCTGATTTTTTATGCCATGACTATACTTATTCTTTCAATACTTTGCTTTAGCCTGTTCGGTTATTTTACAGATCGGATGTAAAGAATGTTTAGATTGTTGATTTTTTTTAGTACAAATAATTAATTGCTATTGTTGTAGGATGTGTAGAGTTTAATGGAGTTAATTGGAACTATTTTATTTATGCTTGCTGTATTTTTATTTTTTAATTTACTCTTTGCATTCTTATATTTGTTTAGTAGAACGGCCGGAAATGGTTTTTATAGCTGGATTACGCATGACTTGGATTTTTTAATAATACTTTCTGGTCCAATGTTTGGCTTGACTCAATGGGCGGCAAGTAGTTTGTATGATCGCTTTAATTGGTTCGTAGCGAGGATATTGATAATTTTATATTCTGTTTTCATATTTATTATGGCCGTAATTTGCTTTTATATGTTTGGGGCTGTTGAAGGCTGGTGGTAATTATTTATGGAAACAGCTGTAATATAGAAATAGTGTAAAGGATGCTAAATACGTAATGGAATTCATTGGAACTGTTTTCTTTATGCTGGGTGCATTTTTATTTCTTAATTTACTCTTTGCCCTCTTATATATACTTACCAGAGATCGGGAGGGAAGGGGTTTTATAGATGGGTTAACTATGGTGGTCTTCTGAGTGGCTTATATTCCCGGATGATGGGGTTGACTCAATGGGCGGCAACAAGTATCTATGAAAGGTTTAATTGGTTTGTAGCGAGGGTGCTTCTAGTTTTTTATGCGGTATTCATATTTATTATTGTGATACTCTGCTTTATCGGGTTTGGGTATACTTTAGAAAATCAGTAATTGAATGTGTATTTGAGTGATTTATATAAGTAAGTTAGTATCACAAACATTAATAGAGTTAGTATAAAAGGATGTTTAAAAATAATGCAATACATCGCGGTTTTTTTCGGTATGCTAGGGGTTTTCTTATTAATAAATGTCTTTTTTTCCCTGTTATATTTACTAAGCAGATCAGCAGGAAGAGGTTTTTATCGCTGGATTAGTCATGGCGGTCTACTGGATGCCTTATGTTTTCCTATATTAGGTTTGACTCAATGGGCAGCACCTAGTATTTATGAGCGGTATAATTGGTTTGTAGCGAGGGTGCTAATCCTCTTATATGCCGTATTTATATTTATTATCGCGATACTCTGCTTTACCATGTTTGGTTATCTAGCAGATAAGGTGTAAGTTAGTCCAGAAAACTTGTATAGAGGTAGTGTTATAGGATGTTAGAAACTTAATGGGATTCTTAGAAACTATTTACTTTGTAATTGGGGCAATTTTATTTACTAATTTCTTCTATGCCCTCTTATATTTACTCAGTAGATCCGCTGGTGAATGGCTATTTAATGGGTTTTGTAAGTACTCGGATTGCCTAGGGGGTTTGTTGCTTTTCCCTCTTATGGGATTTACGAGTGTTTTAGCAGAGCATATATATGATCGCTTTAATTGGTTTGTAGCCCGACTGTTGATACTTTTGTATGCATTATTATTATTATTTATTCTATTTTTCCTTTTGATAATATTAGTATCATAGATTGTTGGTAAACAAGTTTGGAAAAAGAAAGGAGTTACTCCTATGACGTATACTCTTACTGCGGAAGAATACATACTATCCCTTTTATTGCTTGATGGGGCGGAAGCGGCAGCTTCGATAAAGGACGAGGTGTTTGGTGATATTTCAGATCAATTATTGGAGTGCCGGCTGGATAGTGCGACAAGCGGGTTAATTTCTAAGGGGTTATTGACGGTTGACGGTAATCAAGATACGGTGGATGAAGAGTTCAGCAAGTTTTTAATGGGACTGACAAATGTGAAGCGCGTCATTCGTTGCCAACTCGCAACAGAGGGTGGAGCAAGCACCGTGTCGCTCTTTTGTCATGATGATTTCACTGTCCAACAATCGTTGTACGATAATCGGGTCTTTAAGTTGTTTAAGGAAAACGATGAAGAGAAGCTTAGCAAGTTAATCGACATGAGTAGGATCAAAGTAAATGGGAAGCAATTCACCTTAAAAGAGGCTCAATTTGAACCGGTTGTGGACAAGTTATTGGCGGGAATAGAGCTGACTGAAGACGAGTCCGACTTGTTTGACCCGGACTTTCTTCGAGTGCTGGTTGCTAACAAAGGGAAGTTGAATTCTTTGTATGATTATCATTTAGGTGAGCAAGTGATGATTGGTGCCCTGTTATATGTAACAGATGGGGAGCAGACATGGTTCATTGAAAATAATGAGGACGTATTGGTTGTTGCTCCATTTTCTTATGGGACTTTGTTTGAATAATTGGTATGAGCGGTTCCGTAGCTTTGTTGGCGGAACGCTTTTTTTGTTGTGGAGAAAAATTTTGAGGTGGTGGTTCAGCAGTGGTGTACATTTGGGAGATGGGGATGTGTCGAATATTGATGATTTTGTCGTTTCGCTAGTATTGCATTAAGTTTGGATAGTAAAGCGGTTGCTTTGGACAGTATTTTAAATTTTCCGACAGTATTCCAAGGTTTTCCGACAGTAAGTGGTGGAGTTTGGACAGTAACCGAAAGTGGCTAGGTGAATTTTTAACAATTTGCGTATCTAACATGCTCCATTGGCTCATAATTACCTCCAAGGCACAGGGGGGAAGTGCTTTTCTACATCTTTAGTCGCAACAATCTAACATTTTCTTGGTAACAAAGCAGTATTTGAACTTCCTTCCTTTGCTGAATGTGGTCATTTCCCTTTCCAATTATCATTAAAGTAACAAAGGTTGAGAGGGAGAGCAACAATGAACAGTTTATATAAGGACATCAGGTTTCGGTATATTATTTTAGCAAATGTGGCTTCAGCCATTGGGAGCGGGATCACGATGATTGCGATTCCGTGGTTGTTGGTGACGAGCGATAATGGCAATGAAGTGTTTGGTTATGTGGCAATTTGTATGACGATTATCAACTTTATTCTGACGCCATACTTGGGGTATTTGATTGATAAAATTTCTAGGAAGACAATGCTTTTGACCAGTAAGGTGATTAGCCTTACAGCTTTGGCTCTATTTTCAGGAGCTGGTTTCGTTGGGGTAGATTATGAGCTTTGGCATTATATCGTCATCTATATGATTGGCAGCCTCTATTACACGATTTTTTATCCGACGATGTTTGCTTTAAATCAGGAGCTGTTTCATAAAAATCAGTTTAAGGTTTTGAACGGCACGATGGAGGTCCAGGGGCAGCTGTCGAGTATGGTGGCTGGGGCGATTGCGAGTGTGCTTCTTTTAAAGTGGGATCTTCATTACATTTTGCTTTTGGATGTGTGTACGTACGCACTTGCGATCTATTTTTTTGTGAAGATACCTTATGGGAGGAAGCGTCTAGAGAGTACGGTTTCTGGGGGATCCAAGGTGAACGCATCTGCGGGTATTAATTTTATGAAAAGGGAGCCGGGTATGTTCCTGTTTTTGCTTGCCTCGTCCCTACCGTTTATCGGTGTAATGCTCACAAACTATCTGTTTCCTGTCTACTTGGCAGATGTGTTAAAAGTGGAGGGGAATATTTATGGGATTCAGGGGATGGTGTATGGGCTGGGCGCTGTGTTGGCTGGGGTCTTTATTCCTCTTGCGGCGCGGAAATTTGAGGATGTGAAGTTAGTTGCAGGGATGATGATTCTTTTTACGATGGCGATTTCGGTTATGGTGTACCTCCCTGTTGGCGGCTATCTAATGATGATGCTGTTGATTGCCGTCGGAAACAGCGGTGCAAGGGTTGCTCGGAATGCCTTCATGATGGAGCGGATCCCGAATGAGATTATCGGAAGGGTCGATGGGTTGTTGAGAACCGTGGGGCTGTTGTTGCGAATTGTGTTGTTGGGATTGTTCACGGGGCTTGTTTCGATGGGGCTGATTTTGATGTGTTTTACAATTTTGGCAGGGATTTTGCTGGTCGCTTCGAGTTTTGTGGTCGTTTTTTCACGGAAAGGTGTTGGGGTGGCTGCTCAGGAGGTCGTAAAAGTGTAAAAGGAGCTGAAATGCGTGGCTCCTTT
This sequence comes from Sutcliffiella horikoshii, assembly GCA_001636495.1. GTDB lineage: Bacteria > Bacillota > Bacilli > Bacillales > Bacillaceae_I > Sutcliffiella_A > Sutcliffiella_A horikoshii_A. The sequence goes on along the minus strand of KV440964.1, from coordinate 4,156,908 downwards.
TGGTTATGATGGGGGATGGCGTGGGGATTTTTAATCCTAGTCTTGGATTTATCCGCGACTTTTGGGATTTATCCACGACTTTTCAAATTTATCCGCTACTTTTCGAATTTATCCACGGCTTTAGCCCATATAAACGCCATTCGACAAATACTGACACGTGCACCACCATTAATTTTTGAATAAACTCCCAACAACCTGGGTCGGCGTGCCTGTCCCATCAGCCCCCCACCGTCAACACCACCGCCAGCCCATTAAACACCCCATGAATAATGATCCCTGGTACAATCGATCCCGACTTCCCATAGGTCCACGCAAAAATCATCCCTGAAATGAAGTTGACCGGTAGGGTGTTGTAAGTAGGAATGTGTACGACGGTGAAAATGAGGGAACTCACTACTAAACCAGCCCCCACACCCCACCTGCATCGAATCCACTTATATAAAAATCCTCGGTAAAAAATTTCCTCGTAGATTGGCGAGATAATAGCTGCGGAAAAGAAAGCTATCAAGAACGTGAACCAGGTAACCTGCTCCTTCAAGGATTCTGTCTTGCTGTTGTCGACTCCTATTCCAAAAATGTCCATGACAATTAACAATAGAATACTAGAAACAATTAATAGTACCGTCCAAACCGGGATCCACTTCCAATAGCTTTTTGAAAAGGAGCGGAGGCCGACTTCCTTCCATCCTAACTGATGTGGTTTGAGGGCAATCAAGTACACGCTAAGTGTGAAAATGATGGACATGGTGAGACCTGTCATGGTGCCAGCGTAGAGTGTATTCCCGAAAGCTTGCAGTAAAAATCGGTGCAACCACAGTTCAATGAATATTGGCACGAAAACGAGTGCCATTAAGAGTAGTAGGATCAATTCTTTTACATTCCATTTTGTGTTAATTTTCAATGTGATTTCCTCCAGATATTTTGTATGATAGATGTAGGATAAATGGTGACGTTACGTAACCTGCAAGTAGTTTAGGAGGGAATGTATGAATTATTTTTCATCAGGAGAGGTTGCGAAGAAATTGGGGGTTTCTTTGCGGACGGTACGATATTATGACGATATTGAGTTGGTGGAGCCGACAAGCAAGGATGAGAGTGGAAGGCGGCTGTATACGACAAACGATATTCTCCAACTTCAAAAAGTATTGTTATTGAAGGAAACCTCCATGCCTCTGAAGGATATTCAAAAAGTTTTGAATCAGATTACGATGGAGCGGGTTCTTCTTTTACATAAGGAGAAGTTGGTGGGGGACGTCGAACGGTTGAGTCTGTCGCTCAATCACACACATTCTCTGTTAAATATGATGAAGCTGGAAAAGGATATTCATTGGGAACATCTTATTCCTTTGCTAGGAGAGGATGTAGAAGAGAAGCGGCAGCAACGTGCAGCAACAATGGAAATGGTGTTCACCGGGGAGGAGCAAGTGGTTTTACAAGAGAACTTGCCTAAGTTGGAAGACAATCCTGTGGAGGTGGCGAAGTGGATCAACATTATCAAGCGGATTGAGCTTTGCATTGCTGATGGGAAAGCGCCGGAATCGGCTGAAGGACAACTGATCGCGGAAGATGTGATGATTTTATCCGATGAAACTTTTAAAGGTGATGCTGAGCTGGCGGAGAAATTCTGGGATGTGAGGAAGTCGGGCGAGGCGTCAACAGGGTTGGGGTTATATCCGTTGAGTAAGGAAGTGTTGGAGTTTTTGGAGGAGGCATTTAAGAAAAATTATTTGGTATCTATAAACAAATAACAAAACTTTTTCCGTATAGTTTCGTCTATTAATTGTAGCCAAAATAATCCAATTGAAGGCTGCCCAAAATAAAGAGAAATACATATCGTAAGGGTTAGGGAGAGAGAGAATGAGATTAGAAGAAATCACACGTATACTTAGTCAATATTTTTGGCTCGCATTAACTGCAGTCGTAGTGTTAGGGGCCGTTATCTTTGTCGGCTATTTTATAGTTTATCGAAAACTGTTAGGTGGAAAGAAGAGACTCTCTCTGCAAAAGTGGCTCGTTGGAGGGATGTTTACGGGCTACATCATCATGGTGTTAGGCGTGACGTTCCTTAGCAGGGGGCCAGGGTTTGAAAACGAGATGAATCTCTCGTTGTTTTACAGTTATCGGGATGCATGGTACGGATTTAGTGTTCGGCATTGGCAGTTTGTGATATTGAATATTGTGATGTTTGTTCCATTGGGAATCCTATTGCCGCTGTTGCATCCTCGTTTTAAAAAGGCAGTGTGGACGATTGGTGCTGCTTTTTTGTTCACTCTTTTTATTGAGAGCACTCAGTATGTGACGAAGTTCGGCAGATTTGTAGTGGATGATCTGTTTAATAATTTTATCGGTGGCATCATCGGTTATGGCATTTGCATGGGTGTGATGAAGTTGAGGGAGAGGCGGGTTAAACCAGCCATTTTATATTTCTCGCCTTTGTTACTTGTGGTGGCCATTTTTGGTGGGCTATTTGGTTATTATCATTTAAAAGAGTTCGGGAATCTCTCGATTGTACCTGCAATGAAGGTGGATATGAATCAGGCCAACATCACGACAGATGTGGAATTTGATGATAGGAAAGGGACTTCCACGGTATATAAAGCACCGTTTTATACACAAGAAGAAGGGGATGCCTTCGTTTTAGATTTCTTCGGAAAAATGGGTGTTGATACATCTAATTTGGAAACTATCTATTATCAAAATGAAGGTGTCTATAGGACAAGTGATAGCGGTGACTATAGCATATGGTTTTACGGCATTGATGGAAGTTACCGTTACACGGACTTTTCAGCCTTTGACGAAAGTGTGGCCCCGAAAAAAGTGAATGAAGAAGAGCTCAGAGAAATGGTTACTAGCATTGGTATCGAATTGCCACCTGATGCTGCTTTCCAGAAAACAGAGGAGGGCATGTACCGAGTGTCGGTAGACAAACTGGTAGATGGGGATAACCTGATTGACGGATATTTGTCGGTCAGTTACTACAGCGACGATACGATAAAACAAATAGATAATTACCTTATTACTTATGAAAAGGTGCGAGATATAGAAATTAAAAGTGAACAGGAAGCCTATGAGCAAATTTTGGGTGGGAACTTCCAGCACTATTCTCGAGACAGAAAGTTAGCTACGTTGCATATCTTTGACGTGACATTAAGCTACTTTTTGGACACTAAGGGATATTATCAACCTGTCTATGCATTCTACAGTGAGATGGATGGGGAAGAAGTTACTATTTTAGTTCCTGGGTTTTGAAAAAAGGACTTTACCGATGCAGTTGTCCTGTAACCTTAATCCTCTATTGAACCCGTATCTATAGTTGATTTATGATAGAGAGGTAAGTAATGAAAGCGATTTATCCAATAGGAGGGGTACGATGGGGAGATTAGTTCATTTTGAAATCCATGTGGATGACATGGAGCGTGCAAAGGGGTTTTATGGAGAGGTATTCGGTTGGTCGTTTCAAGATTGGAGCGAATATGCCGGTACACCGTATTTCGGAGCTGTGACTGGGGACGAGAGTGAGCTTGGGATCAATGGTGCTTTGATGCAACGAAAAGGTGCTCCGCCTGCAGCGAATCAACCTTTAAATGGGTTTTCTTGCACAATGGGAGTGGCGGAGTACGATGCCACGGAAAAGTTGATTCTTGAAAATGGCGGGAAGGTGGCTGTGCCAAAGTACGCGTTGCCTGGTATGGCGTGGCAGGGGTACTATGTGGATACGGAAGGCAATGTGTTTGGCATCCATCAGCCTGATCAGAATGCGAAATAGATAGAGTTGGAGACAAGACCTTTACGTTTGGGTCTTGTTTTTTCTTGGGTCGGCGTGCCTGTCCCTACAGCACACCCCAACAGGGTCAGCGTGCCTGTCCCCTCAACCCGCGGTTCAAAAACTCATTCAACAACCCAGCCATCTCCTTAGGTGTTTTGTTCATCCCACTTTCCAACCAGTTCTTGATCATGTAAATACTTCCGCTGACAAAGAATATACTTAGATATTCGAAGGTTTCAGCATCGATTTGTTTACTAGGAATAAAATTCTTCAGTATGTATTCCTTGGCGATCATCATGCCTTTTTTCTGGAATTGGACTTCGGTGTTTTCGCTCAACAGAATGCAACAAATATCACTTTTAGAGGCGATGTATTCAAAGATCTTCTCGGTCATTTGGTATGCTTCGTCTTCTTTGGAGAAATTATATTGGTTAAGCGTTTTGACCATGTCCTCAGTGAATTCGTCGTCAATGGAATTGAGCAGGTCGTATTGACTGGAATAGTGGGCATAAAAGGTGGAGCGGTTAATATCGGCCTTGGTACATATCTCTTTTATGGTAATGCTTGCAATGGATTTTCCCTTAAGTAGGTCTAATAAACTTTCCTTCAGTACCATGCGTGTGTACTGCTTTCTTCTATCCATCTTTTCGCTCATCATCATCACAGCCTTTCATAAAAAACAACATAATAGAAATATTTGTTGCCTATCTGACATCCGGCAAACAACTGTTTGTTGTATACCCAACACCGTGTCTAATATAATAATAAGATGAAAAGGGTTAAGAAACAAGAGAGGATGAACCACGATAAATATCGCATCACGTATTATAAAACATAAAAAGGCAGTCTTGATTGTTTTTGCGTTGGTGACCATCATCTCTACCGTGGCGCAGTTCTTTGTCTCGGTCAATTACAACATGGTAGATTATCTGCCAGATGATGCCCAGTCGACCAAGGCGATGGAGATCATGGAAAAGGAGTTTACGGGCTCTGTACCGGATACCCGGGTCATGGTGACCGATGTATCCATTCAAGAAGCCGTTTCGTATAAAGAAAGATTAGAGGCCATTGATGGAGTGGCTGAAGTGATTTGGCTGGATGATGTGGTCGATTTGAAGACACCACTCGAAATGGCGGACACAGAAATGGTGGAAACATACTACAAAAATGAGAATGCCCTGTTTTCCATCAGCGTCCGCAGTGGGGATGAGGTGGCGATCACAGATGCAATCTATGAAATAATTGGGGAAAATGGTGCTATTGCTGGGGAAGCGATCAATACCGCGACCTCACAAAAAATGGCGGGGAACGAATCGATGTATGCGGCCATGCTCTTAGTGCCGATCATCATCTTCATCCTCATAATTTCCACCACCTCATGGGTGGAACCGATATTCTTCCTGACAGCGATTGGCGTGTCAGTTCTAATCAACCTAGGAACCAACATCTTTATCGGTGAAGTTTCCTTTGTGACGCAGTCGGTTGCGCCAATTTTACAGCTCGCCGTGTCACTGGATTACGCTGTGTTCCTCTTGCATAGTTTCGCAGAATATCGTAAAAAGACAAATAACCCTGAAGAGGCGATGGAGCTTGCGATGAAAAAGTCGTTCCCGGCTATCACTGCAAGTGCGGCGACGACATTCTTCGGATTTATCGCACTTACTTTCATGGAATTTGAGATCGGTTCGGACCTTGGATTGAACTTGGTTAAAGGGATTGTTTTGAGCTTTATTAGTGTCATGGTATTTTTGCCAGCATTGACATTGTTCTTTTATAAATGGATGGAGAAGACACAGCACAAGAGCTTTATCCCAAGCTTTGAAGGAATCGGAAATTTTGTGGTGAAGTTAAGGGTTCCAAGTTTACTCATCGTACTCGCATTATTGGTTCCGGCGTTCCTAGCACAGACCAATACCTCCTTTACATATGGATTCGGTGAACTTCCTGACCATACGAGAGCGGGTTCTGACTATAATCGTATCAACGAATCCTTTGGGGAAATCACGCCGATCGTCCTCTTGGTGCCAAAAGGTGAAGTGGCAAAAGAGGAGGAGCTTGTTGCAGAGCTTGAGGCCATGGATTATGTCACAAGTGTGGTGTCTTATGTGAACATGGTGGATCCGGTGATTCCGCCGGAGTACCTGGATGAAGAGGTCCGGAATGAATTTTATTCTGAAAATTATAGCCGGATAGTTATCAACACCAACCAGGCGACAGAAGGCGACATTCCTTTTGCCATTGTGGAAAATGTGGATAAAGCCGCATCTGACTATTACGGTGATTCTGCGCTCAGTCTTGGGGAGAGCGTGACGTTATATGATATAAAAAACACGGTGACAAAGGATAATATTTTGGTCAATGTGCTGACGGTTGTGACGATTGCCATTGTGTTATTGATTGGTTTTCGGTCGATTTCCATGCCGGTTGTGCTACTGTTGACAATTCAGTCTGCAGTGTGGATAAACCTGTCGATTCCGTATTTCACGGAAACGTCGCTCGTATTTGTGGGATATCTCATTATCAGTACGGTACAGCTAGCCGCAACCGTGGATTATGGAATTCTATTTACAGAGGCTTATACACATCATCGTAAGGAGATGTCTGCTAGGAAGGCAATTATAAAAACGCTGGATGAAAAGACCTTCTCGATTTCGATTTCAGCAGCCATTCTATCAAGTGTCGGGTTTATTTTATGGATTACGTCCTCTAATCCGATTGTCGGATCGATCGGTCTGTTGCTTGGAAGAGGGGCGCTGCTGGCGTTTATCATGGTACTGTTCTTCCTGCCGGCGATGCTGCTTGTGGGCGATAAATTCATCAAAAAAACAACATATAAGTCCAATTTTAAAGAGGAGAAGTGATGATGAGAAAGAACAAACTACTTTATGGTGCACTTGCCGGAATGATTTTCTTACCTTCATTTCTTGGGAATGCGAGTGGGGTTTTGGCTGAGGATCAAAGTAATGTCCGGTTTAAGGAAGAAGTCGTGTATGCCACTTTGAAAGCGAACGGTGATCTTGGACCAATCTATGTCGTGAATACCCTTGAGGTTGCAAAGGCAGGAGAAATCCTTGATTTTGGTAATTATAAAACGGTGAAAAACCTGACAGATAGAACAGAGCTACAGCAAGAGGGCGAACGTGTTGCAGCAGATGTGGAACAGGAAGGAAAGTTCTACTATCAAGGGGACTTGGAAGAAGGAACGGAACTGCCGTGGGATGTGACGGTTACTTATCTATTGGACGGACGTGAGGTGGAACCTTCTGAGCTTGCAGGTGAGACCGGTCATGTTGAAATTCAAGTGGAAACGGTGGCAAACGAGAATGTGGACACCGTCTTTTATGAAAATTACTTGCTGCAGATTTCCTTGACGCTGCCGAATACGTACAAGAATATTGAACCATCCTCTGGTGGTATGCAGGCGAATGTCGGGAAAAATAAACAGATCACGTTTACTGTAATGCCTGGAAAAGAAGAACAGCTAAGTGTCGAAGCTGATGTGGATAACTTTGAATTCAATGGTGTCGAAATCGCCGCAGTCCCATCCAGCCTTCCAATCGATACAACAGGAACGGAAGGGATGACCGATGATATGGCGGAACTGTCTGATGCCATCGGGCAGTTGAATGATGGGGTTGGCCAGTTGCAGGACGGTGTTGCTGAGTTGAATGGCGGTGCTGGGAAGCTTCGTGATGGTTCTGCACAATATAAGAATGGCATCAATCAGCTGAATGGATCTTCATCTGAGTTGGTTGGGGCATCTTCATCGATAAAAGAAGCGTTAGGAACGATTAACCGGGAGCTTTCCGGTGGTGCAGCCGACGTTGATTTGAGCAGTTTGACGGAATTGCCGGCGGGGTTGCGTGAGCTTGCGAAAGGCTTGAATGAAACGGCGGACGGCCTCGCTACTTTAAAGGAAAACTATGGGGCGGCATATGCTGCACTAGATGGTACCATTTCGGAAATCCCAGCTGGAGACCTATCAGAGGCAGAGATTTCCGGATTATACGAAAGCGGAGCAGATCCTACTGTTGTGGATAAGTTGGTGGCCAATTATGCTGCTGCTCAAAAAGTGAAAGGGACTTATGCACAGGTGCGTGAAGCATTTGCTGCAGTGGAGCCTTCCCTTACGCAGGTCGATGGGGCAGTTAGAGGTATGAGTGGCACGTTGACGACCATTGCGGATGAGCTTTCTGCTTCATTAGAGGAAACCGACTTGAGTGGATTTGCTGAGTTGACGAAAGGCATGGAAACATTGGTAGCTAATTATGATCAGTTCCACTCCGGGCTTGTGAGCTATACGAACGGGGTTGGAGAGCTATCCACATCCTATTCACAGCTTCACACAGGCTTGATTGGTTTGACGGATGGCACGAATGAATTGTCATCTGGAGTCGGGGAATTGTCTGAGGGAACAGAAGAATTGTATTCAGAAACCAAAGATCTTCCTGAAAAAATGCAAGCCGAAATCGACAAGATGATTCAGGAATATGATAAATCAGATTTCAAACCGGTGTCGTTTGTATCTGAAGAGAATGAGAAAGTTACTTCCGTACAGTTTGTGATTAAAACTGAGGCGATTAAGATGGAAGAAAAGAAAACGAAAGAAGCGGAGCCTGAGAAGAAGAAAGGGTTCTGGACTTTGTTGAAAGAGTTGTTTAAGTAAATAAAAATGAGGGAGGTTTCTACTGTCACACAGAAGAAACCTCCCTTTCCTTTATAAAAGCTAGATTTCACTAGGCTCCACGATATCTTTCCGCCTGTAAACACTTAAGATAATCCCTAAAACGGCTGAATAAAAAAGTAGTGCACTTCCCCCATAACTGACGAATGGCAAAGATACATTTATTATCGGTGCAAATCCTAAGCCCATAAGGATGTTCCATACAGCTGGGACTGCTATTAAGGTAGCTCCGCCGACAACTAGTATCTTTCCATAGTAATCTTTCGTCTTGCTTGCAATTTGGGACATTCTCCATATGAAGACTAGCAATAAAATACTTAGAAATATTCCGAACGCCCATCCTAGTGAGTAAACTAGGTATGGAAAAGCAAAATCTGTATGTGCTTCTGGCAGAGCTTGAATGGAACTATCCCCGTTTAATCCATTTCCAAACCAGCCTGCGTCAGCAAGGAATTCCCTCAGCAAGATATACATATAACCCGATTGAAATTTTTCAGGGGAAAGAAATGAAAATAGTCTTTCACTTAAACGGCTACCACGAAAGTTGATTAAAATCGGTACAATAAATAGTAAACACGTGGTCATGTTTGCTGTGACCATGATGATCTTGCTCTTTTTCGAAATATGGGAAAAAGTGAACATCATTAATGCACAGAAGAAATAAAAAATACTGTAAGGAAAGTATGGAAGCATCATATAAAGGATGAATGGAATCCAGAATAAGATAAACAGTATTATTTGTCTCCAACCGCTGAACATATTGTTCTTGGTAAAAATACCAGCCCATGCCAGGAAAAATAAAAGCATGGTAATGGTAGTGACATCTACCGTAAATCCTCCAAATGATATCCAGCGTAGAACTCCGTTTTGCGTAATGCCGAATACAAGAAGATATAGTAACAACAACACGCCACTAACATATAAAGCTATCCACCAGTTAATAAGCTTCCTATAATCAAAAAGCAGAAAAGATAGTGTGACAATGGATGCCAAACCATACCATACTGCTTGGCGTTCTAAAAAGGATGGACCAGGAGCATTACCAATTAAGGGAAGAAAACTGATAGCACCAATCATGACAAAAAGAATAAGGAGAACCCAGTCCATTCTGGGTTTATGTAGCTTATTTAACTTTTCCCCAATTGAATAAGGATTCCCCATTTCTTGAACAGCTTTAATTTCCGCCTCTTCTTTGGAATCCTCACGATTCTGGAAGGAATGGCTTAGCTCTTGAAGATGATGATGGAGCTCTTTCTCGATCATTTTGTGTGCTTCTTTCGACTTTACTTTCGACTTTACTTTTGCTAAAAATTCATTAAATACGGGGGAGCTCATAAGGAGGCCTCCTCTAAAAGGTCTTTTAATGCAAGCGGTTGTTTGGAATATCCTTTTTGAGCAGCTGCTAAGTACTTTTGGCCTTTTGCGGTTAATGAGTAATATTTCTTTTCCTCACTCCACTTGGACTTCAGCACCTCTTTTTTCTCGAGCAAATGCAAAAGTGTATAAAGTTGTCCTTCGTTATGAAGAAAGCTGTGCTCTCTTATTTGGAAAAGTTGAGTGGATATCTCAAACCCATGTTTGGCCTCAAGTTGTAGCGATTTCAAAATTGCCAGGATGGTATCTTCGCTAAATGAGTGAAGCGAAGAGGAAGAGCGTTTTGCCTGTATCGCTTCGTTCACTCTAGCTTTTCTTTCATCTGTTAAAGAGAGATTCTTGAAAACATTCTTTTTCATAGACTTTTTGAAATTTAGGAATGGATCATTCATTCTTTAGACCTCCTCTATCATGTGTTCTTTTAAAATCTCTTTTGCGCGTTTAAGTCTTGTTTTTATCGTGTTCACATTAACCGAAGTAATCTTGCTAATTTCAGCCAATGGAAGTTCCTCATAGTAATGAAGGACAACCACTTCACGATATTTTATTGGTAATTCCATTACTGCATTGGTCAGGCTTTCTTCTTCGTTTTTGGATATAACTTCTGCATCCACATCCTTTGAACTGGAAGGTATATAGTCCAATATTTTCTCATTGAGTATTAGTTTTCGATAATGCCAACTCCTTAGATAGTCTTTACAATGATTGCTAGCAATTCGGTATAGCCATGTTTTTATTGAAGCCTGGTAATTGAATTGTTCTAACTTCTCATAGCACTTGATAAAAATCTCTTGTGTCAAATCCTCCGCAATCGTCCGGTTCTTAACATATGTAAAAACAAGGTGGAGAACCCCGTCCCCATTCTCATTCATTAATTCATTGATAAGCTGTTCTTTATCTGTAACAAATTCTTTAGAAACAGCCTTATGCTCTAGTTCGTTCATTTAGATATCCCCCCTCTCTCCATTTTAGACGAAGCATCCCTTATTTGGGTTTGGAGAAAAAAGAAAATATAGTACGTAAGGCGTGGACGAACTACTCTATATCTTAAGTCGCATATTACTTAATCAGAAAAATTACTTTGACACACATAGTAATATGTTGTAAATTATAACCAGGAGGTGAAGTGATGTGGGGAGCAAAATATCGACTGATTTGATACGAGGTCATACGGATACCATTATTCTTAATGTGCTGCGGCAAGGGGATAGCTATGGTTATCAGATATACAAGACCATCATTGAACTGAGCAAAAATCAGTATGAATTGAAAGAGGCAACCTTGTATACCGCTTTTCGTCGTCTTGAAAAGGAAGGATCTATTGCTTCATATTGGGGAGATGAAACGCAGGGTGGTCGCAGGAAGTACTATCGGATAACGGAAGATGGTATAGCGCGCTATGATCAGTACAAGGAAGAATGGAACTTTGCGAAAGAGGTACTTCATTACTTAATAGAGGGAGGAATCAAAATTGATGAGAAACCAGAGTGACTTGGATAGAAAAATTCATGCATATGTGAATGGCCTGTTTTCTGGCGTCGGGGAAAGTCAGCAGTTATATGATTTAAAAGAGGAGCTGGCAACCAATCTAAAAGAAAAAATTGCGGACTATAAAAAAGGAGGAATGGATGAGTCGACTGCATTTAAAGAAGCAGTGAGTTCGATGGGGGACCTTAGCGGACTTGTGGATGATATGCGTGAAGTCGGCCAGGACAAAGCGAAACAAGCGGTCTATTCGTCGATGACAGAAAGAATAGCTGTCGCCGGATTGATTACGGGAATTTTGCTTATATTATTCGGTGTATTAACAACTGCCATGTTGTTTTTCATGGGTCTGCAAATGGAAGCTGTCACGGGTACTGCGATATTCGCCGTATTTGGGATTGCCATCATTACGTATAGTGCGCTGACAAGAGAAACTAGTAAAAAGTATGCGATGAATAAGGTACGGGCTATTTTTTATGCTGTTGCAGTAGGGTTGATCGCATTTAGTCTGTATGTGGCATTCACATCAGGATTTGCGACTGGCGAGGTGTATATCGCCATCAGTTCCTTCATGCTTTTCTTTATCATCGGACTTGGATTATGGTTAGGGCTTTTATTTACGGGAACGGACCGCAGGAAGATGGTGTCGAGGTAGTGATATTACGAGGTGTTTGGACAAAAGAAAACCACCTTATGCTTTGGTAAAAGAAAAAGGTGGCTTTCCTATTAAGATTGATTGAATCGTAGAGAGAGGTGTTGGCGCACTTCTCTCTTTTTTATTATACACCAGAGTGTTAGTTGCTCCTAGCTTAGGCAGCCACATCCCCTTTAACCTGTAAAAGGTTCGCCTGCTTCAGACGTCTTCTTACGGTTATCCCAATCCAGCTTGCCAAGAATGCTTTGATCAGACCCACGACTATAAAAGGATAGACCCCAAATTTCAATGCATCGGCCCATGTCATAGCCATCACCATTTTTAACTGAACCGTTCCCATCACAAGTGTAATAATCATTCCTACGGTGTTGGCGACCATTGCCCATTTTAAAGTGAAAGATGTTTTTTCTAAAATGTAACCAGTAAAGAATGCTGCTAGGATGAAGCCGAATATGTATCCTCCGGTTGGACCGACTAATACCCCAGCTCCACCTTTCATTTCGGCGAACACTGGTAAGCCGACAGCTCCAAGCAGGACGTAGCAGACCATCGACATAGCCCCGTATCTGCTTCCGAGGATGGTTGCTGCAAGTCCCACCGCGAGTGTTTGCCCACTGATTGGGACAAGCGGCAATGGAATTTCCATCTGTGCGAGCACTGCTGTGATCGCGGCGAACATAGCGCATAAAATTAGCCATCTTAATCTTTCGTTTTTTGCAGTCATTTGATGTTCCTCCTGATTTGTTAACTGATTATAAATTCAAGTTTACATAAGTTTTTGAATTATGAAAAGACTTTTTGTTCCATTCATTTAAAGGATTTCTATAAAATGCCTAGAAATTGTTACTACATAACCTTTAAGGAGGAAAAAACAATGATTAATAAACTCGGTCAAGTCATGCTTTACGTTAATAACCAGGATGAAGCGGTAAGGTTTTGGACGGAAAAAGTAGGGTTCCAAGTAATTTCAGAAGAGGATAACGGGGAAGGGATGAGATGGATTGAAATAGCACCATCCAAGGAATCGGAAACAAACATCATCCTCCACAATAAAGAGTTTGTTGCTAAAATGTCACCGGAGCTGAACTTGGGTACACCTTCTTTGATGTTTTTCACGGAGGATATTGAAGGGCTATATGGTGAATTGACTGATAAAAATGTAAAAGTTGGCGAGATGGTTGATATGCCTTCTGGAAAGGTGTTCAATTTTGCCGACGGGGAAGAGAACTATTTTGCGGTGATGGAGAAGGGGAGATAAAAGTTGACTTGCTCTAAATCCCCTCGATAGTAGCTCCTTGTTTTGCCACTACTCCTGCAGGGAACACAAAACGATAACCTATTTTTACAGGAGGCGTTCAAATGGCTAAAACAATATTCATTACAGGAGCGGGAACCGGGCTTGGAAGAGGTGCGGCGTTAGGACTTGCCGAGAAAGGGCATAGAGTGATCGCAACGACGGAACTGACATCCCAGAAAACCGATCTATTGCGGGAAGTAGAAACCAAAGGGTTGGATATGGAAGTGTTCAAGCTCGACATTACCAACCCTCTTGATTTGGAGCAAATGGAGAAATACGATTTTGACGTGTTTGTGGCCAATGCTGCAATTAATGAGGGAGGTCCGCTTGGGGAAGTGCCGATGGAAAGATTTCGTGCCCTTTTTGAAATAAATGTTTTCGCGACCCTTGAAACTGCGCAGATTGCTGCAAGGAAACTGGTGAAAAGGGGGAGTGGAAAGATAGTCTTCATGAGTTCCATGGCGGGCATTTCCGCGACACCTTATGTGGGTCCTTATACGGCAACCAAGCATGCATTGGAAGGTATCGCTCAGACGATGAAATCGGAGCTGGAAGAGTTCGGTGTGAAAGTGGCTACCATCAATCCAGGGCCATACGCAACTGGTTTCAATAAACGCGCTGCCGAGGAAAAGTGGAAGTGGTTTGATGAAGAAAAGCATTTTACCAGAAAAGCAGATATGAAAGAGCAGGAAGAGCAGTTGAAAGAGTTCCATCCTGAAGATATGATCGAAAAGATGGTAGAAATCATTCCAGCTGATGACCATAAGTTTCGCACTGTTTATCCTGAGGAAACGGAGAAGCAGTTGAAAGAGACGGAGCAAGAGCGATGGGATATGAGGATTTGAATGAGAATATAGAAATCGGTGACCTTTTTTGGGAGGGTCACCGGTTTTTTATAGTTATATAAATCTCTTATTTACCGACACAGGCAATTCTGTTTCCATGAAGACCTCTGTGCCTTGGAAAACGAAGTAGGAAGGTCTTCATTCTGGTTATGAAGACCTCTGTGATGCGAAAATCGAAGTGGAGAGGTCTTCATTGGAGTTATGAAGACTTCTGTGAGCGAAAATCGAAATAGAGAGGTCTTCATCTGATTATGAAGAAGCTTCCCCTGCAAAATTCAATCGTGCTTCCCTCATCTACTGAAGGGATATGGTAAAATAATCCTAAAAATAAGTGTTAAAAGGAGTAAGCTATTGAAAATATGGAGAAAAGCAGATTTTGATGAGTATAAGTTAAAGTCACTACTTTTATCAGATATTAAGTACGCAGAGAATCGACTCAAAGTCAGTCTTCCCAAAGCCTACCTTGAATTATTAATGGAGCAAAACGGAGGCCAGATTATCTATAACGCGCATCCGAGTCCTGTAGCTACTGACTGGGGAGACAGCTATGTCCAAGTGGAGTATATCATGGGGATAGGGAAGGAAAACGGCATTCTAGAAAACTCTTATTTTATAAATGAATGGGGGTTGCCGGAGGGGCTGATATTATTTAACGGGGACGGTCACAGCTGGTTGGCATTTGATTATCGCAAGGTCCAATCAGACCCGGAGATTGTCTATGTGGAAAGTGATAGTGGAAAGCTGGTGAAACTGACGTTGTCTTTCGAAGAGTTCCTTTCCAATTTATATGTAGAGGAAGAGGAGGAGTTTGACTTTGATGGTTCCTTTGAATATAAATTTTATAGTCAAGAAGAGTTTGAGAGGTTGCTAGAAAAGAATGAGTCAGAGGAGTTAGTGATAGCCTTGGGCACCTTGTCGCAAGGAGATGTTGATGAGGAGTGGCTCGGGAAACAGCTGGTGTTGTTGAGCAAGCACCCTGATCCATACATTAGGTCGGAGGTTGCAAGCAATGTTTGGAACTACTTAACTTATCGCCTGGACGATGATACATTGCTTCAATTAATAGAAACTTTCCGGGTAGACATGGACAGCGACATTCGAATGCTCGGCGAAATGATTGTGGAAAAGCTGAACTACTCCTTTGATCAATTAAAGGAGGACATTCATCTTAGAGGCATGGTGAGTTTCAGCTTGAATGGTTCTATTTATCACCTTAATAACCATTCTGGACAATGGCATCTATCGGACTCTGAAAGAGATCTGCAGTCATTTGGGACAGTGGAGGAATTACTTGATCAAGCAGTGATAGAGGGAAAAACGTTGGAACAGATTTGGAATGAAGTGAAGATACTATAAGGATGGTTCTCCTGCTTCTGAGTAAAAGGCAGGAAGCCATTCTTTTATTTTTAACATTATTTCAAAACTTTTTTGAAGTTCACCCGTCTATACAGTGTCAAAAAAATGAGGGGGAAAACTGGGTGTCAATCTATAAAGAAAATGAGATAGAGGAGTGGTATAGCCAATACCATCAGACTATTTTCAAATACATTATTCTCATGGTCAAAGACAGTCAGCAGGCAGAGGATTTGACGCAAGAGACTTTTTTAAGGGCATATAAGCATCATCATACATTTAAAAGGGATTCTTCCCCGAAAACCTGGCTTTTCAAAATTGCTCATAATACTACTGTCGATTACATCCGTAAAATGAAGCCTATTAGATTATTCCATCAAGTATTTAATAAAGAACTAGCAGCATCATCAGAGGATATCATCATCATTAAAGAGAATTCCCGAGAACTTTATGAAGCTTTAAGTAATATGAAAGCTGCATATAAGCAGGTAATCATCCTTAGAAAGATTAAAGGTTTTTCTATCCTGGAAACAGCCCACATCTTGGACTGGTCCGAAAGTAAAGTGAAGTCAACTTTGTTTCGAGCGATGCAGACCTTGGAGGAGAAAATGAAGAGGGAGGTAAATAATGATGAGAAGCAGGTCAGAAGGTGAATCCCGTTTGGAGCAATCATTGAAGAGGTTGGAGCATGATTTGGAGTGGAATCAGGAGCGTGCCGGACTGGTAAGAAATCAAATTGGATACAGTATACGAAGCATCAAGAAAAGGCGAGTTGCCTCAAAACTTCTAATAGCCATCGCAACATTATTACTGATGATAAGTATTCCATTTATCGTAATAGAAAAACAGGAAGTTTTTGTTAAAGAGGAAGATCTTTATCAAGCAGCTCCAAATACCGTGAAAAATGCCGAACCTAAAGGTATTGAATTTGACCCTATATTTCAAGTGTTTCCGATGAATGCAGAAGATTATATTCATGCCATCATGGGTGAGCCATTAATTACGGATGGTAGTATCTATGGCGCTTACTTTTACCAGCTTGGTAATCGTTCCCCTGAATTACTTCATATTACTACTTATGAAAATGATGAGTATTCTATGGAACAAAGGATGGAAATGCTATTACCGCACAAAAAATACCCTTCAGCATCCTATGAATCTACAGAGATACTAGTCGGGGATCACAGGGCTGTAATGACAATTTCAAACCAAGAATATGGAGGTGTGACACTTCAAGTCGTAAGCGACAATTATGTGTACACTTTTTCCCCACCCTTTCAGTTTAAGGATATGTCAGACCAAGAAGCGGAGCAGTTGAAAAAGGATATAGTTGAACTTGCAAAGCTGCTCAAATATAAATAATCGAATAAAAGGTTCCATTTGCCTTCTAGTGTAAACTAGAGTTGCAGACGGAATTTTTTATTTTGTAAAAGTGTAACCATATTACAATCCTCACGTCCTTAAAGTAAGCAAATTTGCGATAGCTATAGAGAGATAGGTGAAATACATGGAGGGAGAATGGTCCATTCGAAAGCTGAATGATTGGTATGAACAGTATAGTGATGAGGTTTTTCGTTATGTTCTGATGATGACCGGTGATCCTGAGATGGCGAAGGATTTGACGCATGATACGTATATCAAGGCTTATCAAGCAATAGATCGTTTTAAAGGGGAGACAAGTGAAAGGAATTGGCTGTACCGGATTGCGCGGAATGCGACAATCGATGAGTTTCGGAAGAGGAAGCCTTTTCGTTTTGTGGTGGATTCTTTTGCAACAACGGCAATCCTACACACAACAGAATATCTACCAGAGCAGGTGGCGCAGCAAGGGGAATATGAGGCGTATCTGTATCGTGCCTTACAACAATTGAAAAGGTCATATCGAGAAGTCGTTATTTTACGAAAAATAAAGGATTTGACGGTTCGGGAAACCGCGGAAATTCTGGGTTGGAGTGAAGGCAAGGTGAAGACCACTTTGCATAGAGCGTTAGAGGCCTTGAAGAAACAGATGCTGAAGGAGGGTTATAACCATGACGCATGAGAAAGATGAGAGTCGCCTGGATCGGACGTTGAAAGGATATCAGTCGATTAGGATGGATGAGGAAGGGAAGAAGGAACTCCATGAAAGAGTGATGGGTTCAGTTAGGCAACCGGAGAAAAGACAACAAAGGAGATGGGATATGAGGCCGGTATTTTCATTTGTGATGGCGGGGTTGTTATTGGTGATTGGTGGGTACTTTCTTGCGACAGAGGTGATCTTTTCAGATAAAGAAAAGAGCTTGACAGTGGAGGAAGAGGCTGAAACTGGTGTGGAACCTGGCAATGGAGGGGTGACGCCGTACACTAATTTAGAAAAAGTAGCATCTGGTAAGCTTGGGACGGAGGTTCATATTCCATTTCATGCAGATGTTCCTTTAAAGGTGGCTACCATTATAAAAGACGGATACATTATTGATGATGAAGCTCATATCGGCGATCCAGTTTACGGAATTTTCATTTATAGTACATTGGATGCAGGAGAAGAGGAAAAGGAGCAGGAAGAGGAACTGGAGAAAAGATATGGTGGCGTCTTTGGAGATATAATTTACGGTGAGCCATTGGTTGATGATAAACACATGGTGAGTCTGAGCATCGCAAATGGAGATACGAGTCATATAGATGATATTAATAGACGTCTGATTGGAGAGGAAAAAACAATTGCCGGCAAAACTGTCTACTATAGTCATAGAAAAGAATCTATCCCAGAAACGTTCAGGATCAGTTTTCGACAAGATGATGATGTGTATGCATTCTATTTTAATACGGAAAAAGTAACTAAAGATTATGCGTTTGCTTTTGTGGAGAAGTCGTTGAAGCAGATTCAGGAATAAGGGAAGGACGGCTCCCTCGGTAGGAGTGGAACCGTTAGGATTTCAAATTTTTATAAATATGAAGACAATTTGGAAGGTGATTTTTAGTTGGGATTGTCATCATCCCGCTTATGAAGACAATCTCGTAGCTTATTTCTTGTTGAAAAGGACTTCATGCCGTTTATGAAGTCCTTTTCATTGTTATTTTCATTCCAAAATGGTCATCATCTTACAAGCTAGACCTCTAATGCTAGATTCTATTCCTCATTCCCCCCCAACACTTGCCTCGCCATTTCCATATATTCTTCCAAGCCAGATTTGATCGCAAACTCCGCTACGGCAATCGGGTAGGCTGCGGTTAATTCAATAACGTGCTGTGCCATCCCCGGCCATACGTATCCACCAGCTTTTTCATAATGATGGATCAATTCTTTCAACACATCTTCTCCAAATGTGCGATAGGGCGCTACAAAGTCGATGGCAATATCTCCTACGGCAGCTTCGGTCCAGTCGATAAAGCCGGTGACCTTATTTTCTTCATCTATCAAGATATGTCCGGCATGCAGGTCGCCGTGTACAAGGGCGGTTTGTTTTGGCCAGAGGGAATCATTCCCCAGCCAGTCCTGCCATCTTTGCCAAAGCTCCGGGTCCACATGAAATTTCTCTTTCACTTTCTCGATCCTTTTTGCCATGTTTTCACGGATTTCTTCAGATGTTTCCACAGGGAGACCGGCATGACGTGCTTCCTCATGGTCAATCTGGTGTAGTGATACCAAAGCTTGTGCCAGTGTTTCATTAAAAACAGTTGGTACGTTCTTTTCGTCGAGTACCCATACATATGCCTGGGCCTCTGGGTCTACTGTAGCGGCCGGCACCCCAGAGAGTTTCTTGTATGCAATCAGTGAATCCGTGTAAATCAGCCAGTTTGGTGCTTCTATACTTAGCTGTGCCACGACGAAATCAAGCGTGCGCTTTTCCTTTTGAGTGGAAGCCATCACATCTTCTCTTCTTGGGAAGCGTAAAACCCATTCCGCACCATTAGTATCTTCAGCAAATACCACAAGGAAATCTAGTCCTGATTCGTTAAAAGTCAGTGAGTCGGCCAGTATGTCTAGGCCATTATCCTTCGCAATTTCTATTACTTTTTCTTTTGTTATTGTCATCATTCATTCTCCTCTTCATTTTTATTTTGGGCGTCCTGTGAGAAGAGTTGATGGGTAGGCAAAATAAGCCCTTAAAGGCTGCACTTAAAAAAGGCATAACAAAAAGAGGGTAGACTGTCCCCTCTTTTTTCTACAATCATATAAGCATCGTAAAATAAAGGTTTCCTAAAAGTAGGCAGACCAATCCCATTTACCCTGCACACACAGGCAGAGCCTTTGAACGTATTTAATTAACGGTTCAAAGCGTGGAATCGAAGTCGCATACTTGCAGTCATAGGAAAACCCTCCATTTCTTCAAAAGTTACTATAAGTCTAGCATGGATGATGGAAAGTAGGCAAGGGAGGTAAAAACAATTCTACATTTACCTTCTAAGGTTCCTGTTTGTAGATTAAAATATAGTTACAGTCTAAAGGGGGTATTAAAATTGTTGCTTTCACTCTCGATTCTTACTATTCTTCTGGGTAGTCTTTATCTTTTTGCAGCAGAAAAACAACATAAAACATGGATGTATCTATTAAAGCCGGGGACCATGGTAGTCATTATTTTGATAGCGGTGATGGGACTGGGGAATTCATCCTCTACTTTTAGCTGGTGGATCTTGGCGGGGTTGTTATTTTCGATTCTAGGTGATATTTTCCTGATGCTTCCTAAGGATCGTTTTGTATATGGATTAGTATCCTTTTTGGCCGGGCATATTTGCTATGTTGTAGCGTTTCTATCTCTTCCAAGCAGTGGGGAGATAAATCTCTTGGTAATCGGAGCATTACTTGTTGTCGCTATTCTCTATCTATTAAAACTGTCAAAAGGGGTTCTCAATTCGGGAGGTATCGTCCTTTTCCTTGCAGTCACGGGGTATGTGGCGATCATCACATCCATGGTATGGGCAGCGTTCTATAGCCAACAGCCGATAATCATTGCAGGTGCCATCCTTTTTTTCTTTTCCGATGCCATTCTTGCCTGGGACAAATTTGTCGGAAAGTTAACCTATAGAAACTATCTGGTGATGATCCCTTATTATTTGGCACAATATCTGTTTGCGATTTATTTGCACTGGATGTGACTATTACTAGATTGACATCGACTAGTGCCAGTTTAGTGGAAAAGAATAAATGTAAAAGCAGGAATATGTAAATAAATGTCGAATCCTTTCTCTGTACCAAACTATTAATAGAAGGGATTGATGTAATGAAGAAGGTTGATATTGCTGATAATGTCGTGTGTTTTGCTCAGTCTGCAACACATTCCGGGGAGTTTAAAAATGACCTGCCGATTTCTGAGGAGTTAAAGGTAGAGTTGCTTACGGACGTCTATACCGATTTTGCAAGAGAGGTGGTTGGCGCTCATTTCAAAGACTTTCAGGAACTGATGGAGGGATATATCGATGAACACCAGATTCCCGAGGAGAAAAGGCACTCCCTCGAACACAATCTGTTCTGGTGGAAGGTATTATTCCAGGCAAGCAAAGGAATCGAAATTTTATTTGTGCAAGATTATATCGCGAAAAACTACTCAGACCTCAAACACAAACCACTTATCATCTCCTGGCTTAAACAATGGGAGAAGGCCACAACCAAATTCTACTATGTAGGCTACAAATACAACGACCGCACCTTAGTATTAATTGATATCCGAACTGAAGAGACACTTGATGTTGTCGTTTATGACCGGCACGCTATCCCACCCAAAAAAGGAGAAATAGTAGCTGGTACTTTATTACCTATTGGAGATGGACTATATTTCCCCATAATTGATTTCTACCATTTCGACTATCAAGCAAGAGAACACATCGCTACCCTCCTACCTCACTATTACGAACGTTACCAAAAAAACTCAACCGAACAAGAAGCCTTTCTTCACGTTTTTTCAACCGTCTTGCAGGTAGAGCGGATGATTCGGGAGGGGGAAGGGGAAGTTATTGATAAATAAGACTAGAATTTTTATTAGTTCTGCATATGAAGCTAATCCAAAAGAACCAAGTCAGAGTAAGTTTATCAAGCTGAAATAAATCATGATATAACAGAACAACACGAATTTCTAATTAGGTTACTAGAAGGGAGAACATGAGCAAAAAAGAATCTGTAAACTACAATGTTGAAAATACTGTAGTTATTAGTCGTTCAGTGCTATAGAACATTGATTCAGTTAACAAGGTATTAGATGAGTCCAATAGGATTTTGCCTTATCGGAAATAATGTGTATTAACGAGTTAGGGTATACTTTAAACCCCCAAGCATAAATTGCTTGGGGGTTTTTTTATAGTGGGCATATTTTCACAGAATATAGACCCTATTTATGAGGAAAAACCACTTGTCAGCTTTGAAGCGAGCGCTTTACTTTCCGCTCGCCTGATGCGTCTTGCTTTAGCTCTTTCATCCCCCGTTTTATTTAGATAAATCTCTTCTTCTGATTCGGGTGTGATGGGAGGTACAGGCGCAGGCTTTCCATGATCATCAAGTGCGACAAACGTTAAAAATGCGGTCGCTGCAATATTTTTTGTACCCTTTGTTAAGTCTTCCGCTGTTACTTTTACGAAAACTTCCATTGATGATTTGCCAGTCCACGTCACAAACGATTCGAAAATAACTGCATCGGTTGGCCGGATTGGTGACAGGAAATCGACTGAGTCCATGGAGGCTGTGACACATTCGCAGCGGCACATTCTTGCTGCAGAAATAGAGGCAAGCATGTCCACATCCGACAACAATTTACCTCCGAAAAGGGTATTGTGGTTATTTATATCGTTCGGAAAAACCCGGCTGGTTCGGATGACTCTAGTATCTTTACACGTTTTGTTCATTGAGATTCTCCTTCGTTTATAGCTATGTTCGGAAATAATTTTAGCATTATTTTCCTTGATTCCCAAAGGTGAACTCTCTGAATGAAAGTCTCCTTTAATAAAAAATATTGGCATAAAGGGTATAATAGACATAAGAAAAGTCAGATGTGAAGAAGGGGATTTGATGACGAATACAAATGAAATTGGTTGGAAGTTTGATAATAGTTATGAATCATTGCCTGAATTATTCTTTTCTGAAATAAAACCCAATCCTGTGGAGTCGCCGAACCTGATTGTGCTCAATGAATCGGTAGCAGAAAACCTTGGACTAAATGTGGAAGCTTTGAGCGGGGATTCCGGCGTAGCGACTTTTGCAGGAAACGTGGTCCCTGAAGGTGGATCTGGTATCGCCCAAGCCTATGCAGGCCATCAATTTGGGAATTTTACGATGCTTGGTGATGGGCGTGCCTTGTTAGTAGGAGAGCATATTACTCCGACCGGTGACCGCTTTGATATTCAATTGAAAGGATCCGGGCGAACTCCTTATTCTCGCGGGGGTGATGGACGGGCAACGTTGGGACCGATGCTACGCGAGTACATCATCAGTGAAGCGATGCACGGATTAGGGATACCAACGACACGGAGCTTGGCTGTGGTGACAACCAATGAAAAGGTGTTGCGTGAAAGGTTATTGCCTGGTGCTATAATGACCCGCATTGCATCCAGTCACCTTCGTTTTGGGACATTTCAGTTTGCCGCTCAATGGGGGGATATGGAAAAATTACATACCTTGGCTGACTATGCGATGAAGCGCCACTACCCTGTGTTGGATGCTGGTGATTATCTTGGCTTTTTTAGAAAAGTGATGGAGCGACAGGCCGAGCTGATTGCCAAATGGCAGTTAGTGGGATTCATTCATGGCGTCATGAACACAGACAATATGACCATCGGCGGGGAAACAATCGATTATGGGCCGTGTGCATTTATGGATGAGTATGACCCGGCGACCGTGTTTAGCTCCATTGATGTGCAAGGTCGTTATTCTTATGAAAACCAACCTCGAATTGGGGGATGGAACTTGGCACGTTTTGCTGAAGCATTGCTGCCGTTGTTTGATGAAGATCAGAAGCGTGCGGTTGAGTTGGCGCAAGAGGAGCTATATAAGTTTTCCGATTTATATAAAGGTCATTGGCTGGCAGGGATGCGTGAGAAGCTTGGTTTGTTTGGTGAAGAAGCTGGGGATGAAGCGTTGGTGCAGGGGCTGTTTGATGTGATGAAGGAAAGTAAGGCGGATTTTACGAATACGTTTCGTGAATTGACGTTGGGTAAGTTGGATTTGGTAGAGAGGCCTGCTTTTGGGGAGTGGTATTCGTTATGGCAGGAACGGTTGGGAAGACAGTCTGAAAGTGCTGCTTCGGTGAGGGAGCTGATGCAGAAGAGTAATCCTGCTGTTATTGCTCGTAATCACCGGGTCGAAGCGGCTTTGACAGCGGCTGTTGAGCATGGGAATTATGGTGTGGTGGAGAATTTGGTGAGGGTATTGCGTGATCCGTATGCTTATTCCGATGAACAGGTGGATTATTGTGTGGCGCCGGGTGCGGGTGTGTCGGCTGGTTACCGGACGTATTGTGGGACTTGATGGGGATTTTCGTTTTAGCACGAACTCGGGTGGTTTTGGCACGAACTTGGCCTGTTTTGGCACGAACTCGGATGGTTTCGGAACGAACTTGGTCGGTTTCCGCACGAACTCAATCGTAAACTAGGTTTGTTCTGTAAAAACACCCATCTTAGAGCCCGAACTGTGATTAAAACAGGAAAAACGGTAACAGAGAGGCGGTCTCAGTGCCCATATTGTCATCAATACAACAAAAACGATAACACAGGGCACTCATTACAAGAGCCCAATTAACTAACCGTCCTCTCTAAGACCGAAGATGATATAACCCTAAAATGATAAACAGAGGTGATCCCATGTCACTATCAAAAGAGTCATTTACCTCCATAGAAAAATATTATGAAATCCGCGAATCAAGTGACCATCTGTACGAATATATAGATGGCTCTATCTTTATGTCTCCATCTCTATCCACCAAGCACCAACGAATATCAGGGCGACTTTTGGTAAAATTAAGCAATTATCTCACCCAGAAGGCTGACAAGTGTGAAGTGTTTGCTGCTCCCTATGATATTGAACTTTCCAAAGAAGGCATGGAAGGGACTAAAATAGTCATTCCGGACCTGGCGGTAATGTGTGATAAAAGTGGGTTCACAGAAACAAAATACGTTGGCGTACCAGATATGATTGTTGAAATCCTAAGCCCCTCCAATCAGTCACATGATCTTATTACAAAGCTAAATCTATACATGAAATACGGGGTCAAAGAATATTGGATTATAAACCCAATGCTGAACTCCATCACAATCTACGCCCTTAACAAAGAGGAAGTATACGAACAACATGCTGTTAAAACAGAACAAGGCATGATTACCTCAAAGCTTTTAGAAGGTTTTTACCTTGAACTAGAACATATCTTTCCATAACAAAAGGTCAAGGATTCCGTATCCTTGACCTTCCTTATTTCAATCTAAGTAAGCTGCTGCTCCGCGAACTCGCGATAAAGCTTATGCGACTCCACCAACTCCTGATGAGTACCCATCCCGGTGATCTCACCTTTTTCAATGAAAATAATCTTATCCGCATTTACAATCGTAGACAGTCGATGAGCGATGACAAAAGTAGTACGGCCTTCCATCAGTCGGGTCAATGCTTGCTGAACAATTCCTTCTGATTGACTATCAAGACTCGCGGTTGCTTCGTCCATCATCAAGATTTTTGGATCTCGCAAAAAGGCACGGGCGATTGCGATACGCTGGCGCTGTCCACCTGATAGCATGACCCCTCGTTCTCCCACTTCCGTATCAAGGCCTTTCGGAAACTCTTGAATGAACTGATCGGCATAAGCCATCTTGGCCACTTCCCATAAGCGATCATCGGTTAAAGAATCCTTATTTTCCAAGCCGTACGTCAAGTTATCCCGGATGGTCCCGGCCATCATCGGGCTGTCTTGGGAGACATACCCGATTTGCTGGCGCCAAGCTTTCATGGATAAGGAGCGGATAGGCAAAGCACCAACGAAAATCTCCCCGTCTGTTGGCTCATAAAAACGCTCAAGCAATCCGAAAAGCGTACTCTTCCCTCCCCCGCTTGGTCCTGCAAAGGCCACCATCATGCCGGGCTCTACATCAAATGAAACATTTCGCAGAATAGGCTCGTCCTCGTTATATCCGAAGGACACACCTTTAACGAAAACAGGCTGATTGGTAATATCCGCAGCCAAGCCCTCTTGTCCTGGTTCATCTTCAATTTCTAGGATATCAATAATTCGTTCCGTCGCACCCTTTGCTTTTTGCAATTGGGTGAAAAACATCGTAAAGGATGTAATTGGAAAAATTATTTGGAACAAATAAAGCAGGAAGGCCACAAGTGCCCCGGTGGTCATCGTTCCTTCTGCGACCCGAATTCCTCCATAGCCGATGATAACGACGATTACAAACATGACGACCATATACATAAGTGGTCCGATGATGGCAAAGATGCGCGCTTCTCGGAGTCCGAAAGTTAGTAGTGTGCGAATGCCAGTCTTTCCTTTTGTTTCTTCAGCTGTTTCAGCATTGGATGCTTTCATAAGACGGATCTCGCTTAAAGTCTGCTGAACACTGCCGGTGAAATTGGCCGTTTCATCCTGCATGCCACGAGAGATTTTCGCCATTTTCGTACCAAGGGGAATCATGACCAGCGTCGTTACTGGAACAGAAATCAGCATAAGCAAGGTCATTTTCCAATCCATGATAAAGAGGATCGTGACGGCACCGATAATCGTGATGATGCCTGTGATGAACTGCGGGAAGTGCTGGGAGATCAGATCTTTCACGATCCCGGTGTCGTTAACCACACGGCTGACCGACTCCCCGCTTGTCTTTTTGTCAAAATAACTGACAGGAAGGCGGATGAGTTTGAACCACATTCTTTCGCGAAGGCCGGCGACGATGCTTTGGCCGACATAGGCGAGGGAGTAGGTGGATAATCCGTCAATAACGGCTTGGACAATAAAAACAGCCGCAATGGCAACAATCAGTCCGACACTGAGCGATTCCATGGAAAAGCCGTCGACTAGTTGCTGGGTGAGTAATGGGATGGTTAATCCCACAAGTGTTGTGATAAGGCTTCCGACCAAACCAAGTGTTAGTGCCAATTTAGGTATATTGGTCGACAGGATGAGGGAAATGAATTTCTTCAAGTTCGAATTAGGTGTAGATTCCATCTAATATTGTCTCCTTTTAAACGTGTCCGTTAATTTGTGCAGTTAATTATACGTTTAGTTGGTACAGAAGTTCCTTGTTTATTGTGACAGATTAAGGTATCTATTACCAGCGAATAATATCGTGTTGAAGGACTGACCGGGGGAGATGGTACTTTGGGGATAATGCGGGTTTTTAGGTTTTCGCAAGGGTTGAGATAACGTAAGGGACAGGTGAAATTTACCTGTGAAATTTACCTGTCCCTTCTATTATTACCTTGCAAGTCCTCTTTCAAAAGCAGCCAAATGATTGACCGAAGCATCTCGTAACCTGGTAAATACGACTCTTACATCATTTGGGATATCTAGTGCGAGAAATTTTTCATACATGCCAATATTCTCGATTTCACCTTCCACGCCAGCTGCATAGGCATCCTTGATAGTTGGCGGTGTGGTGACGAATTGTGGGGAGATGTCTTGCGGAATAGGGACTTGATATTGTTGAAATAAGGGTAGCAGGGCACTAATATGGCGCAGTTCGGCCTCTTGGATTCTTGCAAAGGTACGGATATAACCGTAGGTTCCAAGGATCCGATTGTAGCGTGCTTGAGCGAGATATTCGTCTTGCAGTGCATAAGTAAGTATGTCAGGAAGAGTTAATGATGTGGCATTAAGGGCGCCTTTTGCTCCGTAGGTATCAAGTGTTTGTCGGTAAAAGTAGGGATAAAACATGGTGTAACCTCCTAGAAGTATTAATTAAATAGTATATGCGCCTAGGAAGAAGTGGTGTAAACGTACATATTTAAACAATTTCTTTACTTCCCTCACCTCCATACTGTATTATACATAGTATAAACCATACTGTACGACATATAGTATAAAAAGAGGTGAGCAGATGGGCGATGGATTGTTACAGTCGATGACGACGGAATTAAGAAGGGGGACGTTGACGTTGGCTGTTTTGAGTCAGTTGAGAACTCCGCAATACGGATATTCTTTAGTGCAATTGCTTGAGAAAAGTGGAATTACTATTGAGCAAAGTACGCTATATCCGTTGCTCAGGCGTTTGGAGAAGCAGGAGCTTGTGACCAGCAGCTGGGATAAAACGGAAAGTAGACCCCGGAGGTATTATGTTTTAAGTGATTATGGAACAGATATTCTTGAAAAGTTGAAAAAGGAATGGGAGAAGACGTCTCAGGAACTAGCGATTTTACTAAGGGAGGAGAATGGTGAGAATGAGATTGATTGAGTTATATGTTCAGGAAGTGACAAGAAGGCTGCCTGAACGCCAACGGGAAGATATTGGACTCGAGCTGCGATCAACCATTGAGGATATGTTGCCAGATGACTATCAGGAGGAAGATGTCAAAGCAATCCTATCCGAGCTTGGCCACCCGGCTAAACTTGCTAGTGGCTATCTGGATAAGCCGATGCATTTGATAGGACCGCGATATTTTGATGTCTATGTCAATCTGTTGAAGTTAATTATTCCACTTGCGATGATTATTTCGTTTTGCGTGGTGACCTTTGTTGGGATTTTCTCTTACAGTGGAGAAGGGGAAGTGATCCCGGTACTATTGGGCATGATTGGGGAAGGGGTATGGAACAGCCTTAGCGCAGGCATGCAGACATTTTTCTGGATAACGCTTACCTTTGCGATCGTGGAAAGATACGATACATCCAATAAAACAAAT
Source organism: Sutcliffiella horikoshii (assembly GCA_001636495.1). Taxonomy (GTDB): domain Bacteria; phylum Bacillota; class Bacilli; order Bacillales; family Bacillaceae_I; genus Sutcliffiella_A; species Sutcliffiella_A horikoshii_A. The sequence goes on along the minus strand of KV440964.1, from coordinate 4,128,668 downwards.
CCGATTACATCAAACTGGAAGGACTGGACCCCTGAGGATTTAAAAGATGTTCCATATATTCCAAAAGAAAAAGCATTTACAAAGGTAGAATTGTTCGGCGGTTTAATCTGGACGGTCATATGGGTAGCTGGTTATTTCAATGCCAATAAACTGCTCGGAATCTATGAAAAAGGGGAAGAGGGGCTGACACTTGTGACACCACTTTTCAATCAAGCCCAATTAATTTCCTACTGGCCACTAGTGATATTGGTGATTATGTTGGAACTCGGAATGGTTGCGTATAAATGGAAACTTGGTCAGTGGACCATGAAACTTGCTATGGCCAATGCGGTTGTCCATGTAGTATCGTTTGCTGTATTCATCCTCGTTTTTAGCAATTTAGCCTTATTCAATCCAACGTTTTTTGACTATTTTCAAGAGCTATTTGGCTTTACACACCAGCTTAATATGATTTTCTGGGTGGCGGTACTGATATTTCTCCTTTCTTCTATATTGGATATTTATCAAGGTGTGAAGAATGCGAAGAAGTGATACAATAAGACTTAAATACCAAGTATTAAAGAACAAGGGAAGGGATTTTAAGTCTTCTTCCCCTGTTTTTGTCGAATAAAGGAGGATTTCCTCTTTTTTATATAGAAATAGGAAGTAAATACATGCAAAGGGGATAATGAAATGAGTGTGAAATTTATCAGCAATGGAGAGGTTACCAGCTTTCTAAAGGACCATAAGGATGAGTTCGAGGCTACTTTGTTGTCAGAGGCTGTAAATGTCGCATCCAAAATCAATGATATTTTGCAGATGGGGAATATCGATCTTCTTAAGAATGCTCAAACCTTGATTCAACGAGTAGTGGAGCAAAAAGAATCAGAGGTTATTGCGTTCGCAGAACAGGAAGGGGTAGCCTGGGCAAAACACTCCCTTACCTTATCTTTTAAGTTGGAATGGGTGCAGGCGATCAGAAGAACACTGTGGAAGTTCCTAAATAGATATATTGAGGAAAGAGGAACATACCTCACACAGGAAGACTTTTTTGAAATGGAGAAGAAAGTAAATAACAATATCGATTACTTTTTAAACAGTTTCTTTTTGAGCTATTCCAATTACAAGGATGAGCTGCTCAATTCTCAAAGAAAGCTGGTGGAGCATCTATCTGTTCCCATCATACCTGTTAGTTCAACATGTGCGGTGTTGCCATTAATCGGAAATGTGGATGACTATCGCATTCGTATAATAGAAGAAAAAGCCTTGTTGGAAATCTCCAACTTAAAGCTACAGACACTTGTCCTTGACCTCTCTGGTGTCACTACCATGGAAGAGAGCGTCATATCAAAGTTTGAAGACATTCTTACTGGCGTGTCGATGATGGGGTGCAAGGCAGTACTGACAGGCTTGCGCGCAGAGCTTGTTCGTGAGATTGTCAGCATGGGCGTGACCTTCCATCAGTTTGCAGAAACGCATGGAACGTTGCAGCAGACATTGAAGAAGTATTTGGCTGTACAGGAAGTTTAAAAAGAACCGGTGGGACCCTTACATATGGGGTCCTGCCGGTTCTTTTTGTTTCCGGGCTTACTGTGAATTTCCCAATTTTCTTTCCCGTTTTTCCTCCTTTTCACCTATTGTATAATTTTTTTCGACCTTTTCAGATAGATGAAAAGTAGAAAAACGTCATTTTTAGGACTTATTTCCCGAAAAATAACCCCAAGAGGTATTTCAAAAGCTTTCTATAATTCTTTATTAACAGGAGCACTAGCTTAGTTCTTAAAGGAGAGATCGTTATGGTAGTGGGGAAAATTATAAGATTTTATCGTGAACGTGCAGGGTTGACACAATCACAGCTTGGAGAAGGTATTTGTACGACGACCCATGTAAGTAAAATTGAGCGGGGTAAAACGGCTTACTCAGATGAAATCATTACACTATTATCCGAAAGATTAAATATAAATATCCAGGAGGAATTGGCATATCTCCAAGAGGTAAAGAGACTTTTACAAGAGTGGCATAATGCCCTGATCCTGCGCAGAAAGACGCAGATAGAGGAACTGAGGGAGGAACTAGGTAAATCAACGGTAGTGCATGCCTCTAAGTATGCTGCCCGTTACCATCTGTTAATGGCTAGGTACTATCTGCACCATAATAAATTAGAGGAAGCGAATGCCTTAATCAAACGGGTAGAAAAAGAGTATTTAGACAAAATGCCTTTTGACAGTAATCTATATCTTCATATAAAAGGAATCTACTACTTGGGGTCATCCTACAATGAAGATCATCAGAAGGCGATAAGTGTGCTTAATCAAATCAATCTAAAGGAATATGGAAACAAGGAATATTATTATCACCTTGCGACGGCTTACTTCCTGATTGATTCCAAAGTGCTGTCTTATTACTATATCGAGAAGGCACTTAAATACTTTAAGGAGTCAAATAACTTTCTTCAGGCAAATAGGGCGGAAGCGATGATGCTTTTGCAATTGAGCAGCGATATCTACAGTGACTTTGACTTTATCGTGGATAGATACAAAAACTTGATCAATAACTGTGAACAATATGGACTTAGCGAAAACAAGGGGCTTTTGATGAATAATCTAGGGTATGAATATTATAATAGGAAGCTATATGATGTGGCACTGCAGTATTTTGAGGAGGCATTGACCCTTGCAGAAGAGAGGTCGAATAGTTATCTAACTCGACTATATAACTATATAGACTGTAGCATTGAAGGGAACTTCGGTAAGAAGCGGTTCTTACTCAGGAAAATAAAAGAAGGGCTGGAGGATGCAAAAGTGAGCAAAAATACCTTGCATAAGACCTTGTTTATGCTGTTAAAGTACCGGATAGAAGAAAACGATGCAGCCTACTATCAGTTTATAGAAACAGTAGCGCTGCCTCAATTCTACTCAGGAAAGCATATGGCTTTAATAAAAAGGTATGGAAAAGTTCTTTTCAAGCATTATATAGAAAATAATAAGCATGAGAAAGCAACAGAGATTTCCATGTACATCTAGAAACCGGGGGTCCGTAACCCGCCCACTTTACATGGGCGGGTTTAACGGGCCCTTCTTTCTTATTGTTCGCTTCCTTCTGTTTGGTGTGCATTGAATTTCCACTCAAGTTCGAGAGAATCACCTTGGAATTCGTTCTGATCTTCTCCATTGTCCACGAATTCAAAGTAGGCAATGATTTTATCCGTTTCTTTTAAACCATCAGGACGTTGGCCTCCCCCTACGAAATTATCAATGGCTGTCAGGTCCGGTGTTTCGTTTTGCAGTTCATATAGAGTTGTTTCAGCCACTTGAACGCTTGCATTGGCTTGATTGTAAAGAATTGTAACTTTAATGTGCTCACCTAAATCCTCTGTATTTGCAACGCCCAATTGGGCATCATTCACTGTGTAATTTGTTTCAAGAAGAATCTTGGATATATCCAATGGTCCATTGTTCCACAGTTCAAACTCCCGGATAATCTCATCTCCAGGTTTCAGGTTAGGAAGATCCACAATAGTTTCCGGATTGACGGATAAGTCCAAAGTTCCTACTGCAAATGTGTTGTTTGTCACCACGGTGTCGCTGAAATACGCATATGTACCTCCGCCGATTAAAGAAAAACCTAATGCAGCCGTTAATATTCCTTTGCTTACTGTTTTCGTAAAGCTCATGTCCATTTCCTCCTCTAAACATTTTCGATATTTTTATTAATCTCTTATCTATCAAAGTGACAGCTAAGAGTACTAACCAATTATTAGGCTGTCTTTGCCTTCTCAAATTCTCGCAATGCACGGACGATAGAAAGTCCGGCTGATGCCACAAGTAGAATTCCAGGGACGACCAATAGAAAAGCGGAGCCTTCTTTGGAACTGGCTAGATTTACTAGGAAACCGATAAACGGGATCGTAAAATCAGCGTACTTCCCTACAATCTGTTCCTGGGTAACATAGATAGGGTCTTCTACCGGCAAAGAATGTCCTAGCAAATGAAGAAGTAGTAAGAATTCAACAGCAACTGATGGAGGCGCCGGCAGGTCTTAGCAAACAGGAGATCCTGTACTCCTTCCTGGAATCACAACTCACCCCTGCAGGAAAAACTAAATCCTCGAGTGGAGATGTGACACAGCAATTCTCTATTTTGGAAGAAAAAGCAGACAGCAACACAAAAACGTACCATTTCAAAACACAGGAAATGTATCAAGGAATTCCTGTCTATGCTTCGCAACAAACTATCGCCTTGGATAAGGACAATAATATCATCTCCTTTATTGGAGAGGTAAATAAGGACCTGTCCCGTACGAGCATTTCAACAGAGCCTTCGTTAACAACAGATGAGGCGGAAGCGGTGGCAAAAGAGAGCATTGAAGCACAAATCGGTGAGGTTTATTCCTATGATGGAGTGGAGTCGGAATTGATTATCTATCCGTCAGACACTGGAAAACGTCTTGCGTATTTAGTTAAGGCTTCTACATCCATTCCAGCACCAGGTTATTTCCATTACTTTGTGGATGCAACAAGTGGAGAGATTCTGCACAACTTTGACGCAGTAGCAGCATTGACTCCTGCGTTAGAGGAAGATGAAAATGCGAGATTCACACCACTAGCAGCTGGAGAAGCATCTCCAGCTCCACGTGCACTGCCAATTGAATACGTGGACGTTACAGCAAAAGGGATGGACATCTTTGGAAAGCTTCATACGTTTAATGCGGTAAAAGAAGCGAGTTCTAACAAATATTTCCTATTCGACGATTCTCGTGGAAATGGTGTTCACACGTTCAAAGCGAATAGAATGCCTGAAACAACCTTTATTCTTCTTTCTGCCTTTTTGGGGTTACAAGGATTTGAAGTGGAAAGCACTAGAAACTTCTTCTATGATCCTGCAGCAGTTTCGGCACATGTTAATGCATCAAAAACATTTGATTATTTTAAAAATGTCCATGGCAGAAACTCTCTTGATAATAAAGGGATGAAACTTGTTTCGACAGTACATATCGGGGACAAGTGGAACAACGCAGCATGGAATGGCAAACAAATGCTTTATGGAGATGGAGACGGACAACGAATGATCTCCTTGTCCGGTGGACTGGATGTTATCGCGCATGAAATGACACACGGCGTCATCACAAATACTGCGAATCTTACCTATGAAAATGAATCAGGTGCTATCAACGAGTCCATTGCTGACATCTTTGGTGCTTTTGCGGAAAATAAAACTGGTGAAGGCTTATGGCTATTGGGTGAGGATATTTGGACTCCTGGCATTCCAGGAGACGGACTGCGCTCCATGAGTGACCCTGCTTCCATCTATATCGGTGGTTACACAGAGGACGGTTTCTACCCAGACCATTACGACAAGCGTTACCTAGGCGAGTTGGACAGAGGCGGCGTACACATCAACTCCAGTATCAACAATAAAGCAGCACACCTGATCACTGAGGGCGGGACACATTATGGTGTAAATGTAAATGGAATCGGGAAAGCGAAGACAGAAAAGATTTTCTACCGTGCCCTAACACTTTACCTAACACCATCTTCAGGTTTTGCGGAAATGCGTCAAGCAGCTATTCAGGCTGCAAGAGACCTGCATCCTGACAGAAATGGTGCGCCATCCTTAGAGGTTCAAGCGGTGATGGCAGCATATGATGCCGTTGGGGTTTACTAACTCAATCAACTCGATTATTGAAAAAGGACAATCCCCCTGCACTTTGTAGCAGGGGGATTTGTCCTTTTACTTGTCTTTTAAAAGTTTTCCGAAAATGAATGTCATGAGGGCAAAAATAATGAAACTCAACATGAGGACGGTCCCACCAACGATATAGAAAATTAAGGTGAATGTCTCTGGGAGTGCCGCTGGTTTTAAAAAGTACATCCACATCCCCGCTGTGAGTCCAAAGCTGCCGATGATCGCTGACCACACATGAAAGGTAGCCAGTTTGGATGTCTTCGGAATAGCAAATAAGGCATAAAAGACTGCAAAAGCAAACAGGGAAAGCCAGCCGACCACTAGTATATGGGCATGGATGGCACGGAATGCATAAGAGCCGGCCCCTGCCATATGCCCTCCTATAAAGGCTCCAACCACTGCATAAAGCGCTGAAAATCGGATTAACAGTTTGGTTCTATTCATTTAAATTCCTCTCCTTTTCTTGATTCTCTTGTTTTATAAGTTTGAAAGGCCACCAGTTCCAGTCTTTCACTAACGTAACGATTGCAGGGACTAACATGCCCCGAATGAGAAAGGCATCCAGTAGTATTCCGATACAAACGATGAATCCAAACATAAATAATTCTAGAATAGGTTGTGTCATCAATACGCCAAATGTGGCAGCAAGAATGATACCGGCAGAAGAAATGACCCCTCCTGTCAACGCGACACCGCGCCTTGTAGCTTCTTTGATAGAGAAGTAACGATTCTCCTCTTTGATTCTTGAAATGAGCATGATGTTGTAATCGACCCCGAGGGCTACAAGGAAAACAAATGCGTAAAGCGGAATGCGATAGCTCATCCCCTCAAAGCCAAAGAAATTATCAAAAATGAACCAACTTAAGCCAAGTGCCGAGGCGTACGATAGCAATATGGTTGTCATCATGTAAACCGGTGCCACCAGCGAGCGTGTATGGAAAATCAGCATCCCGAAAATTACTACGGTGACAGCAAGTACAATAATTAGTGTATCACGGTTATTGGTGGATCGGATATCAGCGGAAGCAGCGGTTTCCCCCGCAAAATATATGTCATAATCTTTAGCATCAAGTCCGCTTTCTCTCAAAATATCTTCTTTTGACTCATTCAATCGATCGAGAATGTCCATTGCTTCTTCTGCATAGGGATTCATCGTCAATATAATATCAAATTTCAATGCATTACCATCTTCACTTAAGATGCGACTACCCTCTCTGCCTCCGGTGGCCACGATTTCTTTTTCAGGTAAAGTAGTACTGGAGATTCCATTCATGCCAATGAAACTTTCGTTCAATGTCTCTATCGCGTCAAGCTCACTGTTAGAAAACGTGAAGCCGGTCTTTTTTTCGACCAACACATTTACAGGAGCCAGTTCGCCGGCAGGGAATTTTTCCTCCAGTTGCTCAAAACCAATCCTGGATTTCATCTCTTCCGGGAAGGATTGGATAATATTATAGGAGTAGTTGGCTGTGAACAATTGGGAGGCATTCACAAGTAAAAAGACTAGTACAATCCCTCCGACCAGCTTAGGTTTATTCGTCACAAGTTCCCCGACTATACCCCAGAAACGATTCTTCTCTATTGTTTCTTCGCCTACTTTAGGGATGAACGGCCAGAAAGCTCTGCGGCCGAATATAGTGAAAAGTGCCGGGATCAAGGTAAGTCCAGCCAGTAATACAATGGCAATCGTAATGGTGAATACTGGTGCAAAGCTATGGTACGGCCCATAGTCTGCCAATAAGAGTACCAGCATGCCGGCAAAAACAGTTCCACCTGAAAAAGCTAGCGGTTCGGCTATCCCTTGGACAGCTGTTTGCATCGCGTGATGTTTGTTTTCCTGCTTCCTTAATTCTTCACGGAATCTTGAAAAAACAAATAGACTGTAGTCCACCGTTGCACCGAATAACAGGATCATCACAATGGATATGGACTGTGCTTCCACAGTGAACACTTCATTTTTCGCTAAGAGTCCAAGTACGCGATCTACAACTTGATAGACAAATGCAACGGCCACCAACGGTATAATTGCAAGTAACGGGGAACGATAGATGACAATCAGCAAAATAAGTACCAATGCGATGGTAGAAAATAATAAAACCAGATCGGCATTGGAAAAAATGGAAATGGTATCAGAAGCGATTCCTGCAGGTCCGGTTATCACCATTGTCCCATCTGTTAAGGTTGTGTCCGTAAATGCTTCGATGGATTGAACGGTTTCATTGACCTCGTCCATTTCCAAGCTATCTTTTAAAAACAAAGGGAGAACAAGTGTTGTCCTATCTTCAGATAAGAAATCTTCTTTCACCTGCTCAGGAAATTGATGAAATGGAACGGCAGATTGAATGGTTTCCAGCTTGGAATCATCCTGAATCCAATTGCTGACTTCATCCACTTCTGTGAAATTTTGCGTATTCCATCCGTCTTCGTTTTGAAATACGAGTAAGGCAAACAATCCGTTATCATCCGGAAAGTAAGCGTCGAATTTTTCACTTGCCACGACGGATTGAGCTTCTTTTGGCAGATCGTTCTCTCCTGTGTTGACCTTATAGTCATTGACAGAAGGTGCTACACTTAAAGCGCCGGTGAGGATGATCCAAGCAAGCAGAATCACCCAGACCCCTTTTTTGTGAGATGCGTATTTTGCTATTCTTTTCATAATGAACCTCTTTCTCTATTCGTTTTTAAATGGTGCTTAACAGTATTGGAACGATGTAAGAATAGCATTGGAATGTTAATGAAATGTTAACGAGAAAGCGGGACTTATATGTGTTAACGTACTATTAACAATTAACTGGCATAATGGAGTTAGTAGTTCTTAGTGGAGAGGAATTTATCATGAAAATATTAATAGTAGAAGATGATATCAATATAAGAGCGATCATCCAGATGTATATGTCTAAACAGGGGTATGAAACCATTTTGGCAGTAAATGGGGAAGAAGCATTGGAGTTGTATTATGAACAAAGACCCGATTGTATCATACTGGATCTGATGTTGCCTGAAATGGACGGATGGGAAGTGTGCAAACTGATTCGCATGGATGACCCGGTCATCCCCATCATCATGTTAACGGGAAAAGGGGAAAGCTACGATATCGTAAAAGGACTGGAGCTTGGGGCAGATGATTATATGGTTAAACCCTTTGATCCCAATGAATTGTCCGCGAGGGTAAAGGCTGCTTTAAGAAGGGTGACACCGGCCAATCAGCAAAGGGATATCATTCACTTAAAAGATTTAATGCTCAACTTGCAAGAATTCAGATTACGCATTGGCAGCAAGGATGTAAAGCTTGCCCCAAAGGAACTGGAATTGCTTTATTATTTTGCCTATCATCATAATCAAGTTTTATCAAAGCAGCAGTTATTGGACAAGATTTGGGGCTATGATTTTGATGGAGACCCACGAACGATTGATGTCCATATTAAGCGGGTGAGGGACAAACTATCTTCAAGTGGTTCCACCTGGTCCATCACGACAATTCGTGGTGTAGGCTATCGATTTGAGGAGAAGATTCATGAATAAAATATTCTCTAAACTATTTTTTAGTTATGCCCTAATCATTACGAGTTTGTTTATTATCTTTGGACTTATCTTTTTGTATCTGTTTCACGTTGATCTTTATGAGGATTTTGAAGAGACCTATACACATCAACAACAACAGATTACCAAGGTACTCACAGCAAGCGAAGAGTTTGGATGGACGGAAGAGGAGACAATGGCTGCTCTTGAACCGATGTTAGATGAAAAAGACTTCCATGTGTTCCTATTTGATGCCGGTGGGAATAGGATCTTTAAGGATGTGTCCTTTGACCATGGGGAGATAGAAAAGGAGTTATTGGAAAAAGCGGAGTCCGGAGAGTATGTGGCAAAAGGTGGCCGGACCGATGGGAATTTAAGTTATATGATCGCCTCACCGATAGAAGGGGATGTGATCATGGTCATGGTCTTTCATGATTTAAGCCACGCCTATCAGCAGGTTTTGTATATGATTTTGCTTACATTTACCATCACCATTGCTATTGCAGGAATCATCATATGGTTCCTTTCTGCTAAAATTACTGCCCCGCTCAGGGATATGAATGCGATAGCTTTGAGGTATGCCAAAGGTGATTTTTCTCAATCTGTGGAGGTATCCTCTAAAGACGAAATAGGTCAGCTTGGGGAAAGCTTCAATCATATGGCAGCAGAGCTGAATTCTTTGGAGGAAACAAGAAAAGCCTTTATTGCTAATGTATCCCATGATTTGAGGACACCACTTACTTCGATCAAAGGTTTCTTGATTGCCCTGTTGGATGATACGATTCCAGCCGAACAACGAAAAGAATTTTACCTATTGATGAAAGATGAAACAGAGCGTGTCATCAAGCTTGTTAATGATACCCTTGATATGTCGCAATTGGAGGCAGGTCACGTCACGTTAAAGCCCACTTCTTATAATTTGACAAAACAGTTGCAGTTGATTGCTGTGAAACTTGAACCTCATCTTTCCAATAAGCAATTGGAGATTCAGATCATTCCAGACAATCTGGAAACCATGGTGGTTGCGGACAGAGACCGAATTGAACAGGCACTCATCAACCTATTGCAAAATGCTATCCAGGTGTCATCCAATCATCAGTACATTCAAGTGTTTTTGGAAAAGAAAACAGATGAGGTGGTTGTAAGAATAATGGACCATGGTGAGGGGATAAGTGAAGAGAATCTCGAGAAAATATGGGAACGATTCTATAAAACCGATAAAGCTAGATCCAGCAAGACAGGTATCGGTATTGGCCTGTCTATTGTAAAGTCGATAATGGATTTACACGCAACGACTATCGAAGTGGAAAGTAAGGTCGGGGAAGGGACGGTGTTTAGTTTTACATTGCCGTTGATGAAGCAAGAGTCGGATTATGAGGGGAAGGGCTGAGTAAGGTAGTCATATGTCCGACTTGTTTCAATTGGGAGAAGCTGTCTGTCACCTGAAAACAAACTGTGGTAGGATATTAAAAAATTAGATGATTTTCACAGGGGATGACAACATGCTGGAAGGTAAGATTATTAAATTTTATCGAGAATTTCAGGGGTTAAAGCAAAAGGATCTAGGCGATGGAATTTGTTCCAGTACCCATATCAGTAAGATAGAGCGGGGGCTGACGGAGGTTTCCGGGGAGACCATTGATTTTTTATGCAGGCGTCTTGGAATTGAGATGGAAGCAGAAATAGAGAATTATAGGGAAATCGAACAGCTGTTGAAAGAATGGCAGGATGCTATCGTAAAAAAACTTAAACCGAGGGTGGAATCCATCAAACGACAGCTCCAAGGTTTCAACCTTTTACACATGCAGGACTTTTATCGCCTGTACACACTGATCCTGGCAAGATATTATTTATTTGTTGGAGAAGGAAGAATGGTGGACGGTTTAGTAGAAGAAATTTCGGCTTGGACCGATGTGACATCTTATGAAAAGAATTTGCTTCTTCATGTAAAGGGGCTTTACCACTTATCCGTGAAGAACAACTACGTGGAGGCACTTGCTTGCTTGAAGGAGATCAATCTAGAAGGCTACCCTAACCAAGAGTGCTATTATGATTTGGCCCTTGCATACCATTCCTTAAATTCAAGGGTCTTGGCATTTTTTCATGCGAATAAAGCCCTTCAATACTTCACTAAAATAAGGAGTTTTTCCCGCATCATTGAAGCAGAAATGCTCATGGTCATTCAACTTGAACAGTCAGAAGACCATCCCGCCTTAAGCCAGGAATATCATAGATTGATAGAAATGACGGAAGACTATGGGCTCGAACATCAAAAAGCGATGCTATATCATAATGTCGCCTATCTCTACTTAAGGAATGCGGAATACCAAAAAGCCAGCGAATTTTATAAAAAATCAATGGATGCTAGAGAAAAGAACCATCCTAATTATCTAGGGTCCTTTGAAGGCTATGTGAATGCATTGACGAAAGAAGGAAAGACCTCCAGAGAAAATCTTCTAGCCTTGGTCAAACAAGGGTTGGATCTATCGAAGTCCTCCAACTCTTCCACTTTTGTACACATTTTTATGATGCATTTTTATTATCTATCTAATTCAATGGATAGATATTACGTATACTTGGAAGAGGAAGCATTTCCCTATTTTAAGGGAAAAGGCTATATGCTGCTGGTCGAGCACTATGCAGTCGTTCTTTTTGATTATTATATGGAGAAGAATGATATGGAAAAAGCAAACCGCTTTGTTGGGCCAGTAATCAACAAATTCCGGCGTAATAATCAGTTTGTGTGAGAGTAGTATCCTTTATGAAAATAGTAGTGGAGCATGGAACCCATTAAAGGTTCCATGCTCCACTTTTTTGTGAACTTCGTTTAACATCGCTATTGATCTCCGCGTCAGGCTTCGCTTTCCGCGGGGCGGTGCTTTAGCCTCCTCACAACGCTTCAGGGGTCTCAAGTCTACCGCTACCTCCCGCCGGAGTCTTCGCCTTTCGCTCCAATCACCAGCTATGGATTCTAACTATCAATGATATATTATTAACGAAGTCCGTACGCTTTAATGATTTCTTGTGTGACTTTGTTGCCTTTGTCATCCCATGCGGATGCTTTTAGGGAAACGGATGTTGCGGATTTGTTATTGGTGATGGAAGCTGTAAATGTGTCCCCATTGCGGGTTAACTTTACCTTCTTCCATGTTTTCCCCTCATTGAAGGATACCTCAAGTGTTGCTCCATCCACATTTCCATAGCCAATGGCATCTTTTACTTTTTCTACAGATATCTGTAGTTGGGTTGGTCTGTTTAACAAGGCATCACCGTTTACATCAGTGTCAACTTGATAATTGAGTGAAAGAAACGGTAAATCTGTTCTAAATGACTCTTGTTTCTCAGTCCAAAAAGTCCATTCAGTGTGGGTGCGAACAGATGTGTTCCAGCGTTCTGCATCGCGTTTCGCTTCTGAAACTAATCGGAATTGAGTCCGTTCTTCTGGTGCAATTATGGTGCCTGCTATAGATTGACCTTTTCCTTCTTTTACCAATTCGCTACCTTGGTATAATTTATTCGTTTGGTTTTGTACAGAGTTATTATAACCGGTACCACCAGTATTCCCAAATCCTGCATCTGCCCATGCAGGTATATTAAATTGTAAATAATTATTCTGTCTGTTTGGCCCCCAATATCCTTCACCTAATGCAGGGCGAACTACCGGAGAGAACCAATTTTCAACAAGCTTTTGTCCTTTTTCATAAACTACACGAGGCTGGCGAATTTCCCATTCTTCATCAAGGACTGTTGCTTGGTGATACCAATACGTATCCTTTGTGGCAGACACATATTCCGTTCTTGTAGTAGGGAGGGAAATTTTGTATAGGAATCCGATCGCTCGTCTTGTGTACGGTCTCATGTCAAATCGGAACTCTCCGCCATCTGTTTCCACATGGGAATTGTAGTTTGTTTCAATTATTGCAAGGTCTTTGTTCTTAGGCTCGTATGCCAATTTTTTCGGAACATTGTCTTGATGTACATAATCTAGGTCATAGACGTATGGTGAGTCCTTAGTTCCTTCGACTTGTAACTTCACATTTCCGGAACGAACCGCTTTAATTAGTTTGTCTCCTTCTGACTTACTGATAGCAGCGGCAGTAAGAGGCACTTCCCCTACATATGCATTGAATTCCACATTTTCATAGTTTGCGATAATCAATAGCTTTGCACCTGCTGCAACAGCTGCTGCAGCTTGTTCGGATTCACTGATGGTTTTGCTGCGGTCTACTACTACAGCCTTACCTTTTGCATTCAAGCGGTCGTAGTCTGCTTGTGCTCCTTCTCCGGCATAGATTGCCTTCAAGTTATGCTTTCCTTCTAAAAGGGTACTACCAGGCATCACGATATCATCCAGTTCTTTTCCTTTAAAATTAATGGTCAGGTATGGTTTTGCTAAGCGCCAGCGCGTTAGAAATTCAAACTCTCCAAGTGTTGTTTTCTTAGTAGGTGCTGCGTAAAGTTTATCCACCCATACAGGCATTAGATAGACACTGTGTACTGTACCTGTTCCCATCGTCTGGTAGTATTCCATACGCTGATACACCGGTTCTGTTTTCTTTGGAACTTTGACTGTGATTTCGTTGGCTTTTCTTGCATCCAATTCCACCGTCTTCGGTCCATCGAGAACCACTTCTGGATCACCGACAAGGGCAACCCCTCTATGGTCCGTATTCACATCCACGTCCATCATGGACATTACAGAATAGGTCCCTTTTTTCAGGCGAAGTTCTCTTGTTCCTGGCACGGCAATAGATTCTGGTTGCATGTTTTCGTTGAACATGACCACATATGCAAGGGCAGGTGAGCCGTCACGGTCAGTTGCATTTAGAGTGAGTGTGTATCTTTCATCTTCTTTGATTGTAGCCATGGTCGTGTGAACCAATGCTTCCCCATTGGCACTTGCTGTTAAATGACCTTGGTAGCGTTGACCGCTTTCTCCATGTGCAGGGTCTACTGTTACTTGTACGTCTGCAGTTCCATTAGCTGGAACAGTAACGGTTGTTTGTGCCAGTGTCAGCATACCCTCAGGAGCCGCATTACCATTTGCATCTGCAAAAGTAGCTTCAAGATCAAGGGTGATGTCTTGGTCACTTTCATTTGTGTACGTAACTGTTTTCTCTACAGGTGTCGCTTCATCATGCGGCCATTGGAAGAAACCGAATGAAACAGAGCCTGTAGCTCTTATATCTGTATTTAACGCTTTTGGTATATCAATGCGTCCAGTTCCGATATGGTACGGTTGGTAGTTTGGTAGTTTTTTCGCTGTATTCATCAGTGTTTCTTTTAATTCTTGAGGTGTGGCTTCAGGATTTTGTTGTAAAAGAATCGCCACTGCACCTGCTACGTGAGGTGTAGCCATGGAAGTACCGTTCAAACTTTTATAGGAACCTGTGCCTGATGAGTATTGAGAGCGCGCGGCCATGATTCCTACTCCAGGTGCGGAAACATCAGGCTTTAATGCCATGTCACCAAGTCGCGGTCCTTTGGAGGAGAAACTTGCCAGTCTGTCTGACTTGTCCACTGCACCGATTGTAAGTGCAGCATCTGCAGCACCAGGAGATCCCACCGTTCCTTCTCCGTAGTTATTACCTGCTGCAATAACGAATAGGGTTCCATGTTCTTCTGTCAGTGTGTTAACAGCTTGTGCCATCGGATCCGTTCCGTCACTGCCGACAGAACTACCAAGACTCATGTTAACAACATCCGCATTTTGAGCGGCCCATTCCATTCCTTCAATGATCCAAGAGGCAAGCCCGGACCCGTTATCGGCAAGCACTTTTCCCACTAGTAATCTAGCATCTGGGGCAACACCTTTGTTTTGGCCGTCAGAAGCAGCGCCAGTTCCGAGGATAGTAGAGGCTACGTGTGTGCCGTGTCCGTTTATATCCTGCACTTCTTCACCAGGTACAAAGCTTACTGATTCGTCCAGTTGTGGAGCAATGTCAGGGTGTGTCGGGTCAATCCCAGTATCAAGTACAGCAACCTTGATGCCTTCACCAGTTAGACCGGATTCCCAAGCAGTGTGCGCTCCAATTTGTGGCACGCTTTGATGAAGGGTTGCTTCTACTTTAGCGTCCAGCCAAATTTTTTCAATTGCATAGTTAAGTTGTACAGATTCAGGTTTAGATTCGTCAGTCTTTTCTGATTGCACATCATTCCAGAAAGTTGTTGCTTCTTCTTTGTTTGTTTCTAAGGCAGCAGCGTTAATGCTTTTTAGTTCACGCTGTTTCTTTGCGCCTTTTGGTGCAGCTTTTGTGGAAGCAGTTTTTGCTTTCGTTTCTTGGTATTCGACGATGACAGGAAGTGTGGAGCTGTTGGTGTCATCAAATTGGTATTCTACAAGTTTTGTAATGTTGAAGAGGTTATGGTCAAGCTTTCCTTCTGCCAGATAAGGCATCGCAGCATTCGGATATACGTATGTGTCGTCACCAACCGTGATGACGCGAATTCCATCACCGTTGTTCTCGGCAGGTTCTACATTAATAACACTTTGTCCAGTTGGCAGAGCGGTTACATGAACAATATCTCCAGTAATTAGGGTGATTTTGGTTTCGCCAGTTCCTAGTTGATCGTTGATGACGGTTGGTTCATTAGTGGTTGTTGATTTGGTGTTTGCCCCAATTGCCTGGCCTTGAAAAAGGGATGTGGCAAGCATTAGGACTGCGATGATTGCTATAAAGAAAGTTTTGAGTGTTGGCTTTCGCATGTGCATTCTCCTGTTCTGATAGGTAGTTTTTGATTTTTGATAGACTATGTAGTTCTTAGAAGTTGAATGTTTTGTAGTTTGTAGTGTGAAGCGGTCACCTCCTGGTTTGATTTGTGATCAGATTGTCTGTTGATTGTGATGAAACGTTCATAGGTGAGAGGTAACAATGATTGTGAGTAATTCGTGTTGCGAAGTTAATTGAATTGTAAAGGCTGTTTGGTTGTGCTGACAAATGGTGTTTTGGATAGGTATAAAATACTATTCGGGAGGGGGGGAGTGTTGATGAAAGACCGGAAATAGCCTGTGGAATGTATCATAAGTACTAAAAGAGGTAAAGGGAGTTGGGGTTTTGGAGGATGAAGAGGCTCATTTTGTGTATGTTATATGAATGGAACGCGATATTGAAAGAGAGAGGGAAAACGTGTTGCATAGGGGTCCAATGGAACGCGAAATTGAAAGAGAGAGTGGAAAACGTGTTGCATAGAGGTCCAATGGAACGCGAAATTGAAAGGGAGAGTGGAAAATGCGTGTCATAGAGGTTCAATGGAACGCGAAAATGAAACCAAGAAGGAAAATACGTTTCATTGGCGCACAACACAATGATGCGTAAATAAAAAAGCGCGTGTCATAGGGTACTATGACACGCAAGATATAGTCGAGACGGAACAAGATGTAAGCCTATGAGGTAAAGCCAATTTTAATGTCATTTATCTTCTGAAACAAAAAATTGATCCACAAGCTCCTGAAGTTTTCTACATTCTTTACCGCATTCTGAGCTAAAAATACTGTCCCTGTTAAGGCAATTCATCGCACTCTCCACCAAGAAACGACGCGGTTTAGTACCAGTCTTTCCGCTTAACTCTTCCTGAACAAAGTCCAACAGCTCTGCTAAACGATCATACCCAGCCGCGCCAGAAAGGCCCTTCTTCAAGTCACTCACTGCATGGGCGATAGCATGTGGCAGCGGCAATTCATTTTCTCCTTCTTGCGGCACCCAACGTGCCATGGACTCTGCTTCCACGAGTACCTCACCTGATTCCGCTACATCTTCCACAATCTTCACCAAGCGATTAACGCTGTATTGTACAACCCTGTGAATATCCAGTTTCTTATCGTGGGTCATCGTGTAGTATCTGATGCCGTGATTTAGAATTCCGAGATACATGATGGCACAGTCCCAGAGGTATTCTCTTTTTTCCTCTCCGAATACCTCCAGGAATCGTTGATGCACCCATCGCAGCATCCGTAGCTGACTTTGACGGATGAATTCTTTTAATTCGGGATCATTAATGAAAATGACCTCTTCAAAAAGGGAAATCAGTTTGTTGGCACGGTTCGTCTCCATTTGAAGTTCAAATTGTTTGACGAAAATGTTGATGTCAGAAGGGTTCTGTCCGAGCAGGAGGTCGTTCCGTTCTTTTTCCATTTTCTGATATAAGGTTTTAAAGAGCTCTATTAATAGCTCGTTTTTCGAGGAGAAATAGTTATATAAGGTTCCTTTAGCGATGCCACTTTCATCAAGGATGTCCTGGATGGACGTAGCTTGAAATCCTTTTTCTATAAAAAGTTTATGAGCACACATGAGAACATGCATTTTGCGATCCTTCATTTTATCACCCGTTTAAATTAGACTGGTGGTACAAAATAATAGTACACCAAAATAATTTTTTACACAAACAGCAAATTTACAAAGTTTTCAAGATTGATAAATTTAGACTGATGGTATAAAATCTATATAGATGTAATAGTAGTATAAAAATGTACTGTTAGTATAAAACGGAGGAGAAAGCATGCAACAATCAGCACCAAACACAATTACAAATCGTCCGCCATATGGTATTTTGGCCATTTTAATGATTGGCGCGTTTATAGCTTTTTTAAATAATACATTATTGAATATTGCCCTGCCGTCCATTATGACGGAACTCCAAGTGGGGCCTTCGACGGTGCAGTGGCTGACAACCGGCTTCATGTTGGTGAATGGGGTATTGATCCCGACCACAGCTTTCCTCATTCAAAAGTATTCTGTACGGAATTTGTTCATCGTCGCGATGGGGCTTTTTGCCATTGGGACAGTGATGGCCGGTTTTGCCCCGGTTTTTGGAGTTCTTTTAGCAGGAAGAATGATGCAGGCTTCCGGGTCGGCCATTTTAATGCCGTTATTGATGAACGTGATGCTTGTCAGTTTCCCAATTGAAAAGCGCGGGACTGCTATGGGGGTTTTCGGACTTATTTTGATGGGAGCACCTGCGATTGGACCGACGCTTTCAGGCTGGCTAATTGAGCATTATGATTGGAGGATGTTATTTCACTTCGTTTCTCCGATTGCCGTCGGCGTTTTGCTTCTTGGAGTATTTTTGTTGAAGGATAGAAAAGAAAAACAGGATATCCGCTTGGATAGATTCTCTGTCGTTTTATCGAGTCTTGGGTTCGGTGGACTGCTATACGGTTTCAGTTCCGCAGGCGCCAAGGGCTGGGATAGTCCGCTTGTTTACGGAACGATTGCCATTGGGGCGTTGTCGTTAACTTGGTTCATTTTACGACAGCTTGGAAAAGAAAAACCGATGTTGAATTTCCGGATCTATCGATATCCGATGTTCGCTTTATCCTCTGCGATTTCCATGGTCATCACGATGGCGATGTTCTCCGGGATGATTCTGTTGCCGATTTACGTGCAGACAATCCGCGGGATTTCACCATTGGATGCGGGATTATTGATGTTACCAGGGGCAATCGTGATGGCTTTGATGTCGCCGATCACAGGAAAGTTGTTTGATAAGTACGGTGGGCGTGCGCTCGCAATAACCGGTTTGACTATTACGGTTGTGACGACGTATTTCTTCAGTCAGTTGACATTTGAAACGACCTATACGCAATTGCTAATTTTATATACAGTGCGGATGTTCGGAATGTCGATGGTGTTCATGCCGGTGTCAACGAATGGCTTGAATCAGTTGCCGTCGCGATTTTATCCACATGGTACGGCGATGAACAACACGCTCCAGCAGGTGTCCGGTGCGATTGGGACGGCGTTGCTTGTGACGTTGATGTCGACCCGAGCAGAAAGTGTTGGTCGCAAGCTTTCGGGAGATGCGATGGCAGCTTTAGGTGCGAACCCATCCACCGAGGCTGTTGCGGGTGTGCAGCAACAGGTTATGATGCAAGGGATGCTAGAAGGAATCAACTTTGCCTTTTTCGTTTCAACGTTTATTGCTCTGGTTGCACTCGTGTTGGCATTCTTCATCAAACGAGCTACACAGGCAGAAGATCCGGTGGAGGCTGAAGTAGAGCCGGTATTCGAGCCAAACAAACCACAGGTCAAGGCTAAATTGGTAGAGAGTTGACGTGGTAAAGAGATAAAGAGGGGTCTGACCCTCAGTGCGGTGATGCGCTGAAGGGTCAGGCTTTTTTTGTATTCCATAAAGACTTTTTTGTTTAAATAGGCTACAATGAATGCGTTGTTAGTTTGGTAGATAGCAAAGTTATAATTACATAGTTTTATCAACATTTAGGTGCCTTTGTGAAGAAAGGTTAAAAGGGAAGCTGGTGAGAATCCAGCACGGACCCCGCCACTGTAAGCGTTGAGCGATGCTGAGTATTATCCACTGTGTGAAAGATGCATGGGAAGGGTTGGCATTGTGCTGGAGACGTAAGTCAGGAGACCTGCCTAATTGTTTTTAAGGATTCTGCGAGGAAAGAATGCTTAAAGAGACATTCATAGTTTCATGTCAGCCGGCCATGAATTTGGCTTGTTTATTAAATGAATGGACCTTTAACGCCTTTCCGCTCCTAAGCAGAAAGGCGTTTTTTTATTGGAGAAAAGAGGAGGCAACTAGCTATGAGCAGAAAAGAGAAGCAAAGAGGTCTGACACTTGTGTACACGGGAGATGGGAAGGGAAAAACAACATCCGCAATAGGTTTGACGGTCCGGGTAGTCGGAAGGGGCATGCACGTGAAAATCTTTCAGTTCATCAAATCACCGGAACGGACTTATGGCGAACAGATTGCACTCAAAAAACTGGGTGTTGAAATGGAACAGGTAGGTATCGGCTTTACCTGGACCAAGACGCCGGAGGAGCATCGCGAGGCACTTCGCATTGGATGGCCGAAAGCTAAAGAGGCTGTAATGAGTGGCGAATATGACGTTGTTGTTTTGGATGAACTTAATAACGCCCTGGCCATACAGAGTTTTCCGGTGGACGATGTGCTTCCATTAGAGGACGTTCTGGATTTGATTAAAAATAAACCAAACCATGTTCACCTAGTTATCACAGGCAGGGGTGCACACGAGAAGGTTAAAGAAGCAGCTGACTTGGTCTCTGTTATCGAAGTGGAAAAGCATTATTACAACGAAGGAGTACCAGCAGTGAAAGGAATAGAATTTTAACAGAGCGGAGGTGAAATTGCGATGTTGAACAGAAGATTGGTCATTGCAGGAACAGGAAGTGGAGTAGGAAAGACGACCGTAACAATAGGCCTGATGGCGGCACTGCAGCAAAAGGGCTACAAGGTACAGGGGTTCAAGTGTGGTCCGGATTATATCGACACCTCCTATCATACAGCGGTTACTGGCAGGCCGTCCCGCAACCTGGACAGCTGGATGCTTCCGCATAGTGTGGTAAAAGAAGTACTGAAACGCGGAAGTGAAGGAGCGGATATTTCTATCATAGAAGGTGTTATGGGATTTTACGACGGAAAAGACCCTCGTTCCGACCAGGGAAGCACCGCAGAAATAAGCATTCTCACCGGCAGTCCGGTGGTGCTGGTGGTAGACTGTTCTGGCATGGCGAGAAGTGCAGCCGCGATGGTAAAAGGCTATCAGATGTTGTCCGATCAGGTGAACTTAGTGGGAGTAATTGCAAATAAAGTAGGAAGTGAAGGACATTTCCAACTGATAAAAACAGCTGTTGAACAGGAATGTCGCATCCCGGTGATTGGCTATATGACAAGGGAAGCGGAAATGGAGATGCCGGAACGGCACTTGGGGCTGGTTCCATCCATTGAGCGTGGAGACCTTGATACCTTTTTTACTAAACTGGGAGAGCTCCTTGGTAAAACGGTAGATTTGGAGCTGTTATACCAGCTGGCAGGCCAGACAGGAGATATCCAGTTGGATGAAAAGCTATTCTCCGTTCGTGGTAAGAAGGGTGTCAAAATTGCGGTTGCCTATGATGCTGCCTTTAATTTTTACTATAAGGATAATTTAGAGTTGTTGGAATGTAGAGGAGCAGAATTGGTCTACTTTTCCCCTTTGAAAAATGAGAGAGTACCTGCTGATGTGGATGGGCTTTATTTAGGCGGGGGTTTTCCGGAGGAGTTTGCGGCAGACCTTTCTTCTAAACAGGACAGCATGGAATCCATCCGCAAGGCTGTTATTGCAGGAATGCCAACTTTGGCGGAATGTGGAGGGTTTATGTATTTGTGCGAAGAGCTCATGACAATTGACGGCAATTCCTACACCATGGCCGGCATCATTCGAGGTATAGTGAAAATGCAAGGTAGACTCGCAGCGCTAGGATATCGTGAAATCAGGGGCACAAACAGCAATTTTCTTTTAAAAGAAGGACAGGTTGCCAAAGGACACGAATTTCACTATTCGACTTTTCAGACTGAAAAAGAACTCCCACCTGCTTATGAGACAAAAGGAATGCGAGGGGTAGCTAAGGACGGATATTCTACAAAAAACCTTGTTGCGGGCTACAGCCATATCCATTTCGCTTCCCAACCGGAGATGGTGGACAACTGGATCCAACGTTGTCTGGAGGTAAAAGCCCATGTTTAAGGGAACCCCGTTGATGGTGCAGGGCACGCATTCCGATGCTGGTAAAAGTGCAATTGTCACAGCATTATGCCGGATTTTTTCACAGGATGGCTACCGGACTGCGCCTTTTAAATCCCAGAACATGGCGCTCAATTCTTACATCACAATGGACGGAAAGGAGATTGGCAGAGCACAGGGAGTGCAGGCGGAAGCGGCGGGAGTAATCGCGACCACTGATATGAATCCGATTCTGATCAAGCCGACCGGCGATTATCAATCGCAAATTGTGGTGCACGGTGTGCCTTATCAAAATATGAAAGCGGGGGAGTACCGTCAGGAGTTTTATGAAAAGGGTCTGCATTTGATAGATGCCGCTTATCGCAGTCTTCAGACAGAGTATGATTGCATTGTGATTGAAGGGGCAGGAAGTCCGGCCGAGGTCAACTTGAACGACCGCGAGCTGGTGAATATGCGGGTGGCCAGACTTACCAACGCTCCTGTCATTCTTGTCGGGGATATTGAAAAAGGCGGTGTGTTCGCAAGTTTGGTCGGAACGCTACAGCTGTTGGGCGAGGAAGACCGTCAAAGGGTCTTTGGCGTCGTCATCAACAAGTTCAGGGGCGATGTGTCGCTGCTGGATCCTGGTTTGGAGTGGTTTGAAGCATATACGGGTGTACCTGTTCTTGGAGTCGTTCCATACGTGCCAAATTTGAATATCGAGGCAGAGGATTCTGTGATTCTTGATAGTTATTCTGTAAAAAGGGACGTCACAAAAGAGCTTGATATTGCGGTAATCCGCTTCCCACTGATTTCAAATTTTACCGATATGGATCCGTTCTTTGCAGAACAGGACTGTCATGTGCGGTATGTGCAAAAGGCGGAAGAGCTTGGGGAACCGGATATGGTCATCCTACCCGGAAGCAAAAATACATTGAGCGACCTGCTTTTTTTGCACGAAAGAGGGTTGGCTAACAGACTTCAGACATTGTCAGCACAAGGAACTGCCATCTTCGGGATTTGCGGTGGCTACCAGATGCTTGGGGATGTAGTGGTGGACGAATATGAGATGGAATCTTCATTGAAGGTGGTGTCAGGGCTTGGACTGCTTCCGATGAAAACATCCATTACGGCGGATAAGACGACGGTATTATCTGAAGGTGTGGTGTCCTATGGGCAAAAAGAGATACCTGTGAAAGGTTACGAGATTCATATGGGAGTTTCGGAAGTGCAGGAAGGGGTTGCACCGTTTGTCAGACTGTCTGGTCGTTCAGAGGGTGTTCAGTTCGAAAACATTACGGGCACATACTTCCATGGAGTTTTTCATAATGATAAGTTCAGGGAGGAGCTGCTGAATTCGTTAAGGATGAAGAAGGGGCTGGCGCCAATCGAAGGCAGGACTTCTTTTGAGAAATTAAGAGAAGAGTCTTTTAATCGCTTGGCGGATGTGGTGAGGGAACACCTTTCCATGGACTTGATTTATAAAAGGATGCGAGAGTTCCAGGATTACGGACTTTCCATAAAAAAACAAGCAGCAGGTGATAAAAATGAGTAACAACTATAACATCAAGCCAGTCAATCAGAAGCAAGGAGAAAAGATGAAGTCCTACCTAGACACCTTAACAAAACCGCAGGGGAGCCTTGGGATGGTGGAGGAGATTGCTATCCAGCTCGGAGAAATTACAGGAGCGGATTTTCCGGAGGTGACGCCACCAGGAATCATTGTGTTTGCTGCTGACCATGGAATAGCTTCCGAAGGGGTATCGGCTTACCCGCAGGAGGTGACTGTACAGATGGTTCACAATTTCCTGAACGGAGGAGCGGCCATCAATGTGCTGGCACGACAGATTGGAGCAAAGGTCGAAATTGTCGATATGGGTGTGGTCAGCGATGTGAAAAGAGAAGGGCTACATATTAGTAAAATTCGCTATGGTACCGGCAATTTTCTGAAGGAAGATGCAATGACTCGAAGTCAGGCACTGCAGGCGATCGACGCTGGAAGTGACATCGCAACAAAAGTATTAAATGATGGTGCTAAGTGTCTGATTGTCGGGGAAATGGGAATCGGAAACACAACGAGCAGCAGTGCCGTATTGGCAGCATTAAGCGGCTTGGGTGCAGCTCAAGTGGTCGGCTTCGGGACAGGGATATCTTCAGAGCAGGTGAAAATAAAACAGCAAATCATCAGTGAAGCGATCGGCAACCGCAAACCAGATTCTGCTGATCCGATTGATGTGTTGTCTAAATTAGGCGGCCTTGAAATAGCAGGGATGACAGGGGCCATCTTGACAGCTGCAGAAAGAAAAATCCCAATTCTCATCGACGGCTTTATCAGTACTATCGCTGCACTTTTGGCAGTAAAGCTGCACAGTGAAGTGAAAGGCTATCTTTTTATTGGCCATCAGTCCCAAGAGTCGGGGCATCAGCATGCCATTAAACTCTTAGAAATAATGCCAATCCTGAATCTCGGACTGCGACTTGGGGAAGGGACCGGTGCTGCCTTGGCGTTCCCGGTTCTCCAAGCGGCTGCGAACATTGTAAAAGAAATGGCCACTTTTAAGTCGGCAGGGGTAGCAGAGAAAGTTTAGTAGAATAAAATTTACAACTCCAGGAAGTTATTTTATAATAGCGAAAGAATAAAAAAACAAATATTACGACAAATAGGTTCCTTTCTTGTTTAGAGTATGACTCGTGCAGGAAGGGTGAAAAGGGAAGTTGGTGCAAGTCCAACACGGTCCCGCCACTGTAAGCGTTTAGGAAAGCTGCTGGAGTCCACTGTGCACAATAAAGGTGCATGGGAAGGCGCAGCTGACCAGTGAAGCGTAAGTCAGGAGACCTGCCTATCTTGTTATTTAAGCTCCTTCGAGGAAAAGGATGTTTGAAGTGCAGAGTTTCCATGTTTGATAGATGATGTCTTACAATCTAGCTAAAACACGGATACATAGGTGCTTTTTGACGTTCAACGCTTTCCTTTAGGATGGCGTTTTTTTATTTGAAAAAAATCAAAAAGGGGAAAAGATCATGAATCATTTAAAGCAGAAGTGGGGAGTTTTTGGTCTTGTTCTGGTCCTGATTTTAGGGATATTGGCAGGCTGTGGGGCGACCTCAGAGGAAACGAATGGAAACGTAGAAAGTGGGAACACGAATAAAACTACAACTGGTGAAGAACAACAACAGGAAAGAGCCTTCCCTGTCACAATAACGGACGATTCGGGTAAGGAAATCACAATAGAAGAAGAGCCGAAAAGCATTATTTCCATGCAACCAAGTAACACGGAAATTGCATATGCACTTGGTTTGGGAGACAAGATGGTAGGGGTTTCCGATTATTGCAACTATCCTGTTGAAACAGCTGACCTAGAAAAGGTAGGTGCGCAGGATATGAATGTGGAACTCATTCTCACCTTAATGCCTGATGTGATTCTTGTTACGGATTATCATCAGCAGAACCATGAGAATATCCTCAAACAATACGAGGAAGCTGGAATTACTGTGATTGTTATTGGTAGCGAATCATCGTTTGCTGATGTATATGAAACGATGGAACTGATGGGCAAAGCAACAGGAAAAACAGCAGAGGCTCAAAGTTTAATAGCCGACATGAAGGACCGCCTTGCTGCGGTGGAAGAGAAAGCGAAGGAAGTAACGGAAAAGAAAAAAGTTTGGGTGGAGGTTTCTCCTGCTCCGGATATTTTTACAACAGGGCAAGGGACGTTCATGCATGAAATGCTCGAATCCATTCAAGCGGAAAATGCTGCAGGTGATCAGGAGGGCTGGGTGAAGCTGACGGAAGAAGAAATTGTTCAGCTGAATCCTGATGTAATCATCACGACTTACGGATATTATGTGGACAATCCAAAAGAGGGAGTGATGGCCCGTTCCGGTTGGGTGGAAGTTCCTGCCATCAAAGATGGAGAAGTGCATGATGTGGACAGTGATACAGTAACAAGACCGGGACCTCGTCTTATTGAAGGGGTGGAGACTCTTGCTAAACTTATCTATCCGGAGATCTTTGAGTAATCGGGTCTTTTGGTTGTATATCGGAAGTGGAGGGTTTGTACTTGGTACAGCCCTCCTTGGTTTATTGAACAGCAGTGTTTCAATCCCCATACCGTCCATCTTACATATTTTATCTGAAAATGCCATTGGATTCGGCTGGAATGTGGATGTTCCGAAGAATGAGGAGATGATCATTTGGAATATCCGGTTTCCGCGTGTCCTTCTCGCGATGTTTGTCGGCGCATCACTTGCGCTTGCAGGAGCCGCTTTTCAGGGGCTGCTTAGGAATCCACTGGCAGACCCATATACTATTGGGGTTTCCTCGGGTGCAGCATTGGGAGCGGTGGTTGTATTATTTTTCAACATAACGATTATCGGGCTCGGTAGCTTCACGCTGCCGGTTGTAGCGATAATCAGTGGCCTGTTGTCCCTGTTGCTTGTATTTGGGCTGGTAAGGTTGAGTAACCGCGGGTTGGCGATAGAAACGATTATCTTGGCAGGGATTATTATCAGCGCCTTTATCGGTTCCATCATTTCCCTGATCATCGCGCTTGGTGACAAGGAGTCGATGACGCAAATCATCTATTGGCTGTACGGAAGCGTGGGTATGAGAGGCTGGAGCCATGTGCAGCTTATCTTTCCGTTCATGATTGCAGGTTCGCTATTATTGTTCATGCATTTTCGTGAGCTGAATGCCATGGCGCTTGGGGAAGAGGCCGCAGATCACATTGGAGTGAATGTGAAGCGTGGGAAAATATTGATCCTGTTCGGAGCCTCCCTTTTGACAGGATCAGCGGTTGCGGTGTCGGGATCTATCGGGTTTGTCGGGTTGGTAATCCCACATTTGGTACGACTGTTGACCGGACCGAATCACCGCCATGTTCTTCCGTTGTCGATGTTGATTGGAGGGGGCTTTCTTGTGTTGGCAGACCTGATGGCACGGACCATCATTGCGCCGAAGGAACTGCCGATCGGTGTCATCACCGCTTTGATTGGAGCGCCGGTTTTTGCCGTTCTTTTGGTCAGAGAAAGGATTGGGAAGGGGAAGGCGAATGATTAAGATTCAAAGTCTGGTAGGCGGATATAGTGTGGAAAATCCCATCATTAATGGGGTGGACCTTGAAATTCATAAAGGCGAGTTCTTTGCACTGCTTGGACCGAATGGGAGTGGAAAGACGACACTTTTTAAGCTGGTAACCGGCCAGCTCCCAATTATAGAGGGGGAGCTGCTGCTATCAGGCAGACCGCTTGCTTCTTTTACTAAATTGGAAAAGGCAAAAAAGGTTGCGGTGCTGTCCCAGGAGATTCAGGTTTCGTTTGATTATACGGTGGAGGAAATCATCAGTCTTGGACGGTATCCGCATCAGAAAGGGATTCTGAAAAGTCTTTCTGCCATAGATAAGGAAATTATGTTGCAAGTTATGGAAGTAACAAACATTAAGAAGTACAGAAATAAACAGTTCCGTAAGCTGAGCGGTGGGGAGAAACAGCGGGTACTGCTTGCCAAGGCCCTTGCCCAGGAACCGGAAATCCTGTTGCTGGATGAGCCGACAAACCATCTTGATATCAAGCATACCTTTCAAATGCTTGATTTAATCAAGGAGTGGCAGCGAACAAAGGGCCTGACCGTTTTCGCGATTTTGCATGATTTGAATGTTGCTTCCTTATACGCCGACCGCCTTGCTCTTTTGCATAATGGGAGGTTTCTGGAGGTAGGGGATGCGGAGACCCTTCGGAAAGAGGAGCAGCTCGAAAAGGTGTATGAAGTGTGGATTAAGGCAGAATCCCATCCAGTCGTGCCTAAGCCGCAGCTTTTGATGACGCCGAGGTTTGAAGCAAAGGCTAAAGCTGTAGAGTTCAATAATAACTTTTCGTTCAAGCAGGACGGGACATGTGTCCATGTTCAATCCACCCTGCCGTTGCGGACCATCTCCAATGGCGTTGTAGGCGAAGGCATCCAGTGGCATAAACACTTCTGTAATTTTCATGTAAAAAAGAATTACAACTGCAGTGATCCGGTTAAAGATATAGAGCAATGGCTCGAGGAGCGGGGGATTCCGTCCGAACAGACAGTCGGGATGATGACTGCCGTCCAGCTCGTTGATGTGGTGGTGCACAAGAAAAATATAGAGAACCTGGAGTTTATGGCTGTGGTTACTGCAGGGGTAGGGAATGCAGTCGACATCACCCAAACGGAACTCTGCCCTACTCCGGTGACAATGGGAACAATAAACACCATGGTATTTATCAACGCACATTTGACCGATGGGGCGTTGGTCAATGGACTGATGTCGGCGACAGAGGCAAAAGGAAAGGCACTTTTTGATTTGCAGGTGAAAGATCCGCAAACAGGCACGATCGCAACCGGTACTTCCACCGATGCCATGTTGCTGGCCGTCACCCAGCAAGGTGATAAGACTCCTTATGCTGGTTCCGGCACACTTGTAGGGAAAGGAATCGGACATATTGTCTATGAAGCGGTAATAGAAGCTATTTTGAAATATAGGAAACGAGTAGAAAGTAATGATTGAAAATTTTTTCTATATAGGATTTTTCATTTTAGTCGGTGCTGTTGTGCTGGATTTACTTATTGGCGATCCACGCTGGCTGCCACATCCTGTAGTGCAGATGGGGAGACTCATCTCACTATTGGACAGCTCCTGGAATAAGGGAAGCAGACGAAAGGGGAAGGGAGTGCTTCTTACTGTCACGGTCGTGCTCTTAGTATATGGCCTTGCCTTTCTGCTTGTCTATTTATCTTATAAACTTCAATTCTGGGCTGGGGTGGCCGTTGAAATCTATTTGATTTCAACGACCATCGCCATAAAAGGGTTGGCTAATGCCGGCAGAAGTGTGCTTAAGCCATTGCTTGCTGGAGATTTTGTAGAGGCGAGGAAGAGTCTTAGCATGATTGTGGGCCGAGACACTGACAAGTTGCCGGAAAGCGAAATTGTCAGAGGTACGGTTGAAACGATTGCCGAGAATACGGTGGACGGGGTTACTGCGCCATTGTTCTTTGCAATGATTGGTGGGGCACCGCTTGCAATGGCTTACCGGGCGGTGAATACGCTGGACTCCATGGTGGGATACAAGAATGTTAAATACCGTGATTTTGGTTGGGCGTCAGCCAGTCTGGATGATGCGGCGAACTTTCTGCCGGCAAGGTTGACAGCCCTGGCCATGTGGCTCTCCTCATTTTTTATAAAAGAATCCAGAAGCATTGCAGGGTGGAAACTCACAAGGCGGGATGCAGGAAAGCACCCAAGTCCCAACAGCGGATGGCCAGAAGCGATGACTGCAGGACTGATGGGAATCCAGCTTGGAGGGGTCAATTACTATAAAGGAATTAAGTCAGACCGCGCAAAAATGGGGGATCCGTTGAGGAAGCTGGTACCAGCGGATATCTCCAAATCCATTCACTATATGCATGGTGGCTGGATCGGATTTATGGCACTGGGAATACTTTCCCTATTCTTACTGAATTTGAGGTGATGAAATGAACTGGCCAGAACACGGCGGACAGCCGGCAACAATGAAGAAGCTGTTTCAATTGGAGGATGAGGTGGAGATAGTAGATTTCAGTGCAAATCTTAACCCCCTTGGTCCTCCTGATTGGTTAAAGGGGGAGCTGGAGAAACAGTGGGAGAACATGATGCGCTATCCGGACCCTCATTATTCCAATAGCAGTGCAGCATTAGCACGTATCGAGGCAATCGAGGAGGGAGAGATTCTTTTAACAAACGGCGGTGCGGAAGCGATTTTTCTTGCTGCCAAATATTTTGAAGGGAAAAAGGCGGGAATTGTACATCCTGCATTTTCGGAATATAACAGAGCGTGTGACCATTATCATCTGAATGTGACGGACATCACTTTGTCTGCTGAAGATGATTTCCGTTTGCCGATGAATACTCTGTTAGAGGTTCTGCCGGATTTGGATGTCCTTTTCCTCTGTCGTCCCAACAATCCAACAGGTACGGTGGTTCCGAAAGCGGAAGTGAAAATGCTTCTGGAGCAAGGGCTGAACACTCATACATATTTAGTGGTAGATGAAGCATTTGTTGATTTTGCTCCTTCCGAGTCTTTGGTTACGTTATGGAAGGAATACCCCAATCTGATCTTGCTCCGGTCTTTGACGAAAATGTACACGATCCCTGGAATACGGCTTGGTTATATGATGGCTGGGAAAGCTGTAGTGGAAGAACTGAAAACAGCGCAGATTCCTTGGAGTGTCAATGCGTTGGCTGATGCAGTCGCTCCTTTGTTATTGGATGATACTGATTTCGTACAGCGAACATTTGACTGGCTTGATGAACAGGCAAAAGTGTTGCGTGCATTTTACAGGGAGCATGATTTCTATATGTCGCCAACCCGTGTGAATTTCTACCTTCTTCAAGATAAAAGAAATACTGAACAGACAGAGGAGCTTTTTACTTTCTTGTTTCAACACGGCATTCTGGTGAGGCATACATATAACTTCAAAGGGTTGGATGGCAAGTTTTTGCGACTTGCCATCCGAACCGAAGAAGAGCATGAGAGACTATGCGTAGTGCTCCGGAAATGGAGAGAGCGGGTATGATCGTTTTCGTATCGGGAGGGGCCCGTTCAGGAAAAAGCAGCTTCGCGGAGAAATTGGCGCTTTCTTATCACAAAAAGAAGGATTCTGCCCGCCTCATTTACCTTGCGACCGCGAAGAGAAGCGATGTGGAGATGGAGCGGCGCATCGCCATTCATCGGACAGCAAGGGAAGATTGCTGGGAAGTGATGGAGGAGCCGATAGAGGTTGGGTGGAAAATCCAGCTTGCAGGTGAGAAGGATGTGGTCCTGCTGGACTGCTTGACTATTTGGTTAAGTAATATGCTGTTTGATGGTGGAGGTATGAAGGAAGCTGAGGTATTGGAAAAGGTGGAAAAGTTGGTGAATATAACGCGAAGGAAGGGTTTTACACTGCTCGTCGTCTCCAATGATGTAAATGAAGAACTACCTTCCGGTTATGAATCTGTTCAACACTATGTTCATTTACTAGAAAAAATTCATCAGTTCCTGGTGCACAAAGCTGATGTCGCTGTGCAGGTTCGAGCGGGTATCCCGAAGTATTGGAAAGGGGGCAAAGTAGTCGGATGAAAAATAGTATGTATGGTTTTTTGCTAGCCATTCAATTCTTAACAAGAATCCCTGTGCCGGTCGAGTGCCCGTGGAACAAAGAGACGAGCAGGTGGGCGTTAAGAAGCTATCCTCTAACAGGCATTATTTTGGCTGCTCTTCTTGTCTTGGTTGTCGTGCTTTTAGAATCTTTTCTTCCGTTATGGGTGCTGACGCTTCTTTTGTTGACCATGTGGATTTGGCTGACAGGCGGGCTTCATCTGGATGGCTGGATGGATGTGGCGGACGCCATCGGTTCGAATGCACCACTTGAGAGGAAATGGGAGATCATGAAGGACCCCCATGTTGGCAGCTTCGGAATATTGAGTCTCTTGTTTTTATTGACTTGGAAAGCGGTTTTCATCTATTTGCTGCTAGAAGAATCCTTTATTCATATTTTCTCGTTCTTTATCATTCTGGCATTCTCAAGATTTATCGCGGTGTTCCTGATGTATTTTTACCCGACGGCTCAGCAGGAGGGCCTTGCATGGGAATGGAAGCGGAATTTAACGAAGTTCGATGTAATCCTGGCGCTTCTTCCGTTAGTTCTCCTGTTTGTTTTTATACCGGTGTACCTTGTATTGTTGCCAGCGTACTGCTTATTTAGTTGGTGGTACGGCCATTGGTTGATGAAAAGATTTAAGGGAAGCAACGGGGATCTGATGGGTACGGCCATTGAAGGGGGAGAATTATGGGGACTAGTCGTTGTGTGGATCTTTATCTCGTACGGCATGGGCTGACGGACTGGAATAAGGAGAGGCGATACCTTGGACATACCGATAGAGATGTCTTGGTGGAAGAGTTAGGGAAGCTTAATCGAGTGAAAAAAGAATTAAGCAAGCTGTCTTTTAACGCTGTTTACTCTAGTGACCTAATTCGATGTCAATCAACCTTGAATTATTTGAAGCTCGCAAATGTCCCTTGGGTGGATAAGAGACTAAGAGAAATGAACTTTGGAGAATGGGAAGGGAAAACATATGAAGAGCTGAAAGGGAAGCCTGCATATAGGGAATGGATTGATAATTGGGAGCAGGGAAGGACGCCAAATGGGGAGTCTGGCCGTGATTTTATACGAAGAGTGAATGCTTTTGTTGGAGAGTTGCTGGAATCCGGTGTAACTGGGAACATTCTGGTAGTGACCCACGGCGGCGTAATTCGTTATATCCTTGCCAAATTTCGAGCTGTACATTCTTTTTGGGAATCCCCTGCGGTAGGTCATGGGCAGTGTCTGAAGATGAGATTAATTGAGAAAGAGGGGGAGTGGACTTGCAACTCTTTATCGGTGGTGCCTTCAGTGGCAAAAGAAACATTGTGAGAAAACGGCATCCGGGGAAACTTTCCTGGCTTTCCAGCTATGATGGTAGGGCTGTTACGGAATGGAAATCCTGCTGGGAGGACCATGCAACGCTAGTGTTGGAGGGGTGGGAAAAGTGGCTGGAGGATGCCATCATTCAGGAGAATGACGATGATGCTGTTCGCAAGACTTTCCGTAATCATTTTCACTATCTAATGAAGGAAGAGCAGAAGAGGGAAGAAGAAGTGGTTCTTGTCATGCTGGAAATGGGGCGTGGAATTGTACCGATGGACAGCCATTACAGGAGAGTTCGTGATCTGTCGGGATGGGTTGCCCAGGATGCTGCAAGTCTAGCACGAGAAGTCCATTATGTTTGGCATGGTGTTAGTGAGCGGATGAAGTGAAAACTAGTGAGAGTGTGATAATTTTGGAAGCATGTGAAGGGGGATCCTCTAGCATGCTTCTTTACTTGTTCGGTTGGGTTTGCTAGATTGGGGTAAAAGGGAGGCATTGCCATGGCACAATTTCCATTAAACTACGACCACCAACTCAACATCAAAACCTCCGACATCCAGATGGGGATCCTTCGCTCCTATACTTATCATCGTTATGAGCCTACTCCTTATGAGGCACTTGACTGTCTGTTTGAAAAGTATGAGGTGGAGTCTGGTGACCATGTGGTGGACTTCGGCTGCGGCAAGGGACGCTTGAATTTTTATTTGGCTCACCGTTTCGGTGCTAGCGTGACCGGGATTGAGATGAATGAGACGTTCTACGGGGAATGCTTGAGTAATCTGGAAGGGTATCGCGGTAAAAACAAGCAGAAAATTGAGTTTGAGCAGAGCTTGGCGGAGAAATATGAGATACCATCCTCAGCCAACCGCTTCTATTTTTTTAACCCGTTTACCATTGAGGTTTTTAGAACGGTAGTGAACAATATTCTTCTATCCGTCGAGCACACATATCGGCCTGTGGAGATCATCCTCTACTACCCGTCGCCTGATTATGTCTTTTATCTTGAGGATCATTCCCTGTTCAACCTCAAACTGGAAGTAACGCTTGAGGGGTACGAGAAGAACGTGAATGAGCGGTTTTTGGTATATGAAATTGCCTATTGAATTGGCCGAAAGAGAGAGTCAAATTAATAAGCGGTTCACAAAAGCTGTCCTATCTTCATATAAATATAGAAAAGCTATTCTACTAATCTTTCTAGCATTCCTTCCAACCTGTCCAGCTCCTCACTAGATACCATCGCATACCGGCAGTTGCCGCTCCGCAGATAACTGTAGATGATCTGTGCTTTATCGATTTCATAGCGGTTGACCTGTCTGGATTCAGCAGGTGCGGTGCCATCAAGCTCTACTAGTACTTGTGTTTTAATTGCCGCTATAGACGCCTCGGCATTACTGTCTGAACCCCCAACCTCATAAATTCCACTAAACAGCACATCCGTCCTCCTAATTAAAAAGAATTTCACCCTTTTCTCATCCAACTTTTCCGCCATTAGCATGACATGGTTGCCTTCGGTGAAATCCATTACTTCTTCTTTTCGCAAAAGGGCTTGCAGGGATTGGATGTAGTTTCGGTATTGGGCGGCGCGTTCGAAAGCAAGGTCCTCTGCATGCTGCGCCATCTGACGTTGCATGTCTTCAAGCAGTAACGTATCCTCCCCTTTGAGCAAGGAAACTAGCTGTTCTGCAATTTGATTGTATTCCCCGACCGCCTTGCCGCCGAGGCAGATTCCACGGCATAGGCCAAGGGAATAGTTCAGGCAGGGGGAGCCGTTGATGGCTGGGTTTGAGCATTGCAGGCGATATGCGTCTTTCAAGCCGTAAATGGCACGGCTGACTGCTTTTTTGCTCGTATAGGGACCGAAGCTCCACCCGCCGTCACCGCGCAAGGGTTGGGTGGACATGCGGATTCGGTAGAGTTTGCCGACCTTACGAACCGTGAGATAAAGGAAAGCTTCCGGTGTTTTCATCTGGCGGTTGTATTGGGGGCGGATCTCTTGAATGAGCTGCCACTCGAGCAGTAAGGCTTCAAATTCTGTGTCGGTTTCGATCGTCTCCAAATCCCGGATATGTTTGACGAGCTTTCGGATCTTTGGGGTGTGGGTGGACGAGCTTCTGAAATACGATTGCACACGCTGGCGTAGGCGTTTTGATTTTCCGACGTAGATGATCTGACCAGCGGAGTCTTTCATCAGGTAGACCCCTGGCGAGTGGGGGAGTTCTTTTATTTTTTGAGAAAGACTCATAGCAGTTCACCTCTCTAGGAATAAAGTTCTATGTTTAAATTTTCATAACCTTACAAAAACAGATGTGTTCCTGTAGAATGAAAAGTGTATTTACCTAATAGAGTACCAGAGAAAATGTGAGAAGAACAACAAATAAGAGGGGGTCATTACATTGAGCAGAGAAACGTGGAAAAAGGTATTTAGTACGATTGGGGATGTGGAGCTTGTGGAGTTGGTCGATTTCTGGTCGATCCAGGTGAAAGGGTTCCGCTACATCAATCAAGAAAACATCAAACAGGCGAGGGCAATGGTCATTGCAGAGGCGTTGAAGCCGCGGAACCTGAAGATGATTAAGGCCTATTACACCATTACAGACGAAGAGGCGGACGAACCGGAGGAAAACGGGGACGAAATTACGCTGGATGCCTTGATGGAATTATATGAAGAGGGAAAAGAGCTCCATCTTATCCTCGGCGGACTGTATGCAAGTGAGGATGAGGAGCTCGAGAAGCTTGCAGGGGAACTCGAGAAAGCATTGCTGGAAAAATACAAGGCCGATGACTTGAGCAGTCTGATAGATAGAGAAGATAAAAAGGTCGCAGAAGAGCCTAAAGTCAAGAAGGGAAAAGCCCAGCCCTCCGAATGGGAAAAGAAGTGGAATAAGTCCGAAGAAAAGAACCGTGATCTTCGCGCCAAAATCAGTGAGTGGGAGAAGCAGTATTCCCAGCTGAAGCAGCAGGTAAAGGACGAAAAGCAAGCGATGTTGAGTGAAAAGCAAAAGCTGCAACAAGAACTCGGGATGGAGCGGTCCCAGCATAGGGAAACGGTCGTGAACAACCGGAAGACCTATGAGGAAAATGAAGTCTTGAAAGCGGAAGTGGCGAAACTCAAAGCGGAAAATTCCCACCTGAACGCAATGCTTCTCAAGAACCAGCAGGAAGTGGCAGTAACCAGAATGGACGAAAAACACCCTGAGCAACCGGCCGCAACAGACAAAAAGCAAGTCCTATTAGTAGGAGATCCGAAAAACAAATTGACAGAAAATTCAGCAAAACATTCCTTTCGGGTGCTGGAGCTGAAGGATGTTTCAGAAGCACTGGAGACGAACCTTCTCGAAAACTGCGATGAAATCTGGATGATGACCTACCTCGTTCCACCACAAATGAGACGAAAGATAAAGCGAACAGCCCAAAAGAGTATTAAAGAATTTACCGATTTTCCGACAATGAAACGTTATATTGAGAAAGGTTGAGACATAGATGAACAAAATTTGGGAGAACGATTTAGTTGGAGTACTGGCGGACGTGGACCAGAGTGAGCTGATCTACCGGGACTCGATTTTAATAAACAAGCAGGATAGTCTTCAGTTTTTTGTGCGCATCATTTCACAGCCTGCCGACAGTTTTCCGAATGTGAAGGCTGTAACCGGGTTCTACTCGGATCTGGAAAAATGGGGCTTTGAGGATGACTACTTGCAACCGGAATTCATCCGGAAAGAAAAACTGCGTGAATGGCTTGCCGACCGCCTGTTGATTTTCAAAGTGGAAAAGCGCATTCGTTACAACCATGAAGAGGTGTACAACATGTTTCAGGTGCGTGTAATGCCGAAGCTTCCGAGCTATGAAAAGGATCTAAAGCTGATCCCGGTTCCCATTTTCAGCGAACAGGTGAATGGGTTGAAGCAGGTTGAGTTCATTGCCAGACTTGCCGGAAAGAAGTTTGTCGGACGCCTGGAGGAGGTTTCCCATGAGACGAATGATACGCCACCGATTGTTGTGTGGAGGGAAGAAAATGGGGACGATGAGCGCTTCTTTCTTTTCGGGATGTTTGACAAGCATCAATATGCGCACGGTGGCTTCAGTCTGGAATTGCGTGATGAATTGAAGCGGATAGTTTTAGAAGAAGAGTGGCTGGACGAATGCTATTTGACGGATGAGAGTCCGAATGTGGCATTTGTGCCGATTGGAATCTATCAGAAGCTAATGGAAATGTTGGAGGGGGTAGAACCGGTTTCCGTGACGGCGGAGATGGAGGAAAGGCAGAAGCCGGCAGAAGCAGCTGGGCGTTCTGAAGAGAGCCTCGTAACTCCGCAGTTGGAAAGTAAGCAGGAGGTCGCGGTGTCGGTCTTGGAAAAGCCGTCAGGAATGGACTTAGAAGGCTTTTCCCTCGTACCAGAAGTGAATGAAAAGGAGCTGGAGTTCCTCGAGCTTTTGTACAGTCACACGCAAGATGCGGGACTTATTTATCGAAAAGAGAACCTGATCAATTTCCATACGTCGATGAAATCGTCGTCGCTTGTGATTTTATCTGGCATGAGCGGAACAGGGAAAACGAAGTTAGTGGAGCTGTACAGCCAGTCTCTTGGTCTAAAAGGGGAGCAGTTGACGGTTATTCCGGTAAGTCCGTCTTGGACATCAGATTCAGACTTGATTGGATATGCAGATACATTGAACATGGTGTACCGTCCTGGCGATTCCGGTCTGATCAATGCGTTGCGTAAGGCGGAGGATGATAAGGATAAGCTTTATATCATCTGTTTTGACGAAATGAACCTGGCGAGGGTAGAGCATTATTTTTCCCAATTCCTTTCGATTTTGGAAATGGATCATGGAAAACGAGTGCTGAGGTTGTATAATGACGACCTTGAGAGCAGGCTGTATAATTCCGCCCAGTACCCACCGACCATTGTCATCCGTGAAAACGTCCTATTTGTCGGAACAGTCAACATGGATGAGTCCACCTATCATTTTTCCGATAAAGTATTGGACCGTGCCAATGTATTGTCCCTTGATGTGATGCCGTTTGCCCAAATGAAGCAGCTTCCGGAAAAGAAAAAAGGAATGGTGGCTCGAGCGGATGAGGTCGATTATGACACGTTTGAGTCGTTTCAATATAAAAACCGCAGCCTGAATCTCCATGATGATGAGCTTTCGCTGTTATGGGAAATTCATCAGCTGATGCAAGATGTGAACAAGCAGGTGGGAGTCGGCCCGCGTATTGTGAAGCAGATTGACCTGTACTTGGGGAATCTCCCTGTGCAGAACTATATTTTACGGGAAGATGCCTTTGACCTGCAGATGGTCCAGCGTATCCTGACAAAAGTAAGGGGTTCTGAGGACCAGCTCCGGGATTTGCTTGGGCGTTATAATCGGGAAAAGGATATCGTGGAAGGCAGCCAGCTTAACCGATTGTTTGACCGCTACTCCCATGTTTCTGGGTTTAAGGAAAGCAGAAGTGTCGTAAAACAAAAAGCGAAAGAGCTGAAATACAATGGATACACCATGTAGCACGCAGCCGTTTTCTGTTGTTTTTACGCATATTTTTCAAAATGGGACGAGGGAGGATACGGAGGTTGCAAGCTTTGTGGAGCATCTGTCGGATTGGGACGAGGCGATGCATGTCTACACGATGCTTCGGGAGAATGTCAATTTGGAACTTAGGTTCCGCTGTGAGGACGAAGGTGCCAGGTGTTATATGGATGGATTCGATGGGCTGGCGGATGGCCGTTTGATGGTGGATCATGATAATGAGGAGAATTATCTTGGTTGCAATGGGCTGGTGACACTCTACAAGCACTCGACCTCAGACAATTATTATCCATATATACCAGGTCTCTACAGTCTTCGTGTGGAAACGTCGGATGGAAGGACGTTTTACACCTTGGTGAAGGTCATCTCGAACAGACTATTTGAGGCTCAGCTGGAAACGATGAGGGAAGAAGTCGAGGAGAAGCTAAAGGGTGCGGCCCTTGATGTCATTCGCAAACAGCATAGCCCCAAGAGCTTGGAGGCATTGCGGATCAACCCTGTACTGTTCCGCCAATACCAAGTGTTGCAGCATTATTTTACCGATATTTACGCCATTGTTTCAGATCTTGCTCAGAAGGTGAGGTCTTCCGTTGCGAAGGAGTATCAAATGCAATCTGCTGAAAAGCCTGCCCATGTCGATGTGGTATCCATCCAGCATCGATTGAAGCGCCCGGATACGATGAACCTTGTGAAATCGGTGCAAAAACGAATCAACTATGATCTGCCGGAAAATCAGATGCTGAAGGCGATTTTGGAAAAGTGGATTCGGTTGCTGCATCAATTTGTAGAGACAATGGACAGAACCATTAAGGGCTTGACGTTGAAAAGCAACAAGGATTACTCGTTCTCCATTTCCCTTCCGTTGGAGAGGAAGAGGCGGCTGGTGGAAGAGTTGAAGGAATATCGCGGCAAGGCGATGCGCATGAACGGCGCGCTGAGCCAGGTCAAATCAAGTCATTGGTATCAGGAGGTTTCCTACCGGAAGGCCCTTTTGGTTCCAAAGGTGATGTTTGTAGATGTGCGGTACCGCAAGCTCTATCAAATTGACCAGGCGCTTTACGGGGACGAACTTCCTGTACATACGGGGCTCGGCCAACAGTGGAAGCGGACGGATCAGCTGTATGAAATCTGGGGCTGGCTGCAGGTGGTCGGGGTCGTCGAGGAGTTTGGTCAAATTTTGGATGGGGCAGGTCTGGGGAAGGCTAGCTTGGAAGGGGCTGGTCTAGATGGGGCGAATTTGGGTCTGGATGGCAGTTCGGATGCGCCTCGTGACGTCAGGCCAGTGAGGCTTGGTGATAGGTTGGTTCATGAATGGAGATGGGCAGAGAGAGGCAATGGGGAGCGAGTTAGCGACAGGTTGGTCCAAGGTTCTAGACTCTTTGGGAGACGAGGTGGCCCCCTTTATGATTCGACTGTAGAGCCAATTGCAAAGGACAACATGATCCAGTTTTCTTTTGGGGAAACGCGCCTGCATATTACGTATGACGGGACCATCCCCGGGAATCCAGAAGCGACGGAAAAGTTTGGTGTGCCAATCTATACGACCGGGACCAATAACAACCCCGATGTGAGGCTGGATTTGTTCTTGCGCGATGTCTATATCGGTACCATCATGATTGACATGAAATATCGTAAAAAACATGCCCTGACAGACTCAATGCGCCAGCTGACAAGCTATGCGGACAACGTGAGATCTCCGTATATCTATGGAAAGAAGCGCTGGCAGAAGTATCGCCCCGTTCACCAGGTGCTTGTCCTGTTTCCTGAAAAGCATGGCGGGATAGAGGTGGATGAACTAGACGGAAGGAGCATTAGTCTTGTTCCGCTGACTCCGGCCGAGGATCAAACCGTTTTCCAGAAGACTCTGCGCAGTCTCGTGGAGGAGATGCTGATGGAAGCGGCGGAGGAAGGGATTTAGTAAGCTGAGGATGAGTCGGAGAATTGGACGATGGATATAATGGAAAAGCTCCTCTTTTGGGGGAGCTTTGTTTTTTGTCCCTACCTAATCGCAGGGACTTTGATTTTTACCGTAAATTCCTCATCTTTATGGACAAAATCCAGGAAGCCCTGGTGTTCCTCCACAATATCTTTTATCACTTTCGTCCCCAAGCCTTCGTGTTTTCCACCTTTCGTGGTGTGACCGTAGGAATGGAACAGCGAATCCAGTACATCAACCGGGATTGGAAGGGCGTTATTTTTGCAGACCAACATATACAGCCCGCTTCGTTTGTAAAATTGCATGGTGAGGATTGCCTGGGCGCCACGCTCTCGCTGCCATTCCTCACACGCGTCTATGCCATTGCTCAACAGGTTTCCGATGAGCCCGACTATCTTCTGGTCACCAATTGGCAATGTAGAAAGCGGCAAATCCAGATCATATACGATACTGATACCAGAGGCTTTTCCGCGACGATACATTTGGTGTAGCACAGCCGCCACCACGCCGCGCTCACCCTTGATCGAGTAGTTTGTTTCTTCATAGTTTTCCACTAGCTCATCTAGGTACAACTTTGCTTCCCCAGGCTTACCGTCCTCGAGCATGAAATGGACGGCTGAGACGTGCTTCAGGAAATCATGCCGCTCGCTGCGAACGATGCGGAAAGTTTCATTGATATGCTCCCGTTGCTCTTCCTGTTGGTCGAGGTCCCGCCGTAACCGGGTAAGAAGGCGGCCAATCGACAATCGTACATATTCTACAGCAACAAAGGCCGCCAGCGGACCGATTGCAAGCCAAGCCGGCAGCGAAGCTCCTAGAGAAATCGCCACCAGTAGTATCTGCGCAACTACCAACACACCATTTACCTTCCAACCTAAACCCTTAATCTCCCCCACTATTTTTCTATGAAAATAAAACACCAGTGCACCAGCAGCAAACAGGCTCACATAAAACGGAACCCACTCGCCTAATAGTGCATGCATATGTAAAAACAGGAGCGCCCCGAGCGCGCCATAGAAAATCGAGGAAGTCTTCAACGCAAATCAATCCTTTTTAAAAGTAGTTCTCTTGCAGAAAGTCCACCTTATCTTTTGTAATCATCGCCTGCTCCTCCATGCCCTCAAACGAAACGATATAGGAGTTCTTCGCATAGAGGGAGAAGTTTTTCACATGATGTATGTTAATGATGAAGGACCGGTGGGAGCGGAGGAAGTCACGTTCGCGCAGTTCTCCTTCGAGCTCATTCAATGTTTGGTATGTCTTGATGGGGCCACTTTTTGTATAGATGGTGGTGGAGCGGCCGGATCGTTCAATAAAAACGATATCTTTCTTCTGGACAATATGGATGTCGTTTTTTTGCTTAAGGTAAAGCCGGCCGGCGATTTCCGCAGACTTATTTTTCTCGAGCAGCCTTTCCATGCTTTTCACAAGCCTGTCCTTTGGGTAGGGCTTCATAATGTAGTCGTGAACGTTCAGCTCAAATGCGTGCACGGCATAGCCGCTCGTTCCGGTTACAAAAATGACCGAAATATTCAATGCATGCGAGTGGATGATGTCGGCGAGCTCATAGCCAGAGAGATTCGGCATTTCGATGTCTGCAATCAGCAGATCGACCGTTTCTTTTTTTATATGTTCATAGGCTTCTTCTGCAGATTGGGTGGAGAAGACGATCTCCACATTCGGTATGGCTGCCACGATGCCATTCAATTTATCCAAATCTATGTACCTGTCGTCTACAAGACCAACCCTCATTGTTTTCGCCTCACCTTGCTGTTATTGTCGCGTCCCATATTTAGGGTATTTACTTTATTTTACCACCAAAAAGGGTGTAAATGTCATTTTCGCGACATCAAACGGAATATTCGCGACATAACTAGAGATTCATAAC
This sequence comes from Sutcliffiella horikoshii, assembly GCA_001636495.1. GTDB lineage: Bacteria > Bacillota > Bacilli > Bacillales > Bacillaceae_I > Sutcliffiella_A > Sutcliffiella_A horikoshii_A. Next base: position 4,087,222 of record KV440964.1, on the reverse strand, counting down.
TAAATAGTTTGTATGATAAAAACAAGAAATCAAACAGACGAGGTGAGAGGAACATGATCGAAATTAATCAAGTAACGAAGAAGTTCCAGGATAAGAAGGTGTATGTGACGGCGCTTAAGCATGTGACGTTTACGGTGAACAAGGGGCAGGTGGTTGGTCTGCTTGGAGAGAACGGAGCAGGGAAGACGACCCTGTTACGCTCCATTGCCACACTTTTGACTCCGACAGATGGTGCCATAAGTGTAGCGGGGTTTGATACAGTGAAGAATCCAGATGCCATTAAAAGAAAGATCGGGGTGTTATTCGGAGGGGAGACGGGGTTATACGATCGGCTGACTGCTCGTGAAAACCTAGAGTATTTTGCGACTCTGTACGGTCTGAGCAAGCATGAGACGAAGGTGCGAATTGAGGAACTGGCGAAAATGTTCGGAATGAAAGATTACTTGAATCGTAAGGTCGGAGGATTTTCCAAGGGGATGCGTCAGAAGGTGGCAATTGCCCGCACGTTGATCCACAATCCGGACATCATCCTGTTCGATGAGCCGACGACAGGGTTGGATATAACCTCATCCAACGTGTTCCGCCAGCTCGTTCATCAGCTGAAGCGAGATGGGAAAACCATAATTTTCTCAAGCCACATCATGGAGGAAGTCAGCCTGTTGTGCGATACGGTCGCGATGATGCACAAAGGGGAGCTTGTCCACCACGGTACGCTTGAGGACTTATATAAATCAGAAGGTTCTAGAGACCTTAACTACATTTTCATGAGCAAACTTGTAAGGGGGAATGAGCATTATGCTTCGTAAAATCTATGTAAAAGAAATGAAGGATTCGTTCCGTGACAAACGGACACTTTTATTGACGGTATTATTGCCGATTGTGATGATGACTGGGTTAGTGCTTTTCTATGAAAGAATGCTATCTGATGGAGAAGAAGGGGAAGTCTTTACACTTGCTGTGAATGAATCCTTCGGAGTTCAGGAAGAAGCATTGTTTGCGGGAGTAGATAATATTGAATTTGTAAAAGCTGCTGATCCGGAAGCCGTGGTAGGTGACGGGGATGCCCAGGCGGCATTGATCATGGAAAGTGGATTTATGGAGAAAGTAGAGAATGCAGAATCGGCTGGTGTGACGCTTATAGGAAACTCTTTCAGTCAAAACTCCTCCATTCTGATGGGGCAGGTTACAGCTGTCCTAGGAAACTATGAAAAAGTTGTGATTGCAGATCGTTTGGAAGCACAAGGAACGCCTCAAGAGCTTGTTCAACCTTTTACAATTGAGCAAAAAGAACTGACAGAAGAAACAGCAGGCATCAATATGATCGCGATGCTCGTGCCGATGATTCTTGCACTTGCAATTGGGATAGGCGCAAGCCCATCCTCATCTGATCTATTTGCCGGTGAAAAAGAGAAAAAGACAATGGAAGCATTATTGATGACACCAGTGAACCGCTTGACGCTCCTTTTTGCAAAATGGTTGACGATTTCAACCATTGGTGCCCTGACTGGAATGATAACATTGATTGTGGTGGCCTTGGAGATAAACTTCTTGACGGAGAACATGAAAAATGCCATTGCATTTGGTGAGAATGTGTACCTTGTTGTTGGGTATGCCCTACTTGTTTCGATCGTCTATGCAATGTTCATAGCGACCTTGTTAATGATCACAAGCATCATGGCGAAAACGGTTAAAGAGTCCCAAAGCTATGGTACACCAATCCTGATGGTTGCCGTGTTTCCAATAATGATTATCTCAGGAATCGGAATCAACGAATTAACAGTACAACACTTTGCAATTCCAATTATGAACATCTTTACAATCCTAAAAGAACTAAGCTTCGGTATCATCAACTACCAGCACCTCGCAATCATGATCGGAAGCAACCTGCTCTGCATCATCGTGGCATTTGTTATAGCGAGAATCATGTTTCTGAAGGATAAATGGGTGATGAATTAAAGTGAAGGGGTCTGACCCGCTGTGCGTTAATGCGTTAAAGAGAGCTCTCTTTTGAGAAGGGGGCTCTTTATCTTTGGGCTGAGCGTTCTTTGCCTACTGAGGGGTGTGTCGATGAGAGGTGCTTTTTGTCGAACGGAAAGTATTTTGCTCTTAATGGCTCGTAAATTTAATTAACGGAAAGTAATATTTGTCGAACGGAAAGTATTTCTTGTGTAACGGAAAGTAAATACTAGAGTTTGGACAGTAAACCTAGATTGTACTCCTTCCGGTAGGGGTATCCACCAAATCTCTCAGTTTTTCGCTACGAATAATCACATAGAACATGCACCTTCCCACCAACCTTTTGCATAGGCTATTAGGCAGAAGTCTAGTTAGGGGAGGTTTTTTTATGTATTCACATCAGAATTTCGGGCAGAATCAGAATCCATTTGCTTATCGACAAATGCCTACTGATGAGCGGCTGATCTATGTATATCCGCGACCGAGACCACGTCCATATTATCCTTATTATTATCCATATTACCCAGCTCCGGCGCCTTATTTTTATCCATACTATTATCCTCGACCACGTCCATTCCCATATTATCGAACCGATGAAAATGAGATGAGGGCAAGCTGGCGGGAATGGGAGGATCTTGGGTCGCCTTTACTTGGAATGAAGGGTGCTCCGGCGGTCGCTTCCTGGCAGTCCAATCGTCTGGATACGTTCGTACGCGGGGAAGACAACCGGATGTGGCAGAAGTTTTGGAATGGCAGACGATGGAGCCGTTGGAATGATCTCGGAGCGCCACGTGGCGGATTGAGAAGCTCGCCAGCAGCGGTATCATGGGGTCAGAATCGTATCGATACGTTCGCTCGCGGCGCCAATGATGGCATGTGGCATAAATGGTGGGATGGACAGCGTTGGAGTCAGTGGGAGGATCTCGGGTCCCCGCGCGGCGGGTTTAAGGGGTCACCTTCTGTCGCTTCCTGGTCTGTCAATCGATTGGACTGTTTTGTACAGGGGCAGGACAATAACATGTGGCATAAATGGTGGGACGGATCGCGTTGGAGTCAATGGGAGAATCTGGGTTCTCCGCGTGGAGGACTCACCGGTTCACCTGGTGCGGTATCATGGGGTCCGAACAGAATCGACTGTTTCGTGCGCGGCCTGAACGAGCGCTTGTGGCACAAATGGTGGGACGGAGGGAGCTGGAGCCGGTGGGAAGATCTTGGTACCCCGCGTGGTGGTTTTGAAGGAGCGCCAGCAGCAGCCTCGTGGGCACCAAACCGGATCGACGTCTTTGTAAAAGGAGACGACAACCGCTTGTGGCAAAAATATTGGAACGGTCAACGCTGGAGCCAATGGGGCAACCTTGGTGCACCGAGAGGCGGCGTGCAATCCCATCCTGCTGCCGTTTCATGGGGACCAAACCGAGTGGATACGTTTGTAAGAGGAAACAATAAGAAAATGTGGCATAAGTGGTACGAATAAGTCAGAATATTATTGAAATTAATAAAGGCTAAGTATAAACTGGTAATACCACGCATAAATCTGGTATTACCAGTTTTATTTTTCACCTTAAAAAGGAGGGCCTCTATATATGCGAGCAACCGACAAAGTCGAGAAACAATTTATCCGAAAGGTCCTCAAAGGGGATTACCCATCCGGCAAGCAAATCCAATCGGAACGTGAGCTGGCCGCCGAGTTTGAAGTAGGGCGCCCTGTCATTCGCGAGGTTTTGCAGCGGCTGGAGCGGGATGGGTGGCTGACCATCCGCAATAATCAGCGCGCCACGGTGAACAATTACTGGAAAGAGGGAAACCTCATGACCATCGTCCATATTTTGAACGAAGAGGACACCATCCCGAATGAGTTTATCATCCACCTTTTAGAATTGAGGAAAAACCTCTCTCCATCCTATGTGAAAGGAGCGGTCACCCATAAACCGCTGGAGGTCATTTCCTTGCTAAAAGAAAGTGAGAGTGTCGCAGATAACCCTCAAGCCTTTGCCCAATACGATTGGTATCTGCAACGCGGACTTGCTGCGGCTGCCCCAAACCCGATTTATTTATTGATTTTGAACAGCTTCGGGCACCTTTATATTAAAATGGCAACCTATTATTTTACTGATTCCTCCTACCGGGATGCCTCACGGGAATATTATCTGAAGCTTATGGAAGCGGCTTTAGACAAAGATGGTGACAAAGCCGAACAGCTCGTCCACACCATGATGGCGCAAAGCATTCGGATGTGGCAGGAGCATACCGCTGTAAAATAAATCAGAGAATGGGGAGAAGGTTAGATGAAGGGGTACTACAGGGAGTTCTTTTTATTTCCGGACATCAGCGTATTGCTTGTTTTGATTTCGGTGAGTATTGGCGTGCAATGGTGGAACGGGGTGACGTGGGCAGCGATTGTGATATTTGCTTTGGGAATGCTGACTTTTATGTTCAGTGAATACCTCACCCACCGGTTTGTGTTTCACCTGAAGCCACCGAAAAGTCCATTTCTATTAAAAATGCTGAAGCGGCTGCATTATGATCACCATACGCACCCGAATGATTTGCATCTGTTGTTTCTGCCACTCTGGTACAGCCTGCCGAATTTATCAGTGCTGGCCGTTATCTTCTATTTGATTGTTGGAAGCTGGTGGCTCACGCTTGCCTTTGCGAGTGGGCTGATGACAATGCTGTTTCTCTACGAGTGGAAGCATTATGTGGCGCACCGTCCAATCAAGCCTCGAACGAGATTTGGCAAATGGGTCAAGAAAACGCACATTCTTCACCATTTTAAAAATGAAAACTTCTGGTATGGCGTGTCCACGCCTTTTGTCGATGTGCTGTTTGGGACGCTGAAGAATGAGAAAGATGTGGAAACGAGCAAGACAGCGAAGGATCTGGAGAATAGAGTGTAACTGGTCATAAACCCGGGAGGCTAATTGGCTTTTCGGGTTTTTTATATAAAGCAAAGCAGGGTGTAGGTGCCGTGGGCGAAAGTTGTGAATATGTTCTAGCCTCAAAATAGTTTTGGCATGAATTCGTGTGATTTCGGCATGAACTTTTTCGATACATTGTCCTCATACGCGGTCTATGAAGACAATCTTTCTACTTTTTCCGCATACATTGTCCTCATACGCAGTCTATGAGGACAATCTTTCTGCTTTTCTCGCATACATTGTCCTCATACGCAGTCTATGAGGACAATCTTTCCCCATTTCCCGCATACATTGTCCTCATACGCTCCTATGAAAACTAACTCAGTAGAATTCGGCACGAACTTCAAAAAAACTACCTGATCCGTCCAAATAAACGATCCCTTCACCAAAGTAAATTGAGGAAACCGGAGCATCCCCCACCTATTGCTCGAAATCCTCCCCCGGCCCAAGGTGGATGCTCTAAGAAGCGCTATATCCCCCAATACTCTGAAATATCATTCCTCTACGCTTTTTCCAATCTACTAGTATTATGGTTTAATTAATAGGCATTGTTGGGAATAGAGTATAAGAATTTAAGAAGAGGGATGTTGATGCTTATGGACAGGTCAGTTTTTAAGATTTCAGTGGGGATTGCTGTAGTGTTTGTTTTGATTGGGGTACTGATTCCGGATCAATTGGGAAGTGCGATGGAAGCTGCTCAGAGCTTTGTTCTGGAAACGTTTGGATGGTTCTATCAGTTGGTTGCCACGTTTTTCCTCCTATTCGCCGTTTTTATGATCTTCAGTAAATATGGAAAAATCAAACTTGGAAAGAAAGATGATAAACCTGAATACAGTCGCCCGACTTGGTTTGCGATGCTATTTTCCGCAGGTATGGGGATCGGGTTGCTTTTCTATGGAGTGTCAGAACCAATTTCTCATTTTTCCACACCTCCAATTGGTGAGGGAAGCACCGAACAGTCCGCTATATTGGGATTAAGATACACATGGCTGCATTGGGGACTTCATGCGTGGGCCATTTATGCAATTGTAGCGATGGCGCTTGCTTATCAAAAGTTTAAGAATAACGCACCAGGATTAATGAGTGCCACACTTCGTCCTGTACTTGGTGAAAAGGTGAAAGGCCCTATCGGTAAAACGATTGATGTCGTTGCGGTATTTGCCACGTTGTTTGGAGTGGCTGCATCGCTTGGATTGGGTGCGCAACAGATCAACGCCGGGTTGGAATACTTGGTCGGTATTCCAAATAACTTTACGGTACAGTTCATTATTATGGCTGTCATCACGGTACTTTTCATCATTTCAGCAACTACAGGAATTTCAAAAGGGATTAAATATTTAAGTAATATTAATATGTCGATAGCAGTGGTCCTGTTTTTCGCGATGCTGATTCTGGGACCAACTCTTTTCCTATTAAATATGTTTACTACAACACTTGGAAGCTATGTGCAAAATGTTGCGTTAATGGGGCTGCGATTATCACCGTTTGATGCAACGGAGGCTGCGTGGACGCAAGGATGGACGGTCTTCTATTGGGCATGGTGGATTTCCTGGACGCCATTTGTCGGAATGTTCATTGCCCGCGTATCGAAAGGACGTACCATCAGGGAGTTTACAATCGCTGTTTTGCTTGTGCCAAGTCTTGTTTGTGCACTTTGGTTTACCGTGTTTGGCGGAACAGGAATCTACTTGGAGTTTGTGCAAGGCTTGAATGTATCCGACCAAAGCCTTGAGACGGCATTGTTCTATGTTTACCAGCAGCTGCCTTTTGGCGCATTGTTATCCGTTCTGACGGTCGGATTGATTACGACCTTCTTCGTCACTTCTGCCGATTCCGCAACATTTGTCCTTGGCATGCAGACAACAGGCGGTAAATTGAATCCTCCTAACAAAATCAAGATTGTGTGGGGAATCATTTTGGTGGCAGCTACATTAGTATTGATGGTATCTGGAGGCTTGGCTGGATTGCAGACGGCTATCATTGTCAGTGCCCTGCCGCTTACTTTTATTGTATTAGTGATGTGCTATGGATTGGTGAAGGAGCTAGACAAAGAGTGGAAGCTTGAGAAGAATAAAGATAAAGCAGTCAAGAAAGCAAGTTGATGTAAGGGTCTGCCTGAGGTTTCGGGCAGGCTTTTTGTTTGGATGAATACACCCATGCCCCCTGCCGCACTAAAGGAATCGCGCTCACTTACAATAACATTTTTAAACTCACCTGAACCCCAAACTTAACGCCCTTCTTTTTATAATATTCTGAAAATGCTACTGTTTCCAAAGACTATAGAAAATTTGTCCAAAATATGAAAACGTTTTTATGGTAAATAGAAAGTTTTTTCTGTATAATTTAGGTGTGAAAGAAATAGGGAAGGGTATATGAATGACAGATGGATTGTAGCGGAATTTTACATCAAACAGATGGTGCATCTGCCCATTTACCTGAACCTTTATATATTAACGAATCTAGAGGCATTTTCTAAAACGTCACAGCCTAAGATGGGGGCATGTAGGAATGAGTAAGGTCGAAGTTGAACAAATTTGGGAGCGCTTTTATGGCCCGAATATGGGTTATGTTTATGACATGTATGAAAAATATCAACAAGATCCGGAATCAGTAGACGGATCTATTCGTGCGCTTTTTGAGGAATTAGGTCCACCGCCTGGAATGGATTCCATTTCCATTTCTTCAGAAGGATCTGAGAGTGGGGCTGGTACTTCACAAGCTGTGCCACAAACGGCAATCAAAAAAGTAATTGCTGCGAACAAGCTTTTACGTAATATCCGTGAGCTTGGTCATCTTGCTGCAAACATCAATCCGCTTCACAAGGAGCCACAGGATGATGTCGGTTTCCTAGACGTGGAAACGTACGGATTAAGTAAGCAGGACCTAGTACAAATTCCAGTAGATCTAGTGTGGGAGGCTGCTCCCGAAGCGATCTCCAATGCGTGGGAGGCTTACGAGCATCTTAAGCGCATCTATACAGGAACGATTGCGTATGAGTTTGGCCATATCCATGATGAGGAAGAGCAGACATGGTTGAATTCATATATTGAAAATACACGAATTGAGCGTCCGTTCAGTAAAGAACAGCGTGTGGAATTGCTTGAAAGATTAATTTCCGTTGATGGCTTTGAGAAGTTTTTACATAAAACATTCGTAGGCCAGAAGCGATTTTCCATTGAAGGGTTGGACATGCTTGTACCGATGTTCGATAAGCTTATACAGTCCGGCTGTGAAGATGGAACGAAAAACATCAGCATCGGAATGGCGCACCGTGGCCGTCTGAATGTTCTTGCACACGTTCTTGGCAAGCCGTATGAGCTAATTTTCTCTGAATTCCACCACTCCCCGAACAAGGAGTTGGTACCATCTGAAGGTTCCCGCGGCATCAACTTCGGTTGGTCAGGGGATGTAAAATACCACATGGGTGCCGACCGTAAAGTGACGGGTGAAAAGGAACAGACGGTACGCATCCACCTTGCACACAACCCAAGTCATCTGGAGTTCGTGAATCCGGTGGTACAAGGGGTGGCACGTGCGTCCCAGGAAGACCGTTCCGAAAAAGGCTATCCAAAACAGGACAAGCAATCGTCCTTCAGTGTACTTGTGCACGGTGATGCGGCGTTCCCAGGTGAAGGTGTTGTGGCCGAAACGTTAAATCTGACGAAGCTGAAAGGCTATGCAACAGGCGGTACACTTCATATTATCGCGAACAATCTGCTTGGATTTACAACAAACTACGGAGATTCCCGTTCTACGAAATATGCAAGTGATCTTGCAAAAGGGTACGAGATCCCAGTCATCCATGTAAATGCTGACGATCCAGAAAGCTGTATAGCTGTCATGGTATTTGCTTACGAATACCGCAAGAAATTCGAAAAAGACATCGTGATTGACCTCATCGGTTACCGCCGTTTCGGACACAACGAAATGGACGATGCCAATGTGACGCAACCACTTTTATATGAAAAAATCAACAACCACCCGGTTATTGCTGAAAAGTACGGAAAAGATCTTGTAACCAGAGGCATCCTTTCTGACGAAGGCTTTACGGGTATGAAGACGGAATTCATGCAGAAGCTGCAAGGCATTTTCGATGAACTCCGCAAAGAGGATGAAGGCAATGTGAAAATAAAGCAGGTGCCAAAGCCAATCAGTGATCAGGTTCCAGAACTAGAAACGGCAGTGCCGGAAGACCTGTTGAAATCGATTAACAGCAACCTTGTGAAGTTCCCGGATACGTTCACCGTTTATCCAAAGCTTGGCCGTATTTTGAAAAAGCGTGAAAGCCTGCTTGCCAACGACAACAAGGTAGACTGGTCATTAGGTGAGACACTTGCCTTTGCATCGATTCTTGCAGATGGCACACCGATCCGCTTGACAGGTCAGGACAGTGAGCGTGGAACGTTCTCACACCGCCACCTAGTGTTGCATGATAACAAAACAGGAGAACGTTTCATTCCGCTGCACGAGCTGCCGGAAGCAAAAGCTTCTCTATCCCTTTACAACAGTCCATTATCTGAGACAGCAGTACTCGGCTATGACTATGGATACAGCGTACAGTCGCCTGAATCCCTTGTCATCTGGGAAGCACAGTTTGGTGATTTCGTAAACGTAGCGCAAGTAATCATTGACCAGTTTATTGCATCTGGAAGAGCGAAGTGGGGCCAGAAATCAAGCCTTGTGATGTTGTTGCCACACGGATACGAAGGACAAGGACCGGAGCATTCCAGCGGCCGCGTCGAGCGTTTCTTGAACTCCGCTGCGGAGAACAACTGGATCGTTGCAAACGTAACAAGTGCGGCACAGTATTTCCATCTTTTAAGAAGACAGGCGAAGCTGACGACTAAAGAGGATGCAAGACCACTTATCGTCATGACACCAAAGAGCTTATTGCGTAACTCCATGACCGTTTCAGAGGTGTCCGAGTTGACGGAAGGCAAGTTCAAACTTCTTGTGGAAGAAAAACGCACAGGTCAAAATAAAGATCAAGTGAAACGTCTAGCATTATGTACAGGTAAAGTCGCGATCGATCTGGCTTCCAAAGTGGATGAGATGGGGGCTGAACAAGTGGAATCCCTTCACATCGCACGAGTGGAGCAGTTATATCCATTCCCTCATAAGGAAGTGGAAGAGCTTGCGGCACAATTCCCTAACCTAGAAGAGATCGTATGGGTTCAAGAAGAGCCGAAGAACATGGGAGCATGGCCGGTAGTAAAAGCGAACCTTCATGAAATCGCAAATATCGGTATCTCTGTGGACTATATCGGGCGTCCAAAACGCTCCAGTCCTGCAACAGGTGAGCCGCATATTCATAAACAAGAACAAGCTTGGATTGTTGAAGATACATTGAACGTAGACAAAGGGCATGGAGGGGAAAACAAATGATCGAAATTAAAGTGCCAGAACTAGCAGAATCCATTACAGAAGGTACGATAGCAGAATGGACAGTAAAAACAGGCGACGCCATTGAAAAGGGAGAAACAATCGCCGAGCTTGAAACAGATAAAGTAAACGTAGAAATCAAAAGTGACTTCAGCGGGGTAATCCAGGAGCTTTTGGCTGAGCCTGGCGACAATGTTGTTGTTGGACAGGTTATCGCAAAGCTAGGGGAAGAAGGCGCGAGTGCTGCTTCTGAAGCTGCACCAAAAGAGGAAGCACCGAAAGCGGAAGAGGCTCCTAAAGCTGAGCCAGCTAAGGAAGCAACTCCAGCTGCTGAAGAGAAGAAAACTGGGAAATCCAGGACGGTAGCATCTCCTGCAGCTCGCAAAAAAGCAAGAGAGCTTGGCATCGATCTTGACGAAGTTTCCTACCGTGACCCAATGGGCCGCGTTCGTGTAGAAGATGTGGAAGCACATAAGCAAGCACAGAATGCACCGAAGGCTACTGAAAAGCCTGCAGCTCCATCCAAACCTGCAGCAGCTGCACCAGCAAAACCAGCCGTTCAGGATGACGCTCGCGTGGAACGCATCAAAATGAGCAGAAGACGCCAAACGATTGCAAAGCGCTTGGTGGAAGCTCAGCACACAGCAGCGATGCTTACAACATTCAACGAAGTCGACATGACTGCCGTAATGGACGTACGTAACCGCCGCAAGGATGCTTTCTTCAAAAAGAATGGCGTAAAACTTGGTTTCATGTCCTTCTTTACAAAAGCGGTAATCGGCGCGCTAAAATCCTTCCCATTGTTAAATGCGGAAATTCAAGGCGACGAGATCCTATTGAAGAAGTTTTATGATATCGGAGTAGCGGTATCTACAGAAGAAGGTCTAGTCGTACCAGTTGTCCGCGACGCTGACAAACTAAGCTTTGCCGGTATTGAAAAAGAAATCGGTGACCTTGGTAAAAAAGCTCGTGACAACTCATTGGGACTTAAAGACCTTCAAGGCGGAACGTTCACGATTACAAATGGTGGTATCTTTGGTTCCCTTTACTCCACTCCGATCCTGAACACTCCACAGGTAGGTATCCTAGGAATGCACACGATCCAACGCCGTCCGGTTGTAGTGGATGACAAGGACACTGTGGAAGTAAGACCAATGATGTATATCGCACTTTCCTACGACCACCGTATTGTTGATGGTAAGGATGCGGTTCAGTTCTTAGTGAGAGTAAAGCAATTGCTAGAAGATCCGGAAGACTTGTTGTTGGAAGGTTGATTAATCTTGGAGGACTTATCATGTTGATAGGTCCTCTTTTTAGGTGTTCCTTAAAATGGAAGGTTATTTTTGTGTGGAATATTGTCGGAATACTAGCAATTCTGCGAAAACATACAGTATAATCATTTTTATATAGAAAAGAGAATTTCAGTCACACGAGGGGGAAACACAAAATGAAAAAATACCTATCGCTTCTTTTTATAGGATTATTGGTTGTGGTAATGGCTGCTTGTTCAGCAGATGAAAAGGAAAATTCTGAAGCGAATGAAGAAGGTTTTGCAGAAGAAACGGAAGAAAGAGAAGACGAGGAGAGCTTGATCCCAATTGGTGAAACAGCAGAGACTGAGGGTGGAAGCTTTACCTACCATGCAAGAAACAATCGTTTAAAGCCAATTGAAACAGATTCCTTTTCCATCAATGTGGACAAAGTATCTGTGATGAGTGGGAAACTTGCCGGTGGATTTAAGGAGTATTTAGGTCAGGATGAGATTGAATATATCCAATTTGACTTAGAAGTGGAAAACAAAACTTCTGAATCCTTAAATTTTGAAGCGTACCAGGCAAGCGTTGTAACTAGTTCAGGTGAAGAAATCATGGCACCAGATTCTCGTTTAACAACCAAGAGTGAAGATACCGGTGAACTAAATGAGAAATTTACTGGCGGTGAGAAGAAACAAGGTGCAATCTTCTTCCTATTGGAAGAGACAAAAGCTGAAGATGTGGAATGGGTGCAGATTAAAATGAAAGCACCGTTAGACGAGAACAACGAGAAGGTCGGGGAAGATATTAATATTAAGGTGAAGCTATAATTTTATATGTGTTGAAAAAGGACGGAGTTAGGCTCTGTCCTTTTTTCACGGGATAATGGCTGGCGTCGATTTACAGAAGGAGGAACCACTATGATTAAAACGGCACTACTAAGCAACTGGCATGTCCATGCACAAGAATATGCAGAAGAAGCAATTCAGAACGAGCACATTTTCCTCACACACGTTTGGGACGAGCAGAAAGATAGAGGTAAAGCTTGGGCAGATGAGCTCGATCTCATTTTTGAAGAAGAGATTGACAATATTTTTAGAAACAAGGAGATTGATGCAGTCATTGTCGCTACTCCTACAAGCATGCATACAGATATCATCACCAAAGCTGCCCAGCACGGCAAGCATGTTTTCACAGAAAAGGTGCTTGCAGAAACGGAAAAAGATGCCGCAGCTATTCTCCAAGAGGTAGAGAATCATGGGGTCAGATTGATGGTTTCTTTGCCGCGTTTAACAGCGGATTATTATCTATACACACAACAAGTTGTTGACCAAGGATTATTGGGGAGGCTGACCACTATCCGATGCCGTGTCGCTCACGAGGGATCCGTTTTGACAGAGGAGCACCCTAATGGTTGGCTGCCACAACACTTTTACGATAAGAAACTTTGCGGAGGTGGTGCATTTATTGATCTTGGCGCCCATCCCATCTACCTTACAAATCGTCTTGGTGGACAAGCGAAAGCGGTAACCGCCCGCTTCAAACAGACATTGGATCATGAGGTGGATGATAACGCGGTTGCGATTGTTGAGTACGAATCAGGTGCGCTCGGTATTTTAGAAACAGGGTTTGTTTCTTCCGGTAGCCCGTTTCAGTTGGAGGTTTATGGAACGGAAGGTACATTAATGATAGAAGATGGTACCATCCGCATCAAAAGTATTAATCTTGATGAGGGCTGGCATTCACCGTCTGAAACAGAGATCCCTAAGAACGCACCATCTGCAATGACTCAATGGGTCTCAGAAATCAGAACAGGTAAAAAGCCGGATATCAACTATCAAGATGCTTACCAGCTTACCTTGATTAACGATGCTGCCCGTCGTTCCAATGAGGAGGGACGGAGAATCGAGATATAAATAAACTAAAATAGCAAAGCGATTTTATGAAATGAATATTTTTCAAAACGAAAACGACCAGATAGATTCTGGCCGTTTTTGTTTAAAGATCATTTACTTTTTCTCTTCCTCTTCCATATTAAACCAAAGTGGGTCCATCTCGTCCACATCGCCATTATAGTTGATGAGGATCTCCTCACCAGCTTTGATGTCCTTATAGGCAAAGAAGTCAAAGACATGTTCATCAAAGTTGATTTCATATCTTGCATTTGGTTCATAGGAATGGTTGAATAACATGCCATAGCCGAGCAAGATGGCCGAATGGTTAATGCCGTATTCAAATGCATAGTCCGCTAATAATGTCTTCTCGATATGTTCGTGCTGTTCGTTTGGATAGGATATGACCGGTGCGGAATGAAATAGTGTTCCCGCTTTGATATCCTCTGTTGCAAATACGCCTCTATTGAATTCTCCGTCACTTACAGGAGAGCTTTTTACTTCGATCATGATTATCACCTACACGTTTCCGAAAAATTTCCTGACCTATTAAGGGTGCCATTTTCTTGGGAAGAAAGCAACTGGTTAGATTAAACAATCATAACCAGAAGTGCCGCAACATTCAACTGTTGAAAATAAGTGGCATGAAAAAACTCTCTCACCAATTGGGTGAGAGAGCTCCTTTTTTATACTCCTATAAAGAAATACTGTTGATCAGAGCGTTCTATTTCTGAAACCTGTTTTGTATAGTCGACCCAGAATACACGCTGTATCCTGTTATCGGCTTCCTTTTTTATCTCCTGCTCAATCTCAAGCATCAGATCTCGAGCGGTTTCAACAGGTATATGAAAATGCTTCGCTGCCTGCACATATGGGTGGTGTTTCACAAGTAAATCAAAATATTGCTCAGGACTTTCGGCTTGCTCTTCAAAAGCATACTCCATATCCTGGATAAAATGGTAGAAGAGCTGCTTTTCAGGGGGAAGCTCCGCCACACTGCATTTTATAAGGTATTTATATAAGCTTTCCTTCATCTAAAGCACCTCATTACCTGTAAAGAGTTTCTAATAGTATATGCATCGGAGCAGTTGTAAGATGCTATTTTACCAACTTGCCTTCTTCACACCTGGAACCTGACCCTTGTGAGCAAATTCCCGGAATGCAATACGCGACATTTTGAATTTGCGAATGTAACCCCGAGGTCTACCAGTTACTTCACAACGGTTTTTCAGGCGAGTTGGGGAAGAGTCACGCGGCAATTTTCGGAGGCCCTCGATATCACCTTTTGCTTTCAGTTCTCTGCGGATCTCAGCATATTGTTCGACAAGTTGCTGACGCTTTTTTTCTTTTGCCACTTTTGATTTTTTAGCCATGAATAATCTCTCTCCTTTTAATGAAAATAGTAATCGTTACGATTTATTAAAACATATATTAATTAGGAGTGCAAATAAAAAATGAGAGCAGTTTTAACAACAACCCTACAAAATAATTTTTACTCGCCCTACTTCGGAATGGTATAATTAAAAAAAGGTGAGCCTAAGCAGTGTTCCTTTGTTTAGGTTTTTAACTATTTTCGTAAACAATGTAGCTTTTTCGTAAATTGACAACAACCGTAATATACCTTTCTGTCGTGCTCTTAAAAGAGCTTAGGTTTTTTTATTTTTCTACAGGGGTACAACCCTTTACATATGACTTTATTACTGACGGAGTGATGATTATTTATGCAAATGAGGACGCGTCTTATTAAAAGCATCCCCAATATGTTCACACTGGGGAATTTATTTTGCGGATTCCTATCCATTGGTTTTGCCGCAAGTGGACAATATAGTAATGCTGCCATTTTAATACTTATAGGAATGATGTTGGACAGCATGGACGGCCGTCTGGCGAGGATGCTGAACGCGGATGGGGAACTCGGAAAAGAGCTCGATTCCTTGGCGGATGTCATAACATTCGGAGTAGCACCATCTTTTTTGGTCTATTACACCTATTTCTATCAGTTCGGTTTACTTGGCTTGGCCATTGCAGGATTGTTCCCGTTGTTCGGGGCATACAGATTGGCCCGTTTTAATATCAGCACAACTAAATCGACCGGAAAATATTTCACGGGAGTGCCGATTACAGCTGCAGGTGGTATTTTGGCACTATTGACGCTTTTCGGGGATTTAATTCCACAGATTGTCACTACAGTCATTTTCACCGCTTTCTGTTTCCTGATGATCAGCAAAATAAAGATACCAAGCTTCAAGGATGTTCCATTACCGAAGTATGGAACGATTGTCACCCTGTTTTTGGGAGCGTCTCTATTTATGATTTACAAGGGGACTTATGCTCAATACCCTTATTTGATTTATATCGCTATTCCATTATATATCGCGTATCTTGCCTACCGTTTTGTAAGCGTGCGTGGGAAGAATAGGCGAGAGACGGATTGATTTTTAGAGGACTTACCTTTTTGAGGGTAAGTCTTTTTTGTTTTCTCTTAGAGGTGTAGAGAGGTCTTCATAGAGGGGATGAAGACCTCAGTTCCGCGAAAAACATGTTAGAGAGGTCTTCATAGAGGGGATGAAGACCTCAGTTCCACAAAAACCTTGATAGAGAGGTCTTCATAAAGGCTTGCACCTTATTTTCCTTATCTGTTTCAAAATCCCTTGAACTTTACGTTAACGTCAATGGTAAACTATAACTATCTAAATTTTCAGTAAAAGGAAGAATCCTTCATGTACACAATTTCACAACTAGCTAAGGAATTTGATATATCCACCAGAACCGTCCGCTATTACGAGGAGCTGGGTCTCCTTGAACCCGCCCGTTCGGAAGGCAACCAGCGGCTGTTTTCCAAAAGGGAGTATGCCCGCTTGAAGCTGATAACAAGGGGCAAGCGGTATGGATTTCAGCTCGATGAAATCAAAGAAATGGTCACCTTGTTTGATAAAGACCGCACCGGCACGAAGCAGCTGGAGAAAACCATTGAATATGGCACACAGAAGATCGCCAAAGTGGAAGAAAGAATACGGGAGCTCACGGAACTGAAGGAAGAGATGAGTGAACTTCTCACAGATTTTCAAAAAAGACTAGGAGGAGAAACGCATGACACGTAATTTTTTCACGGAGGATAGGCATCTGAAAAATGTACTGAAGAAACACTTGGAGCCGGAATTCTATGAGTGGGCGGAGAAGGAGCTCACGGAGTTTGGGGAGAGCTGTGCAAATGAAATCGATGAGCGGGCAGTCCACACTGATCGGGAGGGACAACCGAAGCTAATCAAATACAACAAGATGGGAGAGGACATTTCCGAGGTTTGGGTGAATGAAGGGTACAAGAAGACGGTCGAGGAAACCTACAATAGAGGGATAGTCGGGTATGTGCACAAGGAGATTCCAGAGCTTGGCCGACAGGGTAACTACCTGTACTCCTATGCTCAGGGCTATCTTCTTTCCCAAACGGAACCCGGCTTCTACTGTCCGGTCACCCTCACCATGGCAACTGCCTACCTACTCGACCACTACGCCGACCAGCAAGTTAAAGATAAGTTCCTTCCACATGTCATTTCGACTGGAGAAGTGGAACTTTTTGAAGGAGCGACATTCCTGACGGAGAGACAGGGCGGATCGGATGTCGGAGCGAATGAGACGAAGGCGGTGCCAAATCCGGACGGGGATGCCTATCTTTTAACTGGTGAAAAGTATTTTGCCTCCAATGCAGGACAGTGTGGCGTGGCGATGGTGCTGGCAAGAATGGAGGGGGCACCAAAAGGTACGAAGGGACTCAGCTTGTTCGCTGTTCCTTGGAAACACGAGGACGAGGCTGGGAAGCTGAATGGTATTGAGATTAGAAGGCTGAAGGATAAACTCGGCGTCAGAGCCGTTCCTTCCGCAGAAGTTCTGTTCAACGATGCGAAAGCTTACCTTGTGGGGGAACCGTCCAAAGGAATCTATTATATGATGGAAGCTTTGAACCTTTCGCGTGTATGTAATACGATTGCATCCATTGGTATCATGCAAAGGGCGTACACCGAGGCGCGGAACTACTCCACCAGCCGCGTGACATTTGGTGATCAGTTGATTAACTTTCCGATGATACGTGAATCCCTCGTTGATATGGCTGTGAAGCAAGAGGTGGAAACGAGTGCTAGTTTTGATCTTGTGGCATTGTTTGACCGGGTCATGCGGAAAGAAGGGCAGCAAGTGTCAGAAGAAGAGGTCATCCTGAACCGACTTCTGATTGCCCTTTTGAAAAAAGAAACGGCGGAGCAGGCGGTCCATTTCTCTCATGAGGCAATTGAAATGCATGGAGGAAATGGATTTATCGAAGATTTTGTTACGCCTAGGCTGCTTCGGGACGCTCAGGTGTTAACCGTTTGGGAGGGTACTGCGAATATTCTCGGTATGGAAGTGCTGAGGTTGATGGGAAGGTTCAAGGTGGAGCGCATTTTCATAGAGTCCATGAAGAAAAGACTGGCGGCAATTGTGGCTGTGGAAACCTCCATGAAGGAACCGGTCGAACATGCTTTAGTGAAACTGCAAGAACTTTGTGACTATACAGGCAGTTGTGCGCCTGAAATTCAGACCGTCTACTCCAAAAAGATTGCCAGCTTGATGGTGAAGGTTTTTGAAAGCGTGGTGGCGTTGGAGGGTGCTGACTCTGGGGACGCTCGTGAAAAGGCGAAGGCAGTCTTGTTCCTGCAGATGACATGGAAGGAATCTGATCTTTGGTTTGACAAGGAAAATAAAAAACTAAAATACTTCGATATGATTGTAAACTGGAAAGCGAGTCCGGTGGGTGTGGAGTGAACTATAGAAACAACTAAAACAGGCAGCCCGCAAAGGCTGCCTGTCGCTTTATTTCTCTTATGCCACACGTTTTTCCGTATCCGTTGACTTCTTCTTACGTTGCTTCACAATCTGACTAACAAACCAACCAAGGACCACCAAGGTTAGGGAGGAGCCAAGAATCACGGAAATGTTATAGTCCATTCCCAAACCCTCTGGTGCGTAGAAGATATACGTACAAACTACTCCTGTCATGAACAATGCAGGCACGCTGGCAATCCAGTGGAACTTGTGCTCTTTTAGTAGATACATAGCTGCAGTCCAAAGCATTACTGTTGCCACAAGTTGGTTAGTCCAACCGACATATCTCCAAAGGAAAGTGTAGTCAATGGTAGCAAGATAAAGTGCTGGTGCTGCCAATAATAATGTGACCAACAGGACTTTTACTTTTCCTTCCATGTTAAAGAATTTGGAAAACACTTCTGTCAAGATCATGCGAGAGGAACGAAGTGCTGTATCCCCCGTTGTGATTGGCAGGATGATAACTCCAAGGATTGCTAGGATCCCACCAAGAGTTCCAAGCAAGGAGATGGAGATTTCATTTACCACGTAGGATGGACCGCCAGTAGCAAGTGCTTCTTGAAGTCCGCCTGTTCCGTTGAAAAACGTCATCCCTGCAGCGGCCCAGACAAGTGCAATCATTCCTTCTGTAACCATTGCACCATAGAAGATTTTACGGCCATGGGATTCTTTTTTCATCGTGCAAGCGACAATCGGGCTTTGTGTACAATGGAAGCCGGAAATCGCTCCGCAAGAGATGGTTACCATCAATAACGGCCAGATTGGCAGTTCCTGAGGGTGCAAGTTTGCAAATGTAAGGTTTGGAATCTGCTTATCTGTGAATAATAGCGAAACGGCAATGGCGACTGCCATAAACAGCAGGATAGCGCCAAGTAATGGATAGATTTTACCGATTACTCGATTGACCGGTAATAGAGTAGCCAATAAAAAATACCCGAAAATTAGTAGTAAGGCCATCATGAAGCTCAGCGGTGTCAGCTGGGCGATCAGTTGGGCAGGTCCGGCTGTAAAGGCAGCTGCTACAAGCACCATCAGAACCAGTGAAACGACATAGATGCATGATTTCACGACATTACCTAAATACTTTCCAACGATGGTGGGGTACTGTGCCCCATTGTGTCGTAGGGATAACATTCCTGAAAAATAATCATGGACTGCACCGGCGAAAATACATCCGACCACAATCCAGATGAAAGCAACTGGTCCGTATAGAGCGCCGAGTACGGCTCCATAGATAGGCCCTAAACCAGCGATATTTAATAGTTGAATCAGATTACCCTTCCACCATGGCATGGGAACAAAATCGAAGTTGTCCCTTTTTGTATAAGCAGGAGTAGAGTTCTGATCATCAATAACAAAAACTCGTTCAACGAATTTAGAATAAAAGATATAACCTAGAACTAGAAAAATAAGTGCACCAAAAAATGTGATCATGATGTTCTCCTCCTGTTGTGTGAAAAATTACAATTTCAAATATTCTAACATGTTTACGGAGGAAAACAACAGATTAATCAGAAAAATTTAAACTTTTTGTTAAATAAACCGGTTTCATGTCGTCTTGTGAAGATTTATCAAGGGGGAGTAGCCATTGTAATTCTCGATCTATATTGATTTACCGATGGATATGATTTACAATGAAAGCTGTCATTAAAAGACACCCAAGAGATTTGAGCGTGATTGTATTGAAAACTTATTACCTTAAAAATAAATTGGTATTAAACCTGTTTGCTGTGATCCTTATCGGACTCAGCCTTTTTGTGTTTCATTTTGAAAACCCGTTACCCTCCATCGTTAATGGCGCTCCTTTTTTATTGTTGTTAATAGTTTCACTTGTGCTCTTAACTATAAACACCGTGCATCTTCCGCCAAAAGGAAACTCTCTCAGCATGGACTCAGCCATTTATTTGGCAACAATATTCGTTTTTGGTCTGGATCTGTCATTATGGATCCTTTTGGCAAGTGGAATAATTTATGCCCTGCTAAAAAGAGAAATCGCATGGTGGAAGCATCTGCTGAATTTAGCGATGTATGCACTGATGATTATAGGTGCACATTATATTTTTCAATGGACAGGAGGTTATGTAGGTTATCTTGACACCTCCAATCTACTATCCTACCTCTTGACGCTTATTGGTTATTTCTTTATTAATATCCTAGTAATTGGTATATACTTTTATTCGGTCGGTCTTCCGCAATTTTTGAAAGAGATCTATCGCACACTTAAAAAATCCATGTCCAATTATGTAATCACATTGGCCTCGGCCCTGCTTCTTTCTTTGTTGTTTGAGTCAGATGCCATCTTGGGGCTGATTATTTTCACCTGTATCATCCTATTGGTTTCAAGAGGGTTCAAAGAATATTTTCAGTTGAATGAAGAGATTGATAAAGATCGCTTATACAGACAGCAAATACTCAATTCCCTGCCGGTTGGGATCGTTACGGTTGATGACAATCAATCCAACTTTTCTTTGAATACGGCCGCTTCTGACCTTCTTAGTCTGACCGGTGAAGAAATCAAGGACGTAAGTTTGATGAAGGAGCCCCCTCAGTTCAATAGTTCCTTTTGGGATATCCTGCTATCCAAACGAATCTGTCAAAATGTCAAGGTGGCCTACTCGCAAAACGGTCAGGATATGCAATTGCTCGTGTCGCAATCCCTCCTTCATAATGACGAGAAAAACATCATTGGAAGAATCTTTTATTTTATTGATATAACGGAAACGGAAGAATTGGAAAGACGGATGCACCATTCAGAAAAGCTTGCCGCATTGGGGGAACTTGCCGCAGGGGCAGCGCATGAAATCAGAAATCCGTTGGCAGTGCTGCATGGGTTCTTCTCTTTGATGAAGCAATCGTTTACCAAAGAAGATTTGAATCGCTATCAGGTTCCGCTTCTTATTAAAGAGTTTGATAGAATCAATGCCATCATCGAGGATATGCTGTTAATGGCACGGCCTGGCGCACCAAGGTTGCAGGAAACAACTATTCAAAAAATCATGGAAGAAATACCTGATTTCTGTGAGCGGAGAGGTGCCGAATCTGAACCCGACTTACGAGTGAATTTGGATGACACGAAGGTACTGGTTGATCCCAAACAGATGAAACAGGTGATTTATAACTTGTATCGAAACAGCAAAGAGGCCATAAGCGACAGAAGAGGGATCATTTCTATTTACTCCAAAACGGTGAATGACGAGTATCAATTATTTTTCAAAGATAACGGAGCAGGTATTCCAAGGGATATGCAGAAATCGCTCTTTGATCCGTTTCATACCTCTAAAGAAACTGGGACAGGGCTAGGGCTGACGATTGTCCAGAGGATTGTTCAAAACCACAGGGGAAAGATTGAAGTGCATGAAACATCGCAGGAAGGGACCACCTTTTTATTAACATTGCCATTAGCCCATAAGGAGGAATAACACGATGTACCTATCTATAAAAGAGACGGCAGAATATCTATCCTGCTCGGAAACATACGTCAAAACGATGATACAGCAGAAGAAGATCCGCGCCTTGTTTGACGGACAGGATTACCTGATTAATAAGGATCAATTCACCACCCACATGAAACAGATGGAGAAATACAAAGAGCTGGTTGAGGAAGTAAGGAACGAACCGATCCCAGATGATATTGATATTAAAGACGAGGATTAAGAGAGAATAGAGAACGGATTGCACCCAATGTCGGGTGCTTTTTTTCTAGAGTGTATCAGCCTATCGCTTGACCTTTAGTGATTAAATGTTTAAACTTTTAAACATAAAAACAAGTAAAAACTTGTCTATTTCATTCTATTTGTAGGCTCTTTTCGTAAACTTTGTTGCTTTTTCGTATGCATACATCAACCATTATTTTCCTTACTGTCGTGCTCTTTTCCCTGTTGTGCTTAAGAAAAAGTTTGCACTTTTTAGAGTACGTAATCAGTAAAAAGTCCAATTGCCGACTTTTTACAAGAAAATAGCAACAATCTTTGAGAAAAGAGCCTATTTGTAAGACAATAGAAATAACATAATCTGAATCCATGGGAAACAGGAGGAATTTTGTATGACGACATCAACTACCAATATAAATGAGACGGTCGAAAAGTTGCTGGCAAACCACCGGAGCTATTTTGCCAAAGGGGAAACGAAGGATATCGATTTCCGTTTAAAGCAGTTGGCTACATTGAAAAAAGCGGTCAAGCATTATGAGACAGAATTAATGGAGGCTTTAAATAAGGACCTTGGAAAATCGATTTTTGAAGCGTATGGGTCGGAAGTGGGATACGTTTACGACAGCATCGGCTTTTTCATGAAGAACCTGAAAAGTTGGGCAAAGGTGAAGAAGGTGAAAACACCACTCGTCCATACCGGATCGAAAAGTCTGATCTATTCGGAGCCGTATGGGACGGTGCTGATTGTCGGTCCTTTCAACTATCCGGCACAGCTAGTCCTGGAGCCACTAGTTGGGGCAATCTCTGCAGGGAACTGCGCTGTCATCAAACCATCTGAATTTACCCCTAATGTTTCTAGAGTGGTTTCGAAAATGATCCGTGAATTTTTTGATGAGGAGTACATCAGTGTGGTCGAGGGGGCAAAGGAAGAGACTTCTGCGTTGATTCACGCGCCGTTTGATTATATCTTTTTTACTGGAAGTGTGGAGGTTGGAAAAATTGTTATGCAAGCTGCTGCCAAGCGACTTGTTCCGGTGACGCTCGAGCTTGGGGGGAAGAGTCCTTGTATCGTCCATCATGATGCCAATATAGAGGTGGCAGCACAGCGGATTGCGTGGGGGAAATTCATGAATGCTGGGCAGACTTGTGTGGCACCAGATTATATACTGGTGCATGCAGATGTCAGAGAAAAGCTGGTGAAAGCCCTGAAGAAGACCATCGAAGATTTCTATGGGGATGACCCTGAGCAGAGCAAGGACTATGGACGAGTGGTAAATGTGCGCCAATTTGATCGGCTTGTTTCGTTGATTGACCAGGAAAAAGTGATAACTGGAGGCGGTGTAAACCGGGAAGCGCTTTATATGGAACCGACAGTAATGGATGGTGTTACTTGGACGGACAAGGTCATGCAGGAGGAGATCTTCGGTCCTATTCTTCCGGTATTGGAATACAGTGACTTGAACGAAGCCATGAGACAGATTAATGACCAGCCGAAACCGTTGGCGTTGTATGTGTTCACCGAAGATAAAGAGGTAGAAGAGCGCGTGATTGCTGGCACATCCTTTGGTGGAGGGTGTGTGAACGATACCGTTACTCATCTGACCAACCCGTATTTGCCGTTTGGTGGGGTAGGGTCTTCGGGAATAGGATCCTACCATGGAAAAGATAGCTTTGACACTTTCTCCCACAAAAAAAGTGTGATGAAGAAAAGCACGAAATTCAATTTAAGTTTTCTGTACCCGCCATATTCGGATAAGAGTATCAGTATGTTGAAAAAGTTTATGAAATAAGCAATTTTGGGGCATGCCGGAAAAAAGTTTTAGGAAGTTCTTAACATTTCTTTTCATCGTCTTCTGTGTTAATATTTAGACAGACGAAATATATAGTTGGACGCAGCCTAGCCGATATGCATATAAGGAAATGGGATCTTCGTTTGTGGAGATTCTATTTCTTTTTTTACAAGGAGGCTGGTCTAGTTATATTAGGAGAGTGTAAGAATGGTACCAATACATAAAAAAGAAGTGCTATGGTCAAAATCGTTCATTATGTTAATGGTTGGGAATCTGTTTGTATTCATGTCTTTTCAGATGTTGATTCCTACCCTTCCTCCATATATAAAATCACTTGGAGCTTCAGGTCTTGAAATCGGATTGGTAACGGCCTTGTTTTCGATTGGTGCTGTGCTGAGCAGGCCGTTTATCGGACACATGCTTGAGTACCGGGCGCGTAAGCCACTTGTATTGATTGGTGCGGTGGCGTTGCTTGCGGTGACGGTGATTTATCCATTGTCCCAGATTGTGGTGATATTCCTTTTGTTCCGTTTTATTCATGGATTGGCATGGGGCTGGTCGACAACGGTCAATGGAACCGCAGCGGTAGATGTTATTCCTCGTTCCCGTTTAGGGGAAGGGATGGGATACTACGGTTTGTCCATTACAATCGGAATGATTATCGCACCGAGCTTGGGGATTTATCTTTATCAGGTGACGGAGTTTTCTAATCTGATTATCGTATCTGCCATTCTTGGTGTCATTGCGCTTGTCTTACTAGGAATTGTCCACTATCAAACACCTGCTTTAGTGGAGAAAACGAAAAGGGAGGACCTCAAGTTTTCCTACTTCGGTTCACTTGTGGAAAAAAGCAGCTGGTATCCCGCGTTCATCACATTGATTGCCACGTTCGGCTATGGCTCGATTGTTACGTTTATCGTGATATTCGGGGAAGAGCGTGGGATTGACCAGATTTTCCTTTTCTATCTTGTGAATGCCATTATGGCGTCGTTGTCACGCCCTGTAGCTGGAAAATGGTTTGATAATCATGGGCCGCGGGGATTGGTGCTTATGTGCATGTTCCTCTCATTTGTAGGAATGTGGGTGCTGTCCTTTGCGCATTCCAATCTGTTTATTATCGTGGCAGGTGCTTTGTTTGGGGTAGGCTTCGGTTCCTTGATCCCGACTTTGCAGTCATGGACGTTATCCACGACACCGGAAAACCGACGAGGAGTGGCGAACGGCATGTTCTTCTCCTCCATTGATCTTGGAATCGGACTGAGCGGCATCATCTTCGGCATCCTCGCCCAATTTGTCCAAACCGCCGTCCTCTTCCAAATCTCGAGCACCTTCATGCTCCTCGCCATGCTCTTCGCCTGGATCGAAGGAAGACGAAGAAAACGAGAAGTGCTAGAAGAGATGAGAGAAGGGGCTTAAAGGGGTCTCTTTAAGGGGGCTTCTTTAAGGGGTCTGACCCTCACGACGTTAAAGTGGTAAAGAGGTGAAGAGGGGTCTGACCCTCACGACTTTAAAGTGGTAAAGAGGTGAAGAGGGGTCTGACCCTCACATCGTTAAAGTGGTAGAGAACTAAAGAGGGGTCTGACCCCTTTTAAAAAAAGCGTAACCATCAACGTTGTTGTGGGTTACGCTTTTTCTATTTCTTTGACCCTTCCGACTTGTCCGTCTTGGAGGCGGACTTTGATGCCGTGGGGGTGGTTTGGTGATTTGGTCAGGATGTCTTTGACGATGCCGCTTGTCAGTTTTCCCGTGCGTTGATCTTGTTTGAGTACAATTTTTACTGGTAGGCCAATAGTAATATCCGACCGCTTTTGTCCATTCATTTTGGGATCCTCCAAATTCTGTATTTACTATACGATTATTATAACACATAGTGAGTACTAACACGTTACGTTGCTTTCAAGTGGCTTTGTAATAGTATTCGTAATTAAGTCCGAATGGAATGTTTTATTAGAATATTATTGAATTGATAGAGTATTTCCGCTATTTTTAGAGTAGAACGATTTTATCAAAGCAGAGGACGTATTGGCTGCTACGGGCAGGAGGAACTAGTTTGCACACAGACATTTTCAAGCAGATTTTCTACCAAAGCAACATTGCGCAACTAATATACTCAGAAGACAATAAAGTGCTGGAAGGCAATGAAGCGTTCTATGATTTTATTGGATTTCCCAAGAATGAATGTCCTATGGAGATCATAGAAGAGTTTATTAAATTAATGCCAGAAAATGAGGCAGAAACAAAACGAAAGTTCTATACAAACATGGGAACCGAAAAGGTTGCGAAAATTACAAAGAGTGTCATGCAAACCGCGATAGAATCCCCTTTGCATCATATACAGATGATAGATATCACTGGAAGTACAAAGAATGAACGGATGTACCGCCTGATTGCGGAGAACTCTTTGGATGTTATTAATATTCATCGTCTTGACGGCTCATACCTTTACGTTTCTCCGTCGGTCATGGAGGCGACAGGCTTTGACCCACGGGATATGCTCGGTAAATCCCCTTATGAATTTATCCATGAAGAGGACTTTTCCCACTGTAATGAAAAGCATATGGAACTTATGGAACATAAGAAACCGGTACTGATGACATATCGGACGAAGAAGAAGGATGGAAGTTATTTTTGGATGGAAACCGCTGTGAAACCGATTTTGGATTCAGAAACCGGGGAAATTCAGGAGATCATATCCATATCTAGGAATATTGAAACAAGGATCACAACCAATGAACTCATGGAAAAGTCAGAGAAGCTTGCGGTCATCGGGAGGATGTCGGCGGCTGTTGCCCATGAAATCCGAAACCCTTTAACCCCCATCAAAGGCTTCATTCAAATTTTCCAAGCCACTAAAGAATATAACGAAAAATATGGTGAAGTGATTTTATTAGAGTTGGAGCGTGTGGAAAACATCATTTCGGAGTTCTTGACTATGGCAAAGCCCCACCATGAAAAGATAAGCAAAATAGACCTTCTTAAAACACTGGAAAATGTTATCCAACTGATGGAGACACAAGCTTTATTAGAAAACAAAAGTATCCGTTTTGACCATGACGCGAAAGAGAATTATGAGGTAAATGGTGATGTTGCTTCGTTAAAGCAGGTCTTCATTAATGTTGTACAAAACGCATTGGATGCGATTGAAAAGCATACAGGGGAGGTTGCCATTTCCATAGAGAAGGTGGAACCTGGTCAGGTGTGCATCAAGGTGAAGGATAATGGGCCAGGGATTGAAAAAGATAGACTTGCCATTTTGGGGGAGCCATTCTACTCTACGAAAGAGAAAGGGATCGGCCTAGGTCTCATGACAAGTTTTAAAATAATAGAAAATCATAAGGGACAAATCCGTTTTGAAAGCGAGCTTGGAGAAGGAACAGAAGTTTATATCTGTCTATCGGAGTGCGGAGTTCTCCCCGCTGTCTGCAGCCCCCACCTTAACATATAAAATAATGGGGGCTTTTCGTTTTAAGTATTACAAAAATTATTTAAAATTCCACCTCTTCGATCACTTCAAGCAACAAGTCCGGGCGGTTTGTCAAAATCCCATCTGCTCCCCTTTCAAGAAGATAGCGCATCGTCTCTTTGTCATCAATGGTCCAGTAGTGCATTTGCACGCCACTTCGCTGTGCATCTCGTATCAGACGCTGATTGGTTAAATCAAAAATGCTCTCTTGAAGCGGAACTTGAAAGGCGTCCACTTCCGGTTTATAGAGGTTACGGACAAACAGTTTATGAAAAAGGACGAACCTGGTGATTTCCTGTCTGCCGCCGACAAGAGCAACCCTTCCTTCTGTGAAACTATTAAATGTTTCAAGAATCTCTTGATCGAAAGAGGCGACAAGCAAGGTATCCTCCCTTTTATACTGAACAGTCAACTCCCAAAGCTTTCTTGCGATTTCTTCGTACTTTTCAGATGGATTGGTATCTTTGATCTCTATTTCGATGCGGGTGTCAGGGAAAGCTTTGAACATTTCCTCCACGGTCGGGATGGTGATACCTTTTCCTCGAAAACTCTTATTCCCTTCCAAATCTACAAAATGATAGCCTGCATCAAGTTGTTGAATCTCCTCTAAGGTAAGGTCTGCTACGGCACCCTGACCATTTGTGGTCCTGTCCACAGTAGGGTCATGGATAGCAACGAGATGGCCGTCCTTTGTAATATGTATATCGGTTTCTAGCACATCAACCCCCATTTCCACTGCCTGTTCAAATGCGACGAGTGTGTTCGAAGGGGCAAGATGTTCCCCGCCTTGATGGGCGATGATCAGAGGCTTGCCACCATTTTCAAAAAAGGGCTTGGTTGTCTGTTTGTTTATCGGTAACAGGGTGAAGGCTAGCCCAAGGGTGCCAACAGCCCCTGCAATTGCACCGAACACAACCCATCCCTTCCTTTTCTGTTTTAATTTTTCCCGTGAAGGAATTGTAATTTCCGCCATCCGTAATCCAACCTCGCTCTCTCGTAATCTACCAATACTTAAATTATAGAATAATTGGAAAATAATAAAAGGGGTCAGACCCCTTTTTCTAAACTTTGTATCGTAGCCAATCACTCTCTGGCGTAATGTTATTTTAATAAATTAATTGCCTAGCCCTAGGTCCTTCGCCACTTCATCTACTAACTGTTTACGATCGTATTCGTGGTAGAGTCCCATCGCAAGGCGAGTCGGGCAGCCGAAGAAGAAGCGTTCGTATAAGGTTTGACGTGAGCCGAATGCACTCATGCTGACATCCCATGCGAGACGGAACAGCTTGATGCGGGTCTGTGCGTCTGTTGTGGCTGATTGCAAATATTGGTCGATGTCAGCTCGTATCGGCGACTCCAAATCGGCCTCTGTAGGAATGGACACCAACCCGCTTGCTCCAAGGAGCTGGAGGATCTCGATGAATCTTGGATACACTTTCGGAAACTGGGCGATTGCTACAGAAAGAGGTGTCACATCTGGAACCATTGTCCCGTGTTTATCCGGTTTAGCATTTATTTCCGATGCAAGAAGCAAGGCCTTGTGGTTTTCCACAGCGATGATGATTTCGCTGATTTTTTCTTTTACATGCCCATATTCCCCAATAGCGATGGTGTTGACCAATAGTTGTGCAACGCCTAAGATGAATTCCGCTTTCATCACCTGTCTGGATACCACCTGATGGGTGACAAGCGGTTTGAAATTACTGATGGAATACAGCTTATTGGCTACGTCAATATTCTCTGAAACAAAAACGCGGTCCCACGGAACCACTACATTATCGAGTACGATAATGGCATCCATTTCTTCAAACCGCGATCCAAGCGGATGATTGAATTGGGAGGAATCGTAGGAAAAGGATTCCCGGCAGATGAATTTTAGTCCTTCTGTGTTGCTTGGAATGCTGAAGGCATATGCGAAAGGCTCCTCGAACATCTTCAAACCGGAAGAGGAGATAATAATTTCATCGGTAATCCCCCCTTGTGTTGCCAAGAGCCGCGCCCCTTTAATGACAAGCCCTTCTGACGTCTTATCCACGATCCGAGCTGCCACGATATTGTCATCGTCCTCGTAATGAAACGAGGAGCGATTCACCTGCGGGGAGATGAAGGTATGTGTGAATGACAGGTCGTTTTCCCTGGCGTATTCATAAAAGTTTCTAAGATTCTTAGGGAATTGAGGCCCTTGTTCCTCTAAAAGGTCAGCCGAAGAAGCGAGTGCCATCAAAGTGGAATTTTTATAATCAGGGGAGCGCCCCATCATGCCGAACGTCGACTTTGCCCAGATCTGTACCATCTTTCTTCTTTTCTCCAGGTCCTCCTGGGTTGTTGGCCGCAAAAAGGAGGTTCCTATTAGATTTCCTGTCGTATCCGACGTGAATGTCATGATTTCCTTGTTTTTTTCTTCATGTTGCAAATCATATAATGCTGCCTGACTTTTCATTACGCCGGCAAATGCGGGGTGCTCCGAGATATTGCCTTTCACCTGCTGTCCGTTATACCAAACATTTGCATGAAGCGAATTGATTCGGTCTAGATATTGTTTACCGTTTGTGATTCCCATGCTCTCACCCTTTGCCCAGATTACTTCTTTCAATGTATGCAACAGGGATTGTCTGATTTCCAAACCTGCTTCTGCTAATTGTGAATGGCTTTGCCTGCGTGGTATAGTGTGGAAAAGGCGATCTGGAGGGAGAAAAAATGAATCAGGAATGGATGGATCTCGATACACCAACACTTCTATTGGATAAGCCAACGTTGCTGGCAAATATCCGGAAGATGAGTGATTTTGCAAAAGAAAACAAAGTGAACTTGCGACCTCATATTAAAACCCATAAATCTGTGGAGATTGCGAGGCTTGAACTGGAACATGGCGCAATAGGTATCACAACCGCAAAGCTGGAGGAAGCAGAAGTGATGGCATCTGCAGGCATGATGGATATTCTTGTTGCCTATCCCGTTTCAAGCCCTGCAAAAATAGAGCGGATCATCTCTTTGCTGAGTAAAGGCGTGGATCTAAAAGTTTCTGTGGATAACTTGGAGCAGATCAAACTTCTACAAAAAGCCTTGGAGAAATCGGGACACACGCTGGAGGTCTGGATCAAAGTGAATTCCGGGTTGAATCGCTGCGGGGTGGAGCCTGGGGAAAGTGCTGTCGAACTAGCAAAAGCGGTGCTGTTTTTATCCCAGCTACGTGTCGGTGGAATATTTACGCATGCCGGCCATTCCTATGGTGCGAGAGGACAAGAGGAGTTGGAGCGCATCGCGGCTGCAGAAGCGGAGGCTGTGGTCAGCAGCGCAGAGGCATGTGAAAAAGCAGGAATCCCAATACCGGTCAGAAGTGTTGGGTCCACTCCAACCTATCGAATATCCGGTAAGGTAGAGGGCGTTACGGAAGTCCGCCCAGGTAATGCCGTATTTTTTGATAGCATTCAAGTGGGTCTTGGTGTGGCAGATAGAGAAGACTGCGCTTTGTCGGTACTCGCATCGGTCGTTGGCGTGTATCCGGACAGGATTGTTCTTGATGCCGGCAGCAAAACTTTGTGCCTGGATAAAGGAGCGCATGGCCTGGATTCTGTGAAGGGGTTCGGATATGTGTTGGGCCACCCCGAATTGACGATAGAAAGGCTTTCAGAAGAGCATGGGGTAGCTGTGTTTGATAGTCGATGTGACCTTCGCTTAAATGATAAAGTGCGCATCATTCCCAATCATGCCTGTACGGTTGCAAATATGTTCGAGGAGTATACGTTGGTCGAAGGGGCGTTTGTTGTGGACAGGTGGAAGGTGGATGCGAGGGGGAAGAGGAAGTAGGTTTGGGATGGACTTTTTTATAGATAGTAACTAAAGTAGATGAAGACCTCCGCGAGCACAATTTTCACCCGGAGAGGTCTTCATAAGGTAGATGCAGACCTCCTTGAACTCAATTTTCACTTAGAGAGGTCCTCATAATCTTGTAAGGTGACTCAATCCACATCCAACACCGCCGCCAACTCCTCCCAATACGCACAAAGCGTCAGCAGCCCTTTATCAAAATTTTTCAGCTTGAAATTTTCATTCGGTGCATGTACATTGTCCGATGGCAAGCCAAAGCCCATCAGCACAATCGGCGCCTGCAGCACTTCGTCGAGCGTCGAAACGATCGGCAAAGAGCCGCCGCCACGTGTGAAACTGGTCGGTACCTCCCACACCTTTTCAAAGGCGCGGCTTGCGGCCTGGATGGCAGGGTGGTTGAAAGGTGTGACAAACGGCGCTCCTTTGTCAAAAAGGGAAACGGAAACTTCCACGCCTGCTGGTTTATGCATCGTAACATGCTCCTGCAACAGAGCAAGAATTTCATCCGGATCCTGGTCAGGGACAAGTCGGCATGTGATTTTCGCATGTGCTTCTGAAGGGAGGACCGTTTTGATGCCTTCCCCTTGAAAGCCGCCGTACACCCCATTCACTTCAAGCGTCGGGCGGACCCAAGTGCGTTCATAAAAGCTGTAGCCCTTTTCGCCATAAAACTCCTGAACGCCAACTTCTTCTTTTACTGCGGCCTCATCAAACCCGATTGCCTCAAATGCTGATTTCTCTTCCGCTGTCAAAGGCACCACTTTGTCATAGAAGCCATCGACCGTTACCACTCCATTGCCGTCATGGAACGAATGGAGCAATTCCACCACTGCATGGATTGGATTTGCCACGGCACCACCGTATAGCCCGGAGTGCAGGTCGCGCTTCGGTCCTTTGACATCGAGCTGGAATCCGCACATCCCACGCAGGCCATAGCAGATGGTCGGCTTGTCCTCTTCAATCATCGAAGTGTCCGATACTACCACGACATCGGCAGCAAGCATCTCTTTATTTTCCTCGATAAAAGCAGGAAGGTTCGGGCTTCCCACTTCCTCTTCGCCTTCTATGCAAAATTTGAAATTGAACGGCAACGTTCCCGTTGTTGCAAGGACAGCCTCCAACGCTTTCAGGTGCATGAAGGTCTGCCCTTTGTCATCACTGGCACCGCGTGCATAAATACGCTCGTCCCGGATTGCTGGCTCAAAAGGCGGGGTATCCCATAAGTGTAGAGGATCAACAGGTTGCACATCATAGTGCCCGTAGATCAGGACAGTCGGTTTATCATCCGCTTTCAGCCATTCTCCATACACGATCGGGTGGCCTTTTGTAGGATGCAACGCCACATTATCCATGCCAATTTTTCTTAAGGAATTTGCCATCCATTCTGCTGCACGCAATGTGTCCGCATGATGCGCAGGAAGCGCGCTGACGCTCGGGATGGAAAGCAGATCTATCAATTCTTCCAAATGCTTTTCTCTATATTCCGACAAATAGGAGGTGATGGTTGCTGTTGTCATGATTTTACCTCTTTCTTTTGTAAAATAGGTGCCCTGCGATGCTTCGTCGCCTGTTCATATCCGTAGGCGATCTGGATGAGGGTGCTCTCTTCAAAGGCTCTGGCTGTAAAAGTCACACCAACCGGCTTTCCTTCCTTTGTGTAGCCACCCGGAACGGTGATGGACGGGTAGCCAGCCTTGGCGGGAATGCCTGCACCAAAGTTGTTCGGTGTCAAGATTGCATCAAGCTGGTGTTCTTTCATGACCGCATCCAGCCCCGCGACTCTTGAACGGTATAGATCTCTTTCTCGACTTAAAATGTATTCTTCTTCCGTCAACGTACCGCTATGTTTTTCGCTTTCTTCAAGGACGGTCTGCCTATGTTTCAGCATCTTGGAGGAATCCTTTTCATTAAAGGCGATCAAATCCTTTAAGCTCTTGATTGGCACAGAAGAACTTGTTCCACGTAAGTACGCGTTCAGGCTCGGTTTGAATTCATAAAAGAGTGTATGGTAATCCCATGTTTCTTTTGCAAAAGGAATGTCGACCGAACCGAGCACTTCCGCACCGTTTTCTCGGAGGCTAGCGATGGCTTCTTCCATGATGAGCACTTCTTCATCTGAAAAATAGGTGAAATACGGGTCGCGAGCAACTCCGATCCGCATTCCATTCAGTCCTTCTTTTAATAGGAAGGAGGTATAGGAAATCCCGGGGTTCGGGTTCGTCAAGGTTGCCGAATCCCTCTCATCCGTTTCTGTCAGGGCACTCAACACGATGGCGGCGTCTGTGACGGTTCTGGTCATAGGGCCTGCTGTATCCTGGCTAAAAAAAATCGGGATGATGCCGCGGCGGCTAATTAGTCCGACGGTAGGCTTAATTCCAACAACCGAGTTCGAACTTGCGGGACTCAAGATGGATCCGGAAGTCTCCGTCCCGATTGCAGCAACCGCAAAACCGGCCGCTACCGCAGAACCAGAACCGCTGCTGGAACCACCAACATCAAACTGACCAGGACCGTATGGATTCAATACCTGTCCACCTCTGGAGCTATATCCATTCGGCATCTTTTCCGTCATGAAATTGGCCCATTCCGTCATATTCGTTTTCCCAAGGATGACAGCACCCGCTGCCCGCAACTGGCTTGCAACCGCGGAATCTTCTGCTGCCACATGATGTTCGAGAGCCAAGGAACCGGCGCTCGTGTGCATGTTGTCACCGGTGTCGATATTGTCCTTCAACAGTATAGGAATTCCATGAAGGGGACCTCGTGAGCCAGACCTTTCTCTTTCCAAATCGAGCGCTTCCGCAATAAACACGGCATCAGGGTTGATTTCTAGCACCGCATTCAAACCTGGTCCCTTTTTGTTATACTGGCTGATGCGGTGAAGATACATAAGAACTAGCTCTTTCGCAGTTATATCGCCAGATTCCATGGCGGCCTGTAGTTCCTCAATAGTCGCATTCGGCAACCATTCATCCACAAGCCCAGAGAGTTTCGGGTGGTTCATTAGAATAACCTCCTTTATAATTTGGATATAAGTTTTCTGGGCTAGAAAAGTACAGTGAATCCAGTTTACCCAGTAGATTGGAGTGCAAGGTGTGAGACTCCGGCGGGAGGTAGCGGTAGACTTGAGACCCCGCAACGAAGTAAGGAGGCTCAAGCACCGCCCCGCGGAAAGCGAACACCTGGAACGGAAATCTACAGGGAGGTAAAAAGGAATCCAACTTTTTTCAACTTCCTACCAATAATAATAATTCAAACTATTTAAAAAACATAGCAATAAAGGTATGATGATAAGATAATATATAAATTTCAAGATATTCGTTTCGCTAAACGAAAGATCAAACGCGTTTAAAATAGATTTTATCGTTTCAACGTAGACTAAACAGAGTGAAAGATTTGGAGGAAGAAGTATTATGGGGAAAATATTTTCATATCTAAAACCGTATAAGCTGGCAGTGGCAATCGCATTGTTCCTAATGCTGACGGAATTGGTTGTGGAGCTGATGCATCCATTGCTGATGGCAAAAATCATTGACGAAGGGATACTGACTGGAGACCTGGATGCTGTTATGAAGTGGGGAGGCATCATGGTGCTGTTCTCCTTTATCGCGTTTGCGGCAGGGGTCATCAACTCCTTTTTTGCCGCACATGTCAGTCAGAGCTTTGGGTTTGATATCAGACGGGGACTTTTCGGGAAAATACAATCCTTTTCGTTTGCAAACTTCAGTCTCTTTCCAACATCCTCGCTTATAACAAGAATGACCAATGATGTGACGCAAATTCAGAATACGGTATTTATGAGCTTAAGGATCATGCTGCGCGCACCACTTCTTGTCGTAGGTGGTGTTGTGATGGCGCTGATTGTCAACTGGCAGCTGGCGTTGTTCCTTGTCATCGGTGTACCGGTACTTTTCATTTTCCTTGTATGGGTGATGAAGAAGGGGGGAGTACTCTTCAAATCTGTTCAGGAGAAGCTGGACGGTGTGAACAATGTCATGCGGGAAAACCTTGGCGGAATTAGACTGATTAAAGCATTTCTCCGTAAAAAACATGAAATAAACCGTTTCGGCAATGCAAGTGAGGAACTGAAGGATCAGACAGTATCGGCTCTTCGCCTTATGGAAGTCACGATGCCTATTCTTTTACTTATCATGAACGGAAGTATTCTTGCTGTTCTTTGGTTTGGCAGCATCGGCGTCTCAAATGGCGGCGCTCAGGTCGGGGAGGTTGTGGCCATCGTCAACTATGCAACCAGAATCACCGGTGCACTTTCCATCTTTTCTTTTATCATCATGGCATTTGCCCGTGCGAAAGCGTCTGCTCACCGTATAACAGATGTTTTGGATGAAGAGATAGACCTTGTGGATAAAGTAAATGTGGATATGGAAGCAACTTTCTTAAACGGGGAAATCGAGTTTGACAATGTTTCTTTTCGCTATCCAAACACCGAAATTCCGGTGCTCGAGGAGATCTCCTTCCATGCAGAAGCAGGTACCACAGTAGCAATCATGGGAGCTACAGGTGCAGGGAAGTCCTCCTTATTCCAGCTCATTCCAAGGCTTTATGATGTCGACAAAGGGATAATTCGGGTGGATGGGAAGGATTTGACCGATCTGTCCTTAAAGAAACTCCGTAAACAAATCGGCTATGTTCCACAGGAAGCCCTCCTTTTCTCCGGTTCCGTAAAAGACAATATCGCCTGGGGAAAAGAAGATGCGACATTAGAGGAAATCATTCAGGTGGCAAAGGATGCACAGATTCACGATACCATTGACCGCCTTCCGAAAAAATATGAGACAGTTCTCGGACAAAAAGGGGTCAACCTATCTGGTGGGCAGAAGCAGAGACTTTCTATCGCCCGTGCCCTTGTAAGAAAACCAAAAATTCTTATGCTCGATGACAGTACAAGTGCGCTTGATCTGAAAACCGAAGCCAAGCTGCTTGCAGCCATTAAAAAATACCACTGCACGATGTTCATTGTTACGCAAAAAGTAAGTACGGCAATGGAAGCCGATAAGATATTGCTTATTGAGGACGGTAGACTGCTGGAAGAGGGAAGCCACGAGAACCTGCTGGCAACCTCGGAGCTATATCAGAAGATCTATCAGTCACAGTTTGGAACGGAGGTGGCAGAACATGTCGAAGCGTATAAGTAGTAGCGCCGCCGTTGCGAGTAAAGCCAATCCGAAGCCGAAAGCAAAGGATTGGAAAGGGACAATTAAACGAGTATGGCGATACCTGGGAGAGAATAAAGGCTTGCTGATGCTGGTTCTCCTGATGGTATTGGTGAGTTCGGCACTTGGATTATTAGGACCGTTTATTGTGGGGATGGCCATTGATAACTATGTAGTGGAACGAACAACGGACGGTCTTCTGAATGTATTGATTGGTCTCGTGTTCATCTACATTTTTTACTCCCTGTCCATGTGGCTGCAAAACTACTGGATGGTTGGCATCGCACAAAA
Source organism: Sutcliffiella horikoshii (assembly GCA_001636495.1). Lineage (GTDB taxonomy): Bacteria > Bacillota > Bacilli > Bacillales > Bacillaceae_I > Sutcliffiella_A > Sutcliffiella_A horikoshii_A. The sequence goes on along the minus strand of KV440964.1, from coordinate 4,050,771 downwards.
TACCGTATTGAAGATGCGGACGCAGCTTTTTGAGCATCTACACAAGTTGCCAATCCCTTATTTTGATAAAAGACAGCACGGGGAACTGATGAGCCGGGTGACGAATGATATGGAGAATGTCAGCTCCACGCTTAACAGCTCCGTGATTCAGATTTTTTCGAGTATCCTGACACTCGTCGGAACGGTGTCTGTCATGCTTTATCTGAGTCCACTGTTGACTGGGATCACCTTGATTATCGTACCGGTCATGTTTCTCGGACTGAAGTGGATCACGAACCGGACAGGTCCGCTATTCAAACAGACCCAAAAGAACCTAGGGGAACTGAATGGATATATTGAAGAAACCATCTCCGGTCAGCGAATCGTCAAAACGTTTTCGCAGGAAGACAAGGTGATGGAGGAGTTTACAGAAAAAAGCCTGAAGTTGAGAAAATCGGCCTACTGGGCACAGACTTATTCAGGGTTCATTCCCAAACTGATGAACATGCTGAACAATTTGAGTTTCGCCATCATCGCTGGTGTCGGCGGGATCCTGGCACTGAACACGCAGTCAGGGATCACTATTGGGGTCATCGTCATTTTTGCGGAGTATTCCAGGCAGTTCACCCGCCCTCTCAACGATCTTGCCAACCAGTTCAACACATTACTTTCCGCGGTAGCAGGTGCGGAGCGTGTTTTCGATGTGTTGGATGAAGAAGAGGAAGAAAGCGACGAAACAGAAGCGATGGAGTTGGATTCTGTTAAAGGGGAAGTGGAATTCCGTGATGCGACTTTCTCTTATGAAGACGATGACACAACGATCCGTAATATCAGCTTTCACGTGGAAGCTGGAGAGACAGTCGCATTTGTCGGGCCTACCGGTGCAGGGAAGACAACGGTCATCAACCTGATTTCCCGTTTCTATGATTTGGACAGCGGTAGTATTCTCTTGGATGGCCACCCTATTAACAAAATAAAACGTTCAAATTTGCGCAAGCATATGGCGTTCGTTTTGCAGGATTCCTTCCTATTTGAAGGGACGGTCCGCGAAAACATCCGGTATGGCCGATTGGATGCGTCGGATGAGGAAGTGGAAGAAGCGGCAAAAATGGCCAATGCCCATTCATTTATCAGGAAGTTGCCTGGCGGCTATGACTTTCAGTTGAAACAGGATGGTAGCGGGATCAGTCAAGGACAAAAGCAGCTCCTGTCCATTGCACGTGCCGTTTTGGCAAACCCAACGATCTTGGTACTGGATGAAGCGACAAGCAGCATTGATACGATTACAGAGATGAAAATACAGGAGGCGCTTCAGCGATTGATGGAAGGAAGAACAAGCTTTGTCATCGCTCATCGTCTCAATACTATACAGAGCGCCGACCAGATTCTTGTGCTAAAGGAAGGCGAAATCATTGAAAAAGGCTCGCATGATGAATTGTTGGAGGAGCAAGGATTCTATTATGAGTTGTTTACGAGTCAGTTGAAAAAGGAAGTTGGATGACTGCAGTATCTCAATTTACGCCCGGTGCCTTCGTGACAATCATAATTGTTGCGAATGTGCTGGGTTTTTGTGTTGCTTCACACTTTTTAAAAACAGGCTCTTGTTAAACGCCGCTGCTGATTTCCGCAATAGGCTTCGCTTTCCGCGGGGCGACCTTGAGCCTCCTCGTTTCACTGCGGGGTCTCAAGATTGTCGCTACTCCCCCGCTGGAGTCTACGCCTTTTGCTCCAATCCACAGCTAGAAACCAGTCACCTCGTTTAGATAGTTTTTAGTAATTCTTTCGGTGAATGGTATTCCCTTGTTGATTGTAGTGGAAGGGGCGCAGACGCCCGCGGGAGGAAGGGACAGGTGAGACCCCGCACCGGAGGGAGGAGGCTCACGGACCGCCCGCAGGCAAGCGAAGCGCCTGAAACGGAAATCAACGGTATTAAATGCTTTCATGTATTTAATAACAAAAAACGTGCGGGTTTTTCCCGGGAAATTCGTCGACATATAAAGGTTCTTGTCATAAAAGCGCATATGATGATGAGACATGAGTTGTCTAATTTTAGATTATGATTTATAATGCAATACAGAATGAAAATTCTAAATATTACAAATAAGTTAAAGGGGGATTACAATTTGGAGGCATTTTTACAAAATCCGATTGGCGAGATAGTAAATCTTCTGTGGAGTACACCTATGATAGTTTTCTGTCTGGGGGTCGGATTGTTATTTACCATTTTGACAAAATTTGTACAAGTAAGACTGTTTGGAGACATGATTAAACAATTGTTCTCCGGAAAAGCGTCCAGCGCAGGGGTTTCTTCGTTTCAGGCATTATCTATTTCCTTATCCGGACGTGTAGGAACAGGTAACATTGCTGGTACAGCTACAGCAATCGCGATGGGAGGTCCTGGTGCGGTTTTCTGGATGTGGATGATTGCATTCATCGGATCGGCAAGTGCGTTTATTGAATCTACACTCGCTCAAGTCTATAAAACGAAACAAGAAGGTGAATACCGCGGGGGGCCAGCTTATTATATTGAAAAAGGTATTGGCTGGAAATGGTATGGAATCATCTTCGCTTTCGCAGCCCTTTTAGCAATGAGTCTTTTGATGCCAGGTCTACAGGCAAATGCAATTGGATCCGGTTTGAACAATGCATTCGGAATTAATAAGCAAATTATCGCTGTCACGCTGGTTATCGTCATCGGGCTGATCATTTTTGGCGGAGTGAAGCGTATCGCTTCTGTTGCCCAGTTTGTCGTACCATTCATGGCAGTGGCATATATCTTGGTTTCATTATTTATCATCATTTTGAATATTACGGAACTGCCTGCTGTATTCGGTTTGATTTTCCGCAGTGCCTTTGCAGTTGATTCTGCATTTGGAGGAATTGTCGGGGCAGCCATTGCATGGGGAGTTAAACGCGGAATCTTTTCAAATGAAGCAGGGCAAGGAACAGGACCGCATGCTGCAGCTGCAGCCGAGGTATCCCATCCTGCCAAGCAAGGCTTGGTTCAGGCGTTCTCCGTTTATATCGATACGATTTTAGTATGTTCTGCAACAGCATTCATGATTCTTTTCACAGGGTCATACAATGTTGTCGACCCTGAAAACGAAGGACAGTTCCTACGTAACAACCTTGGGGATGCGGTAGAGGCGGGACCTGCCTATACTCAGGCTGCCGTTGAATCTGTGATTCCAGGCTTCGGTGCCGGATTTGTCGGTATCGCTTTATTATTCTTTGCCTTCACAACCATCATGGCCTACTATTACATTGCAGAAACAAATGTTGCCTACTTGATGCGTGGACGAAGCAATAAGATTCCTATGTTTATTTTGAAGGTAGTTCTTTTAATGGCCACCTACTTTGGAGTGGTAAGAACGACTCAAGTTGCTTGGGACCTTGGAGATGTGGGACTTGGAATCATGGTTTGGCTCAACCTTATCGCGCTCCTCTTGTTGGCGAAACCTGCGCTTGCAGTATTGAAGGATTATGACGAGCAAAGAAAGCAAGGTCTGGATCCGACGTTCAATCCTGAAAAATTGGGAATCAAGAACGCGGAGTTCTGGACGGAGGAATACAAGAAGGACGATGACAGAGCTTCATAAAATAAGAAAAAGAAATCCCTCACTAATGGTGGTGAGGGATTTCTTTGTGCCTGCAAGCTACAAGGCTAATGCTGGCGTCAATATATCGGGTCCGGGCTTTCCAATCAGATACCCTTGTCCATAGTCGATGCCAATCTTGCGGCAGAATTCAAGTTCTTCTGTTCTTTCAATTCCTTCCGCCAACACTTTGATGTGGAGCTTGGTTGCGATATTCACAACGCTTTTCAGGAAAAGCTGCTTCTCAAGGGTGGAATCACAGTGTGATACATACTCTCGGTCTATTTTTACATAGTCTGGTTGAAGTTTTTCCAGTACTTCCAAAGTGGCGTAGCCTGCCCCTACGTCATCAAGTGCCACCTGCATACCCGATTTTTTGTAGGTTTTGAAGATAGACTCGAGGTGGTCGATGTCATGAATCTTTTCCGATTCGACCACTTCAAAGACAAGCTGACTAGGGTCAATACTATTTTTACGTACAATCTTGAAGGTATGCTGCAGGCAAAATTCCGGGTTGTAGATGGAAGACGGTAGAAAATTGATGAACAGCTTTATATCTTCAGGAAATTGTTGCTGACTAGCGGAAACGATGGAACTCTCCCGGGCTTTTTGATCAAGGTAGTTATGAAGGTTCGTTTCACGGGCAAACTCGAACAGTTTAAATGGTGGAACGGAATTCCCTTGCCATTGGGGACGCAGTAGGCATTCGTAGGCAAATAGTTCATCTTTGTTCTGCAAATCTATGATTGGCTGGAAGTGTGTGGTGAAGGATTTTTTTGCAATCAGTTCCAGTAGCTCATTATTCTGAACTAGTTTCAAAAAATGTTGCGGTGAATAAAAGCCTCGCATAGACAAGGTTCTTACCAATAGCTCAGAAGAATCTTTTTTATGTATAAGACTTTGAATCTCCTGTTCTAGTTCTATTATGGAATGATAGGCACGTTCCACTTGCTGCTCTCCATCTTTTACTAGTAGTGTGCCTGACTGTTCAATGATGTCAGGTACCCCGCAATCTGTGCAATACATGTTTCCGCCCCCTTTTAGAGATTGAGTTTTATAGGATAATTTTACTACTGATTCTGCGTTTTAGGGAAAATCTTTCATGAAATGTTGAAAAAAAGGTGTGAATGGAGAAAAAGTGGTAAAATATATACATTTTTCAGTCGAACGTACAAGGGTTTTCTCTATAGTTGTCGAAACAATAATATACATACACTTATTGAAGAAGTTGGGAGCGGGCTGAAATGTTGGCGGAAAAGCTACTTTTACATGTATTGATTATATTGGCACCAGTGCTAATCTACTATGTCGTGTCTGAAAATAGAAGATTTGGGCAATCCCCTTATTTTATTGGGATCCTTCAAGGACTTTCCGCGAGCCTTTGTTTATTGTTTGCTTTTTATGATTATGGTCTTTATTGGGATTTGCGTTATATTCCGCTTGTGTTGGCGATTCTTTATGGTGGGCCGAAAGCTGGGATTATTGTGCTTGCGGCGATTCTTGGAACGAGGACATACCTTGGCGGGGATGCGCTGACTTTCGGATATATCAGCGGATTGGTTGCCGCTTCTGTTCCGTTTTTGTTGCTAAGACGTTTCAATCGAATAGAAACCAAGAAAAAGAGAATAGGGTTGGCCGTATTGGTGGGGCTCTGGCCTAACTTTGTCATGTTAGCGATCCTGATTGCGTATTTGTTGACGCAGCCGCCTAATGCGAGTGAAGGGCCTAATCTTATCCTATACATTCTCCTGTTCGGTCTCATTCAAGTGGTAGGTGTCGGCTTTGCTTCTATGCTGCATGAAGCGGTGTTGGAGCGCGAGTTGATGAAACAGGAGATAAGGAGAGCGGAAAAGCTGAATACATTAGGGGAGCTTGCTGCTTCTATCGCTCATGAGGTCCGAAACCCTTTAACGGTTGTGAAGGGGTTCCTGCAGCTCATGCACAGGGACGATAAGGGAAAAAACTTTCAGTACACAGGACTTATTCTAAGCGAGCTGGCCAGGGCGGAATCCATAATCAATGATTACCTCAACTTTGCTAAACCGGAGTTCAAGAAGATTGAAAAAGTAGACCTGGGTGAATTGCTGCATGATGTCAAGATGCTGCTGAATCCACTTGCCATAAAAGATGGCATCCATCTGGAAAGTTATCTCGAAAAAAATGTCTTTATGGAAACCGATAAAAATCAGTTCAAGCAGGCACTTGTCAATATTTTAAAAAATGCGATTGAAGCGACCCCTCAGGACGGAAGGGTGTATATCAAACTGCTTTCGAACCAAGAGTCAGGTATCCAAATAGTCATAAAGGATACTGGAAAAGGGATGACAAAGGAACAGGTTTCCCGAATCGGGACATTGTTCTATACAACAAAGGATAAGGGGACTGGGCTTGGGACCACGGTATCCATGCGAATCATTGATACGATGAATGGGAAAGTGGCGTATTCGAGTGAGCTGGGGAAGGGGACGGAAGTGAAGATTTCTTTTCCGCCTGTCAGACAGGAGGAGCGGGAGAGGGAAGCTTCAGTGGTTGGATAATGATTAAGAGAGAAGGGAGGATCCCTTCTCTCTTAAACAAAGCAAACTAGATATGTTAAAGCTTTTCCAAAGGTTTGTCTGCTGGTCCTTCTAGTACGTCTCCGTGAATGGAGAAGCGTGATCCATGGCAAGGGCAGTCCCAGCTTCTGTCGCCGTGATTCCATTCTACTTCACAGCCAAGATGTGTACAGGTTGTATCGACGCAGAAGACTTCCCCCTTATCATCTTTATAAGCTCCAGCACGGCGACCATTGATGCTAACCACTCCACCTTCGTCTAGTCCTAGGTCTTCAGGCTTTTTGGAAGGCCGGTCGAGCTTTCCTTCAATCAAGTGACCCGCCACATTCATATTGGAGCTGATGAATTTTTTCAGACTAGGATCAGCGACAAAGCGGGATGGAGAGAACAAGTCTTTATATTTATTGTTCCTGCCAACAATCAGATCCTGCAGAAGGAGTGCCGCTGCGGTTCCGTTGGTCATGCCCCATTTCCGAAAGCCAGTTGCAATCAGGATATTCGGATGACCGGACGTTATCCGACCGATGTATGGAACCTTGTCTAGTGTATAAAGATCCTGTGCCGACCAACGATACAAGATTTCTTTTATCCCGAGAACTTCCTCGCCAAAGCTTTTCAGCGCCTCATAATGCTCTAAGGTATCTTTCCCTTCTCCGGTCTTATGGCCGTCACCGCCAATCAACGCAACCTTTTCACCATTTATGTTCACATAACGCAGAGATCTGCTAGGCTGTCCAGCGCTGTAATACATTCCTTCAGGTGGCTCTTTCTCTGTTTTTGCTGCAATGACATAAGACCTTTCTGCATACATTCTAGTGAAAAAGAACCCCTTCCCGTCATAAAAAGGAAAATGAGACCCTGCAACAATGTAGTCGCATTCAATTTTCGCGCCATTTTTTGTGACGACAGCCAAACCGCGTGTTTTCTCCACGTCCGTTGCGACCGTATGCTCAAAGATTTCGCCGCCTTTTTCCTTGATTCCGTCGATTAACACCTGTAAATATTGTAATGGATGGAATTGAGCCTGGTTTTTCATCACCAAGACGGATTTGGTTTCCATGGAGAATGGAAGCTCATACGTTAAATCACCATCAATCCCCAGCTTCTGATAGGCTTCAAATTCTTTTAACACCTTCTGGTCATCCTGCTCTGTCTGGGAATAGATATAGGCATTCTGTTCACTGAAGTCGCATTGTATTCGTTTAAGATCCACCAGATCTCTTATATAATGAAGCGCTTCTTGGTTTGCCTGATAATAAAGTTTTGCCTTTTCCTGTCCCAAGTGTTGAATGAACTCATCATAAATGAGGCCATGCTGTGCTGTCACTTTTGCCGTTGTATGGCCGGTCGTGCCATTCAGAAGCTGATCGGCATCTATCAAGATTACCTTCAGTCCTTCCTGAACAAGCTGATAGGCAGTCGTGATACCCGTAATACCGCCCCCGACCACACATACATCTGCCTTTTTGTCTGCATCCAATGTCGGAAAAGAACCAAGATTAGCGGACTCTCTCCAATAAGGTTCCGGCGACTTTGGAAGTTCGTTGAAATGATTTGCTTCCATGATGAATTTCCTCCTCTTTGTACCTAACTATACATAATTTTTCCAAATAGGTGTAAAACATGTATCTTTTTAACGAAAATGATAACGATATTTCTATTGGAACCTCTTATGAAAAAGGGTAGAATGGAGAATAGCGTACAACCCCACATGAGGGTCAAAAGGAGAAAATGATGTCTACTACTATTAATACATTACAACCTTTCATACAAAAGCTTTGGGAAAATAGTGAGTTTGTTGCTGCTACCCCGGTTCAGGAGCAAGCAATTCCGGTCATCCTCGAAGGGAAGGATGTTCTCGTTGAATCGCCGACAGGTACAGGGAAAACGTTAGCCTATCTGTTGCCGATCATTGAGCGCATCGATCTGACTAAACAGCATCCACAAGCATTGATTGTGGCACCGTCCAAGGAGCTTGCCATGCAGATTCTTGAGCAAATCCAGAAATGGACAGAAGGAACCGAAATCTCAGGGGCGTCCTTTATCGGTGGAGCGAATGTCAAACGACAACTTGAAAAATTGAAAAAGCGACCGCAAATCCTTGTGGGAACCCCAGGTCGACTGCAAGAACTCATCCAGATGAAGAAAATTAAAATGCATGAAGTCGCGACCATTGTCATGGATGAAGCAGATCAGTTATTTGTCCCTGAACATAAAAAGACAATCGAAAACATCATCAAGTCTTCCATGCAGGAAAGACAGCTGTTATTGTTTTCGGCCACGTTAAGGGATGAGACGGAAAAGCAGGCGATTGGTTTGTTGAAAGAGCCGTTGATCATTAAGGTAACGAAGGAAGACCTGCCACCAGTAAGGGTGGAGCATCTCTATGCAGTAGTCGACCAACGCGACAAAGCCAATGTCCTGGCAAACCTGCTTCGCGAGCCAGGGATCAAGGCACTAGCGTTTGTACGCGATATCGGGAATCTGGCTGTACTAACAGAAAAGCTTCTATATAAACAGCTGAACGTCGGCTCCCTGCATTCGGAATCCTCTAAGCAGGAGCGAGAAAATGCGATGAAGAATTTTCGAAAAGACGAGTACTCGGTCTTGCTTGCAACAGATGTGGCAGCCCGCGGCCTCGACATCAAAGAATTAAGCCATGTTATCCACTATGATCTGCCGGAAGAGGTGGAAAACTATGTGCACCGCTCTGGTCGTACCGGTCGTCAAGGGGCGGAAGGGACCGTCATTTCTATTGTCAGCGAACGCGAGGAACGTAAGCTGAAGCAGTTTGCAAAAGAACTTGGCCTGACACTTGAAAAGCGTGTCGTGTTCGGCGGGAAGCTTGTGAAGGAAGAGGACCTGAAGGCTGGAAAATCTGGCGGTGGACGTGGAAAGCCTCCAGGAAAGACGCCTGGCCAGGGACGTGGTGCAAAGGGTTCTATGGAGAAGAAGTCTGGAACTAAACCTGCACGCACGAAAACTTCCGCTAATGGAGCGTTAAAGTCCAAAGGGAAGTCCAAGAAGCAAGGGCCAGTTGGTGGAAGAAAGAAAAAGTAAGTGTGATAGAAACCACTCCGTAGTTTGGAGTGGTTTTTTCTTGTAAGCTGTTTTCGTAAACTTTGTTGCTTTATCGTATTTATAAAGTATAAGAAAGCATGTAATACGGTTGATTTCCGTTCCAGGCGCTTCGCTTGCCTGCGGGCGGTCCGTGAGCCTCCTCCTCCAGTGCGGGGTCTCACCTGTCCCTTCCTCCCGCGGGCGTCTGCGCGCCTTCCACTACAATCAACAAGGAGATACCATTCACCGAAAAGATAACTAAAAACTATCTAAACGAGGTGACTGGTTTCTAGCTGTGGATTGGAGCAAATGGCGTAGACTCCAGCGGGGGAGTAGCGACAATCTTGAGACCCCGCAGGCTTGCCGAGGAGGCTCAAGGTCGCCCCGCGGAAAGCGCAGCTATTTGCGGAAAGGAACAGCGGCGATTAACCAAACAACTAGAGTTTTTTAGCTTTAAAAGGACCGGGCAGTATTTGCCTGGTTTTTTCTTGTTGATCTTTGTTCAGTTGATTTTGCTCGTATCCTTTGCCTAGAACTTTTAAGACGAGCTTGAATAAACTAACCATAGAAAGGAGTGTAATCTATGGTAAGGATATCTTGGTCTGCGGGCCATGGTTTAAATACACCGGGCAAAAGGACACCTGACGGATTGCGAGAATGGGAATTCAATAGTGCTGTAGTGGTAGAAGCGATAAGGTTGCTTGAACAATATCAAGACGTTTTGCAATTAAGACTTGATGACCCAACTGGACAAAGAGATGTGCCTCTTCAAGAGAGGTCCAACCGTTCTAATAGCTGGAATGCTGATGTGCATATTGATGTACATGCAAATGCTTTTGGAAATGGCGGGTGGAATGCGGTGCAAGGAATTGAAACTTTCGTCTATACCACCAGACCACCAAGAGATGTTGCATTGGCAACAAACGTTCAGAAAAGGTTGATTGCAAACACTAGAAGGCCGGATAGAGGGGTTAAGGCAGAAAATTTTCATATGCTTAGAGAAACAAGGGCTGTTTCCATATTAGTAGAATGCGGATTTATGACGAACCAGGAAGAGGCAACGTTGTTAAAGTCTGAAGCTTATAGAAAACTTTGTGCACAGTCCATTGTGGAAGGTCTGATTGAAACGTATAACTTGAAATTGAAGGAGGAAGACTTCGTGTTAGAAAGAGCGATTGTTATTAACAGCTTTGCAGATTTCCCAGTTGCGGAGTTGTTAGCTAATTTTGTCAAAGCGCCTATTTATACAAGAAGAGTGGCGCAAAGTGGAAAGGTCGCCAAAGAATTGCTAGTTGTAGGCGGAAATGCAGAAGGATTACTAGCGGATCGCATTACGTTGCTTGCGGGAAGAAATCGCTTTGAGACAGCTGCTAGAGTACAAGAATTCATTGGATAAAAGGGTAGAGTCAGCATCAATAGAATTTTTGTTGTAAAAAAAATGGTCCATGAAAACATGGGCCATTCTTAAGGTTTCTACTACCTAACTTCTCCACTAAACCTCAACGCCTCAAACCCACGAAACACAATATTATTTCGTCTTACTGGTTCTTCCAGCAATTCCACATCATGCACACGCTCCAGCAATACCTCCAATGCTATCACCGCTTCCAGCCTCGCTAGTGGGGCACCTAGGCAAAAATGCGGCCCTGAAGCAAAGGAAAGATGTTTCACATTCTCCCTGGACACATTGAAAACATCCGGATCTTCAAAAACAGCAGGATCACGGTTCGCTGCACCCAGGGCCACCATCGCTACCTGGGCTTTTTTTAGCTGTTGCCCGCAAAGTTCCATGTCCTCGCCAACCCATCTTGTGGTTAGCAGAACCGGTGGATCGAAACGAAGGATTTCTTCTACTGCATTTCCAATCAAGGAAGGGTCCGCAAATAGTTTTTTCATTTCCTCGCGATGCGTTAATAAAAGATGGTAGCCATTTGTAATCAGATTAACCGTCGTTTCATGTCCTGCAATCAAGAGCAACAAACAAGTGGCGACCAGCTCGTCCTCATTCAATTTATCCCCGGCGTCGGATACGGAAATCAGCCCACTTAATAAATCATCACCAGGCTTCCCGCGCTTTGCCTCTATCAGCTTGCGCATGTAAAGGTCCGCTTCCTCCAAGTAAGGCGCCACCTCTTCTAAGTCAGCCTGTGTTGTGTTGAAATCAATGAATGTTAAAAAGGAGTCTGACCAGACGCGGAACCGTTCCCTGTCCTCTTTTGGCACCCCGATCAGCTCAGTGATAACCATAACAGGCAAGGAATAGGCAAAGTCACGTATCAATTCATGCTCCGTTCGACCTTTTCTTGCATCCAACAGATAATGTGCCATCTCTATAATGGTTGGACGCAAACGCTCGGTCATCCTTGGTGTAAATGCTTTGTTTACCAAACCCCGCAGTCTTGTGTGGTTCGGTGCATCGCGGAAAAGCATCATATTGCGATTCAGCTGAACGACCGGCATCAATGTCTGTGGAATGGGAGGCATTTTCTCTTGAGGTACGAGGTTTCTGATTTCTTTTATAAATCTGGGATCCTTTAAAACGGATTCCACTTCTTTATATCCCGTTACAAGCCATCCCTCTGAGTTGAAGAAATTATACCATTGAACAGGATGGACCTCATGTGCTTGTTTAAAAATGGCATATGGATTCTCGATAAATGTTTTTGCAAGATCTGTTTTAACACTCACTGCTATGTCCCCCTAAAAAATCTCTTTCTCTTATCATTCGCTAAAAAAAGGAAGAATCCTTGATGATTCTACAAAATAGGAAAAACTTTCTACCTATTATCACTAGAAACACTGACCTCATTTGACACTTCTCTAGCAATCTATTGTAAAATGGTGTAAGAACAGAAGCATAGGTATTATCGTAAATTGCTGTTCGTCATGATATACCAATTTTCATCTTAATTTCGAGTGTGAATAACAGAGAATGATGGAGGCCTATATAGAATGTTTTGTCCCAAATGTGGAAGGAAAGTGACATCTGACGCCAATTTTTGCTTTAATTGTGGAGCGGAGTTGAGAGATGATGTGGAACAAAATGAAGATAGTTTGGTTGAGGGTAGAGGGAGTTCGAGAAACAAGAAAAAACGCTCAACATACATACCCATCCTGCCACCTTTAATCAGTTTAGTACTTGTTGCCGGTTCAGTAGGTTGGTTTTATAACCATGAACACAAGGTAAATGCAGAAGTGCTTTCTATTAAAATGGAAGCAGAGGAGCTTGCATTAGAGGGAGAGTACCAACAAGCCAAGGATGAACTGGCTACCGCCATGGAAATGCGGCCGGAGTATCATGTGTTAAGGAATAACCTTGAAGTGGTCAAAATTGCAGAAGAGGTTAATACGGAACTAGAGCAAGTGAAAGAACAGATAAAAACGAAGAAATTCGAGGAGGCGGAGAAGAACCTTGCAAGGCTCCGCGAAAAGCTTACCAGGCTGGATGGACCGTTGATTCAACCGTTGAAGGAGGATGTCTCCGAAAAGGATGTCATGATCAAGGTCGGGAAGATCAATAGTGAACTCGATCAGCTTAAAACGGTGGATGAACTATCACGAAAGCTTGCCGTCATCTCTTCCATCCCCTCAGAAGAAGGGAAAGCGGTGAAGGAACAGATCCTGAATCGTATCGTGCAGCTAACTGTGGAGGACGCCGAAGCGAAAATTGAACAAAAACAGTTTACCAATGCCATGACGCTCGCAGATAGGGGATTGCAATACGCGGTCAATGATAAACGGTTGCTGTCACTGAAAGAGAAGATTGACCAGTCCAGACAGGAATTCGAACAGGCGGAGTTTGATAGAATTGAAAAGGCCATGGAAGCAGCGGCCAAGGAAGATTTGAAAAACAAGAATGCTGCCTTGGAAATAGAGAAATTCAAAGTGGACGAGGATGAAGTGGGGGGACTGACCATCACTGGTGAAGTGAAAAATGTCGTGTCTGCAACCGTGTCATCCATTAACGTCTACTATAATATTCTGAGCAAGGACAAGAACGTTTTAGATACCGGTTTTACAACGGTCTACCCGTTCAAACTCGAGCCAGGCAAAAACGGAAAATTTGAAGATTACTATTATGGTGTATTTGAAGATGTAACCGTTGAGATCGAAAACATCACATGGGTTGTTGAAGAGTAAGCATTATGCGAAGGCAGCCAAGAATAAAGAAGGTGTAGGAATGAATGTAAAATGGTTTGTAAGTATCATCATGACCATTATCTTGATAAGCGGAGGCATCATCGGTTATTTTCATATAAAAAATACCGTCCCCGCCCAGCTGACGGCACCGTCCAAGCTTTATCTGGAGTCGGAAGTGAAGGAAAAGGAAAATGTCCCTCAAGCGCTGAAAGAAATCATCTTTGAATCTCAAAAGCTAGTCGTGAAAATTGAGTTGCCGGATGGCTCGTTCGGATCCGGATTCTTATACAATGACAAGGGTGATGTTGTGACAAATGCCCATGTCGTTGCAAATGCGAAAGAAGTCAAAGTAACCTCAGCTGATTCCAAAGAATTGTCAGGGGAAGTGATTGGTATCAGCATTGATACGGATGTGGCTGTCGTACGAGTTCCGGAACTGGAAGGCACAAAGCCATTCAGAATTGCTGATAGCAGGAAAGCGGAACTGGGGGACGATGTCATTGCGCTTGGAAGTCCATTGGGCCTGCAAAATACGGTGACCACTGGAATCATAAGCGGAACAGGCAGGGAGTTTGAAATCGACTCGTTCAAATACGAAGATGTTTTTCAAATTTCCGCACCGATTGCTCCGGGGAATAGCGGAGGACCTCTGATTGATACAAAAACAGGGGAAGTGATCGGTATCAATTCTGCGACCATGGATCAAGGTGTCATCGGGTTCAGTATACCATTGGTTAATGTGATGCCTCTCGTAAAGAGCTGGTCGGACTCACCGATGGAATCCCTGCCGCGAATTGGTGCGAATACATCAGGAAACAGTGCCGGGGAAACCTCCACGAATGTGGATATTGCGGAATACCTCGTGAACTATTTTTACGAAAGTATTAATTATCGCGACTATGTAACGGCCTATTCGCTGCTTGGAAGCAGCTGGCAATCGAAGACTTCCTATGAGGATTTCCGTGCGGGTTATCTGGATTTCCTTACTATTGAAGTGGACGACCTGCTCACCAAACAAAACGGTAACAACGTTGAAGTCATTACGGTCATTACTGCACAGGAACGCTCAGAAAAGGGCGTGTCCTATAAAAAATTCAAGGTAACCTTTGAGTTGGGGCTGGAAAATGATCAGATGAAGATTCTCTCGGAGAAACGGGAGAGTATGGAATAATAGAATGGAAAGGGTCCTGGCGGAGAATGTGCCAGGACTCTTTTCCTTTCAGCCTCTTAATCAAGGACGCGTCTTGCTCCGATGATTTTTGTTTTCCAATAGGGGTGTAGGGAAGTGATTGCCACTTTCTTTTCCACCCTAGAAGTGTGCAAGATGGAATTACCGCCGATGAAGATGGCGACATGACCAATTCTTTGAATGTTTTTTAACTTTGCACGCTTCGGTGTGGTGAAGAAAAGGAGGTCTCCGCGTCTGAGAGAGGAGATGGGTACTGGTTTCCCCATCTGAAATTGCTGCCTAGAGGTCCTGGGCAAGGGAATGTCATGCGCTGCATATACATATTGAACAAACGAACTGCAATCAAACTTGTCCGCTCTGCCAGGTTCCGCACCGAATACATAAGGCGTACCAATGTACTCCTTGCCAGTTTTAATAATTTGCTTTGCTTTTTTACGGGTCATATGAAGGGACACCTCTTTCTGTTTCCTGCTATATTAGTAGATGTAAAATGATAGAAAGATGCTTGGACACTTCTAGTGGAATTTTAATAATGGGGGCTAGAAAATGAATGCAAAAGAAAAATTCTTGCACTACTTGGGAGTAGAGAAGAAAGAGCCAAATTTAGCATTTTTGAATGAATTGATTGCAGCCCATCAGAAGGTAGTGAGATGGGAGACGTGGACAAAGTTTCTGGATTTTGAGGAGAGGGAGAAGAAGGACCTTTACCTTCCGAGCATCGAGGAGTATGTGGACCGAGTCATCCAAACTGGCACCGGTGGCACATGCTGGACCTTGGCAATCGGCTTTCATTATTTATTGAAAGAGCTTGGTTTTAAGGTGGATTATCTGTATATGACACCTGGGCATCTTTGCTTGCAGGTGGAACTGGATCAACCATACTATGTGGATGTGGGGTATTGTGCCCCGTTTTTCAAGGCTTTTCCGCTGCGAAATTCATTTGTTGTGAAAACAGAGATGGAGATTTTCAGTTATCAAGTAAATGGGGATGAAGCGTTGGTGGAACGTAACCCGGGGCCGACAAAATCCTTGGGCCTGAAGCCTGTTTCATTTGAAGAAGTAAAGGGGCCTTTGCTTGATTCCCATGATTGGGAGGAGGGCTTTTCTTTTCACAGTTTGAGAATGTTTGGCTATATTGATGGAGTCCCGTACCAGTTGAGGGAGAACGCCATTCGCAAATTTAGGGATCAATCGTACGTGGAGGAAGAACTGACCAATGAGCAGATGCGTTATTGGATTGAGGAAAAGTTCGGCGCTGACTACGAAGTGTATGAGCGGGCGAAGGAGATTTATCGGAAGAGGAAGGGCTAATTTGCGGAGAACTTTTCATTTGCGGGTAGCGTTGTCCTCATATGGGTTGTATGACTCCCGGAGGCACGGAAAAGCAGGAAACATTGTCCCCATACAGGCCGTATGACTCCCGGAGGCACGGAAAAGCAGGAAACATTGTCCCCATACAGGCCGTATGACGATTAAGTCTATATAATTGTGTAAAAAGAAAGGCCATTATCAATGTCCGTGTTACAATGTGTTCGACGAAAAACAACCACACACGGAGGCAATGATAATGACCAACATTAATATTACTATAAATTTGGAACAACTTAAAGCCGAGGTAGAAAAAAGTTCTTTAGGATCGCCGGTAAAAGCATCTTTAGCCCTTGTATTGAATTCGCTTATGGAGAAAGAAAGGGATGAATATATTAATGCTCTCTCTCACGAGAGAACGGATGACCGCAGAGGATATCGGAATGGCTACTATGAACGTGAATTAATTACTGGCACGGGCTCACTCACATTAAAGGTTCCCCGAACTCGTGATGGTGAATTTTCAACTTCTGTTTTTCAAAAGTATGAGCGATGCGAACAAGCTCTAATTCTTTCTATGATTGAGATGGTTGTAAATGGAGTCTCAACTCGTAAAGTTACCAAGATTGTAGAAGAACTGTGCGGAAAAAGTGTATCTAAATCACTAGTATCTAATCTCACTAAATCATTGGATCCAATAGTTAATGAGTGGAGAAACCGTCCATTAAACACCCATTATTATCCATACATATATGTTGATGCAATGTATATAAAAGTTCGTGAGAACGATAGGGTTGTTTCAAAAGGAGTACTTATAGCTTGCGGTGTAAACGAAGAAGGACATAGAGAGATTATTGGGTTAAGGGTTACCCATGGGGAATCAGAAGATAGTTGGTCTAATTTCTTTGATCACTTAAAGTCAAGGGGGATACAATCACCTAAGATGGTGATTTCTGATGCACATGCAGGATTAGTGGCTGCTATAAAAGAATCCTTTTTAGGAACCTCTTGGCAAAGGTGTTGTGTTCATTTTCTTAGGAATATAATGGACTCCTTTCCTAAGAAAAACTCTTCAGAAGCAAAAACAGAACTCAAGGAAATCTTTAGAACATCCAACATTAAATTGAGCCGAGAACTGAAGAGCGACTTTATTGAGAAGTATTACGAAGTAAAAGGGTTTACTAAGGTAATTGAAACGTTGGATGCTGGGTTTGAAGATGCAATGCAGTTTCATTCTCAAAAAGCTGAACTTCATAAACACTTACGTACAACCAATATGCTAGAAAGAGTAAATAGGGAAATAAGGAGAAGAGAAAGGGTAATTCAGATTTTCCCCAACGATCAATCTGCAATACGTATAATTGGATCTGTACTGATGAAAATGGAGGAAGAATGGAGTAAGTCAAAGTATATACACCATATCTAAATAAAATAGTTTTTTAATTCCCTAAATGGAATTATGTGAACTGTCACATTAATGATTGTTACTTAAATAAAAAAGCGTTTACATTGACTGGGCTATAAAAAGGAAAAATTTTACCCCCTAGGGGGTAAGGAATACACCCTAAACCTTTAAGACCAATACTTAAAAACCTAACCCCTTAACACATTTAGCATTAGATCTCATTGTAACTATTTTTACACATTAATATGGACTTGACTCCGTATGACTCCCGGAGGCGCGGAAAAGCAGGAAACATTGTCCCCATACAGGCCGTATGACTCCCGGAGCAAATAAAAAGCAGGAAACATTGTCCTCATACAACTCCGACGCAATGTTTCCTACTTTTATAACAGTAACTTACGCTTTCTTCGCAATTTTCCCCCCAAGGAACGTCATCACCAAAATGACGGCGGCAAGCGCATACGCAACGTAGGCGATATTGCTGTAATCCGCCATATTCTTCACTCCGATCCCAATGAACGCCCACACAAACACGAGCGGGTAGATCCAGTCATCCTGGAAAATCCGGAACCAGACAGCCAAAAGTGTTGCGACCACCAGCATGATGATGGTCCATGTTACATCTGAGAGCCCGAAACCGTCCCAGCCTTTTTCCACAAGCACATAACTGATATTAGCGATAGTGGCAACGCTGATCCAGCCAAGATAGATGGAGAAGGTCGCAAAGTCCAGTTTGCCAGGGGTTGATTCCCGCATTTTTAAATAAAGTGCAATGAGAGTCAACAACAAACTGATCATGACCACCACCGTCGTCACCCAGAAACCGTAATGCCACAGGACCACCCAGGAACTATTTAACAGACAGCTTAAGACGAAAAGTCCACTTGTATTGACATAGATGGGCAGATCTCTACGTGACTTAGGGAACTGGCGGATAATCCAGATACCAAGCAATAGGTAGATGAGGCTCCAGATCGAAAATACATAGCCTGCCGGTTGAAAAAGAACGGTAATGCGGTTTGCGATGTCCCCGGTCGTCAAACCGTTTAGCGGCAGGGCATTTGCGAGGTAGTTCACAATTAAAACCAGTATAAATGCAGCGATATTAAGTAAAAGCCTCCACATAAGAAACAGCTCCTTTCTTCCTTACTATTACTATTCCTTTCATCAAGAGGACATAACCATCCCGGTGTGCAAAAAGAAGAGAATGAGTAGAAGGTCGTACGAGAATCCAGCCATATTTTCACAACTTGTCTCATAAAATAGGAAATGGATTTCGTGAAGAGTGGGAGAGAGGGGACATACAGGCAATGAATAAATTCTTCAAAGGAACATTACTCCTGGCGGTCGCTGCCTTTTTGGGAGAGAGCATAGAGTTTATCGTGAATATGGTACTTGCAAAGAATCTTGGGGAAGAAGGCATGGGGCTGTATATGTCCGTCTTGCCTGTTATCTTTCTCGTAGTGGTCATTTCAAGTCTTGAGCTGCCGATTTCCATATCCAAGTTTGTCGCGGCGAAGGAGGAAAAATATCATCAAAGCATGCTGCATCATGCCATGAGGCTGACGATTGTTTTTACCATCATGGTTCTTATCGTCGCAGCAATCATCTTGCCGTTCATTCCGGTTTTCGAGCACTACCATCCACTTGTAAAATGGTTGATTCTTATCATGATCCCGGTCATTTCCTTTTCCTCCATTGCCAGGGGCTATTTTATGGGGCTGCAGCATATGGGAAAGATCGCGATTTCTAACTTTTTAAGGAAAATTGTGCAATTGAGCCTGCTTGTCCTTGTCTATCACTTCTTTCATTTTTCATTGGAAGTATCCCTTCTGATTGCGCTCTGTACTTTGGTAGCAACTGAGTTGATTGTCTGCCTCTACCTTCTCTATATGTATAGGCTCCAATACATTGAGCTGAAAACGAAAGCCGCTGCCCGCATGGATGGAAGAACGGTAAGAAAAAGCCTTTTGGAGGTGTCCATCCCCACCACAGGCATGAGAATTTTCCATGCGTTAACCAATGCCATTCAGCCTTTTTTGATAAAAATAGCTCTCGTAAAGGCAGGACTCAGCCACACGATTGCGCTGGAGGAGTTTGGCCTGCTCGCGGGAGTGGCCCTTACCATCGGATTTTTCCCTGGATTTATCGCCCATTCACTTTTGATTGTATTGATTCCTACTGTTTCCGAAGCACATGCCAATCACGATTATGAGAAAATGCAGAAGCTGTTAAAGCAAGTGATGATCATCACCTTTTTCTACGGCATCCCGGTTGTCATGGTGTTTTATCACTTTGCGATTCCGCTGACCAACATCTTTTTTGAAAATTCCCATGCGGCATCCTATGTACAGCTATTGTGGCCGTTTTTCCTTTTTCATCTTTTTGTCTCGCCATTACAGGCATATCTAATAGGATTGGGGTTGATTAAGGATGCCTTTTTACATTCCATCTGGTCTACGTGCATTTCCTTCCTATTGATGTTTCTTCTGGGATCACTGCCAAACCTGCAGATGAACGGGGTCATCCTGGGTATGAATACAGGGATGGTCCTCCTGACATTGATGCATTACTTCACCGTTTGCAATAAAATCAAGCTAACCCTTTGGTTGAAAAAGACCGATACAAAGGCTGCTTGAGAAATGTAATTAATTAATCCGCTTTCAATTGTGCAACTTCTTGCTTATGTGTTTACATGCCTGTCCTAGGTCTTTATAATCCCAACTAGACTGTAAAATTTAGAGGGAGGCTGACCGGTATGAACAAACACTTGAAAACACTTTTATTCTTGCACGTAGGTCCTCTTTTTGTTGCGATACATGTACATTTTTTCCTATCACCCAATAGTTTGGCGACTGGGGGAGTAAGTGGACTTTCCATTATCTTGAACGATGTTTTCCCGATGCTGTCTATTGGTGTGTTGATGCTAATAGTTAATATAGTTTTATTTTTTGTGGGCTTTTTGCTGCTTGGATTCGGATTTGGGGCAAAAACTATTTATGCGAGTGTCATGCTATCTGTGATGGTATGGTTGCTTGAGGCTCTCTTCCCGATCAGCGGGCCAATCAGCGACGACATCCTGATTCAGTTGATCATCGGGCAATGTATTGCGGCACTCGGTATGGCGCTTGTATTCAATCAACGCGCTTCCACAGGAGGAACCGATATTATTGCTTTGATTTTAAATAAATATTTTTCCGTGGATATGGGGCGTGGAGTTTTATTGGCGGATATTTTCATTGCCCTATCATCCATTCTTGTATTCGGTCCGGAAGTGGGGATGTATGCCGTATTCGGCGTTATTCTGAACGGATTGGTTATTGATTATGTCCTTCAGCAAGTAAACGAAATGCGTGAAGTGGTTATCATCAGCAGTGAAAGCGACAAAATCCGCTCCTATATTGTGGGGCAATTGGGTCGTGGGGCGACCATTCACTATGCAAGAGGTGCATTTACCTCAGATGAAAAAGAAGTAATTACGACCATCCTGAACAAAAAGGATTTCTCCAAATTGAAAAAATTCATCGGTGCAACGGACGAACAGGCATTCATCACTGTTCACAATATGAAAGAGATATTAGGACAAAACTTTAAACAATTGGTGACGAAGTGAGTGAAAGGGACAGGTCCCTCGACCTATATGTGGTGGAGGGGCCTGTCCCTATTAATTTCCAGGATTCAAAAGTTTCTTTTCCTGACTGAAAAAGTTTACAATGGAAGAAGGGACATTTATTTGAGGTGGACAAATTGTTAGAATCGAAGGAAATTCTTTTAAATAAAGCAAAGGAATTCATTCTGCAATGCTATCCCGAATTGGGAAAGCCTGAGGATGAAATGGCTGTAAGACTGCAGACCATTAAAGATGAGATAGATCTTTACGGATTTTACGAGCATACATACGAGGAATTGGCACATGGAGCCAAGATGGCTTGGCGCAACAGCAATCGTTGCATCGGTAGGCTTTTCTGGAATTCGCTTCATGTGATAGATCGGCGCCACTTGAACACCGAAGAGGACATAGCGGATGCGTTGCTGCATCACATTGATTTCGCCACCAACCACGGGAAAATAAAGCCGACCATTACCATCTTTCGCCAGCAAAAAGAGGCGGAGAAGCAGTTGCGGATTTGGAACCATCAGCTTCTTCGCTATGCAGGCTATGAAACGGAGTATGGTGTCATCGGCGATCCGGCATCCGTTGATTTCACGAGGAAGTGTGAGGAGCTAGGCTGGGAAGGAGCCCGCACCCATTTTGATATTCTGCCTTTGGTCGTGCAGATGGATGGAGTGGAGCCGAAGCTGTTTCCTATTCCAGAGGAGAGGGTGCTGGAGGTTCCGATTGAGCATCCTGCTTTACCTGCGTTCCGCGATCTTGGGTTGAAATGGTATGGAACTCCGCTGATATCTGATATGCGCTTAGAGATTGGTGGAATCCATTACACGGCCGCACCGTTTAACGGATGGTATATGGAAACGGAGATTGGTGCGAGAAATCTTGCCGATACCGACAGATATAACATGATTCCGAAAGTGGCTTCGTTGATGGGGCTTGATACCAGCACGAACGCGACGATGTGGAAGGATAAAGCGTTGATTGAGCTGAATCTCGCAGTGGTTCACTCGTTCAAGGAAAAAGGAGTCAGCATTGTCGACCACCATACTGCCGCGATGCAATTCAAGCACTTCGAGGAACGCGAGGCGGAAAGTTGTCGACATGTGACTGGCGAATGGGCCTGGCTGATTCCACCTGTGTCTCCGGCAGCCACTCATATTTTCCACAAATCCTACGAAAATAAAATCGTGTTGCCCAACTACTTTTATCAGGATAAATTGTATTAAATGGAGTGTTGAAGGTCTCTTCCTATGAGTGTATGGGAAGGGGCTTTTTTTGTTTGGCGCAACAAAAAACCGAACCCCCACTAAGGAGCCCGGTTTCCATACATATAAACTTAAAATTAAGTAGCAGCCTTTTGCAACTTATGAATGACAGACAGGGATTTACCTGTACCGATCGCAACAGATTCCAATGGGTTTGGAGCAACATACACAGGAACAACGATTTCGTTGCTTAGCCATTCTTGCATGCCGTTCATGAGCGCTCCTCCACCAGTGATGATAACCCCTCTATCCACGATGTCCCCACTTAGTTCGGGTGGGCAATCTTCAAGTGTTGCACGGATTGCTTCCAGGATGTGAAGAAGAGATTCCTTGATCGCTTTTTGGATTTCGGAAGAGTGCAGTTCAATGGTTTTTGGCAATCCTGTTACAAGGTCACGTCCGCGGATATCCATCGTAAGGTCTTCGTGGTCCACTAAAGCATAACCGATTGTCATTTTGATTTGTTCAGCAGTACGCTCACCAATCAACAGGTTGTAGTTTTTCCGTACGTAATGCACGATATCGTCATCGAATTGGTCTCCACCTACACGGATGGAGTTACAAGAAACCACTCCGCCGTAAGAGATGATGGCAACCTCTGTTGTACCGCCACCGATGTCCACTACCACGTTTGCTACCGGTTCGTCTACCGGAAGATCTGCCCCGATTGCAGCTGCAACAGGCTCTTCAATCAAGTGAACATGCTTTGCGCCACAGTTTTTTACAGCGTCTTGAATTGCGCGACGCTCCACAGATGTGGAACCTGATGGAGTACAAACTACCACACTTGGCTTACGGATGGAGAAGCCCATCGTTTTGCTCGCTTTTTTCATGATTTGTTTTAACATGCTTGTGGTGATGTCGAAATCTGCGATAACGCCATCCTTCAATGGTCGAACGGCCACGATTCTTCCAGGTGTCTTCCCGATCATGTTTTTAGCTTCTGTACCAACAGCAAGCACGGCCTTTGTTTCTAAATCAATTGCTACTACGGACGGTTCATTGAACACAATCCCTTTACTTTTACTATATACCAGCGTATTCGCTGTACCTAAGTCGATCCCAATTTCAGTTGTTGAAAACATAGTCAATTCACCCAATCATTTAGTTAGTTAGTTTAGGTCTCTTATATACGTTCTAAGAAGAATGTCGTTTTGTGGGGGTAAAAATACAAGAATAATATGGTAATATAAATAGAGGGGACAGTAGAGCCTTCTTCCCCATTCAACAATTTTCAACCGATGGATTTTGTTGGATGGTTATGTTATATTTTAGAAAAAAAACGGGGAAACACAGCCTATGAAAAATTGGAATAATAATAAAGACTTAGAAGAATTGGAAGAGGAAAGCTTTTGGGAATTGAACACAAAAACGGTTACTTTTTTCTTATGCATGCTGACCTTAATTGTGGGAGTCATTACAGGTCTTAGCTTCTATGATGGAATTCAGGTGAAAAAGCAGGAAAGGGTTGCGGTCTATATAGAAGAAATAAATGACCTTCTGAGAAGAAGTGAGCAATACTCTGATTCTATTAAAGATAGGTTGGAAAACGGAAACGCTTCTACATTTTCGATGTATGATGAACAGGAGTTCCGTGCCATTATGACGGCTGCCGGTCAATTGGATGCCCCAACAGGGTGGGAAGAGCATAAAGAAGCAGCAGCCGAGCTTATATCTGCAAGGTATATGTTCTTTTATCACTATTTTCATGGACTGCGATTAGGGGAGAAAGAACTAGAAAATAATTCGTCAAGGCTGAATACGTTGGAAAATAAAGAGAAAGAAGTACTGCTATCTTCCTTTGAGTCTTCTGGCATCCCTTTTCGGGAAACAGAAGAGGGGAAAATTACTTTTTCTATTAAAACATACTAAAAACCTGAATTTCTCATGAGGATAAGAGAAATTCAGGTTTCTTTTAGTTCTGAATAGATGACAAGGCGTTCCTGGTGATTGTTTGTTTTGCGGTCATAAAGCCCTGTGCATGTAATCAAATTCAACTGTCTGTTGTTGGTAGGTCCAAAAATGGATCTTATAGGCGCTTCGTTATAGGGATAGGCTTCCTTTCGGGTGACCACAAAGGTCAAGGTCTCCTCTCCGTCCTCCACATGGATTTCGTCGCCAACCTTTAAGTCTTTCAAATCAAAAAAAATGGCAGGCCCCGTATAATCATCTACATGTGCTGCCAAAACGGCATTTCCACGCGCTCCCGGCTTTGTGCCCGGTTCAAACCATGCCACTGTTTCTCCGTCTTCGGGAACCGCCATGGCACCTTTTTCATCCAGGCCATGAGGCTTCACTTCAGCATCAACGGAGATGGCAGGTATGGTGACGCGGGTAGGGATTATAGCTGTAAAGGCAGGGCTGGAATCCGTGCTTTCAGCGAGTTGCTCATTTTCTTCCGATAGTTCGGAAGTTTCCGTTTGAGAAGCAATCTCTTCCGCCGGAGCATGGATAGACTCCGCCGGAAGATGATTTGTTGCTTCTTCTTGTACATTAGTTGTACAAGCTGTAGAAAGAAGGAGAATACCCCCAACTAATCCTAATAGTTTACTATTATTTTTGAACCGCAAAGCGAAGCACTCCAACAATCGCTGCTCCAACCACTAGAAGTCCGGCAATCAATGCCCAAGTGTTCATTCCATTAGATTGAGATGCACCACCCATACCTGTTTGAGGCATTTCACTTGGCATCATTGTGTTATCTTCTAATAATAATATTTCGATGCTGTCCACTGTATTAATAGCGTATACAGAGTAAACTTTATTTTCTTCAAGCATTGTACCAGATAGATCTAATACTTGATCTCCACCTTCAGCTGTACGAACTTCCAAATCATATGTTCCGGCGTCAAGTGTCATGTAATCTGTTACTGCTTTGAATTCAGCTCCGGAGAATACGTCATCTCCATCAATTAATCCTACGTTTACTGCAGGTGCGTCAGGTGAGAAGTGACCTACACGAATTTTCGCTTGGCCTTCAGCTACCATGTTGTCGTCAGTAGTAACAGACAATTCAAGGTTTTCCAATGTGTTAATTGCTGCAACGGTATAAGACATTCCAGCTTCGATTGTTAGATAAGTAGCGATGACAGGATCTGCTTCGCCCATTGTTCCAGCTGCATAGATTTCCACTTTGTGCGTTCCTGCTGGCAGGTTCATGTAATCAGTAGCTGCTTTAAATTCTGCATTTTCGACTGTTGCTTCGCCATTTACATAAACATCAACTGCTGGAGCATCTGGGGAAGCGTGAATGATACGGACCATTGCGTGATCATCAGCGCTTGCAAAGCTTCCTAATACCGAGAATGCCAAAATACTTGCGATACCTGCAATCAATAAACGTAACTTTTTCAATCAAATCTCTCCCTTTTGTATAATTTATGTACAGGAAATGCGCACCTCCTGTATAACTAATATATACCACGATATCTTGAATTGAAACTAATAATATGCTCGTGAATGTGCTCTATTGAAAAATGTATTTGTTTTATTGGAGAGAAGTGCGGGTATTACAACATTATAAAAACAAGGAGGCGATAGTATGGGAAAACTATTCAGAAGAGTGTTTATTGCTGTATTACCTATCTTAGTAAAAGAAGGCTTCAAATATTATAAAGAAAGAAAAAGCACATCCACTAGCACTGACACGAAAAGCGCATAACGACATGTGATTTGTGATGGGAGGAACTCCACATGGAAAGATATACGTACTATGTAACGATGGAAACAGGTCAGATACATCGGGAACCATTCGATGACCAAGTCAAGTACTATGAAGTGTTGGCTTCGGAACCTGAGATCCACGAGATTGAGAGGCTGTTTGAACAGCTTCACAACACAGAATACAGCCCAGATGCCTACACCAGTCCCCTTAATGAGAAGAAAACTCAGGAGCATCGGGATAAACAACAGTTGATTCTGGACAAAATTTTTGTAGCCATTTATGAGTTGGGTACAGAAGTGACAAAAGAGGAAATACGTACAATGAATGGGTTGAACCAGCGTGTATAAGATACGCTGGTTTTTTTATACTCTTTTCTCAAAGATTGTTGCTATAAGCTAGTAAAAAGTCGGCAATTGGACTTTTTACTGGTTACCTACTCTAAAATAGGTGTGCAGTTTATTCTGTACAACTAGGAAAAGAGCCCGACAGCAAGGAGTATAACGGTTTGTATAAAACTACGAAAGCAAAAAAACCTACGAAAACATACTTATTTTATGGGGGTATCTTGGCAGATTGGTAGCTTCTGACCACGAAATATGTACATTATGGAATATTTCATCTGGAGAAAAGACCTATTTTTATCGGGGGCCAGGGCTTTCCGTTGAAAGTAGCGTACGAGCGCGTTAGACTAGGTAAAAAAGTAGTGTTAGGAGTACTCCTATTATGAATAAGCAAAAACCTATTAGCATGTATCCTGCAGTGGCAGTGATCATCTTTGACGAGCAGAAAAGGATTTTATTACAAAAGAGAGCGGACGTGGGCTTATGGACCATTCCCGCCGGACACGTTGAGCCGGGGGAGACGGTGGAAGAAGCAGCTGTGCGCGAGGTTTATCAAGATACAGGATTGGTTGTTGATCCACATCGCCTGATTGGAGTTTACTCTGATCCCGAGTCGCAAACTTTCGAATACCCGGATGGGCGCTTGGTGCAGTTTGTGACATCCTATTTCGAGGCGGAAATTACAGGGGGGACTACATCAAAAAAGGACCCCGCACTGATCGAGCTCAAGTACTTTGCCCCAAACAAATTGCCGCACGACCTCTTGCCAATGCATCCAAGGTGGCTGGTCGATGCATTCTCCGACCGCCGAGAAGCATTTGTACGATGAAGCCGGAGAGAATAGGATAAAGGATCTCAACCATTTACTATTCGCCATAAATCAAAAAAATCCTTGAGGGGTCAGACCCCTCAAGGATTTTTTTTGAACTTTTACTTCTATATATCAATCAATCTTTAAAATCAATCTTTGAACCATCAATGCACATTTGTCAGATACGTCAGGAAGAAGAGTGCCGCGATCACATATAGTGGAGCGGAGACTTCTTTTGCTTTACCTAGTGCCAGCTTCATGAGCGGGTAGGCAATGAATCCAAATGCAATTCCGTCTGCGATAGAGTAAGAGAATGGAATCATTACAATTACTAAGAACGCAGGGAATCCTTCTGATAGGTCTTGGAAGTCGATCTGCTTCACAGATTGAAGCATCAATACACCAATGATGATTAAGATTGGCGCAATCGCACTGCCAGGAATTATTTTAATAAAGGGAATCGCAAATATGGAAAGCAAAAATAGGCTTCCTGTCGTAATTGCTGTTACACCGGTTCTTCCGCCAGCGGCAATACCTGCAGCCGTTTCCACCGTCGAAACGGTAGGACTGGTACCGAAAAGTCCACTTGTTAAAATGGAGATTCCGTTTGCCTGGAAGGAACGCTTGAACTTTTCAGGGCGGTTGATCATTCCCAGGTGTCCGTTGATAAGCCCGATGTTCTCAAACAAGAGAACCATCGTTAAAGAGAAGACAGCCACTAAAAACGTGAACTCTCCAATCTTTGCAAATGAAACGGCACCAAATAAGGAAAGGTAGCTATCCAACGGTAAAGCACTTCCTCCAACATCAGAGAAGTTTACCACTCCCAAAGCAGCTGCGATAACAGTACCAGCAACAATACTGATTAAAAAGTTGGCTGGGACATTTCGCATAAACAATACGATAGCAATAATCACAGTCAGAATCGTGCCAATCACATAAGGACTAGAAACATCTCCCAGTGATAACAGAGAATTTTCACCCTTTACGATAAGACCGCCTTTTTCCAACCCGATCAGGGTCAAGAATAACCCTAAACCAACCGTAATTGCATGCTTCAGAGAACTTGGAATCGCCTCAAGTAGTACTTGTGCAAGCTTTGTAAACGAAATGATCGTCACAATTACACCAGAAACCACTACGACGCCCAATGCTTCTTGCCAGGTTAATCCCATAGAGTGAACCAACGTATACGTAAACATCGCGTTGATTCCCATACCCGGAACGAGGATGATTGGCGCATTCGCCCAAAATCCCATTAGCCAACAGCCCACTACACAAGTGAGGATGGTGGCAATGATTCCGGCCTCAATCGGAATACCTGCTTCTGCAAGAATCGTTGCATTAACAGCAATAATGTACACAATGGTAAAGAAAGAGATCATTCCGGCCATCATTTCACGCTTTAGAGTCGTCTCATGACCAGCCAGATCAAATGAATTCTTCATCCATTGACACATAATAAAACACCTTATTCAGTTTCCCTCTCCCACCCGGTCGCACAGGACCCACAAACAAGTATTATAACGCTCAGACAAACATCCGACAATAGAAATTTAATAGGACGAAGACTATAGTATATTTGTTAGAATGTTCAGAAAAAATACACATTCTTTTTGAAAGAATTGGGGTACACTGTTAGTAACGAAAAAGAAAAGGGTGAGTGCGGTGGACTTTTTTCGATTGACGGATGAAAAGATTAGAAAGGCTTATGAGGATGGAGAGTTTGAGAATTTGCCAGGGTACGGGATGCGGTTGGAATTCGATGATTTGTCACATGTCCCCCCGGAAATGAGAATGGCCTACAAAATGATGAAAAATGCCGGGATGATGGAAGAACAACAAGTAAGAACCGAGATTGAATACCTCGAGGACCTTATTGAAGGAGCGCGCAGTGATGTTGAAGAAGCGCGTTTGAACCAGAGGTTGACGGAAAAGCAGCTTCGGCTTCAGCAACTTATTCAAAAAAAGAAAAAAGATGCGAATTCCGCAGTTTTCAAAGACTATCAGAATCAGATTATGAATAGATTTGATTAAATATAAGAGAAAAGGACAGGAAACCCTCACAGAATAAGGAATCTGTCCTTTTTTTTGTGTGCATTTTGGATTAATTCATTCCGCCAATTGGGATATCCATTGTAAAAGAGTTTTATCCATTGTAAAACTGATATATCCATTGTAAAAGCATTTTATCCATTGGAAGAATGATATATCCATTGTAAAAAGTTTATATCCAATTTTACACAGAAGTTACACGAACATTACACTTTGAATTCTCATCAAATTCTCATCCCAACTCCACCAATTATTAGGTAGTATTAAAGAGTGACTTAAAATCAAGGGATACGTCAAAAATATTACCAAGAAGCCACTTTAAAGGTGGAGGTGCAACCATGTGTAGAGTTCTTATAATAGAAGACGAAAAAAATCTTGCTCGTTTTATTGAGCTTGAATTACAATATGAAGGTTTTGAAGTGTCCACCTCCTATGATGGGAGAGCGGGGCTTGAGCTTGCATTAAAAGAAGAGTGGGATATTATCCTGCTTGACTTGATGCTGCCAGGGCTTAGTGGGATGGAGGTATGCCGGAGAATTCGTGCGGCAAAAGAAACCCCCATCATCATGCTAACAGCCCGCGATAGTGTGATGGATAAGGTGTCAGGACTTGATAGCGGTGCTGACGATTATATGTCAAAGCCATTTGCAATTGAAGAGCTTTTGGCAAGAATTCGAGCGCTTATGCGCCGAATGGAAGGGAAAAAGGAAGTCGAGAACAATGTTTTGACCTTCCGCGAGCTAAAGGTGGATCTAGATGCAAGAACGGTAACAAGGTCAGAGGAGCAGATTGAACTGACCAAAAGGGAGTTCGACCTACTGGTAGTATTCATGACAAATGTCAACAGAGTATTAACAAGGGAGCTTCTTTTGGATAAGGTGTGGGAGCTCGGTTCCTATGCCGAGACAAATGTCGTGGATGTTTATGTCCGCTATTTACGGAACAAAATTGATAAACCGGATGAAGAAAGCTACATACAAACAGTGCGCGGGACGGGTTATGTGATGAGAAAATGAATCGATTTCAAAGGTACATGAAGCAGCTGCCGATCAGGTGGAAAATAACCATATGGTCTTCCTTGGTTTTATTCGTCCTTTTCGTAGCCTACAATTCTGTTCAATATTATGTGATGAGAACATGGATGATTGAGCAGGAAGAACGTAATATCCAGGAGAAGATGAAAGAGATTCAGGCTTATTTCTCGGAGCAGCCTTTTTTTGTCGGACGCTCGGAAATCATCAATAGCAGCGGTTTTATTGAAAAAGTGAATGAAACCAATGAACTGATCAGGGTGATTGATAAGGAGGGGGCCCTTATTGTTGCAGTGGCCACCAATCTACCGAGGGAACTGCTTATCACACCTGTTGAGAGTGAAAACTTGGAACATGTGAAGGTAAACGGAAAACATTATTTAATTCATCGTGAACCGGTGATAACAAATGGATTTATTGGGTACATAGAAATTATACGAGACTTAAAAAACTATGAGCGGTTGCAAGGATTGATTTTTCTAGTGACATGGTCTGCCGGAGCAGGTGCCATTCTCTTGAGCGGCGTTGGCGGCATGCTCATTGCCAAACAACTGCTTGCCCCGATCCAAGCTCTCACCGATACCATGAAACGTATTAAAAAGCGAGGCTTTAAAGAACGAGTCCCCCAAGATAAAAATCAAAAGGACGAAATCGCTGATCTGTCCAACGTATTCAATGAGATGATGGATGATGTGGAAATGTCGTTTCAGAAGCAGAAGCAATTTGTGGAGGATGCCTCTCATGAACTGCGCACGCCAATCTCCATTTTGGAGGGGCATCTGAAACTGTTGAACCGTTGGGGCAAGAATGACCCCGAAGTGCTGGAGGAGTCATTGAAAGCGTCCGAGCAAGAAGTAGAAAGATTGAAAATGCTCGTGTATGAGCTATTGGAACTGACCCGTCTGGAATCCGACCGATTGGAAGTGGTGGAGGATCTGATAGAGCCCGTATGTGTCGTGGAAGATGTTATCAAAAAGTTCACCTTACTTCATCCCAATTTCACCATTAAGTTTATAGACAATCTGAAAGAGCCTGTAAAGGTCGCCATAGCAGAAAGGCACCTTGAACAGGTACTCATCATACTGATTGATAATGCAGTGAAATATTCCAATGAATCCAAGACAGTGGAGGTTACAACGGATAAAAACAACAATCAGTTTACTATCTCCATTAAAGATTATGGTATCGGAATCCCACAAGAGGATTTGCAGAAAATTTTTGACCGTTTCTACAGAGTGGACAAAGCAAGAAGCAGGGAAAAAGGCGGTCAGGGACTCGGACTGTCCATCGCCAAAAGAATGGTGGATAACTATAACGGTTCCATCGTTGCCGAAAGTATGGAGGGTGAGTGGACCATCATTACAGTGACGTTGAACGGAGTCTTTGATAAGGAAATATAGCTGCAGAAACGTTCTTGAATTTCTCATCGTATTCTCATTTTTCTTTAAGATTACTTTCATCCTATAAGGGTTTAATAGAAGTAGGTAAAAAACATTCTCATGATGAGGTGAAGGAATTTGGGTTATTATGATGATCATGTCACTCAAAAAAGAACCCGTAAGGAAAAAACATTTGGAAAACTCTTATTCGCTTCCATAACAGGAGGAATAATTGGTGCGCTTGGAGTTGTGGCAATGCTGCCGGTCTTACTCGATTGGGGCTTTTACATGGACCGTAATGGGGAAGCTTCTGCAGACCCCCCAATGAGTGTGGAAACCAACTCTGTAGTGCAGACTGACCAGGTGGAATATGAAAAAATACAAACAAATATAACAAGTGCAGTAGATAACGTTTCCGAAGCTGTAGTTGGGGTAGTTAATATACAAAGAGGCGGAAATTCCCTGTTTGATCCCCGTGGTGGACAAGGGGATCAGGAGGCAGGTACAGGATCAGGAGTGGTTTACAAGAAAGAGAACGGGAAAGCGTTCATTGTAACTAACGCCCATGTCATTGATGGAGCCTCCAAAGTGGAGGTTAGCCTGGTGGATGGAACCAGGGTGGAAGCCGAAGTGGTTGGAAGTGATGCATTAACAGACCTTGCTGTATTGACAGTGGATGATGCAAACATCAAGCAAGTGGCAACATTCGGTGACTCAGATTCTATCACATTGGGTGAACCGGTTATTGCAATTGGAAATCCTCTTGGACTAGAATTTTTCGGTTCTGTCACTCAAGGTATCATCAGTGGAAAAGAACGGATCATACCCGTTGACATAGATCAGAATGGTCAGCCGGACTGGGAAGCGGATGTCATCCAGACAGATGCAGCGATTAATCCCGGTAATAGTGGAGGTGCGCTTGTCAATCTTCGCGGGGAAGTCATCGGCATCAACTCCATGAAAATTGCGCAATCCAGAGTGGAAGGCATTGGTTTTGCGATACCAATTTCATCTGTAATACCGATTATAGAGGATCTTGAACAGCATAAAGAAGTACAACGCCCATTCATGGGTGTAGGACTGGCATCATTGTCCGATGTACCACTTGAAGCGCAAAGATCGACATTGAAACTACCGGAAGACGTAAAAAATGGAATTGTCGTAACAGGGGTCGAATCCATGTCTCCAGCCGATAAAGCCGGCCTGAAAGAATATGATGTCATTGTAAAATTGGATGATCAGGAAATTAAGGATGCACTTGGTTTAAGAAAATTCCTTTATAGTCAAAAGAATATCGGCGATAAAATGAAAGTTTCCTACTATCGAGATGGAAAGCTAGAAGAGGCAGAAATGACACTTGTTAAACAAATGTTCTAAAGTATATAGAAATGTATGTGATCTAAGTCCAAAAATCTAATGAATAGAGGCGATTGAAACATGCAAAAAACAGTGGAGAAAACGAAAAAGGGGCTCGATGTCAGGAAGATTGTAGATAAGTATAAAGCCAAAGGCATTAAAGTTGATGTTGTTAAGCCGCGATTGGACCTGATTAAAGGGTTAAGCCCACAATAATTAGTCACTCCCCCTTATTCATACAAAAACGACCTGAAGCATAATGAAGGCTAGGTCGTTTTTTTGTATGTAAACAAATTAAAAAACCGGACATTCGTCACGGTTTTCCATTAGGGGGAATCTATGCTATTTCGTAATTAACTCTTGTACCATGTATTTTTGATAGATATGAATGATTTCTTCATCATCCATGCCTAATACTTCTTCACGCAGGTGGCCTTTGTTTGTTAAAGTTTGTTCTACACTTTCACGTTCCATGTCCGTTAAAAAGTATCTCTTTGAAACTAGCATCCTCTAGCACCTCGTTTGTTTTTTTAGTATTTAATTATACTATTCCCAGTTTAGTAGAATAATATACCTTAAATATAAAAAAAATTTAAAGGATTTCTTTCCGTTCAACCTTTTGTTGATTTCCGTTCCAGGTGTTCGCTTTCCGCGGGGCGGTGCTTGAGCCTCCTCGACTTTGTCTGCGGGGTCTCAAGTCTACCGCTACCTCCCGCCGGAGTCTCATACCTTCCACTTCAATCAACAAGGTGGTACTTGGATGCAAAAGGATTTTCTTTCTAATGGTAAAACAAACCCAAATAGAGCTGACTAACTGACTCTATCTAGGATCATTATTACTGTTTTTCCATATACTCAAATAAAAATGATTGTTCATTTCGATAAAACCTTGGGTCGTAAATGCCGAGTCTTTGGTCGTCGTCCACAATGACAACGAAGGGAGACCATTCATAGAGTGTTTTGGCTTCAGGTACTTGCGCAAAGAGCTCGTTAAGGTCGGCTTCTTCCGCAGACTCCAATGTGTATTGCAACTTCGGTGAAGTGAACAGGGCATCATCAATAATCTCGACCGTTTGTTCGTTTTTTCCGATAATAGTAAAATGCCATGGAAGAAAGCTGGCTGATAAGGCAACCTGCTCGTATTTTCCTTCATACTGTTTGTGCAGCAGGTATCCCTGGCTTGTTTGAATGGCAACGTGTGCGATAATTAAAATCCAGACGAGTCGATAAAGGAGATGTCGTTCCTTATTCCAAAGCTTTCTTGCGAAGAAGGCAATGGCAATAATGGTCCAGATGACAAAATCGATAATCGGGATGGTGCCAAAGGTAATTCTTATCGAGGAAAAGGGTTCTAAATATCCCGTTCCCCATGCATTGAACAGGTCGGCTGTGTTATGTATGAATACGGCTATAAGCGGAACCCATAAAAATCGCCAATCTTTTCTTTTTAAAAACCAGATGCTGACTAAAAAGAAAAGCAGCGCCCATACCGGCACCATGAACAGCGAATGGGTTATTCCCCTGTGCCACATCTGGTACATCCCTTCTGTATCCCAAAGGCTTGAAATTACGTCGCTATCCGGTATCTGGCTTGCTCCTACTGCGGAGACAAACATCGCTATTTTAGTTTTTTTATCATCCTGACGTTTATCCACTGCCCCATATATGGTCATGCCAAAAAGTGTATGCGTAATCGTATCCATGGCAAAATCCCCCTTGTCTTGCGTCCAATTGTTATCTAGGATTCATTTTACCTTAAATGGAGGAAATAAAAAAAGAAACAACCTTCTAGAGGCTGTTTCAGCGTATATTTATGTTGCATATACTGTTGATTTCTATTGCAGACGCTTCGCTTCCCAGTACTATTAATGTATCGCTTTAGTTTCTTCTTCTGTCGGTTCTGGAGGCAGAGGATCGATTTCGATGGCATCTTTTTTATTTAAGCCCAGTGAGACATTGTAAAGAAAGATTCCCATTAATAAAAATAGTAATAAGACAAATCCAATGGTTGCAGCATATAGAAAAAACATGTGTATCCCCCCTCTGTACACTTATATGCGTAAGGAGGTGGGGCTAGTACTATGTTTCGTTTCACTAGTGAATCTCCGTTCCAGGCGCTTCGCTCGGCTTAGCCGAGGCCACTGGAAAAGTAACGAACTATAATAATCTGATTAACACCGCTGTTGATTTCCGCAAACGGCTTCGCTTTCCGCGGGGCGACCTTGAGCCTCCTCGGGCTACGCCCTGCGGGGTCTCAAGATTGTCGCTATTCCCCCGCTGGAGTCTTCGCCTATTGCTCCAATCAACTGAGTTATTGCATTAAATCTAAATAAAAACACCTACCGAAGTAAGTGTTTTTTTGGGATCAAATTATTGTTTTCGCAGGCTGCCGAGTTCTTCTGCGATTGCTTGCATTTCGTTCGGGCTGAAGGAAGGCTTTCTCATGACAAGCTCGTAAATATCTTTAAGCTCTTCGTACATTTCTTCATCGAAGTGAGAAGGCTTGATGGCACCTATGTTTAAGACCTTCAGTTTACCTTTGATGGCTTCAATCATATATTCTACATTTTCGGTTGATTTTTCTGTTAAGTTCATGGAAACCGTCCTTTCGTACAGAAGCTTTTTCTTATTTTATCATGAATTGATGAAAAACAGTATCTTCTTCTTGGAACTCGGGTATTAAACCATTAGAAGATTCGTGAAAGTTGCGAAATATGTTTATAATAAGGGTAAGATGCTTGGAAGGGAGAGGTTATATGATACGGGTGCTATTTGTATGCTTAGGCAACATATGCAGATCTCCCATGGCGGAAGCGGTGTTTCGGCATGAGGTGGAAAGGCAAGGTCTGTCGGAAAGAATAGAAGTGGATTCTGCCGGGACAGGTGATTGGCATATCGGACATGCTCCTCATGAAGGGACAAGGAACCTGCTGGATGATAAGAAAATAAGCTACAAGGGAATGAAAGCCCGGCAGGTGAAAGAACAGGACCTGAGCGAATTTGACTATATTATTGCGATGGATGCCGATAACCTTGGGAATTTGAGGAGAATGGCAGGCTACAGTAAAACAGGTTATATCGGAAGGCTGCTTGATTTTGTCCCGAAAAGCAAAGTCAGTGATGTACCGGACCCTTATTTTACAGGGAATTTTGACGAAGTGTACGAAATGGTTCAAGCAGGTTGTGAAAACTTGCTGGAAACGATTAAAAAAGAAAAATTAAACGGATAGGAGAGAGGCTAACATGGGGAACAGAAATAGATTGGTGGACGGAATGCTGATTGGAGCGCTTATTGGGGGTGCGATTTCTTTATTAGATAAAAATACAAGGACTACTGTCATACATAATGGCAAGTGTGTTGGTGGAAAATTAAAGTATGCGGTGCAACACCCACAAGAGATTGCAGATGCAGTGCGTATGCGCATTGAGACGGTAAAGACGACAGTGGATGATGTATCCAAAGATATCGACTATTTAAGATTGAAAGTGAATCAATTAAAGGAAACGACACCACAAGTGTTGGAAATTATGAACGAAACAAAAGAAGTTATCTCAAAACATTTGGATTCTGCTGAGCATAAAAGTAAAAACCTGTCTTAAACAGGACTTGCTCACAATAGAATAGAGAGTAAAAGATAAGTGCTGGAGGATAGTGAATGGGAATAATACGTTTTGTAAAGCAGCTGTTTCAACGCCTGGACAGGAATGAAGCATTGGGAATGTCAGCAGAGTTAGCGTACTTTTTCTTATTGTCTCTTTTTCCATTTCTTATTTTTTTACTCACCCTGATAGCCTATGTACCCATTACACAGGAAGATGTACTCGGGGTAATCAGACAATACGCACCTGGTGATACGATGAAGCTAATTGAGACCAATGTGGTCAGGATTTTGAATGAACAACGCGGCGATTTGCTTTCTTTCGGTATCATTGCGACCATCTGGTTTGCATCCAACGGAATCAATGCAATTGTCCGTGCCTTCAACCGTGCCTTTGATGTTAATGAAAATAGGCACTTCTTCATTGTGAGGGGAACAGCTATCCTGCTCACATTGGCCATGGTATTCGTTATTATTGTGGCATTATTATTGCCTGTATTTGGACGGGAAATTGGATTATTTATTTTTTCTTCCTATGGTT
Source organism: Sutcliffiella horikoshii (assembly GCA_001636495.1). GTDB lineage: Bacteria > Bacillota > Bacilli > Bacillales > Bacillaceae_I > Sutcliffiella_A > Sutcliffiella_A horikoshii_A. The sequence continues at coordinate 4,013,884 of KV440964.1, read as the reverse complement.
TATCAGAGGAGTTTCTTACCATCTGGAATACAATCCGTTGGGGAGTAAGCTTTGTGATATTGTTTTTTGTATTCAGTTGTCTTTACTTGTCTGCACCAAATATCCATCTGCGCTTAAAGGATGTGCTAGCCGGTTCATTGTTTGCTACGGTCGGCTGGATGTCGGCGTCTTTATTATTTTCGTACTATGTAAGTAACTTCGGGAACTATACGGCAATGTATGGAAGCCTTGGAGGAATCATTGTGTTGCTGGTATGGTTTTATATTTCTGGGCTTATGATTATTATTGGCGGAGAGATTAATGCCATCTTGCTGCAGTGGAAGAAGAGCTTTGTTTCATAAAAGATTCCGTTGAACACCGCAGTTGATTTCCGCACCGGGCTTCGCTTTCCGCGGGGCACTTGTGGAGCCTCCTCGGCAAGCCTGCGGGGTCTCCCCTAAGCGCTACCTCCCGCCGGAGTCTTCGCCCTGTGCTACAATCAACAGCTAAGGTTTCCGAATCAAAACTTTTGTTTATAAAAGATAAAATTTTCCCAGATGTCTTTTCTGTCTAAATCGGGAATTCTATGATTGAAAGATACTCTAACAATTTGGGAGGGAACTTTCATGACAAAGCACACGAAAAAAGATGGCGGTACGAAGCAAAACTCCAAGCACAAACCGAAGAATAAGACTTCAGGGAGTGCGAATGGACAGAACGGCTACCACTAGATAGCATGAAAAAGCAGCGAGGCATGATGCCCGCTGCTTTTTCAATTTTGTCCCTACCTCAATAATCGCAGTCCGTTCAAAATAACCAATATCGTACTTCCTTCATGACCGATGACACCAAACGGCAGGTCAATGATTTGAAGGAAATTGGAACTGATCAGAAGCATGATGACCACAATGGAGAAAATGACATTTTGCTTGATGATTCGGTTCATACGCTTGGAAAGTTTGATGGCTTCTGCTATCTTCTCCAGGTCGTTTTTCATCAGTACCACATCTGCTGTTTCCAAGGCCACATCGGTTCCTTCTCCCATGGCAATACCGACGTTTGCGGTAGCCAAAGCGGGAGCATCGTTGATTCCATCGCCGACCATGCCAACGATTTTGTACTCGTCTTTCAGGTTTTTAATCGTTTCTACCTTAGTTTCGGGTAGGCATTCCGCTACGAATTTCTGGATAGCTGCTTCTTTGGAGATGGCCTCTGCTGTAAGCTTGCTGTCTCCTGTTATCATGATTGATTGGACGTGAAGTGCCTGTAATTGCTGAATAGCTTTCACTGTTTCTTTTCGGATGACATCCTTCAATGCAAGAATTCCGACAATCCCCTCGCCATCTTTCACATAGACCACGGTTTTACCCGATTTATTGAGTGTATTCGCGATTCCGTCTTGGAAAGAATGAGCGCTATCGGCACCAACGAAATCAGCTTTTCCGACATAGTATTCTGTATCTTGAAGACGACCTTTTACACCCCAGCCAGCTTTATCATCCAACTGATCTGGACGTTGCAAAGCTTTTGTACTGTTTTTCTTTGCATATGCCGTAATGGCCTGTGCTAATGGATGATTGGAGTAGCTTTCAATGGAGCCGACGATGTGCAGGAACTCTTCATTTGACATTCCCTCACGTACGGCAATATCTGTTACTTCCGGCTTGCCCTTTGTGAGCGTGCCTGTTTTATCAAAAGCAATAGCTTGAAGGTGGCTTAGGTTCTCTAGATGAACACCGCCTTTAAATAAAATTCCCTTGCGCGCTCCATTGGAAATTGCTGATAAGGTTGCTGGCATTATCGATGCGACTAGCGCACATGGTGAAGCGACCACCAACAAGATCATGGCACGGTAAAATGTTTCATTCCAGCTCCAACCTAACAGGAAGTAGGGGAGAACCATCATGACCGCCACTACCCCAAGCACTATTTTTACATATGGACCTTCAAAGCGCTCGAGAAACTGCTGAGATGGTGACTTCTCACTTTGTGCGTTTTGAACAAGGTTGATGATTTTCTGAAACAGGGTTTCTGTGGATAGTTTTGTCACTTCCACTACAATAGACCCGTTGATATTCATCGTTCCTGCATACACTCCATCTTCGACTTTTTTCTCCAATGGAATAGATTCTCCTGTGATGGCCGCTTCATCAATGGCGGATTCTCCACTGACAATCGTACCATCTGTTGGTATCCGTTCCCCTGGCTTTACAAGGACACGATCCCCAATTGCTAGCTTGGAAATGTGGACTCTTTCTTCTGAATCATCGGTAATTCTTAACGCTTCTTCAGGCTGTATGTCCATGAGGGCAGAAATTTCTTTCTGACTTCGGTTCATGGTGTAGGTTTCAAGTGCTCCACTCAATGCGAAAATAAAGATGAGGATGGCGCCTTCCATCCAATAGCCTATGATTGCTGCACCAATGGCGGCAATGATCATCAGCATTTCCACATTGAGCTCTTTTTCCTCGATTGTATCCTGTATGCCTTCCTTTGCTTTAAAATATCCACCTATCAAAAAGGCGAGAATAAAGATGGGGATGGCAGCAGTGTTAATGTCCATCCTGAGCAAAAACCAACCGGTAAGGATAAGGATTCCTGAGATAATGGCAAAAATAAGTTCAATGTGGGTGGTGAATTTGTTTATAAATGAATCTTTTTTTGCGCCTGCTGTCATTTCTTTCATTTTATCGAACCTCCTAATTGAGAAAAATAATCAACATCAATACTCTTAATAAATGACGAAAGCTGCCATCAATGCGATAGCAGCAATACTTTATGAGGATTACACCTTGTTGAGAGTAGTTATCAATAAATTATATTAATTATTATCTAATGCTTATTATAGATTATATTCTCAAAGATATCCACTATTTTTTCTTCTTCGAGACTATACAGTATGTAGGTTGTGGATATTCTGTGTATAATGTAGCTTGGAGAGAAGGTGGAGGGCCTTGACGGCTGAAAAATTTTTTACAAGCAAGCTTGGTATCATTGCAGCGGCGATGTTTGCGACATTCTTATGGGGAAGTGCCTTTCCTGCAATTAAGCTGAGCTATACTGCTTTAGACATAGGTTCGAACGATTACGATAAACAGCTTCTGTTTGCCGGTTATCGGTTCCTGCTGGCGGGATTGATGATCTTTTTATTTTTTACCCTATTTAAGCAATCGCTAAAACTAAGACGGTCGACCATTGTTCCTTTGGTACAGCTTGGATTTATGCAGACTTTTTTACAGTACCTGCTGTTCTATTTTGGGTTAAGCTACTCAACGGGAATGCAAGGGGCGGTGATTGCGGGAACGGCTTCGTTCTTCCAAATCCTCTTTGCTCATTTTTTATATGCGGATGACTCGTTGTCGGTGAGAAAATGGCTAGGCATTGCGCTCGGATTTGCTGGAGTGTTAGTGGTAAATCTGCCAAAAGCGGGAGCTGATTTTCAGTTTGGTATAGGGGAGCTGTTGCTTCTGCTTGCGATGATGGCATCGGCTTACGGGAACATTATGGCCCGGGAACGCGCAGCGACGATGGATGTTTCCTATTTGACGGCATATCAGATGCTGTTCGGTTCGGTAGGGTTGATTGTGGTCGGAGGCGTGAGTGCAGGGTTTTTCCCATTTGCATTTGATCTGTACACAATTGGGCTTGTGGTCTATCTGGCGTTTTTGTCAGCTGCGGGCTTTGTGTTATGGAACAATGTGATGAAGTACAACAAGGTCGGGAAGGTCTCGATGTACCTGTTCCTGGTACCGGTGTTCGGCGTTATGCTCTCAGCCGTGTTCCTGGATGAAGTGATGCACTATACAATACTAATTGGACTGATGTTAGTGGTGTTAGGGATCATCATAGTAAACAAACAAAAGACAGTTACAGGGCAAAAAGAAAAACTGCCATCCTCCGCTTAAAGTGTGGGGATGGCAGTTTTTTTGTTCGTTGCTTGTTGAAAAGGTTAGGGTAGACTACCTTATAAACTTTGGTGGATCATCATCTGTTCGTACACATTATTGTATAAGTGCTCAATATCCGCATCTGTCATAAATGCCAAGGACTCACGATCCGCCTTCTTCATCACTTCAATAAAATTAATCATGTTTTTACGTTCCTGTCTGCTCATGTTTCTTCCTCCTCCTTTGTATTAGTACAGTGTATGTTGATTTGATATTATTATATAACAGAATATTTAAAAATGGAACAATTTTTTGAAAATTTTTAAAAAAAGGCTAAAAAAGGGTCAGACCCCTTTGTGTCGCGGTAATGAGGTGATGGGATAAAGAACTTACTTGTACAAAAAGCTTTTTGGATGTTGTTTTTGTTGTAGAATTAATCATAAATAGAATCTTTTGAGATTTGGTGTGAAAGGAAAAAAGGTGGCTGAAAATGTTATTCAGAAAGACTTGTTATTTTTTTAAGAAAAAAGTAAGAACTTATTTTGTTTATAAAGAAAGAAACAAAAAGATTTACTGTTGTTCTCTTTGCAAAACCTATGCTGATAGAAGAGCGTTTGTACCATATAAATAAATGTATCTGCACTATTACTCTTCTAGTGTTTTTAGAGAAGTGGACCAAAAACACCGGTTAAGCTCTTTTTAAAGAGATCAACTGGTGTTTTGTTTTATTCGAGATAATTATTGAAACTAGTTTTTACAAAATAAGAAACTCCCTGACACTCAGCGTCGTCTATATGGGAAGGGAGGGGGAATATGGATTATATGGCGGAAAATGAAATTGAAGTTAGTTATTCAAAGGAAGATTTACTTGAAAGTCTTATAGATGAATATGGAACAGAGCTGAAGCGCATTGCATTTCTTTACGTTAAAGATCAGGTGCTTGCTGAGGATATTATTCAGGAAGTCTTTATCAGCTGTTATCAACACCTAGATTCTTTTCGGGGGGAGAGTTCCTATAAGACATGGTTGATTAGGATAACAGTTAATAAGTCTAAAGATGCTTTGAAGTCATGGAGTTTTCGTAATTTCATTTTTAAAGCGGATGTAGGTCTTCAGCTTTTTGATACGAATACACCTGAATCGGATACGGTCTCGGAAATGGAAAAGAAAGAGCTTATTCAAGAAGTATTGAAACTTCCTATCAAGCTCCGGGAGGTTATTATTTTATTTTATTACAAGGACTTATCTGTAGGGGAAATCGTGGATGTTCTCCAATTAAATGAAAATACAATTAAGTCCAGGCTTTTCAGAGCACGTGAAAAGTTAAAGCTTAATCTGGAAAGGAGTGAGAACACGTGGGGGAAAAATTAAAAAACTTAAAAGAATTGAATAAGGATATGGATCGGATGCTTTTAGCTAAAATCACGGTGTCTCCTGGAGAGAAAAATAAAATCCTCCAAAGTATTCAAGGAAGGAAAAAAAGAAATTCTCTAAGGTACTATGCTGCCCTTGTTACTGCAGCTGCCCTTGTCTGTCTAATCACTCTTTCTCAGCTGGACTTCTTGCAAAAAAATGAACCAGGAATGTCGGATGATTCTACCCCACTGGTTGTGCCGGAGGACAAGGAACCTGCAGAAACACCAGAAGTGATGGAGGAAACTCCAGAAGTGGTCGAAGATGAAGAGGATACGTTAGAATCACCGGAAGTGGAAGAGGAAACTCCTGAAGTGCCAGAAGAGAAAGAAGAGGAAACCGTAGTTCCTGAAGTGGAGATTCCGGCGTTGGTGGACAATATAATTGAGGATATTATTCAGACCTATTATGATCTTGGAATAAAATATAATTGGAATAATATGAATGGCAATCCAGCAGATTTTGAAATTTTGAAACCGGAATTGAGAAAATATGCTTCCGAATCAATGACAGAAGGAAAACTGAAGGAAATCACTCCATTTTTCTACACCCCAAGAGATGGCACCTTTATCCCGGCTCGAGGTTTTGACATTCGCTATATCATTAAGGAGAATACACCTAATAAAATTGTCATTACTACAATTGGGCTTGAGGACTACATCAGTCAAGCTGAGACAGTGTATTACACTTTAATTAAAGAAGATGATAAGTGGGTATTGGATGACTGGAGACGTATAGGAACTGAGGAGGAGCCACTTCATATTACGTTGGAAGAATTCAAGGCTTCAAGGGAAACATGGGGAAGTGATTTCGTATTTCTTGAAGAAGTTACACATAATGGGGAGAAGATTTATGTGTATAAATTAGAAAATGGTCCATCTGTTGAAGCAGTTTATGCTTCAACAAGTAAACTAATTTATGGACCTTTAGATGAATGGATTCCGGAAGAGTATCGTTAAATATATAAAGAGAAAGAAGCCGACTCCATAAGGAATCCGCTTCTTTCTTATCCTAATTTAACTCTTTACCGAAACCAATCCTCGTTCTCCAAACGAATAGGTCAACAGGAAGATCACGAACAACAAAAAGCTGATGATGTGGAAAAAGCTGATATCGGAAAAGAACTGGATGAACAACCCGCCAAAGAATGGGCCGCCCAAACTACCGATACTGAAGGCGATCCCGCACATCAGGTTGCCTGTCGGTAGCAGGTTCTTCGGCATCAGATCCGTCATATAGCTGATACCGAGTGAAAAGGTGGACCCGACAAGCATTCCTGCGATAAAAATGCATACTGCCAGGGCCACAAAGGTTCCTTCTAAGAAGCTCGCAGTCACGAAACTCAAGCAGCCGAGGGAGAGGATAACGAGCAGAATATTCCGGCGTCCAAACCTGTCACTTAGTATCCCGAGGGGAAGCTGAAACACAATCCCTCCGATAGCAAAGGAAGCAAGTAAAATGGAGACACTTCCTACCTCAATTCCGTTGCGCAACGCATAAATCGGGAAACTTCCATTCAAGGAAGCTTCCAAAAATCCGTATCCAAGTGGAGGAAGAAAGGCGATCCAACCGTACTTCCAGGCCTTACGGAAGCGTTTGATGGTTTCGATAAAGGAGTTTACGCCTATTTCTTGCTCAGGATGTTCATTTTTCAAGAAGAAAAGGAACACCCAGCCCACTAAACAAAGTAGGGAAGATACGATGAATGGCAGCGCCTGGTTGATCTCCACAAGCGGTGTCATCAACGGACCAGTGGCAAATCCGATTCCGAAAAATACTCCGTAAAGGGAGATGTTTCGTCCGCGTACATTTTCAGCGGAAAAGGATGTGATCCAAGTTTGGGTGGCAAAGTGCAGGGCATGGTCGCCGATCCCAATCAGTAACCGTAGAAAAAACCAGAACCAGAAGCTCTGCCATAGTGGGAAAAGTGCCAAGGAAACGACGACTAAAAACCCACCAACCAATATGACTGGTCTATAGCCATATTTTCGCAACGGCTGTTCCATAAAAGGGGAGGCGAGTAGAATCCCAATATATAAGGCAGTAGCGTTCAATCCATTCAGGGTGGAGGATACGCCACTATTTTCAAAAATGACAGCGATTAAAGGAAGCAGCATTCCTTGGCTGAAGCCGGAAACTGCGACAATGGATACGAGGATCCAAAAACGAAAACGATTCATAAGATGCAACCTCTAAAATTTAGTATTTTGACCATCCCTAATTCTACATAATTTATGACCAATTTGGAATGGATAATACGAAGCAGACAAAAAACTGGCAGGACTATTTCGGGATTTGCTATTCTAAAGGTAAGAAGGAGATGACGTCACATGGAATTTAAAATGAAAGAAGTAGGATTCACAACCGATCTGGAATACGGCGAACTGCATGTTGCAGGGGACGAGCAATACGGTTTCCGCCCTTATCAGCTGATGGTATCTTCCATTGCAGTCTGCAGTGGAGGTGTGTTGAAAAGTATCCTCAAGAAAAAACGTATGGAGATTGAAGATATTGCAATCAAGGCGGATGTAACCCGTAATGAAAAAGAAGCCAACCGTATTGAGAAAATACATATTCATTACACCATCAAAGGTAAGGATCTGGCAGAAGGCAAGATTGAGTCGGCTATCGAGCTTGCTAGCAAAAACTGCCCGATGGTCCAGTCTGTAAAGGGAAGTATTGAGATTGAAGAGACATTTGAATTAGATAATTGATCATTTAAAACGCCATTCCGAATGAGGGATGGCGTTTGATGTGTAAGAGACCATTGGAATAGTCTTGAATAGTATGTTATTAGATAAAAATATTCATGAAATTATTGCTCAAACAGGGGGCAGATCTATGATCATTTTAAAATCCGAAAGAGAAATACAGCAGATGGCCGAGGCAGGGAAGCTTCTAGCTGCCTGTCACAAACGTTTAGCAAAAATGATAAAACCCGGAATCACCACGATGGACATAGACCGCTATGTGGATGCTTTTCTAAAAAAGAATGGCGGTAAGTCGGAACAGTATGGGTACAAGGGATATCAGTATGCAACATGTGCTTCTATCAACGATGAAATCTGCCATGGCTTTCCGCGGAAGTCTCCGTTAAGAAAAGGGGATATTGTGACCATTGATATGGTGGTTAACTTAAATGGGGCGCTTGCTGATTCAGCTTGGACATATGCGGTGGGAGAAGTGAGTGAGGCTGCAGGGAAGATAATGGAGGTCAGCAAAAACTCCTTGTATATAGGCATTGAACAGGCAGTTCCAGGTAACCGTCTAGGCGATATCGGGCATGCCATCCAGACCTATGTGGAGGGGGAAGGCTATTCGGTTGTCCGGGATTTCACCGGGCACGGAATTGGCAGGGCGATCCATGAGGAGCCGCAAGTGTTGCATTTCGGTTCACCTGGAAGAGGTGTAAGGCTTAGGGAGGGGATGGTCATCACTATTGAACCGATGGTGAACGAAGGCACCTGGCACAGTATAATGGATGACAACGGCTGGACGGCAAGGACAGTGGATGGTAAGCTCTCTGCGCAATATGAGCATACCATTGCGATAACGAAGGATGGACCGGTTATTTTGACAAAGCAGTAGAGAGCAAGGGAGCGGAGGAGATGGTGAAAAAGCTGAGACCATCTCCATAAAAAAGGACTTTCATGAGAAATGCAGAATGAGTTAGATAGACTATTAAATTCATACACAAACAACAAGGGGAGTAGCATATGATCATAGGCATTGATGGTGGAGGAACGAAGACAACTGGGGTAATGGTGGACGCACAGGGAACGGTATTAAAAATGGCTACAGTCGGTCCGACCAACCCAAACAGCTCTCATTACGAGAGCATTAAGATGGAATTGCAAAATCTCTTTTCCGAATTGCTTCAAGGGGAGGAGCTTTCGGAAAAGGATTTGGTATTTGCGGGTATTTCCGGAGCGGAAAGTGGGGGCAAGAAGGAATGGTTTAAAGAGCTGTTGGCAAGTTTATTGGGAGATAAACCGACCATCACCGTGGACAACGACGCCATTACAGCGCTCTATTCCGAAACAAAGGGGGAGCCTGGAATCGTCTGTATCAGCGGAACAGGGTCCATTGCGTTTGGAGTGAATGAAAAGCTAGAGCGTGGAAGAGTCGGCGGTTGGGGCTATCTGATCAATGATGGATACAGTGGATTTACAATCGGAAAGAACGTGCTGGAGTTCGTTTTTGAGAAATACGATGCAGGTGGCCACGAACCTTGTCGGTTGACAGAGGAAGTATTGAATCATTTTCAGGTGAAAGAAATGTCCGAGCTAGTGCCACTCGTGTATGAATTGGGGAAAACACGGGACAGGATTGCTTCTTTGGCCAGAGTTGCCGTTGTCAGGTCCAATCAGGGGGATGATTTGTGTACATCGTTCATTGAAGGTGCGGCACAGGCGATGTTGAAGGATATCCACGTGTTATATGAAAAGTTGATGAAGGATACTGTGGGTCAAGATACGGTTCCGATCATTTTGACTGGTGGGATCGGTCAGCATGCGAAAGTAATGAAGGATTATTTACATAGCGAGGCTCAGGTTGCGGGCTTGCCATTTTCGTTTAGTAGGGCAGCACTTCCTCCGATTGTGGGGACAGTGTATGCGGCTTTACGGGTGAGTGGCGAAAAGGCGTCTGACGATTTTATTAGTAGGTTTGAGGGGTATTTTCATAACTAGAAAGAAAAGAAAGACAGCAATGGTAGCTAACCGTTGCTGTCTTTTTGATCACTCAAAATCATCTTTCCGCCTATTCCTTCAGCCCCTCCAACAAAAAGTCCGCAATATGAACGGCCCGTATTACTCCCGTCAACCCTTCCCGCTCAATTCCAAGCTTCATCTGCAATAAACACCCAGGGTTTGCGGTCACGATGGTCGTTGCCTCGCTTTCAGCAACTTTCTCCATTTTGTGGTCCAATATCTGCATCGACATTTCGGACTCCACGATGTTGTAGATGCCAGCAGAGCCACAGCAGCGGTCTCCGTCTTTCATCTCGTGAAATTCTGCGCCTGCTACCGATTGCAGCAGAATACGTGGCTGAAGGAAGGTCCCCTGTACATTGCGAAGATGGCAGGAGTCCTGGTAGGTCACCCGTTGTGGACGCACCTGCAGGTCTTTTTTATGAAACTCCAATTCTACCAAAATAGCCGACATATCCTTGATTTTCTCTTTAAATGTAACCGCCCTCTCAAACCAATCGGGATCATCTTTCAATAGATGGTCATAGTCGACTAGGAAGGCTCCGCAACCACCAGCATTGGTGATGATATAGTCGACTTCTAAGTCCTCAAACGCAACAATGTTCCGTTTGGCAAGCTCCTTGGCGCTATCTTTTTCCCCGCTATGTCCATGAAGGGCACCACAACAATTTTGTGCTTTCGGTATCACAATCTCGCAGCCGGCATGCTGGAGCAGTTTCATTGTGGCATTATTGGTCTCTAGGAACATCGTATCCATCAGGCAGCCGGAAAAGAAGGCCACTCGTATTTTCTGAACTTTAAGCGCTGGTAGATGGGAAGGGCGGTTCTTCATGTTCTTCATGGTAGGAACTTTCGGCAGCACTCGCTCCATGCTTGCCATGCTTTCCGGTAACAGTCTTAGCAATCCAGTATGATGAACGGCAGTTTGTAATCCGGAACGTTGATAGATTCCTAGAAAGTTTGTCATCACCCGCATGCGATTTTGATGAGGGAAGAGCCCATCAAACGCAGTTTTCCTCAGCACCCTTACAGGCAGCGAATGCTTTTTATTCTGGTTGATGATGTCGCGTGCCTCTTCAAGCAGATGACCATACTTCACACCAGACGGACAAACAGGTTCACAAGCCCTGCAGCCCAGGCAGAGGTCAAGTGTTCGCTCCACATCTTCGTCCGGCTCAATCACTCCATCCACAACTGCTTTCATAAGCGCTATTCGTCCACGGGGGGAGTGGGATTCTTTAAATCCTGACTCCACATAGGTAGGACAGGAAGGGAGACAGAAGCCACAGCGCATGCAGTTCAGCAGCTCATCCTCATCCATGCGATTCTTGAATTCCTCTTGAATGACTTGTTTTTCTTTTACTGACGTCATCTGGAAACCACCACCCGTTTTCTTGATTCTTTCGCAAATACTTTTCCGGGATTCATGATGTTGTTCGGGTCAAACGCCAGTTTAATAGCTTTCATGGCTGCTATTCCTTCTGCCCCAAGCTTCCACTCCAGGTATGGCGCCTTCATGACACCGACTCCGTGTTCTCCGGTTATCGTTCCGCCAAGCTCGATCGCTTTTGCGAAAATGTCCTCAAATGCCGCCTCGACCCGTTCCATCTCCTCGTGGTCCCGAGCATCCGTCGCAACTGTTGGGTGGAGATTCCCGTCCCCAGCATGACCGAATGTACAGATTTTTACCTGGTGTTTAACCGCAATCTCATTGATGGCTTTAACCATCGTGGCAATTTCTGAGCGAGGGACCGTTGCATCCTCGAGAATGGTCGTCGGCTTGAGCCTTGCAAGAGCGGAGAGTGCGGAGCGGCGAGCGGTACGCAGAGCTTCCGCTTCGATTTCGGTCTGCGCTACCTGAACGGAAACAGCCTGCTCCGCCATACAGATTTCTTGGATTTTTGCCATATCCCTTGCCACGACTTCAAGTGGTCCGTCCTGCTCAATTAGAAGAACCGCCTGAACGTCTGTTGGCAGCCCAATTTTTGCAAAATCCTCGACCACCTCGAGTGTAGGTTGATCAAGGAACTCCAATGTGGCAGGAATGATTTTATTAGAGATGATGGTGGAAACGGTTTTCGCTGCCGCCTCGATATCCTGATACAAGGCAAGCATCGTTTGCTTCGTCTCTGGCATCGGCACAAGCTTTAATGTCGCTTCTGTAATGATGCAAAGTGTCCCTTCCGAACCGACAAACAGTCTGGTCAAATCATAGCCTGCAACATCCTTGGCAAGCTTTCCGCCGGTGCGGATGATGTCACCGTTCGGCATAACCGCTTCAAGTGCCAAGACATAATCACGCGTCACCCCATATTTCAACCCACGAAGACCGCCGGAGTTTTCGTTAATATTACCTCCGATGGTTGAAATCTTCATAGAACTCGGATCCGGCGGGTAAAATAACCCTTTCGCCTCGACAGCGTTAATCATATCAAGCGTCACAAGACCTGGCTGTACAGTGACGGTCAGGTTCTCCTCATCTAACTCGAGCAGCTTGTTCATATGGGTGAACAAAAGCACAATCCCGCCTTCTGTCGGACAGGTTCCCGCACAAAGGTTGGTGCCAGATCCCCTAGGAACAAGCGGAATGCGGTGCTCGTTACACAACTTTACAATCTTAGAGACTTCTTCAGTATTTCGTGGAACGATGACAGCATCCGGCATCGCTTGGAAATTAGGTGTGGCGTCGTAGGAATAGACAAGCTTTTCAGCTTGGCTGTCCCGATAATTTTCGGGTCCGACAATCTTTAGGAATCTCTTTTTCATAAGTTCACTGATCATGCGTAAAACCTCCTTGATCTACAAGTACCTTTTCTTTATTTTATAAAAAGAAAGATGGAAACTCCACGTGGATTCCTCTAAAAGGAGGGGGGGGTTCCCGCTTTTACTTTGTAGTTTCCTCCAAAAATAACAAAGCAAGGTAGAGGGTGGTGAGGTCATGTACACTTTTTAGCTGAAGATTTGTTAAAGACTCCACTTTCCTGAGACGGTAATGCAGGGTATTGATGTGTATGTTTAATTGAACAGCAGTTTCCTTTAAGGATAAGTGATTGGCAAAATAGACCTGTATGGTCTCTTGCAACCCGTTTTCCTTCAAAATTCTGTACAGGAGGCGGTACGAGAACTCCTCTTTAATGTAGCTTGGAATGGCTTGGATCACCATTTCTAGTCGGAGCTCTTCTTCCAACACAAGTGGCATGTCGGGAGTGCAAGCCTTAAGTGCCCGGTCTGCTTCCTGGTATGATTTCTTTATTAAAGCGTTGGTGTGCAGTTTTCCAATTCCTATGAAAATCGGGACATCGAAATAGCCTTCAAGATGTTGCTGAATTCTTTTAATATAGGGAAGAGGGGAGATAGAAGCTTTTCCTTCCTCTCTACTATCGTTTGCTAGCAGCAGAATCATCCGATTTTGTCCCCATTGAACGAGAATGTCTTCTTTTTTCAGCTCCATCTCATGCTCAGGAAGTGTCCATCTTTTTATTTTAAAAAGGGAAGTCTCTCCCTGAATTTCCATCAACACCACTTGCCTGGGAATTTCCATGTTGACCTCAAGCACCTCCGCCCTCTTTCTAAGAGAAGTGGAGACTTCATTCATCAGAATCCAATCGAATACAAAGGTCTCAAGTGATCTAGCTTCCCATTCAAACTGAGCTTGGTAATGGCTCTCCTGAATGAGCAGTTCGGTCATTTTTTTGATGAGTTCCCCATAAGGCAGAACTGTTTCTGGAGTTCCGGTAATGCCAATGATCCCCACGACTTTGTTGTGATGGAAGAGAGGAAGGTTGATGCCGGCTTTTACCCCTTGAATTGTGGATTCATCAGCTTTGGTGATCACGCGAGCTTGTTTTTCATTTGCTACTAGTAGAGCGCCTTCGTGAAAATGACCCAACCTCGAGGGGACTGTGCTTGCAATGATGGTACCGGCTGTATCCACCATTATTAAATCCTCGTTAATGAAGCTTTTCACTTCCCTGATTATCTTCTTAGCAAGGGACGTTGATAGCAAGGCAATACCTCCTATTAAAAAGATAGTAGTTTATAGTAGAAGAACAAATTCGATATTAAACCTTATATTTTTGGTGGTACAGATAGAGTAACAATTCCTATATAACTTACCATATATTAGATTAAAGCCATAACTTCCTTGCATGAATCTATAAAACTATCATTAATTCAATATTGGCCTTTCACATCTAGATAAACGCCGTTCCAGTTATTGTATAAAAACATATTGTATAAGAAATCTAGTAAAAAGGAGTAGAATTATGACATATAAAAATGAGAGCTTTTGTTCACGATGTTGTAAAAAGATTTGTATTTGTTCCTTTTCAAGTAGGGGGTTTCCAGGTCCCCCAGGCCCACCGGGTCCTCCTGGCCAACCAGGAGCAACAGGGGCAACGGGCCCTCAGGGACCACCAGGTTCACCAGGAGCAACGGGCCCTCAGGGACCACCAGGTTCACCAGGAGCAACTGGGCCTCAGGGTCCCCCAGGTCCTCCTGGCCCTGAAGTCTTTCTTTGGGGAGAAGAAACTGTTTTTTGGGCGGATTCGAGTGCTCCTGGTCCAGGGACAGGTTCCCCGATGGATCCATTTAACTCTTTGCAAGCAGCTATTACCGCAGCAACTAGCAGTCCTTTGGCGGTAACTTTTGGAATGAGAGCAAGGTTGCTTATTTTAATCGCAGCCAATTCTGCATTTGACGAGGACATTATAATTCCCCCTGCTAGACATGTGCAACTTCTTGGGTTAGGTCCGTGGGTGCTCGGAAATGCACAAGGTGTAGATTTTAGTTCAACAATTCCAAGAAACGTAACTATACAAACAAATCCTGCTGCTGAAGCATTTTATACTAGTCAAGGGGATGCGTTTCGTGCCAGGCCAGTTACCGTTATTGGCACGTTTGATAATGGTACATCGGTTAGTACCCATACAAATTATACAGATGGGGCAATTGTTAGCGGGAATATTACATTTCAGAATGTGGCAGTAGGTGACCCTTTTACAACTATAGAATTTCAATTATTAAACACAAATGTAGTAGGAAATATTGTTCAAGCCGGTCACCAAGGTCAACTTAATACGTATGTATATAACAGTAGGCTCTCAGGAAGTGTAATTCATAATGGGTTAAGGTTACAGAGATTGGTCGATAGCCGGACAGATGGGTTTATGAACATAGCAGTTTATTCCAATATAACTAATTCGTTTATTAATGGAAATGTTACAGTGGGAGGAGCTTCTTCAGATGTACGACCTACAGGGATATTCAGCAGTCAATTCAGTAATATTACTTGGTCTGGTCCATTAGTTTTAGACACGGCCTCTAATTATTATTTCGTATTAAATGCATCATTAGTAGGGGCAAAGATACTCTTATACAATACTACCCTCTAATCTCATGAATCCTCAAAAGCAAAGGATGTAATTGAAGGACGGTTCTACTGCTTCTTTTTCTACAGGTGATGGTGCTGAAGAAGCAAAAGGAACCGTCCCTATTTTTTTAAAAATACCTTCCCTATTCTCTCCACACCTCAGCCTCACTGCCCGCCTTCTCATAATAGCGAATAACGGACGGGGTCAGTTTAAGAAGTAAGTATTCAGGATCATCTGGGCTCTTAATCCATTCTGACAGTTTCTCGTCCCAGAATTTCTTTTTCAGTTCCGCACTATCCTCGAAGCTTGCTTCTGCCTCAATTTCCGCGTAAGGCTCCTTCCAACTTGCACCTTCCATGCCTAAAAGTATATGTACATGGGGGTTCGACTTAATGTCCTCAATTTTATGTGTGTGCTCGTTTGTTGCACAATACAACACCAATTCATCATGGAAAAATAGCATAAAACGGGAGTAAGGACGGTTGCCTCTGATCGTGGCAAGTGTGCCGATTTTATGGTTGCTGAACATCGAAGTTACCTTGTTTTTCAAATCGGTATTCATGGTTTTCCTCTACACCTTTCGTTTATAAAGTTCTCCCCGTTAATGTGGCATGTTTGGCGGAATTTTAAACACGGATGTCGGTTGATTTTTAAGATAAAAAGGAGGGGGGAAGGATATCATAATGGTAAATGTGGAAAGAGGGTGGAGGTATGTATAAATTTTTCCTTATCATGATTGCGATTGGATTCCCTTTATCAGTTCTTGGGTCGTTGATGCATTGGCCGGTTGTAATGATGTTTATCATATACAGCTTGACGATAGTGGCACTGGCAAGTTATATGGGTCGTGCTACGGAAAGTATTGCGGTACATACGGGGCCGAGGGTGGGCGGCTTGATTAATGCTACCTTCGGAAATGCGGTGGAATTAATCATTGCTTTTTTCGCGCTAAAGGCCGGCCTGATTACGGTAGTTCTTGCTTCACTTACCGGTTCTGTGCTCGGGAATCTGTTACTTGTCATGGGGCTTTCGTTTTTTGTAGGGGGATTGAAATTCAAACGACAAAAATTTAATGTATTTGATGCGCGGCATAATTCGGGGCTGTTAGTCTTTGCGGTCTTGGTGGCGTTTGTTATTCCGGAAGTTTTTGCACAGGAGATGAACGACACAAAAACTTTTGCACTGAGTGTCGGAATTTCTATTATCCTTATTCTTTTATACTTGGCAGCTCTTTTCTTTAAGCTTGTCACCCATCGAGGGGTGTACCAATCCACTAAAGCAGGCGGCGGACATTCCCAGGAGGAGCATGAAACCGCGGAGTGGGGGAAGAAGAAGGCAATTCTTATTCTGTTGGTTGCGACACTTGCCGTAGCCTATGTATCCGAAAGTCTTGTTCACACCTTTGAAGAAGTAGGGGAAGCATTCGGTTGGTCGGAATTATTCATTGGGGTCATTGTTGTAGCGATTGTCGGGAATGCTGCAGAGCATGCATCTGCGATTATAATGGCATACAAAAATAAGATGGACATCGCGGTTGAGATTGCTGTGGGATCAACGTTGCAGATTGCGATGTTTGTTGCACCGATTTTAGTGCTTATTTCTATCTTTTTTGAACAGCAGATGGCACTAGTGTTCACTGTACCAGAACTAATTGCTATGGTCACAGCTGTCCTCTTAGCCATCGCCATCTCCAACGACGGAGAGACCAACTGGTTTGAAGGGGCGACAATACTTGCGGCTTATCTAATCATGGGGATTGGGTTCTTCCTTTTATAGAATACAAAAAAGACTCTGTGCGGTAGGCAGCACAGAGTCCCAGAGCATGTAGGGCCAACCAATAATTTAAGTACCAAGAGGACGTAAAGCTTTGAACTAAGGAATAAAAAGCTTTATATGTGCACTGTGTAGGTTGAATCACTCCTTCACTCTAAGCTGATGGTGAGCTTTCATTCCCTCCTTCGTTTTAAGGTATTCATAGTATATAAGCGGAATGTTGTAAATATTCTAATTTATTTAATCTTTTTTTCTTTTTCATATTTTGATGTTTCACGCTTACAATGGTAATGTAGGACAAGTGACAGTAAAATGTAGAGGAGTTATCACGTTGGTTATACGGTCTTTATTTTATTTAATTGGACTTTTTGTCTTATCCTTTGGGATCAGTTTGACGATAAAATCAGATCTTGGAGCTGGTGCGTGGGATGCACTGAATGTTGGATTATCCACATCCTTCGGGCTGACGGTCGGAAGCTGGGTGTTCATTGTGGGGATAATTCTCATTGCCATCAATGCTTGGTTGCATAAAAGCAAGCCTGACTATTTAGCGGTTATTACGATTTTCCTTGTGGGGGTCTTTATCGACTTTTGGTTGATACAGGTGTTTGGGGCGTGGATTCCAGTAGGTATGGTTTTCCGTTTCATCGTGCTTTTAGCTGGAATGGTGATTATGGCTGTGGGAATCTCCGCGTATCTGCAAGCCAAATTCCCGGTTATTCCGATTGATAACCTAATGCTTGGCATCCAGAATCGTTTAAAGGTTAAAATGATGACTGCAAAGACGATAGGGGAAGTGTGTGCCCTTGTTTTTGCCCTTATTTTCAAAGGGCCGATCGGGATCGGTACATTCATCATTACATTTGGCATCGGACCACTGATTCAGATATTCTACCCGCGTTTAGAAAATCTATATAGGAAATTACGACACGAGAGCTAAGTTCAGCTTTCGTGTTTTTTATAGCTCATTTTCCCGTACTGGAAAAAAGTTTCACCTTTCATGGATAATCTCAAATCGCTTCGAAAAAGATAACAGTACATAGATCTTAAGTTGAGTGAAAGGAGTATTACAGCATGCGCATACTTCAAATCCTTTTGGTAGCCTTTCTTGCATTTGGCTTTACGATGAATAGCGTCCAAGCCGAGGAAACAAAAGTGAAAGCCGATAATAAAAAACTGGAGGTGCCGAATTCGGTTCTAGATATCTCCAAGGACAACACATACCCAAACCCGTCCCAGGATGTGCCCTACCTGCAGCCGAGTGAGCTGTCCCAAGAACTGATTGATTCTTCCAATGTGAAAATTGAAAATCCGAAGCTCATCAAAATTTTGAATGAGTCCAACATTTCTCCATCACCTGTCGCAATCGGCTACCGTGCCACCATCTACCTGGGGCAATGGCCGCTTTCCTATGAATCATCGGAAACAAGTGTGAATTGGGAATATCAAAAGATCAACACGAACTATACCGATAACCGTGGCGGAAAAGTACCGCAACTGCTTCACTATCGCCAGGAAGCACAAAAAAGCGTCAAGGGCGGACTTACTTCAAAAGTGGAGGCCGCTGAGGATGTCAAAGAAATGATGATGCTAAAAGCGATGGACAAAACGAAGCTTCCTTTATCCTTCCAGACCATTGTCGGAGCTGGAACAAAAAAAGACCAGGTATATAACATCCCGGTTAAAAAGCTTGGCTACCTATACGCATACTCCCCGGCTGTTAGTGAAAAAGGGAAGATTACGTATGGAGAAGTGTATTTGGTGCTAAAAGGGAAAGAAATGAAGATTGTCGTGAAGAATGTGACATCGCAAGGAATAGGGGCGTGGATTCCTGTTCAGGACCATGTGAGCTTTATTTTTGCGGCGTCTGATCGTCCAAGATAGAAATTAGGATTTATTTGGCATCAGCCCTATTCAATGGGGGCTGGTGTTTTTTTTCGCGCTATGGAGTAGTGGGGGGAACAACCGTGCTCAATGGGGAGAAAGAGGTTTTAAGTGGAGGGATGAAATTAAAAGCTAAACAAAAGTGCCTCTAAAGCCACAAAAAACAGCCCTCAAAATCCACAAACAAAAAAACGTGCCTATTTTACCAGTTTCACCTCTCCTAAAAAGAGGGTATCTATAAATTACTTGAAGTTATGCCGTCATCAGGAGCTATGTCCATCTAACGTCCTCCCACTTGTCGAAGGAAAAATCTACTGCCGACCGTAACTTTTTCCAGCTTCAAGCGTCTTAATTAATGAGAATGAAAAGGAGGTCATCAACACCATGATGCACCTGATTTTACTTGTCTTAAGTTTGTCGGTTTTACTAATTATTGTACGGAAAATGGTTACTGTTGAAATGAGGCAAAGGCCATCGAATATATCTGATGAGGAAAAACACAATGCTATCCTTCTACTCTGGGGGATAGGGATTATGTTTCTACTATTATTCATTCCATATCAAGCATGGCAGCTTGCAGGAAGCTCCCGAGGATGGGATGGAGCACTGATTATGGGTTCAAGTCTAATGGGAAGTGTGCTTATTTTTTTTGGTTCTTATTGCACAATCAAAGGGAAAAGAATGAAAGCGCAAGTGCCATCTATCTAATATAAAGGCTGTTTCGTAAACTTTGTTGCTTTTTCGTATTTTTAAACCAACCGTAATTTTCCTTGTTATCGTGCTCTTTTCCCGGCTATCACGATAGGTTTTATGCCTACCTTAGAGTTTATATGCGGTAAAAAGTCCAATTGCCGACTTTTTACAAGGGAATGGCAACAATCTTTGAGAAAAGAGCCAATATAAAAACGCCTGGAGACCGTACGTGTCCCAGGCGTTTTCTTATTTCGTTATCTTCGCTTCACGCACCGTGAAATCCATCTCCGGATAGTACGCACTCTTCACCAAAATATTTGGCCCCAGGCAGGCAACCGTAGGACAATGGCATTCCAACTCTTTTGCAATGGAGGTCTCTTTCCATCTCTCGTATGCAGTCGGCAGGTCTGTTGTCTGGATATTTCCAAGAGGAGGCGTATCACCAAAGTCTGTCACAATGATGTCCCCGTTAAAAATGTTCACATTTAAACGCGAGCGGCCGTCCGGGTCATTACGGACTGTCACATTCTTCGCCTTATACACTCGTTCAAGTAATGCTCTGTCTTCAGGATTATCACTGCAAGGATAGAAAGGCAGGGTACCAAAAAGCATCCATGTATTTTCGTCACGCATATCAAGCAGGCGGTGTATGGCATCTCGCATCTCCTCAAGCGTCAGAACCTCCATGCCACTAGCGAAATCGCTTGGGTACATAGTATGTAGCGTATTTTGCGACTTAACGAAGCCTGAATCATACATAGGGTGAATCTCGTGCCTTTTACAGCCCATTTCTTCTACGACCTGCTTATGAATTTTTTCTATATGAGGTGTTGTTCTCTTGTTTAGCATTGTTTCGGCAGAGACTAGAACTCCCATTTCGGATAACGCTCTAGAGTTGCTAATCATTCTGTCAAATAATGCTTTGCGTTGCTCTCTTGTTGGCTTTCTCTCACTCATAGCAAAACCAACATCTATAAACTCATCTGCTGTAACCCAATTATGAGAAATATGTAGTACATCAAGATAAGGTGTTATGAGTTTATACCTCTCTAAGTCTAATGTTAGATTTGAATTTATTTGAGTGTATATACCTCTCTCGTGTGCATATTTCAATAAAGGCACTACATAATTCTTTACTGACTTCATACTCAACATAGGCTCTCCGCCTGTAATGCTTATTGTTCTTAGTGTTGGGATTTCCTCTAACCTTTGCAGTAATAGCTCCAAAGGAAGAGCTTGAGAGTCTATGTTAGAGAGCGTATGACCTACAGCGCAATGTGAACATCTCATATTACATAGGTTTGTTGTTGTAAATTCAATACTTGAAAGAGTAGGTAGACCATACTTCTCTATATCAGCATAAGCTTCCCACGCATCATTAAGAGGTGTTTGTTTAGTTTTAGGAATGGTTGTAAATTGTTTCATTTTTAATTCTCCAATCTAATTTATCCTTATTCATTATGATTAATTAAGGTGACCTATGTCAATTCTTCTTCGTCAACCAATAAAGTAATTACGTTGCGCCTATAGTTAATAAAGGGGGAAGGATATTATGTTAGCAAAAAAACTAAAGAAATTGGTGGTTGTTTACGTAAGAAAGTCTAGACTAAAGGACGTTGACGCTATAGAAATTGACAGACAGATTGAATTGCTTACTGACTATGCCAATAGTAACAATATGGAATACGTTATTTTCTCGGAAGAAGGAAGTTCAGAGGATTGGAACAGACCAAAATTAAAGGAAATGTTACGTGAGCTAGAAAGAGGTATCTACGACGGCGTGCTGGTTACAGACCAAGACCGACTAACAAGGGATAGGACAGATTTTGGACTATTCGTAAGATTTATGAAAGCGAAAAGTTTAATGCTGTTTACACTAAACAAGACTTATAATTTTTTAAATGATGATGACATTTTCTATACAGGTATTCAATCTGAAATGGATAACCATTTTATGCGTATGACAAAAAGAAAGCTATTACGAGGACGTATACAATCAGTTAAAAAGGGTACTTTCTTTTCTATTGCGCCTATTGGTTACGAAAAAGACGAGTTTACAAAGAAGCTAGTACCTAACGAAAAAAGAGCAGCCGTTGTACGTTCTATTTACGACTTATACGTAAACAAAGGTTACAATCAGACGGAGATATGTGAACATCTAAACCTACTAGGATATACGACAAATGAAGGGAAACCGTTTACGACACGCTCTACATCAATCATTCTAAGAAACGTAGCTTACATAGGGATTGTACGTTACGAACTAGAGAACGAAGAGCCTATACACGTAATAGACGCACACCCTGCTCTAATAGACGAAGATACTTTCAATAAGGCGCAATTGAATCTAGCTCAGAACAGGAAAGTACCGCAAACCTGCCAAAGAGGTGTTTATTCACTATCAAGGTTACTAGTCTGCCCTAAATGTAATCAAACTTTGTCTTTCTGTATGAAATACAATAAAAGAAGCGCTAGAAAATCGCTAATTAAAGATGAACGAGAGTTATACGTATTAAATTGTTTTGCGTCCAAATCTACTAAGGGAAAGCGTGAGACAGCTGTTAAGTGTACTAATTACGGAGTAAAGGCTAGCAGAGTAGAGGCAGCAATATTTGCACAGCTAAAGCTCAAGCTAGATATGATAGACAATGAAATAGAGACTATAATAAGAGGAGACAATAGTTATATTAACGAAGTCGAACAAAAGCAGATGTCGTTATCAAATAGACTTTCTGCGTTGGACGAACAAAAGAAGCGGGTGCAAAATGGATATAAGAACGGTATCTATAATGACGAGGAAGCTGCGGAAGAGATCGAATCAATTAGAAGGCAGCAGGGTACGATTAAGCAAGAACTAAAGACCTTAGAAGGCGCAACAGTAAAAGCAGAAGTAGACCGCATTCAGGAAACAAAAGAGAAAATAGAACATCTACTATCTAGAGACACTTCTAACCAAACAAAGACTAACAAACTCCTAAGCGAAGTTATCGACAAAGTTTACTACTGGAAGGAGAAAAACGACGTCGGAGGAGAAAAACCTTTTGAAATATTAATAGAGTATAATTAGGCGCTCGCTTATACGAGCGTTTTTTTTGTCATTACGCTAACCAATTAGCCCGAACTAGAGCGCCTATACAAATGTACAGAAACGAAAGGAGGGAAATCATATGCGGATAATAAAAGCTACTGACTACTTCAATATTATCAATGACCAAAACGTAACAAACTACGTTACAGCCAATTACAAAAACGCAGAAATGAGCGAGTATAACCTAGCTGCGCCTACTCTAAAAGAATTTAGAGCGCTGTACAATCGAGCGCAAAGTATATTCTATGAAATGCGTGGACGTCGCGAAGACCTAGACGAATGCAAGGCAGCAAGGGCGCATCTAGCAAACGAATACATGCGTTATAAAGAGGCAATCCTAAAGTGGCATGTAACGAAGCGGTAGGAAGTAAATAGAACCATAAAGGCGCTCACTGTCGAGCGTCATTTTTTAAAATAATGTGAATGTAAATAAAGCTAGTTTAGCTTCAGAAAACGCAACAAAGGACTCCCTCATAACGAATCTAGGCATTCGCTTTTGAAAAGAGTCCTTGTACGCCGTGTGATTGTTACAATTGGAAAGCACTGTGTCGACTTGTGACTATGTTCACCCGAGCTATGCCTTAACGGCATTTAGGGGGAACCCTCAGTAGGTGAGGATGCCTCCTACAGAGGCGAACCTCAGTCAGGCACCCTTTTTAAGACAAGCTTTAGGAGTTCTCCACCTACTATACCGAACATACCTACTAAGAGAATATTCCAGTATGAAGCCAGCGAGTTTGTGTTTAGTACGATTTGTACCACTACCAACTTTGTACTTACCCCTAGAAGGAGTAGCAAAACTACCATAGTCACAATCAACAATACTTTCTTTTTCATAACCAATCACCTCATAAGATTTTTGCGGCGCGCCGCAGCTAACGAGGTATTGATTTTACTCAGTTATTTAAATGATGGTTTCCTAGACCGACATCCCCACGTTTCCGAGCTAATTAATATAATACCATATTTAGATAAAAATGGAATAGTATTTTCGCTGAATGAATATACTGCGTTTTTTTGAAAGTAGAAAGTGACAAGGAAGAACGCCTATTATAAGTTGGTCAGAATGTCCCATACTAATCATAAACCTGTTCTATTGCGTACCAAAAACCGTCACTGTTTTACCATTGGCTTGCTATAATATATAATGAAAAAGCGCTCGAAATGTCGGCAAACATTCGAACGCTAGCGCAGGTAATGTTATTGTTTTCGCCTATCATTGATAGCTAGAACTACCAATAAAAGCGAGCATACCGCTAGAACTGTATTTGCGTCCATTAGGACACCTGCCTTTCATAAAACGTCTTTTCGTACTAGCACTACGGAGGACGTTTTTATTAATAACTAAATTATATATCATAATTGGTCAACCAAGTCGCAAATGAAATAGATGCAAGTCATGTAAACAGTATAACTTTATCACTTTACCTTATGAAAGCGTTGGTGGATATACATAAATTCAAAAGGTAAGTTTTACTAATGTTTACGTATTTCAGGCGCTGCATTCCGCTGTTGGACACGGTGCTTCAAACTCAGGGGGATGTATATTAATAAAAAGGACAATATTAATCTAATCTATATACGATAGGAGGTGAAAGCTATGATGAACTATAAAGAGGATATTGTTGTAATTAAGGCACAGCTAATACCAATTATCGGAATGCTATCAGAAGACGATTCTTACACGAAGGAAAGGGCTGTAATAGACTTGAAAAATATATTGCGCCTACTAGATGAAACTGAGCCGAAATTATAATTCTATTCCTTTATCGTCGTAAATCATAGCAATAGTAAAAAAATCACAAAAGAAACGTTCGCGTTATGCAAAAGACTTTTTAATGTATGTCCGTAATGGTATACCTTTGCGGAATAGGTAAAGAGCTATCTGATACGTTCGTATAGGTAGATTTATTTATTTTGCGAACGTTCTAAATTGATATTGACCTTTACGAACGTATAGCAGTATACTTGTTATAGGGAATTTATGACAAGGGGCGATAACATGGAGGCGAAAACGTTTGGCTACATTCGAGTATCAACACAGGAACAAAACGAAGAGCGACAACTAAACAAAATGACGGAATTAGGTATATGTGAACGTGACATATTTACAGACAAAGCGAGCGGGAAGGACTTTAACCGTCCGCAATATCAAGCGTTAAAGAGTACGCTGCGTAGAGGCGACTTAATGTATGTAGACGCACTTGACCGACTAGGAAGAAATTACGACGCTATAATTAGCGAATGGAAAGAGATAACTAGAGGAATAGGTGCAGACATAATCGTACTAGAGAATGAAAGCCTGTTTAATAGTCGTAAATTTAGGGATATGGGCGACGTTGGGAAAGTAATGGAAGACCAATTCTTATCGTTGTTTAGCTACATAGCCGAACAGGAGCGCAACAAGATACGCACTAGGCAAGCGGAAGGAATAAAAATAGCTAAAGCGCAAGGGAAGCACTTAGGAAGACCGAGGGCAGCATATACGGACGCATTTAAAGAAGCCTATGCGGAATGGAAGGCGGACAAGATTAGCGCAGTAGAAGCCATGAAGAGGGCGGCTGTTAAGAAGACGACGTTTTACAAGCTAGTCAAACAATTAGAGAGCGAAGCAGGGCGCAGTTAAGTCGCTCTTTTTTTATGTCCGCATATGCTTGTCGAGCCTTTGCGATACATAGAGCGTTACCACTATACATAAAACTGTGTAGCGAAATGATAGGTAGAAGAGTACACAGTGAAAAAGTTAGCTATGTCAGAACGTTCTAGAGAAGCAGTCCGATTAGTCAAAAGGACTATCGAAGGATAGCAGGGGAAAGAAGACTTTTAAATGGCTGTAGAAGCGTCTTCGCTGTTTGCAGTAAAGAGCTACTGAGCTACTCTTTGCATTAAGAAAATAGCAAAAGAAGGAAATAAGCAGTAACAGGGAAGCAAAAGCAATCCCCCCAAGCCGTAAGGGGGAGAGCGATCGACTGCTGTATCTAGATTACGCAATATACTTTTAAATACGAGGGGTTATCGATTAGCAGTTGCGTAAATTTCAGTTGGTCTAGTTTCTTCCCACTTTGTACGTAACAGATGTTTATTATCCTCAGCCCAAGATTCAATCATTTTCTTATGTTTACTCCGGATTTTTCCGTCTTTTACTGATAGTACTGTAGATGTTTCAATATCTACTCTTACATCAAAATGACTGTTTAAGATTGCGTGAAAATGCGGTGGTGGGTGGTCATTATTCCAAATTCTTATTTCTATATTATGTACTCTATCCACTAGTAATTGATATCTATGCGGCTTATAAACTCGTCTATATCCTGTATATGGCTTTATACTTCTAACCTTTATTCGTTTTATGCGTCCTTCGTTTAAATCATGTAATAACTCTACTACAGCTAACTCCAGATTTTCATTCAAAAAATCTCCTCCTTTCTAAATCAATTATTTCGACAATAGTTTTACTAATCCTTTCTTTTTGACAACAACCAACACCGATTTATTAACGGGCTACGCCTGTAGTTTTTCGCAATAGCTCAAACTATTAATATTTCTTGCGAAAATATATTAGTTATATTGGATATTTTAATCGCTAATATGAGAGCCGCAGGCGAGCAGGGGCGTAGCCCGCATAAAACGCAAACAAAAACTCTATAATATGCGAAGATGCTTGCGAAGTATAACTATAAGAGTAAGAGAGCTATTCGCCTTAAAAACACCGCCTATCCTTACTGCCGCAAGGTATTAATGGATCTAGAAAAGATGCGATATTTTCAAAGTGAAATGGCAAAAAGGTACGATATTTTCAAAGTGTGTAAACAAAATACGAAACGTATATCATGAGAGTGCCTATCTATACGAGAGGGTTTTTTCGTCCGAAAATAGAAAGGAGGGGAACAAGTGGAATATAAAATAGTTAATAATGACGGAGAGTATAACGTGATGCCACAGCAGGAACTAGCCCAGATAGTACATGAAGCAGACCAACGGGGCGTTAGTAGATCGCTCTATTGAGTGTACGCGAAGGGCGGCAGCTTAAAAGGCTTAGATAATAGGACTACGCACTGTTACGGTATAGGGAAACTCCAGGTATAACATATTTAAAGGTTACTCGCTGCTATGGTCTATAAATTAATTTTCTACCCCTTAAACAAGTAAACCGAAGTAAGAAGTCTTGTTTGTTCGCTGCGTAATTACATAACTGTTTGAAGATAGGCTATATTATATATCACAGCATTTAACTGTTAAGTATTATATAGTTACTCTACGCAAAGAAATAGTAAGAAATAATAGCGGCTAAAAGTAAATTGAAGAAAAAACGAAACAAAGAACGAAGGGGAAATAGGAAAGAGAGAGTCCTCACCGTGTATAAATTTCTTTTCTTAGAGCTACTCGCTCGTTAAAGAAGAAAACTCTATTATTCTAAGAATTAAGGAACCTAGTTAATACGTCCGCAGTAGAGGTATGTGTAGATTGCGTACCCCCAAGCCATATAGAGACGGGGGTACGGCTTACATACAGGATTTACTTAATATATTTTTGTACTCAATGGGTAAAATGGAGAACCCATGCTAAGAAATAAAACACTTTCTTTTTTCGATATCCAGGAAATTATTTTATTTAAGACGGAATACTTGAATCAACCTTTCTATAAAAGGAGTAATAGGAATAGGAATAGTACCTATGCCCATAAATGTAATAGAGCTATTTTCATTTCCTTTGGCCCTTTTGATGATCTCCTCTAATAATTCCACTTGTTCACTCACTTTGATTTCTTCATCTAGTGCAGCTAATTTTTCCCTGTTCGCCATTATTTCTTCTAGTGAACGGATGAGTTCTTTATCCTCGCTAATTAATTTTAAAACTCTGGTCTCATTTCTTTCTACTTGATCTTGTAAGAAAAGACTTAAACTTGCTTTTCTAACTAGAAATTCCATTTCTTTTTTTTGTTGGTCTAGCCTACTTATTTCAGATTCCTTAATGTAAAGCTCGCCTTTTTTTAAATTTAAATCTTCTGCTATTTTTGTTACTCTTTCTAGGGATTTGATTTCAAGTTTTTCTAAATCATCTGCTGTTAAATTAGGTAAAGTGAAAGTTATTAAACCGCATAATGTTGCAATCCCACCGACAACTGTTGCATAAGAATGATAAGTATTATTGTCAAGCCAACCTAATTTAACTGCTAAAAAGCCTACAATAAAATATAAAACACCTAAAAATATAATAAAGAATAATAGTTTTTTAATATTTATTCCCTCCTAAAAAGCAAGCTAGTTACATTATATATTCTTTTTTTATCAGTGAAAGGTATATATCCAATATTTTCTTTTTTAATTATGTTTTTACTTTAAGATGGTGGAGAATTTGTAAGCAGTTCTTATTGTATAGACAGGACATATTTTAATTAATACTAAAATCGAAATTGGGTATCCACTGTATTCTAAAATAGATGTGATTTCACTTTAACTAAAAGCACGGAAATAATTCAAAAAATCATTTGTATTATTCTATTGAGTTGCAAGAAGAATAGTATTCTCAAAGCATGTAGTTGTTGGGAGTTTTTGTAATTAATAAAAAATTTAAGATAATAAAAATCAAAAAGGTTATGGAACTGCTTGGTTAAGACGCAAAGCAGTTTCTATTTGTTTAGAAATATATCCGTGTTTCTTATATAGAAACAAAAATAATTTTATATATGTTTCTTTTTTAGAAACATTGAATAATAAAAAAACGACTGGGAAAGGTTGAAAAAATTGCTTGCACTCAAATATTCATGTTAATATTAAAGCATAAAAACATAGGGGAGATGTAGTTGTGTCAAGGATTGATAAAATATACATTGGAAGAAGTATCCGTAGTCAAAGGGAATCAAAAGGTTTGTCTTTAAGGGAATTATCCCGTGAGATTGGTGTGCCGTATACATCGTTAGGTAAAATAGAAAACGGTGAGCAAAGAGTCGATGGAGAGACTTTAATAAAACTTGCCGAGTTGTTTGGAGTTTCTCTAAACCAATTGCTTAACCATTCAGTTACAACTAATGAAATGTCAGAGCTCAAAAAACTTCCGAGGAGAAATCAATTAATTCTAGTTGAACATTTGCAGTTTGTGCTTGGTAATTATCTCAAATCTAAGACAGAACAGTTTAAAGGGCATGCAATGGGAAGTTTTATCCGTGAGAATCTTAAAAGCAGCTTTATTAAGGGAGTGCCTTTAAATGAATCTAAGTATCAAGTAACAGGATCTGTAGGCCAAGGTCAGTGGGCTGAAATACCATGGTTGTGTATCTTTTCGAGAAATGTTACTAATTCTGCTACTCGTGGTTATTATGTTGTTTATCTATTTAAAGCAGACATGAGTGGATTCTATTTGAGTTTGAACCAAGGATACTCTTTTTTTCAAGAGAAGTATGGCAATAAGATAGGAAAGCAAAAAGTGAAAAAAGTAGCAGATTCTATTAGGGGTAAATTGAACTTCGTTCCGCCTAGATTGCAGCAGGATAAAATTCATTTGAATGGTACAGGGTACCTAAGTAAAGGGTATGAAGAGGGCCATATTTTAGGAAGATATTATAGTTTAGAAGAGTTAGATAATCCAAGTGAGTTAGTTCAGGATTTGCAAGATCTGTTAGTTGCTTATAAAGAAATCGAAGGAATGCTCGAAGGACGCACAATTGACCAGTTTAATAACATGGTCCTTTTGGAAGATGATCAACAATTTCTAGAAATAGAAGAATCGGAAGAAAAATATCAAGAAACTGTTTCTTCAGTGGTAACAGATACAAATGGAGAGGTGGAAGATGATGAGCGAGCAGAGCCGCGACCAGATGCGATAATTGACAAAGGGGGAAAGAGACGTTGGCCAAGAAATGCAAAGATTGCCGCAAAAGCTTTAAAAAAAGCTGGGTACAAATGTGAAAGTGGTGAAGTATATATGGAATTTATATCAAAAGTAACAGGGAAGCCTTATATGGAAGCGCATCACCTTGTTCCAATGGCTCTTCAGCATAAGTATGAAAACAGTTTAGATAAGGGTAGTAACATTTTATGCTTATCACCAGCTATTCACCGTTTATTACATCATGGTCTGGATATTGAAAGAGAGAGGTTATTAAGGAAGTTATATGAAAAGAAAAACGAAGGTTTAAAAAGGGTAGGTATAACAATAAGTTTTGACGAGCTGAAAGTAGCGTATGGTATTGTGTAATAATATGAAAAAGCCTGCCTCTAGTAATACTAGAAGCGGGCATTTTTTTAGTAATTTTTGATTTTAATAATATCTTTAAACATATCTCTTCTTTCATCATTTGATTTGTTAGAAAAATCTGCTTCTTGATACCATTCTATCAATGCTTTTGTTTGGGAGAGGGTAAGCTCCTCATTCTTATTAAATACATATAGTCCAGTTATATAGGTTATGAAGTCTATTCTTGTAGGTGGTACAAGATCATTGTTATCTATAAAGTTAATTGCTTTGTGTAGCGCGTCTAAGGTTATATCAAAACACCGTTTTAACTTTTCGACACCTAATGAGCAAAGTTGATTTTCTTTAGTGTCTGATGCCATTGGACAGAAGTTACGGACATGTTCTTTCTCTAAAATTACTTCGTATGCAGGATTTAACGTAGCTACGGGTATAGAAACTTCTGTGTTTTTTTGCGAAAATAAATTTCCGTAGCCGTTTTCTTTCATTATTGTAACGAATACATCTGTATAATCTGAATAAATATCTAAACCCTGAACTAAAAGTTTAGCGAACTTAATTTGTACTTGTGACACTCGGCTTCCAGCGTTGTTGAGTACTTCGAACCAATGTACTTGTTCAGATTCTGTTAAGTCTTCAGCGATGTTTACTGTGTAATTGTAATCAAATAACTTGCTTCGTACAGACATTAACACGTCTTTAACTTCTTGTTTTTTCAAGAAAGAGTTACTGTTTGTGTAATCGAAGAATACTTGTACATCCTTGTTTAGCAATTTCCCTACAGGTATTTGATATCTTTGAATTTCTCCGTTGACTTCGTAAAAACGGCCTCTACCAATATCTAACACCACACTCCTGAAGCTGTCGTCATCAGTGAAAGCCTTGTAATTACAGGTTAAACGTTGTTGTCCATCTGTAACCGATTGTTTGCCTTGTATGTTCCCCTCAATAAGGTCTCTGTTAATAAACGATACTTGTTCGACAGCAATTTCTGTATTATTTATCTCGTTTATTGATATGGGTGACACAGGAGCTTTTCCTAATAACTGAAAGTTAAGTAGATCTATATTCTTTCCGAGCGTCCAACGCATACCAGATTGATATAACGGTAAAAAAAGTTGTTTCTTTTCAATGCGTTCGCATAAACTTTTTATTGAGGCTTGATAAGATCTTTTTGTGGGGTTAAAAGATGTGGCTTTAATTAATTCCTTGTTTATTGTTGCCAATATAAACAACTCCTTAATATTTTTTGTTATAAATGTATTATAATGTAGCAGCACTGTAAAAAACAAGCGAAAAGTTTAAAAACAACATAAAAATAGGGGTGCTGCACCTATATGTGTATATATTATTTCTATAAAGATACTAATATTAACGAGTGTAATAAACAAATAATCTCTAATTTCCTTACGGTGTAATAAAAATAGGAGGGGAGAAAATCACTAATGCTTCCACCCAAAAATAGTTCTATAATTTTATTTTTGCTTGTACTTCACTCAATTTGAGTTTAAAGAAAGCTTTATATATTTTTCTGTTTTTAGTGCTAGTGATATAGTTTTCTCTAAATAACCAGGAATAATGCAATGTAGAATTTCATGTTACCTTCTAATAGATCTCAACTCATTTCGAAAAAATGTTAAATATAATGTTGAATGGTGTAAAATATTACTAGATAACAAGAAAAGAGGGGTTATTTATGAAGGGATTTGTTACAAACCAAGCAGGCGCAAAAATTTACAAAGACATATCTAAGCACCCTGAATTAGTTATGCCCATCCTTAGTAAGACGTCCGAAAAAGGTAAAGTTTACGAAGTGCTTTCGGTAGGAAAGTACGGCAACAAACCGTTAGTAACTGTTAAAGAAGGAAGCAAAGCGATTGCGTATTTATTGCCGAACGAGCTTAGCGGCTGGGCAGCCAACTTAATGCTTCAAAGTGCGCAAGGAATTAAACTAACGCCTGCGGAAATTGAATTCGGTATTTTAAACGACAGACCTTACGCAGAAATATTATAAGTGGTATTGTAAGAGCCTTTACGCTAAGCGTAGGGGCTTTTTTATGTACGAAAAAGCGAAGTTAATAGGCTGTCGCCTATGTTTTTCGCTAACGCTCAAACTTACTCTAGTATCCTTATGCGCATAAATTTAGGATAGTAAATGAGCTTGCAATAGTTAATCTGAGAGCCGGAGGCGAGGAGGGGCGTAGCCCACAGTACAAGCGCCACTATTATTAGATATATTGCGTAGATATTTACGAAACCGATACTATGAGATAAGAGAGCATATACCACAAAAAACACACTAGACCTTACAGCCGCAAGGGATGGAAGCGATTTGAAAAGGTGCGATATTTTTAAAGTGAAACGTAGAAAAGGTACGATATTTTTAAAGTGTGTAAACAAAACAATCTCGGAGTTGCGCAAGCTACTAGCTCCTACGCGTACTAATAAGTGAGGAATAATTTTTAAGAAAACAAACCAAACCAAACGCAAAGCAAGATAGCGCCTATCTATTCGAGGGCGCTTTTTTGCGTTCAATAATCGAAGGGGGCTAAACAATGAACTTAAAGCAGTTTGTAGACGAAGAAACAGGCGAGATACTAGTTAGTCAAAGAGAGGTACTAGAACGATACGAGAGTGAGCGAAGACAGCGCCACGCATATAAAGAGAAACTTGAACGAGAGCGGGCGAAAGAAAGGGGCGACCACAGGCAATTTTTACAGGTGTATAACGCAAGTATGGGCGAACTTAACAAAGACCTTTCACTAGTAGACGCAGGGCTGCTACTAAAGCTCTCACTTAATTTACGTCTAGGCTTCGGCAACATGCTAGTAACAGGTAGCGACAAAAGACCACTAAAGAAAGCCGAAATAGGCCGCATTATTGGAAGATCGAGTAAGAGCGGAATAGATACCGCTTTAAAGCGCCTAATTAATCTAGGTGTAGTGCGCAAAGAAGAAAGACTATACTTTATTAGTGAAGACGTAGTATCGATGGGCAGCAATAAGAAGAGCGAGCCGTTTACTAAGGTATATCGAACACAGGCGAAAGAAATGTTAGACAAGCTAACAGATAGCGAGGCAGGCTTTATATTAAAAGCGACGGCATACGTAAGCCACAACTTTCTAGTATTAGCGTACAATCCTAGAGAACAAGACGAAACAAAACTACAGTCGATCCGACAGGAAGACCTAGCGGAACTACTAGGGGTAGAAGTGCCGTATATTAGTACGATACTTTCGGGTCTTAGAAAGAAAGGCGCAGCGGCTACATTCAGCACAGGCGTTAGAGGTAACACGATAATATTACACCCTTATATATGCGACAGGGGCAACGATGAAGATGTAGTAGTATCGTTAGTTGCAAAGCTTTTTAGAATAGCGCAGAGCTAAAACGGAAAAACACTAACTTAACTATACAAGTAATCCCCTGCTATCCGTACCTATAAGTAAAGGAAGTAGATGTTCCCTGGAGCAGTGCTATTGTTTCCGCTAAAAGAGAAGTCGTCCCACCGCTAAAGCGAACGGGCGGCTTTTTTATTTAAAAGAGTCATACCCGAAAACACACGGAAAGGAGAGGGTTATACATGCGAATCACACCAAGGCTACTTAAATTAATCCGATACACACACAACCACAAGCAAAAGCACACCGCTGCATTAACAGGTTACGCAGAAGACACAATCAAAAAATATGAGCACGGCGCACCTATCAGTAAGGAAGCAACAATTAGAATATTAGAAGCATACTCGCTAGATAGCAGGAAACTGGACGAGCTATACAAGAAATTAGCAGACTACGAAGCAGCAGGCTTACTATAACAGAGGAGGAACTATAATGAATAGCAATATCGAAAGTATTAGAAACGACTTAAAGAAGGCATACGACATTCGCGAAAGTGTTCTTACTATTATGCGAGAATTTCATATCGAAAAGTACCAAAAAGAAAGAGCCGCAATACATGGCAATAGTATGTTAAGTGAAGAAGGAAAGCGTCACAAGTTCTCTAGGTTGCGAGACAAGACAGAAGTAGAGACAATGCAGGCATTATACGACATGGATAGAACGTACAAACAGGCAGTAGTTTCAGCAGGTAATTCCGCCAAGAGAGAACTATCCAAGCCGCTTCCTAAAGTAGACGAATTTACGCAACAATTCTTCGACTATAACTTGCAGGAAGTGAAGGCTAATGTCCAGTTTGCGCTAACGTCTAAGACCGCAGTAGACGCATTACAAAAGCTTTCAGACGTTAACAACAGAGCGCTTGCAAAACAGGCAGCGGATAACGTACTAGCTCTTTCTAAGGAGATACTAGCCAATGCAACGAACGAAGAGCGACTTCAAGTAAAGAAGCAGCTTAACGGTTTGTATAACGAGTTAATGAGTAAAGCACAGTCAGAACACGCAGCAGAGGCGAAAAGAGTAGTGGAAGAGACGAATAGAATGTTACGTTTTGACCTCGTTTCTCCTATCTTAGTTAGCGCTCTTGGTGAAATTAGCAAGGACTTAGGCAACTACGCAAATAAGCCTAGCGTGTATATGAGTGTTAAAGGCGAATTAATTAAAAGCGTGAAGAATAAAGCATTTTAAATCAGACAAGGCGCAGGGGTTACGATTGGAGGCTGCTGCGTTTGTTTTTTTTGAATATTAGACTAAAGAATTAAATAGGAAAATAAATTTATATTTTTTTATATTATATCTACCCAAAAAAACAATATAATGCGCCTATGTTATCGTAAGGCAAAAAATATATAGGGGGAACTGATATGAGACAGACATATTATGTTTACGATGATTTTAAAACACAACAATTAGAGTTATACAGGGAAAGAATCGAGGGTGAGCATTTAGAGTTGTTAGACTATGAACCATCACTTTATGATCTAGTACTTTCTTTAACGGAAGAATTAGAAGGAACGATTTTAGTTTTCGTATTTAACGATAGAACAATAGAAGTATATTAGAACACGGACACAGGCAAACGTTTATGCCTGTGTTTTTTTTATGCCAATAAGGATAATAAGCAGCGCCTATATCTATGTCACGTAAAGGAGGAGAGAATATGAACGATGTCTGGAAAGTAGATAAGGAGTACCTAGCGGCATACACGGAAGACAAGAACATAATGCGGAAAGTAAAACGCAGTTACCCGACTTTTGAAATTATGGCTACATACCAAAAAGAGGGGCGAGTCTGCGCCTTGCAGTACCGAGTACCGAAAGCGAAGAAAAGAGCAGTGAGTAGATTGTTCAGATAAAGGTACGAAAATTGAGATACTAGCCGTTTTTAGAACGTATCTAGAGCGGGGGTTATCACTGTATTAGCCACGTTAAAGAACACATTAAAATGGCTGCTAGAGTCAAAAACGTACCATATATGCGTGTTTTTTCGAAGAGTACGCCAACTAATTAAGATAGCTGCGCCTATGTCACTGTAAATGAATTTACGGGGGCGTATATATGGAAAATAAAACAGTATCCAAGATAGCGGAGCTACTAAACAGACCGCAACCGAAAGTAGATAACATAAGGGTAAATAGTAATGGAGTAGTGGTAGTAATAAAAGGAAAACTTAATACGGAGAAGTTAATAAAAAAAACGTTATCTTTATAGACTTGCGTCTATGAGGGTAGCGTCTTCTTTTTTTCTTATAATTGTTTGACAAGTGATTTATTACATAGTATACATAGGGTGCACCTCATGCCTTTGGCAGTTCATCTCCTCGACGATCTGTTTATGGATATGCTCGATATGAGGAAGGGTACGCTTGTTCAGCATCGTTTCCGCTGACACAATAACGCCTGCTGCTGTAAGTGCCTTCGAATTTTCAATCATACGTTCAAAGTACTTCGCCCGCTGCTCATACGTAGGCTTGCGGTCCATCATCGCAAATCCGCCCTCGACAAAGTCATCCATCGTCCCCCAGTTATGAGAAATATGTAGCACATCCAAGTAAGGAATGATTTTCTCATATCTGGCTAAATCTAAGGTTAAGTTCGAATTGATCTGCGTTCGCACACCCCGTTCATGCGCATATTTTAACAGTGGCACAACGTATTCGTTCACTGACTTCATGCTCATCATCGGCTCTCCGCCAGTAATGCTGATGGAGCGAAGGCGCGGAATCTCTTCCAGACGTTGGATTAACAGTTCAATTGGCAAAGCCTGTGGGTCCTTTGGTTGTAACGTGTATCCCACGGCGCAGTGTTCACAACGCATATTGCAAAGCGTCGTCGTCGTGAATTCGACGTTGGTGAGCTCCATCTGGCCATATTCTTTCACATCTAAATAAGCTTCCCACGGATCATAGGAAGGGGTAATTGGTGGTAGTATAGTTGTCTTCATCGTAAACTCCTTTAATAAAGGCTGTTTTCGTAAACTTTGTTGCTGTTTCGTATACTCAAACTAGCCGATATATTACTTACTGTCGTGCTCTTTTCTCTGTTTTACAAAGCATACTACTTGCGATTTATAGAGTATGTAATCAGTAAAAAGTCCAATTGCCGACTTTTTACCAGTGAATAGCAACATTCTTTGAGAAAAGTGCTTTATTAAAAACCTTACCCTTCATTGTATCATGATTTGCGTGATTGCAGGCCGGGAATTTTCACACGAAGGTTGCCGGAAGTGCCGCAGTGCGGTAGTATAAAGACAAACTTACAGGAATGACAGAAAGGTGCGATTATAATGGGTAAAGCAACAGAAAACAAAGATTCCCAAGTGGATTACTTGAAAAATAGATTGAATATGTTTTTAGAGGTCGTGGATTCATTAGATCCAGAATCAACGGATGTAGAGGACATTGACCGCCTGATCCAGATGCTGGACGATTTGGAAGGGAAGTATAATCAGTTTAAGAAGGACTGGTAAAAGGGATAGAGTGGGGCTCATCCTTGATAAGAGATGAAGACCTCTTTAAAGTGAAAAAGCTGTAGTAGAGGTCTTCATAGTGTTTATGAGGGCCTCTTAAAGGTGAAAAAGCATGAGGAGAGGTCTTCATAGAGGTTATGAAGACCTCTTTAAGGTGAAAAGGCATGTGCAGAGGTCTTCATAGAAAGGCCATTCACCTCTGCATGCGAAATGGCCAATCACCCCTTCTGTATGACCTTCCTATAAACCTCTAACATTTCCTCCACCGACACCCCATCAATCTTCATCCCGGAAATGTCGCAAGCATTGATCTCTACATCACCCATCCGGCAATCATTAAATCTAGTCCCCATCAATTCACAGCGCTCAAAGCTTACAGGTGCACCTTCAATGGTCGTATCGCTAAACACCACACCACTCATCTCCACATGCTTGACCCTACTCCCCGAAAGAATCAAGTCAGCAATCAATGTATCCCGAAAGTTAATGTTTTGAAACTTAGATCCACTTAAATTAATATTGCTGAAATGAGCGCCGACTAAAGTGCTATTGCTGAAAGCACTGTTAGCTAAATTCGACTCATAAAAGGTCGCGCTCTCCAAATTGCAGGATTCAAATTCATTCTCCGCAGCGACAGCCAACCCGGTATCAATTCGCTTGATAAAACACACTTCATCTTCCGTTTCAAATGTTCGTTCATACCCCATCTTTTCATAGAAATGAAGGTTGCCCTTTTGTCTTGGAGAGGTTTCCAAGTCCCAAGTCGACACACTTGGAAGGGCTTTTTCCACTAACCGAATCACTTCAGAACCGATGCCTTGACCTTGAAGAGCAGGGTCAATAAAAATACGATCAATCCTGCCGAAACGGCTCCCCGTCAGCGTCAAAATAATCCCGCCAACCAGTTTTTCTCCCATCATTATTTTAAAATAAGTAAGTTCTTCTATCATATATCGCGTAGTCTGAACTGAATCATAGCCAGGGGGTTGGATGTTGTAGTCAACTATATGCGACTCTTGCCCACCAAGCCACCTGCACGCTTCCTCATCAAATGTTCTTTTCATAATGGCTGTCAATTGCTCCGCATCTCCAATACTTGCCGGTAAAAGTTTTATCTGTGTCATGTTTGTTTCTCCCATCTACCTAATTTATTTCCCACTTTACCACAAAAACCCAATCATAGGACGTGTGTATTAGGCTTTTGATGGAATCGGTTACAAATTCCTTTAACCTTCTAATTAGAACAAGTATAATGAGGGATGTATAAAAGAAACGTAGATAACTTTTCAACAGGGGATAGGAGAGGGATTTAAAGATGAATAAATTATATGAGAGCATGTATGATCTGATTGTGGAAACCTCTACAAAACTGCCTAAAGACGTGCGCCGTGCGATAGCGAAAGCAAAACTTAGCGAAAGTGCTGGAACTCGTGCAGCGATGTCACTTGCGACCATTACAAATAATATTTCAATGGCAGATGAGAAGGTGTCACCGATTTGCCAGGACACAGGTCTGCCTACTTTTAAAATAAAAACGCCGGTTGGTGTGAACCAGCTCGAAATTAAAAAGGTAATTAAAGAAGCAATTGTCCAGGCAACAAAGGACGGCAAGCTTCGCCCGAATTCTGTTGACTCCCTGACTGGTGACAACAGTGGGGACAACCTTGGGGATGGCGTTCCTGTCATCAAGTTTGAACAGTGGGAAAAAGATTATATCGACGCACGCCTAATCCTAAAAGGTGGTGGCTGTGAGAACAAGAATATCCAGTATAGCTTGCCGTGTGAGCTTGAAGGACTTGGACGTGCGGGTCGTGACTTGGATGGTATCCGCAAATGTGTCATGCATTCTGTATACCAGGCACAAGGCCAGGGCTGTAGCGCGGGTGTCATCGGGGTTGGAATCGGTGGCGACCGTACGTCCGGTTATGAGCTTGCAAAAGAACAACTATTCCGCAGCCTTGATGACGAAAATACGGTTCCGGAATTGAAAGAGCTGGAAGAGTATGTGATGGAAAACGCAAATAAACTTGGTATTGGAACGATGGGGTTTGGCGGCGAAACGACTTTGCTTGGCTGTAAGGTCGGAGTTGCGCACCGTATTCCAGCGAGCTTCTTCGTTTCAGTTGCCTACAACTGTTGGGCATATCGCCGTCTCGGAGTGAAAATCAGTCCGGAAACCGGTGAGATTAACGAATGGCTGTATCAAGAAGGCGAAATGATCGATTTCTCTAAGGAATTGGCTGAGCAGCAGGAAGTAGCTGCAACTTCTGAAGCGAATGAAATCGTTTTGGAAGCACCTATTACGGAAGAAAAAATCCGTTCATTGAAAGTAGGCGACGTGGTGCGCATCAATGGCAGAATGTACACAGGCCGTGATGCTATCCACAAGCACTTGAGCGACAATGATGCCCCAGTTGATTTAGATGGTCAAATCATTTATCACTGTGGACCCGTTATGCTGAAAGATGAAGAAGGAAACTGGCATGTAAAAGCAGCTGGTCCTACGACAAGTATCCGGGAGGAGCCTTACCAAGGAGATATCATGAAGCGCTTCGGTATCCGCGCGGTCATGGGTAAAGGCGGAATGGGTGCGAAAACGCTAATGGCATTAGAAGAGCACGGTGGCGTTTACTTAAATGCAATTGGCGGAGCTGCACAATATTATGCAGACTGTATCAAGGGTGTCGACGGTGTAGATCTGATGCAATTCGGTATTCCAGAAGCGATGTGGCACTTGAATGTGGAAGGTTTCACTGCTGTTGTAACAATGGATTCCCATGGCAACAGCTTGCATGCGGATGTGGAGAAGTCTTCTTTAGAGAAGCTTGCGCAGTTTAAGGATAGAGTGTTTAACTGAATTTAAGTGAAAGAGCAACCTGACGTAATTGTTGGGTTGTTTTTTTTGAGGAGAAGGTAAGAGTAGCTGGAGTGAGGTACCTTAAGGGATTATGGAGAGGGGCTGGTTCTGATGCAGTCAAGTCCATATTAATGTGTAAAAATAGTTACAATGAGATCTAATGCTAAATGTGTTAAGGGGTTAGGTTTTTAAGTATTGGTCTTAAAGGTTTAGGGTGTATTCCTTACCCCCTAGGGGGTAAAATTTTTCCTTTTTATAGCCCAGTCAATGTAAACGCTTTTTTATTTAAGTAACAATCATTAATGTGACAGTTCACATAATTCCATTTAGGGAATTAAAAAACTATTTTATTTAGATATGGTGTATATACTTTGACTTACTCCATTCTTCCTCCATTTTCATCAGTACAGATCCAATTATACGTATTGCAGATTGATCGTTGGGGAAAATCTGAATTACCCTTTCTCTTCTCCTTATTTCCCTATTTACTCTTTCTAGCATATTGGTTGTACGTAAGTGTTTATGAAGTTCAGCTTTTTGAGAATGAAACTGCATTGCATCTTCAAACCCAGCATCCAACGTTTCAATTACCTTAGTAAACCCTTTTACTTCGTAATACTTCTCAATAAAGTCGCTCTTCAGTTCTCGGCTCAATTTAATGTTGGATGTTCTAAAGATTTCCTTGAGTTCTGTTTTTGCTTCTGAAGAGTTTTTCTTAGGAAAGGAGTCCATTATATTCCTAAGAAAATGAACACAACACCTTTGCCAAGAGGTTCCTAAAAAGGATTCTTTTATAGCAGCCACTAATCCTGCATGTGCATCAGAAATCACCATCTTAGGTGATTGTATCCCCCTTGACTTTAAGTGATCAAAGAAATTAGACCAACTATCTTCTGATTCCCCATGGGTAACCCTTAACCCAATAATCTCTCTATGTCCTTCTTCGTTTACACCGCAAGCTATAAGTACTCCTTTTGAAACAACCCTATCGTTCTCACGAACTTTTATATACATTGCATCAACATATATGTATGGATAATAATGGGTGTTTAATGGACGGTTTCTCCACTCATTAACTATTGGATCCAATGATTTAGTGAGATTAGATACTAGTGATTTAGATACACTTTTTCCGCACAGTTCTTCTACAATCTTGGTAACTTTACGAGTTGAGACTCCATTTACAACCATCTCAATCATAGAAAGAATTAGAGCTTGTTCGCATCGCTCATACTTTTGAAAAACAGAAGTTGAAAATTCACCATCACGAGTTCGGGGAACCTTTAATGTGAGTGAGCCCGTGCCAGTAATTAATTCACGTTCATAGTAGCCATTCCGATATCCTCTGCGGTCATCCGTTCTCTCGTGAGAGAGAGCATTAATATATTCATCCCTTTCTTTCTCCATAAGCGAATTCAATACAAGGGCTAAAGATGCTTTTACCGGCGATCCTAAAGAACTTTTTTCTACCTCGGCTTTAAGTTGTTCCAAATTTATAGTAATATTAATGTTGGTCATTATCATTGCCTCCGTGTGTGGTTGTTTTTCGTCGAACACATTGTAACACGGACATTGATAATGGCCTTTCTTTTTACACAATTATATAGACTTAATCTCTGATGCCCCCAAAACAGACCTAAAGAAGCTTCAGGGGTAACCAAAGAGTCGTTCTGATACTCCAAGACAGTCCGAAAGAAGCATCAGGGGTAACCAAAGAGTGTTTCTGATGCCCCCAGACAGTCCAAAAGATGCTTCAAGGGTAATCAAAGAGTCGTCTTGATACCCCAACAACCAGATATATCACTCCGTATTCTCCATTAAACTCTCCCAAAAAATAACTCTAATTGGAAAACAATGCACCGTATCATTACACCAACCGAGACGAACCATAATAGTAGTCACAAAACATGGAAGGGAGGACCACTAATGCGAAAGCTGCTCAACATCCTAACGATTACTACTATTGCACTATTTCTCATTCCGCAGCTGAGCCAGGCGGATAACTATTCCACGACCACCCTGCACTGGGGATTCAAAAAAAGCCAGAACCACGAGCCGCCAGATGCAGGTCATAAATACAATGAACTACTAAAAAAGCACAACGCATTTTACCTTGGCGACACCAACAAAAAGGAAATATATCTTACCTTTGATAATGGCTACGAAAATGGATATACCGAAAAAGTTCTAGATGTATTAAAAAAGAAAAAGGTTCCCGCAGCCTTTTTTGTAACAGGCTATTACCTGAAAGACCAGCCTGATCTTGTCAAGCGGATGGTCAACGAAGGACACATCGTCGGAAACCACAGCTGGCATCACCCTGATATGACGCAAGTAAACGATGTACGCTTCAAAAAAGAGCTCGATATGATTAAAGAGGAGTACAAAAACATTACAGGACTCGATAATATGACATACTTGAGACCGCCGAGAGGAACGTTCAGTGATCGCACCTTGGCGCTTGCCAATCAAATGGGCTATCAGCATGTATTCTGGTCTTTGGCATATGTGGACTGGTACACGGACCAGCAAAAAGGCTGGAGATATTCCTATGACAACATCATGGCACAAATTCATCCTGGAGCGATTCTGTTGCTTCACACTGTTTCCAAGGACAATGCCGAAGCGATGGAAAAAGTGATTGATGACCTTCAAAAGCAGGGATATGAATTTAAAAGTCTGGATCATATCGCTGCACAACATACTATCCCCAATCCGATATTGCTTATACAAGAAAACTGACTCCTTCGCCCTTTAGCAAAGGAGTTTTTTGGTGTCCCCTTTCCCACATATTGATCTTTCCATTTCCCGAGTTTGGCAACACAACAGAAAGCCGTTATAATTGGGACAGTAAATGAAGGACGGTGGGGAAGTTGGTTAAAATAAAGATAGATGGACCATACGATTTTGACAGAGTATTGCAACGTTTATCCATTGACCCTTTAATGGTCATCAATCAAAATGAACGCGCGGTTAAAGTCCCGATCTACCAAGGAGAAACACCGATTGTTGTAAAAGTCAAAGCGACAGGGACGAAGCAGAAGCCGAGCTTCCAATTAACGAGTTCTGCAGAGCTAACGGACAAAGAAGTTTATCATATCAAATCCATATTTCAATGGGACAAGCCGCTCCATGACATCGCCGATCATTTTGCCACAACAGATCTCAAAAACATTTTCCAAGAGCATGAAGGAACGCCGCTTGTTCTGGATTTCGATCTGTACCACTGTCTGATGAAATGCATCATCCATCAACAGGTCAACATGAAATTCGCGCACACGTTGACACAGCGTTTTGTGCATACATTTGGTTTTGAAAAAGAAGGCGTCTGGTTTTATCCAAAGCCTGCGGACGTCGCAAAACTCGATTACGAACAAATCACCGAACTGAAAATGAGCCGCCGCAAAGCGGAATATATTATAGATACATCCAAACTGATAGCAGATGGAGAATTGCCGCTATACGATCTGCGCTTAAAAACGGATGAAGAGATACTGAAAGAACTAGTAAAAGTAAGAGGGATCGGCCCATGGACAGTCCAGAACTTGCTTCTGTTTGGACTCGGAAGGCCAAATCTTTTTCCAATCGCAGATATTGGCATCCAGAATGCCTTAAAAAAACTAAAAGGACTCGACCAAAAACCAACCCACCTGCAGATGCAGGAATGGAGCAAGGACTGGGAACCATATTTAAGCTATGCCTCCCTTTATCTTTGGAGAAGCATCGAACCGCAAGCTGAGGAGTTAGTAAAATGAAAACGAAGAAACCATATAACAAGCAACAATCTAGTGTCGATATGAAAGTGGGCCAGACCTTCCCATTAACCATCAAGCGTCTTGGAATTAACGGAGAAGGTGTGGGCTATTTTAAAAAGCAAGTTGTATTTGTCCCGGGAGCACTGCCAGAAGAAGTGGTCGTAGCCGAAGTGACAGATGTCAAAAACAAGTTTGCGGAAGCGAAAATTAAGAAATTCAGAAGCAAGTCTCCGCACCGCACCACACCCCCATGCCCGATCTACGAGCAATGCGGAGGCTGTCAGCTGCAGCATCTTAAATATGAGCAACAGCTGACACTGAAACGCGATATTGTCATACAGTCCCTAGAACGTCATACAAAGCTGAATGTGGATAAACTCGACATCAAGCCGACAATCGGAATGGAAGATCCATGGTACTACCGGAACAAAAGCCAGTTCCAGGTCGGCAAGCAGAAGGAAAAAGTCATCGCAGGGCTTTACGGGGCAAACTCGCACAAATTGATTGATATTGATAACTGTATCGTCCAACACAGTGCTACAACGGAA
Source organism: Sutcliffiella horikoshii (assembly GCA_001636495.1). Taxonomy (GTDB): domain Bacteria; phylum Bacillota; class Bacilli; order Bacillales; family Bacillaceae_I; genus Sutcliffiella_A; species Sutcliffiella_A horikoshii_A. The sequence continues at coordinate 3,969,867 of KV440964.1, read as the reverse complement.
GTTACCAACACCGTCAAAAAGATTCTTCAGGATTTCAACATACCTGTTCAAAATGAGAAAAAAGGGCAACCATCCGTCCGCACCATCATGACAAGAGTAGGATTTTCCACAGGGGAAATCCAAGTTGTTCTGATTACCACAGAGGAGAAGTTACCTCGTAAACATCTGGTGGTGGAAGAGATTCAGAAACGCCTGCCAAAAGTGAAGAGCATCATTCAAAATGTGAACGGCAAAAAGACCTCCCTTATTTTCGGGGAAGAAACAATTCACTTAAGTGGAGAAAAAGTAATTCAGGAGACGCTTGGAGATGTATCGTTTGAGCTGAGCGCACGCGCATTCTTCCAGCTCAACCCTGTACAGACTGTTAAGCTTTATGACTTGGTGAAAGAAGCGGCACAATTGACTGGAAAAGAAAAAGTCGTAGATGCATACTGTGGAGTCGGAACCATCGGGCTTTGGCTGGCAGAAGGTGCTGGAGAGGTTCGGGGTATGGACACCATTGCAGAATCGATCGAGGACGCGAAGGAAAACGCCAAACGCCATGGTTATACCAACATGAAATATGTTGCAGGTAAAGCAGAGAAATGGCTGCCCAGATGGGTTAAAGAAGGTTGGAGACCGGACACGATTGTAGTGGATCCTCCACGTACAGGACTGGACGAAACCTTCATGAAGACTGTTCTTGACGTAGAACCGAAGAATTTTGTTTATGTTTCCTGTAATCCATCCACACTTGCGAAAGATATTCAGTTCTTAAGCAAAAAATATAAAGTGGATTGGATCCAGCCTGTGGATATGTTCCCTCAGACTGCTCATGTTGAGTGTGTTGTTAAATTTGTAAAAAATAACCATTAAAACTAGGTGCCACTTCTCCAATGAAGTGGCACTCTCTTTGTTTTTGAAGGAGTAAATCCTGAAAAATATTCATGACATGGTTAACATACATCTTTATAATTGTAATAGTGTATTGGAAATAAGAGGTATAATCGTTCAGGTTGCCTCATTGAAGGGTTGTTTTTTGTTGGATAAATATAAAACGAAATTGATTACGAACATATTGAGTCAAGTAAATCAGTGGGGAAGTAGCGCCAGCGATATTCCACATGAAGAAGTGTATCGGTTTGTTCATTCTATTAAAGGAACTGCGAGGACAGTGGGGTTGGATGAGCTAGGGAATGTGACAGAAGCATTATATGAGAAAATTGATGGTTCGGAAAAGAGATTATGGCAATGGGTGGAGTGCCAATCATTCTTGCAAGATGTCATCGCCTATTGTCAAAAAGTTAACACGCCTACGGAATTAATGACAGAACAACCAAGGATCCTCATAGCAGATGCTGATGCTTCTTTACTTGTGGAATGGAAAGAATACCTTGAGAGCAGGTCCTTTCATGTATTGGTCAGTACGGATGTCGATAAGTCGATTGATACATTTTATGATGTTAAACCTGATTGCCTGATATTAGATGATGGCTTGAGAGATGAAAATGGGCTGCATTTGTTGGAACGGCTTCAAACAAGTGGTCAGCAAATGCTGACGCCGGTTATGGTGATTAGCGCCGATGGTGATAGGGAAAACCGGTTGGACGCATACCGCGCAGGAGCGGATGATTTTATTTCCAAACCGTTTGATTTAGAAGAGTTTGATGTAAGGATCTCAAGGCAAGTGGGGAGAAAGAAGCAGTATGATGAATTGTTGCTGATGGATGAACTGACGAAGGCATATAACCGGAAGTATTTCCATTCATTCTTCTCTAAATTACAGGCAAACCTTTCAAGAGTGAGTGAGTCTTTTAGTGTAGGAGTAATCGATCTTGATCATTTTAAGCAGGTAAATGATACATATGGCCATGTGGTTGGTGATGAGGTGCTGAAGGGGCTTGCAGGACACATGAAGAAACATATGCGATCGGGTGATGTTTTTGCAAGGTACGGAGGCGAAGAGTTTGCCATGTTGTTGCCGAATACAACCAAGGAGCAGGCGGAAAAGCTTGTCGGACGTCTTCTGGAGAGCTTCATGAAGCTACATTTTCATGCGGAGCAAGGATATTTTTCCTGTTCTTTTTCTGGAGGAGTCGTACAGGTGACGGAGGAAGGTTTGTCATTGGAAAGGGTCATGGAGCGGGCGGATAAGGCGCTTTATGAAGCGAAAAATAAGGGCAAGGCAAGAGTGGAGATATATGAAGGGAGTCAAGAGGCAGTCGTACAAAAGGTCAAGGTCGCGATTGTTGACGATGATGAAATTGTAAGGATGATGCTTTCAGAAGTGATTGGGCAACTGTCTCTTCCTGCCAACAGGGCCATTGAAATAGAAGTTTTTGCAGATGGAATGAGCTTTTTACAATCGGAGTGGCTACAGAGTGAGGACAGATATGTCATCATTCTTGATGGGATGATGCCGAAAATGGATGGGTTGGAGGTATTGCAGAAGCTTCGTGCAGAAAGGCGCCATGACCTGTTTAAAGTAATGATGTTAACGTCAAGGAAAAGTGAAAGAGATATACAAAAAGCCTTGCAGCTTGGCGCGGATGATTATGTGACAAAACCCTTTAAACTCCTTGAGGTGGAAGCAAGGCTTCAGCATCTGATTAAGCGGGGGATGTGACATTGGTAAATAATCTTTTATACATTGTGCTTGTTATTATTCTATCTTTCTTTATCGTGCTTTCCGTTTTATTTTTATATATGATTGTCACAAAATTGATGCAGAACAGGCTGCGTGAAAAAAACGAGCAGAATAAAGAAGAACTAAGGGCTAAGGTATTCGAATTTTTATACCGGAGAAGTAATGTCATTCTTGAACAAGAATGGAAGGGTCAACAAAGAAAAGCGATGGAAGAATTGTTCAGTGATTTTGCCGATGTGGTACAGGGGGATGAGGTGCAGGAGAGAATCGCCCTTTTTGCAGAAACCCATTTTAGCGAGGTTTATAAGCGGAACCTTCTTCATTATCGCTGGAGCATCAGGATGAATAGTCTCTATGCAATCGAGGATTTTCATATGAAAGGAATGGTTCCATTCCTGCTTGGTACCTTTCAATCTCGCAAACTTTCTGTGGAAGAGAGAAGACAGTTATTAAAGATATTGGTCTGTTTTCAAGCAACCCAATGGGAAGATTTACTTAGAGAACCGCAGTGGCGGCTTTCTGAATTTATGTATCGTTCGCTGTTGGGCGTGATGACAGAGGGTCAGTTTCATACGATGGTCACCCGTTTGAAAGAGTTTCCTGAATATATCCAGTTACCTGTGCTTGATATGATAGGGATTGATGGGAAGAGGGAGTATCTTGCTTTTCTTGAGGCGCAGTTGGACAGTGCGTCAGGGGAAAAGAAAATCCGAATTCTTAAAGCGATGAATGAGTTGGGTTACTCTGGGATCCTGAAACGTATGGAACAGGTTCATTCACCCAAGAATACATGGGAAGAGCGGCTAATGCTCAGTAAGCTTCTCGGCAGGACTAATCTAAAAGAAAGTTTCTCCATTTTGACGGAGTTCCTGAGTGATTCGAATTTTGATGTCCGCAATAATGCCGCAAAATCAATTATGGCTATTGAAGGAGGAGCAGACCTTCTTCGCCAGGTCTATGAAACATCCCCAGACCGTTATGCAAGAGATATGGCCGAGGAATGGCTCTATAAAGGAGGGGAAAGGCGTGGACATTAATATTTTATATACTCTCTTAAAAGGGATTGGGTGGTTTGTCGTTGCTTATATGGGATTTGTAATAGTATTTTATTTGTTCATGCTGCTGGTTTCATTGTTCCAGGTTAGGAAGAACTACCAGTTGGATGCAACAGAGCCATATGAAGACTTGCTTGATGTAAGTTATTCTAAGCCACTGTCCATATTGGTACCGGCCTATAATGAATCACTTGGGATTATTGCATCTGTAAGATCCCTGCTCAGCATTGAATATCCTCAATATGAAATCATTGTGATAAATGACGGTTCGAAAGATGACACGATGGATAAGCTTATCGAGGAATTCCAATTGAAAAAGATAAAGAAGATAGTGAAGCAAAAGCTGATCACAAAAGAAGTAAGAGCCATCTATCAGTCTTCAACTATTGACTATTTATATGTGATAGATAAAGAGAATGGTGGAAAGTCGGATGCTTTGAATACGGGCATAAACCTTTGCTCCTATCCTTATTTTTGCTCAGTCGATGGGGATTCCATTTTAGAAAGGGACGCATTTTTGAAAGTAATGAAACCGATCATCGATTCTGATGGGGATGTCATTGCTTCAGGGGGAAGTGTGAGGATTGCCAACGGTTCTCATATAGAAAACGGTTCAATCATAAAGGTAGGGCTTTCAGCAAATCCTTTGGTCATCATGCAAGTCATTGAGTACTTGCGAGCCTTTTTGGTGGGGCGGATTGGGCTGAGCAGACACAATTTGTTACTGATAGTATCAGGCGCATTCGGTGTCTTTTCGAAAAAATGGGTCATAGATGCAGGTGGATACTCCCATACAGTGGGAGAGGATATGGAACTGGTCGTCAGGCTGCATAGGCATGTGAAGGAAAAAAAGTCGAATAAGAAAATTGTATATGTAGCAGATCCTGTATGCTGGACAGAAGCTCCGGAAGAGATGACCTCTTTAAAAAGACAGAGAAACAGATGGCACAGGGGTTTATTTGAAAGCTTGTGGATACATCGTTCCATGGCATTCAATCCAAAATACGGTTCGATTGGAATGGTATCGATGCCTTATTTTATTCTAATTGAATTTCTAGGACCAGTGGTGGAATTGGCGGGTTATTTATTTATCATCCTATCCTTTTTTCTTGGCGGAATTTATGAAGAGTTGGCGTTGCTCCTTTTCCTGCTCTTTGTCATTTACGGTTCCATCTATTCCATGTTGGCTGTATTGATGGAAGAGTGGAGTCTAAAACGATATCCAAAAGCAAGGCATATTGTTGTATTATTCCTATATTCCTTAACAGAAACCATCTGGTACAGGCCCTTAACGGTTATTTGGAGGTGTCAAGGCATAGTGGATGTGTTAAGGAAGAAGAGAGGTTGGGGAGAAATGCAGCGCAAGGGTGTTTCTCAATAGATTGATAGATAAATGGGGGAATCAAAGATGGCAAAAATATTGCTGGCAGAAGACGAGGGTGTTCTTCGCATGCTCATATCAGATACACTTGAAGATGAAGGACACAGCATTGTCGAGGCATGCAGTGGAAAAGAGGCAGTGGGTATTATGGAGGCAGGAGGTACTTTTGATCTAGTTATCCTGGATTATATGATGCCTGTTTACACAGGATTAGAAGTACTGACCCGAATGAGGGAAATGGAACTCAAGCATTTTCCGCCTGTTCTTATCCTTACAGCAAAAAGTCAGGATTCTGTCCGGCAAGAGGTACTCGCCTCCGGAGCTTCGGGGTTCATGTCCAAACCGTTTAGTCCGATGGAGCTTTCGGAAAGAGTAGAGGCATTGCTAAATGAAATGGAAAAATAGTATTTCTACACAATTTTTAATCATTAATGGAATCTTTTTTCTTGTCCTGGTCACTGGAATCATAGCATTGTTAGTTTACGAGTACTCTCTTTCTAAAGACTTCATCGACAGGAACAAGGAGTTGGAAGAAAAGGAAGAGCTGATAAAATCCATTGATGATGAAATAAATAGTTCATTTTTGAAGTATCGAGGCTATGTTGCTTTTTCTGATCAGGAGATGTTAGCAGAGGCAAAAGAGTCCGAATTTCAAATCAAAAAGGATATTGATAGTCTTGAGGAAATGGTGATGGATGAAAATGATGCTCAGTTTGTGGGTCAAGTAACAGACTTCCACCAGTTTTATTTTTCAATCTATCTGCCAAAAGTGGAAAATCTAATGGAACAAGATGCCATGGATGAACTTAAAGATTATCTGTTTATCCAAGGAAATTCTGCTGATATCATGTCTTTTATGAAAGATATGAAGGACTATCGATATAAAGTCGACGGGGAAATAGAAAACAATGTAGAGCTTATGGCAGATAAAATACAAGCCAGTCAACTGTTGTTTGCCTTGTATTTTCTCCTTGTCATTTCCCTCCTATTCACGATTACATGGGTGCTTATTAAAAAAGTGGGAAGACCGTTACGGGAGCTTTCAGAAGCTGCTGAAGATATAACAAACGGCAGAACCGCTAAGCTGCCCTCTTATCAAAATGATTCTAATGAAATAGCGGTATTATCCAATGCGCTGCAAAAAATGGTGAATACCTTACAATACAAGGAAGAAGAATTAATTGGGCAGAACGAGGAATTGATTGCCCAACAAGATGAGTTGCAAGCACAGCAGGAACAGTTGCAAGAGACCTTATCATTAATTGAAGAAAGTAATGAACAATTAGGCATAAGGAACACCTTCATTCATGATATGGCAGAGACATTGAGCAGAGAGACACTGCTTGAGAATGTTGTCAGGAATATGGGGAAAGTATTGAATGCACATGTAGGCATCATGATGATGCTTAATGATAATAAATCAGCTGCTTCTATCGGTTTATCACAGGGGGCAGTAAAGCAGTTGAGGGAAGAAGAGAATAATGTATTCCTGCAACAATTAAAGGAAACACACAAATCCTTTAAAATCAGCAGGAAATGCAGTCCGCAGGAGAATACCTACCATACTATTGATTTGACTGCCTTTGATTTGTTTATTCCTGTTATCACATCTAAGGGAACAATGGCAGCCTATATGCAGTTTACCAGATATGATGCTCCATTTTCATACAGGGATGTGGAGACAGGGGAAGCCTTGGCCAAACAAGTCAGCATGGCTTTGGAAAAAGTTGATTTATATGAAGACTCAGAAGAAAATCGCCTGTTTTATCAAGACATCCTTAACACCATACAGGAGGGAGTCCTGCTAGTAGATGAGAAAGGAAGTATCCTTCAATCCAACACAAAAATGTGTGGAATAATGGATTACCCTAATCCTAAACGTCTCTTGCATTTATCTTTTGAAGAATGGACGACAGTTTTGGTGGAAAAAGCAGATGATAAAGAGAAACTCCGATCCGACCTTCTTCATACATTCGATATGAAAGTAACAAACGATGCCGCCTTCATATTTGAATTAAATCAAAAGGATGAAACATGCGTCATGAAAATGTATAAGGAAAAGGTGTACAGACAAGACTTGAGTTACGGATATATATTGGTGTTCCGTGATATCACCAAAGAGTATGAAGTAGACAGGATGAAATCGGAATTTGTCAGTACCGTAAGTCATGAATTACGCACACCTTTGGCAAGTGTACTGGGCTTCACGGAGAGAATGCTATATAAAGAACTTTCAGAGGATCGGAAAAAAACATACCTGACAACCATCTATCAGGAAGCAAAGCGTTTGACAGCCCTGATTAATGACTTCTTGGATGTACAGAAGATGGAAGCAGGAAAACAGCTTTACCGTAGGGCGGAAGAAGATATAGTGGACATCATTCAGGAGGTAAGTGGAGTTTTCCAGGTAAACTCGAGTACGCATCCTATTGACCTTAAAGTTTTAACAGCTAACACAAAAGTGGAGGGAGACCGGGAGAAGCTCTTGCAGGTAATGGCTAATTTATTGAGCAACTCTATCAAATACTCTCCAGGGGGTGGAGAAATCCATATCACACTCTCTTCTCGCAACAATATGCTACAAATAGACATAAAGGACAACGGCATTGGGATTCCGGAAGAAGCTATTCCAAATCTATTCACTAAATTCTATCGGGTAGATAATTCCGATCTCAGAAAAATTGGTGGAACAGGTTTAGGCTTATCTATTGTAAAAGAAATCGTCCAAGCACACGATGGAGATATCAGGATAGCATCACAGCTAGATGAAGGTACCACGGTTACGATTTTACTTCCTGTTGCAAAAAATTAGTTAATCAATAAATATTGGAAAAAAAGGCGATTACCCTTGTGGTAGTTGCCTTTTCTTTTTTGCCGAATTAAAATTTTATCTATCTAATTATGAAAATATTAAAACCATCTTTAAAGATAGATCGTCGTAATACTGTGTAAGTGATTTCATTTGTTATTTTCAAAGAAAACTGCCTTTATTATTCGGAGTGTGATGTATGTGTGAGAGTTAAAGAGAAATTGCCCTATCTATTATTATTGTTAGCTATGCCTGTGCTGGGCTTAATCTATACAGTTCTAAATGAAGCCAAAAGGAAAGCGGAAAAGATTGCTTTGCCTATTGATAGCAACATTCCCTTTATTGAAGAGTTTGTCATACCATATGTTATTTGGTATGCGTTTGTATTCGGATACTTAGTGTATTTTTGTTTTAAGGACACTAGTGTTTATGTAAAAACGCTTCTTACTATTGTGATAGGTGAATTAATTTGTTTTGTTATATACTTCTTCTTTCAAACTACCGTCCCAAGGCCGACATTAGAAGGCAGTGGGTGGTCTGTGATGTTAGTGAAATATATTTACGCTCACGACCGTCCGGTTAACTGTTTCCCTAGTATTCATGTACTAACAACGTACGCCATTATGCTTGCAAGCTTTCATATAAAAAATATGTATAGACTCCATAAGTACATCATTCATATAATGGGAAGTCTTATAATCTTGTCTACATTATTCATTAAACAACATGTAATCCTAGACATGGTGGCATCTATGTTTCTAGTTGCCTTTATATATAGTACGGTTTTTGAAGTTTATAGGATACGTGTGGCAGCAAAAAGAAAGAGTGGCGTCCAAGGAATCTAATACTTGCAAATGTTGGATTGCGCTTGGTTTTAAGGTGAACAGGTGGTATATTGTTGGGAGAGATACGACTGGGCAAGCTTATATAAACGCCACACTATAATAACTAACAGGTTATCCACATAGAAAGAAAAGGAGTTTATTCATGACAAACAATGATATTCTAATCAGACTAAGATACGCACTTGATATTAAAGACAACGACATGGTTGAGATATTTAAGCTTGGTGACATCGATGTATCGAGAGAAGATGTGCAAATGATGCTTACCAAACAGGTGGACAGCTACGATTATGAAACAGAGGAAGAATACGAGCAGGCGCTAGAAGAAGAAGAAATCCTGCCAATTAACAATAATAAGCTGGAATCTTTCCTGAACGGCTTGATTATCTTCAAAAGAGGCAGACAGGAACCAAAGCCAGGTCAACCTGCAAAGCCGCCATTTTCCAATGAACCCGCAAACAATATCCTTTTGAAAAAAGTAAAGATCGCGCTGACGCTAACTGCAGAAGATATCATTGACATCATTGGAGAAACTGGCGTTACGGTAACAAAAGGTGAACTGGGTGCTTTCTTGCGGAAGAAAGGGCATAAGAACTATAAGGTATGCATGGATAAATATGCGAGAAACTTCTTAAAAGGTTTGGCGATTAGGTATCGCGACTAATTTGCTCAAACTGGTAAAACAGCATTTTCCCAAAAGAGGAAAGTGCTGTTTTTTTGATGGAATAGTCCCGTGAGAAAAAAGGACTATGTTTTCAGGTATTAGATATCGAGGAAAACGTAGAAACGTTCACTTACCTCTTATTATAAAAATATTTTCTTATTTTACACAAATCCCCGTGGAATCGGTTTGTAAACGGTTTATTACAAATATTGAAAATTGTTATATCAAAATACCATGTTTTGTTTTTTCATTTAAGGATATTTAAATATGAAACAACATGGGAAAGAGTGATGAAATGGGATTAGGTGAAATAGCTTTCATATTGGTAAGTTGCTCTATTTTGATGGCACTTGTGGCCTACATATCATATCAAATGACAAAAGGAAGAGTAGGAAGTGCAAATGAGTACTTTCTTGCGGGAAGAGGGCTAACGGGAATTTTCATCGCCGGTTCCTTGCTTTTAACAAATCTATCCGCTGAACAGCTAATTGGATTGAATGGACAATCGTTCAGTGGGAATATGTCCAGCATGGCCTGGGAGGTCACGGCAGGATTCGCTGCCATCATCATGGCCATCTATCTGTTGCCGAAGTTACTAGGCATTGGCATTTCCACCATCCCTGAATTTTTGAGCAAACGATATGATGAAGATGTGCGCAGGATGACAGTGCTGCTGTTTTTGCTAGGATATATGTGTGTCACAATCCCTTCGATGCTGTATTCAGGGGCAATTGCTGTTCTGCAGTTGTTTGATGTACCGGCACTTTTCGGCATTTCCTACACCCAGGCTTTATGGATGGTCATCTGGTTTGTCGGAATCGTCGGTGCGATTTATGCTATCTTTGGTGGTCTTCGTGCAGTCGCTGTATCAGATACCATAAATGGAGTCGGTCTGGTACTGATCGGATTTTTGGTTCCGATTCTAGGTTTCATCGCTCTCGGAGACGGCAATGTGGTGGCCGGTATGAAACAGATTGCCACCACTTCACCGGAAAAGTTGAATGCCATTGGAGGGAAGGGGGATTCTGTTCCGTTTTTCTCCATTTTCACAGGGATCCTTTTTGCCAACCTCTTCTATTGGGCGCTGAATCAATACGTCATCCAGCGTGTTTTAGGGGCGAAAAATCTTGCTGAAGGTCAAAAAGGTGTCTTGATGACCGGGTTTCTGAAGCTGTTGGTTCCAATCTTCATGCTTCTACCGGGTGTGATCGGTTTTCACTTGTATGGAAGCAGTGTGTCAAACTCTGATTTGGCTTATCCAACCCTGATTGCAGACCTTCTGCCAGTATGGCTGATGGGATTTTTCCTGGCAGTTCTGCTCGGTGCGGTCTTTAGTTCATTCAACTCGCTCCTTAACAGTATTTCAACCTTGTTTGTATTGGACATTTACAAACCGAAATTCGCCCCAGATGCGGATGATCAAAAGTTAATTAAGGTCAGCAAACTGTTCAGTGTTGCAGTGGCACTGATCTCGTTTATAGTGGCTCCGTTGCTGATGTATGCTCCGGACGGTCTTTGGAACTTGATCCGACAATTCACCGGTTTCTTTAACATTCCAATTTTGGTTATCGTACTGATGGGAATGCTTTTCCGCAAGATACCTGCACTTGCAGCCAAAGTGGTAATCATTTTTCACGTTTTCGCTTACTATTTCCTTGTCTGGGGAACAAAGCAGATTTTCAATGTGGAGCTTGGCATTAACTTTATCCACATATACGGAATACTGCTGGTAGTGGAAGTGGCATTCATGCTCCTCATGGCTAAGTTTAAGCCAAACGAGCAGGTTCAGCCATTTTCCTACACCGTTTCAAAAGAAAGAATGGTGCCATGGAAATATGCGATTCCCGTTTCCATCACGCTTGTAGCATCCATCATTCTTGTGTATATCGTTTTCTCACCAATCGGACTGGCCTATCAATCGGGAATCGTCTCGCCATGGTTCTGGCCAAGCACTTCCATTCTACTTGTGATTACGGCAGTCCTCTATGTAGCGGCATTGAAAAACTGGCATGCCAAATATGCGGAGTATCTGCAAAGCTTTAAGCACAAGAAGAAGAAGTTTAAGGTGAAGAGGACATCATTGAGATTGAATATAAAAGAAGAGGTATTGGAGAAATAAGGGGATAACAAGAACTCTCAAGAAAACTATTTTCAGACAAAAAACATGAAACCTCCTTGTGAGATTTCATGTTTTTTTCTTAGTCGTTCCGTATCAAAGTCCTCAACATGTCAACAAAGTAGATGCTCTCATTGATATCTGTTGCAATCCTTACGCAACCTGCGCCAGTGCATTCTGGAACTCCCGGCCTGAAGTCGGCAATGGATAGCCCCTCGGCATACCCTTCCTTATATTCGACCTTCACCTGTTTGTTTGTGTAAGTGAATAAACCGGGAATCTCTAGGCTAGCCATCACAGCAGCCATATCGTGCTGAGGTGTCCCTGCAATTCCTGGTTCCAGCTCCTGATAAGCGTCATAGTAGAAATCAAGAATGGGTTTAATGATTTGCTGAAGGGGAGTGTTGGAAACACTGTCAATAAAGTCAACGACTGTTGGCGTAATGAGTGCTCTGCGAGTCACATTCAATGGGATGATGGTTAGATTTGGGGCATTTTGTGCAATGAAATTGGCAGCGATGGGATCTCCATAAAAGTTGGCTTCTGCTACCTCCGTGACGTTTCCAGGTTCGATAAAGGCTCCTCCCATGACATACGTCTCTTTAACCAACTCCATTACAGAAGGACTCAGAAACCAAGCCATGGAGAGGGATGTGCAGCGACCGACATTCACAATCGTTATTTCATTAGGATTGTCTTTTATGATACGGAACAGCTGACTGAAATTGGTTCTATTCCGAAATCGGTTTGCTGGTATGGGAGGAGAAATTGGTCCCAAGCCCTCTTCTCCATGGATTTCCGGAAAGAACTCCGGTTCCTCCCCGCTCAATGGTCTTGTACTTCCATTAATGACTGGAACGCTTTCCTGACCAGCCAATTCGAGCAGATACTCTGCATTTCTTGCACTTCGATTGCGATCTGTATTTCCATAGCCTGCAACAATCGCTTTCAACTCTATCTCGGGATTTTTCAATGCGTAAATCAAGGCAATTGCATCATCAATCCCCGTATCAGCAAACAAGATTATTTTTTTCAACTAGTATCACCTCCTACCATATTAAATGAAAGATTAGTAGAAGGTGTTTGTATGAAAGTACTAGAAATGATAGAGAAATTATTAAAAGATAGAATTGCCACTCACCGAGCTCATTAGTGTAATGTTTTTTTGCTTAGATTCTTACTCTACATAGTAAATACTTTTCTCCACAGCTTCGAAACAATAAAGCCGTCCACCATATGCACAACCACCATCAATTCCAATAATATTATTTTCACCAATGTACACTTCAGGCTTTTTATGTAGATGCTTTGTTGGCGTATGGCCGAAGATAACGGTCTTCTCTCCATTGTACCCTTTATGGAATTCTTCCCTAATCCACACTAAAGTATGGGAATCTGTTAGTTCTAAAGCTGTATCAGGGTGAACACCTGCATGAACGAAGATATGTGTATCTGTCTCATAGTAGAAGGGAAGGGTTTTGAGAAACGCTATGTGTGGGCGAATCTGCTCATTTAATACTAGAGGCTCGGGTATTTTCTCCGTATTGTACCAATACTTTGCGTCATCATTTTCAATTTCATACCCATAGTTCTTTAGCGTTTTAATTCCTCCGTTGTAGTACCATCTTTTTAAATGGAAGGGATCTTCGGGATTCTCAAATGCATCAATCATCATTTTATCGTGATTTCCCAACAGAGTGATGGCTCCTTCAGAAGTCAATTGGATCACTTTGTCTAAGACCGCACGCGATTTTGGACCTCGATCCACATAATCCCCAAGTAACAAGAGCTGATCCTGTTCGTTGTCGTATTGAACTACATTAAGGAGTCTCTCGAATTTATCCAGTTCCCCATGGATATCACTAATAGCAAGCATCCGTTTCAATTCCAACCATCCCTTTATCTATTATTTTCATATATTTTATCATAATTTTCGAAATTCGAAATATTTCTGCTCCATCTATATTATAATGATGAAAATAAATCTTTAGAGGGGAGGATGTTTCCGTGAAAGCAATTCTAATCGGCATAGTAGCTTCGATGTTTTTTGCCGTCACCTTTATTTTGAACCGCTCCATGGAGCTGTCAGGCGGCAGTTGGCTGTGGAGTTCATCCCTGCGTTTCTTTTTTATGGTGCCATTTCTCTTACTGATTGTATGGATGAGGGGGAACCTGAAGCAACTGTTCCATGAGATGAGGTCCAATCCGGTTCCATGGTTTCTATGGAGCTTCACCGGTTTTGTCCTTTTCTACGGGCCAATCACTTTCGCCGCCGCATATGGACCAGGTTGGCTTGTCGCCGGAACGTGGCAGTTGACCATCATCGCTGGTGTTCTTTTAGGCCCTTTCTTCTATAAAATAGTACAGGGAAAGAAGGTACGCGAACGTATTCCGCTGCGTGGGCTTTTGATTTCTATTGTCATTTTTGCTGGCGTGCTGCTAATCCAGACGCAACAAAATAGCGGACTCACCTTATCCATGATCCTTTATGGAATCCTTCCAGTTGCCATTGCTTCTTTTGCTTATCCACTTGGTAACCGGAAAATGATGGAGGTGTGCGGTGGAAGACTAGATACATTCCAACGGGTGTTTGGCATGACCTTGGCCACCATCCCTGTATGGCTGCTTGTTGCGGCAAGAGGATATGTGACAGTAGGGGCGCCATCACAAGATCAGGTGATCCAAACATTCATTGTTGCCATTTCCTCTGGAGTGATTGCCACCACCCTGTTCTTCGTTGCAACAGATATGGTAAGAAACAGCCATCAAAAGCTTGCTGCAGTGGAAGCGACCCAGTCGACGCAGGTGTTGTTTGTACTGATCGGAGAGGTAATACTTTTATCCACCCCGCTGCCAAATGGGGTAGGGATGTTTGGTTTATTCATTATTATAGTAGGCATGCTCCTGCATAGCTTTTTTACACAAAAAAGAGTAAAGCCCAAACAGTTGGCTGCTTGAAGAGAGTAATTCCATTTGGAGTCACTCTTTTTTTATTTTATCGAATATTTTTTTTCGGATTTTCCAAAATAAAAACAACACGTCCCCCAAGGGTTTTCAAGAGGTCTTACAATCCTTTACAAAAACTATATGACATTTGTCATACTCTACATATGACACCTGCTACTAACTTATTTTTTTCATTTGGATATAATAAGTTTTATCAAGTCAACACGAAGGGATTTAATAAAATGTCAATTCAAAATGAAATGAAAAACCTAAAAAAACAAGTCGCTCCTTTCGAAAAATCGCAAACTAAAAAGAGTATCTGGCAGCTGATCAATACGCTAACGCCTTTTTTCCTGTTATGGTATCTCACTTATATAAGCCTATCCGTTTCCTACTGGTTGGCGTTAGTACCGGCTATTTTTGCAGCTGGATTCATGACACGTATCTTCATTATTTTTCACGATTGCACGCATCACTCCTTTTTCAAAAACCGTAAGTGGAACCGTGCAGTAGGAACCTTGACGGGAGTTCTAACCATGTTCCCGTTCGACCAATGGGGACATGACCACTCTGTCCATCATGCAACAAGTGGAAACTTAGACAAGCGCGGTGTTGGTGATATCTGGACACTGACTGTAGAAGAATACAAAGAAGCATCATTGAAGACGCGTCTATCCTATCGTCTATATCGTAATCCTTTGGTAATGTTCGGAATAGGTCCAATCTACACATTCCTGATCAGAAATCGTTTCAACCGTAAAGAAGCAAGACAAAAAGAACGCAACAACTTATACCTGACAAACATACTAATTGTTGCTGTAGCAGTATTGTTAAGCTTAGCAATTGGTTGGCAGGCATTCCTGATTGTTCACGGCACCATCTTCATGATTGCAGGAAGTGTTGGGATTTGGTTGTTTTATGTACAACATACATTTGAAGATTCCTACTTTGAAATGGATAAAGATTGGGAATATGTATTAGCGGCAGTAGAAGGAAGTTCTTTCTACAAACTTCCTAAAGTATTGCAGTTCCTGACAGGAAACATCGGCTACCACCATATTCACCATTTAAGTCCAAGGGTACCGAACTATGAACTGGAAAAGTGCCATCATAGCACACCGCCACTTCAACATGTACCAACCATTACACTGGCTACCAGCTTGAGATCCTTAAAGTTCCGTTTATGGGATGAGAAAAGCAAAAACTTTGTAACGTTCAGAGAAGCGAAGAAGCTTGTACGCAAAAGCGTCTCCTCGGTGGAAATGAAACCAGAACTATAAATTGTTTGAAACCAGTCCTGTTCAGTTGGGGGCTGGTTTTTTTGTGTACTTGTTGAATAATTAAATGTCCTATCACTTGAAAAATTTCATTTTTAACCGATATAAAAGACGAGACCTCTAAGAAAGAACAAAATATTACAAAAAAATATAGATTTAACTATATGTTACTTGTATAATTATGGTGATATATAGGAAAAAAGCACGAAAATACATAATGTAACTACATGAGAGAAGTTCGCATAATTACACCGAGATAAGGAAAAAAAAACTAAAAAAAGTAGGGGGATTTTAAAGTGAGAAAATTTGGTATGCTTGCTTTCTTTACAATTTTATTTTTAGGGGTTTCATTAGGTTTATCTTCTAATGCTCAGGCTGCGAGTGACGCGGACATTGAAAAGGCACTAGAAATTATTGATGCAGCAAACATTGAAATGGATCTAATTATTGAAACTGGTGTGCAAGATGCGGACGCTTTATGGGCCGTGTATTTAGAAGAATTAGAAGTAATGAAAAATGAACTAGAAAATCTAAATCAAGAGATTGCTAGAGTTGAAACAGACTTAACAAACTCAACAGAAGCTTCTCAACAAGAGGAATTAAATGCAGCACTATCTGCGCTATTAGTAGAAAAAGGCCTGTTAGAAGAGCGAATGGACCAAAGAACTGCTCAATTTGATCAAGAAGTTGATGCAATCATCACTTACGTTTTTGATATCACATTACAAATGACACAGGATACAATCGATGAAGTAGCAGAGTATGGCGTTATTGCAGAATGTTTCTGGAAGTATGTAAGATTTGCTGATCGTTGGGCTTGGATTGATCCAGTGCGTGTAGTTGCAACTTGAAAAATCTTTAATTTATAGAGCGACTCAAGATAAAAGACGCTCAAATTGGTAGAGGTGAGTGATTAGGGTGGCTTTTACGATTGGTAAGAAAGGAACTAGCTTAGAACAAGTTACTTTAAATAATTTTGATATGAGTCTAATTGCTAAAGGTAACGGAACTGAAGTAATACTCCAAAACATTACAAAAGGTAATATATTTTATGTTTATCCGAGTGATAATGAGGGAGTTATGGAGTTTTTTTATATACTTAGTGGTGAAGTGCTTTGTGAAGTAAATGGAGAAAAAATTTATTTAGGACCACAGGATTATTTTACAGCTACCGATATAGAAGTTCCTGTTCACTTTTCAGCTATTACGGATGTAACGTATATTTGGGTGATTACAGAGCCAACATTCCATCAGCTTAGCGATAGTATAAGGTCACTTAGGGAAGTTGTGCAAAGAGTAGAAAAAAGAGATATATACACTTTTAACCATAGCGAAAGAGTTTCTGAGTATTCTATTAAGATTGCAAAAAAATTTTCATTATCCACTGATAGACTTGAAAATCTGTTTCTAGCTTCTATTCTTCATGATATTGGAAAAATAAACATCCCATCCGAAGTTTTAAACAAACCTGCTAAACTTACCGAAGAGGAATTTTCCCTCATAAAAAAGCACCCTGAAGACGGAGCGGATATGGTAAAAGACTTATACTATGGTGAGACAATAGCTAATATCATTGAGCAACATCATGAGCGGCTTAACGGGCGCGGGTATCCTAGAGGACTAAAAGGTGACGAAATCCTCCTCGAAGCCCGTATCATCGCAGTAAGCGACACCTTTGACGCCATGACAGAAGACCGTGCATATCGTAGTGCCTTCACTCCAGAATATGCCATTGAGGAATTACAAAGGCTTTCTCCATCCCAATACGATCCTGAAGTAGTAAACGCACTTATAGAAGTTCTCCAAGAAGAAGGTAAATTAAAAGTAACAAGCCCCGAAGCATAAATCATGCTTTAGGGCTTGTTTTTTTTGTTTATCCACTTTTCACTTCCGGTGTCCTGTCAATCAACAACACATCCAACCTTTTAAAACTGATCAAATTGGGTAATGTAAAGTAGAAGGAGAGTATGCATAAATATAGTTATACATAATGCAAAAAAATAAACAAATTTGTATTATTGGTAAAGAGTTTCTATAAAGAAAAACGTAAGAGAATCAAACACATTTTAGGAGGAAACGATAATGACTAAACATATATTAATGGTTGTTACTACTGCAGATAAAATGAAGGACGGGCATGAGACAGGAATCTGGCTTTCAGAATTCGGTGAAGCATATGTGGAATTCACAAATAAAGGGTATGAGGTTACGGTTGCAAGTCCACTTGGTGGAAAATCTCCTGTTGATGCAAGAAGCCTAGAAGGTGGAGAAACACCACAAGAGATATTGGACACAGCTAAATACCTAGAGTACACAATTAAATTGGACGAGATCACAGATGCATCGAAATACGATGCCATCTTCCTTCCAGGTGGACATGGTACGATGTTTGATCTACCTGATAACGAAAAATTGCACCAGCTTATTCGTGACATTTATGAAGCGAACAAATTGGTTGCCGCGGTCTGCCACGGTCCAGCGGGTCTTGTAGGAGTGAAGCTTTCAGATGGAACGCCACTAGTAGCAGGCAAAACATTGACTGCTTTCACAGATGATGAAGAGAGAGAGACAACTTTGGACAAGTATATGCCATTCCTATTGGAAACACGACTTCGTGAACTTGGGGCGGAGTTCATTGCGAAGGATAATTGGGCAGACCATATGCAAGCGGACGGTAAATTGATTACCGGTCAGAATCCACAATCGACCATCAGTGTGGCAAAGGAAGTAGTGAAGCAATTAGGTTGATCTTTAAGTCCTCTAATTTTGATTAATAAAGCACCGTTCCTCCCTTTGGAACGGTGCTTCATTGTTTCACAAAGATTAATACTTAACCCCAGTCCGAGTATGTGTCTTCTTAAACTCTTCCGGATCTGGATCAAAATAATCCTCATTAAAAGCAGGTACAAAATTATCATCACGATCAAGATAGCCAGAGCCCCAAGTAGGATCCATCTCGACCCACGTACCATCCAAGTTGGCCTCGACCCAAGCATGGTTACCAGGCCATGGTGAACCGGCCCGCCCTTCCACATATCTCGCTTCCACACCGCTCGCCCGCATAAGGGCAATGGAGAGGTAGGCATAATCTTGGCAGACGCCAGTCATAGAATCCAAGGTCTTCAGTGCACTATCGTCCCACTCAAACTCGTTGTTTCTATATTTTTTTACATCATAGGTAACATTATTTGCGACATAATCGTAAATGGCTTTTGCTTTGTCGCGAGTTGAATCTTTTCCTGCCGTCAGCTCCTCAGCAAGCTTGATGATCTCGGGTGCATCTGACTGAACACCGCGGGAAGGCAACAAGTCTCGCTTATCCTCAGCATTCCCGGTAACCTCGAATTTGGTAAAACCGTAATAACGGAAGTAGTTGCTGTTTTCCTCTTTGATTTCCGGCACGCTTAACGTTATTTCATACTCACCAGGCCCGAATCGCAAATAAAAGGAGCCGTCAAATTCATAGTTTTCCACAGGAATCACATCGAGGGCCTCGTCCTCACCCTTTTTTGTCGTTACAAAAATATGGGTGGTCTCAGGTCCGAACTCTGCTTCGGGGTCAATCCGGCCCCTTACAGAATAAGTACCTTCCGCCTCATCTCCTCCGAATTGCGGAGATTCAAGCGTGACACCACGCTCCTTATAGGCAGTAAAGTACTCCAACGGCTGCATTACTCGTTCCGACGCATTGTCGACATAGAGGGTCGTTGCAAGCTGGTAGTAATTTTCACGCTCCTTATCCGGAACCATCACCTCAAGCTGATGGATACCTTTTCCATAAAACAAAGGAATATCAAGAGAAAACTGTCCGTCCTCCACAGTCACCATATGCTTCCAGATATCAGAGTCCTTTTTTAAATGAAGCATGATGGTATTCCCATCTGATAAGTTCCCAGCTTTTCCGCCAAAATAGAAAATCTCGTTTTCTTCTAAGAAGCCTGATTCCAAATCGATTTGAAGCCCTGCATTATGACCGAAAGGAGTTAACGCAATATCATGCTTTGCCACCGGATTTACATTGTGTACCGTAAACTTGGTAGTGTCGTAGTAATAGTTTTCACGATCCGTGTCCGGTAGTTGAACGGTGACCTGATACTCTCCCTCGCCATTAAAGAAGGAAATATTCTCGTTAAAAGCCCCGTCCTTAATTGGCGCATAATACTCCTTCTGATTCCCGGTCGGTCCGTCCTCGACTGAACGAACCTTAATCCAAACAAACTCACCTTTTAAATCAGCATGCCTTTCAACAGTACCGGAGATTTCTACTTGCCCGTTTGCACTGAACTCCTTATATAAAGGCGCGCTGATGTTCGCATTCACCTCGTCTGCATAAGATGTAAGTTCGAGCGGCTCTAGCTTCAAATCTTCATTCTTTTTATCCACAAGCTGTTCATACTGATCCTTTACCTCTTGCTCTGCTTGAACACTGCCATCATTGTCTTTCCCGCCGGCATCCTTATCCGTACATGCAGATAAAACCAAGCAGCTACTTAAAAGTAAAGCAGTCATATATTGTGTTTTTGTCATCTGGTCCTCCTTTAGGTACTTCTTCTGCTTAATTAAAGCTCTCGCTATTATCATGTCTCTGTATGTAATATGTACGTGGCACTCAACTGAAAGGTTTCTAATACTATCTTACTATTAAATTGGAAATCTTTGAATAGAAAGGGGGTGTAATTTTGTGGTAGAATGACCCATGTAGTTGGATTAGCTAAATGCAAGTTGCACTGTTAACTTTGATTTCATGTATACTAAGCTGATAGATGGCATTCCATAAACGAAGGGGGACTAGACCCATGAAATATTTTAAATCACAGATGAAGCAGCTTATTAAAGACAATGACGAATTGCAGGAACGCTTAAGAGAGTTGATGGACGAGCACGGATTGGAGAAAAACTTCGCCTTAAAAGCTCTCTACCACTCCGAAGTGGCGGAAGGCGGAAAATATCAAACAGATTACCAAGCGCTTGACGCACCGAAAAATTAACGACAAAAAAATGCATAGAGCAAGCCCGGAAATCGGGTTTGCTCTATTGTTTATTAACTGAAAGAAAGTTTAAAATAGAAGGAACTTATAAAGTGGAAAGGTGATTGGTACCAATGAACGCGGAATCCTTTTTTCCAAAAAACATCAAAGCAGCCTTACATAATAACCCTCCCGGTGAATGGATCCCGTCCGTTCCCACTAATGCAATACGATTGCATTCTGGCTATCCGGCACCTCAGCTTGTTCCGAGTAAGGAATTAAAAGAAGCAGTAGCTCAATTGCTTGATGAAGAAAATGACCTTCCACTACATTACATAGGAAGTCCGAGAATCGATAAGCTGAAAGAGTGGGTACGATTGAGGCAGGGTGTACGTGGTATGCCTGCAAAAGTAGAAGAGCTTTTAATTACAGCCGGG
The DNA here is from genome assembly GCA_001636495.1 of Sutcliffiella horikoshii. Lineage (GTDB taxonomy): Bacteria > Bacillota > Bacilli > Bacillales > Bacillaceae_I > Sutcliffiella_A > Sutcliffiella_A horikoshii_A. The sequence continues at coordinate 3,948,744 of KV440964.1, read as the reverse complement.
GCATGCCAGGGTATAGACCTCATTGCTCGCATTTTCCTTGATAAAGATGCTGTAGTGGTAGTTGAATCGCCGACCTATATGGAGGCACTCGAAATTTTTCAAAATTACACAGATCAGATTATTACCGTTCCGATTGATAAGAACGGTCTTCATACAGAACATTTAGCGAAGATGCTTGCGGAGAGAAAACAAATAGGGCTTACGATGCCAAGCTTTTTATATACGATTCCAACTTTTCACAATCCAACTGGTACAACGATGTCAGAAGATCGGAGGGGTCATGTTCTAGAACTTGCAGAGGAATATGATTTCTTGGTGCTAGAAGACGATGCATATGGTGAGCTTGGATTCACTGACAATCCTAATACGCTTAAATCCATGGATACGAAGGACAGAGTTCTTTATGTAGGATCCTTGTCAAAAGTGGTCGCGCCCGGTATGCGGATTGGCTGGGTTCATGCTACGGTAAAGTTCATCCATGCCCTGTTCTGGTTTAAAAAAGATCTGGAGCATCCTTTCGCACAAGCGACCATGGCCACACTCTTGGAAAATACAGATTTTACATCTCGGTTGCAGACTTTAAGTAAGAACTATAAAGAAAAATGCCAAGTTATGTTGGATGCTCTTGAAAAGTATCTTCCAGAAGACGCAGAGTGGTTTGTGCCAGGTGGCGGATATTTCGTATGGGTGAAGCTTCCGGGGATCGACACAGAGAAGTTGCTCACAGACGCAATGAAGGAAGGGGTATCTTTTCTTCCGGGAAAATACTTTTTCCTTGATCAAACTGAGGGGATTGAATATCTCCGATTGTCATTCAGTTATGAGAATGAAGAGGGGATTTTAAAAGGCATTCAGAAGTTAGGGAAGGTAGTTAGTTCCAGTCTAAATTGAATGAATTAAAGGGGACGGCTTGATTGCTTGTGAAGCAACTGAGCCGTCCCTTATTAATAATTTACTGCACGTCTTCTTCAAAATACATTTGCTTAGGTAGGTTGTCTATCTTCTCTCTCTTTTTCGGCTTTGGACCTTGGTTATCAAAGCGGGCATAATCATAAATTGCAGTCCCAACGATTTCTGCTACATCCTGTAGTTTTTCCTTGCTGATTTTATCTAGAGTGTCTTCTGGTGTGTGGTACCATGGCTCAAGCGGGCTGTGGATAAACAGTGCTGCAGGAATTCCTTTTTCGCCAAATGGAACATGATCACTGCTTCCCCCGCGGCCGAACGGTGTCGGTTCCCCATTTAATCTGGAACTCGTTGACTGAGCAAGGTCTGTTACCAGGTTCGCTTGTCCATCTACAGTCCTCATGACAAGGTCACCAGCATCACGGCTACCGACCATGTCTAAATTAAAGTTTGCTACAATTCTATTAAGTTCTCTTTCTGGTAAATTATTTACATAATGTCTGGAACCAACAAGGCCAATTTCTTCTGCTCCAAATGTGACAAAACGAATTTCTGTATCTGTCGGAGCATCTTTCAAAACTCTTGCAAGTTCAAGCACCATTGCGGTACCAGAGGCATTATCGTTTGCTCCTGGCGCACCAGGAACAGAGTCATGATGGGAAGTTAAAACAATGACATTGCCGTTATCTTTGTTTTTATTTGTAGCATTTTTTGATGCGATCACATTGTGAGAAGTGCGGACTCCTGAAGAAGCTCCAAGTACAGTTATGGATGCCTCCACCGTTTCACCACTATTAAGTTTGGAAACTAGCTGATTTCCTTCTGCCTGTGAGATAGAAACAGCAGGAACATACGCATCATTTGCTGCACTCAATGTACCATTCAATGCACCAGCAGCATTGTTAAAGATGATAACTCCTTCAGCTCCACTTCTAGCAGCATTGAGAACTTTATCTCCAAAACTTATTTCCCCGCGCTGAATGAGAGCGATTTTACCGGTAAGATCCTTGCCAGCTAAGTCTGTTGAGGTGCCCAAACCAACGTATTCCAAAGGAGCAGTTACTTCACCGCTAGGGGTATAAGTGAAGGCACCAGGGCTGAGGCTTGTCCCATCCACGATTAATTCAACGGTATGAGGTGCAGTGAAACCATAGAATTCAAATGGCTGAACTTCAGCTTCATAGCCATAAGATTCAAATTGTTGTTTTATGTATTGAACAGCAGCGAACTCTTCAGGTGATGCGGCAACACGCGGAGTTTGTTCCAGATGGGCGATCATATTGTAAATGTTGTCAGCGTTGATTTTGTTGAGAATCTTATTATCCAGTGCGTTAACCACACTATATTGTTGTTCTGCTATAACAGTTGGCTGTGCATAAGTTTGTACACTGAATGCCCCAAAGGTTAATGTCGTAGCAAGTGCGGCGGTAAGTAGTCTGTTTTTCTTTTTCAATGAAATTCCTCCTATGTAATAATTTGAATTATATTAATATTAATAATAGTTAAAATATAGTTTTGGTGTAAGGGAGAAATTTCCTATTAATATGCAGTAGAAAAGGGCTATTCTGTGATTTTTTTACTTTTTGTTAGATGGGAGAGAGATGAGGTGTTTCTGGAGGGGGCATGGATGGGATACTGTCTTCATAGAGAGGATGAAGACCATTCTGAGGGGAAACTCGATGCGAGAATGTCATCATAAGGGGGATGAAGACCTCTCCGACGTGAAAAAGGATGCACTGAGGTCTTCATGGCATAGATGAAGACCTCTCCGATGTGAAAATGGACGCACTGAGGTCTTCATCGTTGTCATTTGCCCTAACTGTTATTTAATCAGTTTGCAATTCTATTAGTAAAAATACCTGGCCATAGGATTACCTTTCAAGATTGCGGAATTCTCTTATCATCTGGAAAATTTGTCCCCGATGATGGGCTTCATGCTCCACCAGGTGATAAATCACCCATTCTGGTGTAACATCATATTCCTCAAACGTCCTGGGTCTGCGCCAGTCCTCCATATCCATAGAGTGAAAGTGAGAAAGTAGTTTCTCCCTGACTGTGTTTAAGCGGTGAAGATGGTCTTCAATCGAATCACCTTCCACATGAATCAATTTTCCATCAGGCCAACCCTCTAACGGGAAAAGTGCTTCTATTTCTGGATCCCATGCCTCCTTTTCCATGACTTCACCATACAACCAGCCAGCTTCAACATAGGCAATATGATACAAGAGGGAGCCGATGGACTGCCGATCACCCATTTTACTATCTAACAGATTCTGGCTAATTCCCGTTAATCTTTTCGATAGGTTTTGGCGCACATCTTCCAAGCACCATAAAGAGCGTCCGATTTCAGGTTCATAATTAGGGAGAGATTTGATATGTAGGGTGATTTTTGTGGTCATCAGCTTTTCTCCTATTCTATTTAATTTACCGATTCGCTTTCAGTCGGTCCCAGAAATGAATTATCCTACAACAAACAAGGTTACGCTCAACACCAAGGATACAAAGGCAAAACCAAAGGCCACCCGATAAAGTTGGTAAGCTTTATTTTGACGATTCTGTAGCATTAAATTTGCCATGGACAGTGTAACAACTAAGGTGAGCAGTAACGGAAATAAATCGTTTTTTCCGGAGAATCCTGCCCAAATAAGTAAAATGGTGGATAGTATGGTTAGAGTCAGTAATACAACATGAATACTGCTTTTCATTGGTTCTCTCCTTTTAACTCGATGGTAGCTAACACGGGATAATGGTCGGATGGAAATCCACCTTTTATGCGGTCCCTGATGATGGAAGTAGAAAGTATATCTACCCCATGGGAGCTGAGTATGTAATCTATTGGAGCGCCTTCGGTTCCGCCCTCGAATGCATGAAAAGTAAGACTATTTTTCATTTCTTCTGCAGTAAAACAAGAATAGCAGCTCTTCATGGATGACATCTCTCTTAAAGCTTCACTGTCAGGAACATCGTTAAAATCCCCTGTCAAAATAACTGGCAGGCTTTTCTCGTTATTCATAACATGTTTCACTAACCTTAAGCCTTCCTTCCTAGCAAGCTTCCCCATATGATCCAAGTGCGTATTGAAAAAACGCAAAACTGGATCGGTTTTTCCCTTTGGTATAAGCTCCACCCAAGAGCAAATTCTTTCACAGTGTGCATCCCATCCCATACTACCAATAATGTCGGGAGTTTCTGATAACATAAAGGACCCTTTTGAACCTATGGTGAAACTGGACTTTTTAACAAATACAGCACAGAATTCTCCAACCTCGTTGGAATCAGTACGATTGACTGCGTATATTTCATAGGAATCTTTAAATGTATCTTTCAGCCATTCTAGCATTGGGATGGTTGCTTCCTGTGTGCCTATCATGTCAGGCATGTACGTTTGAATGGTTTCTGCCATCCAGTGTTTGCGCTCTTCCCAGTTGAATGGATCAGAAGGGACAATAACACGTAGATTAAAGGACATGACGGTATATGTTTGAACCAAGTTCCCTTCCTCCTTTTTAGTAACCTTTAACAACTATTTCGATAAAACTATTAGGAGTTCCTGCCAATAAAAAGTTCTTTGAACTTGAGGACAAAATAAAAAGTGCCAAAAAGAATTGGCACTTTGTTAGTATCTATTATCGTGAAGCCTTTGGCGGCTGGCATACGTCACATTTGCGTTGGTTATTATTTTTAAACTTTGTAAAAGTCTTTTCAAAGTTACTGCCACAAGCACACTTAAATAATAACTTTTGAGAGAAGCCATGATATTCCGTGGATAGTAACTTACTATCCGAATTCTTTTCTACGAATTCAATGATTTTCCCGATGGTCCATCGTTTATTCATTCTCTAACACCTCCATTATTTATCTTTTGCGGAGGCTTTTCTTTGCATCCGTTCGTTTTAATAAAAGCAGAAAATATCTTGAGGTCCTATTATAACATGATGATGCTTTTTAAAATAGTTGATAAAATCTCCATTCAAATTTATGGAGTGGCGTTTTTCATTTGTGAGGCCGTATCAAGGACCAATTATTCTCACCTAATCCCAATAACATACGCATATAGTAAAAAGGGAACAGAATGAACAGAAAAGGTGGGAACATTGAGATGGCAAAAGAATCACAATCCAAAAGGAAACCCAACTTTCTTATATTAATGGTCGACCAGCAACGCTATCCAACTGTTTACGAAAATGAGGAACTGAAAAAATGGCAACGGGAAAATCTGCATACCCAGGAGCTCCTTAAGAAAAACGGATACGAATTTACAAAGCACTATGTCGGAAGCACCGCTTGCTCTCCAAGCAGAACCACTCTATACACTGGGCAATATCCATCCCTCCATGGAGTGACCCAAACGAGTGGTGCGGCGAAAACCTCTTTTGACCCAGACATGTTTTGGCTTGACCCAAATACCGTCCCGACGATGGGGGAGTATTTCCGGGCAGCAGGCTACAAAACCTTCTGGAAAGGAAAATGGCATGCCTCAGAGGAGGACATTCTTATTCCAGGAACGAAAAACTCTCTGCCAAGCTACACCTCTACGGGAAGACCGGACAGAAGAAATGTAGAAAGATATTTGGCATCCAACCGTCTAGATGGGTACGGTTTTGATGGTTGGGTCGGACCGGAGCCACATGGATCATCTCCTCGGAATTCGGCTAGCTCAGCTGCAATTGGAGTAAGCGGAAGGGACGTCATCTATGCACAAGAAACAGTCGAACTCCTTCAATCATTGGAACATGATTGCGATAGAGACCCGTCTCCATGGTTAGTCATGTGCTCGCTTGTAAACCCACATGACATTGCAATCTATGGAATCTACACCGAGCTCAGTCCTTTGTTCAACTTTGAAATAGATCCCACTGTCCCATTCATCCCGCCACCGCCAACTGCAGACGAATCATTAAGAACAAAGCCGACCGCCCAGAAAAGCTATAAGGAAACCTATCCAAAAGCTCTCCAGCCAATAAAGGATAACGTCTCATATAGACAGCTATACTATTCCCTGCAAAAGAAAGCGGATCAGGAAATGGGCAAAGTATTCCGGGCCCTACAAAAATCTACATTCTATGAAAATACAATTGTCATTTTCCTTTCTGACCATGGTGAACTGCTAGGCGCTCATGGAGGCTTATATCAAAAATGGTACAACACCTACGAGGAGTCCATTCATGTACCATTGATTATCCACAGTCCGAGGCTCTTCTCCGGTAAAGAAACAACGGATATGCTCACAAGCCATGTTGACGTACTTCCGACAATGTTAGGACTCGCAGACATCGACGCCGAGGAGATCCAACAAAAGCTTAAACGCAACCATACAGAAGTCCACCAACTAGTAGGCAGGGACCTAACACCGTTACTCATGGGGAAAAACAAATTCTACCGAGCCAACGAACCACTCTATTTTATGAGTGATGATGACGTTACCCAAGGTCTTAATCAAGTGTCAGCAACAGGGGAACCATACCATTCCGTCATCCAACCAAACCACACAGAAGCGATTATCACCAAGCTTTCCACAGGCGAGAACGGAACAAAAGAAATCTGGAAACTCACACGCTACTATGACAACCCACAATTCTGGAGCAATCCGGGAGTCGAAAACGTCACAACCACTCAAGTTTCTCAAACATCCACAGGTGAGCACGTAGACTGTGCATTGTGTGTCACGACCACCAAAACTAGACCGGTCCCCGATCAGTATGAACTATACAATTTGACAAACGATCCGTTAGAAGAAACCAATCTAGCTTATCCAGACAATCGAACTCCAGAAACGCTGGCTATCCAAAAGCTCCTGATGGTGGGTTTAGAGGAACAGTGCAAGCAAAAAAGGTTGGAGCCAACGAGTGGTGAAGTGCCGGGGATGCCTTCGTGTAAAAACTAAAAAAGGCCAAACGACCTTGTCAAAATAGGTTGTTTGGCTTCTTATTTATGTTTGTTTAATATTTACTCTGAACCCTTCTCCAACGCCAACTTGACCCCAAATCCAATCAACACAATCCCTGTAATAGATTCAATAACAGTGGTGGTACGAGGTCTTTTCATAAATGTACTAATCTGATCAACTAGATAGATGTAAAGGACAAACCAAATGGCTGTCAGGACAGCGTAGGTAACTCCCATTAGAAGGAATGGTCCGATTGTGCTTATTCCCGGGTCAACGAATTGTGGCAGAAAGGTTAGGAAAAAGACGGCCACTTTTGGATTTAGCATATTAGTCAGGAAACCTTGTTTGAAGTGTGATTGATTCCCATACTTATTTGTTGCGACAGTCTCACCAAGCACCTCGGGTTTCTTGCTACGAAGTGCCCATATGGTCTTTATCCCCAGGTAGACAAGGTAAACGGCACCAACATATTTAAAGACAGAGAACAGAAATGCAGATTTAACAATAATGGCGGAGAGACCGACTACGGCTGCGATGGTATGGATGAGGATGGCGCAAAAGGTACCTAAAACAGTTTTGAATCCACCAATGCTTCCTGCAGACAAGGTGTTTTTTGTGGCGATCGCAGTGTCAGGTCCGGGCAGAATGATAAGTAATATACTCATAAAAACAAATAGTAAAAAGTTCTCCATGGTGAAAACCCCATTCTTCTTAAAATATATTAAGAAACATTGTAACAGAAATCAGAAAATTTTAAAAAGTATTTTTGTGCGTTTAGGGACAGGCACTTCGACCCTTATTGGGCAGAAGTGCCTGTCCCTGCTACCCACGAACTTGCTCCAACACTTTTCTACTGAAATCCTTCATCTTGGAATCAAGGAGAGGCTCGAAGTTGTCGAGGGCTTTTTGTGCGGCAGTTACGGCTTCTTCGGCTCTCCCAAGCTCCATCAGGATGAGTGCTTGGTAGGAGTCTTTTAGATAAAAATTGGAAAGGTCAATCGGGTGGTGGATGTCTGGTATAACCACCTTTTCCATAGATTGAAGTGCCTCCTCAAACCGGCTGAGATAGTAGAGTGCTTTTGCTTTTTCGAGAATGAACCATGGGCTGTAGTAGTCCATTAGATCCCCGGTGGAGAGGCGTGTTTCAATTTTTGCAAGTGCTTTTTTATATTCCTGTTTTTCCGTAATCAAATCAATGATCTCGAACAGTTCACAAAAGTAAATCGAGGAAGCATGGTCTGCAAACTCTCCGTATTGCTTCAATTTCAACAGGTAGTAATCCTTTTCTTTCTCATTTCCTTCCATCATTGCATGTGCAGCTGCAAGGCGGTATAGGTCATCAATCAGGTAGAACATCCGCTTTTCCTTGGAGTAGGCAAGCGCCTGCTCCATGGTTTGGATGGCAGCCACTGAATTCCCTACTGCATATAACAAAATTGCTTCACTGTAATCAAGGTCCAACCGGGCCATTGGTTCAATGTATGCATGTTTTGCTTCAATTTCTCTCCGTTCAGCCATTAAGATATTCAACGACTCTTGATAATTGTGTTCAAAAAAAGCAAGATTGGAACGAAAAATTCCAATGGCAGTACGATTGGAAGAAATATTCATCTGATCAAACATATCAGAGGCATTCTCAAGTAGGCTTTCCCATCCGGGTAGCCCTTCCCGTTGAAGGGAGTAGCTGTATATTTCCAATAACCGTGCGCTCTCATATCCTTTGGAGAGTTTCCCAATGTGAGGCTCAATTAGTTCAATTAATTGCTTATATTTATCAGGAAAATCATTTCTAAACGGTACATTGAAGATTTTTTCCACTTGCTCCAGTGTTGCCCGCAATTCATCGGTACTGACCTCACCCATTAATTCTGCTATATCTACTCCAAGCTGATTGGCAATATGAGCGAGGCTTTCCATGGAAGGGTTGGCCTTGTTGTTCTCAATAAGGCTGAGCATCCCTTTTGTCAGCTCTGACCCAGCAAGTGCTTCTAAGGTCATCTTTTTTTGTTTTCTTAATCTTCGTATCCGATCTCCGAGCATACAGTTGTGCACTCCTTGTAAAAAAAATATATTTTGTTTAATTATATTAAACTTTTCCTTGAATTGGAATACCTTAATATGGTACGATTTGTTTAATTAAATTAAACTTTTAAAAATGGGGTGCTTTTAAATGGAAGAAAGTTTAAAGCTGAAAAAAGCAACATATCATCTGTATACGTTTATGATTAGTAAATTGATTTCCACTTTTGGGTCACAAGTTTATGCCTTTGCTATCAGCTTCTATATTTTGCAGCTTACTGGATCTGCGACAAGCTTTGCGACAAACCTGTTATGCAATATTCTCCCAAGGACGCTTGCTGCACCATTTGCCGGGGCTATCACGGACCGGTATTCTAGGAAAATGATCGTTATTGTCTCACAAATCGCGACCACACTTGCTATCACAGGCCTTCTCATATACACCCTTACATCAGGACTCTCCCTTATCGCTATTTACACGACAACCAGTATATTATCTCTTACATCCATGTTTTCTGGAATTGCTTTTACTTCTTCCATAACGGGACTTATCGATCAACCGAGAATACAAAAGGCAACGGCCATGAATCAAATGGCAATTTCTTTTGCAGCAATAGGTAGCCCCGCTGTCGGAGGGCTATTGTATGGTACCGTCTCCATTCCCGTTTTCCTTATCATTTTTATCCTTGCATCCATTATCGCTGTCATTTTAGAATCCACCATGAATTTCCGGCTTTTTGCGGTAGTAAATAAAATAGAAGAACAGAAGGAAACAATGTGGCAAAGCATGAAAGCGGGCATCCGCTATTTGCGAGTACAATCGACGATCTTGGTTATCCTTTGGATCAGTCTTCTTATCAACTTTTTCTTCGGAGCGTTTGAGGTAGGTTATTCTTATATACTAATAGAAAACTTAAAAATGCAATCCCAGCATTTTGGGTTTACACAAGGTGCATTTTCACTTGGGATGCTATTAATGTCGGTTTATTTTTCAGCGCGCAAGGAAGTGAAATTTCCTCTGCTAGTATCCAAGAGGGGGATTGTGGGACTTGGAGCAGTTATTGGATCCATTGCGCTGCCACTACTGCTACCTATGGGTTATTGGACGATGTTTAGCTACTACTTGGTTCTCATGTTCTGCTTCGGCATATTGATTATTACAGTGAATACACCGCTTCATGTCATGTTTCAAAAAACCATTGATGACGAGTACAAAGGAAGGGTATTTTCCATCGTCGAAACAATGTCCATGGCGCTTACTCCTCTTGGTATGGTGATCTATGGCGTTCTGTATGACATCTTTCCAGCTCAATGGGTCCTTCTCTTCTCTGCAGCGATGTTGATCATTACCACGTTAAGCATGATGAGAACTTCCATCATCCGTAAAGTTCATCCTGAATGGAAAGAGAAACAGGTCTTTCATGCTGTGAAGCCAGGGACTGTAGCACGGTAAATTCTGATATGATTGTAGGAAGAGAGGGGGAACCAACTATGAAAGTATTGGAGACAGATAGATTGGTGCTTCGCAAGTTAACTAGTGATGATGCTAGCTTCATATTAGAGCTTCTGAATGACCCCTCATGGATAGAAAATATCGGTGATAAGGGAGTCAGGACGCTTGAAGATGCTAGGAGATATATAGCGGAGGGCCCAAATACAATGTATGAACGTTTTGGGTTTTGCCTATATTTAGCCGAGCTGAAAGAGGAAGGAACACCGATTGGACTTTGCGGTCTCATAAAAAGAGATCTATTGGAGGATGTGGATATAGGCTTTGCTTTTCTTCCAAGTTATTGGTCAAAAGGCTATGCCTTTGAATCGGCTGCTGCGGTTATGGAATATGGAAGGAGCGTTCTTAATCTCAAGAAAATAGTGGCTATTACCGCGCTGGACAACGAAAGCTCGGCAAAAGTGCTTGGGAAATTAGGATTGAAGTTTCACAAGGTAATTGCATTCTCAAATGATTCAAATCAGGTAAAGTTGTTTCAATAACCAATTGGTAATTCTCATAGAGGGGCATTTTCAATAAGGAAAAGAGGAGAAGCCCCTCCTCTAAATTTATGAAGTATCCAAACATGGAAAACTGAGGTTCTTTATTCGCTTACTTTATATTAACTTTTTCTCCTTCAAAAACTCCTCCAACAATTTTGATGCTTTTACTTCAGTTAACTCCTCTTCCATTATAATTATCTATAATCATATATGGAAACATTCATAGAAGCATCAAGCTCACTTAAGAGAGTCAAATGGTTAGGCTCTAAGAAAATTACAGGTGAATCGCTCGATTCTTGATTAACGATAACATCAAAGTAAAGATTGGCCATGTATTGACTTTTAAGTTCCAAAATCACTTCTTTTTTGGAATAAAGATAATGAAAGAATGATGAAATTACTTCTTTTCCATCATAGTCTTTTGATGTCTCAGATTTAATGACTGCTGTACTATCAAGGCGAGCTGAATCTTCATAATTCGGTTGTTGAAGATCTCCAATAGACCATGAAGTTTTTCTGTACAGTTGAATTTTTCTTTCGAAATTGCTCAAATCAAATTTTTCTTTATTACTATGAAAAGTTAGTGTGCAATATATATTGGTCATTTCCTTAACACTCCTTGAATTAATTTACTTCATAGGTTGGAATTTTTCGTTTAGCCCCTTGATTTCAAAAAGCCAAAGTCTCCCTGTATCCTTGTCTTTATAGACATTAAAATGTGAAACAGGTGTTCCTTTTGGTAGCTTACTAGATTTTAATTGTATTTATTAAAAGTAAACACAACCTTAACCAAACCTTAAATAAACCTTAAATTGTCATTTTGAGGAGCGTTTTCATGATAAAATATGGAGATAGATTGACATAGACCAAGGAGTACACCTATGCGAAAGCTAATATATATTGCAGAAGACGATAATGAAATAAATCAATTGCTTGCCCTGCACCTAAGAAAAGAAGGTTATAACGTAGTACAGTCTTATTGTGGAGAAGAAGTATTAATGAGATTAGGGGAAAGAATCCCTGAACTTCTAATTTTGGACCTAATGATGCCTGGGATGGATGGTTTGCAGATCATACAAAGGGTGAGAGAGTATTCCAATGTTCCCATTATGTTGCTGACAGCAAGAGGTGCTGATAGCGATAAGGTGTTGGGATTTGGTTTGGGTGCAGACGACTATCTGGTAAAGCCATTCAGTGTGGTTGAACTTATTTCCAGAGTGCACGCACTGATTCGTAGATGCTCAGATTATGGAAAAGTGGAACGGGAGATTATTCTTCGCAATGGTGATCTAGAATACAATCCTGTCAACCAGGTCATTACTAAAAAAGGATTGACGCTCCCTTTAAAGCCCAAAGAAACACAGCTTCTTTCCATCTTCATGAAAAACCCGAATCGCCTCTATACGAAAGCCCAATTATATGAGCTGGTCTGGAACACGGACTATCTTTGCGACAGTAATACTATCATGGTCCATATCAGCAGGATCAGGGAACAAATAGAGCCTAACCCTAAATCACCGATCTATATAAAAACAATAAAAGGTTTAGGATATCGGATGGCCCGACATGAAAACTAGAAAACTATTTTCTTTCCTTCTAAAAGAGAACATTCCCATCAAGAGACAATTTCTGGTCAACTATTCTCTATTGTTTATCATTCTCTTATTAATAGGCGCCGTTACCCTGATTGCCAACACTATTTATGTAGAATCTATGTATGAAGATGTGGATCAGGAATACCTCCAAGAACTGTATGAGGATGTAGAGAGTGAAGGGCTGGAGAAGGCATTCTATAAAAATGAGCTGCCAAAACATGCATACCTTGAAACTCTTAGTAGGGATTATACGGTAATCAAACAATACAACAGTCCAAATGAAGCAGGCTATCAATACAAAGTTGATGACTTTCTTAAAGAAATAAATCACTATGACACAGATCTCTTTGTCCCTGAATCAGGTGATGACTTTCTATTACTATATTTACCGTTAGAAATGTTTTTTCTTGATATTTTCCTGTTTACGGTTCTCTTTTTCATGATTTGTTTATTGGTCATTTTGCGATGGTATGTAAAAAGGACTTCCAAGCAAATCATTCAGCCAGTTGAGGAGCTCCTGAAAGGTGTAGATTATATTTCACAAGGAAACTATGAAACACAAATTGAGTTTCAAGCAAATAAAGAATTAAATGAATTGAAGGAAAATATCAACCAAATGGCTACTAAAATTGGAGAGGAAATCAGGCTGAAGGAGCAATCCGAATTACTGAGAAAACAACTGATATTGGACATTTCCCATGACATAAAAACCCCTCTTACGAATATTCAAGGGTATGCGGAAACATTATACCGATTCCCTGATTTAAGCCATAAGGACCGAAAACAATATTCCTCCATTGTTATGGCCAACAGTACGAAAGCGAACAGACTCATTCAAGATCTTTTCGACTTGTCCCAGCTTGATATGAATTTAAATAGAATTTCACTGGAGAATCAAAACTTCACAGAAGCTGTTAGAGAAATATTCTCTTCCTATATAGACGAACTGGAAGCAAAAGGCATCCATTATGAAGTAGATATACCAGACCAAATGATGACGGTGAAACTTGATATCCATTTGTTTGAAAGAGCAATAGCCAACATCCTTCAAAATTGTATGGCATATGGAGGTAATTCTCTTGTTGTATCATTATGCAAAGAAGGGGATCAAGCTGTACTTACAATAGAAGATAAAGGGAAGGGCATTCCAAGAACCTATCTTGAGAAAGTGTTCGAACCATTTGTCCGAGTGGATGAGTCACGCAGCACTCACACCGGCGGCACGGGAATCGGCCTTGCAATCGTTCAAAAGGTTATTACCCAGCATAATGGGGCCGTTCAGATAGATCCGAACTACACTGCCGGTTGCCGCGTGGTAATGAGTCTACCTCTTGTTATTGAAAGTTAAATTTAAATTCGACACTAAAATGAATTTTAAAAAAGGAATCCAAGCTTCGGTGTGTAATGTATTAATAGAAGGCATTCGACACGAACACCATGGAGGAGAAGCATGAAGATACCTATCTCAAAATTGGATTCCAGCAAACTGACAGATCAACAGATGACAGATCTGCTTTTCAGCAATATTAAAGATGATAAGCAAAGTGGTGACTGTATTTTAGTCGCAGGTAGCAGCAAGGCAGTAGAGTACCGGTTGCCGACAGCGATTGAACTTTATAAAAATGGAAGAGCCGGAAAAATTCTATTTTCCGGTGGAGTCGTCTGGGATGATACTGGACTGACTGAGGCCCAAATGCTTGCGGACAAAGCAATGGAACTCGGGATACCTTCAGAAGATATTTTGATTGAAAATCAGTCCCTTCATACCAAGGAGAATGTGCTCGCATCCCTATTGGTATTAGACAGAGCTTTTTACCTTCATAAAATCAGACGCCTTTTGGTGGTAACAAGTCATTATCATATGAGGAGGCTTAATCTCACTCTCCGTACTTACATGCCTGACTGGATCGACTACTCTCTTTGTCCTGTCAACGACAAGTCGACGAGGAGGGATAACTGGTTTCTCAATCCCTATGGAAGAGAAAGGGTGGAAGCGGAGTCTGCCAAGATTATCAGTTATGTAAAACAAGGGATTATCATGGATCAAGAATTAAATATTTCAGAAAATCTATAAGTCTATCACATCAGGAGGTACACCTTGAAAAAGAATTTATCTTTACAATTTCCAATTGAACGAAAAGATTATACAGAACTGTTTCAGTACATGCCTTATTTCAAAACAATCTTTAAGATGGCAACGGCCGGGAACCTAATTGCACTTTTTCTCTTTTGTACCTATAATATCATCGCCAATTTGCAGGTCGCGGTAGATGGCGTGCAGTTCCTCATTCTTAACATTGTAACGGTTGTCATCGGATTAGTATTATACTTTGTCATTCTTTTCCTAACAAAGACATTTTTTCGAAAAATCATCGATAAAAGAAGTGAAAAGCTTTATAACCTTTACTATGAAAAAAATCCATCCTACCAAATTGGATTTGACCTTCGTTTTGATGCATTCGTTGTGGGGCAGGAAAAAAGAAAGATTCCAGCAAACCAATCGCTCAACGTATTCTCGACAGAAAACAACTACCTGTTCTATGTAGGAAAGGGAAAAGGACAAGAAGACCGATTCCTTCTGCCAAAAGGCGGAGGTAAAGACCAACAGTTCAAGGTGGACCGCATCGTTAACATGTTGGAGGAGAAGGGAATTGTGATTAAGGAAGGGAAAGGGATATAGGATAAAAGGCAAGGAGCTTACAAATTGAGGTAAGCTCCTTTTACCTTTCATTTAACCACTGTAAACACTATCACAAGTGTTGGCAATCGGCTCGTAATAGCAATGCTGTTTGAATTGGCCGGCAAAAGGCTGGTCATACCAAGTTGGAGGACATGGAGCATATGGATTGAAGTACCAAAGTGCGAATTTTGCCGGATGCTCCCTCCAGAAGTCCAAAGTCTTTTTAGCTAGTCTCTTTTCCACTCCTCTGGCTCTGTTATAAAAGACATTACCTTTTTGAACAGCTTCAAATGAATAGTTGCCACCTTGTACTTGGTAGATGACCTGCGGAATGGTCCTTACTTCTTTAAAGTCCAGACAGTCCGCTATTGCACGATTAACGATAACATTGCCTACATATAGCATTCCTTGCTTTCCTTCACCTTCTGCTTCTGCTCTTATCATTCTGGCCACTAAGGCCACGTCTGAATCCGTATATTTTACTCTTGCCATTTATCTCACCCCACCATATTGTATGAAAAACGCCCAGATTGTTGTCAGAAATTATTTGATTGTTTTTCTTCATGTATAAGAATTGATTTTACTGAATTATTTGAAACTTTTATTCACTTAAACTCGTATATTAGTTGAAAGCAATCTAGGAGGGGTTCTATGGACCAAGCAATAGGGATAATAATTGCGGTGCCAATATATATTGTATTGATTTGGAACTATTTCAACCCCAGAGAAGGAATGTTGTTTGGACAAAGGTGGAAGTATAAGGAAGAACCTGACTTTACGGATGAGGCATTGTGGTTTACCCGTTTTGCTTCTGTTATTGGCTTGTTTTTCATTACGATAGTTTTAGTTTCGATCATATTTGATCCTTTGTACGGAATGCTATTAATTATTGGGTTGTTCTTGTACATCTTATACAGTTTGTTGAGGTTTAGAAGAAAAGTGCTAGATGAAGAGTAAGAGGTAATACAGTACAAAAGATATTCCACTAAATTAATAAGGGGGAGTCTCTATGATTTGGCTATTTGTCATCATACCTATCTTGCTACTTATCACAATTACCATTTATATGGATAAAAAGAACAGAGGAATGAATCATCCTCCAGATGTTAACAAAGGAAATCAAAATATAGAATCCGAAACAACTAGATATCAATTCAATCAGTTCAACAACCATGGTGGCGGAAGTGATAGCGGAGGTTCGAACTAGAATGAACCAGGAGAATATTAAGATATTGAATGTCTCAAAAGATAAAGTTGGTTGCCATCTAAAACTCAAAGTTATCCTTCCAGATGGGAGTACGGTAATCCGATGGGGACTAGAGGAAACCGATTATATCAAGTTAAGAGATATTATGAAACACAACTATTTTGATAGATTGGCTGAGGATTTTTTTTATGAGTTGATACCTTTTACAGGAGTTAGTCTTGATAAGCCTAAGGGAAAGAAAAAATTCATCGCCAGCGTGCGTTGTGTGCAAGGACAGAAGGTAGCAAAAATCGAATTTGAGTGTTCAGAAAGGTTTGCAGGGAATATGGAGTGGTATAGGCAGGAAGTAAGATGTTTGGAGGATTTGGAGAATTTAAGGTGAGAAAGGTTTTCTGAAAAAGAGTAAGAATAACTCATCGCCTTACTCCTTTTCTTAGTTTTTTCTCACCTTTTGAAAATAGCAATTAGTTGCTGGTCTCCCTATCCATGGCAGATATAGGTTCCATCGATTTTATCTTTTTCAGATTCTCAACCATTATTCCGCCTAAAATAAGAGCAACTCCGGCCCATTGATACATACTGATATGTTCGGATAACACAAGGGCTGACATAATCACTGCTACAGGGAGCTCGGAAGCTGTAAGAATCGATCCAAGGCCTGGCCCCACATGCGGCATTCCGATGGAAAAGAGTAGTGGGGGAAGCACCACACCAAATATACCTAGAATTAATCCATATGGAGCTATTCCTATCACAGTTTGCAAATCAACTAAAAATACTGGGGGAAACAAGATAATAGTAACAATCAAGCCCCCGGTGGAAAGAAGGGCACTTTTTTGAATCGCAGGAATTTCTTTTCCGATGATACCGCTCAAAAAAATAAACATAGAGAAAGTAAAAGCAGCAAGTACTCCCCATAAAGCCCCTTGCCATGAAATAGATTCTACACTTTCCCCAAAAATTCCGGCTGCTAAAGCAGAACCTGAAAGTAAGATTACAATGGAGAGAACCTTACCTGATGAAGGAAGTTTCTTATAAAAAATCCATTCAATCAATGTTCCAATCCAAATAAATTGAAACAAACAAATGATGGCCAGGGAAGCTTCAAGTGTTTGTAAGGATTGATAGTAAAGTAATCCTGTTAGCCCCATCGGTATTCCTGCTAAAACAAGCTTAAGTTTTTTAATGACATGAATTTTTTTCTTTCGACTAAAGAAGGTAACGATCCAAATAATGATGGTACCAACTAACACTTGGCTACCTGTAACCTCACCCATGGAGTAACCTCCAGCATATGCAAGCTTCACAAATGTAGACAAAATTCCCAGGCAGCAGCCCCCTATAAATACAATCAACGCATAATGCCAAGTCTTCATTATTTTCGCCTTCTTTCATTGATTCCAAAATACAAAAAGCCACACGACTGCCCGAAAGACAATCGTGTGGCGAAAATAGAGATATCTCTAGAAAAATCCACAAGTAACATTTTATTATTAAATTTCCAAAACAAATTATAACGGAAAGGTAGCTGTATTTCAATAATATCTTTTCATTTACCAACAACACATTTAAAGTTGTGTTCCAAGCAAATTAGGAGCAAAGTTGGGAGTAACAGGAGGGGACGGAAAATGAACTTTAAGAATTCAGTATCAGATACGAAGTTAAAAATGATACATCTAGAAAGAGAAATGAAGAGGATGGAAAATTCAAACAGGGGTGAAGAGCTCCACAGATTACACGAGAGGCTGATAACGATCAATAGAGAAATCGATCAGCTGATTTTCGATGCAAATAAGAGTACAGGAAGAATTCGTGGAGAGTTCCCCTTAAGATAGGCGTCTGAATACCCTTCTAAAATATGTAAACTTACATAAGGTGTATAAAATCGCCTACACCATGGAGGGACGTATGAAGACGATAGATAAAGTAAACGCCTCGCTGAATGACTTGATAAGTGACATTCTCGGGAAGCAATCGGTTAATGGTTCTTGGAATTTTTGCTTTGAAGGAAGCAGTATCATGACAGATACCTATATGATCATTTTGATAAGAACGCTTAAATGGACCAATGAAGAAAAGCTGGTCATGGCGCTTGTAAAACGAATCAAATCTCAGCAAGCGCCAAACGGATCTTGGAAGGTCTACACTGATGAAAACGGAGGAAATCTAAGTGCCACAATAGAGGCGTATTTTTCCCTATTATATTCAGGATACGTTACTAAAGATGATGACTATATGCTTAAGGCGGAACGTTTCATTTCGGATCATGGCGGACTTACGAAAAGTGATTGGCTGACAAGAATGATGCTGGCAATGAATGGACAGATAAAGTGGCCAACGATTGTGAAGAGCATTCCGATAGAAATAATGATAGTACCCAAATGGGCTCCCATTAACATCTTTAACCTTGTTGGTTATGCAAGGGCACACTGGATACCTATTATCATTTGCAGTAATTTGGATGGGGCCATTGTACATGCACAAACTCCGAAATTGTCGCATCTTCAATCAAGGGAAGGAAAAGAAGCGGATCACCGCTTGCTAGATGGTTTGAAAATCCTCAGTCACTATGTGAAAAATACCGTAAAAAACATTGGCTCACCACCTAGAGAACTCCGAAGGAAAGCCTTCAAAAATGCTGAAAATTACATGATAGATAGAATCGAAGAAAATGGTACCCTGTACAGTTATTTTAGTGCGAGCTTTTTTATGATCTATGCTCTCCTTGCACTTGGTTATGAGAAAGATCACCCGATTATTGAAAATGCTTTTCAGGGAATGAAGTCCTATCTTTGTAGAAATCTACCCGACGACTCTATCTTTGTTCAGAACTCCCCTTCAACCGTTTGGGATACGGCACTGTTGACTGGAGCGTTAATCAATGCAGGAGTTCCGGTACATAATGATGCTGTAATTAACGCTGGTGACTATCTTCTTTCAAGGCAACATCATAAGTATGGAGATTGGTCCGTGAAAAACCCCGATGTTCTACCTGGGGGCTGGGGATTCTCGGATATTAATACAATGGTTCCGGATATAGATGATACAACGGCTGCCTTAAGAGTCATCACAGCCTTAGCGCAGACTGATGAACGGTTTAAGGAATCTTGGGAAAAAGGGGTGCGCTGGCTTCTTTCCATGCAAAATGATGATGGAGGCTGGTCAGCCTTTGAAAAGAATACGGATAACTATCTCCTCTCACTTATCCCGTTTCGCTACGAGGACAGGGTGCTTTTTGATGCATCGACCGCAGATCTAACTGGCAGGTCCCTATACTTTCTTGGGGAATACACCACCATTTCAAAGGAGTCCAATTCAATTCTAGAAGCAATAAAATGGTTAAAGTATCATCAAAAAAAGGATGGTTCCTGGTACGGCCGCTGGGGAAACTGTTAT
Source organism: Sutcliffiella horikoshii (assembly GCA_001636495.1). GTDB lineage: Bacteria > Bacillota > Bacilli > Bacillales > Bacillaceae_I > Sutcliffiella_A > Sutcliffiella_A horikoshii_A. Next base: position 3,929,062 of record KV440964.1, on the reverse strand, counting down.
ATCTATGGGACTTGGGCAGCTTTGACCGGATTGAAGGCAGTAGGCGTACCTAGTACAGATCCAATGATAAGGAATGCTGTAAACTGGCTCCTCTCTATTCAAAATAGTGATGGAGGCTGGGGGGAGTCCTGTTCAAGCGATATTCGAAATAAATATGTCCCACTAACTCACAGCACCCCATCTCAAACAGCCTGGGCATTGGATGCATTAATTGCCAGTTCAGAAAAACCAACTCCACAAATAGAAAAAGGGATACATGCATTAACAGTTTTGATGGAAGCATCTGATTGGCGGACTGAGTACCCGACAGGCGCTGCCATTCCCGGGGGATACTATATCCATTATCATAGCTATAAGTATATATGGCCCCTGCAAGCTCTGGGGAACTATCGGAATAAGTATGGAAGTGATAGAGCAGGCTTGCATTAGAAAAAGGAGACTAGAAAATGATTGAATATATCTGGTTAACCGGTGAACCACTGTTAAAACAGCTTCCTGAACATTTTAAATCCGCCGCATTCATTCTCCATCCATTTGAAAAGATGCCTGATGGCTGGGAAGGAAAAAGGCGGGAGAACAAGCTAAAACGTTTTTTTCCTACAGAAGAGGAATTGTTTCTTCTTGGTAAAGCGGTCAAATGGGAAGAGGTTAGAAAAGCGAGTGGTTTGAACAGTTTGGATGAGGTGGCCATCGCCCTTAAAACTTTTATAGGGGCGCTGAATAGAAATTATGAAAGAAAAGATCTAGAAGAGACACTATCTACTTTCGTGCATACAGATCTTTATCTACCAGTGGAAGACAGCCCCTCCTTATTTATAGTGGAAGATTTAATGAAAATTCTATCTTCAAAAGGTGCAAAAAAGCTACTCTATTCCGATCCAATCCATAATAAAAGCGGCACTTTGGAAATATCAAGTATTACACCACTTCAGTTAAGTAGATTAGCATACAAAGAAATAATGATAACAGGTGAAAATCAGGATTTCGCTTTCATGAATGTATTTGACTCCTTTGCGACGGTCCTCATGTCCAAAGAGGAGAACTTAGGTGACCTATTGGATGCCTTGAATATAGAAGCAGTCATATGTGATGAGAATACACATGTTGATTGGTATTTTGATAAGTTTCTTGGAAGAGGATACTAGAAAAAGTTCTTTTGTAAGGGGATATGTAAAAGTTTTTTTAGGTGATTCTAATCAAAGAATCACTTTTTTGTTTGCTCACACATTATTCACAATTTTGGAGTAGAATAAGGGTTAATATTTCTGTTTAGGAGTGTAACGGATGAAAAATTCCTTTATTATAATTGCGGTATTACTTACGTTGACCTTATCCGCATGTACAAGCTCTGATATTGCATTGCCGAAAACGGAGAATGCAGAGTCGGTCATCTATGTGAGTCATTTGAAAGAGAATGCCATAACGGCGTTGGACATATCCACAGGGAGTCAGGAGAAGGTAAGTGTGCCTTTTAGGTTTTCGTCGATTGTGGAGATGGAGCCAGGAAAATTCATGGCTTCCGTCAAGGAAGAAGAAAAGCTTTATGAAATAAATACAATGGCGAATAAAGTTACCGAATTCATGGATATCGAAGAGGGAGTCCTTGAACTATTGTATGACCAGTATAATAAATTGCTTTATACCGTCAATGGAAAGAGCAATAAACTACAAATGATTGATTTGGAGAAAAAAGAGGTTGTTCGGGAGGTAAATGTGGGTGAGTATCCGTCCAAGATGGTCAAGGATGGGGAGAGGCTATTTGTACTTGCCGCCGGAAGTGGGGAAGTCTATGTATTGGATACATCAAAAATCGAGATAACGAATTCATTTTCTGTAAATGAAAGGCCAGAAGGGTTGCATTTTGACGGGAAATATATCTGGACAGGTGGCCATGGAGCGACAGGTGAAATGAATGAGAAGGTATTCGCCTATGATCCGCAAACAGGTGATGAAATATTATCAAAGGAAACCGGGCTAATGCCGATCCAAATTTCTCAGATTACTGATACTTCTTCCATTTACGTACTTAGTCATGGAGATCACAGTTTGACGAAATTAAATAGGGACACCTATGAGGTGGAAAAGAAAATCAATGTTGGGGATAATCCAAGCTTTATGATTGCCGATGGATCCAACTTGTATGTGTCGAGTCTTGATGGGGACGAGGTATTTGTCCTTGATAAGGATAGCTTGGATGTTAAAGAGGAGTATGGAGTTCAGGGTGGTCCCTTTTTATTATTTAAAGGAGGCGATGGAGAGTGAAGAACGCCTTTCAAGTACTAGTGGTGGATGATGAAGCAGATATGAGGGAAATGCTTGGTATCTACTTGAAGAAAGAAAACTATCAAGTCCTCCATGCTGAAAACGGGGAAGAGGCTCTGGATATACTCTTCGATCATGAGGTGCATCTAATCATCCTCGATGTGATGATGCCGGTCATGGACGGTTTTACTGCCTGTAAAAAAATCCGTGAAAAGTACATGATGCCAATCCTGATGCTGACAGCCAAAAGTGATGAATGGGACAAGGTCAGAGGATTGAAGCTTGGCGCAGACGACTATGTGATGAAGCCATTCAGTCCAAAGGAGCTCCTAGCTAGGGTAGAAGCATTGCTCCGTCGTTCCAATCAGTCCTTTTTTGATGTAGTTTCAAATTCTGAGATTACAGTTCAAAAGAGTGCCCGGCAAGTCCTTGTCGGAGGAGAAAGGGTCAACCTTGCAAGAAGGGAATATGACTTATTACTTTTTTTGATGGAGCATGAAGGCAAAGTGTTCACTAGAGAACAGCTTCATGATGTCATCTGGGGCTTGGATACGGAAAAAGATTCTTACCGCACAGTGGATACCCATGTGAAGACATTGAGATTCAAGCTTAAGGATGCAGGAGACAAAATAAAAACGGTTTGGGGAATCGGCTATAAATTTGAGGGTGATGAGGCATGAAACCTTTATCCATCCGGAATAAAATCTGGCTGACTATCCTTTCTGTATCTGTTGTTACCATTATCTTGGTAGGTGGGGTTTCTTATTATCTTTATCAAACTTTATATATAGAAAAGCAGACAGATATGTTGATGAAGCAGGGACAAACCTTGGAACAGGCTTATTATGAGGAGAGTCGGGAGATTTTTTCAGACCGATTGAACTGGCTCGAGGCTAGCTCGGAAACGTCCATTATTTTTACAGATGATCCGATGCAGCTTGCAAGTGGGGCGCCTTTTGATTCCTTTGCAGAGGAGAACCTTATCACCTTTAGCGAAAGGCAGGAATTGTTAAAAGGGGAGACGTTGACCTTTACGAAATTCCATACCGGGTTGAATCAGGAAATACGTGCAGTTGTCATCCCGTTGATTGTAGATAATAGACTGGAAGCAGTTATTTTCCTATATATGCCTTTAACGGCAATTGTGGAAGCCTTTCAGCCAATCAGAACCTTACTTCTAGTGGGGATGTTTCTATTGATTGTACTCCTTACCTTTGTTGGAACGAAAATGACGAATCGGATTGTACAACCAATCAAGCAGATGGAGAAAGTGGCAAAAGACATTGCACATGGGGATTTTTCACAAACGCTCTCCATAAAAGGGGAAGATGAAATCGCGAGTCTTGGCAGGTCAATCAATACGATGTCATCCAATCTTGATGAGGTGGACAGGAGCAGGCGTGAGTTCTTGGGCAATGTTTCCCACGAATTAAGAACGCCAATCAGCTATTTAAAAGGATATAGCGAGGCATTGGACGAAGGAATCATAACAACTGAAAAGTACGCAGAGACTGTCCGGAAAGAAACTGATAGAATGAATCATCTTGTACACGATCTTTTGGATCTTGCCCAGTTGGAAGGAGATTCGTATCCGATTAATAAGGAACCAGTCATATTGGCGGAACTCGTAAAAGAGGTGCTAGGTCGCTTCCGATTAAAGTTGAACGATAAGAATCTGCAAACCGAACTCCAGCTTGATGAAGAAGTAGTGGTTAATGGTGATTACGGGAGACTGGATCAGGTCATCGATAATCTTTTGAGCAATGCCATCAAATATACCCCAGAAAATCGAACAATCCGAATTTCTGTCGTTGAGGGGAAAGGTATGGGGGTATTTAAAATTGAGGATGAAGGAATTGGAATTCCAGAAGAGGATGTTCCGTACATTTTCGATAGGTTTTACCGGGTGGAAAAAGCCAGAACAAGAAAAAGCGGTGGTACCGGTCTTGGACTATCCATTGTTCAGCAGATTATAAACAAGCATGATGGTGATATCTTGATTGATTCTAAACTTGATAAAGGCACCGCGGTAACCGTCGAAATTCCGTTATTTAATTTTTTATAATCCTTCATTCTTTTTTCACAATTGGCCGTCAGAATATAAGCATACGAAGATAAAGTTGAAGGAGTATGCTTATGGAAAATACAACAAATCAAGAAAAGGGTAAAAATCAAACCAGAAATGGCTTCTACCAGACTATGTGGAGATGGCATTTTTATGCTGGGATTATTTTTGCTCCTTTTTTAATTATTTTGGCATTCAGCGGTGCCGTGTACTTATTTAAGCCTCAGATTGAATCATATATCTATAAGGATCTTTATTATGTAGATGAAACAAAGGAAACAAGTTTGTCTGTTAATGCACAGGCAGAAAAGGTGCGCGAAGAATATCCAAATGCCTCCATTACTTCAGTGTCTATTTTTGATAAGGAAGAACGCACTTCCAAGTTTGCTACTATGCAAGATGGTAAACCTGTCAGTGTTTATGTTGACCCATACTCCGGAAAAGTTATGGGGGATATGCCTGTTGAAGAAGAATTGATGACCATCTTTAAGAAGTTACACAGTGAACTGATTGTAGGTGGGACGGTTGCCAACCGGTTCGTGGAGCTTGCAGCTTGTTGGGCCATTATTCTTATTTTGACAGGACTGTACATTTGGTGGCCGCGAAACCGTGCTTCCATCTGGGGAACGGTGCTTCCGAGATTAAGAAGCAAAGGCCGTGTGTTCTGGCGTGACATGCATGCTGTTCCAGCTTTTTGGATGTCCATTGGGCTTTTGGTGTTGATTTTGACTGGACTGCCATGGTCCGGGGTGATGGGAGAACAAATCAACCGAGTGGCAACTGCGACAAATACCGGGTATCCGGCCTTCTCTTTCAGTTTTGGACCAAAGCCTGAATCGGTGACAGTGACAAAAGATGTTGCAGAGAATGTGCCATGGGCAGCTGAAAATGTCCCAGTACCTTCGTCGGTGAACAATCAATATGTGCCATTAACATTAAATGAAGCATCAGGCATTGCAAATATGAAGAATATCCAAAAACCATATACCATTTCAATGCCACAAGGGGAAAGTGGAGTGTTCACGATTGCTACCTCCCACTCTAGACCTTTTGATAATGCAACATTGCATGTGGACCAATACAGTGGTGCCGTGCTGACAGATGTCAGGTATGCTGATTATGGAATAATGGGGAAAGCAATAACGCTTGGTATCGCCCTGCATGAGGGTAAATTATTCGGCTTAGCCAACCAGTTACTTGGGCTTCTATTGTGTGTTGGCCTTATTGGAATGATGGTAAGCTCCCTGGTCATGTGGAGAAAAAGAAAGCCGGAAAATGGTTTAGGTGCACCAGGTGGAAATGTGGATATCAAGATTAAAAGGGCAGTAACCATTACCATGCTGCTTCTAGGTCTTGTCATGCCGTTGGTCGGCATCTCCATTATTGTGGTGCTGCTATTAGATAAACTTGTTTTTGTAAGAATAAAACGTTTAAAAGCCTGGTTAGGGTAAGAAAGGTGTTGTGCTGGAAATGAAAAAAATGATGCTGGTTGTTGTGCCACTATTTTTGTTATTGGTAGGGTGTACAAGTGCACCGGAAGAGAAGACTTCTTTAGAGATCGTTAAGGTGGAAATGCAATTCCCTGAAAGTGTGGATGAAGCGGAAGAGGTTGTAGTGAGGACTCTTGTCACACAGGGTGAAGAGAATGTAGAAGACGCCCAGGAAGTACAAATTGAAATTTGGAATGTGGAAAAGGGGAAAGAGAACAGTGTCCTTGTGGATGCGGAACATGTTGGTGACGGGGTTTACGAAGTGAAGCACTCTTTTGAAGCGAAGGGAGTTTATCGTGTGCAATCCCATGTGACCGCACGTGACATGCACGTCATGCCTACCAAGCAACTGGTGGTCGGAGATATGAGTCAGGAAGAAATCGATGCAATTATGGAAAGTGAAGAGGAAAAAGAGAATCATGATGACGGGGACCATGGAGATCATGGGCATCATCACTAAGGTTTGACGTTGGAGATTTGAGACACTACTCTATTTGGGGGATGAGGTGAAAAACCTGTTCCCTGAATGGGGCTTTTTTAATTTGAAAATAGTTGTTCCCTGTTAGAGGGGCCGGTCCTGAACATTATACGGAAGAAAAATATGCTGAAACTATTAAAAATGACGGTAGGAAAGTAAAAAGAGAGGGGAATTCGTCCAGAATGAGAATATTTACTAGAGTTGGAGCTAATGTTAGGTACCCCTAGTAGGTATATGTTAAATTAATTCAGCGTCTTTGAAAATAATCCGGCGTTTTTGAAGTTTATTCGGGCGAAACTCTCCATATTCGAGCGAAAATTTAATTATTCCGGCGTTTTTTGACTATCATCCGGCACACAGGAAAAAGAAGCGAAAGAATAAGTCTTTATACCCCCTCCCTATACCTTGATTGAGCTCCACGAGTAATAAAGTTTTTTCGTTTCGAGAGATTCTGTGTCGATTGTTCCCTCTATATGCGCACAATTTGTATTTTGAATCTATTCTTATAGGAATATTCCGATTTTTATTGATTGAAATACTTTATTATAAAAAAGAACTCCCTCTTTTCAATGTGAGGTGGGGTTTTACATACTTTTTATAAGGGAGGTATCCTTTTATAATTCAACTCTAGTAATCTCTTATTCTAGCAATCAATCGTTGTCGGGGCTGCAGTTTGATTTGAACAAGTGATTCAAAAAACTATTGTGGTTGGGAGAGATGGAAAGATGGTACAAGCTTATCAGAAGATGTTGGTTTTCAGTTTCACTTTGATGCTTGGGATGGTATTGTCATTGGTCACGGCGGAAGAGGCTTCTGCTTATAACTGGACAAGAACGCTTAGTGAGGGTACTAGTGGTGCGGATGTTAGGGAGTTGCAGATCCGGGTAGCCGGTTGGGCAGCTGATTCACCTCAGCAGACAGTCGTTAGTGTGGATGGGCAGTTTGGACCTGGAACGAAAGCAGCAGTCATCCGCTTTCAACGTGCTTACGGGTTAACAGCTGATGGCGTAGTCGGACCACAGACACATGCAAAATTAAACGAGTTAGAATCGCCAAATGGAACCAAACACTTCAGTTACAGCGAATTTCATTCTAAAGACGGAAGTGGGTTCAACGGGGGCAATGTATCGGCAGCAACCGTGCAAGAGAACGTACGTCGAATGATGTACAAGCTTGAAGCGATACGTGTAAAACTGGGGAACCGTCCGATGAATGTCAATTCCGGGTTTAGAAGCATCTCTCACAATCGCAATGTTGGCGGGGCTTCCAACAGCCAGCACACATATGGAATTGCTGCAGATATTAGTGTATCTGGTGTGAGTACTACTACTGTAAAAAACGCTGCGAAAAGCTCCGGTTTTAGTGGGATCTATAGTGAAGGAAGCTTTACGCATATGGATAGCCGAGTGGAATATCCATATGGAACTCAACAATGGTGGTGGGAATAATCCTATAAAAATAAGAAAAGATCGTATATCCACAAATTGGATATACGATCTTTTCTTATTCTACATCTACAAGGGGTATGTATAGTTCTGATGAAATGAAATCTTCTTCTAGTAAGATATAAGGATGAGTTTGGTACAGTATTGTTTGAAGTTGTATCGGCATTTTCTCTGCTTCATATGCACAGATTAATGGGAAGGATAAACTTTTTACTTTTTCATCTGCAGTTCGCTCGATGTCTTCTATTAAGTGAAGCGGATCTCCTATAGAAGGCCACTCTACATGTGCCCATGTTCGAAATGAAAGATTTCTGTCTAGGAAAGGGTGTACAGTTTTATTGAAGTATTCTAATATTGCAGGGGGTTGATAGCTACCGTTTGAAAAATAAAAATCAAAGTTATTCACACGATGTATTAATTTAAGCTGCTCAAATGATAAACGGTTACTCAGTTCTCTATGAATCATACGATAATTACGCTCATTTTCTATAAGAATCACATTTTCTCCGGCCATTATGCCATTCATCGCAAAATCTACAACTGCATTTATGTAATTTTTTAATCCAATATAAGGATAGAGTACATGGATACTTCGATGTTCGTCAAACAGTTGATACATTTTGCTATGCAAGCAGATCTCCCCTTTGTTAGCCATTATCTATAAATATATATTACTTGATAATTGAATAGAAAGCGAAAAAAATTTGTAAATATAAGAGAAGGAAAAACAACCCACTTTATGGAAATGTATAGAGTGATATTTTGAAAATTTAATATGGAGGAAACTTCAATGCCATTTTCAGTTTTAGTATTGATTTTGTCATTAGTTATAGGAATCGTATTAAACCGTAAATATAAGGATAAAACTTTGATCATTTGGGGACTTGTCACGATGCTGTCCATTGCTCCGTTCTTCAGCTGGATTGTTGCAATGATTGTTGCAGTGAGTGTAGGAGATGGTTTTGCAGGAGTAGCAGTCATGTGGTTGATGGTCCCAATATTGTTTTTGATAGGAGTTGGGATGCTAGGCGCTGGGATGTATAAGAAGGTGACAGGGGAGAATCTTTAAAGGGATGGACATGAAAGGGAGTTGTTCGAGGGAGGATGGAAAATGAAAAATATTGATAAACGAAACCGGCTGGATGAATCACCTTTCAGCTATCGCACGTCTAAGGACAACACCATTTTCCTGGATTATGAAAACCGACAAGTAAAAATCCTTAAGGGAAAAGAAGCGAGCAAATTCCTAGAGCGGATGGAAGTTGCGGAGGAAGATAAAGCTAAGCAATTGATTATGGCAAAAATAACAGGAAATTTCAAAAGAGGCAATGAGCGAACTGCAAACTCAGATAAACAAAATAAGTAGGGGCAATAATGAGATGCTGTAACTCATTTAATTACTAGGGGAGGGATTAACGAAAGAGTACATGAAGCGAACATCCCGTTCTATGCAATCGGGATGTAGAATTTTACGGGAACATGTAAGCTCAGAGTAACAAAGGGGGATAGGGTATCATAAAGACGAAAACAATTATAAGTAAAGTTTCAATGGGAATTGGATACTTTCTAGTTGCCCTTTTCGTTCTTGATATCATCGGTGAGTTTTCATCTACTATAGAAGTGTCTATTATACTCTCGGAATTCCATGGAGATATCTCCCGAAACTTTTTTCTGAATAGTATGATATAGTAATATTTGTAAAGTGATGAGCAGCACCGGGAGCAGTTCCGGTGTTCTTCTTTTATGTCTGTTGTAAAAAGAAAAGGGTGGTAAGATGTCTTCTTGGAAGTACCCCATCTTGTTAATTGCCGGAATTGGCATATCATATCTGGGGAGTTGGATTTACTTAATTGCATTAAACATATCCATTTTAAATATGACAGGTTCAGCAGCGGCGGTAGCTGGATTATACATAATCAGGCCGATTGCCATTTTGTTGACCAATACATGGGCTGGCAGTGTCATTGATAGGGTGAATAAAAGGAAGCTGATGATTTGGGTGGATGTTGCCCGTGGGGGATTGGTCTTTCTCATTCCATTCATTGATTCTCTATGGGTTATCTACTTTTTGCTATTAGTAATCAATATGGTCGGGGCTTTTTTCGGACCGAGTTCTTCTGTATACATAACGAAACTTATTCCGGTCTCAGAACGTAAAAGATTTAACTCGCTCATGAGTATGACAAGCTCTGGCGCATTCCTTTTGGGACCGGCAATTGCCGGGTTCCTCATCATGTATGTGAGTACAGACATATGTATCATGATCAACGCAGTGACGTTTTTAGCCTGTGCATTTTTCATTTTTCTTTTGCCGGACGTGGATGAGAAGACGGAAAACAGACGGGAACCTATCCGTCTGCAAACTCTATTGGAGGATTGGAATGCAGTCAAAGATTTCTCCAAGAAAGCAAGATTTTTCATCACTGTCTACCTCTTGTTCCAATCAGCTATGCTGCTTGGATTTGCACTCGATTCACAAGAGGTGACATTCATCAAACAAGTCCTCGAGTTGTCCGATCGAGATTACGGGCTAATCGTAAGTTTAACTGGACTCGGGGCCTTGGGCGGTGCGTTTGTTTCGGCTTTGGTGGCAAAAAAAGTGCCACTGAAGGTTTACTTAGGAGTAGGGATGCTTCTTACCTCCGTAGGGTATGTTGCCTTCTATGCATCCTTTGACTTCTTTACTGCAACGGCTGCATTTATATTCCTCGGCTTTTTCATGGCATTTGCCAATGCAGGGTACGCGACATTTTTCCAAAACTCTGTACCAGTTAATATCATGGGGAGATTTGCTAGTATCGCAGAAATGTTTCAAGGTATGGTGCAAATCGGGCTTACTCTTTTACTTGGACTTGCGGCTGAGGTGTTCTCCCTGCAGTTTGTTTGTCTGATGTTTTCCGGAGTTTCTACTGTTTTTGCATTGGTTTTATTAATTACCATTATAAGACCATCGAAAGCAAGCTATTTTAGAGAAGAGGTTTCTGTTTAACTATTTTTGAGGGGGAAATATGTTGACTAATCTGTATTTCATTAGGCATGCTCATTCATCTTACACACCTGATGAATGGGAGCGGCCCTTATCAGAAAAAGGTAACAATGATGCTGAGAGAATACTAGCTTTGATTCAACCTGACAATATTGACGTAGTGGTTTCCAGTCCTTATAAAAGAGCTGTTCAAACAGTGGAAGGTGTGGCACAGCACTACAATCTGGAGATTGAGATTTTTGAAGATTTGAAAGAACGTAAGTTGACAGGTAAGCCTGCTGAAGATTTCACTGCAGCCATCACAAAAGTCTGGGAGGAGCCAAACTTCGCATGGGAAGGCAGCGAATCCAATATGGAGGCACAGGCTAGAGGTGTGAAGGTGATTCAGCATCTATTGAAAAAGTACGAAGGTAAAAACGTTGCTATCGGTACCCATGGGAACATCATGGTTCTAATAATGAACCACTTTGACAAGCAGTATGATTTCTCTTTTTGGAATGGTTTGGACATGCCGGATATTTACAAGTTGAGGTTTGATGGGGAAGTGCTGGTGGGAGTGAGTAGGTTGTGGGAGAGGTGAAGGTATGGACCAAATTACGAGGGTTTGGAGGAATTCATGAGCATCTTCCAGAAGATAAGTAAGTTTTTATACATGGATAAATTAAAACGAGTGCTTTCTTTTGACTGTTTCTACGAAATGACAAGTGAAGAGAAAGAATATGTAAATCAAATAAAAAGGCAAAACCCCTTTGGTCTAATGGTCTTCCTCTTAGGGGGAGCATCATTTGCCTTTGGTCCTATGTTTATCATGTTGCCCATTATTACAATCGTATTGTGCTTCATTACATTGGGAACCTTTGAAAAAGAAAAAGAGGATAATCCTTGGACCTTTTACATTGGCCTGGGTTTAAGTGCTATTGGTTTATATATGCATCTTTATGAAATCTTACATGAGCACTATCTGTATTATTGATTGCCCTAAAATTAGGAGTAATTCGACTGCCGATTGAAAGGAGGAGGATTTCATGATTCTTCTAAAAAACGCAAATGTTTTAGATGTTGATAGAGGTGTTTTTTATCAAGCATCCATTTTGATGAAGGACGGAATGATAGCGGATATTTTCACAGGAAATGCTCCTTATGAAGTTTCTAAAGTGATAGATGCAAAAGAAAAATGGGTTATCCCCGGTCTAATAGACATGCATGTGCATATCAAAGAATCGTTTGCTCCTATTTTTGTAGCTGGTGGAATTACTACTGTGAGGAATACAGGTGGAAATGTTTTGGAATTGAAGGGGTTAATGACGGCTCCTGACGATTCTATGACACCAAGGGTGTTTTCAGCTGATAGAGTCATAGATGGTCCGCCTGGACTTTGGGGCGAAACAAGTCCTTGGAATATCAATGTGGAAAATTCGGAAGTAGTCATTGGTGAAGTGAAGAGGCAGGTAGAGGCAGGAGCGGACTTCATCAAAGTGTATGGGTGGCTTTCCCGTGACCTAATGGAAAAAGTGGTCCAAGAAGCATCCCACCACAATAAAGAGGTTAGCTACGACCTCATCCACTCTACGGAAGTTAATGCGTTGGATGCTGCTGAAATCGGAGTGAAGTGGAATGAACATGCCTCTGGAATCATCCAGGCGATGTATCCAAATTGGAGTATGAAAGCTGAGAAATCAATCTGGGATGAGGTGGATTGGACAATACCTGACCTCGAAAAAATAACGGCTGTATGTAAGCAGCTTTTGTCGCATGGAGTGGTGATTTGCCCAACGATGGTTTTATTTGATCAAATGAATAGACTGAAGGACTATTGGAACCCGGATAATGATTTAGTCAAGAAGGTATATGAAAATAAGTCATTGGTTGGACAGTGGGCAAGGCTTTCCCAATATGAGGAGGCATTGAAACAGATGGGAATGCAAAGTGTCCTGAATAAGGCAATTGCTAAAGTATATTTTGACCTTGGCGGAACAGTTGTTGCTGGAACGGATACGCCTGCAGGAGTTTGGACGTTTCCAGGCATGGCACTTCATCGAGAAATGGAGTTGTTTGTAGAAGCTGGTTTCAGTGAATTGGATGCTATCAGGGCTGCGACATGTGTTCCGGCCAGGGCTATAAAACGCGAGGATCTTGGCGTGATAAAGGCTGGTGCAAAAGCCGATATGATTTTATTATCTAAAAATCCTTTGGAAGATATAAAGTATACGAGGGAAATCGAACTGGTGATAAAGGGTGGGAAGGTATTGACTCAGGCTGAGATAATTCAAAGTGTGCCAAGCGAGGAAGAAAGTCAGAGGTTAATGGAGGAGTTTGTTAATTCTTTTGAAGAATTGATGGTGGCTAAGAGTAAATAGAATTCCAGTCGGTATATTTATGGAAAGGTGTTGGGGGATAGATGTTATTACATACAGAAATTTTAGGAGATGGAGAACCAATCGTCTTTTTACATACGGGTTTGCAGACGGGGATGACCGATTTTGAAGAACAGCGGGAGTATTTTCAGTCTCGATATAAGGTGGTTTTGCCGGACTTGAGGGGGCATGGGAAATCCACATCCCAAGATCTCACTAATTATTATGAGAATAGTGCTCTTGATTTAAAAGAAACGCTTGACCATTTAGGGGTGGCGTCTGCTCATGTAGTTGGCTGTTCCATCGGTGCATTGGTCTCGTTGTTCTTTGCGAAAAGATTTCCTGAAAAAGTGAGAACCTTAACTCTCTCTGGAATGATACCGGAGAAGCCTGCTAATTGGTCGGAAATACATCGTAATATGGTTGAACAGCAAAATACTCTTTTAGAAAATGAACAAATCACAGTCTATTTTGACCAACTTCATGGCGATGGTTGGGAAGAATTCCTTAACCTAGCTAGTCATGAGGAATCCTATCCATTTGAAGAAACGGCTGATCTAGGTGGGCTAGACATGCCGACTTTGTTCATGGTTGGTGAAGGAAATGCTAATGAAGCGAATGGTGCCAGCATATACGGAGGGTTAAGTAAGCCAATTCACGTATCAGTCATACCGTTTGCAGGACACCTGGTTCATTCCGAGCAGCCGGAGCTCTATAACCAGATTTTGAACGGGTTTTTGAAGAAATATAGTGTGGTTGGTGTAGATAATTAGAGCTATTGACTTCTTGATGAGGTCGCTTGGGAAGTTTTAGTGTCAGTGAGATATATCAAGAAGTTGATCCAATACAGGTATACCAGGGGGAATGAATGATGGTACAAACTGAAAGAGTAACACCGAAACATATTATTTCAGCAGCAACGGTTGTTTTAAATGACAAGAATGAAGTCCTTTTAATTAAGGGTCCACGCCGTGGATGGGAGATGCCTGGAGGACAAGTGGAAGAGGGAGAATCATTGAAGCATGCTGCCATTAGGGAAACGAAGGAGGAGTCGGGAATCGATGTGGAAATCGTGAAATTCTGTGGAGTTTTCCAAAATGTGAGTGGCTCTGTATGCAACACGCTATTCTTAGCTAGAGCGGTTGGTGGTGTGCCGACTACTTCACCGGAGAGTTTGGAAGTTGGATTTTATCCTGTAGAGCAGGCATTGGAAATGGTGACTTTTAAGAATTTTAGAGAACGGATTGAATATTGTTTAAAGGAAGAAATGATTCCGTTTTATATAGAGTTTAATTAACTGGAGTGATCCATATGAAACCAATTCAGCTTGAAGAAATACCAACGGAAGTTAAAGAGCATGTCAGAAACATCCATTCCATCAGCTATCCCCGCCAAGGTTGCACTTCAGATGTCGGTATTATTCAAAGCGACATCGGTCGATATGCTCTAAAACGAACCAAGACACCACAGTTCAACGGGTGGCTAAAGAAAGAGATAATGGTATTAAGAAGCTTGAATCAGGAAACCTTATTGCCTGTTCCCAAAGTTGAAAAATTTGTGGAGGTAGATGGACAATCATGGGCGTTGCTTGAGTATCTGGAAGGGGAAACGGTTAGAGCTGCGTTAGCCAAAACCCATAATAAAGGAAAGCGGGAAGAGCTGCTAGTAAACTTCGGCAAAGTCGTGTCTGATATCCATGCTACCCCGTGTCCGAAAGCCTTAAAGAACGAGAAAATTTGGTTGGATGATATGCTCGATCAAGCAACATACAATTTTCAAAACTACGAGGTGGATGGTTCGGAAGGCTTGCTGGAACAAATAATGGCAAACCGACCTAGTAATAGGAAGCAAACCCTTATCCATGGCGACTTAACGGTTGATAATGTATTAGTACATAACGGAGTAGTCACAGGAATCATTGACTGGAGCGGCGGAGCTTTTGGTGATCCAAGGTACGATGTTTCTTTGGCTATTAGGCAAAAACCAAACATATTTGAGTGGGAATCGGATAAGTTATTTTTTTTTGAAGGGTATGGTGGTAGCATTTTGACTAAAGGGGATTATAACTATTTCATTAAACTTTATGAATACTTTTAAAAGGGAGGGAGTGTGCAATGAACTTAGGGGAGCCAATCGCTTCTGGAAACACTGCCAACATTTATCTTTATGAAAATAAAATCATCAAGATTTTTAAGGATCACCTACCAGCTACCGAACCTGAATATGAAGCTCGTAAACAAAGGGTTGCTTATGGAAGTGGCCTTCGTGTTCCCAATATAATCGATGTAAGAAAAACAAATGGAAAACAGGCAATCATCATGGAATATGTGGAGGGGAACACACTAGGTGAACTTTTGATAAAGAACATGAACCAAGTGGAGTCTTTTCTGGAAAGATCTGTGGATATACACATGGAGATTCATAATGTACGTGTGGAGGCATTGGAACTTATGAATGTAAAACTCCAACGGCAAATAGAATCTGTTAAAGGTTTGGATGAGCAGATTAAGGGAGCGTTAATAAAGAAATTGGCATCGATGAACGTTGAAAACAGGCTCTGCCACGGAGATTTCCATCTTTATAATCTGATAAAGTCAGGAGATGACATCACCATCATTGATTGGGTCGATGCCAGTGCCGGGGATCCCAGAGCGGACGTCTGTCGGACATATCTTCTTTATACCCAAGTTTCAAATGATATAGCGGAATTGTATTTAAAGCTATATTGTGAAAAGAGTGGTTTGTCAAAGGGAGAGATATTAGAATGGCTGCCAATCATTGCAGCTGCAAGGCTCTCAGAGAATGTTGAAACAGAAAGTTCGGATAGGTTGATGGAGATTATCAATCAGTGGAAAGAGATGGAGGAATTATAAAAATGAATCAAGCATCATTAGATTACTGGAATAATTATTGGAAAGAGCAAGAAAAGCCAGAAAGAGTGACTGCATGGCAGTTTGGAGGAAGTCCAGACTATTTGGCACAATTAGTGATAGATGGAGTGAAGACAGCGACGTGTTCGGGTCATATCTTTTATGAAGTAGAAAATGAACCACTTCCAACAACAGAGGATTATAGCGTAGTCCTAAACAGTAAGGACGAACCTGTTGCCATTATCAAAACGGTGGATGTTCAGATCATGCCGATGAACGAAGTGCCGGAAGAATTTGCGATATCAGAAGGAGAAGGAGACCGTACATACCAATATTGGTGGGATGTTCATGTGGATTTCTTTACGAAGGAGTTGCGTGAGATCGGTAGGGAATATTCCGAGGAGATGCTGTTGGTTTGTGAGCGGTTTGAGTTGGTTGATGTTAAGTAGATCAGACTAGATAATGAGGTGATTTTATGGATGTCAAATATTATTGCGATGGTGAGTTAATCTATGAAACCCACACTTCTGACCTTAGTGGATTGATGATGGCAATAGAGAAATCAAACAGCATTCATTTTGAAGACGATGCGTATTCTTTTGACGCTTTTTTTCTGAATCATTATGAACAGGATGGAATCTGGTTTGAGGAATTGGTAGTTTATTTAGTGAAACAAAAATAGCTTAAGAGAGTAAACAAGGAATGAAAAAACACACGAGATAGCAACCTCGTGTGTTTAAACTTTATTAGTAACTTTTCGCACCGATATATTTATCCTTCCAGTAGGAACTCCCGATTTCACTTATTTTTACACCTTCCGTTGATGATGCGTGGATAAACTCCCCACCACCGATATAGAGACCTGCATGGCTCGGTCCGTTTCCTTCCACATCAAAGAATACGATGTCCCCGATAGCTGGTGATTCTACATTTGTTCCTTCTGCATATATTTCTTTAACCGTTCGCGGAAGGTCTTTGTTTTCTGCTTCATCAAAGATATAGTTTAAATATCCGCTGCAGTCAAAGCCTTCTTCTGGGGTTTCTCCACCCCATTGATAAGGTGTACCCTCATATTTCTTCGCCACTTCAACGATATTTGATTCGTTACTTTCAATACCTAGGGCTTCGAATGTTTCCTCTCCAGCGATTCCATTTACCTTAATTCCATTATCAGCCTGAAACTTTTTCACCGCATCTGTTGTATATTCTCCATAATATGTAGTTGTTTCGCTATAACCGAAATATCCTTTTTGGTCTAGTATTTCTTGTAGTTCTTTTACATCCTCATGATACATTCCAGGTTCGAGCGTTTGATCTCCCAGTTCCGCATGACCTATTACCGGATTGAACGCCAATACACCTGCTAATGCTAATCCTGCTGTTAATCGTTTCAAACCATCATCCCCTTATCTATGTAATCTGACCTGTCCCATACTAACAGGCAGAGATGACAGCGAGGTTTTAAAGGAGTTACACTGGGATAACAATCACTGGGCTGGGATGTAATATTTACTACTATACGTTACGCCGATTCCATCCCTTCTAGCTTTGCTTTGACATCCAGTTTAGACAACCTCCCAAATCTAAGAGTTACCAACAACGAACACACCCCCAGGACAAAAAAGATGATACGAATATCTAAAAAATCAGCGAGTATTCCTGTCAAAAAACCCGCTAATGGCAACGTTCCTAGCCCAAGCATGGATATCAATCCATTCACTCTCCCGAAAATATGAGCAGGGACAAGCTTTTGACGCAACGTCTTGAAAAGAACATTGAACATGATGACAGGTGCACTTTGAATGGCGATAGCAAGTAATAAAGTCTGCCAGTTCCAGCTGAGGGCGACTGTCATGATTCCAACTGCGCTGATCATTAGGTTGATTAGCATCAAACGGATGGGATTGCCAATGTCTCCACGGTAATTTACGAATGCTATTGCTACAACCTGAGCAACGGCCGCACCTGCATATACCCAGCCGACCTCCTCAGAAGAAAGGAATAATTTCTCCCGTGAAAAGTAGATAAGCATGCTGATCAGTGCCCCGTTTGCGACATTAACGATCAGCACAAGTAATGTGAAGGGACCGAATAATGGATGGTTTTTTAGAAAGTTGGCTCCCGCCTTCAGTTGTTCCCAGGAGTTTGATTTTATTTTCGGAGGAGTCTCTTTTACCAAAAATTTCAGAAATAGAATCGACGCTGCAATGGGTAAGAAAGAAATCGCGTCCAAAAGCAACACGTTATAGACACCAATTTGCGTAATCAAGATCCCTGCAAGCACACTTCCAAACAAGATAGAGGAAGTGTCAATGAACTGATGAGTCGCATTGATTTTCATAAGCTTTTCCTTTTTGAAAAGTTGTGGCACTATCGTTGAGTTCACTACTGAGAAAACAGCCCCAAGACATGCAATCAGAAAACCAAGGACGTAAATATGCAAGATATGCAATAAACCAACCATGTGTAAGATAGGAATGAGTCCCGCAAGTGTTCCCTGCAATAATGCACTACCAAAAAGCAACATTCTTCTGGGTAGGCGGTCTGCTAGTACCCCGGCAATCGGTGAGACAAAAATAAATGGCAGCGTTTGTACAAAAAACATCGCTCCCATGTTTGTGGCAGACTGGGTCAATTCGTAAATGAGCCAAGGTATCGCGATAATATAGAATTTATCGCCAAGCTTTGATAGTGCGGTTCCTGAAAAATAAAGAATGGCGTTCGGCTCCCGCCATATTGATGCTTTCAACATTTTCCTCTACCCCTTTTTCTGAATCATTATCTCTATTATCAACTTTCTAAAAGGAGGGAAAAAGGGTAAAATTAGACTGATAATGTCCCCTTTTAAGGAGGTCCAGTAATTGAATGAACGCTATTTTACATTGAGGTCCCACCTCAACCATTACAAAAGAAATCATCGATATGAGGTTAAGCTGGAGGACTTGGATGCTATCTGGTTTTGTACCAGAAAGAATTCCAAGCGGATACTTAAAAAGCTGCAGGAAGCTGGGCAACTCATGTATCAGCCTGGCAGAGGGAGAGGAAATGCTTCTCAAATCCAGTATCTCACTTCCTTCCAAAAAGAGATTGAAACCCACATGGAAGAGTGTGTAAAAGCGGGAGAATTAGATAAAATCGCAGAGCTGCTTCGCCTTCCGATCCCGAAGCAGTGGGTGGCGAATTCCTCCTCACAAATACGGCAACTCCTTGGATTGAAACGTGACGGTACGGAGTCTAGGGATGTTTTACATACCTTCCGGGCAAGGGATATCACCACATTGGATCCTCTACGCGTTTCGGTCTCTTTAGAAACCCATCTTATTGAATATTTGGGAGATACGCTTGTACGCTATAACAGCGAAAAAGACTGCTTCGAATCCCATATCGCTCATCATTTCCAAGCAGATGACACCAATAGAATCTGGACATTTTATTTACGAAAAGCGGTAGCATTCCATCACGGTGGGTTTGTGACGAGCAGGGATATCGCCCACACCATCAACCGAATGAAAAACAGTCAGCATTCCTACTCCTGGCTTGCAAGAAACATTTCTGAGATTGTCTGCTCCCATCCACATAAGGTGGAAATTCACCTAGCCCAACCCAATGCATTCTTCTTACGGTATCTTTCCGCTCCCCATTTTTGCATTCTACCAGAAGATACTGAATTTGATGAATATCAATGGATTGGTACCGGGCCATTTCAATTAAAGGAAAGAACGAAACACAAGATAGTGTTAATGGCGAATGATGCCTATTTCAAAGAACGGCCGCTCATAGATGAAATCCACTTTTACAAAGTGACGAAGGATGCTGCCAAAACTGTCTATCTTTCCAGTGAAGAAGATGTGGGTGAGGTGGTGCCTAACAAACATAGGATCAAAGGTGCCGGCATAAGGTTGCTTTCCTTTAACCTGAAGCGGGAGACTGTTGTTCAACAGCATTCGTTCCGGAAAGCCATCTATCATCTTTTTGATGTGAAGAAAATGGCTAAGGAGTTGGAGTGGGAGGTATTAGAGGCGAAAAGCTTTGAAATGGAGAAGGCTGGACCAAATACTAAGAAACCTAGCAATATCCCTGAACTGTTAAAGGAGTCGGGATATAAGGGAGAGACACTGAATCTGTTCCATTTTGAAAATAATCATGCTGTTTTAGAAGCGGAATGGTTGAAAGAACAGGCAGGGTATTATGGCATTTCGTTCAAGCTCCACTCCGTTTCTTTTCAGGAATTCACGGAAGAAGGAATTGAGCATGATGTCGATCTGCTAATAATGGGATTATCATTGTCCTTTGATAAACATCTGGCTTTCTCTTACGCTTTCCGCAACAAGGCGCTACTTTTCAATCGGTTGTTTAATAGAAAGATAGATAATTATATTCAAGAGAGGCTGACCGCTTTCGAGCTTGCAGAGGAGAAAGCCAGACGAGCCGAATTGATGGAAGAAATGGAGCAGTATCTAAAAATGGAACATGCCCTGATTTTTCTGTATCATCCTATTGTGACGAGAGCGGTAGACCCAATTATCCAGGCCGCTGAATCCCATTCTTTTGGCCAGTTGGATTATACGAAGCTTTGGGTTAGGAGTTAATTAATTGAGAAAAACGATGAAAGAAGAAGGTGATGAATGAAAGATAACTGAAGAGACGGTTTTAGCGTTTTCTTAAATTTTCGAAGAAGGAAAAGCTAGAACCGTCCCCGGTTTCAACAAAATGTTGTTCAATAGAAATTTTGTTACTACATTTAATATGAAGATTTTTTTAGTAGATTAATGATTACTTCATTTTGTTTAATAATTACCTCATTTTGTTTACTGGTTTTATGTAGACTTTTTGATATTGAAGGTAAATAGTATAATACGAAAACACCAGCGATTATAAGAAATAGAACTGATACGAATTGCAATATTCTCAACTCCTCAAAACACTCATTAACATCCACCCATCGGATTATTAGAATTCCTATAGTTAACGGTAGCATAATATACACACTAAAAAAAGGGGGAAGTGATTGAGCTATGAAAAAGTATATCTTTGAAACTGAACGATTAATTTTAAGAGTATTTGAACCTGAAGATGTAAAGTATCTTGAGAGAATCTGGGGAGATGAAGAGGTAATGGGGCTATGCACAGGTGCAACTTCTTATAAAAAACTCCCTAAAATAATTGAAATTTACAGAGAATGCGAAGTTGCCAAAGGCTTATCGGTGTATGCAGTGGTTGAGAAGGAATCTGGAAATGTCATTGGGACTGCCGGTTTCAACGTGGAAGATACATTGGAAAAAGTCGAACTCATTTATCACTTTACCAAAGATACTTGGGGGAAGGGATATGCTCGGAAGCCGCTTTAGCATGTGTGGAAGTGGCAAAAGCAAAGAAAGCGGTAAGCCGTGTGTATGCTTCTGCAGATCCAGCCAATAAAGGCTCACTAAGAATACTCGAGAAAATTGGATTTGAATATAAAGGTTTGAAATGGTTTGAAGACACTAATCAAGAAGAACCGTATTATGAATTAGATGTGGAACAATCTTGGTAATAGATGGACATATAAAAAGATAGTATTGTACCTCTTTACAGTGTAAAATTATTTTACTAGCGAGTATAGGTACCTTTTAAATTTTCAGAATATTAATAACACTATAAAAGAGGTTGATGATAATTGACGATAGATACAAAAGATACAACTGCTAAGGAACAGACCATTTTCCCTCATGTTGGCAATAAAATAAAAACAGAAGATAGAGAGATAGCTATCATTGCACGAAGGGAGGAGCCGCTTGTCGTTGTGCTGGCAAATGTACTTAGCGATGAAGAGTGTAATGAGCTAATTCAATTGTCCAAGGATAAAATGAAGCGTTCAAAAGTTGCAAATGGACTGGAAGTGGATGCTATTAGGACAAGCAGTAGTACCTTCTTTCAAGAAGGCGAAAATGAGCTTGTGTCTAGAATAGAAAAAAGAGTTTCACAGATTATGAATGTACCGGTGGAATATGGAGAGGGCTTGCAAATCCTGAACTATCAGGTAGGACAGGAATACAAAGCACATTTTGATTTCTTTAAGTCTTCTAGTAAGCCGGTAAGTAATCCGCGGATTAGCACGCTTGTCATGTATCTGAATGATGTGGAAGAAGGCGGAGAAACGTATTTTCCCAAGCTTAAATTTTCTGTTTCACCACAAAAGGGCATGGCCGTTTATTTTGAATACTTCTATGATGACCAAGAATTGAATGAGTTGACACTACATGGTGGGTCCCCGGTTGTAGTTGGGGATAAATGGGCGGCGACGCAGTGGATGAGAAGGAAGAAATACTAGATTTGGGACGCTAATCTCTTGGAGGTTGGCGTTATTTGTGTTTTAGGATGAATTGATTGCAACTCGGTATGTATTAGGAGGGTTGCGAACCAAATTGTAAGTCGAAATGGGGTTGATAGGTATTTTATTTTCCGTAACGGGAATATATGAGCCGAAACCGCTGTTTTATTTTCCGATACGGGAATATACGAGCTGAAACCGCTGTTTTATTTTCCGATACGGGAATATACGAGCCGTATCCCCTGTTTTATTTTCCGTTACAGAAATATACGAGCCGTTCGACAAGAACTCTAAGGTTTCGACAAGTCCCCTCTGGAAACTTATCTCCAAACTTCAACGTCATATCTATATTAATAGAAAAGGACTGATATCCAATGGATTACATATCACACCTAAGATCTATGGTAGGCAACGAAAAAGTAATTATGGTAGTTGCTGGAGCATTTGTTTTTGACGCAGATGGAAGGCTGCTCCTACAACAACGTATAGATAATGCACAGTGGGGGCTACCAGGCGGCTTCATGGAACTCGGTGAGAACATAACTGATGCCGCAAGAAGAGAAGTCTACGAGGAAACTGGTCTTCAGTTAGAACAACTGGAGCTGTTCGGAATCTACTCAGGACCAGAGTATGATAAGACATTTGATAACGGAGACCAAGTCTCATTAGTACAAGTACTTTTTACTTGTAAGCAATATAGCGGAGAACTAGTCATCAGTAACGATGAGTCACTGAAAAATAGATTTTTCCATCTACATAGTTTGCCAGAAAATATCTTTAACGAGCATCGAGTATTCATTGATGACCTTCTGACAAAACAAAGGCGCCCCATTGTTAAATAAAGGAGAGCTGCAAACCAAATGCCTATATCAGATTATTACCGTAAGTTACGTGAAAAAGTGGGAACCGATCTTCTGATTCTCCCGAGTGTTGCAGCAGTCATCAGGAATGAAGAATCGGAAATTTTGTTTCAATATCCTACGAACAGAGAGTACTGGAGTCTGCCAGCTGGTGCCATTGAACCAGGAGAATCACCAGCAGAAGCAGTAGTGAGGGAAGTATGGGAAGAGACAGGGCTAACAATTGAACCGATCAACATCATTGGTGTTTTTGGTGGGAAGGACTTTCGCCACACCTATGCAAATGGAGATCAAGTGGAGTACCAAGTAACAGTATATGAATGCAAAATAGTCAGTGGTACCTTGGAAGCGGTGGGTGGAGAGTCGGAAATATTGAAGTATTTTAAAGAAGACAACGTTCCAAAACTCGCACTGCCTTATCCGGAATGGGTATTTAAAGCAAACTTAGAACGGGAGTGTTAGTGTTGAAAAAAAGTGCTGCTTTATTGGGGATTTGCATTGTTTTCACTTTACCACTAGCTGCGTGTTCTATTGAGGAACGTAAACCGGCTGATGTGAACGAGGAGATAAAAGAAGCTGTAGTATATGACGTTGAAGAAGTCATTGACCAAGTTGTGATAAATGAGATGGAAAGCTTCTCAGAAGTGAAAGTCGATTCGGAAAAGACGCTAACAAACCAAGAGGATATAAAAACTATTCAAGATGCTTTCTTTCATGCTAAAAAAGAACCTGGTGCAGTTGATATGTCAGATCCTCACTATAACTTGTGGTTGGGTAGGGATACATACTACCTCTGGATCCACGAATCATCAGGAACAGTTATGAACAAGAAGGATACCCATGTCATATATTCTCTTTCCGAGGAAGAGGCACAGGAAGTATATACATTATTGGATAGAATTTACGGGGGGAATGACAATGCTCAATAATTTCTACATAGCATCAAGTTTCACTAATATAGACAAGGTACGAGAAGTAAGTAGCATTCTCAAAAATATAGGTTTCATCCAAACCTATGATTGGACCCAAAACGAACGTGCTGCCACATTGGAAGACCTAAAAGAAATCGGGGCGAAGGAACTTTCAGCCGTGATGGAGGCTCACTTTTTGATTGTATTGTTACCCGCTGGAAAAGGAAGTCATATTGAATTTGGAATTGCCCTTGGTCAAGGGAAGAAGATTTTTCTGTTTTCCGAGAGGGATGACATAGATAACTTTGAAACAACTAGTACTTTTTATCATCTAGACAACGTTGAAAAGGTTAGCGGGACGACCGAAGAACTCGTGAAGAGAATAAGTCTAGAAAAGGAGTGAACCCCCATGCATCTCCCTGCCAAGCTAATGAGTATAAACCATGCTTAGGATGGTACAGCCGAAAAGTGGTAGAATAGTAGTGAATTGGCGTAATTTATTGGCAGCCTTTGTTCTGCTGACTTTATTGAAATACGCTATTTTAGACCAAGTGTAAAAGTGGAGGAATACTCTATGAAAATCGCATGCATCGGGGACAGCTTAACAGAAGGTAAACCAGGCGTTTCGTTCTTTAATATGTTAAAAAAGAAATACCCAAACATAAAGTTCGTTAATTTTGGAAAAGCCGGGGACACGGTTAAGAGTTTACATACAAGGCTTACCAAAAATAAATTAGAACAAGATCATGACCTTGCCTTCCTCTGGATTGGAGTCAATGATATTTATTCGAGACTGCTGAAGGTACAGGCTCAGCCTATTACTAGGAATTCAGAAGAGTTTCGGGAATACTATGAAAATGTACTAGAATTAGTCATGCAATCTTCCAAACAGGTTGTGGTCGTTTCCCCTGCGTTGATTGGGGAAAACATCAATTCTTCCAACAGAGGTCTGCTCAATCTTTCCATGATTATCGAAGAAATATCAAAAGAGCATAAGAACGTAAGATTTATTGATTTGCATCAAACATTTACAGAGCAGTTAGAAACTTTACCTACCACAGATTATCTCAGTACAGGTGTTGGTAGATTAGTGAAGGATGTATTCTTTTACAGAAGTCCGAAGCGAGTTGATCGGTTGGCTGCTGAGAGAGGCCTGCATTTGACTATTGATGGTGTTCATCTGAATAGTAAGGGTGCGGAGATCGTTGTAGATGAATTTAGGAAGATAATAGATCAGGTCTTGGCTAAAAGAAATAAGTGAATGTGCTTTCTTCATATTTTCTGCAAACTTTTTGGGTACACTTTGAGTATAGAACTCAGAGGAGGTTATTGTATGAAAAGAAGGAAGCTACTAGGAGTCTTTACAATGGCAGCAGCCATCACATTATCCGGCTGTGCGGCAGGTGAAAATGAAGAGGCGGCGCAAAACAATAATCAAGCAAATAATGCAGAAGAAGAATCCCATGATGGAGGTCACGGTGATCATTCCGGCATGGATATGTCCGGCTCAGGTGAAGTTCCTGAAGGTTTGAAAGAAAAGGAAAACCCAACATTTGAAGTGGGAAGCACCGCTACAATTACAGATGCGCACATGCCTGGCATGGAAGGTGCGGAAGCTACCATTGTGGGAGCATATGAGACAACAGTCTATTCCATTTCTTATGACCCGACAAATGGCGGGGAACGAGTAGAAGATCATAAGTGGATTATCCATGAGGAAGTAAAAGATGCACAAGAAGTACCCTATGAAGTTGGTGATGAAGTGGAAGTGGATGCCGACCATATGGAAGGAATGCAAGGTGCTACGGCAACCATTGACGCTGCTGAACAAACAACGGTTTATATGGTGGACTTCACACTGACTGACAGTGGAGAAGAAGTGACAAACCATAAATGGGTGACTGAGAGTGAACTATCAAAAGAAGATTAAGAAGTGAAAAAGCTTGAAAAAGGATCTACTTATCGACCTTTTTCAAGCTTTTTTTCTTTGGCAATTTTCAAGAATGCAAAGATACGTATGACAAAAATGATGACTAATATGATAACGAAAGGGCCTTTGAACCAATTTGCATTTCCCGGTTCATGAAAAAAAAGAAAATAGAGAGTGTGTAAAATAACCAATGTATATAAAACCGTAGTTTTCTGCTGAAGATACTTCCATGATTTTTTTCCTAAAAGTTTGATACTCCAGTCATTAGAAGTTGCTGTCAATACTAAGTAATAGCCTAGTGCTAGGATACCAATCGTATTGGCAAGTGCAAAGCCAGGGTGCAGAATCCACGGTTGATCTGGCGGGGTGAAAATAAAGAACAAGCGATATAAGTTCCATTCCACCCAACCATCCAGAATGATGATCGTGTGCAACCCGGCATGGATGGCAGACCAAATACCAATGGGTCTTCTCCAGACAACTTGTTTACGTAAAGGTTTATAAAAATGGGAAAGTGGCCCCATGATCAACACGATGGCAAACATAATTAGGGAAACGTCCGCAAACGATCGGTTCCATGAATGAAGAGTAGCTAAATCATTTCTTGTTTGAACTAACATAAAGCATACAACCAACGAAGTTATCCCGACAGTGGCATGTTGTTTAATTAATCGAATAGATCCCATCATTTTTCCATCACCCAAATTTCTATGCTTCGTACTGATCATTCCACCTATACCCCACTCCCCAGATGGTTTCAAGGTATTTGTCTACTTCAAATCCAGAGTTCCTCAACTTACTTCGAAGATTTCTGATATGCGAATCAATGGTCCTGTTTTCTGTCTCCGTATCGAACTCCCATATAGACATAATTAGATGCTCTCTCGAAAATACTTTATCCTGGTTTAAAAGGAAAGTTTCAAGGAGCGCAAATTCTTTTGGTGTGACCGGGATTTTAACATCATTATATTGTACGTGGAAGGACGATGTGTCAAGAACTAGTCCGTTAAAGCGCAATGAATAAGTGGGGGTGTTTACTGCTTTTGTGCGCCTCATCACCGCTTCCATTCTTGCGGTTAGTTCGTCCTCATTAAAGGGTTTTGACACATAGTCATCCGCTCCACTTTTAAGCCCCCTTACTATATCATCCTTATCGTTCCTGGCAGTAAGCAGGATAACCGGGACATTGGAGGTTCCTCTAATTTCTTTTAAGGTGTCCCAACCATCCATATCTGGCATCATAATATCGAGTAAAACAATGTCCACTTCTTGCTTTTCTAAAAAAGCTATTGCATCTCTGCCTGACTGAAATTGGATGCAATCAAACTGATGGGGAGTGAGGTATAGAGTTAACAAATCAAGCATTCTTTTTTCATCATCAATCAGTAGAATTCGTGTCATCTTCGCTCTCCTTCAATCCAATCGTTACGGTAGTTCCTACATGTTGTTTACTCTGTATAGACAGTGTGCCTCCATGGGCTTCCACGAGTTCTTTCACAATAGCCAATCCGAGTCCGACTCCACCCGTCAAACGAGATCGTGATTTCTCCACACGGTATAAACGATCAAGAATATAGGGAATCTCTTCTTCTTGAATACCTTTTCCCTCGTCTTTGATGGTAAGAAGGCACTCTTTTCCTTTTTTATTTAGTTTAATGGTTGTGGTGGAACCTGCGGAAGAATATTTCAAGGCATTGTCTAGCAGGTTCAAAGTAATCTGTTCGAAACGTCTGGGGTCTATTTTTACATCAAAGTTTTCAATCGTCTCAAGTATCAATTTGATTTCAGCATTATTGAAGGCAGGCCGTGCTTTTTCGAAAATTGGCAAGATGAATTTTTCCATGTCCAATCTTTGCGTTTGAATGGAAAAAGCATTCCGGTCCATTTTTGCCAGTTCAAATAAATCTTCAAGCATATTTGAGACGCGGGCGGATTCCTCATGGATAATAGTGAGATATTCCAACCTGGTTGATTCCTCTAGATTCGATTTTCTTCCAAGGTCAGCATACCCCTTAATATAAGTTAACGGTGTCCGCAATTCATGAGAGATGCTCGCTAGAAATTCCTTCCTCTCCTTCTGCAAATGATTCAAGTGATTGGCCAAAGATTGAATGGATTCCGCTAATTCTCCAAGCTCATCCTTAGTTTTTACAGGTAATTTCACCGTAAAGTCCCCGTTGCTGATTTTTTGGGTAGCATTTTTCATTCGGATTAATGGCTTTGTCAGTAATTTTATGAGAAAAATATTTGTTATTAGTAAAAAAAGCATAATAATTACTACTGCTATGGCGAAGTGATGGTTCAATTGCTGAATGACCTTCTTTAGTGAGTCGGTACTTTTTAGCATATAAACATAGCCTGTAGAATCATCCCCTGAACGAAAAGGGGAGACAGTTGCAATAAATGCTTCCTGTTTCCAAGCATCTTGAACCACGCCATCTCCAGTCGGTAAAGCCTCTTTGTTTATGTAAGGAGGGAGGTTGCTCAATTGTACAGATGAAATAATTACTGAGTCGTTCTCATCAAGTATTACGACTTCCGTATCTGTGTTGGACTCCATCACCACAATATGTTGGAGCGTGTCAGGGGTAAAGGAAGTCATTAGTACATCCCGGTGGCTATTTCCCCTTGCCAACAAAGAATCCAACTCCTCTTTTACTAGCGAATCGACCACATGTCGGTGCAACACTAGCATGGATACGGATTCAATAATTAATAGACATATAAAAAACCATAAACCAAGTTTAGTAGAGAATTTCATTACAGTTCTCCTATATCTTAAAAAGTAAGTACTATCAGTTTATCAAGAAATTATAAAGAAAGTATGCAGAAATAACTAAAAAACGCGCCATCTATACGGCGCGTCCAGATAATCATTATTAGTTGCTGATCAGTTCCCGACAAGCAGCAGCACACCGCCTGCACGCTTCCGCACATTTCTGGCAATGGTCGTGGCTATGCTTGCTGCATTCATCCGCACATGCCTCACATATGTCTGCACACAGGCTACATATCTGCTCCAGAAAAGGACTGTTAGATTGGATTGCTCTTGCTGCAAGTGCACAAATATCCGAGCATTCCCTATCCAGTCGGATGCAGGCCGCCATCATATTTACGTCCTCTTCGTTCAAACAAGCATCAAAGCAAGTGTTACATGCCTCCATACATGCCAGGCATTCTTCTAAACATTTTTGGTGTTGCTCATTACTTAACATAGATAATAGCTCCTTTCGTAAAAGTAGTATCTGTATTTGTTTACCCAATGCAAACATATAGAAACGAGAGAAGGGAAACTCCTTAAAAACTGCACAGTTTCGTAATATTTTGTATTGTTTAGAGGAAGATACTAGGGCTTAAGAAGAAAACATGCATTCTTTTAAAAAGGAGCTGTCAATAATGTCCATCATTATAAAAAGAATATATGAAGAAAATAATCATCCTTCTGGCCATCGAGTTTTAATCGATCGAGTCTGGCCACGGGGAATTTCCAAAGAGGATGCCAACCTTGATGCTTGGGAAAAGGA
Organism: Sutcliffiella horikoshii; assembly: GCA_001636495.1. Classification (GTDB taxonomy): domain Bacteria; phylum Bacillota; class Bacilli; order Bacillales; family Bacillaceae_I; genus Sutcliffiella_A; species Sutcliffiella_A horikoshii_A. Next base: position 3,899,577 of record KV440964.1, on the reverse strand, counting down.
AATTGCACCGAGCACTTCCCTGCGAAAATGGTTCGATCATGATCGTGACAAGTTTCATGAATTTAAGAAATCATAAAGGGAAGAAATTGAAGGGAATTCCGAAAAAAAATCACAAAATATGTCGCCGCAAAATATGAAGGGTCGAACAAAGGTATTTTTGAAGAGTATGAGGAATTATATAATTGGGCTGCCGAACAAGGATACGAAAGGCTAACGGAAAAATGACATGTATAGATATTTGAAGCCTGGGGTGATTCAAATAATCTGGTATTGGAATTGTTGGATACGATTGAATAAGGGGGAGTTAAAATGGGAGAGAAATTATGGAGAGTAGGGACGACCTATATTCCTGTAACGAATGTAGAAGAGTCTGCTGATTGGTATGTGAGTAAGTTAGGGGCTGTGTTGAACTATCAAGATCAAGACAAGGCCATTTTGAACTTTGCAGAACAAAGCCTTTTTCTTGTGAAAGCTGCGGCGAATCAAACCGCAAACTTTACAGATGCATACGGCAATGTGCGTTTTTCTTTAACATTTGAGGTCGATGGGTTATCGGCATTAGAGAAACTTCAAGATGATTTCCGTCAAAAAGGAGTTAAAGTAGGAGAGATAGAAAACAGGGGACATGCTGGGAGAAACTTTGTATTTGAAGATTTGGATGGCAATAAGTTTGATGTATGGAGTGAGTTGAGTCCGTCATTCAAGGAGAAGTATTTTACGAAGCTCTGATAATAGGGGGAAACTGAAATGATCAAGAGTCCAATTAGAAATAGAATCCAAACCGTCTTTTTTCCAGTCCGTGATATAGAAAAGGCGAAAAAATGGTATTCCGAGATTCTAAATATTCAAGATGGTGAAGTTCAATTCGGTCATCTGTTTGTAGCTGAAATGGAAGGCACAGATCTGATCCTCGACACGATGCCGAAATGGCGGGATGAAGAGGGGGAATTAGCAACCCTTAATGTTCCGGTTATTCAATTCGGTACCGATGATATACATGCCTCTTATGCATTCATGAAAGAAAATGGTGTTGAACTTGTAACCGAAGTGGAACATGGCCATTACTTTGTTTTCAAAGATCCGGATGGTAATATGCTGATGGTGAGTAGGTGCTGAATACAAGTTACATGAAATGGGGGAGAGTGACAGAGAGATTTAGAATAATATATAATGAATGAAAGAACTACTATTGGAGGTGATATTATGACCATTCAAGATATAAGGAAATTGGCTCATCAAATGTTGGATGAATTAGAAGAAGAAGAGCTTTCAAAAGTAATATACACGATGAGAAACTTAAAGGATCATAATAATAAAGATAGTGAAGATGAAAATTTCCCTATCGTAAAGCCTACCAATGAAGAATTGTATGCTATAAAAAAAGCTAAGAAAGAATATGAAAATGGGGAATCTTATACTCATGAGGATGTGTTTGGAGAAGAAGATTATGTATGAGTTGAAATACTCCAAGCAAGCATTGAAGTATATTAAGAAGCAGGATAAATCAACTAAAAAGAGAATTGAAAAAGCACTTGTCACCTTAGCAGAGGATCCATATCAGGGAGAAACTCTAGATATTTGTTCACTTCAAGGTATTGACAGTGCTTTTCGTTTAAGGATTGACGATTTCAGAATTGTTTATGAGATCATTAACAATGAACTAATTATTTATGTAATAGCAATAGGAAGTAGAGGAGATATTTATAAGTAATTTCTTTTACATAGAATCTCAGGTTATTTATAAGGAGGAACTAACATGACAAAAACAAATCAAATCAGTAATATGGAACTGTCACCAGAACAAAGAGAAGAATTACTCGAAGTATTGAAAACTCGTTTTGAGAAAAATATGAATCGCCACGAAGGTCTGGAATGGGAAAAAATCCAAGAAAAGCTAGAAGATAATCCTGAAAAGCTGTGGTCGCTCTATGAAATGGAAAGAACCGAAGGAGAGCCAGATGTAATTGGTTATGATAAAGAAAAAGATCAATATATTTTCTGTGATTGTTCAGCAGAAAGCCCAAAAGGTCGCAGAAGCTTTTGTTATGACCGTGAAGCGCTGGAGTCTAGAAAAAAACATAAACCTGAGAACAGTGTTATCGATATGGCAACTTTCATGGGGATCAATCTTTTGACCGAAGATCAGTATCGTGAATTACAGAAGCTAGGGAATTTTGATTTAAAAACTTCGAGTTGGGTGCAAACACCGGCTGATATAAGAGAGCGTGGCGGCGCCCTATTTTGTGATAGCCGTTATGGCCACGTCTTCGTCTATCACAATGGCGCGGACTCTTACTATGCAGCGAGAGGTTTCCGTGGCTTGCTAAGAGTATGAAGTTTAGAGTAAGCCGTAGACTTAAATATTATAGGAAAGAGCAAGGACACAGGTTTAAGTCTTCTGTGTCCTTTTCTTTTGTATATGCTAGTGATTATTTGGAAACTTTTTTCATTATGAACCGTATGATAGGTAGGTAGTAAGAAGGTTGTTGAGGAAGCTATAGAATGGTAGGGTGATGGAACTCATGAAAGTAAAAACTCTCTTATCTCTAATTTGTGTTTTTTGTCTCTGTCTGACTGGTTGCTCTTTTCTTGAGGACAGGGAGAGAGTGAACGGTTTATTGTCTAATGAGGAAGATAAATATTCGTTATTTATTACTGGTCCACTGGATTCTATTACATATGAGATCCTTGAAGAAAATGATATTAGAAATGTAAATACGATAAGGACTGAAAATTCATTGCAATACGTCCAGGACCAATATGGTGTCTTGAATATAGAAAGGACTCCTGCTTTTGTTGTGCTAAATGATAAAAAGGTGGTTTATAAAACTTATGATATGGAAGACCTGTTCGAATTCTTGCAAAATAATGGCCCGACTGAATAAGCTCAAGTCTTAACCACAATGTTACCAGAAGGAGGGAACTTAGATGGGCGATGCAATTTTTCAATTAGTTGTTTTTGGATTAATAATTCTGGGGAGTGTCTCTTTCACTCTATTTATCAGAAGATTGCTTGTAAATGCATCTTATAAAAACCAAAGGTTGCATAATATCGAACAAAAACTAGATGCAATCATCGAGAAAATGGAGAAAGATAATACATCAAATTAAATTCAAGGAGAGATCCCCTATGAAAATAAGACAATTAACCCCAACTGATGCAGAAAACTATAGAAACATAAGGTTAGAGGCATTGAAAAATAAACCGGAAGCATTCAGCTCCAGTTACGAAGAAGAAGTAGAGTATTCTGTTGAAAAGTATAGAAGTAGATTTAACAATGACCACACCTACACCTTTGGAGCTTTTGAGGGAGAAAATTTGGTCGGTACGGTAACATTAATCTGTGAAACGAAAAAGAAAATTAGGCATAGAGCCACTATAGTAGCAATGTATGTGAAGCCTGATCAACGAAAATTAGGTGTTGGAAAAACACTTATGACAATGGCAATAAACAAGGCAAAAGAGTTAGAGAAGATTGAACAAATCTATCTCGCAGTGACAGTGGGCAATGAGCCCGCAAAACGTCTATATACATCTTTGGGGTTTGTTACATATGGAGTAGATAGAAAAGGCTTGAAGATAGATGGTACCTATTTTGACGAGGAATTGATGGTGTTAATGTTTTAAAAGAAGATAGGAACTTGTCTCACTAAGAGATAAGTTCTTTTTATTTTAAAACAAAATATATTTATTGATAAACAATAAAAATTCTGTTATTATACTGTTAATTAATGGTTGTGGAGTGGAGGTTAAAGGATGAAAAAGGTACTACTTGTTTCCATGGTTTTTATAGTTTTACTTTCTGGATGCAACAGGTATACAAGAGCTCATGTTCCAGCTGAAGGTACTTTTCATTTGGCTCTTACTAATAACACAGAAATAGATATCTATGGTTATGAGGTAAGCTATTCCCAAGATGGCACACTGAGAGGAGGAAGTGGCGGAGGTCAGTATGCAGACAATTCCAAGATAAAGAAGGGCGATACGTTCGCGATGGAATTTGATCTTGTCAATTTTCTTCCTGACAGAGAGGTGATCTTTGAAATCTCTATATTTACAGGGAAGAACCAGATGGAAAAGGTGACGCTGAAATCGCCTGTAATCACAATGATATCTTCCTTGGAGAGTACATACTATCTAAATCTTACAGGGAATAGTGTCGGTAATTTAGCCGTTGATTAAGGTGGGGTTAGATTGATCTCTTACAAAAAGATTTTTTTATTGTTTTATCTCATGTTAATAATGCTGTTATCAACAGCTTGTGATTCAAAAGATATGGAAGAATACATGAGAGAAGTGAAGTCTACCAATCTTTTGGCTGAAAATATTGACGGAATTGTATTAAGTATGGATATTACCAATGATAAGTTTCAGGCGAAATATGGCCATGCTGAGCCAGATCAAGCCAATGACTATTATTCTGCTGAAGGCAGGCAGTACGACCAATATTGGATTGACAAGCTAATGTTGAGTGTGGATAGAGAAACGAATGAAATTTTATCAATTTCAATACTAGAAAAAAACTATATCTCTTCCAGTGAGAAGGGGATTAAATTGGGTGATCCCATAAAAGACGTTATTTCTGCTTATGGAAACAATTTTTACTCTTACAAGGATAGCGAGCAGAGTATATACATCATTGGATATGTGGATCACCGGAACAATTTGACTTTGTCATTCTTACATTACGATGACAAAGTAACAGGTATTAGCTATGGATATGTATTTGATAGATTGAATTGGATAAAGTAGGGATCATAAAAAAAGAAATGAACAGTTAAGTAGCTTACTGAACATTTCTTTTCTATTATTATTAAGAATTTTTCTTCGCCAACTCAAAGTCCTTTCTTACTTTCACCAATACCTCTGGATCTGTCAAAAGTCTCAACCCGGTCAATGCCAATGCTTCTGCACCGACCAACAGTGCGTGGTCACCTTGTGGGGATCGGGCTGCCGCCTTGAACTCCTCCGTATGGCCGACCAACGTTTCCGGACCTATTTTAATATAAGGATGGATGGTAGGAACCACCTGGCTCACGTTTCCAACATCAGTAGAACCGATTCCGGCTTTCCCTTCCAGCACAACCGTTTCTCCGAGTGATTCCACAATTTCTTTATAAACGGCATCCAAACTCTCATTCAACACAATATTGTCGACTTCATTCTGGAATGCAATGACATTGAGTTTTGCCCCGGTTGTCAAAGCAGCCCCTTCTGCGATGGCTTTCACTTTACGGGTTACTTCATTCAACCCTTCCCTAGTTGCTGCGCGTATATAAAAGCGTGCTTTTGCATATTCCGGTACGATGTTAGGTGCATCGCCGCCATGCGTGATGATGCCGTGGATGCGAACATCATCTGTCACGTGCTGGCGGAGTGCATTGATACCATTGAATAATTGAATAACAGAATCAAGTGCATTGATACCTTCATGTGGAGATGCTGCAGCATGTGCTGGTTTTCCGATAAATTCAAAATCTAGTGGATCGACTGCAAGTGTCGGTCCCGTGAGTCTTGTTGCATTACCGGGATGAACCATCAGGGCTGCATCGAGATGTTGTACGAGCCCATGTTTGACGAAACTGCCCTTTGCACTTCCATTCGGTCCGCCCTCCTCAGCAGGTGTACCGAAGACAGTGATTTCTCCACCTGTTTCGTCCAAGACCTTACTCAACGCCACTGCAGCTGCCACACTTGTAGTCCCAATGATATTGTGTCCGCATGCATGACCGATACCAGGTAGAGCATCATATTCTGCCAGATAACCGATGGAGGGACCTGGCTTCTCAGACTTTTTCGTAGCGATAAATCCAGTTTCATGCCCGGCGACATTCGTTTCTACCGTAAACCCTTCGTCTTTTAAAATAGAAGTGAGAAGGGAGGAAGCAAAGTATTCTTCGTTTCCAATCTCCGGTCTCTCGTGAATCTGATGACTAGTAGAAAGATAGAGTGCCTGCTTTTGTTTGATATCCTCTTTAATAATCAATGCTCTTTCGTCTACTTTGTTAATCGTTACTGTCATTCTCACCACTCCTTTTTATTCTGCTTCGGTATCCACGCCAATTTCACTTAGTGGAACAAACGTCGGGATTGTGCTGCCTTTGTATTCTTTTTCAATGAATTCTTTCACATCGTCCTCTTGGTATAAGTCTGCAAGTTTCTGAAGGTCTTCCCGGTTCTTATCTTCGGTACGGACAGCAATGATGTTGATGTATGGTGTTGCAGTATCATCTTCATGGAAAATGGAGTCTTCAGTAGGATTGAAACCTGCATCTACTGCAATTCCGTTATTGATGATGGATGCAGCAACGTCCGGTAAAACACGTGGCGTCTGTCCAGCAACCACTGGAACAATCTCAAGGTTTTTAGGATTTTCTACAATTTTGTCTAATGAACCGTTCCCGTCAAAATCGTCCGCCAATGTGATAAGCCCGGCATCTTGAAGAAGTAGAAAAGCTCTGCCCATGTTCGTCGCTTCGTTCGGTACAGCAATTTTACCGCCTTCAGGGATATCCTCTACATTTTCATATTTCTCTGAGTACAGACCCATTGGTGCGATAACTGTTGTGGCAAGAGGTGTTAGATCTAGATTATGCTCTTTGATAAATGCTTCAAAATAGGAAATGGTCTGGAACGCGTTTGCATCAAGTTCCTTTTGTGCCAAGGCAAGGTTCGGCTGTACATAATCGGAGAAACTGACAATCTCGATATCCAATCCTTCTTTTTCCGCTTTCTTTGCTACAAAGTCCCAAATTCGATTGTCTGTGCCGCTTACCCCAATTTTTATGGTCTCATTGTCTTTTGAACATCCTACTGCAGTAAGTAATAGTACCGTTAAAATAGCTAAGCTAAGTAATTTTTTCATGATGTTTGTCTCTCCCTATCGTCTTCTAATTTTTTTGGATAAAATATTTCCGGAGCTTTGGATCGCCTGGACCATCACCACCAGGATGGCAACGGTGATGAACATGGTGACTTCGTCAAACTGCTGGTAGCCATATGTAATCGCGAGGTCACCAAGGCCTCCGCCTCCAACCGCTCCGGCCATCGCAGAAGCTCCGATCAAACCAATGGTCGCAATGGTGATCGCAAGTACAAGTGAACTCAACGCTTCCGGTAAAAGGAAACGGAAAATAATCTGGCTTGGAGTAGCTCCCATCGCCTCTGCGGCTTCCAGTACACCCGGTTCCACTTCCAACAATGAATTTTCTACTAATCTTGCAAAATACGGTGCCGCATAAAAGATGAGCGGAACGGTTGCGGCAGCTGTCCCAATGGACGTTCCCACTATCAATCTTGTAAGCGGTATGATGGCAACTAGTAAAATGATGAAGGGTATCGAACGCAGAACGTTGATGACCGGATTTAAAAAGTTGAATAATACCGTGTTTTCAAGAATATGTCCCTTTCTCGTTACAACCAATAGCACACCAAGTGGTAAGCCAATTAGCACGGAGAAGAGGAGGGAAAAGCTGACCATGGATAATGTTTCTAATAAGGCATCAATGATTTGATCAGAACTAACTCGCATGTGCATTCACCTCTTTCACTAAAACTTTTTCTTGTTGGATGAAAAATAAAGCGCGTTTGATCTCGGAAGGTTCTCCTTTTAACTCCACAACCAGGTTTCCAAACGGGACACCTTGCAGTTCGGTGATGTTTCCGAAAAGGACATTCACATCGACATGGAATTTCTTCGCCACCTGCGAAAGGAAAGGTTGGCCTGCTGACTCACCGACAAAGTTGATTCGGTAAATACCCTGGTGATCATCCTTTTTACTAACTAGTTCCCTAATTGATGCAGGCAACTTATCATTCAAGACAGAGCTGACAAAGTTTCGTGCAGTTGTAGTCCTAGGGTTAGAAAATAGGTCAAATACCGAACCGTGTTCAATAATCTTGCCTTTTTCAATGACGGCCACTTTATCGCAAATGTCCCGGATGACAGACATTTCATGAGTAATCATGAGGATGGTGATCTTGTATTCCAAGTTGATTTGTTTCAAAAGTTGAAGGATGGAGCTTGTCGTTTGTGGATCAAGGGCTGATGTCGCTTCATCACAGAGCAGGACAGATGGTCGCGTGGCCAAGGCCCTGGCAATCCCGACGCGCTGCTTCTGCCCACCGGACAGTTGATCGGGATAATTATCCTTTTTATCTCCAAGCCCTACAAAATCTAATAACTCTTCCACTCTTTTTTGAATATCTGCCTTTTTGACATTACTGATCAATAGAGGCATTGCCACATTTTCGTATACTGTTTTTGAGTTAAGTAAGTTGAAATGTTGAAAGACCATGCCGATCTTTCTTTTCGCATCTCTCAATTTTTTTGGTGTGAGATTTGAGAGATCGATACCACCTACTAGCACTTTGCCGGATGACGGCCTTTCCAGCAGGTTCACACAACGGAGGAGGGAGCTCTTTCCGGCACCGCTGAATCCGATTACTCCGTAAATCTCGCCTTCTTCAATGTTCAGGTCGATGCCATCTAGTGCATGTACTTCTTGCTCACCGCTTTTGTAGACCTTTTTGACGTTCTTGAATGTGATCATGATGTTTCCTCCCTTTTGGAAAATAAAAATGCCCTTTTCTTGGAAAGACAAGAAAAGGGCATCGGTATGTACATGCTCTCTCTTATCTTTCAAGCGTAATTGCTTGATGGAATTGGCACAGTGCTTCACAAGTAAGCCTGTTGCCGAGGTTTCATAGGGCCAGTCCCTCCACCTCTCTGGATAAGAAAACAAAATTATTCAATTGGAAAACTCGGGTTTAGATGACAAAAAACCTCTTCTTAACAAGTAAGAAGAGGTTAGCGCCCGTGCATGCTTATGCTCTTCTTATCTTTTCAAGCTTAGTTGCTTGAAGGAATTGGCACAGTGCTTCACAAGTAAGCCTGTTGCCGAGGTTTCAAAGGGCCGTTCCCTCCACCTCTCTGGATAAGAAAATAAGTTTTGATTTGAATGATGATAAGTTTATAACGGACGTGAAAGGATGTCAACGTTTTTTTAAGTTTATTTGAAAACACTGTGACGTAGCGAGTATGTTTTAAATTTTCCGCGAAATGATTAACCTCCAATACTGCTTGGTTTACTGACCAGTTTATCTTCCTGATTAGCCAAGAAGAGATAATACAGATAAATGGAGGCTGAACCAACCAGCGCGGAATATCCGAGTACACGATAAAGTACAAAGCTATCAAAGTACTCGATGATGCTTCCCCCTGCCAGGGAGCCGATCATGCCACTTAGACCAAAGACGATGGTTATAAAAAAGACATGACCAGTTGCTTGAAGCTCTTTAGGAAGTATTTTTGTAACATATTGAAAGGCTGCCAGGTAAAACAAGCAAAATGCGACGCCGTGGAATAGCTGCAAAAACAGTATCATCTCAGGAGTCGTGATAACGGACATGAGAAACCAGCGCAACGCATAGATGAGTCCGGATAATCCAATGAAGAAAAATTCATGGAACTTTCTGAACCAGAGCCAGCTTGTGGCCAGGATGATCACTTCCACCATGATCCCGATAAAAGTTGCCAGGCCGATCAGCGATTCTTTTCCACCAAGTTGAACAATATGAATACCTAAATAATTGTCATTTGTCCGATGGGTAATCGAGATGAACATAGCCAGCAGGAGAAATCCAAATAATTTAGGATCCGCCCCAAGCTTCACTGCATCCATAAGGGTGACCTGCTTTTTGGAGGTGGTCTTTATATCTGAAATCTTCAGACTGAGAAGAAAGGTGAAAAAACCGAAAAATAAAAAGGGATATAAAATATTTTGAATCCCGATAACAGCAAATATATATCCGCTTATCAAAGCGGTTAGTCCAAATCCAAAGGCACCCCACATTCTGATCGAGCCGAATGATCTACCTTCCTCTGTAGCGGTTTTCAGCGCCAGACTTTCTGCCAATGGATTGATTGGTGAAAGAAAGCAGAAGAACAAAAACATCACCACGACAAATGCGATAAAGGATTGAACCTGAAATAATGCAATACTTACAGAGATAGCTCCTGCAATACATACAATTAAAGTCTTCTTTGTTGATTTCCATCTATCACTCATAAACCCCCATAGAGGCTGAGTCAGAATCGCCGCAAGAGGCCCAACCGCAAGTAAAAGCCCAATCTGTGAAGTGGGTAATCCTATATCGCGAAAGTACACAGGCAAATAATTACCGGTGATGGTAATAGTGGAAAAACTAAAAAACAAAAAAATCATCAAAGCAGTACTCTTATTCTTAATAAACATATAAAGCCCCTTGTCTCAAAATTAAGATTGCCAATAGCTATTTTAGCATCAGGCAAAGTAAGAATGAAATAGGTCATTGGATGGACCGTGGTTTGGACAATGCTGCCCAAAAAGGCTTATAAAATAAGATACTCTAAGACATACTTAGGAATATGATTCAGTGGAGGTGAAGGTGTTGAAAGATTGGAATGAGCAATCTGCTAAAAATAACAATATCCAGCCTGATTTAAAATTTAGTACTGAACAATTGGCTGATAAAAAGGTGCAATTTGATGTTCAAGAGCAAATTGGAATGGAAGCGATAGGGCAGGTAGAGAAAGATATACCACCTGGCAGTGTTAATCAATAGGTTACAAGTAAAAAAGGTAAGCTTGAAGCTCACCTTTTTTTTACTTGCAAAAGCTCTATAGGAGGGATTCTGCCCCATCAATAAAGATTTGGCTGCCGGTAATATGACTGGAAGAATCTGATGCCAGAAAAGAAACGAGGTCAGCAACCTGTTCCGGCTTGCCAGGTTGATGCTCCAAGGGGTGGGAGCCATCGGGGTATTCAATGCGAATCTTGATTTTGTCGAGTTCCTCTTCCTCTAGGAAAGTGTTTTTTCCGATATTCGTTTCTATCGCACCTGGACAGATAGTATTGACCCGAATATGATATTTTGCCAATTCAAGCGCTGCCATCTTTCCAAAAGCAACTTGTCCTGCTTTGGAGGAACTGTAAGCGGACATTCCGAAACCATGGAAAGTTCTTGTACCATTGATGGAGCTGGTGATGATGATGCTGCCACCGCGGGCTTTCATATGGGGAATCGCAAGCTTTACGGTCAAGAATGTACTTTTCAGATTTGTGTTCAGAGTCTGATCCCAATCTTCTGCATCCAGATCTTCTATTGGTGCCACTTTTCCATTAATACCTGCATTTGCAAAGACGATATCCAGCTGTCCCCAACGATCGAGCACCTGCTTGAAGCTTGCCTCCAAGTCTTTAGTATCGGAAACATCAGTCTGGAGTGCCATCGCTTCTCCACCGGCTTGTGCTATTTCCTGTCTGAGCTGTTCGGCATCCTCTTCCTTTAGATCAAGTATCGCTACCTTTACACCACTTTTGGCAAGTCTGATTGCACTTGCCCTGCCAATTCCGGATGACCCACCAGTAATAATGGCAACCTTCTCTTTGTCCCTATTCATTTATTTCACTCCTTCAAAAACAAGTTATGAAAATCATTTACCCATTTCTGAAAAGAAGCACACATGGGAACCCTTGTCCCAAGATGCACTTCCTGATTTACCGATAGGGGAATGGACTGTTTTGAAAGCAGATAAAACTAAAAAGGGATAAAAGAGGACTGACAATTTTTATAGAGGGAACATGAAACCTATTATTTTATCAAACGTCTTATTAGTGGGGGTGTTGGATTGAAGGCTTATATGTTAGTTCTTATAGTATTCATTGTTGTTGTATGTGGTTGTAGTCAGCAGATGAGTAGTGAAAGTGAAATCGCAAAGAAACATCTTGAAGATATGGGATACTCCATTGTTTCCAATAAGGGGGAGGGGGAAATCAAGTTCCTTACATACCAGCTTAAGGAATTGCCGACAGAACAAATTTTGGGTGTCCAAGACGGAGAGGTAACACAATTTCTGAATAAGGATATAGTGACGGTCAGCTTTATGGTTACCAACCACCCATTGGACGATATGTATAACAAAGGCAAAACCAAAAGCTACTGTATATTTGATAGAGAATGAGGTAGTTGGTGGTTGGTCATTTCCTCATGCAAGTGAACCACTAGGTGGCGGGGTGTATTCTCTGGATGGTAAGACAATTGAAGAGGTGCATGGTTCTTATCAAGCTTGGGTCTCCAAGAGGGAAGTGGCAGTTTCAACTAAGCCGATTAATGTAGAGAAACGAACAGATTCTGGATACATAACAATTAATGTGTTGGATTCAAAAGAAGACATTGAGAAATTGGAAGCTTTTTTCAAAAATAAAGAGTGGATGGAGAATAATAAGGTCCAAATGGCAACACCGCCAGATTACCGCTTTGTGCTGAACGATTCCAGTTATGCCATGTGGATTACACCTCTTGGTGACGGGCTTGAGCTTATCCGTGAAGGGGAAGCAGTGTATATGAAACTGAGAGAGCAAGATTCAGCAATTCTTTATGAGTTGTTGATAGGGGAAGAACCTTAACTCATTGGTTCTCTGAAGTGAATTTCAAGAAATCCAATTGATTTGCGATGTATTCTTTTCCATTCCATGCATATCGAATTTTTATATGACCAATTCCTCCACCTTTAACACTATCATCTCGCAAAATTAAGACAGGGACAGTGGCATATAGCTTGCCATCTTCAATAGAATAATCAACAAGCTCTATACTGATGTAGGGGGTTCTTGGATTGACATAACTATACTTCGAGAGGTCGATGGTATGATTCTTTCTGTCAATTTGGACACTAACCAGGTTGTTGAATTGTTTGATAGACACCTTGTTTTTTAAGACAATACTAATAGATTTTATTGGAGCCTCTTCATATCTGCGATTTGGATCTGGAATTTGATTAAGGATATGTATGTCTTTAAGTGGCTGGTCGATTGCTGCATTGTCGTTATTTAATACAACAATGATGTCATCCAGCGAATCGTCATTTATATCTGCTTTGACCATGTAAGGATCGTATTTTCCATGGTACCAGTCAGGGAAGTTATATACGTACTGTCCCATGTCACCTATTTGCACAGTGAAGTTCTCGTATTCCATCCAGCTTTTCTTGTCTGCAATCAAGTAAACAGTTTGGTACCAGATATCGGAAGGAATGCTTGATAGGACTATTCGTTCAGAAGCTAACGTATTATTTACATTGGTGAAAAGCATCCAAAGAATGATCCCCGCATTAAATGTTTGTCTTCGCATATTTACCACCTCGATTGTTAGATTTCCCAATAAAAAGATATTCAATGAACATTTTATATAAGGCTTTTAGCCCATTTCCTTCCATTAATTTATTGTCTTTTCTTTTAGAAAGAAAGGAGTTTGTCCTTATTTACAGATTATTCAATAAAATTTATTCTGAATATGTAGGGTTGCGAAATATATTAATTAAGGAGGAAATTATGAAAAAGATCAGTAAAACGGTATTAGCGTTATCTTTAACAGGAGTTATGACAATTGGTACATTAACAACAGGAACTCTTCCAACAAGTGCGGTCGGAAACGGTCCTAATTACAATGGGAATGAGTCTATTCAGACTTCCATCCTTACTACATATGATGAGTTAGTGGAATACTTACAAAAACAAGAAGCAAGACAACAGGCGATGGAGCTTGAAGTTATAGGAGAAACGGTGAAAGGCCGAGATATTTACATGGCCAAATTCGTTAAAAACGAGGACAATCCCACCATTCTGTTTTTGACTCAACAACATGGTAATGAGCAACTGACTACAGAAGGAGCTATGGAATTTATCAAACACCTCGGAACTGGGAAAAATAAATCGGTATTGGACCATGTAAATATCCTTGTTATTCCGATGTTAAATGCAGACGGAGCGATGGGGGACGTAAACTTTTCAACAGATAATTACATTGCTGACGGGGACCGTCATTTAACGCGAGCAAATGCTAATAACTTTGATCTTAACCGTGAGCATGATAAAGCGGTAGAAGCGATGCAACCTGAAGCAGCTGCACTTCATACAAATGTGTTGGAGAAGTACGATATTGATTACTTGATCGACTTACATCATCAAGGAACACAGAGTGAACGTGATGGGAAGCTTGTTTCCGGGTCAATTTTACATCCAACAAGTCCTAATGTTGATCCGGCAGTAGTAGAACAGTCCAAGCAGTTGGGAGCAGTGGTGTTCCATGAGATTGAGTCAAAAGGTTGGGGACACCTAGGTAAGTACTTTGGTGGGGATACGGACAACATTGGTCGAAATGGAATTGCTTCGAGATATGATATCGCAACATTATTGTTTGAAATGCGAGGAATGTCCGACCATACAAATCCAACTGCAGTTCTTGGGCAGAAGAGTAACGGATATTTAATTAAGCAAACTGTTAACACACTTGATTCTACGGTAAGAGCTATTGCTGATGGATCTATTAACACTGTAGATACAAGTTTTTGGGAAACGTTACCTTTCCAGAACACAAGACAAGGTGAGGAAAGCGACGAATAGACAAGGGAAAAAGCTCGGTGCACTTATGAGATGTGCTCCGAGCTTTTTCTTTTGATTTTGAACATTGAAGACCTGAGTTTCAAAATTTTCCGGTGACAGAAGTCTTCATAGAGGTTATGAAGACCTGCGCACCTAAGTTTTTGCGTAACGGAAGTCTTCATAGGGCTTATGAGGACCTGAGTTCAAAGATTTTTAGGTAATAGAGGTCTTAATCAAGGTCATGAAGACGTTATTGCTAAGATTATCTGGTGACAGAAGTCTTCATAAATCACAACCCCGCCGATAAATGAATCTTCCCTTCAGGCAATTCATTCCCGCTTTGAGGCTCCAACGTGATCGCGATAGTATCCCAATCTTCCGCAGCCGTCTGTTCAACGTTATGGAACACATAGCCTTTACCTTGATCATCAATAGTGAAAGCACCAGCCGGTATAGGTGCTCCATCCTTGAGCAACCATACCTGATACACTTCATTTCCGCTAAGTTCAGGCAAGTCCTGCGTCTGAATCATAACGGATAGTGCCTGCTCCTGTTGGAAAAGTGCTGCAAATCCGCTACCGGCAGTATCCGAAGGTTGCAGGGTGACAACACTCTCTGGTTGATTTAATTCTTCTGTTACCGTTTCTGTGCCTTCTTCGTTTTGCATCATAAAATAGCCGTTTCCAATCAAAGAAAGCAACAGAGATGCAGCAAGTAACGTGGTCAGCCACGGTTTTGTTTTTCGTCCGTTATTGGTGATTGGTGTTTCGCTTTCTTTTATGGTAGTGATGGGTGTGACAATGTTATCGTCTTCAGCAAACACATTATCCAAAATTCGCTTCTTCATTTCCGGTGGGGGTGAGGCCTGTTCTGACACAAGGGCAACATCTCCTAACAGATCTTGAAGTTCCGCTAATTCTTCCTGACATTCGGGACAGGTGGCTAAGTGCTGTTCGAATGCTTCTCTCTCTGTTTGTGTTAGGTGACCATTGAAATAGTCCAACACTAACTCACATTTCTGACTCATATACTCCCCCTCCTATCTGCAAGCAACGGTTTCAGTTTTTTTAGTGCCAGCCGTATCCTTCCCTTTACGGTCCCAAGCGGTATGCCGGTTAACTCGGCTATTTTCTGTTGAGTATAACCTTTAAAATACATATAATGGACCATCTTCCTTTGGTCATCGGATAATGTGGAGACCGCTTCTCTAATGACTTTCTGCTCTTCTTTCCACTCTGTCTCTTTTTCGGTGGAATTAGAAGATTGAAGGAATGGTTCAACATCCTCTATTGGGGCACTTTGTGTTCGTTGTTGCTTGCGAATAATATCCAAGGCTTTATTTCGGGCAATGGTGAACAGCCATGATCGGAACTTGCCCTTTGACTCATCATAGATTCCTGTTCCCTGCCAAATCTTGATAAATACATCCTGCATCGCCTCTTCGGCTATGTCATGGTCATTGGTGATTTTCAATAAAAAGGAATACAAGATCTTTTCGTACCTGTCGTACAGTTCTTCAAGAGCGGTTTTATCTTTTTTTCTAATCCGCTCATACAGAAGATAGTCCTTATTCTGCATAGGTTTTCTCCTTTTTTATGTGATTATCTTTATTATATCTTTATTGTTCTTGTTAAAAGAAGAAATAAGGCTTTCTTACTAAGTAACGTTTGAAATGGAATGTTGGATCAGTGTGGGACCATTTGGAAAATTTGCTCGCTTGACTCTGTCTTCTTCGTAGCGTACTTTAGTATATATTGCAGTTTTAGATACACCGGAGGAATGGCCATGCGTGTAAAGAAAGTCTTGAATAACAATGTGTTG
Organism: Sutcliffiella horikoshii; assembly: GCA_001636495.1. GTDB lineage: Bacteria > Bacillota > Bacilli > Bacillales > Bacillaceae_I > Sutcliffiella_A > Sutcliffiella_A horikoshii_A. The sequence continues at coordinate 3,883,332 of KV440964.1, read as the reverse complement.
ATTGCTGCGCACCCGGAGTACAATGAAGTGATCTTGACAGGGAAAGGAATCGGCTTTGGGAAACGTACCGGGGAAGATATTTCTGTTGAGAGCGCGGAGAAGTTTTTTGTGCTTCGCGACCAGGAAGAGCAGCAACAATATAAACAATTATTGAATTATGTTGATGAATCATTCATCGGTTTGATGAATGAATGTATAGAGCGAATTGAGAAGCGTTTCGAAGTTCGGTTGAATGAACATATCCATGTCGGATTGACAGATCATCTTTATTTTGCCGTAAAAAGAATTCAACAGGGACTGGATATAAAAAACCCCTTCCTGACGGAGACGGAACTCGCCTACCCCAAAGAATATACGGTGGCACTTGAAATTGTGGAGTGGTTGAATGAAAAGCTTGGGATCTCCGTTCCAGTTGGAGAAGTCGGATTCATTACCTTACACATCCATAGCGCGTTAACCAACCGGGAATTGTCGGAGATCAACAAGCATACCCAGCTAATCAGCAGAATGGTGGGTGTCATTGAAGAATCACTGAAAATCTCTGTTGATCGGACAGATGTGAACTACTTGAGACTAATCCGTCATTTTCATGCGTCGATTGAAAGGGTGCAAAAAGACGAAAATCGTCCAGAAAATCAGGAAGCGCTCGCAAAAGTGTTGCAAGCTGAATATCCTGTGTGCTACAATCTAGCATGGAAATTGATTAAAATTATGCAGCAGAACTTACACAAGCCAGTCCCAGATGCTGAGGCAGTCTACCTGACTCTACATTTGCAAAGGCTTGCAAAACAATAAATATCCGAAACACTTTTTTCACGTGTTACTGGTCATGCAGGCATGAGCGGAAGAAAGCGTAAACGAAGAAACACGGTAGAAGTATATCTACCTTTCCTTCGTGTACCTTTTCTTTTGACTCATGCCTTTTTGTTTTTCTGAGGGTTCTGCCACGCATATAAAAATACCTAGGAGGAACAACAAATGTTCAAGAAATCATTCGGTTTACTGCAACGTATCGGGAAAGCCCTCATGCTTCCTGTCGCATTGCTACCAGCAGCAGGAATCCTTCTTGCATTCGGTAATGCCATGCAAAACCCGAACTTAACTAGCCGCCTCGGCTTTCTAGAGGCAGACTCAATCGTGCTACTGGCACAAATCATGGAACAGGCGGGAAGCATCGTATTCTCCAACCTGCCACTACTCTTTGCCATCGGGGTAGCCATTGGACTTGCTGGAGGAGACGGGGTTGCCGGTCTTGCAGCAATGATTGGTTACCTAATTATGAACGTTACGATGAGTGTTATCAGTGGAGTTACTGCTGAACAGGTCGGAAGTGACCCTGCACTTGCAAATGTTTTAGGAATTCCAACCCTTCAAACCGGGGTATTCGGCGGTATCATAGCCGGGGTGCTCGGTGCCTATATGTACAATAAATTTTACAATATTGAATTGCCATCTTACTTAGGATTCTTTGCAGGCAAGCGTTTCGTTCCGATTGCGACAGCGGCATCCGCACTTGTGCTTGGGGTGGTTATGAACTTTATCTGGCCATTCGCGCAAGAGGGATTAAATACATTCTCTTACTTTATGACAGAATCAAACCGTACATTGGCAGCATTTATTTTCGGTGTCATTGAACGTGGACTGATCCCATTTGGTTTGCATCATATTTTCTATTCTCCATTCTGGTTTGAATTTGGTTCTTATACCAACGCAGCAGGAGAATTGGTTCGTGGGGACCAACGTATTTTCATGGAGCAGGTGAAAGACGGTGCCGAACTTACGGCAGGTACGTTCATGACTGGTAAATTCCCATTCATGATGTTCGGTCTTCCGGCAGCTGCGCTAGCAATCTATCATTGTGCACGTCCTGAAAACAAGAAGTATGTTGCTGGTATCATGGGTTCTGCGGCATTAACATCTTTCTTGACAGGTATCACAGAGCCACTTGATGATGGCGATGATCAGGAAGATGTTAAATAGCTCTCCCGCTGCTACCAAACTGGCATTGAATATGGTTTGTAGCCCAAAGGTGAACGATCCGCTGAATATCCACCCCACCAAAAATGTCACCAAGATGGCAGGAACCACCACATTCTGCCTGAACAACATCGTAAAAATAATAACCAACGTACCCACCAAATACATCCAATGCGCCGCAGTCAATTCCATCTAAACCGAACTCCCCTCCAAGGCGAACAAGCCCAAGAAATAAAATATGAATCTATGTACATTAGCCTATGTTGGGAGATGGGCTTTGGTGTAAGGAGTGAAATAATCCTACTAAGCCAAGATTAGAGGTTGACTAGAAAGCAGAGGTTTATTCATCTTCATTGCAGAATACAGTATAGAGAGGTGATAAACGTTGAAGAAGCATGAATACAAAAACTATGACGGACTTGGGCTGGCCGAATTGGTGAAAAAGAAGCAGGTCAAGCCCACAGAGTTGTTGGAAATCGCCGTTAGCGAAATTGAAACACAAAATCCTGAGTTAAATGCAGTCATCCATACGATGTATGAGCAGGCAAGAGTAGCCGCCGATAGTGATTCCACCGGACAGTTTGCAGGAGTTCCAACCCTACTGAAGGATATCGGCCAGGAAGTCAAAGGGGAACCGAAAACCCTAGGTTCTAGAGCTTTAGTCAACTATAGAGCAAAGATAGATTCTGAATATGTGAAACGACTAAGGAAAAGCGGTTTCCTGTTTTTAGGTCAAACCAATGTGCCAGAGTTCGGTTTAATGGCGATAACGGAACCTGTTGTTTACGGTCCTGCAAGAAATCCATGGAAGCTGTCACACACACCGGGAGGTTCAAGTGGCGGATCTGCAGCAGCCGTGGCTTCCGGAATGGTCCCAATAGCAGGAGCCAATGACGGCGGGGGTTCCATCCGGATTCCAGCAGCCTATTGTGGCTTGTTCGGCTTGAAGCCTACAAGAGGAAGAACCCCTGTCGGCCCCCAATTTGGCCGCTTTTGGCAGGGGGCAGCGGTGGAGCATGTATTGACTAGGACGGTACGAGATAGTGCAGCCGTCCTTGATGAGCTGAAAGGGATGGAAAAAGGAGCGGCATTCTCCACTCCAATCTACGAAGGAAGTTATTTGGAGAAGCTCCAACAACCATTAGAAAGGAAGCTGCGTATTGCCTTTTCCGTCCAATCACCGATTAGCACAGAAGTCCACCCCGATTGCGTGGAGGCTGTCATGAAAACGGTAAAATTCCTTGAGTCTTCTGGTCATATCGTAGAAGAAGTGGTTGCACCGGTGGATGGGAAGAAAATAGCCAATAGCTATCTATCCCTCTATTTTGGAGAAGTCAGTGCAATGGTTACCATGCTGGAGGAGATACTTGCCAGAAAAGCTACACTAAATGATGTGGAACCGGCAACCTGGCTGCTTTCCTTAATTGGAAAATCCATGTCAGCGCAAGAGTTTGTTCTCAGTCTGAGGGAATGGGATATAGCGGCATATGAGATGGAGGATTTCCATGAAACCTATGATTTCTATATCACGCCTACGACCGCCTTTCCTCCAGCAAGAATTGGGGACCACAAGCTGAAGCCTCTAGAAAGTATTGCTCTCCAGGTAACAGGTAAATTGGGATCCGCAACACTTCTTAAGAAAATGGGAATTGTGGAACAGTTGGTGCAAGAAAGCCTGAAAAGAGTGCCGTTTACACAGCTTGCTAACCTAACAGGTCAACCCGCGATGTCATTGCCTGTGCATGCCACACAAGATGGCTTACCTGTAGGTGTCCAGTTCATGGCTGCCCGGGGAAATGAAGAATTGCTTTTGCAAATGGCAAGACAAGTGGAGGAGTCGGAGTTGTGGGTGGGGACAGAAAGGCTATTTGCTGCAATTACCAAGTAGTAGGAAAAATAAGAGAACCCGTTTTTTGGATTTGCACGGACGGGTTCTCTTTTGCGTGTTTTGATTTACTATGAGTTTTCAATATCCAAATTTTGAACCTGCATTCTCTTCTCTGATACCATTTCACAAACAGAATCATACATTATCTCGACCCCTGTATCCGTTGCCTCAAAATGAAAGGCCTGGTCCTCCTGTATCCCCAAGCTTTCCGCTTCCTTAGCCACATCAATATTCGCACCCATGAAGAGGAACTGCCAGCTGTATTTCTCCTGTTGATGGTGGATCAGTTCTTTTACTTTCGAATAGGTGAATTCCATGCTTGAGTTTTCCATGCCGTCAGTCGTGATGACAAAAATGACACTCCCTGGTCTTGTAGCTTCAGGTGTCCTCGCCAATCGGTTCCCTACATCAAGAATGGTTTTTCCAATTGCATCCAACAGGGAGGTGGAGCCCCTGACATAATAATCCTTTCTCGTTAACTTGACACTTTTCGCATTCACACCGTTCCAAAGGATTTCCACTGCATCATCGAACAGCACAGTGGTAACGAGTGTTTCTCCTTTATGCTGACATTGCCGCTCCAGGAATGAGTTGAAGCCTCCGATTGTGTCTCTTTCAAGTCCTGACATCGATCCGCTTCTGTCCAATAGGAAAATAATCTCCGTTAAGTTTTTATTCATATTTATCATCCTCCTTCATGCTATAATAGTAACTAATAATATCCATAAAATGGTCGCTCCGAATGCGACATTTGGAGGTGGAGAAATGCTCGATAGAGAACTATGGTTGGAGCTGCAGGATTATATTTGGCAGCATCAGAATCAAGAAATGTTGGAGAGCAGGGACTTCATCTGTTACAACGAATCTCCTATTCTCGAGGAAAAAAGGGAAGTCTTTGAGTTGGAAGAATTCATTGAAGCCAACAGAAAGCCTGCTTTGCAACAGGTGTTGTTTGCCTATATTGACCGCAGAGGTGTAAAGGATTCCACTATTTATAAAAAGGCGGGCATGGACCGGAAGCATTTTTCCAAGATCCGTTCCAATGCTGATTACCGCCCCAAAAAGACAACGATGGTTTCGCTGGCCTTCGCTTTGGAACTTGATAAAGAGGAAACAGAGGAACTGCTGGGATCCGCAGGGTATTCCTTATCTGGAAGCGATACGTACGACCTTGTGATTCAGTTCTTTTTGGAGAAGAAGATACATGACCTTGATAAGGTGAACGAAGCCCTCGATAATTTGAAGTTAAAGACTCTGGGGGGAGTACAATAGAAAAGAAAGCGCAGCTTGCCAGTCTATGAAGCTGTGCTTTTTAGTTGTGTGATACAATCATAATTATGAGTAAGAAATCCATCCCTCTGAAAGGAGTAGCAACCATGAACATAAAAGTTAATCCGAAAATCATCCAAGAGCTATGTGGTTCCGTCTCCTATAAAAGAGGGGAGGCTTTTCTTCGTGCGGACAAAGTAAAAATAGAGGAATATACGGATGAAAAATGTGAGGCCATTGTATCCACGACCGAGGATTTCCAAGTTGTTATCAAGGCTGATGGTCTTGGAGGTTTTCATGCAAGCTGCAGCTGTCCGAAACTGGCTTCTGTGAAAAAAGAATGCCAGCATATCGCAGCGGTCCTATTAACGATCCATGACAGCAATCAATATGAGAGAGCGGGGCATGGACTATCAGATGAAGTGTTCCGACTTTTCCACTCTGATACGAAGCGAACCAGTGGTCATCAGCTTCATTTTGAAAAAAGGAAAGTCCTTGATTTGGCGTTTATTATTAAGCCCGTCATAGTAGATGGCAGTAATGCAGTTCTGGCAATAGAACTGGTCCTGAACCAAACGGCGGTAGGAGATATTCGTGAGCTGTTGAAGGCTGTGAAATATGGAGAGCCAAGCAATTTGTACGACCATACTATTCATTGTTTTAAAAGAGAGACCGATGTTGTCATCCAAAGTCTGATTGACATTCTTTATGATGAAAAAGTATATCCAGAAGAGGTGTCAGGTCAGCCTCACGAACTAATCATACCTCCTTCCTCATTTAGCAAACTTGCATCGCTTTTAAAACATGCACCAGATGTAAAATTCGTTCATGGCGGAAATGCATACGAAGGTTTTAAGGTTTCAAAAGAGCCACTATCACTCCGCTTTTCTTTTACAGAAGAGGGGGACAAGGGCTTTGTATTGAAGGTGGACGGCTTGGAACATTTGTGGGTCCTTACCGCTTATAGCTCAGTGATGATAGAGGGGAAATTGATATCCTTGGACACTGATGACTGCAGACGTCTCGGTGAATTGAAAAGGATGTTGGATTCATCCAAAACAAACGACATTCCGATTGCCGCCAATCAAGTACAGATGTTTGTTGATAAAGTGGTGCCGGGTTTGAGAAAACTCGGAAAAGTAGAATTGGATGAATCTGTTACCAAGCGGTTTGCCAAGACGCCATTGGTTTCCAAGCTCTATCTGGACAGGGTGAAAAACCGTCTGCTAGCGAGTGTTGAATTTCATTATGAACAAGTGATTATCAACCCGTTGGATCCGAAAGAACAACGGATGAACCCGATGTTTATCAGGGACCGGGAAAAGGAAGAAATCATCCTTCAGTTAATGGAGGACAGTGAATTCGGCAGTACGGAAGAGGGGTATTTCCTCCATAATGAAGAGTTGGAGTATGAGTTCCTCTATCATACGCTGCCAAAGCTACAACGGTTTGTGCAAGTTTACGCAACCACTGCCGTCCGGAACCGAATATTTCGGGAGAATGCCAAGCCTCAGATACGGGTGAGGGTGAAAAAGGAACGGACCAACTGGCTGGAATTTAAATTTGAGCTGGACGGCATCCCAGAATCACAGATTAGGCAGCTTTTAGGTGCCTTGGAGGAAAAAAGAAAGTATTATCGAATGCGCAACGGTTCGCTTCTTTCCTTGGAAACGAGGGAATTTGAGGAGATTCAGCGCTTCTTGGAGGCAAATCCTGTTCAGGCAGAGGATTTGGAGCAGGGATTGGATGTGCCAATTATTAAGGGCTTTAAGATGATGGATTCGGTACAAGGCGAAACCGTGTTCTCGCTTGAGGATTCCTTCCGTCAATTTCTGGAGGAAATCAGAAATCCGAGCAGTGAAAATATTCCCGTTCCACCGCAAGTGGACGGTATATTACGCGACTATCAAAAGCATGGTTTCAGGTGGATGAAAACATTGGCCCACTATGGATTCGGCGGGATTCTGGCAGATGATATGGGACTTGGGAAAACCTTGCAGAGCATCACTTTTATTCTATCGGAGCTTGAAGATATCCGGCGAAAAAGCTGTCCAGTCCTTATTGTCTGTCCTTCCTCCTTGACGTATAACTGGCTGAGTGAACTGATGAAATTCGCACCAGAGATTAAAACCATGATTGTGGATGGCTCTAGAAAAGAACGGGAACATGCCCTCTCACAGTTAAAAGAAGTGGATGTGGTCATCACTTCGTACCCGTTATTACGCCGTGATATTAATTCATTTGCTTCTAAAGTATTCCATACGACATTTTTTGACGAAGCACAGGCCTTCAAAAATCCAATCACACAGACGGCCCGTGCCGTAAAAAGATTGGAATCGGACTATAAGTTTGCCTTGACGGGTACACCTGTTGAGAACTCCTTGGAAGAACTCTGGTCCATTTTCCATGTAGTCTTTCCTGAATTGTTTATGGGATTGAAGGAGTACAGTAATCTTACACGGAAGACGATTGCGAGGCGGATTCGTCCATTTCTGCTCCGGAGGGTCAAGGAGGATGTGCTGGCGGAGTTGCCAAAGAAACAGGAAAGCATGGAGTCTGTGGAACTCTTGCCTGAGCAGAAGAAGCTGTATGTGGCCTATCTTGCCAAGCTTCGTCATGATACATTGAAGCATTTGAATAAGGACACGTTGAGGAAAAATAAAATACGGATACTGGCTGGATTGACAAGGCTGCGTCAGATCTGCTGCCATCCAACCCTTTTTGTGGATGGCTATAAAGGGAGCTCTGGGAAGTTTGAGATGCTCCTGCAGTTGATGGAAGAGTCTCAGCGGTCTGGCAGAAGGGTACTGATATTTTCCCAGTTCACAAAAATGCTGGAGTTGATTGGTAGGGAGCTTGCTTATCAGGGATTGCCCTTCTTTTACCTGGATGGTCAGACTCCATCGGAAGAAAGGGTGGAGCGTTGTGAGCGGTTCAACTCAGGAGAGCGGGACTTCTTCTTGATTTCATTGAAAGCAGGGGGAACGGGCCTTAACCTGACTGGAGCGGATACCGTCATTCTCTATGATCTTTGGTGGAACCCTGCAGTGGAAGACCAGGCGGCAGACCGCGCACACCGGATGGGACAAACTCAGACAGTTCAGGTGATTAAGCTTGTGGCCCGTGGTACGATTGAGGAAAAAATGAACGAATTGCAAGATAAAAAGAGACATTTGATAGAAGAAATAATAGACCCTGATGAGAAAGTGTCGACATCATTGACGGATGAGGATATCCGGGAGATTCTTTCCATTTAGGTGAGGTTGGTGTATTAACATGGTGGCTGAAAAGAAGAAAATGTATGAAGTGGACCTCTATAAGCCGATTCAAAAGCATTTTGTTAAGGAGGGCTATGAGGTTTACGGAGAAGTGAACGACTGCGATATCGCGATGGTGAAAGGGGACTCCGTAGTCGTGGTGGAGCTGAAGCTGACGTTGAATGTGCAGCTGCTCATTCAGGCGACAAAAAGGCAAAAGCTAACGGACCTCGTGTATATCGCAATTCCAAAGCCATCGTTTAGCAGGCGCTCAAAGCGTTGGACAGACCTGTGCCATCTGATTAAACGGCTTGAGTTGGGTTTGATTGTTGTGTCATTCAGTGGGCGAGGAAAGCGTGTGGAGGTTATGTTTGATCCAGTTCCGTTTGATCGCGCTCGGAGCATGCGCCAGAATAAGCGAAAGCGTGACGCGTTGATGAAGGAGATGGATGGTCGTTCCTCCGATGTCAATCTCGGCGGCAGTAACCGGGTAAAGATCAGGACGGCCTATAAAGAGAATTGCGTTCAAATCGCTTGTTACCTGAAGAAATTCGGTCCTTTGTCGCCAAAGGCTTTGCGGGAGCTTGGAACGGGTGAGAAGACCTCTTCCATTTTGACGAAGAACTATTACCGCTGGTTTGAGCGGGTGAAACGCGGGACGTATGTGATTAGTGAGAAGGGGCAGAAGGAGCTTCGGGACCATCCGGAGCTTGTGGAGTACTTTTTGAAGAAAGTGGAGTAAGTTAGAGGCTTTTCTGTCCCTTTTAGGGTGATAGGAGAGCCTTTTTTGGTAGTTAAGCGGAGCGGAAAATAATCTCATCCCCCAGCCTATCCCGCTCAATCAGGACTTTTGCCCCTAAACAGAACAAATGTTTTCCTGTAAAATGCTAGAATGTGAGGTTGGTGTGCAGAGGATTTCTGAAAGCCAAAAACACGCCAACAACCCAAACTTTAGAGGTGAACTACGACATGAATGGAACCGCACACGCAGCAATAGGGGCCGCAACTGGTTTTGCCGTTGCAAATACGTTGCACACGACGCCCACTACAACCCTTATATTGGTCAGTCTAGGAACCGTGTCAGGCCTTGTGCCAGATCTTGATATTGATGGGAAACTTCGCGGGCGCATAACGTTATCCCACACTGTGACTAGAACGATTGCTCAAATCATAGGAACAATGATGATCCTTTACAGTTTATATGAGGGGACGATAGAGGAAAAAATACGAGGTGCGGGAATAGGAAGCCTCATGATTATTCTATCTTCCTTCATCAAACAAAAGCATATGCTGACCATCACCGGAGCAGGGGTTATTCTTGGAGGGGTGTCTCTGCAGGAAATGTGGATGATCTTATTTGGTGTCTATATCATTGTGGCATCCCTAGTCTCCCACAGGAGTTATACCCACTCCCTCATAGGAGTACTTTTCTTTGGATACATAGCTTTGAAGCTAGAACATTCTTTATCTATCGAGGGTGTATTCTATACATGCCTTCTTGCTTATATCAGTCATTTGATAGCTGATATAAAATTACTGCCTTTCAATAAAAGAGGAATAAAGTTGTTCCTTCCGATTTCTTCAAAAGAAATATAATGAAAATGCCGGGTTCTCATCTTCTAGAAAGGAGGGAGGCCCGCTTTTTTTTGTCTTTCTATTTTTAAAAATTACTTTTACAAAACAAGCATCCAGACTCGACCATCGTTTCCTCTTACTGGTATAATGAACATAGATACTTATGCACGTTTTCAGCATCAAAAACCAAAGAAAGTGGGAGTTGCGGTGAGTTTTAAAAAGAAACAATTTGTCGGGTTGGGAATCACGGTATTTTTTCTCGTATTGCTGTTATCAGTAATTCTATTTATGACCAATTCCATGAAGACAAATATGCTGGAAATAGTAGAGGACAGGTATTATAAGGTTAATAAAGCGACTGATATCAGGCAGTTGTTCTACGAAACGGACAGGCAACTGTTGTTTGTCATCAATAGGGACGATGCGGAAAATATCGAAACTAACCTGTCTAATATAGCTGAAAATAGGGAAGTTGCGAGAAACAACATTATCGAGTTGGAAGCAGTTTTAAATCGAAATGATACAAAAGTGTTACTTAGCAGAATCGAAGATGGATATAACACTTACTGGAATATGGAGCAAGAAATTGTTTCTCAGATCAATGAGGGTGTTAGCAATGAGGAATTGCAAGGAATCTATGCATCTCAATTAGATACGAGGGCAGAACTTTTAGAGAGTATTTCAGAATTTAAAGCATTGCAGGAGAATTTGATGGATGGGACGTTGGAAGAAGCCAGCCAAACCTATCAAACTCTCATGGTCATTTTGATTGCGGCTGTACTCCTCTCATTAATAGTAATAGTCATGACCACACTCTGGGTGATCCGGAGTACCAACAGACGTTTAGATGAAGTAAAGAATGGAATTAAGGACATAAACTATGATGACCTTTCCACTTTGCCAAGGTTATCTACAGACATCAAAGATGAGATAGGGGAAATCTCCGAAGCCTTTAATACGATGGCTTCTTCCATTGAATCCTATCACGTGAAAGAAAAGCAGTTTACAGAGGAGATTGGCAGACAGAACTGGGTACAAACGAATTCTGCCGACATCATCAACCTCTATCACCGCAATGTATCCACTGACTCTTTAGCTGAAAAATTCATTGCCACGTTGACTCCTTTAATGGATGCCAAACTTGGTGCTTTCTATCTGTTGGATGGAGAAGGTGGAAAAGAAGCGACATTCAACAAGGTTGCCACTTATGCCGATGGAGCGGAAGATGTTGGAGGAGAGGCGTATAAGCTTCGTGAAGGTTTGGTTGGACAATGTGCTTGGGATAAAAAAGTGATTCTTCTGGAAGAGGTGCCGGATAATTATTCCGTTGTAACGACAGGAATTGGGCATATCAAGCCGAAGAGCATTATCATTGCTCCTGTCATCATTAAGGATGAAGTCATTGCCGTCATTGAAATGGCAACATTAACCGAGTTTACAAAGACACACCGTCAGCTCTTAAATAAAGTGCTGGAAACACTAGGTATTGCGATTACGAACATTCTGGGACGAATGGAAGTGGAGCGATTATTACTAGAATCCCAAGCGCAAACCGAAGAGTTGCAATCTCAATCTGAAGAATTACAGGCGCAATCAGAAGAGCTTCAGACTCAATCCGAAGAGCTGCGCATGATTAATGAGCAGTTGGAAGAGCGTTCACGGGATGCGGAACAGAAATCCACGGATCTTCAAAAAGCGAAAACGGAGCTTGAGGAAAAAGCGAAACAGCTACAACTCAGCTCCAAATATAAATCGGAATTCCTGGCGAACATGTCCCATGAATTGAGAACACCACTTAACAGCATTCTGCTTCTATCGGAAATGCTTGCAGAAGATCCGGAAGACCAATTAACTGATGAACAAAGGGAGTTCTCTCGCGTCATCAATTCATCCGGTCAGGATCTGCTGAATTTAATCAATGATATTTTGGATCTTTCGAAAGTGGAAGTGAAAAAGCTGGAAGTGATGTTTGGAGAAGTAAATGTGGAAGAGTTCATCAATCGCTTGGAACTTCAATTCACCCATATCGCCAAGCATAAAAAACTAGATTACGAGATTGTTCGCGGCAATCAGCTACCAGATGTATTTTTCACAGACGAACAGCGCCTACAACAGATTGTAAAGAACCTGTTATCGAATGCCTTCAAGTTTACGGAAAAAGGGAAAGTTTCCGTGAAGATTGAAAAGGCAGCAAAAAGAGACCTTCTAAAAGCCAATGTGAATGTCAAGACGGATACTTGGTTGAAGATCTCAGTGGAAGATACGGGAATTGGTATCTCCAGGGACAAGCAGTCCTTGATTTTTGAAGCCTTCCATCAAGGAGACGGGGCAACCATGAGAAAGTATGGCGGAACCGGACTTGGGCTTTCCATCTCTAAGGAATTTTCTAACCTGTTGGGTGGAAGAGTGTTTGTGGAAAGTGAAGAAGGGGAAGGCAGTGTGTTCACCTTACTGATACCAAGTCTGCCGGAAGGAATGCCTCAAATGAAGGAAGTAGAGGCAGCTTGGCAGGAAGTAGCAACTACCTCAGAAGCAGATATGATGGAAGAGGAAAAGATGGTACTTAATTTGGCCGAGAAGAAAGAAGCCGTAAAGCCTGAGTTTGTTGAAGAACAGGATATCTCCAACATATTAAAAGGGAAGACTGTTGTGGTAGTGGATGATGACCATCGAAATGTCTATGCCCTCAACAATGCGCTGAACAAAGAGGATATGAACATTTTAACCGCAGAGAACGGGCTGCAGTGCCTGGATATCCTCCATGAAAACGAGCATGTCGATATTATTCTCATGGATATCATGATGCCTGTCATGGATGGATACAAAGCTATTAAAACAATTCGTAATCTTGAAAAGCATAAAAACGTTCCAATCATTGCCCTAACAGCAAAAGCGATGAAAGGTGATCGTGAGAAATGTCTCGAGGTGGGGGCTTCTGATTATATCAGTAAACCACTTAAATTAGATCAACTTTTATCCGCGATGCGCGTTTGGGTGGCGAAAAATTAGGATATAGACAAAAGGGGCGGTTACGATTCGTTGGATGCGAGTAGCCGTCCCTTTTTGTAAGATTTGAGATTTTGGAGGCAAGATTACCAGTGGACAAGCAAGACTTGGAATTAGATTTATTTTTAACTGCAGTTTATAGGCTCTCGGGGTTTGATTTTCGAAAATATATGAAGTCTTCCATTATGAGAAGAGTGGAGAATAGATTAAGGCTGGAAGGGTTGAAAACTATCACTCAGCTTACAGAAAAAGTTGTTCATCATGAAGTGTTTTTGGAAAAGGTATTAGATGACTTTTCCATTAATGTAACCGAGATGTTCCGTGACCCTTCCTTTTTCTTGTCTTTTCGTGAAAAAGTGATTCCTCTTTTGAGGGATTTGCCGGAGATCCGGGTGTGGCACGCAGGCTGTTCTTCGGGAGAGGAACCCTATTCGATGGCCATTCTATTAGAAGAAGAGGGAGTAGGCCATAAGTCGAAAATATATGCAACCGATATGAACGAAAAGATATTGGAGAAAGCGCAAAAAGGGATCATCCCCCTTTCCGAAATGAAGACTTACACGAAGAATTATATGCAAGCTGGAGGAAAAACAGCCTTTTCGGAGTATTATCATTCCGATCATCAGTTTGCTTATATCAATGAAGAGTTGTTGAGTAGAATTGTATTTGCGCAGCATAATCTAGTGACAGACCGTTCGTTCAATGAGTTCCATATTATTGTTTGTCGAAATGTATTAATCTATTTTAATTTGGAATTGCAGCATAATGTGATTCAATTGTTTCAGGAGAGTCTTGGAGCTGAAGGTTTTCTTGGCCTTGGGAGCAAAGAGGCATTGCGTCTTGATGCACATCCGGAATTTGAAGAGTTTGATCTTTATGATAAGATATATCGAAAAAAAGCGGAAAGCTAGGATTTATCCTGGCTCTCCGCTTTTTCTAGTTGTCTATCATCTTGCTTGTATGAGGACGACACACATATCATCTGAAGCTTCCTTTTGCATTTCTTCTGGTAACACGAGATGAATAGGTTCAGGGATGTTTGGCAGATCCCAGAGTTTGGATGCCGACTTGATGAATTGCGGATATTGATTCATGCCAACCTTCTCCATCGTTTCCACGACGCCGTCGGTATAAAGCATGATCTGAACGGAATCCTCGTAAGAGATCGTCGTTTTCTTTATATCCACTTTTTCGAAAAATCCAAGTGCGCAAGTTCGGTTGGAAAGCTCCACAACCTCTCCTTCATCCATAAGCGCAAAGCCTGCTGGATGACCGGCGTTGACGTATTCCAATGTTTTATCTTCGGTATCGATAACTAGGTAGATGGCTGTGAAATAATACGGAATCTGCTGATTGCGCAGATTCAACGCATGCATCCACCGGTTCAATTCGCTAATGACAAACTCGGGATCCGAACACCCTCTGATCGAGTCTCGGAGAACCGAGGAAATGAACATGCAAACCAAGGACGCCGATATACCATGTCCCATCATATCCAGGAGGATCACCGCATACCTTGATTTATCGATCTTATACCAATAATACATATCGCCAGCAAGCTTGAATGCGGGTATGTAAGATGCTTTCACTGTGAATTGTTCATCAAAGATCGGTTCACTCAGAAGACTGTTTTGGACTTGCTGGGAAAGGTCCAACTGGCTTTTTATTTTTTCCGCCTGCTTCTTATTCTTGTCCTTTTCCTGTTTCAGGCGAAGGACGACGCGTATGCGTGCAAGCAGTTCCGTTTTATTGATCGGCTTCATCACATAATCCAACCCACCTGCATCCAATGCTTCCGCGACCTTATTGGAATCCTCCAAGGCAGTCACAAAAATGACCGGTATATCTTTCAGGTGTGGAATCGTCTGAAGTGTACGGCAAGCCTCAATTCCATCTATCTCTGGCATCATAATATCCATCAAAATGATATCGACGGGCATTGTAGTTGATGAGGGATTATCAGCATTTAAGTATTCAAACATCTCTCTGGCGGAGGTGAAGGATAAATAATCTTTATAACCTGCCCTTTTCAAGATGTTTTCTATAACAAACAAATTGACCTGGTTATCATCCACAATTAAAATGCCCATTTCTGTTTTTCTCCTCTATGTATATGAAATAGTAAACAATCTTATTGTTAATACCCTTTCTGAATGGAGGTGAAACCTGAATAAACCTGAAAAACCAATTTTTTTTAAAAAAGTAAGCATCACATGTTTTGACGTTATACATTAAGGGTATTTTGCTTGTTATGAAGATTAATAAATTTTAAGAGGTGATTGCATGGAGACAGCAGTTCGTTCGACAAAGGGAAAGTTGCTGACAAAAGAAGAGATGACCAATCCTGATATCGTACCAGAATGGGTGATAAGGGAGTATACGAATTTCCGAAGTGTGGTAACGGATAAGACTTTCCCATGCTACTTTGGCATGAATGCAGAAAAAAAAGGGGAGCTACGCTATTCTTATATAACACATGACAACTGGACACACCTGCCTGATACTTTACGTGAATTTCAGGGGCTGTTCGACGAAGGGAAACCGCTAATCCGTCATGGCCTTTTTCTGTTTGTGGAACCTGAACTGGAAGAAAAGCAAATTCCCTACTACCGTGAGTATTTCTGGGACATTCTACAGTTTTTACATATGAAAGATGATAAACCTTGGCCAAAGGATTACCCTACAGATCCTGATCACCATTTATGGGCTTTCTCTTTTTCCGAAGAACCATATTTCGTATTCGGGAATGTACCGGCCTATAAGCAAAGGAAGACAAGGGATCTTGGTAGGAGCCTTATTCTTGGCTTTCAACCCAGACGTATCTTTGAAGGGCTTGAAGGAACATCCAAAGGCGGTGTCATGTCCCGTGAAAAAGTAAGAGAGCGAGTGGAAAAATGGGATCAACTCCCTACCCACCCGAACATTAGCCATTATGGAGATCCGAACCATAGGGAGTGGAAGCAATATTTCATTGGGGATGATGTAAAACCAATAGAAGGAAAATGTCCGTTTTCTTTTATGAAAAAATAAGACTAAAAGAGTGAAGCCTGACTGACTGTGCTAATAGCATAGGGGTCAGGCTATTTTAATAGAGAAAAATCAATATATTCCTTCCTACGAAAAACAATAGCTTCATTGGAAACAATTTTCATATAATTTTTTATTTTCTGGTATGATAGAAATAGAGTGATTGCGAAAAAATCAAGTTGAAGGTGGCTGGCAAAGTGGAGGCTTCTGAGAAACTCACGCTGTATTTAGAAGAAAATCATGAGCAATTTATCCAGAAATGGAGAAATAATAGTGTAATTTCGGAGAATGACATCTATAAAGAAGAAGTCATCCGTAACGGTAGGCAAATGTATCAGTTGGTCAAAAAAGCGATCAAAGAGCCGCTGACCGAAGAAGAAATCACCATGCTTGCAAACAAGACTGCCCATGAGCGGGTCGAGGCCAATGTGAACATAAGTGAATTTGTCTACAATGTGAATACCGGCAGAAGTGAAGTCGTCAAGTGGGTTTGGAATTCCGGGATTCCATCTAAGGAACTACAGCCTTTCATTGATCAGATCAATGATCTTTTTGACCAATTTTCCTATTTGGCTGTTCGAAAGTACACACAAATTAAAGAACAACAGTTGGAAGAAAAGGAATTATACATAAATCAGACGCATAAGGAACGCCTCACTATATTAGGTCAGATGAGCTCGAGCTTCGTCCATGAATTCCGAAATCCTTTAACTTCTGTTATCGGTTTTACGAGGCTATTGCAGAATGAACTTCCGGACCATCCTTATCTGGAAATCATGCGACATGAACTGGATCAGCTAAATTACCGGATATCGCAATTTTTGCATGTGTCCAGGAAGGAATTGATTGAAAGTAAGAGAGAAGAAGTGAATCTTTCTTTCCTATTGCAAGAACTGGTGGAATTCTTGTATCCAAGTTTATTGGATGGGGATGTTGTCATACATTTGGATATCGATCCCTCCATCAATCTTTTTGCCAATAAGGATGAACTCCGACAGGTCTGTTTGAATCTGATTATCAATTCTATCGATGCTTTGCAGCAAATGAAAGATAAAGCCAGAACGATAGAGGTTGTGTGTGTGGAAAAGGATAGCGTTACGGAGATTTCTATAACCAATAATGGACCGAAGATAGGGGAGGATTCGATTCATGCCATTTTCGAGCCATTTTTCACCACGAAGGACTTAGGGACGGGAATCGGCCTCTATATCTGTAAAAAACTGATTGAAAAACATGACGGCGAGATATTTTGCAAGTCTGATGAAAAAGAGACAAGCTTTATCATCAAAATGCCTGTCAAATCTATAGAACAAGAAAAATCCTCCTAAGCTGATGGGCCTGGAGGATTTTTTATTGTTGACAATCGCTGGATTATGTATTATCTTATAAATAATACTTTAACACCTAAAAGCGTTTAAGCGTTTAAGTGTGTTAGCGGAATTGTTTGTTCGAGCAGAGTGGAGCATAGAATAGGAAATTAATAGATTGATAGCCTTGTATAAAGTAGTCGACGTACTTGCAGCAGGTAGAGACTGGGTGGTTGGTGGAAATCCAGGCGGAGCGGGGGATGAAATACAGTACATATTGACAACAGGCTATTCTTTAGATGAGTGGGCAAACGTTTGGTTTGCCAATTAGGGTGGTACCGCGGAGCTTCTTCGTCCCTTGTTTTAGGGATGATGAGGCTTTTTTGGTGCAAATTAACAGGTAGGCACACATTGAACTTTTGGAGGGAACATCATGGAGCAGCAAAAACAGAAGGATAAAATAAACATCAGTGGGATTGCGGCTCTTGGCTTAGTTTTCAGTATTATCGCTATTATCTCCATTTCCTTATTTATTTTTAAAGCAGAGCCGCATATTCCTATTTTCCTAAGCATTGTGGTTTTAATCTTATTTTCACTAGCTAAAAGACAGTCATGGAATTTTATTGAGACGGGCTTGAAAAATGGATTGAAGGAAGGGCTAACCCCGATTTTGTTGTTTATTTTGATTGGTATTCTGATTGGGGTCTGGATGCTTTCTGGGACGATTCCCACTTTCATTTATTACGGTGGCCAGCTCATTTCCGAGCAGTTATTCCTCCCAAGTGTATTTATCATCACGGCGATTATTGGGATCAGCATAGGAAGCTCTTTCACTACGACTGCTACAGTCGGAGTGGCATTCATTGCACTCGGGACAGGCATGGGCTTCAATCCGGCAATTGTGGCGGGAGCAATCATTTCGGGGGCACTTTTAGGTGATAAAATGTCCCCGCTTTCGGATACAACCAACATTGCATCGGCAGTCTGTAAAGTGGACCTGTTTGAGCATATCCGCCATATGCTTTGGACAACCATTCCGGCAGCTATCATATGCCTCGTTGTATTCAGTTTTATGAGCAGTGGAGCAGATAGCGGAAAGGTTAGGGAATTTGCAGATTTGCCAGCAGTGTTGAAAGCGGAAGGCCTTGTGAGCATTTGGGCATTGTTGCCTGCCGTTGTTATGTTCGGAGTGGCGTTGAAGCGAGTTCCTGCTATATTTGTCATGATGGTCGGAATTATCACAGGTGCTGTAATGGCTTTTATCCTTCAACCAGGGATTAGCGTTGCCCAGCTGATGGATGTCATGCAAAACGGCTACACCGGACAAACTGGGGATGAAGCGATGGACAGCATTCTGTCTAAAGGTGGCATCCAAAGCATGATGTGGTCGGTGTCCCTTGTCTTGTTAACGTTAAGCATGGGCGGATTGATTCAACAGCTGCGTGTGATGGAACGCTTGCTGGAAGTGGTACAGAGGTTCGTATCATCAACAGGAAAGCTGATACTGGCGACAGTGGCTACTGCTATTGGTGTAAACATTACGGTTGGTGAGCAGTATATGTCGATCATTTTAACAGGACAGGCCTTTGAAAAGGAATACGAGAAACAGGGTATCGCTTCTAAAAACTTGGCAAGGGTGTTGGAGGACGCAGGAACCGTCATCAATCCATTGATTCCGTATGGGGTGAGTGGTGTGTTCATGGCAGGGGTGCTTGGTGTGCCTGTACTCGATTACTTGCCGTTCGCCCTGTTCTGCTTGATCAGTCCATTATTGAGTCTGTTTTATGGGTTTACAGGGATTAGTATCAGGAAGAGAGAGCGAGTGGAAGGATAATTTCACATGAAAGGCGTGCAAGGATGATGGATATCCGCTGCACGCTTTTTATATAAGAAAGTATAATACTGCTGATTTCCGTTCCAGGCGCTTCGCTTGTCTGCGGGCGTCTACCTGCCTTCCACTACAATCAACAAAGTTATACCATTCACCGAATGGATAACTAAAAATTATCTAAAAGAGGTGACTGGTTTCTAGCTGTGGATTGGAGCAAATGGTGTAGACTCCAGCGGGGGAGTAGTGACAATCTTGAGACCCCGGAGTGAAACGAGGAGGCTCAAGGTCGCCCCGCGGAAAGAGAAGCCATTTGCGGAAAGGAACAGCGGTAATTAACCAACAAGCTATAGTTTTTTAGCTTTAAAAGGGCCGGGCGGTTTATGCCCGGTTTTTCTTATATATCTCCTCAGTATTGCAACCGGTCCATCTCAGCGAACAACGGTTTATTTTTATTATAAAGCTCCCGGTAAAGGTGGTAGTACTCCTCATATCTAGCAACGTTCCTCACGGTTGGCAGTACCTCGTGTTTGATAGGAATATGCTGCTTGATCTCTTCAATGGAGTCCACTTCTCCAAGCGCATACAGTCCGAGCCAAGCTGCACCCCAAGCAGATGCTTGGTGGCTCTCAGGAAGGGTGACCGTTTTTTTGAAAATATCTGCCGTCATCTGCACCCATAAAGGAGATTTCGCATAGCCCCCGCTGACTATCAGTTTTCTCGTTGGCCCGGCCTTTTCGTGGAGAGCTTCGTGAATCTCATACATATTGAAGATGACACTTTCCATGACGCTCCGGATCATGTCGGCACTTGTATGGGAAAGAGTGAGCCCCATCCAGCCGCCCTTAGCTTTGGCATTCCATTTTGGTGCCCGCTCCCCGTTTAAAAAGGGGAGGAAGAATAATCCGTTTGCGCCTGCGCTTGATGTGGCGGCCAACGCCTCAAGATCGGCCACTTCTATCGTTTCTTTCTTGGTCAAGGAAGAGAATTGTCTCGCAAGCCAGTGCATCAGGACAGCTCCATTATTGGTGGCGCCACCCACGATATGACTTTCTTTTGTAAATGCATATTGAAACGTACGTTGTTCATGGTCGGTCGTTTTTTCCGTGGTGAATCTGCGGATTGCCCCGCTTGTACCTAGGGTCAATGCGGTTTCCCCTTCGCCGATTGCCCCGACACCCATGTTGGCGAGAACACCATCGCTTGAACCGATAATAATGGGGGTGGTGGTATGTAAAAGCAATTCTTTTGCCACCTGCTCTGATAAGGGGCCAACCTCTTCAGTACATGGAACAACGCGTGAGAGCTGTGACGGGTTTATTCCCGCGATTGCCAGAGCGTCGTCTTCCCATTGCAGCGTATGGATGTTAAAGAGGCCTGTTGCAGAGGCGATGGAATAATCCACTTGCCAAGATCCGCACCAATTGTATAAAATAAACTCCTTGATAGAAACAAATCGGCTTGCTTCATAATACGGAGTGTACTGGTTCTCTTTCATCCAGACGAGCTTCACAAAGGGGGACATCGGGTGAATGGGAGTACCAGTCTGTTCGTATAAGTCCCGCCCATAGGAGTCTTTCATGATGGCTGCCTGTGGATAGCTTCTTCCATCTGCCCAAGTGATCATCGGTGAGATTGGTTCGTTGTTCTCGTCTATACAGATGAGACTATGCATGGCAGAGGAGATGCTAAGGCCAATAATGTCAGATGGAACAAGTTTTTTTTGGCTGATGGAAGTGGAGATGGCCAGTCGAGCAGCCTTATCGATCTCCAAAGGATTCTGCTCGGAGTAGCTTGTTTTTGGATGATAGGTGGAATAGGCGCATTCAAATTCTGAAACCACTTCTCCTTGCTTATTGAAAATAACCGATTTGGTGGTGGAGGTCCCAATGTCCAATCCAATTATATAGTTGCTCATGATTTACCACCCTTCACTTTCCGCAATTATATCTTTAGTTTAATCGTTGAGGGGAAGAAATATCAATCAGTAAATTGATTTTGTGGAAAAAGTCAGAATTATTGTAGAATAGGTGCAAAGTAGTGTAATTGTCAGTATTTTCTGATTCAAAAGTCACGCATTTTTAAAGTTGTACACAACCATACTCCTTGCTATATAAGATATACACACATTTATCCACATTATCAACAGGTTAGTTGGTTCTTATCCACAAAATGTTATTCACATTTATATGTTTAATTTATATTGATATAACGGCATGTTGATCAGTTAACCACACTATCCACAATGTTATGGACAACTTTTATTAACATGAAAAAGTATTGCGAACAATTTGTGAACTCTATTGTAGATTATCGGAAAAGGTTGTATAGTAAAGGTAGAAAGTAAGTGAAATAATTCACAAACTTTCTAAGGTAATTAACAGCTAGCCGGCTAAATTTTTTTTACAGCTTATTGTGAAATGCTTCACAAACTAATTGCTAGGAGGAAAAGATCATGAAATGGTTACGTGGACCGAAAATGGCAATCCTTTGGACAGTGTTAAGAATTTGGTTGGGAGTACAATGGCTGAAGGCCGGCTTACCGAAAATAGGAGCTTTTGATGCAGAAGGATTTTTACATGGGGCAATTGCGAAAGCGGAAGGAGCACACCCGGCAGTACAAGGCTGGTACGCTGGATTCCTTGAGAATGTGGCACTGCCAAATGTCGGCTTGATAAATATCTTGATTCCATGGGGTGAAGTGTTGGTAGGTATTGCACTCATACTAGGTTTGGCAACATTACCTGCATTATTGGCGGGAGCATTTATGAACCTGAACTTCCTGTTGGCTGGAACCGTCAGCACGAACCCTGTACTATATACTGCAGCAATATTACTGATTGCAGCAGGTACGGCAGCGACATTCTATGGACTTGATCGCTTTGCCATCAGATTTATGAAAGATAGATGGAATGCGCGGACATTAGGCGGTGGACATGCGGCGGCGCATTAGTGAATCCAGGGGACAGGCACGATGACCCAACTGGGTCGCCGTGCCTGTCCCCACTGCCTACTATCTGAAGGTATCCTTCTTACTGTTCCGTTTAATTCCAGCTGCTGATGCGCGAGCTTGTGCTTCTAGGATTTCATTATCGGCAGGTTGCTCGTTCGCGAATTCTGCATCTTGTGCAGCTTTTTTCATGTTCTTAGGTACCTGTGGAAGTGATGATTTGTTTTTACCACCAGATTGATGTCCGCGTGAACGACCCATTCGAAACCCTCCTAAGAATATGCGATAGACATAAGGTCCAAAAGCGTTTAGGTCCTTTATGTCTTCTTAGATAGGTTAACCTGAGAAGTGGACGGCGATGTGAGGGAGATGTTGGAGAGGCCTGATGCCCCGAAAAATTGTGCCTCACCAAATAAAAAACCTTCCCCGCAGAGCGTAAGGGGAAGGGGTGATCAAGAACTATTCTATCTGCGTCTCTCCGTATATCCGCCAACTCGATCAGCCATCTTAAACTCACGAGAATAAGTAACTTCCTGTGTTTTGCTCAACGTAGTCTTCGTCTTTTCACGACGCTTTTTATCACTCATCATGAATCCCTCCTTCATATATGTACATCATCAGTTTTAGCTAAAATGTGGGAAAATATACTAAAAAAGCGTCAGTCCACAAGGTGGGCAGACGCTTTTTTCTATTTTTATGCTTCTTTCAACTGATGCTCTTCGTGCAGCACTTCGTGACCTGTGCGCAGTTTGTATAGTGTATATTGATCGCGAGAGATTTCGTATAGGTTGTAGATATCTTCACCTGCGTTAATTTCATCTAGCAAGCTTTTGCGTGTCTCATTGGCCAGAACCACATAAGGCAGTTTTTCTGCAGCTTTGGTGGAGCGGACGTTCACTTTGCGGATACGCATGAAGATGGACTGGATATTGAGTTCATAGAATAGTTCCTCGAAAAATTGATCCTTGGCAGGCTGGTTGTAGCCTTTGCCATGGAATGGTTTGCCGAGCCAAGTGCCTAGGAAGCCGGCTCCGTCTTGCACGTCGAAAAGATTGATTGTTCCAATTGGAGTGCCCCATTCATCAAGAATGGTACGTGAAATCAATTCTCCGCGCTCTTCCGCTTCGATGGTCTGCTTTGTAAGGAAAAGAAACTCATCGTAGGAATACGCTTTATGACGCACAAAAGGGAAGACTTCAGGGTGCACCATTAACTCATAAAGAGTTTGAGATTCCTGGAAATCACGTTTTTTGAGCATGTCTAACCCTCCAATTGAGGGCAGAACTGTCACGTTCACGTGAAGACTGGCCCACCCTCGAAATTTTTTAAATTACAAAAAATTTCGGGGTGGGAATCGAACCCACTAGAACCAGTTTAACTGGTGGCGCACCATTTGCCTTCCCTAACATTTTAAACACAAATTGTTAGTTGATTTAATTTTGTTTACCTACGTATCATACTCGATTTTATTTAAAAAAGAAACAACTTTTTTGTTAATTTTTTTGGTAAATTATTTCACCCTCAACCATTGTCATGACAGGCTTTGCAAGGAATTGAAAAGGGTGATGAGACCATAGTACCAAGTCGGCATCCTTCCCTGTTTCAATGCTCCCGACACGGTCGGAAACGTTAAGGTTTTTAGCAGCCGTAATTGTGATTCCCTCTAATGCTTTTTGTTCATCCAAACCTTCCCTTACTGCCAATGCGGCGCATACATTTAAATACTGCACTGGGGTATATGGATGGTCTGTCGTGATGGAAACTTCAACACCTGCTTCTGATAATGCCTGATAGGTTTTCCAGTTTTTATTTTTAAGTTCAATTTTAGATCTTCTAGTCATCGTTGGCCCGACACAGACCTTCATGTTTTTGCCTCTTAATTCATGTGCAATCAAATGTCCTTCTGTACAATGCTCGATGGTAAATCGTAAATTGAATTCTTCTGCAAAACGTATGGCGGACATAATATCATCTGCTCTATGCGCGTGGATGCGAACCGGAATCTTTTGTTCAAGTGCCATCACAATCGGCTTTACCCGCAAGTTTTCAGGATTATCGTAATGTTTAGCCTGATAAAAGGCTTCACGAAGCATGCCCATTATTCCCATCCTTGTAATGGAATCCTTATTGCCTTGACTGTGAATTCGCTTTGGATTTTCTCCAAAAGCGACCTTAAGACCAGCAGTTTCCTGAATAATCATTTTGGAAATGTTCACACCATGTGTTTTAATTACCGAGGTGGTTCCCCCGATAACATTCGCACTTCCCGGCATAATGTGAACGGTCGTAATTCCATACTGGATGGCATCTTGGAAACCAGGATCAAAAGGGTGGACACCGTCCAGGGCACGGATATGTGGAGTTAAGGGTTCAATTGTCTCATTGGCGTCGTTTCCTGCCCATCCGGTTCCTTCATCATATAAGCCAAGGTGGGTGTGTACATCGACGAACCCCGGGAACAAAAATTTTTCGTTACATACTATCACTTTCCCGTTTTCAGGGACCGCTAATCCTTTGCCAATCATCTTTATTTTGCCGTTTTCAGTAATCACATCACCTTTATATATTGGAGGTGATGTGACGGGATGGACCGTTGCGTTTTGAAACATCACTATACCCATAGAAGACTCCTAATTTTCTGTCATTACTTTGATTGTAATATGTCGGACAGAGCGTCATCAAGATGGGAAGAAAAGAATTTATAGCCTTTTTCCTCTAATTTTGTCGGGAGCACTCTTTGGCCCTCCAGGACGAGTACGCTCATATCACCAAGAGCCACTTTCAAAGCAAAACCAGGTGTTGGAAACCAGTGTGGCCGTCCCATCACTTTTCCAAGAGTTTTACCGAAATCTTTCATTTGTTTTGGCTGCGGAGCCACTACATTCACAGGCCCTTCTAACTCCTTATTTTCCAAGCAGAAAGTAATGGCTCCGACTACATCCTTTATATGCACCCAAGACATCCATTGTTCACCAGAGCCTATTTTTCCGCCAACAAACATTTTGTAAGGAAGCATCATCCGTGGCAGTGCCCCTTCGTCTTTATCCAAAACAATGCCAAAACGGGTAAAAACAGTTCGGACACCTTCAGCCTTCGCATGCTTCGCTTCTTTCTCCCAAGCATAAACAGTGGAAGCAAGAAAATCAGATCCAGGTGTCGTGTCTTTCTCTGTAAAGGTTTGCGTTTCAGAAGGCCCGTAATAGCCTATTGCACTGGCATTGACCAGCACTTCCGGTTTATTTTGCAAAACTCCGATAATCCTATTGATTTCTTTTGTGGAAGAAATGCGACTCGCAATTATTTTCTTTTTCTGTTCTTCCGTCCAGCGCCCACTGTTGATGGATTCGCCGGCTAGGTTAACAAAAGCATCGATTCCATCCAAACTTGTTTCCGGTGAGGAAGAATCTTTTAGCCATTCTACATAAGTGACATTTGCTTTTTCCTTTTTATTCGAGATGTTTCGCGTTAGAATAAAGATAGAATGTCCTTTATCAATTAAATGGTCTGTTAGCGCTTGACCAACAAGCCCCGTACCGCCTGCAATGGCAATCTTCATCTATATCACCCTCCAAAGAGAATATTTACATACTATATTAGTTCTTTTCCCTAAATATCCTTTATTTAATACGGGCCAATGTGCTATGAAACGGAGTGAGAGTTAAAATGGGCAAAATAACAAAAATATCGGTGCAACAAAAAAACAAGGAACGGTTCAATATTTTTTTGGATGAGGAGTATGCGTTTGCTGTGTATGAAGCGACGTTACTGAAATTCCAGCTTGTAAAAGGCAAGGAACTCGATGATTTAGATATAGAAGAAATTCTCTTTAGCGATCAAATCAATAAAGCATATCATACAGCGGTCCACTATCTCTCTTTTCGAATGAGAACAGAAAAAGAGATCCTGGACTATTTAAAAGAAAAAGAATATGAATCATTTGTCAGTAAAGAAATTGTCGTAAGACTGAAGGAGCAGGGCTATTTGAATGACAGGGAATTCACAAACGCGTATGTAAGGACTCAGGTGAACACCACCTTGAAAGGGCGAGGCGTCATTGAAAAGGAATTGCTTGAAAAAGGTGTGGACAAGGAAATTATAATAGATGTGCTTGAAACGGAGTACAGCCCAAACACGGAGATGGAGCATGCAGTACAGCTTGTGTTAAAGTACGCGCCAAAATATAAAAAAGATTCGTTTAAAATTATGATTCAAAAGGTGGAGCAGGCACTAATGAGAAAAGGGTATTCCTTTTCCGTCATTAAGATTGCCGTTGAAGAAGCGGAGCTAGAAGAGGATACTTCAGAAGAGTGGGAAGCAATCGCAAAACAGGCAGAAAAATATCACCGTAAGTACGCAAAGCTTGAGGGATACGAATATAAGATGAAAATGAAGGGTGCAATGTATAGAAAGGGATTTGGAATGGATTTGATTGATCGCTGGCTGGAGGAGAATGAGGGGAATTAGTTATAAGTTGCCATTTGGAGTGTAGATTCTTTTTCCAAACGGCAACTTTCTGTTTATATCTGTATCTCCAACTTATCATCATGAGCAACGATTTTCTCCGCCACTTCCCGGGGAGATTTCAACCTAGATTTGTCCTTAATGTGATCAGTGTCCTCCCAAAAAGGTGTGTTCATTCCGCCCATATAGGTTGCTATGACATGTACCTTTCCTTCTAATTCTTTTTGAAGGCTTTCTGTGAAACCGCGGACGGCAAATTTACTGGCAACATAGACACTTTCATTCACTTTTCCTTTTTGGCCGGCAGTGGAGATGATGTTCATAATTTTGGCATCTTCTTGTTTTAACAAATGTGGAAGTAGTTCTTTAGTCAAAAAGATGGTCCCTAGTACGTTTGTTTGAATGGCTGTATCTATTTCTTTATAGTCTAATTCTGTTAGCGGACCGAAGCAGCCTGCACCTGCATTGTTCAATAAATAGTGGACATTATGTTCGGAGGTAATTCTATTTACAGTCTGATTAACGTCCTCTACATTACTTATATCCATTTGGTATGAGAACGCTTTTGCCCCAACAGACTGAATTTCTTCTTTTACAGCCTGAAGTAAATCTAATCTTCTGCCTGTCAATATGATGGTGTGACCCTTTTTCGCGTAAGATAGCGCCAGTTCCTTGCCTAGGCCTGTGCCAGCACCGGTGATCAGTATGGTTTGCATCTATATCACTCTTTTCTTTTTGTAATGTGAGATTCGTGCTATTCTTATTTTATATAGATTTTCTAGGGGGAACGCAAGTGGAACAGGAAAAGCGCTATAGTCAAATGACCTCACATGAGTTACATCAGGAAATTGCAACATTAAAAGAAAAGGCGCGTAAAGCGGAGCAGCTCGGCATTGTAAATGAATTCGCCGTTTTGGAACGAAAGATAACAATGGCCAAAGCCTATATGTTGAATCCTGAAGATTATAAACCTGGAGCCGTCTATGAAATCGAGGGCGATCCTGGTGTTTATTTTAAAATAACGTATATGAATGGTGTTTTTGCTTGGGGGCATAGAATTCATGGAGAAACTGTCAGCAAGGAAGAGGAAGGATTACCGATTTCCATGTTGATGAAAGAAGAAAGCAAAGAGGTGTGAGGCCTCTTTGCTCTTTTTTTACTTAACTAAGATCTTTTTCTCGTCTGCACTTCTAAGATCTGGATGTTCTGAGCCTGTTGCGTTTCACCGTTTACTTGGCGGAACGAGTGTTTGGAGTGAGCATTCGGCTGCGGAAATGGATGGTCATTTAACGTAAAAGGATTACTGCGTGATGGCTTGTGATTTTGTTTTGCCATGATAACAACCTCCTATTAGTTAGTGTGTAGAGCAAAGTTTAGAATGTGTCTTCTTCTCTGGCGCCAGAAGCTCGCATACGCTCCTGTGGATGAGTATTGATGGTTCCATTTGCACGTTTTGAAGCATACTCGCTCTTTGCACGACCTTCCCCTTCAAACTTGTTGTCGTTGGGGTTTGGAAAGTTTCTCGCCTTGTTCCTCATGCGACTCGCCTCCTCGGTAAATAGGTGCCCGTCCTTAAGTAGCGTAACACTCATGGCGGAAATCAACACCTATCTTTAATATTGGATTTTAGGTGCGATTATATGTAATGATAAGAAGAGTGAATTTAACCCAAAACCTAAAAGAGGTGTTTTTTTATGGAACAATATTTTGAACGATTGGCTGAACGTCTGATGGAAAAAAATCCGGCATTGACATATGACAAAGCAAGAACCTGGGTAGAGCTTTTATGGGAGGATTTTGAAAGCTCTTATGCGAAAGCGGGCTATAAATATAAGGGAATGGAAATGACGGAACGGATGGTGACGCAGATCATCGACCGACACGGTGACAGTCTTCATGAGTTCTTCTCCAATAACCCAAAATATAAGCACCTGCTTAATGCAGATGATAATTATTTAACGCATTAATAAAACCGCTCGCCCCAATAAGTTTGGGGCGGGCGGTTTTATTCAATAGTCGGAACCATATCCAGTTTCGTACGAAGCTTTTCCTCGCTGAAAATCCAGCCTGTATAGGAACTAATAATATTCAAATCATGATCTAGTTGAACGATCGCAACGAATGGATAGTAATCTTTGCTTCGGTAACGAAGGTCAATGAAACGTACTTCATAATGATCATCATATTCTTCCATTTCCCAGCGGTACACGGGAGAGAAGGATAGGAATGCCGAAACATTGTCGTCGAATTTTGCCGCTTCGATAATGGCATTCTCCGGCAACGGAACTTTATCAAAGGTGTCATGTATGAATATCTGGTATTTCACCGCTCTTGCCACATAGAAATTCTCTTTGGTTGTGATGGCCAAATGCCATTGGTTCCAGTAAAGGGTCGGGGAAATCAATGTCTTTTTTACATCAGGAATGATCTCCCTTACTTGTTGCAACACCTTCTGCTGCATTCGATACCGTAATACATAATAAGCGATCAGGATACCGTAGATGGCCAAAAAGGTGAAACCTGGATGGAATCCCGCTCCCCACAATACAAGTCCCACGATATGAAAACCGAAAATAACAGGGTCAAATGTATTGATAATTCCAAGTGCTATCCATCTTTTTGTAAAAGGACGGAGCGCTTGTGTCCCATAAGCGTTGAAAATGTCGACAAAAACATGAAGGATTACGGCAATAAATGTCCAAATCCATAAGTAAAGAAAATTAGCTTCCGGAATAAAAAGATAAATGGCCGGTGCTATCAAGAGCGGCCATAGGCACACTGCCGGTATGGAATGAGTAATTCCTCTATGATTTCGTATATAGGTCGCATTGTTTCTGAATTTCAAAATGGTGTCCGTATCTGGAGCTTGAGAACCGATTAGAGCTCCGATCATGATGGCAGTTGCGGTTTCAGGGTTGCTCGCAACATAAGGGTCTATGGTTGCCATGGAACCGAGAGCGATTCCCATCACAACGTGTGTGCCTGTATCCAATGGTCGGCCTCCTTTCAGTTTGTAAGTATGACGGTGCCTAGTCCTTTTTACTTTTTAATTAGTCTGATGCAAAAGGGGTGTTTTCAAACATGATAACAAAACAGTTGCATATTTTCATTCAATATCCTATAAAGGAAACAGTGACACAACAATATGAGGCAACGATGGAACAGGTCTTGAAAGTGATGAACGGTATAGGAGCTAATGATTTTCAATGGTCAAAGGCAATCGATGATAAAGGGGCTGCCTATTACCGAGAGTCCTTTCTCCTTCCCACAGAAGCCCATTATTTTGCCATGAAAGCATTGCGTTGTTCTCCTGAGAATCATGTGTTTCACGAACTATCCCAATATATAGATACAGAGGCCGGAGCTGTGCAATATGTCGGCCTGAAAATTACGAGCTAACTTACATTCTGGAGGTTTATTTTGAAAAAAGAAACTACCCACCACGAACGACTTTATGATTTTGATATATATGGCTTTCAGCACGATTTAATTACTTGGTTTGAACGGGAGCAGCGAGATCTGCCCTGGAGAAAGGATCAGGACCCCTATAAAGTCTGGGTTTCTGAAATTATGCTCCAGCAGACGAAAGTGGATACAGTCATCCCTTATTTCAATTCCTTTATTGAGCAGTTCCCAAACATACAAAGTTTGGCGGAAGCGGAGGAGGATAGGGTGTTGAAAGCTTGGGAAGGCCTTGGCTACTATTCCCGTGCCAGGAATCTGCAGAGTGCGGTCAGGGAAGTTCACGAAAGCTATGATGGAGTTGTCCCAAATACAGCCAATGTGATTTCTACATTAAAAGGGGTGGGGCCATATACGACCGGTGCAATTTTGAGTATTGCCTATGGAGTCCCGGAACCTGCTGTAGACGGAAATGTCATGAGGGTATTGTCAAGGATACTTTTGATTGAGGACGATATTGCCAAGCCGAAAACTCGGAAAGTATTTGAAGAGGTCATTCGTGATCTTATTTCAAAAGAGAACCCGTCATTTTTTAATCAGGGCCTGATGGAACTTGGAGCGATGGTCTGTACACCAACCTCTCCATCCTGTCTATTGTGTCCTGTGCGAGAGCATTGTCGTGCTTTTGCAGAAGGAGTCCAAACGCAGTTGCCTGTTAAAACAAAAAAGAAATCAACAAAGAATGTCGCGCTTGTTGCCGGAATCCTGATGGACGATGCCGGGAGATTTTTGATTCACCGCCGGCCAAGTGAAGGTTTGTTAGCGAACCT
Organism: Sutcliffiella horikoshii; assembly: GCA_001636495.1. Lineage (GTDB taxonomy): Bacteria > Bacillota > Bacilli > Bacillales > Bacillaceae_I > Sutcliffiella_A > Sutcliffiella_A horikoshii_A. The sequence continues at coordinate 3,852,555 of KV440964.1, read as the reverse complement.
TTGGGAATTTCCGATTTTTGTGAAGGTGGATGAACTAGGAACGGCCAAGCAACAGTTACATCAGTTGATGAAGACGGAATACGGGATGAATGTAGTGGTTGGAGAATATTTATGTGATATTAAGCATGTCTTTTCCCATTTGGTGTGGGATGTAAATGTTTATGTCGGTAAATGGGACGGAGAGCTTTCGCAAGAGAGTGGATTGACCGCCGTCACGATGGAAGAAATGAAGCAGTACGCTTTTCCGGTGTCCCATCAGAATATGTGGAAAGAATTTATGAAAATCAGGTAGTAGGATGGAGGATCAACCTTGGTGGTTGATCCTTCTTAGTCGTAGCTGATTCGAGTTCCATGCGTCCAATCGGCTTCATGTCGCTTAAATCCGCCGCGAGCCTCAATCTCCAGGACGATTTCCCTGTGGATGCTTTGGCCCTCTGCATTTAAATAAGGCACCATCTGCTGCAGGGAGTGGTGAAAGTAAGCGAGCTCACTGTCTTTCCATTCTTTTTTTGAATGCATGGATAGTTCGGTCATGTCACGTCCGACATACATAGTTTCCTGCCTCCTTCATGGCAAAGTCTATGCGGTTATTGTTTGATGAATCAATTACGCTTATACTGAAAGATATTATATATAGTTTCCATACATAAAGGAGTAGAGATTATGACGAATACGAATAAAGTGGCATTAGTGACGGGAAGCAGCCGTGGAATCGGTAAGAAGATAGCGTTGGAATTGGCCAAAGAGGGCTATAACATTGTTATCAACTATAATCGCAGCAAGACAGCGGCACAAGAGACGGCCGCCGAAATCGAAGCGCTCGGCGTGAAGGCTTTGACAGTGAAAGCAAATGTTGGTCAGCCAGAGAAGATTAAAGAAATGTTTGTGAAAATTGATGAAGAGTTCGGCCGCCTTGATCTATTGGTAAGTAACGCGGCATCCGGGGTTTTGCGTCATGTGATGGAATTGGAAGAGTCCCACTGGGATTGGACAATGAATATCAACTCGAAGGCACTGCTATTCCTGGCACAGGAGGCTGCAAAAAGAATGGAGAAAGTTGGCGGCGGAAAAATCGTCAGCATCAGCTCCTTAGGTTCCATCCGTTATTTGAAAAACTACACGACTGTCGGAGTATCCAAAGCTGCCATTGAGGCATTGACACGTTATCTTGCTGTTGAACTGGCTGATAAGAATATCGTCGTAAATGCGGTATCTGGTGGAGCGGTGGACACGGATGCATTAAAGCACTTCCCTAATCGTGAGGAGTTATTGGCAGATGCGAAGAACAACACGCCAGCTGGACGCATGGTGGAACCAGATGATTTAGTGAACACCGTTATGTTCCTATTGTCTGATCAATCGAGCATGATTCGCGGACAAACGATTATAGTAGATGGGGGAAGATCTTTACTCGTCTAAAATATACAGAAAATATTTTTTTGTTTTTTGTCATAGTTTCCTTCCAAAATGGTTATCTTAAATTTCGTGGAGGTGATAAACAATGGCAAACAACAACCAACAAAACCAACAGCAACAACAACAGCAGCAACAACAAGCTGCTCAACGTGCGAAGCAAGCTCAACAAAACCAACAACAATACGGTGCTGAGTATGCGAGCGAAACTAACGCTCAACACGTGAAACAACAAAACGCTCAATCTGCAGCGAAAAAGAACCAACAAAACCAACAACAACAATAATAAAGCAATAACAAGAAGCACTCCTTATCACATCGATGGGGAGTGCTTCTTCGTTGTGAAGGGAGAAATTCCTTCTGGGGTCTGACCCCTTTTCGTTCGCCTTATTTCGACAAGTTATCCATTGGATCCGTCGGGCTTCGATGTGAAGGGGGATTTTCCTTGTGGGGTCTGACCCCTTTTTTAAAATTTTTTTCCCTCGACAAAACTTCCCTTTGCTCAACATATGTAGTCAAAGGGTTTGGGGGGAGGGGGAAGAATGTTATGTAGTAGAGGGGTATGGTATTTAGTGAGGAGGAGATTATTGTGGTGGATAGGTTTGATATGGCGGTGGCGGAGCAGTTGAAGACGATGGATAGGCTTTTGTTGCTGCAAGGGGAAATTGAACGGTGCCAGAAAATAGAGGAGCAGATGCGGCAGCTGAAGGAAGAGGCGGAAAAGCTCAAAAAGTTAAAAGAGGATATAGCCAAAATGAAAGAGGAGTTGGCGGAAATACAATCTATTTTCGAAACTCAGACGGAAGAGGCAATCCGCTCCTATCATTTACAAGGGTCTGTATAATTGGAATCATTTTGACAATTGGATAGGTAAGACCGTGGCGACGGAGCTATCTTCTTTTCATAAAGATGGCTCTTTTGTTTTAAAATTTCACGGGAACCGTTATAATAGTAGAAAATGGTTTGCTTTTAGCTGAGAAGTGCGGGCATAAAAAGAAAGAAGGGGAAGAGGAATGGGTTGTCCCAAAGAAGGTGAAACAATACAAATACATAGCTATAAGCATAATGGTCTAATCCATAGAGTCTGGGATGAGACGACAGTGCTTAAGGGGACGCAAAACCTTGTTATTGGTGGAAACGACAAAACCATTGTGACAGAATCGGACGGTAGAACCTGGATTACAAGGGAACCAGCTATTTGTTATTTTCATGGAAAGCATTGGTTCAACATCATCGGCATGATTAGAGAAGACGGGGTGTACTACTATTGCAATATCAGCTCCCCATTTATCGCGGATGATGAAGCGTTGAAATACATAGATTATGACCTGGATATAAAGGTGTTTCCGGATATGACGTTCATTCTATTAGATGAGGATGAATACGAGAAGCATCGTAAAGAAATGAACTACCCGGAAGTCATTGATAAAATCCTTAAGAGTAATGTTCAAACGTTGATCTCTTGGATTAGACAGCGGAAAGGCCCTTTTGCTCCAGACTTTATCGATTTGTGGTACGAGCGTTACCTCACATATAGAGGGTAATGGCAGGGCGATTATTGTGGAAAAGGTAACTGGTAATGGATATGCCAGGCCTTTTTTGTTTTTTTAAAGCTTGCCACAGAAAGAAACATACATGTTTCAAAACGGAAAGCGGAAGCTAACAAGAAAGAGAAGTTAGTAGACATCAATGGGAGGAAGTCAATTGGATAGTATAAAGAGGTACATGCAATTTGTGAAGCCTTATCGGTGGCAGATTGTCGGTACCATCCTTATTGGGATGCTGAAATTCGGTTTGCCATTATTAATTCCTTTATTATTAAAATACGTTGTGGATGATATATTGCTGATGGACGGTCGGTCAGCAGAGGAAAAAACGAACGAGCTGCTTTTAATCATGGGAGCAATCTTTGTGACTTTTTTAGTGTTAAGACCGCCGATTGAGTATTACAGACAATATTTCGCACAATGGACAGGCAGTAAAATTCTTTATGATCTGCGCGATAAGCTGTTTGATCATATTCAACGCTTAAGTTTGAGATTTTACGCCAACAATCGGGCAGGAGAAGTGATTTCAAGGGTCATCCATGATGTGGAACAGACTAAGCACTTTGTCATCACGGGCTTGATGAACTTTTGGCTGGACCTCGCGACCATTTTAATCGTGATCATTATCATGTTCCAGGTGGATATCACACTGACACTTGTATCGATTATGCTTTTCCCGTTTTATGGATTCTCGATCAAATATTTTTACAGTCGTCTGCGCCACCTTACAAGAGTGCGTTCACAGGCGCTTGCGGAGGTACAGGGTCACTTGCATGAACGTGTGCAGGGGATGCCTGTGATTCAAAGTATGGCTATCGAGGACTATGAGCAGGAGCAGTTCAAGAAACAGAACACCAACTTCTTGCATAAAGCATTGGATCATACAAGCTGGAATGCCAAAACTTTTGCAGTAGTGAACACGATTACGGATATTGCGCCGCTACTTGTTATCGGGTACGCAGGATATCAAGTAATCAATCAAGGGCTGACGGTCGGGGAAATGGTCATGTTTGTGGCGTATATCGACCGCCTTTACAATCCGTTGCGCAGGCTGATCAACTCTTCCACAACGTTGACCCAGTCCATTGCATCCATGGACCGTGTGTTTGAATTCGTGGATGAAAAGTATGATATCACGGATAAACCTAATGCGGTGGAATGTAAAACGGCACGTGGGGAAGTCAGCTTTGAAAATGTCTCCTTTAAATACGAGGAGAAGGAAGAATACGTATTGAAGAATCTGTCCCTGCAAGTACGCGAGGGGGAAACCATTGCACTTGTCGGAATGAGTGGTGGAGGTAAGTCTACCCTGGTCAGCTTGTTGCCAAGATTTTATGATGTTACGGACGGTAAAATAAAGCTCGATGGCGTGGATATTCGTGATGTCACGGTACAGTCGTTACGGAAGCAGATCGGGATCGTCCTTCAAGACAGCATTTTGTTCAGTGATACCGTTCGCGAAAATATTGCTCTTGGGAAACCTGATGCAACGATGGAAGAGATTATCGAAGCAGCTAAAGCAGCAAATGCCCATGATTTTATCTCAGGCTTGTCTGAAGGATATGAAACGAAGGTGGGAGAGCGCGGTGTGAAGCTTTCCGGTGGCCAAAAGCAACGTGTTGCCATCGCCCGCGTGTTCCTGAAAAATCCGCCAATCCTTGTGATGGATGAGGCAACATCTGCGCTGGATCTAGAAAGTGAACATCTGATTCAGGAGTCGCTTGAACGTTTGGCGGCCAACCGGACAACCTTTGTGGTGGCGCATCGCCTTTCTACCATCACCCATGCAAGCAGAATCGTCTTGCTTGAGCACGGGAAGATTGTGGAGGTAGGTTCTCATGAAGAGTTAATGAGGAAAAAAGGACATTACTATAATCTGTTTATGATTCAGGAGATAACTTAATTTTTGTGAGCCGACCTTCAGCAGAGAAGAATTTCTGCGGGAGGTTGTTTTTTTTGCGGTATTTTTTGGGGTGATTTCAGCGTTCACCATAGAGTGATGGCCTGGGGAATTAGGCATTCAGGGGAAGTTCTATCGTTCAAGGGCCAACTTCTCCATTTCCCAGATTCCCTTCTCTATTTCCCAAACTAACTTCTATCATTCAGCAATTTTAGCAGCCAATCATCGCAAAAGTTTACGTTAGAAAATCCCCCAAATCCCAAACAAAAAACACCTTCCCGCCTTAAGATAAAATCTCCAGGCAGGAAAGTGTTTTATTCTTCTTCATTTGCTCCAATTTCAAACTCATTATCATTCACATGGTACTTTTGGAAGCTGTCAATCAACTTATCTAAGTGTTCCAATTGGTCACTATAGTCGATGATTTTCGAGACAAGCGGGAACAGGTGGTACCAGACCTCGACATCGCCTTCGTATTCACACCAGTTGTCTTTATGGGCCATGAATTCATCAATGAACTGCTGCTTATTGAAGCGCTCTTCTTCATACATTTCCGAAGTGTTGTGCTGTTTTATTTTGCCTACGAATTTTAGCAGGATCTGTTCATGCAAGTTGACGAGGTGATCCAGCTCAGCCTTGATGTAATGCTGATATTCGACTGGCATATGGTGCAGCTCGTTTTCCAGACGGTGAAGCATCTTCAATGTATATAAGGCGCGGTTACTCGTCAGGATCAGCTGCCTGAATATAACGAGTTTGCGTGCCTTTGAGCTTGATTTTTTCAAGGTTGGAAAATAAGTTCGTTCTTCCTTATAGAGCATGAAAAGCTGCTCAAGCTTCAGCACTCGTTCGTGCAGCATTTCGATGTCTGTTTTCAAAAGGTTATGTTCTGTTCCATGACGCATGTTAATTCTAATCCACTTTAAAATGTCTTCTGTCGTTAGTTTCACTTTGTAGTAAAGTCTAGTTTCGTATTTAGGAGGCAAGAAGATCAGGTTGACTAGAAACGCACAAAGGATACCAATCATAACGGTGGAGAAACGGACTAGGGCAAATTCAAAAAAGTTTTCCCCTGGACTTTCCATAATCGCGATAACGGTCACAAGAGCCAAGGGGATTGTGTTTTCTATTTTCAGCTTTAAGTTGATTCCAATGACAAAGATGGCGGTCAACCCGATGATGAAGGGGTCATGCCCAAATAATAAGGAAAAGATGATGGCAAGGATTGCCCCGATCAGGTTTGCCTGCACATGTTCAATAATGGATTGATACGATTTATAGATGGATGGTTGGATAGCGAAGATCGCTGCGATTCCTGCAAAGAAGGGCGTGGGGACGTTAAGCCACTGTGCCACAAACAAGGCAAGGGTGATCGCGATACCGGTCTTGACTATACGGGCACCAAGTTTCATTTTAAAATAAGTCCTTTCTTGTGTTTCCGAATTTAATAGCCTATTCTTTCAAAAGTTAAACACTTAATAGTATATGTCGGAAGCGTGGTATTCATGTTATTCGATATTGTACTATACACGGTTTCCTCTGGGAGCGCAAGCGGAAATATGACAGAAAAAAGCCCGCAAATCGAAGTTTGCAGGACATTCTAATTTTAGAATTCGCTCTTACTTTGTTTATTTCCGTTCCAGGCGCTTCGCTTGCCTGCGGGCGGTCCGTGAGCCTCCTCGGCTTCGCCTGTGGGGTCTCACCTGTCCCTTCCTCCCGCGGGCGTCTACGCGCCTTTCACTTCAATCAACAAGGGTACTAAAACTCATTAGGCTTTTTTCTATAAAAAAGCCCGCAAATCGAGTTTGCGGGCCGATTGATTCAAAATATCACTCTGTGGATACTGCTGGGTCGGCCTGTTCTTTGACAGGGTTGACTTGCAGGAAGTAGTTTGCCGGGTTGTCGAGCATTTGCTTGATTTCTGCGGCTTCTTCTAATTGGTGCTGGTCCATTAGGGACTGATGGTAGATGGATAGCAATTCTACCACATCTTTTAATCCTGCTGCATTCAATGGTTCAATGTTCACTTTTGCACCTTTTGCGATACGGCGTTGAAGTGCTTCTTTTGTTAAGCCCATTTCCGGCTGATGACGAAGGTAGACTGCTCCCCCTGTCATACCTGCGCAAATCCATGGACCAGGGTCACCGAGCACGAGGCCACGGCCATTTGTCATGTACTCAAATGCAAACCCTTTAATATTGGCGTTGACTCCAAGGTTTCCATGCTCAACAGCTGGGATAGGAGTGGTAACTTTTCCGCCGATAATCATGTCAGCACCTGATAGACGGATACCTGCGCGGGCGTCGGCATTACCTTGCACGACAAGCGCGCCTTTCTGGGCACCGTATCCAAACCCTTTTCCGACAGAGCCGTTATAGAACTTGCCGTCTTTTCCTTTATATTTAAAGACGAAGATGCTTCCGCCGAATGCGGTTTTACCGATGCCGTCCTGTGCGCCACCCTCAACCTTGATGTTGATACCTGTTGAGTTGTAGGCACCAAGTCCGTTACCAGGGATAGAGCCTTTGTTATAGCGCAGCTCCACTTCCGGCAGTTCCAGGTAGGAGCCATCCAAACGGCCGCGCACACGGTGGCAGGAAACGCGGCTGCCAAGGACACGCTGTTCTGCTGTTACTGCATCAAATTGACGGGATTCATGCAGGTCGCTTTCTTGGTAATCCAGATACTCTGCACCAGCTGCTACAAGAAGCTTTTCTTTTTCCATGCTTGCCGCTACTTCTTTTTGTGCAAGCTGTGGCACGTCTAACGTATGAAGCAGGTTGGAAAGATCGAGCGATTCCAAGCCGCGCGTCTGCTCAAGTAAATCAGAGCGCCCGACGATATCCTGCAGGTTGTCAAAGCCTAGGGAAGAAGTCAATGCTTTCAGTTCGTCACCAAAAGCGGTGAACAGGTTCGTCAACCCTTGCACTGCAAGATCTGATTGTCTAGGAACAAAGCGGCGCAACCCATGATCCTTCGCCTGTGCTTCAGATTCAATTTGCGTTGCAATTCCAACGTGACAAGTATCCAAGTGACAGCCGCGGCAAGTGGTACAACCGATGGCGATCATAGAGAGCGTTCCAAATCCAATACGGTTCGCACCTAAAAGCATAACCTTCATACAGTCTAGTGCACTCTTGATTCCGCCGTCCGCCCAGATTTCCACTTTGTTGCGGAGACCGGATTCAATCAACGCGTTATGCGCAGCTTTAACTCCAATTTCCACTGGCAAGCCTACATATTGAAGAGCGTGGATTCTCGCTGCACCTGTACCGCCGTCAAAACCACTGATTGTGATGATGTCGGCACCAGCTTTTGCGATTCCGACTGCAATCGTTCCGATATTAGGAACAACCGGTACTTTAACGGCAACCTTTGCCTGATCGTTCGCTGTCTTCAGCTCGGCAATCATTTGAGCCAAGTCTTCAATAGAATATATATCATGGTTATTGGATGGAGAAATTAGATCCGATCCAATCGTTGCGTTACGTGCTTCTGCGATCTTGGCTGTAACTTTAGAGCCTGGCAAGTGTCCGCCTTCACCAGGCTTTGCTCCTTGCCCTATCTTGATTTCCAAAAGGTTGGAGGAGTTAAGCAACTCGGCATTTACTCCAAAACGTCCGGAGGCAACTTGCTGACCGCGTGTTTTTGGATATTTTCCAAGCATATCTTTGATTTCGCCGCCCTCACCATTTAGGCTGACCATGTTCAGTTTATCTGCAGCTTCGGCATAAGCTCTGAACGCAATTTCGTTTTGAGAACCAAAGGACATGGAAGCGATGACGAATGGTAGATCATGTGCTCCTACCCCGATATTCACTTTTTCCTTGGCAGGTTGCTTGGCGGAAACCTTCAAGTCAGTTAAATGACGGATAGTAATAGGGTTTTTCGTTTCTTGCTCATCCAATTTTTCACGATAGTCATCATATGTTCCGTTCTTTGCAACGTCTCCGATTGCTTTCCAGATACGAGGGAAGAGGTGGAACGACTTGCCTGGACGAGCCTTTTCATCTTCAAAGTCCACTGCACGCTCTGCAGCATCCTCTTTTAATTTTGTAAAATTGAAGCCTAGCTTATTGGAACCTAAGAAATTGACGATTCCAAGCGCATCTTCTACTTCTTTATGAAGACCTATTGCCGAGAACAGACGGCCATATCCACGTAGCTCATGGATTCCAATAGTGGAAATGACTTTTTCCATTCCTTTTGTCAAAGCGCCGAAAAGGTTCACGACAGGCTTAGTAGTCTCATCACTTACTGTACCGAACAACAAATATGGACTGATGGCATTTGCGCCAAGTCCGATTGCCACCATTACATCATGGAGGGAACGAATGGCACCGGAACGAAGCAATAGTGCACATTTACGGCGATATTGATGCTGGACAAGCTCTTCATTGATTGCCGCTGTCACAAGATGCGGGTCCAGCCAAAGCTGACCGTCCTTGTGTGCTTGGGCATCATCAATGATCAATAATGTTTTGCCGTCTTTTACAGCTTCCACCGCTTCTGCTTTTAAACGGTCCACAGCAGAGGTGATATCTTCATCTGAACCACAGGTAGCATTTACGTAATACGTCAGCCCTTGTGTCTGGAACTGGTTTACCACTTGGTCGTAAGAAGGCTGCCCTAATTCTGCGGCGCAATCCATGCCAACCTGGCCTTCTACTAATAGTGGAGAAAGAAGTTCCATCGTGTAACCATTTGGTACTTCGTCTTCACTTTGTAGGGCAGGGCGAGCACCAAGAACCGTTCTAGTGGAGAAGTGTTCTGTCTCACGGTCACGGTCGATTGCCGGATTCGTTACAACCGCTACGCTTTCTTTTATAAAATCAGCGATATTGTTGCGGCCTGGATTCATGGCAGCAAGCGGAACGTCATGACCAAGGGAGCGAATCGGTTCGGCGCCTTTTTCCGCCATCTGTTCGATTAATTGGATATGCTCACGGTCCCATCCGAAAGCGGCATAATGTCCGTTATGAACTTTTGCAAGTGGAGCGGTTGAAACATAACTATCAAATTTTGGCGCATTCAAACGCTCTGCGAATCCTTCCAAAGGAAACTTTTCGTTCATGCGTTGATGGACTTCCTCTTGATAAGCGTGATAATCGTATACTTTGATCGTATCGCCGTCCCACTTCATCCCAACTTTTTCGCCAGGGGAGAAAGGTTTCGGCTCTGCCATGTATTCCGTTGTCGGAATGATTCCAGGCTCTGATGAAAAATAATACGATGTTTCCGTATCAAGCATCCAAAGCGGTCTCAAGCCAAGGGCATCCAGACTGAACACCGCTTCATCCTTATTACGGGAGATGATCCCCGCTGGACCTTGTGCAAAATGGCCCCATGTTTCACGTACATATGTGTAAAGGTCCTGTAAATGAGCAGGATAGCTTTTGATTTCATTGACGATTGGCGGGAATACGATATCAAGCGCTTCAAATAATGTGAAACCGTCTCGTGAAATCAATGTGTCAATGGTTCTGTTCAAGTCCTGGGAATCACTACCGCCGTTCGTCAGTGGCACCCCGATCATGGTCGCCTCGTCACGAAGCTTTGCGATCGTATTGATCTCACCGTTATGTCCTAGGACGCTAAACGGCTGCACACGAAAAAAGTTCGAAAGTGTATTGGTAGAGTAGCGGTTATGGCCAAGCGTCATCGTAGACGCAACTAGCGGGTTAGCCAAGTCATGATAGAATTTCGGCAGAATATTGCCGGCACCCATTACTTTATAAACAGCATGATAGTTCGAAAGAGACGCTACATGTACGTCGTCATTCTTTTCCATTTCAATGGCAGCGTGGAACAATTGCGCCTGTGTACAGTCCTTCTTTTCTGAAACGAGGGCAATCTGCCAGAAAACAGGGTCCTGGATGATCGCAATCGGTCCTAATGCTTCAGAAGAAGTGACCGTGTCAGAAGAGAAAACTAGCTTAAGATATTCTTTTTCTAAAATACTTGTAATCTCTTGTTTTACTTGATCCACATCTACGTGATGGTTGATGAAAAAGTGACCGACTACGAAGTCTTCACGATCTACCAGGGAAGCGTCTTGTTCTACTTTCTCAAGTTTTTCTTTCCATAAAGCACGAGGGATGTCGATATGAATACCTACACCGTCTCCTTCACCGTTTATGAAACCTGCGCGGTGATTCATTTTGACTAATGCATCTATACAGTCGTCGATATTTTTCTTAGTTGGGATTTTTTTCTTTTCGATAGCGGATACAATACCACATGCATCATGTTCTGCGTTGTGAAAATCTTTAAATGTACTTGGACTCCAATTTTTCATATGGATTGGCTGTTAACTAGGGATATAAGAGGGGACCCTAACTAGCCATTCACCTCCTGTGGTTTGATAGTAAATAAGAAAAACGTGTGCAGTTAAATTGTAGTAGCTAAGCGCTCTGCGTGAGGTTTGCCATACGGTTTTCTTATAAATAGGTAAAAAGTGAGGAAAAATAAATAAGGGAATTTTCAGACTTTAAATTATATACTAACATTTCAAACAATAAAAATCAATTTTTTATGCAAAAAAATGAAGAGGTCATACAAGTGGGAAGATCGAAAAAGTGTTTGTTTGTAAGCGTTTTCAAGGAAGTGAGCAGAAAAAGACAGCGTATTGGTGTACACGCTGTCTTGTATATTTATGCACTCGCTAATTCTTTGAATGCGTGCTCTACTGCATCCAATGTTACTTTTACATCCTCTTCCGTATGCTCGGTTGTGACAAACCATGCTTCGTACTTAGAAGGGGCCAAGTTAATTCCTTGGTTCAGCATCAATTTAAAGAATTTAGCAAACTGCTCGCCATCAGTGTTTTCCGCCTGTTCATAGTTGACCACTGTTTCATCTGTAAAGTAGATGGTAAGTGCTCCTTTGAGGCGGTTGATGGTAATAGTGATACCGTACTTTTCCGCTCTCGCGAGTATCCCCTCTTCTAGGAGTTGGCCGATATGATCGAGGTGCTCGTAGACTCCTTCTTTTTGGAGGACCTCCAAGCATGCGATTCCTGAAAGGATGGATGCCGGGTTACCTGCCATGGTCCCTGCCTGATATGCAGGTCCAAGAGGCGCAACCTTCTCCATGATTTCCGCGCGTCCGCCATATGCACCGATTGGTAGACCTCCACCAATAATTTTCCCAAGCGCTGTCAGGTCTGGCGTGATACCAAGCATGTCTTGTGCTCCACCATACATAAAGCGGAAGGCTGTGATGACCTCATCATAGATGACCAATGCCCCGGCTTCATGACTGATGTCGTTCACCGCTTGCAAGAAACCTGGTTTTGGTTCCACGATACCGAAGTTACCTACAATCGGCTCCACGAGAACGCCGGCAATTTGGTCGCCCCACTTTTCCATGGCTTCACGGAATGGTTCGATGTCGTTAAATGGAACGGTGATCACTTCATTGGCAATACTCTTTGGTACTCCAGCTGAATCAGGTGTGCCAAGTGTTGCCGGACCAGATCCTGCTGCAACAAGCACAAGATCGGAGTGGCCGTGGTAGCAACCGGCAAACTTGATGATCTTGTCGCGGCCGGTATAAGCACGCGCTACGCGGATGGTCGTCATAACTGCCTCGGTACCGGAGTTGACGAAACGCACTTTGTCCATTCCAGGCATCGCTTCTTTCAGCATTTTCGCGAATTTAACTTCATGAGGTGTCGGCGTGCCGTAAAGGACTCCGGTTTGGGCCGCCTTTGTAATGGCTTCTGTAATATGCGGGTGGGCATGGCCGGTGATAATCGGGCCGTATGCTGCCAGGTAGTCTATGTACTTATTGCCGTCGACATCCCAGAAATATGCTCCTTCCGCTCGTTCCATTACTACTGGCGCGCCACCGCCAACTGCTTTATAGGAACGTGACGGACTGTTTACACCGCCAACGATATGTTGCAGGGCTTCTTCGTGTATTTGTTGTGATTTAGAAAAGTTCATAGTTGATATAGTCCTCCTCTTGATTCGGGTAAATCAAATGATATGTTATTTTATCATGAATGTTGGGGTGTTGTAATGGAAAACAGAATTCCCAAACCTTCCCGTTTGAGTGTTCCCCATCGTTTGTAATAAACTAGTCTTTATGAGCTTTTTTAAAAACAAGCAATTATATAGAAAGGAAGTATGCTAGATGCATAATGTCATAGAGGTAGATTCACTCCGTAAAGAGTTTAAAGCATATTCAAGTCGTTCTGGTTTGAAGGGAGCGTTCCGCGACCTTTTTACAAGAAACTATAAAATAGTGCCAGCCGTCCACGATGTTTCTTTTACCATCAAGCAAGGGGAAATGGTAGGGTACATCGGGGAGAATGGTGCTGGAAAATCAACCACCATAAAAATGTTGACGGGAATTCTCACCCCGACATCCGGGACAGTCCGCGTTAATGGCATGAATCCTCATAAAGAAAGGGAGGAGTTTGTCCGTTCCATCGGAGTCGTATTCGGCCAGCGCTCCCAGCTATGGTGGGACATAGCGGTTCAGGAATCGTTCCGCCTTCTTAAAAAAGTATACAAGGTCTCAGACGAGGATTATAACGAGCATATGGAGCATGTCATCCAAACGCTCGATATCGGCCACCTGCTGGACAAACCGGTCCGAAAGCTCTCACTTGGTCAGCGTATGCGTTGTGAACTGGCGGCGGCGCTCATTCATAATCCGCCCCTGCTATTTCTGGACGAACCGACAATCGGTCTGGATGTTCTAGTGAAGCTGAGAATCAGGCAGTTCCTAAAGGAAATAAACGAAAAGTATAAAACAACCATCCTGTTGACCACACATGACATGGCGGATATTGAAGCGCTTTGCGAAAGGGTTGTCATGCTTGATGAAGGGAAAATCATCTATGATGGATCGCTTCAAAAGCTCCGCAACAACTGGGGAGAAGGGAAACAGATCCGGTTCCAATTTGCTCAAAATGTAATGGAAGAACAACTCATCCAACTCACTCCTGACTTTGAAGTCCTTTGGAAAAACGAAGGGAAGGAATCAATCTGGAGTGCGGTCGTATCGAAAGAGGAAGAAGAAATCTCAGAACTTATCGGAAGGGTTGTCGGTCAGTTTTCCATCACAGACCTAACCATCCAGGAGATTTCCACAGAGGAAATCATCCGTAACATTTACGAAAAGGGAATGGCTGCCACGCAACCACAACCTAAAACGCAACCGGTGTTGACCCATGGATAAATATATTGAAATGATACGGATACGCTTTCTTATGATGCTGGCGTATCGAACCAATTACTATTCAGGGATTCTGATATATAGCATCAACATCGGTGCGTATTATTTCCTTTGGCAGGCGATCTATAGCGGAAAAGAGGATATCCAAGGCATCTCCACGATTCAGATGACAACATATGTTGCAGTCGCCTGGATGGCCCGTGCGTTTTATTTTAATAATATTGACCGCGAAATTGCTCAGGAGATAAAGGAAGGAAAGGTTGCCGTGGAGTTAATCAGGCCTTATAACTACCTTGGAATGAAGACGATGCAAGGTTTGGGAGAGGGGATTTTCCGCCTCGCATTCTTCTCGATACCCGGGATGGTCATCGTGGCGCTTGTTTTTCCGCTGGAGTTCTCGGCAAACCTTGCCACTTGGGGGCTTTTCGGCATCTCCATCATTTTCAGCTTTATTGTGAATACACAGATAAACTTGCTGACAGGAATTATGACGTTCTTCCTATTTAATAATGACGGCCTGATTCGGGCCAAGCGTGTGGTCATCGATTTGTTCTCGGGCTTACTGCTTCCAATCAGCTTTTATCCGTTATGGGCACAAGACATCATGAGCTTTCTGCCGTTCCAAGCAATCAGCTATATTCCAAGCATGATTTTTACAGAGGGTATCACCGGTAACGCGGTATTTCAAGCCTTGCTGCTGCAGGTGGTTTGGGTATTTATCCTAATCATCCCGATTCAATTGCTATGGAATTTGGCAAAAAAACAACTAGTCGTGCAAGGAGGGTGAGGAATGTTTTATGTATCGATGTTTTTTCAATACATTGGCCAGTATATAAAAACCCGGTTCCAATACAGGGCTGACCTTGTTGTGGAAATCCTCTCCGACTTGCTGTTCCAGGCGGTCAACCTGGTATTCATCCTGGTTGTTTTCGGCCATACACAGTTTTTGAGCGGGTGGAGCAGGGAAGAGATCATCTTCATCTATGGATTCTTTTTGGTGCCATATGCACTATTCTCCGCTTTCTTTAATATTTGGGACTTTAATGAACGGTATATTGTTAAAGGGGAGATGGACCGCATCCTGACAAGGCCGATCCATAGTCTGTTCCAGGTGGTGCTGGAGCGGATGGAACTGGAATCATTATTTGGTGTCGTGACAGGTGTGGCCATCATGATATATGCAGGAAGTTCACTTGGGTTAAGCTTTGCCTGGTACGATTATATCCTCCTGGTTGTATTTGTACTTGGAGGTGCCCTTGTTTATGCAGGGATTTTCGTCCTTCTTGCAAGCATAGGATTCTGGTCGGATGCCAGAACATCAATCATGCCGATGATGTACAACATCGGAAATTATGGCAGATATCCCGTGGACATCTACAATAGTGTCATTCGATTTGTATTAACCTGGATTCTTCCATTCGCCTTTGTCGGCGTCTACCCTTCCGCCTATTTTCTCGGTAGGTCCGAGTGGTATGGCTATGCCTTTATGACTCCATTCATCGGCGTAGCATTCTTTATTATATCAGTCCTCGTCTGGAACGTCGGAGTAACCAAATATAGAGGTGCGGGGAATTAACTATTTTATTACTAAGTAAGAAGGCTTTGATAAAGTTAGTTGTGAATTATGACCTGTTTCAAGCTGGTGATTGGAGCAAAAGGCGTAGACTCCAGCGGGGGAGTAGCGACAATCTTGAGACCCCGCAGCAAAGCGAGGAGGCTCAAGGTCGCCCCGCGGAAAGCGAAGCCTATTGCGGAAATCAACAGCGACGTTTAATAGAGCCAAAAAGAAAAAAGCATACCTACTATTCCGGCGCGTATATTGTACTAATGGCATGTCCGCGTATTGGAGGAGTAGGATGCTTTATTTATTTATCGTCATATTCATTTTCATTGCTATCTTCATCAGCTTCTCACATGTATTCTCTTCAGAAAGCAGAAGCATTCCTTATGTTTCAAAAGAAACACTTTTGCTATTACTGTTAATCTATTCCACGCTTTTGCTATCATTTGGGCTTTTATATACGGTATTGCACATTGAAGGCCACCCCGTTCTGCTAGAAAGGGGAGAAGTGATCAGTGGGAGTTATTTTTCCATCTTCTTTCGCTCGGTCTATTTCAGTGCCATCACCATTTTGACGGTAGGGTATGGTGATATCACCCCGATTGGGATTGGCAGGGCCATTGCCATGACGGAAGCGTTGATCGGCTTTGTCATGCCAGCAGCCTTTGTGGTCAGGGTGGTCCTGCATATGGACGGGCGTGAAAGGTGAAAGTTCTTAATTCCCCTCGTTTAGAAAACGATTCGAAAACTCGGATACCGGTTCCGGACAATTGGCGTCAGCGTTCAAAGGAGTCTTTATGGACTTCTCGTTAACGCTGATTTTCTTTTGGTGTTCTGTTACTGCACCTTCATGAAGAATCTCCTTTTCATTCATAAAAAAACTTCCTCCATTCCATTTCCTTTTGATTAGTTTCTTCCCGTTGGCTAAGTATATGTATGAGTGCACATTTTTTTCTTGTAGTAAGAGCTTTTCTTTTGAAAATTCCCGCGTCTTTCGATAGGCTTAAAGAAAATACTAGTTCAAGGAGGAGTTTTTAGATGGCAATTGAAGTTGGCAAAAAAGCACCTGATTTTTCGTTGCTTTCCAATACGGGTGAAACAGTGACACTTTCAAGTTTTCGTGGCAAGAATGTCGTCCTATATTTTTACCCAAAAGATATGACGCCTGGATGTACGACACAGGCATGTGATTTCCGTGATATGCATGAAGACTTCTCGAATCTGGACACGATTATTCTCGGAGTCAGCCCTGACCCTCAAACAAAGCATGAGAAGTTCATTGAAAAGCACGGTTTGCCGTTTATGCTTTTAGTAGATGAGGACCATGAAGTGGCAGAGCTTTATGATGTATGGAAGTTAAAGAAGAATTTCGGTAAGGAGTATATGGGAATCGAGCGTTCCACTTTCCTTATCGACAAAGAGGGAGAAATGGTGAAAGAGTGGAGAAAAGTGAAGGTGAAGGGCCATGTGGAAGAGGCCTTGAACTTTGTAAAAGAAAACCTGCAGTAAAAAAGCCCATTTCATTGAAAATAAGTCAAATGTCTAATTCCAAAGGAGGCTCCCCTGAGTACTTTATAGTGTAGGGCATACCTCCTCAAAAGTTGACGTGATTAGAGTGTAAGCATAAAAGCTTGCACTCCTTTTTGTTTTTTAAAATGATGAAATTTCTTGTTTTCTGGGTAAAGTAATGAAGGGTGTTGAATGGGCCAAGGTATTAGCGCAGTAAAGGATACATAGTATTACCATTATTTTAAAAATTGGTTATTTTGCGTGTTTTCCAAGAACCCTTCCATCCTCCATGCTTTTTTATTATACTGGTAAAGGATTTTTTCCTATTATTTTTTGAAAATTTAATAGATTGAGAAAGGGGATTTCCTTATGGAAGCAACTCAAAAGAAACGTGGCTTCGTTATGCGTGCTCTAGACAGCATTGAGCGTGTAGGTAATAAGCTGCCACATCCGGTAACTCTTTTCGCGATTTTCGCGTTATTGGTTATTGTCGCTTCTGGAATTTTTTCCAGCATGGGCGTTCAAGTAGACGATCCATTGAATGAGGGAGAAGTACTGCAAGTTAAAAACCTATTCAGTTCAGAAGGGATTGCCTACATCTTTGGAAGTGCCGTCACCAACTTTACAAGCTTTGCTCCGCTTGGAACAGTTCTTGTAACGATGATCGGTATCGGTATCGCTGAAAGATCTGGACTTATCAGTGCCGCTCTTCGTGGTATGGTAACCTCCGTGCCAAAGCAGCTTATGACAGCTGCACTTGTATTCGGTGGCATCATGTCATCCATGGCTGCTGATGCAGGTTATGTTGTACTGACACCACTAGGTGCTGTACTTTTTGCGGGACTAGGTAGGCATCCGCTCGCAGGTCTTGCTGCAGCGTTCGCCGGTGTATCCGCAGGTTTCAGTGCGAACCTTTTGCTAACTTCTTTAGATCCACTATTGGGGTCACTAACACAAGAAGCAGCAGCGACGGTTAACCCTGAATATGCTGCTGGCATGAACTATATGATGAACTACTACTTCATGATCGCTTCTGTATTCATTCTTACAATTGTTGGTACGTTTGTAACAGATAAAATTGTAGAACCTCGTCTTGGTGAGTACAAAGGTGCTTACAAAGGGGACGTAGACTACCTGAAACCGGAAGAGAAAAAAGGACTGTGGGCATCACTGTTTGCATTTATCGCAACAATTGCTGTATTGGCTCTGCTTGTTGTTCCTTCTTGGGGACCACTGCGTGGCGATGGATCATTCCTAGAAGCACCGTTCTTCCACACACTTGTACCAGTCATTCTAATCATGTTCTTCATTCCGGGACTTGTCTATGGAATGATTACAAAATCAATCAAAAATGACAAAGATGTAGCAAACCAGATGTCCGACACAATGGCGACAATGGGAGCTTACATTGTACTTGCATTTGTTGCAGGCCAATTTGTCGCTTATTTCAATGAAACAAACCTAGGACTTGTTCTTGCCGTAAATGGTGCAGAATTGATTCAAGGTATCGGGTTCGACAGCTCCAACCGTTTCATGAGTATCGTGTTGATACTTGTATTCATGATTGTTGCTGGTTTCATCAACCTGTTTATCGGAAGTGCGTCTGCTAAATGGGCAATTATGGCACCGGTATTCGTTCCAATGATGATGGGTCTCGGATACTCACCGGAACTGACTCAATTGGCATACCGCCTTGCAGATTCCACAACAAACGTCATCTCACCACTAATGCCATACTTTGCAATCGTCATCGCGTTTGCGCAAAAGTATGATAAGAAAGTGGGAATCGGGACATTGATCTCTACAATGATTCCATACTCTGTGTTCTTCTCCATTGTATGGGTGGTCATGCTCATCATTTGGATCCTAACTGGCCTTCCAATCGGACCGAACGCACCAATCGATTATGTTGGTTAAATAAATGAAGACACCTGCTTGTCCTTAATGGACTTGCAGGTGTTTTTTTGCTATAAGGAGAGTAGAGTATAATTTTGAGTGAGGGGAAGGGTAAAGATGAAAATATATACGAAAACAGGAGACAAAGGGCAGACGTCTTTAGTGTACGGACAAAGAGTGGATAAAAACCATGCGCGTGTTGAAGCATATGGAACATGTGATGAGGCGAACTCCATGATTGGACTCGCGGTAGCGTACTTGAACGACGAGAACTTCGCTCGTAAAGATGAACTTTTGAAATCGTTCTCCAACATCCAAACGATTCTATTTCATGTCGGTGCGGAACTTGCCACACCTGCAGGAAAAGAAGTGAAATGGAAGCTGACTGAAAAGCATGTGAAAAGCCTGGAGGACGAAATGGATGAACTCGACGCAACCCTCGCCCCCTTGAAAAATTTTATTTTACCTGGCGGATCGAAAGCCGGAGCGGCATTGCATAGTGCAAGAACCATTGTCAGAAGAGCAGAAAGATCTGCTGTGGGCTTAAGCGATGAGCTTTCACCGAATGTGCTTGCATACTTGAATCGTCTTTCTGACTATCTGTTTGTCGTAGCGCGATATGTGAACAGTCAATTAAACAAGGAAGAACCAGTATTAAAGCCAGAGGTTTAAAATGCGGATTACTTCATATAGATATAAGTAATAATATTGACAAAAATATCAATAACACGGTACACTAATTATAAATATTATAAAGTAATAATCTTTATGAAAAGTGAGGTGCATGACTGTGGCAAACGAACAATTAAAAGAAGCGCTAGAAACGCTAAAACAAACTGGAGTTCGAATAACTCCACAGCGTCATGCGATATTAGAGTATCTTATTCAATCAATGTCCCACCCGACAGCTGACGATATATATAAAGCACTTGAAGGAAAGTTTCCGAACATGAGTGTCGCGACTGTGTACAACAATCTGAGAGTTTTCCGTGAAGTAGGACTTGTAAAAGAATTAACTTACGGAGACAACTCCAGCCGTTTCGACTACGTGACAACCGACCATTACCATCTGATCTGTGACGAATGCGGCAAAATTGTCGACTTCCATTATCCGGGTCTTGATGAAGTGGAAGCGTTGGCTGCCCATGTTACTGGATTCAAAATTGCTCGCCATCGCATGGAAATCTACGGAGTATGCCCAGAATGTGACAAAGGTGCCCATTAATAAAGGGTTGCACCTTACGCAAACTGCGGCAATCCAACTATAAAAAAAGCTGATAGGATCAGATCCTATCAGCTTTCTTTTTTGAATTATAATCTTCGTTGAACTCTTTACCCTCAAGAGAAGGATCCAACGTTAACGGTTCATTACAATACATGCACATGTCCACACGCCCAAGAACTTTGGTATGCTTCCCGCAGTTGGGGCAAACTACCTGCACAGCTTTTGTTGAAAGCATGCCGATCCAAAAGTAAACGACCGTGGAGCCGACAATGCACAATAGGCCCAATAGCATAAACAACGTCATGACGAGCATATTTCCTTGAAAGAAAATACCTATATACATAACGAAGAAACCGATGAAGACGAGACTGAGTGCAAAGGTTCTGATTTTATTTATTTTACTGGAATATTTACGAGCCATAGCCACTACCTCCTAAAACATTATAATATCACAAATTTCTAGAAAATGAAGAAATCAAACCATAGATCTTATAAGATAAAAGTTTACGGAATGTTCTGGATTAACATTGATAAAAAGGTTTTTAAAAGAAAGTGTCGAATAATAGGGGAAACCCTTTTTTAATATGGAGGTCTTTATGATGGAAGATTTACTTCGCCCTATCTATCAAGAACGTGCAAGTCAATCCAATACGCAAGGAATATTAATGATAGAAAAGAAAAATCCTGTTAGCCCCAATACAGATAAATTTGATGTAATTCTCTTCATGGTTGTAAAAGAGCTTGATGAGTCCTTATATGTAAAGCACTACGAGTTGCTTCAAAAGAAAGCGGCACTTTACATCGCGAGTGAACAGCAGTTAGAAGAATGGATTACCCTTGGGACAAACCGAAGAGTGATCGACTGGATTATAAACGGTAAAGTCCTGTTCGACCGGAATGAGTTCGTCTATTCCTTGAGAAGTAAGTTGCTCGACTTTCCTTTGGAAGATCGCAAGCTGAAAATCGGACTAGAATTCGCTAAACTAATAAGAAGATATTTAGAAGGAAAAGACTTTTTTGATTCCAAGCATTATATTGATGCCTATAACCACATCGTCCATTCGCTTCACCACCTTGCCAGACTTGCGGTAATCGATCATGGCTTCCACCCTGAAATTACGGTATGGAACCAAGTGAAGAAAATAGAACCGGAAATCTACAAGTTATATGAAGAATTGATTCAAGGGGATGAACCAATCGATAAAAGGTTGGAGCTTTTGTTCCTCGCAAATGAATTTATGATCTATTCCAGAACACGTACAGGTTCCAAGCATCTAATGGAAGTATTGGAAGAAAAAGAAGAGGCGTGGTCCTACAATGAATTGCTTCACCATCCGAAATTGCGGAAGTATTCCGTAGATTTGAGTGTCTTGGTGGAGTACCTGGTGGAAAAGGGCTTCTTGCAGGTGGAGAAAAAAGAAACAAAAGGCAACGGAGTATATCACCGTCTGTATCAAGTTGTTCAGGATAAATAATAAAGAAGAAGAAAATACAAGTGAGGCTCCTGCAGAGAGGTATTCTCTTAAGGAGCTTCACCATTTAAACCCAACGAAAAATTATTTTAAAAAAGTTCAAAAGATATATTGACGGTCGATAATATTACATGGTATATTATTATTCGTCGCCGCAAGAGAAAAGCTTGCAAGCGACAACGAGAAAAAAGAAATTAAAAAACATGTTGACTTAAACTGATGAAACATGTTATATTAATAAAGTCGCTTCTGAGCGAAGTGTTGATTGAAATGATCTTTGAAAACTAAACAAAACAACAGCGTCATAACGTTAATCCTACGGGGTTAACAAATGATTTAAGTAACACAAGCTAGCAAATTTTGAGCAAAAGCTCAGACTCTTTATTGGAGAGTTTGATCCTGGCTCAGGACGAACGCTGGCGGCGTGCCTAATACATGCAAGTCGAGCGGACTTCTTAAAAGCTTGCTTTTAAGAAGTCAGCGGCGGACGGGTGAGTAACACGTGGGCAACCTGCCTGTAAGACTGGGATAACTTCGGGAAACCGGAGCTAATACCGGATAATATAAGGAACCTCCTGGTTCTTTATTGAAAGATGGTTTCGGCTATCACTTACAGATGGGCCCGCGGCGCATTAGCTAGTTGGTGAGGTAATGGCTCACCAAGGCGACGATGCGTAGCCGACCTGAGAGGGTGATCGGCCACACTGGGACTGAGACACGGCCCAGACTCCTACGGGAGGCAGCAGTAGGGAATCTTCCACAATGGACGAAAGTCTGATGGAGCAACGCCGCGTGAGCGATGAAGGCCTTCGGGTCGTAAAGCTCTGTTGTTAGGGAAGAACAAGTGCGAGAGTAACTGCTCGCACCTTGACGGTACCTAACCAGAAAGCCACGGCTAACTACGTGCCAGCAGCCGCGGTAATACGTAGGTGGCAAGCGTTGTCCGGAATTATTGGGCGTAAAGCGCGCGCAGGTGGTCCTTTAAGTCTGATGTGAAAGCCCACGGCTCAACCGTGGAGGGTCATTGGAAACTGGGGGACTTGAGTGCAGAAGAGGAAAGTGGAATTCCAAGTGTAGCGGTGAAATGCGTAGAGATTTGGAGGAACACCAGTGGCGAAGGCGACTTTCTGGTCTGTAACTGACACTGAGGCGCGAAAGCGTGGGGAGCAAACAGGATTAGATACCCTGGTAGTCCACGCCGTAAACGATGAGTGCTAAGTGTTAGAGGGTTTCCGCCCTTTAGTGCTGCAGCTAACGCATTAAGCACTCCGCCTGGGGAGTACGGTCGCAAGACTGAAACTCAAAGGAATTGACGGGGGCCCGCACAAGCGGTGGAGCATGTGGTTTAATTCGAAGCAACGCGAAGAACCTTACCAGGTCTTGACATCCTCTGACACTCCTAGAGATAGGACGTTCCCCTTCGGGGGACAGAGTGACAGGTGGTGCATGGTTGTCGTCAGCTCGTGTCGTGAGATGTTGGGTTAAGTCCCGCAACGAGCGCAACCCTTGATCTTAGTTGCCAGCATTCAGTTGGGCACTCTAAGGTGACTGCCGGTGACAAACCGGAGGAAGGTGGGGATGACGTCAAATCATCATGCCCCTTATGACCTGGGCTACACACGTGCTACAATGGACGGTACAAAGGGCAGCAAAACCGCGAGGTCGAGCCAATCCCATAAAACCGTTCTCAGTTCGGATTGCAGGCTGCAACTCGCCTGCATGAAGCCGGAATCGCTAGTAATCGCGGATCAGCATGCCGCGGTGAATACGTTCCCGGGCCTTGTACACACCGCCCGTCACACCACGAGAGTTTGTAACACCCGAAGTCGGTGGGGTAACCTTTTGGAGCCAGCCGCCTAAGGTGGGACAGATGATTGGGGTGAAGTCGTAACAAGGTAGCCGTATCGGAAGGTGCGGCTGGATCACCTCCTTTCTAAGGAAATGTACGCTTGTTGTTTTGTTTAGTTTTGAGAGAGCATTCTCTCATGACAAATCTGACGATTTGTCTTAGTTGTTCCTTGAAAACTAGATAATGTAACTAATATCAAGATATTCACAGAATATCGTTCATCTTAGTAATTTTCTTTATAGATATCATCGCTGATATCGACACATGACCTTTTGGTCAACGGTTAAGTTATTAAGGGCGCACGGTGGATGCCTTGGCACTAGGAGCCGATGAAGGACGGGACTAACACCGATATGCTTCGGGGAGCTGTAAGTAAGCTTTGATCCGGAGATTTCCGAATGGGGAAACCCACTGCTCGTAATGGAGCAGTATCTTTACCTGAATACATAGGGTACTGAAGGCAGACCCGGGGAACTGAAACATCTTAGTACCCGGAGGAAGAGAAAGCAAACGCGATTTCCTGAGTAGCGGCGAGCGAAACGGAATTAGCCCAAACCAAGAGGCTTGCCTCTTGGGGTTGTAGGACACTCAACATGGAGTTACAAAGGAACGGGGTAAATGAAGCGATCTGGAAAGGTCCGTCATAGAAGGTAAAAACCCTGTAGTTGAAACTTCGTTCCCTCCTGAGTGGATCCTGAGTACGGCGGGACACGAGAAATCCCGTCGGAAGCAGGGAGGACCATCTCCCAAGGCTAAATACTCCCTAGTGACCGATAGTGAACCAGTACCGTGAGGGAAAGGTGAAAAGCACCCCGGAAGGGGAGTGAAATAGATCCTGAAACCGTGTGCCTACAAGTAGTTAGAGCCCGTTAATGGGTGATAGCGTGCCTTTTGTAGAATGAACCGGCGAGTTACGATTACGTGCAAGGTTAAGTCGATGAGACGGAGCCGTAGCGAAAGCGAGTCTGAATAGGGCGCATGAGTACGTGGTCGTAGACCCGAAACCAGGTGATCTACCCATGTCCAGGGTGAAGTTCAGGTAACACTGAATGGAGGCCCGAACCGACTCACGTTGAAAAGTGAGCGGATGAGGTGTGGGTAGGGGTGAAATGCCAATCGAACCTGGAGATAGCTGGTTCTCTCCGAAATAGCTTTAGGGCTAGCCTCATGTGTTAGAGTCTTGGAGGTAGAGCACTGATTGGACTAGGGGTCCTCATCGGATTACCGAATTCAGTCAAACTCCGAATGCCAAAGACTTATCCATGGGAGTCAGACTGCGAGTGATAAGATCCGTAGTCAAGAGGGAAACAGCCCAGACCGCCAGCTAAGGTCCCCAAGTATACGTTAAGTGGAAAAGGATGTGGAGTTGCTTAGACAACCAGGATGTTGGCTTAGAAGCAGCCACCATTTAAAGAGTGCGTAATAGCTCACTGGTCGAGTGACTCTGCGCCGAAAATGTACCGGGGCTAAACGTATCACCGAAGCTGCGGACTGTTCTTACGAACAGTGGTAGGAGAGCGTTCTAAGGGCGTTGAAGCTAGACCGTAAGGACTGGTGGAGCGCTTAGAAGTGAGAATGCCGGTATGAGTAGCGAAAGAAGGGTGAGAATCCCTTCCACCGAATGCCTAAGGTTTCCTGAGGAAGGCTCGTCCGCTCAGGGTTAGTCGGGACCTAAGCCGAGGCCGAAAGGCGTAGGCGATGGATAACAGGTTGATATTCCTGTACCACCTCCACTCCGTTTGAGCAATGGGGGGACGCAGAAGGATAGGGTAAGCGCGCTGTTGGATATGCGCGTCTAAGCAGCAAGGCTGAGAAGTAGGCAAATCCGCTTCTCATGAAGGCTGAGCTGTGATAGCGAGGGAAATATAGTACCGAAGTTCCTGATTTCACACTGCCAAGAAAAGCCTCTAGCGAGGAGTATGGTGCCCGTACCGCAAACCGACACAGGTAGGCGAGGAGAGAATCCTAAGGTGAGCGAGAGAACTCTGGTTAAGGAACTCGGCAAAATGACCCCGTAACTTCGGGAGAAGGGGTGCTCTGTTAGGGTGTTAAAGCCCGAGAGAGCCGCAGTGAATAGGCCCAGGCGACTGTTTAGCAAAAACACAGGTCTCTGCGAAGCCGTAAGGCGAAGTATAGGGGCTGACGCCTGCCCGGTGCTGGAAGGTTAAGGGGAGAGGTTAGCGCAAGCGAAGCTTTGAACCGAAGCCCCAGTAAACGGCGGCCGTAACTATAACGGTCCTAAGGTAGCGAAATTCCTTGTCGGGTAAGTTCCGACCCGCACGAAAGGCGTAACGATCTGGGCACTGTCTCAACCAGAGACTCGGTGAAATTATAGTACCTGTGAAGATGCAGGTTACCCGCGACAGGACGGAAAGACCCCGTGGAGCTTTACTGTAGCCTGATATTGAATTTTGGTACAGCTTGTACAGGATAGGTAGGAGCCTGAGAAGCCGGAGCGCTAGCTTCGGTGGAGGCGTCGGTGGGATACTACCCTGGCTGTATTGAAATTCTAACCCGCAGCCCTTATCGGGCTGGGAGACAGTGTCAGGTGGGCAGTTTGACTGGGGCGGTCGCCTCCTAAAGAGTAACGGAGGCGCCCAAAGGTTCCCTCAGAATGGTTGGAAATCATTCGCAGAGTGTAAAGGCACAAGGGAGCTTGACTGCGAGACCTACAAGTCGAGCAGGGACGAAAGTCGGGCTTAGTGATCCGGTGGTTCCGCATGGAAGGGCCATCGCTCAACGGATAAAAGCTACCCCGGGGATAACAGGCTTATCTCCCCCAAGAGTCCACATCGACGGGGAGGTTTGGCACCTCGATGTCGGCTCATCGCATCCTGGGGCTGTAGTCGGTCCCAAGGGTTGGGCTGTTCGCCCATTAAAGCGGTACGCGAGCTGGGTTCAGAACGTCGTGAGACAGTTCGGTCCCTATCCGTCGTGGGCGCAGGAAATTTGAGAGGAGCTGTCCTTAGTACGAGAGGACCGGGATGGACGCACCGCTGGTGTACCAGTTGTCTTGCCAAAGGCATAGCTGGGTAGCTACGTGCGGACGGGATAAGTGCTGAAAGCATCTAAGCATGAAGCCCCCCTCAAGATGAGATTTCCTTTTGCTTCGGCAAGTAAGATCCCTGAAAGATGATCAGGTAGATAGGTTCGAGGTGGAAGCATGGCGACATGTGGAGCTGACGAATACTAATCGATCGAGGACTTAACCTAATAAGTATCGAAATAAGTGAACGATAGGAATATCTTGATATGAACACATTATCTAGTTTTGAAGGAATAAAAAAAGATGAAAAAACATCTTGATTTTCTTCAAAGATAAATTATAATAATATTTGTCTGGTAATGATGGCGAAGAGGTCACACCCGTTCCCATACCGAACACGGAAGTTAAGCTCTTCAGCGCCGATGGTAGTTGGGGGATCTCCCCCTGTGAGAGTAGGACGTTGCCAGGCTGGTATTGATCCACCATAGCTCAGCGGTAGAGCATTCGGCTGTTAACCGAAGGGTCGTAGGTTCGAATCCTACTGGTGGAGCCAATTATATGGAGAGCTGTCCGAGTGGCCGAAGGAGCACGATTGGAAATCGTGTAGACGGTCAACGCCGTCTCAAGGGTTCAAATCCCTTGCTCTCCGCCATTATCTTTGGCCCGTTGGTCAAGCGGTTAAGACACCGCCCTTTCACGGCGGTAACACGGGTTCGAATCCCGTACGGGTCACCAAAGTTTTTTCACGAGAGTGAAAATAATATTCCTTTTGAAATCATTAACCATAAGCAATTACATAGGAGGATTAGCTCAGCTGGGAGAGCATCTGCCTTACAAGCAGAGGGTCGGCGGTTCGATCCCGTCATCCTCCACCATCTTTATTTTCTAACATACTCATATGTAAGAAAAAACTTAATTATTATTATCGCGGGGTGGAGCAGTTCGGTAGCTCGTCGGGCTCATAACCCGAAGGTCGCAGGTTCAAATCCTGTCCCCGCAACCAAATGGTCCCGTGGTGTAGCGGTTAACATGCCTGCCTGTCACGCAGGAGATCGCCGGTTCGATCCCGGTCGGGACCGCCATTTTCTTTGAAAATATAATTAGGCTCGGTAGCTCAGTTGGTAGAGCAATGGACTGAAAATCCATGTGTCGGCGGTTCGATTCCGTCCCGAGCCACCATGATTCTTTCACAAAAGTGAAATGATCACCATATAATGCCGGTGTAGCTCAGTTGGTAGAGCAACTGACTTGTAATCAGTAGGTCGTGGGTTCGACTCCTATCGCCGGCACCAGAAATATGGAGGGGTAGCGAAGTGGCTAAACGCGGCGGACTGTAAATCCGCTCCTTCGGGTTCGGCAGTTCGAATCTGCCCCCCTCCACCATTTCTTTTGAAAAATAGTAACAAATTGATTTATAGGGGCATAGTTTAACGGTAGAACAGAGGTCTCCAAAACCTCCGGTGTGGGTTCGATTCCTACTGCCCCTGCCAATTTTATAATTAATTATGGCGGCTGTGGCGAAGTGGTTAACGCACCTGATTGTGGTTCAGGCATTCGTGGGTTCGATTCCCATCAGTCGCCCCATATTTTATTCATTATCGACTTACATTGAGTCGTTTTTATTTCTAGTTTTATTGGGCTATAGCCAAGCGGTAAGGCATCGCACTTTGACTGCGACATGCGTTGGTTCGAATCCAGCTAGCCCAGCCATTTTTGCGGAAGTAGTTCAGTGGTAGAACACCACCTTGCCAAGGTGGGGGTCGCGGGTTCGAATCCCGTCTTCCGCTCCAGTATTCAGGTGGCATAGCCAAGTGGTAAGGCCAAGGTCTGCAAAACCTTTATCACCGGTTCAAATCCGGTTGCCACCTCCAATTTTATAAATAATTATTCATATATACGAGATAAGCCGGGGTGGCGGAACTGGCAGACGCACAGGACTTAAAATCCTGCGGTAGGTGACTACCGTACCGGTTCGATTCCGGTCCTCGGCACCATTTGAATAATTATGATTGAGTATGCCGGTGTGGCGGAATTGGCAGACGCGCACGACTCAAAATCGTGTTCCTCTGGAGTGCCGGTTCGACCCCGGCCACCGGTACTAATTTTATAGACAAGTTCTCGAACCTGTCTATGCGGGTGTAGTTTAGTGGTAAAACCTCAGCCTTCCAAGCTGATGATGAGAGTTCGATTCTCTTCACCCGCTCCATACATAACTTTTCAAGACTTTAACCATTTGGTTGAAGTCTTTTTTGTATTCTACACGACAAAAATAATCCAAAATCGTATGCGTTAAATCGTGTGCGTAGGAGGTCAGAGAATGGCAAGACGTGGAGAATTAACAGAAAGAGAGCTTAATGTAATACAAAAGAAAATATCTGATGAAGAAGCATTTGAGAAATTCTTTAAGGACTGCTATCTAAGAAATTTAAGACCAGCAACAATTACTTATTATAAGAATGAATTCAATGCTGCAATTAGGTTATTAAATAAACCTCTTGTTGAATGTGAATCCAAGGATATC
The DNA here is from genome assembly GCA_001636495.1 of Sutcliffiella horikoshii. Classification (GTDB taxonomy): domain Bacteria; phylum Bacillota; class Bacilli; order Bacillales; family Bacillaceae_I; genus Sutcliffiella_A; species Sutcliffiella_A horikoshii_A. Next base: position 3,823,486 of record KV440964.1, on the reverse strand, counting down.
GAAGATTTAATAATGCGCAGTAAGCAAATGGTGCAAATAACTACCATAAACACACGGTTAAGAGCGCTACGATCATTCTTCAACTATCTTACCAAAAACAAGTTAATTAAAAGAAACCCTATGAAAAACATAAAATTATTACGAGATAGACAAAAGACTATCGAAACGTTAGATAATAAGGAAATTGAAGATTTACTGAGAGAAATGAGAAAACATAAAACATTTGTTTCATTTAGAGATGAAGTCATAATGCTTGTATTTCTTGATACAGGAGTAAGGTTATCAGAGCTTGTTGGAATTAATGTAGATGATGTAAGAGGTAGCAGTCTAATTATAAGAAAGACAAAGAACTTATTTGAGAGAACAGTTTATCTTTCTGATCATACCCAGGAAAGTATTAAGAGATATTTAATAATTAGGGGAGAAGTAGCAACCAAAAAGCTATTTATATCTCAAGATGATAAAGCACTTAAACCGCATAGCATTCAAACAAGGTTCACGAAATATGGTGCTGCAGCCAATATAAAGAAAAGAGTTAGCCCTCACACTTTTCGTCACACTATGGCCAAGAGAATGATAGTCTCAGGTGTAGATGCTTTCTCACTAATGCATTTGTTAGGTCACACAGATATTACTATAACAAAACGGTATGTTAATTTATGGGGACAAGATCTGGAGCTTAAACATAAAATGCATGGGGCATTGAGAGGACTGAAACTATAATTTTACGAATATTCTGATAAATATTATAATAATAAAAGAGGGGTGGATTCGCGGTCCAATACCCCTCAATACCAAGAACGCAGAAGATAAACTTCTACATACAAAATATAGCAAGTGTTATTCTTCTGTGTCAAGAAGGAGATACAGACAAATGCAGTTAATGTCAATATTAAGTGGTAACGGATTTGTAATGTACAACAAAACTTTGGCTAAGAAAGTTTCAGTAAACGGATCAATTCTATTCGGTCAACTATGTTCAAGCTATGAGAGTTTTAGTAAAAAGAATATGATTACTGTTCGAGATGATACTGAGTACTTCTTCTTAACAAGTGAGACTATTACTAAAGAGACTTCTTTATCGTACAAACAACAAGTAAAAGCGATCAAAGATCTTGAAGCGTACGGCTATATTAAGACAAAGTTAATGGGAGTTCCTTCTAAAAAACACTTTCATATTACGGACAAGATATATCAAGAATTATTACTTGATATAAACTCCAGTTCTGACAAAAGGGAAGAACTGAATGACTCCTTTACTCAGCAGCCTCTAAGCCAAAAGGATAATACTAGTTTGGAACAAAGGGCAAAGCTAGAGATACCCAAAGGTGAAGGCAAGAGTGGAAATAAGGGGTCATGTATTAAAAAGAAAAATAAAAAAGAAATAAATAAAAAAGAACAATATAAAAATATTTTAGAAGAAGAGGGAGAATTAGCAAAGTCTTCATCGCTTAAATTTAAATCTGAATTTTCAAGTGAAGAAATAAGAGCTGGAAGTCAGTTCATTGCAATTCAAATGACATCTACTTTTAAAGAACTAAATTTAAGCCAAGATTTTAAAAACAGGCTTATATGTTATATGTACATGTCTGGAATGAGATACTTCTCCCCTAAAGAGTATCGTACAAAATATATTCAAATAGAACAGGGTAACACAAAGGTCATTGATAAAGCTTACTACATTATTAAAGGAATACTTTTAAACAGAGAAACTAAAAATGCTGATTCCATCTCATATCAACACGAAAAAACAAGAAAAAGACAGTTGGAGATTGAAGAATTTCAAGCCAACTTATCGCCACGTCAACCGGTAATGCTATATAACTGGATTGAAGAGTAAATTAATCACATGTTTTATTTATTTTAATGTTATTATTATGGTTATCCTCAGAGGCTTCTGAATGACTTGTATGGACTCCATGTTTCATTTTAATATAAATATATATGAGGACTTTAGAAATCAATCTAGGGTCCTTTGTGGAATTCTTAATGCTCTTTTTTTGTATCTTTTCTACCTGAATTAAATTCTACTGCAAAATCTGAAATTTTAGTGACTTCATCTATTAAATAATCTAAACGATGGGATAATTTATTTTGCTCATTCCTCAATTCCTTTATTGCATTGTTATGAAGTGTTAATAAAGAATTGATTTGATCTTGTCTTGAGTACATTTCCTTTAGGCATGAAAACAATTCTTTCAAATTTGGATCCATCACTCATTCCCCCTTTTATTTATTATTTCTATCTATTAATGAATGTTCCTGCTTACCTACTTTATTGAATGGAGGTTTTTTGAATGAAAGCAGAAGAAGTTATTGAAATTATAAAAAACTTGGAGAACGGTGAAAGATGGAAGTTGCTCAGCCTACTTTATGATGAATACTACAATAAATCTGATATAAAAATTGCTGATCTTGAATATGACGATGAATAATTTATTGAATCTGCTTTACATTTTCATTCTTCATGGATATAAGTACTTCAAATAAACTTTGGAGGTCATGACGATGAAAATCTTGTTTAAAGAAAGAGGGCACGGATTTGGGGGACCTCGTGTCGAGCACATATGGTCAAGTAATATCAATTCAATTACCGAGTTAATTTCTTTGTGTTTTGAATGGGAAAAGGAATATAAATGGTCAGTACTAGACTTTAAGCTGGAAGACAGAGAGATGGAATGGTTGGGTTTATGGTCATTCATATACGAAGCTCTTCCGAACTCGCTTGAAGAATATCGAAAGATGGCTCCAAAAGTAGAATATGTTGGAACTGAAGAATCAGAAGTATCTCTTAGAAATATAATAAGAAGAGATCAAAAACAAGTATAAAAACCCCCTCATGGATTCGGCCAACGCCGAGTCCATTTTTTATTATAAAATATAAATTTTATATATCTCTAAAGTCATGGGATTATCCCTGTTGATTCCTAATAGTTTTGTAGAGGTATATTACATAAAACTTTAAAGGGTCTTAAATGGCTTCGTATGACCTCTGAAGGATAAACCTATAAGGCCCTACGTTACATCGACCGCCATCTTTGTGGAGTATTATATTATTAAGTTCATTTAAATGGCGTGTAGAGACAATCGGGTAGGAAAAAAGAGTTTCAAAAGTTGCTCCGTTTGAATTACGTATTTCATTTGCTAGATATAATACGTATAGAGTGAAATAAATTAATCGGAGGAATGGATATGGAACAATTAAAAGGAATTAAATTTAGAAGAATTGATAAGCTAGACAAAAACTTCACCCAAATATCTAACAACGTTTTTTATTTACTGAAAGGGAAAGCTACAGCTTATATGGTTTACAGTTACTTGAATCATAGGTACAACGTTAGTAAAAGTTTTGCTTTTCCTTCTATAAAAACTATCCAAAAAGATCTTGGAATTGGTAGTAATAAAACTGTTCACGGAGCAATAGAAACCTTAGAACAAAAGAAACTTGTTAAAGTCTTTCGAGAGAAGACGAGTGAAAATAAAAACGCAGTTAATAAATACGTTGTTTATTATCCAGTTTCCATCGATACCTTAACAGAAGAAGAAGAATTACTTGCTCCAGATGAATTTATAGAAATGATAGCTTTATAAGCTGTCATTTTTTTATTCATTTCTGATAGTGTAAAAAATACACCTCCATAGTGTAAAAAATACACTTTGATAGTGTAAAAAGTAAACTCTATTAATATTTAATTAATAATACTTAATTAATAATACTTAATTATTGCGATAAAAAACTTCGTTACTCTCAGTTTTTTATCACAGTAATTAAAGTATCACTTTTAGTTATCTTTCTTATTTAAAAGCAAATATAACAAAAAGTGATACTCGAATAAGTGAGTCAAAAAAAGTTACCTTTCTTATTTAAAAGCAAATATAACTAATTTTGTCTCAATTCTAAGTCACCTTACGGCGGCTTATTTTTTTACAATTTTTTCGAAAAAATTACCAATCTCATTTCCAAATTACCTTAAACGGATATAAATGTTATATAAATTAAATCAATTCGGAGGTCATAATCATGGAACAATGGAAATTAATCGAAAAGAACGGAATTCATTATAATGTCAGCAACATGGGCAATGTTCAAATAATAAATTTTGATAAGAAAGAGTCAATCACTACTCATACTAAAGTAAAAGACTTTGCTCAATGGGGTGGCCACAAACATGATCGTTATCTTGCTCTTAATTCTATCTACATTCATAGATTGGTAGCAGAAGCTTGGATTGGACCTATTCCAGAAGGATGGCAAGTGAATCATCTTGATGGGAACAAGTGGAATAACAAAGCGACAAACTTACAAATTACTACTCCATCAGAAAATATTCGACATGCATTTGAAAATGGATTGAATACAGTAGAACAGAAAAAAGTTGTATTCTATGTAATTGATACTGATGAAAAACAAGTTGTAGCTGAATTCTATTCAGAAGAATCAATGGCTTGCTTCTTATTTTCAATTGGTGCAGAAATGAACGGAACAGTAAAAGAAGATTTGTTAAAGCATTTTCCAAAATCAAAATATCAAGTTGTGAGAGCGGCATAGGAGGAAATTCAAATGATTGATTACAGTAAACGAATGGTCCCAGCTACAACTTACGACTGGGAAATTGAAAATCGTAAAAAGTGGAAAAAGCAAAGAGAAGAGATAGAAAAAGAAGAAGCCAAATTAGCAGCCGTATTGAAACAAGGAGAAGAAAAAAGAACTGAAGAATTTGTTAAACAGTTCTCTCATCATCCACTTTCAGATAAAATGATTGATCAACTTAGAAAGATTAGTCCGATAGAAAGAAAACGAACTGATCCAGTCTATATCGTAAATATGAAGTTAGAAATAGTGGCAGTTGTAGAACAGAAGAACAATGTTGGAACTTGGATTAAAAAGAATGGTTACAGCAATAAATCTCTTGGAAGAAGTACAGTATTCGAGTACATAAGAAACAACTGGAAGTACAAGAATATGTTCTATTTTGTTGAAGCAAAAAACTTTGACGAATTTATAAAAAATATTGCATGATGCTGCAAACTGAACGTGTGTAAAGATATATTAATTATAGAGAGGCGTTTCCATACGACCTCTCTCTCCTTTTTGTTCCGTCTACTTGACGAGCTTCTAAGTCTTTGATGCTTACTTGGTATGCAGCATCGATAGTATTGAATTTTGTTTCTTCTTCAGTAGTTAACATTGGATCAAATGTGGCTAACCTCCTAGTTTGATCCAATAGCTACTAAAATCAATAACTAACATAAATTGGATTGCTTATCAGGCAATCTCTTTTTTATCATTTAGGATTCCCCCTTTATGATTAAAAACCACCGGTTAGAAGTCTACTCCGATTGGCTTCTAACCACCTCCTTTTACTTACTGAGCACATTAGTGCTTAAATATAAAAAAATCTTGATTGAACTAGTTTTAGTTCAGACGAAACTTCCAAGATCTTTTTCCCATTCTTTTTTCATTCTTGCGTTTTCTCTTTTTCAACGTGGTACGAAGAGGTTCTTAGAGGAGCTTACTCTTCATATCTACAAACTGAATCATGAATTTTGATCCAATTCATAATTTGAGGTCTTATTCGAGTGGAGAAGACTCGAACAGGATGAAGATAAGTCAGCATTTATTGCTGGCTTATTTTTTTTGTCTACTAAATATTGCACAAATAAGCAATCAAATATATCCGTACTGGAGGAAATAAAATATGGCGACTATATGGTCATCTAAGCCAAAGAAACCAGCAGAACAAGATTATTTTTCAGCAACATTATATTCTAGTGTTCGTTTAGCAGCTGAGTTAGATGAAATCAAAGCTCTTCAAGTTCCTACTGTAAAAGCAGCAGTTGAACTAATTACATCTTCAATTGCTCAACTACCAATCTATCTTTATGCAGAAGATACAGAAAGAGCTATCAACAGAATTCATGATGATAAACGAGAATCCTTACTAAATCATGAACCAAATAGATATGATTCTGGTCAAGTGATTAAGAAGAAAATTGTACAAGATTACTTACTTCGTGGTAAAGCTTATCTTTATCAAAAAAATGGTGAGCTTCATTATTTAGAAGCTAAGAATATTAACGAAAGAACACACTCTCTAGATGGTTTTACTGCTGTAAAGAAAGAATTCGAGTACAAGGGCAAAATGACAGTTATCTTTAATGAAAAAGAGATCTTAGTCATTGATTCTGGTACTAATGGGCTTCTAGTTGATTCTGGAAAGTTACTTAATACAGCATACGAGCAATTGAACTACCATCAGGCTTTCTTAACAAATGGAGCGATGCCAAACGCAGTTCTTAAAGCTGCTTCTCGACTTACTGAGAAAGCAATAGAGAGACTTCGAAATGGATTTGAGAATCTATACAGTGGAACAAAGAAAGCAGGCAATACGCTAATTCTCGAAGAGGGGCTAGATTATCAAGCTGTCTCTGGTCGTCCAGATGAATTTGGTTTGTATGAAGGAAGTAGACTATCAACTTCAGAGATTGCGAGAGTATTCAATATCCCAGAAAGTATGTTGAACAGTGCTGCTAACAAATATGCATCACTCGAACAAAATAACATCCAATTCTTACAAAACTGCATTAGTCCAATTGTTACTGCAATTGAGTCAGCATTTGATAAGTACTTGCTTAATTCAACAGAAAAACAAACTGGTCATTTCTTCAGATTTGATACTAGCGAACTGCTAAGAACAACTGAAGAACAGAAAGTTAAAACAACTGTTGAAGCATTAAGAGGAAGTTTAATCAGCTTTAACGAAGCACGAGCTAAATTAGATATGAAACCTGAAAAGAAAGATTTCTATATGCTGTCACTCGGTCATGTCTTGAAAGATGCTGAAACAGGCGAGTTGACGGTCTTCAATACCGGTGAACAAATTAATGGAGGTGGATCTTCTAGTGAAAATGGAATTAAGAAGTAATTCAGTAACCCTTGCTTCTGACAGCGAGGGTTTAATTGTGCGTGGCTACGTAAATAAGCCAGGTCAATTAAGTCAGCTACTAGGTTCTGGTCGTAAGTTCAAAGAGACGATTAGTCCTGGCGCTTTTGCTGCTGCAATTGAGAATCGTTCAAATGAAATTGAATTCTTAGCAGAGCACAACAAAGAACGAGTCCTTGCTTCTACAAAAAATGATTCGTTGATTCTTAGAGAAGATGAAAACGGTCTTTACATGGAAGCAAGAGTTGCTCCAACAACGTACGGAAAAGACTACTATACGTTAATTTCTGAAGGACTTATCGGTGCTATGAGTTTTGGTTTTCGTGCCATCAAAGATTCTTGGAAACATGTAGAAGGAGTTGCAATTCGTACTGTTGAGCAACTTGAGTTGTTCGAAGTAAGCGCTGTCAAAAATCCAGCTTATCTTCAAAGTACAATTTCAGCAAGAAATATTGAGTTAGTAGAAAAAATCGAAGTTCCCACAGAGGAACAAATCAAAGAAGAGAGAGGTAATTTAGATATGATGATACTTGAAGAAAGAACTACAAATGAATTCGAACAAATGCTACGTGGTGAGGTACGTGAACTAAACGGTACAGCTGATGGTGGAGCATTAATTCCTGAAAATGTTCATAATGAAATTGTTGTTAAAATGGAAGAAACATCTCCGGTATTTGCTAAAGCTCGAAAATTAAATTCTGTTGCTGGTACTCTACGTGTTGCTCGTGAAGACGATGCTATTGAAGCTGGATTCGTTGGCGAAGGATCTGATGTTATTCAAGGTAAAGTTGGATTTGAATACGTAGAACTGAAACAAAAACGTGTGGGAGCAGCACTTACTTTGTCTAATCAGATGATTAATGAAACAGCGATTAACATCCAAGATTACTCTAAAGACCTTCTAGCTCGTCGTATATCTAAAGTAGTTGAACGTTCATTGTTAGTTGGTACCGGCGGAGATGAATTCAACGGAATCATCCATGATACAGATATCGCTAAAGTTGAAGTAACTGGTACTGTAACTTACGATGACTTGCTAGAACTATTCTTGACATTGCATCCAGACTACTTGAACGGTGCGAGCTTCATTATGAGTCGTACATTCTTCAATCAAGTTTCTAAACTAAAGGATAATAACGGTCATTTCTACATGCAAAATGGCATCGTTAACGGTAAGTTAACTTATACTTTATTCGGTGCTGCGGTTGACGTTACTGAGAGCTTACCAGATACTACTCCAGTACTGTTCGGTAATGTTGAACGAGCAGTATCAGTATTGATCAAACAAGAAGCTGGGTTACAAGAAATCGTTGATTCTAAGCTTGCTCTTAAAGGTGCGAAAATGTTCTTGTATGACATGTACATGGATGCAGCAGTCGTTGACTCTCAAGCAATGGCTAAATTAGTCGTACAATAACTTGTGAATCTTTTCACATTCTAAGAAGTCTGAATTTTCAGTCTTCTTTCTTTTTTAATACAAAACTAACAACATAAATGGAGGAATTCAGAATGAGTAAAGTCTCAGGTATGAAAGTAAAGGTATTTATTGGACAACCAGGTACTGGTAAAGTTCTCGCGGGCCAACAAGGTGCTACGTTGAATCGCTCCGCAGAAACGATCGACGCAACAAGTAAAGATTCGGACGGTGGCTGGAAAGAGAATGTTGCCGGATTTAAGGAATTCTCTATTGACTGTGACGGAGCATTTGTTGAATCTGATGAAGCATTCGAAGAATTAGAGACAGCATTTTTAGAGTCAGAAGCAGTTCCTGTTTACATCGAATTTCCTTCTGGGCGTAAATATTCAGGAGAAGTAATTATAACAGATTTTCCAATCGAAAGTCCCTACGATGACATCGTGAAGTACTCACTGAGTTTACAAGGTACTGGAGCATTAGTTAAGTCTTAATATGAAACAGATAAGGAGAGCTAAGATATTAGTCTTAGTTCTTCTGTTTATTTTGTATTTTATATCAGAATAGAAAGGATGATTAGTATGTCAAATACACAGAAAAAAATACACGCACTACAAACTATTAGAGCTGATGTAGGAGAGGAAGTATTTAGAACTTCATTAGCAAAGATATTCGCGAATCATATCCTTAGTATGATGAAGGACAAAGGTAGAAGGTTAAATAGAATGGAATTATGTATGAGAGTGAATCTATCATTAGTTTGTTATGGAGTGGAAGAGTTGTCATATGGGTATTTTAGAAAGTTGATGTAGTATCGCCTCTCTTTTTAGAAAAAAACACACATTCTCCCATAATAACTCACCAAGGAACGCTTTTAATGATAGCATTTTTTGAGAAAATATCTTTTTAGTAAAAATTTTACAATTCAAGGAGGTCCAATATGAAACCAGAAGTCCAAGAAATATACGATGAAATACTTGGGCAAGTTGAACAACTTGGAACAGTTAGAAAGACTGATGAAAGACTGATAAAACGACTTGCGGTAAACATTCATTTAGTTGAGCAATGCGAGGAAAGAATCCTGGACGAAGGAATTACGATCAGTGGGATTCATGGACTTAAAGAACATCCATCTGTTGCAACTAAAGTTAAGACCGAAGGAAAGATCAGAGAAGCCTACATACTTCTTGGTTTAGATTTTGCATCGCAGCTTAAGAAGATAGCAGCAGACGAAGGAAAAGATGACTGGAGCGATTATCTATGAAACAATGGGAACAAATGGTCAAAGACTTAGGACTACCAAATGAAGAGCAATTCATTAAACTCTTGAAAAGGACTCCTGCTGATCCTCTCTTTTATCTTCTAAAGGTTCAAAATTCAGTCGGTGTTGATGCCAAGGACTACTACAAAATTCTCATGAAAAAGTACGAAGAAGAAAAGAACAGTAAATTTTTCAAGATTGCTCAAAAATGTGAGAACTTACTATTGTGAAGATAAAAAGACGGAAATAATCCATGTAAAACCCTTGCGCTAGTTGATGTATTGCTTCAACCAGCTTTTTATCATTTATTACAAGCCTCTATTCAAGCAAATCTTGCTACCAAAAACGAGTGACAAATTTTTTTCTCAAAATCTGCAAAATTATATTGCATTGTAGTAAAATTAGGGAAAAAGCAATGTAAAAGGGAGTATCGTATGAGAAGAAACTTTTATTATTCTTATGTATCTGATAAGATTGAAGTTTTAAGTTCCAAGATTAAAAGTAATGGAAGATTAAATATATTACACTATAATATCCATGCTGAATTTTTTTATAGGGACTTATGTAGTTTGATATTCGGATTTAATCTAGAAAACATAAATTCTGTTGAGCAAAATGCCGAAGCAATTGACCTAATCGATGAAAATAAAAAAATTATTATTCAAGTTTCTTCAACCTCAACTAAACAGAAAGTAAATGATACTCTTTCCAAAGAGAGGCTAGAAGATTATAAAAACAATGGATACACATTAAAATTTCTTTTTTTCTCAGATGTAAGTAAGAATTTTAGGGAGCAGAAGTTTGAAAATAAATATAATATTAACTTCAATCCTACTGTTGATATCTTAGATAAGAATACTATTTTAGGGACTGTACTAGCTGCTAAAATAGACAAACTAAAAAAAATTTACGAGCTTGTTAAAGAAGAATTAGGAGAAATTCCTGATATGACAAAAATCTCTTCTAACTTAGCTGATATCATAAATTTACTTTCTCAAGAAAATTTAGGGTCAGTACCGGCAGTAAATAATCTACATGAATATAACATTGATTCTAAAATAAAAATAAATGGTTTAGTTAATTCAAAGTACATGATAGACCATTATAAAATACACTACACAAAACTCAATTCCATCTATACAGAATTTGATAAACAAGCTATGAACAAAAGCCTTTCGGTATTTAGTAAACTTACTCGATTTTATTTGGATGAAGTAAGTAATAATTGTAATGAAGATCAAAAATTTATTAATATAATAGATAAAACTCTTGGTTATATCCAACAATGCGAAAATTATAAAGAATTACCCAATGAAGAACTTGAATTATGTGTCTCAATAATAGTCGTTGATGCGTTTATAAGATGTAAAATATTTAAAAATCCGGAGGGATATATTCATGTTATTGCCTAAAGATATAAATCCAGAGTTCAGCATATATTACAATGGGGCAGTAATTTTAGAGCAGCTTAATAAAAAGCATAATATTGACATTATGAGCCTGTTCAAAAAAATTAAAGAAGAACATGGAATGTCCTTATCTACATATATGCTTTCTTTAGATTGGCTTTTTCTCTCTAATATAGCAGTTGTTAATGAAAGGGGTGAAATAGAGTTGTGTTCATAAAGACCTTGAGAATCGATGATATAAAAGGAAATATTCGTAAGATAAAATTTCATAAGGGTATTAATTTAATTGTTGATGAAACAGTTAATCTGACTAAAAAAGAAACTGGAAATAATGTTGGGAAAACAACAGTCTTAAAGCTAATTGATTTTTGCCTAGGTGCAGATGCAAAAATAATCTTTACAGATGATGAAAGCAAAAAGGAAATAGGTTTAATTAAAGATTACCTAACTGAAAATAAGGTAATGATTACTCTTATATTAAAGCAAGACCTTGATGAGAAAGAGTCTGAAGAAATTGTTATTGAAAGAAATTTTTTACAAAGAAATCAAAAAGTTATGAGAATTAACGGAAAAAATTATCCTAAGAAGGACGGAAAAGAATTTGAAAATGTCCTTGATAATTTAATTATTGGAGAAAGACAGCAGGCAGAACCATCATTTAGGCAAATAATAGCCCATAGTATAAGACATAACGATGATCGTATAAATAAAACTTTAAAAGTACTTTCAACTTTTACTTCTAAAGCTCAATATGAGATTTTATACTTATTTTTATTTGGAATTTCCTCCAAAGACAGATCAAAAATACTTAAGAAAATTTCTACAGAAAAAGAATTTAAAAAGCGTATTGAAAAGAAACGTAGCAAAAATGAACTAGAGCTCTCATTAGCTATGATTATTGATACAATTGAAAAGTTTGAGTTGAAGAAAGGCTCACTGAACATAAACCACAATTATGAAGCAGATTTAAGGAAATTAAATGAAGCTAAATATAGAATCAGTAAAACTAGTTCTAAAATTAGCGAATTAAGCCTTCGAAAAAAAATAATTCTAGAAGCTGAAGAAGAACTTATTTCCAATAAGTCAGACATTGACCTTCAGCAATTAAAACTTATATATAAGCAAGCAAGTGAAAATATGTCAAGTTTACACAAAACCTTTGAAGAACTAGTTGCCTATCATAATAATATGATAGTTGAAAAAATAAGATTTATTACACAAGATATACCTGAGATAGAAGGTACTATCTCTATATTGAACGATGACTTAAAGAAGTTACTAATGGAGGAGAAGACTTTAACAACAAAAATTGCAAAAAGTGATACTTTCAAGGATTTGGAATTGATAATTACCGAGTTAAATGAAAATTATCAAAGAAAAGGGGAAATTGAAAACTCTTTAACTCAAATTAACGAAGTAGAGAATAAAATAGTCTCGTTAGAAGAAGAAATTAGCTCAATAGACGAAGGTTTTTTCTCGGATAAATTTAAAGAAAAAATAAAAGACCAATTAGTTAAATTTAATAAGTATTTCTCCAATGTATCTAATGAACTTTACGGAGAAAGCTATGGTATTTCATATGATGTAAATCTTGATAAGAAAACAGGTAAGAATGTGTATGTGTTTGATTCTTTTAATGCAAATAGTAGCTCAGGGAAAAAACAAGGTGAAATACTATGTTTCGATTTAGCATATATATTATTTGCAGATGATGAAGATCTACCCGTATTACACTTTATTTTAAATGATAAGAAAGAACTGATGCATGGCAATCAGTTAATTAAGGTTTCAGACTTTATAAAAGGGAAGAATATTCAATTAATATTTTCAATATTAAAGGATAAACTCCCTGAGGAATTGAATAATGATAAAAATATTATTTTAAGGCTATCTCAAGAAGATAAACTTTTTAGAATAGAAAACCGTAGTTGAATTAAGTTTAATTAGTACTAATAAAAAATATTAATTAGTTTTACTTTACATTTCTGATCACCCCGATATATAAGAATCGAGGTGATTTTTTATGCTACCCACTCAACAGCAGCTTATGAAGCATTTAAAAGATAAGTTAACAAATCAAGACATTGCCACTATGTATGGAACGACATTTCAAAAAATAATTCAGCTCATTCAAAGAAACCAACTTAACCCAGATGATCTCAGAAAAGTTGATAAGTATATTGTATATGAACATTGGATTGATCAAGAAGTCATATACGTAGGAAGTGGTTTATGGTACAGGAGCAGACGATATTCTAATAGAAGAAACTCGGAGCATAAAGAGCTTATGAAAGAAGGGAAACTCAAGTATATTATTGTTGGAGAATTTGATAATGTTAAAGATGCCAGGAAATATGAAGTGGAACTAATACAAGAATACAAAAAAATAAATCAAGCGAAATATAATAAACAAGTTAGGTAAGCTCCTTGACGATAATGGGAAGCAAAGGCATAATTGACAATAGTCGTGTTAGTCAAATTAGCATAATATCCAACAACCATTGAAGCCATAGGCTTGATTAGATATGTATAGGTATTTGGGACTCAAAATCGTGTTCCTCTGGAGTGCCGGTTCGACCCCGGCCACCGGTACCAATCGCGGGTGTAGTTTAGTGGTAAAACCTCAGCCTTCCAAGCTGATGATGAGAGTTCGATTCTCTTCACCCGCTCCATACATAACTTCTCAAGACTTCAACCATTTGGTTGGAGTCTTTTTTGTCTGATTTTTTTATTGATGAGAGGGTCCTGCTAGCAGAACAGCATGAAAAAGCCCCAAAGCTATTAGTAACTTTGGGGCCTTCTAGTTTCCTATCATCCCTGTTCGGTAAGCATGGTAATTCCTTTTTCAAGTTCCTTCAATACTTCTGGGTCTTGCTCAGTTGTTTTGTGGTTTTGCAGGGCTTCCAAGGTTTCTATGTCCCCAATCTTCCCTATTGCCCAGGCTGCAGTACCGCGTATCACAGGTCGGGGATCGTTCTTTATCAGACTTAAGAGGTCCGGGATCGCGGAAGTATCTTTGTAATGAGCAAGAGCTATGATGGCATTCCGTTGTATCGGTTTTTTGCCTCTCCATGATCCTGAGATTTTTCCGAAGTTCTCACGGAATTCACGATTGGAAATGGTCAGAAGCGGTTTAAGTTTCGGCTTGACCACTTCAGGATCCGGCTCCATTTCAGGATGAAGGTGAAAATCCTTGCCTTTATTTTCGGGACATACAGTCTGGCAAGTGTCACAGCCGTAAAGTCTGTTTCCGAGTTTTGTACGGTACTCTTCTGCCAGAAATCCTTTGGTCTGGGTCAGGAAGGCGATGCATTTATTGGAATCGAGTTGTCCACCTTGAACGAGTGCTCCGGTAGGGCATACTTCCACACATTTATTACAGGTCCCACAGTTGTCTTCAAGGGGTGTATCGGGATCAAAGGGTATTGTGGTAATCATTTCTCCCAGGTACACGTAGGAGCCGAATTCAGGCGTTATTATGGCACAGTTTTTTCCGCTCCATCCAATACCTGCCCGCTCTGCAACCGCCCTGTCGCTCAACTCCCCTGTATCTACCATTGATTTCATCATCGCATCGGGGCGTCTTTCTTTTAGATAACTCTCTAAAAGTCTTAGTTTCTCTCGTAATATGTCATGATAGTCGATTCCCCAAGATGCTCGACAGAATATCCCACGCCTATCTTCCCGGGTGCTACGTGGAGCGTCTTCCATTTTGGAGGGATAGGCAAGGGCAATGGCAATGATGCTTTTCGCCGTTGGAAACAAAAGATTAGGTGTGGTCCGTTTTTCGATGTCAGGTTCTTCAAAGCCCGATTGGTAGCCGAGTTCCTGTTGGGTTTTGAGACGCTCTTTTAGGCCGGTGAATACTCCAGCACTTGCGAACCCGATTTTATCGATGCCTATCTGTTTGCTGTATGCTATAAGATCTTCTTTTAACTTCTTGTTTTCCTCATTCAATGTGAACACCTCCTTTTATTTTAGTATCGATGTATGTTGAACCAACCTATATTTTATCATATTTTTTCAGTAGTATATTTTGTTTGATATATCTAATTATATCCAGTTTACTAGGGAGGTAGAATAATGGGTGAACGGGTGAAGGTTTATAATCTATGATACAATTACCATTATAATGAAACGAAAGGATGAAATGAACGTGAGAGTAACGGTTCATGAAGAGGTAACACACAGAGCGGCTTCTACCAAATACGGTATCATCATTTATAAAGATATAGCAGTCGGTACGTCCCCACAGATGTTAAAAGGAAGGATCCGACTTTTTCAAGAATCACTTCATTTGGACTTGGAAAATAAGGATATGAAGGATATTCCGGGGGTGGCGGAGTGGCGTTCTGTATTCAAGCAGACGGGAACGGATCCATCCAGGTATCGTCCATCCGTTGAGGCGTTATGCCGACGAATTAAAAAAGGGCAGTTCCTTGAACCATTCAATTCTGCAGTTGATTTGAACAACTTCTTTTCGCTGAAATATGAAATTCCCTTTGGTATCTATGATGCAGGTAAGATTGTCGGTAATGTGGAGGTTGCGATTGGGGATGAAACGGCAAGCTACGAAGGATTGAATGGACGGGAGATTAAATTACATAAAATGTTGCACACAAGTGATGAAGACGGCCCGTTTGGAAGTCCTTTTGTCGATAGTCACAGAACAGCCGTTTCAGAGGAGACAACTTCTGCCTTGCATGTTGTGTATTTCAAACCTTCTATGGAAGTCAGTGAGTGTGGGGAGATGCTTGCTGCGATCAGTGAGATGTTTCTGCAGGTTCATGGTGGGACGAGTGAGTATTGGGTTTTGGATGAAAAGTAGGTAATTAGGTTTGCCTGCTTTTTAATTTATGATAGGAGTGATGTGGATGAGTTTGGTGATGAAAGAGCGTACGGAGCCAGGTGAGCTGAAGCTATTAAAAATGTTAAGAGATCGTGGAGGCTTGTTGGATGAGAGTCGCTATTGGAATCTGGAAAAAGGTTATCAAGGGGAGGTCCTTTTTGATAAGTGGTTTTCTGGATTGGACGGTGAGTGGATTGTGGTGAATGATTTGCTGCTCGAGCATGCAGGGAGCTTGTTTCAGATTGACTCGCTTGTGATTGGTGAAAATAGGGTCTATCTATTTGAAGTAAAGAATTTCGAAGGTGATTACTATTTAGATGATGGAAGGTGGCTCTCCATAAGTAAGAAGGAAATTAATAACCCTCTGTTACAAATGCAACGATGTGAAATGGCGTTAAGACAACTCCTAAAAAGTCTCGGATATCAATCCCCCATAGAATCTTCCCTCATTTTTATAAATCCCGAGTTTACCCTCTATAATTGCAGTCCTCATTTACCAATTGTATTCAGCTCCCAGATGAATCGATTTTCTAATAAGCTGTTAAGGCAATCATCCAGTTCTGCTGGAAGGTTACATGAGCGGCACTCCCGTTTGGCTGAGAAGTTGTGCGAGCTGCATTTGGAGAAGTCGCCATATGAGCGGTTGCCTGAGTATAGGTATGAGGAGTTGCGGAAGGGAATTGTTTGCGCGGGGTGTGGGGGGATGGGGGTACATCATCATTATAGAATGGTTAAATGTGAAATGTGCGGATATAAGGAGAGTGTAGATAAGGCTTTGATAAGGTCTATAGATGAGTGTAGTAGTTTGTTTCCACAAATGAAAATCACTACTAAGATCATTCATGAGTGGATTGGACAAATTATTTCTAAGAAAGTAATACAAAGGATTTTACACATTAATTTTAAACTGATTGGACATGGAAAGTCTGCTATTTATGTCATAGAGAAGAGAGGATTAACATCCTCTAATAGATAAGCTGGATTTTATGTTGGAATGACTCCCTGATCTAGTTAAAAGCAGGAAACAATGTCCTCATACAAGGTGAATGATTCCCGTAGCCAGTGAAAAGCAGGAAACATTGTCCTCATACAAGGTGAATGACTCCCATAGCCAGTGAGAAACAGGAAACATTGTCCTCATACAAGGTGAATGACTCCCGGAACTAGTGAAAACAGGAAACATTGTCCTCATACAAGGTGAATGACTCCCGTAGCTAGTGAAAATCAAGAAACATTGTCCTCATAGAAACTCTTGTAAACACCATCGGAATAGCAAATGAGAGAAAAACAAAAAACAAACCCATAATTACCCTAAAG
Source organism: Sutcliffiella horikoshii (assembly GCA_001636495.1). Lineage (GTDB taxonomy): Bacteria > Bacillota > Bacilli > Bacillales > Bacillaceae_I > Sutcliffiella_A > Sutcliffiella_A horikoshii_A. The sequence continues at coordinate 3,806,292 of KV440964.1, read as the reverse complement.
ACTTTTCATCAACCCAAACCCCAATTACCCCGAGTGCTTTCACAAAAAAACACCAAGCCCAAACAACAAAACCAAGCCCCCCACATAAACATATCTACAAGGACCATTACCCAGAGGAGGGGCATGCCCATGAGAGAGATGCTGAAGGCACACATTCAAAATCGCCTCGATACTTATGTGTTTAAAAGCAAGCAAACCAGCAGGGAAATAATGAACGAAGACACGATCAGGCAAAAGCAAGAGACACACAAAAGAAGGGGAGCGGAAATAGTTAAATGCACCGCTACGGCCAGAATACATTCTATTCATGAGGATGAAGAGCAGCGGGAGGCAAATGTATTTTACGAGGTTCACATTAGATACCTTATCAAGCAAAAAGACAATCTTTATCTGGAAGAGGAAGCGGACCAGCGATATGCACAGTGGGTAGATGGGGAGTTGCAACAAGATTTTTCCGTACAGGATGAAGGGGGACTGACATCTCCGAGGTTTATCCCGCCGCAAGAGGAAGACGAACAGCACCAACAAGATCTCCGCTTCAAGTATAGCCGTATGGAGGCGGTAAGGTATGCGGAACAATACTGGAACAGCTATAATCCGCAGTTCAAGAAGTTTGAGGTCAACTGTACCAACTACATTTCGCAATGTCTGTATGCTGGCGGGGCGCCGATGGTAGGCTATCCGAAGAAGTCAGGTGGCTGGTGGATGCGGAATAATGATTGGAGTTACACCTGGGCGGTCGCGCATGCCCTAAGGTGGTATTTGCCTAGTGCAAAGCAAGGTCTGAAAGCGAAAGAAGTCCCGAGTGCGGCGCAGCTGATGCCAGGGGATGTAATCTGCTATGATTTCCAAGGGGACGGACGTTTTGACCATAATACGATTGTGGTAGCGAAGGATGAGAATGGGGAGCCGCTTGTGAATGCGAACACGTATAATTCCCGGATGAGGTATTGGAAGTACGAGGATTCTACAGCTTACACGCCAAGCATTAAATATAAATTTTTCCACATTCAGGACCGCAATTAGATACTTGATTCCGTTACGATAAAAAGGTATTGTTGTAGAGGATGAAAGTGAAAGAAATACGAGGTGACGATTGTGGGATTACATGTGGTATTATATCAACCAGAGATTCCAGCTAATACAGGAAACATTGCTAGGACTTGTGCAGCTACAAACACAACACTTCATTTGATCAGACCGCTCGGGTTTTCAACGGATGATAAGATGTTGAAGCGTGCTGGACTTGATTATTGGGAATTTGTGAACGTAATCTATTATGATTCGTTGGATGAGCTGTTCGAGAAAAATAATGAGGCGCAATTCTTCTATATTACGAAGTTCGGGATGAAGCCGCATACTTCATTTGATTATAGCAAGTTGGATAAGGACTATTTCTTTGTGTTCGGGAGAGAGACGACTGGGCTTCCTAAGGATCTGATTCAAAATAATCTGGATCAGTGCTTGCGCCTGCCGATGACGACAAATGTAAGGTCTTTGAATTTGTCCAATACGGCTGCAATTTTAATATATGAAGCGTTACGTCAACAGGATTATCCGAACCTTTCGTTGGAGTTTCCTGAAGAATAAGCACTCCAAAACAAGAGCCCTCCATTCAAAATGAATGGAGGGCTTCTTTATTTATGCAGATTACTTTTTACGTGTACCTGGACGTTCGTTGTATCCAGCAGTGAAAATGGCTGTAAGGAACGCAATGCATACGCCTAGAATTAAGATGCCTGATGTACCCATCTTTGTTTTCCTCCTTATGTAAGGTTAGTTCTTGTAAGCATACTATTTATATTATAGCCCAATGGACAAGTTATGTGAATGGAATGTGTGGATAATTTTTGACAGTAGGATTTTTTCTTACACACTTAAAAATAGCATGTTTCATTCCCAGGGTGCATAGAGTATATTAATCACGCAATCACGACTCTTGAAGCTGTAATAAAAGGGGAGGTCCTTATGGATATTTTACGTAAAATTGAAAAGTATCGGGAAGAAGAACAGAGGCTGAAGTGGGAAGGAACCTTCGGGCAGTACTTGGAAATTTTGAAAGAAGAACCATGGGTAGCTCAATCCGCACATTCACGGGTTTACAATATGATTAAAGATGCTGGGGTAGAAGAGGTCAATGGGCAGCGGAAGTATAAATTCTTTAGCAATGCCCTTTTTGGTTTAGAAGAAGCGTTAGAGCGGTTGGTGGAGGAGTATTTCCATCCTGCAGCCAAACGTTTGGATGTCAGAAAGAGGATTCTTTTGTTGATGGGTCCGGTCAGTGGCGGGAAATCCACCCTGGTTACTATCCTCAAACGTGGACTTGAGCAGTATACCCATACAGATAGAGGGGCTGTATATGCCATTAAGGGATGTCCGATGCATGAAGATCCACTTCACTTGATTCCGCACCACCTTCGAGAGGATTTTTATAATGAGTATGGGGTTAGGATTGAAGGGAATCTGTCGCCATTAAATATGATGAGGCTTGAAAAGGAGTATGGAGGCAGGATTGAAGATATGCTTGTGGAGCGCATTTTCCTGTCAGAGAATCAGCGAGTGGGGATTGGTACATTCAGTCCTTCTGATCCGAAGTCCCAGGATATTGCAGATCTAACAGGAAGTATCGATTTCTCCACCATTGCAGAGTTCGGTTCCGAGTCCGATCCTCGGGCATATCGATTTGATGGGGAACTCAACAAGGCGAACCGCGGGATGATGGAGTTCCAGGAAATGCTGAAATGTGATGAGAAATTCCTGTGGCACCTCTTATCTTTAACACAGGAAGGGAATTTCAAAGCGGGACGATTCGCGCTTATCAGTGCGGATGAGCTCATTGTGGCACATACGAATGAAACGGAGTATCGCTCCTTTATTTCCAATAAAAAGAATGAAGCCTTGCATTCACGGATTATTGTGATGCCGGTTCCATATAATCTAAGACTTTCAGAAGAAGAGAGAATTTATGAAAAGATGATTAACGAGAGTGATGTGGCAAATGTTCATATTGCTCCGCATACGCTCAGGGTGGCTGCAATGTTCACTATTCTAACCAGGCTGAAAGAAGCAAAACGAGGAGACATCGACCTTGTGAAAAAAATGCGTCTGTATGATGGGGAGTCGGTGGAAGGTTTCAACTCTGTCGATGTTCAAGAACTTAAGAAAGAGTATGCGGATGAGGGGATGAGCGGAATTGATCCACGTTATGTGATCAACAGAATCTCATCAACAATTATTCGAAAAGAAATTCCATCTATCAATGCGCTCGATGTTCTGCGTTCTCTTAAAGAAGGCTTGGATCAGCATGCTTCCATATCTAATGAAGATAGAGAGAGATTCTTAAACTTCATTTCGGTAGCGAGAAAAGAATATGATAATATTGCGAAGAAGGAAGTCCAGAAAGCATTTGTGTACTCGTATGAGGAGTCTGCTAAAACGTTGATGGATAACTATCTCGATAATGTCGAGGCTTATTGCAACAAGGCGAAGTTAAGAGACCCTCTTACTGGGGAAGAAATGAGTGCAGATGAGAAACTGATGCGTTCCATCGAGGAGCAGATCGGTATCTCAGAGAATGCGAAGAAGGCATTCCGTGAAGAGATCCTAATTAGAATTTCTGCCTATGCGCGTAAAGGCAAGCGATTTGACTACAACTCCCATGAGCGCTTAAGAGAAGCGATCCAGAAGAAGTTGTTTGCGGATCTGAAGGATGTTGTGAAGATTACGACGTCTTCCAAGACTCCGGATGAAACACAATTGAAGAAAATAAATGAAGTGGTGGCCAGATTGGTAGATGAACACGGCTATAACTCCAGTTCAGCCAATGATCTGCTCCGATATGTAGGAAGTTTATTGAATAGATAATAGGAAAAGCAGCGGTCCCAGTACCGTTGCTTTTTTTACATGCTGATGTTTGTTTTCCATTAATAAGGGGAACTTATAAAGTAAGAGGTGATTAAAATGAGTAAAGAAAAAACCTATGAAAATACAATGGCTCCTAATGAAAAAGAGATGGAAAAGCTGGCAAAAGAAATGGAGCAGCTGAAGGAAAATAAAACGGACAGAGAGCGCAGTCCGAAGCAACATAAAAATAATGAGGATAATGAAAAAGAGTAACCATGCCTTCCAATATTTTTGGAGGGTTTTTTTCATTTTATAAACGTATAGTACGACCATATCCCAGCATAAATTTATTATTACTAACGATTCACTGTACGCTTGTCTAATTAATAGAAATACACGCCTAATTATCTAAATAATCTGTCAATTATTTGAGTTATGTGCATAGGATAGAGTAACCAACCCTAATTATCACGGAGGTTGGATTCTTAAAATTTCACCAAGATATTTTATGAAAATAGTGATGAAAAGGTTCCTAGAAACGTAAAATGAATTAAATAGGGAGGGATATCGATGACAATGTCAGAAGATACGAATTTTGTAGTGTCCAAAGAGGATTGGTCCCTCCATCGAAAAGGCCACGACGACCAAAAACGCCATCAGGAAAAGGTCCAGGAGGCTATCAAAAATAACTTACCAGATCTTATCACTGAAGAGAACATTGTAATGTCCAATGGCAGAGAGGTCGTAAAGATTCCAATCAGGTCTTTAGATGAGTACAGAATTCGTTATAATTATGACAAAAACAAGCATGTTGGCCAAGGAGATGGAGACAGTCAAGTCGGGGATGTTGTAGCCAGGGACGGGTCGGGTCAGCAGAAGGGACCAGGTAAGGGGCAAGGAGCGGGAGATCAGGCCGGGGAGGACTATTACGAGGCAGAAGTGTCCTTAATGGATCTAGAAGCGGCACTATTCACCCAGCTGGAGCTACCGAATCTGCAGCAAAAAGAGCGCGATGAGAATACTATTGAGCACTATGAATTTAACGATATCAGACGCACAGGTCTTATGGGGAATATAGATAAAAAACGTACGATGATGTCCGCTTATAAACGAAACGCCATGACAGGAACGGCAAAATTCCATCCAATCTATCAAGAGGATCTTAAGTTTAAGACGTGGAATGAAGTGGTGAAGCCGGATTCTAAAGCAGTTGTATTAATGATGATGGATACGAGCGGATCGATGGGCATGTGGGAGAAGTATATGGCACGAAGCTTTTTCTTCTGGATGACACGATTCCTACGAACCAAATACGAGACGGTGGATATTGAGTTTATCGCCCATCACACGGAAGCGAAAGTGGTCAGTGAAGAGGACTTCTTCTCTAAAGGGGAAAGTGGAGGTACCATCTGTTCCTCGGCATATCGCAAGGCTTTGGAGTTGATTGATACGAAATACAATCCAACCCGTTTTAACATCTATCCGTTCCACTTCTCTGATGGAGATAACCTGACTTCTGATAACCAGCGATGTGTAAAATTGGTCGGAGAGCTGATGAAGGTTTCTAATATGTTCGGGTATGGGGAAGTAAATCAATATAACAGACACTCGACGTTGATGTCGGCCTATAAAAATGTCAATGATGAGAAGTTCAGGCATTACATTTTGAAGCAAAAGCCAGACGTTTTCCATGCGATGAAGGAGTTCTTCAAGAAGGAGCACAACAAAAAGTTTGCTTAACTAAAACCAGCCGAGGGGCTGGTTTTTCTTATGGGACAAAAGGAGGAATAGATGCTACGCAGGTCGAAGTAATAATGATGAAAAAGTGATTACTTCTCAGTAGGGGCGTTGGTATGTTTGAAAATGTTGGACATGTATTATATCACGTATTAATTATCTTATTCCCCATCTTGTTTTATTATCAGTTTTTACACAAAGGTGCCATAGAACAAACAACTAAAGTAAATTATCGTTTTTTGGGGACACTCTTCGTCATGCTGGTGTGTACGATGTCTTTTCCGATAGAAGTGACAGACGGTTCCTATTATGATCAAAAGATCATTCCGTTCATCTTGGCTTTTTTGTACGGAGGATGGCTCACGGGGCTTGCAGTTATGGTTTCCATGCTTTATTATCTGTACATCATTGATGAGAGCAATTTGCTGGTGATGATGTTGAATTATGCCGTTGTTTCCGTGTTCTTGGTGGTGTGTACAAACATCTATCGGAATATGACATTGAAAAAGAAAGTATATATCACTTCTATTTTGTTGTTGCTGGTCACCACTACCAGGGCGCTTAGATTCATTCATCGGGATGAACCCGGAGAGATCTTTCTGACTGTGATTGTCTCTGTAATTACCTGGATATCCTTGGTGACGGCGATAATGATCATTGAAAATTTAAATATACAAATGCGGCTCCAACATGAATTGCAGCGTTCGGAAAAGCTGAAAGTGGTAAGTGAGCTGGCGGCGTCGGTGGCACATGAAGTCAGGAACCCTATGACATCCACGCGTGGGTTTCTGCAATTGATGAGTCAGGATGACAATTTAAGCTCCGCCCAAAAAAGATATATTGATATCTCCATCGAAGAGCTGGACCGGGCACAATCCATCATTCAGGATTATCTTTCATTGGCAAAACCCAATAAACAGGGGCTGGACAGGATAAACATATCCGTGGAGGTGAGACATGTTTTGCAGCTAATGTCCACCTATACAAACATCAATAATACGATGATCAGCCACCACATAGAAGAAGAACTGTATATTAAGGCGAATAAGGATGAAATGAAACAAGTGCTAATCAACCTGATAAAAAATGCAATAGAAGCTGTGGGCAAGGGCGGTTCGGTGTGCGTGAATGTTTCTAGCAATCATAAATTTGTTTTAATAGAGATAATTGATGATGGGGTGGGAATGACCCCGCAACAGGTGGATAAATTGGGGACGCCATTTTATTCAACAAAAGATAAGGGAACCGGGATTGGTTTGACTATTTCATTTCAGATTATTGAATTGTTGCAAGGGAAAATAGAAGTGAAAAGTGAGTTGGGGAAGGGGACGACCTTTACCATCAAGCTTCCGGTTTCACCAAGCACCAGTTCCAGCTAGGGTAACTATATAGCTTAAATAGAACTAAAAAAACCCTCGACTACTGCTAGTCGAGGGTCATTTTTGATTATTTAAGCTTCACACCGTGGAAGTAAGGAGTACCACTGAAGTCTACGAATAGACCAGTTGCACCGTTTGTTCCGTAGATGAAATCAGGATGTTGCAAGTAAACCATTGGAGCTTCGTCTACAAGAATTTCAGAAATTTCTTTGTACGCTTCGTCACGTTTACCTTGATCAGTCTCAGAACGAGCTAGGTCAAGTAACTCATCCACGCGGTCGTTTGCGTAGAATGAACGGTTACCAGGAGCACCGAAAGCTGAAGAGTGGAATAGAGCGTATAAACCGTAGTCAGCATCAGCTGTTACAGTAGTCCAACCTAAGATGAATAGTTCGTGCTCACCATTCGCAGTAGCGTCAAGGAATGCACCCCATTCGATCGTTTCGATTGTTACGTCAATTCCGATTTGTTTCAATTGGTCTTGAACAAGGATTGCGATATCAGCACGCTCTTTAGAACCTTCGTTCACATAAAGAGTAGTTTTGAATCCATCTTCAAATCCTGCATCAGCTAGCAATTGTTTTGCAGCTTCTACATCATATCCAAGTGGCTCAAGATCTTGGTAGTTACCAACAACTGTAGGAGCAAGTGGTCCTACTGCTGGTACACCTTGACCGTCAAGGATACCGTCAACGATATCGTTTTTGTTTACAGCCATGGAGATTGCTTGGCGAACCTCTTTAATGTTGAAAGGCTCTTTGTCCATGTTGAATCCTAAGTAATCCATACGAGTACCGCGAACACGAGTCAATTCGATTCCAGCACTTTCCATACCTTCTACACGTCCAACGTCAGATGCACCGACTTGGATAACATGAGCTTCACCAGTTTCAAGTTGTGCAACACGAGTAGCTTGCTCTGCGTTCACTACGAATTTAATGGAATCAAGGGCAGGAGCGCCATTCCAGTAGTTTTCGTTTTTGTTTAATACGATTTCAGCACCGCGGTTCCAAGATCCATATACGAATGGACCAGTACCAACCGGATTTTCGTCTACTTTTTTACCACCGTTGTTTTCTTCTTCAATAGCAGAAGGAGCAATGATAGATCCAGCATTATGTGCTAAGTGAGCTGGTAGTGGAGCGAAAGGCTTTTCTGTTACAAATTGTACAGTGTGGTCATCAACAACATTTACTTCTTTAATCATGTTAAGTACAACTGCACGTGGAGATGCGAATTCAGGATCGATGATACGCTCGATCGTCATTTTTACAGCATCTGCAGTGAAATCTGTTCCGTCATGGAATTTAACATCATTGCGAAGTTTGAATTCCCAAGTAGTTTCGTCTACAGCTTCCCAAGATTCAGCCAAAGAAGGAATGACAGTACCGTCTGCTTCATATGCAGTTAAACGGTCGAATAATTGAGTTGTTACGTTAGTTGTAGCAGTATCGTTCATTCCGTGTGGGTCAAGTGTTGGAGCGTCAGATGAAACTACATAAACTAATTCTCCGCCTTCTTGTCCTGCAACTTCTTCACCATCACCAGAACCAGTGTTAGTGTTTCCGTTTGTCGGTGTGCTGCTGTTGCCGCCACTACATGCCGAAAGAACTAGCATAAGTGAAAGTAGAAGCATAAAAAACACATTCTTTTTTGCTTTCATGTAAAATTACCCCCCTGAAGATTTTAGTTTGTGTTACAAGATTGTAATCAATGGATAAGCCACGATTGCTTATAATCATAATTCAAAAACTGAAAATTCACAAGAGTTGTTTTACAAGAAATTTTAACAAATTTATTATTTTTGTAATAATTTAAGTTGAAATGCCATTCAATATTACGTTTTTGTTAATTTTTTCTTGTATATAATGAAAGGTAATTCTATGGAAAAAATCTATTAATCTTAAAATTAAGTATGCTAAGACTCTTTAAAACTATTGTAATATTACGAATTAATAGCTATTATAGTACTAGTTATGTTGAATATTTTGAAATATTAAGTTTGTTACAAAGAGATGAAGGGATGAGAAGAGCGTATGGATCAACCACAAGCACAAACGACAACAGGAGTTCCAGTTACTATTGAAAATACGAAGTCGGTTCGATGGAGAACTTTCTATAAGAAGCTGGCGAAAAATAAAGCTGCCATGGCTGGTGCCTTTATTATTATATTTGTTATATTGATGGGTATATTTGCCCCGTTACTTGCGACACATGATCCAAACACAACCAATGTAATGAACAAGCTGCAGGGACCTTCTGCTGAAAATTACTTGGGAACAGATGATGTAGGACGTGATATTTTCAGTCGATTGCTTTATGGTGCAAGAATTTCATTGGGGATAGGATTTGTATCTACCATTCTTGGAGCCATTGTTGGTGTCACACTTGGAATTGTATCCGGTTACTATGGTAGATGGGTAGACTCTCTTATCATGAGAATTTGTGACGTGTTGCTGGCTTTCCCTGGAATCCTTCTTGCATTAGCTATCGTAAGTGTTCTTGGTGCAAGCACTAGAAACGTTATTATTGCTGTTGCATTTTACGCCATACCATCTTTTGCGAGGATTGTGCGTGGTTCTACATTAAGTGTGAAGAAACTCGAATACATTGACGCAATTAAGGCGATGGGTGCGAAAGACTTTAGAATTATTTTCAAACATATTTTACCGAATATTATGTCACCGATTATTGTACAAGCAACATTATATATTGCTTCTGCCATTATTACGGCAAGTGCCCTTTCCTTCCTTGGGATGGGAACTAGACCACCTACTGCAGAGTGGGGTGCGATGTTGAGTCAAGGGCGTTCTTATATTGCGCAGGCTCCACATATTACGCTATTCCCGGGTCTTGTTATCTTGTTGGTGGTTATCGGATTTAACTTGATGGGTGACGGACTTCGAGATGCGTTAGATCCGAAAGCGAAAAAATAATGGAGAAGAAGGTGAACTAACATGTTTATATATATCATTCGAAGACTTTTCCAAACGATACCCGTTATGTTTGGTGTAACGTTAGCAGTATTTATGATGATGCACTTGATTCCTGGTGATGCAGCCCAAATTATGGCGGGGGAGCAGGCGAACCCGGAACAGGTTGAGGCAATGCGTGAAAAATTAGGATTGAACGACCCTTTATATGTTCAGTACTTCAGCTATATTGGAAATGCGATTCAAGGGGATTTGGGAACTTCTATCCGTACAAACCGAGATGTTACCTCTGAGATTTTTACAAGTAGGTTCTGGATTACGGTGGAATTGGCCATTTGGGGAACGATTTTATCTGTCATTCTTGGATTGATTGCTGGTATTGTATCGGCAACTAGAAAATACACGTTTGCTGATACTTCATTAATGATTGTGGCGTTGTTTGGTATTTCCATGCCTAACTTCTGGCTTGGAATCATGCTTATCTATTTCTTCTCCGTTAACCTGGGTGTCTTGCCTGTTGCGGGATGGGGGAACGATTGGAAGCAGATGGTCTTGCCGGTTATCACACTTGGAACTGGTGGAGCGGCGATTATCGCACGTATGACACGATCCAGTATGCTGGATGTTATTGATCAGGATTATATTCGTACTGCTTATGCAAAAGGTGTTAGTGATAGATTGGTCATTTATAAGCATGCTCTGCGTAATGCATTGATTCCGGTAGTTACAGTAGTAGGTTTACAATTCGGTGGACTATTGGGTGGAGCAGTAATTACAGAAACAGTATTCGCAATTAATGGATTGGGACGATTGATTATCAGTTCCATTACGATGCGTGACTTCCCTATGGTTCAGGGAACAATCCTTGTCTGTACGGTTTTGTTCGTATTCGTAAACTTCCTGGTGGATATCACATACCGTTTAATTAACAAACGTATAGACCTTAACTAAAGGACGGTGAAGAAAATGACAACTGCAAAGAAAGATAAAATATTGGAAGTGAAAGGCTTGCGTACTTCCTTCTTTACTGATGAAGGAGAAGTAAAAGCCGTTGATGGTGTGGACTTTTCCATCGAAAAAGGGAAAACGCTTGGTATAGTTGGGGAGTCCGGATCCGGAAAGAGCATTACCTCTCTATCTATTTTACGACTGCTTCAAGAGCCTGTTGGTAAAGTAGTGGGCGGAGAAGTTATTTTCAAAGGGGAAAACCTTTTAGATAAAACAAAAAAACAGATGATGCAGATTCGCGGAAATAATGTTTCGATGATTTTCCAAGAGCCGATGACCTCATTGAATCCGACATTGACCTGTGGGGAGCAGATTGCGGAATCTGTTCGTATTCACCAAAAGCTTGGCCGTAAAGCAGCTTGGGTGAAGGCGGTGGATATGCTACGTTTAGTTGGTATCCCTTCTCCTGAAAAACGTGCCAAACAATATCCGTTCGAGCTTTCAGGCGGAATGCGTCAGCGTGTGATGATCGCGATTGCACTAGCTTGTAATCCTGAGTTATTAATTGCCGATGAGCCGACTACTGCATTAGATGTAACGATCCAAGCGCAGATTCTGGACTTAATGAAAAAGTTGCAAGATGAGCTTGGTACTTCGCTTATGCTAATCACCCATGACCTTGGAGTGGTTGCTGAGATGTGTGACAAGGTTGCAGTCATGTATTGCGGAAAAGTGGTAGAATATGCAGATGTTCAAACCATCTTCTCAAGCCCAAAACATCCGTACACTGTCGGACTATTAAACTCTGTTCCAAAGCATGATCAGGATGTAGAAGGGGACCTATCCGTTATTCACGGATCTGTGCCAAGTCCATTCAACCTACCACAGGGTTGCCGCTTTGCTCCTCGTTGTCCGCATGCAAAGGATATTTGCCTAAGCAGTCTGCCTGATTTAAAGGAAACAGAAGACGGAGATCAGGTTCGTTGCTGGATCTATACAGATAAGTGGGAAGATGAGGAGGTTGCTGCTAGCCATGAGTAATCAAACATTATTAGAAGTGAAAAACCTTAAACAATACTTTCCTATCAAAGGTGGCATCTTCGGAAGAACGGTTAACCATGTCAAAGCAGTAGACGACATCAGCTTTTCCGTCAAAGAAGGGGAAACGGTCAGTATCGTAGGAGAATCCGGTTGCGGAAAATCCACGACAGGCCGTGCGATCCTTCGCCTGGATAATCCATATTCCGGTGAAGTTAGCTTCCAAGGGGAAGATTTACTAGCATTAAGCAAGTCTCAAATGAGGAAAAAACGTAAGGATCTACAAATTATTTTCCAAGATCCGTATGCATCCTTGAATCCTCGTCAGACAGTAAGCGACATTTTAGAGGAAGCACTGGAAATCCAAAACGTAGTGCCTCGTAAAGACCGTCGTAAAAAGATTGTGGAATTACTTGAAACGGTTGGAATCGGTGCTCATCAGGTTGACCGCCATCCCCATGAATTCAGTGGAGGGCAACGTCAACGTATTGGTATTGCACGTGCATTATCCGTGGATCCAAAGTTGATTGTCTGTGACGAAGCTGTATCAGCATTGGACGTATCCATTCAAGCACAGGTATTGAACCTTTTAAAAAGATTACAACGTGAATTTAACCTGACGTATCTGTTCATCTCCCATGACCTTGGGGTTGTACGTCATATTTCTGATAGAATCATAGTTATGTATTTGGGTAAAATTGTAGAAATTGCGGATAAAGATGCCCTTTTTGCAAACCCACAGCATCCTTATACAAAAGCGTTATTATCTGCGATTCCAAGTACGGACCTTAGCAAAAAGAAAGAGCGTATCATCTTAAAAGGTGATGTTCCTTCTCCAATCGATCCTCCTGCAGGCTGCCGTTTCCATACGCGTTGTCCGTACGCTTTTGATCGATGCCGGACGGAAGAACCGAAGCTTCATGCGATTTCTGGTGTCAACCAGCAGTCCGCTTGCCACTTGGTGGAAGACGGAGCAGTTGATTTCTCTCAATTGAAGACGAATTATTAATAGGTTTTGTTTAAAAAGGCCACTCTCAACGGTTGTTGGGGGTGGTTTTTGTGTTTAAAAATTGTTTCGATGAGGATTTTGAGTTCTGTGTTGGCATATGAAACGTGAAATTGGTGAGGAGATAGAAAAACGCGTGTCATAGAGGTTGTATGAAACGCGAAATTGGTGAGGAGATAGAAAAACGTGTGTCATAGAGGTTGTATGAAACGCGAAATTGATGAGGAGATAGAAAAACGCGTGTCATAGAGGTTGTATGAAACGCGAAATTGGTGAGGAGATAGAAAAACGTGTGTCATAGAGGTTGTATGAAACGTGAAATTAGTGAGGAGATAGAAAAACGCGTGTCATAGAGGTTGTATGAAACGTGAAATTGGTGAGGAGAGAGAAAAACGTGTGTCATAGAGGTTGTATGAAACGCGAAATTGGTGAGGAGAGAGAAAAACGCGTGTCATAGAGGTTGTATGAAACGCGAAATGGAGGAGGAGATAGAAAAACGTGTGTCATAGAGACCATATGAAGTTGCTTGAAATTTGAAGTAGTTTAGTCATAACACGCTAAAATAGCAGTGCAATTTAAGCCTTTAACTAGCCCACCCAATTCAACACCACCCAAAAAGAACCCAAAATAACCTAAATCAACCCAATAATCAACCAACGTCCCAAAAACACCCAATAAAACCATCATAAGTTTGCATACATCCCATACTCCACCACCATTAAAATAAAAAAATATTGAATATTCTATTTTTGGCACGTTTCTTGCATCTCCCATCATTGAGAACAAAACCATACACGAAAAAGGGGAGAATCAACCACATGCAAATGCAAAAACAAAAGAAAAACAAAGCAACATGGTTCCTATCGTATTTACTAATCCTCTGTCTGCTCATTCTGGCAGCATGTAGTTCCAACCCTACGAGCAATAACAGCAACAACTCGCAACCAGATCAAACAAACTCCAACGAAAATACAAACTCTGAAGAAACAACAGATGCCAATGGAGAACTGACAGTCGGAATTGAAGCGGAACCTACGTCCTTGGATCCATTTAACTCCACAGACGGTAACTCTGCAACCGTTCAAAGCACGATGTTCGAAGGGTTCCTGCGTTTTGATGAGAAGATGAATCTTGTTCCTGTCCTGGCTACGGAATTCAACTTCAATGAAGACGCAACGGAAATCACCTTCACCCTGCAACAGGGAGTGAAGTTCCACGATGGAACAGATTTTAATGCGGAAGTGGCCAAAGAAAACTTGGATTTTGTAAGAGATGCGGAAAATGGCTTGGCACGTGCGTCCTTCTTCTCTTTTATCAGCGAAGTAACAGTCAACGACGAATTCAGCATCACCATTAAATCGGAAGAATCAAACTCTGCTATGGCTTCCTATATGGCGCATTCTTCTGCTTCTTTCAAATCACCGGAAGAACTGAAAAAGAAAAAAGAAGATTCGGACTATAACTTGGACCGCAACCCAGTAGGAACCGGACCGTTCAAATTCCAGGAATGGAAGGACAGCGAGCAAGTGGTTGTCACCAAAAATGAAAACTATTGGAATGACCAAGAGCAACCAAAAGTAAGCAGCATCACCTTCTTGCCGATTGTAGAGGCCAGCACGCGTGTCAATAAGCTGAAAACTGGTGAAGTCGATGTGATTTTCCCAATCCCTACGCTTAATGCCAAAGAACTGGAGCAAGAAGAAAATGTGGATTTATATGTTGGTTCTTCCACGAACGTTTTCTATATCGGAATGAATTTTAAAGAAGAAAAATACAACGACCTCAAAGTTCGTCAAGCGATGAACCATGCAGTCGATAAAGATGGGCTTATTGCACAGATTGCTGATGGATATGCACAGGTGGCAGATTCCGCCATCGCTCCTGCTGTTTATGGTTATGCAGGGCAAAGTGTGTATGAGCATGACAAAGAACTGGCCAAGCAACTTTTAAAAGAAGCTGGAATGGAAGAGGGGTTCCAAGCGACATTATGGACGAGAAACACAACAGAGTTTGTGTCAGTTGCTGAGTATGTAGCAATCCAGTTAAAGGAAATTGGTATTGATGTAGAAGTACAGGCATTTGAGAGTGGAACGTTGTTTGACATGCTGGATGCTGGAGAAGAGACAGATCTTTGGATTGGACGCTGGTCACCAGGTACAGGAGAAGCGGATTACGGTTTAAGACCGAACTTTGCATCTGACCGGGTGCCACCAAACTTTAATAACTCCGGCTTCTATATTAATGAAGAGCTGGATGGATTGTTTGATGATGCGCTTCGTACACCAGACCAAGATCAAGCTCTATCCCTCTATGCAGATATCCAAATGAAGATCTATGAGGATGCTCCTTGGGTATTCCTACATATCCCTGACACCATTATTGCAAAAGGGAAAGATGTGAATGGTATTTATGTGCTGCCTTCAGGTGGAGTACATCTGAATCTAGTAGAAAAACAATAATAAAAAATAGACTCATAGGAAGCATGAAACCTATGAGTCTACTCTTTATAAAGAGGTGAATCCGCATGATTCAATTTGCAGTCAGAAGAATAATTGGCATGATTCCTATTTTACTTATCATAACGATTATCGCATTTTTGTTTGTTCATTTAACACCTGGAGATCCGATACGCATCATGTACGGAGCGGAGCTGGATCAGGAGACATACCAGAACTTGAGGGCGAAGGAAGGGTTTGATCAACCACTCTTAATTCAATATGGAAACTATATGTACAACATGGTGGTTCATGGTGATTTCGGTTCTTCCTACCGGACAAAAACGGAAGTGTCCTCGGAGATTATGAGGCGTTTTGGTTTTACGTTCACACTGACGATGCTAGCGATGTTCTGGGCCATTCTTATCGGTATATTTGTCGGGATCATTTCCGCTACGAAAAGAAATACAGTGTGGGACCGCCTTGGTATGGTATCGGCGATTACGGCGCTGAGTGTTCCTGAGTTCTGGTTCGGTTTGATGGTGATGCAGATCTTCGCCGTACAGCTCGGATGGTTTCCGACAAGTGGAAGTGGTACGTTCGCCCACATTTTCTTGCCATCCATCACTTTGGGGTTTGGAGTGGCGGCGACCATTGTAAGATTCACGAGATCGAGTGTACTTGAAGTGATGAGAGAGGATTATGTGAGAACGGCGCGTGCGAAAGGACAAAAGGAATCGGTTGTCGTCTGGAGCCATGTACTTAGGAACGCCCTTATCCCAGTGGTGACCATGACTGGCCTTCAATTTGGTTTTCTTATTGGGGGTGCAGTGGTGGTGGAGCAGGTATTTGCCTGGCCAGGACTAGGTTCATACCTGGTGGATTCCATTCTTGCTAGGGACTACCCTGTCATTCAGGCACTGATCTTACTTTTCTCCTTTCAATTCCTAGTAGTCAATTTATTAGTGGATATCAGTTATGGGTTCTTGAATCCACAGATCAGATACGATTAAAAAGTTAGGAGACAAAATCTATGAGCAAAAAAATGCATTCTTCGTATTCTCCTTTCAAGGTGTTTCTCCACAAATTCATCAAGCAACGGTTTGCGTTCCTAGCGTTTATCGTGGTGGCGTTCATTGTGTTGGTTGGGGTGTTCGGTTCTTGGCTTGCCCCGTTCGACCCCTACCGGCCGGTAACATTGCAATATGAGGATAAAGGGATTGATAGTGAACAGCTAACAAGTCAACGAGTGGAGATAAATGGGGTGCTTAGTGATGGGAGTACCATTTCAGGCTCCGAATTAATGAATGTCAAGGTGGAAAGTGAAGATAGAAGAGTTGCTTCCATTAGAAGAATAACAAATGGCGTGACGTTAACGGCAAATACTTCCGGCACCACTAATGCAACCATTGAAAGTGAAGGGGTCCGTTCACTGATTGGTGTGAGCGTATCAAGTGACCCTGAAGCTGTGGAACCCACCATTTTACGTATAGAGGCGGAACAGCCGAACGAAGTAATGAAAATTGGGGATAGATATACCGTCCAGTTAAAGGCAATTCTTTCCGATGGAACCTCCATCCATGGTCTAGATGAAATAGAAAGCTTCCTGTTGGATGGACAAGAAGCAAAACAAGGTTCCAATCAGGGAAGCGGTTTTGTGTCGGCGGGAAGTTCTGAAGAGAGTGAAGGAGGAGTTCAATTCCTGTCACTGGATGAGGAACTGGCAACAGTAGCTCAAGAAGGAACTGTGACGTTGAAAGGGCAAGGAGACGCTATTGTTCAGGTCAATGCCGGTATGGTGTCTACTGTCGTCCATCTACCGATTGATGTCCAAGAAATAACGCCAAGGCTGGTTTCAATTGTACCGGAGTCCACAGATGTGAGTTTAGTAGATATTTATAAACATCAACCACCATCCACCCTTCATTTCTTTGGAACGGACCATCAGAACAGGGATATATTCAGCAGGGTGGTCATGGGGACAAGGGAAACGCTAATGATCGGATTTGTTTCAGTTGCGATTGGTGCAGTGATTGGAACGACGCTCGGGTTGATTGCCGGATATTATGGAGGCAGGATTGATAATCTGATTACCCGCTTCACTGATATTCTGTTGGCATTTCCGGGGATTTTACTTGCAATTGCCGTAATCGCCTTCCTTGGAGCAGGATTAACGAATATTATTTTTGCGGTAGCGGTGTTTACCATTCCGATCTTTATCAGGATTGTCCGCGGAAGTACCCTTGCTTTAAAAGAGATGACCTATGTGGAAGCGGCACAGTCGATAGGCGTGAAGGATCGCGTCATCATCATGAGGCATATCTTTCCTGGCACCCTTTCTGTGGTGATTGTCTATTTGACGATGCGGATTGGGGTGGCGATTTTGATTGGAGCAGCACTAAGTTTCCTCGGATTGGGAGGAGACATTACTGCTCCTGAATGGGGGTCCATGTTGAGTGCGGCAAAAGATAACAGCGGAAATGTGTTTCATCCAACGTTCTTCCCTGGCCTTGCGATTGTGATTACGGTACTTAGCTTTAATATTTTGGGAGACGGATTGCGAGATGCACTTGATCCGAAGTTAAAAGAGTAGGAGGTGGCAACAGAGATGGAAAAAGTGCTTAAAATAAAAGAATTAGAGGTTAGCTTCAAAAGTGATGGAAAACAGTTGAAGGTGGTAAACGGAATATCATTTGATGTTCATAAAGGAGAAACCTTAGGGATTGTAGGGGAATCAGGTTGTGGAAAAAGTGTCACGTCCCTATCCATCATGCGGCTGCTGCCATCCCCTCCAGGTAAGATTACAGGGGGCTCCATACATTATCAAGGAGAAGATCTGTTGAAAAAGAAAGAGAAAGAGATGCGTAAAATCCGAGGGAATGAGATCTCCATGATTTTTCAGGAACCGATGACTTCCCTAAACCCTGTTTTTAAGATTGGAAAGCAATTGGACGAAGTGTTGCTTTTACATAATGACATTTCTAAAAAAGCGGCACGGGAACGCTCGATAGACATGCTAAAGCTTGTGGGGATTCCACGTCCGGAGCAGATTTATGAAGCCTATCCGTTCGAGCTATCAGGTGGGATGCGCCAGCGAGTGATGATTGCGATGGGTCTTGCCTGTCAGCCGAAGCTGTTGATAGCGGACGAACCGACGACAGCGTTGGACGTCACCATCCAGGCGCAGATCCTGCATTTGATGAAAGATTTAAAAGAGAAGACCGATACGGCCATCATGCTGATCACCCATGATTTAGGAGTGATTGCTGAAATGTGTGACAGGGTGATTGTCATGTATGCAGGAGAGATTGTTGAGGAGACGGATGTAGATACATTGTTTAATAATCCAAAGCACCCCTATACGATTGGACTTTTAGAGTCGATTCCAAAACTTGGGGAAAAACGCGATCGGCTGCGATCCATACCCGGTCAGGTTCCGTTGGCAGGGACGATTACAAAGGGCTGCCGTTTTGCTGATCGCTGCAGTAAGGCGATTCCATTGTGCAGAGAAGAGGACCCGGAGCTCTTTGAAATAGACAAAGGACATTCCTGCCGTTGCTGGCTCCATGCAGATAGGAGTGTAACCGTATGAGGGAACCGTTATTAGAAGTGAAGGACCTTAAGATATATTTTCCGATAAAAAAAGGGATAAGACAAAAGGTTGCTTCTTATGTAAAGGCAGTAGACAATGTTTCCTTTTCAATAAAAGAAGGGGAGACGCTTGGATTGGTCGGGGAGTCCGGTTGTGGTAAATCGACAACGGGAAGAGGGATTGCTCAGCTTATAAAGTCAACGGAAGGCGAAGTGCTGTTCCAAGGGGATTGCTTACAGGAACTTTCGGCAAAAGAGATGCGTAGCATGCGAAAAGAAATGCAACTGGTATTTCAGGATCCCTATGCCTCCCTTAATCCCCGACTGACTGTAGAACAGATTTTAGCTGAACCGTTAAAGGCACATGGGATAGAGCGAAGCAAACGACGTAAGCTGATGGAAGATATCATGGAGGTATGCGGTCTTAACAAGACCTATCTCCACCGGTATGCTCATGAATTTTCAGGTGGTCAAAGGCAGAGGATCGGAATAGCCCGTGCCCTTATTTTGAAGCCGAAATTGATCATAGCCGATGAACCCGTCGCGGCTCTTGATGTATCCATCCAAGCCCAAATCTTAAATCTATTAAAGGATTTGCAGGAAGAATTCCGACTGACGTATCTATTTATCTCGCACGACTTGAGTGTAGTCCAGCATTTATGCAACCGGGTGGCAGTAATGTATTTAGGTAGAATCGTAGAAATAGGAGAGGCGGATAAGATTTTTGAGAACAGGCTTCATCCATATACAGAATCATTGATTGATGCCATTCCAATATCCAACCCTAGAAATCGGAAGGAAAGAATCATTCTTCAAGGCGATGTGCCTTCTCCGGTGGATCCACCTAAAGGTTGTGCGTTTGTGGGCAGATGTCCGAAAGTAATGCCTTGCTGTCACACCGACCGCCCGGAGTTGTTGGAACACTCAGATGGTCACCACGTTGCATGTCACTTGTATTCTGCGAAAACTGAAAAAATGGAGGTATCCTCATGTTCAGAAAGCGGTGGACGCGTTTAACAAAGTTGCTAGTTGTCTTATTGTGTGGTGCTTTATTATTTCCTACAACCACCGGTTATTCAAAACCTTCCCATGTCCATAATACGGATTTGAAGAAGTTGGTTGTCCATAATGGACAATTGGAAGGTGAATTCAGCCGGGAAACAAAAGAATATCAAGTAAAAACCAATGAAGACCAGTTTTTATTAACGATTACTCCATTAGCAGTAAATGCAAAAGTTGCAGTAAATGGAGAAAAAGTGAACCATAAAAAGCAAGTGATGGTAAAATTGCTTTCAACTAAAGAGAGGGTGCAAATTAATATTTCCACTCCCAAAGGTGAAAAAGATACCTACACCTTATTTGTTGAAAAGGGTCCGGATTATGATTTAAAGGATGTTACCCTTTTTCAAAACGGAGATGGTTCCGTCATCCAAGATTATCAGTTAGGTTTTTTGAAGGCAGATGTGATGGACGGGGTTAAAGCATATTTGATTTTCTATTCAAAAGAGAGCTTTTACGACGTCTGGGATTATATGAAGGGGTTGACTCCCGAACAAATAGATCAACATCTCACCTCACAGACAGAAGGGGAGAACAAAAATAAACTCTTTAAAATATCCAACCTTAGCTACGCAGATGGAGGAGGAAATACCTTTCGTTCTGGACAGCGGGATGTAATTACAGGAAAAGCGTTAGATGTAGGTGATTACTATGCGTACGCTGCGACCCTTGGAGAGAATGGAGTATTAGGAATGACAGAGGCGGATCGAACCATCAGTATCATGGCTTACCCTACCAACGTGGAATTGTTGGGTAGCGGGAAGGAAATAGGAAACTATTCAGTGACATTCGAACCAGCAGATGATGAAAAGATTACTCACTATTTCTTGTTTTACTCTTCCAAAGGATTGACAAAATTAGTGGAACCTCTAATAAATGATGGAAATATTGCATTTCTTGAAGCGTTGGAACGAGAGAATAGAGGAAAGTTATTTTCGCTAGATGAGATTGGAAATGACCGTGTTTCATTTATGAATAATCAAAAAACGATGGAGGGTGACACACTAGGCAGTGAGTTGTACTATGCCTATGTGACAGCGGTAAGTGAAGAAAAAGTGCTTGGATCTAGTAAGTCCCTTAAGATGATCAATACAAACTCTATGCCGATACCTTTAGAGACAATCGGGGACGGGATAGGAGCTCTGTTGCCTGCAGGTGGTGCAACCGGTGCTACGGATGAATACTATGACGCAATCCGCGAAGCAACCGGTGTCGCACGCCCGCGAATAGCCATTTTTAATAGTTCCAGAGATTCCGTTGACGTTGCATATGACTACTTCCACCTTGATGATGGACCTTATCTGGCGCTCGAAACCGAGTTTAGCAACAGAGGCTTTGAACCGCTTTATATTCCGTTGGCGATAGACACATTTGATTTTGTTGCCTATGACGACTACTTCGTCAATCTTGTGAAAAGCAGTCATGCAGTGATGCTTCAGGGTGGAGATCAGATGAAGCATGCACGGTCGTTGCTTGAGGATGATGGAAGAGCGACTCCGCTCCTCGAAGCCATCAACTATGTTTATGACCAAGGCGGTGTGGTAGCTGGGACAAGTGCAGGGGCACATGTGATGAGTGACCCGATGTTTGGGGTTGGAAGGAGTTTTGAAGTGTTAGTCATCAACGATACGGAAGTGAAAACCATCGCTGATGTCCCATCAACTGGCTTTCTAGACCCAAGTATGGAAGGGAATAATTTTCAAATTCCTGGACTTGGCCTTTTTGAGAATGTCTTGACTGACACGCACTTTGATGAGCGTGGGAGATTGGGGCGCCTGCTTGTCGCGATGCGTGATACCGGTCATGAACTAGGTTTTGGTTTAGACGAAGGTACAGCAATAGAAGTTAAAGATAATGTTGGAAAAGTGGTAGGTGAAAATGGGGTATGGATTCTCGATGCAAGTAGCGCCAACTTCAATGCAAAGGGTGTTGCCCCAGGTTTTGAAGTTGAAAACATCATTGTGCACCACCTGACTGAGGGGGATACCTTCAACATGAACACGAAAGAAGTCATCCCTGCTGAGAATAAACAAGAAGTGGATCGAAGTGAAGACACGCTTTATCATAGCTCTAATCTATTCGGTGGAGACTATGAATCTACCAAATCCTTGTTATCTTTTGCAAAAAGTACAGGTTCAGAACAAGTGACCACTGTAAAAGGTACTGCATCTGACCCGGTTTTTGCGGTACAATGGGCAAAAGATGATGATTCTAAATACTACCAAAGTGATATAGATTATATGGCTGACGCCTTGGCTCCTTATAAAAAAGGAACCATAACCAATATTAGATTATCACTATGGGTTCAATAGGATGAAAAACTGAAGGAGACTTCTTACTATGATTAAGTTATTAAAAAACGGGACCGTCTACAGTCCTGATTATCTAGGAAAAAAAGATATACTGATTGTTGATAAAAGAATTGCGGCAATAGAGAATTCCATACATTTTGAAGAAAGTGCCCATGTAGAAGTGCTAGATGTAACTGGTCAGCTTATTGTACCTGGGTTTATCGATAATCATGTCCATATCATGGGCGGTGGCGGAGAAGGGAGCTATCGAACGCGTACTCCCGAGCTTGTTCTTTCAGATGCTGTTAAAGGCGGGATCACGACCCTTGTGGGTGTCATTGGAACAGATGGAACAACTAGGACGATGGCCAGCCTTATAGCCAAAGCCAAAGCGTTAAAGGAAGAGGGAATCAGTTGTTATGTTCACACAGGCTCCTATCAGGTTCC
The DNA here is from genome assembly GCA_001636495.1 of Sutcliffiella horikoshii. GTDB lineage: Bacteria > Bacillota > Bacilli > Bacillales > Bacillaceae_I > Sutcliffiella_A > Sutcliffiella_A horikoshii_A. The sequence continues at coordinate 3,783,585 of KV440964.1, read as the reverse complement.
CGTCAAAACGCTGACAGGAATGATTGAAGATGACCTTATTTTAATTGAAGAGATTATCGGAGTCGGGGAAATAGCCATTGCTGACCACCGCTCCTCCCAGCCGGGTTATGAGGATATTGCCAAAATTGCTGCGGCTGCCCGTGTAGGTGGGATGCTTTCCGGAAAAGCGGGAATCGTCAATATGCACCTTGGAGATAGTGCAAGTAAGCTATCGATTCTTGATGAGGTCATCGAAAAAACGGACATTCCTATTCGTCAATTCTTGCCTACACACATCAACCGTAACCGCGAATTGTTTGAAGCGGGAATTGCGCATGCGAAAAAAGGCGGTTTTGTGGACTTTACCACTTCAAGTATTGCAAAGTTCATCGAACAGGGAGAAACAAAATGCAGTGTCGGTTTGAAAGAGATGCTCGATCAAGGCGTGCCGATCGGCCAGATTACGTTCTCCTCAGATGGCCAGGCAAGTTTGCCGGAGTTTGATGAGGACGGAGAGTTTATCGGCCTGCAGCTCGGAAGGGTTACCTCCTTATACAAGGAAGTGAGGGAGGCCATCGTGGAACAAGGTGTGGGGCCAGCCGATGCGTTAAGGGTTATTACGGAAAATCCCGCAAAAGTATTGCGTCTCTCCTCTAAAGGGACCATTACAGTCGGGAAGGACGCGGATCTTGTTATCTTGAATGAGTCTTCCTTTGAGATTGAGTCCGTGATGGCACTTGGCCAAAAAATGATGTGGGATAAAAAACTGCTTGTAAAAGGAACATTCGAGTAAGCTATAATAGTAGAAAAACACTGTTGCCAAAAAGGACAGTGTTTTTCTATAGATAGAGGTGTGGGAGATGGGGATCAAAGCAAGGGAACTGACGATATTGGCGGGATCTGAGGAAACGAGAAGAACGCTTGATAATCAATTGAACGAAATTATTGGAGATTTTATTCGAATACGAAGCTATTCCGTTGATGCCCACAAAGTGACAAAGGTTCACAACCAACTAATTATTTTATCCTCCCATCTGATTGAGGAGGAAGCGCAAGCCTATATCGGAGACAATTGTACAGTATTAGTAGCGAGGCGTATCGTTAATTTTCTTAACATTGAAAAAATATACAGTGTCGCAAAAGGGGAGAAGGTACTTTATGTGAATGATTTCCCCGAAACTGTTCAGGAGGCGATATCTTCTTTTGAGATTCTAGGAATTAACCATCTTCAATTGATACCCTATTTTCCTGGGAAAAAAGAAGAGGAAAAAATAAAAATAGCCATTACACCTGGGGAACTGGATCTTGTTCCGCCTTATGTGGAAGAAGTCATTAATATCGGGCCGAGACTCATAGATATTACAACCATTATTACCATACTAAACAGGTTGGGGCTTTTAGAAGAAAAACAGGACCAGGTATCAAGTAAATACATAAGCACGATTACAAGATTGAGCAAGAGATTAGGTGCTGCAAATCAAGAAGCCAATAAAATCAGTGATCATCTAAAAAAGGTGGTAAATGGGGTTAATGATGGGATCCTGGCCATTAATCAGATGGGAAGGGTTACAGTTTTCAATGAAATTATGGAACGTTTTCTCCGAGTGCCGATGAAGAAAGCGGTGGACAGGCATGTTCGAGATATTATTTCTGACCGAACGCTGTATGATTTCATCATAAACAAACAGGAAGAGGAAGCGGACGGTTATTTTACCATCAACTCCATGAGCTATATGGTTCATCGTTTTATGATTGATCCGGCAGGGACCATTGTGGTCACATTCAAGGATGCAAGTGAAACTATTGAAATGGAAAAGCAATTAAAAAGGGAGCTTGTAAAAAGAGGGTTCTACGGGAAATACAATTTCAAAGATATTATTGGTAGCCATCCAGAATTGCAGAGAACGAAGGAAATAGCCAGAAAGCTTGCCAAAACGGAATTAACCATCCTGATCCAAGGGGAGAGTGGTACTGGAAAGGAACTCTTCGCAAGCTCCATTCACAACGCTTCGACCCGTAATAACGGCCCCTTTTTGGCAGTTAATTTCAGCGCCCTTCCAGAAGACCTGGTGGAAAGTGAACTTTTCGGATATGAAGAAGGAGCGTTTTCTGGAGCGAAAAAGGGTGGCAGAAAGGGACTCTTTGAACAGGCCGATGGGGGTACTATTTTTTTAGATGAAATAGGAGATATTAGCTTGAAGGTCCAAGCGAGGTTGCTGCGTGTCCTGCAGGAAAAAGAATTGCTGCGAATTGGAGGGAACAAGATTATTCCAGTGGATGTACGAATAGTAGCGGCAACCAATAAAGATCTCCTTGCCCTAATAGAGGAGGGGAAGTTCAGGGAAGATTTGTATCATCGTTTAAAAGTGCTATTTTTACAGCTTCCTGAACTTCGTAAGCGGAAGGAAGACATTGAGCACCTCATTGCCCATTTCATTCACCAAAGTGGCAGGCAACATATCAAACTGGAAATGCAGGTTCTGGAGAGGCTTAAGCAATATGATTGGTACGGAAACATTCGCGAACTGAAAAATACCATCGACTATATGCTCGCTGTATGTGAAAACAATCTGATAAGAGAGGACGATATACCAAATGAAGGGTTCTTTCAACAAAGCCGAAAAACGGTAAAGGAAAGGGCCTTAGATATGGATAGTTCCGATGGAAATGTGATTAATACCCCGCAGCTTGGGACACTTGGGACTCATCAGCAAGAATTGACAGAAGAATTGTTGAACCTGATGGAAATCCTCTATTATCTGCAAAATAAGGAAGGTTCGGTAAGTCGCAGAAAAATCTCTGCGGAAACAAAAGTGCGTCAACGCTCTTTAACGGAGCAACAGGTGAGGTTAAGGCTAAATACACTAGAGAAAATGGGCTTTATTGAAAAGAAAAGAGGAAGGCAAGGGACGAGGATAACAGAAGCAGGGTTTAATTTGTTGAAAAAGGCAAAGGAAAAGCAGTATGTATAGGCGAGTTAAGCCTTTCATACTGCTTTTTGCATTGATTAAACGCCCATCTTTCTTCTTGTGTTACTCGGCTTTTTCGTCTGCTGGCTTTTCATCTTTTGTGTGCCTTGTGCACCGTTAAAGTTTCCTTTGCCGCCGGCTGCCTGTTTCTTTTTGTTTTCCAATTGCTGTTTCATTGCTTCTTGCAGACTGATCTTCTTTGGTTGATTGTTTTCGGTCATCTTAACTCCTCCTCGCCAACAAATATTGTAGATTCAGTATAAACCATTTCTGGCAAGAAAGGTAATATGAAATTATTCGAAAAATAGTGAAAGGGTATTTAGTCTGAAAATACCGAAAATATTTAATTCAGTAATTATTATTGAAACTATCTTAGTATAGTGATAAAGTTATAAAAGTATTATATAACACCGTAGATTAATGCTTCCTGGGCTGTAATAGTGGATAATTAATTCATTAGAAGTATTTAATAGGAAAACTTTGAAGCTTTTCTATTAAATATTTTTATTGGAAACAAATATTGGAAGCGTTACCAATGTGACAGGTGTTGTGTTGAAACTAACAGAAGAGGTGTGAACAGCATGATAGACACAATCATAGAGTGGAGTAATGATATTCTCTGGTCATACGTTCTAATTGCATTATTGGTTGGCCTTGGAATCTTTTTTTCATTAAAATCAAAGTTTGTCCAGTTTACCCAGCTGGGGGAGATGATTCGGCTTTTAAAGGAAAGCCCAACATCTAATGAAACGAAACAAAGGGTATCTTCCTTCGGGGCGTTCTGTATCAGTGCAGCAACGCGAATTGGTACAGGAAACCTTGCCGGGGTGGCCATTGCCATATCCCTTGGCGGACCTGGTGCCGTATTCTGGATGTGGGTCGTAGCCTTGTTCGGCGCATCTTTAAGCTTTATAGAAAGTACACTTGCACAGGTGTATAAAGTGAAGGATAAGAGCGGATTTAAAGGTGGACCAGCCTACTATATGCAAAAAGCGATGGGAGCAAGATGGATGGGGATCCTTTTCGCGGTCCTGATCACGTTCTGTTTCGGATTGGCCTTTACATCTGTTCAAGCGAACACCATCACAGTCGCATTCCATGAAGCATTCGGAGTGAACCGCTTGGCACTGGGACTTGTCCTAACGGCGATAGTAGCATTAGTCATTTTCGGGGGAGTTAAACGGATTGCAAAAGTTTCACAAGTTGTCGTGCCGGTTATGGCCGTTTCTTATTTATTGCTGGCTTTCTATGTCATTGCATTGAACATTGGAGAAATTCCTGGATTGATTGGTGTCATTGTCTCCAGTGCTTTTGGATTGAACGAAGCGGTAGCCGGTGGTATCGGGGCTGCGATCATGAATGGTGTCAAACGTGGATTATTCTCCAACGAAGCCGGTATGGGTAGTGCTCCGGTTGCAGCAGCAACGGCGGATGTTAGTCACCCTGCCAAGCAAGGTTTCATCCAGACACTTGGAGTATTCGTAGATACCATCCTAATCTGTAGTGCAACAGCGTTCATCATTCTGCTTGCAGGCATTCCTGGTGGAGCGGAGATGGAGGGAATTCAATTAACACAGGTGGCCCTAGCAGAACATGTAGGACCATGGGCAAGCATCTTTATCGCCATTGCCATCTTGCTATTCTGCTTCAGTTCCATCATCGGAAATTACTATTATGGTGAGTCTAATATTGAATTCATCAAAGAAAGCAAAGTGGCTATCATGGTCTTCCGATTTGCGGTGCTTGGCATGATCATTTTCGGTTCTGTTGCAAGCTTAAGCATGGTGTGGAACATGGCAGATCTGTTTATGGCATTAATGGCCATTACCAACCTTGTGGCTTTGGCCTTTATCGGAAAAATTGCCCTAGCTGTGCTGAAGGACTATTTAAAGCAGCGTAAAGAAGGGAAAGATCCTGTATTCTATGCGAGTAACATTGAAGGATTGAAGAATACAGAATGCTGGGAAGATGATTCGGCAAGCGCAGAGAAAAAAGGCGCTTAAATGAAAAAAGTTAAATTGGAAGCCGCAGGTTCTTGTTTGAACCTGTGGCTTTTTCTTGATCGTATTGGCAATTAAATAGATCTACTTTCCGAAGTGGCTGATTTATTTTCCATTCGACAAAAAATACGAGCCGTAACTTCTGATTTATTTTCCAAAACACCCAAAATACTTTCCAAAAACCAAAAATACATGCCGTTCGATATTTCCTGCCAAGAATCGTCAATGCCTGATAAGTCCATAAAAAAGGGTTTTATTTAAAAATGAAGAAGAATATAAAGGGGAATTAAATTTCAATTACATTGGGGATGGAATGATGGAAGAATTGCTTTTTAAACAGATGCAGTTTGTACGAAAAAGAACCATAGCAGCCTTGGATGCCACAACAGAACAACTTGCAGATGAGATGCCGGGGGATGTGAAAAACTCGATCAGATGGAACCTAGGGCATATATTTGTTTCACACGATACGTTGCTCTATCCATTCATCGGGGAAGCACATCATATCCCAAAACAATATTTAGAGCTGTTTGGAATGGGTACAAGCCCTCATGAATGGGAAGCGGAAGTTCCGTCCCTTCAAGAAATCAGAGAGTATTTAGTGGGACAGCCAGAACGTATTCAAGCGGATTTTGCAGGCAAGCTTGAGGAACGTGTTGAACGGCCGTTCAAATTGGGAGACTATGAGCTTACCACACTTGGAGAGCTGCTGAGCTTTGCTATCTGGCATGAGGGGTTGCATCAAGGTGCAATCAATACTATTAAGCGAGCAGTTGGAACAGAGGATCTTTGGAGCAAAGTAAGCGAGGAAAATCAGCCAATTTAAATTAAATAAAATGGGGTCTGGCGCATATCTTTAGCCAGACCCTTGTCATAATAATTAATTCTCCAGGTCCCTGAATTTGCTGATTAATTCAACCTCAATGTTTCCAATACCGTTTTCCCGTCCACTTCTTTTGTGGAGAAGGCGATGGCGTCTCCTTCTTTCACCTTATCGAGATCTCCGGTCACTTCATCCACAATTTCATACGTTTCTACTTTTCCATCGTGCTCTATTTTGACGAAATTATCTCCTTCAAAGCCTTTAAATACACCTTCTATCTGGGATGTCAGCTCGATACCTGCAGGGTTGCCGGCAGCATCATCAGCCGTTTCCGGAGTAGTGTTTTCAGAGGTGGAAGAACAGGCAGCGAGAACAGCCATTAAACAGAAAGCCAAAATCAACGAGCTAATTTTTTTCATCATAATTCAATCCTCCTTAGCTCAATAGACGGAGACAGTGAAAATAAAGTTACAAAGTGATATGAAAATTACTGATAATGTGATAAAATATCTTTAATTCGAGATATTTATATTCAAAGTTTCTCTCAGGAGGTAATAATAAATGGAACATTTTCATCGCTATCCAGCCACTTATGTAGGAGAAGTTATGATTAGAGTGGAAAACTTACAACGCTCCATCGCATTCTACACAGAGGTAATAGGGTTTAAAGTATTAAAACAAACGGAATCAACAGCTGTTTTTACTGCTGATGGTGACACAGCACTATTAACGATTGTTCAATCAGAGAACATTCAACCAAAGCAGCCTAGGACAACCGGTCTTTATCATTTTGCATTATTATTACCATCAAGAGCGGATCTTGGGAGCATCATTCAACATTTCATTAACACTGGGGTCCGTCTTCAAGGTGCTTCCGATCACCTTGTAAGTGAGGCACTATACCTTGCTGACCCGGATGGGAACGGAATTGAAATTTATACGGACCGACCGTCTAATCAATGGAATTGGAACGGAGCAGAGGTAGAAATGGCATCAATTGCATTGGATGTGGAAGACCTCATTAAAGAGGGACGTGATGTCAGGTGGCATGGCCTTCCTAAGGAAACTTTAATGGGGCATATACATCTTCATGTGTCAGAGTTAAAAGGTACCGAGGATTTTTACACGAAAGGGCTTGGATTTGAAGTGGTAACCCGTTATGGTGGGCAAGCGCTTTTCATATCAACAGAACGATATCATCATCATATCGGCCTTAACACATGGAATGGAGTGGGGGCACCAGCACCTGCCGAGAACATGGTAGGTCTTGAATGGTTTTCGTTGGTGTTTCCGAGTGAAGAGAAGAAATTGTCTGTCGTTGCAAGGTTAAAATCACTGGGCAATAGAGTAGAGCTGCTAGACAATGGGCAGTATTTCGCACTTGATCCATCAGGTAATAAAATAAAACTGGTTTAAACGGGAAAACAGGCTTCAAAGCGGAGTCTGTTTTTTCTATTGTATAAATGATAGTTGTACAACACATCTTAAGGTTAACTACATGTACAATGGGAGTTTTCTATGAAAGAGCATAACATACAACTTACAACGCCAGAGATTGCGGCATTATGGACAACTTACATTCAAAACAGTGCAACTATCTGTTTTTATAAACATTTTCTTAAACAGGTGGAAGATACTGAAATAGAACACATACTGAAAGAGTCTTTATATTTGGAAACAAGATACAATGAGGAAATTGAAAAGATTTTTACAAAAGAGAGCTTTCCGATGCCTGATGGTTTTTCCGATAAAGATATCAATTTGTCTGCACCACCATTATATACAGACCTTTTTGCCTTGAGTTTTGCATATAGGGTGGGGCAGATGACTGTACCTTACTATGCATCCGTATTGACCAAGATTGCAAGAAGCGATGTAGTTGCCTTTTTCAGCGAATGTTTAAAAACTTCCTCAAAGCATTACCAACATTCACTGAATTTAATGCTGGCCAAAGGAATATATGATCGCCCGCCCAAGATACCTTATCCTAAGAGTGTAAGGTATGTTCAAAATCAGCAGACTATTCTTGGCACTTGGTTTGGTGACAAAAGGCCATTGAATGTGATGGAGCTTGGCGAAATCTTTTATGTAATTGAGAGGAATTACATAGGGATGGTCATGTTAATGGGACTGATTCAAGTCATGAAGGATCAAGAGATCAAGGAGTATCTGAAAGAAGGAAAGAAGCTTGCGGAAAAACAAGTGGACATTTTCAACAAGGTGTTGAAAGAGGAGGAACATCTGGGGAATATACCTGTCAGCATAGAGGTAACAGATTCGACCGTTTCCCCCTTTTCCGACAAGTTAATCTTGTTTTTGATTACGACCACAAGTTCTGCCGGATTATACTTGCAGGCATATGCCATGTCTACTGCAATGCGTAAAGACCTTGCCATGCACTATTCCACCATCCTATTGGATGTAGCTAAATATGGGGAGGATGGTTTGGAAATGCTGATTAAGCGAGGGTGGATGGAACAACCCCCACAATCAGTGGATCGAGAGAGGCTGCAGGAATAGAGAAGCTGAAGGTCAGGCGTGGACCTTCAGCTTCTTTTCGAAATAATGGAGTTCATTAGCAAGTGTGAAACCGGCCTTCTGATAGAGCCTGATTGCATGAGAATTTGTGGCATCCACGCATAATTGAAGCTCATTGATCCCCTCAAATGAAAAGATCCAAGCAACTGCGCTTTTCAATAGTTCTGCCCCTATTCCTTTTCCCTGAAACCGCTCATCCACTGCAAAAAACTCAATGCTGGCCTCTGAGAATTCAGGCTCCACTTCCACATAAATATACCCTGCTAAGCAACCTTCTTTTTGATAAATAAATACTTTGCGGTACTCATTCATACGGTGAATGATCTGTTCGCCATTATAGTATGTACCAGGAAAGGCAAGGTCGTGGAGACGCACCATTTCACGGTGAAGTTGCTTTGAGAGCTCAGGTAGCAACGAATCTTGAGCCATGGTGCATTTTTTTTCTTTCATGGTCAGGATAGCCTGTTCACTGTGTTTCGAGAAATCAAATTCCGTTGCTAAATTCGCAGCCAGTTCATTTTCCTTGTTCGGAAACATGCAAAGCTTTTCCACCTCTTCTGGGATGAGGGGTAGCATCTTTTTAAATAATAATGGCACTTGCTCCTGCTGATTATTTGCTACAAACGGTCCCCAAATCTCTGCTGCTTTGTGCTTGATGTCAGCATCGAAGCCAAGCACGCCTACTAATGTTTCGTCCTGATAAGCTACAACAAAAGCTTTTTCGAATGGTACATCTGTAAAATCATTTCTCAAGGAGGAGGCTATCTCTTCCTGTTGCCTTCCGCAATATCCGATATGGCTTTGCGCTTGTCCATTGAGCATTGCAATAAAAGCTGCCACTTTCTCTAATGAATCTCTAGAAGGAAACGCAATTACTGTTTCATTCATATCTCTTTTCACCCCAATTAAAAAGCCCAGAGTGTACACGCCTCCAGGACTTTTCAGATTATTTACAATTATAACATAAAGTATTATCGGTTTATAAGGTTTCGTACCCCTCGATAGATTAAGGCAAGTGCGAATACTAGAACGGTAATGACGCCCAAAATACTAGTGATCGGCTCCAGCGCAGCAAACGTTCCCGTCATTGGTACTCTAAGAAGCGCAAATCCTGCTAGCATGGCTGCAAAAAACAGAAGAATTCTTTCCATGTTACACCCTCCTTTCCCTTTGCTATCACTATATGTAAATAGGCTTAAAAGTGTCAGCGCTTTCAACTATTTTTTGAGCATTTCGCTGTTATGTTATGGGAATAATAGGGTAACAGGATAGAAAGAGATAAGAAGAGTGGGAGTGAGGGAATGGAGGATATCAAAGATTCGGTGAAAGAGTCTTTTCTGGCAATATTGCCTGTTTCAGTAGTAATCATTTTACTTCAGATTTTTTTAATTGGCCTTCCTTTTGAGAAGTTCTTGTTGTTTTTAATCGGTTTATTGATGGTGACTTTTGGACTCATGTTTTTCCTGATAGGGGTCAACATTGGCCTTTTGCCAGTGGGTGATATGATAGGAAAGGCTCTTCCGAAGCCTAAGAAGAAGTGGCTTATCATTCTTGTCGGCTTATTGCTCGGGGTGGCTGTCACAGTGGCAGAACCTGACGTGCGAGTGCTGGCAACACAGGTGGATGAAGTGTCGGAGGGGAAAATCACTTCCACCATCCTGATTCTTTCGGTTGCGCTTGGAGTAGGGATATTTGTGGCGTTGGCCATGGTAAGAACCATTTATAAGATAAAGTTGCCTTACTTATTAATGCCTGCCTATCTGCTTGTTTTCCTCCTTGCATTTTTTACTCCGGATACATTTGTCCCGATCTCATTTGATGCAGGCGGGGTGACGACAGGTCCTTTAACAGTTCCGTTTATTCTGGCGCTTGGTGTTGGAGTTGCTTCTGTCATGAGGAAGGACGAATCCTCCAGTGAAGGGTTTGGACTGGTTGCTTTAGCTTCAATAGGCCCGATACTTGCCGTTCTTTTGTTAGGGGGGATTTATCAATGATTCAGGAAATATTTGATGGTTTTGGAGAACTGTTATTAGAAGTTACCTTCGCTTTAGTGCCACTATTAGTATTCTTCCTGATTTTTCAATTCATTTTTCTGAAGTTGGATTGGGATAAATTGAAGAAAATCCTATTAGGATTCGGCTTTGCATACATAGGACTAGCCCTTTTTCTCCAAGGTGTCCATATCGGTTTCATGCCGGTAGGGGAAAAGATGGGGGAAAGTCTTGGTGAGATGACTCACTCGTGGATACTGATTCCAATCGGCTTTGTGCTGGGGTTTGTTGCTACAGTAGCAGAGCCGGCTGTAAGGGTGCTGAATAAAGAGGTATCGGATGTCACCGAAGGCTATATCTCGAAGAAAGCGATGCTTTTAACGCTTTCTGTAGGAGTCGGGGTGGCCATTGCTCTTTCCATGCTCCGTATCCAATTTAATTTTTCCATCTGGTATTACATCATCCCAGGGTATATTATCGCGTTCATTCTGTTGTTTTTTACAAAAAAAATCTTTGTGAGTATCGCTTTTGATTCTGGTGGGGTGGCAACTGGGCCCATGACGGTTACTTTTATCCTGTCGATGGCGGTGGGAGTGGCTTCTGTGACAGAGGGGAGTGATCCTTTGACAGACGGATTTGGGATGATAGCACTTGTGGCACTGGCACCGATCATTTCGGTTCTTGTGTTGGGGATTATTTATAAAAAGGAAGTGGAAGAAAACAGTTAGAGATTACTGAAGGTTTCCTTGGTAAAACACCGCTGTTGCTTTTCGCAAATGGCTTCGCTTTCCGCGGGGCGACCTTGAGCCTCCTCACTCCGTTGCGGGATCTCAAGATTGTCGCTACTCCTCCGCTGGAGTCTTCGCCTTTTGCTACAAGCAACAGCTAGAAACCATCATATTCCATTTAACTCTCCTGTATTTATCATTAAAAAATTAATCAATTTCAAGAGGTCTCAGGCTTGCTTCGATTTCGGCTCTTTTTGGCTCAAGGAATGGAGGTAGAGCTAGTTTTTCGCCCATTGTTTCCAGTGGTTCGTCTGCACTGAATCCTGGGGTGTCTGTGGAGAGTTCAAACAGAATGCCGTTTGGCTCTCTAAAGTATAAAGCCTTAAAGTAATATCGTTCTACTTCTCCGGAGTTAGGAAGACGAGTTTGTCTAATTCGCTGCACCCAATGGTTAAATTCCTCTTTGTTGGGAATGCGGAACGCGACATGGTGAACGCCCCCTCTGCCAATTTTTTCAGCAGGAAGATCCGGCCTTGACTCGATATGGACTTCTGCTCCAGCTCCACCCTCCCCGGTTGCATAAACCTCGATAGCCGGGAAGTCTCCTTTTAAGGAAGGATAAGAGCCAACATGACGGAAGCCAAGGACATTTGTTAAAATACTGGCTGTCGGAGGAGCGGATTTCACTGTCAACGTTACTGGCCCTAGCCCAATGATAGCGTGCTCCTTAGGTATATCCTTTTTCTCCCATGGAACACCTGCTGGGACTCCCTCTTCGTTATTATCAGCCACAATAATCAGCTTTGTTCCTTCGTAATCCTCGAATGCTAAAGTATCCCGATTTGCTCTTTTTTCTATTTCTTCGTGCTTAATTCCCAAGGCTGTAAAGCGCTTTTGCCAAAAATGAAGGGATTCTGTAGTAGGGACCCTTAATGAAGTGGATGAAATGCTAGAAACCCCTTCATGTGTCCGGCCAAGACCTGGAATGTCAAAAAAAGTGATTTCTGTTCCTGGATTTCCTACCGCGTCTCCGTAAAATAGGTGATAAGAGGAGGTGTTATCCTGATTCACCGTTTTTTTCACAAGTCGCATTCCAAGCACCTCTGTGAAAAATTGATAATTCTTTTCCGCTTTAGCTGTTAATAAAGAAACATGGTGTAAACCTAACAATTCCATAAGGGTTCGCTCCTTTTTTTATATGAATGGTTTTAATTAATATATCTTGAATTCGAGATAATTATATCATGAAAATACAGGTTATGCAATTTGTTAAATATTTGGAAAAATATAATTTTTTTAGGTATTTTTTTCATTTTTATTGCTAAATTCCCCGTTTCAAAATATATTTATAATATATATATGTAGGAGAGTGATGAGAACTTGGATAGTATACCCTATGACTCGATAATTTTATTAGGGGCATTGTTAATATTATCAGGATATTTTTCGGCATCTGAAACAGCTATTACGAGCGTAAACAAATTGCGTCTCCGTAATCAAGCTGACAACAATGCAAGAGCAAAACGCTCATTAAACATGGCGGAAAACTTTGATCAAAGTGTTTCTACAATTCTAATTGGTAATAATATTGTCAACATTGCAATGGCAGCGATAGCAACAAACATTGCCACACAAATGTATGGACCTAGCGGCAGTACACTTGCTATCACCACCGGAGTTATTACTATAGTAGTCCTTGTTTTTGGGGAGATTTTGCCGAAATCTTTAGCAAAACAATATGCAGAAAAATATTTACTTTTAATATCTGCTTCTTTAATGACAGTCATGAAACTCTTTTATCCAATTACATGGTTGTTCGTCCAATTAAAAGTGGGCATCAAAAAACTTCTTGGTGCAGATAAGGAGGAGCCTACTGTAACAGAAGAAGACGTAATAGCGATGGTGGAGATTGGAGAAGAAGAAGGGACTTTTCTCACACAAGAACGGGAATTGCTGCATAACGCAATCGCGTTTGATGATATCGTCGTGAAAGATATCTTGACGCCAAGGCCGGATGTAGTAGCTATCTCGGAGGATACGTCTATTGAAGAAATTAAAGACATTTTTATAAAAGAGCAATATTCACGTTTACCTTTATATGAAGGATCCATTGATAATATAATCGGAGTTATTTCACATAGAGACTTTTTCGCACAATATGTCCAAAATCCTGATTTTCTTTTAAAAGACATTGCACGCAGTCCATTCTATGTTATCGGTTCTGCAAAAATCTCTAACTTGTTGAAGGAGTTGCAAACCTCGCAAAACCATCTGGCCATTGTACTTGATGAGTATGGTGGAACAGCAGGTATCATCTCCATTGAAGATATCATTGAGGAGATTGTAGGGGAAATTTGGGATGAGCATGATGAAAATGAAAACTTTGTGGAAATCCTTGATGAACTGAAATTCCGGATGGATGGGCGACTGCCAGTAGAGGAATTTACAGAGTTATTACAGCTTGACGTAGCGGAGTCCACGGCTAACACATTAGGGGGCTGGATCTCTGACATGCTTGGCTACCTTCCCAAAAAGGGAGAACGGGTAGAATGTGAAAGCTTCGTCATTCACATAGAAGAAGTGAAAAAACACCGAATTCAAAAAGTCGTTGTAGAGAAAAATGTAGATATTGTTTTTTCTGCATAATCTTATATTGGGTCCTGGCATCGATTATTGTTGCCAGGGCTTTTTTGTTTTTATTACTGTAAGATTTGACCCCAGTGGTATGGGGTTATTAACTCGAGGACAATGTTTAGTGGTTATGGTGATCTCGGGGGTTCATAGGGGGTCTATGAGGACAATGTTTAGTTGTTTTGGTAATCTCCGGGGTTCATAGGAGGTCTATGAGGACAATGTTTAGTTGTTTTGGTGATCTCCGGGGTTCATAGGGGGTCTATAAGGACAATGTTTAATTGTTTTTTGATTCTTGGGGTTCATAGGGGTTACTGGAATGCAAAAAATCCTCCACTTAACACCGCTTCCTAAGAATAAGTTAATTTCCCCATCAAATAGGGAATACCAAAATGGAAATACTACCAATATCTGTTGCTTTAAAAGCCGCGCTTTTGAGGGAAATTAAGGCATGTTTAAATTTATTTAACGACGACTGTTAGAAAGAGGAATGCGAATTGGTCTATTTGTTATTTATCGTCAGTGTGATTGTAACAGTTGGTGTGGCTGTTAAATTATCCAAGTATGCGGATATCATCAGCAAAAAATCCCAAAAGGGTGGGGCCTTCTTGGGGGCTGCTTTACTAGGGGGAGCAACTTCCCTACCGGAAATTACGACAAGCTATACAGCGGCTATCATCAACAATCCCGATCTTATTTTAGGTAACATTCTGGGAAGTAACCTTTTCAATATGCTGACTTTGGCATTTATTAATATCTATTTCATAAAGAGGAGGATTTTTCAGCACAAGACGAAGGAGCATGTGTTTACAGCACTCGTTGGTCTGATCCTTTCCATCTACCTTTTGGTGGGCCTTCATATAAAATCTGGGTTTCAGGTGTTCGGAATTGGTTTGGATTCCATCTTGCTATTAGCCGGATACGGTCTCGGAATGTTTTTTCTTTCCAAGATACAGGTACCGGAAGTTCCACTTAACACCACCAACGTAAAAAAGGAGATCGATTACTCATCCATTTCCATGAAACGGACCATATCGTATTTCATCCTTAGCTGCTTTCTTATCATGGTATTTGGAACCGTCCTGACGGTGACAGGAGACAAAATAGGAGAGCTTACAGGGTTGGGCTCAAGCTTTGTAGGAATGTTCATGATTGCTGTAACAACCTCGTTGCCGGAAGTGGTAAGTTGTATCGTTGCGGTACGTCTTGGAAATCCGGGGCTTGCCATTGGAAGTGTACTGGGAAGCAATCTGTTCAACTTGTTTGTGCTAGGAAGTTCAGATATTTTCTATAGAGGAGGGCTGTTGCTTTCTTCGGTGGAGCTTTTTCATTATGTATCCACGATTACCCTTATTGTCATGAACCTTATTGTTTTATATACGATGCTTCATCGGACGAAAGCCAAGCAGGCACCAAGCTATCTTGTCATTTCGCTTGCGATTATTGCGCTTTATGTGGCGAACAGCATCTTTCTGTTTGTCAGTCCATAACAGGTAGCTATCCATCTAACACCGCTGTTTCTTTCTGCAAATGGCTTCGCTTTCCGCGGGGCGACCTTGAGCCTCCTCACTTCGTTGCGGGGTCTCAAGATTGTCGCTACCCCCCCGCAGGAGTCTTCGCCATTTGCTCCAATCAACAGCTAGAAACCATCCAACCAAATGTATATCAGTTTTTCAGTGGCCTCTTTATGGGGTAGCTTTCTTTATATGTGTTCTATATAATTCAAGGCAGAACGTTTAGGAAGTGATACATATGTTGGATAAGAAAATAGGTTTTATTGGTTGCGGAAAAATGGCTGAGGCGATTATTGGGGGGCTTATTAAGTCGGAGCTTGTACCTAATCACCAGATATCTGCCAGTGCGAAAACAAGAGCGACGGTAGATAAGGTAGTAGAAAAATACGCTATTGCTGCGTCTATAGAAAACAGGGAAATAGCTAAAGCAGCAGATATGCTTATCTTGGCTGTGAAACCAGATCTTCACAAAGAGGTAATAGAGGAGATTTTAGATTTGGTCAAGAGTGAGGCCGTAATTATCACCATTGCTGCTGGCATTTCGCTTGAGTTCCTTGAAGAAACTTTCCGAAAGAAAATAAAAGCGGTACGTGTGATGCCCAATACCCCATCCTTGGTAGGGGAAGGGATGAGTGCAATTTGTGCTAATGAAGAAGTGAATAGGCAAGAGCTGCAAGATGTTATCCGTCTCTTTGAAAGCTTCGGTAAAGCGGAGGTGCTCCCAGAAAAATTGATGGATGCAGTGCCTGCTGTCAGCGGTTCTTCACCTGCCTATGTGTATATGTTCATCGAAGCATTGGCGGATGGAGCGGTCCAGCAGGGAATAGCCCGGAGCCAGGCATACACGATGGCAGCCCAGGCCGTCCTTGGTGCAGCAAAAATGGTGCTAGAAACAGGCAAGCACCCTGGAGAATTGAAAGACAATGTATGCACCCCTGGTGGAGCGACAATTGAAGCGGTAACAACACTGGAGAAGCACGGATTCCGATCTTCAGTGGTCTCTGCGATGGAAGCCTGTACGGAAAAAGCAAAAAAACTAAAAGATGCGTAATTACTAAACACCCACTCCCATTTAAGGTAGAGTGGGTGTTATTTCTTATTGAAGGCTGTTTTCGTAAACTTTGTTGCTCCTGCGTATTAACCAACTAATCGTTATATTCCTTACTGTCGTGCTCTTTTCTTGGCTTTACAGGATAGCCAGCGTGCATTTTTTAGAGTATCTAAGCTGTAAAAAGTCCAATTGCCGACTTTTTACTAGTGAATAGCCACAATCTTTGAGAAAAGAGCTTTATTGAAACAGATTAAGAAACTCTCCATATCCTTCCGCTTCCATCTCCTCTTTTGGTACAAAACGGAGCGCAGCGGAGTTCATGCAATATCTTAGCCCTGTTGGCTCAGGTCCATCATCAAATACGTGACCCAAGTGGGCATTTCCCAGTTTGCTGCGAATTTCTATCCGTACGGAGAAAAAACTCCGATCCTCAAGCTCAACTATGTTTTCTTCAATAAGTGGCTTAGTGAAACTCGGCCATCCTGTGCCAGAATCATATTTGTCTGTTGAACTGAATAGCGGTTCTCCTGAAATAAGATCCACGTATATACCTTCATCCTTTAGATCCCAGTATTCATTGTTGAACGGTTCTTCCGTACCATCCTCTTGGGTAACATAATACTGCTCAGCAGTTAAGACAGAACGCAATTCCTCTTTGGATAAATGAAGGAGGGTTTTGCCATCATCCTCTACTACAGGAGTGAAAGTTCGATCTGCTCCCCAAGCTTCATCTAGAAACTTATCCCGTCCGGAATTTTCACGATAATATTCATAGCGTACAGGGTTTTGTAAATAGTAGTCCTGGTGATAATCTTCAGCAATGTAAAACGTTTCGGCCGCTCTGATTTCCGTAACTATGGGCTGGTCAAAACGTCCAGAAGCTTCAAGAGCTTCTTTGGATTCCTGCGCTTGCTGCTGCTGTTCCTCATTGTGATAGAAGATACCGGATTGGTATGGGTTCCCTCTGTCTACAAATTGTCCCTTGTCGTCAGTGGGGTCGACCTGTCTCCAAAATACCTCCAATAATACGCCATAATCTACAACGTTAGGATTGTAGGCGATAATAACTGCTTCCACATGTCCCGTCTCGCCTGTAGTCACCTCATTATAGGCTGGATTTTCCACGTTTCCACCGGTATAACCAGAAACAACCTCATACACACCAGGAAGTTTTTCAAATGGAGGCTCCATGCACCAGAAACAGCCCCCAGCAAAAGTGGCATATGCAATATTTTCGCTTTTCTCGAATTCATAGGGCAGACTGCCAACGGATTTTTGAGTTACTGTGGCATACATTTTGGGTATAAAGAAGTAAGCGGCAAGACAACCAATTACAAGAAGTAACCCCCAGAATTTTTTACTCATCACAGACTCCTTTATCATATGTCGTTATTCCAAGTATAACGTATGCCATCCTCAGAGCCCTAATCATGATATGCTTCATCAATATTTTCCAAGTTTTGATTTATACCAGATTCTATATTAAGATTGTAGTAGATTTGACTGAAAAATCATGTTCAACAATGGAGGACTTCAATGAATATATTCTTAACGGGTGCTACTGGATTTCTAGGAGGAAGGTTGATACGCAACCTCTTGGAGGAGGGGCACGCTGTCTACCTATTAGCCAGAAACATAGAGAAAGCAAAGGGATTAAAGGAACACTTGCCTTTTTCCTTACAAGGGAATGTCACGATACTAAAAGGGGACATCGGTGAAAAGAATTTCGGCTTTTCTTCGGACCTGCTTTCAGAACTTACCAACAACATAGATATTTTCTACCATCTTGCGGCACTGGTAAAATTTGATCACCATCTTCGTGACACTCTTATGGAAATGAATTTTCATGGCACAAAGAACGCCTTGGACGTGGCAAGATTAATGGAGGTTCCAAGATTCATCCATGTCAGTACGGCCTACACAGTAGGGGTGTCCAATAAGGGGCAGGAAAAACTGTATGATTTGCAACAGGATTTCAACAACCCTTATGAGGAGAGTAAGGCACTTGCGGAGCATGAGGTGATGAAATACAAGGGTAAGATGGATGTATCTATATTCCGACCCGCTATCATTGTAGGGGATTCAAAGACGGGAGAAGCAGATTCCAACTTTACACTTTATGGATTCATGCGAGGTCTGGAACTTTTCAAACGAAAGCTTGTGAGAAAGAATTATTACGAAAAGGTTCACCTTGTAGGTTCGAAGGAAGGTACGTCCAACCTGGTTCCAGTGGATTATGTAGCGGATATCCTAACGATTGCTGCAAAAAGAGCTACGAAAAATACCATCTACAATATTACGAACCCTGCACCGCCCACTAATAGGGAGGTACTCGGTACCATCAAGCAGCACTTACAATTTGACACTCTAGGCATTTACGAAAAAGGGACGAATTTCTCGTTAACACCAGTTGAAATTCAATTGAATAGCATGATTGACGTATTTGAACCTTATTTGGATCGTAGTATCTCATTTGAAGATGGAAATACACAAGAACTGTTAAAAGGCAGTCCTATTGCGCATCTTAATATGACACATGAAATTCTAGAAATCATCGTTCGCGCTTACTTTGAACCGGAAAAGGAAAAGGTGGAAATGTAAGAGAAATGGAGTGGATGACAATTGCAGTCATCCACTCTTTTCATGCATAATAAATTTAGGCTGTTTTCGTAAACTTTGTTGCTTTTTCGTATTTTTAAACCAACCGTTGTATTCCTTGCTATCGTGCTCTTTTCCTGGCTATCCGGATAGGTTTTATGTCTACCTCAGGGTCTATATGCGGTAAAAAGTCCAATTGCAGACTTTTTACAAGTGAATAGCAATAATCTTTGAGAAAAGAGCCTTTTTAAAAGTTCCAAATAGGTGGTTAAGATTCATGATGAAAAATATATTGGCTGTACTCATTGGAGGAGCAATGGGCTCTTTACTAAGGTATGGCATTAATTTGGGAACGCTTGCGCACGGCTTTCCTTTTGGAACGTTAATGGAGAATATTTTGGGTAGCTTTTTGCTAGGAGTACTTACTGGTTGGTTCCTCTATATCAAGCCTGCGGAATGGGTGAAGGTGGGCTTGGGTGTCGGTCTTTGCGGAGGTTTTACCACGATGTCTACTTTGGCCGGAGATGTATTCCTAATGGGTTCACAGGTGAATACGGTCCTCACTGCCACCTATCTACTTTCCTCTGTCATAGGGGGATTGCTGTTTGCTTTCATCGGGATTATTTTAGGGCGAAGGTTAGCTGAGAGGCGCCTTTCCATTCATAAGGAGGGAGAGGTGAAATGAGTCAGTCTTTTATGGCTTTGTTACTTGCTTCCGGTGGAGGGGTTGGAGCGGTATGCAGATATTTGGTAGGGCTGTTTTTCATGAGCAAAATCCCAAATTCACCTATTCCCATTGCCATGCTTATAGTGAATCTGGTCGGTTCCCTTGGACTGGGATTGCTGTACGGCGGTATGTATGACGAACCAGAAGTATTATACGGAAACACCATTTTCCTTGCGTTAGGGTTAGGTTTTTTTGGAGCTTTCACGACGTTCTCCACTTTTAGTGTGGAGGCTGTAAAGCTTATTGCGGATAAGTACTATAAGAAAGCAGGAATTTATATCACCTTAAGCATTGGTGGTTCGATAGTAGGTTTTATAGTAGGTTTTTTTGTCATGAATTTATAATTAACACGTTTAAGGAGCAGAGGTGACAGCAGTATTAATTTATCTATTAATTGATCCAGACACTATCATGGATATATAAATGGAAGGAAAGGGATACCTACATTACAGGAATCCCTTTCCTTTAGTTTGTTCTTATCACTTTACGGCCAGCATATTCGCTTTTTTTCGTTTGTGCTGGAAGGATAAGGACTAGCACTTTCTTGAACATCTTGTGTCTGATCTGGATATCCCCTCCATGGGCAAGAAAAATGGTGTAGGCGGAATAGAGAGCGGAACTGTCTTCTTTTTCAAGCATCGAAGGTAAACGTAATAATGATTTAATCGGTTCTTTAACATGGTCCTTAGAATTAAGCAGAATTTCAAACACAACATCATCTCGGTGGAGATAATGATTAAGGTGAATTCTATTGATTTCCCCCTCATTTGCGTCGATACAATGCTTTAATATATTTGTTATGGATTCTACCAACATATCCATATTGCCTTTAATTCTAAGATTGCGCATATGCTTTGTTTTAATATGAACCTTATGGTTGTTTGCATAAGTATAAATTCCTGCTAGCACATACTCTAATAATTCTTTAGAGGAGATAGTCCTAGATGGAAACATCTCTATTTGTGTTCGTTTAATATAGGAATCAATGATTCTTTCTGCCCGATTTAATTCTTCAAGGATGATAGGTACGAATTCTTTATTGACTTTATTTTGTTCAGCTCCTAGTAACTGTGTAAAACCTTTAACCATAGTTAAGGGCTTTTGGAACTCTTTTGACGTTTCATCAGCCATTTTATTGATATGATAAAGCTTTTTCATTTTCCTGAAATTCTGTTGAAGCTGATCAATTCCACGGAGAAATTCAATTATATGAAAAAGAAGGAGGGTAATCCCCATAAATAGGATTCCTGACCAGAAAACCTGTGGAGAATAATTTGTCCACCCAGCAGGTGAGTTGCGATTAAAGTCTAAAAAAATGATGGAAATGGAATGTAATATACCACCAATAGCTGCTATAGCAACAAAGAATATATTTTTGGTTTGTACAGAATGGGATTTCCAACGTTTTAGAAAAACTTGAAGCAGGATTGCAAGAGCTGGAATAATGGAATGAGCCTGCATATACCAGGTAAAGGATGGTGAAATAATGGTATAAATGATTAAAGTCAGGATAGTCAAAGTGCCTGCCAAATAACCACCATATATAATGGCTATGATCAAGGGGATCCCACTCAAGTAAAGAGTAAAGTCAGGAAAGGTTTGTATTGGAAACAGTATACATAAAAATGCAGAAGTGGCACAAAAGATAAAAACAGCTACCTGCCGAAAAAATTCTGAAGGCTTACTGTATCTCCTGTGCACCCATGAATAGTATAAAATAAGAGGAACGACCAAAAAGAATAGTTGCAATAGTATATCTTTCAGAAAGTTCATTGCTAGACTCCTTACCCCCAGATGCTATAAGTACTAGTATTCCTTATCAAAGTACCATAAATTGAAAGAAAATTCTATAAAATTTAAGATAATTTGTAGAAATTTAGGAGGGATACCATGAAAGCGGCAGATGATTTATTAGAGATATATAAACAATTATGGAATAATCGTTCACTACACAATCTCAGTAAAGATGGGGGAAATGTGCTCCATCAGGCTATCCGGACAGAATTAAATGATGAATTGACCCATCCAAGAACAAGAAAGAAGCCGGAGGACAAGTATATCTTGGCGATCAAACGTATCATTGATTCACCCCTAAAGGATTCCAATCAACTTTTATTAATTAAGGAATTCACCAATGTACTGGATGAAATAAAAAAAGAAAGCTGACCATCACACTAATGATAGGCAGCTTCACTATAGTCCGAATATGGAACGAAATACATTGCGGCGCTTTTGTTGTGGAGGCTGGTCAAAGATAAGTGGGGGATCGAGTTTTTTTACTTGTTTGATTTGCAATTGATCGAGCATTTCTTCTATCTTTTCCACTTTCTTTGTCAGCTCTTCCATTTCTTTTCTATGTTGCAGGAGTTGATAGGACACAACTTCGTCTGCCTTTTGCTGGACTAGCTGCTCTGTTCTGCTCACTCTCTCAAGCAAAGCTTCCATTTTTTGTTCCATTCGACTTTCGTCTTTTTCTTGTACCTTTTGAGGGGGGGCTGTCTCGGCCTCATACCATTCAAGTGCACCGGCCACTTCCGAGTTTGCTTTTAGAGTTTCCAGACGGGCAATGGCTTCTGCATCGTAGACATAATGGCCATAATCATTTTTGCTGCAAGGGATGTTGTATTTCTGGACCCACTTTCGGATGGTCCGGGGGGCCATTCCCAATGCCTTTGCAACTTCATGTGTCTTTAATTCCATTTCAAACTACCTCCCTTTATCTATATGTAATTACACATGGATAAGCGAACTCCTCTATGATAGACAAAACTAGTTATCGTTCGTCAAAAATAGTGATATATCTGTTACGACACATCCGCCAGACAGGAAAAAATTCCTAATTAAATATGCCTAGATAACTATAAAAAAATGGTTACAAAAATATGGATAGGCTTTTATAATAGAGAGACAGAATTCAATCCGCTTTGACGTAGAGGTTTACTTATAGTAATCTGAATATTTAAAATAGAATACAAAGCGAAGGAATGATCCATATGATAAATCTAGATCAGCCAGCAGCTAAGACAACTAAAATGGATATGGGAAGTAAAATCAAATTTTTTCGCATTCAAAAAGGATTAAAGCAAGAGGACCTTGCAAGAGGGATTATATCTGTTTCCTATTTATCAAAAATAGAAAATAATTTGACCTCCCCAAGTGAGGAAGTATTGAGACTGTTATGTGAACGTCTTGAAGTCAGTTTGATTGAACAGCAGGATGATACGATTCTTCAAGAGCTGGTTTCTTGGTACAAACTGATGACAACAAGTGAAAGTGAAGAAATCCGGCGGCGTCATGAGGTACTTTCCAATAAAATCTCATCTGTAAATACGAAGACCTACATGTATTTTGTATTGTTTGAGTTACGCTATCAACTATACCTTAAGAATATGGAGCAATCCCGAATTCTGATTGATAAGCTGCAACAGTTTATAGATATTTTTGATATACAAATGCACTATTATTTCCAGAAGTTCTACTCCATTTACGAATATAGATTGAATAATTTTGTCAGTGCCCTGGAGCACTTGAAAATAGCGGAAAAGCTTCTGCAGAGGAATTCCAATTTTGATAAGTCCGAAGAAGCGGACCTTTATTACCTATTTGGTCTTACATACAGCCAGACATTAAAGGAACCGCTTAGTATCACTTACACCACCAAAGCGCTCCTCGAGTTCCAAGGAATCTATGATTTCAAGAGGAGCGCCGAGTGCCAGGTGCTGTTGGGCATCTGTTATCGAAGGATAGGAGAGTATGATCGAGCGGAGGAAAGCTATCTGCTGGCACAAAAGCTTTCCGAATCCCTTAACAATATGTATCTGCAATCGCTCATCTATCATAATTTAGGGAAGTTGTATTCCATTCAGGGCCTGCAGATGGAAGCCATAAAGGAATATGAAAAAAGCTACTATTTGAAACGGGAGGATAAACCGTTAACTAAGCTCACCTCTATATATTGCATTCTGCTGGAGTATGACAAGCTTGGTGATATATCCGAATGCAGAAGGTGGCTACAAATAGGTCAGACGCTATTGGAGAATCCTGAGGATGCCATTGAGTATCATTACTATTTTTCTATCCACGAAAGTATCTTGGAAGGCGATTATGAAAGGTTCGACCAGATCTATCTGGAAGAAGCTTTGCCATATTTTCAAAAAAAGGATTTAAAGGAACCGCTCATCATCTATGCGGAACGGCTGGCCCATTACTTTGAATCCACTTATAAATATAAAAAAGCTAGCTATTACTACTCACTTGGTTATAAAGAATTAAAGAAACAAACATTCTTAAAATAGGGAGATGGTCAGTATGAAGAAAAGATTGGTCCTTTTAGCACTAGCAGTATTCCTAATGTTTGGTGGAGCAGGAGAATTTCAAAAGGCTGAGGTCCAAACTCAGCCTGATGTGATGTCACCTTCAAATAAGGACGAATACCCTGAGATCATTCCTGGTGGCTGATCACGGCATTGAGAGAAAATCTCCTGTCTTAACTGGCAGGAGGTTTTTTTGAATAGAAAGTTTTAATTCAAGATATTTGGGTACAAGATAACTTAGAGGGAAAAGTATCATGACCCCACAATCCAGAATTAAACCCTTGGACTAAAAGGAAAAGGAGCGTTATATGATGGAAACGAATGTAAAATTGGCAATTATCTATTACAGCTCAACAGGTACCAACTACAAACTAGCGAAAACGGCAGAAGAGGCTGCAAAAGCAACTGGAGCGGAAGTGAAGTTGGTCAAGGTGCCAGAACTTGCCCCGCAGCAGGCAATCGACTCCAACCCGGCCTGGAAGCAACATCTTGAGGAGACAAAGGATGTACCCGAAGCAAGCCTTGATGACCTGACATGGGCAGATGCCTATATCTTCAGTGTTCCGACTAGATATGGGACATTACCTGCGCAGATGAAGCAATTCCTTGATACGACAGGTGGGTTGTGGGGAGAAGGAAAGCTTGCGAATAAAGTGGTAAGTGCCATGACATCTGCTAGTAATCCCCACGGTGGCCAGGAGCAGACAATCCTTAACCTGTACACTATCATGTACCATTGGGGAGCAATTGTAGCAGCACCTGGCTATACGGATAACTCCATCTTTGAAACGGGAGGAAATCCATATGGAACAAGTGTGACGGCTGATCAGGACGGTAACTGGAAAGAAGATGTCGCAGCAGCCGTGAAGCATCAAACCAATCGCACGATCCAGGTGGCAAGTGCCATCAAGAACGTAATGCAATAATAAAGGAAAACACCTATCTCAAGGTTCATTGCGAACCTTAGGATAGGTGTTATTTATTGTTTTTTTTATACTTCTTAATAAAATACGCGCGTTGGACAAACAGATAAGCCAAGAGAACAGTTGAACAGAATATGGCGACCATCATGTTGAAAAGCATCCCACCTATATAAAGGAGTCCGTCAACCTGTATGGTCAGGAAGTACCATATTGTCGTGGTGATGAACCAGGTGATGACAATAAAGAAAAGACTGATGACCGTATGGAAGAAGAAAGCAGCTTTTCGTTTCACCATCAGCGAGACGTACAGATAACTGCCCAAAGTCGTAGAAACAATGGCCAACAGATTCAAGAGCATAATGTAGTCATACATCTCCATTATAAAACTCCTTTTTTCTATTTATATGGCAGGACAAATTTATGGGTGAGTGCCTAGGCAAATAAATTGCATAATTTCGGTAATCGGACATAATAGAATTATTCTTTAAAATAGGAAGGTGATAGAAATGAAAAGTTTAGCGTCCACTACAACCTTACATAATGGGGTAGAAATGCCATGGTTTGGCTTGGGAGTTTTTAAAGTAGAAGAGGGGCAAGAGGTTGAGGCATCTGTGAAATTGGCGTTACATGCCGGGTATAAGAGTATCGATACGGCTGCCATTTATAAAAATGAAGAAGGTGTCGGAAAAGGAATTAGAGAATCCGATGTTCCTCGCGAAGAGCTTTTTATCACAACAAAGGTCTGGAATGCCGATCAGGGGTATGAATCTACCTTGAAAGCTTTCGACGAAAGCATGGAAAAGCTTGGCTTGGAATATCTTGATCTTTACCTGGTTCACTGGCCGGTAAAAGGAAAGTACGTTGACACTTGGAAAGCTTTAGAAAAGTTATATAAAGATGGGAAAGTCCGCGCAATCGGGGTGAGTAACTTTCATATTCATCACCTGGAGGATATCTTGGAAGTGGCAGAAATAAAGCCGATGGTGAACCAAGTGGAATACCATCCTAAGCTTTCACAGGTAGAGCTGCTTAACTTCTGTAAAGAAAATGGAATCCAGCTTGAAGCATGGTCGCCTCTGATGCAGGGACAGCTACTGGACAATGAAGTGTTAAAAGAAATTGCAGCTGGACATAATAAATCGGTTGCACAGGTCATCCTGCGCTGGGATCTCCAGAACGGTGTGGTGACGATTCCGAAGTCCGTGAAGGAGCACCGTATTAAAGAGAACGCGGATATTTTTGATTTTGAATTGTCTGCAGATGAGATGCAGAGGATTCATGCGTTGAATGAAGACAAGCGAGTAGGTCCGGATCCGGATAATTTTGATTTCTAAGTGAAATCCAATATTCACTGTTGATTTCCGTTTCAGGCGCTTCGCTTTCCGCGGGCGGTCCGGGAGCCTCCTCACTTCGTTGCGGGGTCTCCCATGTCCCTTCCTCCCGCAGGAGTCTGCGCGCCTTCCACTGCAATCAACAGGGTTTCTGCACATATACAATGGCTGCTTTTTATGCAAAAGGTGCCGGTTCTGTTTGTAGAACCGGCACCTTGCTTTATATCTTTTTATTGGACTTCCAATTCTTCCATCTGGTGTTCGTGCAGTTCATCTTTTTCCACATGTATTTGGACATAGTGCAAACCGCTTTCGTTCATGGTAGCTTTGGCTTCGTATAAACCGTCACTTTTTTCTTCTGCATCTATGAATTCATGCTTTTCGGAATCCTCATGCCATATTTCAAAACGTACATTTGCACCGGTAAATGGTGTTTCTTCTTGCTTGAGTTCTGTAGATAGGGTGGTTTCTTGATTTGCTTTCACCGTTTTAGCATGTTGTAAAGTCATGTGTAAGGTATTTTCATGTTCGTGTCCGTGGCTGTGATGATCATCATGGTCAGTCTTTTCATGAGTTTCATGGTCGTGACTGTGTCCTTCTTCTCCATGTTTATGATTGTGATCATCTTCTTCATGCTTGGAAGGATCAGGGTTTCCCACTGTAACCTCTACACGTGGCATAACGTGCATATCTCTTGCTGTTGTATGAGCAACAACGTAATAAAAACCTTCCTCTTCAAACGTTTTCGTAATGGAATAAACTCCTTTGCCATCATTATCCGCTTCTAACATTTCATGGTCGGCTTCCTGACCTTGTTTCCAAACTTCAAATGTTACTTCGTTTGCATCTTCCACATGTTCGTCACCTTGTGTGACCAAGGCTTCAATTTTCACTTCTTCATTCGGTTCAATTTCTTCTGGAAGTTTAATTTCCACTTCCACCATGTTAGGGATGTTGTCTGAGTTCCCATTAGTATTTTCATTGTTATTGGATGATCCGCAAGCTGCCAACATCAATAAGGAAAGCAGGCTGATCAGTAAAGTGAATTTTTTCAAGCAGAACACTCCTCTCGTTCAATGGTTATATTATATCTAGAATCCTAACAAAAAATTATGGAAAAAAGATCAATCCTGTGAACAAAAATAGTACTATATTGGTATTGGCCATAATCGATATGGTTTATACATAGGGAGGTTGAGGAGTATGATGAAGCACCTGCAAACAAAAGAGGAACTATTACAAGGATATCATGTATTAAAAGAGTTAAGACCACATTTGACTGAGGAATCCTTTCTGGAAATTTACGAAACGATGCAAAGGGAGGGCTATGAAGTGCATGCATATTTTGAAGGCGAAAATGTAGTGGCAGTTACCGGTATCATCACGCTGACAAATTTCTATGATGGGCGCCATATTTATGTCTATGATCTTGTGACCAAAAACACTTCTCGATCCAAGGGATATGGGGAAAGATTGTTAAGGTATATAGAAGAGCTGGGTAAAGAAAGAGGCTGTGAAAAGGTAACACTGTCTTCCGGTCTAGCAAGGGTGAATGCCCATAGATTTTATGAAGAAAAGATGGATTATGAGAAAGCGAGTTATGTTTTCAGAAAGAAGCTGTAGCTAATATGCTACAGCTCCTCTAACTTTAGAAAAGATGGACCGAACCCATCAGGTAGTGGTGCGTGAACAGTTACATTTTCACCAGTGAACGGATGGGGAACGCTCAGCTTCCAGGCATGAAGGCTGTGACGATGGTGTTTGCTTGTTGCTCCATAAAGTTTGTCGCCGTATAAAGGGTGGCCCAAGCTACTCATATGTACACGAATCTGATGTGTTCTACCTGTATCAAGCGTCAGTTCCAGAAGGGACAATATATCCTTTGGAAATGTCTTTATAACTTTGTAATGAGTGACAGCTTTTTGGCCGGTTGGGGAGATTCGCCTTCTGGATGCATGATGGCGATCTTTTCCGATTGCTTTGTCAACTGTACCTTTCGAGGTGTTCCATATTCCCTCCACAAGAGCGAGATATGTTCGTTTCACTTTTCTTTCCTCCAGCATCCTATCAAGTATAGCTCCAGAGATGGCATGTTTGGCAAAAAGAATGGCTCCACTGGTGTCTTTATCCAACCGGTGGACATGGCGTACTTTGGAATGAATCTCATTTTCTTTGAAATAATGAGCAACCCCGTTGGATAGGGAGTGCAAGTCTTTTTCTGAAGAGGGGTGTGTATCTATCCCAGCCTGCTTATTTACCACTAAAAAATGTTCATTTTCATATACTACCTCTATGCTTATCGGGGTAGCGGCAGGGGATATTTCTTCTGCCAGAATAGGTATAGAGAGTTGGTCGCCTTCCTGAAGGGGAGTTGTCCAATTAGGAATTTCGTCATTCACCGTAACCTGCTTAGACATCCGCAACTCGTGAAGTAGCCCCTTTGGTATACCTATCACGTCTTTCAGGTAGTTTTGTAAGGGAAGGGAGTTATTTTGTGTAACAGTGAATGTAATCGTGTGGTTGCTCATATTAAGCTCCTTTTTTAAAATAGTTTCTATTACGTCGCTGTTGATTTCCGCAATAGGCTTCGCTTTCCGCGGGGCGACCTTGAGCCTCCTCGTTTCACTGCGGGGTCTCAAGATTGTCGCTACTCCCCCGCTGGAGTCTACGCCTTTTGCTCCAATCAACAGCTGGAAACCAGCTATTATCATCAGTCAACTTAAACAAAGTCTTTTTCCGGCATTTGGTCTGATTTTTTGTCGTAATCAGTCTATGGATTCCAGTAACTACCTACCCAAATAAAGATGCATTTATGTTACTCTTTTGTTATAGAGAAGTTACAAGGGTGGTTTTAATTCGTGAAAGTAATGTACGCTTCAACTCCAGAGCAAGAGGACCATATCGGTGAATTGGTCCAACACCTCTTGACGAACATTCTTCCTTATTATTTCACAGATAAAGAGATAGAAAACCTTGCCAAACAATTATCCCTTCACACTGGAGAAGTCCATGATACTTTTTCCGATTATAATGGAACATTGAAAGAAGCATTTCATATCATTTCATGCCTTCAAGCAATCATTGCAGTTATTGAAGCAATCCAGGAAGAGGATTTATTAAGCAAGCATCGTGAAATATTTAAGCGGAATGTCAATATGTTAGGGGAGTTCGGTTTTTCCTTTCCATTTTCGATTGATCAATTTGCACATAAACCAAGTAAGTCGAATATTTTTAGTAAATTTATTCGTCCTTCTAATCATTTTTTGATTTAATGACACTGTTCAGCACCGCTGTAAATTCAGATAACGGAAGAAACTCCTGGCGATTATTCGCTAGGAGTTTCTTTTACTTTCTCGAACCAGTCGGTGTATACGCTTTGGTCCTCGTGGTAGTTTTCAAGGCGTTCCACTTCCTTACCATCTACGAAATGAATGAAGGTTGGAGTGGACCTGATGCCATAAACATTCCAGCCAGCTTTGAATTCTTCAAGATTATAAAGTTCCATGTCAATGCCCATTTCTTCTGCCATTGGAACGACAACAGGGCTTGTCTGTTTACAAGCGGGACATGTGGAGCTGTAGAAATAGATAGTTTTCGTTTCTCCAGCAGCTAAATCTTCCTCTAATTGATTGGGAGTAATGATGTTTTGATAAAGCGGATCTTCCAGCTGTTTTTGTGTTTCTGGGTGAAGTTTGTCTTTTCCAAAAGGATTACCTTCTACATTCTGTTTCTGCTGAATATTAGTGATGACAACGAGAGCTATAAAGATGGCCATGATGACTGCCATAATAATGATGAGTTTCTTCAATGTTAAATACCTGCTTTCTTTGCCATATTTCTTACATAAAATAAGATTACCGTGATGGATGTAAAACCGATAAGTGCTAGAAACGGGATGGTAATAAAACCCATCCAGTTGATGTATTGACCGGTACATGGGACCACTCCACAGGAAACGGAGTTCTCACCGAAAAATGCAACCTTCTGTATCAAATAGTGATAGAAGGAAATGCTTCCCCCGATAATGGAAAGAGGAAGGACATACGTTGCAATGCCTGCATCTTTTTTTACCGCAGCAATTCCAAGCAGAATTACAAGCGGGTACATCAATATCCTCTGATACCAGCATAGCTCACATGGTATATACATCAATACTTCCGAAAAATATAAACTTCCTAGTGCTGCGACTAGGGAAATGATTGCTGCCGCAAGCAATAGGTTCTCCACTTTCTTAGAATGATCCACCATATTTCGCCTCTTTTGAATTCAAGATACTTTTTCTAAAATTATAGACCTTACTCATCATTTATGCAAAACTATTCCTTTCCTTTTATTTTGAACACTTTTAGTGGGCAGGGGCCAGTCCTTTATTGTTTTGTGTTTCGTTATGATAAAATTGGGGAATAAGTAATATTGGGCTATTCTCCGTTTTTACATTCTGAAACAGCCCAGCATGATTTTTTGTACATAAGGATAGGAGATGATGGCGTTGTCAAAAATCGATTTATCTAAATTCGAGAAAAAAATGATTATCAGAAACATAGAGATGAAAGACATAGATGATATTATTACGCTTCAGCATTTGTGTTTTCCTGGCATGCAGCCCTGGAAGCAAGAGCACTTGGAAAGTCATTTGAATATGTTCCCTGAAGGCCAGCTTTGTGCGGAGTATGATGGGGAAATAATTGGGTCTTGCTCAAGTTTGTTGATTAACTTTGATGAATATGATGATCGTCATACTTGGGACGATATAACAGATGAAGGGTATATTACCAACCACAATCCAGATGGTTATAACTTATATGGTATTGAAGTAATGGTGCATCCGGGCTATCGCCGCATGAAAGTCGGTCACCGCCTGTATGAGGCAAGGAAAGATTTGGCACGCAGACTGAATCTAAAAAGTATCATTATTGGTGGACGGATTCCGAACTATCATAAGTATGCAGAAGAAATGACGCCACGTGAGTATGTCAGACAGGTGATGCGACATAAAATTTATGATCCGGTTCTATCATTCCAGCTGTTGAATGAGTTTACCTTGATGCGTATCAATCCAGGTTATCTTCCTGACGATTTGGCCTCCAACAAGTATGCCACTTTGATGGAGTGGAACAATGTGGAGTATATCCCACAGACAAAGCGTCATTTCAAGACTTCTTTCCCGGTTAGGATATGTGTCGTTCAATACATGATGAAGTCGATTAGCTCCTTTGAGGAGTTTGCAACACAGGTAGAATATTATACAGATGTTGCATCAGATGGCGGCGCTGATTTTGCTGTTTTTCCGGAGATTTTCACGACTCAGTTAATGAGCTTCTTACATGAGAAGGTACCAAGCAAAGCTGTTCAGCGTCTAACGGAATATACAGAACAGTATATCCAGCTGTTTACTGATCTTGCGGTGAAATATAACGTGAATATCATTGGAGGCTCTCATTTCGTTGAGGAAGATGAAAAGGTATTTAATATTGCTTACCTTTTCCGACGTGATGGAACGATTGAGAAGCAGTACAAATTGCATATCACACCAAATGAACGCAAATGGTGGGGAATAAGCCGTG
The DNA here is from genome assembly GCA_001636495.1 of Sutcliffiella horikoshii. Classification (GTDB taxonomy): domain Bacteria; phylum Bacillota; class Bacilli; order Bacillales; family Bacillaceae_I; genus Sutcliffiella_A; species Sutcliffiella_A horikoshii_A. The sequence goes on along the minus strand of KV440964.1, from coordinate 3,751,905 downwards.
GCGAAAGTGTACGTGTCTTTGATACTGATTGCGGAAAAATTGCAATTCAAATCTGTTATGATATCGAGTTCCCAGAGCTTGCGCGTATTGCAACAGAGAAGGGCGCGAACATCATCTTCTGTCCATTTAATACAGAAGACCGACAAGGCTACTTGCGTGTCCGTTATTGTGCGCAGGCACGTGCGGTGGAGAATCAAATATATACGGTTATAGCCGGAACTTGTGGGAACCTGCCACAGGTGGAAAACATGGATATCCAGTACTCCCAGTCAGCTATCTTCGCACCGTCCGATTTTGAGTTTGCAAGGGACGGAATCGTTGGGGAGTGCAATCCGAATATTGAGATGGTCATCATCGGTGATGTGGACTTGGAGATTCTTCGCCGTCAGCGCCAATCCGGCACGGTGCGTCAGTTGAAGGACCGACGAAGAGATGTTTATGAGATTAAGTATAAAAAATAACATAGGAAAAGCGACCCTGTTGTGGGGTCGTTTTTTTGATGTTTTTTTGCAATTTTTGAGGGTTAGAAGTATTTGATGAGAGGGATGAATGAGGACAATGTTTGAGGTTTTATGGGGTGAGAGGTCGTCATACGGTGGCTATGAGGACAATGTTTGAAGGATTTGGGGTTGGAGGTCGTCATACGAGGTCTATGAGGACAATGTTTGAGAGTTTTGGGCCTGGGAGGTCGTCATACGAGACCAATGAGGACAACGTTGACCCAATGCAGCCAAACAATGTCCTCATACGTTTTCAAGAATAAATCCCAGACAAAAAAAGAACCCCATAAAGGAGTTCACATCAAAAATAATTATATCACTATCTAGTTGGCCCGACGATATCGATATTGCTGCCATTGAAACCGGATAAAACATCCTACGCAAAAGCCCATCAAAGCAACTCCTGAAGCAACAGCCACCATAATGCCAAACACAAACCCAATTACAACAAATCCAGAATAAAAACCGAAAAGCGCCAGTGCCAAGCAGGCTACCGCAATGCTCTGGTTGAATTGCAGCTGTGCAACGTCTTCCTGAGGATAAGATCCTGCAGGTTTAGATAGAAATTTCCGTGCAACCACAAGAGCCGGATTCCATTTAAACAACAATCCCATCAGCCCAGCAAGCAATGGAAAAGCCATCAGAAAGTATAATCCCGTAGCAAGAGAAAGAATGACAGTCGTCAATATGAACCATTGATTAAAGGTAACCAAGGGTTTAGGTATAGTAGTATTTTTCATATATAATTAATCCCACCTGTATAATCGGATATTTGTTATCACTATCATACTCGACTTGGATAAAGAAGTGCAACAATTAAAAACTGGTAAGAAGAAAAATGTGATAAGTTTTGATAGTATAGGAGTTACACAAAACTGAGATAGTTAATATACACATAGATTTGGGGAGAGCAGATTGATATTTTTTGAGGTAATCTTACCGGTTTTCATGATATTTGCAATTGGTTTTATTGGACAAAAAACAATTGGGTTTGACGTTAAAGCATTGTCTAAGATGGCGATGTACCTATTGTCACCGGTTCTTGTTTTCAGGACTTTTTTTGTAAACGAATTTTCCAGTGATCATCTATATATCATTATATATTGCTGTTTACTTTGTTTTTCATTAATCTTTTTCACATACTTTGTTGCATGGGTGAGAAAGTATTCTAAATCGGAAACTTGCGGTCTCATTCTATCCTCCAGTTTCATGAACAATGGAAATTACGGGACACCTGTTGCCCTGTTACTTTTTGGTGCTGCCGGTTTTGAATATGCAATCGTGCTGATGGTCATTCAATCTTTGCTTATGGCAACAGTTGGAGTGTACTATGCAGCAAAAGGGAGTCCGGACAATGACGGCATCCGTTCGGCACTTATGTCGGTGTTGAAAATGCCAATTATGTATGGAGCAATTATAGGGCTCCTTTTTCAATGGTTATCTATCCCTGTCTCACAACCAATCATGCAAGCGGTTCATTTGGTGGCAGATGCAACCATTCCTGTTATCATGGTGATTCTTGGGATGCAGCTTGCGAAAATATCTATCCGTACGACAGCAAAGGAGAAATTGCTATACGCTCTTTCTATTAAACTGATAGTGTCGCCGTTCATTGCATTTCTATTTACACTTGTGCTTCCTGTGGATCCTATGATTAAACAGTTGATGATCATCATGGCAGCAATGCCAGCCGCAGCGAATACTACAATGTATGCCTTGGAGTTCAATACAGAGCCTGAATTCGTCTCGAGTGCAACATTAGTTAGCACGTTATTAACTCTAATTACATTGCCGTTGATGTTTTGGTTGATACTTTAAAATTCCAATCTTTGTATTTTTAAAGGTGCGTCTTTTTATTTTGACAAAATCATATTATAATTCATTAAAAATGGAGGTGTCCCATGACATTCCAAAACCAAACCATACTCCCAGCTGTGAAAAACGGCAAAACGCTCGAAAGGTTTTTGCAAAGCAGCTATGAATATGGTGTTATATTAGACAGTCAACTCTCACAGATACCGAATTATATAAAAGCAGCAAATAAAGAGAAGAAAAAACTGTTCGTCCATGTGGACCTTATTCAAGGCATTAAAAACGATGAGCATGCGGCAGAATTCTTATGCCAAACCCTAAAGCCAGCCGGACTCGTTTCCACAAGAGCTGCAGTGATTGCCAAGGCCAAACAAAGGGGTATCTATGCTATACAGCGCCTCTTTTTACTTGATTCCAATGCAGTAGAAAAAAGTTATCAGGTAATTGAAAAGATTCAGCCTGACTTTATAGAAGTATTGCCAGGTGTCGTTCCTCATATGATTAGGGAAGTAAAAGAAAAAACAGGCATTCCTGTATTTGCAGGAGGCTTGATCCGCTCTGTGGAAGATGTGGACCGAGCCATTGAAGCAGGGGCAACAGCAGTTACCACATCCAAACAGGAACTTTGGGAGCATTATTCAAAATAAGTCTTAGGGAGAGTGCTAGAAATGGAAAAATATATTTTATCATTAGACCAGGGAACGACAAGTTCAAGAGCGATTCTATTTAATAAAAATGGGGAACCGGTATATACTGCGCAAAAAGAATTCCAGCAATATTTTCCAAAGTCGGGGTGGGTGGAGCATAATGCAAACGAAATATGGAGCTCCATCTTGTCTGTTATTGCGTCATGCTTATCTGAATCTGAAATTAAACCTGAACAGATTGCTGGTATCGGTATCACCAACCAACGTGAAACAACGGTTGTATGGGATAAAGCGACCGGGCAACCGATACATAACGCGATTGTCTGGCAATCTAGGCAGACGGCGCCGATTTGTGAGGAATTAAAAGCGACTGGACATGAACAGACCTTCCGTGACAAAACCGGGCTTTTGATTGATGCCTATTTCTCGGGGACAAAAGTGAAATGGCTACTTGATCATGTTGATGGAGCTCGCGAGCGTGCGGAAAAAGGAGAGTTACTTTTCGGTACCATCGATACATGGTTGATCTGGAAGCTTTCAGGCGGAAAGGCACATGTAACCGATTATTCGAATGCTTCCAGAACGTTGATGTATAATATTCACGATTTGAAATGGGATCAAGAATTACTGGATATTTTAGATGTTCCGGCTAGTATGCTTCCAGAAGTGAAACCATCATCGGAAGTTTACGCCCATACGGTTGATTATCATTTCTTTGGGCAGGAAATTCCGATTGCAGGTGCTGCAGGGGATCAACAGGCTGCACTATTCGGACAGGCATGCTATGAAGAAGGAATGGCGAAGAACACTTACGGCACAGGATGCTTTATGCTCATGAATACCGGGGAAAAGCCGATTGAATCGAAGAGTGGACTACTTACTACTATTGCTTGGGGAATTGACGGCAAAGTAACCTATGCGTTAGAAGGCAGTATTTTTGTAGCAGGATCAGCTATTCAGTGGCTACGTGATGGACTCCGTATGTTCAACGATGCTAGTCAAAGTGAAGAATATGCCACGAAAGTAGACTCTGCTGATGGAGTTTATGTAGTCCCTGCATTTGTTGGTTTGGGCACCCCATATTGGGATAGTAATGTAAGAGGTGCGGTATTCGGGTTGACTAGGGGTACATCTAAAGAGCATTTTATTCGCGCAACGCTGGAATCATTGGCCTATCAGACGAAAGATGTGCTGACCGCGATGGAGCATGATTCAGGTATCTCTTTAAAAACTCTGCGTGTAGATGGCGGAGCAGTGAAAAATAATTTCTTAATGCAATTTCAAAGTGATATGCTGCGTGTTGGCGTGGAAAGACCATCTGTCAATGAAACGACAGCACTGGGCGCAGCTTACTTAGCAGGTCTTGCTGTTGGGTATTGGGGAAATAAAGAAGAGATTTCTTCTCAATGGCAAGTGGAATCAACTTTTGAGGTAGAAATGGATAAAGAAGAACAAGAAGAATTGTATAGCGGGTGGAAAAAAGCGGTAAATGCAACTATTGCTTTCAAGTAATCATTGCATATGATATACTAAACACAAGTTAATATTTCGGTTGGAGATTAGGAGAGACCACAGAACATTTTCAAAGCAAAAGCTTTGTCTATGTTTTCTGTGGTCTCTTTTTGTATATATACTTAATAACAGGATGGAGGCAACAACCATGAAAAAATTAAACTTTGCAAGCTTTAACAGAAGCCTTATTTTAGAAAAAATGACAGAAGAGACTTATGACGTATTAGTTATAGGCGGTGGGATTACAGGCAGTGGTATCGCCTTGGATGCTGCAACACGGGGGTTAAAAACAGCTGTTGTGGAAATGCAGGACTTTGCTGCCGGAACATCCAGCAGATCCACTAAACTTGTTCACGGTGGACTTCGTTATTTAAAACAATTTGAAGTGAAAATGGTAGCAGAAGTAGGGAAGGAACGCGCGGTTGTATATGAAAATGGCCCGCATGTTACAACGCCTGAATGGATGCTATTGCCGATTCAACAAGGAGGAACATTTGGAAAGTTCTCGACTTCCTTAGGTTTAAGAGTGTATGACTTTCTGGCAAATGTAAAAAAATCCGAACGCCGTAAAATGTTGAACGCACAAGATACATTAACTCGTGAACCACTTTTAAATAGCAAGGGCTTAAAAGGCGGCGGCGTTTATGTGGAATACCGCACAGATGACGCGCGCCTCACCATTGAAGTAATGAAAGAAGCTGTGAAGCGCGGTGCAGAGGCCGTTAACTATGCAAAAGTGGAAGAACTTCTTTATGAAGATGGTAAAGTAGTTGGAGCAAAGGTAGTGGATCAATTAACGAATAAGACCCATACTATTCGAGCTGAAAAAATCGTTAATGCTGCAGGTCCTTGGGTAGATACTTTACGTGAAATGGACGGCTCTAAAAAAGGAAAGCATTTGCAACTTACAAAAGGTATTCATTTAGTATTCGATCAAAAGAAATTTCCGTTGAAACAAGCTATCTATTTTGACACACAAGATAAAAGAATGATTTTTGCCATTCCACGTGATGGGAAAACATATGTTGGAACAACAGATACTGTTTATAAAGAAGACATGGCACATCCGAGAATGACCAAACAAGATAAGTCGTATGTACTTGAAGCCATCTCATACATGTTTCCTTCTTTAAAGTTGAAGGAGTCTGACATTGAATCTAGTTGGACTGGATTACGTCCTTTAATCCATGAAGAAGGAAAATCAGCCTCTGAGATTTCCAGAAAAGACGAAGTGTGGGTTTCTGACTCAGGGTTGATCACCATTGCAGGAGGCAAACTGACAGGTTATCGTAAAATGGCTGAGATGGTTGTTGATTTAATGAATAAACAGTTTGTCAAAGAATCGGGTAAAAACTACGGAACATCCAAAACGAAGCACATGCCGATATCTGGCGGTGATGTCGGAGGCTCTAATAATTTTCCTTCCTATATGAAAGAGAAAGTGAAGGAAGGAATGGAAATTGGGTTTACAAAAGAAGAAGCTACAAAGCTCTCCTCAATGTATGGTTCCAATGTGGAGAAATTATATGACATTGCGAAAACAGATGGCAGCCAAGCTGAAAAAGCAGGTTTACCATTAGATGTTTTTGTACAGGTGCTATATGCAATAAGGGAAGAAATGACATCCACAACATCTGACTTTTTCATCCGCAGAACGGGAGCATTGTTTTTCGATATTGCATGGGTAGAGAAATGGAAAACGAAAGTATTGGACCTAATGGGAAAGGAATTAGTTTGGAGCAGAGAGCAAAAAGAGCAAAACCGAATAGTTTTAGAGCGCCATCTACATGATGCAGTTAGAGCGGTAGACGAAGAACAGGGTTTTGATCAGAAAGTTTCTAATAGAATAAGCTAAGAATTTATTAATGAAGGAATTGCATAAAGCAATTCCTTTTCTTTTTTAGTATAATAATCAGTAAAAACGTTCACGTACGCGTAATTTGTCATAATTCGACGTATTTTTTTTGCAGGAAGCATTAGTATGTAAGTAGAAGTTATACTATATCCTGATAAACGCAAGGAGGAAAAGACAGATGAAATGGATGGAGAAATTTGACCTTTGGGAGTCACACACCAATCTTGATGAAGAAATGGTTAAGCTGATTCAAGAAATGAAGGACGACGAAAAGGCGAAAGAAGAAAGTTTTTATAAAGAATTGGAATTTGGTACAGGTGGAATGCGCGGGGAAATCGGCGCAGGTACAAACCGAATGAATATATATACCGTTCGAAAAGCATCTGAAGGATTGGCACGATACATAGAATCTTTCGGTGAGGAAGCGAAAAAAGGCGGAGTGGCAATCGCTTATGATTGTCGTCATAAATCTCCGGAGTTTGCAATGGAAGCTGCTAAAACATTGGCAAGCCATGGCATTCAGACTTATGTATTCGAAAGCCTGCGTCCAACGCCGGAACTTTCTTTTGCTGTTCGTTATTTAGGAGCATTTTCCGGAATCGTTGTTACGGCGAGCCATAATCCTCCAGAATATAACGGATACAAAGTGTATGGTCCAGACGGAGGGCAATTGCCATTGTTTGAAGCAGATCAAGTCATCTCCAAAGTGAATGAAGTCGAAAATGAGCTTGAGATACAGGTTGCTTCAGAAGAAGAGCTGAAGAATAAAGGCTTGATTAAAATCATTGGCGAAGAATTGGATAAAGAATACTTGAAGCAGCTTACTACCATCAGTGTGCACCCTGAATTAGGGAATGAGATGGGCGAGGATGTAAAGGTGGTATTCACTCCTTTACACGGAACAGCGAACCTGCCAGTACGCGAAGGTCTTGCAGCACTTGGGTACAAAAATGTGAAAGTGGTGGCTGAACAAGAACAGCCAGATCCAAACTTCTCTACTGTATCCTCTCCAAACCCGGAAGAGCATGCAGCATTTGAACTGGCGATCCGTGATGGCAAGGAGATTGATGCAGATATCCTTATTGCTACAGATCCGGATGCGGACCGTCTAGGTGTTGCAGTCAAAGATGCTGATGGTGAGTATATGGTGTTGACTGGTAATCAGACAGGTGCGCTCTTCCTGCATTATTTATTATCTGAAAAGAAGGCAACAGGTACGCTTCCTTCAAACGGTGTGATGTTGAAAACGATTGTAACATCTGAATTCGGCCGCGTGATCGCAGACAGCTACGGAGTTGCAACTGTCGATACGTTAACAGGATTTAAGTTCATCGGCGAGAAGATCAAGCAGTATGAAGAGAGCGGGGAATACACCTTCTTATTCGGTTACGAAGAGAGCTATGGCTCCTTGATCGCTGATTTTGCCCGCGATAAAGATGCGGTTCAAGCATGCATCATGGCAGTGGAAATCGGCGCATTCTACAAGAGACTTGGCAAGACGATGTATGAAGGGTTAATGGAGCTGTATGAAGAGTACGGCTACTACCTTGAAGGCATGAAATCCTTAACGTTAAAAGGAAAAGAAGGAGCAGAACAGATTGCTAACCTTCTGACAGCATTCCGCAACACGCCGCCTGCTGAAGTGGCAGGATATGCGATTACAGCAATTGAGGATTATTCTACACAAGAAAGATTGGTTGTAGAAACAAAAGCGGTGGAAAAGATGGAACTCCCAAAATCAAACGTACTGAAGTATTTCCTAGAAGACGGCACATGGGTATGTGTACGACCTTCAGGTACAGAGCCAAAGATTAAGTTCTACTTTGGAACGCAATCTGAGACAATGGAAGCCAGCAAGGAAAAGTTGGATACCATCTCCACTTCGTTGATGGAGAAAGTGGATCAGTTTTTAAATAGCATTAATTCTGTAGGTAAAGCTTAAGTTGATAAAATAGATTGCCGTTTCAAGCACAGCATCGTTGCTTGAAGCGGCTTTTTGTTGTTCATCTACGACCAAAGTCGCATACAAACACCGGACTTTTTCCGAAAGCCAAAAGGGATTTCCACTGGTACAATAGAAAGATAAAAGGTAGGTAAAACAAGGGGGACATTCAAGTGGTCCAGGAAAATCAACGAATCCAAGAACTGAGAGCATTGAAGATCATTGCAGAATCGCTTAATCAAGCAAATGATTTACCGACAATGCTGGAAAGTGTGTTAAAGGAATTACTTCAAGTGACCGGTCTCCAAACAGGCTGGATTTATCTTATAAATGAAAAGGGAAACTATACATTAGCAGCTGATCATAAGCTACCGGATGCACTAATAATCCCCAGTAAAAAACCGATGTGCGAAGGTGGGTGCTGGTGCCTTGATCGTTATCAAGACGGGCGGCTCAAGCGTGCATCCAACATCATTGCCTGTAAACGACTCGAGGATGCAGTCAAATATGAATGGGGAGAAACGAATAATATCACCCATCATGCAACAGTTCCATTACGTGCAGGAGAGGAAAAGTTTGGACTTCTCAATGTTGCGGCTCCTTCCAAAACACATTTTTCGGATACAGAACTGGCACTTTTAGAATCGGTTGCCTATCAAATTGGGACGGCAATCAAGCGTATTAGGCTTTCTGAAAACGAACAACACCTGTCAATTTTGGCAGAAAGAAACCGCTTGGCAAGGGACTTGCATGATTCGGTCAATCAACTTCTATTCTCACTCATGCTTACTGCCAGAGGGACAAAAGAGCTTACAACAGATCCGCAAATCCTCGAGGTGCTGACATACATGCAGGAGCTTTCTCAGGAAGCATTGAGTGAAATGCGTGCGCTCATTTGGCAACTGAGGCCAGAAGGGTTGGAAAATGGGGTTGTCAGTGCGCTGCTCAACTATGGGAAAGTACTGGGACTCACCCTTCATTCCGAGGTGAAAGGTGTTATTGACCTCCCTAACCATATTGAAGAATGTTTATGGAGGATTGGCCAGGAGGCATTGAACAATTGCAAAAAGCATGCAGGGAAAAAGGAGGCTTGCCTGCTAATGGAAGTGAAGAACAAAAAAGTCTCCATGGAAATTAAAGATGCAGGTGCAGGCTTTTCTTTTACACAAAGCGAAAAAATTCCATCACTTGGCTTAAGAAGTATGAAGGAGAGAACGGAAGCTCGAGGAGGAACGTTCACCGTGTTAAGTGAACTTGGGAAAGGTACTCTCGTACGTATAGAAATGCCAGTGACAAAGGGGGAGAAAAAATGATCAGGGTAGTAATTGCAGATGACCATCATGTGGTTAGAAGGGGCTTGCTTTTTTTCCTCAAAACACAAAAGGATATTGAGATTGTTGGGGAGGCAAAAAACGGGATGGAAGCAGTTGAGCTGGCTGAAGCCTTGAAACCGGATGTTGTCTTGATGGATTTGGTAATGCCGGAGATGGATGGAATCGAGGCAACAAAACAGATCATGGAAAGAAACATTCCTTCCAAGGTATTGATCCTAACCAGTTTCTCCGATCAGGATCATGTTATCCCTGCAATCCGTGCTGGCGCGTCAGGCTATCAGTTGAAGGATGTGGAACCCGATCAGCTGATTGAATCTATTCGTGCGGTGCATCGGGGGGAAAGCCAGCTGCATCCCAAAGTAACTTCCCATGTCATGTCCCATTTTGCACGAGGAGTCGGAAATAAGAACCTTCACGAGGAGCTCACGAAAAGGGAGTTGGAGGTTTTAGCGGAGATTGCGAAAGGGAAAAGCAATAAAGAAATTGCCTCTGCCCTTTTCATTACGGAAAAGACGGTGAAGACGCATGTTTCCAATATCTTAGCTAAATTGGAATTGGCAGATCGGACACAGGCGGCATTATATGCGGTGAAACATGGCATTGCCTAACCTACATCTTTAGACGTAGAAAAAATGATTCATTTTTCGTAGGTGAAGTTAGCTATTTCTTCCGATTTGCCAAAGCTTATTGTCGAATATACTGAGACTATAAAGAAAGTTGGAGGGAGTAGACATTATGAAAATTTTAGCAATCAGTGGGAGCCCAAGAAAAAGTGGACGTACAGGCATAGCTGCAAGGTTCCTAAATGAGAAATATGGTGTGGAAGTAATTGATTTAAGTGAGGGGGAAATCCCTTTATATAATGGAGAGTCTTATCAGACGGAATTGGAAAACGTAAAATCCTTGAGGGAAAAGGTTAAGAATGCGGATGCCGTACTTTTATTGTCCCCTGAGTACCATAGTGGAATGAGCGGTGCATTGAAAAATGCGTTGGATTTCCTTGGGAGCGAGCAGTTCCATAGCAAGCCGGTGGCGTTGTTAGCAGTAGCAGGCGGTGGGAAAGGTGGTATTAATGCACTGAACAACATGCGTGTGGTTGGGCGTGGTGTGTACGCGAATGTCATCCCGAAACAGCTGGTGTTGGACCCACATTGCTTTGAGTATGAAAATGACACGTTGAATGCAGAAAGTGCCGACCTTGTGGATGCCCTTTATAAAGAGTTAGTAATGTATGTGAAAATGCGTGAATACTTTCTGCAAAATGAAGAGGCCTGATTAGTGGCCTTTTTTTTTATTGAATACTAAAAACAGCAACCCAAGGATTGTCTCACCTCGGATCACTGTTTGCCTAAGAAATGAATTACACCATATATCCGTGACTTACCTCAGCCAATTGATCTTCTGTGCTCCTTGTTACAGCGTGATCAATATATCGGAGCAGTTGATATAGGTTCTTCTCAATTTCCTTGTAATCCTTAGAAAAATTGTAGGAGTGAAGGAAATGCTCGATATTCTTGGAGAGGAAGTCATCTTTAGTCCGCACCATCAGGATAAGCAGGTTATCCCATTCTGAGCGGTGCGTGTAATATAACGCGCGGTCATAATCAACTGTGTTCATCTGAGTCCTCTCCTCCTCTTGTTAAGGAGTGCTATTATTTTGTGTCAAAATGGCAGGTTTCCCTCGTTGAAAATGTTGGTCGTATCTCCATTCGAAAACTTACACAAAATAAGGGAAATGCTTTTTTGAGGTGTATAAATGAGGATATATAAAGCGGTTGTGTTGCTATTTATTTTGTTACAAATAAACTCGTACACGCCACATGCAGAACATATTGTAAACGCGCAAGAATGGTACACATACGACAGGATGCGGGAAGACCTGAAGCTTTTGAAAAGAAAGTATCGGGAAGAGATGGATATTGAGTTGGTTGGAAAATCAGAATTCGGCCAACCTATTTGGGCTGCAAAAATAGGTCGCGGAAAGTCCAACATCATCATACTTGGCGGGCATCATGGAAGAGAGTGGCTGACCACGAGCCTTGTTATGACCAAATTGGAGTATTATCTAAAAGCATATAACAGCCATCAACAGATTTTCGGCTATGATTCTGCCCTGTTAGATGAAGTCTCGATTTGGTTCATTCCAATGGTCAATCCGGATGGTATTCGAATTCAGCAGGAAGGGATTGGTTTCTTGCCCCAATACTATCAAAAGCGATTAATAAAAATGAATGAAAACAATTCAGATTTTGATCGCTGGAAAGCCAATGGGGAGGGAATAGACTTGAACCGGCAATATCCAGCAGGCTGGGAAAGCATTAAAGAAAAAACGAGTACTCCTTCGTATCAATATTATAAAGGGAAATTCCCAATGCAGGCGAAGGAGGTCAGAGCGGTTGTGACCTTTACAAGAGAGGTGCAGCCCCTGATGGCAGTCACCTATCACTCATCAGGCCGAGTCTTATATTGGTATTTCAAAAATGACCATGCAGTCGTTAAACGGGATAAGAAAATAGCAGATCAGTTATCAAAAATCACAGGGTACTCCCTTGATCAGCCGGAGGAACATGCTGTAGGTGGAGGGTTTTCCGATTGGTTTGTATCAGAGTTCAAAAGGCCGTCATTCACCCCGGAGATTTCCTATTTTGTGGAAGATACGAACCCACCATTGTCCGTCTTTCAAGAAGAATGGAATCGTAACAAAAAGGTCGGAATCTATCTTGCAGCTAAATCCAAAAATCTTTTTATGACCAGTAATTTTCCGAGTAATAATGAGGAAGAATAACTTCATGTATTAAAAAAGTATGTTTTCTTTTATGGGAAAATGGGTATTAAATTTGTTAAGTGTTTTTATAATCGTATCAGATACTACTTTTGCTCAAGTGGAAAAAATAAAGAATTTTTAATGGAAGAAAAAAAGAGTAACTGAAAAAGGTTGACATAGTCTGTTTTCCCCTTGTAGAGTAGTATTTGTGAAAACTCATTTACCTTCGTTAGGTGAGGCTCCTGTGTGGAGATACGCTGCTGCCCAGAAACGTCCAAAGACGCCAATGGGTCAACAGATACCATCGATATAAGGTGGTATTTAATGCAGCTGGATATTCCTATGCCACACAGTGCTAAAGCTCTACGAGTGAGGGAAATCATAAGGATAAATCATGCCTTAATGCGCCTTCATTCGTACAGATGAAAGGTGCTTTTTTAATGGGAAAAAGGGAGTTACACAGAATTTAAATAAAGATCATTCAAGGTGGTGGTAACGAAAATGGATAGTAGTCCAAGTCCGAGGACGAAATTTATAAGAAGTACAAGAGCATACATATCATTTTTTGTTACCACACCATTGGTAAAATAACGATATGATTCCTTGTACTCCTTAGCAAGCAGAGGAGGCAGAGCTCATGGTGAAAAACATGACAGAGGATCAAATCATACTAAACATCATTACCTTTTTGAAAGATGGAAAGCGAAAAGCCTTCCAAGATATCATAGAAGAACTACAGCCTTACGATACGGGAGTCATTTATCAACAGCTCCCCGAAAAACATAAGGTCCGATTTCTAACCTACCTTACCATTGAACAGTTAACTGCGTTAATCCAGGAGCTGAACCAGGAAGTGCAGTTGGAAGTCTTACAAAAAATCGGCGTGGAAAAATCGGCAAAAGTCATGGACCGAATGGACAACGATGACCTGGCTTCCTTATTTGACGAAATGGATCCGGAGATCAAAGGCCGATTTTTAGCAAAAATGAATAAAGAAGAATCCACCGCAGTTCAAGACTTAATGAAATACGAAGCGGAAACTGCCGGTAGATTAATGACAAACCGATATGTTTGGATACCTCAGGAGTATACAGTCCGTGAAGTGGTGGATAAGCTGAAATCTTTTGCGGAACTTGCTGAAACGATTAACTACTTATATGTCATTGACGAAGAGAAAAGGCTTGTAGGAGTTGTCTCTTATCGTGATCTTATCTTGGCAGACGCTCATGAAAAGATTCAGGAAATCATGTTTTCGAGGGTCATTTCTGTTCATGTGGACACGGACCAAGAGGAAGTGGCAAATATCATTGAACGATATGACTTCTTAGCGGTACCGGTTGTGGACGATGAAAAAATATTAATTGGGATTGTTACGGTCGATGATGTCATTGACGTCGTAATCCAGGAAGCGAATGAGGATATTGAAAAGCTTTCCGCCTCAGGTAAGGATATTGATTTTGATACCCCTGCACTTGTGGCATCCAAAAGAAGGCTTCCATGGTTAATATTATTATTATTTATTGGACTCATTTCTGGAAGTATTATAAGTGGATTTGAAGCAACTCTAGATGAAGTTGTAGCATTGGCGTTTTTCATGCCGATGATAGCTGGAATGACTGGTAATACCGGAACACAATCACTGGCAGTTGTTGTACGTGGATTAATTTCAAGAGAAATTGACAAGAAAGTTGTTTTTCAACTGATTTTACGTGAATTTAGGGTAGGTATTACAATAGGAGTAACGTGCGCAATTTTAATTACATTAATAGCGTATGTCTGGCAAGATGGAAATTGGATTTTAGGAGTCGTAGTAGGCTCATCATTGTTCTTGACTTTAATAATTGGAACATTGGCAGGAACCATTATTCCGTTAATTTTATACAAACTTAACATTGACCCTGCAATCGCCTCTGGTCCATTAATTACTACATTAAATGATATCCTATCATTAATGATTTACTTCGGAATCGCTACAGCATTCCTTTCTTATTTGACGCCATAATCAAAAAAGACCTCCTCATCATCAGGTAATTACCTGTTCGAGGATGGTCTTTTTTACTTCAATTCGAAGGTTGCACTTTCTTCTGTAGGAGCCTTGTTATTAAAAAGATATTGATGAAGAGGGTATAACACCCCAAAGCTACCAAACCAACTGTAGAAAGCTCTATCATCTCCAAAATCAAACTGAGCATGGTCACTATATAGAGGAATCCCAGCAGTTTCTGAATGCTTCTGCTATTGAAAAAAGAAGTGGCACGTGCACCCAACTGAGAGCCGATGATTGCTCCTGCGATCAAAAACAGTCCAACCTTGAAATTGATTGGATTATTCACCGCATATGTAATGAATCCTGCAGTGACAATCAAGATGACCCCCGCTAAACTTGTTGCGACTGCCTGTTTGGAAGAAAATGCGTAGTAAGCAATCAACAGGGGCACAATGATGAACCCTCCACCTACACCAAGCGTGGTAGAAAGAAAGCCGGCAATGATACCGATGAAAATGAATTTTAAGATACCTTGGCCTTTTACAGAGGCATCATACGCAGCTCGCTTGTCCCCTTTATCCTTTTTCAACATCTTATAAGCGAAATAGGTTAGCAAGGCAAGATAAAGGATTGGTACAACGGTTGTATCGTATCCCTTTGATTCGAGCCAACTGACCACTGGATAGGCGATTTGGGTCGCAAGCACTCCACTTGCTCCGATAATTAGTGCAGCTTTCCATTGTATATTTTTCATTTTGAAATGGGCGTACACCCCCGCCATGGATGTCCCGATGGTATAAAGGAGACTGGTGGAAATCGCTTCTATGGGTGTGTACCCAATAAGAAGCAATACTGGTGTCAGTACTAGACCGCCGCCTATTCCAAAGAAGCCGGAAAGCATGCTGATCGAAAAACCTAAAAGAATAAATAATAAAAGCTCCATATATGTAAACTCCTTTAAATATCACTTGAGAAAAGTATACCATTGCTTTTCAAATAATTGGTTTGCTGACTGAAAATTGTCGTTTTCGAACAATCCCTTCTCATGATATTGTCACCTTGTTCATACATTGTGATAAGAGGAAAAGGGAGGTAGTTTTAATGAGAGCAAATGACGAAAAAGCCCTATTTCATGCAATTGATGAAATTACCGAGATAGCAAAAGGGTTTGGACTGGACTTTTACCCGATGCGTTATGAAATCTGTCCGGCCGACATCATCTATACCTTTGGAGCCTATGGAATGCCGACACGCTTCTCCCACTGGAGCTTTGGGAAACAATTTCACAAGATGAAACTTCATTATGACTTGGGGCTCAGCAAAATATATGAACTGGTGATTAACTCTAATCCTTGCTATGCCTTTTTACTGGATACAAACTCATTGATACAGAATAAGCTGATTGTTGCACACGTCCTGGCTCATTGTGACTTCTTCAAAAACAACTGCCGTTTCCAGAATACCAATAGGGATATGGTGGAAAGCATGGCGGCTACGGCAGAGAGAATCAAGCAATATGAACAAGATTATGGGAAAAAGGAAGTAGAGGACTTCCTTAATGCCGTGCTGGCGATACAAGAGCATATCGATCCTTCCTTAGTTCGTTCCAAGCTTGCTTGGAGCATGGAGGATATGGAAGAAGAGGAAGAGGCACCGAAAAGGGCGAGCCAATATGATGATCTTTGGAACTTGGATGAAAGGAATAAACCTAGAGCAGTCCCCAAAAAGAGGAAAAAGAAGTTTCCGCCACAGCCGGAAAAAGATATTCTCCTCTTCATTGAACAATATAGCAGCGAGCTTGAGGATTGGCAACGTGATATCCTGACGATGATGCGCGAGGAAATGCTCTACTTCTGGCCACAGATGGAAACGAAAATCATGAACGAAGGCTGGGCTTCCTACTGGCATCAACGCATTCTTCGTGAAATGGACCTGACAAGCGACGAGGCACTGGAATACGCAAAGCTAAATGCCGGAGTCGTTCAGCCTTCCAAAACAAGCATCAATCCATATTACTTGGGTATCAAAATTTTTGAAGATATCGAGGAGCGCTACGACAATCCATCCGAGGCAATGAAACGGGATGGTGTGAAGCCTGGATCAGGTAGGGAAAAAATGTTTGAGGTAAGGGAAGTGGAATCTGATATTTCCTTCTTGCGCAACTATTTGAATAAAGATCTCGTCATGCGGGAGGATATGTATCTGTTCCAGAAGCAGGGCAAAGATTATAAAATTGTCGATAAGGCTTGGGAAGGCGTACGTGACCAGCTGGTGAACATGCGGGTAAATGGCGGCTTCCCATATATTACGGTGAATGACGGAGATTATTTGAGAGCCGGTGAGCTATACCTTAAACACTGGTTTGAAGGGATTGAACTTGACCTTAAGTATTTGGAGAAAGTCATGCCCTATATCTTCCAAATCTGGGGTCGACCTGTGCATATGGAATCGGTAATTGAGACGAAGAATGTGCTGTTTACGTATGACGGGAAGAGTGTACATCGGAAGTATATATAGAAAAGTCTAAAAGCACATCAAAAAAAACTTGGGGTCTAAGAATGACCTCAAGTTTTTTTATATCGGTTTGATACAGCAAAACTGTTATCAGTCATTACGTAACTATGCACCTGCTCCAAGATCCTATTGAAAGTCGGGGTTATGGAGTTGAAAGAATAAGCGCAGACTGAAACCATATTTTTATTTAGCACGAAATCATCAATGATTGCTTCGTAAATTTTAAGATTTTCGGCATCAGGATCATCTGAAGCCCATTCTACATTGGCCCATGTGCGAATAGAATTATTTTTTTCATTAAATAAAACCACATCTTTTGCAAAATGATCCAACATTGCTTTTGTATTAAAGTCCCCACTAGCAAAATAGTAATCAAAATTATTTACTATTCTAATGTTCGATTGCTCTTCACTGTTAAAATGTTTATTCAGTGCCTCATTTACCTTGGGGATATTTTTCATGCTCTCTATAATTAAGACATTTTGACTATTTTTTATACCAGTATTAACATATGATATCAAATTCTCTAAATAAACGTCTTTATCTTCAAAAAGATAATAGACATGACCTATCATTAAATTCTCTAAATTTGTGGTTGAAGATGTAGTGATTCGTCTCACCTCTAAATACGTATTTTGATTTCAACTGCAATAAACAGGATACTCATCTCCCTAGAGGATATCCACTTCATTATAACATGAACAGTTAAAAAGTATTTGTAATATATCTTTATTTGAAAAATAGGGACATCTTAATACGTTAAACATTTAACAACAAAGAAAAAATCAACCTTATTTTTCCAAGGTTGATCTCCATTGACTAATTGTCTATTTCTATTTTTTGACCATCGTCAAACTTTATTTCAAGTTCAAACTCTTCTATGTTATTAGGGTCCACTTTTAGTAGTGTTATCGTTTGTTCTTTTAACGCTTTTTTATCCGAAGAAGGTGACACATTTAGTTGCTTAATGAAGTCTTCCACTTTCGCTTTGGCATTTTGTCCGTAAAGAACAGGGCTAGCAGGAACTTGATATTTTGCCTCGAAAAAATTCCCTTTCACTTCATACTCCAAATCATATTTTGTCTGGTCTTTTAAGTCAATTTCAAGCTCGAAATCAATAACATTAGGTGCTGCTTGTACAGTAGTAGCTGTTGCGAAGCCGACTAACGCGATCGTGAAAATCAATACGGATTTTAAGGATTTTTTAAACATTTTCCATTCCTCCATTTTATGCATTTTCTCTTATTCCAATCCTTCCATCTTTTTTACTTTTGTAGAGTCGAGAGTAAGAATAACTTGATACAACAATTCAATGGCATTTTCTAAGTCATCTTCTTGCACTACGGATACGTGACTGTGAATATACCTAGAAGGGACACTTACAACCATGGTTGGTACACCGCTGTTTGTTACATGGAACTTCCCAGCATCTGTGCCGCCTCCAGTCATGATGTCAATTTGATAAGGGATAGAAAGCTCTTTTGCTATGGAAACGACATGATCCCTTAGCTTTCTGTGTGGGATCATGGAACGGTCCATGAAGCCCACGATTGGTCCTTTTCCTAATGAAACACTTGCCTCTTCGGGATTCATGCCAGGAATATCACCTGCTACACCAACATCCACAGCAAAAGCGATATCAGGCTGAATCAAATTAGCGAGGGTTTCCGCACCACGTAAACCCACCTCTTCTTGCACCGTTGCTCCAGAAAAGACTTGATTTGGTCCGCTTTTTTGCTTTAATTTTTCTAGCACCCTTAAGGCAATATAGCAGCCGGCCCGATTGTCCCAGGTTCTACTAAGCAGCAGCTTAGGATTAGATAAAGGTTCAAATGGACAGATGGTAGATACAGGGTCCCCAACCGCCACTCCAAATGACTCCGCTTCTTCCCTAGAAGACGCTCCAATATCGACAAACATCTTGTCAATATCCATCACTTTTTTTCGTTCTTCCAATGTCAATACATGGGGAGCTTTGGAACCGACAACTCCAGTTAGATCGCCTTTTTGCGTCAATACTTTCACACGTTGGGAAAGAAGAACATGTCCCCACCAGCCTCCTAATGGAACAATCCGCAAAAACCCATTTTTAGTGATATGGCTGACCATAAACCCGACTTCATCCATATGTCCAGCAATCAAAATCTTTGGTCCATCTGACCCGACCTGCCCCACAATACTTCCCAGTTTGTCGGTAATAATCTTGTCCGTATGCTTGTATATTTCCTTTTTCATGACATCATAGATTCTTTTTTCAAACCCCGGATTGCCTTCTGTTTCTGTAAGAGTCTTCATTAACTGGTGATTCGTATTCAACTTGACACCTCCTATTATTGGTAGTTTTAGTAAATAGTTAGGTTTTATACCTTTGTTATTATGTAAGTGGGATTGGTCGGTTTTGATTGAATGTGATTATTTTTGATTGATAATGATTGATTTTTGTAAGAGCTTACATTACAATTAAAATATACTAAAACGAACTAGGGAAAAGGTGATTTCCATGTTAACACCAGAAAGACAGCAGAAAATACTTGAACTAGTACAAAAACAAGATGTAGTGAAGCTTCAGGACTTTGTAGATTCAACAGGCGCATCAGAATCAACTATACGTAGAGATCTAAGTCAGCTTGAAGAAGCGAACAAATTGAAAAGGGTACATGGGGGAGCTGCAAGAGTTCACAAAAAGGCGGAGGAGCTAAGTATCTTTGAGAAGGCTTCCATAAACCTTCTAGGAAAAAGACAGATAGCCCAAAAGGCTGCAGAGCTTGTGAAAGATGGTGATTGCATTTTCCTTGATGCCGGTACCACGACTTTTCAAATGATTCCATACCTTGAAAACAAACAGATTACCGTCGTCACCAACGGTTTTGCCCATATTCAATCATTGATGGAAAGAGGAGTTACCACTTATATCGTGGGTGGATTCATGAAAAATAAAACCGGGGCCATCATCGGGAGTAAAGCCAGCCAGTCTTTACTTGAATATAATTTCGACAAAGCATTTATTGGTGCTAACGGAGTCCATTTAAAAAGCGGGTATACGACTCCAGACCCTGAGGAAGCAAGTGTGAAAAGTCTGGCAATCAAACTTGCCAACGAAGCTTTCATACTTGCCGATTCCTCCAAAATCAATGAAGTGACTTTTGCTAAGATTGCCCCACTTCAATCGGCTGCATTGATGATAGATTATTTGGATGAGTCGATTTCAGCTGCATTTAGAGACAGTACTATCGTAATAGAGGTGATGTCATGATTTATACAATCACATTAAATCCTTCCATTGATTATGTGATGGAAGTGGAGTCGTTTCAAGAAGGAACCATTAACCGTGCGAGCGCAACGAGGTATTATCCTGGAGGTAAAGGGATTAATGTTTCTAGGGTACTGAAAAGGCTCGGGGCAGATACAATGGCACTTGGCTATGCGGCAGGTTTTACCGGTAATTTTATAAAAGAAAAGCTAATAGAGGAACAAGTCGCCGTAAGGCTTCTGGAAGTAGAGGGACATTCCCGTATTAATGTGAAATTGAAGGCGGATAAGGAAACAGAAATCAACGGAACCGGCCCGTTGGTAGATGATGATGCGGTAAAAAGATTGCTTCAGCAACTGAACCAACTTACAAGAGAGGATATCGTTGTGCTGGCAGGAAGCGTGCCTGGCACAGTGCCCTCTGACATTTATGAAACTCTTATTCTGAAGTGTCAGGAGCACGAAGCAAAAGTGGTGCTTGATACAGGAGGATCAACGTTAAAAGCGCTACTGTCTTATAAGCCTTTTTTCATTAAACCGAACCACCATGAACTTGGTGATTTGTTTGGTGTTGCGATTCAATCGATAGATGATGTCATTCATTACGCAGGGAAAATTCATGCACAAGGAGTCCAGAATGTTGTCGTATCCATGGCAGGAGAAGGGGCTATTCTGTACACAGAATCTGGTGTTTATTTAGCAAAAGCGCCTAAAGGAAAAGTGAGGAATTCTGTTGGTGCAGGGGATTCTTTGGTCGCAGGTTTCCTTGCGGGATATGTAAATTCAAACAATACTAAAGAGGCGCTTCGATACGGAATCGCATCTGGCAGTGCAACAGCATTTTCCTATGACCTCTGTCAAAAGGCTGATGTAAATCCATTATTAGAGCAGGTACAAATAGAAAAGTTATGAGGGGGAGAGAGTTGTGAAGATTACAGATCTATTGACGAAAGATACAGTTACGCTTCAATTGAGAGCAGGAAATAAATCTGATGTCATTAAGGAATTGATAGACTTACTGGATCGTGCCGGAAAGCTTGCGGACAAACGGAAGTATGAAGAAGCAATTCTTGCAAGGGAGGCCCAGAGTACGACTGGAATCGGGGAAGGGATAGCCATTCCACATGCGAAAACGAATGCGGTGAAGACTCCGGCGATTGCCTTCGGTGTGGCAAAGGATGGCATTGATTATGAGTCTTTGGACGGTCAGCCAAGTCAACTGTTTTTCATGATTGCAGCAAGTGAAGGAGCCAACAACGAACACTTGGAAACTTTATCTCGTTTGTCTTCGATGTTGATGGATACTGAATTTCGTCAATCCTTATTAGATGCATCGACAAAGGAAGAGATTATCAGATTGATAGACAAGAAGGAAAAGGAATTGTATGAAGAGGAAGAAGTGGAAGCAGCCTCTTCTTCAGCGGACAAAGGTTTGATTCTTGCTGTGACGGCGTGTCCCACTGGAATTGCCCACACTTACATGGCGGCAGATGCGTTAAAGCATAAGGCGAAGGAATTAGGTTTAGATTTAAAGGTAGAAACGAATGGTTCCAGTGGAGTGAAAAATCAATTGACTCAAGAGGAAATTGAAAATGCGTCCGGAATCATCGTCGCTGCCGATAAGCAAGTGGAGATGGAACGGTTTAATGGCAAAAAGATTATCCAGGTTCCTGTTGCCCAAGCGATTCGCAAGCCTGAGGAACTTTTGACAAAGGCAAGCCGTGGAGAAGGGGAAACATATAAAGGAACAGGAACCTCAAGTACGGAAGGGAAAAAGGGACGTTCCGGCTTTTATAAGCACCTGATGAGCGGTGTTTCAAATATGCTACCGTTTGTTGTTGGTGGTGGTATCCTTATTGCTATTTCCTTCATGTTTGGTATCAATGCATCAGACCCTAATGATCCTAGCTACCATTGGTTTGCAGAAGCACTTATGACTATTGGTGGCGGGAATGCCTTTTATTTGATGATTCCGGTACTTGCAGGCTTTATTGCGATGAGTATTGCGGACCGCCCTGGTTTTGCAGCAGGAATGGTCGGGGGATTGATTGCATATACGGGTGAGGCTGGTTTCTTGGGTGGTCTGATTGCAGGTTTCCTTGCTGGTTATCTTGTTCTAGGTTTAAAGAAAGTATTCAGTGCGCTGCCTGCATCACTAGAAGGAATCAAGCCGGTTCTGCTTTATCCCTTATTTGGTATCTTTTTAACAGGTATGATCATGCTACAGCTGGTGATTCCTTTGAAAGCGTTTAATGAGGGATTAACTTCTTGGCTTGGTGGTTTAGGCTCAGGAAATCTTGTTGTATTAGGAATTATTTTAGGAGCGATGATGGCCATTGATATGGGTGGTCCTATCAACAAAGCGGCTTTCACATTCGGTATTGCGATGATTGATGCCGGAAACTACGCACCACATGCAGCTATCATGGCAGCAGGTATGGTGCCGCCACTTGGGTTGGCACTTGCTACTACATTCTTCAAAAGTAAATTTAACAAGCAAGAGCGGGAAGCCGGAAAAACTTGTTATGTCATGGGTGCTTCCTTTATTACAGAGGGTGCCATCCCGTTTGCGGCGGCCGATCCATTACGTGTCATTCCTTCTGCAGTGGTAGGTTCGGCAGTTGCAGGGGCACTTGCTATGTTATTTGGAATTGGTCTTCCTGCTCCGCATGGTGGAATTTTTGTTATTCCGATTGTTACAGGTGGAGTTTTGATGTATGTGTTGGCTATCTTGATTGGAGCTGTTGTTACCGCGGTAATGGTCGGGCTGCTGAAAAAAAGAGTTGCTATATGATTTTTCGGAAAAGTGATGAGATATCTCATCGCTTTTTCTTTTTAAACTTTCAAGCACATTCAACGTTAGAGACTTTATACCTAATCTATATAATAGGAACTATACATGGAAGAAAGGAGGGGACAGCATGCTTAAAGACGCAATCGTTATTGGAACAGGGTTTGGTGGAATTACAGCGGCTGCACTCCTTGCAAAAGCTGGATACAATGTGCTCACGCTTGAAGCGGCAAGTGAGCTGGGCGGGTGTGCGGGCAAATTTGACCGTGACGGATACCGGTTCAGTGCTGGTGCGACAGTTGGCATGGGTTTTGAAAAGGGCGGAATGTTAAAGAGCCTTTTTGAAGAGCTAGGTGCACCTATACCTCCAATGAGAAAGCTTGATGAAATCATGAATGTGTATCTTCCTGATCGGACAATTACTTACTTCTCGGATAAAGAGAAATGGTATAAGGAAGTCATAAATAAATTTGACCGTGATCATGACCGTATTCTTGCATTCTTTGAAGAAGTCTTTAAAGTAGCGGAAGTACTGCAGAACTTTGTAGAGAAACGTGCTATTTTTCCGCCTTCCACGGCATTAGAGTTCTTCAACTTGTTTAGAAGTATAGATGTGAAGCTTCTAGGATTGACACCCTATTTGACTCAATCTGTACAGGACCGGCTATCTAAGTTCGATCTGACGAATAATGGGCCATTTATGGCGTTTATCAATGGGCAACTGATGGATAGTGTTCAGACGACGGCAACATATAGTCCTTCCTTGTTAGGATATATGGCATTAAGTATTTTTCATAAGGGTGCTTTCTATGTGGAGGGAGGCTTGGCTTCTATCACCGATGCATTGGAGGAAAATTACCGTTCTTCTGGCGGGGAACTGCGCGTACGTCATAAGGTTGTCAGCATAGCCAAGCAGGGAGATGTCTGGACGGTTGTGACGAAACGTGGTCAGGTATTCAAAACGAGACAGGTGATATTGAATGCCCCGATTCATAATGTATTTTCCTTACTGGAACCTGAGCTGCATCGAAGCCTACCATTCAAAGAACATATAGAAAGTAACAAGGATGCTTGGGGAGCTTTTACTCTCTATATTGGAGCCGACCCTTCTTTTATGTTGCCAGAAACTAGATCAATCCCATTTCATCAATTTATCTCATCCTATGAGTCTCCTTTATCAGAAGGAAATCAGTTCTTATTTTCCATGTCCCAAGCGGGAGATGAGAAGTTCGCTACAGGTGGAAAAAGGTCCATTACTATTTCTACTCATACAAATGTTAGCAAGTGGTGGGACAGGGAAACGTATGAAAGTAGAAAAGAAGCTTATATGGAAAAAATCATAGAAACCATAGACAAGAGATATTCCGGTTTTTCTTCCAATATCGATATGAAAATGGCCGGAACTCCCGTGACATTTAAGCGTTATACCCAACGCGAAAAGGGGAAAGTAGGCGGTTATATTCCTTCTAGTAAGTTTAGTTTATTTAATAGTTACTCTCCGAACTCTCGCATAGGAGGGCTTTGGTTTTGTGGAGATACCGTGTTCCCAGGGGCAGGTACATTAGGAAGCAGCTTAAGTGGATGGATGGTAGCTGATGCGATTAAAGGAAAACACCCAGGTAAGAGCATGTGAAATATCCTTGACCTAGGTGTTTTTTATCAGGAAGAGGAGCGTGCTTCTGATTCCACAACTCCATTTTTAACTTTTAAAACTTTATGTTCCTCGCCTTCATGAATGACGAAAAAACCATTTAGAAAATCTGTGGATGATTGTTTGAAGAAAATTCCTTTAATGGCATTCTCACAAGGAGAGTCGAAAGCGAGCTCATAAATATCATTTTTTGGTACCAAGTGGGCATGCAATCCGCGGTCATAGGCTTCAGGTTGTGGGATGTTTTCACGTCCTACTTCCACTACATGAATATCAACGCCCTTAACCTTTGTGAAAATTTCATTAATCAAAGCATGTTTAACGATCATTTCCAATTTGCTCTGAATTGGCTGCCCTAATATGATTTGGGTTATTCCGTGCTTAATAGAGGTTTCCGCAATGACCGCCGAGACTTTTTTGCCTTTGGAGTATTCAATTAACATTGGTACATTATATTTTGCAGCCAAGCTTTTGAAGAATTGCTTTGTACGAATTTGATTTAGGTCCAAGTCATCATAAGGAATGGTATAAACAAATAAAACAAAGCAACCTCCCCCGAACGTATCCGCAATGATCTTACCCCGTTGGATCAATTTCTCCACATGCTTCGGATTGCTTACACAAACTAAGATATTTTCTTTCATTAATATCCCCCTTCGTCCATATAACAAGAAGTACTTAGTATCATAATATACTAATTTCTTGATTAAATGGTTAATGATTGAAAAAAAGTCATTCCTTGTCCACAGGAGAGGGGATGCGGTCATTATAAAAGTCAAAATAAAGGTGTCCATTAGAGGAAAGTACTGCATAAAACACATTCTCCCGTTTGATATTGCGTTTCCTTACTTCTCCCTCCAGCCACTCCACTGAAAGGTCGTGCTCCTCCAAATTCTTTGTAATTATCTTGCCATCCATGATTAATTCAATGGCCAGCGACTGTTCAGTCTTTGTTTGTAGATGAAGATCCTTGGAGGTAACGTTACGAAATGGGGGCTTTTTCAATACAGTAAGTGTTCCGTTCGGTTCCACCATTGCATATGAAACTTCTTCTATTTCAAAGACATCTTTTTCCCTTAATTGTTGGTTTAAATAATCCAGAGTATATCGCATCTTCCTCATGTTTTCCTCCAGTATTTTTCCTTCTTGAATAATGACAGTTGGGTCCCCTGCAAGAAACTTTCGGGCTCTTCTGCTTTTCATGGAGATGTATGCAGTAACAAATAGAATTAATATAAAAACAAAGAAAGAAATAAGGAAATGATGAATATCAATTGTCAGGTTAAAAGCTAAGTTGGCTGTCATCGCCCCTAAAGAAATCCCTGCAATAAAATCAAATAATGTCATCTGTGAGATGGTTTGTTTTCCTAATATTCTTGTACCTATTAATAGGATGCTGAAAGCTAGAATGGACCGGATGACAACTTCCACGTGTTCAGGCATGAATTCATCTCCTTTGTGAAGCGCTTAGCGTTTAGTGCTACTAGTATAGCCACTAGTAGGTATGAATAAAAACATCGCATCATAGAGTATAAGTAATTGTTGACAAAAAGGAGGGGTAAAATGATGAACGGGTATTATTATCCTTATTATTCTAGGGCACCACAGGATGACTCGCTAATAGAGAATATTTCAAAAGCCATTAATGGAGAGTATAGTGCCATTGCCTGTTACGAAAAACTGGCCAAAATGGCACCCGATGAGGAAACACAGAAGAGGATATCTGAAATAAGAGAAGACGAAATCAAGCACTATAATACGTTCAGTCAAATCTATCAATCGTTAACTGGGAAACCTGCCACTCCTGAGATATCGGAAGAGTGTTCGGATAATTACCAGGAAGGTTTGGTATCATCGATGGTGGATGAACAGGAAACAGTGGATGCTTATTTGGATATTGCCGATTCTACGCAAAATCCGTATATAAGGAGAGTGTTCAAAAGGGCAGCAGCAGATGAGCAGAATCATGCGGTGTGGTTTTTGTATTTTTATACGGAAAGCAAGGGATGAAAAAGCAACCGACTTCTCGAGTTGAGAGGTCGGTTGCTTTTTATAACAATCCTAACAATGTCCCACCGATGGCACCTGTTAATACAATCATCCAAGGTGGCAGCTTCCAATAGACAAGCATGCTGAACAGAATGGCAGCAAAAGCAAAATCAATCGGAGCTAAGATGGAACTTGTCCAAATCGGAAAATAGAATGCGGAAATTAAAATGCCGACTACTGCTGCATTCACTCCCATTAAGGCAGCCTTCACTTTTGAATTGCGACGCAGGGAATCCCAGAACGGCAACGTACCTAAAATTAAAAGGAATGCTGGGAGAAAGATAGCGAATGTTGCTAACAAACCGCCCTTCCAGCCATCAATGACAGCACCGATATACGCAGCAAATGTGAACAGGGGACCAGGAACTGCCTGTGCAGCACCATACCCAGCAAGAAATGCTTCCTCACTGATCCAGCCTGTTGGAACAAACTCCCGCTCTAATAATGGAAGGACAACATGGCCTCCACCAAATACAAGGGATCCTGAACGATAGAAACTATCAAACAATGCCACCCAGTTAAGCGAAGTGGCTTCTCTTAAAATTGGTAACAAAACAAGAAGTCCGAAAAATAGAGTTAAACAAATTACTGCCAACCGTTTGGAGATTGGAAACTCTAAGCGAGAATCGTCTTCTGAGACATTTTGTTTAAATAACAGAAAACCAATGACAGCTGCAATTAGTATAACCCCAACCTGAGAGAATGCAGTCTGCCACAACAATGTGGCAACTAATGCAAATAAAGCAATGGCCTTCCTTTTTACATCAGGAGTAAGATTATTTGCCATCCCCATGATTGCATGAGCGACAACGGCAACTGCTACAATCTTTAAGCCATGGATCCATCCGGCATTCCCCACATCAAATCCCTGCAGAATAATCGCGAAAATAATAAGTGCAAGAACCGAAGGAAGAGTAAAGCCAAGAAAGGACACAATACCTCCAAGTACTCCTGCTCGCATAACCCCAATCCCAATCCCGACCTGACTGCTTGCAGGTCCGGGCAAGAACTGACATAAGGCAACAAGGTCAGCATAACTTTTCTCATCCATCCATTTTCTGCGACGGACATATTCTGTGTGGAAGTAACCAAGGTGTGCTACAGGTCCACCAAAGGAAGTAAGTCCCAATCTGGTTGATACAATAAGGATTTCTAGTAATGATTTAATTCCTCTATTCTTTCTCATGATGATCACCTTCCTTGATTTCTTTGAATAGTTCATAAGCTTTGCTTCTTGCTTCTTTTAAGATTATGTCACCTTTTTCTGTGATGGAATAATTTTTCCTGATTTTCCCCTCAACGTTCAAATCCTCTTTTGTAAGGAGCCCGTCCTTTTCCATGGAATGAAGGATGGGGTAGAGGGTACCCGCACTGATTGAGTAGCCGTGATCCCGAAGTTCTTCAAGCATCCATGCCCCATAGACTGGATGTTCTTTTGCGTGGTGGAGAATATGAATCTGTATAAATCCAAGGAATAGTTTACGAAGTACTTTTTCTTCCAAAAGAAAGCCCCCCTCTTGCCAAAAGCGTATACCGATATCGGTTTTCGATATTACTATAACATAAGATTTAGTATGTCCCAACAGGTACAATAAAACTTTACAAAAGCTTTACAAACTCTCATATGGTTGACCTTTAGAAGAATCTGGGCTATTATAAAAGTACAATTTTAAACGTTCATCCCAAAGGGGAGTAGCTCATGCAACAAAGTCGTCATTACGGGACACATAGTCCTCGGCTTTGTTGGCAACGATAAGTTGTTAGCGAGACCTTTGTCAGTATCATTAGTCTGGCAAAGGTCTTTTTGTATTCAAGGACCTTTCGCCATACTGGTGAAGGGTCCTTTCTTTATATTGCGATGAAAAAAATATCTGGAGGTCATCATTATGATAAAAAAATTGATAAAAGCTTTGATATTGAAAAAAGGTGTCACACTTGCCCAAAAGAAAGTATTGCCGGTTGTAATGAAAGAAGTCAAAAAAAGAATGAAAAAGTAGGAGGGACTTATATGCGTAAACTTATACTTGTTACAACACTGCTATCATCCATATTATTAAGTGGTTGTTCGGTTCTAGAGGAGGTCAACAGTTCATTGGCATACGTCAACAAGGCGACGGAACACATTAATACTTGGCAGGATTTCGGCCAGGAAGCCCCTCAAATGATACAAGAGGCAGCTACGAATGCCAATGCCAAAGAAGAACTGGAAGCAGAGTTGAACACGCTTCTCAACGAAATAGATGAATTCAACAGTACGGATGCGCCAGCCATTGCGGAAGGCATCCATCAGCAAATCGTTGAAAAGAATGAAGCGCTTAAAGGAGTAATTGAGAGTTCAATGGAAAACGGCGAGTTAGCGCTGGATAATCTGCAGGAATCTGAACTGTTTACTTTGATCAATGAGGTCACCACCATGATGAATCTTCTTGAGGATTTAGGTGGTTAAATAGATGTAAATGGATTCCCTAAAGAGAGTGAGAGATGACGGATGAAGGGAACGACAAAGAGCATTACCACACCTTATCAACAATTAGTTGAGTCTGTCGTGTTTAAACGAAGCAATGCAGTGGTGCAAGTGGAATCATTTAATGAAAAACAACTTTCCATGATTGGTTCTGGAAGAAGTGCCTATGTATTTAAATTGGAGGGGTCGAACAAAGCTTTAAAGGTTTTCTATCCCCCCTTTGAACATCTTGCAAAAAAAGAAGCGGAAGTCTATGACAAGCTAAAAGGCATTTCGTCATTTCCGGTACTTTATGACTCTGGTGAAAATTACATTGTTATTGACTATATTGAAGGGCACACCCTTTTTGAATGCCTAGTGAAAGGGATTCCCATAAGTGGTAGAGTTGTGGAGGAGGTGGACCGGTCCATTGCGACTGCGAGACAACGAGGGCTAAATCCCTCCGATATCCACCTGCACAATATACTGCTCACTACTGATGGCGAGGTAAAGTTAATTGATGTTGTCCGATTTGATCAGATCAAACATTGCACTCAATGGGAAGATTTGAAGAGGGGCTACGATAAGTATTATAGAAAGCGGCTGTTTCCAAAGAAGCTGCACCGCAAGATATTATTGTTTTTAGCATTTATATATAAAAGAAACCTATTAAGTCGATTCATCACTTAATCATGAAGGAATACTTTATAGGGGAGTCATGTATGTATAGAAGAGCAGCTGTTGCATAACGGTTGTTCTTTTTTAGTGACGGGGGTGATACCTTGCATAAGACTGATGTCCTTCATGAAAAAATTGTTTCAGCTATAACTGCTACGGATGGTAAGAAAGAAAAGGGGACTCATCCTTTTGCAATCTTGGTGGGCGGAGGAACTGCCAGCGGGAAATCCCAGCTTCGGAAAGAAATAATAGAAAAAGAATTAAAGAAAAATAACTTATCTTATACCTTGGTTGATGCAGATGAAATAAAGCTGCATTTGCCTCATTATCATGAACTCCTCGTTACCAACCCCAGTCAAGCTGCAGCGTTAGTCCATAAAGAATCCACTCATATAAGAGACCTTGCCTTGAACAAACTAATACAGGAACGCACATCGTTTATATATGAAGGCACCATGACTAAATACAGGAACTACTTGGAATTAATTATGAAGCTGAAGGAAGCTGACTATCTGATTCACGTATGGATAGCAGATGTTCCCCTAGAAGTGGCAAGAAAACGTGCGAAAAATCGTGAAAAAGAAACGGGAAGACGCGTTCCTGATTCTGTCATAAACAATACACATAAACAAATTCCACGTAGCTTTCTTTTACTTAAACATCTTGTCCATACCTATCAATTGTTTGATACACAGAAGGGATATACCTTATTCTTCTCCAATACACACTTGGATAAGAGACTATATCCTGCATTTCTCAGGAAGGGAATCTAATAGCAATGGTTATTGATCATTCAACAGATCGGCCCAATAGGAAGGAGGTTCTTCGAGAACCGACTGGCTAGGAAAAGATAAAAGGGGAGAAATGCGTGATTTTTGGAGCAGTCGATTTTTTATAAATTTGTAATAGGCTGAAAGGGGAGGAGATATCTCAATAGACTCTTTCTCTTCTGGAAATCCCACAGTGAATATTTTTATGTCCATTAAGCTTTGCAACGAGCTTGCTGTATGGAGGGATAGTTGGTTTTTTTCAGGGAAGTAATCAATCATTCCATTTGGAGAAATCTTATTTTTGCTGACAGGTCCGAACACATAGTCAAAGGAATGGAGATTTCCCCCTTTACGATTGAGTGTGACAAAACTATGCCATACCTTAGAAGCTACCTGCCAGTCAGGGTGGGAAGGAAGTGGGAATATGAGACCATTCAGCTTGATGAGTTCTGATGGATGAATACGGTACTGAAGGAGTGCAGGGACTTTTGTGTCCGGATGATGCAAGAATTCCTTCTTTGTGCATCCAATCATGGATAAGGTGGATCTGGATATCTGTGGGGTCAAAGAGCGCACTTTGGCCCAGTCAACGGCCTGTTCAAGATTATCCGTAAGATAATAGCCTCTCCCAAAGTCCGTTGCTTCCCTTTGTGCATAGATCCATACACCATGCTGTTCAATCAATTTTGCAGAAAAAAGGTTGGTGCCATGGTATACAAGATTCTCATGGAAGTGCATGATATACATCTCCTCCTTCATACATACAGCGGATTAAAAACAATCTTTTATAATGTATGAAACTAACACTAATTTGCCTCATGGTAAGGTTGGGTAATTTTGCATTCTAATCCAAAAATATCTATTAAGACAAAGAATAAAATAGTACAATGGTTGTATAAACTAATCATACTATTGTTGGGGGTGTTGTGGATGGAAGGTAAGCCAAATCACTATGATGGCAGTGTTCAGGGCGATGTGAAAGAGAATGTAGCAGAAGTAGGAAATGGGTCTTTTGTAATAACTGATGATATGAGGAAAAATATTGGCGGAAATCCATATATCCTGCATAATGAAGAATAGGAAGAGATAAAATAAGATTTGTCGAGGAATTTGACAGGTCTTTTTTTTTATATGAAGCAAGTTACTTGCAAAACGCAGGAGAATCTTGTATCATTATCTCGAATTAAGAATAATTTAATTCGAGATAGTTGGTAAGATATGTCTTTAGGTAACAAACTACAATAAATACGTTAAACAAGAGAGGAAAGATACAACATGGCAAAAGTTTTATACATCACGGCTCATCCGCATGATGACACACAGTCCTACAGTATGGCAGTGGGAAAAGCATTTATTGACACATATAAGGAAGCTAATCCAGCAGATGAAATTGTTCTTGTGGACCTTTACAAAGAACACATCCCGCATATTGATGCTGATGTATTCAGTGGATGGGGGAAACTGCAAACAGGTAAAGGGTTTGAAGAGCTTTCTGAAGAAGAGAAAGGAAAGGTTAGTCGCCTTTCCGAATTGACAGAACAATTTATCGGTGCAGATAAATATGTCTTTGTGACACCACTTTGGAACTTCTCGTTTCCTCCGGTAATGAAGGCTTACCTTGACTCCGTTGCAGTGGCAGGAAAAACGTTCAAATATACGGCAGAAGGTCCTGTTGGTCTATTGACTGACAAGAAAGCTATCCATATTCAGGCACGTGGAGGTATTTATTCTGAAGGTCCTGCAGCTGGCATGGAAATGGGACATCGTTATCTGACTGTTCTTATGCAATTCTTTGGAGTGCCTTCCTTTGAAGGACTGTTTGTGGAAGGGCATGCTGCTATGCCTGATAAAGCAGAGGCAATCAAAGCGGATGCAATTGCCCGTGCGAAAGACGCAGCTCACACATTCTAAAAAATACAACCATGGAGTTCTCCCTTTAACGGGACGGCTCCTTTTCTTCAATCTCAGCAAATGCTATAATGTACTGAAAATAAAAAATGTACATGGAGGCAATATGCTAACTTTTGAACAAAAGCTTGAAATCATAGAATCCTTTCCGCAATTGACAAGAAAAGATGTGTCCCTAAAGCGGGTCAACTTCCAATACGAAGAGAGTCTTAGTGATAAAAAGAACGTCGTTTATCACCTTCACCCAAATGGCAATGGATTTGTCTATGCAAAAGGGATCAAAGGCTTTAATACGGATGATAAGGGAATGGTAAATATCCGTGAATTTGCAGCGGATGAGCTGAAGGAATTAATCGGGAAATCGATTGAGCAACTAAGTAAGGATTATGAAGTAGTGGAAACAAACGAAGAAACTTTTGAACAAGAGAAATGGGCAAATGATGAGGGCCATACTTTGCACGTCGTCCTTGAAGATGACATGTGGAATGTGTATGCAGGTAAGAACCTTGATGGAACGTTTCCTTCCTATAATGAAGCAAAACAGTACCTGATGGAAGAAGGTTTCCGTAAACGTTACTATTAAGAGTGAAAAAGCTCCCCAGCAAGTTAATGCTGGGGAGCTTTCTTCATTATCCCGTTAAAAGGTCTTCATTTGGGTATCGAACCTTTGCTGGGCGAGGTTTTGCAAGGGAATAGGCAAGAGTTAAAGGGCCGAGCTTCCCAAGTAGCATTATGAATACGATAATTCCCTTTCCGATATCTGTTAAATCTGCTGTGATCCCCATGGATAACCCTACTGTACCAAAAGCAGATATCACCTCAAATAGAAGTAACAAGAAGTCTGCTTGTTCCGTTATAGTCAAAATAAATAACGACCCAAAGATAAATAGGATGCTAATGGTTGAAATGGCAAGAGCTTTCAAAACATAGTGCTGATGAATGGACCGTCTGAACACAACTATCTCATGCTTGCCTTTAATGAAGGTGTTCACAGCAAGGATGATGATGATGAAGGTCGTAAGTTTGATTCCACCCCCAGTAGAGGTGCTGCCTGCTCCCACAAACATCAACAGAAGCATCCATATGATAGAAGCAGTCTCCATTGAGCCGATATCTATAGAATTAAATCCTGCAGTTCTGGTTGTCACAGCCTGAAAATAGGAGGCCCATAGTTTTTCCACAAAACTGAAGTTTGCAAGAGTAGCAGGATTAGAGTATTCGAGAACAAAAAGAACAAACATTGCTAACAAATTTATTCCTAAAGTTCCAAACAACATGATTTTCGTGTGCAAGGTCAGTTTACGAAATTCCTTTGTGTACCAAAGGTCTGTCAGGACAGTGAATCCAATTCCACCTATAATGAATAAGAAGGAGATGACAATGTTCACAACAGGATCTCCGACATATCGCATCAAACTGTCTGACCAGATGGAAAATCCAGCATTGTTGAAGGCAGAAATAGCATGGAAAACACTATAATAAAAACCATCAATCCAGCCGTACTCCGGTATCCATCTGTAAGATAAGAGTAGTATAGCCATTCCTTCTATAAGAAATGCAAAGATAATTATCCTTCTAACCAGTAAGATGATTCCCCCTAAAGAGGTCTGGTTCAGTGCCTGTTGTAGGATCAACCTTTCCTGAAAGCCGATTTTTTTCCCAAGCATCATAAAGATTAGAACTGCAAATGTCATTATCCCAATTCCGCCGATTTGAATTAGGAACAGGATAATAACTTGACCAAAAAAGGTGAAAGTCGATCCTGTATCCACAACCACAAGGCCAGTAACTGTCATGGCAGATGTTGCAGTGAAAAGGGCGTCAATTAATGTGATTGAATCCATAGTTGAAAAAGGAAGCTTTAACAAAAACATTCCTAGTAGCGCGAAAAAGACAAATACCACAACCAGTAACTGAGGGGGATTCAATTTGATAAAAGAACGGCCAATCATGCTTATACACCCACATCTTCAAAGCGATGGATGTCTTCGTTTCGTCCAAGAACGATAAGTAAATCTCCTTCTAATATTACTTCATCAGCTGCAGGGGAGATGATGATATCCCCGTCTCTTTGGATGCCGATTAGTGTGCAGCCAAATCTTGCACGCAAGTCCAAATCGGAAAGGCTTTTGTTGCTTACTTTTTTGGATGCAAAAAGTTCTGCGATGCTATGGTTATCGGAAAGCTCGATATAATCAAAGATTTTATCGGACACTACATGATGGGCGACCCTTTTCGCCATATCGCGTTCAGGCTGGATGATGCGGTCCACTCCTATTTTCTCCAATACCTTTTGATGATACTTATTTGTCGCTTTAACCCACACTTGCTTGATGCCCATTTCTTTCAACAATAGGCTTGCGAGGATGCTTGATTCGATATCGTCGCCCATGGAAACGATCGCATGGTCAAAGTTGCGGATACCTAGTGAATTCAAGGTGGCTTCATCTGTAGCGTTTGCTTGTACGGCGTGTGTGGCATATTTGCTTATTTTGTTGATGTTGTCTTCGTCTTTGTCTATGGCGAGTACTTCGACTCCCAAGGTGGAGAATTCTTCGACGATACTTCCTCCGAAACGGCCTAAGCCTATGACAACAAATTGCTTTTTCATGTTTATTCCTTCTCTCTTGAAAAATAGGTGGAAATTAGAAAAAGACCAATCTTTGCAACTCAAAGAATGGTCTCATATATGACGATTAGACCCTTCTCTCAATACGCTTACGAGGTTAGCTGTCGGGTTAGAGGATGAGAGTCCTCTTCGCAATATGTACGATTCACCCCAAGATATTCCGGATTCTTATCTGGATATCACTATGGTTCCCCCGCTCTGTAAAGATTAAGCAATAGGTTAAAATGTAATGAACGATGATACTTAATTTACTCCCCTTTTTTCACTTCGTCAATAGGGGATTTTGTAAAAAATATGTAAAGCGCTTTCTTCTAGTCTGTTAACCATTTGTTCATATAGTCTGGCTATAATAAAAATATACGTTCTGTTATGGAAGAAAGGGGTAGTTATGCAAAAGCCGTTGAAAGTATTAATTGTTGAAGATGATCCAAATATATCTGACCTCATCTCTTTATATATAGAAAAAGAAGGATTGTGTGCTATATGTGCAGAGGATGGAGAAATGGGCCTATCCTTGTATTTCGACAAAAATCCGGATTTTATCATTTTGGATATCATGCTACCGGAAATGGATGGATGGGAAGTGTGTAAGGAAGTAAGAAGAGACAACCCTAGCGTTCCCATTATTATGCTCACCGGTAAAGGGGAGAGCTATGACAAAATTAGGGGACTTGATATAGGGGCAGATGACTATGTTGTAAAGCCATTTGATCCAAATGAATTGATTGCAAGGGTGAAAGCAATCCTTAGGAGAACGCATCCTATAAATAGGAGAGAATCCATCTCCCTCCCTGATTTGAATATCAATATTAGTGAATATAAAGCCTTTTACAAAGATAAAGAATTGATGATGCCACCAAAAGAAATGGAGATATTATATTTTCTGGCTTTGAATCCGAATCAGGTTTTTACGAGGCAACAGCTGTTGGACAAGATATGGGGCTATGATTACGATGGGGATCCCCGTACGATTGACGTGCACATAAAAAGAATTCGAGAAAAGCTGGAAGAAGAATCAACCAGCTGGGCTTTGAAAACGATACGAGGAATTGGCTACAAATTAGAGGTGAATAAACATTGATAAACAGGAAGTCTATTTTCATTAAACTCTTTTTAACTTCGTTGCTCATCCTGTTTGTCTCATTTTTACTCTTCGCTGTCATTTTTAACTATCTTTTGCATAGTGTGCTCTTCAAAAATTACCAGGAATCCCTCTACTATCAGAGGGATCAACTTACTACTTACATTAATGAGGTATCAAATCAAGGCTTGGATGAAGACACTTTCTATTCCTCTTTGGCACTTAGTATGGATAAGGATGATCAAACCACTTTCATTTTCGGACCGGATGGAAAGCTAAAGTTTTTAAAGGACTCTCATCAGGAAATCCTGCAAATGGTTGATAGGGAATATGTGGATAAAGCATTGAAGAATGAAGAGGTAATTAAGAAAGTAAAAGTAAATGACCGCCATATGTTCATCACTGCCATCCCGATGAAAATTGAATCAGAAGCAAATCCCAACCATGCAATGGTCGTGGTTTTCCATGGATTTGATCGAGATGTTAACCCAATCAGGCTCTTGAACTTTGGAGCCATATTCATCACCATATTAGTGACAGGGATTATTATCTTTTTTGCTTCTAGAAAAATCACAGCACCGCTTCGGGAATTAAATGAAAATGTTCTTGAATTTGCAAAGGGGGATTTTTCTAAGGAGGTGACCATTGACAGAAAAGATGAAATAGGTCAATTGGGAGCGTCTGTAAACTATATGGCTAAAGAGCTTGCTGGTATGGAACAGGCAAGGAGAGAGTTTGTAGCGAATGTTTCTCATGATTTGCGGTCCCCGTTAACCTCCATTAAAGGATTTCTAGTGGCAATGCAGGATGGAACCATTCCCGAACACCGAAGAGATCACTATTTAACCATAATGAAGCACGAGACAGACCGGTTAATTAAACTGGTCAATGACCTACTTGATATGACACAGATGGAATCAAATCAGATTAAGTTGTCCCTTAAAGCCTATAACATTTCCGAACAACTTCGAAGAGTGATTGCGAAAATGGAACCTGAACTGATCAAATATCAAATTGAGATAGATTTTTTGGACAGCGAAAATGAACTAGAGGTTCTTGCCGATTCAGATAGGATGGAACAGGTCTTAACAAACCTTATTCAAAATGGGATTCATTTCTCTCCAAAAGGAAGCAAGTTAGAAGTAATCCTTACAGAAAAGGAAAACGTGGCTCTCGTTACCATCAAGGACAATGGCAAAGGTATCAGTGAAAAAGATCTCCCATATATTTGGGATCGATTCTTTAAGGTAGATAAAGCAAGATCCAGCAAACTGGGGACTGGCATCGGGTTATCCATTGTAAAGCATATCCTTGACCAACACGGGATAGCAATATCGGTGAAGAGCACCTTTGGAAGAGGAACAACCTTTACTTTTTCCGTCCCCTTGGCAAATAAAGTTGAAAAGTGATGTCATTGTTCATTTTGTGTTCATATTCACCTAGTAACATGTATAAGGTAGAAGTCAGTAATTGTATTTTACTAGGAGTGAAGAAGGGAGGGAGCTTTCATACACAATCGAAAAATTTGGAGGATATTGTCCTTTTTGGCAGTAGCAAGTTCATTGGTATGGGTTGTGCAAACAGAATGGTTTTCCATTTTTAAAAGTGGTGATATAGAAGGAATACAGCAGTTCCTGCAAGAAGAAATATTCTCCATCTTGTTTATAACCCTAGTTCTGATGCTTATTCAAAACCTGTTTACGCTCATACCGATTGTAGGAATAATCGTTATTAATATTGCTTTGTTTGGGTTTGTCAATGGGTACTTATGGAGTCTTGCTTCTAGCATGATAGGTGGCCTGGTAGCTTTTATCGTCTTTCGTTATTGGTTTCAATCCCTTCTTATCCACAAGGTGAAAAAAGAGCACCTCGAGAAACTAGAACAAAATGGTTTTATTTTCGTATTGTTACTTCGGATCATTCCTTTCATTCCATCTAGTTTAATTAATTTAACCGGAGGTGTAAGTTCCATCCGAATTGCTCCCTTCCTGACAGCTACATTTATTGGAAATGCTCTTTATCTACTATTATTGAGCTTCATAGCCAACGGATTATTGTCAGCGAAAATAGAGGGTTATCTTTTAGTAGCATTGTTGCTCGCATTACTTCCAAGCATTTATCTTTACCGTTATTTGAAACAGAAATCTAACATAGTAGAACCTAAGAAAAGAAAGGTAAGAGGCGGCTGAAGTCTCTCTTGCCGTCATTTATATGGAGGAATAAATTTCTAATGAAAATACCAAAAATTGCAGTCAAAAGACCCGTTACAACCATAATGATGATGTTGCTGGTGCTGTTATTGGGTTTTGTATCCTTAACGAATTTGAAAATGGATCTAATGCCAAATATCAACCCGCCTGTCCTTGCCGTGATGACAACTTACCCTGGAGCAGGGCCGGAAGAAGTGGCGGACATCGTAACTAAACCGATAGAAGATGTAGTAGGTACAAGTGCCGGTCTACAGTCGCTGCAATCCCGGAGTAGCTCCAACTCTTCGCTCATCATTGCACAATATGAGTGGGGAACTGATATTTCGGAAGTTAGGGAAGACCTCAGTTCTTCTCTGAATATGGTGCAATTGCCTGACGCAGTGGGCAAACCGACGATCATTAAATTTGATCCTACCATGATGCCTATTGTCCAATTTTCCGTGTCAAGTGGGGAGGAAGTTCAAGCTCTTCAGGAAACGGTGAACGATCTTATCGTGCCGCAATTGCAGAACATTGATGGAGTGGCAAGTGTTAATGTGACAGGCGGCTTTGAAGAAGAAATCAAAGTAACATTGAATAAAGAGGCTCTTGAAGAAAATAATTTAACACAATCACAAATAGTACAGTTGATTCAAGGAAACAATTTGACGCTTCCTGGAGGTGTCATTGAAGAGGGTGGCGAAAAACTGAACCTTCGCATTCTTGCCAAAGTGGAAACAGTGGATGCATTAAGGGAGCTTCCGGTTAGCATGCAACCAAACGGGCAGGAAATGGAAGTGGTCACCCTTGGTGAAGTGGCAGAAGTAGAGCTGTCACCTAAAGATGTTACATCCTTTGCCAGAACCAACGGAACAGAAAGTTTGATGGTTAGCATCCAGAAAGAGGGGACAGCCAATACGGCAGAGGTATCTGCAGCAGTGCAGGAAAGATTGGATTCCATTGGAAGCGCCAATAAAGACCTTACCTTTGATGTAGCGATGGACCAAGGTGAAGTCATTAAGCAGTCCATTTCTAATGTGACACTTGCTCTAGTATTTGGCGGCCTTTTTGCAGTAGCAGTCATTATTGTTTTCCTGCGTTCTGCTGCAGCGACGCTTATAGTTGGCATAGCGATTCCTTTCTCTGTCGTCGCAACCTTTGTATTGATGTATTTCTCGGGTATGACATTGAATATCATGTCTCTTGGAGGCTTGGCCCTCGGTGTGGGAATGTTGGTTGATAACGCGATTGTGGTTATCGAAAATATCTATCGTCACCTTTCTAAAGGCGGATCTCGTAAAGATGCGGCTATCCATGGAGCAACAGAAGTAAGTGGAGCTGTTACAGCATCCATGCTGACAACCCTCTCCGTTTTCTTACCGATGGTGTTTGTCGGAGGAATGATAGGGGATATTTTCAGAGAGCTTGCATTAACGGTGACATTTGCATTGCTTGCATCTTGGGCAGTAGCATTGACAGTTGTTCCTGCGCTTGCAGGGATACTCTTGAAATCCGATAAAGTGAAAGAAAAGAAGGAGAATAAGGCCTATAAGAAAGTGATCACATGGGCACTGGATCACCGTTTGATCATCATTCTTTTAGCAATAGGGACATTAGTGGGATCCTTTTTCTTGGCTCCTAGAATCGGAACAGAATTCATGCCTTCACAAGACGAAGGAACGTTCACGGTTGAAGTGGAACTTCCCGAAGGAGCTTCTTTTGAACGTACATTGGAAGTTGTAGAAGGAATGGAAGAGGGACTATTAGCCATTGAGGAAGTGGATATCGTGACAGCTTCAGTCGGTAATGCCGATGCCTTGATGGCCGCTGCAACTGGAAGCGGGGAAAATCAAGGTAGCTTGACGGTGAAGCTTGTTGGAGCAGAAGACCGGGACCGTTCTACAGAACAGGTCATGAATGCAGTAAAAGATGATATGGTGAAGTGGGAAGAGGAAGCAACTTTGACCTTCAACCTTAGCAATTCCATGGAGGCAATGAGTGGGGCACAAAATGCTGTGGAAGTGATGCTGCTTGGTAATGATAAAGAAAAGTTAGAAGCGTACACAGCAGAGCTTTCGGATCGTTTGAATGAATTGGAAGAGATTCGTTCTGTAACGGACAGTGTCCAAACCGGGAAACCTGAATACCAATTTATTCTTAATAAAGAGGAAGCCTTTAAATACGGTCTGACGGCAGGACAGGTCGGTAACTTCATCAACGAATCACTGCAAGGAAATGTTGCAGCTACCATCTATGACACAGATGTAAGAGTTCATATGGATGGAATCTCCAATTCGAAAGAGGAGCTTGAAAACCTAATGATACCTAACCAATCCGGTCAGGAAGTGGCATTGAAGGATATTGGAGAGGTTACTAGAGGAGAAGGTCCTGTAACGGTCGTACGTGAAAATCAGCAGGATTCGATTATGCTTACGGCAACTTTTGAAGGGAAAGACATGGGATCGGTAGCGATGAATGTCCAGAACACCATCAATGAAATGGTGAAGGATCTTGATATCAATACCGACCAGTACACCATCAAAACCGGCGGCGGAGCGGAAATGATGGACGATGCCTTCGCTAGCTTATTATTGGCTGTCGTCTTGGCGGTTGTATTTGTTTACATGGTAATGGCAAGTCAATTCGAATCATTGTTGCAGCCATTCATCATCATGTTCACATTACCACTGGCAATCATCGGAGTGATACTTGGCTTGTTTGTAACAGGTTATGCATTTGGTGTTACTGCCTTCATTGGAATCATCATACTGGTAGGAATAGTAGTAAACAACGCAATCGTGTTTATTGATTATACAAATCAGCTTCGAGCAAAAGGGATGCTGGTGCGTGAAGCGTTAATTCAGGCAGGGGCAACACGTCTACGACCGATAATCATGACAGCACTGACAACGATGCTAGGTTTATTACCATTGGCAATCGGTTTGGGAGAAGGAACCGAGTTGCAGGCTCCAATGGCTATCGCTGTTATTGGTGGATTAATGAGTTCCACTGTTCTGACCTTGGTTGTTATCCCTGTTATCTACAGCTTGTTGACGAGCAGGCAGGAGAAAAAGAAATTGGCCAAGATCGATAGTAACAAATGAGTGCAGCGGAAAGAAAAGCTAATACTTTATGACCACAATGATTAAAAAGAAGGGCCACCTCGCAGTTGCTATTTGCAGCAATGCTAGATGGCCCTTTTTTAAATTAAGCTATCTGAAAAAAGCATTAAGTTTTCTATTTCGAAATTTTCAGCTGTGGATTGGAGCAAATGGCGAAGACTCCAGCGGGGGAGTAGCGACAATCTTGAGACCCCGCAGGCTTGCCGAGGAGGCTCAAGGTCGCCCCGCGGAAAGCGCAGCCATTTGCGGAAAGGAACAGCGGTGCATAACTAGATTCTACCTACTCATTCCGCCTAACCTTTCTCTGGTAAAAAATAAATACTGGAAGCGGAATGATAATCCAACCAAAACTCTTAATCAAGCTGTTCCAAGCCATCTCTCTGTTACGTTCTTTTTCTTGGGCCACAACGGTATTGTATTCGGCAAGAAGCTCAGCTTCATCCAATTCAGGGACGGAGATGGGCTTGCCGGACTCATCATACTTAGTCTTGTTCGCTATTTTCATTTCTTTATAATCAACATAGGTCTGATAGTAACTGGATGGGGAAACAATATCGGCAATGGCCATGAAAGCTGCCACGCTTCCCCCAATGGTCATCATCAATGTCATAAACAATATCACATAATAATAAACTACTCTTATCATACCGGCACTCCTTTTCTCATCAAATGTGTTCGATCCCCTACTGATCAGAAACACGACCAGTAAAAACGTAAGAAGTAATATAAAAATAGGAATTAAGACTATAAGTAAACTCATGTATTCACCAATCACCTCCATTAATAGAGCTATTAATAAGATATTTATGATTTGAAACTTATAGACTCCGAAATACGTATGAGTAGAAAAGAAAGTAGAAAGGGGAGGAAGGAACATGTGGTTGTTTTTTTTCATCCAGCTAGCAGTGGTGCTCGTTTTTCTATTGATAGGGTGGGCCATAGTTAAAAAAGAAGCTTACGGATTAATTTCCAGCTTCAAATCACGTCCGCAAGAAGAGAAAGAGGAGCTCATCCGCAATGGTTATCCGCAAAAAACAGGAAAACTACTTCTTGCAACTGGGATGGTTTTGCTCTTTTTGCTACCTTTACTGTTTACATCATTCCCATATGCCTTAGAAGTGCAGATAGCAGTAATGGTTGTTCTATTACTGGGAGGCTTCATTTACCTTTCCAAATATGAAATACCAAAAAAACGAAAGAAAAGCTATATCATTAGTAGTTCCATCGCATTCATTACTTTGGGCTTCTTAGCGGTCATTTTCTATTTAGGGTTTCAGGATCCAGAAATGTTACTAAAGGAGGACTCGTTTGAGGTAACAGGGGTGTATGGAGATGAGTGGTCCTACGAAGAGATCATTCATATGGAACTGTTGGATGAGATGCCGGAAGTGACGCTTAGAACAAACGGATACGGTATGCAATCCATCTCCAAAGGGCATTTTAAAGTCAAAGATTTTGGAAGCAGTCTGCTGTTCATCTATAAAGGTAATTCTCCCTATTTATATATCGAAACAGATAGTGATAAAATTTTCATTAACTCCAAAAGTGCAGAACAAACAAAAGATTGGTATCATCAATTAGAGAAGCTGTCTGGTAACGCGGAATAAGGAATTAGCTTTTATTTTCCAGGAAGGGAATATAAAATCATGGCGTATTTACTATTGGTTGTCGGATTCGCTTTGTTGATTAAAGGGGCGGATTGGTTTGTGGAAGGTGCCTCTCAAATAGCGAAAATTCTCCGCATCTCACCGTTATTAATCGGTTTGACCATTGTTGCATTTGGAACAAGTTCACCCGAAGCGACGGTAAGTATATTGGCGGCACTTGATGGAAGTGCAGAGGTTTCGTTAGGGAATGTCATAGGGAGTAATATATTCAACATCACCCTGGTAGTGGGACTAACGGCATTATTAAATCCACTTAAAGTGGAAAGCGAAACGATTAGAAAGGAAAT
The DNA here is from genome assembly GCA_001636495.1 of Sutcliffiella horikoshii. GTDB lineage: Bacteria > Bacillota > Bacilli > Bacillales > Bacillaceae_I > Sutcliffiella_A > Sutcliffiella_A horikoshii_A. The sequence goes on along the minus strand of KV440964.1, from coordinate 3,708,524 downwards.
TCCTTTCACCCTGCTAGGTAGTACGGTCCTACTTGTTCTGATCAGTGATGTGGTCCTGCAAGGATTTACCGAAAACCTTATTACGAGAAGTGATGGATTAATATTTCTGTTGATTTTTAGTATCTTCATGTATTATATTTTTGAGGTTGCGAGAAATAGCCGTGACAAGATGGAAGCGGTAGAATCTTCTGAGAAAGCGGCTTGGGGAAAGAACAGTATTCGCACAGTTGTCGGTCTTGCCGCCATCATATTTGGCGGAGAACTTGTTGTCAGGAACAGTACGGATATCGCCGTATCCCTTGGCATGAGCGAAACGCTAGTCGGTTTGACCATCGTCGCGATTGGTACCTCTTTACCGGAGCTTGTAACTTCCATCATGGCGGCCATCAAGAAGCAGAGTGAGATTGCACTTGGAAATATCGTCGGGAGTAACATATTCAACATATTCTTTGTGCTGGGAACATCTTCTTTAATTACCCCGTTGCCAGTAAACAGCAAAGTCTTTGTGGATATCGGCCTGATGCTGATCTTGACTGTCATCCTGCTTGTATTCTCACGGACGAACTATCGCATAGGTAAAATAGAAGGCAGCTTTTTAGCAGTAGCATATGTGGTATACTTGGTATTTATTATTATTAGAAATTGAGGTTTAACTTGTATGGAAGATATCTTAAATTTATTAAAGTACATTTTCCTTGGAATTTTTCAAGGTATTACAGAACCGATTCCAGTCTCTTCAAGCGGTCATGTCATGATTTTGCAAGAGCTTCTGGGAATGAGGCTAGAAGGTCTCACATTTGAAATTGTGGTAAACGCAGCATCTCTGATAGCCATCCTGATTATTTATCGTGAATCCATTTCAAGGCTCTTCTTCGGGGCGCTGCGTTTCGTTGCCAAAAAAGACAAGGAAGATAAAGCGGACTTCATGTTTGTTGTGTATCTGATTATAGGGACCATTCCGGCGGGTATCATTGGAGTGGTGTATGGCGATGTGATTGCAGGAGCATTGGAGAATATTAAAGTAATTGGTATAACACTAATTGCTACAGGTATTGCCCTTTGGTTGATTCGTAATCTTAGAGGGAGAAAAAATGATGCAGAGCTATCCACACTCGATGCAATTATTGTCGGTCTTGCCCAAGCGGTAGCATTGATTCCTGGGGTTAGTAGATCAGGTGCAACGATTGTGGCGGCAATGGCACGGGGGATGAAACAAGAAACTGCTTTAAGGTTTTCATTCCTTCTATTCATCCCGGTAAGTGTCGGAAGTATCCTGTTGGCGATAAAGGATATACTTGGAATGGATAACTTAAATGAAATCATTCTGCCATATTCATTGGCATTTATCGCGTCATTGATTGCGTCTTATTTTTCATTAAAATGGTTTATGGGGATTATGGCGAAAGGGAATTTGATTTATTTCTCCATCTATTGTTTTATCGTAGGTACGCTTGTGGTTCTTTTCTTATAGTGCAAATAAAGCACCGCTTTCGAGCGGTGTTTTTTGTATGAATTTCTTTTTGTGGTGCATATCATTAAAATGTTACATATATATATGTTATAATTAAGTTAAGTAACATTAAGGAGGTGTTCTAGTGGAATATGTAGAAGCATTAAAAGATCGAAAATATATCCAGCTAATAAAAGAATACTTAAAAAACTACTCCTTAAGAGATTACTTGTTTTTTGTTATGGGAATTAATATGGGTCTACGGCTCAGTGAGCTTCTCCATGTTAAAGTGGAGGATGTAACAGAAGATGGGAAGGTTAAAGATTTTTATTTTCAAGATAATGAGCCTTGTATCTACATGAACAAACATGTCAAGCTGGCTATTACAGAATACCTTCATAAAAGGAAGCTTAACGCAACAGACTACTTATTTAAATCACAAAAATGCGCTTCTCCGATCACGCGACAGCAGGCATACCGCATTATCAATAAAGCTGCAAAAGATGTTGGAGTGCCCGGGAAAGTAGGAACTCACACCTTGCGCAAAACCTTCGGCTACCATGCATACAGAAGTGGTGTAGCTGTCTCTTTACTCCAAAAACACTTTCATCACGCCACACCTTCAGAAACACTCCGCTATTTGGGAATCAATAAACAAGAAAATATAAAAGTTAAAATCGATGTCAATTTATAAGGGGGGATAAAATGCTTCAAGGCGCATTTAATGTAGATTATTTTATTTTATTAACCGCATTTCTATTAATTGTTGGAGTCATTACCACTAAGTTTTCCTCAAGACTAGGTGTACCTGCACTTGTTCTGTTCATCATTGTCGGCATGATGGCAGGCAGTGACGGTTTAGGATTCATCTATTTTGATAATGTGAAATATGCCCAATTGATCGGTATCTTCGCTCTAGTCATCATTTTGTTTGAAGGTGGTCTTCAAACCAAATGGACGACTGTTCGAAAGGTTGTCAAACCTTCTCTATCATTGGCAACGATTGGAGTTATCCTAACTTCTGCGTTGGTAGCGGTGGCAGCTAAACTAATTCTAGGTGTTACTTGGTTGGAAGCCTTTCTTTTCGGTGCCATTGTCGGTTCCACCGATGCAGCTGCAGTTTTTGCCGTGCTCAAAGGGCAAAACATTAAAGCTCGGATGGGGGCAACCCTTGAGGCGGAATCCGGTACGAATGATCCGATGGCCGTATTTTTGACTTTGTCCTTCATTGAGCTGATTACAGCCTCCAATCCTAGTTACATAGGATTTATTGGAAGCTTCTTCTGGCAGATGGGAATTGGTTTACTCTTGGGGTTGGGACTTGGTAAGCTCGCTTCTCTTTCCATCAACAAGATAAATCTTGATTCCTCTGGCCTGTACCCTGTCTTTGCCATGGCATTCGCGCTTTTAACTTACAGTATCGCTGCATTGATGGGGGCAAGCGGACTATTGGCGGTATATGTGGCAGCTTTAATAATTGGTAACAATGAACTTACCTATCGTCAATCTATCTTCCGTTTCAATGAAGGGTTTGCATGGATGATGCAAATTCTGATGTTTATTATTCTAGGATTATTGGTTTTCCCAGGCCAATTATTCCAGTGGGATATTATGCTCAAAGGCTTGTTGCTCTCAGTGATCTTGATTGTTGTTGCAAGACCTGTTGCGGTATTCCTTTCTACGATAGGCATGGATTTCAGCATCAAAGAGAAGGTATTTTTATCATGGGCAGGTCTTCGCGGAGCGGTACCAATCGTTCTCGCTACATTCCCGATGATTGCAGGCATACCAAATGCTCAACTGTTCTTTAATGTCGTATTCTTCGTCGTGTTGACCTCCACTTTAGTCCAAGGATCGACCATTACGATGCTTGCAAGAAAACTAAATCTTACGGGTCCAAAGAAAATAGCACCAATTCATTCATTGGAGCTTGTATCCATCGGAAAAGCAAATGCGGAAATTATCGAGTTCCAGGTGGAAAAGGATTTGGATATGGTCGGAAAAACACTAGCTGAGTTGGAATTCCCGGATAAAACACTAATCAATGCGATCATTAGGGCTGGAATACTTGTAACGCCATCAGGTGATACAGTAATAAGGGACAAGGATTTCTTATACATTCTGACTGCCAGAAAGAGTAAACTAGAATTAGAAGAATTCTTAAAAAAGAAGAAAGTACCAGATCCTGTCATTAATGAAAAAGAGCCGGACAATGAGGAAGAAGATTCGAATAAAGAGGAGATAAAAGAAACGGTGTGAAAAATAGGATAACCACTTTGGTTATCCTATTTTTCATGACTAATGGAACGACATATCCGTTCAGTGATGAATTTGAGAAGGTAGGAAATCATTATATATAAGGGAATGGATATGAATACGCTCCAATGGAACGGGATGTAAAGGTCGAGCTTTTCTGCCACAGGCTCAGCAATCAAAGAGGCTCCAAGCGCCAAAACAACATTTGAATAAAAGAAACTCTTTCCTCTAGGGAAGTATTGATAGAGCAGCATGTATGTAATAGGGATGAGGCAATAATCAAATACATATGATTTAGGTAGGAATGGACTAAGATTGTAAGTGTAACCCCAAAGCCCCAGTTCATAACCCAATCCGTCCAGATTGGAGGCGACAATTATCCATAATAGCCCGAAGATGGTGATTCTGGGGAGCACCTCTGTTTTTTTAAGTTTCCAAAACAGTGTCCATAAGAGTATAAGTGTACTGACCATTATCCACCACTGCCAAGAGAATACCACATGCTCAAGCCAGAAATTCATATGGGATTGGACGGACGATTGATTTTTAGAATAAATTTCAATGTATTGTTGCTGAATCGACATAGAATGGCCTGCTCTCGTTATAAAAGATACCATTAGTTTTTCTATTTACAAGAAATTGATGCACTTTCCAGTTAAGAACCAGGAATAAAAATGGTCGGAAGCGGAGGCGTAGTTTGCAGTTCCCTTTTAATTGCCTCTGTAGCACTTGTTGCTTCAATACCTGAACCAAATGTCTGAATCCATAGCCCTTGAGTAGCCACAACCTGAGCCCTTAACTCCGTTTGTGGATCATCGGACAAAACCTCGGCAGTAGTGCCGATAGCTCCGACAATATCTCCGATTGCCTGTACCCAAACACCTGTCAGAATCCCTTTCTCTACATCAGATTGTCCATCTGTTATGTTATATAGCTTGGTGAGATTTACTGCCTCCAGTAATTGACCTATTACCTGTAACCATACAGCGAATGCTATATTTTCTTGGAGGCGCTGTTCTAATTCTTGCTTCTCCTTTTCCATACTGATCAGTCCTGTCGTTGAAGATAGTTAAGAAAGGCCCTCACAGATCTAGGATGAGGGCTATTTATTGATTTATTGAAATCCGCCTTGATTTCCTTGGCTGCCCGTGAAACCTTGGCTCCCGCCGAATGTTTGTTGACCGCCACCAAATCCGGGACCGCCACCAAATCCGGGACCACCGCCAAATCCAGGATCACCGCCGAACCCAGGACCACCGCCAAATCCGGGACCACCGCCAAATCCGGGACCACCGCCAAATCCAGGACCACCGCCGAACCCAGGACCACCGCCAAATCCGGGACCACCGCCGAACCCAGGACCACCGCCAAATCCAGGACCGCCGAATCCAGGTCCACCAAAGCCAACCCCAGGATAGCCACCGTATCCCGGACCACCACCAAAACCTCCACCGTATCCGAAGTTATTGAAAATGGCGCTGCCCAGCAGTCCCCCGGCAATCCCTCCTAGCAAAGGAAATCCAAAGCCACCAAAGCCGATACCACCATATCCTGGCCTCCTTCCATACCCTGGTCCAATGGAGCGCTGTCCAAGTTGAGATATGCCGTACATATGATTTTGTGAATACATTCGTTCTCCTCCTAACTCTGCCTACTTTGTATTGTATGTGCATTCGTCCAAAATTCGTGGGCAAATGCCCTGTTAGCGGAAAATTTCTATGATAAAGGGATATAAAAATCATTAAAGTGGAAACAAAAGGCTCTTTTCTAAAAGATTGTTGCTAATCACTAGCAAAAAGTCGGCATTTGGACTTTTTGTCCTCTTACAAACTCTAAAATAAGCAAGTAGAATATACAGTAAAACAGGGAAAAGAGCACGACAGTAAGGTATATAGCGGTTAGTTTGTTAAAACGAAAAAGCAACAAAGTTTACGAAAACAGCCAAAAAAAAAGCCGAGAGGGGAACTCTCGGCTTGAAATATTTATCCTATGAAGCAACCCGCTGTTTCACAGAAACTTTTTGTTCAGTATGCTTGACCATATTTGATGCACGTTGGTACGAACAGTAAACCAAGAATACAGCCACTAGCACATAGCCTAACGCGAAATCTGGAGCGGCATTCACAGCTAGCCTTGGTGCATGCATGAATCCGACGAACGATAGGAATGCCCCAATCAAAGCGAAGTAAGATGCTCGGCGGTAGTCTTGATCAATAATATAAACAGTGATAGCACCAAGCACGATGGCTGTAAACATGGCACCTTGACCAAGAGGGACAATTCCCTCAGAAATGCCGGAAACCACTTCTCCTGCACTATTGTTGAAGCGGGTCATTACATAGTTTGCAAAGTAAGGAAGCATGGCAATTGCAACGGCAGGAAAATACTTTTTGTCATTAGATTGGAATGCGGTTGCCACCATGGAAATTCCGACAAATACCAAGATTGGAGCTACTGCGGCAAGCGGAATGATGGCAGCGAGAGCTGCGATCACACCTGTCATGGCTGCGATTCCAAAAACGATGGCGTTTAGGATGCTGTATCCTCTGCCGGCACCCATCCATTTCGAACCGACTGTCGCAATATAAACGGTAGTAGGGAAGAGACCGCCAAAAACAGCTCCAAGCATCGTGCCTACTCCATCTACTGCCTGACATTCACGAACATCATACGAATCCCCTGCTGCAGACATGGCATCCACATTGTTCATTGTTTCAATCGCGTTATAAAGAGTGATAGGTAGGATGATAGCCAATAGTCCAATAAGAGTTCCGAACAGGTAAGTCATTCCTTCAAAAGCCGCCAGTGTAGGTAGAATAGGATAAAATCCAATATTGGCAAGTCCGTCAGAAATTTGTGATGGTGATTGATAGCCTAACGAGAATGCCAGAACTGTCCCAATAATGACAGCAAACAAGGAAGCGGGAATTTTAAATGGCATCGACATCTTCCCGACAACACCGACAATGATGATTACAAGTGCAACTAACCCTACAACCGGGATGGAAAAAGTATTAAATAGCATTTCTCCAGCAATAAAGGTAAGGGCAACCCCGGCAAGTGCGCCAAGCATGGCGGCTCGCGGCAGTTGGTTTCGAACCCAGTTGCCAGTGAAACTTACCAATGTCTCAATCAATCCACTCAAAAATGCAGCAGCAACTGCAATCTTCCATGCAAGTTCCGGATCACCGGTCAATGCATTTGCAGGCGCCAAAACACCAAATAGGAAAACAAACATGACAGGAGTGCTGATCCCATAGGAGAGGGCAGTGACATCTGTCCGTCCTTCTTTTATTGCCAAACGCTTTGCCATAAACGCGTAATAAAGGTTACCTACCATTACGGCAACAGCAGCACCAGGGATGACTTTGCCGAATACGATGCTTGCCGGAAAGCCCATGCCAAGCATTGTCACAGCAATGATAACAAAGTTAGCCAAGTTATTTTGGAAGAGTGCGAAGAAGGCATCAGTATCTTCTTTTTTATACCAAGGATAGTTAACAGTCGTTGTTTTCATTAGATGACCTCCATTTGTCTTAGTTTGTAACAGTGATAGGCTCTTCCACGAAGGTTACTTGTTCGTCTTGAAGAGATTGTATTCTTGCGAGTGACTCCACTCGATATCCTTTATCCTCTAGTATTTGTCGTCCAGGCTGGAAGGTTTTTTCGATGACGATCCCTATTCCGCTAACTGTAGCACCGGCCTGCTTCACCACATCTATCAATCCTTGGGCAGCTTGACCATTTGCCAGGAAATCATCAATAATCAGAACTCTGTCATTCTCCTCCAAGAATTCTTTTGCCACCGTTATCTCACTTGACTCTTGTTTTGTAAAAGAGAACACTTTGCTTGTATAAACATTGTCCTTAAGTGTCAGTGATTTTTTCTTTCTTGCAAAAATCAGGGGAACACCAAGAGTATGGGCAGCAAAAAAGCTGGGAGCAATTCCTGAGGATTCAATGGTAATCACTTTATTAATGTTGGAGTCTGCAAAGCGCTTTGCAAATTCCTTGCCGACTTCAATCATCAATCCGGTATCCACCTGGTGATTCAAAAATGTGTTAACCTTTAAAACGCCGTTTGGTAAAACAGTACCTTTATCAAGAATGGTTTGTTCTAATAGTTTCATGGTGATGTCCTCCTTTTGAACATAAAAAATCCCGAAAGTCGAAATGGCACTGAAACTACAAGTGACCATCTCTAACTTCCGGGAATGCAGAAACCTACTCAGGACAAGCCTAAGATAGGGGAAATTAAAGTATCACTCGTAGTCAAGCCATTTACGGTAGCTTGGTAGAGACTCGTAGGCCATATTCCTACTATTATACGAGTTATGCTTATGTTGAATTGTTTGGATTATGAAGTGATTATATAGGAAAAAGGGGAATTTGAAAAGGGGTTTCCTCTAAAAACACGAATAAAAGTATGTGGATAAATTATGAAGTTCGGAAATGTATTATTTTTTTAATGGAGGTAGAAATTTCAAATATACTTTGTTTTAGGAAAGTGTTCAACTAAAACATTGAATAACTACTGATATTCCAATTTCACTTTCCCAATAGCCTCCAAGTAATATTTGTCTTAAGATTATAGGTAGGGCTATGGAACTATTTTAGTTTTATTTTCCTAAGAGGTAGTAATGAAACAGGGGGTAACGACGTTGAAAAGGTTATTTATAATCATGTCATTAACAAGTCTACTAGCACTTGGAAGTTATTCCATCTATGAATATACACATTACACCTTAAAAAACTCCGAAAGAGCCATTACAGGATTCATCCATGAGCACTTGGGATCAAAACAAGAGGAGCCATTGCTTTTAGAGGCATTTCAAATAGAAGATACGAACAGAGTGGTTGCCACATTTGAATATGATCAAGATAAATTAGGAGCTGCCATTTTTATAAAAGGATTATATGGAAAATTGAAACTAGAAAAATTTCTCCTCGACAACACCTACTATTCGGAAGTTATCCCTACAAAGGAAGGGGCCATAACCCTTTTCATAGGGGAAAACCTGCAAACATCTGTAAAGACAATTGAAACGGACATTGTCAACCAAGGTGTTAGAGTGAAAATAGCGATCCCGCCACAAAAATATTTCACCCACATAAGTAAACTGGAAGATGCCGTGAAAATCAATGCAGACCCAAATTACATGTACCGAAACTTAAAAGGAGCGATCGTGGGTAGCGCAAGTGAGTTAGAAGGGATGGAATTGATGTTTGTAGACGAAAGCAATCAATCCTTTTTGATTTATTCCGAGAAAAATGCAGTGTTAAAAACGGTTTTGGGTGGCTATCAACAAAACGATGATGGGTTTATGATTACAGGAGTGGAAGAGCCGAACTTCTACTCTATGAATGGAGAAAAAAGCTTTTGTTACGAAGAGAAAAAGGTGAGTGCACATCCTGTTGAACATACATATTTTCATGGATTGGTGCCACCATCTGATAAGGTCCAAAAAGTAGTGCTGGAGGTTGAGCGGAAAGAAAAAGTGATTTATAAGTTTTCAAGCATGGTGGTCGCCGACCAGTTCTTGATTCATATTTCGCTCCCGGAGATTCTGGAATCAGACGATAACCTCGTAAAAAAATTTCACTTTTATGATAAAGAAGGGAACTATATACGAACAGAGATGAAAAGCTAGCATTCGCTGGAATGTTGCATAGCGGTCTAACTTTTCACAGGGGTTTCACTTGTGGAGATGTGTTTGTATACTGATATATTCTGAAGGATACTAATCACCATTAGAGCGAACATCATCCAGAAATATCCGATATCATGGATCACAAATGCTATAACTGATGCAACAAGCATAAGAAAGCTAGCCATAATGCTAATAACGAAAATAATCTTACTCAAACTCAATGGTACATCTCCTCCTTAATTATAGAAGTATAACATAATAAATGGCTTTCGGTATCTATATACCCATGATTAGGGAATGATATGTGTGTAATTATACTATAAATATGATTATCTCTTCATTACAGTTATGTAAAATCTTCGTAAAACGAAGGATTCAATTAATAAGACGATTAGAACGTTATAAAGGTTCTTCAGTAGGAGGAATATTCATCAAATGGTAACCAAAAAAATGAAAGATAAGTCAAATTATCTTTCATTAATCTTTATTAACTTGTGAATGTCTTTTAATACTTCCTCTTTAATCTCATGCCTGATCCATCCTACCTGTGGTGCGAAAACCGAACTTCCTTTCCGCAATGTATTGCCATCTTGATCTTTTTCTTCAAAATCAATAATGATACAATCCTTGAAAGTATCGGCAGGTGTTTCGATTTCAACCTCTGTTTCTCTGATATGGTAGGCAATATCCAGGTCGAAATCCTCTATTGTTTCTGTCCATCGCTTACTTTTTTCTAACGGGTAGGCGATAATCTTCGTTTTGGGGAATTTTTTTATATCATCAGCACCCCATTCTGATGGAAAATCTTCTGATAAAACGATATACCCATAAATTCCATCTTTCTTTTCTTCATAAAAATTAATCGTTTCCGAAGTATCTGTTGAAGAATCTTCCGAACCTAGATGCACAACCGTTTTCACCTGGACAATGTTGCTGTCAGGTACTTTACTGTAGAGCACTCTGTATTCTGTATGCTCTTTATCTTCAATATATCTTTGAAAGGTATAGTCCCCGGATGATGGTAGCAGTGGAGGTGGTTCTTCTGCTTTACCCGGAACACTTTCAATTGCAGTACCACACCCAATAGGAATGGCTGAAATCAAGATACTAATAAAAAGAATAATGAGTACATTTCTCAAATAAAACCCCTCCCAGTAAGGTTCAAGTTGAAGATAGTGTACCCATTATTCCATTTTCTTAATTATTCATTCCGAGTATGTCTAAAAAGGGTGCGAAATCTTCACTGAAATAATAGAACATTGGCTGTTCTTTTTCATTGAAAATAAGCAAATACGGCTTTTCACCCTCAGGGAAGATAAAAATTACCTGTTTAACGGATTGTTTCAAGACGTTGGTATCTACTTCTTCTGCTGGTTCAAAAGGTACCTTTACCATAAAGCCGGTCTTGGGTGTAGGGTTAAGCTTTGGATAGAGGGCGTCCGCACTTTTTACAAGTTTCAGGGCCTCTGACCGGCTTTTTTCATCCAAAGGAATCGACTTAATAACCTTACTCTGTGTTACATCAAACACTTCTATTTGAAGGGACTGTGCCGATACGGTGAAAGTCAAAGCGCCCCAGGTAAGCAGTAGTAAAAAGAAGATTTTTCTCATTTTTATCACCTCTATATTAGTATGGAGCAAAAGAGGTGAAATAATGAGGGGATTCAGTCTTCATGACCAAGAAACCGGTAACCGATATATATAACAATCAAGCAGCCTAAAGTAATCAGAATCAAATCATAACCGACGCAAGAAGTTTGTAGACATAGTTTCCCCATATATGCCCTCCAATGAACAATTTTTTTATGATATGAGAAAGGAAATTCCTTTATTCCTAAAAGTAAGCGTTTACAAAATTGTGCATTAGCAAAGCCGAACCAGGGACTATTCTCAAATTACGTCCTCGACTCGACTTTTTGTTTATTCCGCTTTTTCTTTCTCGTCTTGAATCTTATCTTTCAATAACGATACAGCCTCTTCCTTATCGTAGGTGAATAGAATCATGTCGTCGGTAAGATACCCTGTATATTCAAATATTATATAAGCAGGAGTTTGTTCGATATTATACTTGGGGTAATTCTCCATTGCCTCATCCAATCCGACTACCACTTCACTGTCCTTCAGAATAAGGTCGAGATCTTCAATTTCAGACAATGATGCCTCTTCTTTCTGGTCGACAATTTCGATGTAAGAAAAACGATCTGGGATGTATGTTGGCATACCACAGGCTGTTAGAAAAAGGAGGAATAGGGATAGAAGAAAAAGTTTCTTCATGCTACAGCACCTCCAATAGTAATTATTCGACATATTTTTGGGAATTCCTTTTCTTATTCCTAATTTTATTTACAACAGAATAAAACTACATTCGTTTTTTGGTGCTTTTCATGGACTTGCCTTCATACATTGTTAGGGACAACTCTCTTACAAATGAGGCGAGGATATGGAGCACTTTTTTTTATCTATTTTTGAATTTTTCACGACAATGGGGGTTTGGGGAATCGCTCTGGGCTTGATGGTGGAAGTCATTCCTAGCGAAATTGTATTGGGCTATGGAGGCTATTTGATTTCCATTGGAGAGATAGGCTTTACAGGAGCTCTTTTGGCAGGCGTAACAGGGGGAACTCTTGCGCAGCTTTTTTTGTACTGGGCGGGGAGCATTGGAGGTCGGCCTTTTCTTGAAAAGTATGGAAAGTACATATTGATTAAGCCGAAGCACTTGGATATTTCTGAAAAGTGGTTTGAGAACTATGGGCCGATTGTGATCTTTACAGCCCGTTTTATTCCGGTGGTCAGGCATGCCATATCTATACCGGCTGGCATTGCAAAAATGAAGTTCTTGCCTTTTCTTCTATATACGGTGGCAGCGGTCATACCTTGGACGGTACTGTTCCTGTATATAGGTCTTCAATTGGGTGAAAACTGGCGCGAGATCAAGCACGCCGCCCAGCCGCTCATTATCCCTTTGATGATTTTGATCATTTTAGGGGCCATCACTTATTTTGTATTTGATAGGAAACGAACGGAATAGGGGGGGAAGAGTATGTCCAAAATCGAAGCGCTTATTTTAGGAATTATTCAAGGACTAACGGAATTTCTTCCGATTTCAAGTACAGGGCACTTGTATTTGGGACGGAATCTGTTCGGACTGCAGGAAGCAGGGTTGTTGCTGGATACGATGCTGCATTTTGGGACACTGATTGCTGTCCTTTATTTTTATCGGGAAGAGTTTATCAAAATCATTCGCAACCCTTTTCATAAGTTGTCCTTCCTTTTGATTATAGGGACAATACCAGCAGTTGTTATAGGGCTAGCTTTCAAAGATTATTTTGAGGATATCTCTAAAACAGGCGTGACAATCGGGTGGGAATTTCTGATTACGGGGGCCTTTCTGTGGTTTGCGGATTCCATCAAAAAAGGTGCAAAGAAAATGGATGATATCACATGGAAGGATGCTTTGTTTATTGGCTCTTTTCAAGCAGCTGCCATTTTCCCCGCCATTTCCCGCTCAGGACTGACCATTGTAGCAGGCCTGTTCCGAAAGCTAGATAGAGAAACGGCTGCTTACTTTTCCTTCTTACTTTCCACACCTGCCATTGCAGGAGCGGTATTTCTTCAGACGGTAGAGGTCGCACAGGTAGGCAGGGAGGATATATCACTGACTTCGTTGATGATTGGGATCCTTGCTTCATGTTTCTTTGGTTACATTGCCGTAAAATGGATGATCAATTATTTGAAGAAGCATTCTCTCCGTACTTTTGCGGTGTATGTGTGGGTACTGGGAATTGTGGTACTAAGCCTTCAATATTTGGGATTATTTTAATTCGATTTTTATTTTGACGAAACATTCTGTTATTATGAAGGGAGGACAAAGGGGGAGTATTCTGTGTTCAAAGATATAAAAACAAGAAAAAAACCTATTGTTATTCTTCAACTGCTGCTGGTTGTCAGCGGTCTCGTTCTTGGGGGGATGGGAGCGTATCTTGATAGTCCAACACATTTGGGGTGGATGTTTTGGCTGTTTGCAGGTGCTTTTCTAATCAGGGGGTTCGAAAGACTGATTTTGGAAAAACAAAGCTATTTGGGCTATATGCTCATGGGGTTCTTCTATATCGCTTTTTCTTTTTTTGTCTACCCTATCTGGTAAAAGTGGCCGTGGACTGTATTGGTCCACGGCGAGAAGGTTTGTTACAAATCATCAAAACCATTATCCACGACGTTCACTTTCGTGTATTGCCTCGATTTTTGCTCAAAAAAGTCGGACTTGCCAAGGTCCACATCCTCATAGGCCTTTATCCATTTTAAAGGATTGGTTCGGTACCCTTCAAAAGGACGGCTGAATCCAAGCTGATTGGAGCGGACATTGGCGTAGAATTTGATATAGGCTTCCACATCCTCCAATTCGATACCTGTAAAACGATTTCCGATTATTTGTCTCGCCCAATCTATCTCCAGTTCTGCTGCTTGCTTAAACGTCTCTTCCACAAACTGAGCGAGCTCCACTGTATCATGTTCAGGATATTCCCTTAGTACCTCTTGAAAAATCTTGACGAACAGATCGACATGAATCTGCTCATCCCGGTTGATATAATTAATCATCGTGCTAGAAGCAACCATTTTCTGGTTTCTGGCAATGTGGTAAAAGAAAGCGAATCCTGAATAGAAAAATAGTCCTTCCAAAATCACATCATAAATAATGGAACGTAAAAGGTTTTCGACTGTGGGATTTTCTGCAAATGCTTTATAGCCATCCGTAATGAAATCATTCCGCTTTCTCAAGGTAGTTTCCGTACGCCAGTATTCGAAAACTTCCTCCTGTTTTGTACGGGTCACAAGGCTTGATAGCACATAAGAGTAGGAGTGGTTATGTACCACCTCCTGTTGGGCAAGCATGATCATCAATGCGTTCAGACTGGAGTCAGTCAAATAATCTGCCACTTTTCCTGCATAATCGGTCTGAATACTGTCCAACAGTGCAAGAAGGCCGATGATCTTGAGGAAAGCATCCTGTTCCTTCTGTGATAGTCCCGGGAATTGTTTGATATCCTGGGACATATTGATTTCAAAGGGGGACCAGAAATTGGCGAGCATTTTCTTGTATTTGGGATAGGCCCATGAAAAGGCAACGTCATCCCAGTTCAGCACATTGGAGCTTTCCCCATTGATAATTTTGGTCGATCGATTAGGTGCTTGGCTGTCCATGATGGAACGTGTTTTCAGGTGATTGCTCATTTTACTTCCTCCCCATTAGCTTGCGCATGAATCGCATTCTTCTATATCCGTTGATGTGGACCGAACGTAGTAGGTGGTTTTTAGCCCTTGCTTCCAAGCATCCACATGCAGATCCAATAAAGCCTTTGCTTTAACAGTGTTCGTGACATATAAGTTGAAGGAAATCGCCTGGTCGACATGCTTTTGTCTTGCTGCGTTCTGGGCGATGCTCCAATGCTGATCGATATGATAGGCTGATTTATAGAACCAGGTAGTCTCGGCATTTAAGTCAGGTGCGGTAACAGGTATCTTGTAGTCTTTTTTCTCTTCTGAATATACTTTCAGGAAAATAGGATCGATGCTTGCAGTGCTGCCGGCAATGATCGATGTGGTCGCATTTGGTGCAACTGCCATCAAGTAACCGTTCCGGATCCCGGTAGTGGACACTTTGTTTTGCAATCCTTGCCAGTCCAATCTTGCTGAAGGATGATAGTTTCTTTTTATAAAATATTCTCCAGTTTGCCAATCAGATCCTTCAAATGCAGGATAAGCGCCTTTTTCTTCGGCAAGAAGCGCACTTGCTTGAATCGTGTAGAAGGCGATTTTCTCATATAAAACATCCGCGTATTTTATCGCCTCTTCCGATTCCCATTTGATTCCTTTTAAAGCCAGTAAATGATGCCAGCCAAAGGTCCCCAAGCCAACGGCACGATACTTCTCATTGGTCAATTTTGCCTGGAGAACAGGGATGTCATTTAAATCAATTACGTTATCGAGCATACGCACCTGAATGGGAATAAGCTGCTCTAGCACATCAGCTTGGACAGCTCTTGCAAGGTTAATGGAAGAGAGATTGCAAACAACAAAATCCCCTGGCGTTTTGACGGTGATGATACTTCCGTCTTTCACAAGCTGAGTGTTGGTTACCGTGGCACTTTGGTTCTGGGTGATTTCCGTACATAGATTGGTACAATAGATCATCCCTTTATGCTGGTTTGGATTCATCCGGTTGACCTCGTCACGGTAGAACATAAACGGGCTTCCCGTTTCAAGCTGCCCCCTCATAATGGATTTCATGATGTCGATGGCCGCCACTTTTTCTTTTGCAAGATCAGGATGGTTCACGCATTCTTCATATCTTATCCGGAAGCTACCGGAGCCCCTTACCTCATCAAACGAATCCTCCAGGGAGTATCCCATCGTCTTTCTGACTTCATGGGGATCGAATAGGTACCAATCACCTCGTTTCTCAACCTGCTCCATAAAGATGTCGGGAATACAGACTCCATTGAAAAGGTCGTGTGTGCGCATCCGTTCATCTCCGTTATTCAGCTTGCTGTCGAGAAAAGAAAAGATGTCTTTATGCCATACGTCCAGGTAGACCGATATGGCACCTTTCCGCTGGCCAAGCTGGTCGACACTGACAGCTGTATTGTTCAACTGCTTCATCCATGGAATGACGCCACTCGATACTCCTTTAAAACCACGTATATCGCTGCCGCGGCTTCGAATTTTTCCAAGGTAAACCCCGATTCCTCCACCGGATTTGGAGAGGTTTGCAATATCCGTATTGCTGTCATAGATTCCTTGTAAACTATCATCTACTGTATCGATAAAACAACTTGAAAGCTGCCCATATGTTTTACCAGCATTGGCAAAGGTAGGGGTGGCAACTGTCATATACAAATTGCTCAATGCCCAGTATGCTTTTTTCACATACTGAAGTCTGTTTTGCTGTTCCTTTCTCATAAGTGTCATGGCGATGATCATGAACCGTTCTTGTGGAAGCTCCCAAAGCTGTTTGTTGTGGTCACGCGTTAAGTATCGATCTGAGAGAGTCTTCAAGCCGATGTAGGTGAAAAGATGGTCTCTTTCAGGTTGAAGGACAGACTCCAATTCTTGTATTTCCTTTTTTGAATACAACTCTAAAAGCTCGGAATGATAGATCCCCTGATTGGTTAGCGCCTCTAATAATTGGTATAGGTCAGTATAAGGAATGACAGTCTTCCTAATATGGCAAATTTCCTGTTGAAGCTTATGAACAAGCAATCTTGAAGCTACATATGTCCAATCAGGCTCCTTTTCCGTCAAATGAGAGAGTGCTTCGAGGATGAGTTGATTATAAAGTTCTTGTACTTGGTTTAGGGGCAACAGCTTCTCGGACAGCCTCTTGGCTTTTTGTATAAAAACATCTGCTTCAAGAGAAGGGAATTCTCTTAGTGTTGATTCAAGTAATACTTGAAAGGTTTGTGAGTATGGAAGTTTTCCTTTGTTTTGTGTTTCAGTATGTATGGTCATATTATTTCACTCCATTTCGAAAGTAAGGTAAAGGCAAATTCTTTATTTAGGCTTAATGGCCGGAAATAAAAAAATCCACTCAGGCAGCTGAGTGGATCAAACGATCATAGAAAAGTAGAAAGGAGGGGCGGTATCCGGAACATTGTCAACAAAATGTTGAAGTCAGATATACCTGCTCTTTCCACAAGGTTCTATGGATCGTTTCATCTTCTCAACTCCCGAAGAAATAGAAACTAATCGCTAAAGGCAGGTCTCCTGACTCGTGCTTCTTCCTATCTTGATCCTTCCCATATAAGAGCCGTTAAGCCTGCTTATACAGTGGTTATTCAAGATCGTCTGCACTTACAGTTGCGGGGACAGTTCCGGATTTTCACCGGATTCCCTATTAAGTCTATTAAAAGACACCTTTATCGCAATATAGTGATAAATACTGTATGTAGATTATTTTATACTGTTTCGACACAATATATAGTGTTATTCTCGAATGATAGTATAATCATAAAGGAAACATACGCAAATGGCAAGACATTTAAATGGCAAAATATCTTGTGAATGTTGATGTGGTTTTTGGGGGTTCGACATGAAGTGAAAAATTCCTGCCGGGGTCTGACCCCGGCAGGAATTATTATTGTTCTTGTAATACCTGTTCAATCGAACCGCTGATGTGGATGTCGCGAAGTATAAGGCCTGAGTGGATGAATTGCAGGCTTAGTTCCGGGCGCAGTCCTGTTATGATGGGTGTAATGCCGATCAGTTTTAAGGCGCGGAGGAGGAGGTCCATCGTGTGCAGGACAGTACCATCCAATTGGTAGACACCGGAAAAATCGATGACAAGTTTGGAGATGGATAGGTTTTTGCATTTTTCCAATGTCTCTTCGATCAGGATCCCTGCACGTACATCATCAATCTCCCCAACAAGGGGGAGGACTGCCATTCCTTGCAAAAGCGGGACAATCGGAATGGATAGTCTGATCATGGAAGCCCTGGAATCTAGAATTTTCTGTTCGGTTGCAATAGAAAAGGCCTGACTGAATCCATAAACAATAATGTTGAACAACTCATCTATCCGGATGAAAATCTCCGTGATCTGTTCCATATGGTATCCTTCTGCTGTCCCTTCACGTTGTATAAATGTCCACAGACATCTTTTATATAACGTCATATTGGAAAGGGTGTCCTCTAAAGAGCCACCAGCATGTACGGACGTGAAGCCTATCGATTCCCCCCAATCCTTCGCACGGTCCAATACAGATTTTTCAGGATCCAAAACATATTCTCCAAGAAATTGGATGAGGGTCTGGAAGATTTCCTTTATCTTTTCTTCTGTCTCTTCATCCTGGTATTGCGGATTATCTGGATAGGTATTCTGAATTTCCAATAGTATGTTTGCTGCTACCTCATCCTGTGAATCTATCAATTTATTTCCTAATAGTGTTTGTGCCGTCATTGTCATTGTAGGATCCCTTTCTTTCTTCAAAAGCAAAATAGATACTATCTATTTTAAAGAAAAGTGAAAAAGAAGTATATATTTTAATTGTTAAATAGAAAGAAAGCAGTAATTTTGGCAAATAAAGCCTTAAAGGGGTATAATCTTAAAATGATGAAAAGATAGGAGTGTTGAAATGGAGCGAATTCAGTTAGCGGAAGATGTGTCACTTTCTAGGATTGTTCACGGCATGTGGCGGCTAAATGATTGGGGATACAGCAAGGAGGAGACATTGAACTTCATCGAGAGCTGTTTGTATATGGGTATTACATCCTTTGATCATGCTGATATATATGGAAATTACACGGTGGAAGAGCAGTTTGGTCAAGCACTGGCACTGAAGCCATCTTTAAGAGACCAGATGGAGTTGGTTACAAAATGTGGAATTAAATTGATTTCTTCCAAACGACCAGCGCATAGCATCAAACATTATGATACAAGCAGGGAGCATATCATCCAGTCTGTAGACCAATCTTTAATGAACTTTAAGACAGATTATATTGATGTATTGTTGTTACATAGACCAGATCCCATGATGGACCCAAGTGAAGTGGCAGAAGCTTTTACTTGCTTGAAAAGGGAGGGGAAGGTGAAGCGTTTTGGTGTATCCAACTTTCTTCCATCCCAATACAAAATGCTTAATTCCTATTTGGAAGATCCGTTGGTGACCAATCAAATCGAGATTTCCGCAACATATTTGGAGCATTTTGAGAATGGAACGATGGAACAATGCCTAATCGATCGTATCTCTCCAATGGCATGGTCTCCGCTAGGTGGAGGGAGTATTTTCACCAGTACTGATGAGAAGGCTTTGCGAGTACGAAATAGTTTGGAGAAAATAAAAGAGGAAACAGGGGCTGCGTCTATTGATCAAGTATTATATGCCTGGTTACTAACGCACCCTGCCAACATTATACCGATAGTAGGATCAGGGAAACTGGATCGAGTAAAGTCCGCGGCGGACGCTTTGGAACTCAAGTTGTCGAGACAGCAATGGTTTGAAATCCTTGAAGCTTCCAAGGGAAATGAAGTGGCTTGATTGTTATATTTTAATAATAAAAAAACCGGGACGATTGTCCTGGTTTTGTTTTTTTGTCCATATTCCGGATACATAATATGGATATGTTTCCATTAAAATTTGAACTGGTTGTTTCTCTTTTCTACGAACTTTTTGTAAATGTCCGAGAAAAACATTAAAGCGACACAACCGAAAATGACATACGATAAGTTAAAGTAAAGAGAAGGATCTATTCTAACATGTTCCCCGCCTGCAGCCACTTTAATAATTTGATAAGAATCAATGGCAACTTTAGCCGCAACAAGTGTAAATATTGCCACAATAACTCTCCAAAGTAATTTCATTTGAACCCCTCCATCATTGCATGAAAAATTTTCTATTTGTAAATGCTATAAAAGTTAAAATAATGGGTAAATAAAAGTAGAAAATCGTTGTTAAATATATCAAAAATAAGAAAGGAAAACAATACGACTTTTGGACTTTTTATTGTGTATTATAACAGACAGGAAGACAGTGGTCTATCATAAATCACTTTACAGATTTAAAAATACCACGTAGAATGAAAAAAGTCGCCTTTTGTCGAATTGTAGAATATATCAAAGGATTCTGAAAAAAGAAATTATATTAGTATTGCAAAAGGGAGGAATTTCATGTGAAAATGACATTAACCAAAAAAATAATTATCGGTCTCATATTAGGTATTTTAGTTGGGCTTGCATTAAATATGTATGCACCATCTCTCTTTGATCCATTTGATACATATCTCTTTCAACCACTTGGGAAAATCTTTTTAAACCTTATTACCATGCTGGTTGTTCCTATCGTACTGATCTCCATTACGCTTGGTGTTGTGGGGCTAGGTGATACGAAGAAACTTGGAACAATCGGGCTAAAAACGATATTGTTCTTCATGATTACCACTTGTATCGCCATAACAATCGGACTTTCCCTTGCTTCTGTGATCCAACCGGGACTTGCAGGTGACTTTGAAAATTTGATGGTGGATGAACTGTCTGAAGAAGAAAAACCAGAAGAAGCTCCACCAGTTATGGAAACCCTATTGAATATCATCCCAACGAACCCTATCAAGGCAATGGCAGAAGGTGAAATGCTGCAAATTATCTCCTTTTCAGTATTACTTGGTTTTGCGATAAATGCCCTAGGGGAAAAGGCGGGCAAGGTCAAGACCTTGCTCGAACAGGCGAATGATATCGTCATGCTCCTCGTTCATATCGTCATTAAAACAGCTCCATATGGGGCATTCGGTTTAATCGCTTCAGCGGTTGGCGGACTTGGAATTGATGCAATCAAAGCGATGGGTGCCTATTTTGTTGTTGTACTAATCGCATTGTTCCTGCATTTCTTTATCACATACGGAGGTGCCCTATTCCTATTAGGGAAAATCAATCCGTTCACGTTCTTTAAACGCTTCATCCCGGCTATGAGTGTGGCATTCAGTACATCAAGCAGTAATGCTACCCTTCCTGTGTCCATGGATGTGGCCCAGGAAAACCTCGGTGTACCTAAGCGGATCAGCAGTTTCGTACAGCCGCTCGGTGCCACCATTAACATGGATGGTACAGCAATCATGCAAGGTGTTGCCACTGTCTTTATTGCACAGGTCTATGGAATTGATCTTTCATTGACTCAGTTGCTGACAGTAGTAGGCCTGGCGGTTGTAGCGAGTATCGGTACAGCTGGTGTTCCGGGGGTAGGATTTATCCTGCTTGCCATGGTTCTTGGCCAGGTTGGTCTTCCGGTTGAAGGAATTGCCCTCATTCTTGGGATTGACCGTTTACTTGATATGACGCGAACAGCTGTTAACATTACAGGTGATGCAGCATGTGCCTTTATCGTGGCAAGATCCGAAGAAGGCGAAATCAAAATACCAGAGGAACAAAAAATATAAAGAAAAAGCCATCCTGGATTAAACTTTCCGGGATGGCTTTTTGTTTAAAAAAATAGCTTGTCAGTTAGGTTACTGCGTAATTTTCAATCCGACTACACCAATTATGATGAGGGAGAGTAAAACAATTCGAATTCGATCTTTGGATTCCTTAAACAAAATCATCCCAAGGAGTACACTGCCGGCCGAACCGATGCCAGTCCATACCGCATAGGCTGTGCCCATTGGAATTTCTTTCAAAGCAAGAGAAAGAAAATAAAAACTCAACATTCCTATGACGGCGAAACTGATGGAAGGATAGAGTTTTTTGAATCCATCAGCCATTTTCAATGAAGCTACTGCGCCAATTTCACAAATACCGGCTATCATAAGAAATAACCATGCCATCTCAAATCCCCTCCTTATATTCTTTGTCTTCATTAGGAGTGGTCATTTTTAAACCTATAATTCCAACCAGCATAAGTCCAATGAAGAATAACTTAGAAAAGCTGGACGATTCTCCAAAGAACAATATGCCGACAACAGCAGTACCGGCAGCTCCAAAACCGGTGAAAATGGCATAAGCTGTTCCGATCGGGATAAATTTAAGAGACTTCGAAAACAAATAAAAGCTGATTGTTAAAGTGATAACTGTCACAATGCTCGGGACTAGAACTGTAAATCCCTCGGAAAACCTTAATCCCAAAACCCAAACTATTTCTAAAAGTCCTGCTATGAAAATATACACCCATTGCATGATTAATTTCCTCCAATCTCTGCTGCTTTCCAAAAGTGCTCGAAGGCATGTTCAACCTTTTTGTCATATTCAGGTAAGGAATAAAAGAACCGCTGTACAAAGAGGCCGTCGATCAGGCAATAAAAAGAGTCGATTAATGGCTCCATTGACTGAGTAGGAAGCTCCCCTTTTAGCTGTCCCTTTTGAATAATATCTCTAAGGATATCCGTCGTATGAGCTTCTGTTTCAATGAATTGTTCCTGTATATAAGTGCGAAAATGTTCCTCAGGAAAAAGGAGTGTCCTCTTATACAAAAGTCCCAGTGTTTCATCCTTCCAAAAGCCCACCATGTTTTTCAAGAAACGGTTTAATAGCTCTTTGGTTGAATGTTGATTCCGAAGAGAAGCGTCGATGTTTATCCGTTCTATAAATGTATCCATCAGTTCCTTCAGGATAGAGAGATACAAATCATCTTTGTTTTTAAAATGTGCATACAATGAGGGTTTTTTTATTCCGACCATTGTTGCCACCTCATTCAGCGATGTTCCGTAATACCCTTTTTGGGCAAAAAGCTGAAGGGCGCTATGCTTAATTCGTTCTGATGTGGAAGTAGACATATTATCATTCCCTTATTAGATTTAACTACCTACCGTTCGTTAGGTTATGATGACATTATATGATAGGTGGTGGGGAAAATCAAATCTATTAGGGTTTTATATCTCGACAATGGGGTATTTATACCATAAGAGATGAGGGAGGAATTGATGTGAAAAAACGTTTAAAAGCTAAGTTGGAGAAGAGGCAGGCTCTATTCAAATCACAATCTGAGCACCGGGCCATTGGACATACCAATCGGTTAGTAGCCTCACGTCAGAGAGCTCAAAGCAATACACATCGACCTACACCAAAAGAACAGCAACAATAAGGAGGTTACTACTTTGGGTGAAAACACATTAAAAAAGAAAAATCAGGATTTAATGGAAAAGGCCAAATATGCAGAAGAGGGTTCTGGGCTGAAGAAAGATGCAAAGAGCGTCCGGAGAATCAATCGGCACATGGAGCGGGAGAAAAATAGAAAAGAGCAAAAAGCAGCTCAACCTGCTTATGAGGTTTCGGTGAATGAAAATACCTTCAAGGTGACTGGTGTTAATTCAGAAAAGGAAGCGATTGATAAGCTTTCAAAATGGAGCGCCTTTCATAATATGGTCAACAAGATGAAGGAAAATGATGAAGAGGTAAATATTGAAGCGAAAAAGATACAGGGATAACAAAACACACCGCAGAAATGTGGTGTGTTTTGTTGTGCTCTGAACCCAATTACTTAGATGCATTGGAAAGAGCGAATGCGGTTAGTATCAATTCCGAAGTACACCCATGTAAAGAAGAACCATCTATAGCCTGCGACAGACCTTCTTCCGATAAATGTAGGATAGAACCAGAACTGTTCCCCGTTGTTTAACCTGACCCAAGTAAAACGATACAAACAGCCGAAAAATGCTCCTGGATCCACCGCAAATGCAGTTGGTCCACCTGGTGCACCTAAGCTTGCAGCAGTTTGCGGCGGCGGGCTGGATGGTGGTGGTCCTGATGGAGGTCCACTGCTAGGTCCACCACCTGGTCCTCCGGGTCCTCCTCCAGGTGGTCCAAAGCCAGGTCCCCCAGGTGGTCCGAAACCAGGCGGTCCTCCAGAAGGTGGTCCGAAGCCAGGACCTTGGCCGCCACCACCGGGAGGCGGTCCGAATGGTGGGAAATTAAGTTGACGATAAGGATACATAGGGTTTCTCCCTTCTAGTAAATTCTCTATACGGTATGCATATGCCCAGAGGTTGGTGAATTAAAAATAGCAGGGTCCTTAATGGACCCTGCTACAATCTAAATTTCAGTTATTTTGCAATTAGTACCGGACAGTTCGCGGTGTTCGTAACTTTATCACTTACACTGCCCAAAATCAGCTTTTTCAAGCCGCCAAGGCCTCTGCTTCCAATAATAATCAAGTCGCTTTCCTGAGTATCTGCGAAATTGCAGATGGTTTTTGCAGGGTCGCCTTGCATTACCTCTACAGGGGCTTCCACTCTTTCTTGGGAAAGAAGGGCATGGATTTCATTTAATGCTTGTTCTGTGCCTTTATGTTCAGCTGTAGCAACATGCTGCTTTGATGGTACCCGTTCTTTCACATTTTGTGTGTAAATGTTCAATCCATCCACATTTCCCATTCCCCCTGCTGGCATTGCATCCGGTCTTGTTGCAGGAATTGGAACATTAACAGATGTTTCTTCCAATACATGTAGGATCGTAATATTGGATTGCAGCTTCTTTTTCATGTCAATGCCCATCATCACAGCTTTTAAGCTGCTCTGAGAACCGTCATAGGCAATCAGTATATTTGTAAAAGGTCCCATTATTCATCTACTCCTTTTCAACTGTTTTGTGTAAGTTATTGTTGTAAATTAAGTACCCTCTGCAACAACTTTTAAACGTAAAGATAAGAAGTAGAAGAATGAAAATTTGATTTAACCCCCAAAAAAACGAATGGTATAACGTATAGGGGACGGCTATTGAATAGAAATATGTTCAAAACGGCTTACATCAAACAAGCCTGAAGTTGTCAGTTTTAAAGCAGGTATTACGGGTAGGCTCAAAAAAGAAAGTGCCACAAAGGGATTGAAGGTATTCTGGCTTCCAATCAGATCTAGTGCATGGTGAAGTTCTTGTAGGGATTGAAGAACTTTTTCGGTAGGCATACTAGCCATCAAGCCTGAAATCTGTAGTGCCAATGAGGCCGCAATTTTTCCGTTTTTTACCACAACTAGGCCGCCTTGCATCTGTTCAAGTGTCCGGACCGCAAGTAACATGTCTTCATCATTCGTCCCCACCGTCACGATATTGTGAGAGTCATGAGCAACGGTTGATGCCATGGCACCATCACTTATTTGAAACCCTTTTACAATGCCAAGGCCGATATGACCAGTTTGACGGTGTCTTTCCATGACAGCCAGCTTCAATTGATCTTGTTTCATATTAGAAACAAATCGACCTTCCTTTGTGGATACCATTTCACATTTATGTTTGGTTACGAGGCTGTTTGGAATAATCTCGATAATGTTGCAAGGTTTTTTTTGGATCAACTTTTATTTGGAGATCGTTTTTAGTTAATGGTGCTATGTTGACAGACTCGAGAACCATATCAGGTATTTGAAAAGGTAGGCTCATGGAGGTGTTGCGATCTACTTTAATACCTTCTTTAAAGACATCTTTGATGGTGAAACGCTCAAGTTCTTCTAAGAAAAGAAAGTCAGCACGATATCCTGGCGCCACTGCGCCTCTGTCCGTCAGCGAGAAGCATTCGGCTGCATTCAACGTAGCAATCTGTATAGCAAGAAGAGGATTAAGCCCTTCTTCGATTGCAATTCGGATATTGTGGTCGATGCTTCCCTCATTCACTAAGTCATCGAGATGTTTGTCATCTGTACAGAAGAGAAAACGGCGTGCGTTCCGTTCGGTTACCAGAGGAAGGATGGCTTTGACATCTTTTGCAACAGAACCTTCCCGCATCATCACATACATTCCCCGTTTGATTCTTTCTTTTGCTTCTTGAGCGGTAACGCATTCATGGTCTGTTTTTATGTTGGCAGATGCATAGATGTTCAACTCTTCTGCTCCTAATCCTGCTCCATGGCCATCTATCTGCTTTTTATGTTGGGTAGCCTGAGAAAGCTTGGCTAGCATGGCACCATCTCTGTCACGAACTGCAGGAAAATCCATCACTTCCGCCAGTCCGATGACTCTATCGTGTTGATAAAAATGTTCCAGGTCAGATGCCTGTATGGTTGCCCCATTATGTTCAAAAGAGGTTGCAGGTACACAGGAGGGGAGCATGAAAAAAACATCAACAGGTACGTTTTCGGTTGCATCTAGCATGAACTGTATCCCGTCCGTGCCACTTACGTTCGCAATCTCATGGGGGTCTGTGATAATAGTGGTGACCCCATGAGAAAGAATTGTGCTAGTAAAATAGTGAGGATGGATCATGGAGGATTCCATATGGACATGGCCGTCTATGAGGCCAGGGCAAATGTAAGCCCCCTCTGCATCCAACACCTCTTTTCCCTCATAATCTCCCATCCCTATAATCATTCCGTCCTTTATTGCAAGATTCTCTTCTATTATTTCTAGATTAAAGACATCTATTATTCTTCCATTTTTAATGACTAGATCGGCTTTTGTTTGCTTTGCAGCGGCTTTAATCATATTTTCTAAGTTTTGTTTCATTGTTTTTCCCTCCAAGAATAAATAAAACTCCAAGCAGTAACTTGGAGTTTGACAAGAGAGATCTACCCCAATTTAAATAAGATGGGGTATTCTCGTAGTCAAACTCTTTACGGCAGTTTGGTAGAAACTTATGGACCATATCTCCAAGATTATACGAGTAGTGCTATTTGAGTATTTTTAATATTTGAGAAAGGCTATTTTCGTAAACTTTGTTGCTTTTTCATATTTTTAAGCCAACCTTAATATTCCTTGCAATCTTGCTCTTTTCCGGGCTATCCGGATAGGATTTATGCCTACCTTAAAGTCTTTATGCGGTAAAAAGTCCAATTGCCGACTTTTTACAAGGAAATAGCAACAATCTTTGAGAAAAGAGCCTTGAGAAAAGAGCTTAGTTAATTGTTCCTCATTATAGAAGGGGGAAGGAATGGGAGTCAAGTGCGAATGTATTGGCGAAAAATTTCGAATATGGGCAAAGGGGTTCACTTTTGTTGAAAAAGGGTATGTAATAGTGTTTAAGTTATAGGAATGTTATCATCAACAAGTGAATGGCCTTTAAATATTCTAATGGTACATGATGGGCTTTATGCACGGTTACCCTAAAAAAGAGATGGTACATTTCGAATGACTATGATATTTTGTTGCACATTATAGGGGGTTCTTATGGCTGAAAGAGCAAGTAAGCTAAAACGTAGAGTGAGTTTCAGAGCATTGCTACTTATTGCTGGTTTATTGGCATTGATTATACTGTTAGGAATGCAATTTTATATCAACACGAGGGATGTCAGTGCATTGACTGATCCATTGCCACAATCCTCTGTCATATATGACCGCCACGGGGAAGTGGCAAGCAGGATTACGTCCAATCAAATAGAGGGCGTTCCATCAGATGAAATTCCGGAAGTGTTAAAACAGGCGGTTGTAGCGGTAGAAGACCAGCGTTTTTATGAGCATGACGGGTTTGATTTTGTAGGGACTGTGCGTGCCCTGACTACAAATGTAAAAGCAGGTGGCTATGTGCAGGGTGGAAGCACCATCACCCAGCAGTTAGCTAAGAACGTCTTTTTATCACATGATAAAACTTTAAAACGGAAAACAGACGAATTCTTTTTGGCAAAGAAAGTGGAAAAATCCTATTCAAAAGATCAGATAATCAGTCTTTATCTCAACCAGATCTATTTTGGGGAAGGCGCCTGGGGTATCAAGCGGGCGGCCGCGGTTTATTTTGCCAAAGAACCTAAGGATCTGACACTGGCGGAAGCTGCTACATTGGCTGGGCTGATTAAAGCACCATCCGCCCTGTCCCCATTAAATAATGAGGAGCGCTCCATTCAACGCAGAAACCTGGTGCTCTCCTTGATGCACAAACAAGGTTTTGTATCTGCGGAAGAAGTGGAAGAGGCGAAACAGGAAGAATTGAAACTTGAAACAAGGCACGTTGATCCGTATAAAGCTAAGTACCCTAGCTTTACGGATTACATAATTGATGAAGCCGAAAAGATGTACGGAATCAGCGAAAGTGAACTTCTTGCTGGTGGGTACCGGGTGTACACCACTTTGGAGCCGAAAGTGCAGGAAGCTCTTGAAAAAGTGTACGAAAATCCCGAGAATTTCCCTACTGCACCCACCGGAGAGGTGGCGCAAAGCAGTGGAGTTCTGCTTGATCCTAAGTCAGGCGGGATTCTAGGGATGATTGGTGGAAGAGACTATCAATTCCGTGATTTCAACCGTGCGTCCAGATTGAAAAAGCCGCCGGGATCAACAGCGAAGCCATTGTTAGTATATTCACCTGCTCTTGAAGAAGGATATGATGTCTATGATATGCTGAATGACTCTCCGACAGAATTCGGTGATTATACTCCACAGAATCATACATTGGATTTTCGAGGGGAAGTATCGATGTATGACGCGGTGTTAAATTCCTATAATATTCCTGCCGTATCACTGCTTTATGATATGGGAATTCAAAAAGGCATGGATGCAGCTAAGAAGCTGTATTTGCCGGTTGACGAAAAAGAGGACAGGACTTTAGGAAACCTAGCTTTAGGTGGTTTTTACGGGGTTTCCCCTAAGCATATGGCAGAAGCGTATTCGGTCTATGCCAATAATGGAGAAATCATTGAATCACATGCAATCGTTAAAATTGAGACGGTCACAGGACAAGAAGTAGCATCATTTGAAGAAGACAAAGAGCGGGTCTTCTCTGAAGAAACTGTAGAAAAAATGAATTTCATGCTCAAAGGGGTTGTCGAAGAGGGAAGCGGAAAGAATGCCATCATAGACGGCCGTGAAGTTGCCGGTAAAACAGGTTCCACCCAGACAAATGATAACAACCACGGTGCCACTTCCAACCAATGGTTTGTAGGCTATACACCACAAATAGTCGGAGCATTCTGGATTGGTTTCGATAAAGAGTCTTCAGAAAATGTCCTTCCTATCATCTCAGGAGCAGGCAGTCCTTCAGCCAAAGTGTTCCAGCAGGTGGTAAGTGAAGCGCTAGAAGGGGAACCGGTGGAATCCTTCAACCTCCCATCAAGCCTGGAGAAAAAGAAAACCTCTGCAAAGAAGGAAGAGAAAAAGCAGGAGCAAGAACAGCCTCGTAAAAGAGAGGAACAGAAAAAGGAAGAAAAGAAAAAAGAACAAAAGAAGAAAAAAGATGAAAAGAAAAAAGAAAAGAAAGAACGTGGCAAGAAGAAAGACAAGGATGACGATGACTAACAGTAAAAACCTTCCCCTGGTAATAGGGGGAAGGTTTTTTTACAATGTTTAGATCATCCACTTTTGTGATAAAGACTATTAAACCACAAGTTAAATGGAGGGGATTTTTTGACTTATCATAAGACAATGGAGAAACTTTCTAACATGAAATTTACTAAACCTGACAAAGTATTAAGCTTATATTTGCACACCGATCGCAGCCATCCCGACCAACAAGGTGGCGAATGGAAGATAGCATTAAAAAATGGATTTAATCGATTAGAGGAATATATAGAAGCTAGCAGTGAGGATGAGTTAGAAAGATTGCGTTCCATTCGTAAGGATGTTGAAAAGTATGTAGAAAGCATGGAACGTAAAATGCCGAGAGGCCTAATCATCTTTGCATCTGCAGATAGCGGACTATGGGAGACGTTTGAATTACAGGTTTCTGTTCCTACCAACTTTTATTGGGAGGAATATCCTGTACTCGACGAGCTTCAAAAGATGTATCAGGCTTACCCTTTAACAGGTTTTATCCTTATGCAACAGAATGAAATCAAAATTCTTACATCGGTCTTTTCCCTGATTGAAGAAAGCGAATCGATGGAATTTGATTTGGAAATCGATGACTGGAGAATGCATCAAGGTCCATCTCATCACAGTTCCAGTATGGGCAGTGGAGCCATTAAAACCGCCAGCCAGGTGGATCATTACGAAGACCGCATCAATGCAAATCAAAAGAGATGGGTAAAGAGCCTTGGCAGCATGCTTGACAAAAAGGCAGCGGATAAGCAGTGGGAGAAAATAATATTAGTGGGAGACAAAGGAGAAGCAGAATCGCTTGAAAGATATATGAATAAAAAGGTGGATGCCATTATTCAGAAGAACCTTTTAAACGAAAATGAGAATACTGTACTAGAAAAGTTATTAGCCTAACTTTTAGTAAAGCCCCCTAAACCAAGGGGGCTTTTATATGGTTCTTAGAGCTAAATAACAGGATATTCTGCTTCATATATTGGGTCTGTGTAGTATGGGGGACGAGGGCCGATTTTTGGCATCGGCCATTTATTTGGTTGGTAAACCATTTGGACTTTAGCATCAGATTCATTAATCAACAATAGTTTGACTTCAGGATTAAATTCGTAACGCAACATGATCGACTCCTTAGCTACTATTCATTTTATTGGATGTTCCCTCTAATCAAGAAGTTGTAAACTCTCCGCCGTTTACATGGAGCACCTGCCCTGTAACAAATCGGGAGTCATCAGATGCGAGATAAACATAGGTTGGTGCTAATTCGAATGGTTGAGCCGCCCGATTCATTGGGTTAAATGCACCAAACACTGCTACTTGATCCGATGAAAAGCTTGCAGGGATGAGTGGAGTCCAGGTTCTTCCAGGGGCGACAGCATTTACGCGAATCCCTTGGTCAACGAGACTGTTGGCAAGTGCACGTGTAAAACCGACGTTTGCTGCCTTTGTAGCAGTATAATCAATCAACTGTTTTTCCCCCGCATAAGCCACTACGGAGGCGGTATTTATGATGGAACTGCCGGGTTTTAAGTAGGGCAGAGCAGCTCTGGTTGTATAGAAATGGGAGTAAATATTCACCTTGAACGTGTCGTCAAACTGTTCATCCGTTATATCAAGCAAACTTAGTTGTTGAAATTGTATTCCCACATGGTTCACCAGAATATCCAACCTTTCGAAAGCTTGAACTGTTTGCTCTACAATTGCCACACATTGATTCTTCTCTCTTAAATCCCCAGGCATAAGAATACAACGTTGCCCCAACTCTTCAATTCTAGTTTTTGTTCGGTTCGCATCTTCATGCTCATCAAGATAAGAGATGGCTAGATCTGCCCCTTCTTTCGCATAAGAAATCGCTGTCGCTGCACCAATCCCGCTATCCCCGGCAGTAATGAGTGCAACCTTTCCCTTCAGCTTACCACTGCCCTTATAATTTGGATTTTCAATAATGGGCTTTGGAACCATGTATTTTTCCAATCCTGGTTGTTGTAACTGGCGCTGTTCCGGAAAGTTGATTGGTATTTCTTGATATTTTGTAATTTTTCCATAATTAGGATATAAGAGGTAAGGATCTTTTTGTTTATTCAATTCAAACCAATCTTGATACTGCCTTAGCTCCTCCATATTCCGATGCTTGTCAAATGAGTCCATCTAAAACCTCCTTTGATCTTTCTTTGCACAACTATATGTATATTTCAGTGATAACTTGGTTTATGCAATTATTTTGCTGCTTGTTCTCCACCTCCAGACCTAGGGAAAAAGAACCGACAGTCGGTTACCGGCGATTTTGAAAAAAGTTAAACTTATTTTAGAAAATGATTAGTGGAGGACAAACGATGAAAAATATGATTGCCATATTCAAGAAACCAAATTACAGCCTGCTGTTCTGGTCTTCCTTTACATCCACAATGGGAAGCATCGTCGGTATAGCCGCATTAATGCTGTATTTGTTGGACCGCTACACAGATCAACCGTTCTATGCTGCATTGACGGAACTGATGTATTCCTTGCCGACACTCGCGGTATTCTTCCTGGTAGGGGTATTAGCAGACAGAATGGATCGTCAGAAGATTGCGGTTTACAGTGATGTGATTTGTGCCATTTTATCGCTTGCGCTTATGGGGGCCATTTATATTGATTGGATGCCGCTCGTATTCGCATTGTTGTTCTTAAGAAGTGCCGTATCGAAATTCTTCCACCCAGCCCAAGCTGCGATCATTCAAGGGATTCTGACGAAGGATGAGTACACGATTGCTGCGGGACTAAACCAGATGACAAGCAGTTTGTTCATGCTGTTTGGAAACGCGCTAGGAATTTTCATCTACTGGACGGTAGGGCTCCAGGGTGCAATATTTGTATGTTTTGTCACGTATATGGTCAGTGCGATACTAATTCGCGCTTGTAAGTTAGAAGAGACTGTTGTCCTACCAAATGGCCGACACAAGTGGAATCAGCTTAATGTTAAATTTGTGGCAAATGACTTTAAAGATGGGATGCTTTATATTTTGAAAAATCCTTTGCTGATCTACCTTATCATTGGTTTCTTTGTTTTTGGAATTGTGAACGGGGGGCTCTCCGTCATGCCAGCCTATATACTTAAATATAAACTTGCTCCAACAGACTATGAGCAGCTCATGATGGTGATGGGAGTAGTATTTGGCATCTCGGTTTTGGTTGGAAGTATTGTTGCTTCTATGATGGCGAAGAAGCTGAAGCTGTATCAAATGGTCATAATTGGTTTGGGTGTTTCTGGAGCATTTGTCGTAGCTAGTGGATATAGTCCGGATATGTATTACTATTTAGCATTTACTGCTTTAATTGGCCTAGGTCTGCCTTTTGTCAATATTGGAATAGGTGGTTGGTTACCTAGGATTGTAGATCCTAAAATGATGGGTAGAGTACAGGGTTGGATTACTCCATTAATGATGTTATCTCAATCCATTACTCTTGGAATCATAGCACTGACTTTTCAAAAAATGCTTACGGTGGAAGTGCTTCACCTTCTTGTCGGTGGTTGCTTGTTGTTTGTCGGATTGTTTTATATGTTTACTTTGCCGAAACATGCTACAGAGGAGGAAGAGGCGCCTGAAGGATTGGAGAATTCCGCTACCGTGTAAATTATTCTTTGACAAAATGGAAAAAGCTGATTAAGATAGGTATCAGAAATTGCTTTCCGACAACTTTATACGAATCTACCACTAGGGGTGCCTTTATAAGGCTGAGATTGAAGTGTGACTTCAAGACTCTTAGAACCTGATCTGGTTAACACCAGCGTAGGGAAGTGGGGTCGAAACACTATACTTATTATGTTTAGCTGTACTAGTGAATTCACCACCTTCTTTGCGCAAGCGAGGAAGGTGGTTTTTTGCATTTACTAACAATTTTAGGAGGAATGGAGAATGAAATTTTCACAACTTGTAAGAGAAAAAGCGGATCACATTTGGGAGGCGAGCTTCCATCATCCATTTGTAAAAGGGATAGCAGATGGAACTTTATCATTGGAGTCGTTTAAATATTATGTACTGCAGGATGCCTATTATTTAAGCCATTTTGCAAAAGTTCAAGCATATGCGGGAGCAAAGGCTTTTGATTTACAAACGACAGCAAGACTAGCAGCACATGCGCAAGGTACATATGAAGCAGAATTATCCCTGCACGAAAATTTTTCAAAACGTCTAGGGGTGACAGAGGCAGAAAAGGCGGCATTCCAGGCAGCTCCGACCGCACACGCTTATACTTCCCATATGTATCGTGCTGTATTGACCGGTGGGTTGGGAGAAGTGATTGCAGCACTGCTTCCTTGCTACTGGCTATATTATGAAATTGGTGAGAGATTAAAAGACTGCACTCCGGCTGAACCAATCTATCAGGAGTGGATTGCAGCTTATGGTGGGGAATGGTTCAAGGAGCTTGTGGAAGAGCAAATCAATAGATTGGATGAACTGGCTGAGAAAGCTACAGAAGAAGAGAAAGCTAGAATGCTAGAGTATTTCATTATCAGCAGCCAGTATGAATATTCCTTCTGGGAAATGGCTTACACATTGGAGAAGTGGCCGGTAGTAGAAACGGCAGTGAAGGCCTAGGGGGGCATTTTTATGAACAAGGGATTAAAGCTTACAGATATATTGGTGACGGTCATTATTGCATTGGTATTCGGGATTGTTTATAAAATATGGGCTCCGGTTTACAACGTGTTGGCGCCATTCGGCCTGCAGCTTCAAGAATTAACATATGGCATGTGGTTCATTGCCGCGACGGTTGCTTATCTACTGATTAGGAAAGCTGGTGTCGCTTTTCTTGCAGAAGTGGCGGCTGCATCAGGTGAATTTTTGGTAGGATCGGAATATGGGTTGATGGTGCTGATATATGGGGTTATACAAGGGCTTTTTGCTGAATTGGTCTTCATGGCTTTCCGTTACAAGCGTTTTGATTTGCTTGTTGCATCGCTTGCGGGAGTGGCGGCAGGTGTAGGTTCGCTTCTTCTGGATCTTTTTAGAGGATATCTGTTTGATTATGTATGGTGGAATGTGACATTGTTGATCTCTTTCCGATTGATCGGAGCGGCTCTAATAGCGGGCGTACTGGCCTATGCACTTGTAAAAGCACTAGAGGCAACGGGAGTCACAACTCTTCTTAGACCGGTGAGCAAGGAAGATTATGATTCCTTAAGGCAATAGGGAGGCGCAGAGATGGAACCAATCATACAATTAAACCATTTAAGACTGAAATACCCGGGTGGAGAAAAGTTATTTGAAGACTTATCCCTCAAGATCAGGAAAGGGGAGAAGGTATTGATCCTTGGCCCCTCAGGTGGTGGGAAATCCACGCTCATCCAAGTTTTGGCAGGGCTCATTCCGAATGTGGTAGAAGTGCCGATGATTGTGAAAGATCAGCTTTTGCCCAATTCATGGGGATATGTTTTCCAAGATCCGGATGCACAGTTTTGTATGCCCTATGTGGATGAAGAGCTTGCATTTGTCCTAGAGAACCTCGCAGTTCCAAGGGAG
The DNA here is from genome assembly GCA_001636495.1 of Sutcliffiella horikoshii. Lineage (GTDB taxonomy): Bacteria > Bacillota > Bacilli > Bacillales > Bacillaceae_I > Sutcliffiella_A > Sutcliffiella_A horikoshii_A. Next base: position 3,674,036 of record KV440964.1, on the reverse strand, counting down.
AAGATGAGGAGAAGAATTGCAGAAGCAATTGATATGGTGGGGTTGGACTTGCCAGATTCCCACTTGAAAATCCAGCAACTCTCAGGAGGCATGAAGCAGCGGCTTGCCATTGCTTCCGTTCTCTTGATGGAGCCAGATGTACTCTTTTTGGATGAGCCGACTGCGTTATTAGATCCAGAAGGTACCAGGGAAGTTTGGGATACCATTAAGAAAGTGGCTGATGATAAAACAGTTATTATCGTGGAGCATAAAGTGGAGCAATTGCTGGACTTTGTGGACAGAATCATCGCGTTGGATGACGCTGGAAATATTATCGTTGATGGGAAAACGGAAGATATTATCCGCACGTCGCTTTCCCTTTTAAAGGAATATGGCATATGGTACCCAGGTGCGTGGGAGGATTACTTGAAAACAAGAAAGCACTTCTCCAAGCATAATGCGGGGAGTGAAACGGTATTAAAAGTGAAAAAACTTTCAGGCTTCCGCGGCAAGGAGAAAAAGATTTATGTGGAGGAAGCGGAGATTCGTATGGGGGAATGGATTTCCGTTGTCGGGGAAAATGGAGCCGGGAAAAGCACGTTGCTCGAATCTTTTATGAAGCTGTTAAAGACAGAAGGCACACTCGAAATCAATGGGAATAAGGTCAAAAGTATCCCAACTGACCTAATCACCTTCGTTTTCCAAAATCCTGAATTCCAGTTTGTTACGAAGTCTGTGGAAGCGGAAATTGCCTATACGCTTCGTCTAAAGAAGGTGGACGAAGTGGAGGTAAAAGGAAGGGTGGAGTCACTGCTGACACTTTTTCACCTGGACCAAGTACGCCATCATCATCCATATCAACTTTCTATGGGGCAAAAGCGCCGGCTTAGCGTAGCGGCTGCTGTTATACACAAACCGAGTATCCTTTTATTGGATGAACCAACATTCGGCCAGGACAGCAGAAACACGTTTGCCATGCTGGAATGGTTGGAAGCATTAAAGGAAGCAGGAGTAGCTATCTTAATGGTCACTCATGATGAGCACATTGTTTCCGAGTTTTCTGACACGGTCTGGACGGTGAAAGATGGAGAGTTAATCGATAAGAGAAGGAACGTGAGATTAAGAGGCAGGGGAGAAAAAAATGCAGTTGGAGCTTTATAAAAATAAAACGTGGATGCATGAAATCAATCCAAGCTTCAAACTTCTCGGGATGGTCCTCCTATTTATAGGAATTCTGTTCATCCATAATATTAATGTGATGCTGAATTTAACTGGGATTCTATTGGTGGTCTATCTATTAATGACAGGACAAACCTATAAGCTTAAGCTATTATTGCTGATACCGTTTATCTTTTTATTTTTTACATCGGCAATCTCCATGGTGATGTTTGGGAAAGGGGATACAGCCTGGCTGGAGTTCGGTCTTATCAAAGTATCAGAGGAAAGCTTCTATCGTGGCATTCATTTAGGTTTGCGTTCACTTGCATTTGCTTTTAGCGGGTTGATATTCGCCTTGACGACCCAACCGGTATACTTATTCTATTCTTTGATGCAACAATGGAAGTTGCCGCCGAAATTCGCTTATAGTTTTATGGCGGGTATCCGTCTCTTGCCGTTAATCCTAGAGGAATTTCTCACCTTAAGGAAGGCGCTGATTGTAAGGGGAGTAGAGCAAAAAGGCAGCTTGTTGAAAAAGGTGTATTTTTACAGCATCCCTTTACTCTCGCAGAGTATCAGAAGAGCCCACCGAATTGCGGTGGCCATGGAAGCAAAGCGTTTTAGTAATCAAAAGAATCGTACCTACTATTACGAGCTGGGCTACTCCCGGATGGATCTGTGGTTCGTGTTTTTAATTTTCTTGATGATTGCTTTATCCCTGTATCTTGGCATAAGGTTACCTTATGTACCGGTAACGGATGTCAGATACACCGGATAGCATGCATTTCGTTTGAAAATTAGAAATTGTGTGCTATACTGAAGCCATCAATTGAATAACTCGTAACACTAGGGGAGTCAAAAGTGACTGAGATGGAAAGAGTAATTTCCAGACCCTTTGAACCTGATCTAGTTTGTACTAGCGTAGGGAAGTGGAAATGCTCTATCACTGTTGGCTCTACATACCACACATAGATGAAACCCACTCTTTACGTTAAAGAGTGGGTTTTTTACGTTGTTTTGAGTTTGAAATAGTCTATCAAACTCCTGTAGATTTCCGTTCCAGGTGTTCGCTTTCCTAGGGGCGATGCTTGAGCCTCCTCACTTCGTTGCGGGGTCTCAAGCTACCGCTATCTCCCTTAGGAGTCTCACACCTTGCACTACAATCTACAGGGAAATCTGAATAAACATGAAAAAAAGGGTGAGGATCTTTGCAATTGCATCTTATTACGGATGGTAAAAAAACGAAGGAAGAGCTTGTTGCCATCTTGAGTGAAGTCCATGAGTCAGTGGATTTCATCCATGTAAGAGAAAAACACCGAAGTGCGCAGGAGGTCTTTGAACTAGTTAATGAACTGATTAGATCTGGGGTTCGTCCAGGGAAGATCATCATAAACGACCGTGTCGATGTAGCTCATGTACTCAATGTCGGAGGAGTTCAACTGGCCTATCACAGTCTTGGAGTTTCCGAGATTCGCAGAAATTTTCCTGAATTAAGGGTAGGTAAGTCGGTACATAGTTACGAAGAGGCAATACAGGCAGAAATGGACGGGGCTGATTTTATCCTATATGGCCATATCTATTCTACTTCCTCCAAGGAGGGGTTGATCCCTAAAGGTCTGATGGAATTAAGGAAGCTAACAAGGTCATTGAAGATCCCTGTTATTGCCATAGGCGGGATAACTCCTGATAAACTTCAGGAGCTAAAGGTTTCCGGGACTGGAGGGGTAGCAGTCATGTCGGGAATTATGGAAGCAGAAGATAAGGTTCATGCAGCTAAAGCCTTTCAAGCAGTTTTGCTTGCTGAAAAGGAGGAGATTGGATGAATAAAAGCTATGACGTAATTATTATTGGTGGTGGTGTTAATGGCTGTTCCATTGCCTACTATCTTGCCCGTGAAGGGAAACGTGTATTGCTTTTGGAGAGAGAGAAGTTGGCAGGTAAGGCATCTAGTGCAGCTGCAGGTATGCTTGGAGCACAAGTGGAAGTGACGGAAGAAGGTGCCCTTTTTACTATTGCCAAGGAAAGCAGGGCTATGTTTCCCTCGCTTCAATACGAGTTAAAAGAGCACTCGGGTATCGACATAGAGCTTGTTCAGAAAGGAATGCTAAAGCTTGCAATGAATGATGAAGAGGCGCGGCATTTAAAAAGCTCGATTGCTTTTCAACAAAAGTTAGGGGAACGGGCAGAATGGCTTGCTCCGGAACAAGTAGCAGAAAGGGAGGGGCAACTTTCGGATGCTTTGATGGGTGCGATGGACATTCCCATGGATGGCCATGTCAATCCGGCACGACTTACCCATGCATTTGCAAAATCGGCAGTCAACCTTGGAGCGGAAGTGAAAGAGTATGTAGAGGTGTATTCGCTGATTATGGATGGAAGTGTCGTTAAAGGTGTTGAAACTAGCAACGGAACGTTTGATGGGGAACATGTAGTCGTTGCTGCAGGTGCCTGGAGTAAAAGGGTGCTAGAGGAGTGCGGGATGACATTGCCCGCTTACCCAGTAAAGGGGGAGTGCTTTTCTGTCATCACAGATCGACCATTGCTCTCAAGTACCGTTTTTACGGAGACCTGCTACCTTGTTCCAAAGAGTGAAAACAGGTTGATCATCGGGGCAACGATGATCTCTAACACATTTTCCGAGAATGTTACGGTAGGAGGGCTTTTTCAGTTGATGGAGGCGGCGGCCAGAGTGCTTCCGGCCGTTAAGAGTGCCACTTTTGAACGCTCATGGTCAGGGATACGCCCGCAAACAGGGGATGGCCTTCCCTATCTTGGGCAACATCCGAATTACAAGAATCTTGTTATCGCTACAGGGCATTATCGAAATGGAATCCTGCTCTCCCCGATAACCGGGAAACTGGTAGCGAAAATGATTCAGGGAGAGCCTGTACCTGGTTACTTAGAAGACTTCAGGTTAGATAGAGTAAAAGAGCATGCAAAGGGGTGAAGAGATGATGAAGGTTTTCATTAATGGGGACTCCATTGAAATCCCGGATACTGTCACGACCGTATCCGAACTGTTGGAGCATTTTCAATTGGATCAGAAAGTAGTCATTGTGGAAAAGAACAAAGAGATTTTACAAAAGGATCGTCACAACGCAGAGAGCGTACTAGACGGCGATCAATTAGAATTAGTACATTTCGTAGGAGGCGGTTAATATGTTGAAAATTGGTTCATACACATTTAATTCTCGTTTATTACTAGGGACAGGGAAGTACCCGGACTTTGATACCCAAAAGCAGGCGGTGGATGTTTCAGGTTCGGAAATTCTGACGTTTGCGGTAAGAAGGATGAATATCTTTGAAGCAAGTCAACCGAACTTTCTGGAAAAGTTGGATTTGGCGAAATATACGCTACTGCCAAACACGGCTGGAGCTAAAACAGCGGAAGAGGCTGTGAGAATTGCGAAGCTTGCTAAGGCTTCCGGTCTTTGTGACATGATCAAAGTGGAAGTGATCGGCTGCTGGAAAACACTACTGCCAGATCCGGTGGAAACGTTGAAGGCAACGGAAGAGCTTTTAAAAGAAGGCTTTATAGTGCTGCCATATACATCAGATGATGTGGTGCTGGCAAGGAAACTAGAAGAGCTTGGTGCCCATGCCATTATGCCTGGAGCTTCCCCGATCGGATCTGGACAAGGAATCATCAATGAGTTGAATCTGGGCTTTATCATCGAGCAAGCAAATGTTCCGGTCATCGTGGATGCAGGAATTGGTTCGCCAGCAGATGCAGCTAAGGCGATGGAGCTTGGTGCGGATGGAGTACTATTAAATACAGCCGTATCAGCAGCGAAGAATCCTGTAAAAATGGCTGAGGCTATGAAACTCGCGATTGAAGCCGGACGTCTCGGGTATGAGGCAGGCAGAATGGAAAAGAAACGTTACGCGACAGCCAGCAGCCCAACTGAAGGAATGAGTGTGGGGTAATGGAACGCTATTCACGTCAAACGCTATTCGAACCAATAGGAGTGGACGGACAGCAAAGCATCCGTGAGAAACACGTATTGCTCATCGGTGCAGGGGCATTGGGCACAGGCAATGCCGAGGCGCTGGTCAGAGCGGGAGTCGGGAAGCTCACGATTATAGACAGGGATTATGTGGAGTGGAGCAACCTGCAGCGCCAACAGCTCTATAGCGAAAAGGATGCACATGAAAAGCTCCCGAAAGCGGTGGCTGCAAAGGAAAGGTTAAAGCTAATCAATTCGGAAGTAGAAGTCGATGCACGGGTAGCAGATGTAACGGCAGATAGCCTGGAGGCGCTGATGAAAAGAGAAAGGTTCGACCTGCTGCTTGATGCGACCGATAATTTTGACATCCGCATGATCATGAATGATGTATGTCAAAAATATGCCACTCCATGGATATACGGGGCATGTGTAGGAAGTTACGGTATTTGCTTTGCCATCCTTCCGGGGGAAACACCATGTTTGCAGTGCTTGTTGAAAACAGTTCCACTAGGCGGGGCAACCTGCGATACAGCGGGAATCATTGCCCCAGCTGTCGGGATGGTGGTTGCGCATCAAGTTGCCGAGGCGTTGAAAATTCTATCTGGTAACCTCAGAGACTGCAATCGTAAACTTGTATCCTTCGATTTGTGGAAGAACCAGTATGTATCCTTGAATGTGGAGAAATTGAAAGATTTACAATGCCAGAGCTGTGGGGAAAATCGGACATATCCCCATCTTTCTTTTGAAAACCAGACGAAAACAGCCGTCCTATGCGGAAGAGATTCCGTACAAATAAGGCCACCAGAATCATGGAGTGAAGGAAGAGGGCTTGTGGCACTTAAGGAACAGCTTGAAGCCCAGGGTGTCAGCGTGGAAGGCAACCCATATCTGATGTCCTTCCAGGTGGAGGACCATCGCCTTGTAGCTTTCAAGGATGGAAGAGTGCTAGTTCACGGGACAAAAGAGATTGCTAGAGCGAAAACATTGTATCACCGATATTTTGGATAAGGGACTGAGAAATCTATGGTAGCAAAAGTATTGACGATAGCAGGTTCCGACAGTGGCGGAGGAGCCGGCATCCAGGCGGATATCAAAACGTTTCAGGAGTTGGACGTGTTTGGCATGTCGGCGATCACCGCCTTGACCGCCCAAAACACCTTAGGGGTTCAAAGTGTCTATCCGATTCCTCTGGACATGGTGCTGGAGCAATTGCACTCCATTGCAGTGGATTTACAGCCGAATGCTCTAAAGACCGGAATGCTTTTCAGTGGTGTCATTATAGAGTCTGTTGCAAACAAAATAAAGGAGTATGGCTGGGGAAATGTGGTGGTGGATCCGGTCATGATTGCAAAAGGTGGGGCAAAGCTTTTGCAGGACGATGCGATAAGGGCCATTCGTGAAAAACTGCTCCCACTTGCGACCGTTACAACGCCAAACATTCCGGAGGCGGAAGTACTGACGGAAATGAATTTAGACACACTGGACAGGAGGAAGGAAGCGGCGAGAATGCTTCATAAGCTAGGATCCTCTAATGTTGTCATCAAAGGTGGACATGGGGAAGGGGACGAGTTGGTCGACCTTGTATATGATGGCAGCAGCTTTCGTGAACTGAAAAGCCTGCGCATTGATACAAAGCATACCCATGGTACTGGTTGTACCTTTGCAGCGGCCATCGCCGCGAGTCTTGCGAAAGGTTGTACAGTCGAACATGCCATCCTAACGGCGAAACGATTTATTCATCATGCCATAGAGAACGAGCTTGGCATAGGTGCAGGCCATGGTCCGACCAATCATTGGGCTTACCGGAAAGCTGGTGTAGGGGTATGAAACGGGAATGGTTGAACGTATATTTTGTCATGGGCAGTCCAGATTGCGACGGACGCGATCCGAGGGTGGTGCTAGAGGAAGCCATCAACGGAGGAATCACTCTTTTCCAATTTCGTGAAAAAGGGAGTGGCGCTAAGACAGGTGCGGAAAAGCTAAAGTTAGCAAGGGAACTTAAGGCGATTTGTCATAAGCATGCTGTTCCGTTTATCGTAAATGACGATTTCGAGCTGGCGCTAGAGGTGGAGGCGGACGGCGTACATATCGGGCAGGAGGATACTGCTATTTCCTTTGTGAAAGAGCGGCTAGCGTCTGGAATGGTTATCGGTGTCTCCTGTCATACGATGGAAGAGGCTACAGAAGCCGTACGCACAGGAGCAGATTACATAGGGGTAGGCCCAATGTACTTCACCACCACAAAAAAGGACATCAGGGAAGTGAAGGGGTCTGAAGTAATCAGGCAGATTCGGAAGGTTGGCATGACGATACCCATTGTGGGGATTGGCGGTATTTCTGTTGAAAATGCAGTGGAGGTTTTGGAGGCGGGCAGCGATGGAGTAGCCGTCATTTCCGCTATCTCAAAAGCTGTTTCTCCCTCTTTCGCAGCGAAAGAACTAGGTCGTATTCACAACATTGTCAAAAATTAATCCCTATCTCTTCAAATCAATGATATAATGAAATCACCATTTACTTTATAACATGTTTGTATTTAGTCCCCCGCTCTGACCTTGGAGCGGGGGTTTTTTTATAAGAAGAAGAAAGTATATAATTCTGTTGATTTCCGTTCCAGGCGCTTCGCTTGCCTGCGGGCGGTCCGTGAGCCTCCTCCCTCCGGTGCTGGGTCTCACCTGTCCCTTCCTCCCGCGGGCGTCTGCGCGCCTTCCACTACAATCAACAAGGAGATACCATTCGCCGAAAGGATGAGTAAAGACTATCTAACAGAGGTGACAGGTTTCTAGCTGTGGATTGGAGCAAATAGCGAAGACTTGTTGAAAATGCGCATTACCTTTGTGCGATGTATCGCTGCCGTAGCCTTCCTTGTCCGTTGGGCGAGTAGCAATATCTTCATCCTGGTTATGAAGACCTCTCTGCCGTGAAAACTGAAGTGAAGAGGTCTTCATCTGAGTTATGAAGACCTCTCTGGCATAAAAATTGAAGTGGAGAGGTCTTCATCTGAGTTATGAAGACCTCCCTGCCATGAAAATCGAAGTGGAGAGGTTTTCATCTGAGTTATGAAGACCTCTCTAACGGGAATATCGAAGTAGAAAGGTTTTCATCCTGGTTAGAAAAGACCTCCCTGCCGTAGAAAACACCTCAAGAAGGATTTCACCAAGCATTTCAAATATTTTTCAGCTGTGGATTGGAGCAAATGGCGTAGACTCCAGTGGGGGAGTAGCGACAATATTGAGACCCCGCAGTGAAACGAGGAGGCTCAAGGTCGCCCCGCGGAAAGCGCAGCCATTTGCGGAAAGGAACAGCGGCAATTAACCAATTCCTACGAAAAAAAGAGCCTGCCACTTTCGGCAAGCTCCCCATAAACGTTATTTCATCACCAATTCTTCTTCCTTCTTCATATCAATAGAAGGTCCAAAAAACTCGTATCTGATATTTTCCTCAGCGACTCCAAGTTTACCGAGCAACGAGATGACAAACTTCATGAATGGAACTGGTCCACACACATAATAAAGTGCTTCTTTATCTATGTTTAACGTTTTTAACATAGTTTCCGTGATATAACCTTGTTCATGGAAAGATCCTAATCTTTTATCCTCATCTGATGGACTCTCATAAACAAATAGCTTTTTCCCGTTCTCCATTATTTCAATGGATTCTCTGACCTCATCTTTAAATGCATGTACAGAGCCATTTCTGGCAGCGTGAATAAAAGTGGTTGGTCTTGCCGGTTGTTCTTTGGCTATCGTCTTCAACATACTTAGCATTGGTGTGATGCCGACACCTCCACTTATTAAGTAAACAGGTGAGTCTTGATTAGTTTCAAGAATAAAATCACCCGCTGGTGCTGTCACTTCCAAGCTATATCCTGGTTCCACATGATTGTGTAGATAATTGGATACTACCCCGTCAGGGTCACCATTTTCTTTTTTGACAGAGATCCGGAAGCACTCCCCGTTGGTGGCATCAGATAAACTGTACTGACGATTGAATAAGTTCGTTTCTCCGGGAATGGAGAGTCTGATTGTAATGTATTGTCCTGGTGTGAAAGACGGTACAGCAGATCCATCAACAGGCTTCAAGTAGAAGGAAGTAATAAGGTCGCTTTCCTTCACTTTTTCCACCACTTCAAAGTCTTTAAAATCTTCCCAACCGGCAGGCTGATGTGACGCTGCCTCATACATGTCTTTTTCTACGGAGATGAACACATCTGCAATGACTCCATAGGCTTCTCCCCATGCTTCAATAATCTCATCTGTTGCTGCATCTCCAAGCACGGCCTTTATTGCTTCAAGCAAATGTTCTCCAACAATCGGATAATGCTCAGGTTTAACAGCTAAACTCCTATGCTTGTGGGCAATCTGCTTTACGGCTGGCAACAGGACCTCCAGCTTATCGATGTATGTAGCTGCGGCATAGACGGTGTTTGCCAAAGCGGTTTGCTGGCGTCCTTTCTTTTGATTAGCATGATTAAAGATATTTAATAGTTCAGGATGATTGGAAAATAGAGTTTTATAGAAATGGGTGGTAATCTCCTCACCCTTCACGGCTAGAACTGGAGCGGTTGATTTAACAATTTCAATTGTTTTTGAGCTAAGCATCTAAAAATGCCTCCCCTTTAAAGATATATTTTAAATACATCTTTATTATATATGATGACGAGTTATAAAGTATTATATAAAATACATCTTTAACAAATTAGTCACAAGTTGATAGGGTGCTTTACTCATTAAGAGAAGTGGGGGAAATGGGAGTTAATTGGGAGGGGCTAAGTGGAGGCATTCGGAAGTTAAGTTAGAACTGTGCAGAATTAACTAAAAAGCGCAAAACAAAAAGGCTCCCATCGCTGGGAGCCTTTTATATGCTGTGCTATAAATTATGCTTTGTTAACGTTAGCAGCTTGGTCGCCACGGTTACCTTGAACGATTTCAAATGTAACAGACTGACCTTCTTCTAAAGATTTGAAACCTTCGCCTTGGATTGCTGAGAAGTGAACGAATACGTCGTCTCCGTCTTGGCGTTCGATGAATCCGAATCCTTTTTCTGCGTTAAACCATTTTACTGTACCTTGTAACATGTTGTTACCTCCTAGTGTGCTTGCCACACAATGTATTACTATTCTTGCTCTTAGAAATATCAAGGCGAAAGTTAAATCTTAACTTTGAATCCTTACATACCGAACAAAAATAATTCTTCTTTAGAATAACAGTTAAATCCAAAAATAGCAAGAGGAGAACACAAAACCATAAAACTGCGTGAGCCTTCGGTGTATCAAGGAAAACCCCTGTGTGGGTCTGACCCTTTCATAAAATTTAACAAATGTAACATTACTGAAATATTCAAACTATCTGCAATATTAGTTAAATTGGTGATTGACAAGTGCTCGTCTACGGTGGTAAGTTAAAAAAGTGGAAATTATATGAAACTTAAATTAATTTAAAGGAAAGGGAGGTTATGAAGATGATTAAGTTAATTAAGGCAATGACAACAGATATTGTTACTGGTGAAAACAATAATTTAATAGATCTTGTGACCTGTCCTGAAAGAAACACGGTTAGTTTCTAACCAATGTTCTATTCCTTTAAATTTGTACAGTTATCTTTTTAGGAAACACAGGTCACCATCAGGGCGTGACGTGTGCTTTTTTATGGAGAAAAAAGGTGGCATACCGATTAACGTTCGGTATGCCACCTTTTTATTTTGTTTTATTTCTATAATTTTCCAGCGAAATCACCGGAAGAGTTCGTCTTTCCGGAATATCAGGAGGAATTTATTATGCAAAATGTTTATGTTCGTTTAATGATGTACAAAGTGGCTTCAGATGGAGGGTAGCAAGAAACTGGAATTCAGCTTAGAAGGGAGAGTTTACAATTATGTTATCAGTACTAGGAAAATTGGGTTGGTTTTTTAAGGAACATTGGAAGAGATATACGATTGCAATCGCATTGCTTGTTTTTGCAGGTATTTTAGAGGTCATTCCACCAAGAATGATCGGGATGGCGATTGATGATATACAGGTAGGTGCATTCACACCAGAAAAACTTATGCAGTATGTAGTGTTCCTGACGGTTTTGGCGATTGTCATTTACGGAATCACCTATACTTGGATGTATCAGCTTTTCGGAAGTTCTTTTTTGGTGGAAAGATCGCTACGTTCCAAATTGATGGGGCATCTGTTAAAGATGACTCCGACCTTTTATGAAAAGAACCGGACGGGAGATTTGATGGCCCGTGCGACCAACGACCTGAAGGCCATTTCGACGACAGCGGGCTTTGGGGTATTGACTTTGATTGATTCAAGTGTTTTTATGCTTATCATTTTGGGGACGATGGGATTCATGATTAGTTGGAAGTTAACACTTGCAGCGATTATTCCGCTACCTTTGATGGCACTCGCCATGAATATTTATGGAAAGAAAATTCACCAGCGTTTTACAGAGGCACAGGACGCTTTCGGTGACATGAATGACAGAGTCCTCGAATCCATTGCAGGTGTCCGAGTTATTCGTGCCTATGTGCAGGAAAGAGCGGATCAGGGCAGGTTCCATCAAATGACAGATGATGTGTATAAGAAAAATGTAAAAGTTGCCATCATCGATTCCTTGTTTGAGCCGACCATTAAACTGTTAGTCGGTGCAAGCTACCTGATCGGTCTCGGGTATGGCGCATACTTGGTTTTCCACAAAACCATAACACTAGGGGAACTTGTCGCATTCAACGTTTACCTCGGGATGTTGATATGGCCGATGTTTGCTATCGGTGAACTGATCAATGTCATGCAAAGAGGAAATGCGTCATTGGATCGAGTAAATGAAACGCTGGCATACAAAGAGGATGTGTCCGATCACCCTGAACCGATTGATGTGGAACGGCCGAACACGGTTGAATTTAGTCAAGTCACATTCAGATACCCATCCTCGACCGTTGACAATTTGAAGAATGTTTCCTTCCATTTGAAAGCAGGGCACACACTTGGGATTGTAGGAAAAACAGGAAGCGGAAAAACGACATTGATTAAGCAGCTCTTAAGGGAATATCCGCTTGGAACCGGCACGATTAGCATCAATAAAGTGGATCTACAAAAAATCCCGCTACACACCATCCAAGGGTGGATCGGGTACGTGCCGCAGGATCATATTCTTTTCTCTAGGTCTGTTAAAGAGAACATCCTCTTTGGTAAAGAAGATGCGTCAGAAAAGGATATTGCACAGGCTATCAGATCCTCTGCTTTTGAAAAAGATTTGGAGATGCTTCCGGAAGGACTGCAGACAATGGTCGGAGAAAAAGGGGTATCTTTATCAGGTGGGCAGAAGCAGCGTATTTCGATAGCACGTGCGCTCATAGCTAATCCTGAAATACTGATACTGGATGATTCCTTATCGGCAGTGGATGCTAAAACGGAAGCAACCATCATTGAAAATATCAGAAATGAACGAGCTGGAAAGACAACACTTATCTCCACTCACCGATTATCAGGTGTTCAGCATGCTGATTGGATTATCGTTCTCGAAGACGGGGAAATCGTCGAATCGGGTATGCATGACCAATTGATGGCCATCGGAGGGTGGTACAAGGAACAGTTTGAACGGCAACAGGTTCAGTCGCCAAAAGGAGGCGAAGTTTTAACATGAAAGAAATAAAATCAGGCAAACGCCTATTTCAATATGCACTAACACAAAAGAAAATAATTATTATTGCTTTGCTGATGCTCTCGGTCGCGGTTGCAGCTGAGTTGACAGGTCCATTTATCGCAAAACGCATGATTGATAATCATATTTTGGGAATTGAGAAAGCCTGGATTGCAACGGAACAGGATGGCAAAGACCGAGTGTTCTTCCAAGGGAAGTACTATGTCAGGGAGGACCGCGAAGAGCTAGAAGCAACCAGTGTCAACACTGTGCGAATCCTTCAAGTTGGAAGAGAGTATTATTTCCTTCCATCCGATATTAGCTTTGATGGCGAGAGGAAAGCACAAAACGGTGAAGTCATCATCAGCAGAGGGGACCAACAGGAGTCCTACCCTGCCCAAAGGTTATCGACGAGTGAATTAGTCAGTTTTTATGAGCCGGATGTTAAATACATCATATATTTGGTGGGATTATATTTTGCATTGCTTGTATTGGCATCCTTTTTTCAGTATGGACAGAGTTATTACCTCCAGACATCTGCCAACCGTATCATCCAAAAGATGCGAGAGGACGTATTCGGTCAGATCCAAAAGCTCCCGATTCAGTATTTTGATCACCTGCCAGCAGGTAAAGTGGTCTCTAGGATCACCAATGACACGGAAACGATTAAGGAATTATATGTCACGGTATTAGCTACATTCTTTTCCGGACTGATTTATATCACAGGAATCTATATCGCACTCTTTTTACTGGATGTCCGATTGGCAGCAATCTGTTTGGCACTAATTCCTATTTTGATAGTTTGGTTCATTTTTTACCGTAAATATGCCTCTGTTTACAACCATAAGATACGGGCACTTCTCAGTGATATCAACGGTAATATCAATGAATCGATCCAAGGGATGACCATCATTCAGGCCTTCCGTCGCCAGAAGAAGGCGAAGGAAGAGTTTGAAGGCTGGAATGAAAAGCACTTTTCCTATCAAAATAAGCTATTAAGTCTGAATGCTCTAACCTCCCATAATCTTGTCGGAGTCCTAAGAAACATCTCATTTGTCGTCGTCATCTGGTATTTCGGAGGGGCATCCCTTGGAATTGGAACGATTGTGTCTCTGGGTGTTCTTTATGCCTTCGTCGATTATCTAGGGAGAATGTTCGGGCCAATCACCGGAATGGTAAACCAACTGGCAAACCTAGAACAGGCCCGCGTATCCGCAGTGCGCGTGTTTGAATTGATGGATGTGGCTGGTGTTCAGGTTTCGGATGAAAAGCATCCTCGCTATGAAGGGAATGTTTCATTTGAATCCGTCTGGTTTGGCTACAAGAAAAACGAGTATGTACTTAAAGATATCTCTTTTACCGCCAACAAAGGGGAAACTGTCGCGCTGGTAGGGCATACCGGCTCCGGTAAGAGCTCGATCATGAATCTTTTATTTCGCTTTTATGATATAGAAAAAGGAAAGATCATCATTGATGGCAAAAATATTCAGGATCTTCCAAAGCAGGCGATCAGGCAGCATATGGGCATTGTCCTGCAGGACCCATTCCTGTTTACAGGAACGATCGCTTCCAATGTAAGCTTGGATGACCCTGCCATTTCGAAAGAACGGGTGAAGAAGGCACTTGAAGACGTTGGGGCAATGGACTTCATCAACGCACTTCCAAAAGGGCTGGAGGAACCTGTAATTGAGAAGGGAAGTACTTTATCTTCCGGACAAAGGCAGCTTATTTCCTTTGCTCGTGCTCTTGCCTTTGATCCGGCGATTCTCATTTTGGACGAAGCGACAGCAAGCATTGATACGGAAACAGAAGCCGTTATTCAGCAAGCTTTGGAAGTCCTAAAAAAGGGAAGAACGACCTTTATCATTGCACATCGACTTTCTACTATTAAAAATGCGGACCAAATCCTTGTATTGGACCGTGGAGAAATTGCTGAGAGAGGCAATCATGATGAACTGATGAAGAGAAAAGGGAAATATTATCAGATGTATGAATTACAGCAAGGTAGTAAAGGTATTGCAGGCTAAAGAAATAGGACACGGAGAATTTTCTCCCGTGTCCTTTTGTTATTTTAAAATTAATAAGGGAATAGTAAAAAGGAAAACAAAGTCTTTGACAAATGTTCCAACATTTTATACTATACAATAGGTTACAATGAGATAATTCATATAAGAATACTGGGGGTTTAATGAGATGAAGAAGAAATTACTATCCATATTTTCACTTATTTTACTATCTGCGGTAGTACTTGCTGCATGTGGTACATCAAATGATAACGGTTCAACAGGAGATGCTCCTGAGAAAGAAACAGACAATCTTTTAAGTAAAGTAGAAGAAGAAGGCGAGCTTCTGATAGGAACAGAGGGTACATATCCGCCATTCACTTTCCACGATGATTCCGGTAAATTAACAGGTTTTGATGTAGAGATTGCGGAAGCAATTGCAGAGAAAATGGGTGTTGAAGCGAAATTCATGGAAACGCAATGGGATGCCATGTTTGCAGGACTTGATTCCAAGCGCTTTGACATGATTGCCAATCAAGTAGGAATTCGTGAAGATCGGAAAGAAAAATATGATTTCTCCGATCACTACATTACGTCTGCTGCTGTCCTTGTAACGAAAGAAGATAATGAAGAAATTAAAGGCTTTGAAGATATTGAAGGGAAAAAATCTGCGCAATCACTTACAAGTAACTATGCTGATATTGCACGTGAATATAATGCGGAAATTGAAGGGGTAGAAGGATTCAATCAAGCAATTGAATTAATTAACTCCAACCGTGTTGATGTGACGATCAATGATAAGCTGTCCGTTCTTGATTTTCAAAAAAACCGCCCGAACGCGTCAATTAAAATCGTAGCTGAGTCCGATAATGCAGCACAAAGTGGATTTATGTTCCGTAAAGGCAGTGACGAGCTTGTAGAAGCGGTGAATGAAGCGCTTGCTGAAATCATTGAAGATGGAACGTACGAAGAGATTGCAGAGAAATGGTTTGGTGAAAATGTACTTAACTAGTATCTTTGCTGACCCTGAACGTTTAGATAGATGGATGACAATCGCACAAAACTCCCTTCTCCCTTTGGTGAAGGGAGCTTTGTTTACTACCATACCGCTTACTCTTTCCGCTTTTAGTATCGGTTTGACGATTGCCATTCTAACTGCATTGGCTCGTATCTCTCCAGTTAAACCATTAGAGATGCTTGCGAGAGTTTATGTTTCCATCATAAGAGGGACTCCGTTATTGGTACAGCTATTCATTATTTTCTACGGGTTGCCTTCTATCGGAGTAACAATCGATCCGTTTCCTGCAGCAGTCATTGCTTTTTCAATGAATGTAGGTGCATACGCTTCTGAAATAATTCGCGCTGCCATCCTGTCTACCCCAAAAGGACAATGGGAAGCTGCATATTCAATGGGGATGAGTTATCCACAGGCATTGAGAAGAATCATTCTTCCTCAAGCAGCACGTGTATCCATACCACCGCTTTCAAACTCATTTATCAGCCTTGTGAAAGATACATCACTGGCGTCCTTGATCTTGGTTACAGAAATGTTCAGAGTGGCACAGCAGATAGCGGCGACAAACTATGAATTTTTGCTATTATACACTCAAGCGGCCATGATCTACTGGGTGCTTTGCTTCTGCCTATCCCTTGTCCAAGGAAGGGTAGAGCGTCGATTAGACCGCTACGTAGCGAAATGATAAAGGAGCTCATGAGATGATTTCAGTAGAGAGCTTATATAAGCAATTTGGAGAATTGAAAGTACTAAAAGGAATTGATTTGAATGTCGAGCAAGGGAAAGTAGTGGTGGTCATTGGTCCCTCCGGATCAGGGAAAACCACTCTCCTGCGTTGCCTTAATATATTGGAGACACCTACCTCAGGGAAGGTGGAAATTGATCACCAATCACTTGATTTTTCGACCAAGGTTTCCACAAGCAGGATTGCCGACTTCAGAAGACTGACGGGGATGGTGTTTCAAAGCTACAACCTCTTCCCACACATGACTGCTCTGCAAAATGTCATGGAGGGGCCGATTACAGTAAAAAAAGAAGCAAAAGCGAAAGTAGAAGAGCGGGCTCGCAGACTTCTTGAAAAGGTTGGGCTTGGGGACAAGCTAGAATTCTATCCGTTTCAACTTTCCGGCGGTCAGCAACAGCGAGTAGGAATTGCAAGGGCGCTTGCTATGGAACCGAAAGTGATGCTTTTTGATGAACCGACATCTGCCCTCGATCCTGAACTGGTAGGCGAAGTGCTGCGAGTTATGAAGGAGTTGGCTCTGGAAGGAATGACGATGGTGGTCGTCACTCATGAGATGAAGTTCGCGAGAGAAGTGGCGGATGAAGTGGTCTTCATGGATGATGGGAAAATTGTCGAGCAGGGGACACCTGCTGAGATATTTGGAAATCCAAAGACAGATAGAACGAAGCAATTCCTTCGTATGATAGAAAGTGGAGTTTGATTTAAGAGGAAATCCCCGTTGCTGTTAAAAGTGACGGGGATTTATTTTAGCTTTAACTTCATTGTTTTTTTGAGGTAGCAATGAAAAAAGCTGTAGTTTTTAAAGAAAATGCGTCAATTTTCACTTTGATTTTTTGGTTCGGACACTTTACTTCTATCTTTGGACAAAAAGGGCTGTTATTTGTAAAGGTTTCGGACAAATATCCACGGACTACGGTCATCTTTTACATGGGGTTCGGTCAAATATCCCAAAACTTCGGTCAACTTTCACAAAACTTCGGTCAAGATTGGGAAAACTTCGGTCAAAAATCAAAAATCTTCGGACAAATCAGCTTCAAATGTATTTCTGCATATAATCTGTATCAATTTTATTCTTCAGCTTCCAGGCAAGCTTGTTGTGAGCGGTAAAGCGTCCATATTGGAGTAAGGCTTCTTTATCACCTGTTGATAGTAAAGATAGAAAATGACGTTGGGGAGAGAATGTAGAACATACTTCGCAATTTAAGTAGCTTGTGATGTTATTCCAAAGCAACTCTGCTTGTCTTACTGCATACACCCCGTTTTTAGGAAGCTCAGGAAACGATTTAAGAGTTATACAATCACCTGCTCCAAAAATGAACGGTAGCCCTTTAGCTTGAAGTGTCTTCTCAACCAAGAGAAAACCATTCTGATCACAGGGAAGCGTACTTTCCTTAAAAATGCCACTAGGGCTTGGACCAGTAAGCCACAGCAAGCGGGAGTGAGGGAGACTTCTTCCGTTTTGTGTTATAACATGACTCCCATTCATTTCTGCTACACTATCACCCTCCATTAGTGAAAGGCCTTTTCGCACAGCAATTTCTCTTGTTAATTTGGAGGTTTTGCTGGAAGAAGAGGGCAACAGCTTCGAGGAAGAAATCAGTGTGACATTAGCAGGATAGCCGTTTCTCTTCCTCCAAGCGGTAATGGCCAAGGCAATTTCTATCCCTGAAGCTCCGCCCCCTACAACTACTGGAAATTCAACTTCACGGTATTCCTTAATCTTGTTTGCAAAAAGGTAATTTGGTTTAATTTGAACAAGATAATCCTTAAAAGAGGATGGTCCCTCTATATATGAGCCTGTATCAAATGAAACCACACTAAAAGGAATCATGGTTCCTGTCTTCGTTTCGAGTGTCTTATCGGTTAAGGAAACCTCCGTAACACTATCTTCTATAAATGTTAAGCCTGATTTTTCAGCCATGTATTTTAAATCAATTCTTATATCATCTATCGAGTACAAGCCTTCAGTATACCCTGAGAACATTCCTGAGTAATACTGATACCGATTGGGTGATATTAGAAAGATGTTTTGATTGGACAAAGGTTTCTTCCTTATATCCAATATACACTTTAAGTGGGCATGGCCTCCACCAACTAATACAATGGTCAATCACTTCGCCGCCTTTATGGTTTTGGCTAAAGTGTAATATATTTCTAAAGTAAATACTAATTTAATGGGTCAGAACTTCTTGATTAGGGGAATCAAGCTTTCTAGGGTCAGATCCATATTTGTTGTCGGGTTCACTTTCTATGCAAGCAAAAATGAAAATGGGAATCCAGCCGATAAAGGGAATGAATCCAAGTAAACTCCACCAACCGGTTCTTCCAATATCATGAAACCTGCGAACGGTAATGGAAAGTGTTGGAATGAAAAAGAGGACATAATAGACTAATAAAAATATAACGCCAGGCGTATTATTTTCTGGAAACATGTTGACGAGTATAAACGCCGATAACCAGAATATCACGAGATTCCCTAATCTGAAAATCCAATACTCCTTCCTCCTTGCCCTTCCACTAAAGTTAAAATAATTCCTAAAACCCTCTAAATACCAGTGCA
The DNA here is from genome assembly GCA_001636495.1 of Sutcliffiella horikoshii. Lineage (GTDB taxonomy): Bacteria > Bacillota > Bacilli > Bacillales > Bacillaceae_I > Sutcliffiella_A > Sutcliffiella_A horikoshii_A. Next base: position 3,655,004 of record KV440964.1, on the reverse strand, counting down.
TCATTTTTCCTCCTATTCACAATCTAATTTAGTAGCTACATGTTTCAATACCCAAACTATAATTACGATATACCATTTTTTGAAAAAATGTTAATATATGCAAATTTATTTTGCGATAAAAAAAACAAGGCACCCCAAAATTGAGGTGCCTTCAGCCATACATATAAAATTATTTTGTTACTTAAAAACTGTTACTTATCTTCCGCCTAGGGATTGCTCAGCCATTTGAACTAGACGCTTAGTGATTTCTCCACCAACAGATCCGTTAGAGCGAGAAGTTGTTTCTGCACCAAGATTTACACCAAATTCAGTTGCGATTTCATACTTCATTTGGTCGATAGCTGCTTGAGCTCCTGGTGCTACTAATTGATTAGACGAATTGTTTCTGTTTGCCATGATGTGATTCATCTCCTCGTAATATGGTTTTGGCTGGACCAACTGGGGTTGCACCAGTGAGTGCAGAAAACTCTGCTGCCGTCTTGGCTGGTCCATCGGTTGATAAGTTGTTACTTGTATTATAGGAAATTCGGAAAATCCTTATGCATTTTATTTTAGGTAATTTATGGATATTTTAGATTTGAGGAATATGGCATATTTACTGGTAAGATGTAAAAATTATAGGAAAGCAGAGATGAGAATGTAACTGGAGGAACAGCCATGGAGATTTGTCCGCTATGTAATGGATTTGAAAATTATAATGGTTCTTGCACAACCTGTGGGAGCATGCTTGTTGACACTGGGAAGGTAACGGATTATCTGGATGACTATAGTGCATATATGGAGATAAATCTTTTGAAATTGGTGGATGGAGATCTAAATAGCTTGGCAAATCAAGTTTGCCTACACTTGTTCAATTGTCCGACTTGTCAAGTAGAGCAGATAATAGCTATTCAAGAATAAAAAACAGGCCGGTTAAGACCTGTTTCTTAAAAGGTATATTATTTAGAACGAATGCGAGATTCTGTTTCAAGGTCGAAGAAGTGGCATTTGTTCATATCCAATGCAAGCTGAAGCTCTTGTTGAGGCTTCACATCTGTACGGGAGTCAACACGTGCTACGAAATCTTGACCGTGAATTTGAGAGTATAACATGGATTCTGCACCAAGAAGCTCAGATACTTCGATAATTGCTGTGATCGTGCTTCCAACAGAGGACTCGATAAATACAGGCTCATCATGGATATCTTCTGGACGGATTCCAAGAATTACTTCTTTTCCAACATAGCCTTGATCACGAAGTACTTTCATTTTTCCTTCTGGTACCGTGATTTTTTGATCACCGATAATGAATGCGCCATCTTCTAATTTTCCATTGAAGAAGTTCATAGCTGGAGACCCGATGAATCCACCAACGAAGACATTTTCAGGGTTTTCGTAAACTTCTTTTGGAGAACCAAGCTGTTGGATGATTCCATCTTTCATTACAACAAGACGAGTAGCCATTGTCATCGCTTCTGTCTGGTCATGCGTTACATAGATTGTAGTTGTTTGCAGACGTTGGTGAAGTTTGGAGATCTCCGCACGCATCGCTACACGAAGCTTTGCATCAAGGTTGGATAAAGGCTCATCCATCAAGAATACTTTTGCATCACGAACGATTGCACGACCTAGTGCTACACGCTGACGCTGACCACCGGATAATGCCTTAGGCTTACGATCTAGGTACTGCTCTAAGCCTAGGATTGCCGCTGCTTCTTTAACACGACGATCAATTTCCTCTTTAGGGAATTTACGTAGTTTCAAGCCGAATGCCATATTGTCATATACATTCATATGTGGGTAAAGTGCATAGTTTTGGAATACCATCGCGATATCGCGGTCTTTTGGTGCAACATCGTTCATTCTTTTTCCATCAATTTCGAAATCACCTTTGGATATTTCCTCAAGTCCTGCAATCATACGAAGAGTAGTTGACTTACCGCAACCTGATGGACCTACGAATACGATAAACTCTTTATCTTTAATGTGTAAATTGAAATCTTTAACTGCAGTTACGTCGCCTTCATACACTTTGTAGATATGATCTAATTTTAACTCTGCCATGTGTGTTTCCCCCTATGAAATCGTTTTCTTAATCTGATTACAGTGTACCGAAAACGATTACATTTAGTAAATGTACAAGTTGCACAAAAAAAAGGCACGTCTTTGTGCAACGTTACCTTCTTTGTTCATTTTCCATGATGATGATAGCCAAATAGGCTGCCATGGCGCCTTGGAAGTTCTTTATATCAATGCCTGTCCTTTCAATAAATTTATCTATGCGGTATTGAAGGCTGTTCCGATGCATAAATAGCTTCTTGGCGGTGAGCGATACATTCATGTTATTTTCGATATAGACCTTTACGCTTTGCAAAAGTTCTTTTTCATCTTTCAGGATGGTTCCGAACATGCTTTTGATATAAGGAAGATGTCCAGTCTCCAACTGGTCAGTCACGATATAGGGGAGGGCGTGCTCGAACGTATGGATGCTTCCTTTTTTTCTTCCTTTCATGGAAAGAGTAAAGCATCGTTCTTCCCATTGAAACAGATCTGCCAGATCCTCTCGAAAACTAGTGTAGGCACCGATGTACAGCTTAACATCTGTATAAAAATCGGTGGCGGTAGTATCGACAATATCTGAAAAGGAAACAAATTCTTCCGCTTTGATTTCCGGCATCAAATCAATAATCACTCCACTTGTAAGGCTGTCCCAAACAATTTCTATTTCACTGTCAAAAAACGCTAGCAGTGCTTCTTTCCATTCTTCCTTATTTAATAAAGGCTCAGAAAAATGAAAATGGATAAACCGCAGAGATTTTTCTGCATTGTAAAAAAGGTCTTTTTCAGGCTGTTGTCGGAGAAACAGCAACTCGTGCCACCAGTTTTCCGTATCTGACATGGAAAGCTGATTTTCTTCTACTCTTTTTAGAAATGTTTCAAGCAAAAGAATATCACGTGTGCTCAGCGCTTCTTTATTTATTCCGTAATAGTCATTTTCCGGTGTGAGAAACCAGACGTAACGGGAAAAACTGTGGGGAGATGATGTTTGTATCATTGCGTTCTTATATATTCTCTCTAATTGGTTGTACATGTCTTATCCCTCTTTTACAAAAGCTCAGTTATAGCATAATTTTCCTGTTTTACAAGGTTGGTGATGGTTCATGTACTCATTATATCGAAGTGGGGAGAACAAACAAAGAACAAAACTCCTCCACAAGGGAAGAGTTTATTTTCTTTCGATAGGTGGTTCTTCTTTTTCCAGGTCTCGTGCTTCTTCGATGTTGGTAAAGCGGTCGCGTTCAAAAACAGAGCCACCGGCCATCCCTTCATTGATATACCTGTCGACATCCATGTAATATTCGTCACGGCCTTCGTTTTGTGGTTCTTTGGATGTTTTCTTCTTTTCAGACATAAAAAATCCCTCCTTGATAGTAGTGTATCTAAAGGAGGGGAAATGATTCTTTCTTATGAATGGGTTTTGAGCTCAATCATAGACATGGAACAACATTAATTCATGTATCTGGGCTTCCACTGCCTGTTTTTCTTCTTCAGATAGGGCTTGTGATTCCGGCCACTCAATCGAGCCGTTTTTGTGATAGACAGCTTTAACGGAATGACCTTTGTAGAAGAAGGAAAGGTGCCAGCCGGGTAATTGGTTGTTTTGGTATAAAGGTTTCAGTTGAAAGTGTGAAATCAAGCAAGGTTCCTCCCCTTGGTGTGTCAGTTATTAATGGCTTATAACCATATTCTACATTAGGAGGTGGATTCCTGCATGGAATAATTCGTCCGCTCATAAAACACTCTGGTAATATTTTCAGCAGCCTGCTGCTTTATAGGAGGCTCATCAAAATCCATCGGTTTGGCATTTAATTCGAAAATATAAAGCTTGCCTTCACGTGTCACCCCGACATCTGCAGAGAATTCCCCGATATCATCATAGAAAGCGGAAAGCTGTTTTCCGCATTGGTTAATGAGTTGGTCTATGGTTTCATGGTCGGTTTTGACAGGAAGCTCATCTGGTGAGACGATTACGCCTCCGGAAGGGACATGGGTGGTAACCTGCTGTTTTTTAGCCAATCTGACTCCGACACCGGTGATGGTAAAACGATTTTGATTTGCATGGGCTAATATCCGGTAATCAAATTTCTTTCCTTTCATAGGCAAAGTGGAGATGGCCTCTTGAATGATATAGGAATCGAGTCTTTCCTCTTTTTGAAGGAAGCGTGCAAGTTTACTTATGGATGGAAACAGGACGGTTGTCGTAGAAGTTGTCCTCATCAAATACGTATTCCCATTCCGGATGATCAGATAAATTCCCTTTCCTTTCTTGCTTTTCCGCTGCTTGATATAAACTGCCGGGTAGGTCGAAAGGTATTCGGATAAAGTTTCTTCTGAAAGCAGACCTGTCTTTGGAAGGTGTGGAATTAATTTTTCATTGTCCTGCAACTGCAAGTAAAGCTCCCATTTATCAAAGAAATGAGGATTGAACACAGGGATGTGATAGAGAGACGTCAGCTTCTCTGTTTGATTAAGAAATAATTTTTCATCCTCATATCGGGACAAACGGTTATAAAGTATGTCAGGCAGAGGGGTCTGCATTTTTATCCAATGGTCATGCTGAGGCAGATAGCAGAACCCGTTGATTCCATTTTCCGTAAGGTGTTTTGGGGTGACTACAACAGAAAGGCCTCCATGTTGCTGAAGGCTTTTCTGTATTCGTTTGAATAACCCGATGTTCCCGACAAATCCTTCACGTTTAGGACTGGCTAATATGCCAACAAGTGGCCCAACTTTATAATCCTTCAATAGAAAAGGGAGGGCAAGGTGTTTGGCAGTATGCTCTTTTTTATATGGAACAGAATAATACTTTCCAAACGTCACCTTTTCCTCCTCGTCAAAATTCTGATACCAGGTCTGGGAAGCTAATTCATAATAAAGTTCTTTCATGAAAAACACCCTCCGGATTTTTGATCGTGTTTTCCGTCAAATACACCGCATACTCAATGGATAGCTTACGGGTGAGAATATCTTCACTTCGCAATTTGGGATGATAGAATATAGATCGGCCAGGTTTGGAATTGGCTTCAAACATCCAAAGTCTGTTCTCTTTATCAAGCCCGAAATCAAACCCTATTTCCCCGATGAATCCAGGCATATGAGTGTCGATGGCCTCACTGATCAGAAGGGAGGCATGTGTAAGTTTGTGAATTACCAATTCCTGCTCTTTTTCATCTGTGAAAATTTCTGGAATGGTCTTGATGATTCCACCACTGTTGGCATGTGTGGTGATGCTGCCTTTCCCACTTAGCTTGGCGGCCATCGCACTGACTACCCATTTCCCATGTTCATCCTTGTTTGTATGGACGCGAAAATCAACAAAAGAATCATCCACTTTCAATAAAGGAATACCTTGTTGAATGAGGTAGGCTGATAGATCACGGTTTTTCAAGATATGGGACAACAAAGCTTCCAGTGAGGAGGAACGTTGTAGCTTATTTACAAAATCCTCTGTTTTATAGCGAGCATAATAGGCTTCTTCTTCACGATTGTAGATGATTTTATAAACGCCAAGGCCTAAACTTCCGTTGGTAGGTTTTAAATAGATGAACGGATATTTGGACAATAGCTTCTCGATTTTATCAATGGTTACTCCACTATGAGTCTCCGGCAGATAGTCCACGATATTCTCTTCAATCATCAATTTCTGATGTATATCCCATTTGTTGAAGAATCCAGGGTTGAACCATGGAATGGCATAATCCTTTTGCATTTTTTCCCTTGTTTCCGCAAGCAACCTGTGCCTTTCTGTCCGTCTGTTCGGAAGACGATCATACACAACGTGCGGAAAGGGAAGCGTCTTTTTACACCAGCCTTGTTCTGTAAACATGAACCCTTCCATCGTGCCGTCCTCCCAATTGATATGGTTGGCACCGAAAAGGAACATGTATGCACCGACTTTTTTTTCTGTCGAAAGCAGCTTCGAGAAAAATAACGAACGCTCCCCGATCGGACGGATGATGGAGCTGGTAAAGCCAGCTGTGAAAATGCCGATCAATGGTCCGAGATGTAACGTACCCTCATGGACGAACACATGAATATTCCCTTCATAGGGGACCAGTAGTTTTTCAAACAATGGTCTAGAAATGATAAGGGAATGTCCACCATGAAGGCTCGCTTTACAAGAGAACTGGTGTGTACCAAAGGCTATGGATTCTATCACTGTACCTATACTGCTGGTCTGATCTGGTACAAGGATCTGGTGGTCCTTTAAGTCATCCCTGCATTTGACAGGTAAGAGTGCTTTCATTTCATCAACTCCCATTATGTCACCTTTTAATAGACGCCAAGTACGTACAGTACCTGCTCGGAGCTTCGTAGATTTCTGTCTGGACAGAAGGAGAAGCCATTGTTACTATCTTATGACCTGGCTTGGAATTAATATCTAAAATCCATAAATTTAACTCAGGATCAACACCGATATCGATGCCGAGTTCAAATAGAGGTTTGATGCTTTTATCAATGGCAGGCGGCAAACATTCAGCAATAATCTGAAGGTGCTCCTCTATCTTCTTTCTTTTTGAAGAAGGCACTCCTTGAAGAAGAACGGAGAAAGGGAGCATCTCACCACCGCCTGCCAAGTTGGAGGTGATGTAGTTTTTAGGACCTGTCCGAATGGCTCGAACTCTTTCTGCCCATTTCCCTTCCTCGTTTTTTTGAAGAAGCAGCCTCACATCAAAAGGTACATTTCTTTTGTTTTGCAAAGGAAGAAAAGGCTGAAATATATATTCCACCTGTTTCATGCGGATATGTAGCCATTTTTTCAATTGGGCATCAGACCTGAATACATAAAGCTGTTCTCCTGGCTGCACCACTTCCTTTACGATATATTGCCCACTTAGCTTCTCCACCTTAATCAAGCCTTTTCCTTGCGAGCCATTGATTGGTTTCATCAACCAGGTATCCTGGTGTCGGAAATGAGACAAAAAGAAAGCCACGCTTGTCAATTTCTTAGTGGCGGGAAAATATGCTTGAAGTTCAGGAAGGGAAGAAAGGGCTTTATATACTTCCCATTTATCTGGAAGTCCGTAGCCAAGAAAGTGTATATCTTCTCTCATTTTCAATTCCTCTGTTTGAAACCTGTAGAGATGTGTTTGTTTGTTTCCATAATAACAACGATCGTAGATAAAAGAAGGAAGGGAAAACGATGTGTTCTCCCATTCTTTTTTGTTTGGAGAATATAACAGCCCTGAAACGACAGATGGGTTCTCTGTTAATTGACTGGGTGATAGGATACAAGTCTTGACTTCATTTTTTATCGCATGTTCGGCAATTTTTGTGAGATAGGTAGTTGGTTGCGAAAATGAGAGGACACCAAGGGTTATCATGTTATCTCTCCTTTAAATGTTCATGGATAAGGTAAAGGCAATAAAGAATGACGGCTTTGGCAGATGGTCGTATTGTCCTTGTGCCGTTGGGTTGGTCCAGGTTTTTGGACGGTTTCGTATTTACTTCTATAATCCAAGGGTGACCGGATGTATCTATTGCCAAATCAATGCCCAACTCCCCGAAGATCCCTTCTGAAACAGACCCGATTTCGCTTGCTACTTCTATGGCCAGTTCTTTCAGGTGCTTACGGATCTGAGGCATTTCCTTGGCATCAAATTGTGCGCTCAGCACATGGTTGACCGATAGCATTTCTCCTCCTTGCGCAAGGTTGGAAACGAATGAACCGCTTTTGGATGCCCTGGCAGTGGTGGAGGTGACCTGCCAGCGGTTATTCTCGGTACGATGACACAGATACCGGAAATCCACTGGCCTTCCCTCCAGATGTAGCAGATCCAGTCCTTGCTGCAGGATGTATTGCCTTTTTTTTATATGGGGGGAAAGTCGCTTGTACAAATCACTGAAACTGCTGTATGTTTGAGATACTTGCTGTTGAAGGGAAGAGTAATCCAGGTTGTATCCATCGGAAGTTTTACAGACTTTGAAGATTTGCTTCCCCTGACTGCCATTGATCGGTTTTAAAAACACCGCAGAATACGTATCCAGCCATGATTCAAGTCGCTTGGCAGAAAAGAGTGCCGTATCAGGCAGGTATGGAAGCAAATGCTCCGACCCTGCAAGCTGCTCATGAACGGTCCATTTATTGAGAAAATGATCGTTGAAATAAGGGATGCTCCATTCTTGTAATTGATCGGTAAATTCCTGGAACATTTCACTCCTCTCATTCGTACGTTTATGGAGCCTGTTATGAACAACTTGAGGATAGGGGAGCAATGCTTTGTTCCAAATGTTATTCTCTAGGTAGAAGCCTTCCATGCTTTTTCCCGCGAGTTCCTTATGAAGTGTAAATACATAGAAAATGACTCCGATGTCTTCTGAAAAGTTGGCCAGTTCCATACAATAGTCTTCAATGGATTTAAGGTCGATATGATTATCTTCCTTGATAGCGATTTCGGTGAGAAGAGCGATGACAGGACCGATATGAAGTGTGTTATATTCAGCATCATAGGTGACGAGATACGTTCTCTCTTCTTCAAAAAGGAGCAATGCTTCCTGGATCGTTCTGTCCATTCTCAACAGTTTTTCTTCTATATTGATGTTTACGATATTGCATGTGATTGTATTCCGGCTACATTGGACGGTACATATGGATATATTTTCGGGAAGCTTTAATCTTTTTGCTAAAGCCCCACTTATTTGTATAATTGGTACAGGTGATTTATTTTCAATAGGAATTACTCTGACTGCTTGAAAGTTCATGTTTTTCCCTCATTTTTTGTCTAAGGTTAGGCAACAACAGTAGGAGAGACATGGGGATTTCCCCACAATGTATAGTATTGAAACAAAGATAAATCGGTGATTGGAAAGAGGTTGCGATAGATGGATATATTGTTAGTTATTGTATTGATGGTAGGAATAGGGGCATTGATAGGGGGCGTTACCAACTCCCTTGCGATAAGGATGCTATTCCGGCCATATAGGCCCATTTTTCTATTCGGCAAAAGGGTACCGTTTACTCCCGGATTAATACCAAAAAGAAGATCAGAGCTTGCTGATCAACTCGGAAAGCTTGTAATGGAGCACCTTCTTACAGCAGAAAGCATGAAAAGAAAACTAGTGAACAGTTCCTTTCAGAAAAAATCGGAAGAATGGGTAAAAGAGGAGATTGACGGCTATCTAGAAAAAGGGATTAGCGTGCAGGAAGTCTTGGCGAAGTTCGGGATAAAAGACGGCGAAACACTTTTCCAGGAGAATCTTCAAAAAATCGTGGAGAGTAAATACGAAGAGGTCATGACAGGGTTACGTTCAAAACCTATTCAACAGGTATTGCCTGCAAATCTGCTACATTCTGTGGAAAGTAATATTCCAGCAGTTTCAGAATTCATCCTGACTAAAGCTATCCATCATTTTGAAAGTGTGGAAGGAAAGCGGCAGTTAACCAAGATGATCAACGACTTCATTGCAACCCGTGGGAAATTGGGGAATGTTGTGCAAATGTTCATGGGCAATTACCCGCTCGTTGATAAGGTTCAACCCGAGATCATCAAGTTTCTCAAGCATGATGGTACCAAGGATGTTCTGATAAATGTTTTGTACCGGGAATGGAATAAACTGAAGGAGATGGATATTCAGGATCTTGAAAATAGAATCACAAGAGAAGCAATCCTTTCTTCCCTCCATACAGTAGTAGAGCGTACGGTCGATGTACCGAAATGGATGAACAAAACGGTGAAGGAAGCGATCGAACCAATCTATCCGTGGTTGATGGAGAAAATGGTTCCCGCCGCCTTTTCCACAGGAAGCGAACTCTTGCTTGAGAAATTGGAAGAGTTGCTTATAAGGCTGAAACTCGAGGAAGTGGTACGAGATCAGGTAGAATCATTTTCCCTGCAGGAAGTGGAGGAAATGGTTTTGTCTGTATCCCGCCGAGAATTAAAACTAATCACATACCTAGGGGCTCTACTAGGAGGACTGATCGGACTACTACAAGGAATGCTGGTGCTTTTCCTTTGAGTGAAGCTCTCCCCTGTAGTTTGAAGTGGAAGGTATGAGACTCCGGCGGGAGGTAGCGGTAGACTTGAGACCCCACAGGCGAAGCCGAGGAGGCTCAAGCACCGCCCCGCGGAAAGCGAATACCTGAAACGGAAAACTACAGGCGTTAGCGCAGCTTTACCCTTTTGGTTTGAATGACGCTGGCAGGTTTGTTATACTGGTCACTAGCATGCCTGAAAGATGGGCAAAAAAGGAAGGAATGACGTGCAAATGGCAAACAAAGTTTATGACGTAGCGTACAACCTAGAAACAACAATTAAAGAAAGTGATGAGTTCAAAAATCTACAAACTTTATATAAAGAGGTTTTCGCAGACGAGACGACAAAAAGAATGTTCGAAAACTTCCGCAACATCCAATTAGAACTTCAACAAAAGCAAATGAGCGGTCAGGAAATCACACAAGAAGAAGTAGAGCAGGCGCAAAAGACTGTAGCTGTTGTTCAACAAAACGAATCTATTGCAAAGCTTATGGAAGCAGAGCAACAAATGAGCATGATGGTAAGCGAACTGAACAAAATCATCATGAAGCCTCTTGAAGAGTTATATAGCAACGTAGATTCCGCTAACTAATTGATACATGGAATGTAAGGGAAAACGCACTTTTAATGGTGCGTTTTTTCTTTTGACTATAAAGTTATCTGAATGAGTTCCGACAGCTCATTTTTTTTGACGTAAACTCCAAATGTTCTATTTCCCCCATTTTCCTCATACTCATATCAATAAGTACAAACATCTTAGATAAGGAGGTCTCTCCATGATATACCGCCTGCTCGCCATCAATATTGATGGCACGCTATTGAAGTCGAATGGAAGATTGGCAAAGGAAACGAAAGAAGCGATAGAGTATGTGAAAAACAAGGGAGTCTACGTAACACTTGTGACAGGCCGCAACTTTGCGTTTGCCAAAAAAGTGGCTAAATCTTTGAAGCTTGATACTTTTTTAGTCACACACGGGGGATCGTTTATTGCCTCCAAGCTGGAACAACCTCTTCATGTGAAGCGTCTGTCGGAGGATAAAACATTTAATCTGGTGCAGGTGTTAGAAAACTATGACTGCACAGTCCGCATCCTTCATGAACGTTACTCCATAGGGAACAGGCTGCGTGGAGCCAATAACCTAATGGCAAGAGCCGTACTCGGTTCGAGTGATCCCTTAATCTATCCGATGCAGTTTGTCGAGTCCTTAGGGGATACGCTGATTGATAACCCGATTGCCCCTCCGAAAATAGAAGTCTACTTTACAGAACCGGAGGAGAGAGAGAGGGTATTAAAAACATTGAAATCTGCGTTTGAAGGGATAGAGATTCTCGTGCATGCCGACGGGAAGGTCGATATCCTGCCTGATGGTGGAACAAAAATGGATGGGTTACTCACCCTTGGCGAAGTGCTGAAAATCCTGCCACAGGAGATGGTTGTCATAGGAGATACGCTGGAGGATCTGCCAATTATTGAGGTGGCTGGCCTAGGCGTTGCTATGGGCAATGCCCCAAAAGAAGTAAAGCAGGCTGCCGACTGGATTACCAGAACGAATGATGAAAACGGTGTAGCTTATATGATCAAAGAACATTTCCGCAAACAGCAACGCATTGCGTTTTTAAATAAAATGAAGATATAGAATGATAAGGGCAGACTCTTTAAAAGGGGGTTTGTCTTTTTTATTTTTTGGGAGGGGAATATTGCGATAGGGAAGATGGTTGTATGGAGTATGAAGCCCGGAATCAGGTAGCAGAAGGAAAAGCAGGACTCATAGGGGTCGTATGAAACGCGAAATTAGAGAACGAGAAGAAAAACGCGACTCATAGAGCCCCCGTTGAAAATCAAAATTAATTAGAAAACTTCCATACCTGACACCAAAAAACAGGAAGCTTGTTTCTTTTCCAACGGTATTATCTTGATATGCGTGCACTACATCCGTTACACTAGTGGAAGTGAAATCTTGCGTAAATAAAGCAAGTGTGAAAGGTGATTAACTTGAAGATTGCTATAATAGGATTACATGATGATAGATATCAGCGACCGTTATCATTGATTGCGGATTTATTTTTTGAGGAAACAGATGTGGTGCTTGGGGAAGATGCATCTTGTGAGTTAAAGGTGATATTCGAGGTCGAAGAAAAAAACACTACGTTCATCGTAAAAGGGGAACTAGGAGAACTTTCTTGTACTCACGACAAAGAGTTGGGCGATTCTGATGAAAAAGAAAGCTTTCGCCTAAAAAAACAAGCAGTGTCCTATGTTTATTTGACTCTTTTACAAGAGCATACAGGAATTATTCAAAAGTGGGGGATCTTAACGGGAATCCGTCCAACGAAACTGCTTCATTCCAAGCTTCAAAAGGGAGAAGCAAAAGAAAAAGTCCATCAACAGCTCAGGGAAGATTACTTAATTACAGATGAAAAAATAGAGTTGATGCAGCAGATTGTAGATCGCCAGCTGGATGTTGTACCAGATTTGCATGACTTGGGAGAAGAAGTCAGCATTTATATCGGTATTCCATTCTGTCCGACAAAATGTGCGTACTGTACATTCCCTGCCTATGCCATCAATGGAAAACAGGGAAAGGTAGATTCTTTCCTTGGAGGCTTGCATCATGAGATTGATGCGATTGGTGGCTGGTTAAAAGAAAAAGGCATCAAGATTACCACTGTCTATTATGGCGGAGGGACGCCAACAAGTATCACTGCGGAAGAGATGGACATGCTTTATGAGCAGATGTATAACTCTTTCCCTGATATGGAAAAAGTTCGCGAAGTAACAGTGGAAGCTGGACGTCCAGATACGATTACACCTGAGAAGCTTGAGGTGTTGAAAAAGTGGAATATTGACCGGATCAGCATTAATCCACAGTCTTATACACAGGAAACATTGAAGGCGATCGGCCGTCATCATACCGTAGAGGAAACCATTGATAAGTTCCACCTTGCACGTGAAATGGGCATGAATAATATCAACATGGACTTGATTATCGGCTTGCCAGGCGAAGGGGTGGAAGAGTTCACTCATACGTTGGAAGAGACGGAAAAGCTGATGCCCGAATCCTTGACGGTCCATACTTTGTCTTTCAAACGAGCTTCTGAAATGACACAAAATAAGAATCGCTACAAGGTAGCAGATCGATATGAAATCACAAAAATGATGGATATGGCGACTGAGTGGACTACAAATCACAACTATGTCCCATATTACCTGTATCGCCAGAAAAATATCCTTGGTAATTTGGAGAATGTAGGATATGCATTGCCAGGACAAGATAGTATCTATAACATCATGATCATGGAAGAGAAACAGACGATCATAGGACTTGGGTGCGGAGCATCTAGTAAGTTTGTCCATCCTGAAACTGGGAAGATAACTCGCTTTGCCAATCCGAAAGATCCTAAGTCTTATAATGATGGTTTTGAACATTATACAGATGAAAAAATTCGGATTTTGGAAGAACTCTTTTCAGGTAGAAACTAACAAAAATGGCGGGGATGAAAAATCCTCGCTTTTTATTTTTGTTAAATGAGTGAATAATCATTCATTTTTAAGCGTTTTCATATTATACTAGATATAAATAACTTGGGGGAGGGAAAAGGATGACTGTTCAAACGGGTGATGTATTGACCTATTCAAGAACCTTTACAGTAGAGGAGACCCTACAATTTGGAGAAGTTTCAGGAGATCAAGGCAGGCATCATGTAGAAAAGGATGAACATGGTCGATTAATGGTCCATGGTCTGCTAACTGCAAGTATTGGTACCAAAATAGGGGGAGACCTGAACTACATTGCAAGAGAAATGAACATGGAATTTCTGCGTCCTGTCTTTACAGGAGACACCATTACCTGTGAAGCCACCCTCACCAATGTCCAACAACAAGAAGGCTACAAACAAGTCAACGTCACATCCATCTACACCAACCAAAAAGGCAAACAAGTCCTCCTAGGCAACAGTACCGGTGTTATTCGAGATTGAAGCGAAAATTCCTGCGGGGGTCTGACCCCCGCACAGAACTTTAATAATTCTAAATATTCAAACTAACATTACGATTAAATGAAAGGGTGTGTTTGTATGGGTACGGTTAATGTGTTAAATCAAGGGCCGGTTGTGGTTTTGGAGTTGAATAGGCCGGAGTCGTTGAATGCAATGAATGTGGAGATGCTTGTGGAACTAGAACGAGCACTAGAAGAGATATCAAACAGTGATGCGAAAGTGTTGGTGTTAAAAGGAAGCGGAAATGCATTCAGTGCCGGTGGAGATATCAAAATGATGTTACAGGAAAATGTGGGAGGAGACTTCGACCAAGTAATGGATACAATTGGATCCATTATTACCAAGCTTTATACCATGCCGAAAATTACGATAAGTGCTCTTCATGGTGCCGCTGCAGGGCTGGGTTTAAGTTTTGCTCTTGCCAGCGATTTTGTTGTTGCGCATACTTCCACGAAGCTTGCCATGAATTTCATAAAAATCGGTTTAATCCCTGACGGTGGTGGTCACTTCTTCATGGAAAAACGTCTCGGGGAAGCCAAGGCCAAACAGATGATTTGGGAAGGAAAGACGATCTCCGCTGAAGAAGCTCTCAGTTTAGGGTTGGTGGATAGCCTTGCAGGAGATCAAGTCGAAGAAGAAATCTCCCAAAGAGTTGCTGTACTTCTCCATGCTCCACTTCAGGCGATGCTAGAAACGAAGGCGGTTTACACAAAGCAATCCTTGCCAAAGCTTCAGCAGATTCTGGAGCTTGAAAAGAATGCACAACGAAGAATGAGACAATCACAAGACCATAAAGAAGGAATAAAGGCTTTCATAGAAAAGAGAAAGCCGCAATTTACCGGGAATTAATAAGGAAGCTGCTCCCATTGGACAATGGAGCAGCTTCCCATTTTTTAAGAAATTGAATCTATGGCTGTCTACCTATGAAAAAGAACCAGCTTTCCGCTAGCGTTCGTACAGCGGTGAGTAGAGTCCAAAAGTTTAAGCTCTTCCAATCTTTTCTCCCCAAATTCCTTTGCCTCTTTTTCTGTTGTAGCCTCAAAGCTCTCATCGAGAAGTGTTTCCCCGTTTTTACTAAAGGCTGTTAGCATATACTTACCCATTCCTGTCCCCTCCATGTCTAATAACTGAATCACAATTCATTATTTCTATTTTACTACATTATGAAACTATTTAACACTTAAAACGTATATGTAAAAGATAGCATAGGAGGGATTACTATATGGCATTAAAGATAGAAGGCGTGACCAAAAAATTTGGGAAGCATGTAGCCGTTAATAATTTGACCTTGGAAATACCTGAAAGTGAAATGTTTGGTTTCCTAGGAGCGAACGGTGCAGGTAAGACTACCACATTCCGGATGGTTCTTGGATTGTTGGAGCCGACGGAAGGGAAGGTTTCCTGGGCAGGAAAGCCGATAACATATAGAGAGAGCCACTTGGTCGGGTATTTACCGGAAGAAAGAGGACTTTATCCCAAGCTGACGGTCAAGGACCAGATGATTTATTTGGGCAGGCTGCGTGGGATGGAGAAAGCGGAAATCTTGAAACAGCTAGACTATTGGTTGGAGCGGTTCAAGGTACCGGAATATTTGAATAAAAAAGTGGAAGAGCTCTCAAAAGGGAACCAGCAGAAAATACAGTTCATCGCTTCGACTATACATAATCCGAAGCTATTAATATTAGATGAGCCGTTCAGCGGGTTAGATCCATTGAATGTGGAGCTATTGAAAGAAGCAGTAGTGGATCTTAAAAAGCAAGGAACTTCCATCGTCTTTTCCAGTCACCGGATGGAGCATGTGGAAGAGTTGTGCGAGCACCTGTGTATCATGCATCATGGGCAGCCTGTAGTCCATGGATCCTTGAGAGATATCAAGCGTTCTTTTGGCAGGAAAAATGTCATCATCCATGCAGACTTTGACTTAGGATTCCTGGCAAATGTCCCTGGTGTCACCAAAACAAAACAGACCGCGGAAGGGATGATCCTCCAGGTCGATGATGAAGATGTTTCACAGACCTTACTGCAACAGATAACGGGTAAAGGTTATATCCGGAAGTTTATCTTGGAAGAGCCGTCCTTGAATGATATTTTCATAGAAAAGGTAGGTGCTTCCTATCATGAATAAGTTTTGGATTATTTTAATGCACACTTATATGAGCAAATTGAAGTCCAAGTCATTCATTATCTCCACATTGGTAACAACTGTCTTGATTATCGGCGTTACGAATATTCAATCTATAATTGATATATTTGACAAAGAGGAAGACAAAATAGTAGCCGTTTATGATGAGGAAAACAATATCGCACCATTATTGGAACAGCAACTTTCCATGACTCCAAACAGCAACCTTAACTTTGAAATAGTAAGCAATGAACCAGAGGCGGAGGATAAGGTAACAGAGGGAGAGTATGATGGCCTGCTTGTCCTTTCTACCAATCCGGATGGATTACCTTCAGGCGTGTACAAAGCTGCTTCCATTACCGATTCACAAACGATGATGCAAGTGGAATCCATGCTGCAGCAAGTGAAAAATGAGCTGGCAACTAGCCAACTTGGATTATCACAAGAAGAGATTGCCCAGTTATACACACCCATCACCTTTGATGTAGTAGCTTTGGAGGAATCAGCAAAGTCAGCAGAAGAGCTTAACCAAGCTCGTGGGTTGGTATATGTACTGCTCTTTGTCATCTACTTTTCCGTGATTCTATACGCAAGCATGATTGCAACCGAAGTGGCCGTGGAGAAATCATCCCGTGTCATGGAGATTCTTATCTCATCGGCATCTCCAATTATGCACATGTTCGGTAAAATCTTAGGGATTGCCTTACTGAGCTTAACGCAGCTTGCGTTCTGGATCATCATTGGGTACTCTTCTCTTAGCCGTAACCTGGATAGCATGGCCGGTGCTGGTGGCATGTTTGAATATTTGGGTGTAGGTGATCTGCCGATAGCAACCTTTGTCTATGCAGTTGTATTCTTCCTTTTGGGATACTTCCTGTATGCAACGTTTGCCGCTTTCCTTGGCTCCCTTGTTAGCAGAATTGAAGAAATCCAACAGATGATTATGCCGATGACTTTATTGATAGTGGCTGGATTCATGATTTCCATGTTCGGTCTCGGTAATCCAGACAATTCCTTTATCCAGGTAACTTCATTCATTCCGTTCTTTGCGCCAATGATCATGTTCCTTCGAGTGGGGATGTTAAATGTTCCTCTTTGGGAGATCAGTCTATCCATTGGCCTTTTGATGGCAACGATTGTGTTATTGGCCATCTTCGGGGCGAAAGTGTACCGTGGGGGAGTCTTGATGTATGGCAAGTCATCCTCTTTGAAAGACATTAAAAAAGCTTTGCAGCTTACGAAAAATAAATAGGTAGTTGAAAAGCATGTGGGCCCGGTATGTTGGAGCCCATGTGCTTTTTTAAAGAATAAGAATGTCATAATTCTGTTGATTTCCGTTTCAGGCGCTTCGCTTTCCTGCGGGCGGTCCGTAAGCCTCCTCACTCCGTTGCGGGGTCTTACCTGTCCCTTCCTCCCGCGGGAGTCTGCGCGCCTTTCACTACAATCAACTAGATGGTTTCATTCAACTGAGAAGAAAGAAAATTATCTCTACTAAAAAGTGACTGAAGTAGCCATTAACCAAACTTACTTGAGCATTATAGCTGTGGATTGGAGCAAATGGCGGAGACTCCTACGGGGGGAGAAGCGACAATCTTGAGACCCCGCAGGGCATAGCCCGAGGAGGCTCAAGGTCGCCCCGTGGAAAGCGTAGCCATTTGCGGAAAGGAACAGCGGAGGCTAAATCAATATCTAGCATTAAAGGACCGAGTGGGTTTTGCCAGGTTTTTCTTATACCGAACGTGCATTCGTATTTCGTCCGTGGTAAAATAAAGGAAAGACTAATGATAAGAGGTAATAAAAATGATGAAAAAAATTCGCTTTCTTCATGCCGCAGACCTGCACTTGGATAGCCCGTTCAAAGGGCTGACCCATCTTCCTCCTGAGATTTTTCAACAAATAAAAAATAGCACTTTCCGGGCATTAACCAATCTCATAGATGTGGCAATAAAAAGAGAAGTGGACCTTCTGCTTTTGGCAGGAGATTTATTTGATCTGGAGCAACGAAGCCTGTTTGCACAAGCCACACTCAGAAAAGAATTTTTACGGCTGAAGAAAGCTGGTATCCAGGTTTACATCATTCATGGAAACCATGATTATCTGACAGAAAGCCATCGCCTTTTTCGATATCCGGAAAATGTGCATGTTTTTAAGGAAATGGTTGAATGCGAGCCTTTCAAGAAAAAAGGGGAGCATCTGGCCAACATCTACGGTTTCAGCTATAACAGAAGGCATATGACAGAAAATATGACCAATCATTATACAAAATCGAATACGAGCGTCCCATTTCATATTGGAATGCTCCATGGAAACCTGTCAGGAAGGGAAGAACATGACCCCTATGCACCATTCAGTATCTCGGAGCTTCTGGAGAAGGATTTTGATTATTGGGCACTTGGCCATATACATAAACGGGAAGTTCTCCACCCAAATCCTCCGATTGTATATCCCGGCAATATTCAAGGAAGGCACAAAAAGGAGACTGGAGGCAAGGGCTGTTACGTCGTGGACCTGACAGAAGGGGAGGCAGCAGAAATTCAATATGTGGAAACATCCCCTATCGATTGGGAGGACGTGGAGATTTCCATCAATGGGCTAAAGACACTGG
The DNA here is from genome assembly GCA_001636495.1 of Sutcliffiella horikoshii. GTDB lineage: Bacteria > Bacillota > Bacilli > Bacillales > Bacillaceae_I > Sutcliffiella_A > Sutcliffiella_A horikoshii_A. The sequence continues at coordinate 3,636,269 of KV440964.1, read as the reverse complement.
ATCAACTGATGGATGTAACAAGAAAAGCATTGGATGCCAAAATAGATGCAGACAAAAGCAAATTGATAAGATTAATCTATAAAGACAGTGGGCAACTGCACCAGTCCCTTCAAGATGAAAACCAGCAGGAAGACCTGCAAGTCCTTTTAAATGAGGGGGAGGACAACAGAGATCCTTTTATGTACATATACTCTTTGCAAGTTCGGACAACAGCAGCTTTCAATAGGGAAAACTTACAGGAAAAAAGCTTTTACCGGGATTTTTATTTCATACTAGACCAGATGGAAGATATGGAAGAGGTATTATCTTCTCTGTACCGGCATTCAGAAGCAAGACACTATTTGGAGTCATTGGATGAAGAAGAAAAAGATACCATACTGGAAGAAGCGGAGCAATGGCTGGTGACCAGGTTCTTGGAAAGCGAAAAGAGGTGAACGGGTTGAAAATTAAAGCGTTACATATTTATGGATTTGGGAAATTGGAAAATGTCATCGTGGAAAACTTTTCTTCAACCATTCAGGTTGTCTATGGAGAAAATGAAGCGGGAAAGTCGACCATCATGGCGTTTATCCATGCGATCCTTTTCGGATTTCCTGCTAAAAACCAACAGGACTTACGTTACCTTCCGAAAAAAGGATACAAGTATGGCGGGAAAGTGATCATTGAAACGAAAAATTTCCGATCTATTACCATTGAACGAATTGCCGGAAGGTCATCAGGGGATGTCACGGTATTGGATGAACAGGGAAATCATTGTAATTTAGACGAAATCTTAGGCGGTTTGGACAAAGCGATGTATAAGGGTATTTTCTCCTTTAATATCATGGATCTGCAAAATCTGAAGCTGATTGATGCCGAGCAGCTTGGGGGCTACCTGTTTTCATCAGGCCTTATAGGAAGTGACCAGCTCCACAAGCTCTCCAATCAGTTGAACAAAGAGCAGGATGACCGCTTCAAACCTAACGGGAGAAAGCCAGAAATCAATAAATTATTGATAAGGTTAAAAGAAGAGGAAAAAACGGTACAGTTATGGAAAAGGAAAATCGAAGAATATGAAAAGCTACAAACAGATGTAGCACATATGGATGAGCAGCTTAAGACATTCCGACTAAATAAAGAAGATGTATCAAAGAAAATAAAATATACCGAGGCCATGCTTGCCATTCAGCCTTTAGTAAATAAAGCGGAATTGCTTCAAAATCAGATGGAAAAGGTGGGGAATGTTGAATCGGTACCAGTGGATGGACTGGCGAGACTGGAAAAACGGCAAACAGAAGCAGGGTTTTATCAGACAAAATTAGAAAAAGTATGCCAAGATATCAAAGTCAAAGAAAATGAACTGTTAGAACTTCAAGTGGATCACCAGCTTTTGAATAAAGAAGAAGTGCTGAAGACCTTGTTAACCCGACACCCAAACTATGAGCAGGCAAAGGAACAATCCGCGCTGCTCTCTTCAGAAATGGAAAAACTGGATAATCAGATTGCGATATGGAAGAGGGATTTGGATTGGAGTGGAGTACAAGAGGAAACGATAGAAGCACTTAATACGAGCTTGGCTACCAAAGCTATTTTAAAAGAGCTGCTAAAGCAAAATCACGAGCTCTCCATTCAGAAACAGCGACTGGATGAGCAGTTTCAGGTAACAAAGGACGAACTGGAAATGCAAGAGGAAAGAGTGGAAACCTTGGAAAAAGAGCTGCTCCCAGTGGATGAAGTGATGCAGATGAAAAAAGCTGTGGCAGAACAGGGAAAGAATAGCTTAAAAAAAGATATAGAAGTAACGGAGCGGCTTGTCCACCAGTTAGATAGACAGCTGGCTGGTCAGGAAAAAGGAAGACAGGACAATAAGAAGAACAAAAAATATATGGCTTCAGCCTCTATCTTTTTTGGCTTGGCAGGAGCTGCAGCTTTATTTCTGCAGAATCAAATTTTCTTATCTCTGTTGTTTTTTCTGGTTTTTGGCATCGTTTCATTTATAATACTCAAGAAAAATGCACCAGAAGATGTATGGGCAAATTTAGAAAAAGAGAAGAAGGAATTGGAGAGCAAGCTGGAGAAGTTGAGGGCACAATTTTTTTCATCCGGTGCCAATGAAAGAATGGAGGAGTACCAGCAGGCCCTGGCAAAAGACGAACAAGTAAATCATCTTTTGCAAAAGGAAAGACTGATACTTTCTCAAAGTGAACGGGCATATAATAAAATTATTCATCAGTTCGAAGAATGGGAAAAAGGGAATTTCCTATTTGAGGATAGTTGGCGGAAATGGGCAAAATCCTTACATCTTGGCCATATACCCTTCCCCTTTATGGAGGAAGCCTTCGAAAAGGTAGCCTTGCTGAAATCCACTATTGCGGACAGGAAGGCATTAAAGGAAAGAAGGAAGCATGATGAACTTCTGATGCAAGATTTCTTGGTTCAGGTTTCAGAATTGGTGAAAGAAATCAACTGGATGGAAGATTCTGATTCTCCTATCGAGGTTCTGAGTCAGATTAATAAGAAAATGGACAAACATATTAACAAACAGCTAAAGGTAGATAGAATCCAGGAAAGTATTTCGGAATTGCGGGAGGAGACGGCTACTTTAGCTGTTCATATAGAAGATGCACGGAAAGAGATTCAACGGTTATTTGAGCAGGCTGGTGTGGAGGATGAAGATACTTTCCGTATGAAATGTCACCAACGTACAGAAAAAATGGAGATGGAAAGGGACCTGTCGTTGGTACTCAGTCAATTGAAGCAAATGGAAAATTCCTACCACGTCAAACTTGAACAAAGTAAGCCTCTGGATAGATGGAAAATGGATAAGGAAGAACTGGAACGAGAGCAGAAAGAACTGAATGAAATCCACCATCAGCTGCTTGAAGAAAGAAGCGCTACCTATGAAACAATCCGGCAGCTGGAGGAAGGCGGTACCTATTCGGAGGCCGTTCAACAATTTGAGTTATCCAAAAGCACGTTACAGCGTCATGCACGCAAGTGGGCAGTCTATGCCACAGCCCAGCACCTTCTCACACAAACCATGGACTTTTATCGAACGGTGAAACTGCCCAAAGTTCTGGAGTATGCAACAGAACATTTCTGTTTTCTTACCCGAGGAAATTATGTTGGAGTACATGACAACAGGTCTGAAAGAAAGATCATAGTGGAACACAAGGACGGTACAATATTTGAACCAAAAGAATTAAGTCAGGCAACAATAGAACAATTATATATTTCCATACGCTTTGCGGTAGCGCAGGTGTGGAGTGAAGAACAGACATTGCCATTTATGATGGATGACAGCTTTGTCAATTTCGATCATACAAGGTCATATCTTGCTATCGAGTTAATGAACAGGTTGGCTCAACAGGGAAATCAGTTTATCTTTTTCACCTGTCATCAGCAGATGAAAGAAAGTCTGTCACAAGGAGAGGAGAATGGGGTATTTTCATTTGAAAACAACTCTGCAGTCGGAACGGTTTCATCCTCAGATTGAAATAGACTCAACCATTGCCGAATGGAAGAAACAAGTGCTATGCTTAGAAAGGTATAGAGAAGCAAGTTGAAAGGATAACCAGAATGAGTGAGAGTGTAATAAAAAATAACAAAACGCCGTTGATTCTTTTAAGCATTAATTTATTTATCGTCATGGTCGGCATAGGATTAGTTATTCCAATTTTGCCTTTTTATATCGATAAATTCGGTGCAGATGCCAGAACATTGGGATTGCTGGTAGCTGTATTTGCCTTTATGCAATTCCTTTTTGCTCCTGTGTGGGGCAGGCTTTCGGATAAGGTTGGTCGAAAGCCTCTCATCACGATCGGTCTTTTTGGATTTGCGATAGCAGAATTCATCTTTGCTTTTGCGAACGGGTTAGGGATGTTGTTTCTATCGAGGATCCTTGCAGGAACCTTTGGTTCGGCACTGATGCCTACAGCCATGGCATATGTTTCAGATGTCACCTCTTCTGAAAAGAGAGGCCAGGGAATGGGAATCATGGGGGCCGCTATGGGACTGGGGATCGTCGTAGGACCTGGAATAGGAGGGTGGCTTGCTGAATATGACCTGTCTCTTCCTTTTCTTGTGGCTGGTATAGCGGCAACCATCGCTGGTATTGTTTCTGTGTTGATACTGCCTGAATCCTACTCCAAAGAAAAACGCGAAAGTGACGCTCTCTTAACAGCGGGAGAGCAGCGGGACAATCAATTTGTTGTCATGTATAAAGCACTTAAAAGTCCTGTAGGATTCTTGCTGATCCTAGTTTTTATCATGAGTTTTGGATTGGCCAATTTCCAATCCATTTTTGGGTACTACACGATGCAACGGTATGACTATAACCCGAGTGAAGTGGGGCTAATCATCTTGATTGTCGGGCTGGTGGGAACTATTGTACAGGGAGGCTTGGTCGGTAGATTGACGAAGCGGTTTGGGGAAGAAAAAGTGGTGACAAGTGCGTTACTGATCAGTGCGATCGGTTTTGTGCTGATGACGCTTGCTACTGGTTTCACGACGGTCCTATTGACTACCTGCCTTTTCTTTTTGGGGAACTCGTTATTAAGGCCATCCTTGAATTCATTCATCTCTAAACTCGCCGGAAGCAGACAGGGACTTGTCATGGGACTCAATAATTCGTTTCTTAGCCTGGGAAATGTAGCAGGTCCCATATTGGCAGGGATTTTCTTTGAAATCAATATCCATATACCGTATCTATTCGGAGCCTGTATCATGTTATTCGGCTTGATTGTCACAAAAATTTGGCTTGCAAGAAGACGGGAACAAATCGAAGCTACTTCATAATCTATTATCAGTTTAGTCATTTATATAATTTTGACAGGGGGAAGAAAAGATGAAGAAGGGAATTCTCCATTTTGAAGTGGGTGAACAAGTAGATGTTCATCTATTAATTAAAACAGCAACAAAAGGGATTGCCAGCAACGGAAAACCTTTTTTGACCTTAATATTCCAAGATAAGAGCGGCGAGATAGAAGCGAAACTATGGGACGCTTCTTCAGATGATGAAGGGTTATATACGCCCCAAAGCATTGTGAGGGTACTTGGGGACATTCATCACTACCGGGGCCGTAATCAGTTAAAGATCCGCAAAATAAAGCCTAAGGAAGACCATGAAAACGTCAGTGTCTCCGATCTCATTGAAACAGCGCCTGTTAGCCAGGAGCACATGATGGATAAAATCACGCAGGCTATATTTGAAATGAAAAATCCCAATATCCAAAGGATTACAAGACATCTATTGAAAAAGCATCAGCAGGATTTCCTGCAGTATCCGGCTGCTACGAAAAATCATCATGAATTTGTCTCCGGATTGGCCTACCACGTCGTATCGATGCTGGATTTGGCGAAAGCGATAGCTGAATTATATCCTTCCTTGGACAGAGACCTTCTCTATGCAGGAGTTATTCTACATGACCTAGGAAAGGTGACGGAACTTTCCGGGCCAGTTTCCACGAGCTATACCATAGAGGGTAACCTGATCGGGCATATCTCCATCATGGTGAACGAAATCGGAAAAGCGGCGGACGAGCTTGGCATTGAAGGAGAAGAAGTAATGGTGCTTCAACATCTGGTGCTGAGCCACCATGGTAAACTGGAATGGGGAAGTCCGAAGCTTCCGCTGATCAAAGAAGCGGAAATTCTTCATTATATCGATAATATTGATGCGAAGATGAATATGCTTGATCGTGCTTTGGAGCGAGTAAAGCCTGGAGAATACTCAGAAAGAATCTTTGCGATGGATAACCGAAACTTCTATAAACCTACTTTTCATAAATAAGTACTAGCCTCCCATACTCTATCATATGTATAAATTAGTAGCACATATGAAAGAGAGGGGGGCTTTTTTATGCCGTGGTGGATGTTGTTGGTGGTAATCGGGATATGTTTCAGTGCATATATGACGTTAAGGTCGGCCAAGGAAGAGAAAGAAGTGGAGACTGCCATTATTGAAAAAGAGGGACAAGTTTATATGGATAGGATTCAAGAGGAGAGAGAGAAGAAGCAGGTTGTCAATGTGTAATAGCAAAAAGGAAGCGGGGATGCCGCTTCCTTTTTACTATTTTATCGTACATGTTGATTTCCGTTCCAGGTGCTTCGCTTTCCGCGGGCGGTCCGGGAGCCTCCTCACTTCGTTGCGGGGTCTCCCATGTCCCTTCCTCCCGCAGGACAAGGAAGACTTCGACAGTAGATTCATCGCACGAAGAAAATGCGTTAGCATTTTCGAGGAGTCTGCGCACCTTCCACTTCAATCAACAAGGTTACTTTATTCACAAAATACTAAGCATGCCGCTTCCTTTTTGGTGAATTATTCTTTTTCTTGGTTTTCTTCTTGTTGGAAGGTGTTCTTAAGGGATTCGTCTTTTACTTGGATATTGGCAGCATCCAATTCTTTTTGAAGTGCAGCGTCAGCATTTTCTTGTTTCACTTTAGTTTGAAGGAGTTCCTGTTCTACTTGTTCCCTGATTTCCTCTAATGGTGGTTTTTCTTTTTTATCGGTCACCATGATGATGTGATAGCCGTACATGCTTTCAACTGGCTCACTAATTTCATTTATTTCGAGGTTGTAAGCCGCTTCTTCAAATTCAGTTAACATATCTCCGGAACCAAACCATTCAAGATCTCCGCCATTTTGAGCAGATCCTGGGTCTGTGGAATATTCTGTTGCAAGTTCTGCGAAATCAGCACCCTCGTCCAGTTTTTTCTTGAGTTCCTTGGCTGTTTCTTCGTCTTCCACAAGAATGTGGCTTGCACGTAGCTCAGGTTTCATTTCATCATAATGCTTTTGTATGTCTTCCTCTGTGATTTCCACACTTTCCATTGCTGCCTTTTCCTGAAGCATGGAGAGGCGCAGTGTTTGTGTCAGCTGTTCTTCATTTTTAAAGCCGCTCTGTGCCATTGCCATATCAAATTCTGGCCCAAGCTGCATTTTTAGCTCATCCAATCGTTCCTGCACTTCTTCATCTGTAATTTCATAGTTTTCACTAAGCACTTTTTCATATACCAATTCACGAAGAACCTCTTCGCCGAATCGATCTTTCATTGCCTCATAAAGCTCTGCCTGGGTAATGTTTCCTGCGGAGGTTTCAGCAATCACCTCTGAATTGTCAGACCCGTCATTGTTGCATGCAGATAGTGCGAAGAGTGAAGCCGTGGCACTAACAGCAATTATCCATTTTTTCATGTAGTCAACTCCCATATGTAGTAAAGCATTTCAAACCATACTATAGCATAATCTCCTAATTTAATGAAATAATATCACATTCCTCCAAAGTCCCATGTGCGTTTTTTAAAAATGGGTTATCGTCCATTCCAAATCTTATACTCTTACATACTATGTATGGAACCATGAAATAAACCAACACACACTTGTTGTCCCAGGATTTCATGTAAAAAACCTTAGAGGCAGGATAAACGCCTATGCCTCCTAAGAAATTGTTGCATAAGATATCGTAACAACTCACAAAGGGGGTGTTACTAAGATGGGTAATGCGTATGCAGGTGGCTTCGCGTTAATCGTAGTATTGTTTATCTTGTTGGTAATCGTAGGTGCAGCTTGGTTGTACTAAATACATTTTCTTTAAAAAGGAGGAACTAAAATGTCAGGTGGACATTCCGGCGGATTTGCGTTAATCGTAGTGTTATTCATTCTGTTAGTAATCGTAGGTGCAGCTTGGTTATACTAAGCTAAAGCCTTGGAGACGGGAATTGCCCTGTTTCTCCAGAAAAACACCTTCCATCTAAGATGGAAGGTGTTTTTTGTCCTTTTATCGTTGGGAACTAAGCAAAATATCTACATAAGAAGAAATTAATAGAATGGTAATCAGTACATTTATGGTTCGGAAAACTTTCGGCTGACGATCCTCCGGGATTTCTTTCTGAACGCATAAAGCATTCGTTAATTTGTTTATGTAGAAGAGTATGAATATAGCCACCAAAACGAATAAAAATGCGATAGCCATAAAATCCCTCCTTTGCGGCTTGCTTGCTTTTAAACTAATAGACGAAATTTATACTTATGCCTTCTACCTTACCAAAGTTTGTGAAAAAAAGATACCTTGACACTCCAAAACTTTTACAAAAAAATGAAATAACATCCATGAAAATAAGATCTAGGACGCTATTTCATTCTCGTTGACTATTAGAATATCATAACCGTTTTCAAGTTCTTCAATTTGGCATTTGTTCGGTGCCCGTTGTATTAGTTTGATGTAAAGAAAATCCGGCATACTCAATCCGATATTTACCGCCGCAAGCATGGAGAAATAATGATAGTAGCTTGGAAAGATATGGGCAAGTAAGATGCACGCAGTCGTAATGATGGCGAAAGGAGCCATAAGAACAGCGTAGGATTGAATTTTTGTAAATGGTTTTGTTGTTTTTATTTTCATATAAGGCATATAGCACTTAAGTTTCCATCTGAGTTTTACTTGGTTTTTGGTCGCAATTAGCGGAAGTACATGACAAAGCTTATGCATCGTGAACATTCCTGCAAGCCCAAGGATGAACCATCCAAAATTGGCTGAGGAGACAGTTGTGTCATGGTAAATTAGGCTAAAAGAAAGAAATAACACAATAAACGAAAGTAAAGTGATGATAAACGATACAAGTGTTATGCGATGGAGTCCATATTGTCTTGAAATATCAATGGATTTCCAACAGTTCATAGTTGCGTCACCTACCGTAATTGCTAGTCGTAATCAAAATTACTAAACTAATGTAAGCTTTTTTAATGGAAAAATCAATAGGTGAATGTAATTTATTTTTCAACAAAGTCATCTAAATATTGGTAAGAAGAATAATTTGATGTAAAATGAATAAAAAAGCGAAGGTGGACTTGCTGCCGTAGCTCGAAGAAAAGAAATGTATTTGGCGAGGAATGAGTAAATTGGAAGAAAGACTTGCTACATTGGAATACTACATGGAGCTATTAATAAAACAGATGGATCATACACGTTTCCCGTGGGATGGTTTGATCATTCGTGTAAAGCTTAGCAGAAGGGATGTTCAATCCATATACGAATTATGTGAAAGGCTGAGCAAGGAGATGGAAAAACAAAAAGCGGAAGGCTTTGTGACATTCTCTCCGCTTCTTACACAATTCAGACAAGCCTTGCCACCCAATTTACCATGGGAAGAAACAATTGATGCATTGAGATCGCAAGGGCTGTACATTTCATTAATGGACGAATTTCATAAGCTGATTAAGAAGAAGTAACGCTTTCATTTTTTTCTATAAGTGTTTCTTCTTTTTTAGATAGCTTTCCATCGATTTCTACGAAATCCTCCTCAATATTGTTAAAGGATCTTTCGAAGATCTGCATGAAATCCTCTCCGTACACATTACGTATCACACACATGATATCCAACAGTTCCGGAAACTTGCCGTATAAGTCATGCATCGGCAATGCTCCACTGAATACCGAATTTTTACTAGGATCATAGCTTTCCATCAAATCCAGAAGTATTTGCTCGCCTTTTTCAGTAAGCTCGATATACGTATTACGTTTATCGTTCTCTTTCTTGGAGAAGCGTAGCAATTCCCTTTCCTCCAATTTCTTGGAGAAGTTGAAGGCTGTGGAAACATGCATCACACCAAACTTGGCAATCTCTGAAATACTTGCACCTTTCAGATGATAGGCAATCCAAAGAATGTGGTGCTCATTAATATTTAAGTCATAAGGCTTAATCCATTGCTGCCAATCCTTCTCGATTGTTTTCCAAAGAGCTTTGCTAAGCTGTGCAACACGCTGGCTGAATAGCATGGCTTCTTTTAATGAATACTGTCCATTCTGTGTATTCACAAACTCACCTACTTTTTTCTAATATATTACTATCTATTATGACAATAAAATAAAAATTAATAAAGGTCAAAATTTACAAAAAATTAAAATTTTTTTATTTTGGGTTGTTTTTCGCTAATTCTTTTTCAATATTTTCCAATTCTTTTTCTACATTAGCAATATTTTGTTGTATGGCTTCTTGATGTGGTTTGATGGAATTTTGCCAAAGATCTACGGAAACCTGGATTTCCTCCGCAAGGTGTCCCACGGTTGCCTTTCCCTCCTCAAGTGCTTGTGCTACTTGATCCTTAACCTGAAGAGCTTCGTTTTTTAGCTCATCTATTGTCGATTGGATGTTGCGTCCGGCAGATTTTACTTGAGCTCTTTTGACTGCACCGGAAGTAGGTGTTGTCAAAAGAGTTGAAATTCCAGCAAGGGCTCCTCCAATCACAAGACCGTAGATGAATGATTTTCCATTCATAGTAATCACCTCAAATTTAAAATTATGTAAGTATAGTTCAATACCCTAAGATTATTATATAATTCAACATTTCTAAAAAAATTCCTCTTTTTCTGGACTATTTTCATGGAGTTTGTTTCGACAAGGTTCTATAAAAGGCTAATGTGCTTATAAAGATATTTCTATTATGACCAAACCTCCGTGAAAGGATGCCAATATACTTCAGTAAGAAATTTTTCTTAACGGTTTTGATAGGTCTTGTGGGCTAAGAAGGATAACTTGTTTCATAAGAGTAGAGAGATTCGCATACTTATGATAGAAAAGGGGGCGGGCAAAATTGGCAGGTATAACATTCGGGTTATTCACCCTAAGCATTTTGCTTCTATTTGGAGGGGGAAACTACTTTCTTGCTTCTCAGCGAGCAGGAGCATACCCTCCTAGACGAGTATTGCAGCAAAAAGCCCTTGCCATCAGTGGTGCGGGAGGGCTCATACTCTTGCTGGCGGTTCTTGCAACCTGGATTGCTTAAATGCGAGAGAGTATCGACCAAAGGAAATTGTATGGCCTTACTATTCATTGACTTATAGATGTTAAAGCAACAGAAAAGAGGGAAACTCCTGATTAGGAATTTCCCTCTTTATTATGTTGCTGGCACTAAATTAGAGCGCTTTGCAATGCCTGTTACTATTGGATAGAGAATAATCATGACTACTACATTCATGGCAACAGCAGGAAGTACAGCTGTCAGCATGAAGAATGCAAATGTTCCTCCGCCTGGCAGACCTACAAGTGTCAGGGCAGATAATAAGAATATCGCTCCGGAAATGAGGGTGCCGATTGCGGTTAAAAGTCCTGCTTTAACTAGTGGTTTGTTGATCTTCTTCACTGCAAGCAACAAGAAGAAAAATAGAAATGCTGTAATCGGTTTGTCAATGATATTTGGAATCTGTCCGCCCGGGAAAGTGGTGGTAAGTGCGGATATCAATCCGGTCACCATCCCAATAAGTAATACATTCTTCTTTTCCGGAAATAACATAATTCCAAGGAACATCATCGTTAAAGCCAAGTCAGGCTTCATACCAAGGATAAATCCCGGTACGACCGTGTGCAAAACAGCACCGATTCCAACCAATAAAGCTAGTGACACTAAAATCTTCGTATTCATTTCTCATCTCTCCTCAACTAATCTTGTCTTTTATAACTCCATTAGTACACTCGTTGTCTAATGCGAATTATTACCTACTAGTATAGTAAACTTTATTCCTTTTGAAAAGGGGATAGCCTGCCATTACCTATATTTGGTCCGGAAACTATTCATGAATTCTGCCAATGCCTCACACGATTCCAGAGGGACAGCATTATAAATGGATGCCCGGCAGCCGCCAATCATCCGATGGCCTGCTAGGCCGACAAAGCCTGCCTCACTCGCCTCTGAAAGGAAAGCTGCGGTTAGTTCCTCTGTCGCAAGGTTGAAGGTGACATTCATGTGAGATCTTGCATCTTTCTGGGCATGACCGATGTAAAACCCTTCACTTTGATCAATAGTTTCATATATAAGTTCAGCCTTTTTTTGGTTGTACTTTTCAATTGCAGCCACGCCACCCTGTTCTGCCACCCATTCCAATACAAGTGACAACATATAGATGGAGAAGGTGGGAGGGGTGTTATAAAGGGATCTGTTTTTGGCAAAGATCCGATAATTCAACATGGTCGGAATATTTTCTGGACATTGTTCCAATAATTCTTTTTTGATGATAACTACTGTCACACCTGAAGGACCGAGGTTTTTCTGAGCACCTGCATAGATGATCGAGAAATCTTCGATATTAACCGGCCTGCTCAGGATATCGCTAGACATATCTGCAATCAATGGAACGTCAGGAGAGAGGGAAGGGAAGCTTCGCCATTGTGTTCCAAAAATTGTATTATTGCTTGTTATATGTAGATAGGCAGGAGCATCAGAGAGTTCCAGATGAGAAGGAATACTCATGTAGCCGGTTTCTTTCGTTGAAGAGGCTATATGTGTGTCGCCGAGTTTTCCTGCTTCTTTTAATGCTTTTTCAGACCAAGAGCCTGTTAGACTATAATTCCCTATTTTTCCCTTGGGAAGAAAATTCATTGGGATTGCAGAAAACTGAAGACTCGCGCCACCTTGCATGAAAAGAACGTCGTAGCTATCAGGGATATCCAAAAGTTCTTTTAATCGTGTTGCTGCTTTATTATGAACCTTTTCATACTCATTGCTTCGGTGGCTTAATTCCATTACGGACATGCCTGTAGCGTCAAAATCCAACAATTCCTGTTGAGCTCGCTTTAGTACTTCCTTTGGCAGTGCAGCAGGTCCTGCATTAAAGTTATATACACGCTTCATCCTATTACCCTCCTAAAGTGTTCTGAAAATATTAATATATATCCTATCATGAATTATGTTAGAATACATGAAAGATTTCGAAAAAAGTTAGGGGTTTTAACATGTATCGCGAACAAAAGCCTTTTGATGTAAGTCCATATGACCACCCGGATATCTATCCTGGTCCCAGACCTGCGACATCCTTTTTATTTTGGCAGGGGAAAGCCCATCGTCTGGAGGCGGAAAAAGGTCTCCATGTCGAGCAGCATTCTATCCATTTTTCTAATGTGGACCATGTATTGGGAAGCCTTGCATTTCAAAGTGCAGATGTAAAAAAGGTAGAAGATTTTTTACTAGAAGATGGACTGTCGTCTAAGGTCCCTGTGGTTGCCTATGGATCAAATGTCTGCTTGGCGCAGCTTCAATATAAATTCCGCTTGCGTCCACAAGAAGATGATTTCATGCTTTGTCTGAAGGGGAAGGTATTGGATTCCGATATCGTCTATGCCCCATTCTTGGCTCCATACGGCTCTTTGCCTGCTGTCATCGCCCCTGTAAAAGGTGCCATGTCAGAGGTGTGGTTGACGTTCATCGATAAAAAACAACTCGAACTGATTAATTCTACAGAGAAAGGATATGAACTGAGGGAACACTCAGGCAAAAAGGTGCAGTTGAATACCGGAGAGGTTTTTGAAATAGTGTATGCCTACTATGAGCCACGAGCATTGCTGTGGGAGGGGAAGATGCGCAGGTTCGCGGATATACCCGGGAACAGCACGCTTCCATCCGTTTGGCAAAGTGATATGCTGAACGAGCTGAAAGTTGCTGTGGAGCATAAAGGAACAAGGGAGGAATTCATCCATTTATTGAGATGGGACAGAAGCTACAGGGATTATGTGGAGAGTTATCTAGAGTCGGAGTGTACCTACGCGTTTGATCACCCGGATTGGAAAAGGGTAGAAACAATCGTTCCGGTAGGGGATATGATGAGATCGTTTTGAAGTCAGAGTACTTTGACAAAGCCTATAAGAAAAACCGGGCAGAAACCGCCCGGTCCTTTTAAAGCTAATAAATTTTGTTGTTTGGTTAATCACCGCTGTTCCTTTCCGCAAATGGCTGCGCTTTCCGCGGGGCGACCTTGAGCCTCCTCGTTTCACTGCGGGGTCTCAAGATTGTCGCTACTCTCCCGCTGGAGTCTTCGCCATTTGCTCCAATTCACAGCTAGAAATTACGAAAACTAAATGTGTCCACATCTTTTTTGATCTTATTTGAAGCCTTCTTTTATCTGGGATGATATTTCCTGCAGGTCCTCAGGTGTGTAGTCACTTTGGTTTGATTTCCATACTGCCCCGAAACCGTCCCCCTTGCCGTAACGTGGCAGGATGTGTAAGTGGTAATGGAAAACAGACTGACCTGCAGCCTCGCCGTTGTTATTTAATAGGTTTAAGCCGATTGGTTCGAATTGCTCTTTAATGGAATTAGCGATCTTAGGAACCACTTTGAAAAGGTTCTCAGCTATCTCAGGTGTAAGCTCGTAGATGTTCTCTTTATGTACTTTCGGTATGACTAGAGTATGTCCTTTAGTTACCTGGCTAATATCAAGAAAAGCAAGGACATGCTCGTCTTCATAAACCTTTGCGGCAGGAATATCACCATTGATAATTTTACAAAAAATGCAATCGCTCATCAGTATCACCTCTGGAATTAGTTTCGTCTATTTTACCATGTTTTGGACAAGTATCCTAATAGGATAAGCAGGCAAATTAAACAAGCAAGAGCAAAAGCTCCTGCTTGTGAAGAAAGGGACGAGAGGCTACAAGCTTCTCTATCTGAATAAGGAGAAGCCTACAAACAGCATTTTAACGTTCAAATAACTGTGTTTGATAAACACCTCATCTGATTAATAAAATGTGTCTAATGGTCAGCTTTCCTGTTCAATACAACCATCCCCTTGTTACTGAGTTTTACAACTTTAGCAACTCGGATATCGACTTAAAGTCTCTTTAACGAACACCTCATTTTCAGAATGAATCAATCACAGGTTACGACTTTAGACTAAAGTGTCGCCCGTAAGCACCTCATTTCTTCATCAATCGGAGTTCAGTTACAGATGATCGTGTTGTTGCAGCCGGTTAAGTCCCGCAACGACAATAGAAATGTGTAACTTTATCGAGATTAAAGCAAAACTGTCTTTGACAGTCACCTCATCTACAAAGAAGTCAACTAAAGGCTTGTATAAGAGCCCCTCATTCCCCTTCCCTACATATGATGCGCACTTTTGTTTAAATTATGTTATGGTAAAATTTAATAATAAAGTTTTATTTCAGGGAGAAAGGATAGGTTGATGTGAGTTTATTGGAGATTAGCGGATTGACTGGTGGGTATACGAATCAGGCGGTGCTGAAGGATATTTCGTTTAATGTTAAGCAAAATGAATTGGTTGGGTTGATTGGGCTGAATGGTGCGGGGAAGAGTACGACAATCAAGCATGTGATTGGAACAATGGAGCCGAAGAAAGGGTCCATTAAAATTGATGGCATATCCATTCAAGATGATACGACCAAATATCGCTCGACTTTCACCTTTATTCCGGAAACCCCGATTTTATATGATGAATTGACGTTATATGAACACCTGGAATTGACGGCAATGGCATATGGTTTATCTAAGGAGACGTTCGAGGAACGCCTTCATCCATTATTGAAGGAATTTCGTATGGAAAAACGACTAAAGTGGTTTCCGGCACATTTCTCCAAAGGGATGAAGCAGAAGGTGATGATCCTTGCCGCATTCTTAATTGAACCGAAGCTATACATCGTAGACGAGCCTTTTGTAGGATTGGATCCACTTGCCATACATTCCCTACTGGAAATTATGGACAAAGCAAAAAAGAGTGGAGCGGGGATCCTTATGTCTACACATATCCTTGCAACAGCGGAGAAGTACTGTGATTCCTTCGTAATTTTGCATGAAGGAGAAGTGCGAGCAAAAGGAACGCTTCAAGAGTTAAGACAACAGTTCAAAATGCCGATGGCTTCCCTTGATGACCTTTATATCCAGCTGACAAAGGAAGAGAGCAATGTTTAATGTCGATCAGCTCTGGAAGTCCAGATTCAGCCAATATGTAAAGGATACTCGCAGATATTTACGTTATATGTTCAATGATCATCTGGTGATCGTGATGATTTTTCTACTGAGCGGTCTTGCACTTGCTTATCAGAACTGGCTGGAGATCGTTCCTCCTGATTTTCCGTATGCATATCTCATGGGTGCTTTACTTGCATTATTAATGACCAGAGGTAGCATACATACATTTCTGAAAGACCCAGATCTTGTTTTCTTGCTTCCTTTGGAAGAAAAATTGAAGCCGTATATAAAGAAATCATTTCTTTATTCCATCGTGTTGGAAAGTTACTTTCTTTTATTGGTTTTCGGTGTTTCGGTGCCGCTATTTTTCACATTGACAGATGCTACGTTCCAGACGCTGTTAGCCATCCTTCTTCTATTGCTTGGAATGAAATCCTGGAACCTGTGGATGACATGGCTAGTTAATTTCTATACGGATAGAAAAATACGACTGACAGATTGGTGGATCAGGCTTGCATTGAACTTCGGTCTGTTATATCTTGTCTTTTCCCAAGCTAGCCTGCTTTTCATCGGATTGATTATTGTTGTCATGCTATTGCTATTAGCATACTTCCAAAAGGCTTCCCAAAAAATGAACTGGAAATGGGACCTGCTGATTGAAAATGAAACGAAAAGAATGCAGCTCTTCTATCGTGTAGCAAATTTATTTGTCGATGTACCAGGACTGAAGGAAAAAGTGAAAAGAAGAAAGTGGCTGGATTTTATCCTGTCTTTCACGCCATATGCCAGAGAAAAATCCTTTCACTATCTATATTTGCGTACATTCCTTCGTTCAGGTGACTATTTTGGATTGTATCTTCGCCTATTGATCATAGGTGCTGTTCTGCTTCTGACCCTACCGGTGGGGTTTGCAACCTATCTTGTTCCGGTGCTTGTTCTTTATCTGACTGGTTTTCAGCTTATCCCGATGTGGAGACACCATTATAATAAGCTGTGGTTATCCATCTATCCGGTAAAGGAAGAACATCGAGTGCAGGCCTTTGCCAAAATGATCACCTTAATTCTTATCTCACAAGTGGTTATCCTTGCTGCTCTGGTGGCGGTCGTTGCATCTTGGATGGAACTTGCAATTGTCCTTGGTGGAGGGATTCTCTTCTCTTACTTATACGTGCAAGGTGTTGTGAAACGTAAAATCGCATCACTAAAATAAGGGGAAACACTCAAACGGTATATACAATTGAGTGTATTTTAAAAGATAAGAAAGTTTAAAGTCCTGTTGATTTCCGTTCCAGGCGCTTCGCTTTCCTGCGGGCGGTCCGGGAGCCTCCTCGGCAAGCCTGCGGGGTCTCCCATGTCCCTTCCTCCCGCTGGAGTCTGCGCACCTTCCACTACAATCAACAAGGTAATGCCATTCACCGAAAGGATAACTAAAAACTATTTAATTGAGATGACTGGTTTGTAGCTGTGGATTGAAGCAAATGGCGGAGACTCCTACGGGGAAGTAGCGACAATCTTGAGACCCCGCAACGAAGTGAGGAGGCTCAAGGTCGCCCCGTGGAAAGCGCAGCCATTTGCGGAAAGTAACAGCGGCGGCTAAATCAATATTTAGTATTAAAGGACCGGGCGGTTTTTGCCTGGTTTATTTAAATTGAAACATACTACCCTTGATGCCCGTATATATAAAAATAATGACACAAACCATACAAGGAGTGTTTCCATTGTACGAACAGAAAGTAATGGAAGAGGTCAGAAAGTGGAAAATGCAGATGACCAAAAAGTCTACCATGTTCCAGCGGCTATCCAAGGGTGCGCAAAATAAGATGAATACCTACATTCCAGATAAGGTTCATTCCGTCATGACGGAGAGCATCAAAAAGATGGTGCAGGGGACGCTTGTCGGAAGCAATCTGACGACCAAAATGAATGAAGGGCATGTCGTCATGACCTTAGAAGAAAAGGAAAAATGGATTCAGGAGAAAACAAACGTATATAAACGCACCGCAGCTGTGGAGGGGGCGGGAACAGGTGCAGGGGGGATATTGCTCGGGTTGGCGGATTTTCCGCTTCTTCTCTCCATCAAAATGAAGTTTCTCTTTGAAGTGGCCGCCATCTATGGATATAACACGAAAAATTATGAGGAGAGGGTGTTCGTCTTATATATTTTTCAATTGGCCTTCTCCAGTGATGCCAGAAGAAAAGAAGTGCTGAGATATATAGAGAATTGGGAGGAGCATAAAGAGAAAGCAATAGAGCTTGATTGGAGGGTGTTCCAGCAGGAGTACCGTGACCACATCGATCTAATAAAGATGCTGCAGATGATTCCTGGACTAGGAGCTGTAGTTGGCGCATATGCAAACTATAATTTTCTTGATCAATTGGGTACGACCGCAAAAAACTGTTACCGCATGAGAATGTTCCGGAAAAAAGGGATAGACATATAATAAACGCCGGATTCCCCCTGGAAGGGAGTCCGGCGCCTTGTTTGTTAACGCAATTAATTTTGTTAAACATATCTAGGATTGATGAGAAGGAACAAGCTTTTCCTGTTCATGCTGGTGGTACAGAACAGTAGCTGCACCTAACGTTTTACCTGCAACCAACATGGCTTTTTCATGGATATCAAACTTAGGGTGGTGATGTGGATAGGCCACTTCCACCCCTTCCGGCTTCGCTCCGGTAAAGAAGAAGGTCCCTTTGACATGTCTCAGATAATAGGCAAAGTCCTCTCCCCCCATATGCGGCTCGGTTTCTGTCACCGCCTGTACCTCTTTGACAGAGGATGCGACATCGACAAGATATTCTGTCTCGTCCTTATGATTGACGACAGCAGGATAGCCTCTATCAAATTTATATTCGTATGTTGAACCGTTAAGGGCGCATGTGGAAGAAGCTACCACATCTATTTCTGCTTCAATCTGATCACGCACCTCATCGTTGAATGTCCGAACCGTCCCCTCCAGATAAGCCGAGTCGGCAATAACATTGAATGCGTTCTCTGCCTTGAAAGTTCCGACCGATATGACAGCAGGGTCGACAGGATTCACTCTTCTGCTGACAATCTGCTGAAGATTAAGGACAAGTTGGGAGCCAGTGACAACAGCATCTTTTGTTTTATGCGGTTGTGCACCATGTCCACCGGATCCCTGGACTTTGATGGAAAAACGGTCTGCTGCAGCCATTACAGGGCCGACGCGGTACTGAATGGTGCCAAGGTCTACACCTGACCAAAGATGGGTACCGAAGATGACATCCACGCCCTCCAGACAACCATCGTTGATCATGTTAATCGCTCCGCCTGGTGCATATTCTTCTGCATGCTGATGGATGAAGACAACAGTACCTTCCAGATCGTCTTTCAATTCATTCAAGCATTTTGCAAGAACGAGCAATGTAGCAGTGTGCCCATCATGTCCGCATGCGTGCATGACACCCGGAACTTTTGATTTATATTCCACATCCTTTTCGTCCTGGATGGGAAGAGCATCAAAGTCTGCCCGAAGTGCTACCGTTTTTCCCGGGCGTGCACCAGCAATTTTAGCCACCACACCATTGCCGCCTACATTTGACTGGTGGGCAATACCCAAGTTTTTATAAAAGTCTGCTATGTAGGTTGCAGTATGAAACTCTTTAAAGGAAACTTCAGGGAATTGGTGTAAATAACGTCTAATCTCTACCATTTCATCATATCGATTTTCTAACAGTTGATTCAGCTTATTTAACATATAGCGCTCCCCATTTCGAAAATTTGTATTTAATATAGTATTCTATATGACTCTGATAAAAAAGAATAGTCATAACTTTCATAAATTTAGTAAAATAAGAGGGGCATGATGGTACAAAAGGAGATGATTGGAATGCAAGCTGATTATGGTCAGGAGATGGACAATAAAAAAAACGATACAAAGTGGAGAAGGATTACGTTGTTCATTCTTTGTGGAGCATTCTTTATTTGGTCCTTCCAACAAATTGTATGGCAAAATACGATAGGGTTTGATGAAGCGATTCGCAATGCAGTAAATGGTCTGGAAGCGGATCTGTTAGTTAGTTTTTTCCATCTATTCACGATGCTTGGTGATAAAACTGGAGTTATTATTATCATGCTATTATCGATAGGGCTTATTTGGTGGATGAAGAGAGATTATGCAGCCATGGGCGTGATTGTGGGAGGAGTCATTATCGTCAATGAGCTGAATAAGTGGTTAAAAGATTATACTGGACGTGAAAGACCAATGACAGGGCCTGGTGCGGAAAGCCTTAGTTTCCCTAGTGGACACGCGATGGTCGGTCTTTTCTTCTATGGGTTGCTATTATATTTTGCGCTAGCCTATACAAAATCAAGCAGAAAGAGGCTCGTTATTTCTATCTTTGGAGTGGTGTTTATTTCATTGCTCGGAACAAGCAGGATCTTTTTGAACTACCATTATCCTTCCGATGTGTTTGCTGGGTATGCAGCGGGGTACATATGCTTGGTTCTTGGAGTATTGGTTTATGAGTGGATTCAGGCAATGATCGCCAAGAAGAAAGCGGTGTAGCTTACGCACAGCGCTTTTTTCTTATAGCATTAAATTTCCGCCTCCAGACGGACAAAGAAAGTGACCGGGGATAGGGGTCTTCCTCCAATGAAATTAGTAAACTAACAGTATGGTGGAGGAATTGCTCCTAACAGTGTCAAATAATAGTAGAAGGGAGGCTTCAGGAAATAAAATGAAAACTTTCAACCAAAAAATAATTGCCATTATCTTTGTTTTTATAGGAATCATGTTGTTGCTTGTCAATATAGGTGTCATTTCCTTGGAAATAAAAGAGTATTTTGTCACATACTTTCCGGTCCTGATTTTACTATTAGGCATAAAATTCTTGGTGGATACCATTTTCTATTATAAACGTGCTCTTTTCCTAAGTGTATTTTTAATAGCATTTGGCGGTTTGCTGTTGTTAGATAGAGCAGGATATCTAGTATTTGAATTCCATATGTTCTGGAAATTGTGGCCCTTATTGATTATTTACTTAGGTGTAAGGCTTTTTGTAAACAAGCGTCCTGTAAAAGTTTCCTTTACTAAAGGGGATACCGACTTTGATGATCTATTCGATTCAGCAGAGGAAAGGATGGAGCATCGGGAAGAAAAATCAGCGGGTTCTAAGAAAGTGATAACCATCGGTGATATGAAGATGAATAAACAGAACTGGGCAGTGGAGCCATTGACTGTCTGGAATGTGGTGGGGGATTACTATTTCGACTTCAGTAAAGCATATATACCCGATAAGGAAACAAATATTCAAATTAAGGGCGTGGTTGCCGATTTGAAAATGCTCATTCCAGAGGACCTGCCAATTAAAGTTGCAGCGAAAGTGAAAGTTGGCCAGTTGAATATCTTTGGAAATACGTCTGAAGGGAAGGGGAACAAACTATTTTATCAATCCCCAAATTACGAAGAGGCAACCAGAAAACTCAATATCGTGCTGGATATGAAAATAGGAGATGTTCGAATTGATCGGGTCTGATAAAGGCAAGAAAATTGAAAGCTTGCGTTTTTGGTATATCCGTTCCTTTGTTGTCGTGTCGGCTGTTTCAGCGTTTCTTTTCTTCATTTTTCTGCAGAGTGTACTGCTTTTCTATCCTGAAGGTTTTGTCGTCAATGTCCAATGGAGTATGTTGCTGACCGTGATTGCTTTTATCATCATGGCGGTAACCAGCCTTTATTTTGGATATAAGCAAAGTGGCTATATGAAAAAACGTGTGGAGGATATCTCGACCTTCATTGCCACACTTGGGAGAGGGAAGTTTTCGGAAAGAATAGCTGTAGAACAGACGGATGAACTAGGGAGGCTGACGGAAGATATCAACCAGTTAGCCAATAAGATACAAAATCAGGTGAAATCATTGCAAAAGCTTGCCGAAGAAAAAAATGAGCTTGCCATTAAAGCCCATAATGCTGCTACGATAGAAGAGCGGCAGCGGTTGGCAAGGGAATTGCATGATTCTGTAAGCCAGCAGCTGTTTGCACTTAGTATCATGTCTTCCGCTGCAATCAGGATGTTTGATGCCTACCCGGAAGAAGCGAAAAAGCAACTGACGGATATAGCATCCATCGCGGCACAGGCTCAAGGTGAGATGAGAGCGCTTCTTCTCCATTTAAGACCTGTTTCATTGACAAACGATACGTTGTGCGTGGGAATCAATAAGTTGCTAGAAGAACTGGAAGATCGAACACCGATTACTTTTCAAAAGGATATCCAAGAAATCGAGGTTCTCTCCAGTGCAACGGAAGATCATCTTTTCCGAATCATCCAAGAAGCCATTTCCAATATTCTTCGGCACGCAGATGCCACAATTGTCAAATTGGACATGCATCAAAAAGGGAACCAGTATGTATACATATTTATTAGTGATAATGGAAAGGGTTTTGATATCAATCAACAAAAACAGGCTTCTTATGGACTCCATACTATGAGAGAACGTTGTGAAGAAATAGGTGGGCAGTTCAATATTCGCTCCAAAACAGGGGAAGGGACTCATATTGAAATCCATATCCCGATTAGAGAGGAGGAAAACTAGATGGATAGAATAAAAGTCGCGGTAGTGGATGATCATGATATGGTGCGTAAAGGGCTATTGGCTTATTTAATTACAGAGCCAACTATTGAAATCGTCGGCGAAGGTTCCAGTGGACAGGCGGCTATTGAATTGGCAAGAAAGGAAAAGCCGGATGTAATATTGATGGACCTGCTAATGGATAATGGCACAGGAATTGAGGCGACGCGAGAGATTATTAAATTTCTTCCGGAATGCAAAATAATTATCATAACTAGCTATTTCGATGATGAACAAGTATTTCCTGCCATTGAAGCTGGTGCATATAGCTATTTATTGAAAACCGCTAGAGCGGAGGATATCATCAAGGCGATCGAGAAGGCTGTGAAAAATGAGCCAGTCATTGAGCCGAAAGTGGCAAGCAAAATGATGAACCGCTTTCGGGCTCCTTCTAAGCTCCCACATGATGAATTGACAGACCGGGAGCTTGAAGTGCTCATGTGCCTTGGAGACGGGTTGACCAATCAGGAGATAAGTGATGAACTTTTCATTGGGGTAAAGACAGTTAAAACGCATGTCAGCAATATATTGAGCAAGTTGCAAGTGGCAGATCGTACGCAGGCAGCAATCTATGCCAACAGACATGGAGTGCTCCGTGAGAAGAAATAAGTCTTAAATAAAGAAAACCCGCTCTTCTTAAAAAAAGGGCGGGTTAACTGTTTTTCTAGGTATTTTGCTGATGCACTGTTGATTTTCGTTCCAAGCGCTTCGCTTTCCGCGGGCGGTCCGGGAGCCTCCTCGGCAAGCCTGCGGGGTCTCCCTGGCCCTTCCTCCCGCAGGAGTCTGCGCGCCTTTCACTTCAATCAACATGGATTTCATTATTTAATCTTGTTCAGGCATTTCGGCGTAGTAGGTGGTTACGTAGGACGGGCGCGGGAAGATCTGTTGCTTCTGGTCGACGCCTTCAGAGGTTCCGCGTTTCTCGTGAGCTTTATCATAAGCCTTTGACTCCTGCCATTGCTTAAAGTATTTTACATCCTCCCACAATGTCAAGATGACATACGTATCTGAATCAGTTGGTCGCAATACGCGGATTGCGGCAAAGCCTTGTTCTTCTTCAATGAGGCCTGCACGTTGGCTGAAACGATATTCAAACACTGGTCGTCCTTCATCTGTAACAGGAATATTATTAAGGACTGCAAATTTACCATTTGCCAATTCCCCATTAGAATCAAGGACTTCAAAGTTTTTGCCAGAGTTGAAGCTCGTCTGTTCATTGGTTTCATGCATTAAAACAGCATTATCCTCGCCATGCATCAACAAAGTTTCTCCATTATCGAGATTGTTCTTCAGATCGTTCAAGTAATCGGTTGTACCGAATGTCATATAAAAATTCATCCTAATCCCTCTCCTTTATGTTTAATTAGTGCTATATAATTACAAAATAAGGGAAACCCGAGAAAAAATATGTAGAATAAGGTAGAATATAGGGTGCACTGACCTTTGAAACTATCCTTACTTACTAATTATTCCCGCATTATAGGAGGAGGTAAACCACTTTGGAGAGATTTAGAGGGAAAAAACTATCGATTAAGAAGCTGCAGAACATCAAAATGATCTTATCTAAAAAGTACTTCCTTTTTCCTTTTATTTTTGCAAGTATTGTAGCGGTTGGCTTGTTGGGGTATATCTTCATCATTTTTTTAGGAGATTATGTTATAGATGAAAAGAAATTGATTATGGATTCCACTACCACGATGGTAGATGAAAACGGTAATGAAATAGCCTCTCTCTTTTTTGAAAATAGGGAAATTGTTGATATAAATAAAATTCCAAAGCATGTTCAAGAAGCATTTGTGGCAGTAGAGGATAACCGTTTTTATGAACACCGAGGGATTGATGTCCGAGCGATCGGAAGGGCGGTTTATCGGGATATTCTGGCTAGAAGCAAAGCGGAGGGGGGGAGTACTCTTACTCAGCAATTGGCTAAAAATATATTCCTGACAAATGAAAAATCGTGGCTTCGAAAAACAAAAGAGGCTGTTATCGCCATTAACCTTGAGCGAAGATACACTAAAAATGAGATTATGGAAATGTATCTGAATCAGATTTACTTTGGCCACGGTGCCTATGGGGTCCAAGCGGCATCACAGTTCTATTTTAATAAAAATGTGGAAGATCTGACGGTTGAACAGGGGGCGTTATTGGCTGCACTTCCGAAGGCGCCAAATGGCTATTCCCCAATCAATTATCCCGAGGAAGCGAAGAGTCGAAGGGACCTTGTGCTGCATTTAATGGAGACTCATGGTTACTTGGAGGCAGAAGAAGCGGTCGGATTGATGGGAAGAACACTTGGATTGAATATTATAGAATCCCAGGAAAAGCAGGCATATCTGACGTATATTGATATGGTGACAGAAGAAGCGGAAAAAAAGTACGGTCTCACTCCGGAAGAGCTACATAGAGGTGGTTATGAAATTACAGTGCCGATGAATGTAGCTGCTCAGGATGCTGCATTCCAACGTTTTCAGGAAGATCAATATTTTCCTGGAACGAATGGAGATGTTGAAGGTGCTTTCGTCATGATGGACCAGCATAACGGTGGTGTTTTAGCTGTTATCGGGGGACGGAATTATGTGACAAAAGGAATTAACAGAGTCACTACTAAAAGACAGCCTGGTTCTACGTTCAAGCCACTAGCTGTTTATGCACCAGCACTTGAGGAAGGAAAATATGAGCCATACAGTCTTTTGAAGGACGAGCTGCTTTCCTATCAAGATGGTCAAGAAGTTTACAAGCCCAGAAACTATCACCATCAATATAAAAAGGAAGTAACTATGTATGAAGCAATAAAAGATTCTTTGAATGCACCTGCTGTGTGGGCGTTGAATGAATTAGGTATAAATAAGAGTAAGGGTTATCTTGAAAAGCTCGAGCTCTCCATTCCTGATAATGGACTGGCCATTGCTCTTGGCGGTCTTACGGAAGGTGTTACCCCATTGGAACTAACAAAGGCTTATCGATCATTTGGCAACAATGGGAAAATAATAGAACCTTACTTTATTAAAGAAATTAAGACAAGAAAAGGCGAAGTGATTGCCAAGGCAAAAAAAGAGGAAAAGGAAGTCTTCAGTCCTCAAACGGCTTGGAATATGACAAGAATGCTAGAAGGTGTGGTACAAGACGGTTCTGCGCAAGCGGGGGATTTACAGGGGGAATTAGCCGGGAAGACAGGCACGACTAACTATCCCGGGATAGATGGGGCCATTAAAGACACATGGTTCGTTGGATACACACAGGATGTAATCGGAACTGTTTGGATGGGCTATGATACGACAACGCCAGAACAGCATTTAACGGCAGGAGGAGCTTATCCTACAAGATTGTTGAAAGATATCCTAGTAGATGCTGGTTTGGATAACGGAGCATTTTCGGTTCCTGTTGGTGTAACAGATTTGGAAGATCCAATCACCCTACCAGAGAAAATCAATTTGAACGGGGCGATGACCTTCCATCCATTAAGCCTCTTTACTGTTAATTTAGAATGGACAAAAGCGGAGGATGATCGAATTGTCTACCGAATCTATTCCGTTTCAGGGGACGAGGAGAATCTGATAGGGGAAGTTTCAGGAGTAAATGAGTATTCCATTAAAAATATTAATATTTTCAACGTGCCGGAGTATTATGTGGTTCCATACAATTCACAAACAAAACAAGAAGGCAAACCAAGCGATACTTTAAGGCCCACCTTTAGATAGAAAAATAGAGAAAACGAGGAAACGTACTGTTAGAGGAGAAACGGGAGATGAACTTAAAACTAGGAACTATTTTACCTAACTTTTATTCAAGTGTGAGGGAATTGTGGTATATCGAAAAAAGGATGAACCAAGATCAGCTGCATATCATTCATAAAAAAAATAAACTGATGTTAAGCGTTTATGTTACTTTGCTATTTCTGGATATTGTAACCAACCTGTTCATTTTCCCGGAAATCCTTCCTGCCATTATCCTTACGGCTGGCCTTGGGTGTGGAGTGGTTATATTCTTTGTCCTGCACCCAAAGCTTGCTAAGGAAGGAATGTACATAATCGTATGTACATCTTTTATTCCCTTTTGGGTGGTAGCATATTTAGATAAGGACGTTATAAACTTTTTCTTTCTAACGATGCCGTTGATAATGTCCTCTCTTTACAATCGCATTATGCCAATTTTAATTGCCAGTATTTTAACATGTATTACGTTTTCTTATTTTTATTTCGACTATTTTAATCTTGTATTTTCCAATCATTTGAAAGTGGATGTATTCTATTTTATCTTGTTCTCTTTCTTTGTAACGATTTTTCTTGTTTTTTCTTCCAGGCTGACCGGGAGTATGCTTTTAAAGGCAGAAGAAAAGGAAAAGAGAACCTCTCTTGAACTATTGTCTACAAAAGAATATCTAGAAGCCTATTTCAATAATACTACCGACGCAATTGGTGTGTATGACCTCGAAGGTACTCTTTTGAAGGCGAATGCATCTTATGAGAAAATGTTTGAAGTCGACAAAGGAAGAATGATTGGTTCCAAAACAAGCTTTCTGTCATTCACGGCTGCTAATTCTTTGAGAGTGTTCCTTTCCAAATTTAAAAAGAAGAAACAGTTATCTTTTGAGTTATTGACCTCCACAAGGAGCGGGATGCACATTGATGTGAATATCACCGTTACTCCCGTGAGAAATAGTGACGGATCTATCCTTGCTCTTGTTTTCCTCATGAAGGATATAACAGATAAAAAACGGACAGAAGAAGCGCTGATGCAGTCGGAAAAACTATCCGTGATTGGTGAGCTGGCAGCAGGAGTGGCACATGAAATCAGGAACCCTGTTACCGTGTTGAAGGGGTTTGTACAACTTCTCTCCCAGGAAAAGAGAGACAAAGAATTCTATACGATTATGGATAAAGAATTGGAGCGCATCAATCAGATCACCAATGAATTCATGGCTTTAGCCAAACCTCAGGCTGTTCACTTCAAAAAACAAAATTTGATGGAACTTATTCAGGAAGTTTGCTTATTTCTGGAAAGCGAAGCATTTATGCACCAGGTGGTCATCGAAGTTGATCATTTAGACACATACATATACTTGAATTGTGAACCGAACCAAATGAAACAGGTGCTGATTAATACCATAAAAAATGGAATGGAAGCTATGCCGGATGGCGGGAAAATCACCATACAGACAGAAACTGTAGATGGGTTTGTCCATCTAATGATTAAGGATGAAGGAACTGGAATTCCCGAAGAAGTGATTAATAAAGTTGGACAGCCTTTCTTCACGACCAAAGAGCAGGGAACCGGACTTGGGTTGATGGTTTCCATGAAAATCATTGAAAACCATGGTGGTCAATTGACTATCCAAAGTGAAGAGAACATGGGATCAACCGTGGAAATCATTCTGCCACATTCCACTTTTCCCGAATAATCGTCTATTTTATGAACAATACGAGCTGATTCTATACTTTCCTTACATTTATAGGTATAGTGTAACATGACAGAAGTGTAACGTAATAAAAGTAGAAAAAGTCAGACGGAAGGGGTCATCATTGTGAATCAATCTAAATTTAATGATACATTTTTAAGAGCATGTAGAGGGGAGAAAACGGAGCATGTCCCATTATGGTATATGAGACAAGCAGGACGTTCTCAACCGGAATACAGAAAAATAAAAGAGAAATATTCTTTGTTTGAAATCACTCATCAGCCGGAGCTTTGTGCGTATGTAACAAAGTTGCCAGTAGATCAGTACAACGTAGATGCTGCAATTCTTTATAAGGACATTATGAGTCCCCTTCCTGCAATAGGGGTGGACGTGGAAATCAAATCCGGAATCGGTCCTGTCATCGACAACCCGATACGTTCTGTACAAGACGTTGAAAAGCTTGGAGAAATCCATCCGGAAGAAGATGTACCTTATGTACTTGATACAATCAAACTATTAACAAAAGAACAGCTCAATGTACCGTTGATCGGTTTTGCAGGTGCACCTTTCACGCTTGCATCCTATATGATTGAAGGCGGTCCTTCCAAAAACTACAACAAAACGAAAGCGTTCATGTATGCAGAGCCTAAAGCATGGTTTGCGTTAATGGATAAACTTGCGGATATGACCATCACCTATGTTCGCTCCCAAATCCATGCAGGTGCCAAAGCGATCCAGATCTTTGATAGCTGGGTAGGAGCATTGAATGTGGAAGACTACCGCTATTTCATCAAACCGGTAATGAACCGCATTTTCTCTTCATTGAAAGAGGAAAATGTACCATTGATCATGTTTGGAGTGGGTGCAAGCCATCTTGCTAACGAATGGCACGACCTTCCACTAGATGTAGTGGGACTTGACTGGCGCTTGCCTATCTCAGAAGCAAGACAACGTGGAATCACCAAAACAGTTCAGGGTAACTTAGATCCAGCAATTCTTTTAGCACCTTGGGAAGTAATCGAAGCAAAGGCGAAAGCCATCCTTGATCAAGGAATGGAACAGCCAGGCTATATCTTCAACCTAGGTCACGGAGTATTCCCGGAAGTCAACCCAGACACACTAAAACGTTTAGCAACATTTGTACATGACTATTCTTCTAATAAATAAAAATATAAAAAGAAAATAGAACAGAAAAGAGGTAAATTATATGTCCAAAAAAACAATGGGCCTTTTGGTTATGGCATACGGTACACCATACAAAGAAGAAGACCTCGAGCGCTACTACACACACATCCGTCGCGGCAGAAAGCCATCTGACGAAATGCTGCAAGACTTGCGTGACCGTTACAATGCCATTGGTGGAATATCACCACTTGCACGCATCACCGAAGAACAGGCGAATGCACTTGGTGCATACCTAAACAGTACCCAAGATGACATTGAATTTAAAGTCTATCTGGGCCTAAAGCATATCGAACCATTCGTAGAAGATGCTGTTCAACAAATGAAAGCCGATGGAATAGAAGAAGCGGTAAGTATCGTACTTGCTCCTCACTTCTCGACATTCAGTGTTAAATCCTATAACGGGCGCGCACAGGAAGAAGCGGAGAAAATCGGTGGCCCTTCCATCGTTTCTGTTGAAAGCTGGTATGACGAGCCGAAGTTCATTCAGTATTGGGTGGATCGTGTCAAAGAAACATTCGGTTCCATGAGTGAAGAAGAACGTGAAAAGGCGGTGCTGATTGTATCAGCTCACAGCCTTCCGGAAAAAATCATCCAAATGGGTGATCCTTATCCGGCCCAACTTCAAGAGACAGCAGATCTTATCGCTAATGGTGCTGGTGTGAAAAACTATGAGATTGCATGGCAAAGTGAAGGAAACACTCCCGATCCGTGGTTAGGACCGGATGTACAGGACATCACTCGGGACCTATACAAGGATAAAGGATATACTTCCTTTGTTTATACCCCGGTAGGATTTGTTTCCGATCATTTGGAAGTGCTATACGATAATGATTACGAGTGTAAGATTGTGACAGACGAAATTGGTGCCAAATATTATCGTCCGGAAATGCCAAATACGCAACCAGAATTTATTGATGCAATGGCAACCGTTGTAATGGAAGAATTAAAGAAAGTATCACAGTAAATCTAGAAAAGAAGGCGATGATACCATGAACGAGGAGAAAAGAAGGGTTGTCATCATCGGTGGCGGCATTACAGGCCTTTCTGCCGCCTATTATCTTCAAAAGGAAAGCAAAGAAAAAAATCTTGATATAGAGATTACCCTGATTGAAGCAAGCAGCCGGCTTGGAGGAAAAATCCAAACTGTAAAACGTGACGGATTCACCATTGAACGTGGTCCTGATTCCTTCCTGGCACGCAAATTGAGTGCAGGAAGATTGGTAAAAGAAGTAGGGCTTGAAGATCAGCTTGTGCACAATTCGACAGGTCAGGCATACATCCTTCTTAAAGGGCAGCTTCATCCGATGCCAGAGGGTGCTGTAATGGGTATTCCCACAAAACTGTCCCCATTTGTAACAACTGGTCTATTTTCTCCAATGGGGAAAATGCGTGCAGCAGCCGATTTGATTTTGCCTGCTTCCAACAATGGAGGAGAAGACCAATCGCTTGGATCTTTCTTCAGGAGAAGACTTGGTGATGAAGTGGTGGAAAACCTGATTGAACCATTGTTATCCGGAATTTATGCGGGGGACATTGATAAACTCAGCTTGCAAGCCACTTTCCCACAATTTCAACAGGTGGAAGAGAAATATCGTAGCCTGATCTTGGGGATGAAACAGACAACTCCTAAACAGAAGCCAGCACCTGCCCAAAAGAAAAAGGGGATGTTCCAGACGCTTCGCGGTGGACTTCAAACACTTGTGGATGCGCTAGAGGATAAGCTGGATCGAGTGAACATTTTAAAAGCGGTGAAAGTGGATACATTGCAAAAAAGTGGTGATCAATACCGGTTATCCTTAAGCAATGGCACAACCATCGATTGTGAAAATGTCATTGTATCGACTCCTCATCATGCTACTTCAACCCTGATTCCGGGTGCCGGCTATCTGGCTCCTCTGCAACAGATGTCGTCCACATCCGTGGCGACCATCGCAATGGCGTTTGACGAGTCAGCACTCAAGAAGGACATTGATGGAACAGGATTTGTTGTATCAAGAAACAATGATTACACGATCACAGCGTGTACCTGGACTCACAAGAAATGGCCACACACAACACCGAAAGGAAAAGTGATTCTTCGCTGTTATGTTGGTAGAGTGGGAGAAGAAGCGATTGTTGACCAAAGCGATGAGGAAATCAAGAAAGTTGTGCTTGATGACCTTAACAAGATCATGGAGGTCGGATCGGAACCTGAATTCACTATTGTCACTCGCTGGAGAGAGGCAATGCCACAATATGCAGTAGGCCATAAAAAGATGCTCCGTGAGATGAACGAACGATTGTCAGCAGAAATGCCTGGCGTTTATCTTGCAGGTAGTTCTTTTGAAGGTGTAGGACTGCCAGATTGCATTGATTCCGGTGAAGCGGCAGTGAAAGCTGTATTATCTAGTTTGAACAAAAAACCTGCAGTTCAGGTTTAATTAAACGGTTCAGTCGCCGAATATTTGCGATTGAACCGTTTTTTTCTTGCTTTCATAAAAAATATCGCATACAATAAAGACTGATTGACCGGAATATCCATTTGGTCATTTTTGAGGAAGGAGAATCTTAATGGATCGTAAACAGAGCATACTTGATGCAGCATTAAAATCATTCTCAATGTTTGGGTATAAGGCGACAACGATGGATCAAGTTGCCAAAATCGCAAATGTGGGGAAAGGGACTATCTATACATTCTATTCTAATAAAGAAGAGCTATTTAGTGAAATAGTGGCAGACATCATAAAAGAAATGCAGGTAGTCGCAGATCGGTCTGTTAATCCAGAACAATCCTTTTTTGAAAATGCTCACCGAGCCCTTGTCAGTTTACTTGATTTTCGAAATGAACATCAATTAACTGTCAAACTAATCCAGGAAGAGAAAGAACTTGGAACACGTGTAGTCAACCAGGAACTGTATCGATTGGAGCAGATGATTATTACGTTTATTAAAGAAAGAATCAAGAAGGCCATTGAAAAAGGGGAGATAAGAGAGTGTGACCCGGAAGTGACCGCCTTTTTAATGCTCAAGCTCTATGTGGCCTTAGTAGTTGACTGGGAGCAGCATCACACCCCGTTATCAAAAGAGGAAATAGCTAATTTATTCGAATTATATTTTATCAAAGGATTGTCAACCTGATGATCCTTCCTATTTTATTCAAAACTGACTAAATGACAAAATTGGTCATAATGTAACATGGAGGTAATATTTGATGAAAAGTGTAATGTATGAGTGGAAGCAATTGCTCACAAATAAAAAGATACTGATTCCAGTGTTAGCTGTGTTACTGATTCCGCTGCTATATAGTGGAATGTTTCTTTGGGCTTTCTGGGATCCATATGAGAAGCTGGATGAACTTCCGGTGGCAGTGGTCAATATGGATGAAGGCGCCAATTATGAAGGAGAACCTTTGACAATTGGGAAGGACCTTCAGGATAATTTGAAAGAAAATGACGGATTTAAGTGGGAGTTTGTATCAAAGGAGCAAGCTTATAAAGGATTGGACAAGCAACACTATTATATGGTGATTGAAATACCACAAGACTTTTCAAAGCGGGCGACAACTTTATTAGATGATAACCCTTCTTCTTTGGAAATGAAGTTTGTCCCAAATGAGAGCTACAATTTCCTATCAGCCCAAATCGGGTCCACAGCAGTAGAGAAAATTAAAGAAGAAGTAGCCAAAGAGCTCACAAGTACTTATGCAGAAGCAATGTTTGATAACTTGGAAAAGATGGCCGATGGTTATAAAAAGGCAGCAGATGGTACAAACAAATTAAACAATGGCGTGCATGAGTTACAAGACGGTTCAATCGAATTGAAAAAAGGATTGGAACAAGCGGCAGAAAAATCGATAGTCTTCCAAAATGGAGTTGGAAAGGTTTATGGTGGGGTAAAAGATGTCCACAAGGGAAACCAGGACCTTTCACAAGGGTTGGGCCAATTGCTTGAAGGGCAAGGCAAGTTAACCTCAGCATCTGAGCAACTCCAAGCTGGGGCAGGAAGCCTTAGCGATGGTTTATCAAAAAGCAATGATGGCATGGCACAGTTGCAACAAGCTCAACAAGAGCTCACGAATGGAGCGGGAAGCTTGGCAGATGGTGCTGCGAAACTGAATGCTGGGACCTCACAGCTTGAAGAGGGGGCTTCACAAGCGCAACAAAAGGCAGAGCAATTGAATCAAGGAATGGTTCAATTGAAAAAAGCACTCGAACCAATGATAGATCAGGCAAGCGAAGAAGAACAAGCACAAATAAATGCTTCTTTTGAACAGTTGATTAATGGTAGTGGTGAATTCTCGCAAGGTTTGATGGCCCTTGAACAAGGAGCTTCAGAGTTAAATGCAGGCACCACCTCTCTAGAACAAAATGGCCGAAAACTTGCAGAAGGAAATAAAAACTTTCAGTCAGGATTGGCAGAATTGGCAAATGGAACGAAACAACTCTCAGAAGGTTCAGCAGAACTTCTTAAAGGTCAAACGGAATTCAACCAAGGACTAACACAGTTCGGTGATAAATTGGGTGACGCAAATGAGGGCGGCAAAAAGCTAGCAGAAGGGTCCGGTCAGCTCTTAGAAGGTATGGAACAGTTATATGGGGGATCCAAACAATTTCACCAAGGTACAAAAGAGCTTGCAGAAGGCTCAAATAAAATTTCCTCCGGGCTATCAGAAGTCGGTAAAGGAACAGAAGAGCTAGAGGGTAAATTGAAAGATGCTTCGGAAAAATCTAGTTCCATTAAAGGGACAGACAAAACGTACAATATGTTTTCTGAGCCAGTAAAAGTTAAATCTGAAGTGGAAAATGGAGTTCCGAATTATGGTACTGGATTTGCGCCTTACTTTTTATCATTGGGCTTGTTCGTTGGAGCTTTGTTACTTTCCATCGTTTATCCGATGCGCGACCCTGCTGGAGAGCCCCGTTCAGGAACTGCATGGTTTGCAGGTAAAGTGGCAGTTCTCGCAGCTGTAGGGGTATTCCAAGCATTACTAGCTGATGCTGTGTTGATTTATGGATTAGGTGTAGAAGTGAAAAGTTTACCTTTATTTATCTTATTCAGCATTGTCACTTCCTTCACCTTTATTGCACTGGTTCAATTCTTTGTCACAACACTTGGAGATCCAGGACGCTTTGTTGCCATCCTTATATTAATACTCCAGTTGACAACAAGTGCGGGAACTTTCCCGTTAGAACTTATTCCAAATGCATTACAGCCGTTTAACTTGCTATTACCGATGACATATTCGGTTTCTGGTTTTAAAGCGGTCATATCAAGCGGTGATATAGGGTACATGTGGGAAAACGTCTGGATCTTAAGCGGATTTATGCTGGTGATGCTTGCAGGAACTTGGGCATATTTTGTTTATAAATTTAAAAAAGATTACAAGAATACGAGTCCGATAGAACCTTCACCTTCGAATGGTTAAATGTAACGGATGGAGTCCACCATATCGCTGTGTGGGCTCCTTTTTTCATAGGAATAGGTCAATATAAATGGGAACTGTAAAATTTTTATTGAAAACACTTACATTTCCTTTTATACTAGTAGTTATGAAAACGATTTCAAATATTCTACAAACCTATCAATTCAGCTAAGGTGGCGAGACTCGTGGCAACAATAGAAGATGTAGCAAAACTGGCAGGGTTATCGAGGACCACTGTTTCCCGTGTCATAAATAACCACCCGTATGTGTCGGAAAAGAAACGTGTACTTGTATCAAATGCAATGAGTGAATTAGGATATGTTCCGAATTCTTCCGCAAGAAGTCTGAGAAGTCAGAAGACAGAAATGGTCGCGTTACTGATTCCACGTGTAATGAATCCATTTTTCAGTGAGCTGATTGAACGGATGGAAATGGCGGCTGCTGAGAACGGATACCAGCTGATTATTTGTCAGACGAAGTATTCCAAGAAAAAGGAACTGGATTATTTGAACTTGTTGAAGACGAGGCAGGTAGACGGAATTATCCTTTCTTCCATACAGAATGACTGGAATGTAATAGAACCGTTTTTAGAATATGGCCCAATCGTTTTATGCAATGAGTTTGAAGAAGAAGCGGAAGTACCATCTGTAAGGCTTGACCAGACGTATGGAGGATACATATCTACCAAGCATCTGTTAAAGCTTGGCCATCGGAAGATCGCCTATTGTACTGGCGGCTACAAAAGCAATGTTGCCAAGTGCAGGGAGGCAGGCTTCCGAAAAGCGTTGGCAGAATTCAAGGTGGAATTCCGGGAAGAGTTTTCCTTCCGTGATGCCTTCACTATCGAGGATGGAAGAAGGGTGTTTCAAGAGATGTTGGAGTTGGACGATAAACCTAGTGCTATCTTTACAGGTGGGGATGAAGTAGCAGCCGGCATCATTTCAGAGGCCAAGCGTTCTGGTTGGAAGATCCCAGAAGATCTTGCAGTGGTAGGGTTTGACAACCAGGCAATCACAGAACTAGTCGAGCCGACCATCACAACCGTGTACCAGCCGATTAATGAAATGGCCCGCAAAGCCTTCCAAGTAATGATGGAAAAGGTGCGTTCCAAACGCTATCGTCAGAAGGAAATCTATGAATATGATCTCGAGCTCATCGTTCGGGAATCAACGGTCAAACAAGGGGTTTACGTATAAATATAAAGAAGAGCACTTATGGGGATGAGTGCTCTTTTTGTTGTTCGCGATAAAGTTTGACGTTCCTTTTCGCTGCAGGCACTCGCTTTCCGCGGGGCGGTGCTTGAGCCTCCTCACAACGCTTCAGGGGTCTCAAGTCTACCGCTACCTCCCGCCGGAGTCGAGTGCCTTCCGCTCCAATCCACTCTTTTTTCCCAACAAAAAACCAGGGAACCCGCTATGAATCTAGCAAATTCCCTGGCTTATATTTTATATTATTTTAACTGACTCGACATACACTCGTCACAATGGTTGCCGTAGCATTCATGCTGCTCATCCATTGTTTTTTTGCACTCAACGCATTTTTTAGGTGGTAAGGTTTTGAAAAATTCTGTACTTTTAATCAACATGTTATCACCCTCCGTTTTGTTATTTGTTGTTATTGTATTATAACAGAACTTGTCCTGTCAACAACTGTTTTAAAACAACTAATCAATATAGGAAAATGGGCAGGGATATGGTAGACTTGATTTTGGAAACCATAAGAAGGGTGATGTATAGCCATGAAGCTTACTGTGGTAGGGTTTTGGGGAGGATATCCGGCTGTTAACAGTGCGACATCTGGGTATTTAGTCGAGCATGATAATTTTAAATTACTGATTGATTGCGGAAGTGGTGTATTAGCACAGCTTCAGAATTACATAGAGGTAACAGAGCTTGATGCCGTTATTTTGTCACATTACCATCACGATCATGTTGCAGACATAGGTCCATTGCAATTTGCGAGATTAATTTCCTTTTACATGGGCAAATCAGTAACGCAGCTTCCTATTTACGGACACCAGGAGGACATGCTTGGGTTTTCTGCACTTAATCATAAAGAATATACAAAAGGGATTGCATATAATCCTTCTAAACCGCTCGAGGTTGGGCCATTTAAAATAGAATTTTTGAAAACAACACATCCTGTACCTTGTTATGCCATGAAGGTTTCCACAAACGATGGTTCGTTTGTGTACACGGCAGATACAAGCTATCAGGAATCATTCATTCCTTTTACCAAAGGCGCAGATCTATTGATATGTGAGTGTAATCTGTATGCCCACCAAGATGGTAAGGCAGCTGGTCATATGAACAGCCATGATACGGCAAAGGTTGCTCAAGGTGCAGATGTTCCTCAACTATTGCTCACACATTTACCGCATTTCGGTACGGTGGAGCAGTTGGTGGAAGAGGCAGCAAGCATTTATAAAGGAAAAATTGATTTAGCATATAAAGGATTTAGTTGGGAGAGTGGAAAGAAATGATGCTTTTTATAGATAATAACGGAATTACAGATCCAAGGATCAACTTGGCGATAGAAGAATATGCCCTTAAAAATCTTGATATTGAAGATACCTATTTGCTTTTTTACATCAATGAGCCTTCCATCATCATTGGGAAGAATCAGAACAGTGTAGAAGAAATCAACACAAAGTATGTGGAGGATAATGGCATTCATGTTGTGCGTAGATTATCTGGTGGTGGAGCGGTTTATCATGACCACGGAAACCTCAATTTCAGTTTTATCACAAAAGATGACGGAGAGAGCTTCCATAACTTCAAAAAGTTTACCGCTCCTGTTGTAGAAGCGTTGAAAAGTCTAGGAGTAGTGGCAGAGATGAGCGGGCGCAATGATATTCTGGCAGAAGGACGCAAGATTTCAGGAAATGCGCAGTTCTCTACGAAGGGGCGTATGTTCAGCCATGGAACTCTGTTGTTTGATTCCGAGATAGAGCATGTTGTGTCTGCACTAAATGTGAAAAAAGATAAAATTGAATCGAAAGGGATTAAATCCATTCGCAGCCGGGTGGCAAATATAAAAGAATTCCTAACAGAGGATATTACGATTGAACAATTCCGTCAGCTTTTATTGGAGGCAATCTTCAAATCAAAGGATGTTCCAAAGTACGAACTGACAGAGGAAGATTGGAAGAACATTCACGAACTTTCCAAAGAACGTTACCAAAATTGGGATTGGAATTACGGAAAATCACCCAAGTTTAACCTTCAGCATTCCCACCGCTTTCCAGTGGGGCAGATTGATGTGCGCCTGGATGTAACAAAAGGAAAAATTGAGAACTGTAAAATATACGGGGACTTTTTCGGTGTTGGTGATGTAACAGAAGTGGAAAATCTGCTATCCGGTGTGAAGTACGAGAAGGCGGAAATTGCACAAGCTCTAGAGGGAATCGATGTGAAACATTATTTTGGAAATATTACCAGAGATGAATTGATAGATCTAATATATTAATTTTGCGAGTGGGGAGCGGGGATTCCCTGCTCTTTTTTTATAGCAAAATATTTTATCTGAAAATTTTAATTTTATCGACATAATTTAATGACAGATATCTAGCAATCTACTATAATGGATAATGGGAGATTTATGAATGGTCATTCATTCAATTTACTCGAAGGGGAGATGAAACACTTGAATATTTCATCGCAATTAGCACTAACAGCGAAAACAAATCCAATGAAAGAAGCGTATATTTTTGAAGGGGATTCAAAAACTTACGCAGAATTAAACGCTGCAATTAACGCATTTGCTACAGGACTTGAAAAGATGGGAATCTCAAAAGGAGATCATGTCGGGCTTGTTGTAGGAAACTCACCATACTTTGTCCTTGGACTTTATGGTGCGGCACGAATCGGGGCCACCGTTATTCCTATCAACCCAATTTATACTCCAGACGAACTTTCTTACATTCTTAGAGATGGCGATGTGAAAGCCATCATCACCTTAGACCTTCTTGTTCCACTTTTTGAAAAGCTTCATGGTCACCTGCCTTTAACCGAGCATTACATTATTTGCGAAACACCTGACGGAAAAGAAAAAGCGAAAGATTTTCCACTTGAACAACTATCTGTTTATCCTAAATTGAAATCGTTTACATCCATAATGGCTTCTGGAAGCTATACATATGAAGGTCCGGAATTGAAGGATGACGATGTGGCTGTGATTCTTTATACATCAGGGACTACAGGCAAGCCGAAAGGGGCCATGCTGACACATAAGAACTTGTATCGTAATGCAAAGGATTCTGCGGACTTTTTGAAGATGAACGAAAGTGACAAGGTTGTGGCAACTCTGCCGATGTTCCATGTATTTTGTTTGACAGTTGCATTGAACGCACCATTGATGAATGGCGCGACAGTCATCATTGTTCCAAGGTTCAGTCCACAGGTGATTTTTGATGTGGTAAAAGAATATGAAGCAACTGTTTTTGCAGGGGTGCCGACGATGTACAACTTCCTGTTGCAGTCTCCAGGAGAAGTGGACGATTTAAAATCTCTGAGACTATGCATTTCTGGTGGCGCTTCTATGCCTGTAGCTTTACTGAAGAATTTCGAAAAGAAATACAATGTTATTATTTCAGAAGGCTACGGTTTATCGGAGGCATCACCTGTGACATGTTTCAATCCATTGGACAAACCTCGTAAAGCTGGATCTATCGGTACGACTATCGTGAATATAGAAAATAAAGTCGTAAACGAACTGGGAGAGGAAGTGGCTCCAGGGGAAGTTGGGGAACTAGTTGTCCGTGGCCCAAATGTCATGGCAGGATATTATAAAATGCCGGAAGAAACATCCTCAGCAATACGTGATGGATGGCTATATACTGGGGATCTAGCGAAAATGGACGAAGATGGTTACTTCTATATCGTCGACCGCAAAAAAGACATGATTATTGTTGGCGGTTACAATGTTTATCCACGTGAAGTGGAAGAGGTGCTGTACAGCCATGAAAACGTGGTGGAAGTGGCAGTTGTCGGGGTGCCTGACCCTCAGTTCGGTGAAGCGATAAAGTGTTTTGTCGTAACGAATGCTCCGATAAATGAATCAAATCTACTTGGTTATTGTGCGGAGCGTCTAGCAAAATATAAGGTTCCAACGTCTATTGAATTTTTAGAAGAGCTTCCTAAGAATACTACAGGGAAAATTTTAAGAAGAGCATTAAAAGAAAAATTAGGTGTATAAAGGATATTTGCTCTCTGTAGAGAATGTATAAAATAGCGAAATTTGTAACCGCTAACAATCTTGGAGGGAGTAGTACAGATATGAGTTATATTGCAGTAGAGGTAAAAGACCATGTAGCAACCGTAACGCTTAACCGCCCAGATGCGATGAATGCGTTTAATTATGATATGTTAGTAGAATTGGGAAATGTCGCGGAGGAGCTGCGCACAAATGCCGACGCCCGCGTGGTAGTGATTACAGCAGCGGGGGAGAAAGCGTTTAGTGTTGGAGCCGATCTCAAAGAAAGAAGAGGCCTGACAGAGCAACAAGTAAGACGAAATGTCTACAAGATCGGGGATGTCTTTAACCGGATTGCCGACTTGCCGCAACCAACGATTGCAGCCATTAATGGCTACGCATTTGGAGGCGGAATGGAACTACTGTTGGCATGTGATTTCCGTGTGACGGCCCGTGATGTGAAAATGGGACTTACGGAAACGAGCTTGGCCATTATACCGGGAGCTGGTGGTACGCAGCGTCTGCCACGCATTATCGGTGAAGCGAAGGCGATGGAGCTTATTCTGACTGCGCGCCGTTTTACCGGGGAAGAGGCGAGTGGGTTCGGGTTGATTACGAGATTGGTAGATGAAGCCTCTCAAGTGCTTGACGGAGCGATGGAGCTTGCCCGGGAGATGCTGAAAAATGGACCTGTCGCTGTGCAACAAGCGAAGTTCGCGATCCGCCAGGGAATGGGAGTGGACATGCAGACTGGCTTGCAAATCGAGCGTAAAGCATATGAAGTGATTATTCCGACGGAAGACCGCGTGGAAGCACTAGTTGCGTTTGGTGAAAAGCGAGCGCCGGAGTTTAAAGGAAAATAAATTTTTTGAGTGACTCTCTCTTCTTTATGAAGGGGGAGTTTTTTAGTTAAAAATAAGTATCTCGAATTCCGAAATACCCTTTACATACCGAGCAAACTACTAGTATATTTATTAATAATTCAATTTACTAGTATAGGAGAAATGCACAGTGGCAACTACCATCACAGCCAGAAAAACCTCTTCTTTCCGAAACGGGTTGCAAGCTGGAGTCAGCATCGCAATCGGCTACATACCAATCGCTATTACATTTGGGCTTCTGGCAAAATCGGCGGGCTTAACGGTCTCTGAAACAGTGCTGATGAGCTTGCTTGTGTTTGCCGGAGCGGCTCAATATATGTCACTTAATATGATTGTTCTAGGTTCTGGAGTATTTGAAATTGTCATGACCACTTTTATACTGAACATCCGTCATTTTTTGATGAGCGCCTCGCTGAACGAAAAAGTGGAGGAAGAGAGCCTTTGGAAAAAATCACTTTTCTCTTTCGGGATTACAGATGAAACGTTTTCTGTGACGGCAACAAAAGAGGGAACCATTCAGACAGGCTATATGTTCGGTGTCATCCTTATCGCCTATTCCAGTTGGGTGGTCAGTTCAGGTGTCGGGCATGTGATCGGAAGCAGTCTGCCGGCATCCCTTCAGGAAAGTATGGCAGTTGCTCTTTATGCAATGTTTGTTGGTTTATTGATGCCTTCCTTGAAAAATCACCGGAAAGTTGTGGTACTTGCAGGGACCGCTGCTATCCTTAATTCCATCTTTTCCTTAGTGTTAGGAATAGCTGCAGGATGGTCCATCGTTCTTGCAACCATCACGAGTGCGGTTGGTGTAGAGATTTTATATAGCAGATGGTTGAAGGAGGGGAAAGCAGTTGAATAGCACTATTATCATCATGATTGTGGGGATGGCCGTCGTCACCTATCTTCCGAGGCTGATTCCGTTTGTCATGTTTCAAGGCAAGGAGCTCCCGCCATTCGTCCAGGCTGTATTGAAAAATGTTCCCTATGCAACATTAGGGGCGCTTATTGTACCAGGAATTTTTCTTATCAATGAAGATATCATGTATGGGGTGATTGGGGCAGCTGTGGCATGCATTGTCGCTTATTTTGGAGCGAATGTCATTTTGGTTGTCATCAGTGCCATAGCAGCATTGAGTATATATTCCTGGGCTGTGGGATGAGGAGAAATGCATACTGTAAGATAGAACAGCCTGGTATTTATTGCAATTCTGTAAATATATTCACGCATAATCCCATAAAATAAAGAAAGATAGGACTGGACGAGAGGGGACGGAACTGTGAAGAAAATAGTTTTGTTGACGCTGATTGGCTACATATTTTATGCCGTGGCAGTTTCCTTTTATATATGGGTGGGCGCGGACACCTCACTTCCGGCTGAGCTTGTAGGAACCAAAGCCGACCCAGCCACGTTTCTCAGTAACAAGGAGCTGATGCTCTCAGAAGAGTATTCCAAGATACGAAACACCATTTACTTTTTGACGCTTCCTGTGGAATGGATTTTCTATTTCCTTCTTCTAGTTTTAGGGGGGGCAAGAGCCATTCAAGTATGGGCGGAGAAAATAACAAGCTATAAAACACTTCAAGCAGGTATCTATTTATTTTGGCTGACCCTTTTCAGCACGGTTATCCATTTTCCACTAAGCTACCTTCGTTATTCTCTTTCAAGGGACTATGGCATTACCGTTCAATCGTACTCGGGCTGGATGCGTGACCAGATTGTCGGTTTCTGGGAAGGCATCCTCATCATGTGGCTGGTGGTACTAATCCTCTATGTGCTCATTCGTAAATTCCAAAAGTCGTGGTGGGCCATTGCCTGGGGATTGTTTATTCCGTTCATTTTCTTTATGATGTACATCCAACCGGTTGTCATCGATCCGCTTTATAATGATTTTACCGAGCTTCAAGACAAGGTACTGGAGGAGAAAATCCTGGACCTTGCAGGAGAATCGGATATTCCGGCAGACCGTGTGTATGAAGTGAATATGTCCCAAAAAACAAATAGCATCAATGCGTATGTCACCGGAGTTGGCGGGAACTCTCGTATCGTTCTTTGGGATACACTCCTCACGCGTCTTCAGGATGATGAAATCCTGTTCATCATGGCACATGAAATGGGACATTACGTCATGCATCATGTTGTAATCGGTATTACCGGTTATATCATTTTTTCCTTCTTCGCCTTTTATTTGATTTATTGGGCGGCAGGGAAAATCATAGACAGATTTGGGCGAAGGTGGAAAATCTATAGCTTGAGTCAGCTTGCGTCCCTTCCGCTTTTACTGTTACTTGTCTCATTGCTACTATTCCTTGCCAGTCCCATAACGAATGCGGTATCACGTCATCAGGAACACAAAGCTGACGTATATGCGATGGAGCTGACTGGGGACCCGGAACCGGCAATTTTAGCTTTCCAAGAAATAACGCGATCAAGTTTAAGTGAAGTGAATCCTCCAGCTTTAGTGAAATTTTTTCGATATACTCACCCTCCAATGGTGGACAGAATCGCTTATTTGGAGCGTTACGTAGAGCAAGAGTAAGCAGCGTGAAAGAATCCGTTGCTTGCTTTTTTTGTTGAATTTTGACCGTGTCGAAAAATATTTACG
This sequence comes from Sutcliffiella horikoshii, assembly GCA_001636495.1. Classification (GTDB taxonomy): domain Bacteria; phylum Bacillota; class Bacilli; order Bacillales; family Bacillaceae_I; genus Sutcliffiella_A; species Sutcliffiella_A horikoshii_A. The sequence goes on along the minus strand of KV440964.1, from coordinate 3,593,352 downwards.
GATAAATTTTCAAAAAAGTCTTTTTATCGCGAACATTCTGTTATATAATACAATACAAATATACTAACTGTTTCATAACAAGAAAGGAGCAAGTATATCGTGAATATTGGTACAACAGGAATCACCGTTACAGGTCCATTAAAAAATGGCTATAAAACTGTACTAACACAGGAAGCTTTATCTTTCCTCGAGAAGCTCCATCACACATTTAACGAACGCAGGAAAGAATTATTAGAATCAAGAAAAGAGAGGCAAGCAAGAATTGACCAAGGAGAGAAGTTAGACTTCCTGGAAAGCACAAAAGCTATTCGCACAAGTGACTGGCAAGTAAATAAAATCCCACAGGACCTTCAAGACAGAAGAGTGGAAATAACGGGGCCGGTTGACCGCAAGATGATCATTCACGCACTCAACTCCGGTGCAAAGGTATTTATGGCAGATTTTGAAGACGCATCCTCCCCAACATGGAGCAACATGATTGAGGGGCAGATTAACCTGAGGGATGCCAACCAACGCAAAATTGATTTCACAGCGTCAAATGGGAAGGAATATAAACTGAACAAAGAAATTGCAACACTCCTTGTAAGACCTAGGGGATGGCATTTGGACGAAAAGCATATCAAGATAAACGATCAGCCTGTTTCAGGAAGCCTCTTCGATTTTGGGTTGTATGTTTTCCACAATGCCAAAGTCCTTCTGGAAAATGGAAGCGCTCCATATTTCTACCTTCCGAAGCTTGAGAGTCATCAGGAGGCAAGACTGTGGAATGATGTGTTCATTTTCGCTCAGAAGGAGTTGGGAATCGAACAAGGAACCATTAAAGCAACTGTTCTGATTGAAACGATAACGGCCGCATTTGAAATGGATGAAATTCTGTATGAACTGAAAGAACACGCTGCAGGACTTAACTGTGGAAGATGGGATTACATTTTCAGCTTCATCAAGAAATTCAGAAATGACCCATCATTCCTGTTACCGGATAGAAGTCAGGTCACCATGGCAGTACCATTCATGAGGGCTTACACGCAATTAGTTATACAGACATGCCATAAGCGAGGAGCCTTCGCAATCGGTGGGATGGCGGCACAGATTCCTGTAAAGAATGACGAGGAAGCCAACGCTGCAGCATTTGCAAAAGTAAGGGAAGATAAGCTTCGTGAAGTGAAAGATGGACATGATGGAACTTGGGTGGCTCATCCGGCATTAGTACCGGTGGCATTGGAAGTTTTCAATGAACATATGACAGGACAGAATCAGCTGCACATTAAAAGGGAAGATGTCATAGCCGCCCCTGAAACGTTGGTACAGATTCCGGATGGCACAATAACGGAAGATGGTTTGCGGAAAAACATTCATGTTGGCATGGAGTATATTGCTGCATGGTTGGATGGAAACGGAGCAGTGCCAATCTTCCACCTGATGGAAGATGCGGCGACAGCAGAGATTTCGAGATCCCAAGTATGGCAATGGATAAGACATCCACAAGCGGCACTAGAAGATGGAACACAAATTACACTAGAATTGGTCAAACAACTGGTTCAGGAAGAAAAGAGGGCCATCTTAGATAAAGTAGGACCAACCCGCTACTCAGAAGGGAAGTTGGATCAGGCTGCAACCCTATTTGAAAACCTGATCAAGGATGATGATTTTGCCGAGTTTTTGACACTTCCAGCTTATAGTTTATTGGAAGATTAATAGATACCTAAAATAAGGGAGGAAATAATAATGAAAAGAGAAGAAAGAATTGCACAGTTAGAGGAAAGCTGGGAGCTAGAACAACGCTGGAACGGGATTGAAAGACCCTATTCCGCAGAAGAGGTGCTACGATTACGTGGTTCCATTGATATCGAACACACACTGGCAAAAAGAGGGGCACAAAAGCTTTGGGACCTTCTTCACAATCAGGAATACGTGCATGCACTTGGAGCTCTAACAGGAAATCAAGCGATCCAGCAGGTGAAAGCGGGTCTGAAGGCCATCTATTTGAGCGGCTGGCAGGTAGCCGCAGATGCAAACCTATCCGGTCATATGTATCCGGACCAAAGTCTCTATCCGGCAAACAGTGTGCCTCATGTGGTTAAACGGATTAATCAAGCCCTACAGCGTGCAGACCAAATCCAATACTTAGAAGGAAGCGAAGAGGTGGACTATTTTGCACCAATCGTTGCAGATGCAGAGGCAGGCTTCGGTGGTCAGTTGAATGTGTTTGAATTAATGAAGGGTATGATTGAATCCGGTGCATCCGGTGTTCACTTCGAGGATCAACTCTCTTCTGAGAAAAAATGCGGCCATCTTGGAGGGAAAGTGTTACTACCTACACAAACGGCTGTGAAAAACCTGATCTCGGCGCGTCTGGCAGCTGATGTGATGGGGACTCCAACCGTATTGATTGCTAGAACGGATGCGGATGCAGCAGACCTTATCACAAGTGATATTGATGAGAACGATCATGCTTTCTTAACTGGTGAGAGAACAGCAGAAGGCTTCTATCGCACGAAAGCGGGTATTGACCAGGCAATAGCTCGTGGTCTTGCCTATGCACCATATGCAGATCTAATCTGGTGTGAAACGTCTGAGCCAAATCTTGAGCAGGCAAGAGCATTTGCAGAAGCAATACATGAGAAGTTCCCAGGAAAACTTTTGGCATACAATTGTTCTCCATCCTTCAACTGGAAAGCGAAATTGGATGACGCGACTATTGAAACATTCCAACAGCAAATTGCGCAGTTTGGATATAAATTCCAGTTTGTAACCCTTGCCGGATTCCATGCGTTGAATCATGGTATGTTCGAACTTGCAAGAGGATACCGTGATCGTGGTATGGGAGCATATTCTGAGCTGCAGCAGGCGGAGTTTGAAAGTGAGCAGTATGGTTACACGGCAACCCGTCATCAGCGTGAAGTAGGAACCGGCTATTTTGATGAAGTGGCAAAGCTTGTTTCCGGTGGTACATCCTCCACTACCGCCTTAAGTGGGTCAACAGAAGAGGCACAGTTTTACCAAGCGAAAAAGTAATAAAAAGAAATAGAGAAGAGCCAAATGAGCTCTTCTCTTATTTTTTGGGATTTTTCTTCTTAAGCAGAAACGCCCCAATCATTCAGGAATTTTTTATATCTGGCGGAAAGTAAGTGGAACAGGGAAGGGTCGTTGGCATCAAGGGCACAATCAATTTTCTCTTGCAGAAGGTTTTTGTGGTAGTGGAATAAAGACTCATCAATGATCATCTGGACATACACATTCATCATATAGGCTTCAACGGACACTTTCTTGTTCATCTTTTTCGCTTTCATCAATTCCGTATAAGACTTCTCATTCTTCATGAGTTCCTCACCTCGAGCCTTTTTAATAGTATATTGAGGAACGCTATAAAAATCAACAAATTTTTAAAATATTTAAAATATTTTAAAAACCTTTACACAGGTTGGTTTTTCTGGGAAAATATACATATATAGACAAAATGATAGTTCTATTGTCATGAGATTACAGTAGATCGAGTATGGAAAGGGTGAGCACGATGAAGAATAGTGTAGAAATATCGGTGGATTATGAAATTAATGGATTTACAATGGCAATTATTCCCGTTGAATTGGAGGGGAACCTCTATTCTAAGGTACTAGAGGAAGAAGGGGAAATCTATGTAGCATTGCCTCCTATGAAAATTATTGAGGACAGCTGCAACTTCTACGGGTCCAGCTTTGAAGGAAGAAAACAAGGTACTAAGGGCATCTCCGGCTATACACACAAACCCCCAATTGTCATTGACCCGATGAATGACATATTCTTTTTCCCCACTGCATCACCTACAAATGAAAACTGCATCTGGATTTCACTACATTACGCATATGAATACAAAAAAACTCCAGCAGGGAACACGAAAGTCATGTTTCCGAACAACACCATCGTGGAATTTCTCATCTCCAAATCCTCTTATGAGGCCCAAGTCCATCGCACCTCCCTTTTTCGGGCCAAGCTCCAACAACGGGTTAATAGGAAGCGAAACACTGCCAACCGGAGCTTTGTCGCGACTCCGGGAATGATGTACCGTTTGAGGAACAATAAGGACCTGCATTGCTGATTAACATTCACACTGATACACCTTTTGAAAAAGAAAGGTGTATTTTTTTTGGACAAATATGCATATCCTACCCTTTTTGAATAACGCTAAGAAAAAGGATGGAGGAGCGATGTTATGGAACTTTTTATTGACTTATTGAAGGTGCTTTTTCGCATAATTACCATATTGCCATTAATGCTCATCGTCACCCTATTCATGGGAAAACGTTCTATTGGCGAACTTCCTGTCTTTGACTTTCTCGTTATCCTGACGCTCGGGTCGGTAGTTGGAGCGGACATCGCTGATCCAAATGTCCATCACTTGCCGACAGTGGGGGCGATTATAGCCATTGCACTTCTCCAAAAGCTGATTGCTTGGTGGAAAATAAAGAACCATAAAGTTGGGAGGCTTCTTTCCTTTGAGCCGACCTTGGTCATATATGAAGGACAATTCCATATCAAAAACATGCACAAAATCAGTTACTCCATTGATAATATCCTGCAAATGTTAAGGGAAAAGAATGTGTTTTGTATGGAGGACGTCCATTTCGCATTAATTGAAGCGAACGGTGAGCTTTCCGTGAAATTAAAACCTGAAAAGGAACCGGTTAAGCTGGAACATGTGCAGTCTGCTCACCCAAAAACCTCCATAGAGTACACTGTCATCATGGATGGGAGAATCCAGTCAAAAGCGCTTGAGCTTTTGGGGTTAGATGAAGCTTGGTTAAGAGAGGAGCTTCTGAAAAAAGAAATTGTTAATACCCAAGATGTTTTCTATGCAGCGATCAATGAAGAGAGAAGACTGCATATTACTTTGAGAACCCCCGGCTACACACAAAGTGTACCCATTTTTCACTAAGGGCAAAATGAAGGGAGACAAACATGGAACTATTCTTGGATTTTATAAAGGTTCTTGGAAGAATCATCACCATTCTTCCACTTATGTTGATAGTTACTTTATATATGGGAAAGCGATCTATTGGAGAACTTCCTGTATTTGATTTCATTGTGATCATTACGCTTGGGGCTGTGGTGGGGGCTGATATAGCAGACCCTAGCATCCATCATCTGCCCACTGCAGGTGCCATTATCGCCATAGCCCTTTTGCAGAAAGTAATAGCGTGGGCGAAGATAAAAAACCATCGAGTAGGCAGACTGTTAACCTTTGAACCAACTCTGGTCATTTATGAAGGGCAATTTCATATAAGAAACTTGCAACAGATTAGCTATTCGATTGACAATATTCTTCAGATGCTAAGAGAAAAAGACGTGTTCAAGGTGGAGGATGTCTATTTTGCCCTAATCGAAGCGAACGGAAATCTCTCTGTAAAGTTGAAGCCTGAAAAAGAGGCAGCAAGGGTAGAAGATGTTCGCCCTGCAGAATACGTAAACTCAATAGAATTTCCTGTCATAATGGACGGACGTATCTATAGGGAAACTCTAACATATAAAGGGTTAGATGAATCATGGCTTCGGGAGGAACTGCTAAAACAGCAAATAGCTACTGTGGAGAATGTATTTTACGCGTCAATAAACGAAAATAATCAATTGCATGTGTCTTTGCGCAATCCTGCATCAAACCCGTCGATTCCTATTTTTCATTAGTGGGGCTATCTTCTGCTTTCACAATATATTGCATTAAAAGCTCATTTACTCTATTCCTGATTCGCGGGTTGAAATAGTTATGATGTTCTTCGTAACCATTGAATAGAAAAGCATACATAGTAAACGACTCATCTTGCTTCAATTTGTGGAGCTTCATCTGTTGTTTTTTCATGTCCAATTTTATTTGTTTAAGTTGAAGCTGGATTTTTCGCATGACCTGGTCGATAAGCGCCAGGTAGGGTTCCTTTAATTTGATGCTGCTGTCCTTGATGATGGTTGTATCCCTCTCGAGGACAATAAGTAACAAAGGAAGATAAATCGCCTGTTCAAACAGGTTTATTTGTTCTTTTGATAATCTGGTCATCTACCTTTCCCCCTTAACCCACTAGAACGTTTGTTCGTATTTATTTTATACCAAAAATCTAAAAATATGCAAGTAACTTTTTTAAGCGCGTAAAAAATACAGGCTTTTTTATATTTTTTAGAGGGGAATTATTTCATTTGTCGAAATAAGTAGAATGGAGAATTTTACATAAGGGAGAGATTAGAATGGCAAAGAGAAAAATAGAGTCAAACGATCTGTTTCGTCTAACATCTTTAACCGATCCGCAATGGGATAAACATTCCCGAAAGTATGCGTTTGTTCAGACAACGATACATGAAGAAGACAACGAGTATCGTTCCACCATCTATGTAGGTGATTTAGAGGGGAATGCAGTACCTTTTACAGCTGGGAAGGGACGAGCGACTAGTCCGAGATGGTCTCCGGATGGCAGCAAGCTTGCTTTTGTTTCGAATCGGAACGAGAAAAGCCAGATTTATGTGATGCCGGTGAACGGTGGCGAGGCAGAGCAGGTGACCTTCTGTAAGAATGGTGCAAGAGGGCCTGTATGGTCGCCATGCGGAACGAAAATTCTGTTCAGTACATCAGTGGAATGTGCAGAAGACCTCCGTGCTTCAAGCAATAAAAAAGAGGAAAAGAAAAAGCCCGAACCCCTTGTGGTGGAGAAAATGCGCTATAAATCCGATGCGAAGGGGTTCCTCGATAGTAAAAACGATCATCTTGCTTTATTAAATCTGGACACAAAAGAAGTGAGTCTCCTTACGGAAGGGGACAGGGATTATGGAAGTCCTGCCTGGTCACCGGATGGAACGAGTATCGCCTTTGTGGCAAACCTAGAAGAAAATCCGGATGTATCGTTGGTATCAGATGTTTTTGTGATGGATCTTGAGACCAAGCAGAAGAAAAAGATTACTCATAGCAACGGTTTCTTTTCCACCATCTCTTTTTCACCGGATGGACAGTTCCTTGGTTTCCTAGGTCATGAAAAAGAGTTCCAGAGTGCCACGTTGACACGAGTATGGGTGACGCAACTTGCTACCGGTGAAACACATTGTCTCACAGAGAACCTCGATGTGGAGGTTGGTGACGTGGCCATTGGTGATTTTCATTCCGGAAATGTGAATCCGGGTCTTATGTGGGCGGAGGATAGTGAAGGGTTTTATTTTCTGATGAGTGACCAGGGTGCAACAGGAATCTATTTCGGTTCCTTGGATGGATCGATGTATCCAATTCACCTTCCTGATGAGCATGTATACGCAGTGAGTATGCTGACTGATACGCATGAGGCGATTGTTGGTGTCAGCAACTCTACTGATCCGGGTGAACTTTACCATCTTGATTTTAGATCACAATCAAGAAAGCAGCTGACAAATGTCAATGAAGCTTGGAAAAATGAAGTGGCGATTAGTGTGGCAGAACCGATCCGCTATAAGGCTCCGGATGGTTGGGATCTTCATGGGTGGATTATGAAACCTGCAGGCTTTGAAGCGGGCAAAAAATACCCAACAATTCTAGAAGTGCATGGCGGTCCGCATGCCATGTATGCCAATACGTATTTCCATGAGTTTCAAACTCTTACAGCGCAAGGGTTCGTGGTGCTCTTTACAAACCCTCGTGGAAGTCATGGGTATGGTCAGGAATTTGTGGATGCCGTGCGCGGTGATTACGGTGGAAAAGATTATCTCGATGTAATGGCTGCAATGGATTATGCGCTTGACACATTCGATTTTATCGATGAAAACAACCTTGGGATAACAGGCGGCAGTTATGGCGGCTTTATGACAAACTGGGTGGTAAGTCATACCGACCGTTTCAAAGCGGCCGTTACACAGCGGTCCATCTCTAACTGGCTGAGTTTCTATGGTGTCAGTGACATCGGCTATTATTTTTCCGAATGGGAAGTGAAAGGCGATATGGGAGAAAATGTGGAAAAGCTTTGGGAACATTCCCCAATTAAGTATGTGGCAGATGTGAACACTCCACTGTTGATTCTGCACGGGGAAAAAGATTACCGCTGTCCGGTGGAACAAGCGGAGCAGCTTTTCATTGCTATGAAGAAACAAGGGAAAACGACAAAGCTGGTACGTTTCCCGGGTGCTAATCATGAGCTTTCTAGAAGTGGTGATCCAGCGCTTCGCATTCATCGACTTGAGCATATAAAGAACTGGTTTGTGGAGTATTTGGAAGGCGTTAAATAACAAAGTATAATGCGGCGGGGCTCTTCCTTTTGGGAGAGCTTTGTTTTTCTAGAAGGCAGTTATAAATAATGTAAGGAGGAACAACCAATATGATAAAAGGTCTCGATCATATCGTATTATTTTGTAAAGACACGGAAAGCGCAAAAGAATGGTATACAAAAGCAGGGTTTCTATATTCCCATGGCTATGAAGGGATGCACTGGTTCCACCTTGGAAGCGGGCTGATCATGCTACATCCTGCAGATGAACCAAACCCAGGTATTACAGAAGTTCATGCAGCCGTCCATAATGTGAATGAATTATTCCGTCTTGTTCAAGAAAACGGACTTACACCCATAGACCATCAGAACGACAATATACCTCTTTTGGAACCGGTAACACGCCCATGGGGGGACATCCAGTTTGAACTGGAGGACGTTGATGGCCACCGCTGGGCATTTACACAACGGGGAGAATAAAACATTGGTGAAACTTCCGTCCAACTTTATACAAACAATTAAAAACATTCACAAAGAAAAAGGGGAAGAGTGGCTCCAGAATTTTGACGCACTAATCCATTATTGTGAGAAAAGGTGGAGTCTGACGGTTCTCCCGCCCTTTGAACTTTCGTATAACTTTGTGGCTCCTGCGACTAAGGAAGATGGCACCCAGGTCGTTTTGAAGCTGTCCGTCCCTAATAAGGAGTATTATAATGAAGTGGAAGCGTTAAGGTATTTTGCAGGAGACGGGATGGTGCGGATCATCGACGCTGAAGTCGAAAAAGGGATATTGATTTTAGAACGTCTGAGTCCAGGCGATACACTTGCCGCTACGGAGGATGACATAGAAGCAACCGAGATTGCAGCTGGTATTATGGATTCAATATGGGTTCCCGAAACACCAGCATCCGGCCTGCCGGAAATAGAGGAAAGAGAGCGGAGTCTCTTGAACTTTTACTGGAAACACCCAACGGGTAAAGCACCTATTACGCAAGAGCTCCTACAGAAAGCGATACATACCTTTCGAAGTCTATTAGGGGAGAAAAAGGCAAGGTACATCCTGCATGGGGACCTTCATCATTATAATATTTTACGAGCGAACAAGACATGGTTGGCAATCGACCCTAAAGGATTGGTAGGGGAACGGGAATACGACACAATCCAATTTTTATTAAACAAACTCTCTGAAGAAAATATTAAGCAAATCCTTTCTAAGAGGATAGAAATCCTTGTCAATAAATTGGACCTGGACGAAAAGCGATTACTTGCCTGGGGCTTTGCGCACAGTGTGCTATCCATATGCTGGTCACTTGAAGATGGGGAAGCATATAGCACTCCTTTTTATACGTGTATTTTTGTATTTGAAAAGTTACATAAAAAAAGGTACGGACAACTTGGAATAGATGCTGGGCAAACAGAATAGAAGACTATTGCGGTGAAAAATAGATTCTTTTTAATTTGAGGTTATTTATTGAGGCAATAAAGGAATAACTAGTACAATAGAGTAAGAATGATTTGCATAGAAGTGGAGATAGCATAATGGAATTTATTGACTATATAAAAGAATTATTGACAATGGAGAATCTACTGGAGCTTTTGGAGGAGTATCAATCATTTGGTCCGCTTCCGGGTTTTTTGTTGGTGGTACTGGAAGCATTTCTGCCCTTTTTGCCGCTGATTGTCATCGTGATGGCCAATGCTGCTGCTTTTGGTCTTTGGATGGGTTTTTTAATTTCATGGGCAGGTTCTGTGGTAGGAGCGGTGATTGTCTATTATTTTGTACATAAGTTAAAGAGAAGCCGCCGGATACAGGCTTTGCTCAGAAAAGAAAAAATCAGGAAAACGATGTCCTGGATAGAACGCCATGGATTCGGTCCGATTTTCTTTTTGCTATGTTTCCCTTTTACACCATCGTTTCTGATCAACGTGGTCGCAGGCCTTTCCAAAATAAAATTCTATCAATTTTTCCTTGCACTGGTAGCTGGGAAAATGGTCATGATATTCACCATCAGCTATATTGGTTATGATTTGCTATCATTCATACGCGCACCAATCAAGACGGCCATTGCGATTACCATCATGCTGGTACTTTGGTTCATCGGGAAGAAAGTGGAGATTCGCCTGCAGTTGTCAGGGGGAAAATAAAGATTTATTTGTAAGAATTCAGTATATTATGATAATATTAAAGTACTAAAGACCTATGAGATAGATATTCGGGGGTTATGACTTGAAAGAAAAGATCACAAAACATAAATCGGCAATGAAATGGTTGATCGTCACTTTTCTTTTGGTGCTTATGGTTCGTGCGCTTTTCTTTTCTAATTATATTGTGGAAGGCCATTCCATGAATCCCACGTTAGAACAGGGTAATTTCCTTATGGTCAATAAAATGGTCTACTCCTTCACCAAGCCGGAACGTTTTGATGTGGTTGTTTTTCAACAGGAAAATGCCAATTACAATTATGTCAAAAGAGTGATTGGCCTTCCGGGAGACCAAATAGAGTATAAGCAGGATATGTTATATGTAAATGGTGATCTTGTTCTGGAGCCGTTTATCCGTTCTGATCATTTAAAAGTATTCGGTGGTAATTTCACAGGGGACTTTTCACTTGCAGAGATTACAGGAGAAGAAGTAGTGCCAAAAGGGCATGTATTTGTCATCGGAGACAACCGGCTCAACAGCTTAGACAGCCGGCATTTCGGATTTGTGAAAATAGAGGACATTGTCGGAAAGGTACACGTCCGATATTGGCCATTTGACGAATTTAATACGAAGTTTGAGTGAAAAACAGATTTCAAGGGAAATCTGTTTTCTTTTACCTTTTTGATGATGAACAGGTATAATTAAAAGAGATTTAATATTCAGATATAAAGGGGTAGGGATATGAGATTAGAAGGAAAAGTTGCTATTATAACGGGTGCTGCAAACGGATTGGGATTGGAAGCGGCACGATTATTCTTAAAGGAAGGGGCAAAGGTGGCCCTTGTAGATTATGATGCAACGACAGGAGAACAAAGAACAGCAGAGCTTCAAACAGAAGGGGAAGCAGCATTCTACCAAGTGGATGTAGCCAACCAAGAAAAGGTCGTGGAGATGGTCTCCATGGTAAAAGAAAGATTCGGCAAGATCGATATATTAATCAACAATGCAGGCATTACAAAGGATAATATGCTTCTGAAAATGAGCGGAGAAGATTTCCAAAAAGTGATGGATGTCAATGTGAACGGTGTCTTCCACTGTACACAGGCAGTGGTCCCTCATATGGTGGAAAACGGCAAAGGGAAAATTATCAACACGTCTTCTGTGAGCGGTGTTTATGGAAATGTCGGACAGACTAATTACGCAGCATCCAAAGCGGCGGTAGTGGGGATGACAAAATCATGGGCGAAGGAATTTGGGCGTAAAAATATTAATGTGAATGCAGTCGCACCGGGCTTTGTAGAAACTGGGATGGTAGAGACGATTCCGGAGAAGATGGTTCAGACGATGCTTCAGTTAATTCCGTTACAGCGACTTGGAAAGCCAAGTGATATCGCAAATGCTTACCTCTATCTGGCTTCAGATGAATCGGATTATGTGAATGGTACGGTGTTGCATGTAGATGGCGGCATAATGATGTAATTGTATATTTCTTATCTGGCTAGGTACTGATTTGGTACCTAGTTTTTATTCATAATAAGTATATATATTTGGGTTATTTCACTAAGCGGTTGATTTCCGTTCCAGGCGCTTCGCTTTCCAGTGGGCGGTCCGGGAGCCTCCTCGGCAAGCCTGCGGGGTCTCCCCTGTCCCTTCCTCCCACAGGAGTCTTCGCGCCTTCCACTACAATCAACAAGGTGGTTTCATTCACCGAAAGGATAACCAAAAACTATTTTAATGAGATGACTGATTTCTAGCTGTGGATTGGAGCAAATAGCGTAGACTCCTACGGGGGAGTAGCGACAATCTTGAGACCCCGCAGGCGAAGGCCGAGGAGGCTCAAGGTCGCCCCGTGGAAAGCGCAGCTATTTGCGGAAAGGAACAGCGGCGTTAAACAGAGCCTGTTTTTTTATAGGCCTAGCAAAACTTGATATCTCATTTATTTTGACAACAAAAGTAACATTGTGTTTAAAAGCATATTCATTCTTGCCAAGAGTGATGCCAACACCTTATGATGAACTCATGATAAATAGTCAAATTTGAATAATTACGCATAGGAGGACATCCAGGTGTTTAATGCACTCATTAAAAAGCCAAAGGTAACATTGATTTTTCTACTATTATTGGTGGTCATTGGTTCATTGACCTATTTTCAAATACCAAAACGGGAGATTCCTGAGATCTCTTTGAATGTCGGGACGATAACAACCGTCTATCCAGGTGCTGCACCGAACGTGGTCGAACGGGATATCACCACCCCGCTTGAAAAGGAACTGTTGGATATCGATGGGATGGACAGTGTCACTTCCATCTCTGGATTGGGGATTTCCAATATCGTAATGGAACTGACGGATGATGCAGACAGGGACAAAGTATTTTCCCTTGTCCAGCAAAAAGTGTCAGATGTAAGCCGGGAGTTCCCGGAAGACGCTTTTGAACCGACAGTCAACTCGGACATTCAAATGGGGGCCATTGCTTCCTATAATATCATCCACGAGGACCGGGAACTTTTACTGGAGCAAAAGGATGTTATTGAAAATTGGATTCCTCAATTGGAGAAAATTGATGGAGTACGAAAAGTCACCGTAAAAGGACTGGAAGAGTCTAGTTACACGCTTAACTTGGATTCGGAAAGTATGCAGGAAGAAAGAGTGTTGCTTCCTGATGTAATAACAGCTATCCAGAACGAGCTGGAAATCACGCCGCTTGGCAGTCAACAAGAAGGAAACAGGATTTCTCAGCTGACTTTTGAACACATTGAAAACATAGAAGAAGTGGAAAATGTTTTTCTGAAGAAGGATGAAGAAGGCAATTCCCTTTATGTCGGTGATATCGCAAGCCTGACACAGATCCCGACAGAACAGGAGGATTTTATAACGTATAATGGAACACCTGCCCTTTCCTTAACCATCATGCAGGAAAAAGGAGTGGACATTCCGACCCTTCATGCAAAAGTCGATGCTGAGATGGAGCGTCTGGCAAAAGACCTGCCAGAAGAAGTGGAGATGGATCTCTATTATACTCAAAATGATATTGTGTCCAAGATTTTTAAAGATTTGGGAATTTCATTCCTAATTTCCATTTTGGCAGTGGTATTAATTACTTTCTTTGGATTAAATGCCGTTTCTGCCATTCTGGTGGCAATCTCCATTCCTATCTCGATAGCGCTTGGATTGATTCCCCTTCCGTATGTAAATGTAGATTTAAACCAGATTTCCATTATCGGAATCATCATTGCGCTAGGAATCTTGGTGGATGATGCCATTGTAGTGAATGACAATATTCAAAGACGTTACCAGCTTGGAGACGGTCCGCTTGAAGGTGCCATCAAAGGAACAAAAGAAGTCAGGGTATCGATCATTACCTCTACCTTGGCCATTGTCTTTACTTTCTTGCCATTGACATTCCTTGGTGGTCCGAACGGTGCCTTTATTTCCGCACTTCCGACCGTCTTAATCGCCACAATCATCGGTTCTACCATTGTCGCTTTGACCATCGTTCCGATTTTCATGGCATGGCGTCAAAAGAAAAAGAAGCATAAAAAAACGAAAGACGGCCTGCTCGGGTCACAATTTGATAAAGTTAGTAACTGGTATAGTTCGAAAGTTTTAACAAAAGTTGTAAAAAAACCTTTACTCACAGGACTTGCTGTTCTTACATTCTGTACAGCGAGTTACGCACTTGTTCCATTTATTCCGGTCGTATTTTTCCCAAGTGCAGATCGTGAAGAGGTAACTGTGTCCGTCACTTATCCTGCAGGGACACCGCTTGAGGAAACAGAATCAAGGCTTCAACAGATGGAAGAGAGCATCAAAACAGATGAAGCAATTTACGAAACGACCATCTTTGCAGGGAGCGGAGAACCCGGGATATTCGGCAGCACATTATCCAACTCAGGTGAAAACACTGGGCAGATTGTCATCAGGGTCGACCGTGAACAGCAGTCTTCGGCAGATACGATTGCCCAGTGGCAGCCTAAACTACGAGATGAAAACCCGGATGCAGTGGTTATGCTTTCCACAATTGAAGCAGGGCCTCCTGTTGGAGCTCCAATCGCTCTGACAGTAGTCGGGGAAGATATCGAAGAGTTGATGGACTCCGTCAATGGGATGAAAGAAGAGATTGAAAGCTTGGAAGGAAGCGGAGCAGTCATCGATGATGTAGGGTCCCCGCAACCTACCATAAACTATGTTCCAAATAGGGATGCAATGGAAGAGCATGGCATCACCTCTCAGGAAATAAGCAATCAAATCAGACTTGTTACAGAAGGAATCCCCGTCGGTTCCTATGAAGCAGGACTTGAGAGAGAAACGCTGACCATCGTCCAAGACCTTTTAGAAGATGGGAAAACAATCGATCTTGATGCGTTGGAACTTCCAAGTAAAACAGAAACGACCGAATTTGGAGCGCCGGTTCTCATACCGCTATCCGAGCTGGTGTCTGTTGAGGAAACAGAAGTGTTGCCATTGATTCCCCATAAAGACGGAGAGAGAACCATAACGGTCCGTGTGTATCCAGGGGAGGATGACAAACAGAAATTAGAAGCAGAAGTGAAAGATATAGCAGCATCCTATGAAACAGATAGTATTTCCGTTTCTGTGGGAGGAGAATCTTCTGCAAGAAGTGACTTCTTTATCGAAGTAGGAAAACTGTTCTTGATCGTTATTTTCCTGATTTATATCTTAATGGTTGTTCAGTTCAATTCATTAAGACTGCCATTGTTAATCATGAGTTCCGTGTATTTGGCCATTTCAGGTGCGATGATAGGCTTGTTCATCACTCAAACCGGACTAGGATTCATGGCTATGATGGGGATTGTATCACTTGCGGGAATAGTGGTCCGGAATGCGACAGTATTCATTGAATTCATGGAATCCCGTTTGCAAGACGGTGCAACTCTGAGTGAGGCGGTCATTGATTCAGGTAAAGCCAGATTGCGACCGGTCGTACTGACGGCCTTTACATCCATTGCCGCGTTGCTTCCAATAGCATTCAGCGGGGATGTATTATTTACCCCACTTGCGATTTCGATTATTTCAGGGATTTTCTTCTCCACATTCTTTACGCTGTTGTTTGTACCAGCATTCTATATTGTGATTAAGCGGAAGAAAGTGAAAGAAGCATAAAAATTTACAAAAAGATACACCTAGCATTTTTTGCAGACTAGGTGTATCTTTTTCTTGTAAGGATATACTTTAAAATGAAACTTATATAATCCCAGTTCGTACAAGTAGTATCTACTATACTCAAACAAAAAGGTGAATGCACATATATGGAATTTTATCTTGATATATTACTCTATGCACCATATGTAACAGCCGCCATTCTTTGTCTGATGACGTTCTGCTTTTTCGTGGATTCAAAGTATGTGGTCTGCCAAAATAACGGCTACACGACATCCTTGGACCTTGAAACGAACAAGCAGCAGTCAGTCATCGGTAAAAGAAGAAGGCTTATAACGTTTATTTTCAGAAAAAGACCAACAAAAGAAACGACCTTGGATGATGAAGATTCCTCTCTCTACTTTGCTTACATGAATCGATAATCTTGTAAAAAGTAGGAGGAATTCACATTGAGAAAGTTTTGGACAGTAAGTTTAGTAATATTGTTAGTAGCATTATTAACAGGTTGTAATATGAGTGAACCGATCACGGCTGATAGTTCTGGAGTTTGGAATCATTACTTCGTCTACCCACTGTCCTTGGCATTGACGACAGTTGCAGGTTGGACAGGCGGAAGTTACGGTATCTCGATCATTCTTGTCACCATTGCCATTCGCACGCTTATTTTGCCACTGGCATTGAAGCAGCAAAAAAACATGCTAGCCATGCAAAAGCTCAAGCCTGAAATGGAAGCAATCCAAAAGAAATATAAAGACAAAAGGAATCCCGATGATCAAAAAAAGATGCAAACAGAAATGATGGGGTTGTATCAAGCCCATAAAGTAAATCCTGCTGCAGGTTGCTTTCCGATGTTGATCCAGATGCCCGTGATCATGGCTTTCTATTATGCAATTGGCAGAACGACGGAAATTGCCGAGCATTCATTCTTCTGGGTAAGTCTTGGACAACCTGATCCAATGTATATCCTGCCGGTAGTGGCCGCCATCACCACATTTATTCAGACAAGAGTTACACTGACAGATGACATCCAGCCGCAGATGAAGATGGTCATGAACATCATTCCAGTGTTCATCTTGATTGCCGGTCTGACACTTCCTTCCGCATTAGCTCTATACTGGGTTGTCGGGAATATGTTTGGAATCGCACAAGGCCTTTATTTGAAAAAGAGAATGAAAACGTTGAAAGAGATGGAACAAATGACAGCTGTTCCGAGCACATAAATATACAAACCTCTAACCTCCATACATGGAAGTTGGAGGTTTTTTTGCATCACACTCACGTAAAGTTTAAAGCGAGGCTGGAGATAGGGAGGTCTTCATTTCATGGAGCGTATGAAGACCTGTGTGAAGCGAGAATGGAGAGGGAGAGGTCTTCATGGAATTTTATGAGCCGATCTTCAGAAAGGAAGTTCTGCAATCAGCCCCATAAATGGAAAAGCTTATTAAGCATCTTTCCTAATTCTAATAATCATCCAGCTATTAACTAGGAACCAAGTCCCTAAAAATGCTAATGCAGATTGAAAACTAAAGGTATGACTGATTAAGGGACTTAGAGCAGTTCCAATCAATAAAGTAAATGAGTAAAGTGAAATCGCACTTCCTCTCAATTTCTCTCCGAGTATCCCAATATAGATGATGACAGCAGGTAGAAAAAAGGAAATGGCTGCGACGTAAATAATGGATAAGGCACCAATTAAAAAAAGATTTTCACGAAAGAACATCATTAAAAAGAATGTACTGGAAATCGTCAAAGAGCAAAAGAGAATAAGGCGTTTTGCACCAATATGCTTCAGGAGAATATCCGAAAACAGGCAGGTAACAGTACCTATCAGGCCGATGGAACGGACCAACATGAATGACTCTCCAGGAAACTCCTTGGATAAGTATTGAAAAAGACTATCATAAAAAGTCACGAAGGAGAGCAGCAAGGAAAAAACAATGAGATAAAGAAACCTTAAATCACGGTCAGCCAATAGTGCGAAAAAATGCCGCCAGGGCTCTTTCCCTATACTTCCTGAAGCATTCGAAGGTCTTAAAATAACTAGGGAAAACAAAAACAATAAGAAATATAAAAGTGCAAAGAATACATAAACTCCGTCCCATTGATAATAAAAAGACACTTTTTCACTTATCATCGATCCGAATATACCAGAAAGCAAAAATCCTGCATTGATGAGTGAAATCGTAAACGTCCGAAGGGTTTGGGTGAAATGATCAAAGCAGTAGGCAAAAGCGACGGGAGCAAAGCATCCTAAGGCAAACCCTTGGATGGAGCGGGAGAGATACAAATAAGAAAGACTCGTAGATTGGGATACAAGAATCGTGGCAAGAGCGGAAAAGAGAAACCCATAGCTGATGATGGCTTTCCTGCCGAACCTATCGGACAGTGGGCCGAATGTGAGCAGACCGATGGCGTAGAAGATGCTAAAGAAGCTGCTTGCCAGTATAACTTTGCCGGTTGGAACACGCCACTCCATACTGATCTGATCATACAGCGGAATCAACGTGTACAGGTTACAGACTACTAAAAACCCCATGATTATTAATAATGCTGCTGAAAAATAATGGTTATTCCGCACTGTCATTCTCTATCACCTGCCCATTTCACCTTATGCAGCAAGGGTTTGACCGGTTCCATCCACGAAAGAAACAACCTTCTGAATATAACTAAGACATTGGCATTCATGCTAGTTTTTCAGTACAATAGAACCAGAAGAAGAACATAAGTACGTATATTAAGTTAGGAACTTATAAAATGGGGGAAATCTTGTGTCTATACGTTTTTTATTAGGAAGAACAGGCAGTGGTAAAACAACATGGTTCAATGAGCAGATCCTACATAAACTGAGGGAAAACCCTCAAGGTCCCCCTGTTGTGTACCTTGTGCCTGAACAGATGACATTCCAATCGGAATACCGCATTGTTCAGTCGCCGGACGTAAAGGGGATGATACGAGCTCAGGTATTCAGCTTTACCCGTCTTGCCTGGAGAATCTTACAGGAAGTAGGAGGAATCAGCCGTTTTCATATCGACCAGACTGGTATCCACATGATTCTTCGTAAAGTGATAGAGGAACATAAAAGTGAGTTTCAAGTGTTCGGCAGATCAGCAGAGCAGTTCGGTTTCATTGAACAGATGGAAAGCATGATAACCGAATTTAAACGCTATTGCATAACCCCTGACTACTTACAGGACGAAATTGTACGAATTGGAGAGGATATCTCCATTTCAGAGCATGAGAAGATGCTCGCAAAAAAACTGACAGATATTCTAGTAGTCTACCGCCAACTGGAAAAAAGCTTAGAAGGGCAGTACTTGGATGGCGAGGACTATTTGCAATTGTTAGCGGAAAAATTGCCTCAATCCCGATACATTCAACAAGCGGATATTTTCATTGACGGATTTCATAGTTTCACCCCACAGGAACTCAATGTGCTTAAGGAATTAATGAAGCATGCAAACTCCGTCACAGTGGCCCTGACAGTGGATAAGCCATATGACGAAGAAGCGCCATACGATCTGCATTTGTTCCGGGAAACAGGGACAACCTATCAAAAGCTTAAGAAGCTTGCTGTGGAAGAAGGGTGCGTTGTGGAAGAACCAATCCTTTTGGAGGGTTCTCCCCGTTTTCATGCAGATTCCTTAAACCATATGGAAAGATATTTTGATGTCCGCCCAACTGTAAGCTACCAAGGAAAGGCTGAAGTCTCCATTCTGCAAGCGGTCAACAGACGTGCGGAAATTGAAGGGATTGCTAGGGAAATAACCACTTTGGTGAGAGATGATAAAAATCGATACAAAGATATAGCGGTCATCGTAAGGAATGCAGAATCCTATATTGATCTAGTCAATACGATTTTCAAAGATTACAAAATTCCCTTTTTCGTAGATCAGAAGCGGACGATGCTCCATCACCCATTGGTCGAGCTGTTGCGCTCAAGTCTTGAAGTAATTACAAGAAACTGGCGCTATGAATCGGTTTTCCGCTGTGTGAAGACGGATTTCTTCTATTCGTTGGACCAGGATACGAATGAAATGCGGGAAAAAACGGACAAGCTGGAAAACTACTGCCTGTCCTACGGGGTTCAAGGGCACAGATGGACTTCCAAAGAGCTTTGGAAATACCGTCGTTTTTTCAGTGTGGATACAGAAGGACCATATGTACAGACGGATGAAGAAATCGCCTATGAAAAGGAAATCAATGAACTGAGAGAAATGATTGTTGCACCACTTCATATGCTTGAAAAGCGCTGGAAAAAAGCAAAGACAATGGAAGGCTATTGTAAGGCGCTTTATGATTATTTGGAAGACTTGAAAATACCCCAGAAGCTGGAGTCAAGAATGAAAAAGGCGGAGGAGGAAGGCAACCTTTCCGTTGCAAAAGAAAATGAACAGGTGTGGAAGGCGATCATCCAGATGCTTGATCAGATGGTTGAATTGATCGGGGACCACCCTATTTCCATGACCATGTTCACCAAAATGGTGGAAAGCGGACTGGAAAGCCTGCGCTTCAGCCTAGTTCCTCCAGCGATTGATCAGGTGATTGTTGCGAACTTTGACCTTTCCCGTTTGACAGATATTAAGCATAGTTTTGTGATTGGCGTAAATGATGGAGTAATTCCTGCGAAAATCAAGGACGAGGGGTTTGTGACGGAAGAAGAAAGAGAACTTTTGGCAAATTACGGGGTGGAGCTTGCTCCAACTAGTATGGAAAGGTTGCTGGATGAACACTTTCTTGTTTACTCATCCTTCTTAAGTCCATCTCATCACTTGTATATAAGCTATGCACTGGCAGATGAAGAGGGAAAAACACTCCTGCCATCCTCCTATATAAAAAGGATCAAGGAAATGTTCTCTGAATTGGAGGAGAAGCTTCTCTTTAACGAACCGGCAGAGTTATCCCAAGAGGAACAGCTGATGTTTGTGCATACACCATCCACCACTCTCTCCAACTTGGCGGTCCAGCTGCAGGCATGGATGAAGAAATATCCGGTCGAACCGATCTGGTGGGATGTGTACAATATCCTGCTTGATAGTGAAGAGTGGCAGGATAAAACCGAACAAGTCTTAAGGAGTCTATTTTATAAAAATGAAGCGAAAAAGCTGGAACAAAAGGTTAGCCGTGAGCTTTACGGAAACTTTATGGAAGCAAGTGTCTCCCGAATGGAAAAATTCAGT
This sequence comes from Sutcliffiella horikoshii, assembly GCA_001636495.1. GTDB lineage: Bacteria > Bacillota > Bacilli > Bacillales > Bacillaceae_I > Sutcliffiella_A > Sutcliffiella_A horikoshii_A. Next base: position 3,572,735 of record KV440964.1, on the reverse strand, counting down.
GCGTGCGCCTTCTCCCATTTTGCATCACATGGCTTGAAGCTCAAGGACAGAAAAATCTATCGATTGGAAGCTCCGGATATCGGCCAGCTCTTCCATGCTGCATTGAAGCATATATCCGACAAGCTAAGACAGACCGGTAACGATTGGAAGCATCTGACCAAGCAGGAATGTGAGGTGCTGGCTAAAGAAGCGGTTAACCTCCTTGCACCAAAGCTGCAAGGAGAGATACTGCTCAGTTCCAACCGCTTTCACTACATTAAACGAAAACTGGAAACTATCATTACAAGAGCATCGCAAATCCTCAGTGATCATTCCAAAGCGAGCAAGTTTACGCCGGTTGGGCTTGAGCTAGGGTTCGGGAATAAAGAGGAGCTCCCTCCAATCCAAATCAACCTTCCTAACGGTGTCACAATGGAGCTTGTAGGCCGTATAGACCGAGTGGATAAGGCGGAGGGGAGCAATGGATTATTGCTTCGAATCATTGATTATAAATCAAGCAACAAAGCGCTTGATCTGACAGAAGTTTATTACGGTTTGGCCTTGCAGATGCTGACCTATCTGGATATTGTCATTTCGCATTCGCAAGGCTGGCTAGGAAGTGAGGCCACCCCTGCTGGTGTATTGTACTTCCATGTCCACAACCCATTGATCAAGACGAATGGGATGGCGCCGGAAGATATAATCGAAGACGAGATTTTCAAAAGCTTCAAAATGAAAGGTCTTCTTTTAGGAGAAGAAGAGTCTGTAAAACTGATGGATCAGACGCTTGAAATCGGACACTCCAAAATAGTGTCTGCCGCCCTAAAAAAGAATGGCGGATTTCAAGCGAATTCTTCCATTGCAAGTGAAGAAGAATTCACTCAGCTCCGGACGTATGTCAGGAAAACCTTTGAAGATATCGGCATGCAGATTTCCGAAGGGGAGACAAGCATTGCTCCATACAAGCTGAAGAATCAGACGCCATGTACGTTCTGTTCTTATAAATCTTTCTGTCAGTTTGATACCTCACTGGATGAGAATGATTATAGAGTGCTATCTACCATACCAAAAAACGAGGTCATTGCCTCGATGAAAAGAAAAATGGAAGGAGGAGAGGAATCATGAGTATGGAACTTATTCCTAAGCCGTCAGATGCCCAGTGGACCGATGATCAATGGAAAGCGATTGTAGCATCAGGAAGGGATATCTTGGTTGCGGCAGCGGCGGGATCTGGGAAAACCGCGGTCCTTGTAGAAAGAATGATTCATAAGATTGTCGAGGAACATGTGGATGTGGACAGGCTGCTTGTCGTGACCTTCACCAATGGATCCGCCGCTGAAATGCGTCACAGAATTGGAGAAGCATTGGAGAAGCAGCTTGAGAAAAAGCCTGCCTCCCTTCATTTGCGCCGCCAGCTAAGTCTGCTTAATCGTGCTTCCATCTCCACCATCCACTCCTTTTGCCTGGATGTTGTAAGGAAATACTACTATTTGATTGATATAGACCCTGGTTTTCGCATAGCCGATACGACCGAAATCCAATTGATGCAGGAGGAAGTACTGGAGAATGTATTTGAAGAGGAGTATGGAAAAGAGGGGAATGACGCATTCTTTGAGCTGGTGGATCGTTATACGAATGACCGCTCAGATGGCGCCCTGCAAAATCTTGTACTTGATCTTCATGATTTTTCACGGGCAAATCCTAAACCGGAAATATGGCTGGATGAAATTGTATCGTTCTATCAATCTACAAGCAAATTGTCGATGGACGAACTTCCTTTTATCGAGACGCTAAAAAAGGAGATGCACCTTCAATTCCTTGGAGCGGAGAGTTTATTGAACAAAGCGATGGAGATCACATTGGAAACTGGCGGACCTGCACCTCGTGCAGATAATATAGAGCAAGATTTGACGCAACTTCACCGACTTCAAAGAGCCCTGAATGCTTCTTGGGGCGAATTGTATGAAGCGATGCAGGAATTGGATTTTTCCAGAGCTAAAACGTGCCGCGGTGATGAATATGATAAAGATCTAATAGAAAGATGGACTAAGGTCCGAAACCAAGCCAAAGCGATGGTTCAAGGGATCAAAGAAGAGCTCTTTTCAAGACGTCCTGAATCCTTCTTGAAGGACTTGGAGGAGCTTGCACCAGTGATGGGAACCTTGGTGAACCTTGTGAAAAAATATGGGGAAGAATTCAGCCTTTTGAAGCAGGAAAAGGGCTTGGTGGATTTCTCCGACCTGGAGCATCTTTGTTTAGAAGTGCTAGCACAAAACAAAGATGGCAAGTTGGATCGCTCAGAGGCAGCATTGCGTTATCAGTCCACCTTTAAGGAAGTGATGGTGGATGAATACCAAGATACCAACATGGTACAAGAGGCCATCTTGAAGCTTGTGACTAAAGAAAGGGAAGAAGAGGGCAATATGTTCATGGTAGGGGACGTGAAACAGTCCATCTATCGTTTCCGTCTTGCTGAACCTTTCCTATTTTTAAGCAAATATAAGCGGTTTACCACAACAGGTGAGGATACAGGACTTCGTATAGATTTAAATAGGAACTTTCGTTCAAGGCCTGAAGTCTTGGACGCAACTAACTTCATATTCAAGCAGATTATGGGCGAAACCGTCGGTGAAATCGACTATGACAATGATGCGGAACTTAAATTCGGAGCCGCCTATTACCCGGAAGCATCAAATCGCGAAGCGGAACTGATGGTAATTGACCGCAGTGATTCCGCGCCAGATGGAGACGAGTTTTCCGAGGGGGCAGAGGATTCTGCTGTTTCTACAGGCTTTGACAAAGTGGAATTGGAAACGGCTCAGGTGGAAGCGAAAATGATTGCACAGAAAATAAAGCATCTTGTCCAATCAGGTTATGAAATCTATGATAAGGACAGAAAAGTGATGCGCCCGATCACATATAGGGACTGTGTCATCCTGATGCGTTCCATGCCATGGGCACCGCAGTTCATGGAGGAGTTCAAGCAGGAGGGGCTGCCTTTATATGCAAACCTGAGCACAGGGTATTTCGAAGCAACGGAAGTGGCCATTCTTTTATCCTTACTGAAAATAATTGATAACCCGTATCAGGATGTGCCTTTGGCATCCGTATTGAGATCTCCAATTGTTGGACTGGATTCCAATGACTTGGCAACCATCCGTATCCAGCAAAAAAGAGGATCCTACTTTGAAGCCTTAATCGCTTTTATGAAGAAAGCACCAGATACAGATGAAGAGCGTAACTTGGCAAAAAGAGTCCAGCTTTTCTACACCATGCTTCAGACTTGGCGGACAGCTGCCCGTGAAGGAGCATTGTCAGAATTGATCTGGCAGATTTATCAGGATACCCACTTCTTTGACTTTGTCGGGGGGATGCCGGGCGGGAAGCAGCGTCAAGCTAATCTAAGAGCCCTTTATGACCGTGCAAGACAATATGAATCCACCTCCTTCCGTGGACTTTTCCGCTTTTTGCGCTTTATCGAAAGGATGCAAGACCGTGGAGAAGATCTTGGAGCGGCAAGAGCGCTCGGGGAACAGGAGGATGTTGTCCGAATGATGACTATCCACTCCAGCAAAGGACTTGAATTTCCTGTCGTCTTTGTTGCCGGTTTGTCCAGGCAGTTCAATATGATGGATCTCAACAGCAGTTATTTGCTTGATAAGGAGCTTGGTTTCGGCTCCAAGTATGTGAATGCAAAGCTACGAATCACCTATCCTACCATTCTTCAGCTGGCGTTGAAAAGAAAAGCCAAGGCACAGCTGATTGCAGAGGAAATGCGTGTCTTATATGTAGCGCTCACAAGGGCAAAAGAGAAGTTGTACCTAGTTGGAACAGTAAAGGACTTTGAAAAATCGCAGGCGCTGTGGAATGAACATACCGCGTATGAGAACTGGCTTCTACCGGACTATGCGAGAGCAGGAGCGAAATCCTATATGGACTGGGTTGGTCCTGCGCTAGTTCGCCATAAGGATGCAGAAATCCTGAGGGAACATAGTTTGTCCGATTCTGTACCTGAGGACATAACAAGCCATCCAACCTCTTGGAAAGTATCCGTAACGAAGGTTCATCAGCTTTTAGAAGAGATGGAAGCGGAAAAGGACGAAGAAAACCTTCTATTGGAGAAGGTGAGGCATGGGGTACCAGTAGAGATAGAGAGTCCTTATAAAACGAGAGTAAAAGACCAATTGACTTGGTCGTATCCGTTTAAGGAAGCAAGTGTCCACCGATCCAAGCAATCGGTATCAGAGATAAAAAGAATGAGAGAACAGCAGGACCCTTACGCCGCCAACACGCTTGTCCAAACGGAAAGAAAATACTTCTTGGATCGCCCTGCATTTTTGCAAAAGAAACAGCTTTCCCCATCGGAAATCGGAACAGCGATGCATGCCGTGATGCAGAATGTGGATTTGTCCGTGGAAACCATTGATAGAGACTACATTCAAGCACAGGTTCTGGAAATGGTACAAAAAGAACTGATTACAACGGAACAAGCGGAAGTGATAGATTTTGAGGCAATAGTAGCCTTTTTTTCCAATCCTGTCGGCATACGCATGCTGAAGGCAGAACATATCCACAGAGAGGTACCCTTCAGCTTCGCGCTTCAAGGAGATGAGCTTGGAGAAACAACGGAATTAAGAGAAGAGACGATCTTGGTACAGGGGGTTATTGACTGCCTCCTGGAGGATGAAGATGGACTTATCTTAATTGATTATAAAACGGACACCATCAGCGGTCGCTTCACAGAAGGTTTCGCGGAGGCGGAACCTGTTCTCCGAAATCGATATAAGGAACAGGTATCCTTATACGGTAAGGCTGTGGAGGAGATCTGGAAAAAGAAACTCAAGGCAAAATATTTATATTTCTTTGACGGAAACCATTTAGTTAAAATGGATTAATACAAGTAAAAGGCTCAGGCGGCAAAAGTGAGATGTTAGAAAACTTGTTGCTTGAGCCTCTTTTAAGGAGGGGAAGAAGAAAATGCGAATACTTCATACCGCAGATTGGCATCTTGGTAAGACGCTGGAAGGAAGAAGCCGGTTACCAGAGCAGGCTCAATTTTTGGAAGAACTTTTGCAAATAGTAGAGGAAGAAAAGGTGGATGTCATCCTGATGGCAGGGGACGTGTATGATACGGTCAATCCACCTGCGCAAGCGGAAGTGCTGTTCTACGAATCACTTCAAAAGCTATCAAACAACGGAAAAAGACCGGTTGCGGTCATTGCAGGAAACCATGATAATCCAGACCGTCTATCGGCATCCAGACCTCTAGCAAGCTCACAGAATATATCCTTGCTCGGTTACCCCGCCATAGACGTTCAGAGCATCTACATTCCTACAACAGATGAGACCCTCAAGCTTGCTTCCTTGCCATATCCATCAGAATCGAGACTAAATGAAGTGCTGTCTGAAGAGTTTGACGAAAAGCTGATCCGCAATCAGTATGATGACCGAATTCGACAGTTCTTTGGGAAAATGTGCGAGCAGTTCACGGAAAGGTCGGTCAATGTTGCGATGAGCCATCTATTTGTGGCAGGCGGAAATTCCTCCGATTCGGAACGGCCGATCGAGGTAGGTGGGGCATTCACGGTTGCGGCGGAAAGCTTGCCGGCTCAGGCTCAGTATGTTGCACTTGGCCATTTGCACCGTCCTCAGACTATTAAACGCGCGAAAACGGCTGCAAGGTATTCTGGATCTCCACTTGCCTATAGTTTCTCGGAGGCTGGATATACAAAAAGTGTCACGATCATTGATGCCAAGCCTGGTGCAGAGGTGGAAACAAAAGAAATCTACCTGTCGAGCGGCAAGCCCCTTGTGAAATGGAAAGCGACAGAAGGGGTTCAGCAGGTGTTTGGGTGGCTCGAGGAAAAGAAGGACCTTAATGCTTGGGTGGATCTTGAAATTCATGTGACACATGCGTTATCCATGGAAGAGATTCACCGTATCCGCAAGCACCACGATGGCATCCTGCATATTCGTCCTATTTTTCCGGAAATGGTGGAGGAACGGAAAGCCGTGAAAATGGACAGTGTACCAATTGAGGAACTGTTTGTTAAATTCTATGAAAAGCAATCAGGTGGAGCGCAGCCTGAGGAGGAATTAGTCCGGTTATTTCTCTCCTTGCTACAAGATGAAACGGTGAAGGAGGGACAAACATGAAACCAATCTCATTAACGGTGGCAGGATTGCACAGTTTCCGTGAGAAACAGGTAATTGATTTTGAATCGCTTTGTGAAGGTGGCGTGTTCGGTATCTTCGGCCCCACTGGCAGTGGGAAATCCTCCATTTTAGATGGAATGACACTTGCGCTGTACGGGAAAGTGGAGCGTGCCTCGAATAATACTCAAGGAATTATGAATCATGCGGAAAACTTGTTGGAAGTCTCCTTCCTATTTGACCTGGAAAATGCCACTGGAAAGCAACGCTTTAAAGTGAAGCGGACCTTTAAGCGTACAGATGATATCCGTGTCAAATCGGGTATATCCCGGTTGACCGAAGTGAAAGATAGTGAGCACATTGTTATTGCGGATAAGGCTAGTGAAGTAAATACTGCCATCCAGGAAATTTTAGGTCTTACGATTGATGACTTTACCCGTGCGGTCGTGCTGCCACAGGGGAAATTTGCAGAGTTCCTATCCTTGAAAGGGGCAGACAGAAGACAGATGCTGCAACGCCTTTTTCAGCTAGAGAAATACGGAGATCAGCTTTCCCGTAAAATTAAGGAAGAATTGCAGGAAAAAACAAGGCTGCTTGGGGAGATTCATGCCGAGCAACTTGGTTTAGGCGAGGCAACTGATGAAGCGGTGAAAGAAGCGGAAAAAGCGTTTAAAGAAGTGGAGGCTCTCGTCAAAGCGGCGGAAAAAGCACTGCAGGAAATGGAAACAGTCTTTGAGAGTAAAAAGAAACAATGGGAATGGCAGACAGAAAGAGAACAGGTGGAACAGAAGTTCCATGATTTCCTATTAAAGGAAGCTTCCATCAAGGAACTTGAAGTGTCTTATACCTTAGCCGAGCAGGCGACAGGCTTAAAGCCGTTATTGGATGATTTGAAAGAAGTGGAAAAAGCTTTATATCAATGGAAGCATAAAAGCAATCAGGACCAAGCAACCAATGCAACAGCGAAAGAAGCATTGGGAAAATCAGTCAATAGCTACGAGACAGCAAGGCACAAGAAAGAAGCGGAACTACCTGTCTTGCTATCTAAAAAAGAAAAGTTGGAACGTGCCCAGAAGCTTGAAGAAGGCTTGGCTGCCCATCAGCCAAAGATAGTGGAGTTACAACAGTCTATTGCTTCCAATAAAGAAGCATTTTCCAAGGTAGAAACACAGGAAGAAAAAGCAAAAGAATTATACGCCAAGGCGGTCAAAAAGCAGAAAACGTTAAAAGATGAGCTTTTGTCTCATGCTGAGGTACCTGCCCGTCTGGAATTGCTTCAAAGGGCATTTGAGGGCAAACAGGAAATTTTGCATATCGAGAAGAAAGTAATGGAGAATGGTGCTGAAGTTCAAGCTCTGCAAAACAAAATCTCAGCTTTTCAAGCGGAAAACCAAAAAGCAGAGGTGAATCTCCAAAAGGGAAAAGTATCACTGCTGGAGATCTTTCAGCGAACAGAGAAGCATTATGACCATGCTTCTGAAATGACACAATATCTAGACTGGCTCGAGCAACAGACAGAAGGGTTTTTGAAGGCGGAACAAAAGCTTGCCGAAGACGCCAAAATCCATCAGCTCGCTTTGGAATTGGCCAGATCGCTGGAAGAAGGGGAAGCATGTCCGGTTTGTGGATCCACGGATCATCCTGGCGTTGCTTCTCATGAAGGGCATCGAGAGGTAGCCAGCAGTAAAGAGGAAAACGGAGTGGGAAAACTTCCTGCTGCTATATCTCTGCAAAAGCAGGAGAACCTGAAAATCAAGCTTAAATTGGAGCAGTTGGCTTCCGAACTTCATCGAGAACTTGATGAGGAGACAGAACTCCCAAGTCCAAAGGAAACTTTTGAGAAAGTAGATAAGTGGAAGAAGGAATGGGACGAGTCAACAGATGAAGCAGGGCTTTTGGTTGAAAAATACCGCAGAATCTTGACAGAGCAAAAGTCATTGATTCAGGACCTTATCCAACTCCAGGAAAAGAAAGAGCAAGTGGACCAATTCTTTAAAACCTGGAACGGAACATTTAAAGAATCAGCCAAGCTTTCTTCTAGTTATATAGAACAACGGGAAGAGTGGAATAAGCGCCAGGAAAACTCGCTGCAGGAACTTGAAACTAAAAAAAACCATTGGCAAAAAACTTTCGAGAATGAGAATTTTGAAAAGGTGGACGGGGAATATCAGGCTGCAAAAGAGGCTGAAAAGCTAAGGGTGGATTTGCAGGAAAGAATCAATAAAAGCGTGGATTTTATAGAAACAAAAGAGAAAGAATGTAAAGAAGCGCAAGAAAAGAAAGTGGAAATCGAAAAAGCTATTTATCAGGAGAGCCTTAACCTGGATCAAATTCACTCCCGTATCAGGGAAGCACAAGAAGAAATAAAATCCATTGTGGGAGAAAATAATATCCAGGATGAGCTTAAACGTGTTGAACGTGCCGTCGAGAGCTTAAATTTAGTGGAAAAGGAAAGTTACCAAAAATGGATGTCAGCACAGCAATATGCACAGGATAGTGAGAAAGCTGCTTCTCAAAGTGAACAGATGGTAAGGGGGACTAGCTCCCGTCTTGAAATCATCCAAGAAAAATGGAAGCTTGCTTTGGAAAAATCCATATTTACAACCATGGATGCCGTAGTAGATGCGATTGCCCATATAGATTCCAAAAATTTATGGAAAAAACAAATGGAACAATATTGGGAAGAAAGGAAAGCTGTTGAAAAGGACTTGTCCCGACTAAATGCCCTTATAGGGACGGAAAGACTGGAAGAGGCACAATGGCTGGAATTGCAGGAACAGCTGCAGATGGGCAGAAAAAACCTGCGCGAAGAGATAGAAAGAAAGAGTGCGCTTCAACAGAACCTAACTTCCATAAAAGAACGAAATGAACGGTTCCGATCTCTCGAGGAAAAGAAAGTAAAGTTGACAGAGGAGACCCAAGCCTATCAAAAGCTCCAGGCGGTCTTTAAAGGAAACAGTTTTGTAGAATATTTGGCAGAGGAACAGCTTCTTCAAATAAGTAGGGATGCATCAGAAAGATTAGGCCATCTTACACGACAACGATATGCATTAGAGATGGATTCACAAGGTGGATTCATTATCCGTGATGATGCAAACGGTGGGGTGAGAAGACCTGTTTCATCCTTATCAGGTGGTGAAACATTCCTGACCTCCCTTGCACTTGCTTTGTCCCTATCTGCTCAAATTCAATTGCGTGGAGAGTACCCATTACAATTCTTCTTCCTTGATGAAGGATTTGGAACATTGGACTCGGAATTGCTTGATGGAGTGGTAACAGCGTTGGAGAAGCTTCAGTCCGACCACCTTGCCGTGGGAGTGATTTCTCACGTCCAAGAGCTAAGAGCCCGCCTGCCAAGACGACTGGTGGTTACACCTGCACAATCTTCCGGCAAAGGTTCTGTAGTGACATTGGAGAACTTATGATGTTTGATGTGCTTGCTAGGGTGGATTGATGCAAGGCTGATGATCCCGAATGTTGGAGGTGTAGGCTGGAATGGCAAAGAAGAAAAAGAGGGATATTGGCACATGTAAGCTTTGCGAGAGGGAAGAGGTGGAAATCACCGTCCATCACCTGACCCCTAAAGAAATGGGAGGAACCTTCCTTCCAACCGCAAATCTATGTATTCCATGTCATAAGCAGATACATGCTCTTTACACAAATGAAGAACTCGCCATTCGTCTGAATACGGTTCTACTTTTGAAGGATGACCCGAAAATTTTCTCCTTCATCAAATGGATCCAAAAACAGCCGTCTACCAAAATACCACTAACACGCAAATCAAACGAACGAAAGAAAAAACGTTAAACACAAAAGCCGTGCCACTTGCGTGGGCACGGCTTTTGTGTTATTTCGAGGTCGAAGGAGAAAATCCTAGAGGGGTCTGACCCTCTTTTTTATTTTTTCCTCTTTTTTAGTTGTTCGCCACAATATCCTGGTCGTTTACGTCAGGGTCTATTACATTGGTGGCGCTGAGACCGTTGTTGGTGATGACGAAGTTTCCGGTGTTTAGGGCACCGGATCCTGCTGAGGTTTTGGAGGCAGATTTGGGAGATATATAGAAAGAGTCTCCAAAGTTGATGACGCCTCCACCTACGCTGTTTATGGCAACTGGACCTACAATAGCTGGCATGCAGAACATCCTTTTTCTTTTGTGATACTTACACTATATGAACCCCTGTCAAGAATGTGAGAGAACTCTTCTCGTTACTCATTTCCACTTACGTTTTGATCTGTAATATCTGGATCAATTGAATTGGTAGCACTAAGACCGTTGTTGGTATTAACAACGTTTCCTGTATTGAGACCTCCTGAACCGGAATTGTTTTTTCCGGTGCCTTTTGGGCTTATATAAAAGGAGTCTCCGAAGTTAATAATACCACCACCTACATTTGTCACTTTTACCGGGCCAATGATGGCAGGCATATCAATCATCCTCACTTTGTTCGCTTGTAAGAGGGGAGGTCATTCCATGAACTACTCCCGGTCCCAAGAGTTGCCTTGTGTGTTTAATCCTCGCTTCTGCACAGATGGTCTGGGAAGAGCCAATCTGCAGGACAGATGAGGAGGAAACCCCTTTAATATTTATTTGATTGACACAAATGTCGGGATTAACATTTGAAATGCTCATGTTTACATTTTCATTCAATATGGGTGTAGGGGATTGGATGGAGAATATCTTATAGGAAGAGAAATTCCCCTCATTTCCATAGAATCTAGGAAACTCCCGTTTGACAGCAAGGGCGCGAGACTTAGCATTAATGTAATACGAGTCGCCTATGTGAAAATAGGAACTAAATGATAAAGAATGCAAGTTGATTTCTTCTACTCTGGATATTCTCATAAATTTATTCCGTTGTGAGCGGTACAAAAGGACCGATTATCAGAGCTTCAGGAGGAGTATCAAAGTAGGAGGTTAAACAGATATTCTGCGTGTCTCCGACTAAGAAGATGGAGGAAGAGGATACTCCCAAGATATTAACGCAGTCGACTTGAAGATTATGGTTGGATACATGAAAATTCAATGATTAAACACCACACTCTATTTATTTGCAGGAAGGCTCCGGATAAAAGTTGCAAATGCCTTATCCATGTCTCCTTGCAGTTGTTGGATGGTTACTTCTTTTATCTTTTCATCATTATAGCCTTTTTGGACAGCTTCGGCGGTGATGCTATTCAATGTATGGTTGATTCGGGATGGAAGCTGTTTTGTAACATCCTGTATCATAAAATCATAATAATGGCTTTCAAGCATCCTACCTTGTTGCTCGGCAATTTGTTTGATTTTTGTTTCCCCATGTTTGTTCAGGTATTCTCTAAGATCCTTCTCTATTCCTTTTGACAGGTTTTGATTTTTTTGCGGGATTGGGACTTGCATATTATTCTGGGTAACGATGAAATCTTCAATCTCTCCGGAAGAACCTGGTGTCAGTCCAATATTCAATGTCCCTTCCAATGTCTCCACCTTAAGCTGGTCGAATTTATATTCAATTCTTTCAATGTTCATGCTTGGTTTTTCCTTGAGTTGGACGATCTCCTGCTGCATAAGTTTTACGAGCTCTTCCAGGGTGGAGATCTGTTTGGTTTGATTTTCTACTAATTGCTGAAGTTGTTGTATTTGCTGTTGTGACTGATAAAGGTACTGATAATTAGTGTACATCGGACCACCCCTTTCGTTGGCTGCTTCTTGAGTTTTGAGAATCATCTCTAATAACTTATGCAATCATTGAAAATGGGTGAATGCCTAGCGCGTAAATTAATTGGTTCCCTTTAAAGGTACAAATGGTCCGGAAGTGCCCGTGGGTGTACCACCTTGCTGGCCTTGGCCTATTTCGGCACTACTGACCGGTGCGGGTTCCACAAACCCTCCAGTGTTGTAAAGATTGGATAGGGATTTAATAACTCCAGCACTGCCTATCTGGAACACGGAGGAGTTCGTTATTCCCCCGATTTTCAGATGATGGATGACAATGTTCTGGTTGATAAAAAAGTTGGAAGCCATCAGGACCCTCCTTGTATTCATTTTCTACGATGCATAACGGGCGCTTTCTACTTTTCTTTCTACATATTTAAAGCAACCGGTTGGTCATTGACGTCTTGGTCATACGTGTTGGTCTGACTGTTGGTGTTGCTAATGGAAATAGAGTCTCCGGTATTGAAACTTCCGGCTCCTGCAAATGTTTTGGCGGAACTGACCGGGGACATCTGAAAAACGTCACCGATATGAAAAATCCCGGAGTTACCGATACTGTTAACATTTACAGCTCCGACGATTGCTGGCATAAACGTTAACTCCTTTACTGTGCGCTTATGCTATATCCTATGACATTAGCCCGGTATGGTGAGAACATTTAGAAACAGAATAAGGGGATTTGATGATAGGAATATTAAGGAAAAAGAGCTATAATGTTCTGTATGAAAGAAAAGAGGTAAGAGGGAGGAATCTGGATGCATGCGGCACCGATACAAGAAAAAGAGAGAATTGTAGCATTAGATATTATTAGAGGGATTGCGATATTAGGTATTTTTTTAGTAAATATGCCGTCGTTTTTCTCGCCAATGCTTTATGTAAATATGAAAACATACTGGTCAGAAACTAGGGATATAGTAGTAATGAATGGGGTGGATATCCTCGCTCAGGCTAGCTTCTATACACTCTTTTCATTTTTGTTCGGGTACGGTTTTATCATTTTTGCCAATAGGGTGGCAGAGAAAAATCTATCTGTACCAAAATATTTTTCTAGAAGACTAGTCGTATTGTTGGTGATAGGGATCATTCATGCGTTCTTCATTTGGCATGGCGATATTCTCATTACATATGCTTTATGCGGATTTATTTTATTGATGATGAGGAAAATGTCACCTAAGGCCATGCTATGGACGGCATTGTTGCTTATTGTAATACCAACCACCCTGTTGTCCCTGCTGATGCTCGTGGTGACCACGATGATGGGAAATACGGATATCTATGCACCGCTACAAGCGAATGCTCTGCAATCTTTAGAGGTTTATGCGAATGGGACCTTTATGGAGATAACTAAACAGCGTATTTCCGATTGGTCCTTTGTTAATATAGCGAACTTCTTTTTTATTGTGCTTTCTGTGTTGCCGATGTTCCTGTTCGGGGCGGCTGCAGCAAAGTCCAAGTGGCTTGAAAAAGTGGAAGAGAATCTTTCATGGATGAAAAAGCTTTGGGTATTGACGTTTGTATTGGCATTGATATTTAAGCTACTTCCATATTACACACAACAAAACTATACAACCGAATACCTGCAGGATGGCATCGGTGGTCCGGCGAGTGCCGTGTTCTATTTCCTTACAGTAGTTTTGGTTAGCAGAAAAAGCCTAGGGTTAAAGCTTTTGTCCCCGTTTCAGTATGTAGGGAAAATGAGCTTGACCAATTATTTGTTCCAATCGGTCGTTTGTTCCTTTATCTTCTACAGTTATGGATTAGGGTTATACGGATCGTTTACACCGTTCTATGGTTTATTCCTTGTGCTAGGGATCTATATCTTCCAAATCATCTTCAGTAAAATCTGGGTGTCCCATTTCTACTATGGTCCGATGGAATGGCTCTGGAGAGCAGGAACATACGGTAGCAAACCAAAATTTAAAAAGATGTGAGCATCAGCCTCACATCTTTGTCATTGTGCAAAGGAATATTTATTTTGCTTTTCCATCAAAGGGATCTGCTGTTGCGATTGTTTATTCAGCAAGACATCTAATTCTTGACTGCATCGGACAGTTTGGGATGCAGTAAATCCGTATTCTTTTGCGCAGTGTATCATTTGCTGCCTTTTTAATTCGATTTTCAAAGCTAACATTTTTTTCTACTCCAATATTATAAGATTAAGTAACGCAATCGGTTGTCCTTATTATGGCACGGCTTTTATAAGAAAAAAAGCACTTCGATAAAACAAGTCATAATATAACAAATTACTACAAAGAATCAATCACGATCGGAAAGGAGAAGCCGGAAAAATGCATTTCGTAACAATGGAAATACAAGGCGAACGAATAATCGGATTGACAGATGAGGCTCAAAATTATGTGTTAGATCTACACAGAGCTCATCGAGAAATAGAGGATGGAACAACATGGCCATCCTCTCTCTTAGAAGCGATCGAACAGGGGGAGTCCTTTATTGAAACGGTCTCTAGGTTAAGAGATTGGGTATTCAAGCAGAGGGATTCTGAATCCTATTTTTATCCGATGGGGGAAGTACGTCTCTATGCCCCGATACCAAGACCAAAGAAAAATATTTTTTGTGTCGGAAAGAACTACCGGGATCATGTGTTAGAGATGGGAAGTGAAGACGACTTACCGGAGCATATCATGATTTTCACAAAAGCTACGACTTCAGTTGTCGGTCCAGAAGCCTCCATCCCGAGCCATGAAGACCTTACAGACCAGCTGGACTATGAAGGGGAGCTGGCTATTGTTATCGGGAAGTCAGGCAAAGGAATCACAATTGAAGCTGCCATGGATCATGTATTTGGCTACACCATCGTCAATGATATAACAGCACGAGATATGCAGAAGCGACATAAACAATTCTTTTTAGGGAAAAGCCTGGATGGTACGTGTCCGATGGGACCGGCAATTGTCCATAGATCGTTCGTGGAAAACCCACAAAGCTTGATGGTGGAGACGAAAGTGAATGGGGAGATCCGGCAACGTGCATCTACGGAACTGATGATGTTCTCGATACCTGAAATCATTGCGATCATTTCCAAAGGGATGACCTTGGAGCCAGGGGATATTATTGCAACTGGAACTCCGGCTGGTGTGGGAAAAGGGTTTGTGCCTCCTCGCTTTTTGAAAAAGGGGGATGTGGTAGAGGTGTCAGTGGAGAAAATCGGAACATTAAGGAATGTAATAGATTAAAAAAAGCTGTCCAAAAGGTTTATCTAACCTTTTGGACAGCTTTTGCTTTTATTAAACAGACAATACTTTCTTCACTTTATCAATCGCCCAATCCAGGTCTTTCTTGGAAATGATTAAAGGCGGTGCAAAGCGGATTACCGTTTCATGGGTTTCCTTACACAATAAACCTTCTTCTTTAAGTTTTTCACAGTAAGGGCGGGCAGCTTCAGTCAGTTCCACGCCGATAAAGAGTCCGCGGCCGCGCACTTCCTTGATGGCAGGGTTATTGATGGTGCGCAATTCTTCCATCATATAGTTGCCTAGGTCAAAGGAGCGTTCTACCAATTTTTCGTCCTCTAACACTTCCAATGATGCCATTGATACGGCACACGCCAATGGGTTTCCTCCAAAAGTGGAGCCGTGGGATCCTGGGTTGAATACACCTAGGATATCTTTGTTTGCAGCTACGCAAGAAATCGGGAATACCCCTCCACCAAGCGCTTTTCCTAATATGTACATATCAGGCTCAACATTCTCCCAGTCACAAGCGAAAAGTTTGCCTGAACGGCCAAGGCCTGCCTGGATTTCATCGGCTACATATAATACGTTGTTTGCTTGACATACTTCATAAGCTTCAGTTAGGAATCCTTCAGCAGGAATGTTAATTCCAGCCTCTCCTTGGATCGGTTCGAAAATGAAAGCGGCAGTGTTAGGTGTGATGGCACCCTTCAACGCTTCAATGCTTCCATAAGGAATCACTTTTATGCCAGGAAGCATCGGTCCGAAACCTTGCTGGTACTCTTCACTGGAAGACATAGATACAGCGGTCATCGTACGGCCGTGGAAATTATCTTCACATACAATGATTTCTGCTTGATTGACAGGTACACCTTTTACATCATAAGCCCATCGGCGAACAGCCTTTACTGCCGTTTCAACAGCTTCTGCACCTGTGTTCATCGGCAGGACCATGTTTTTGTTAGTTAACGCAGCCATTTTTTCATACCAAGGTCCGAGCTGATCATTATGGAAAGCACGGGATGTTAACGTGATTTTATCTGCCTGATCTTTTAATGCTTGAATAATTTTAGGATGACGATGCCCCTGGTTGACTGCGGAATAGGCACTAAGCATGTCCATGTATTTATTGCCTTCCGGGTCTTCCACCCAAACACCTTCCGCTTTAGAGATAACGATTGGAAGTGGATGATAGTTATTGGCACCGAATTTTTCTGTGATACTGATGATGTCATGAGTTTTGGTTGTCATATATGAAATACCTCCATCTAATCAATGTAATGGCTTTCAAGGGTATTATATCATTGTTAATGACTATTTTCGAAAAAATTGTTGTTTTTACGAATATTCATATTAGCCGTTATACTTTGTGCTGTCGTGCTCTTTTCCTGTAAAAACAGAATAAATTGAATGGCTCGTTAAGAGTAGGTAAACAGTAAAAAGTCCAATTGCCGACTTTTTACTAGCGGGTAACAAGTTCTTTGAGAAAAGAGCTTTGTTAAAATTCAAAATCTTATATTAAGGTAATTTATTTAGTTTTTTTCGGACTGTATGGTATGATACAAGTAGTTTTGAGTTGATTGAAGGAGGTTAGAAAAAATGACACACGCGCATATTTCCACATGGGCAATTGCACTTATTCTTTTTGTTGTTGTGCTTGTTTTAACGAAGGCAGGAAAAGCAAAAGGTGCGAAGATCACTTCGATGGTATTGAGATTGTTCTACATACTTATTGTAGTTACTGGATTGCAGCTTGGCTGGGGTTGGATTACAAACGGTCAATATGTATTGAAAATGGTATTAGGTATCTTGGTAATTGGCTTGATGGAGATGATCTCTGTCCGTACAAGAAAAGGAAAGTCCACTGTTGTGGTATGGGTACTATTTGTGCTGGCTTTGGCTTATATCATCCACTTAGGCTTCAGCTTGCCGATGTAATCTATTAAACGAAGAAAACGTGATCCGAATTAACCGGGTCACGTTTTTTTTGTCCTATTCTGCTTTTCTGCGTTCCATATTCGTAAACATATACCGTTTCCCTGTCTGAAGGGTATATTCAAAACGGTCCGTCACAGATTTTCCTCGAGTAAAATGGTGCTGGACGGAACAGATGAATGTTTCATTATCATACACCAAGAAATTTACTCCTGACGGCTCTTTGACATGATCCATAAACTGCATGGTATTGTGACAATAAATGCAATCATACAGCGAAATGTTGGATTTGTTTAAAAGGGTGGTGAATTTAATGAAGGCATCTTCCGTTAGCTCTTCTAGCAACTCCATATAAGGTTGAGGAAGTTTTTTGCGCACACGGACTGCATCGCCGTTATTCAATTCATATAGATGTTTTGTATGTAAGATCACCTGACTTGTTTCTAAAAGTACTCCTGGTACCCATTCATTGGAGAGAAGTATTTCAATACCCTCTTCTGAAATTTCCTCGAGCAGGAACGCTTCATCGTCCTCCGCCTCAAAAAATATCCATTGTTCATTTATGTTTTCGATCGTCCCGCAAGTAAAGGAACGTTTTTGCTCATAAATGATGCTTTTCCTTTTTTGAAGATTCACAGTCGTTTCCTCCAGTAATCATGAAGTTTTGTAGGGGATAAACCTTTGTTTCTGCCATTCTTCCCTACTTGATAAAGCTTTAAACGGGAAGTACTTATATTAAATGTCCGTACAAATACTGGAAGGAGGACTAACATGGAAATGTCGTGTAAACTCTTTCTCCAGTTCATGGTATAAGCACTCCCGGCATAGTATAGAACAGCCGTAGTTTGCTTAAAGCAAAGGAGTGGATGGGACAATATGTGCGGTATTACAGGATGGATTGATCTCAAAAGGGATATTAAGGATCAGAAAGATATAGTGAAAAAAATGGCGGAAACATTATCGTTTCGAGGGCCAGATGATACAAATGTCTGGATGGACCGTCATGCGGCATTCGGACATAAACGCTTGGCTGTTGTTGACTTGGAGGGTGGCAAACAGCCTATGACAAGAACAAAGGGTGAAAAGAACTATACCATCTGTTACAACGGGGAGCTCTATAACACCGAAGATATCAGAAAGGAGCTTTTAGCGAGAGGCTATTCCTTTCGAGGTCACTCTGATACAGAGGTGCTGCTGACTGCCTATATGGAATGGAAGGAAGAATGTGTCCATCATTTGAATGGCATTTTTGCTTTTGCGATCTGGGATGAAGAAAAAGAACAATTGTTCATCGCAAGGGACCGACTCGGGGTAAAGCCGTTTTTTTACCATGAAAAGGAAGGGAAACTGATATTTGGATCGGAATTGAAAGCGGTCCTGGCCCATCCGGATGTGTCGAGTCAAGTTGGGTATGATGGCTTGGCAGAAATCTTTGGCCTTGGCCCCTCCCGTTCCCCTGGCCACGGATTGTTCCATGATATTAAAGAGCTCCGGCCAGCTCATCTTCTCGTATTATCCAAAAGCGGAGGGTTAAAGATCAAGCGTTATTGGAATGTGGAAAGCAAACCACATACTGACACGTTGGATGAAACGGTAGAGAAGGTTCGTTATTTGTTTACAGATGCGGTGACAAGGCAGCTCGTGTCGGATGTGCCGGTATGTACGTTTCTCTCAGGTGGACTTGATTCCAGTGCAATTACCGCGATTGCAGCCAATGCTTTCAAAAAGGAAGGAAAACCTCCGTTAAATACGTATTCCATTGATTATGAGGAAAATGATAAATATTTTAAAGCGAATGAATTTCAGCCAAACTCCGATGAAAAATGGATCAGGAAAATGACGGAATCCTTTGGAACGGTCCATCACCGCTCCGTCATTTCGCAGACAAATCTCGCAGCCTATCTGAAGGAAGCGGTACTTGTCCGTGACCAGCCGGGAATGGCAGACATCGATTCCTCCCTTTTGTGGTTCTGCCGGGAAATCAAACAAAACTATGTGGTCAGTCTATCAGGGGAGTGTGCCGATGAAATCTTCGGTGGATATCCATGGTTCCATAGACCGGAAGACTTGGCATCCAGTAACTTTCCTTGGATGCGTTCCACACAGGCGAGGATGGAGTTGCTCAGACCGGAATGGAGACGAAAGCTGAAACTGGATGAATATATTACGTCAAAATTTGAAGAAACAGTGAGGGAGACTCCGAGATTAGAAGGGGAAAGTCTATTGGAATCTCGCAGAAGGGAACTTTTCTACTTGAATATGATTTGGTTCATGACCACACTCCTTGATCGTAAGGACAGAATGAGCATGGGAGCTAGCCTTGAGGTGCGTGTACCATTTGCCGACCACCGTTTAGTGGAATATGTTTGGAACATCCCTTGGGAAATGAAAATGCATGGCAACAGGGAGAAAGGAATTTTGAGAAAGGCTTTGGAGGGGATATTGCCTGAGGAAGTTCTTTACCGCAAAAAGAGTCCGTATCCTAAGACCCATCATCCTGTTTATACGAATCTCGTCAAACATTGGCTGGAAGAAATTCTTCAGGATAATACGAGTCCGCTGCTTGAGTTTTTTGATAAAAAGAAGCTCCAAGACATTGTTTCTTCAGAAGGAAAAGCCTTTCAAGTGCCTTGGTTCGGACAGTTGATGACTGGTCCGCAGCTTCTCGCGCACCTCGCACAAATTCATGTATGGTTTACTCAATACGGAGTAACAATAAAGGAATAAATTGCTAATAAAGGGCAAGTGTGTTTTTATTGAAGTAGTATGCGCTTTATTGTATTAGAGAGATGAAAACTCCTCGTGGGGGAGTTTTTATTTCAACATTCCAATAGACAAGCCTTCTAAGGCTAACAGATATACATAATAGAGAGTTATCGATTGTATGAACAAAGATTATTATGTATAATGTTTGTATAATCTTTGTTTAATTATTGAACGTGTGTTTGGAATGAGGAGGCGTACTAAAGATGAGTAAGAAAATAATCGTGGTTGGCGCAGGACCAGGCGGTTTGGCAGCTGCAATGATGCTTTCCGCCAAAGGTTATCAAGTGAGCGTAATGGAAAAGCAACATTATGTTGGAGGCCGGAACTCTGCCATGAAAATTGGGGAGTTTACGTTTGACATGGGCCCAACCTTTCTGAGTATGCCTCAAATTGCTGAAGAGATATTCGAGGAATCGAAACGGAACATGCATGACTACATGGAAATGAAAGAATTAAAGGATATGTATGAACTTGTTTTCCCAGATAAATCATTTATGGTAACTCGTGATCAAGAGAAAATGAAACAGACCATCGAAAAGTATTTTCCAGGTGATGGAGAAGGCTATGAGCGGTTCATGTCGGAAACGGAAAAACGGATGGACGCACTGACTCCTATTCTCCAAGGGAGAATGGACCGTTTCTATCATTATTTTCAATGGAAGGTCATTAAAGCTCTTCCGCAATTGAGTCTTGGCAGCAGCCTGTATGATCAATTAAGCAAATACTTCCGTGAAGAACAGCTGAAGCTTGCTTTCACTTTCCAATCTAAATACTTGGGAATGTCACCTTGGGAATGTCCAGGTGCTTTTTCTATCCTTTCCTGGATGGAACATGCTTATGGAATCTATCATCCTATCGGCGGGGTCAATCAGCTTTCCGAAAGCATGGCTAAGGTCGTGAAAGAGCACGGTGGAACGATTAGCCTTGGCACTGGCGTAAAAAAGCTGTGGCTAAAAGGGCGTAAAGTGATTGGTGTGATTTTAGAGGACGGGTCAAAGGTCGAAGCGGATGAGGTTGTGGTCAATGGTGACTTTGCCCACGTCATGACCAATCTGGTGGACGATAAAGTGCTGAAAAAATACAGCAAGCGAAAATTAGAAAAGAAGAAATTTTCCTGTTCTACCTTCATGATCTACCTCGGGCTGGATAAGGTGTACGACCTTCCTCACCATAGCATTATATTTGCCGAGGATTACAAAAGGAATGTGGAAGAGATCACGAAAACGAAAAAGCTCTCCAGTGACCCTTCCATTTATGTACAAAATGCATCGGTTACAGATCCTACATTGGCTCCTAAGGGCAAGTCAGCCCTTTATATCCTTGCGCCTGTCCCTAACAATTTCAGTAACATTGATTGGCAGGATAATAAGGAGAGATTCAAGGAATTGGTGTTTGAGACACTAGAAAAGAAAAGCGGGTTCAAAGATCTTAGAAATCATATTGAAATAGAGAAGATTATTACTCCAGAAGATTGGGAGAAAGAAGTGCTTGTATATAAAGGGGCCACTTTTAACCTTGGACATCAGCTTAGTCAAATGATGGTGCTCCGTCCACATAACAGATTCGAAGAGTTGGATAACTGCTGGCTTGTCGGCGGTGGGACCCATCCAGGAAGCGGGTTGCCCACCATATTGGAGTCAGCACGTATCACTGCCGGACTATTACATGAAAAATATGAAACACAACCTCAAAAAAGCTTCCAAGCGAAAAGATTGGAGAAAGCTCAATGAGTAGACATATTGCAATAGCAGGAGCAGGAATAGGTGGGATGATCACAGCGCTTCTTTTAAAGAAGCAGGGATTTGAAGTGAGCATCTATGAAAAAGAAAATCAAGCAGGAGGTCGCCTATCTTTTGTCGAAAAAGAAGGTTACCGAATTGATAAAGGGCCAACCATCGTCCTCCTTCCTCACATGTTAAAAGGGATATTGGATGAGGCAGGTGTTTCAGGTGACGCATGGGAGCTTCTGGGACTTGATACCTTGTACTCCATTCATTTCAAGGATGGAAAAAGGTACACGAAGTACAAAGACGTCGATAGGCAACTAAATGAATTGAGCGAAGTTTTCCCTGGAGAAGAGGAAGGTTTCACGAAATACATGGAAGAGATGCGCAAAAGCTTTGAGATAGGGCAGGCTTCCTTTCTGGAAAAATCATTTACGAGAAAAAGGGATTTTTGGACGGGAAAGAACTTGAAGTCTCTTCTCAGATTAAAAGCTTATCAATCCACGAAAAAATTTGCTGGAACCTTCTTCAAGGATGAACATCTCCGGGAAGCCTACTCTCTACAAACTTTATACATTGGTGGCAACCCTCAAACAGCTCCTGCCATGTACAGTTTGATTCCTTACAGTGAGCATGAGCATGGCATCCATTATATGAAGGGTGGCTATGCCTCGCTTGTTAAGGTGTTAACGAACACATTGCAGGAAAAAGGAATTTCGCTATATGTGGATAGTAAGGTCGAGGACATTCACAAGGAACATGGCCGGGTGGTGTCTATAATGGTTAACGGCCGAACCGTTAAAGTGGACGGTTTAGTGTGGAATGGAGATTTTCCATCTGCTGCCGATCTGCTCGATGATCGCAGAAATTATGAACCTTCATCAGGATGTGTACTATTCTACTTCGGAGTAGACGGAAAGTATCAAGATTCTGATGTCCATCAATTCTTTATGGGTGGGAATTTTGACCAACATATGAGGGAAGTGTTTCAAGAGAAGAAGGTGCCAACCGATCCGTCCTTCTATACTTTCAATCCGGCAGTTATCGATTCTACCTTGGCACCAGACGGAAAAAGTACGCTATATGTGCTTGTGCCTGTTCCTTCAGGAAGTCATATTGATTGGAGTCAGGAATCAACGTTTATAGATAGGATGATAAAAAACATTGAAGCAAGGGCGTTTCCTGGACTGACGGAAAAGATGGATTGGATGGAAGTGAGAACACCGAATGACGCGGATCAGGAAGGTCTTTTTCAGGGAGGCAGCTTTGGAATTGCGCCCAGCTTATTCCAGTCAGGTGTATTTCGTCCACAAGCCAAACCTACCGCTCTTGAAAATGTCTATGCAACAGGTGCTTCCGTTCATCCAGGTGGCGGCATTCCGATTGTAATGCAAAGTGCCAAGCTTGCAGCAGATCAGATAATCCATGATTTTGCCCATCATTCATCTACAAAGGATGTGAATCTCAATGAACAACTTAACGAAAGCATATCACCATTGTGAATCCATAATCAAAGAACATTCCAAAACATTCTACAAGGCATTCATGCTTTTGCCTAAAGAGAAGAAACAGGCTGTCTGGGCCGTGTATGCCTTTTGTCGCCAGGTGGATGACATTGTGGATGAGGGAGGAAATCCCAAGGAGGAACTCTATGCGTTCAAGCAATCCTTTGATGCATTCCTGCAAGGGCATCTACCATCAGAAGAGCCGATGTGGCTTGCCCTTCAGGATGTTTTCCAGAAATACGAGATGGATGTGGAAGCATTTCATGATATGATCACAGGCCAAGAGATGGATTTGTATAAAAAGCTTTATTATACAGAAGAAGAAGTGCTTCATTATTCCTACTATGTAGCAAGCACGGTTGGATTGATGTTGCTTCCGATCCTAGCGCCAAATAACAAGGACGCACTGCGACAGGATGCGATTGCGCTTGGGCAGGCCATGCAAATAACCAATATTCTCAGGGATATCGGCGAAGACCTGGAGCGGGAAAGGATCTATATTCCCATTGAAAAGCTTGAGCAGGCTGGATATTCAGTTGCAGACCTGAAAATGCACATTGTGAACAATAAGTTCATTTCGGTTTGGGAGGACATGGCTCTTAAGGCGGAGAAATTATATGAGCAGGCGATGAGTTCCATCGATCTTTACCCTTTGCATTCTAGGACGCCTGTGAAGGGAGCGGCGTATTTATACCGTGCCATTCTAGGTTCCATCCGTAAAAAAGGATATTCTGTCTTTAAAACCAAACATTTTGTCAGCAATGAAGAGAAGCGGGAAATTATATCGCAAATTTAAAAAATCACCACGGTGGAAGGACACTGTGGTGATTTTTTTGATTCTGTATGCGGTTGATTTCCGGCCGTTTAAAAAGTATTTGTTTTTAGGGTTTGTTTAAACGCCGCTGTTGCTTTCCGCAAATGGCTTCGCTTTCCGCGGGGCGACCTTAAGCCTCCTCACTTCGTTGCGGGGTCTCAAGATTGTCGCTACTCCCCCGCTGGAGTCTACGCCATTTGCTCCAATCACCAGCTAGAAATTACTAAACTATACGATCTTCATTTTGCACGCCTTTTGCTTAAGGGATTATTCTCGTTCTGCAATGACTTTTCCTACATTTAATCCGGAGAGGGTGACCATGGGGGACCCTCCGCCGGGATGTGTGGAGCCTCCGACAAAGTAGAGGTTTCCGATATCGGCCGATTTGTTTCTTGGGCGGAAGAAGGCATCCATTTTCCGATTGGAAGCCACTCCGTATAGAGCGCCCCTGAAAGCTCCAAATTTAGATTGAATGTCCTCTGGCGTGATGACCTTTTCAGTCAGGACATGATCCTTCAGCGAAAGCCCCTTTTGAGCTAATGTGTTGTAAATATGGTCTTTGTAGTTTTCCGGGATGCCGGTAGTATCATTGCTTGTTGCAGGTGCATTCACCAAGATGAACAGGTTATCACCATTGGGGCTTTTCTCTTTTTCTGTGTAAGATGAATTACTCAGATAGATGGTAGGGTCTGATGCATATTTCTTTGCTTGAAACAAACTCTCAAACTCCTTTTGGTAGTCGTTAGAAAAATAGACTGTGTGATGGAGGAGCTCAGAGTGCCTCTTGTTCATTTCGGCAAGCAGGACATAGGCGGAAATGGAAGGTTCATAGCTCTTGGCTTTTTTATCGGTAAAATGAGGCCTATCCACTTCGTTCACGAGGGCAGGATAGGCAGCCAGTAAATCTGCATTCATGACAATCGAATCGGCAGGATAATTCTCACCGTCTTCAGTCGAAACGGAAACAGCTTGTTTATTTTTCACCTCGATACTTGTAACTTTACAATCAGTCCGGATGGTCACTCCCATTTTACGTGCCGCCATTTCGAATCCGTCGGCGATCTTGCTGTTCCCTCCTTTTGTGTAATAAACGCCTTCCACGAGTTCCAAATAGGCAATCAGACCAAAGGTAGCGGGTGAGACGTAGGGGGAAGAGCCTATGTATGTAGCATAGCGGTCCAAGGCTTGAATGATGAACGGATTGGAAAAGTAATTCTGATGAAAACCATGCAGTGATTGTAAAGGCCTCACTCTACTGAAAGACGCGGCTAGCCCTGGGGAGAGATAATCCTTTGTAGAAGTAAAAGTTCTACGGAAAAACTGTGCCTCACCCAGTTTGTATAATCTAGTGATCTCTTTTAGGAACGAGGCGTAGTTCTTTGCGCCGACAGGATCAAGTTTTGCCAGTTGATCTACCATCTTTTCTTTATCAGAACTGAAGTCAAAGCAGCTTCCGTCAGGAAAATAATTTCTTGTGTGGGTATCAAGCTTTACAAATTCCATATAGTTGCTGGGGTCTTCCCCTGTCTGGGAGATGACCTCTTGAAATACTTTTGGCATGGTAATGGTATTCGGGCCAAAATCAAAGGAGGCCTGCCCGAGTTGAACCGGCATCAGTTTTCCGCCCAAATGACTATTTTTTTCAAGTAAGGTTACTGTAAATCCTTTGGAAGCAAGCGTGATGGCAGCAGAAAGCCCACCAAGCCCGCCTCCAATGACAATTACTTTTTTCATTTATAGGCACGCCCCTTCCAGATATAATGTTGATTTTTTAATGACTTCCACATGGATGCATGCATGATGATAAGGAAAGCCAGAGCGCTTAGTGGCATGAATAAAAACAGATAGGATACCTGACCGGTTTGCAGATCAATGTAGAGTTTCTGTACCCAGACGAGCAATAGGGGCACGATGAACCATATCCCGTAAAACGGCGACAGAAATGCCAATAAGAGAGGCAATACATAAAACAAGCTGTAAAAGATAGTTAAAAATGCGACCATGAAAGGAGATTTCCCGATTCCGATATAAATGTTTTTCAAAAAGCCGTTCCAGACCTCCTGGTTGCTTTCATACATATGACAGGTAACATACGGGGTCGCATTGATCAATTTTACCTGAAATTCGTGCTCTTTCATGACCCTCGCCAAATGTACATCTTCCACGATGCTGGATTTTACGGAAAAATGCCCTTCCACAAAATCATAGGCACTTCTTTCAAAAAACATGAATGCTCCGTGGGCCGCACTTGCTGGCTTGAAAGAGCTATAGTTGGCAAGTGCTAGTGGGAGATGAAGCCAAATAACAAAATGCTGCATCGGTACCAACAGTTTGCTTAACCAAGAGGTGACCGGGAAATGGGGAAAACCTGTTACAAGCCCGACTTTTTCATTCCGGAAAAAAGGAAGCATCCTTTTGATGGTGTTTTCCTTTAAACGAGCATCTGCATCAAGAAATAGAAGATAATCTCCATTTGCAGCATGGGACAATTGATAACAGGCATGCACTTTTCCGGCCCATCCCTTTTTTAGAGGAACGCCCTGAATCAAGGAAAACCTGCTATCTTTTATTGTTAAGGCCATCGCCTTGGAGTATGTTTCATCGGAGGAGTGGTCATCGAGGAGAATGATCTCCAGGTTTGGAAATGTAAGCTGTTTCAGGTTTTCAATAAGTGGTTGCACGTTGCGCTCTTCATCTCGCATGGGAATGAGAATGGATACAAGGGGGGGAGGTGACAGTCTGGATGGTTTTTGATAGGTAGGATAGAATTGGCCGTTAATGATAATCCAAAGGAAAGAAACAAAAAGTGCGGCAGATAGCAGATAGATGAATGATTCCATAACGGTTTCCTCCTTTTAAAAGTAGTTCTGTTAGACGCAGCTGTTGATTTCCGCACTAAGTTTCCATCAACAGCTAGAGTTTGTTTATAATAATGACCGATAATTAGCAGTATTTTGTTCGATTACGTCCTGCTTTACCCTGTCAAGAAGGGTGGTATAGTGGTCTTCCAGGTATTGATTCTTCTCTTTCGCTGAAGTACCGTTAAGCTGAGAATAAAGGATAGGTTCATCGAGTTTAATAAATACTTCCGGCTTTCTCTCACCGGTAAATGTATAGTATAGGCACACAGGGACAATCGGAATATCGGTGTTTTTCACGATATGTAAGGCGCCAGGAAGGAATGTAAGCGGGCGGATTTCAAGGTGGCGTTCATCGCCTTGCGGGAACAGCCATAGTGTTTTCCCGTCTTTCAGTCGCTCTTTTGCATAGTTCATGGAACGGACAATATCCTTAGGGTTTTCTCTGTTTACGGAGAATGCCCCAATTTTACGGAAAAACGGGAATTCCTTGACCCCTTTTTCATGCATCATCACATAGCTTTCCTGTTTAATGACAAGCTGATTAAAATGAAAAACAACTAACGCATCCCACCAAGTGCTATGATTTACGATAAACAGAGCAGGGGAGGAAGGGGTGGAAACGTTTGGACCCTCTGCAAAATTAACTCCCCTGAAATGAAATCGAAGGAATCGCTTGTTGAATTGGTGGAAAAAGAAGTCAAACCGTCTGCTTTTTTTTGCTGGAATCATGCGTGAACTCCTTTGATTTGAGCGTGGCCCCGTACAAAAGAAGGGTAGGGATAATCGTCACAATCAACGCCAAATATAGTTTCGCTGTGACAGCTATCATACAGAACATAGCAACCATCAGCCCGTATAATATATACATATTCTTCTCCCAATAGGTGTTTTCCTTCGAAGAAACGGTTTTGGAAAGAAGTAAAATGAACAGGTGGAACAACAAGGACAATCCAAACCAACTGTAAAAGTTGAACAAGGGAATATCATAATAGAAGCTTGATCCTTCCCATATCCAATACTCTTTCGCGATAAAGGCGACTGGGTCGATGATAAGATCCAATACAACCGTTGCAAAAGCACCGAGTATAGCTTTGGCGATAATGGAGGCTTGGGGGATGATCCTGAGTGCGATTACATGGGAGGTCGAAATGACCAACACCCAGGCAAAGCCTATCGTGATTGGCACATCAAACAGCTTTGGTCCGAAATAGGAATTATAGTAGTAGTCACCAAAAAGAAAACCGTATTTCACCCCAAAATGCTCAGCAGCCATGGATACGCCGAACACAATCATTGTAAAGATGACTCCGATGCCACGGTAGTTTTTGATAAAATAGATCGCTCCAAGAGTTCCTGCTGTTACAAGGAAAACGACATTTGCCCATTCCAACCATGGAGGAAGAAGGTCAAAGGTCAATAAGACGACTCCGCATATGTACCATATGATAAAAAATCGGAAGATCAATTTCTCCCACGTTTTGATGTTCAAGTCTATCACCTCTAGGAGGAATTATACCATTATAGTTAAATGTTTGTATAGGTTTTGTATATGTAAAAAAAGCGATCCGATGGGCTCTGCCATGGATCGCTTTTCTAGTTGTTTGTTCAACTCCTTTAGATTTACGTTCCAGGTGTTCGCTTTCCGCGGGGCGGTGTTTGAGCCTCCTCACTTCGTTGCGGGGTCTCAATCTACCGCTACCTCCCGCAGGAGTCTCACACCTTGCACTTCAATCTAAAGGGAAACCATCAATCCAATTTCTATTTATAACTATGATGGTCGAGGGTTGGCATTCTTAAACTTAATTAACTTTGGCTTTTTTTGTTGGGCTGCCTAGGTTGTTGAGTCTGTGGATAAGTCCGGTTCCAAATTCTGGAGCGTAGCTGTTATCGGAGAATACGGATTCTCTGAATTCATAAGCGGAAGAACCATGCTCTGCAAAGTCGAGACCGGAAATCTCTTCTTCTTTTGTTACACGGATTGTGGTGAATCTAGTAACGATAAAGAGGAAGGCACTAACAGATCCGA
Organism: Sutcliffiella horikoshii; assembly: GCA_001636495.1. Lineage (GTDB taxonomy): Bacteria > Bacillota > Bacilli > Bacillales > Bacillaceae_I > Sutcliffiella_A > Sutcliffiella_A horikoshii_A. Next base: position 3,544,089 of record KV440964.1, on the reverse strand, counting down.
TCGTCCAAACCGTAACTGCAACCACACCTATTGCTTGGATGCCCAATTGAGTGATTCCGCCACCGTAAAATAACCCGGTGGATGTGGAGAATAGCCCGACAGCAAGTGTGCCCCAAACCCCGCAAACACCATGAACCGCGATGGCGCCAACTGGGTCGTCAAGCTTCACTTTTCGATCGATGAACGTAACGGCCTCTACCAGAAGAACTCCTGCAACCAAACCGATAATGATGGCGCCGATTGGCGAAACATCTCCTGTACCGGCAGTGATTCCAACCAAACCTGCCAATGCGCCATTAAGTGTTAATGAGGGATCAATTCGGTTGTAACGTAAATTCGTATAAAAGGCAGATGCCAACACCCCGGCGGAAGCGGATAATAAGGTGGTGGTGATGACATGTGGGATAAGGGACGGATCTGCTGCCAAGGTGCTTCCGCCATTGAATCCGAACCAACCGAACCATAGAATGAATACCCCAAGGGCTCCAATTGGAATGTTATGACCGGAGATAACATTTACTTTTCCGTTCGTGTATTTTCCAAGACGTGCACCAAGGAATTTAACGGCAACAATTGCTCCAAGTGCTCCAGTGAGGTGGACCACGGTAGAACCTGCGAAATCAGTGAATCCAAGCTCTGCTAACCATCCGCCGCCCCATACCCAATGGCCGACAATCGGATAGATGACCGCAGTCATGGCAACCGTCAATAAGATATAGCTCGAAAGCTTCATGCGTTCTGCTACAGCACCCGAAATGATTGTGGCGCAAGTCGCTGCAAACATGGCTTGGAATACGAAGAAGCCGATTTGATCCTCGTGGCCTGTCAGGAAGAAGCCGTCTAGTCCGGTAAAGCCTGCTATGGAACTGCCGAACATGAGAGCGTATCCTAAGGCCAAATATAGTACGGCTGCAATGGATATGGTCAAGAAATTCTTCATTAAAATATTCAGGGCATTTTTGGATCTAGTAAAGCCTGATTCCACCATGGCAAAGCCTGCGTGCATGAAAAATACTAAAAGGGCAGCAACCATGATCCAGACCATATCAAGCGAAACGCTTAATCCTTCCACTGTAGGCGCTTGAGCATGTGCAGTAGAACTAATCAGTAATCCGCCAGTAACGAGTAATCCTATTTTTTTCTTCAATTTGTATCATCCTTTCTTAGTGGGTTAGATAATTGCAAGTTTCCCGTTCTCACCAGTACGAATCCGAATGGCATCTTCTATCTGATAGATGAAAATCTTTCCGTCCCCGACAGTGTTGCTGGAGCAGGTTTCTTGGATGATTTGTACAATCTCATCCACAAATTCCGCTTCCACTACCATTTCCACCTTCACTTTCGGCAGCAATTTAATTTCAAATGTATTTCCTCTGAAAAGACCTTGTTGCCCTTTCTGTTGGCCGCATCCTGCAACTTCCGATACCGTCAATCCATTGATTCCGACTTCCTCCAGCTTTTCACGAAGAGTACGGAATGTTTCCGGTCTGACGATGGCTTCCACTTTTTTCATCGATATCTCTCCTTTATTTAGATGTTATATTTCCTAACATCAGTTGTTATGTTTTATATCATATTCTATATTTATGAGGCTTGCAATAGGAATTATCAAAAAATTCAGTCGAAAGCGCTTACTAGTTTGTAAGGAAATCTTACATAGCGTTAGAGGAGGTGGGAGAATGCGAAAAAAGAGCCCTCCGGTTGGAGCTTGCATTTAACTTTCGCTCTCCGTTACAGGCGCTTCGCTTTCCTGCGGGCGGTCCGGGAGCCTCCTCACTCCGTTGCGGGGTCTCCCATGTCCCTTCCTCCCGCGGGAGTCTGCGCGCCTTTCACTGAGAGCACCTAGGTTTCTGCTGCATTTTCAATTTTTTTAAATCTATTATCAAAAGGCTCTGTTATTATTGATTACTGATATTGAGCAGGTTTCGAGCTGTTGATTGGAGCAAAAGGCGAAGACTCCTGCGGGAGAGTAGCGACAATCTTGAGACCCGCAAGTGTTGCGAGGAGGCTCAAGGACGCCCCGCGGAAAGCGAAGCCTATTGCGGAAATCAACAGCGGTGTTTAACAAAGTAAATCAAAAAGAGCCCTCCGATTGGAGAGCTCTTGGGGTATTAGGATGCTTGTTTTTGAATAAATGATTTATTGACCCAGATGCGTGATCGCCAGCGGAAGAGCATGATGATGCCTCGCAACCATTCGTCTAATATCATGGCGATCCATACACCAATGAGTCCTAAGCCGAAATGGATGCCTAAAATATAGGAGACAGTCACGCTCACGCCCCACATCGAGCAAATGCCGATGTAGACAGGAAACTTTACATCCCCTGCAGCACGCAATGCGTTAATAACTACAAGATTGAAAGAGCGGCCTGGTTCCAAAATGACTGTAAACAATATCAAGGTACCGCCAAGTGCGATAATGTCAGGGTTTGACGTGAAGAAACCTAATAAAGGATCAGAGAAAATCGCAATTGGGATTGCAGTCAACACAGAAATTAATATCGCAAGTCGCAAGCTTTTAATGCAGCGTTTATAAGCATCCTCCACCTGTCCAGCTCCTATCTGATGACCGATCATAATCTGTGTCCCTTGGCTGATGGCCAGACTGAAAAGGAAAATGAACATCATCAGACTCTGCGTGTACACTTTCGTAGTCAGTGCTTCCGTGCCCATCATGACGATGAAGTAAGTGATGACAATCTGGGATGTGTTATAGGATAGATGTTCGCCGGCCGATGGAATGCCGATTTTTAATAGATTTTTCAAATGATCAATAGGTAGTCTGAACATTTTTTTGAAAGGTAACGGTTCTTCAATCCTTTTGAAAAGTAGGACCGTGATCACAATCAATCCCAACGTACGGCTTACCACAGTGGAAATCGCTACACCGTCCACACCAAGAACCGGAATGCCGAATGGACCAAAGATGAACAAATAGTTTCCTATTACATTGATGATATTCATTCCGATGGTGACATACATGGCATCCCTGGTGAAACCGTAACTTCTGATGGTGGCACCGATGGTAATGACCGAAGCTTGGATGAAGGAGAAAACTCCCACCAGCTTTAAATAGGAATCCGCCTCAGACAAAAGCTCTGGAGGAAGATCCATCAATAATAGAAGCTTGGAGCTGAACAGGAATACGACGATGCTGATGGCGACGCTGAATAGAAGGTTGGCTCCAATGGAGACGACGGTCACTTCTGCAGCAATCCCTCTGTTTTTTGCTCCAAGATATTGTGCGACAAGAATGGTGGTCCCTGTTGCTATGAAGCCGAACATGACAATCAGCATGAAGAGAATCTGATTGGCAACCCCTACTGCTGCCACTGAGTCATCTGAATACTGGCTAAGCATCAAGATATCAGCGTTCCCCATCAGCATGTGCAAGAGTACTTCTATAAAAATAGGCCATGTTAAGGCAAAGAGAGTCAGTTTTTTTGTATTTGTTTCTTTCATTAAGGTTACTCCTTTTGATGATTCCGACATAAAACCATTCCTAGTTTAAACGCATTTTATTATAATAGAAAGAGAGGATTTCGATACTTATTGGATTATTACGACTTGAGGTGTAAAGAATGTCAATGATAGCATTATCCATTCCGCCTTTTCCAACCTTCATCAGGGGAGGGGAATATACTTTTTATAAAGGGGAACGTCATTTCTCCAGGGTGTTCACCGTTTTTGATTTGCTTTATGTGAAAAAAGGAACTTTGTTTATGAAAGAGGGCAAGAAAAGATTTGAAGTGACGGAAGGGCAATATGTTATTTTGGTGCCGGGAGAAAGGCATGAGGGGTATGCGGATTGTGTAGAACAGACCGATTACTTCTGGCTTCACTTTGTCATTCCTGGAAATGAATATCAAATGGTGGAAGATAAAGAATTGGATTGGTCCTTTGTTTATAAAAAGGAACCAACGTTTACAGAGGTAGGCCACTATCAATTTCATCTCCCGCAATACGGAGAGGTGAAGAGAAGGGAGATAGTGGAGCAGCAACTGGAAACACTGTTGAGTATCAGGGATGGGGATGCACATGTACCTGATGATTATTTGAGGCAGCAAATTCAGTTCTCTGAATTCATCGTCCAGCTGCAAAAAGAGGCGTTCTCGATTCCCAGCGCAACGGAAAAGGTTTGCGAGAGTGCGATGAAATACATTCAAGAGAATTATAAAAAGCCAATTAATATGAGTGTGTTGAAAGAGGAGTTGAACTTCCATCCGGATTATATGACTCGATGTATGCAAAAAACAATCGGGATTAGTCCGATGCAATATTTGACGCATTACCGTTTGAATCATGCTAAACGTCTATTGGCGGAAACGGAATATAAGGTATCTGCCATTTCCCGCGAGGTAGGCATTGATGACGTAACATATTTCTCCAAGCTGTTCAAGAAAGTGGAAGGCACGACGCCGATGGAGTATAGGAGATTGGTGCATAGGAAGTAAAGTGGAGGGGGGTATAGAATAGAAAAAACCCGCTAAATACTTAGCGGGCCTCACTAATCGTGCAAGAATCTATACCTAACTCTCAGCTAACAACAATCAATAAGCCAAAATCTGAAACCCGTATGCAGGAAGCTTCGCCAGCAGAGTATCAGCTTCTGCAGCAAACTCTTCTCCGTTCCACAAGTCGCGCAATACCTTGCCTTTCACGCCATCTGGCAACGTAACAACCAAGTCCTTGGCGCTATTATTGATTACAAATAAAATTCTCTCCTCAGTCAAACCGGAAATCTTCTCATACACGACATGATTGGTTTCATCATTTGCTTCAATGAATCGAATATCCCCGTGATTACCAAACACCGGAATCTCCTTGCGAAGCGCAATCAATTTCTTTACAAAATCGAACATTTCAAGGTCCTGCTTGTCCTCCTCCCAAATCATGCACTTACGGCAGCCGGGATCCTGTTCTCCAGTCATGCTGAATTCATCTCCATAATAGATGCATGGAGCTCCGATAAAGGATAATTGAAATAAGAACAAAAGCTTCAACTTGTTTTTATTCTCTTCACAGATCGTTAGTATCCGGGGAGTATCGTGACTACCTAACAGATTAAAAGCCACTTCGTTCACATTTACAGGGTAGGAATGCATTACCTTTGAAATGGAATGAACAAAATCGGAAGACTTTGTTTTATTTTTAGCCAAATAGTCAAGGGTTGCGGTCGTAAACGGATAATTCATGACTGCATCAAATTGATCTCCTTGAAGCCATGGCATGGAGTCATGCCAGATCTCGCCTAGGATATAAACATCCTCTTTCTCAGCCTTCACTGCCTGTCGGAAGTCTCTCCAGAACTGATGGTCTACTTCGTTGGCAACATCCAACCTCCAGCCGTCGATATCAAACTCCCTTACCCAATAGCGGCCAACCTCCAATAAATAATCCTTCACTTCGGGATGTTCCGTATTAAGTTTAGGCATATCAGAAACAAATGCAAACGCATCATAATTCGGCTTCGGTTTTGTCTGAACAGGGAAGTCCCAGATATGGAACCAGTCCTTATATTTCGAATTTTCACCATGCTCTAAAACATCCTGAAAAGGTGCCCAATAGTAGCCGCTATGGTTGAATACAGCGTCCAGCATGACCTTGATTCCATGCTCATGGCATACTTTCACAAGCTTTTTGAACGTTTCTTTCGTCCCGAACTGCGGGTCAATTTCCATATAATCGATGGTGTCGTATTTATGGTTGGAATGTGCCTTAAATATAGGGGTGAAATAGATGCCGGTGATTCCCAACTCTACTAAATGGTCGATATGCTCGATGACACCTTCAAAGTCGCCGCCGAAAAAATTAGTGGTGGAAGGTTCCGTGCTGCCCCACGGCAGTGCGCCTTCCGGATCGTTTTCTTTATTGCCGTTTCCAAAGCGTTCCGGAAAAATCTGATACCAAACTGTATCTTTTGCCCAAACAGGCGCTTGGAACACATCCGCTTTATTAAGGAAAGGAAAGCAGAAATAAAGCCCGCAATCTTTAGGTTCTTCCTCATAGAAGCCTTTTTCATTATAAACAAGGGTTTCTTCACCAGCTGTCAGTGCAAATCCGTAACGAAGACGTCTAAACTCAGGGGAAACCTCTGCAAGCCAATAATCATACAATTCATCCGAACCTGATTTTTTCATCGGCTTTTTCTCTGAAACCCACAGGCTTTTTTCCCATACGTATGGATCGCCGTGAATCAAATCTACTGAGTCCACATCATTTTTCTTTGTTTGCAAACGGATATGTAATGTTGTTTCATTATACGCGTATGCAAAGTTATTCTTGGGACGATGATATATCGCTTCCTTTAGCATATAGCATTCAACCTCTCCTTCATGCAATCGATTGCATTTTTTGTGAGAAAAAAATGGTTGAAATGGTTTCATTGCCATTTTATTCAACATAAGGGTATGCCAAAACGAAAGCGTTGTCAATGAAAACAGACCACCTCCACACAAGAGGAAGGGGGAGGGAAAATATTCTGAATCAAAAGTCATATGAATAGATTGATAAACTCATATATATCAAGGTTTCAAGCAAAAATTTTCATTAGCCTGTTCATAAAACCTATCACTATATTAAATTTTTTGAAAAAAACAGGTTGTCAATTGGGCGAATACATGTATAATAAAAAGTGAAAGTTGTGCAATCGTTTTCATTAAAAATGTAAGCGCTATATGATTTCGCTTTCATTTAATGCAATCGTTTGTGCATCTTAGTAGAAAGATTATTCAAATGACGGAGGGGTCAAAATGAAAAAGTTCCTAGCAATGTTAATGGTTGCCGTCCTAACTTTAGGCGTCCTGGCTGCATGTGGTCCACAACGTGAGACAGGCAATGAAGGTGGCAACAGTGGTGCTGAAGGTGAAGGTACTACAACTGAAGGTGTAGATAAGCCAGAAAGCCTTACAGTATGGGTAAATGATGATGAGAAACAAAGAGCAGCATTAGATGAAATCTTTGCAGCTTATAAAGAAGAAACTGGTATTGAAGTTAAAACGACTGGTATGGCCATGTTAGATCAAGTGGAAGCACTTGCTTTAGACGGTCCTGCTGGAAAAGGTCCAGATGTATTCTTTGGTCCACATGACCGTATCGGTGACATCGTTCTTCGAGGTCTTGCTGAGCCAATCGATTTAGGAGAAGATGCTTCTCTTTACAGTGAAACAGCTATCAATGCTGTAACAGTTGACGGAGAAGTTTATGGTGTTCCTCAAGTTCTTGAAACTTACGGTATGTTCTACAACAAAGACCTAGTATCTGCTGAAGATATTGCAACAATGGAAGGTCTTATGAAAGTTGCGGAAGAGCAAACAGATGAAAGTCAAGATAAATACGGATTCTTGATGGAAGCAACTAACTTCTATTTCGTTTATCCTTTCTTCGCTGGTAACGGCGGTTATGTATTCAACAATGATGGTTCTGGATTCGACGCTTCTGACATCGGTCTTGCTAACGAAGGCGCTGTTGAAGGTGGAGCATTGATTCAATCTTGGTTCGACAATGGTTACATCCCTAAAGAAATCAATGGAGATATCATGAGTGGATTATTCACTGATGGTAAAGTTGCAACAGTTCTTACAGGTCCTTGGAATATCGCAACATACAAAGAAGCTTTAGGTGACAAACTAGGTACTGCTACATTACCTAAGCTTGACAACGGAGACGTTCCTAAATCTTTCGTTGGTGTTAAAACTTGGATGCTAAGCTCTTATTCTGAGAATCAAGAGTGGGCGATTGACTTAATGAAATTCATTACTAAATATGACAATGCAATGAAATATTACCAAGCTGCTGGTGAAATGCCTGCATTACAAGAAGCTTTAGATAGCGAAGAAATCGCTAACGATGAAATCATCGGTGCATTCGCTGAGCAAACTCAATTTGGTGAGCCAATGCCTAACATTCCTCAAATGCAACAAGTTTGGGATCCAATGGGTAGCGCACTTCAATTCATCGCTAACGGAGACGATGTTGGTGAAGTATTAGAAGAGGCTGTTCAACAAATCGAAGATAATATTGCAGCGAGTGGAGCTCAATAATTACTAACGATTAAACCCGGTGGATAGACTAAGCTTCCATGCTAGTCTATCCACTATATTTCTTTAAGAGGAGGATCTGCTATGTCTGGCACAGCAACTGAAAAAATGCGCTCGCACAATCCAACCTTAGCGATGATCCTTTCCATAGTTTTTGCTGGGTTAGGTCAACTTTATAACCGCAGATATGCGAAAGGGATAACATTCATCATTATTGAAGCGGCATTTTTGATTACATTTTTCGAGTTTCTTAACATTGGATATTGGGGACTATTCACACTCGGAGAAATTCCTCGTGTAGACCACTCCATCTTTTTATTAATACAAGGACTAATTTCTGTTATCATCACTGTTTTTGCAGTGGCCTTATACTACCTGAACGTAGTGGATGCGAGAAATAACGCAATTGACTTGAAGTTAGGAAAAGAAAAGCCGACTGTGAAAGAAGCACTTAAGAACTTCTATGACAATGGCTTCCCTTATTTTATGGTTATTCCAGGATTGATTCTACTATTGTTTGTAGTAGTACTGCCATTGATGTTCATGGTTTCATTGGCCTTTACCGATTACAACCTTTATAACACGCCTCCAAGGGCATTATTGAGTTGGATAGGCTTTGAGAACTTTACAAATCTGGTATCGATTCCACTTTGGAAAACGACTTTTGTAAATGTATTTGCTTGGACGATTGTTTGGACAGTCTGTGCAACAACCGGACAAATTGCGCTAGGATTATTCTTGGCATTGCTAGTAAATGACCCCCGTATTAAATATAAACGTTTTATCCGTACGATTTTGATTTTACCTTGGGCAGTACCTGCTTTCGTAACAATCTTGATTTTTGCTGCAATGTTTAACGATCGATTCGGTGCCATTAACCGAGATATCTTAAGTACGATAGGTGTTGCAATTCCATGGTTGACCGATCCGTTCTATACTAAAATTGCGATTATCGGGATACAAACATGGCTTGGATTCCCTTTCGTTTTCGCACTTTTCACAGGTGTTCTTCAAAGTATCTCAAAAGATTGGTACGAAGCGGCAGATGTGGATGGAGGAACACGTTTCCAGAAATTCCGTTTCATCACGATGCCACATCTTTTGTTTGCAACAGCACCATTATTGATCATGCAATATGCAGGAAACTTCAATAACTTTAATATCATTTATCTATTTAATCAGGGTGGCCCAGCAGTGCGTGGCCAGAACGCCGGAGGATCGGATATCCTGATTTCGTGGGTGTATAAATTAACGTTCGATACGAGTAATTACAACATGGCAGCAGCAATTTCCATCATACTCGGACTCATTGTAGCCGGCTTTGCCTTCTTCCAGTTCCGTCGTACTCGTTCGTTTAAAGAGGAGGGTAATATTTAATGAACACTAAAACAAAATCAAAGATCGAAGTATCATTGATCTATTTATTCCTTGGCTTCATGTTCATCATTATTGCCTATCCGCTTTTATGGACAATTGGATTATCTTTAAATCCTGGAACTAGTCTTTACTCTGCTTCTATGATTCCAGAAAACTGGTCGCTTGTTCACTATAAATGGCTGTTTACAGATCCTCAGAGTGATTACTTGATTTGGTATAAGAATAGTATCATGGTTGCAGTTGCCAACTCGTTCTTCTCTGTCATGATAACGGCTTTTGTTGCATATGCATTCTCTCGTTACCGTTTCAGAGGTAGAACTTATGGACTATATGCTTTCTTGCTTTTACAAATGTTCCCCGCATTGATGGCGATGGTTGCTATCTACATCATGCTGAACATGGTTGGTCTTTTAGATTCATTAGTAGGGTTGACACTGGTTTACATCGGTGGACAAATACCATTTAATGCTTGGCTTGTAAAAGGATATTTTGACACCATTCCTAAAGAGTTGGATGAAGCGGCTCGAATGGACGGAGCAGGACACTTTGGTGTATTCTTCAAGATCATGCTTCCGCTTGCTAAACCAATATTGGCCGTAGTGGCGCTATTTAACTTCATGGCTCCGTTCACTGACTTCATTTTGCCTAGAATTATTTTAAGAAGTCCTGAAAACTTCACGTTGGCACTTGGATTGTTCAACTTTATCAATGATCAGTTCGCGAACAACTTTACTCGTTTTGCTGCAGGATCCATCTTAATTGCTATTCCGATAGCATTGCTGTTCCTATTCTTACAACGCTATTTGATTGCCGGACTAACTGCAGGTGGAACAAAAGGATAATAATAGTATATAATCGTTTATGGAAAGCAAGGGTCTTTGACCGAAAGCTACAATACTAAAACGATTTTAAGGGAGGGAAGCGGAATTGATGAAAAGAGTGATGGGGCTCATTCTCGTTCCGTTTCTTCTTTTTTCAGCATGGTTCGTTCCATCCGTTCAACCTGTAAACGCCGAAAAAGAAGAACACGCATGGCAAGATGAGATTATTTATTTTATTATGATTGACCGCTTTAACAATGGAGACCTCTCCAATGACTTTGAAGTGGACCGTGATGATCCGAAAGCATATCACGGCGGAGATTTCCGAGGAATTACAGAAAAACTAGATTACTTAAAGGATATGGGTTTTACTGCCCTATGGCTGACCCCAATCGTTCAGAATGAAGAAAAAGGATACCATGGTTATTGGACAGAAGACTTCTATAAAACAGAAGAGCATTTTGGAACTCTAGAAGAATTCAAGGAATTAGTACAAGAAGCACATAAAAGAGATATGAAGATCATTGTGGACCTCGTAGTCAACCATACTGGTTACCAGCATGCATGGTTGGAAGAAGAGGGCAAAGAGGACTGGTTCCATCCGAATGAACCTATCCGTAATTGGGATAACCAAGAACAGGTAGAAAACGGCTGGATCTATGGTTTGCCAGATTTAAATCAGGATAACCCTGAGGTCAGGGAATATCTTTTAGATATGGCCAAATGGTGGATTGAAGAAACGGATATTGATGGTTATAGACTTGATACGGTAAAGCATGTTCCGAAGGATTTCTGGAAAGAGTTTGCCGAAGAGGTTAAGTCGGTAAAAGAAGACTTTTTCTTGATCGGAGAGGTTTGGCATGATGATCCGAATTATGTGGCAGGTTACCAGGAAACGGGTATCGACTCCTTTGTTGATTTCCCGACCTACAACGAACTGACACGTGTCTTTTCACAAGCCGACGAATCTTTAACTCGATTGGACACACTTTTTTACCACAATCAAAACCTCTATGATAACCCTTATATTTTGGGCACATTCCTAGATAATCATGATGTGGAGCGTTTTACAAGAGCTGCGATAAAGAAGAAGCAGCATCCTCCGACAAGATTGAAGCTTGCTCTGGCTTACATGTATACGGCACCTGGAATTCCAATCGTTTATTACGGAACAGAGATTGCTTTAGATGGTGGGGAAGATCCCGACAACCGCAGAGATATGAACTTCAGAGCGGACAAAGAAATTATTGATTATATCACTAAGCTTGCAGAATTGCGTAAAAAGATGCCAAGTCTGACACACGGCACCTATGAAATGGTATACGACAATGGTGCCATGGCTGTCATCAAGCGGGAATATGAAGGGGAAGTCAGTTTTGTTGCCATCAACAATTCCAGTGAAACCAAGGCTGCTCCTATTGACGCTGAATTGATTGGTGAGGGGATGGAGCTTCGCGGAACTCTTGGTGACGAACTAGTACGTGAGTCCAATGGGACATACACCATCGGACTTGACCGTGAAACAGCGGAAATCTATACCGTCAAAGAAGACTCAGGAATGAATGTAGGCTTCGTCAGTGCCATGGCATTGATCTACGGCGGATTTATCGCATTTATCGTCGCTGCTGTTATCAGAAGAAAGAAAAAGAATAAAGAGTAAAAAAAGTGCCTATTTCCTCCCAATCGGAGGATAGGCTCCGTTACATTTGAATGCGTTTCCAATTATTAAAGGGGAGGGGATAGGTGCATGGCAGTAACAATAAAAGATGTAGCGAAAATGGCCAATGTTGCACCTTCCACAGTTTCTCGCGTCATCGCGAACAACCCACGCATAAGTGAAAAGACAAAAAAACGCGTGAGAGAAGCAATGGAAGAGCTTGGATACCATCCAAACTTTATAGCCAGAAGCCTGGCAAACCAGTCCACACAAGTAATAGGACTTGTTATGCCGGCTTCTGCAGATAAAACATTTCAAAATCCATTTTTCCCAGAGGTGCTAAGGGGGATTAGTACAGCCGCACATGAAAAACAATATGCGCTTCAAATGTCAACAGGCGTAACTGGCAACGAGATTCTAGAAGGTGTTATGCAGATGGTTCAAGGCCGTCGCGTGGATGGAATTATCCTTCTCTATTCGGCAGTAGAAGATAAAATTATCAAGTATCTGCAAAAAGAGTGCTTCCCTTTCGTCGTAATCGGCAAGCCGTTTGAACAGGTAGAAGAGATTACCCATGTTGATAATGACAATTACCGCGCCGCCAAAGAAGCGACACAGCATCTAATTAGTCTTGGACATAGAAGGGTAGCATTTGTCGGTGGAAGTATTCAATTAGTGGTGACCATTGACCGTTTGCTCGGATACGAAAAAGCAATCAGGGACGCAGAGATACCATACAAAGATGAATACATCATCCATGAAGAGTTTTTAAAAGAAGGTGGACAAGAGGCGATTTCCGAACTTCTTTCTCTTGAAGAACCCCCTACAGCACTGGTTGTTTCCGATGATCTGATGTCACTTGGTATTCTTAACACATTGCATGACATGGGAATTTCCGTGCCAGATCAGATGTCCATTGTAAGTTTTAATAATGTCTTATTAGCAGAAGTGGCTCGTCCGCCATTGACCTCTGTGGACATCAACATTTTTCAGCTCGGTTTCCAGGCTGCCAAGACGTTGATTCAAAAGGTGAAGGACCCGTCTGAACCGACAAAGAGGATTATCATTCCGCATACGATGGTGAAGCGGCATACTTGTAAGGAAATGACGAAACAAAATTGAGATTAAAACATTTATTGATGGATTGAAGCCGACCTCCGATGATGGGGTTGGCTTTTTTACTAGAAATGGGCATCATCTTGGTGATTTCATTTAATTTAAGGTGTGGTAAAAACGGTTCGGACAAAACGGTGAATCATTCGGACAATTGAAGGCCGGTAAATAGATATGTTCGGACAAACGTTGGCGGGGTTCGGTCAAGTTTCTAGCGTGCTTTGGACATTCTAATTTTCGCTTTGGAGGTAGTATAGAAAGTGGACACAGGGATTGGCGTCATGTTTTAATCAAAATTAACCAATATAAGGACGTGTTAAACATGACGAAAAAGAAAAGCTACTCTCCAGAGTTTAGGGAATATGTGGTGAAACAAATCGTACTGGATGGGCATAAGATCGTTGATGTTAGTCAAAAACTAGATATCCCCTATGATACATTACAAAAGTGGGTATATCGCTTTAAAAAGAGACAGAAAGAAGAAGCTCAAGAAACTCAAAATCAATTATTAACAGCTTCTGAATACAAGGACATGTATGAAGCCGAAAAGAGAAGCAAGCTTGAGTTACAGGAAGAGATAGATATCTTAAAAAAGGCCATGCACATCTTCACGCAAGAAAAGAAGTAATTTTCGAATTCATTCATTCCCATCGGAATGAACACACCGTAGTGATGATGTGCAGAGTTCTTGGTGTGTCTACATCTGGCTATTATTTATTTGTGAAGAGATTGGACCGTGAGGCAACGGAAAGAGAACAATGGAGAAAGTTCATAGATGAACGTATCCTATTTCATTTCGCTGATAACCTCGAAACATATGGAAGTGTGAGAATTCATCGTAAGTTAGTGGTAAAAGATAAAATAAATGTTTCTTCTAAAACGGTTGCCAATCGCATGAGAGCGTTAGGTTTGTTTGCCACACCGCCTAAAGTATATACCGTCACTACAGATTCTGATCATTCTAATCGTACGTATAATAATAAGTTGAATCGTCAGTTTAGCCCAGACGCACCCAACAAAGTTTGGGTGACAGATATTACTTATATTCCTACTCATGAAGGTTTCTTATATTTTAATCCAATCCTGGACTTGTTCGGCAGGAAGGTTATTAGTTATGCAGTGGCTGATAAAATGGACCGTTCCTTGCCTCTTCGAGCTTTAAAAGAAGCCATAAAGCTGCGTCAACCGAAAGAAGGTTGGATACACCATTCGGATAAAGGAACTCAGTACTGTTCCAATGACTATATTGATGAGCTTAAAGAAGCAAAAGCAAAAATTAGTATGAGTAGGAAAGCTACTCCCTATGACAATGCCTGTGCGGAGTCGTTTTTTGCATCATTGAAAAAGGAGTATCTGAATAAATTTGTATTCAAAACTAAAGCAGAGGCAATGGGAGCTGTGCAACTTTACGTTGAGTTTTACAATAGGAAAAGAATCCATTCTACCTTAGAGTACGCCACTCCCAATGAGTACGAAAAGGCGTATTATAAGGCACAACGCAAACATGCCAATACTACTCATTTGACCTCTGCTTAGAGGAACAATTCGGTTTTTAATTGTTCCTTTAAACAGAGGCGTCCAAGCGAAGTGACTACGTAGCGCGGAAGAAAAAAATACGCCAATCCTATACGTATTGATGTCTATTTTATTGACAGAACTCCAGCTTTGGATAAGAATCCAAAAACTTTGGACAAGAATCTAAAAACATCGGACAACTTTTGAAAATCTTCGGTCAACAATTCGAAAACTTTGGACATTTCACCGAACTCACATCCCAAGTGCAATAAAAAAGCGCCACATTCAAAATCAATGAGCGCCAAGTATCAGTCATCCCAATACAACTACCTAACCGTTTACAATCTTTCCGCCATTTACATGCAACATTTGCCCACTCATATAGGAAGCATCATCACTTGCCAAAAACACATAACTTGGTGCGACCTCTTCTGGCTGCCCCGGGCGCTTCATTGGTGTGTTCGCCCCAAAACTTGCCACTTTGCCACTTGAAAACGTAGAGGGGATCAGCGGCGTCCAAATCGGCCCTGGTGCCACTCCATTAACTCTTATCCCTTTTCCGACCAATTGCAAGGCCAGTGAGCGCGTAAAGGCCACAATAGCCCCTTTGGTTGCGGAATAATCCACTAATAATTCATTGCCAGCGTATGCAGTCACAGATGCTGTGTTAATGATACAGCTGCCGCTTGCCAGGAAATGTAGCGCCGCCTTGGTTAAATAGAAAAAGGAGAAAATGTTCGTACGGAAAGTCTTCTCCAGCTGCTCGGCTGTAATATCCTCAATGCTTTCCTGAGGGTGCTGTTCTGCAGCATTGTTGACGAGTATATCTATTTTGCTGAAGTTAGCCATTGTTTCATCCACAATCTGCTTGCAAAAAGCCTCTTCGCCAATGTCTCCTGCAATAAGGTGACACTTTCTGCCTTCCGCCTCCACCTGCTGTTGCGTTTCTCTCGCATCCTCGTGTTCATTCAGATAAACCACCGCAACGTCTGCGCCTTCTTTTGCATAATAAATGGCGACAGCTCTACCGATTCCGCTATCCCCACCAGTGATGATTGCCACTTTATCCTTTAATTTTCCGCTGCCTTTATAAGAAGGGTCTTCTGATTTAGGCCTTGGTGTCATCTCAGACTCAATTCCAGGCTGTTGATTTTGATGTTGTGGCGGGAGTGTTTGTTTCTGTTGATTTGTCATAAAAAGCACCTCCAATAATCTTTCCTATTATTAGAAAAGCGCCTATAATTTATCCAATGGGAAAATGAGGGGGAGAGAACGATGATTATTAGAGAAGCAAGAATAGAAGATGCAGAATTACTCCTGAAACATGCTAAAAAAGTTTATAGAGAAGGACGCAATCTTTTAACGGCACCGGAAGAATTCACGGTCACCATTAAGCAGGAGGAGGAGTGGCTACTAGAAAATATAGAAAAGGGACATCTGACCCTTGTAGCAGAGCAAGACTCCCAAATTATAGGCATGCTAAACGCCACAAGGGGATCCAGAATAAGAGTAAAACATATCTGCATGTTTGGAATCAGCATTCAAGAAGAATACTGCAACAATGGGTTGGGAAGGAAAATGATAATCCGTTTGCTTGATTGGGCAAAGGCCGATCATCAAATAGAAAAGGTCTGTCTTGAAGTGTTCGCCCACAATGAACGGGCCATTCATGTATATGAAAAGCTAGGATTTAAAGTGGAAGGAAGAAAAGAAAAGCATGTTAAATTTGAGGACGGGACGTATTCGGATGAATTGATAATGGGGCTGTTTGTAAAGTAAACAGGAAAAGTGCCCGCGTCTCTTCAGAACGGGGCACCGCTGTTTTGTTAGCTTATCGGTAGTTCACAAATTGCAGATCAATATCCAAGTCAGCTTCGCGAAGAGCGGCGATAACTTGTTGCAAATCATCGCGGTTCTTTCCTGTTACACGTACCTGGTCGTCCTGAATTTGCGTTTTTACTTTCAAGCCAGAGTTTTTGATGATGGTATTGATTTTTTTCGTGTTGTCCTTATCAATACCCTGAACAAGCTTTCCACGCTGGCGTACTGCCCCTTTGGAAGCATCTTCAATCTTTCCGTATTGAATGTTTTTAGTAGGAACATTACGCTTGATCATTTTGCTGACCATTACATCTTTCAGTTGATCCAGTTTGAACTCGCTATCTGAAAGAAGAACAAGTTCCTCTTTTTCAAGTTTGATGTCACTGACAGATCCTTTGAAATCAAAACGGTTTTGAATTTCTTTTAGTGCAATATTGATGGCGTTTGTCACTTCAGACAGGTCGACTTTTGAGACGATATCAAAAGAGCTCTCTTTTGCCATGGAAATCCCTCCAGCATAGGTTAAAATTTTACCAAATGGTAATGGTAAGAAAAATATGGCTTTCTATCCTTAATTATAGTAGAATGAAGCGGTTTGGACAACTTAAACAAAGTCAGGTACACTTTATATAACAATGTGTAAAAAGGAAGGTACATAATTATGATGGAAACTGGTACGGTATTGGAATTGACGGTCGATCGCGAGACACCGCTTGGATATATGTTAACGGATGGGGAAGAGACCATTCTGCTTCACAAAAATGAAGCGACAAGGGAATTAGGAGAAGACGAAACGGTGGAGGTTTTCCTATACTCCGATCAAAAGAGCCGCATCACTGCAACGATGACGATTCCAAAGGGTCTGAATGGACATGAGTGGATGGAAGTGGTAGAAGTGCTTCCTGGTCTTGGTGCATTCATCAATATCGGAATTGCGAAGGATGCCCTTATTCCAGCAGACGATTTACCGGTATTTGAAAAAATTTGGCCACAGGTTGGCGACCATCTGCTTTGCCGTGTGAAAACGGATCGCCGTGGGAAATTGATTGGAAAGCTTGCTACACAGGACGTGATGCTGGATCGTTCAATCAAAGCACCATCCAATATCCTGAACCAAAATGTACAAGGCGCAATCTACCGACTTTTAAAAGTTGGAAGCTATATGATTTCGAACGAAGGGTACGTAGGATTTATCCATAACTCGGAACGTAAAGAAGAGCCAAGATTGGGTCAGGTGGTAGAAGGAAGAGTCATCGATGTGAAGGATGATGGCACCATCAACGTATCGCTGTTGCCTCGGAAACAGGAAGCGATGGATGATGATGCACGGGTAATCATGGATTATTTGGAGCTTAGGGGAGGAACAATGCCTTACAGTGACAAAAGCTCTCCTGAAGATATAAAGGAGCAGTTTCATATCAGTAAAGCGGCCTTTAAACGTGCAATAGGTAAGCTGCTGAAACAGGGCTTGATCCGTCAGTCCGAGGGTTGGACGTATAAAAAGGAAGAAGAAGAAGAGAATTAATTGGAGAGAAGATGCAGTTCATTACATGGGACTGCTTCTTTTTTTTGACGAAGGAAGTGCTAAAAAGTCTTTTTCTCGACTTTTTAGCCTTAGAAACTATTCCAGCTTCTATTTAGGCTATAGCATTCCCCCCATTACTTATCAAAAGCCGCCTCCCAACAGAAGCGGCTCCATCAATACCTTATATCCTATAAGTGATCTGTCTTCTTGGAATACTGACGTTCACCTTTTTGTTCATTCTTCTCGCGCTGCATGTTCTTTTCGTGGCGCTTTGCATTGTTGTCTTTCGCTTTTTTGTCGTTATCGCTTGTATGTGGCATAGAAAAACCTACCCCTTTCTGAAATGGATAGGAATAGGTTGTCCTTACAAAATGAAGTTATGTGTTACGCTTTTTTCCCGTTCAGGAAGAATAAGGCGATGGTTCCTGGGCCTGCGTGGGCACCTACAGCTGAACCGATGGAAGTAATGGTATAATTGCTGCAATCAGATGACTCTTCGATCATTTCTTTCAATGCTTGTGCTGTTGCCAAATCATCTCCATGGCTGATTCCGATCCGTTGCTCGACTGTATCAAAACCGTTACGGGCGCGCATGACATCCACCATGCGGCGCAAGACTTTCTTGCGGCCACGGATTTTCTCCAAGGGGATCAATTTTCCATCTTCCATATGCAGTAAAGGCTTTATATTCAATAGCCCACCTACAAAAGCAGATGCTTTGCTTACTCGGCCGCCACGTGCCAGATAATCAAGATTATCAACCGTGAAGACGTGCTCCATATGCGAAATGTCATACTCAACAGAAGCCAAAAGTTCTTCTTTAGATGATCCGCCAACTGCCAGTTCTGCAGCTCTCTTCACAACTAGACCGTAGCCTAGAGAGGCACACTTGGAATCAATGATGGTTAGGTCGAGTTCCGGATACTCCTCCAACACTTCCTTTTGCATGAGTACCGCTGTTTGATAGGTCCCCGATAATTCGGAAGAAAAGGCAACGTAGATAGCAGTTTCCTGTTTCCTTGCCACTTCAGTGAAAAGCTCTTTCATGAAAACAGGGGAGGCTTGAGAAGTTTTGATCACTTCTCCTTCACGCATAGCATCATACACTTTGGATGAATCAATGGTGACCATATCCTCATATTCGGTCTCTCCGAACAGTACTTTCAGAGGAATAAGGTCCACCTTTTCGTTCGTAAAAAACTCTTTTGGTAAGTCGCTGGCACTATCTGCAATAATTCTTATTGTCATTAGGTCACCTTCTTTATTATACTAACAAGCATGGGTTAAGCTATATATGAAAAACTGACGATCCTTCCATTAGAGGAATAATACTCCTTTTTTCAAGTTTACCTATTAATGAGCCACTCTTCAAGAAAAGAAAATCAAGTTTATCGTTTCGGAAGCGTAAAAAGAGGCAAAATACATAAAATAAGGCAGTAGGTTGTTAGGAGGGTTTAGGCCAAATGAATATGCAGCAACATATTAAAAAGGTGCTGATTGTACTAGTTGGAGCTTTTTTAAACGCAATTGCGATGAACTTCTTTCTGATTCCGGCAGATGTTTACGCAAGTGGTTTTACGGGAGTATCACAGCTGATATTCCGTATTTCTGAAGATTTTCTACCTTTTACGGTTTCAACAGGTATTACATTATTGCTACTAAATATACCGGTAACGATATTAGCCTGGAAGAAGGTAGGGCGCTCTTTTACCATTTATAGTTTCTTAAGTGTATTCCTTATGTCGTTGTTTCTGGAAGTCGTTCCTATTTACTCATTTAATGACGATATTTTGCTCAATGCCGTCTTCGGTGGTGTCATTGCAGCGGTAGGTGTTGGCTTGACGCTGAAGTGGGGGGCTTCAACGGGAGGTTTGGATATCATCGCGATGATTTTATCCAGAATGAAGGACAAGCCTGTTGGAACTTACTTCTTTGCGCTTAATGCCGTAATTATTGTCACAGCTGGACTTGTGTTTGGCTGGGAAAAGGCATTATATACGCTTGTGACCCTTTACGCATCCACACGTGTCATTGACGCGATCCATACCCGTCATGAAAAGCTGACTGCGATGATTGTGACGAAGAAGGGACAGGCGGTGAAAGAGGCCATTCATGCGAAAATGGTGCGTGGTATTACGTCTGTTCCCGCACGAGGGGCATTTACGGGAGAAGATAAGGAAATGCTAATGATTGTTATTACCCGTTATGAGATGTATGATTTGGAGCGGATCTTAAAAGAAGCGGATCCAAATGCTTTCACTAATATCGTACAGACTACTGGTATTTTCGGTTTCTTCAGAAAAGATTAAAAAACAGCGCATAAGCTCTAAGGCTTGTGCGCTGTTTTTGTATGTTACTTATCTTGTTGACTGTTGAAAAGTTCTTCCTGCAATTCACGAAGTTGCGCTTTTTCAGCGTCGTTAGAATTTGCATAAGCGGAGGATAATGCGTTTTTAGCAACACTCATCGAATCTGAGTTGATTTCAGATGAATAATCATGTTTATGGTTATGCTCAGGTGCAGAATCATGCTTGCCCTTTACTACATTCATCACGGCTTCACGAGCGGACTGGAATAATTGGTTTCCCATAATTATATCCCTCCAAGAGAATTGCGTTCTGCTTGATGTGCTTTGCGCTCTTCAGCTTGTTCCATCGTCAGGTGATAAGGGATTTGTTGGTCATGAAGCTGTACAGAATTTTTACCCTGCTGAACAAAACGTTTTGATTTGCTGCTTCTACCCATTATGAAAGCCCCCCTTTTCATATCGGACAATCACTTGTCCACTAAGTAGTCTAAGTAAAAAAGGTGTTTTCTATGAGGGCAAATATTGGTCTTATAGGTTCAGCTTTTTCTCCAGGAACACGGCAATTCCGTCTTCTTCATTGCTGAGTGTCACTTCATTTGCTTTTCCTTTCAGGCCGTCAATGGCATTCCCCATTGCCACACCTGTTCCTGCGTACTCGATCATTTCGTAGTCGTTATCCTCATCACCGAATGCGATGATGTTTTCTTGAGCAATATTATAATGTGCAGCTACTTTCTGTAATCCAACCGCTTTGTTCATGCCAGTGCGGACAAGCTCGATGACATGCCATGGTGCAGCCCAGCGCCTGTGGTCAATTACTTCGGCGTGCACTTCTGATAAATATTCTCTGATTTTAGGGACTTCGTCTTCACTGGCATGTATGAGAATACATGTAGGATCCTTTTTAAGGACCTTTCTAAGGTCACCCGTTTCAATTTTTGGATTACCAAAGCCGAAAATGTCCAATAATTTTTCATCATGAAAATGAAAATAAACGTCATCCATCACTTCCGCCAAAATATTATGTATGTTGTATTTCTCACTCACTTCCACAATTTCCTTTACGGTTTCAATGGAAAGAGGTTCATGATAGATGCCCCATTCATCGTTGCCTGGATAATGAACGAAAGCTCCGTTAAAGTTTACAATGGGAGATGTCAGATTAAGTTCTTCATAATACATGATGCTGGCGCGATAGGGACGTCCCGTTGCAATCACCACTTCGTGTCCTTGCTCCATCGCTTTTTGAAGAGCCATTTTATTACGTTTGGAGATTTTTTTATCATCTGTCAACAAGGTTCCGTCTAAGTCTACTGCAATTAGATGTTTTTCCGCCATATTAATACTCCTCTTTTCCTACATAAAAATATTTCTATTCCAAGTGTAACCTTTTTCAATTTTGATTGTCTACATGTTAAACTAGACAAGACTAGATGAAACAGGAAAAATGAGGTAAAAGTTGACTGGGGGATGGAAGATGATAAATGTAGCAATGCAAAAAACGGGAGCGATTTCTTTTCTACACGTCTGTGAGGCACAATCCTTTTCAAAGACGAAACCTACTGTTATCTTTATACATGGGTTTCAAAGTGTAAAGGAGAATAATTTGCACTATGCCTACCTTTTAGCAGAAAAGGGTTTTCGGGTAATTCTTCCAGACTGCCTTCACCATGGAAATCGAGATAGCGGTCTGAAGAATCACGAAATGATGCAGGCCTTTTGGGAGATCGTTGTACAAACCGTCCATGAAATAGATATTTTGAAAAAACATCTCATTGAAGAGGGATTAGCTTTAGAAACAGACATTGGGGTTGCCGGCACCTCCATGGGAGGCATTGTGACATTCGGTGCTTTGAAAAGATACCCTTGGATCAAAGCGGCAGTCAGTTTGATGGGCTGTCCTAGCTACCAAGAATTTGCACGTTATAAAGTGCAAAAAGTACTCGAAACAGGGTTTATCCTCCCATTCAGTGAAGAGCAGTTGGAAGCATACATCTCAAAATTGGAACCATATGATTTAGCCGCTGATCCTGCCACTCTAAACGCACGACCTTTGTTATGCTGGCACGGAAAACAGGACAAAGAGGTTCCGATTAATCCGCTATTGACGTTTGTAAAAGCTAATAAAGGTTATTATAAAAATAAGCCGAATAATATAAAGGTACTCGTAGATGAACATGCAGATCATAAAGTAAGCAGGGAAGGTGTATTGGCAACAGTGAATTGGTTTGCTAATCATCTTCAGCAAAGTGAAAAGGAGAGATATCATGCAGGAAGCACTAAAGGATAAAGTGATGGAGAAATTAGAAGAGGTGGAGGATCCAGAGCTTGGGGTTGACATTGTAAACTTGGGACTTGTATATGATGTGGAAATTGATGCATCCAATAATGTGGATATTACGATGACATTGACCTCCATTGGTTGCCCGCTGGCAGGGGAAATTGTGGAGGACGTCAAAAAGAAGCTTGCGCCGGTAGAAGAAATTAATGATGTGGATGTAAACATTACGTTCAACCCGCCATGGAGCAAAGATAGAATGTCCCGTTTAGCAAAGATTGCATTAAACGTCACAGACTAAAAATACATACAAGAGTGGAAGGGGAGAAAGATCATGAAAAATAAGGTGATACTTGTCAGCTCCAATCAGTTGGGAAAAGGGGATGAAGCTCTGGGAGAGGGTGTCCTAGAAACTTTTTTCACTATTCTAAAGCAACGCGAAGATAAGCCAGAGGCAATTTTCCTGATGAATACAGGGGTCTACACGTTAACGGAAGATTCTCTCGTGTCTGTACACTTGAAAGAAATTCATGAATCAGGTGTACCTGTTTATGCATGTAAAACATGTGTGGATCATTATGAGGTCGAGCAGAGGCTTATAAGCGGCGAAATAAGTGGCATGGCCCATTTTATTGATCTTGCCTCCAAGCATGAAGTCCTGACAATTGCTTAATAATGGATGGCCTATCGACCAGTTGATCCGTTCATGAAAATTTCTACATTGGGAATGATAGTAGGGAGATACTTTTTCTCAATGCACATACTGTCTGCCTAATTAGAAGTTCATGATCTGACAATAGGAGGGAATCGTATGGGCCAGAATCAACAATTCAGACCGGGACAAAAAGCGCCTAACAACGGTATCTATTTGGAAATCGGGGAAACTGGCAGTGGCGTCAAACATCCTCAGAAAATCAACCTGAAAGCTGGGGACACATTTCCCGAAACCTCCAATCACAACCGACTCTGGGCGAAGAAGCGCCGTCCGTAATTTATAAGGTCATCCTCTTAATTTAGAGGGTGGCTTTTTTGGATAGACAATAAGGAAACTTTTATTCGAGTTGATTCGTAAAGAAATGTGAAGGGGAAAATTAGAAATCACCTACAAAGGAGTGATACCAATATGAACATCAATCAAATGACCACCAAGCTACAGGAGGCCATCGTGATGGCCAAGAGTCTTGCGGAAAAGATGAATCATCAGCAAATTGAACATGAGCACCTCTTTCTTGCATTGCTTCAGCAGTATGAAGGGCTTACAGAAAGAGTCCTGCAAAAGCTGAAAGTAGATACTCAGGCGCTCCAATCTGATCTTAATGGTCAACTGAAAACAAAGCCTGAAGTAAGCGGCGCAACAAGTGACGCCTATATAAGCAATCAACTGAATCAAACATTCAAAAAAGCGGATGAATGGAAAATAGAATGGGAAGACGATTTCCTTTCCATCGAACATATTCTTCTTGCTCTATTCCATCAGAACAGCACAACCCATCAATTGAAAAAGTTAAGCGATACCTACAATCTTAATGAAGCAAGACTACTACAAGCCATCCAAGAAATTAGGGGGAACCAAAAAGTGACTTCCAAAGAACCGGAATCTACATATGAAGCGTTAAAAAAATACGGAAGGGATTTAATTGAAGAAGTGAAAAGCGGCAAGCTCGATCCAGTTATCGGCAGGGATCAGGAAATTCGCAGGGTAATCAGAATCCTATCCAGAAAAACCAAAAACAACCCGGTCCTTATTGGTGAACCTGGTGTTGGAAAAACCGCTATCGTGGAAGGATTGGCACAGCGTATCGTAAGAAAGGACGTTCCAGACGGACTGAAGGATAAGACCATATTTTCCTTGGACCTTAGCTCACTCGTAGCGGGTGCTAAATACAGAGGGGAATTTGAAGAGAGACTAAAAGCAGTTCTTCAGGAAATCAAAAAGAGCGACGGACAGATTTTGCTTTTCATTGATGAACTACACACTATTGTAGGAGCCGGTAAGACGGAGGGATCGATGGATGCAGGTAATATGCTCAAACCGATGCTTGCCCGCGGGGAACTGCATTGTATTGGGGCAACTACATTAAATGAGCACAGGCAATATATCGAAAAAGACCCCGCGTTAGAGCGCCGGTTCCAACAAGTCCTTGTGCAAGAGCCGACAGTTGAGGATACCATCTCCATTTTACGTGGACTAAAAGAACGTTTTGAAATACATCATGGTGTGAACATCCACGACCGTGCCATTGTATCCGCCGCGGTATTATCCAACCGTTACATTTCAGAACGTTTTTTACCAGATAAGGCAATTGATCTTGTGGATGAGGCGTGTGCCATGATACGGACGGAAATAGACTCCATGCCGTCAGAACTCGATGAAGTGACAAGAAGGGTGATGCAGCTTGAGATCGAAGAAGCTGCCCTCAAAAAAGAAAAAGATCAGGCGAGCAAGGAAAGATTATTGCAATTGCAGCAGGAATTGGCGAACCTCAAAGAACAAGCCTCTACCATGAAAGCGCAATGGCAGTTGGAGAAAGATGATATCCAGCTAGTCAGAGTTAAACGCGAGGAATTGGAGAAATCCAAACGGGACTTGGAGACTGCGGAAAATAACTATGATCTGTACAAGGCTGCAGAATTAAGGCATGGGAAAATACCAAGCTTGGAAAAAGAACTTTTACAATTAGAGGAAAAAGCTAAACAGAAGAAAGAATCAAACCAACTTCTCAGAGAAGAAGTAACAGAAGAAGAGATAGCTGGGATTGTGGCGAAATGGACAGGAATACCTGTCACAAAGCTTGTGGAAGGAGAAAGAGAAAAATTATTGAAGCTTGAAGAAATCCTTCACCAACGGGTTGTCGGACAGGAAGAAGCAGTACAGCTAGTGTCCGAGGCAGTAATCCGCGCAAGGGCAGGGATCAAGGATCCAAACAGACCAATTGGATCTTTTATTTTCCTAGGTCCTACAGGTGTAGGGAAAACAGAGCTTGCCAGAGCGCTGGCACAATCACTTTTTGATAGTGAAGAACAAATCATTCGCATTGATATGTCAGAGTATATGGAAAAACATGCAGTATCAAGACTGATTGGAGCACCTCCAGGCTATGTCGGCTATGAAGAAGGCGGACAGCTGACAGAAGCGGTAAGAAGGAAGCCTTATTCTGTCGTACTATTGGATGAAGTGGAAAAAGCTCATCCGGAAGTATTCAATATTCTGCTACAAATGTTGGATGACGGGAGGATAACGGACGCACAATGGAAAACGGTCGATTTCAAAAACACGGTCATCATCATGACCTCCAATATCGGCTCGAACGTCTTACTGGAAAATGTAGGGGACGTGATTGAGGAGGAAACAAAAGAGAAAGTATTGCACCAGTTACGCAATCATTTCAGGCCAGAATTATTGAATCGGATTGATGATACGGTCATCTTTTCGCCATTATCCAAAATTCAGATTGGGGTTATTGTGGAAAAGTTAATCAAAGATCTACAAGCCCGTCTAGAGGATAAGCACCTTACATTACATCTAACGGACGATGCTAAACTCTTCATTGCTGATAGTGCGTACGATCCCGTATATGGTGCCAGACCACTGAAAAGATTTATCCAAAAACATATCGAGACACTTATTGCGAAGGAAATAATAAAAGGGACCATCCAAGATTTCCAAGAAATAATTATTACGGTGGAGGAAGGAAAACTCGTTATCGGTGACTAATTAATATAAAGACAAAAAAAAGAACTTGTCCATGGGAGCAAGTTCTTTTTTTACAAACATTAATGCTTTTCAGCAGGTTCGTTTGGTAGCGCTTCCCCGATCAGCATGACTAATACAGCGAAAACGACCGCAATGATTGAAGCTAATACGTAGTTATATGTATCACCCTGCATGTTAGCAACAACATAAGATACCATGTTTATAAGAAGAAGTGACCAGAAAATAGTCCAAAATGCGCGCATTGTGACTCCCCCTCCATTCATTATTTCAAAACTCATTCAACGGATATTTTACCACAACTGGCACATATAATAAATGTAAATATGTTTAACTTAGTCGAAAAAGGGGTTGTTAAATGATGAATAGTAATGAAAAACTTCTTGAACTGAAAATGTTATTGGATCAAGAGGTCAGTAATTTGACGGAGTTGGGGCAACAGACTTTGGAGATTTTGAGGGAAGAGCTTCAATACGATGAGCTAGGAAGGGATTAGGTTTTTGCACCTTCCTTTTTCTTTTTATTTTATTTTCAAATATGGTTTTTTGCCTTTATCATTACAAGGACGTTTTACATAGCATAAGGTATATGAGTTCGCGAATTGGAGGGTATGGTGAGTCGGATGAGCATAAATCAACGCTTTTTTCAAATGGGCGGACAATGGAATGCTGTACATGTACCAGAAAAGCCTAATGGTTTTGGCTGTCTTATCATCGGAGATACCAACCACTTCGTTGATGAACATAATAGCCTTTGGTTACAGCATATCGGCCGAAACAGAATTGTGGAAGAGATACTGAAATGTGGCTATACGATATTCTATTCCAATCTTTACGGGGCACATTGGGGAAGCAGTCAGTCTGTCCTGCAAGCCAAGCAGCTTTATCACATCATGATGAAACAGGAAATCTTGAATGATAAAATTCATGTAATTGCGGAAGGGATGGGTGCTTTGACTGCCTTGCAACTGATGGAGGAGTTGGGGAATCAGATACGTTCTGTTGCTCTCATCAATCCTTGTATGGATTTAAAAGCGCAGTTGGCACAAGAGAAAGACCGAAAGTTTTTCTATAAAAAGGTCCGGAATGAAATAGCGAAGGCATACAATGTTTCCATCAACGATTTCGAAGAATATGAAGGTTTTCCGGACCTACACCAGTTCCAGAAAAGTTCGTTGCCGGTGAAAATATGGCAGACTACGACTAATTTTTCCTTTGACCCAAATTTGCATTGCAAAAGATATGAGGAACTTCGCCAAAAGAACGAATCCCCGATAGCAGTTACGTATCACCTCGTGGAGAAGCGGTATTCATACGGTCCATCCATATGTCAGTTCTTTAAAAAATATGAACAGAAATTGTGAAAAGTCCCATTTCATCTCTCATGGAATAGGGACTATTATTATGTTTCCATGCATAAGGATACAATATCAATGATGAAGAGTGGAGTGGAAGTGATGAAAAATGCAGTGGTTGTCGGTGCCACAACACAAGTGGGGTTTGCCCTTTGTCAAGAGCTAATGAATCATGAAGTGGAAGTAACAGGGTTTGAATCGTCGGAGAAGATGGACGAGAGAGCCCATGAGATGCTGATGGGAATAGGACGAAATGCTTTTTTTCATCTCCAGCTTGATCAGCCTTCGGAGAGAAGTGTCGATGTTGCCTTTTATTTCATAGATAACATGAATTGTTTAGACCAATCCAAACAAGCGGCATATCAATCCTTTGCAGAAAAAGCCAAGAAACTTGTTTTCATATCTTCCTATAACAACCAGAGAAAAAATGATCAATTTAAACAATTGATAAAACAGAAACTGCAGGATACAATGAACAAAACATGTATATCTCTTTACTTGCCGATGGTATTCGGTCCATGGCAGGGAGAAGAGGAGGCTGTGCATAAAAGGCTTCAGGAAGAGATGGATGAAAAAGAACGTCAACCAATAGCTATTAATGATAAGGATGTATTATATGTAGAGGACGTTGCAAAAGCCATATACGATATCTCTACAGATGAAGGGGGAGAGAAGGAAGTTCATCTCATCAACGAAAATCCAAATGCACTGAAAGAGTTAATCGAGGAGTTGAACCTTACCATATTGGCGGATACCGAGAAAGATGGTGGAGGCGAGAAGGAGACAATATATAAGGTGCAACAAAACTTGACGATGAAAGAAAGTCTTCAAGCACAGAGAGAGCAGATGCGGCAAAAACTAAAACTTGATTAGGTGACAATAGAGAGTCCCCCTCGTTTCCACAGTGTTTTTACAGAATATTAACTTTTCCTTTCTCTTCAAAGCATGTACAATATAAAATGGAGATTAGGAAATAGAGGGATATTCCTTTGGGCACTAGGGGGTGGTACATACATGAAAAAAACAATAATGGCAATTATACTATTAATGCTTCTATTATCTGCATGTGGACAAACTACTCCTGACAGCGGCGATCAAAAGGTTGGGTTATTGGTTCCTGATACGGTGAGTGATCAGGTTTGGGGTACTAAGGGATATAAGGGCCTTTTGCGCATACAGACCGAATACGACCTTGATGTATATTACAAAGAGGGAATACATACTGATTCAACTATTAAAAAAGCGGTGGAAGAATTCCATAAAGATGGGGTTACCTTAATTTTTGGTCATGGCAGTGAATATGCTCAAACATTTAACTCTATCTCTTCAGAGTATCCGGATATTCATTTCGTTTGTTTTAATTCCGAAGTTCAAGGTGACAATATCACAAGCCTTAATTTTGAAGCGAATGCAATGGGCTTTTTCGGAGGAATGGTAGCAGGTCATATGTCTGAAACCAATACTATCGGGATTATTGCTGCCTTTGAATGGCAGCCTGAAGTGGACGG
This sequence comes from Sutcliffiella horikoshii, assembly GCA_001636495.1. GTDB lineage: Bacteria > Bacillota > Bacilli > Bacillales > Bacillaceae_I > Sutcliffiella_A > Sutcliffiella_A horikoshii_A. The sequence continues at coordinate 3,515,059 of KV440964.1, read as the reverse complement.
CTTCTTTGAAGGCGTACTTCACGAGAACCCCGATGCAAGAGTTTTGATAGATTATACCCAAGATTGGGATGATCCTGAGAAGGCATTGGCCATACTGGATAATATGCTTCAGCAAGAAGTGGATGTCGTCTATCCTGCGGGAGACGGATTTAATGTTCCGGTCATTAATAGTTTGAAGGAGAAGGGACTTTATGCTGTGGGGTTTGTCTCCGATCAGTCCGACCTTGGAGAGAATACGGTCATTACGAGCACTGTGCAGCATGTTCCGGCTCTGTATGAACTGGTGGCAAGCCGTTATTTTGCAGGGAATTTGGATTCAGGAAATCTATATTTTGATTTCAAGGATGATGTCATTTCGCTAGGTAAATTCAGCTCATTGGTAAGCAAAGAATACCAAGAAAGCATTTATGGTCAAATTGAAGAATACAAAAATACCGGTTTATTACCCAATGAAAAATAGAAAGTAGGTTATCTAATGGAACAAGATAGAACGATGCAGTATATGGCTATAGCCATGAAATACTTACCAGAAGCACAACAAATGTTGGATGAAACAGGGCTTGAACTTGAGCCGCAACACATTCAGCCCCTGGTCTCTTTATTGACCAAAGTGATGGATGAAGCATACGAATTGGGCAAACAGAACGCGCTAGATATGGATTAAAGGGAAAAAGAGACTGTCAGAAGGTTGTTACCATTCTGGACAGTCTCTTTTTGAAGAATTTATTTCTTGAAATAATCCAAAAGCGGGGAAAACTCTTTCAACATCGGCTTTAACTTGTTTACGGAGTCCATAATGGAGTCCACCTGTTCCATAAGCGCGAAATATTCTTCGTTCCCTTTATCCGAATTATTATCTGCCTTTACTTCCGTAATCTCTCTTCTGGGCGGCCCGCCAAACATCATTCTGGTAAAAGGGTCCACTTCTATTTCCCTCTCAGATTTGTGTTGTTCTTCACTCATGATTATCACCTCACCAAGTCAACATTTATCCCCTTTGAAACTATACTATGCGGGCTGCTAGAAATGGGATGGGCTTTGGTCCAGATTAAGGTACTCCTTGTAAAATAGGCATTTATATATTGTCAAAATCCAATGAATAAGTTAAAATTAGTACCAAGTCATAATAATTGATAATAAAAATCTTTTTTTTATAAAAAGTCCAAAAGAGAGATAGGTGTTATATCTATGAATGCAGGGATACTAGGAATCGGGAGATATGTACCTGAAAAAATACTAACCAATGCAGAGCTGGAACAAATGGTCGATACGACAGACGAATGGATCAGAACAAGAACCGGCATAGAAGAAAGAAGAATTGCCAGTGAGGATGTAGATACTTCCCACATGGCATATTTTGCAGCAGAAAAAGCCCTAGAGGATGCTGGTATCACAGCAGAAGAACTAGATATGATTATTGTCGCAACGGTAACGCCGGACAATCCCTTTCCAAGTGTTGCTTGCATGATACAGGAACGCCTTGGAGCGAAGAAGGCATGTGCCTTTGATATGAGTGCAGCCTGCGCAGGATTCATGTATGGAATTATCACAGCGAAGCAATTTGTGGAAGCAGGAACATATAAACATGTGCTTGTGGTAGGTGTGGAGAAGCTTTCCAAGATAACAGACTGGGAAGATCGCAACACGGCTGTTTTGTTCGGTGACGGAGCTGGCGCAACAATTGTCGGTCCAGTATCAGAGGGAAGAGGGATATTATCTTTCGAACTCGGTGCAGACGGAACAGGGGCAAAGCATTTATATCAAGATGAAACCATTGTGATGAATGGTCGGGAAGTGTTCAAGTTTGCTGTCCGCCAAATGGGCGAATCTGCAGTAAATGTATTGGAGAAAGCCGGTCTGTCAAAAGAGGACGTAGACTTTCTTATCCCGCATCAAGCTAATATTCGGATCATGGAAGCTGCCAGGGAAAGGCTTGGCCTGCCTCTGGAGAAAATGTCCATGACTGTCCAGAAATATGGAAACACATCGGCAGCATCCATACCCATTTCCATCGTAGAAGAATTGGAAAATGGAAAAATAAATGACGATGATTTAATAGTTATGGTAGGATTTGGTGGAGGATTGACATGGGGAGCAATTGCCATCAGATGGGGAAGATAATAATAAATATTAATTCGGATACAACGGTGGAAGGAGCAGGAAATCATGCAAATGCCTAAAAGAAGAGTAGTAGTAACAGGACTTGGAGCAGTGACTCCTATTGGATTAAATGTAAATGAGGCATGGGAAAATGCCATAAAGGGAGTTTCAGGAGTAGGCCCACTGACAAGAGTGGACAGCGAAAAATTCCCGGCGAAAGTGGCTGCTGAAATCACAAACTTTAATGCGGAAGATTTTATGGATAAAAAAGAAGCGAGAAGAATGGACCGCTTTACACAATACGCAATCGCAGCTTCACTTATGGCTGTTAAGGATGCAAACCTTGAGATCACGGAAGAAATCGCTCCTAGAGTAGGGGTATGGGTAGGTTCCGGGATTGGCGGAATGGAAACATTTGAACAGCAATATAAGACCTTTTTGGAAAAAGGCGCACGTCGAGTAAGCCCTTTTTTCGTACCGATGATGATACCTGATATGGCAACAGGGCAAATTAGTATCGCCTTGGGAGCAAAAGGGGTTAACTCCTGTACGGTTACGGCATGTGCCACAGGAACAAACTCTATCGGGGATGCATTCAAAGTTATTCAGCGCGGCGATGCCGATGTAATGATTTCTGGAGGAACGGAAGCCCCTCTAACGGAAATGTCTTTTGCAGGATTCAGTTCAGCAAAAGCATTATCATTAAACCCGGATCCACAAACGGCAAGCAGACCTTTTGATGCTAATCGGGATGGCTTTGTCATGGGCGAAGGCGCCGGGATAGTCGTATTGGAAGACCTGGATCATGCTTTGGCACGTGGTGCTCGCATCTACGCGGAAATCGTCGGATATGGCGCTACAGGGGATGCACATCACATTACAGCACCGGCACCAGGTGGAGAAGGCGGTGTACGGGCCATGAGAATGGCTATACAAGATGCCGACCTTCAACCTGAGGATATTGATTACATCAATGCACACGGTACAAGCACCGAATATAATGACAAATTTGAAACAATAGCTATCAAGGAAGTATTAGGGGCACACGCGAAAGACGTTGCGATCAGCTCCACAAAATCGATGACAGGTCATTTGTTGGGAGCAGCAGGCGGAGTGGAGGCCATCTTTACCATTAAGGCTATTGAAAATGCCGTCATTCCTCCAACCATCAATCTGGACACACCAGACCCGGAATGTGATCTTGATTACGTACCAAACGAAGCACGCCATAAAGAGGTCAGAGCTGCAATGAGCAACTCACTTGGCTTTGGCGGTCACAATGCAACAATAGTGTTTAAAAAATACGAGTAAGCGTATCAAGCAGTAGGGAATGATTTACTATCCCTGCTGCTTTTTTGTTTTAGTATGGGTATATCTGGGGTATGAAGACCTCCGGAAGTGAAAAAATTAGTCAGAAAGGTCTTCATCAGGCGTATGAAGACCGCTTGGCGTGAAAAAATTGGTCGGAAAGGTCTTCATCACGCGTATGAAGACCTTTTGTCATGAAAAAATTGGTCGAAGAGGTCTTCATCCCTCCGCCACCTTTCCATCTCACCAATCCCTCTTCCTCATCATACAATAACATCAAAAAGCAAAGAAAAGGGCTGTAGAACATGAGTATTATTCATACGGATAGATGGTTGGAGGAGGACTATCATCAGCCATTGAATATTTCCAAAAAGCTGTTGAAATATTTCGAGGACGTCACTGCAGCAGAACTATACGATTACCTCATTATGCATGGAATGTACCGGCCTGTAAGAGATGGCAAGGGGACAGTGGAAAAACTTAAGACGTTGGATTGCTGGAATATTGTGATGACAGAATGGAAGCGATTAAAGAAGCTGTGGAACGGACCAGACATTCCAATCTTTATTTTTCCTTCAGACAAACACAACAGCCAAATAAAAAGAGATTTCAAAGGGAAAGCGGGAGTGGCTTTTAAAGATAAGCTGTTCTTATTTCTCCCAGAAGACATTGAAATAAATGAATTAAAAGCGTTATTAACACATGAGTATAACCATATTTGCGTACTGGCGAAAAATCAAAGAACAGATGATCAGTACACCCTCCTGGATTCTGTCCTGATAGAGGGACTTGCGGAAAGCGCCGTGAAGAATTTGCTGGGAGAGGAATACACGTCAAGTTGGACCTCGTATTATACCGAGAAGGAGCTGGAAGCCTTTCTGAAAAAGTACATCATACCAAATAAAGATGTGAAGAAAAGTGAACGAGATCACTTGAAGCTTCTCTATGGGAAGGGATTTTATCCAAAAATGCTTGGATATTGTGTTGGTTATCATCTAATTCAAAAAATATTAAAAACAGAAAAATTAAGCTATCGCTTACTGATGTCAAAAAGCCTGACAGAGATTACAAAACTATTAGCCGAATAATTCTTTGAGGAATAGGAGAAAAATTACAAAAAACAAAAAATCTAGCAAAAAAAGCTAGTTTTTTTGTTTTTTTTTGTATATAATCAGTTTTTGTAGAAGATTGTTGCAAGTTTTAATAAAAAAAATATTTAGTTTATTTTCAAAATAAGCTTGAACTTATAACGGAATTGTAATAATATACAAACAGACGATAATTATTTTCCGATAATTTAGTTTTTAAAGTAAATTTCGGGTAAAGAGACAGAAAGTTTCGTAATAATCAGCATGGAAAATCTATAAATGCAATCTTTCAATAGATTAATAGCTAGTAGTTATATAAATTTGTAATATAAAGGTTAAGATTAAGTTAAATTTTTTCAATCTTTAAATTACATTTTTAGACATCATACAGACCATGCATCGAAAGAAAAAAGGATGGTGAAGGCTAAATGTCAGCTTTATTAGAAGTGAGAAACCTGAAGACTCACTTTTTTAGAAAAAAGCAAGCTATTCCAGCTGTAGATGGTGTAGACATCTCCATTAAAAAAGGAGAAACCGTAGCACTTGTTGGAGAATCAGGATCTGGTAAATCTATTACTTCCCTATCCATTATGGGGCTTGTACCTAGCCCAGGCGGGAAGATCGTGGATGGAGAAATCCTATTTGACGGACAGGATCTTGTGAAACTGTCGGAAAACCAATTATGTAAAGTTCGCGGAAATGATATATCAATGATTTTCCAGGAGCCGATGACATCTTTGAACCCGGTTTTGACAATTGGTGAACAGATTACAGAAGTGCTTATCTTACACCAAAAAATGACCAAGACAGCAGCGATTAAAAAAGCAATTGAAATGCTAGAGGTTGTAGGATTCTCAAGAGCAGCGGAAATCGTAAATGACTATCCTCACCGTCTATCAGGCGGTATGAGACAAAGGGTAATGATTGCGATGGCAATGAGCTGTAATCCGAAGCTTCTGATCGCAGATGAGCCTACCACTGCATTGGATGTTACCATCCAAGCACAAATATTGGATTTGATGAAAGACTTAAGCCATAAATTTGATACTTCGATCCTATTGATCACACATGACTTAGGGGTGGTATCTGAAGTTGCTGATAGAGTAGTAGTTATGTACTGTGGCCAAGTGGTGGAAGAGGCATCTGTAGACGATCTATTTGAAGAACCTTTGCATCCTTATACTGTTGGTTTAATGGGCTCTATTCCAGACATTGATGGAGATATTACACGTCTCCAATCAATAGAAGGAAACGTACCGCCTCCTACCAACCTACCACAGGGCTGCCGATTTGCACCGCGCTGTCCGAAAGCATTCGACCGTTGCCATAGTGAGATTCCTCAATTGATCAAACAAGGCGGGAGCCGCTCCGTTCGATGCTTCTTATACGAAGGCGAGGAGGCGAAATAATGACAGCAACTGAGATTAAGACAGAAAAATCAATTATAGAAACAAGCCCTGATAATATTCTTGAAGTTAGAGGCTTAAAAAAATATTTCCCCATCAAAGCCGGTTTGCTTCAAAGGCATGTGGGAGATGTAAAAGCTGTAGATGACCTAAACTTCTACATTAAAAAAGGTGAAACACTTGGCCTTGTAGGAGAGTCTGGGTGTGGAAAGTCAACAACAGGCCGTACAATTATCCGATTATATGAGCCAACAGAAGGAAACATCATCTTCAAGGGAAGAGATATTGCGACAATGAGCGAAGGGGAACTAAGAAAGACTGTCCGAAAAGACATTCAAATGGTTTTCCAGGACCCATTTGCAACTCTCAACCCAAGAAAAACGTTAAGATCCATCCTAAAAGAACCTTATAACACCCATAACATGTTCACAAAGAAAGAACGTGAAGAAAAGGTGCAGGAGCTTCTTGCAAAGGTTGGATTGGATCCAAGTTTCATCAATCGTTACCCACATGAATTCTCTGGCGGTCAACGTCAGCGTATCGGTATTGCAAGGGCATTGGCGCTTAATCCTGAAATGATCATCGCCGATGAAGCTGTATCAGCATTGGACGTATCCATCCAAGCACAAATCATCAACCTGATGCAGGACCTGCAACGTGAAATGGGATTATCCTATATCTTCATCTCCCATGATTTGAGTGTAGTACGTCATATCAGTGATAGAGTAGGCGTTATGTATTTAGGGCGAATGATGGAGCTTGCTACGAAGAAGGATCTTTATGACGAGCCATTACACCCATATACACAGGCATTGCTTTCTGCTGTGCCATCTACTCGACGTAAAGGGCAAGTGAAGAGGGAACGTATCGTATTGAAAGGTGAATTGCCAAGTCCGGCAAATCCGCCGACAGGGTGCGTGTTCCATACAAGATGCCCTGCAGCAATGGATGTCTGCAAGCAGATTATTCCGCAGTTCAAAGAGGTTAAACCAGATCATTTTGTTGCTTGTCACCTATACGAATAGGTGGCAAGTACATAAAATATATACCCTTTGAAAGGGGGAGATAATCCAAAAGTCAACTTTCTTTACCTTTCATTTTCAGAACATTAAAAAATTTTAGGGGGAGTAAACGTGAAACAAAAATCATTACTACTTATCGTTTTAACGTTGGTTCTGTCTTTGTTCCTAGCTGCTTGTAGCGGATCAACTACTACAGAGCCTACCAACAACAATAACAACGACACTAACGCAACAAACACTGGTAACAACGGTGAAGAAGATGAAGAAGAAGATGCTACAACTGGTGAGCCAGTTCAAGGTGGAGACCTAGTATTAGGATCTACTGGTAGCCCGACAATGTTTAACCCGCTTTACTCTGCAGATACTGCAAGTTCTGCAATTGAAGGTTTCATTTTTGACGGATTATTAACTAGTGATACTGCTTTCGAAACACAATTAAACATGGCTGAGAGCTGGGATATCTCTGATGATGACCTAGTTCACACTTTGAAAATCAAAGAAGGAATCAAGTTCCACGATGGTGAAACTTTAGATGCTGATGACGTTGTCTTCACACTAAGCATTCCTTTAAGCGATGACTATGATGGTCCTCGTGCTGGTTACTTCGAGAAAATCGAAAAAATCGAAAAAATTGATGACCTAACTGTACAAGTAACTCTTAATGCTGTAGATCCAACAATCCACATCGCATTAGGTTACCCTATCCTTCCTGAGCATATCTTAGGTGAAGTGGCAATCGCTGACCTTGGTGAGTACACTGAGTTCAACACGAAAAACCCAATTGGTGCTGGTCCATTTAAGTTTGACAAATGGGAAGATGGTCAATATGTACGCGTAGTTGCGAACGATGACTATTGGGATGGCCGTCCATACTTAGATTCTTTAACTTACCGCATTATTCCTGATGCTGATGCTCTAATGACTGCATTAGCTGCTGGAGATGTACATTACTACACTGTACCTGCTTCTGACATTGCAACAGTTCAAGAGTGGGAAGCTAATGGACAATTAAAAATCGAGTCTGGTTTAGCATTATCTTACACATACCTAGGATACAACCTACGTAACCCATTATTTGAAGACAAAACTGTACGTCAAGCTTTAACTCACGCTCTTGATCGTGAACTAATCGTTGAGTCTGTAATGGACGGAGACGGTGAAGTTGCAGATGTTCCTGAGTCTCCACTTAGCTGGGCTTATGACGAAGATGTTCCACGTTTTGAGTACGATGTAGAAAAAGCAAAAGCAATGCTTGAAGAAGCTGGATGGACTCCAGGTGCTGACGGTACGCTTGAAAAAGACGGACAAAAATTCGAATTCACTTTAAAAACGAACCAAGGAAACAAAGTTCGTGAAGATATCGCTGTAGTAGTTCAAGAGCAGTTCGCTGAGCTTGGAATCAAAGTTACTCCAGAAATCATGGAATGGTCTGCATTCTTGGCTGACATCGATCCTCCAGCATGGAACTTCGATGCAATCATCTTAGGATGGGCTCTATCTACAGATCCAGATCCAAGTGGAATCTTCCACTCTAAAGAAATCGAAGAAGGCTTGAACTTCGTTGGTTGGTCTAACCCTGAAGCAGATGCTTTAATGGATGAAGCTAACCTAACTATGGATCAAGACGAGCGTGCTGCTAAGATCCAAGAAATCAACAGAATCATTGCTGAAGAGCAACCATATACTTTCTTGTACTATCCAAATGCACACCGTGCAATGCCTACTAACCTAGAAGGCTTTGAGTTCCATGCAAGAGCGGAACACTACAACATCCACAAATGGTGGTTAAACGAAAGTAACTAATTTAACCCCCGTAAAAAGGTAAAAGAAGAGGGGAGGGGACTTTCCCCTTCCTTCTTTTTTACTGAATTGAATTCCATTGACACTTTTTTCTCTGGAACAGAAAGAATGCTTATGTCCTGGACATGTCTTTCTTTCGCTAAAGTTGAACACTTTACTGTGCAACGTCGCAAAATGTACAGTATTAAAATAAAAATTCACGTTTACTTCTACCTTCCTAAAGTAAAGACAGAAAAGGAGAATCTGCTATGATCTCATATATCATCCGCCGTTGTTTAATGGCGATTCCCCTATTATTCGGTATTACAGTATTATCCTTTGCCATTATCCAAATGGCACCAGGTGGTCCTACTTCCCTAATGATGGATCCGAATATTAGTAAAGAGGCAATGAAAAAATTCGAAGAACGTTATGGATTAAATGATCCAGTTCACATTCAGTATTACAGATGGGTCAGCAACATGGCAAAAGGCGATTTCGGTGAATCCTTGATCCGCCGTGGCGTACCGGTAAGTGAAATGATCATAAACCGTTTGCCTAATACCTTATTATTAATGATAGTTTCCACCATTCTGGCAGTTATTGTCGCCATACCATTTGGAGTCATATCGGCCAGGAAACAATACAGTTTGACCGATTATACGGTTACTATCACTTCCTTCCTTGGTCTTGCAACGCCAAACTTCTGGATTGGTCTGGTGTTGATCATGGTATTTGCGGTACAGCTGCAATGGTTACCGACAGGAGGGGTGGCAACCTTGAATGCGGATTTCAGTATTCTTGATCGGATTCACCATTTAATATTGCCTGCCTTTGTATTGGCAACAGCAGATATGGCAGGACTAACAAGGTATACCCGTTCTAGTATGCTGGAAGTTTTAAAACAGGACTACATGCGTACTGCAAGAGCAAAAGGATTAAAAGAGAACAAAGTAACATATAAGCATGGTTTGCGTAATGGGTTAATACCTGTTATCACGATCTTTGGTTTAATGCTACCCGGTTTCATTGGGGGATCGGTTATTGTTGAAAGAATTTTTGCTTGGCCAGGTATTGGATTGTTGTTCTTTGAATCCGCATTCCAGCGTGACTATCCAGTTATCATGGCACTAACAGTTATCTCAGCGGTCTTTGTAGTTATCGGAAACTTGATTGCCGATATTCTATATGCAATTTTTGACCCGAGAATTGAGTACTAGAAGGGGGAACATCGATGCAAACTCAACCATCAACTCAACCAAATAACCAGTCGTTAAACCCCAATATCAAGAAAAAGCCTGACACATTAACAAAGATAACGATAAATAAATTCATGAAGAACAAATTAGCAGTAATAGGGGCTGTGATGCTTTTCATCATCATCACTTTAGCTATCCTGGCACCATGGATTACACAATTCGAACCACAAAAGCAAAGCTTACTAAACAAATTGCAATCTCCAGGTGGAGAGCATTGGCTTGGAACAGACCGATTTGGTCGTGACGTATTTTCTCGTATTCTTTACGGAGCAAGAATATCACTTTTAGTTGGATTTGCTTCTGTAGCAGGTTCCATTACAATTGGTACGGTTATCGGAGCAGTTGCAGGGTATTTTGGAGGAAAGATTGATGCAATCCTAATGCGTATTGTGGACGTCATTATTTCGATTCCGACCATCTTCTTGCTTATCACATTGGTTACCATCTTCCAACCTGGTGTGGACAAGCTTATCTTGATTTTTGCTTTGACTGGCTGGACGTTCACTGCACGTCTTGTACGTGGAGAGTTCTTATCTCTTCGTACACGTGAATTCGTTCTTGCTTCCAAAACAATTGGAACAAGAAGCCATACTATTATTTTCTCTCATATTCTTCCAAATGCAATGGGTCCAATCATTGTATCTGCGACATTAGGTGTAGGGGGAGTAATCTTAGCGGAATCCGCATTAAGTTACTTAGGATTAGGTATTCAACCACCAACACCAAGTTGGGGGAACATGCTTCAAGATGCACAGAACTTCACTATCATGTTAAAACATTGGTGGTACCCATTATTTCCTGGATTGATGATATTATTTACAGTGTTGAGTTTCAACTTCGTTGGAGACGGATTGCGTGACGCACTAGATCCGAAAACACTTGACTAGAAAAGCTGAGAGCCGATCTCGGCTTTTCTTTTTGCCCATTTTTCATACAACTTGTCATTATTTCCAAGACAAGTCATAAAGTAATAGTAATAGAATGGACAAGGAGAAAATATTATGCGTATAATCTGGAATTATTTTGTGAGTGATGGCTGATGATTAGAGGATTTCTTTTTTTATCCGGGTTTGGAATCTCGGTTGCCGGAGGGATCAGTACGATTGCCTACTTGAATCTTTTGGCAACAGGACTGAGTATCATAGAATTTGTAACATTTTTAATCACAAGACCTGAGTTTTACCTTTTACCGATAGGAATGCTACTTGTTGCCTGCAGCATCTATCTATCTGGGAACCGAGAACCGACTTTTCGAGACGAAGAGTAGTCATTAGGAAAATTTATTGGTTTTAATGGAATATTTTTGCACTTCACTGTTCATACTGTTGGATAAATAAAAGAGTAGATGTGAAGTGAGGGGTTACGATATGTTATATCTTCATGACGTGTGGGTAAATTGGTTTGAAGGAGAAGAAAACGGTTATAATGTTTGTCATTTTCATGAGTGGAGAAAAGACGATAGCGTGGAGTTATTAGATCAAGTCCCGCTTTTGAAAGTGGATTCAGTCCTGTTCAACTATATTGAAAACGACCTCCAAGAGCTGCCTTCATCTTTGCTGGAAGACATATTTCAAAAAAGCTATATTCGTAAAAATCATGAGCGCATCCAATTGGATTACTGTTTTGTCGTAACAGATGGACAAGGTATCCTGGCTGTGGACACCATTGGTTACAATATCCCAATACGTAAAAGCCGACTTATTCCAAGGCAAGAGCATTTGGTGTATGACATGGTGGAAAATCATGACTGTGAAAAATATACTTTTTCACCATCCGGCAAATCGCAAAAAGATTATCATATATTATCCCCATCACCAGAAATTATGCACGGTTTGACGCGAAAAGAAAGACAATTGAAGCAGCTTCTCTTCATGGCTATGGATCAATTAAGATTAACATGCAATGTAGCGGAAGTAAGGTATTGGTACACAGAATGGAATCCAATCCATTACAGGGAAATTCAGACGATGAGTTTTGAAGAAGTATGGTCCCAGTTACTTGAGGAGACAAGGGAAGGTTGGTCTGAAAAACATCAGACTTTTTGTGAGCATTTGGTAAAAGGTCAGCCGTTTTTTGAAAAGCTGTGGGAGTTGGAGCAGCACCCAAAGGTAAATTAATTGTCGAATATTTCCGAGGAAAGAAAAAGCTGTCAGAGGTTTGCTCTGACAGCTTTTTTCTTTGGGATTATCGGCGTTTGCGGCCTAATCCCATTGCATTTTCGATCTTTTTCAAAGTTTTCATGGCTACACGATTTGCGCGTTCAGCACCTTCGTCTAAAATAGCATCCAGTTTTTCTGATTCAATTAAGTCATTATATTTTGTTTGGATTGGTTCAAGGGCTTCAACAACCACTTGGGCGAGATCGCCTTTAAAATCGCCATACCCTTTTCCTTCATATTGTACTTCCAATTCTTCAATGGTTTTATTAGCCAAAATAGAGTAGATGGAAAGTAGATTCGAAACTCCAGGCTTATTTTCCTTATCGTAACGAACGATTCCTTCAGAATCTGTAACCGCACTTTTAATTTTCTTTTCTAGTTGTTTTGGTGTATCCAATAAAGAGATAAAAGACTTCAAATTTGGATCTGATTTGCTCATTTTCTTTGTGGGCTCAGTAAGTGACATGATTCTTGCTCCGACTTTGGCAATTTTGACTTCTGGAACAGTCAAGACGTCACGGTATTTCTTGTTGAATCGTTCAGCCAAATCCCTTGTCAATTCTAAATGTTGCTTTTGGTCTTCGCCAACAGGGACAACATCAGTATTATAGAGAAGGATATCAGCTGCCATCAATGGAGGGTAAGTCAATAGCCCTGCAGTTACAGCTTCCTTGCCTGTAGATTTATCTTTGAATTGTGTCATTCTTTCCAATTCACCGATATAAGCGACACATTGCATCATCCATCCCAGTTGGGCGTGCGCTGGTACTTCTGATTGTATGAAAAGTGTTGCCTTTTCTGGGTCGAGTCCGATAGCTAAGTATAAAGCAGCTAGCTTGCGGATGTTTTTGCGAAGCTCCTGTGGATCTTGTTGAACGGTGATGGCGTGTTGATCGACAATACAGAAGTAGCTGTTATAGTCGTTTTGCAGTTCGACAAACTGCTTCATTGCACCGATGTAGTTTCCAAGGGTAACATTTCCACTTGGTTGAATTCCTGAGAAAATAGTTTTCATTTTTGTTCTCCTCTTTTGTTTTTTTGTGTTTGGAAAACCTCCTGGTTGTTTTCCGTTCCAGGTGTTCGCTTTCCTAGGGGCGGTGCTTGAGCCTCCTCACTTCGTTGCGGGGTCTCAAGCTACCGCTATCTCGCTAAGGAGTCTCACACCTTGCACTCCAAACTACCAGGTGGGATTTAAGCAAGTATGAAATTACGTTTGATGACAATACAAAAAGGCCCATTCATCCCTGGAAAAGGGACGAATGGACCGTGGTACCACCCTTATTATTTCATACAAAAAAATGCTGAAATCACTTAACCTTGTAACGTAAGGATACGTCATGACCTACTGATTTTGTTCAGCCATGAAGCTCAGAAGTCCATTCCTAAACGCTAGTTGTTTGTTCCCACCATCCACAAACTCTCTAAAAACTAAACAGTTTAGTACTACTCTTCATCATTGCTCTTATTTACTAAATATTCTCCTATTATAGCCAAATTAATGGATAAAATCAACTGTTGTAATAGATAAAAAGGGAAGCCATCATGCAAAGAAATAACAAGAGAGAAGCGATTAGCATCGGCTGGATAGAAAGAGGATGCAATAACTCCGATGGTGGACGCATTTCGTTTCTAATGTCATTTTCCAATTGTTTATCAGGCTGACTAGATGCAAAAATTCTTCGGAAACTGTAGGTAATTCCATCGAAAAATCCTCTTTTAGTGACGAGTGTCAGCAATGACAGGAAAACCAGAATGCTTGAATAGGTGAAAGATGTATTAATAAAAGTTAGAAGAGTTACGGATCCATAATATAAGTAGCTCGTAATCAGTGTAGCCCCCAAAAGGGCGAAGAAGAATATTAGTGTTGTTCTAATAGAAATGTTCATAGTTCCTCCTCAAAAAAAAAAGACTCTAAAATGTATTGTAATGAAATGAATAGAATAAGACAAATATAAAGAAACTATAAAGGTAATTACTCGCAAAATGAATATGACAAATTATTGTAATGTTTGTAAATAAACTGTAATATACAGAGCTAAAAACCCAAATGATTTATAGGTATTTAGAACTATTTTTGTAATGAATTTTCTTGAAATATCAGTATCTTGTAAAATTGACGTTAAATTTATGAATGCACAATGTTTAGAAAACTTGTATAATAAAACTCGTTACCTCGAAACAAACAAAATTCGACATATTATTCTAGGGGGTTAAGTAAATGAAAAAGTCAAAATATTTACTTCTTTTAGCGCTTACACTTGTACTTAGTGCATTTCTAGCTGCATGTGGTGGCGGAAATCAAGGAGCGCAAAATAATAGCGGACAAGGGGACGAGCTTCCAGCAGGTGAGGGAGAACCAACAGGTCCACAAGTACTTAACGTAGTAGATTCTGCAGAAATTCCTACAATGGATTCTGTACAAGGTACAGATGCAGTAGCATTTAACGTTATGAACAATGTTTTTGAAGGTCTATACAGACTTGGAGAAAATGACGAAGTAGTAGAAGGTGTTGCGAAAAGTCATGAAGTATCTGAAGACGGACTTACTTATACTTTCACTCTACGTGAAGATTCCGTTTGGTCTAATGGTGAGTCTGTAACTGCAAACGATTTTGTTTTTGCTTGGCAGCGTGCGGTTGACCCTAACTCAGGTTCTGAGTATGGTCCGTATATGATGAATGGTAAAATCAAAAATGCTACACAAGTTTCTGAAGGGGAACTACCTCTTGAAGAACTTGGCGTAAAAGCACTTGATGATTACACACTTGAGGTAACTCTTGAGCAACCTGTTGCTTACTTTGAATCTTTAATGACATTCCCGACGTTCTTCCCTCAAAACCAAAAGTTTTTAGAAGAACAAGGTGACAAATATGCACTCGAGGCAGACACTTTAATCTACAATGGTCCATTCACATTAGACAGCTGGGAGCATGAAGTAGGCTGGACGATGAAGAAGAATGCAGACTATTGGGATGCTGATACAGTAAAGCTTGATGAAATCAATGTAAAAGTTGTAAAAGAAGTTTCTACTGGTGTTAACTTATACACTGCACAACAGATTGATATCTCTCCTGGTCTGACTTCTGACTTCGTAACACAATATCAAGACAACGAAGATTTGATCTCTTACTTGGAGCCAACTATTTTCTGGTTTAAATTTAACCAAACGAAAAACGAAGCTCTAGCAAATGTTGACATCCGTAAAGCTATCTCCATGGGCTTCAATAAAAAAGACATGACTGATTACGTATTAAATAACGGTTCTATCCCTGCAGATTACTCTGTACCAGTTGAATTCGTTCAACATCCAGAGACAGGTGAGGACTTCCGTGAAAAGAATGGTAACTTCAACGAATTTGATCTTGAAAAAGCACAAGAGCATTGGAAAAAGGGTCTAGAAGCATTAGGCACAGATGCAGTTACAATTGAAATTCTTGGTGGAGACACTGAATCTGCAAAAACTATGCAAGAATATCTTCAAAACCAGTTACAAGAAAATCTTCCTGGTTTATCAATCAAGTTGAAAGAAGTTCCATTCGCACAACGTCTAGACTTGGATGCGGCGATGGACTATGACATGCAACTTGCTGGATGGGGTCCTGACTACCTTGATGCGATCTCTTTCTCTAACCTTTGGATCACTGATGGTGGGAACAACAAGATGGGTTACTCCAACGAAGAGTATGACAAACTATTGAACGACGTAATGACTACGCATGCAAACGATCCTGCTAAACGTTTTGAAGCGATGCAAGAAGCAGAAAGAATCTTACTTGAAGAAGACGCTGCGATTGCACCGATCTACCAACGTGGTACAACAAGACTTTGGAAGCCTTACGTACAAAACGTTTACCGTCACAATTTCGGTCCTGACTTCAGTTACAAATGGGCTTACATCAGCGGTAAATAATATTATATCGATATAAAAATATTTCTTTTAAATTATAGAGAAAGAGAGTATATTTGAAACATATACTCTCTTTTTCCCTGTAATGAAATTGTCGGATTTTAGGGAAAATTACAAACAATTCGACGCATTATTTTTTATTTTTAGGAGGTGCAGAAATGACAAAGTATTTGTTGCAACGTATCTTATACATGTTTATCACCTTATTCTTAATTGCTTCATTAACATTTTTCCTGATGAAAATGATGCCAGGTTCTCCATTTGCCATGCAAGATAAATTGACAGAAGCGCAACAGGCGATTCTCAATGCTAAGTATGGACTTGATCAACCTCTGCCTGTTCAATATGCAAAGTATATCGGCAGCCTTATGCAAGGTGATCTAGGTGTCTCTTTTCAATATGACAACAGAAGTGTAACCAGCTTGATTATGCAGCGTATCGGTCCGTCTGCTCAATTAGGGTTCCAGGCGATGTTCTTTGGTACAATTATCGGAATATTCTTAGGGGTTATTGCTGCATTGCGACAGAACACCTGGGTGGATTATGGTTCTACAATCATGGCTGTACTTGGTAAATCCATTCCTTCCTTTGTTTTCGCAGGTTTATTACAATACTGGATCGGAGTAAAGCTTGGATGGTTTCCGGTTGCATTCTGGTCAGGATGGGAATACACCGTTTTGCCAACGATTGCACTATCCATGTTCCCAATTGCCATTGCCGCTCGTTTTATGCGTACGGAAATGATAGAAGTACTGGGTTCGGACTATATTACTTTGGCACGTGCAAAGGGTGCTTCCAACTATGATATCGCGGTGAAACACGCACTAAGAAATGCGTTGATTCCAGTAGTGACGGTTCTTGGACCGTTGGCTGTAAGCTTGATGACAGGAACACTAGTAATCGAGAAAATCTTCTCGATCCCTGGCCTTGGAGAGCAGTTTGTGCGTTCTATTACAACAAACGACTATCCAGTAATCATGGGAACGACATTGTTCTTTGCAGCGCTTTTCATAGTCATCGTGCTTATAGTTGATATTCTTTATGGAGTTATCGACCCGCGTATTCGCTTGGCAGGAGGTAAGAAATAATGAATAACAACAATTTTGATAAACTGCCAAAGGAATTATTTCAACCTGCGGTGCAAGACCCAAATAAAAGTGAGAAAATTGCAAAACCTAGTTTAACCTATTGGCAAACAGCATGGTTGCGCATTAAGAAAAATAAAGCGGCAATCGCTGGATCCATTGTATTGATTGTTATTGCTTTCCTTGCTATCTTTGGTCCATTCATGAATGACCATGGCTTTAACAGCCAAAATGTAGCACAAGGAAATCTCCCTCCTAAGGTTCCTGGAATCGAGAAACTCGGTTTCATGGATGGTACACGAAATGGAGTGGACGTTTACGATCAACGTGGAGTCACTGATTATTACTGGTTTGGTACCGACAGCCTAGGACGTGACTTATGGACACGTGTTTGGACAGGTACGCGAATTTCCCTATATATTGCACTACTCGCAGCATTCATTGATATGGTCGTCGGTGTTGCTTACGGCGGAATTTCCGGATTCTACGGAGGCCGTACTGATAACATCATGCAACGTATCATCGAGGTATTGGTTGGTATCCCTAACTTGGTAATTGTAATCTTGATGATTCTCGTGCTGGAACCAGGGATAATTGCCATCACCATTGCCTTGACCATAACCGGATGGGTCGGAATGGCCAGGGTCGTCCGGGGACAGGTTCTCAAGCTCAAAAGCCAGGAATATGTCCTCGCTTCTAAGACACTTGGTTCGACCAACAACCGAATTATAACGAAACATTTATTGCCAAATGTTGTCGGAGTTGTCATCATCAATACGATGTTCACGATTCCAAGTGCCATTTTCTTCGAGGCATTCTTAAGCTTCATTGGACTAGGATTGAAGCCTCCGATGGCATCACTAGGTACGTTAATAGATGATGGATTTAAATCTTTGCAGATCTTCCCGCACATCATGGTATTCCCGGCAATTATCATCAGTTTGTTGATGATTGCATTCAACCTTGTAGCGGACGGTTTCCGTGATGCATTAGATCCTAAGATGAAAGACTAGTTATAAAGGCAGGTGAATGACAGTGGAAAAAATTCTTGAAGTCAAAAACTTACATGTTTCTTTTGATACATTTGGTGGCGAAGTAAAGGCCATTCGTGGTGTTGATTTTGAATTGAAAAAAGGAGAGACTCTTGCAATCGTAGGGGAGTCTGGTTCCGGTAAGTCTGTTACGACAAAAACCGTAATGCGTTTATTGCCAAAGAACAACTCCAACATCAAACAAGGGGAAATCCTATTTGATGGGAAGGACCTTACAAAGCTAACTGAAAAACAAATGCAGGCAATTCGCGGAAAAGACATCGCGATGATCTTCCAGGATCCGATGACTTCCTTGAACCCAACCATGACTGTTGGTAAACAAATCATGGAAGGGATTATCAAGCACCAAAAGCTTAGCAAAAGCGCGGCTGCTGAAAAGGCTATTGACTTGCTCCGTCTTGTGGGAATTCCAATGCCGGAAGAGCGCTTTAAACAATATCCGCACCAATTCTCAGGTGGTATGAGACAAAGGGTGGTAATCGCGATTTCTCTTGCTTGTAACCCAAAAGTATTGATTGCCGATGAACCGACTACTGCACTCGATGTTACGATTCAGGCACAGATCCTTGACCTGATGAAAGACCTTCAGCAGAAGATCGATACGTCCATCATCTTCATCACACATGATCTTGGAGTTGTGGCAAATGTCGCTGACCGAGTTGCTGTCATGTACGGTGGACAGATTATAGAAACTGGTACGGTGGATGAAATTTTCTACGATCCGCGTCACCCATACACATGGGGATTATTGAGTTCTATGCCAGACCTTGAACTTGGAGACGCTTTAGAACTATATGCGATTCCTGGTACTCCACCGGATTTATCCGATCCGCCAAAAGGTGATGCATTTGCACCACGTAACGAATATGCAATGCAAATCGACTTGGAAATGGAGCCTCCGATGTTCCAGATATCCAAAACTCACTTTGCAAAAACATGGCTGTTACATGAAGACGCACCGGTTGTAGAGCCTCCGTTGGCTGTACAAAAGCGTCGTCGCGCAATGCCGCAAAACTTCGAAAAGCCTGTTATGGTTAAGGAAGGTGAAAACAATGGCAACGGATGAAAAGTTATTGGAAATTCGTAACCTGAAGCAATATTTCAACGAAGGCAAACCAAATATGGTAAAAGCGGTGGATGGCTTAAACTTCGATATCTATCGTGGTGAAACACTTGGTCTTGTTGGAGAGTCGGGTTGTGGGAAGTCTACTACAGGGCGTACTATCATTCGACTTTATGATGCAACAGACGGAGAAGTCTTTTTTGAAGGCGAAAATGTTCATGGCAAAAAGTCCAAAAAAGAACTGTTGAAATTCAACCGCAAAATGCAGATGATTTTCCAGGATCCGTCTGCGTCTCTCAATCCACGAATGACCGTTGCTGACTGCATCGCAGAAGGCATCGACATTCATGGACTGGCAAAGTCAAGGAAAGACCGACTCGCTCGCGTGCACGAGCTCCTTGAAACCGTTGGTCTGAACAAAGAACACGCAAACCGCTATCCGCATGAATTTAGTGGTGGGCAGCGCCAACGTATCGGGATTGCCCGTGCACTGGCAGTGGAACCGGATTTCATCATTGCCGATGAGCCGATTTCTGCATTGGACGTGTCCATTCAGGCCCAAGTTGTAAACTTGATGAAAAAGCTTCAAAAGGAAAAAGGGCTGACTTATTTGTTCATTGCCCATGACCTTTCGATGGTAAAATACATCTCTGACCGCATCGGAGTCATGTATTTCGGGAAAATTGTTGAACTCGCCGACAGTGACGAGCTGTACAATAACCCGATCCATCCTTATACAAAATCTTTGCTGTCCGCGATTCCGCAACCGGATCCGGATTCCGAGCGTGCTCGTAAGCGTTTTGCATACGATCCAGCATCGCATGGCTATGCCAAGGATGAAGAGCTCGAGTTGCGTGAAGTGAAGCCTGGACACTTTGTATTGTGTTCAGAAGCGGAGTATAGAAGATATCAAGTTGAATATAGCGTGAAGTAATTGCTTTGGATTTAGTGAGCCGATCCCCATACTTGTGTGGAGGTCGGTTTTTTTGTGGATTTTGCGGTAGAAGAAGTAGGCCTTCAAGGATGAAGACTTCTGTGACGAGAAAATGGGGAAGGAGAGGTCCTCATGGCATGGATGAAGACCTCCGTGAATGAAAAATTGGGAAGGAGAGGTCCTAATGAGGTGGATGAAGACCTCTGTGACTAGGAAATCGGGAAGGAGAGGTCCTAATGAGGTGGATGAAGACCTCTGTGAAGGGGAAATGGGGAAGGAGAGGTTCTCATGGCGTGGATGAAGACCTCCGTGACGAGAAAATGGGGAAGAAGAGGTCCTCATGACGTGGATGAAAACTTCCGTGACGTATAAAACAAATGGCAGAGGCCTTCATTCAGGGTGATAGACAGAAGACACAAACAATGGATATTCCAAAATAAAAAGGACTACGCGGTTTTTCGCTGGTTAACTCTAGTACTCTAGGATTATTTTGAAGTAATTTGTTGAAAAAGGTAAAAACACAACGAATTTCCAGTATAATAAAACTAACACATAAGAGAAGGGATTTTGAAATGGAATGATGAAAAAAATGATCGGTGGTCTGGTTGCTGCAGTCGGAATACTCGCTTTTAGTGGGACGCTTGTACAAGCAGATGAAGAAGTAGTGGAAGTAGCCAAGCATGCTACGAAGAAGGTCCAAATGGAAACGCGTGAACTGCCAGTTTCCATGGTGAGATTTGCTTTTGATTCAGGCTATACTTTTACATACCCAGACGCAGTCAGAGGTATCTATGTAACAGGTCATTCCGCTGGAGGGGAAAGGTTTCCGCGTTTACTAGATCTACTGAACAAAACAGACCTGAACGCAATGGTTATTGATATCAAGGATGATCATGGCTATTTAACGTACATCCCGGAGGAAGAAGATTCCCCATTCATGGATATTGCTCAGCCATATATTAAGAATCCTGCAGAAATGATGGAAACGTTGGAGGAAAATGAAGTTTACCCAATTGGTAGAATAGTAGTTTTCAAGGATTCCGTTTTGGCGAAAGAGCGACCGGACTTATCGTTTCAAGATAATGGAAAAGTCTGGGTGAACGGGCGAGGAGAGGCATTCGTAAATCCTTTCCTAAAAGAAGTGTGGGATTACAATATTGATATAGCGATTGAAGCGGCAAAAATGGGCTTCCAAGAAATTCAGTTTGACTATGTCCGTTTCCCAGAAGGCTTTGAAAAGAGAGACACTTCCCTGGAGTACAGTTATGGGGAATACAAAGATATGGACATGGACAATGTTCAAAAGAGAGTTGAATCAGTAACGGATTTTGTGGAATATGCGAGAGAAAGATTGGAGCCTTACAATGTTCAGGTATCAGTCGATATCTTCGGTTATACGGCAACCTTGCCGGAAGCACCTGGTATTGGACAGAACTTCAGCAGAATTTCCGAGCACGTGGATGTTATCTCATCGATGATCTATCCGAGTCACTGGACTTCTTATTTTGGCATAGCAAAACCTGATACAGAACCTTATAAGCTTATTGCAGAATACGCAAAGCTTGAGAATGCCAAGCTGGATGAACTGGAAAACAGACCGGTTTCAAGACCTTGGATCCAGGATTTCACGGCTACTTGGCTTGGTGCGGGCAATTATATCCCTTATGGCCCTAAGGAAGTGGAAGATCAGATTCGCGCTTTGAACGAGAACGGAATAGATGAATACCTGATTTGGAATGCAGGTAACTCCTACACAGAAGGCCTTGATTTTACACCACTTAACGACTAAATATAAAAAAGCTGCCAACAACATGGCAGCTTTTTTATATTATTTATTTTTCCCACCGACACTTTTCCAGCCGGCTTGCATGCTTGCTGATTTGTCAAAGCTTTCAGAGCCTTTCTTGCCGCCGAAAAGCTTTTCTCCGATACCATTTGTCAGTACTCCCATTACAGCGGTAATGCCAATAACCAATATGGCTACGATAGTGAAATCAATGAAATATTCGATCATATCATACATCCCCTTTGTCGTAGGCTATTATCTCGTAAAGATCTATGAGAGATGAGCCTTGTCGTATGTAATCGTATACAAATTCTCTATGGTTCTATTGTAGGCTATGTTTAGGAGAAAAGGAAGAGGGTATATTAACAGTGAGGTCTGTTCAAGTCTGTTATACTTAAAATGTACATAGAGATAAAGCGAAAGGGGAGTCAATCAACAGAATGAATTGGTATGAAAAATTGAATCAGTATTTTCCAGTAGAAGAAATGAAATCAAGAGAGCATATGGAGCTTCTTTTAAGAGAAAAAGGGGACATCTACCATAAAGATGAGGGGGAGCACCATGTGCTGATGTATGTGGAACTCGAAAACTTCATCTTTATCGATTACCTGTTTGTTTCAAAAGATGCCAGAGGAATGGGACTCGGTCATAAACTGCTGGACAAGCTGAAAGAAAAAGGGAAGGCGATCATTTTAGAGGTGGAGCCTGTTGACTATGAAGATACGGATACGGAAAAACGACTTCGTTTTTACAAAAGAGAAGGATTCGAACATGCATCCTCCATCGGTTACAGACGTCGTTCGCTTGCAACCAATGAAGTAAATCCTATGGAGATCCTTTATTGGTCACCGACAGATGCCGGAGAAGAAGCCATCTATGAAGGAATGAAAGCTACATATGAACAGATTCACACCTATAAGGATAAAGAGTTATATGGTGAATCGTATGACAAGGTGGACAAGGTATTAACCTACGATGAAGATGAGGGCAATGAGGATATATTGTCGAAACTGTAAGCTGATGCAGCTTGTTCTAATAAAAAAGACTCCCCCGGAATGGCAGCGATATGCTAATCCGGGGGGAGTCTTTTTTATTACGGGCTGTTTTCGTAGGCAGCTTTCATTAATCGGGTGATTTCGGCATATCCCTCATCATTTGGATGAATGTCCTCTTTTGCGATATGTGTCCATTCCAAAGCTTTACCATTGAAAGCTTCGTAAGGGTCAATCACCAGTGTCTTTTCGTCATCCGCATACTCCTCAATAAAACCGTTAAACAATGGGGCATACTTTGCTCCAAGCTCAGTAAGTTCATGGTCCTTAGGATAGGGATTATACAGACCTAAAAGAATAATGGTTGCATCAGGATTAAGGTCTCGTAGCAGCTTGTAGGTTTCTTGATAGGTCCTCTTCAGAATCTCCATGCGAAGGTTGAGTGCAGATTCATCCTCGCTCTCCGGTACAGAGCGGATGGTCTGCAGAAAGTCGTTACCTCCAATGGAAACCGATATGACTCCAGCTGTTTTTAAACGGTTTTGTAATGCTTCATCCGCAGTCAGTAGTGCAAGCAATCCGGTTGAAGAAAGGCCTGGTATTCCATAATTTTCAACTATGACATTGTGTTCGTCACGCAAGTATTTCGTGAATTGAGGTACAAATCCGTGAATGCGTAAATGGTTCTCTTCGGATGAGCCAAGACCTGCAGTCAATGAATCCCCTATGGCGATGTACGTGATGTGCTTAGGGGATTCCGCTATCGCGGGAGGATAGAAAAGAAAGCTTGAAACAAGCAGCATTATAACTAAACTCCATTTTTTCAGCATATCCTTCATCCTCTCCCTGATTAGTTATACATCCAATTTTTCCAACTTCTTCTGCCTTCTATTTTCCTTAAACGTATCAAACAGATAATAAACGACTGGTATCAATATTAATGTAATGATGGTCGCAAAGCTTAATCCGAATACGATGACGATTGCCATCGGCTGCTGGATCTCCATTCCTTCTCCAAAGCCTAGGGTTAAAGGAATCAATCCTAGTATGGTAGTAAGGGCGGTCATGAAAATCGGTCGCAAACGAGTTGGTCCCGCAATAAGTATTGCTTCCCAGGTTGTTTTCCCGTCCCGCTTCATCATGTTCACATAGTCGACAAACACGATGGCGTTGTTGACGACTATCCCGGTGAGTATGAGCATTCCAACGAGTGAACCGACACCGAGCGGTTGCGAGGTGACTAGCAGCCCGAAAATAATTCCAATGATTGTCAAAGGTACCGCAAACATGATGATAAATGGATAGAAATATGATTCAAACTGTCCCGCCATCACCATATAAACCAATACCACTGCCAGCGCCAAGGCGCCTCCAAGCTTGAAAAAGGCATCGTTCATCTGTTCATCTTGTCCGCCGATGGTGATTTTATATTGGTTGTTCGGGATGTAGATGTTTTCTTTCAATGTTTTTTCCACATCATCAATCACGCTTCCAAGGTCACGGTTGACGATATCGGCATTCACCGTAATTTCACGGTTTCGATTCGTTCGGTTAATTTGGCTAGGGCCTTGTCCTCTTTCAACTGTTGCAACGGCCTGAAGAGGGATGTTCTCGCCAGTCGGTGTATTGATAAGTAGCTTTTCCAAATCTTGAATGGAAGCCGTATAGGTGTCTTCAATTGTCAAACGGATATCAAGCTCCGCTCCGTCCCGAGCCATTCTTGTTGCAACAAGCCCTTTTGTGGCACTAGAGACGGCTGAGGCAATCTGTCCGCTTCCAATACCGAACTGGCTGGCTTTTACACGGTCGATATCGACCACAATTTCAGGGTTGCCTTCTGTATAGTTGGACGAAGGCTCCCGGATTCCTTCAATTTCAGATAGAAGTTCAACCGTTTCGTCCGCCATCGCCTTAAGGGTGGTCAAATCCGGTCCTGTGATGCTTAAGGAGACCGGGTTTTGGGAGAAGCCTGAATCACCGGAGGAAAGTCGAATTTCCGCTCCAGGAATATTTTCAAGCTTTTGTCTAATCTCATCCCCTATAATTTTATCAGATCGGCTACGATCCGTTACCGGTGTCAAAAGAATGCTGTAATTCGCACGGTTCGTTTGAGTGCCTGCAGATACAGAGAAGTTGTCTGTCCCACCGACGGTTACAAAAGCCAGGTCGATTTCAGAAATATCTCCCAAACGTTCATCAATTTCCTCCATTACATCGTAGGTGGCATCAAGAGAACTGCCATCCGGTAATCGTACGGTCATGGAGATGAAGCTCTGGTCCTGCTGTGGGAGGAACTCTTTTCCGATAAACGGGATGCCGATTAGGGAAATCAAGAAAAGGATGAAGATGGATGTGACTGTTTTTTTGGGATTCCTTAATGCTTTTTCCAAAATGGAACGGTACCAGTTGGTAAAGCCCGTAAATCTCTCTTCAAAGCGGGAACTCTTCGTATTAACTTTTAATAGAAGCGAAGAGAACAAAGGAACTATAATCAATGCCGTAAACAAAGAGGCAAGTAAAGAGAACGAAACAACAAGTGCCAGTGGCTTGAACAGCTGTGCGGCCAAACCGTCCACGAATACGATTGGCAGGAAAACGATAACCGTAGTCAGAGTCGAAGCGATGATGGCAGGACCAACTTCACTTGTTCCCTCAATGGCAGCGTCTTTCATGGAATATCCTTTTTGCCGTAGTCGATAGATATTTTCGAGAATGACGATGGCGTTGTCCACCATCATACCGATTCCCAGTGCAAGTCCACCTAATGTCAATAGATTCAATGTCTGACCACTGAAATACATGAAGATGAACGTGGCCACAATGGAAACAGGGATCGAAAATAAAATGATCAAGGTACTGCGGATATTCCTCAAAAAGAGGAACAGTACTAGAGCTGCAAGTAAACTACCAAGAATCATGTTGGTTGCGACTGCACGAATCGATTTTTCGATGAATTCACTCTGGTCAAATATTGGTTTAATCTCAACACCTGGAGGCAATGTCTTCCTGATTTCATCCAATTTCTTTTCAATGTCATTGGCAACTGTTACCGTGTTGCTCCCGGATTGCTTCAATATGGACATGCCTACAGCTGGCTCCCCATTCAAATAACTGAGCTGGTTGGTCGGCTGTAAGGTTTCCTTCACTTCTCCGAGTTGATCCAGCTGGATTACGCCTTTGGAGGTGGGAATCGGAAGTGATTGAATATCAAAGATAGATTTGTATTCACCGGTAATCCTGATTGGCAGATTCTGATTCTGATCGGTCAAGGAACCACCTGGGAGGTTCAAGTTTTCAGCAGCGATGATTTGCTGTAGCTGATCAATGGAAACGTCAAAGGAAGAGAGGGCGTTCGGATCCAAGGTGATCCTCACTTCATTTTCGGCACCACCTTCCACTGAGATGGAGGCGATTCCGTCCACACTACTCAATTGCGGCTCTATATCCTGTTCTGCCAATTGCTTGGCTTTGGTCATTTCCCCTGAAGGGTCTGTGATAGCTAACTGAACAATGGGAAGGTCACTAGGATTGAAACGTAGCACTCTTGGTAAATTGGCACCTGGAGGCAGGAAATCCCGTACAGAATCTATGCGCTCCCTCATATCAAGGGAGGCAAAATCCATATTGGTCCCCCAGGTAAAGGAAACGAGAACAAGAGAACCGCCTGTCCGTGAAATGGAACTAACAGACTCCACATTCGGCAGAGTGCTCATAGCATCCTCAAGTGGGGAAGAGATGAGATTCTCTATTTCTTCCGGACCCGCTCCCTCATAAGTGGTAGTGACTGCTACAATGGGAAATGTCAGCTCCGGAAACAAATCGACTGGCATTCCACGCATGCTGACGGCGCCGAGAATTAACATAAGTATGATGACCATTGACATGGCAATGGGACGTAATACGGAAAGCTTGGCAATTTTCATCTAATAGGTTCACTCACTTTGTTCTGATATTTCTGCACCGTCTTTTAATCTTTCTTTTCCGTTTACGGCTACTTTCTGGCCTTTGTTTAAACCTTCAATGATTTGCATATATTCATTGTCACGGAAACCAGTTGTGACATCTTTCCTAACCGCTTTTCCTTCCTCAATTACATACAAATAAGGATTGGTTTCTTCATATAAAATAGCGTCCATCGGAACAACCGTCTGTGCTTCCAGGTTATCAACGGCTACAAATGCGGTGGCCCTCATGCCGCCTTTAATAGATAACTCGGAATTACTAATAGGAATGCTGACAGAGAACATGTTTGTCTGCTGGTTTACTGTAGGCGAAACGGTTTCAATTTTTGATTCAAACGTATCTGAAAGTCCTTCAAAAGAAATCGTCGCATCCTGCCCAGCCTTAAGCTTACTTACCTGGTAGCTGTTCACCTGAAAGGTTGCTGCGATTTTTTCCAATTGAATAACCGTACCGATTGGAACATTGGGGGAGGCGATACCATCCGCGACTACGTTCAGTTCAGAAACGATTCCATCTATCGGGCTTGTAATGGAAGTGGCATCCGCCATTTGTTGCGCCTGCTTCAGACCTTGGCGGGCCTGATTCAACTGGGCTTCCATTTCCATCGTGTTAAAAGTCGGCATCTGTTGCAACTGACTAGCTGCGTTCGCAAGTTGTGCCTGTTTCACCATGACATCAACCGTACTTTGCACCAAATCCAGTGAAGTGACAGCGCCTGTATCCACACCATCCAAAAGTGCTTGAGATTTTTCTAAACTTTGGTTTAATTCTTCCTGCAACTTGGGTATATCAGATAAAGAGGCCTGATTTTCAGCTGCCTGTTGCATTTCTTTCATTTTTGAAAGGGCATTTTCCAGTTCTGTCACTGCACTTTGAGCTTGCGTCACCTGCTCGGTTGCAGCTTCGGAATCCAATGAAACGATCATATCGCCCTTTTTGACTATATCACCAATTTTTACATGAACAGATTCAACGGTAAGGGGGGAGGTAGTTAGGAGTGGTACTTGTGTTTCCGGTACAGCCAATCCAACCAATTCAATGGTATCGCTGATGTTCTTTTCTGTAACTTCAGCAACTGTGACCGGGATCTTATTGGACTCTGTATTCTGGCTTGTAATCTCTTTCTGACTGCAAGCGGTTGAAAATAAGAGCACGAACATAGCTGGAAGCAGCCAATATTTTTTCAACATATATCACCTCATACTTATCTTGTCTAAATATAAAACTAACATGTATTACAAACCCTTACAATTCCTAACTATCTACAGGCATTCGAAACAGGTCAATTGTTACCACTTTGTGAACATGTAAAAAAGATTGAGAACTAATTTCATTTATATGAAACTTTCAAGGACAAGCAAACGTCTGTATATATGTAAGGATAAAAGATAAGCTATTCATAAACCACCCCCTGAAGATTGAAGTGCAAGGTGTGAGACTCCTGAGGGAGATAGCGGTAGCTTGAGACCCCACAGGCGCAGCCGAGGAGGCTCAAGCACCGCCCCTAGGAAAGCGAACACCTGGAACGGAAATCTACAGGGAGTTAATGGAGAGTTAATGCAATTCGAAAAAATTTGAACATGTTGTGACAACTTGTCCGACTTTTAAAATACTATACCTTTTCAGTCGGAAATCGTGTATAATAAACAATAGAGATTACTTCTTTAGAGTAATTTCAAATTGAGAGCGATTCACAATTAGAAACGTTCCGCATGTTCTTTTCGAATAATACTAGATAAAAAAAGGAGAGGAAAGTTCATGGTAACACTATATACGTCTCCAAGTTGTACCTCTTGTCGTAAAGCAAAAAATTGGTTAGAAGAACATAACATTCCATATACAGAAAGAAATATTTTCTCAGAATCCTTATCCATCGATGAGATTAAAGAGATTCTACGAATGACGGAAGACGGAACAGATGAGATCATCTCCACCAGATCTAAAATCTTCCAAAAACTGAATATAAATGTGGAAGCAATGCCACTACAAGAATTATATTCTGTTATAAAAGAACACCCTGGCCTTTTAAGAAGACCTATCATCATAGACGAAAAACGACTGCAAGTAGGGTACAACGAAGATGAAATCCGCCGCTTCTTACCAAGAAAAGTAAGAACGTTCCAATTAAGAGAAGCACAGCGCTTAGTTAATAGCTAATATAACAAAAAACTTCTACATGCACGCCATGTAGAAGTTTTTTTATCCCAAATTTCAAGTGAATCAATAAGCGATAAACTAGCAACTCTTTTACCGAGTTCTAAAAAGCTGTCTCTTTTGCAACCCAGTAAAAACCAACACACCTACTATAAGCACAAAAGGAAAAAATGTCTGCCAATCGCCAGTTGGAAGCATGACAGCGACCCGTGGCTCATTAATAATCATCTTACCGGCCGTATAGCACAAAATGCTTGCTCCTAAATGAATAATTATAGGATATTTCTCCATTGCCACTAATATAATCTTACTCCCCCATATAATAATTGGAATGGAAAATACCAAGCCAATGATCACCAAATAAAAATTACCATGAGCAGCACCGGCCACGGCCATGACATTATCTATTCCCATAACAATATCGGCAACTACTATGGTCTTAATGGCGACAGCAAGAGAACTACTGCCTTTTACAATCGTCTCTTCACCATGGTCCATAATCAGCTGCACAGCAATATATATCAATAAAACTCCTCCGACGAACTGGAGAAATGGAATAGCTAAGAGATAGACTGCACCAACAGTAAGGATGATTCTGCAGATTATAGCCAGTAGTGTCCCGATGACAATTGCTTTGTTCCGGTACCGTTCTGGGAGGTTTCTGCATGCTAGTGCTATGACAATGGCATTATCTCCGCCAAGTACAATATCAATGCCTATTATGATGAGAATGGAAGTAATCAGTTCTAGCTCCACTATATCGCCCCTTCTTGTCCCAGTCCTATATAAATATAGTGGTGTAGGGGGGAGAATATGACTGTTTTATCCTACAAGGAGGCAAAGAATGACATCTCAAGCGTATAGGATGCAGGTATATTGCCGATCTAAGTGTCACGAAGAGTGGCATCTTGTTTTTACAGGTTAGGCATTTTAACGATTTTTAAATTTGTGAGCATTTTTGTTTCCATTCTCCCTTTTTTTATCATAAAATAACAGTACAAGTATAAATCTTTATAGTACAATGTGCTTAATCTATGTTGCGGTCATGGTACAGCTTTGGAGGCTGGGTACTTGAGGTCACAAATTCGTCTCTAACCGGGATGCATAACTATCTATGTTTTTTGCCTAATGGACCGGAACCAACCGCATATGCTTTTCTTTTTGCATAGATTTAAGGTTTACTCGCTATGCTAAATGGATAAATTGTAACAATAAGGTATTAGAAAATTGTGGAGGGTCCCTTCCAAGGAAAGACGGAGGAAAATGAGGAGCGGACAATAAGAGACTGACATATCTCATGAAAAATATTCAACTATGAGGTTTGTTCGAAAAAGAGCACGCTAATCATTTACCGAATCAGAAGGGAGTTGTTAAGAATGGAAATTGAACGTATAAATGATCATACAGTAAAGTTTTACATTTCATATGGTGATATAGAAGAACGCGGATTTGACCGTGAAGAAATCTGGTATAACCGTGAGCGTAGTGAAGAACTCTTCTGGGAAATGATGGATGAAGCCCACGATGAGGAGGATTTCATGGTGGAAGGTCCACTATGGATTCAGGTTCAGGCACTCGATAAAGGGTTGGAAGTTATCGTGACTCGTGCACAACTATCAAAGGATGGAAAAAACTTTGAAGTTCCGGTTTCAGATGATAAGCGAATTGACATTCCAGTTGATGAAAGAATAGAGGCTCTACTGGATCAGCATTTCAATTCCTCGGCAAAAACGGATGAGTCCAAAGACGACAAGCTAGAAGAAGAAAAAGATCTTCTGCAGTTCATGATGCGTTTCAAAGATTTGGAGTATATCATTTCAGCCAGTCATCGTTTACAGCACTTGGAGAATCTGAGCAACCACTTGTACTTCTATGAGAAGAACTACTATCTCTATGTTGATTTCTCAAGTGAACACTATACCGATGAAGAAATCGATAATGTGTTGAGTGTGTTACTCGAATTTGGGGAAGAATCTGCCATCTCCATTCACCGTCTCCAAGAGTATGGATCGGAAGTTGCCAAGGAAGATGCAATGAAGGAAATGACCAAACATTTTCCTCTAAAATAACGAAAGACCGATTTCACGAAGTTGAAATCGGTTTTTTTCAAATTCATGGTTATTATAATTAGCTATATGAAAAAATGATTTCTAGCTGTTGATTGTAGCATAGGACGCAGACTCCTTTGGGAGGTAGCGGTTAGGGGAGACCCCGCAGGCCAAGCCGAGGAGGCTCCACAAGCGCCACGAGGAAAGCGAAGCCCGGTGCGGAAATCAACAGCGGAGTAAACAGAGAGCTTTCGCTTTTGGATGAGGAGATGAGATTCTTTTGAAAAACACCATTCGGGTTATCGTATTTATTTTAGTCATCGGGGCTCTGCTATTTGCCACTCAAGGTCTTTGGGAAGGGTGGCTGCTAGGATCCATTTCCGTATTTTTCACCATCTCCGTCGTTTTTATCGCATTCCTAATTTCACTAGAAAATCGGCACCCTACGAGAACATTGACTTGGCTTGTTGTACTTGGCAGTTTTCCAGTACTTGGATTCTTCTTTTACTTAATTTTTGGAAGGAATGTAAGAAAGCGCAGACTTTTTCAAAGAAAAGCTTTACTTGATAAAGAAGTGTTAGAAGAGGTGGAAGGGATCAGGGAGTACTCTGAGGAAGATATGCGTCTTCTTGATGAGAGCAAAAAAGGCATTTTTCAATTGTCCCAAAATATCGGAAGAAGTCCCATCTCCTTTGAAACAGAAACGGTGGTTCTGACTAATGGAAATCAGACTTTCACCAGAATTCTAGAGGAGATCAGTAAAGCGAAGCATCATATCCATTTTGAATATTACATAGTAAGAGATGATGAGATTGGTACGCAGATTAAGGATCTATTAATCGAGAAAGCCAAAGCAGGGGTTCAAGTAAGGTTCCTATTCGACGCTGTGGGCAGTTTCCAGTTAGGGAGTAAATTCATAAAAGATCTTCGTGCAGCAGGAGTGGAAATTGTCTCCTTTTCTCCTGTAAGAGTTCCCGTATTCAACAATAAAGTTAACTTCCGTAATCACCGCAAAATAATTGTGGTAGATGGGGAAGTGGGATTTGTTGGTGGCCTCAATATTGGAGACGAATATCTTGGACGAGATGATTACTTCGGTTTTTGGAGGGACACGCACCTCTACGTGAGAGGGGAAGCGGTCAGAACCCTTCAGCTTATCTTTTTGCAAGATTGGTATTATGCGACAGACGAATCCCTCCTGACCCCAACCTATCTGACCCCAACTCCAGCCTGTGAGAAAAGGTATGGTGGGGTACAGATGATTGCTGGAGGGCCGGACCAGGAATGGGAAGTCATTAAAAGCTTATACTTTGCCATGATTACCTCTTCAAGGAAATCCATCTGGATTGCTTCGCCTTATTTTGTACCGGATGATGATATTTTTACCGCTCTCAAGGTGGCAGCTTTAAGTGGATTGGATGTACGTCTGCTGGTACCCAAAAGGCCGGACAAGCGAATAGTCTACTATGCTTCTAGATCTTACTTTCCAGAAATGATGGATGCTGGTGTGAAAATCTTTCAATATGAAAAGGGATTTTTGCACAGCAAGGTAGTAATCGTGGATGACCAGGTCGCTTCGATCGGGACAGCAAATATGGACATGAGGAGCTTCCACCTTAATTTTGAGGTCAACGCGTTCTTATACAATACAGAGAGTGTAGAAACCTTGGTGGGGGATTACGAGCAAGATCTGCATGATGCCAAACCGATTGCGAAAGAGGTCTTTGCGAACCGTCCGTTTTATCAGAAGGTGTTTGAGTCCTTGTCTAGATTGGCTTCGCCGCTATTATAAGAGTTAAGATATATGCAAAATGAAAATGCCGGGTTTCCGGCATTTTTTTTGCGAGGGGTGTATTTTAAGAACAGTTGATTTCCGTTCCAGGCGCTTCGCTTGCCTGCGGGCGGTCCGTGAGCCTCCTCCCTCCGGTGCGGGGTCTCACCTGTCCCTTCCTCCCGCGGGCGTCTGCGCGCCTTCCACTCCAATCAACAGGGAAATACCATTCGCCGAGAGGATAACTTAAAACTATCTAACAGCGGTGACTGGTATCTAGCAGTGGATTGGAGCAAATGGAGTAGACTCCTTAAAAATGGTATTATCTGTGAGCGATGTATCGCTTTCGCAGCCTGTCTTGTCCATCGGGCGAGTAGCAATTTCATCATCATAATTATGAAGACCTCTTTGGCGTGGAAATCGAAGTGAAGAGGTCCTCATCTGAGTTATGAAGACTTCTTTGGCGTGAAAATCGAAGTGGAGAGGTCCTCATCTGAGTTATGAAGACCTCTCTGTCGTGAAAATCGAAGTGGAGAGGTCCTCATCCTGGTTAGAAAAGACATCCTGGCCATAGAGATTTCAAAAGAACCGGGAGCGTTTTGCCCGTTTTTTTCCTGAGTCTATTTTAAATTATTTTTTTTGCGTTTTTAGCAGGAATTTGTCTGATGGTGACGAAAATTAACAGTGGTAAGAAAATATGAATAGGAAAGGTGTGTTTCAATGTTTGTTGCCAAAATGAAAAATGGTTCTTTCTTCTCCCTGCTGGATTGGAAAAAGAGGGAGGATATTGAGCGCCTTACGAAAGGTGAATCGTTTTATTGTCCCGCATGTGATAGCAGGCTTCAAATTAAGCAAGGTCAGGTACGCAGAATTCACTTCGCCCACACAAACAACTCCTGCAAAGCATCGACTGAATCCGAAAGTCCCTACCATCTTGAAGGAAAAGTCAAATTATATGAAACTCTCCTCCAAAACAATCAACCCATTCTTGAACATTACATTCCCACTACTAATCAACGAGCAGATATATATATGGAAACGGACTATGGAAGGTATGCATTTGAATTTCAATGCTCGAGCCTGTCAGCAGCAGATTTCAATCGTCGAACAAAGCTCTACGAAAAGGAAGGCATCCGCCCCATCTGGATCATCGGCCGCGAAAAGCTTGGACCACAAGACAGGACGGTTTCCCCACTTAAGCTCTCGCCGTTTCAATGGCGATTTCTACAAAGACCTGCTCCACATAGCTCACCCTACATCACAAGCTTCTGTCCACATCGTTCGATATTTTCCTATATTCAACCTACTTTTTCCCTTAATAGCTCCACCACCTATATCACCATGAAGACCAGTAAAAACTGGATAGAGCAACCAGTTTTTAAAAAAGAACAATCTACTTTATGGAAAGATCATTATCTTCATTATAAAAAGAAATGGAGATATGAATATTCATTCTACAAACCTTATCAAAAGCTAAGGAGTTACTGCTATGGAAAGATGCATTTCCCCTTATCCCTATTTCCCCCTGAGATCGGTCTTCCTGTTCCGTCCTTTTATCACATTCACACATCCATCATTGAATGGCAGGCATGGCTCTATTTTGACTCCATTTACCATGCGCCCGCTTCATCCATGATTCTTCTCCCTTCTGTATTAAAGAACTTCCGATTCCGATTGAAAAGTTCCGATATTGTAAAAAGAGATTTACCCTTAATAAAGGTAGGCTCTTATGAAAATGCTATTGTCGAATACTTGGATGCGCTAGTTGCCATCGGTGTATTAAGAAGGGAAACACCGACCATTTACCGGAAGCTGCATGACAGCGGACGCCTTCCATCACTGGATGAAGCATTGAGGCGGGACCGCTTTGTATTGGAAACCTTCTTAAGAACGAAACAATAAGAATAAGCGATTATTAAAAGAAAAAAGGGAATAATAAAGTCACGTCGAATAGTTATAAGGATGCACTTTTTATTTTCAAAGGGGGTTTAATAATGGCGGAACAGACTGCTGTTAAGAAATTACAAGAACGCAAAGACATCTCTGTGGAGGATACATGGAGATTAGAAGATATTTTCTCAAGTGATGAGGCATGGGAAAAAGAGTTTCAAGAAGTTAAGGGACTGATCGGGAAGATCAAGGATTATGAAGGAAAGCTTTCCGAATCCGCTGACACATTATTTGAAGCGTTGCAATACCAGGACTCCATCTCCAGCAGATTAGGGAAACTTTATACATATGCACACATGCGTTATGACCAAGATACAACGAATTCCTTCTATCAAGGATTGAACGACCGTGCAACAAACCTATACACTCAAGTGGCAAGCGCACTATCATTCTTGGTACCAGAAATCCTCACGATGAAGGAAGAGGATATTGCGAAGTTCCTTCAAGAAAACAAGGAGCTGGCATTATATGAACACTCCTTGGACGAAATTAACCGTCAGCGTCCTCACGTGCTATCCGCAAAGGAAGAAGCGTTGCTTGCTGAGGCGTCTGAAGTATTGTCCGCATCTTCTAATACATTCGGTATGCTGAATAACGCCGATATCACCTTCCCGTCTGTAAAAGATGAGAACGGGGAAGAAGTGGAAATCACTCATGGCCGTTACATCCGGTTTCTAGAAAGTGAAGAACAGGAAGTGCGTAAGAATGCATTTAAAGCGGTCTATGAAACTTACGGCAAATACCGAAACACATTCTCTAGCACACTTGGCGGTGC
Source organism: Sutcliffiella horikoshii (assembly GCA_001636495.1). Taxonomy (GTDB): domain Bacteria; phylum Bacillota; class Bacilli; order Bacillales; family Bacillaceae_I; genus Sutcliffiella_A; species Sutcliffiella_A horikoshii_A. Next base: position 3,479,458 of record KV440964.1, on the reverse strand, counting down.
TGTGAAAAAGGACAACTTCCAGGCGAAGGTCCGTAACTATGATTCCGCTCGCCAGGCGGCCTTAAGCAACAACAATATCCCAGAAACGGTTTATGATAACCTGGTAAACACCATAAACAAAAATCTTCACCTGTTGCACCGTTATGTAGACCTGCGTAAAAAGGTCCTTGGTGTAGAAGAATTGCATATGTATGACCTCTACACGCCACTTGTCAAAGAGGCGAATATGAACGTATCCTATGACGAAGCAAAGAATTACTTGCTAAAAGGCCTTGCGCCACTTGGCCAAGAGTACCTGGATATCGTAAAAGAAGGCTTTGATAACAGATGGGTGGACGTTCAAGAGAACAAAGGCAAGCGTTCCGGTGCCTACTCTTCCGGAACATACGGGACAAATCCTTACATCCTGATGAACTGGCAGGACAATGTGAATAACTTGTTCACACTTGCTCATGAATTCGGACACTCCGTACACAGTTACTATACAAGGAAAACACAACCGTACCCATACGGAAACTATTCCATTTTCGTAGCAGAAGTGGCTTCCACATGTAACGAAGCATTATTGAATGATTATTTATTAAAAACAATCGACGACGATAAAAAACGCCTATACTTGTTGAATCATTACCTAGAAGGATTCCGTGGAACGGTATTCCGTCAGACCATGTTTGCTGAGTTTGAGCACAAAATCCATGAGCTAGCACAAAACGGGGAAGCGCTGACGGCAGATCTATTGACGGAAACCTACTATGAGTTGAACAAGAAATATTTCGGTGAGAACATCACGATTGATGAGGAAATTGGGTTGGAGTGGGCGAGAATCCCTCACTTCTACTACAACTATTATGTGTACCAATATGCTACAGGCTACAGTGCGGCAACAGCACTAAGCAAGCAGATCCTTGAAGAAGGGCAGCCTGCCGTTGACCGTTACCTCGAATTCCTGAAAGCGGGAAGCTCCGATTATCCAATCGAAGTGCTGAAGAAGGCTGGAGTGGACATGACCGAATCCAATCCGATCGAAGAAGCTTGCAAAGTATTTGAAGAGAAGTTAAAAGAAATGGAAGAGTTACTTTCTTAATATAAGTGGGGACCACCTTGTGCAGTGAGATTTACTGTGCGGGGTGGTTTTATTTGTATCTAGGAGAGGAGTGCTCTATTTGAACCCTCTGAACCGCTTGTGATTATTCAATAGGGAAATAAAAAGAAAAACAGATAGGAATAAAAGGGGAGAGGTAAAATAGATAGGATAAAGTTTCATTAAACCCAGGACATTGATAAAGAGACTAAACAAGATGAACAATATACAAAGGGTGAACGGCAATTTGGACATGTATATGGCTCCTTTCGAACGGACTTGTACCTTTATTAGTAATATGTACGTTAAGAGCTATGTTTCTATTACACAATTCTATAATGTGTTCATTTGATGTCGTTTGTGACAATGTTGTGAATTAGACGTCTAACCACTTGTCAAAAGTCGACAATATCTGATATATTTATAACTGTGAAACGATTCACAAACAAACATATACCCCTTTGTTTGACCGTGAAAAATTTCTCCCATCCCCTTTGTTGTCTTTAATGACAAGATGAAAAGCCCTGGTCCCGTTGACCGGGGCTTTTCGTATTTTGAGAAACTCTTGGACTTTCATTAAATTTTGTTTCAGGCGCTTCGCTTGCCTGCAGGCGTATGCGCGCCTTCCACTACAATCAACAGAGTTTGAATTTTATATAAATACTTATATAAACCAAAAAGCAGAGGGGATAACCGTTGTGGGTTTTCGCTCTGCTTTTATGAATAGACTAATATTTAATTCGCAATATATCTCCAAAACGTCCCGTACTTTACTGGAACTTTCTCCACTCGCTGCGCCAGTTGAAGCTTCTTTAACTCATGTTCCACTTCCACAATCGGCAAATTATAGACGACGGATATTTCTTTTGTCGCAACAAACGAAAACTGTGATAGGAAATCCTCCAAAGGTGGCAGCATTTTCGGGAAAGGTTGCTCCCCGAGCATGTCCTGCAAAATATGCACATAGACCTCGTAGGAATGATAGCCGGATACCTTGATGCCTTCTTCTTCAATGTTTTCGTTAAAGAAAACAAGTGTCGGTATCTCAGAAACGTCCATCTCATTTGTGATCTTGAAATCACAGTTCAAGGCCTTGGACGCACAATCCCCGTTCATATCCTTTGTGAATTCCTCCATGTCGAGTCCGACCGACTCGGCACATTCCATTAAGACGGGCAGTTCGGATATGTTCTGTTTTTCTAGAAATAGCACCTCTTGCAGTTTTCTCAGAAACTTTATTCCTGCCCTGCGTCCTTGAAGCTCGGCCGCCTTGATGGCAACAGATGCAACATATGGTGATTCAATCGGGTTTTCAAGCCACAAGGACCCATCACAGGACATGCCAGAGCGGGTAGCAGTACGTTCCCATACCTGCGCCATCGAGGCTGCATAATGTTTTTTTGCCAAGTTAAGGGAAGTCAACTGGCCAGTCACTATATGCTTTATGGTGAAATATTGACCGTATTGAACATATAGCTTCTTCAGCATCGGCTCCAATGCCCAGCATTCGGGGCAGAGGGGATCGATGAAAAAGTATATTTCGATTGGTTTATTGGTCGTATGTTGGATATTTTCTAAATAGAATAATTTCTTATCTTTACAGGTCACATGAATCTTCCTTTTCTTCAGGTTTGTCTGGGGTATTGATCATATGTTGAGCCGTTAAAACTAAACGCTGAAAAAATTCTTTTCGATATGAACCCTCAAGTCCAATTTCATCCATCGCCTCTTCCATGCATGCAAGCCATGCATTCGCACGCTTAGGGGTAATTTCAAAAGGCATATGGCGTGCACGAAGCATCGGATGCCCGTGCTCACTCGTATAAAGAGGTGGACCGCCTAAATACTGGGTAAGAAATTGCTTTTGCTTTCTTGCGGTTTCCGTTAAATCATTTGGGAAAATCGGAGCTAAACTGGGATGGCGACCTACACGATCGTAAAATGCATCTACAAGTTCATGAATAACTTGTTCTCCGCCAACAGCTTCAAAAGGTGATTGTATGTTATCCATCATTTTTAACTCCTTATCAATTTCAAAGTAACGATTGTATGTATATTTTAGCAATGTGGTTATTATATCTCAAACAATTCGATTCCACCCTTGCAAAAAACAGGGAAAAAAGGGATTTGTGTGGGAGGTGATTGGTTAAACACCGCTGTTGATTTCCGCAAATGGCTTCGCTTTCCGCGGGGCGACCTTGAGCCTCCTCGTTTCACTGTGGGGTCTCAAGATTGTCGCTACTCCCCCGCTGGAGTCTACGCCTTTTGCTCCAATCACCAGCTAGAGACCATTAAAGCTATATTCGCGTCTTCCACTAGTTTTTGCAAGGAACATTAAAAAACCACTCGTGCCATTTTGGACAAGTGGTTTGGGATTATCATATTCAGGCATTGAAACTGCCGGTTACTTTTCTAACATAATTCATCGTTTCCTTGAATGGTGGGACTCCATTGTACTTGTCCACATTCCCGGGACCGGCATTATATGCTGCAAGTGCGAGTGTTATATTGCCGTTGTACTTGTCCAGCATCTGACGGATGTATTTGGTGCCACCCATAATGTTTTGACGAGGGTCCATGGAATTGGTTACGCCTAGACCTTTAGCAGTTAAGGGCATAAGTTGCATCAGGCCAGCTGCCCCGGCATGGCTTATAGCTGTTGGGTTGAAGTTGGACTCGTGCTGGATGATGGATTTGATTAATTTCGGATCAACACCATACCTTTGAGAGGCTTCCATGATAATCTCGTCAAAGTCAGAGCGTTTCGCTGCACTTTTTTTCACATTCGGAATTCCTTCCACGTTACTGGTCGCAGCTGCTTGCAAATAGCTGGAAGTAGAATGGTTTAGCGCTGCATTGTTTAGCGGATGCGTAAAGGGAAGGGGAGCGGTGGCGCCCAGGCTTTGTCCAGGTAATCCCGAGTTGCCATTTCCATTCTCAAGCATTCCTCCTAAGATAGAAGCAAAAGGATGTTGAGGTCCAGGGCTGTTCGGAGTCCGGTTTCCTTGAAAGCTTTGCATTGCCTGTAGCTGCATCAACGACCGAAGCTGTTCTACGTTCATTTCGTTTCCCCTTTCGTTGTTAATGCGCATGCTTTTGCTTCATAGAAACGGACAATTTTGTTTTTGGTCTCACGGAGTGGAATGCCGTAAGAGGTCAACAACTCTTGGAATAGTTTTTCCCCTTCCGCAAAATTCTTCACTTCAAATTCCACTTCAAAGTCACTGGTTTCCATGTAGTTGCTTTCGTCAAGAACTAAGAGGCCATTTTTATAAGGAAGTTCTACGCGATTTGTTCGTAACGATCCGAAATAGAGCACTTCAGAAGGATTAATATTTAGCTCATTTTTTAAAATGGAGGAGATGGTCCCATCGATCAAACCAACTGTGCCATCTTTCATGGAGACGAATTCTTCTTCAGACACCGTCTGATGAGTTTCCAATAACCCTTCCATAGCTGGTTGTTTTAATGTCAGGGTCAAGTTGTCCCCTTTTCTACGAACACGTAGCGCGCACCCTTTTTCTTTTAATGAAAAACCGGGAGTGTCAAAATAGTGGTTTTCTTGTGAGAAAAAGTCTTCGGATTTCACTTTGAATGCCGAACAGAGAGATGTGAATTCATCAAAGGTTAGTAAATTTTTAAATTCAATTTCGATTTCTTGGTGGCTCATAATTTTACCTCTCCTGTTTTGTTATACTTCTATTATTACTTTGTTTTCCAATGAAGGCAACGATAAAGTGCATTCTTCTAGGAATTGTGGAAACCGAGATAATTTATTATTTCTTAAATGCAGATTTCCCCTGTTGACTGAAGTGCAAGGTGTGAGACTCCTTCGGGAGGGTAGCGGTAGGTTGAGACCCCGCAACGAAGTGAGGAGGCTCAAGCACCGCCCCGAGGAAAGCGAACACCTGGAACGAAAGGAAACAGGGAGTGGGAGTGAAAATAAGTAAAATTACGAAATTGGGAAAAAGTGAGGTTTCCATTTCGTTGAAACATGGGAATTATGATAATATATGAGTAGGATTTAGGTTGGAAGGAGATTATTATGCAAAAAAGAATGGAAATTAAGAATACATCATGGAATGAACATCAACTTTTGCTGGAAGCCGATACGGTTTCTTTTCCGCTTGATCAGGTGACTGCAAGCAATCAAATGCTGGTGGATTCAGACAATCTTGCGTTTATTTACAAGTTAGAAACAGCGACTGAATTCATTTATGTAAGCATCAAGGATGATTTCTGGATGGACCTGAAGCAGGCATTACAAGAAAAGAAGGCCATTGTACTTGTTGTGGATAAAATGGCATTATTGCTGACAAACATAGAGGAAGAGCTCGGCTATCTAATAGAAAACATCAGAGACAATGCCAATTATGGTGAAGAGATGGAGAGAAGAGTAAACGAGATTTTTTAAGGGGTTTGGCCAATTATGATACAACACTGGGATTTGTTTTTAGCGCCTTATAAACAGGCTATAGATGAGATGAAAGTGAAATTAAAGGGGATGCGTGGTCAGTTTATGATGCAGTCGGAGCACTCGCCGATTGAATTTGTCACGGGACGGGTCAAGCCGATTGCAAGCATTTTGGACAAGGCAACGCGTAAGGGGATATCCCTTGAAAAGCTGGAAGACGAAATGCAGGACATAGCTGGCGTCCGAATGATGTGCCAGTTTGTGGACGATATACATAGAGTGGTGGAGATCCTCCGTATCCGCAATGACTTTGAAATTGTGGAGGAGCGTGATTATATCTCTTCCAGAAAGAACAGTGGATACCGTTCTTACCATGTAGTGGTACGTTATCCTGTTCAGACGATCGATGGGGAAAAGAAAATTCTGGTAGAGATTCAGATTAGGACCCTTGCCATGAACTTTTGGGCAACGATTGAGCATTCTCTTAATTACAAGTATAGCGGACAGTTCCCGCAAGAAATAAAAGAAAGACTTGTCCGTGCAGCGGAAGCGGCCTATCTACTCGATGCAGAAATGTCGCAGATACGCGGAGAAATTCAAGAAGCACAAGCCATCTTTTCAAGAAAAAAAGAACTGGATTCGCAATAACGGAATAGGGGTGGGAGTATGAAGTTTGCCATAACCTCCAAAGGGGACTCGGTTTCAAATACATTGATGCACAAAATGCGAACATACTTGCAAGATTTTGATTTGACCTATGATGAAGACAAACCAGATTTGGTTGTCTCTGTCGGAGGGGATGGAACACTTCTCTACGCATTCCATCGCTACCGCAGCCGTCTGGATAAGACTGCCTTCATAGGCGTACATACTGGGCACCTTGGATTCTACGCGGACTGGGTGCCAGAAGAGATTGAAAAACTGGTGATTGCCATTGCGAAAACACCTTATCAAACGGTGGAATATCCTCTACTGGAGGTTATCATTCGTTACATAGATGGTGGTCGTGAAGCGCGCTATTTGGCCTTGAACGAATGTACCGTCAAAAGTGTCGAGGGCACGCTCGTGATGGATGTGGAAATTAAGGGACAGCTTTTTGAAACGTTCCGGGGCGACGGGCTCTGTATCTCCACTCCATCAGGAAGTACGGCATATAACAAAGCGTTGGGTGGAGCCATTCTCCATCCATCCCTACCGGCCATCCAGCTGGCAGAAATGGCTTCCATCAACAACCGGGTATTCCGTACCATCGGATCCCCGCTGGTGTTGCCTCAGCACCACACCTGTCTATTGAAGCCGGTGAACGATGTCGACTATCAGATTACGATCGATCATCTGACATTGCTCCATAAAGATGTCAAATCCATTCAGTGCAGAGTGGCAAAAGAGAAAATACGCTTTGCACGCTTCCGTCCATTCCCATTTTGGAAGCGGGTCAGCGATTCATTTATCACGGACAAATAAGGGACGGTTGTTATGGAGAAATTTTGTCTAGTCTATAAAGCCGGAGCACAAGACGAAGGTAAACTGCTTCGGGGTTTTTTAAAAGAAAGGCAGATTTCAAAAGCTGCCTTGATCGATATAAAATTCAACGGAGGGGCGCTGCTTGTAAATGGCAGCGCCGTTACTGTGCGCTACGTTATGAATGAGGGCGATACAGTAGAAGTGTTTTTTCCAAAAGAGGAGCCAAGTGATGACCTGTCCCCGGAGGAAATGCCGCTTGATATTGTGTTTGAGGATGAGTATGTACTTGTTGTAAATAAACCGGCAGGGGTAGCTTCCATTCCTTCTCGTGAGCACCGATATGGCACACTTGCCAATGGAGTTTTAGGCTATTATCATTCCAAAGGGATTCATGCGACCATTCATATTGTGACTAGGCTTGACCGTGATACATCAGGTCTGATGCTTATAGCCAAGCATCGTCATGCACATCATCTTTTCTCCTTGCAACAGCGGGAGCTTGGGGTGAAGCGGAGATATGAAGCGTTGGTGCATGGCGAAATGAGTGGAGAAGGCGGATCTGTTTGCGGAACGGTGGATGCACCAATTGGTCGGAAGGAGACCAGTATCATTGAGCGTGAAGTGCGGGAGGACGGACAGCATGCAGTTACCCATTATGAGGTGCTACGTGCTGAAGAAGGATGGAGCCATGTGTCTTTGCGCTTGGAGACAGGGCGCACTCACCAGATCCGAGTGCACATGGCGCATATCAATCATCCGTTGCTTGGAGATAACTTATATGGAGGCGAGGAATTGGCCGGCATGGTGCGCCAGGCGTTGCATAGCTGTGAGTTAAGTTTTTTTCATCCGGTGGAAGAGCGTGACATGACATTCCGCTGCGAGTTGCCGGAGGATATGAGAAAGGTATTGGGGTAGAGCTGACGATCCATTGTGGGATGTCGGCTTTCTTTTTTTGGGGGGGGGGGCCTGATTTGGGAAGCGGAATAGAGGAAACGAGGGTCAACGATGGTCGGCGGGAAATGGCAGTCGCCCAATTCCCCAGTCACATAGCTGACCGCCTAAAAAGGGAGCCAACCAGCCCCCCGACCTGAATCAATCCCACAGCTCCCGAAACTTCTCCTTCACAAACGGCATCCCGGAATCCACAGAAACCGTCTCCATCTCAGGATAGCGAAGAGCTGAAAGCTTTCCGCCAAACACCGCACCGGTATCAATGTTTGCCGTTTTGTTTACGATTCTTACTTCGCGAACCGGGGTGTGACCATAGACAATCCAGGCATCGCCGTCATACTCTTGTGCCCAGTCGCGCCTGACAGGCATCCCGTTCTCATGGAACTCTCCGGTAATATCCCCGTAAAGTACAAAGGTTTTCACTTTCTTACCCTGTTGGCCTATGTATTCCTTCTTAATGCCGGCGTGGGCGACAATCAGTTTGCCTTTATCTAATACCTGATAGAGCGGGGCGCCCTCATACAGTTTTATAAATGTCTTCCGGAAGCTTTCCTGTTCTGCGCCGGAAAGTGCCTCGAATTCAGCCACAGTCGTCTCAAGTCCATGAGTATGCTGGACTTTGTTTCCTAGGAGAAAACGGTAGAGTTTGTTGCAATGATTGCCAGGAACATAATAGCCAAGTCTTTCCTCCACTAAAGTGGAAACAATTTTCACGACCCCGATTGAGTCCGGACCGCGGTCTGTCAAATCCCCGACAAAGGCTAATTTTCTACCTTCAGCATGTTTGTACACCCCATTTACCTCTGAGTATCTCAATTGAGAAAGCAGGGCTTTGAATTCCTCGATACACCCATGGATATCCCCGATAACATCTATTTTCATAAAGCGTAAACACTCCTTTAATGTACTCATAAATATCGCATTTCCCCCATACAAATGAGTGAGGAAAAAGGTAAAAGCTCATACTACTGTTAATATCTTCATTGTATCATTTTTGTAAAATTTTCATGAAAATTTTATCTGATTGCTGTATTAGCGTGATAAAAACGTGATATAATTCTTGCTTATTACATACAAAAAATAGAACTGATTGGGGTAGATAGAATGTTTGAGCTACCAATCAAGGAACCGGTATTAGTTTTTACTATCGCCATGATCATCTTTTTCATTTTTCCCTATTTCATGAAATTGTTGCGAATACCGGGTTTGATCGGACCAATTTTAGCAGGAGTCATTATTGGCCCAAATGGGTTGGCCGTATTGGAGAGAAGTTCAACCATTGAACTGCTGGGCACGGTCGGTTTACTTTTTATCATGTTCATTGCAGGTCTTGAAATGGACCTGGATGGATTCAAGAAATACCGAAACAGGAGCATCGTCTTTGGAATGATGTCGTTTTGGATACCGTTAGCGGTGGGAACCTTGATCAGTTTGCTGCTTGGCTATAGTGTCGCAGCTGCTATCCTGATCGGTTCGATATTAGGGTCTCATACCCTTCTAGGCTACCCGATTGCCAGCCGTCTTGGAATCGGAAAAAGTAAAGCCATCACTACGGCAGTTGGCGGAAGCATTCTGACAGACACCTTTGCATTATTGGTGCTGGCGGTTATTACCGGTGCGGCTGCCGGAGAACTAGATATTTATTTTGGGGTGAAATTGACATTTTCCTTGATTGTTTTTGTCGCTATTATTTTCCTCGGAACGCCGTTTTTATCTAGATGGTTTTTCCGGAACGTGGCAACAGAAGGGACTGGCGAGTTCATCTATGTTATGGTTCTGCTTTTTACAGCTGGCTCCTTGGCACTGATTGCAGGGTTACAGCCGATCATCGGGGCATTTTTGGTAGGGCTTGCCCTTAACCGCTTTATTTTTGATCAGGGCCCGCTCATGAACCGGATCCGTTTCACGGCCAACAGCATTTTTATTCCATTTTTCCTGTTGTCGGTTGGAATGCTGATGGACCTAAGTGTTCTTATCGGCAATCCAAAAGCATGGGTTTTAACGATTGCGATTGTCATTGGCTTGCTTTTGAGTAAATACATTGCGGCAGCATTAACGAGTAAGTTTTACAAGTATTCCAAGGACGAGCGCTTGGTCATTTTCGGTCTTACGACGCCACAGGCAGCTGCAACCCTTGCCGCAACCCTTGTCGGATTCAATGTAGGGCTGCTTGATCAGGCAACCGTGAACGGGGTCATCATCATGATTCTCATCACTTGTATCTTCGGCCCGTATATGGTGGAAAAATACGGACGGAAACTTGCGCTTGAAGAAGAGATGAAACCTGTTCAAAAAGGTGATGCACCTGAGCGTATCTTGATTCCGATCGCCAATCCGAACACCATGGAGTCCTTGATGGACCTGGCGTTTGTCATCCGACAGTCCAATTCGGTCGAGCACCCACTATATGCGCTCAGTGTTGTGCAACGTGACATGTGGAAAGCAGATGGGGATGTGGCCAAGGCCGAGAAGATGCTTGGGCAGGCCGTTTCCTACTCAAGTGGAGCCGATGTGCCAATCCGTGTAACCACAAGGGTGGACCGGAACATTGCCATCGGAATTAACCGCGCCATTGCGGAAGAGCGGATAACGACCCTTGTAGCTGGATGGAACGGGGAGAGGACAGCACCACAGAAGATATTCGGTGGGGTCATCGATCAAGTTCTCGATCAGACTAACGTTTCTGTATTGATATCCAAACTTGGTCATCCTTTGAATACAACGAAGCGTATTGTATTGATTCTTCCTAAAGGAATCGATCATAAGCCTGGTTACTGGGATGCCCTTGCGACCATCAAACTGATTGCGAGCAACCTTGGTGCAACGATTCAATGTTATGTTATCAAGGGATTCCCTGATGTGTACAAAGCACATATGCGCGAGATCAAGCCGAATCCGCCAACGGTCGTGGAATGGGTCGAGGGCTGGACAGCTTTATATGAGAACAAACTGCCCACCTTGGAACCAGATGATCTAGTGGTCGTGCTCAGCGCCAGAAAAGGAACAACTGGCTGGCATCCACAGCTCGAGAAAATTCCGGGGAAGCTTGCAAAAATCAATCCAGAAAGCTTTATCGTCTTCTACCCAAGAGAAGAAAAAGAGGATCTTCGTGGTACACGAGGGACGGAGATACCGAAAGAGGTATTATTGGGAAGGGATTACGATTAATGGAAGCCCGGTTCATAACAGAGCCGGTCTTCTTTTTTATAGGAGAAAGTATATAATTCTGTTGATTTCCGTTCCAGGCGCTTCGCTTTCCGCGGGCGGTCCGAAAGCCTCCTCACTGCGTTGCGGGGTCTTTCCAGTCCCTTCCTCCCGCAGGAGTCTGCGCGCCTTCCACTACAATCAACAAGGTAATTACTTTCACCGAAAGGATAACTTAAACCTATCTACCCAATTTAACTGAAAAAGTATTTAATGTTTCGTTCTAGTAATTTCTAGCTGTGGATTGAAGCAAATTGCGTAGACTCCAGCGGGGGAGTAGCGACTATCTTGAGACCGCTCAGCGTAGCGAGGAGGCTCAAGGTCGCCCCGCGGAAAGCGAAGCCATTTATGGAAATCAACAGCGGTGATTTGCAGAACCAGGTGCTAAACCAAAAAATAATAAGTTCGCTTTTCGACAACTATATGCTATAATTATGACTAGGTACTAATAACTTATATAAATAGGAGGATATAAAACAATGAATTTATCCTTAGATGGTCGTACATACGTAGTAATGGGTGTTGCAAATAAAAGAAGTATTGCATGGGGAATTGCACGTTCCTTGCATGATGCAGGAGCACGTCTTGTGTTTACCTACGCTGGTGAGCGCTTAGAGAAAAGTGTTCGTGAACTTGCAGAATCTCTTGATAGAAACGATTCTTTGGTACTTCCTTGTGACATAACAAAGGACGAGGAAATCCATACTTGTTTCCAACAAATCAAAGAAGAAGTCGGAGTTATACATGGACTGGCGCATTGCATAGCTTTCGCGAACAAAGAAGAGTTGCAAGGCGATTATATGAACACTACTAGAGACGGTTTCTTGCTTGCACACAATATCAGCTCCTACTCTTTAACTGCAGTAGCGAAAGAAGCGAAAGACTTAATGACAGAAGGCGGAAGCATCGTAACACTGACATACCTTGGCGGTGAAAAAGTGGTTCCAAACTACAACGTTATGGGCGTCGCAAAAGCAAGCCTTGATGCAAGTGTGAAATACTTAGCTAATGACTTAGGTAAAGTTGGAATCAGAGTGAACTCTATTTCCGCGGGTCCAATCCGTACACTATCTGCTAAAGGTGTAAGTGACTTTAACTCGATTTTAAAAGAAATTGAAGAAACAGCTCCGTTGCGCAGAGTGACGACACAGGAAGAAGTAGGGGATACGGCATTGTTCTTGTTCAGTAACCTTTCTCGTGGAATTACTGGGGAAAACATTCATGTGGATTCCGGGTATCATATCTTTTAATAAGGTTCATTTTGCAGCTTACAAAAAACATAAATAAAAAATCCGATCTTGATCTTTAAGCCAAGGTCGGATTTTTCTGTTTCAGGAGCTAGGATCTAATTGGTGCTATTGGCATCGACATTTGGAAAACGTGATTGTTCAATGCTAGAAACAGCCTTACAACAAATGTGATGAACTGCCGAACTGCCGTTTTCAAAAGACTCCACAATAAAGATGCCCGATTTGACATTGATTTTTGTCAGAATCCCACGAATGATACCACCGCCGCTAGGACCACCAACAACCCGGACCGCTACCTCTTCATCTAAAAACCTGAAAAGATACTTTCCACAGAAACATGATTCCTCATCTTTTGAAAAATACGAGCTTCCTAAAGAAGTATGAAATTGTATTCCCATAAATTAATCCCCCCTTCCAATTTAGTAGTGTGAGAAAACTATTTTCTCTATCACATACTATTCATTTACTAGGATTTTGGAAGTGCGCTTGCCTCTTTTTTAATAGAAAGAATAGATTTGCATTTGCTATTTTCTATTAAAATAAATTTATCAACTTCTCATTTACCCTAATCACCCTCCAGAATCTAGCATGTTATATAGCAAAAGGGGAATCAACATATGAAATTAAGTTACTCACTCAGAATAGACGGCTCCTAGCTAACGACTTTGGCTTCACCGGAACTCTCCATATCCAGTTAGCAATCATTTTAGATATAAGGTTTTTTTAGCCTCCTTAAGGTTGACCAACCGATTTAGCCCCTGGCCATGGAGAGCAGGGACTAAGTCATACACCCTTGGTTCTGATTACCGACGAAATCAAGAATTCAAGAATTATATATAATTTAAAGTGTAAAACACTTATGTGTACGAAAGATGGTTTGAGAGGGACGTGGTTATCCATCTCCCCCTAATCATTATAAAAATTGATTGAAGGGTTATTTTATCAATCGATTTAATGCACCAGACTTGATTCGCTCGTATTCAAATGCCTCAGCCAGTTCCGTCTCTAACAAAGGTGATTTTCTTACATATCTTTCTCGGATAACATCATAAAGCTCATATGGAAATAACATATCGATAAACATGATTTCCTTTTGTTTTTCAGTTAAAGGGGAGACAGATTCGTATGCATTAATCATGACATTAAATTGATCGTCATTCCAAACTCCTGTTGTATCCAATAGTGGAATGATCATTTTACGCAAGTCACGGATAGGTAGATCGAATGATACGGTATCAAGATCAATTACCCAGATTTGGCCGTCATCTCCAAGAAGGGAGTTCCCCGTTCCATAATCTTGGTGACAGAGGTTTGGCATTCCTTTAACCGTCCCCACCCAATCCAGGTATTCCGAATCCAATAATCTTTTTAGTGTATCCCGTCCTTCCTTTATAAAGAAATCAGCTTCTGCTAAGTAGAGTTTGGAAAACGGATCATCAGGCAGAGATTTCGCTAATAACTTCCAAGTTTCCATCTGCTGACAACGTTTAATGTAGTGATTCGGCCATCGACCAAGCTTTGTGAAAATAGGGATACCTTCCGGGGGGCGATACCCAATAGAGGCAGTATGAAATTCAGCCAATCCCTTCATGATAAACTCAAGATCTTCTTGAACGGTCAATTCAAATGGCCGTCCTTCTATCCACTCATAGACGACAAATAGGAAAGGGCCGTGCTTTGTGTAAAGAATCCCATTCTTATTGGGGATGATTCCTGGTACTCTCATTCCTTTTAATGCCAAATAATTTTGTGCATTGATGGAAAACAAGGCTTTTTTCTCTGGTCTGTGTATTCTCTTTAAGCATATAGGGCCCTCATTAGTATGAATTTTCCATACTATTGCCATTTGACCTCCTTGGATCACTTCTACTGAATTTACAGTTACCTCCCAGTTCTTGATGATTGTTTCTGCTAGCGAGATAAGCTTTTGTTCCTCTTCCGGTGTCAGTGCATATTCCGTCGAATTTTCTTCTTGATTATGATTGTTTTCTTCCAACAAACGTTCCACCATCCTCTTTAGAAGCCTGCTTTTTATAGCGTTAACAGACAAAATAAGATTGTTTTTCCTCCCGATCAGGAGGGACCTTTACTTTAAGGTATGGTCCTTACGGTAGAAATGTTATTGACCGGAGTGTTTTTTCAGCAGAAGAATATCAATTAAGTTATTTGCCCTTTTTCCTAAAAGAATAAGAGGAAAAGGTACTTTTAAACCTGCTCATCCATACCATACTTATAAACTACCGTTTTTAGGTAAAAGGAGGTCACAAATGAAAATAGCCTATATTGCTACAGAAAAACTTCCGGTACCGGCAATTCGTGGTGGTGCAATTCAAATATATATTGACTCTGTTGCTGCCATTATTGGTAAAAACCATGATGTAACCATTTTTTCGATTCAGCATGAGGAACTGGAGAAGCAGGAGAAGAGAGGAAATGTACGCTACATTCGTTTTGACGAAAAAAATTATCTGACTTCAATCATCTCTCATCTTCAACAAGAAACCTATGATGTCATCCATTTATGTAATCGCCCGTTATGGGTGAAATCAGTAAAGGAAGCGACACCTGCATCCAAAATAGTATTAAGTGTCCATAACGAAATGTTTACTTATGAGAAATTGAGTGATCAAGAAGGAAAAGAGTGCTTAAACCTTGTGTCAAAGGTAGTTACAGTCAGTGACTTTATTGGAAGAACCATTACAGATCGATTTCCATTTGCGAAATCGAAAGTAAAAACCGTATATTCTGGAGTAGATTTAGATACATTCCAGCCGCCCTGGACTTCAAAGGGAGGTCAGGGGAGAAGCAGTATAAGAAACGAGCTCGGACTTTCTAATAGAAAGGTAATTCTTTTTGTAGGAAGGCTCAGTAAGGTAAAAGGACCTCATATTTTGTTACAAGCTCTTCCGTCTATAAAAAAAGAGCATCAAAATGTCACGATGGTATTCATTGGATCCAAGTGGTTTGGTGATGATCAGGTCAATAATTACGTTAAACATCTTTATACACTCGGTGCCATGTATCAAGAAAATGTAATGTTCATTAAGTTTGTTAAACCAGTGGATATTCCGAAATTATTTGCCATGTCGGATGTATTTGTATGTTCTTCCCAATGGCAGGAACCACTAGCACGGGTCCATTATGAAGCCATGGCTGCCGGGTTGCCAATTATTACGAGTAAGCGTGGTGGGAATCCCGAGGTCATCAATGAGGGGAAAAACGGATATGTTGTTGATCAATTCGAAGATCCTGAAAGTTATGCGACTCTAATTAACTCCTTATTACATGATTCCAATAAGAGAGAAAGACTAGGAAGATATGGGCGTGAAAAAGTAGAAAGGGACTTCAGCTGGAGGAATGTAGAGAATAATCTGATGGCGGTGTATAAAGAAGCTACTGGTAATTAAAGAGAGGTGATGACTTTTGGAACAAAATCATGAGATGGAAAAAGATCACTTGCAACTAGTACTGGATTTTTATTCGTTTGGTATTTCCGATGTTCGGCTAATTTCCAGCAGAAGTGGAAGAACTACTTGGGAAGTTGATACCACCGAAGGAAAAAAGATTTTAAAGCAAGCAAGCATGAAGCCAGAGAGAATGCTTTTTCTTGCTGGTGCTCATCAGCATTTACACAAAAAAGGGCTTGCCATAACACCGATTCATGAAACAAAAAATGGTGGAATTTGCATTGGTGCAGGGTCGGTTAGTTATGTGCTGTTCGATAAAGTAGAAGGAAATGAAGTGATTTATTACAACAAAGAGCAAATGCTAAAGGCTATGGAGTTTTCTGGTAACTTCTATCAAGCTTCAAAAGGGTATGTTCCGGCGGAAGAGAGTAAAACACGAAGCAGACTAGGTAAGTGGCATAAATTATTTCGTTGGAAACTTCAAGAGCTGGAAGGAAATAAAACGATTGCACAATCGTATCCTGATGATGTTTTCTCCCTATTATTTTTAGAGCATGTAGATGAAATGATTTCCCGGGCACAATCGGCATTGACTGCTCTGGAAGAACCAATCTATACGGATATTTCCAGAGAGGTTAGTAGTTTAAAAGGCTTCTGTCAGCAAGATTTCACTTTAGCAAGATTTACAGAAGTGGAAGACGCCCTGTTTATGAAGGAGCTACACTCGGTAACTTATGATCTACCAACCCGTGATATACGAATAATTTTAAACAAAATGATGAAGAAGTTTTCTGTTTGGGATGAGAACCTTGTATTTGATTTATTACGCGCCTATCAAAGAGCTAATCCGTTGACTGAGGAGTACTACCGTATTCTCTCGATCGATTTAAAATTTCCTCATCTTTTTTGTGCGATTGCCCATAAATATTTTTTAGCCCAAAAAAGGTCATGGTCAGATGAAAAATATATCTGGGCATTACAGAATATCATTGCACTTGAAGAGTCCAAGGGGAACTTCCTAAAACATTATCCTTCCATTTTTAAAGAAATCACTTCTTCAAACAAGGAGGGGATCTAAAATGGCGGAAAGTCCTAAAATACCAAAGTTGGATTTGGGGAAATTCACCTTCTCGCCTCCCGGTCCAATGGGATGGAATATGGCGGAATATGAAAAAATGCTGCAAAATCCTGACGAGCTTGTATTAAACGAGACAGCTGTTAATTCTCAGTTACACTCCCTGCTAAAGAATGATTTAGTGGAGCTGTCGATGAGTGGTGAATTTAAGGGTCAGGAACAGGTAGCTATAAAGAAGAGACCTCTTTCAGAAAGTGAAGAAGTTATTGAACTGGATATTATTATGGAAAATGAAGAAATCATTGAAGAAGAAGAAGAAGAAAAAATACCGGTTTCCAATATAAAAGTAACCATAATCGTGGAGGAAAAAGCCTTAAAGTTACCTTGGATTACCTTTAAGTCAACCTCTAGTCAAAAAAAGCGCGGAAATTAAAAAATGTGTTCATTAAAGGTCTAGGTAATTGCATAAATTGGTAATATATCAATTATTTAGATGAGTAGGAGTGAGAAGAATGTCAAATGAATTACGTAAAGCAAAATTGAAACTTGATTTTGACAATGGTTTTAGTTTATCTCCAGATCTTAGTGCAGAAGAAGCTTTAAATGCTCTTTTAAAAGCAATTAGAGATGGAGAAGTAGCTGAGGTGAAAATTGCCGCAGAGTATAGTGATGGTTTAAAAAAGGATTATCATTATGACGACGAAGATGAAGATGATGAAGAGGTAGAAGAAGCTGACGACGAAGACGAAGATGAAGACGACGAAGACGAAGATGAAGATGAAGATGAAGACGAAGATGAAGATGAAGATGAAGACGAAGATGACGACGAAGAAGAAGAGGAATAGAGTAATACGAAATAAGTGCCAGAATCCTTTAACGGGAATCTGGCACTTTTCTCTTTGTTCCAAATTAGAGTTTTGCCTTCTCATATACAGCAATAAGGCGATCGGCAACGTGTTTGAAGGTGAAGTTGACCTCAATGAATTTTCTTCCATTATGGCAAATCCATCCACAAATTTCCGGCTCTTTGAGTACATAATGTATAGATTTTGCAAAAGCGGAAGGGTTACTGTAATCGTCAATAATAAAGCCATTGAAGTTATCAAGGATTACTTCGGCATTTCCGCCCCGATTGGTAGTAATCAATGGAATTCCAGCTGCCATAGCCTCATAGTGCACTCTTGCTAATGGTTCATTCCATTGGGAGCTGCATACAAACACATCACCGGAGATAAATGCTTCATGGATTAATTCTGCAGGAATGTACTTAGTGAATACCACCTTCTCTTTTAACCGCTGAGCTAATTTGTATAGGGAACGCACATAGCTATTCATACCATCGTCACTGAACCATTTCCCCCCAACTATCAGCAATACAAGATTATCGTGTTTTTTTTCTAATGCTTGCATTGCTTGGATAAGTAAGTGTGGACCTTTCGTTTTACTTAAGCGCCCAACAAAAAGAATGACTTTTTTATCTTCTAGATTGTACCTCTTGCGAAAATTACTTCTTATCTGCTGCCATTCTTTACTTTTTCTTAATGGATAGGAGGACAAATCCACCCCGGAGTACACGACCCTTATTTTGTTTTCTGCTTCTGGAAAGCGTTTGATAACAGTTTCTTTAATAAAGTTACTTACTGTCGTAATGGCACTAACGACCTCCACCACTTCTCTCCCTTCAGCTTCGGAAAGTTTTCTTAAAGAAAACATTTCATTATGAAGGCTTAAGACGATCTTACTATCAGGAGCAGATTGTTTATATAAGAGAACATTCTTTGGCCTGTTACATATATGAATCACATCAAATTGGTGATGCATAAGCTCGTTGGCAACATGGAGCCGATACTCTTCCCGTGGAAATCGGATATACTGGACACCATTATCTTCTTCACGATCTGGAAGGTCTGGATCTGAAACAGAAAAAATGGTCAACTCATAAATTTTTGAAAGATAAGGGGTCACCCCATCAATCATCATTTGAATGGCCCCTCCTTTTACTGAGGGTGCCGGAAGCTTCTCTGTACAAATAATCGCTAATTTCATGTCCACATTTCTCCATATAAGTTCTTCAGATAATGGTATTCCCTTTCCAGTCCTTCTGTTAAGGGCATGGAGGGTGAATAATTAAGTAATTTCTCAGCTTTACCAACATCCGCCCATGTGTGCTTTGGCTCTCCTTTTACCGTATCAGAAAAAGTAAGCAAAGCTTTTTTTCCTGTAATATGTTCTAATAATCCGATGATATCCAGTACAGATGCTCTTTCTTTGCCACCAATATTAATAGTTTCACCTATCGCTTCGTCCGAGGACAATGCCGCTTTCGTTGCTGTCACACAATCATCGATATAGGTAAAATCCCTCGACTGCAACCCATCTCCAAAAACAGTGATGTGCTGTTTTGTCAGCAGTTGTTTGATGAAGCGATGGAAGGCCATGTCAGGTCGCTGTCTAGGTCCATATACGGTAAAGTAGCGCAATATGACAAGCGGAAGTCCAAAGCTTTCTTCATAAACTCTGCATAAATGCTCCCCGGAAAGCTTTGTTATGCCATAGGGTGACAACGGTGCTGTAATTGCTTCTTCTGTTACCTTTCCAGCTTTTTCTCCATATACAGAGGATGTGGATATATAGATGAATCGCTTAATGCTGTAATCTTTCGCCGCTTCCAATAGGCGTTGTGTCATGAGGATGTTATGGTTCACGTAAGGGGTAAATTCTTCTCCCCAGCTCGTTCTCACTCCAGGTATTGCTGCCAGGTGATAGATGACATCCACACCTTTTAATAGTTGATGAAGGTCACAGTGTAATAGATTCAAATCTTGAAAGGTGAAGAGAGAGTGCTTCCTTAATGCTTGAATGTTCTTTTTTTTAAAGGATGGTGGTGTAGGACCGATGAAGGTATCCACTCCGATTACTTCGCAGGTTGGCTCCAGTAGTAGTTTTTCACATAGGTGCGAGCCTATAAAACCGGCAGCTCCCGTAACTAAAACTCTCATCCACGTCCCACCCCTTTATAGTTCAGTCCAAATCCTAATACTTCTTCCCTATTTATACAGTTTCTGCCGTCGAGGATTAGATTACCCTTAATATGTGCTTGAACATGCTTCCAGTCTAGTTGACATATCTCCGGCCAATCTGTCGCGATGATGATCGCTTCTGAATCAATATAGGATGATTTCAATGATTTATGCTGAGTGGCTATATGACGTAAATCAGCCGGTAAAAAAGCTTTCGGATCATACGTATGGACGTCGGCTCCAAGGGAATGCAGCTGTTGAATAATTGTTATAGCAGGGGAATGCCTTATATCATCTGTATTCGGTTTAAACGCAATTCCAAGAACGGTCACTTTTTTATCCCGGATAGAAGGAAGCTCCTCCTGCATTTTTTTTATATACCATTCCAATTGAGTGGCATTTACTTCATGCACCGCATCCAAAAGGGGGGTGCAGACTAATTTGGCAGCAGCAATATGCTGCAATGCTTGTAAATCCTTTGGAAAACAAGACCCACCGTAGCCTATCCCGGCTTGAAGAAAAAGAGGGCCTATCCTTGGGTCAGCTCCCAAGCCTTTTGCAACATCCAAGACATCCGCTCCATAAAAGTCGCAAATTCGAGCAATCTCATTTATAAATGAAATTTTAGTTGCAAGGAAGGCGTTTGATGCATACTTGATCATTTCTGCTCCATTCCAGCTTGTGACGATAAATGGGGAGCGTAAAGATTGATAAATATCCCTTATAATCACTTCCGATCGTTTATCATCTTCTGCTATCCCAATGACCGTTCTATCAGGATGGAACATATCATTTATCGCAGAACCCTCCCGCAGAAATTCAGGGTTGGACACGATATTATACATGAAAGGGGAAACTCCTTTTGCCAGCAGATACTGGTGCATTTTTTGATTTGTCCCAGGTGGCACGGTGCTTTTAATAATGATGGTTTTATAACTTTGAAGATGTTGTGCAATGGTTGTGAAAACAGATTGAAGAAAACTTAAATCAGTGCTTCCGTCTACTAATCCAGGAGTTCCTACTGTCACAAAGATGACGGTACACTTCTGAATAGAATCGGGTAGATTTGTTGAAAAAGTTATTTTATCGCTATTTTTACAGATTAATTCTTTTAATTGCGGCTCATAAATAGGAACATTCCCTTCTTGAAGCTTCTGTATTTTATCTGAATTGATATCCACACAATGAATAAGATGTCCGAATTCCGCCAGTACGGCAGAGGTGGTGAGGCCTACATAACCGGCCCCTATGATGCAGATGTTCAAGGCTTACACTCCCTTTTGGTTTAACCAATATAAACCAGGCAATTTCATTTTATATACTATTACTGGACAAAGGAGGAGTGTGACGAATCCACCGCCCAAAAAGAATGAAGGAAATTGAGTATAAAGCCCTTTTTCCATAAGACAACATTCTGGTTTATTAATAATGAATACGATAAAAAAAAGACAGGAATTGAGGGGTTTAGTGTGGTGAAAAAAGCGATAATTCCAGCAGCAGGCTACGGGACACGGGGCTTACCCATCACAAAGGTACTGCCTAAAGAAATGTTCCCGATAGGTTTAAAGCCTGCAATTCACTATGTAGTGGAAGAAGCAATCGAATCAGGGATTGAACAAATATTGATGATTGTATCAAGAAAGAAAAACATGATTGTTGATTACTTTGATGAATCCTTAGAGCTTGAAGCCTTTCTAGAAAGGGAAAACAAACATCATCTAATTGAAATTGTTCCAGTACCCTCAGTCCCGATTCATTATATCCGTCAACCATATGCAAAAGGTCTGGGAGATGCAATAAGACTCGGTAAGTCATTTATTGGGGATGAGCCATTTGCTGTACTTTTGCCGGATGATATTATGATTTCAGAAAAAGAACCTGCTTTAAAACAACTTATAAACCAGTTCAATAAATACGGAAAAACAATCATTGGAATAAAAGAAGTGGAAGAGTCGAAATTGAAGAACTACGGTGTGATAAGTGGCAAGGAAAAAGGAAAAGGATTATTTAAATTGGATGATATGGTAGAAAAACCAAGTAAGAATGCGCCTTCCAATTATGCGGTGATTGGCAGATATGTTTTTACTCCTGAGATTCTTTCCATATTGGATGATAAACAACAACCCGCAGGGGGAGAGCTGCAACTAACTGAAGCAATCAAAGATCTGTTATCAGAAGAAGATTGTTTTGGGAAAGTGGTTGACGGTGAGCGGTTTGATATCGGGATATATGAAGAGTATTTAAATTTAGTAAATACTATCGAGCAAGCTAGGAAAAGGAAAAAGTAAAGATGTCAGGACAAATATTTCTGACATTTTGTTCTGAAATAAAATTGGACTGGCTCTAGCCCCGCGGAGTTGAATTCAAACTTAAGTTGATAGAGTTGCCTCTGGTTCGATTCTTCTGATTATCCTAATAAAAAAAGACAGCGAACTCCTCAATCACCCAATCCCCCTCCCGAATCTAGCATATTCTATAGCAAAAGGAGGGAATCACCAGATGAAATTGATAGTTTTAGACCCTGGTCATGGTGGACAGGATCCGGGGGCTGTGTTTCAGAGGCTCCAAGAAAAAGCAGTGAATTTAGATATTGCCAAAAGAGTAAGGGCATATTTGGAAAAAGAATATGAAGTGAAGGTGATGATGACAAGAGAGGGGGATTCCACCGTCAGTTTGGAAGCTAGAACCAATCTCGCAAACTCTGTTAAAGCGGATTATTTCTGCTCAATTCACCACAACGCCGGTGGAGGGACAGGCTTTGAAAGTTATCGCTTCAATGGTACGAATAGCTTCTCTAGTAAAGCAAAGACTTATCAGGAAATCATTCATAGAGAAGTCATTAATGTGGTTACAGGTAAATACAATAGAAGAGATAGAGGAATCAAAGCGGCGAACTTCCATGTGTTAAGAGAAACGTCGATGCCATCTGTTCTGTTGGAGATCCTTTTCCTTGATACCACAGAGGACCGTGAACTTATCCAGCATGAAAGTTTCAAGGATGATGTGTCGGTAGCAATAGGGGAAGGAATCGCTAAAGCTTTGGCCTTGCCAAGGAAGGTGACCACGAATTTGTTTAAAGTAATTGCAGGTTCATTTAAAGATAGGAAGAATGCAGAAGCAAGATTGAAATTTTTGCAAGAAAAAGGCTTAACTGCATTGATTTTAACGACAACATTAAATGGCGCGCCATACTTCCGTGTGCAAGCGGGTGCATTTAAAGAGAGGGCAAATGCCGAAAAACTAGTTGAACAAATCAAGAAGCTTGGTGTAGAAGCATTCATTCTAGTCGAAGCCACCATGCCGGCAGCACCTGTACCAACTCCTGCTCCAACACCAACACCAACACCAAATCCCCCTTTACCTGCGCCAGTACCGACTGGATTGTCCATCGAAGGGCAGTCGGTAATAAAAGCGGAAGAACTTAATGCCTTTGTGAAAACAATCAACCCTAATGCCCCTTTGCTTGGTGAGTATTATATTGAACTTGGAAAAGCTTACAACATCCGGGGAGATGTAGCTTTCGCACAAGCCATCCATGAAACGAACTATTTCCGCTTTACGGGAATTGTCAAGCAAAAACAAAACAACTATGCAGGAATCGGTGCTACTGGAGGGGAAGTGAGAGGGGCGACTTTTTCTACTCAGGAAGAAGGCGTGCTCGCACACCTGCAGCACCTATACGCTTACGCGAACCGGAAGCCTTTGCCTACAACCTACCCAAAAGTAGATCCTCGTTTTGACCTTGTAACAAGGGGAATTGCCCCAGGCTGGTTTGATTTAAACGGTCGTTGGGCTGTACCAGGCACGCAGTATGGACAGCTTATTATAAAAATATATGAGAAAATGCTGGAAGAGACCATAACGGTTAAACAGGAAGAATTGGAAAAGATGCGGGATGTTCTGGTGGAGGTAAGAAGTAATAATTAACTAAAGAGAATCATTATTTAGGACCTACCTTTCAAAAAGGACACATGAAACGGTTCCCTTTCTGCATATGTTTGTGTAGAGTGTAATTCATACAATAGGAGTGAATAGTATGTCTATTGAAGTTTCACATGCGAACCTGAAGGTGAAATTTAAAAGCGGCTTCACCCTTTCTCCAGAACTCAGTGCAGAAGAGGCATTGAATGCTGTATTGAAAGCTGTAAAGAATGGGGAAGCAAAAGAGGTTAACATTGCAGTGGAATATAACGATGATGATGCGGACGGGTCATTTGATGGGGAAGAAGAGGAAGAATAAGGACGTAAAAAAGCAGCCAGCGCATTGGCTGCTTTTTTTTATGAATCTATTTTGAGAAGGAGAATACTTTTTAATATCACGCAATGTAATTATACACCAGCATTCCCTGCACCACGTCAGTTTCGGAATAAAGTATCGAGAATGTTTATACTGACCCCAGTCCTTCCGTAAGGGTGGACCCAGGATATTGATTGAGTCAAATACTTGTCGACTGCTTTTAAAATGGAACTTCTTTTGTATCCTGCAATTTGGTTAGCACCACAAAAGATGGTTTCCGGTCTTTCCGTGTTCTCCCTTAGCGTGATGCATGGGGTCCCAAGAATGCAAGACTCTTCCTGGAGGCCACCGCTGTCGGTCAGAACGACTTTTGCATGCTTTTGTAGATGAATGGTTTCATAGAAATTGGGTGGTGGATCTAATAGCTGAATACTCGTTGCTTTTGTTAAATGATCGAACATGTCGTGCTGTTGTAGAATCTTTTTTGTGCGTGGATGTAATGCCCATACAAGAGAGTGGGAGTATTTCTTAGATAATTCCTCCATTGTATAGAATATTGAGCTTAGTTTCTGGAAATCGTCCGTATTCTCTTGGCGGTGAACAGTGAGAAAAAAATAATCCTTTGACTTCAGGCCGAATTTTTCAAGCGCATTGTATAGATTGGAGGACAAAATAGAATCCACTGCATCAACCACTGTCTGTCCGACAAGGTAGACATTTTTCGTTATTCCTTCTTTCTTTAAGTTCCCGACAGCTTCCGAGGTCGGACAAAACAGATGAGAAGATAGATGATCAATGAGGATGCGGTTTATTTCTTCGGGCATCTTACGATCAAGGCTTCTCAGTCCAGCTTCGACATGAGCAACCTCAATGTTCATTTTTGCAGCAGTGAGGCCAGCCCCCAAAGTGGTATTCGTATCACCATGGACAATTACCTTATTGACTTTTTCTTTTACTAGAATGGGTTCCAGCTGCTCCATGAGAGTAGCGGTCATCTTTGCGTGTGTACCCGACCCTACCGCCAAATGGTAATCGGGGGTGGGTAGGTTAAAGGCGTCGCTCACCATCCCGTCCATGTGATAATCATAGTGCTGGCCGGAATGAATAAAAAGGTGTCGATGGTCCCTCTGTTTGAGTTCCTTGATGAGTACACCCATTTTTATTAATTCCGGTCTTGTTCCGACGATTACGGCAATTTTCAATTCTACACTCCCTTTCCACGATGCCAATATATTCTCTTAGCCACCTAATATATTCTATGATCCGTAAACACTGTTGAAGAATGGATTTGTACAATTTCCTTTTATTTTTCAAACATACCTACCCAAAACCGAAAATTCTCTGAGACAACTTTGACAGAAGTACAAACCTTTTCCGATACAGTGAATAGATTGTATATAGACAAGAAGAAAGGAGTGGAAGGACAATGAAAGTAGTTCGCGTAATGGGTGAAAAAAAGCTGGTTTCTGAAGAGCTTCGAGCAAAAAGAAATGCTAAAAAAGAACGAAAAAACAAAAAGAAAGAATGGAAATGCTACTTCTAATTATTGGTAAAAAATAGTACCTCTGCATTTATGCAAAGGTACTATTTTTATAAGATGATTAAACAAGGTTGTGGGATGAATAACAACCAGGTCAGTTCAAAAATAAATTGAACTAAAATCGCGTTTTTTTCACAAGACAACTTTCTGGGCAAATTATATTGAATACCATAAAAAAAACAGAAATTGAGGGGTTATTGTGATAAAAAAAGCGATAATACCAGCAGCAGGTTACGGAACACGAGGATTACCCATCACTAAGGTTTTACCAAAGGAGATGTTCCCGATAGGACTAAAACCAGCTATACACTATGTAGTGGAGGAAGCCATCGAATCCGGGATAGAACAAATATTGATGATTGTATCAAAAAAGAAAAACATGATTGTTGATTACTTTGATGAATCATTAGAACTGGAGGCATTTCTGGAAAGAGAAAATAAGCATCATCTAATTGAGCTTGTTCCAGTTCCCGCTATACCTATTCACTATATCCGTCAACCTTATGCCAAAGGTCTGGGTGATGCAATAAGGCTAGGAAAGTCGTTTATTGGAGACGAGCCATTTGCTGTGCTTTTACCTGATGATATTATGCTTTCAAGGATAGAACCAGCTTTAAAACAATTAATCAATCAGTTTTCTAAATATGGAAAGACAATTATTGGAGTAAAAGAAGTGGAAGAATCGAAATTAAAACATTATGGAGTTATCAGTGGTGAGGAAAAGACTAAAGGTCTAATTAAATTAGATAATATAGTGGAAAAGCCAAAAAGTAATCCTCCTTCTAACTGTGCTGTAATTGGCAGATATATATTTACTCCAGGATTACTTTCTGTATTGGAGAATAAAAGTACTTCAGTTGGTGCTGGAGGAGAATTTCAGCTTACTGATGCAATTAAGGACCTATTATTTATGGACGATTGCTATGGAAAAGTTGTTAGCGGTAGACGATATGATATTGGTATTAATGAGGATTATATAAATCTGATTAATGAGATTGAGAGATCTAACAAAAAGATCGATTAAAAATGTCAGAATAACAATTTTGACATTTTGGCTTATTTACAAATAGGACTGGCTACAGCGAATAAGCGGCATGTTACAGGTATTTATCCACTGAAATAATGATAGGATAATCCAAATAGCTTTGATGTTCTACCAATGGACAAATATTTTATATGAAAAAATTGAATTGATATCTAGCAGCCATTAGGTATGTGCCGTTCCCAATATTTCGACATTTTCATATTCTAATCTATATGATAGATAAACCATTTTGTTCTTTTTGGTTACTAAACTTGAAGGTTAGGTGCTATTAATGAAAGTATGTGTATTGGGATTAGGTTATATTGGCTTGCCGACAGCCTTAATGTTTGCTAAATCAGGAGCTATGGTTAGGGGAGTAGATATTAATAAAGAATTAGTTAATAAAATCAATAAAAAAGAAATACTTATTCAAGAAGATGGGTTACTAGAATTGCTAATTGAAGCAGTTGACCAAAAACAATTTAAAGCAAGTACTGTTCCAACCAAAGCCGATGCTTTTATTATTGCGGTACCTACACCAATTAATAAAAATAAGACGGCAAACTTAACGTACGTTTTAAATGCTATAAAAATGATTATCCCATTTTTAGAAAAAGAGAATTTAATCATTATTGAATCCACTATTACACCAAATTGTATTAAAGAAGAGGTGTTACCGTTTTTAAAAGAGAACGGAATAGAGAAAGGAGACATTTTCATAGCACATTCTCCTGAAAGAGTTTTGCCAGGGAAGTTAATTGAAGAATTAATTAATAATGATAGAGTCATAGGTGGGTTCAACCAAGAATCAATTGATAGAGCTGTAGAGTTATATAAAATGTTCGTTAAAGGGAAAATATATACAACTAGTACGACCATAGCAGAAATGGTTAAATTAATGGAAAATACCTACAGAGATGTTAACATAGCTTTGGCAAATGAATTTGCAATAATTGGTGAACGATTAGGTATTAACATTTGGGAAGCAATAAAATTGGCAAACTGTCATCCTCGTGTAAACATTCATAATCCTGGGCCAGGTGTGGGTGGTCATTGTATTGCAATTGATCCATGGTTTATTATTGAAAAATTCCCCGAAGAGTCAAAGCTTATTTCGCTTGCGAGAGAAATAAATGATAAAACACCACTAAGAATTGGCCAACTTATTGAAAAAGTAATGAAAAGCAAGAATGGAAAAACGGTTTCTATTTTCGGATTGGCATACAAAGGTAACTCGGAGGATATAAGGGAAAGTCCTTCCCTAAGTATTATTAATTATCTCCAGCACAAAGGTTTTACATTAAGGATATTCGACCCGGTTGTAGAAAAAAGCACTAAGAATTTAGGTTTAGTAAACAGTTTTGAAGAGGCTATCACAGAGGCAGATTGTGTTGTTATATTAACAGATCATCATATATTCAAAGAATTGAACTTCTTAGAAGGAAAAAAACTATTAAGAAACCATATTATTATTGATACCAGGAATTTACTTGACAAAGATTTTCTTGTTAAAAATGGCTTTGAAGTAATTGTTGTAGGTAATTGATTGAATAGATTTGAGTATAATGTAAACATTAAAGATTTTAATAACCAGATGTATATTCACTTTCCAAATTTCTTTGGAAAATAAATATACATCTGGTTATTTTCATATACTAAGATGTTTTACATAAAACGTTTTTAATATCATATAGTATTTAGTAAATATAGATGAAGATAACTGAGTACAATATCTGGATGAATTTAAAGGAGATAAAAAGATGAGAAAAATCCTAAAAGAAGTGCGTAGGAGTATTCAAAAAATAGAGGTTCCAGACAAAAGAAAAAAAGATACGCCAGCTATTACGGTTGTGTGTATCTTGGATAGATTTAGTTACGAATGCTTTCAGTATGAATGCAACCTTATTCAACTGAGTATTAAAAATTGGAAATTACAAATAGAAGAAGAAAAGCCAGCCTTTCTCTTCGTTGAATCAGCTTGGAGAGGGATTAATGATGAGTGGCGTAACAAATTAGTTAATCTTACAGGTGAAATGAAAAATGAAATCACGGAATTAATTTTCTATTGTAATGCTAATAACATTCCTACTGTATTCTGGAATAAAGAGGATCCACCTAACTATGGACATTTTATACAAACAGCAAAATTATTTGATTACATTTTCACAAGTGATTCAGACTGTGTAGAAAAATATAAAAAAGACCTTAAACATAACAATGTTTTTACACTTCCCTTTGCAGCACAACCTCGTATACATAACCCCATTAATAGAAACAAAGCAAAAAAATTTAACCTTGCATTTGCAGGTTCTTGGTATGAAAAAAAACACTTGCAACGCAAAGAAGATATGGATGTTCTGCTCAAACCGTCATTAAAATATGGTTGTCATATTTTTGACAGGAATCATGGCCTCGTAAACCAGAAAAATAATATATTCCCAAAACTTTATCAAAAATCTATCATTGGATCATTAGATTATTTAGACATGACCATTGCATATAAGCTTTATAATGTTTTCTTAAATGTCAATTCTGTTCGCGAAAGCCCGTCAATGTTTTCTAGGAGGGTGTTTGAAGTGTTAGCAAGCGGCACAGTCGTGGTCAGCACTTACTCAAAAGGCATTGAAATGTTATTTCCAGGTATTGTCCCAATCGTGCATCACCAAAAAGAAACAGAAAGTATAATCAAAAATTTATTAAATGATTCAGAAAAAAGGAGTAAGTTAGGTTTGCTAGGTATAAGAGAAATATATAATCATCATTTATATAGTCATAGATTTAAAGAAATTTTAACGAAAATTAATACTCTGGAGATACCTAAAGACATTCCCAAGAAAGTATCAGTAATTTCATTAGTAAAAAATATAAATTATATTGACCATGTTCTAGAAAATTACTCTCGACAGGACTGGATGGAGAAAGAGTTAATATTACTAGTAATAAATAATCAAAATAAAATAAATAAAACATTAAAACAGAAAATGGAAAAATACCAAGATATATCTGCTTATTTTTTTAATAGGCCTCTTAAAGAGCTACAGAATTTTGTTAAAGAGAAAATAAGTGGTGATTATGTAACATATTTCAACGAATCAGATTTCTATTCCACTTTTTATCTAAGAGACCTGATGCATGCATTCCAGTACACAACCGCAAACATAATAGGGAAAATTAATTATTATTCCTATAATACTCAAAAAAAAGAGTTAAAAAAAGTGGAAAATGGAAGTGAATATTCTTATTTGAAAGTAACAACACCGGCATTTATTGCTAAAAAGAATTACCTTAATCTGACTTCACAAATAATTGAAGAAAATGGACTAGTTAGAACATATATCAATATAAATAAATCGCACCAGATATTCGTAACAGACTCTTTCAATTATTTAATGATTATTGATGAGACCAAAAAAACTAACTCTAAAAAAGGTTTACTATTAGACAAAAAAATTACCTCTTTAATAACTGTTTAAAATAGGAGGGTGATTATATGACGAAATATAAAGAGTGGAATAGTGGCAAAGAGGTAAATATTTTTAATATATGTAAATTCGAATACAACAACAAGGATTTATATGAAAAATGCGAGTTAATTATGCAGAACAATATTTTTTTGAATAATAAATATAAGCTTGTTAAGTTTGATCAGAAAAAAAATTTATGGAAAATGAATCCCTTTAAAGATAGAACGTGGTGTTTTAAATTACACAGTTTCTTTCATGTAGAATATTTAGTGAATGGATATAAAAAGTCAGGTGATAAAAAGTATATCGTAAAAGCAATGTGGTTTTTTGAAAATTGGATGGAAAAAAATATAGACTCTGAAACAGCAGAAATGGCGTGGCATGACCATGCCACAGCATTAAGGTTGATAATTATATGTAATTTGTATGAAAATTGGCGAAAGGAATGTTGGAATATAACTAAAGTCAAACTATTTGAGAGCGCGATCAATACACATAGTTCAAAATTAGCGGATGAAAATTTTTACATGGAAAAGCATAATCACGGATTGGACCAAGATATTGCATTGTTAGTGGCATCCTATACATTTAGTGAAATTCCAGACATTCTTAAATTAAGAAAACTCGCAATAGAAAGGATGTGGATGCAAATAAATGAATTAATTGGAATTGACGGAAGTTACTTAGAGCATTCTCCGGAATATGCCAATTTAATTTGCAACAGATTGATAGATTTGTTCGAATTTCTAAGAGATTGTGATAATAAAACATATAAAAGGTTAGAAATTATTCTTACTAATTTAGTGAATTTCATTAAAGACATCCTACAACCTAATGGTTTTCTTCCATCGATTGGGGACAGTGAAGAGAAACCTTTAAATATAAATAAATTAAAAAAACTTAACTACCCATCTGTAAAGGCACTAGAATATTTGGTTTCCAAAGGACTTACAGGGCAGGTCCCTGAAAATCTTGATAGTATATACCCTGATGGTGGCTATGCAATTCTTAGAAATTCATGGGACTATAATTCCGATACCGTTCAAACAGTTTTCTATTCTAGCTTTCACTCTAGAGTTCATAAGCACAAAGATGATCTTTCCATAAATATATATGGATACGGACAACCTATATTAGTGGATGCGGGGAAATATAATTATAATTATAAAAGTGAGGGTAGAAAGTTCGTGGAATCAACGAGAGCTCACAATACAGTTATGATTGATAATAAAGATTTTGATACAAAAAGATTGAACATTGGTCATTCTGGTTTAATTGAATATAATTATTCAGCAGGTATATCATATATAGCTGCTGCGCACAACTTATATAAAAATATTATTATAAAGAGAATGGTGCTTTTTTTAAAACCCTATTCCATTATTATTTTTGATTACATTAAAGGTAATAAAGCACATTATTGTGAGCAGGTTTTTAATTTTTATCCAAACATTAAATGCCAACCATCTAATAAAGACATTTTTGGAAAAATAAAGTGTAAAAAAGTCGTTCTTTTACGTTCGCTTCTTGATGAATCTGATCTTAAAATAAATCTTTATAAAGGAGAAAAAAATCCTTTAAATGGATGGTATTCTAATTCTTACTCTTCATTAGCTCCTAGCTATTCACTTCGTTTTGCAAAGAAAGGGGAAATATCTCGTTTTGCCACATTAATTAGTTTTGATACGAAAATTCCAACTACTCCTATCAGTTGGCAAGATAACGTGATACAAGGGAGCTTAAATGGAAACGTATTTCAGATTAATATCAACTCTGTAAATAACGACATATTCATCAATGGAAAAGCTCTCCAAGCACATTCTATTATAAAACCTAAATTGGAAGAGATACTTTTAAAAATGGAAAACTAATAGCCAAAATAAATAACAATATTTTCTATCTTTTTCGTTTTCTTAAGCGTGAATTTCTTTGGAAAGCAACCTCTTTGTTTAAATCGACAATTTGAATCGGATCAGTAGTTTCAGCAACAAGTATACATTTTCTCATATACTTTTTGGATTGAAGCTTTTGAGTATGAGACTTAACATCTTTTCTTCTAACACAAAGGTAGTTGCCTTTTGAAGTAGAATATATTTTATAGCCATTTTTATTTGCATCCTTTAAAAAGTAGGAATCACTACTTACAGCTCTGTTTTGAAATTTAATTTTTTGCCAAACCTTTTTCTTGAAAACAAGTGTGCCTCCTTTTAATGTTTTTTTTAACGTATTTTCATTTCCTGGTCTAAAAACCATTAATTTTTGATATTCATCGAAATATATATAAGAAGTATTTTTTCCTACAATATCCACATCATTTTCTACTAATGCATCGTATGCTTCCGTTAAGTATTGACTTGAATAATAGTCATCATCATCAAATTTTGCAATAATATCATAGGATGATTTGCTGATGGCGAAATTCAGACATTCACCGAGAGTTGTTTCTTCTGGAATTTCATAGACATGAATATTATCATATTCTTTTGTTTCATTTTCCCATTCGTTGATACACAGTTCATTATTATTTAAAACAATGATCATTTCTTTGTCTTCAAAACTTTGACGGAAAAAATTATTGTAAATATTTTCTTTGAATGCTGGTCTCATAGTACATAAAACGATGGAAATCACTTTAATAGGCCCTCCTTTTTTTCACAAACATACAGTCCTTTATCATTTAAAGTTATTAAAAACCCATTCTTCAACCTTTTCACCCATAGCTTTAAAGTATTTTGCGCTTACCGAAAGCTTCAGGGTATTTTTTAGAGTCATATTGTTATCACCGTATCCAAAAACCCTAAGCACAATTGGAAAGTTAATAAATAACATGTTACCTTTGGATTTTCTTAGCTTTCTATGAATGTGACGGTGACTTAAAAATGTAAACATAGAGAAATTACTATCGTCTTTTATGCTGTTTAACGGAAATTCTGAAGTATCAAAATATAAAATACTACTTGAACCGCAGTGCTGATGAAATTTATTGACAACCCACATTTCTGCTAGATGAGTGTTAATCATTATTCCTTTTTCAAGGATAAAGCCCTTTTTAATAGGAAAGCTGTTAACATATTCTATGAATCTTGTGTGCAATAAATCATCTGCATCTAAATGCATATAATATCCGGAGAAATTCAATCTTCGTAAATGTGCACCAATAATCATCCTTTTTTTTCTTTTATCTAATGTAAAACCATGAGGAGTACTTGGTGGTAGAAAATCAGCTGTTAACCAGGTTACCTTATGATGGTCAATTTCATCTATGATTGGCTTTTCATGTCCAGCAATAACAATAATATAGTTGGAAGCAGTATTATTTAAAATAGATTTCAGAGTATTTGAGAGGTTTTTTTGTACAATAGTCCAGTTGTTACAAACTTGTTTACTTTTTAAAGAGATCCCAATACATAATGGTACTGGAGGTGTTTGATGAGGTTTACTTTTATTCATTTCATTTGAAAAGTCTAATAATAAATTCTTGATAGATTTTTTGTTCATATCTCTACCACCTTAAATAAAAAACCCTACCCAAAGGGAAGGGGTTTTTTATAAATTACACTGATGCTGCTGCAGGTAACACTGCAACAATAGATTTACAACAAATATAAGATATGTCTCCGCCATCAGTAATTGTTACAACACCTGATTTTTCATCAATACAAGCGATGGTAACTTCAAATAATTCATCTCCGTTAACTAAGAGCAAGTTAACCTCATCACCAAGAAATCTTTTTAAGAATTTCCCACAGAAGCAATCTTGTTTATGATCACTCATTATATAAACCACCTTTCATAGGTTGCTAAAAGGAATTGCAAACATTTAATTTTTTCTCATTTATGCTGTTGCAGGTGTTACTGCAATAATAAATTTGCAGCATACATAAGTTAATCCTTCAAGTCCAGCGACAGTAACTACACCTGACTTTTCATCAATACAAGCAATAGTTCCGTCAATTGTTGCTGTTTGGCCTACTACAGTTAGTTCAACATCGTCACCTAAGAAGTTTTTTAGATATTTGCCACAGAAACAGTCCAACTCATGTTTCTCTTCCTTCTTGTGATCTTCCTTCTTGTGATCTTCCTTCTTACGCCCACAACATCCTTTTTGCTCATAATAAAAACTCATTATGTTGCCTCCCTCTAAATTTTAAGTTATTAGGAATTTTTACTTCCTACATTAATGTATTCTAGTTGGTCTATTATGAGAGGGCTTTTACCTTAGTACAAGCGCCTGTTTTCTACTAAATCTAGTAAAGGAGCCTATGGGATTTGTATATTTATTTTATTAATGGATGGAACTGGGGAGGATTCTTTACTTAAATAAAGAAAAGCCTCGACCTTTGCTTTACGAATATTCAAGTCGGTAGGTACTGTCAATTCCCATCCTTTTAGACTAATACGATCAATTTTGGTTTTGGCTAATTCAATTGGCTTAACCCAGTATTCACCTTTAACAAGGGATGCTTTTTTCCAGTCCTCACTTGCAAAGATCCAATCTATACTTTCCTGACTGCCTTCTGTTTTTTTTATAAATTTCGGATCAGAAATTTTTCCTGAAAAAGTTACAGTACCAATAGGATGTACTTTAAAACAGATAATCAAATCTTCCAGAGGGACACTTGCTTCATTTACTAAATGAAAGTCCCCATATACAGTTAGTGCATTTTCGTCAGGCATCGGCAATATAATAGAGTAGTTAAAATATCCGTAGGGTTCTCTAAGGAAATGGTTCATCATATTGGATTGATGAGAAATTGAAATATCATTTTGAGATAGAGGTTGCTTCTCCTCCTCTAAAGAGACTTCAAGTTCCAATATTTTTTGTTGTAATTTGTTTATTTCTCTTATATAAGAATCTTTTTCCGCGTTCCATGCCTTCCTTTTTTCCTGAAGAAATTTATTTCTAATGATTTCTTTCTGTGTAGCTCTTTCTAATTCCAATGTCTTTTTGTCATATTTATCTAATTCCGCTTTATAATATAGGATTTTTTGTTTTAACCGTATAATTTCTGCGTTTTGATCCATTCAACACACCTCCAAAATATCTTCTACTATTAGCTTATGTATTGGACAATTCTCGCTATGAACACAACAAAACAGCCAAAGAGCATCGGATGGTGTTCCGATCCTTTTGGCTGTTCTAGAAAGTGTTTTATTTGTATGTGGAAGTTATCTTGGGCGTCTATGTGCTGGGAAGATTTCTGGGCACTGTTCTGGAAATTGTTTTGGTGGGCAGATTAGGCCTTCGATAATTTCCTCGCGTGGACGGCAGATTCTTGCTTCCACTTCTAGTTTAACGTCAGCTTCCATTTGGATGTCTAAGCAAAGTGCAAGTGTTACGTCTAGTTGAGAGAATTCGTCTGTTGCGATTAGGTTGGAATCGCACTCAAAGTATGTTACATGGCAGTCTAGCTCTGTGCCGTCTGGAGCACATAACAGGAATGTTTGAACTGTCGCGAATGGAAGTGCTTTGGAGCAGCATCTTACGCGACCTTTTTCGTCTACTAATACAACGGTTACGAATCCTTTGATAAGAACTTTAACGCGTTGTAATTCAATTTCTGTTCCGTCTGGTAGTTCTACGTCTACAGTCGGGCGTCCACCTGGTTGCTCGATTTCTTTACAGATAAAGCCTTTGTGATGGCGGTGGTGGTGAGCTGCCATTACATCAATTTTACGACCGTGATCGTCGGATAGATAACATTCTACTGCTAGGGGACCGACCTTAGGATCTAACTCACATAAAATGTCTGCAATGTTAGCATCATCATCATGATCCCAATCGCATGCAAAAATTCCTTCTAACTCAGAGTTACATATACTTTTAGGGGAAACCTGCACTTGACGAGTTACCCAGTCGTAAACTTTACGAGCCTTAATGCAGACTCTTTCAGTTTCTTTATGACTCACTAAAAACTCCTCCTATTCATTTAATACCCATTTGGGTTACGGGACTACTGTATAGTATGAATTTGGAGGTTAAGTGTGCCGAGACAATGACCCAAATTTTATTTTTGCATCAGATTGTCATAATTCCCGACTGTAAAGAATTACTTGTAAAAAGGGAAAGTTTTATGGAGGGATAAGCATGAAGAACTTCAGGAACGAAGATAAAGTAATCTTGCAGCAAAAGATAATCCATCTGGGGGCAGAAGTGAGACGCCTTACTGCGGACGTGGAAAGACTGAACAGTAAGCCCTTCTTAAAGAATATGGAAAAAGAAAGAATAGCATATGAACAGAAAATTGAAGTGCTAACCAATCAGCTTGCAGAACGGGAAGCGGAAGAGAACGAAAAGGTCATCAGCCTTCAGCAAGAGATAGTGCAGTATCAGCAAGAGCTTTCCAAGCAAAGGGAGGTGCATGTAAGCCGGACCGCCACCTTGCAGGATGAAGTGTTTGAATTAAAAAAAGAACTTGGAAAACAGAAGGAGGATCATCAAGGGAAACTGATGACCATCAGCAACGAGGTCCTTCATTTGAAACAACAATGTGAAAAAGAAAGAACAGCTCACCTTAAGGCAATCGAGGTGAATGAGTCCCTGACTGAAAAGCTTGAGGAATTGAAAAGAGAGGTGGATAAACAAAGCGCCATAAACATGGATCTCGAGAAAGAATATGAGATGGTGAAGGAAACGGTAAAAAGCCTATTGGTAAAGATTGAGAGCTCCAATCAAGCGCATGAGGGCTATCAAACCATTGCAGATATTAATGATAAGTTAGAAGAGGAGAATCAGTCTTATAGGAAGGTGATTGCGGAACTGGATGAGGAAGTGAAGACGCTTCATGATGAAAATGCTCATCTGGTTGATGAGATGAAAGAGTTGAAGGAATCTTTAGGAGAGCTTGAAAGAAAAGGAGATAAGTTAATTCATGAATCAACGGTCGTGTCCAATCTGGTGGCAAAGAAAAAGGAGCCTCCTGTCTATGAACAAGATAAACGGATGCAATCATGGTTCTATAATAATGTGAAAAAAAACACATAAGTCTACTGAGGTGATGACATATGCGGAAAACCTTTTTGTCGAAATGGCATAACATAGTAGTATCTTAACTACAAACATATTGGAGGTTTGCATATGAACTACTATCATTACTCAGGCCAAAATAAACCTACAGCTGGTGGTCAGGTGAAAATCATTTCTTCTAGTACCAAATCCTCTTCCTCCAACAAAAAAAAGAAATCCTCCGGTTGTGGCTGTGGAAAAAAAGCAAAAGTTATTCAAGAAGATTAAATTTCATAAAGACTATTTCCCTTTTTCATACATATCATCAATATGAAAGGGGGAATTTTTTTGCTTGAAAGCTGGTTTTGGTTTCTTTTGCTGGGACTTGCCAGTTTCCGTGTGACCCGGCTGATTGTGTTGGATAAGATAGCGGGTTTTATCCGGAGGCCTTTTATGGAAGAAATCGAGGAGAAAAATGATAAAGGCGAGATAGAGGAGTATATCGTTATTAAAGGGAGAGGACTCAGGCGTTGGATCGGGGAGTTGCTTAGCTGCTATTGGTGCACAGGGATATGGGTTACGACCGGATTGTTTCTCTTGATGACGTTCTATCCGATTGCCGGGAAACCGGTCTTAATTATCTTTGCTGCGGCAGGTATTGCAGGAATTCTAGAAAGTATCGTGGCAAGAATCATTGATTGAATTTGGCTCTCCTTTTTGGAGGGCTATTTTTCTTGGAATCCTTATACATAATTTCCAATAGAGATATGAATATTAAGGGGTAGAGTATCTATGGAAATTGAGGTGAGGAAATGAAAGCTGTAACTTGTAAGATCGTGTTGATGGTCTCTCTTGCCGTGCTTGGCGCTTGCGGGCAAGGGGAGGTCAAGGAGAGAGTGGAGGATACCGTCATGAGGACCTCCAATGAACAGAAGGAGAAAACGGATAAAGAACAACGTGCAGAAGAAATTGCCATAGACTTCAAAGAGGTGAAGGGGGCGATTGCCTATGACACCGAAGATGAATTGGTCGTGGCCTTCCATGTCACTCAATATCAAAAGTTTTTTACGGAAAAGATTGAGAAGAAAGTGAAAAAGGCACTGGAAAAAGAATTCCCGGATGAAAATGTGGTCGTTTCCCATGACCTGAAGATCCGTTTGGAAATCGAGAGGCTTAGACGGGATGTCGGGAAGGGCGACATTTCGGAAAAGGAATTGGAAAAGCGGATTGAGAAAATGAAGACGTTACGTGAAGAAAAAGCGTAGGAGGTGTCGGTGGATGAGCGGAAAAGACAAGCAACTTACCCCAGAGCAAAAGACGTATCAACAATTTGAACAGACTAAGGAATGGAAGCGACCTGTCTGGAAAAACTGCATCATCGCATTTCTGGTTGGCGGACTCTTTTGTATCGTTGGACAGGCTATTCAGCTGATGTACATATATTTTTTCAATTTTACGGAAGTGACGGCTGGGAACCCAACGGTTGCGACGATGATATTCATTGCTATGCTGCTGACAGGCTTCGGTGTGTACGATCGCATCGCCCAGTTTGCTGGAGCTGGTAGTGCGGTTCCGGTAACAGGTTTCGGGAATGCCGTCATTTCGGCCTGCATCGAACATAAGACGGAAGGCTTCGTGCTTGGAGTGGGATCTAACATGTTCAAACTTGCCGGGTCGGTCATTTTGTTCGGGGTATTTTCTGCATTTGTGGTCGCATTGATTAAAACAATTGTGGTTTCGTTAGGAGGGTTCTGATGCTGCAGGGAAAACAATCATGGATATTTGCCAATAAACCAATCATCACATCAAGTGCAGCCATCGGAGGCCCTTTTGAGGCGAATGGACTGCTCGCCGATGACTTTGACATGTTGCATAAAGATCTTTGGCTGGAACAGGACAGTTATGAAAAAGCGCACAGGGTGCTGCTCGAGGAGGCGTGCGAGACGGCGTTAAAGAAGGCCGGTTTGGCGATGTCAGATGTACAGTTCTTGCTGGCAGGAGACCTTATCAACCAAATGACACCTTCCAATTTTGCTGCAGAAGCATTGGAAGTACCGTATCTCGGGGTTTTCGGCGCCTGCTCGACGTCGATGGAGGGGCTTGCCCTTGCAAGCTTTCTCGTCAACTATGGAGGTGCCAATTACTGTTTGACAGGCGCTTCCAGCCACAATGCAGCCGTTGAGAAGCAATTCCGTTATCCGACGGAATATGGCGGTCAGAAGCCACCGACGGCTCAGTGGACCGTCACAGGGGCTGGTGTTGGGCTGGTAAGCAAGATTGGAACAGGACCGTGTGTGACTTCCGCTACGATTGGGAAGGTGGTCAATATGGGACTAAAGGATCCCTTCAATATGGGAGGCGCCATGGCTCCGGCTGCCGTGGATACGATTGAGGCACACTTTAAGGATACCGGGAGAGATCCTTCCTACTATGATTTGATTGCCACAGGAGACCTCGGGGCAATCGGTAGAGAGGTATCCTTTGAGCTTTTGAAGGAAAAAGGGTTAAAGATTGAAGACGCTCAGTATCAGGATTGCGGGTTGATGATTTATGACAAGAGCCAGCCTGTACTTGCCGGTGGAAGTGGAGCTGGTTGTTCTGCGGTAGTGTTGTACGGGCATCTATTGAATGAGATGAAAAAAGGGACGTATAAACGGATCCTGCTTGTTGCGACAGGCGCATTGCTCTCACCGGTTTCCTTTCAACAAAAAGAATCCATCCCTTGTATTGCACATGCGGTATCCATTGAGATGGGGATAGGGGGTGTCAGCTGATGTTTTTATCCTTTTTTTGGGCTTTTGTGGTTGGTGGCCTAATTTGCGTGATCGGTCAGATTATGTTTGATGTGTTTAAACTGACTCCAGCACATACGTTGAGCATATTGGTGGTTGCCGGGGCGGTACTAGATGGTTTAGGGCTGTATGAGCCGTTGATTGCCTTTGCTGGAGCGGGTGCAACGGTGCCGATTACAAGCTTTGGTAACGCTTTGGTGCACGGAGCGTTGGAAGAGGCGCAGAAACACGGGTTGGTCGGTGTGTTGACAGGGATGTTTGAAGTAACAAGCTCCGGTATTTCGGCAGCGATTGTGTTTGGGTTCATCGGTGCGTTGATCTTTAAACCAAAAGGATAGGGGAAGGGGGTTTGGTGAGGTGGACGAGAAGTTAATGCTCACTTACAACCAGGCAAGCCTAAAGATGATACGAAACAACCTGCACGTCTACGCCATGGAAGCCAGTGACCCGGTTGCACAAACCACCTACCACGAATCCATG
Source organism: Sutcliffiella horikoshii (assembly GCA_001636495.1). Taxonomy (GTDB): domain Bacteria; phylum Bacillota; class Bacilli; order Bacillales; family Bacillaceae_I; genus Sutcliffiella_A; species Sutcliffiella_A horikoshii_A. The sequence continues at coordinate 3,439,109 of KV440964.1, read as the reverse complement.
ATGAAAATCGACGACCTGCTCGCAAATATCGACCAGAAACTGAAGGGGTTGTGAAAGGGAGGAATGGAAAAAGGGGGAATGGTGGTGTGTGGGGGAGTTGGTTTAATGCTTTAATGTAGTGCTAAGGGGTCTGACCCTCAGTGTTTTAAAGTGCTAAAGTAACCCGCCCCCAATTCGTTCTGATGGAAGGAGGTGTGTGTGGTGCCGCAGTGGGTGGAGGTTGGTGTTCGGTCGTTTTGTATTATTGTTGGGTTGTTTTTGATTACGAAGCTTTTGGGGAAGAAGCAGCTGTCGAAGCTGTCTTTTTTTGAATACATAGTGGGCATCACAGTGGGGGATATTGCGGGTACGTTGTCCATGGACAGGGATTTAGATTTGAAGAATGGGGTGACAAGTATCCTTATCTGGTCCCTCTTCCCGTTGGTGACCTCGCAAATATCTTTGAGGAATAAACGGTTCCGTGACTTTATCGAAGGGAATGCAACGGTGTTTGTCAGGGATGGAAAAATACTGGAGCAGAACTTGAGGAAGGAAAAGTACACGATCGATGAGTTTCTCGAGCAGTTGCGAAAAAAGGATATCTTTTCGATAGAAGATATTGAATTCGCAACGCTTGAATCAAACGGTGATTTGAGTGTGCTGTTGAAGAAGGCGAAGCAGCCGGCCACTTATGGTGACTTGCATCCTGATGTTCCACATTTGAAAGAACCCCAGACGGTGATTATGGACGGGGACATCCTGGATGAACCACTTTCGCAGCTTGGGTTGAACAGGGCGTGGTTGGATGCGGAACTGGAAAAACGGAATATCCTGATTGAAAATGTTTTTATAGCCCAGGTGAATTCATGGGGGGACATGAGTGTGGATCTCTATAATGATCATCTAAAGGCCACTCCCATGAAAGAAAAATTGTTGACGCTCGCAACATTAGACAAATGCGCTTCAGATCTGGCATTTTTGAGTATGACAGTCGCCTCTACAGAAACCAAAGCTTTCTATAATAGTTCCGCCGCTAGTCTGGAAGAGGTGGGGAAAAAGCTCCGCCCATTGTTGGAGGGCTAAGCTACCTGTATCACGCCTCACTCATATATTAGCGTGAGGTGAGTGTGAATGAGCGAATTTGATTTCGGTGAAGAACATTTGAAGTTTCTTTTTGAGCGGTGGAAAGTGCATGAGGGACTAACAGAGACCGATAAGCAAGCGAAAATAAATATCAAAAGTGCAGATGATGGTTTTGTGCAGATTCAGCAGTTGGAAGCCCGGATAAATAAGTATATCGGAAATCTGGAACGATGGATGGAAGGGAAGGCGAGTACTGGGTTGGATTTTGAATTTGATGATGAGGAAATTGATCAATGATTGGTGTTGTGTGTTGCGAGGGGAGTGCTCCTTCGCTTTTTTTGTGTTTTAGAAGAGGAATTTCGGTTACGTACGTATGTGCTTTGAAGTGTTTTTTTATAAGGTGTAGAAGTTTGCCGCCAAGTTGTAGAATGTCGGCTTTAAACAGTAGAAGTGGCGCACTGAAGTGTAGAAGGTTGGCTGGGAAATTGAGAAGTAGAGTTGGGAAATGAAGAATCACCCCAAACAGCATCCAATTAATTCATCTACAAAAGGATCACCCTCCCAGCAAACAGCCCCAACTCAAAAAAATTCCGCAAAACAACACATTGCCCGTAAAAGCGCCCATACCGTTTCTCAAAAGATACATATAGTATTAGGGAATCTTCATTAAGGAGGTGCGAGATTATGGGTTATTATGGAGGCTATCCTTATGGCGTAGGTGGCGCTGGCTATGGCTACGGTTGTGGAAACCAAGGCGGCACATTCGTGTTAATCGTTGTTCTATTCATTCTTTTGATCATCGTTGGTGCGTCTAAATTCTATTAATATTTAGAGTGGAAATAAGGAAAGTGCGGGAACTGTCCCCGTGCTTTTCTGTTTACACACTACATCATCTTTTTTCATGAAGTCACACCGATAGGCTCTCTCACATACAATGTGATATATCCGAGAGGAGGATGTTTGGTGGATAATAATATATTTAAGGGCATTGAGAAGAAAACTGGGGTAAGTATGAAGGACGTTTTTGAGCTTGCTAATTCCATGCAGAATGCGAATTTCAAGGATGAGCAGACTGTGCGCAACCTGGTTTCGCGAGTGGCGACTTTGGCTAATAAAAAGGTGCCTAAGGAATTGGAAGATAAGATTGTCAATACATTGATTAATGGGAATAAGCCTGTGGATATGGGGACTATTTCGAAGATGTTGAATGAGAAGAAAAAGTAAAAAAACATCTGCCTACCACGTTTATGTGGATAGGGCAGATGTTTTTTTTTAGATATAAGCTGTAAAACGCCCTTCTGGCTTCCGTTCCAGGTGTTCGCTTTCCGCGGGCGGTCCGGGAGCCTCCTCGGCAAGCCTGCGGGGTCTCCCTTGTCCCTTCCTCCCGCAGGAGTCTCACACCCTGCACTTCAGCCATCAGGGGGATATTGTATAGAAAAAGCAAATCTTTTTTTTAATAGTTTAACTGTTGTACAAGATCCTACTCAATCGTCCCTAAGTCTTGCAGGACAACTTTACGGTCTCCGTCCTTCTCGATGGCGGTTGCAGCTTCTTCCGCTAGCTTCAAATACTTCTCTTTTAACATCGCATCCCCACTCAAACTATACCCTCGGGCAAGGGCTTCATAGGCAAATGCCAGGTCGAAATCCTTGATGTCATGATTCAATACTATTTCTAAATTTCTTTTGGCGTGCACTAGGCAGGGCTCCGGGCGGTTCAGGACGGCATAAACCCTGGAAACCTGCCATTCTCCACGGGAGAAATTGATCGGTTCGCCGATTTCTCCCCAATGGAAGCAGGAGGCGTGTGCTTTATGTATCATAAGGAAATCCTCTTCGGGAGTGCGATCTTTCTTCTCCATAAGGTTCCATACTTCATTGAATAGATTAATTGCTGTTTTTTTATGAAATTCAAATTGCAGATCATTTCCGTTTTGTGTCACGTTAGTCATTTCATAACCTCTTTTCCATTTATTATCTATATTTAAATAATAACATTTTTCATTTCGGAAAGAGAGGTTAGGTTGTACAAAGGCCATTTTTGGCGTTTTAAGAGCTCGACTTCAAGCAGCTTTATGAAATAGTGGTCGAGGTTTTCCGCAATCGCATTGTCGTATGCGAATTGGAGGGATTCATCGGACAGTTGTTGGATGGAACAGTTATAATGAGGATCCAATGTTCTCATATACATGTCCCCCTTTCTACTCATATAAGAGGTACATACCCAGATAGGAGTAGACTAAACGTACTTTTGTACTATTCAAAAAATAAAGTTTTTTACTTCAAATAAGGTTGACAAAAAGAAAGAACGCAATCCCTGAAACAAAGGAGGGATTGCGTTCTTTCCTATAGAATATCTTTAAGAAATCGGCTCACGTAAGCCTTCTTGCCACGGCGATTCATTGGGACGGAGAGATGCAACGTTTCTTTGGCCCGTGTCATGGCCACATACAGGAGGCGGCGTTCTTCCTCAAGGGCCAGGGGTTCTCCGTTTCGAAAAGATTCCAGGGCAAAGTCGTGGGGCAGACTGCCGTCGACGGTACTCAGGACATAAACGTTTGTATATTCCAATCCCTTGGAACGGTGGATGGTCGAAAGATGGATGGCATTGCTGTATTGTTTGCTCAGCTTTTTCATTTCCTCCGTTTTGGCAATCATATCTTCCACATGGTCAAGAAATTCCGTGGTGGTCTTGAATTTTCGGGCAACCACCTTCAGATCTCTGATGTCATCGGAGCCCTTTTCCAGCGCATTTCCTTCATTTCCCCGCTTTTTAATATAGTCATCAAAGCCCATGTCCTTTTCAATCATCTCCAGCGCAACAGAAGGAGAGACGTTGGCAAGTGTTTGGAACAGAGGAATAATTCGCTTGATTTTTTTCACCTGAAAAGGCTGGACATTTGTCAGATGACTCAATGACTTTACTAAACTGCAATCTTCCAATATACTAATCGCTTTTGCATCTTGAAGGTTGGATTGTTTCAGAAAAAGTGCGGGAAGTACGTCCGACAAAGCTTGAACGTCATTTGAATCCTTGCTCAGACGTAAGAAACCCAATATCCCTTTAACAATTCTTCTTTTATAAAAGCTCTCATAATCCTGGTCCAGCTTGAACGGAAGACCTGATTGTGACAGCCTTTCGAAAATAGCCCGTGCAGCACTATGGGTACGGTATAGGACAGCAAGGTCAGCGGGAATGGCGCCTTTTTCAATCTGTTCTTTCATATCCTGCACAATGATGGTGGCTTCTTCTTCCTCATCATATGGATAGAAAAGAATTGGCAACTGTTTGTTATCACGCTGGGCATTCATACTCTTCACACGACGGCTTTTGTTCTTTTCAATCACCTGATTTGCAGCGGCTACAACGGCATGGGTAGAACGATAATTTTCAGAAAGTGTCACAACTTTCGTCAACGGAAAATCACGGTGAAAATTCAAGATATAGTCGGGGCTGCTGCCGCGGAATGCGTAGATGGACTGGTCATCATCGCCGACGGCACAGATATTCCCGCTTTTAGCTAATAGTTTCATGGTTTCATATTGAACTTTATTGATGTCCTGAAACTCATCTATTAGGAAATAACGGAAACGCTCTTGGTATTTAGCCAACAGAGCAGGATTTTCCAAAAGCAGTTCATAACAGCCGAGCAGCATGTCATCAAAATCAAAGACATTCTTTTCTTTCTTCCAGTCCTCGTAGTCCTGATACAATGATTGAAATTGTTCTTCTAGCTTCGTTTCCGATTTGATCATTTTGGGAGTTTGCATGTTGTTTTTCCAATAGCCAATTTGCTGAATAGCCTGGTCAAAAGGAAAATCCTTTTCATCGAGACCAAGTTTACGTCCGGCAGTTTTAAGAAATTGCTCCTTCTGCCAATCCCATTTCAATAGGTTGTCCCCATTCCAGCGGGCGGGGTTATGATGCTGTAACATTCGGTAGAAAATGCTATGAAACGTGCCGGAAAGGAGGTTCGCAAACCTGCGGGAACCTGGTGTTTCATATAAACGGAGCCTTTCCTTCATCTCATTGGCTGCCTTGGCAGTAAAGGTGATCAGCATGATGGTTTTAGGATTAATCTGCTGCTCCTGAACCATATAGGCCACTCGCGTTATTAACACCCTAGTTTTTCCGCTTCCGGCACCTGCCAATACAAGTAGAGGTCCATCAACGGTTGAAACAGCTTCCTGTTGCGTGGAATCTAGAAATATATTTTTTTCTTGCAAAGTATGGAAAAACCCACTTAAATTCTTGTGGCTTTTCGTATGTTCTTTAATAAAGATAGGTAGATGGGCAAGGGGCTTTGGTGCCTTCCATTGATCATCCGGGCTTTCTTTCTCCGCTACAATGGTCCTTGATTTTGGATATCGGAAGCCATCCCGTTCGACGTATTCCTTTTGCTCCGTCACCTTTTTATTTGTTTGGGGCAATTCCTTTTCTTCTTCATGATTTATTCCCGCATCTATGTGATAAAAATGAGGTTCTTTTTGCAAGCCAAGGTAAAGCTTTACCTTTTCGCCGCAAATTTTACAAGAGAGTCCGCCTTTCACTCCAGCGTCATAAACCTCCTGATACAGCTCTCTTGCCATGGTTCCAATATGTATTGCGCGTTCATTCCATAAAGCTGACTTCATACGTAAAGACTCCTTTATAACAGTCAATCTAATTCATAGTAACACATATTATATAGAGAGAACACGAGTCGAATGAAGTTTGTGTTTTGCAAATAAAGGGAAAAATATAAGTAGTTCAGAAAGGGGAGAAACGTGATGGGATATGTTTTACCAGTGCAAATGGATGCCTACACACAATATGCGAACCGGACTGTTTCCGAAAAACAACAGATCAGGCTGGATCCGGTAATCAGGCCGACCTTCTACAGGATGGATCCACAACTTTCCTGGCAAGAGATTCACAGAAATGCCCAGCATAACAATCTAAACCTTAAAAAAGAAAAGCAGGCCTCCCGTATTTCCGAAAAATTAATTGCGGATTTAACAGGAAAAGGGCGGTACTTTAACGAATCCATTTAGCAGTTCATAAATGCAAGGAGTGCTTTAATAGTGGAACTTCATCAATTAACAGATAACGTCTATTATTTTCAGACCTCTGTCAACATCGGTTACGTGCAATTTACCGAAAAGACAGGAATGCTCATTGATGCGGGACTCGAAGATCAGACGATGAAGAAGGTCTTGAAAAAACTGGACGAAAAGGGCCTTCCGTTGACTCATCTGTTCATCACCCATGCGCATGCCGATCACTATGGTGGGGCTGCTTACCTGCAGAAAAACAGGCAGGTCTATACGATAGCGCCTGGATTTGAGTCTGCCATCCTTCAAGAGCCGATGCTCGAGCCCTTGTACCTGTTTCACGGCACCAACCCGATACCGGAGTGGCGCAATAAATTTCTCGAAGGCAAACCGATCCATGTCGATTTGGAGTTAAAAGGGGAGGGGGTTGTAGAACGGGGAGAAATTCAATTTCGTACCATCGCGCTACCGGGGCACAGCTACCATCAATTCGGTGTCATGACGAATGATATTCTCTTTGCTGCGGACGCTTATTTCGGTAAAGACATCATACATAAGCACGGCATCCCATATATTGTGGATGCGCATCTAACACTAGAAACCTTGGAAAAAATAAAAAAACTCCCATGCAAAGGAGCGGTTCCTGGACATGGGAGCTATGAAACGGACTTCCTCGAGACGATAGAAGAGAACATAAAGGTGCATCATCAAATCGAAGCTATGCTTTTTACCTTGATAACCGGAGAATCAGCAGGTGTTCCCTTTGAACAGTTAGTTACAAAGGCTTGCACCCAAAAAGGCATCACCATTAGAAATGTAACTAGCTTCATGCTGTTTCGAACCGCCGTTACCGCCTATTTGACAAAGTTGATGAAGGAACAAAAAGTCAGCTTTCAAATCCGTGACAATCAATTGGTGGTGGAGTCCTCTTTTGAATAAGGCATCACATAGATAGGCTTTCCTTCTTCCCATTCGGCGAAAACGATTTCCTTGGGAGTGTGATAGCCTATCTTTTTTAGTTCATTTAATACCCATTGTTCATTAATATTGAATTCATCCAGGTTGTCAGTAAGGATTTCTCCATCAGAAATAATCGGGATGGGAAGGATAACCTTACTGAATGGAATATTCATATCCTTATTCGTCGGAGCGGCATATGGATGCTTCTTAAGTACGCTCACCGTTCCGTCAGTTTCAAGAATGGCATATTCCACTTCTTGTATGGAAAAAGCACCTTTAGAGCGAAGCAGGTGGCGAAGTTGATCAATATCGAGCTTCGATTTTTTTAGTTCCTTTTTATTAATGACCCCTTTATGTATGACAATGTTTGGCCGTCCTTCTAATATTCCTCTGGTTTTACGCCATTTTTGTGTAATGGTTTCCAATAAAAAAATGAGTAGCCCCCATAATCCTAAAGCAAAAAGGATTTTCACCACGCCTATTTCATTATCATACAAGGCATTTCCCACGAGTTCCCCTAATACAAGGGCTGAAATGAAGTCAAAGGGAGTAATTTGGGTAATCTGTGTTTTTCCTAGTAGCTGTGTAATGATAAATAAGGCGGAAAACCCGATTGCCAATTCCACTGCTATGCGACCGTAATCCATCATAATATGTCGTCATCCTTTTTTTTGTCCATAACAGTAGTATGGGTAATGGAAAAGGAAACTATGAAAAAAAGGATGTCTCTCCGCAGATTACCTTAGGAGAGACATCCTTTAAATATTTTTAGTCATCGTTACATGCGGGATGCCGGCATCCATGAAAACATCGGAGACGGTTTCATAGCCAAGCTTCGCATAAAATGGTTCTGCATGTGTTTGAGCATTCAATTTCAGCACATGCATTTCTTTTGTTTTTGCATATTCTTCGATTGTATCCATAATAAGGCGTCCAGCCCCTTTGGATGTACGGTAGGAAGGAAGGACACAGATGCGTTCCACTTTTCCAATCCCTTCTACGATACGGAATCGTCCTGCCCCAACTGCCTGTTCCTCATCGTATAACACAAAATGAGTGGCACCTTCTTCGTATTGGTCTATTTCTTCCTCTAACGGAACGTTCTGTTCTTCGACAAAAACCGTCTTGCGAACGGAATACGCATCCTGTAGTTCTTTTTCAGTATCCACTACTTGTACATGCAAGATTCAGCAGTCCTTTCCGAAGCGGAATGTTTCATACACGGTCCACATGCCATCTTCCAATTGGTAAAGAAGATGGAAGCGGTCGACCATTTCTTCATGCTCTATATTCGTCATTTTCAGTGTACCCAACACATCGGAATGCTCGTCATCCGATAGGTTCTGTCCGATGGTAATGTGGGGAACATATGAAAATTCACGGTTATCCTGGAAGTAACCAATTCCGGAATGAAGTTTTTCATGTAAGGATAACAGTTCATCTGTTGGGTCTACTTTAAGGTATATTACATTGTTTACAGGAGCAAAGGAGCTCACTTTATAGATGTTCAAAGGGATTGGAGCTGTGTCTTTGGCGATGGCCGCAAGCTCATCTGTCACAGATTTCATATCATTTTCATCAATTTCAAAGGCTGTTTTTAATGTCACATGCGGTGGAATCAATGCATAGTGTGCATCATAGCGTTTTCGAAATGAATTCGCGAGATCTTGTAATTTTTTTGTTGGAAAAATAGCTATTCCATATTTCATCCAATATCCCTCCTGTTTGCTTTTGCGATATAGTGGCTTATGAGTTTATTTTATCTTAATTTTTTTGAAATGAATAGGAAAGTTTGTTTATCATTCTTAAATAACTATTTAACTATCCTATATTACTCCCTGTAGCTTTCCGTTCCGGATGTTCGCTTTCCGCGGGGCGTTGCTTGAGCCTCCTCACTTCGTTGCGGGGTCTCAAGCTACCGCTTCCCTCCCGCAGGAGTCTCACATCCTGCACTCCAAGCTACAGGGGAAATCCTTTATACGTGATTTGCTTCTTTTCAACAAATAGAGTTAAGTACTCTGTTTAACACACTAAGGCCCTTAGGCTAGGATAACATTTTCGGCAGGGCTTGTTTTAAGTCTGGTTGCCAGTAGGTCCAGGTGTGGTTTCCTTCGAATTCTTCATAAAAGACAGAAAATCCTTTTTCCTTCATTAACTCATGCATGGCACGATTCGGTTCGATGAAGTTCTTCGTTTCCCCTTTTGTAGTCGGTACTTCGGTTTCCTTTGTGCCAATCACATGATAAAGGGAAAGGAAGGGTGGTTGTGCAAACTCTTCCACTTTCATCATCACTTTTTCATCTACATATGGAGACTGCATGATAACTTTACCGAATGTATGCGGATAAGATAGTGCCGTCATCAAGGAAACCGTTGCTGCCAGTGAATCCCCGATTAATGCCCGTCCCATCCCCATCTGGTACGATGGATATTTTTCATCGATATATGGAGTCAACTCATGTGCAAGGAAGCGGATGTAGGCGCTGTTCTTGCTGCCGTCGGGATGATACTTGTCCCATCGGTCTTTCACATCTTTATATGGAATTCCTACTATAATGGTGTTTTGCATTTCATTGGCTGCAAGCAATTTATCGGTTGTGCTACCGATGCGCCCGAGCGTGAAATAATCTTTTCCATCCTGTGCGATCAGAATGTTGTATTTATAGAGTGGCGAATAATTAGCTGGTGTATATACCATCAATGTCATATCTTCATTTAATTCATTGCTGAAAAGGGTGAATTCCTCGATACGCCCAACGTTTTTGCTCATTGTATATTACCTCCCATGGTGCCTTATCTATTCTGGTAAGCGCTTTACCCACTATCATACCATATCTTACCCCGGTTTGTTGAATGGTAAGACTTAATGTCGACTTGAACTGATTGTGTTTACTTGGAAAAAAAATTTCAATTATTTTCTGTCAATATATTGACCTTTTGCACATACGTTATATAATATATTTTATCCCATTAATCCGATTAAACTAATAAGGATTATATGAAACGTGTAAAGTAGGTGCATATGTTGTTTTTACAGATCTCAAATATCTCAAAAGTTTACACACAACAAAATATTGATAATACCGTACTTTCTTCTATAAATGTTGACATACAGGAAGGGGAATTCGTTTCCATTCTTGGACCCTCTGGTTGTGGAAAGTCCACGCTTCTCTCTATGGTGGCAGGCTTACTTAAACCCACAGAAGGTGAAATCCGACTCAAAGAATCGGCTATAACCAAGCCGGGCAAAGACAGGGGGATGGTGTTCCAGCAGGCTGCTTTGTTTCCTTGGATGACGGTGGAAGAGAATGTCCTATTTGCCATCCGTGATATGAAAAACAAGGAAGAAAGAGAGGCGAGGGCGCTACATTACCTAAAGATGGTGCAGCTTGGTAGTAACCTAAACCAGTATCCTCATGAACTATCCGGCGGGATGCAACAAAGGGTTTCCATTGCACGTGCATTAGCAATGGATCCGATAGTCCTTTTAATGGATGAACCATTCGGTGCACTTGATGAACAAACTCGTTTAAGAATGCAGCAGGAATTGGAGACTATCTGGCTCCAGACTAAAAAAACGGTGCTGTTTGTCACACACAGTATCCATGAATCTATCAAGCTATCAGATAGGATACTGGTGATGGGAACGAGGCCCGGAACCATTATTGCTGATATAAAAGTGGATGCAGAACGCCCGCGCTTACGTACGAATGAAAAAGTGGCGCAATTGGAAACACAAATTAGTGCCATGCTGGAAAAAGAGATCGACAAGGTCGTACAAGAGGAGCTGAGCCGATGAAAGCAGGAGTGAAGCGCCTCATATTTTTTGCCTCATTGTTTATTATCTGGGAAGTTGCCGTGTTGCTTATCGGGTGGTCACCGGCTGTCATGCCGAAACCTTCGAATGTGGCGGTGGCGCTATATCAGGGTTTTATGGATATGACGTTAGTTTATGATTTGGCTGCGAGTTTTAAAAGGCTTGGAATCGGATTATTACTCGCGTTAACTATTGGAACGCTGCTCGGCATCTGGCTTGCCAAGTCAAAAACAGCGGATGAAACAGTAGGAACACTCGTACTTGCTCTTCAAAGCGTACCAAGTATCGTATGGTTACCACTTGCTATCATCTGGTTCGGTTTTAATGAGACAGCGATCATCTTCATCGTTACTCTAGGTGGAACGCTAGTTATGACAATTAATATGAGGATGGGAATCAAGAGTGTCCCTCCATTATATATAAAAGCCGCTTCTACCATGGGGGCATCCGGCATTGAGATGTTTTGGAAAATCATTTTACCGGCTTCCATTCCATATGCGGTGACTGGTGCAAGGCTTGCTTGGGCTTTTGCTTGGAGAGCGCTTATGGCTGCTGAATTACTGAGTATGGGACCTGGTTTAGGATACACGCTGAAATATGCAGCTGATTTTGGTCAAATGAGTCTAGTTTTTGGAGTTATCATTATTATTTGTGTCATCGGTTCTGTAGTAGATTTAATTATCTTCCAGCGCTTTGAGAAAAATGTTATCAAACGATGGGGCTTAGAATCATAAATAGAGAGTATGGGAGGAAAAGAGATGAAAAAAGGTTGGTTGGTTGTTAGTGCAATGTTTCTACTATTAATGGGGGTTCTCGCTGGTTGTGGATCAAGCACGAGTGGATCCGATGGAAAAGAGAAAGTCGTTATTGGATATTTTCCAAATATCGATCACGTACCAGCAATGGTTGCGCGTGAGAAGGCTTTGTATGAAGAAGCTCTCGGTGACAAGTATATAGTGGAATACAAAACTTTCCCTGACGGTGGCGCATTCATGACGGCATTAAAGACAGGGGATATCCATGGAGGATTGGTTGGACCTGGTCCGGCAATGAACAACTATGTAAGTGGAGCGGATGTAAAGGTTGTGGCAGGAGCCTCTTCTGGTGGTACGGTAATCATCGCAAGTAAGGAAAGTGGTATTACATCCGTTGAAGGACTTGATGGGGCAACATTCATCACGCCAGGGGTTGGTTGCACACATGATGTACAGATGGAAACATTCCTGAAAGACTTTGGATTGACGTCAGCGCGTATTGGCGGAAGTATGAAGCATGTAACAGGTAACCCGGCACAATACGGTGGAATGTTCGAATCCAAAAGTGTAGATGCAGCAGCTGTTCCAGAACCGTGGGCTTCTCTTCTTTCTATTGAACATGGTGCAAATATCCTAGTGGATAGTGATGAGATTTCATTTGGAACGACTCTACCTAACACCATCTTTGTTACAAGTGGAAAGTTAATAGAAGAAAATAATGAGTTGGTACAAAAACTTGTTGATGCACATCAAGATTCAGTCGACTTTATCTCGGAAAATCCGGAAGAGTCCAAAGAGATTGCCATCAATTCGATTAAAGAGCTGACGAATCAAGAGTTATCTAAAGAAGTTATCGATTCTGCTTGGGAAAGAATCCGTTTCACGCATGAAGTGGACGCGGAAGTGGTACAGGAATTTGCCAACTCTTCCTTTGATCTTAAATTCTTAAAAGAGAAACCTGATTTTACAGAATTCATTGATACTCAGTTTGTTGACTAGCATTAGAAAGGGGTGTCGGGCTATAATGGTCTCGACACTTTTTTTACGAGTTTGGAGGAATGAGTTTGAAAAAAATATGGCCGTTATTATCATTTATACTCTTGCTTGCTTTAGCTGGTTGCGGAAGCAGTGAAGTTAATTTAGATGAAGAATTCTCGATGAAACTGGAAGTTGGTGAACTCGAAGGGGTTAATCAAGACGAACAGTCTTTCTCAACCTCTGATCAAGCTGGGGAGTTTTGGTTGGTAAATTTCATTTTTACTAATTGCGATACTGTCTGTCCTCCAATGACTGCAAACATGGCAAGGGTACAACGTGAAATGAAGGAATCAGGTGTGGAAGTGCCGATTGTTTCATTCAGCATCGACCCTGAGAAAGATTCACCAGCCGCATTGAAGGAATATGGCGATCTTTATAAAGCAGATTATACCCAATGGGATTTTGTCACAGGTTACGATCAAGAAACGATTGAACGCTTTGCAAATGTATCTTTCATGGTACCAGCATCCAAAGAAGAAGGTTCCGACCAGTATATGCATAGTACGAGTATTTTCCTTGTAGACAAGGAAGGGTTTGTACGGGAGTCTTATAGTGGCTTGGAAGTGCCCTTGGAGGAAATCATGGATGATTTGAAAAAAGTTACAGACTAGTGGGTCACAACGTAAGGGTTTTCAATATAGTGTAAATGAAGAGGTGGCAGCATATGCTACCTCTTTCTGTTTAGATGGATTGTTCGTGCGAGTGGGAAGAAAGTTGTTGTTTTGGTAGATAGTGATCGACGAGTTGGTCCAAATAGTTAATTTTTTCAAGGGCGGTGGCTTTATCTATTTGTTTATAGTGATGATTGCCACCTGTTTCCTCGTCCATTTCATCCGCAAGTTTCACGACCTTTTGCAAAGGACTTCTTTTTACGTCAATTTCAGGCAAGTAGGAATCGGTGTGTAGTAGAATAGCAACTGAGATCTGTTTGGCTTTTTGTGGGCTTTCGCCTAAGCGGATTAAAAGCTTGTGCGCACGTTCGGCACCTTTAATGGCATGGATGTCGTTTTCTCTGTAAAGCTCATAGTCCCATTTCCCTTGTCGATACCACTCATAATGGCCGATATCATGAAGCAAAGCTGCTTTTGTAGCCAAGTCGACACTTACATTATATTTAAATGCCAAATGGAAGGCATGGTTGGCCACTTCAAGGGCATGGGCAATTCCGGAGCGTTTCAAATATTTCTGTGTAATTGGGTGTGTAAAGATATCTGTTAATGTTACTTCTCTCATTAAAGTCTCCCTCCTAGAAAAATGTGTTTCTTTATAGAATATCATAATCCATAGGGAGTGTGCAAGATATGTGTGTAATTAGATGACTTCATTTACATATTTTTTCTTAAGTGGTCGAAAGGATAATATATTCTGTAGAAGAAATGTCCTTTTCGTCTGACGTAGGTAACAAAATGCAATAATAGATTTCTCCGCGATTTCCATAACCATGATGTTTCTTTGCGTAATCGATCCGTTGTTTGCCATATAAATCATTTCGATGGGAATCCTGGCCACTTTATACTGTTCAAGCAATTGATTCATGTCATCATCTCCTTTAATAATAGTATATACGAACGTATGTTTTATATTCAAGAAAAATACGAACGTTTATTCTAGTTGTTTTCTGCCGCGGATGGAATATACTTGTAATATAAAGAGAGGGAAGGTGATTTTTGATGAATCCATCTACCACATTAAAATGGGTAACTGGAGGAATGGAGGCGTTTTTGGCCATCCCAGTTCTCGGGGGTCTAACAGTGATGGGATTTGGCTATTCTCCATTAGGCATTATGTTGATTTTACATATCATCACGTTGGTGTTTAGTGCGAAAGAAGGGCAAAAGTTTCACGGAAGTATTTGGGGGATTGTTGCATCCTGCTTAGGATGGGTCTTCTTCCTTGGTTGGGTTCTTCATACTATAACAGCAATTATTCTAATGTTTGATGCTTTTGCTTCAGGTAGAAAAGAAAAGAGAATGCAAGTATAACCGTTCGAAATGGGCGGTTTTTTCTTTTGAAAATCTTCTTTACAAACGTTCAACAACTATCTATAATAGTATTTACAGTCGCATTCAAGATCTGATAGTTCAGTGGGAGAACACTACCTTGACAGGGTAGGGGTCGGGGGTTCGAATCCCTCTCAGATCATCATACAAAAAGCTCCAATCTCTTTTGTTATAAGAGATTGGAGCTTTTTTTAAGGCTGTTTTTCTTTGAGAAAAGAGTCTTTTTAAAAGGCTCTGTGGAAGTTAGTTGATTATGACCTGTTTCTAGCTGGTGATTGGAGCAAAAGGCGTAGACTCCAGCGGGAGAGTAGCGACAATCTTGAGACCCCGCAACGAAGTGAGGAGGCTCAAGGTCGCCCCGAGGAAAGCGAAGCCTATTGCGGAAATCAACAGCGACGTTTAACAGAGCCTTTGCCGAAAATCATTAACTCATTTTCTTCGTAACACACTTATGCGAGAGAACATTCTCATGCAGGATGTGCTTTTTCCTATGACCTGAATAGTTGACAATATACCCTAAGGGGTATATTGTTGAAGGACAAATATTACCTCTGGAGGGGATTGGTTTTGGTGATCTCTATCGTCTTGGTACTTATGATAATTTCTATTTACCTATACAATAGATATGTTCCGGTTTTGGGTGTACCTTGTGTAAAGGATATGAATCAAATGGATGTCCACACAAAAATTATTGATGTAAGGGATTATAATTATGTGCAGGATGCGGTTCCGGATGCAATTAGTATTCCAGTTGCCTACCTACAACGTAATCATAAACAATTCAATGGGGGAAAAGTGATTATTCTTGCATCCAGTCATTAGGAAAAAAACGTAAGTATTCGTTTTTTAAAGAAAAAAGGTATTGAGGTTGTTGGGTATAGTATCATCGGAACTCCTTGTAAGTGTCCTGGATTAACAATGGAATAAGCACATATCTACAGTTTGGAATTATTTCCGGACTGTTTTTTTGCAATTGGTTATTTTAATCGGTTATTTAGGAAGGGAAATAAAGGATATATAAAAGTTATAACGAAATAAGAATATAAGTTTTAATCAAAAGGGGGACTAAAAGGTGAGTGTGGAAAGAGCTTTTCAAGACCTTCAGGTTAAAATGAACGAGCAACCTGAAGGGATTCAACGGTTAAATGCAGTATATCAGTTTGATTTGAATGATGGGAAGGTGTACCAATTCTCTTTTAAAGATGGGAAAGTAGAGATGCTAATCGGAGAAGAGATGGTGTCTGATTGCACACTACAATTATCGGACGAAAACGTTATGAAGATGATAGAAGGTAACTTTAATACTACTATGGCATATATGACTGGAAAGCTGAAGGTGAAAGGTGATCTTGGATTGGCATTGAAGCTTCAATCCGCATTAGAGAAATATCAATAGTAGGAAAAATAGAGACAGGCGAAAACTCGCTTGTCTATTTTTTTGATATTAATTAATTGGCACAGTCGTTTTCTAGTAAAGTGCATATACTTTTAATAGAACAATAGAGGGGGTGAAAGAGATGGGAGTATTATATGTAGAATGCAAAAAATGCTGCAAGAAAAAGTGTGAATGTCATCATCATTGCAGACGTCGTCCTGAAACAGAGAATGCTGTGATGGGAACGATGTCACACCGACATCACCATAAATGTGGCTGTAACAGTGGGGCATCCCGCTATTACAGATACGACGATTAATAGTGTTCAAAAATAGACAAGCGAAAAATCGCTTGTCTATTTTTTATTTTTGGTAGAAATGTACAAGCAATGTCTACTGTATCTCATATCATATAGTAGCAATTTAATAGGAGGTGAAAAATATGGGAATAGTTTATGTGGAATGTTGTGAGAGAAAACATCATTGCTGTTGTGATTGTTGTGATGATAAGAGGGATAGATGTCCGAATCCTGTTTTTTGGAATGAATCTCCAGTTTGTGCAGGGTTGAGGGCAGCTCTTGCTGCTCGTGGTGAAGTTACGGTAGGCGCCCTCGGATTTAGATTTTTCAATCAACCAATTAGATACAGTTCAACATTATGTGCGGGTGTTTATCGAACTCCAACAGTGATGGAATTACAACAAATTGCAAGTAGTTTAACAGCTTCACCTGGAGGCGCTTCACTATGCCCTATGTTGGTTTGGGCTACTAACATGTTAGGCGACCCGGTTCTTGTAAGAGTCTATCCGGCAAATGGAACCATAGGAGAGGTAACAAATCCTCCTACGTGGCGCTGTCGTGCCTATTCGATTTGTGTAAGGGATCTTCCGACGTAAAGGTTCGCAGAAAGATATTCCATGTGGATATCTTTCCGTACATAATTTACAACAATTTACACAAACTAATGGTAAATTTTTATTGCGAAAGGCAGGTCCACCATCAAATGGAGAACTCCCACGAACATATTCGCCTCACGTCTGCGGAAGTCGGACACTTATGGAGCAGTTACTTGTTTGAAACATCTGTTCACCATATGTTTCGTTACTTCTTGGTGCATGTGGATGATCCGGACATTGCTGATTTTGTTGAACATTGCCTAGATGTTTCCAAACGGCATGTTCATCGGTACATGGATGTCTTCAAAAAGGAGGACTTCCCTATTCCGAGGGGGATTACATCAGAAGACATAAATACAGCGGCGCCACGGCTTTTTTCTGATGTATTCTATTTACATTATATTGATGGAATGGCTAAGTTTGCGCTAAATGGGTTTGCCCTTGCTGTGGCAGAGGTATCACGCAAGGATGTCAGAGAAGTGTTTCACCTTCATATTGATGCCTTGCAGCAAGTTACGGAGTTGGGGAAGAGGCTACTGCTGGAAAAGGGGATATACTCAAGGCCTCCTTATATCTCTGCGCCGGAAACCATTAAATTTGTGAAAAGTGGTCATTTTTTTGCCGGATTTACGAATGAAAAACGTCCATTGACAGTATTGGAGATGAATCAGCTATTTCAGAATGTGCGATCCAATGCACTGGGGAAAGCTTTATTGAAAGGGTTTATGCAGGTGGCAGGCGACAAAAAGCTTTGTGCGTATTTTGAAAAGGGGAAATTGTTGGCGAACAAATATGTGACGATGTTTTCAACGATTCTCCTGAAAGAAGATTGCAATGTACCTTCGACTTACGCCAGTGAAGTGATGGATACAACCATCTCGCCATTTTCAGACCGTTTTATGCTCAATCATGTGGCGCACTTGATTACATATGGTACGGCAAACTACGGATTATCCATGGCGGTAAGTCCTCGGAAGGATCTAGCTTTCATGTATATGAGAATCATAGGAGAAGTGATGACCTATGCGGGCGATGGGGCGAAGCTGTTGGTCAAGTATGGTTGGTTGGAGCAGCCGCCTACTAAGGTGGACCATAAACTTTGTGAGGAATAAAAAATAGAGGTTCCAAAGTCGGATAAGCCTCTATTTTTCAAAATATAGATGATAATGTAATTGGCAGCCGGGATTGAAGTTTGAATGGCATTCCGGGCAAATCGAATGGCTGTTTAAGTACTCGTGAATCGTCAGTTCGTTCTTACAGTTCCCGCATAGAATAGCTTTGGTCTGGAAGTGTTCTTTCGGCCATACGATGATAGGATGATTCGCGTGCGCTTCGTGACATTGGTAGCAAGGGTAATAGTCCCCGCAGCAATGGAACTTGATGGCGATAATATCTGTTTCGGAATGATAGTGGATGCAGCGTGTATGATCATCAACCGTGGAACCATGTATTTTAACAGTCATTCCATCCATCCCCTTAATGATAAATTAATATGGTTGCCAAACAATCTCACCAGATTTTGAGTCTTTGTCGATATCCACCTGGAAGTCATGCTTTTCATAAAAGTGTACAAGGCGGTCCACGTGGTCCCAGTCGCGCTTGGCGATGTCACCGGTTATATGCTGGATGTTCTGATTCTTGGCCACTTCCTTTAAATAGTTCATGCAAATGGAGCCGTACCCTTTATTTTCCGGGCCTTTAATATCACCGATGAAAATAGTGTCATCTTCTTTATATGTCGCTTGGATGGAGAAGTCCCAATGTCCCCGATAGGCTGATTCGCAATCATTAAGCATAATTTTGCAAGAGTTGTTGTCATAATTGGTATAGACGACCACCCAATTATCCTCTTTTGTCTGGTCGATGCCAATCACTTGCCATTTCTTTGCAATTTCTTTCATGTTCTCTTTCATACGGAATATCTGAAATTCTAAATCGTCCAGTTCCTGTTTGATTTCTTCTTTATCCTTTGTCTCTTCTTCGGCCGTGAATAAGCTTGTGAAAGACATCCAATTCCCCCTTGAAATACATAACTAAATCTACAATCTATTTTTTAATTCGAGTATATTTGACAATCAGCATATAATTATACAGGTGTTTTACAATAGTTTCAAATTTTATGACATAAAAATAAAAGCAAGTTATCACGAAGGACAACTTGCTTCTATCTTATTATTATTCGAATAAAGGCGCTAATTAATGATGTATAGCGCAATTAGTAACTTGCTTCATCACAAGCATTATAAGTTGTCCTGCTACATGGACATGATTTATAAATGACATAAAAGTATTATATTCGTTTGCCGCGGTATAATTCCATGGTAGTTTCCCTTACTTAAACAACGTAAGCCCTACCTCTCATACGTCCTTACGGCTCCTAGGCCGTGCCAGATCGATTAAGCCTCTGTAAAAAACTATATGGAACGCCAGTGCATCCTTGTGACACGTTGGTATTGCTTAAGAATGTCATAACGTTCTTCCTTTCTATATCAAGTTACTAATGTTGTTGGGCTTGCACCCAAACTCTTATTATACATCAAACAAAATAAAAGTCAACCCTATAAAATAAAACTCGATTTTTGTAGGAATTTTTTTGCCAGAAACCTTTTGGAATTTGTTAAAATAGAAAAAAGATAGAGAACAAGATGAACAATTTATAGGGAGACTAGATATGTTAAGTCAAAACTTAAAAGATTTGAATCAACCTTCAGGTAGTGCAGAAGAATTCCTTAGAAACAATGAATTGGCTGATTTTATCCAGAATAAAGTATTCGCAGGCATTTTAAGAAAGAAGCTGGAATTACGTAAGAGCGAAATACGGCTTTGGATTGCCGGTTGTTCTACTGGACAAGAAGTTTACTCTTTGGCCATCCTTTTGAAAGAGCATATTGAATCCTTAAACATGGAACAAAAAATGAATTTCAAGATCTATGCCACTGATTTGGATTATGATTCAGTAAAGATTGCTGGTGCAGGCGTGTATCCTGATTATGCATTTGAAAATGTGTTACCCACCATATTGAACAAGTATTTTGACAAAAAGCAGGAATTCTATGTAGTGAAAAAAGAAATAAGAAAGCATATCATTTTTGCACCACACAATATTGCAAAAGACCCGGGGTTTCATCACCTTGATTTTATCAGTTGCAGAAATGTACTAAATTATTTTCAGCCCACACAGCAGCAGAAAATCATTTCGTCCTTCCACCACTCATTGAATGAGGATGGTTACTTGTTTCTTGGACAATCAGAAACAGTAGGGGAGTTCAAAGAACTTTTTCTCACAATAAATAAAAGATGGAAGATATATAAGAAGCAAGAAGTCGCGGAACGTAATCGCAGCCAGGATGCAGGCCTCCATGCCATACAGGATAAAAGTGCAGAGGAGAAAGACAAGCAAGAACTGATGGATGAGCTAACGGAAGCTAAAGAACGTATTTACAGCCTCCAAACGAAGCTAGAGCAAATCCATTTGGATTACGAAGGGAAATATGAAACACTTAAAATAGACTCCTATCATCCGATTCTCTTTACCAAGGGATTGTTGCAAATTATCAAAAAGCAGGAGTTCTATAAAGAGGAGTACGCGGGTGCCATGCTTATGGAAATGAAGAAGCTGGAGCTAGCGATAGAGAGCTTTATGGTGGAAGATCAATAGGATTTACGGAAATTTTAATACCAAAAAAACCCGTTCAATTGAACGGGTTTTTTCTATTCATGAACGAATGATCCCTTTAATATCTTCAAGCTCGGATTGGATTAGTTTGATGTATTCGAGTTTGCCGACTTCTGATAGATCGTCCTGAATAATACCGAGCAGGTCGTTAATGGTGCTGATTTTACTTTCGGCTTGTTTTTTATCAAAGGCAGAAATTGCAGCTTCCTGTTCGATTGGTGTTGACACAACATCATCCCAATCCCGTGTCTGAACGGCCTGACGCCATTGCTGGTATTCCATTTGTACATGATTGTAGGAAGAGGTTTCATCCAAACATACCAGATGGATCAGCTTTTCCTTGCTCTGATAATTGAAATACACCGTAAATAGGGAAGTGGGAGAATTTGTTGTTTTCAAGTTCAGCTCCATCTTTCCCGGAGAAGGTATCGTCAAGATTCGTTTTAACTTTGCTTTGCTATCTAAATCCACAAGGTCGAGAAAGGAAGAAACTGGATAGAAGAGGTGGGTGACCGGTTTGGATACATTCACAATTTGAAAGTCCTCGGTCAGCTTCAGATAGGGTACGGGTATCCGGTACATTAAAGTAGCACTCCTTTATCAACGGCTTTGGCTTCCTTCTGATAATCTTCCAGCCATTGAAAAAGGAAAGAAGTATCCTTAGCAATGATCGTGTCCGCTGTACAGCAAGATTGAAAGGCAGATTCGGCATGCAAGCGGCTTCCAACTATGAAAGTAGTGCCAGGACGTTTTTCTTTTAGTCTTTGAAGCGTTTCTTTCAATTTGGGCAGGTGATGTCTGATGGAGACAGAAATACATACGACTTCCGGCTTCCATTTTCCAAGGCTATATTCTGCATAGTCCAATGGAAGGTTCGAACCAAGGCCATACACATCCCAACCGAATTCTTCAAACAGGGAGGAGGCCATTTTTAAACCCAAATCATGCTCTTCTCCTTCCACGCAAAAGAACATCGCGCGCGGAGCGGAGATTTTATTTTCTATTAATCTATTACTTAATTTTTCTAAATGATATTTTGAAAGAATTAACTCACATGTACCTGTTGCAAGGTGTTCATGAGCGACTGTGATATGATTTTGTTCCCACATCTCACCAATCTGGTACATGGCATCACGAAGAATGAAATCATAGATAAAAGAACTGTTGTATCCTTGATCCATTGAATCTTTTACGCTATTCCATCCTTTAAGTAAATCTTTCGCAAGCAGGTATTCTGATAGTTTCTTGGAGATTTCATTCATTAGGCTCCTCCTATCATCAATAGTAATTGTTAACAGTATACTATATTTTCCTTAAAATCAAATGCTTCTTCCTTGAAATGCACTTCTATGATCACCATATGTGAAAAAATAGCCTTTAAAACACCTTGACAACAGGCTATACAAGAACCGTTTTTTCTTTTATGCTTAAGGGAGGTAAATATTAGTAGCAAAGGAAGTGTCGATATGAGCTATCAACCAACTGTACAGGAAACCTTCTCGATAATCAAAGAACTTGTTTCCATTCCGAGCCCTTCTGGGAACACGGAGAAAGTAATCGGCTATGTCGAAAAATATCTTGGAGAATGCGGCGTCGAGACGACCCGGAATAGAAAAGGAGGATTGATTGCTACTATAAAAGGGAGCAATGACAAGGAGCATCGCATGCTGACAGCGCATGTTGATACCCTTGGTGCCATGGTGAAAGAAGTAAAGTCCAATGGCAGATTGAAGCTTACTACAGTGGGCGGTTTTCGCTGGAATTCTGTGGAAGGGGAATATTGCAAAATTGAAACCTCTTCAGGGAAAATATACACGGGTACAATTCTGATGCACCAGACATCTGTCCACGTCTATAAAAATGCGGGAGATGCACCTAGAAACGATGAAAACATCGAAGTGCGCATCGATGAAAAAGTGTCCAATGCTGATGAGGTAAGAGCACTTGGAATCGAAGTCGGTGACTTTGTTTCCTTTGATCCGCGTGTGCAAGTTACAGACAGTGGCTATATTAAATCGAGGCATCTCGACGACAAAGCGAGCGTTGCAATCTTGCTCAAACTGATCAAATACATACAATCGGAAAAAATAACCCTTCCATACACCACACATTTCTTGATTTCCAATAATGAAGAGATTGGTTACGGCGGAAACTCCAATATCACGCCAGAAACAGTGGAATACCTCGCAGTGGATATGGGAGCATTGGGGGATGGACAATCTTCGGATGAATACACCGTTTCCATCTGCGTGAAGGATTCAAGCGGACCATACCATTATGGGCTAAGAAAGCACCTGGTCGACCTTGCCAAGGAAAATAACATCGAATACAAAGTGGATATCTATCCATTCTACGGCTCTGACGCGTCAGCTGCCATCCGCTCAGGACACGATATCATTCACGGTCTGATCGGGCCTGGAATCGAATCTTCTCACGCGTTTGAGCGAACACACGAGAGTTCCATCCGAAATACAGAGATGCTGATCTATCATTATTTGTTGTCTGAGATGGTGAAGTACTGAAGGCAGTTGAAAGAAAAACACCAACAAATCCACTAGCGGATCTGTTGGTGTTTTTGTTTCTTTACATTCTGGTAAGTGAAGTTAAAAATCTTCCCATCCGCCGGGATACAAATAAGCTTCCCCTTTTCTAGACAAAATTCATCTATGGAGCCGACAGGCAATTCCAGCACATAATAACTGCTTTTTACAATAGGCGACACTCTCCAAGGTTTCAATCGTCTCATACATCGAACAATCACTCCGTTTTGATCTACAAACACAACATCAATCGGAAACCGCATAAAGAACATGTGGACACTATTACAAGGAGCAAGTAAAAGTCCTTCTTTATAGAATGAACGTTTGAACATAAGCCCTTTAAATCGTTTACCAAAGGTGTCAGCCCTTTTAATAAGGAGTTTGTGATCATTTATCATAATAATTGCCTCCTTGGAATAAAACTTATTTTTTGTTCATTATATAGAATTTTAAGTTCCTGGAGCAGATTCCATTGCATCCCTCCTATTTATAGTGATTGTCATAAGCTTATTCGGTCTGTACATTCCCAATTTTATGCTAAGTGTAAAAATTAAAAAGCGTTTGAAGCAAATGGAAAGAATGATGCCCGATTTCTTTGATCTGTTGAACTTGTCTATGGAAGCGGGAATGGGATTGGATGCCTCTTTTCAAAAAGTGGCTAAGACACTTGATGGCCCCCTGTCAGATGAATTCATGAAGATGATGGATGATATGAAGCTCGGAAAATCGCGTAAAGAAGCATACATGCTTTTGAGGGAACTGGTGAGAATAGTCTCCTTTCAACAGGCAATCACTTCCCTGATCCAAGCTGACCAGCTGGGAATGGGACTTTCCAAAACTGTCAGCCTACTTACAACCAGAATTCGTGAACAACGCGTATTCACTGCAAGGGAACATGCCATGAAAGCACCGGTTAAGATGGTATTCCCATTGTTGTTTCTAGTGTTTCCTGCCATTTTTATCGTTTTGCTCGGACCGATGGTAATATATATTATCCAAAGTGGATTATGAAAAAACAGCATTCCCTAAACGGCAGGGGATGCTGTTTTTTCTTCTATTTAGGTGAAGTACTCAATCCGAGCCTGTGGAAAATACGAATGGATATACTCAGATAATGTTTCTTTTATCTCCGTTGCTTCATCTTTTGTATAGACATACTTTCCGATCCCGTAACGGCCCCATTTGTACTGACGCTTTGCTTCGTCAAGCTCAAGCTTGGTCATCGGATAGTTCTGCTGAATGACCCTTTTGGCGGGCTTGGTAAATCTGTGCTGGATTAACTCAAATGTCAGGTCCTCTGTTGCCTTTGGTGGAAGTTTATCATATAGTTTCTGGAACAATGTCTTATATCCTTCCTCCCAACCATCATGCAGGTAGATGGGAGCAACGATAAACCCCAGCGGATAATCCGCACCTGCCACTTTGGCGGCTGCTTCGATTCTAAGATCAAGAGAAGAGGTTCCCGGTTCAAAATTTTTAATGACATAATCAGCGTTGACGCTGAAACGGAACCTCGTTTTCCCCCTATGATCCGCATCTAAAAGGTGATCGACATGATGGAACTTCGTCACAAAACGTAGAAGTCCGTGTTCTGATTTTCCGAAATACTCAATCGCTCTTTTTAAGGAATGAGTCAGATGGTCAATCCCAACGATATCGGAGGTACAGGAGGCCTCAAACCTTGTGATTTCAGGGGCACGTTCCTGCATATATTTATCGGCAGCATCAAAAATTTCATCCAAATTGACATAGGTCCTGATATACGGCTTGCTTCCCATAGTTGTCTGCAAATAGCAATAGTGGCAATGCCCCATACAGCCTGTGGCAAAGGGAATGGCGTACTCAGCGGAAGGCTTGGATGAATCAAACTTCAATGTTTTTCTTACTCCGACAACAAGTGTTGATTTAGCGGTTCTATATTTTTGGAAGTCATTATCTCCAGGTAGGTCTCTTATTTGGTTATGGGAAGTGGTTTCGCGAATTTCTAATCCCATCTTTTCAAACTTATTTTTCAGTTCCATCCCAAGAGGGTAATCAAGGGCCCGTGGCTCAATGTAGACAAGTTGTGGAACAAACGGCTTCATAAAAATCCCTCCCCTTTATTCGTATGTTGGACCGAAATAGTCGTTGTAGAGTGCTTCCGCTTCTTCTAGCGAAGTGAAAAAAACAAATTCGTCGGATAAAGGATAGTAGGTGTCATATAAAAAAATAGATAGTTGACCATCCTCATATGGATTTGCCACAATACTAGCCTGCTGGACAGTGGCAACATTCTGTGTGTGGGGGTTTCGATAAAATAGATAGACGACATCGCCCTCTTTCAGGGAGGATGACTGTGGCTGCTCATACAATTCCAAAAGATTCACCTGCTTTAGTTTCTTTATTTTCCCATATTAGTTTTTTATAAAAGGGAAAAAATATCCGTGAGAAATAATGTAAACACTATGGAGTAGCATTATCAGCTTTGAGGATTTGAATTTTTATAAAATTATGAAACTTGTCACCCCCTTCAAACGTCTAATTTTTAGGAGAACAAAGGAAGGGGCTATGTGATGAATCATGTCGATCTTAGACCCAAAAAAAGGTCTGCATTACGTATTTGGTTTGGAACGCAATTTTACATAGTAAAACGCTGGTTGGAATGGAAAAAGGGAGATAAAACCTATGCCGATGAGTTAACAAACGAAATGCTCCCATATATAGCTTTCCAGCATAAAACTCCAACCCTACGGAAGCTGAAGGATGTGGACATGTGGTACCAATATAATAAAGTGATTAATTTGAAACTTGCTGTGGAAAAGCTGAATGGTCTGGTGATCAGACCGGGAGAAACCTTTTCCTATTGGAAGTTGATCGGAAAGCCCACCAAAAGAAAAGGCTATGTGGATGGAATGGTGCTCTTTTATGGTACGTTCAAGCCGGGACTTGGTGGTGGTTTGTGTCAACTGTCCAATCTAATCTACTGGATGGTGTTGCATACACCCTTGACCGTTACGGAGCGGTACCGCCACAGTTTTGATGTGTTTCCAGATAGCAGGAGGACACAGCCTTTTGGAAGTGGAGCAACCTGTTCGTATAACTACTTGGATCTGCAGCTTAGAAATGATACCGACCAGGCTTTCCAGTTATGTGTAGGGTTGGAAGGGGACTATCTGGTGGGGGAATGGAGAATGGCAAACCCTCCCCTTCATCAATATAAGGTGTATGAAAAAGAACATAGCATCACATCGGCATATTGGGGAGGCTATTTGCGTCATAACATCATTCATCGAAAAGTCATGAATCTAAACGGAAAAGAAATAGAGGACCAATATGTAACGGAAAATCATGCTATTATGATGTATGAGCCGCTATTGGAGGCTTCTGAGCAAAGTGGCTAATTCATTTGTATAAAGGTGTGTGTATTAGAATGATTTCCATTCCAAAAGAAATGAAAGACCAGATGATCGGCAAGATTCAAGCGTATTTTGAAGAGGAACGTGACGAAGAGATCGGCGAGCTTGGAGCGGACCTATTGTTGGACGTCTTCATGAAAGAATTGGGACCTTACTATTACAATCAAGGAATTGCTGATGCAAAGGCCTTGATAGAAGAGCGTTGGGGAGCGGTTGAAGAGGACATGGAGGCGTTAAAACGCTCTACTGGGGGCGGGAGGTACAGGTAAGAGATTTGCCGAGTTTCTACTATAATAATATGTGAATAATTATTTCTTTAATAAGAAGTAGTTTAGGGAAACAACTTTTTTGGCTTTTGGGCCGGAGAAGTTGTTTTTTTGTTTTGGATTTTTGAGTGTGGACGCTGTTTGATACTTCGACATTGGTTTTGAAAATCCTTCTGGGGTCTGACCCCCAAAAGTGATTTTTTTCTCCTCTTTTTAGAGAGTTTCAAAGTTTTGCTTTTGTGGTTTAGTGGAATGAAATGAGTAGAGGTGGTGATGGTGTTGAAGGCGAATGTGTTGGTGATTGGGGGCGGTGTTGGCGGATTGACGGTAGCGCTGAAGCTTGCGAAGTGCGGGGTTGGGGTTACGGTTGTGGAGCAGGTCAAAGGCAGTCCTCATATGTACAAGGGAGAACTTGTGCAACCGAAGACGTTGCAGATTTTCGAGAAGAATGGAATTCTCGAAAGTGTATTGGACCATGGTCACCCGATAAACAAAATAGAGCTGATAGAAAAGAATAAGCTTGATAGAAAGCCCAACCTACCGATTCAATCCATGAGCTATAACATACTACCGCAGCCATATAACTATGCATTGATGATCCCCCATGAAACATTGAAAAAAATTCTTTTGGAGGAAGCGGAGAAATATCCTTCCTTCAAATATATACAGCCTGGAAGATTTATGGGTTTTGAAGGTAAAAAGGCGAAAGTGAGAATAGAAAAGGAAGAAGTATTGCTTGAGGCAGATTATTACATTAGTGCTGAAGGTCGGAAATCGAAGGTCAGAGAAACGATGGGAGTACCGAAAAAGGAGAAGAAGTATGACCATCACTTTTTGACAGTTACGTTTCCAAGGCCTGAATCATTAACAGAGGGGAAAATTATCTCCACAGATCATACCTTCCTTGGACTTTTTCCGTTGCCGGATAATCTTGTGCGGACCGTATACTTAATCCCAAAAGGGAGCTACAAGGAAATGATTGAAGATGGGCTGGAAGCTTTTTATGAAAAATACCTGGAACTATATCCCGAATTGGATGGGTATGTCCAGCAGATAGATTCGTGGAAAAAGATTCAACTCATGATACCGGTACACTATCATGTTTCCAACTATGTGAAGGGGAATGTGGCATTGCTTGGAGACGCCGCGCACAGCGTCCATCCGATGGCAGGCGAAGGGATGAATCTTGCCATTCAGGATGGGGACGTGCTGGGAGAACTTCTGTGCTGGATGTACGACAAGGACCAGCATGGCACCGAGGAACTTTCCTATTATGAAAAAGTGAGAAAGCCGAGGGTTCATCATGTACTGAAATTAAGCCATCTTTCGGCTCTCGCCTATTCTAAGCCACTGAAATCGCTAGTGACTTGGAGAAGCAAGGTCATGAATCAGCTCACCAATGATCCTGTCCTTCATATAAAGCATATGTTGAATATTTCCGGACTTGGCATATGGAAGGAGTCTTTGGTGGACCGGGTAATCCAGACCGGGGTGGCTCCGAAAAGGAAGGACCGGGAAAATCAACTGATCGATCGGCGTCATCTTTTTACAGAAGAGGAAGATTACCCTTGGAGGGACAAGAAGGAGGAAGCATAGGGATGATAAGTGAATATGTAAGACTTTTTAAAGCGAGAGGGTATATGAAAAGAAATTTGCCCTTCCTATATAGTTGGCATGCCTATGTTGGGTATGAGTTGGATTTATATGAGGCATTCAAGAAACCGAAGACCATTATGGAAGTTGCTCAGGAACAAGAATTGAAGGAAGATCTTTTAAAAAGATGGGTCGAGGTAGGTGGTGTTATCGGCTATTTGAAAAAAAAATCTAAAGAACGCTACCAGACGGTCCAAAAGTTCATGGTGCCTTCAAGCAAGCACAACCCTAGGTCCACGGGAGTGCTGTTAAAAGAAATGATGGAGCTGCATATACCGACGCTCATAAAGTATCCAAAGATGATGAAGACGGACAAGAAGGAACAGTTTAATCAAAAAGAGCATGGGATGGTCGTCGCTCAGACATCCTCCCTACTCGAGCAGTTGGCTATTCCACGGGTGATGAAGGTCATGAAGAAATCCAAGCCGAAAAAGGTCGTGGATGTCGGGTGCGGCAGTGGAGGCTATCTATTAAAGCTTTCACAAAAGTTCCCGAAAGCAAAGATGCTTGGAATAGAGCTGAATGAAGATGTAGCGGAAGAAGCAAGCAAAAATTGCAAAAAACAAGAACAGATTGAGATAGTTTGTGAGGATGTTCATAATTGGTTACCTGAGGAGAAAGTGGATTTTGTCATGCTGAACAATATTCTACATTATATATCCCCGGATGACCGGATTGAATTGTTCAAGAGCATAAGCGAGTGGCTCCAAACAAAAGGGACTCTATCTGTGGTGTCGCCTATTCACAATTCAAAGCACGGTGGCCAGTTTTCAAGTGTGTTCAACAGCTTCTTTACTGCCTTTGACAATTTGTACCCTCTTCCTTCCGAGAAGGACCTCAAAGATCTGGCGGATGCTGCAAATCTGAAAGTGGAAAAATTGCAACCGGTCATCAAAGAGGGCGGCTGGTATCAAATTACTTTTACCAAATTGAAATAATCCTTGATAAAGGAGCTCAGCTTTGGAGAAATCCAGGCTGAGCTCTATTTTTTATGGTGCAATAATCCTCTACTAGAATAGTTTTCCTTATCCTTCAAATATAAGGAAAACTCGTAACAATCCCTTAATATACCCGTTATGTGCGTAACCTAAATGTTATTCTACTGTTCTTTGAAACTACTAGAATCATGTTATGATGGTAACACTGAGTCAAATACATAGGAGGTATTTAGTATGAAAAAAACCATGGTATCCTTGGTAACGGCAGCGGCCATTGCAGGCACGTTTAGTTTAGGTGCGAATGCCTCTGCTGCAGAAGTTACAGTAAAAAAAGGCGACACGCTTTGGGACATCGCTAAAGCAAATAACATATCAGTTGAAGACATCAAAGATTGGAACGGACTATCAAGCGACGTTATCTATCCGCAAGATCAATTGAAAGTAGCATTATCTGAACGCTACAAAATTGAAAAGGGAGATACGCTTTGGGGAATCTCCCAGAACTACGAGGGTGTAACCTATCAAAAACTAGCAGAATGGAACTCCATTGCTAACCCTGATTTAATCTATGCAGGAGACGAATTGGTCATTTATGTGGATGGAAAACCTGTCCCTGTTGAAACTCCTGTCAAAGAAGAGGCACCAGCAGAAGAAGCGCCGGCTGAAGAGCCTGTAACAGAGGCACCAGCAGAAGAAGCACCGGCTGAAGAGCCTGTAACAGAGGCACCAGCAGAGGAAGCACCAGCTGAAGAGCCTGTAACAGAAGAACCAGCGGAAGAAGCACCAGCTGAAGAGCCTGTAACAGAAGAACCAGCAGAGGAAGCGCCAGCTGAAGAGCCTGCTCAAGAAGAAGAAACAGCAGCTGATCCAGAAGTAGCGCAAGAATTGACGATGACAGCGACTGCTTATACTGCATCATGTGAAGGTTGCTCTGGTATCACTGCAACAGGAATCAACCTATTAGAAAACCCTGACATGAAAGTAATTTCAGTTGATCCGGATGTAATTCCTTTAGGATCTAAAGTTTGGGTTGAAGGCTATGGTGAAGCAATCGCCGGAGATACTGGCGGAGCTATCAAAGGAAATAAAATTGATATCTTCATTCCAGAACATCAAGATGCTGTCAACTATGGTGTACAAGAAGTTCAAGTAAAAGTTTATAAGTAATAGACAAGAAGGGGCTGCTCGATGTGATCGGGTGGCCTCTTTTTCTATGGTTTTCATAGAGCGGTTGATTTGCGTTACAGGCGCTTCGTTTCCGGTGGACGGTCTGTGAGACTCCTTTCGTACTTCACCCGAAAAAGTTTTATCTAGTTGCTTTGGTGGAATAATCTAATAGGCAACTTATTATATAAACGAGGGGATAGGATGAACTTAAAAGAAGAAGCGCGTTACTGGAAAGAACAGATAGATTTAAGCAAGGTATGGGCGCCGGGGCTGCTTATCCTTGCCGGAATTGGACTTATGGTCGCCGCAACTGTTCTGTTTTTTGAATTGGCAGAGGATGTGTGGGAGCAGGAAAAATTCACGTTCGATCATGTTATCATGGATTATTTTCAATCTGTAGAAAGCGGGACATTAACCAATATATTTAAAATCATCACAGAAGCCGGCTCTGTCTGGTGGATAACGGCTGTCAGCGTGCTTACCGTACTATTCCTTTGGTTGAAAAAGCGGGATGTGCTTGGGGTCATATTTTTCATATTGGCTATAGCGGGTGGAGGCGTTTTCATTTTTGCCTTGAAATACGTTTTCCAACGGGAGCGGCCGTCGTTGGCTCCGGAATATGATGGGAACGGATTTAGCTTTCCGAGCGGCCATGCACTGGGGAGTTTTATCTTATACGGGTTCATCATCTATCTGATTGGAAGAGAAAAACGCTTCTTTAAAACAAGGATGCTTGCAATCAGTCTACTGTCCCTTCTTATCATCAGTATTGGTCTAAGTAGGGTCTATCTCCATGTCCATTATCCGAGTGACATATTGGCAGGGTATGCGGTCGGACTGATCTGGCTGATCTGTTGTATATTCTCGATGGAAATGATGAAAGTCTATCGGGACAAGGATAAGCGGGCATATCTTTCCGACCTTATACATCATAGGAAATAAATAGAACGGTCCCATTCGGGCCGTTCTATTTCAGCTGATCCTCTATTTCCTCATTGAATTTCTTGTTAACCTCATCCCCATCAGTTGTCCCGTACTCCTTTTGTAGCACTGGTTGGAGTTTTTCCATCATCACTGTTTGCTTATATAAGTCCCTGTCGTACTCATGATTCAATTCCTCAAGAGTCATTCCTAAAGCTTCAGCATATGCTTTTTGCTGCGGGAACTCACTTTGATCAGGCCCTTCGGCTATCCACGCATCGAGTTCTTCTTCTGAAACGGAAATACCATATATGTTTTCAGCGACTGAAATAAATGCTTCATAATAGTTGTGGTTATCTTCTGCTTTCTCCAGGGCTTCCTCTTTGGTTAGGTCTCTTTTATTCATAAGCCTTTCATCACCGATTGCTCGGATTACCCATTTTTCTATCACTTTGTCTTCTATCTCCATTTTCTTAGCGCGATCTACGATGTGTTCCATGATGAACTTGTATTCTTCATAGGATAGCTCGGTACCCGCAAATAGTCCATCAAGGGGTCCGGGCTCATTTGTTTCTTTTTGTTCCCCGCAGGCTGTTAACATTATCAGGGAACAGACGATAATAGAAATAATAAGTTGTTTTTTCATGATTTCTCACCTATTGCTTTTTCTTTTTATCCTACCAATAATCAAGGTGGAGGGCAAAGCAAAGGGTTAGATAGGCAAGACATATTGGGAGTGAGGACTTTGTTAAAATTTATCTCAGCATGTATGATGGTTTCTATCATTGGCGTCATCGGCTATCATTATTATGATTATGTGGATGGGGGATCGTTGTTTTCCTCGACCACTCTAGCAAGTGTTCAGGAGATTGATCATCAGGAATACGAGGATGATATTATATATCAGGAAAATAGAGAAAAGACTACATTAGAAGTATTGTCTGTCCAGCATAAATATTTGAACAATGTAACAGGCTGGGGTGGCGCCGATACGGTCAACCTCCGCAATCTGAAAACGTCCGATGAATGGAAGGAACTGAAGGCGGCAGTGAACTGGATGAAAGCGGAGGGATTTGCTCCATCCAAAGTGTTGAATGACATGGAAAACGCCAATGCACTCATCACCCTTGTCGAAAGAAAGGATGATAGGACCGCGCTAAAATACTTGCATCGTATCTTCCATGACCTAGATGTATCGCTCAATGAAATCACGGAAGAACAAGGAGAAACGAACATCTGGGGCGTCACACATGCATTCGGCAACAACCGAGAAATAAGAAGAATAAATAACTATCTAAAACAGAATTTTTAGATGTTGAGTAATTTTAAATTTATAATGCTTATACCCGGTTGATCGTAGTGGAAGGCGCGCAGACTCCAGCGGGAGGAAGGGACAGGTAAGACCCCGCAACGGAGTGAGGAGGCTTACGGACCGCCCGCAGGAAAGCGAAGTGCCTGGAACGGAGATCAACGGCTAAAGTGAAATCTTAATGCGGATGCGACATCCGCTTCTTTTTTTGCAAAAAATTCAAATAATTTGCTGAAACTTAGAGGGGATTTGTCCATATCTGTAGAAATAATAATTGTATGTGAAAGGAGAGAAGGAGGAATCCGTCGTGAAAATCACAGAATTTATGGGCAATAAAGTATGCACACTGATCATGGAATCAGAAGGACATAAAGTGAAAATTGAATTTATGTATTCCGAAATGCATCCAGAAATTCTTGACTACAGTTTCCGCATCAATGGTAATCCTTCCTTGCAAACTAGAAATAAGGTAAATAATCTTGCAGAAAAGAAAATGCAGGAGCTGTTTCTTCAATTAACTCATAATGTACTTTAGGGGCTCCTATTCAGGGTCTCTTTTTTTGAGGCTAAGATATAACTCCTATATATTTCCGTTCCAGAAGACGTGGGAAAAGTGTGAAGATCATCTAGTATTTAGATAAAAGAGAAGGAGGGATAAGGATGACTGTAACTGTGATAGGAAGCTATGTAGTAGATTTGATGAGCAGGACTCCGTATATGCCAAAACCGGGGGAGACGGTTCTTGGTGGGCCTTTCCAATCTGGTCACGGAGGCAAAGGAAGCAATCAGGCCACGGCAGCAGCAAGACAAGGGATCAAGGTGAATATGGTGACGAAAATCGGGAGTGATGTTTTCGGGGAACAAGCGCTGAAACACTTTTCTAAAGAAAATATCAATGCGGACTTTATTGTTAAAAGCGTGGAAGAGGCAACAGGTGCCGCGTTGATTGCCGTTGATTCCAATGGAGAAAACATGATAATCGTGGCGATTGGAGCTTCTGGGAAGTTGACGAAAGAAGAGGTTCGGCGAGCGGAAGAAAAGATAAAACTTTCTACTGTCATTCTCCTTCAATTGGAAACAAGTTTGGAGGCGAATGAAGAAGCAATTCGGCTGGGCAAAAAACATGCTGTACCTATTATTTTGAATCCTGCTCCATACTATGAATTCCCCAAACACTGGCTGAAGGATGTGACCTTTCTGACACCAAATGAAACGGAAGCGGAAGGCTTGACAGGCATACCCATCCAAGATGAGGCATCCGCCCGGAAGGCTGGAGAAAGCCTGTACCAACAAGGAGTCAAAAACGTCGTAATTACGTTAGGTAGCAAGGGTTGCCTTTTGTACAATGGTCAACAAAAAGGTGTCCTAATCCCTGGTTTTTCTGTTGAAGTGGTGGACACAACCGGCGCAGGGGATGCATTCAACGGTGGGCTTGCTGCATGTCTGGATCAGCAGAAATCCCTTGTAGATAGCCTTACCTATGCGAATGCAGTAGGGGCATTGTCGGTTACGAGAGTTGGGACGGCTGCCTCCATGCCAACCAGACAGGAGGTTGATCATTTCTTAAATAGAAAATAAACGGGATGGTCTTCGTATAAGGCTCTTTTCTCAAAGATTGTTGCCATTCCCTTGTAAAAAGTCGGAAATAGGACTTTTTACCGCATATAGATTCTAAGGTAGGCATAAAACCTATCCGTATAGCCGGAAAAAGAGCACGATAGCAAGGAATATTACGGGTGGCTTTAAAATACGAAAATGCAACAAAGTATACGAAAACAGTCTCGTATAAATCATTTCTTGTCCGTTTTAACAGAAAAATGAGATAATAAGATGGAAAAGCAAAGGGGGACGATATAATGCAAATAACAATGGAACAGATTCAAAAATGGGATGAAGGGGATTCCTTGAAGAAGTATCGTAATGAATTTTACATAAAAGAAGATTCCATTTATATGGATGGAAACTCATTAGGGCTATTATCGAAAAGAGCGGAGGCATCGTTATTGAGCTTGCTGGATTCGTGGAAGAATCTTGGAATAGACGGATGGACAAGCGGGGAGGAGCCTTGGTTCTATTTTGCGGAAAAGCTTGGGGAGCTGAGTGCCCCTCTTGTTGGAGCGAAAAAGGGAGAAGTGATGGTTACGGGATCTACAACGAGTAACCTGCATCAGTTACTGGCAACGTTCTATCAACCAGAAGGACGCAGGACGAAAATTGTTGCGGATGAATTGAATTTTCCATCTGACATCTATGCCATCCAGAGCATCCTGAAGGTAAAAGGACTGGACCCGGAAGAGCACCTCATAAGAGTAAAAAGCCGAGACGGGCGAACCATCAACGAGGAGGATATCATTCAATCCTTAAATGAAGAGGTTGCTGTCCTCGTGTTACCGACAGTACTCTATCGCAGTGGGCAACTGTTCGATATTGAAAAAATTACGAAGGTCGCTCATGAAAAAGGGATTATCGTAGGATGGGATGGTTGCCATTCTGTTGGTGCCATTCCGCATGAATTCCATCAATGGCATGTGGATTTTGCCTATTGGTGCAATTACAAATACCTTAATTCCGGTCCTGGGGGAGTGGGTGCCTTATTTGTTCATGAGATGCACCTTGGAAGGACTCCCGGCTTAACTGGCTGGTTTGGCTCGGATAAGCAAAAGCAGTTTGATATGGAGCACACCTTTACCCCTGCAGCTACGAGTGGGGCATACCAGATCGGTACACCACACATATTCAGCATGGCACCATTGCTTGGATCGTTACAAATGTTTGAAGAGGTAGGGATGCAGAAGATACGTCAAAAATCCCTCCACCAGACAAGAGTACTGATGGAGCTGATGGATCAGGAGCTTTCTGGCTTCGGATTCCAACTTGCAAATCCGGGAGAGGATGCTTGCCGTGGCGGTCATGTCAGCCTCGAGCATCCGGAAGCGGCACGGATCTGTAAATCTCTGAAGGAGCAGGGGGTTGTGCCGGATTTCCGTAATCCAAATATCATCCGACTTGCACCAGTTGCTCTCTACTCTACTTATAAAGATGTATTTGAAACGGTCAGAATCTTAAAGCAGATTATGCAAGAAAAGCTCTATGAACAATACTCAAATGAACGGGAAGTAGTGGCATAAGGAGGATGTAAAGCAATGAAAGTATACGATATATCAAGACAACTAGGGGAGAACACGCCTACATGGCCGGGGGATACTCCTTTCAGTTACACGGTTAATTGGTCGAAGCAGCACACAGGCTCTGTCAATGTCGGAAGTGTCAAAATGAGTGTCCATACGGCAACACATGTCGATTCGCCATTTCATTTTGATGAGAATGGAAAAAGAATGGACGAATTGAATCTATCCATCTTCATGGGGCCAGCCTTTGTAGTGGATGTAAGCTCTTATGAAACCGTGGAGCTAACCCATGTAGAAGATATCATTACACAGCATCCAACAAAAAGAATTCTTTTTAAAACAAACGCATGGAAAAAGGAAGAGGAGTTCCCTACGAACATCCCTACATTATCAGTGGATGTGGTGAAGCTATTGGGAAAAATGCAAACACCTCTTATCGGCGTGGATTTACCAAGTGTGGATGACCTTGATAGCAAAGAGTTGCCGATTCACCATGCCCTGCACCAAGCAAATATCTCTATCCTTGAAGGGTTAGACCTGAGGGAGGTAGAGGAAGGGGAATACGAGCTTATCGCCCTCCCACTAAAACTAAAACGCACAGACGGAAGCCCCGTCCGAGCGATATTGGTAAAGAATTAAATTAAATGAAAAACCCCGCTCCCCTGTTGACGGTAGTGCAGGGTGTTCGACTCCTGCGGGAGGTAGCGGTAGGTTGAGACCCCGCAACGAAGTGAGGAGGCTCAAGCACACGCCCCGCGGAAAGCGAACACCCGGAACGAAAGTCAACAGGAGTTTAAGAGGAAACACAAATTAACTGTCAAAATTTGCTTTCCCCTCCATGTTTTCATACAATAGACCTAATCTATTTAGGTGAGGGTCAAAAATGAAAAAATGGCAAAAGAACATATTGGTTACCATAGGTATCATTGTTGGTGTAGTAGTAGCTGCCTGTCTCTACCTTCTTGCTACACCTTATAAACTAGTCGATCAAGAAAGTATGCAATCCACAGACGAAGTAATCGTGAAAGAAGATAGCGGTTGGATTTCCTTTTTTCCAACAGAAGAAAATGAGGAAATCGGAGTGATTTTTTACCCTGGAGGAAGAGTGGAGGCGGCAGCATATGCGCCAATTGCCAAAATGGCTGCTGAAGAAGGTGTACCGTTTATTATAGCGAAAATGCCCCTTCATCTCGCTGTGTTGAACCCTAATAAAGCTGATAAAGTAATTAAAAGATTTGGTGACAGAGAGTGGGTTATTGCTGGTCATTCCCTCGGTGGGGCGATGGCGGCAAGATACGTTGAAAATAATCCTAATAAGGTTGCAGGCCTTATTCTGATGGCAGCCTACCCACCGGAAGCAGATGATCTTACTTCCTTTAAGGGAGATGTCATCACGATAGAAGGGCAGCTTGATGGTGTGATTGACGAGGTGGCACTAACGGAAGGAGATGCACGTCTGCCGTCCCAGACCTACACTATTATCATACAGGGTGGCAATCATTCACAGTTCGGTGATTATGGGTTGCAAAAAGGGGATAATGAGGCGGAAATTCCGAAGGAGGAACAATGGAAACGGATAGTCCAAGGGGTTGTTAGGAGCTTTTAACAAACTTAATAGCTCTTGAACAAATAAATATGAGGAGTAGGTTCAGGATAGTTCCCTGTCCCTTCTCCTCTTTTAATTAATGTTAGAAAAGAGCTTAATTAATTTATTATACCTGTTCCTGTTATGTCCACACTAATATTCGGAACAATCTCGATGGAGGGGTAAACCTCTCGCCATTTAAGCTCTTTCCATGTTTTATTATGGTGCACTTTTAAATGCTGACCAATTTGCAGTATGTCACTATTTGCTTCTTGGATAATCTTTATCACTTCTTCTGACTGAGCTTGGATGTGCTCTGTCGCTTTTTCTTCTAGTTCCTTCACCACTTTTTTATCAACTAAATGATTTTTTGGATACTCTGCAATAGTACCTTTTATCTTTAAGTCAATGGTAACCTTGATATCTGAAGGAGAATTTACTGTAGCTTTCATCTTTGCTTTTGCTTTTCCAATATTTAATGTCATATAGCGGTTCCGGATGTTCTCTTCTTCAGGCATGACCATCATATTCAACTGTGCAATCTTGCCTTTTTTATTCGCAATTAACAATAATATGGTGGAGTGTTCAGCGTCCAACGTTACACCTGTGAATTTCCTCTCACTAATCAGTCCCATACCAACGGTCTCAATATCATGCGTTTCTATTTTTTTAATAACGGGAAGAGAAAAATCGGCACTGGGATCGAACATGACAGGACAAACCGTCTGAACGGTTTCATTTTGAACGATAGTATGATCTTGGGAGTTTACTAACAGGTCGGTAATTGCTTCTGTCAACAAGGTTTCTTTAATTGTTTGCATATGGATGACTTCTTCTGCTTTCCCTTGCACTATTGCAAGTTTTGCTCCGAGTGGTGCCTTGGGATCACGATATAGAATATCTAAGATAGAGTATAAATTCTGCTTCGCTAGTTCTTCACCTATCATATATATCCTCATCTTACTTGGTGAAAATTCACCAGGTATCCGTCTGTCTAACATTAACCTGGTGTCTCTTAGGGTGATGCCATCCCCTTCTACAACTGCAACTGTCGCTTCGCCAGGTTTTCCGCCGATACTGAGCTTTTTTGTCTCACGGATGGCGACATGGGAATTTATCTCCCCGTTTTCACCCAAGTCGAATCCAACAGTAAACACAAGCTTCAAATCTTTTAATAATCGTTGATCCCAGCAACCAGTTAAAAGCAATACCGACAGAAAGATACATATTAAACTTATAAATTTACGATGATGAAACATGATTTTTATTCCCCTTTTCTAATTTCTTTTTCATCCAGGCAATCACCAGAAGGAATAGAGGAAGAATAAAGGCAAAAGAGAATACAATGTATTGAAAGACTTTTCCTATGTCTTCCATCAAAAACTTATCCTGCAAGAAAAATCCCGATATAAAAATGGGTACACATATAATAGGTACAAATGGTGCATGAGACTCTTTATGGAATAATTCCTTTAAGCCTTTGCTGGCCTGATACAAATAAATAATGAAGGAATTTGTCATTGGGATGACCCATATGGAAAGAAAAATGAGATCCAACCTCTCTACAACTTCAAATGTAATTGCTTTAAGCATATAGAGCACCGGTTCTGGAACAAGTGTCATTTCTTCAGGACTGAAAATGATCAAACTTGTAAATACAAGAAACGTATAGATACCAACAGTTGTGATGTTAGCATACGTAAGTGTTTTCAAAGTTCCTTTAGTACGTTTAAGCATCGGGTAAATGATAAGTATAAGTTCAAAGCCAGTTAAGGCAATGAGGACATCCTTTATGGCAAAGAATATATTTTTCCAACCCCCATGTCCTACGGGGAGGATATAGGAAAGATTAGCTTCTCCATATACAGTAGCAACCAGAAGGACAAAAAAGACAATCACCCCTGTAGACAGGCTAAAAAAGCGAGCAATCATAAGGATGTTGTCGGTAGCCAAATAGACAGCAACAATCATAATCAAGATGTAGATAACCCAAAAAGGAGTCAAGGCAAGGATCCATTTGTTAATCAGTCCTGTCTGCAAAGCAGTTACCAGTCCAGCAATAGCTATAAAATATAACGTGTATAAAATTATAAATATACTACCAATAAACCTTCCGAAAAGATGCAGTAATAGCTGGTAGAGATTTTTTTCGGGATAGAACTTAGCTAGCTTTAAAGTGATAAACATCCAGAGCTGGATAACGAACCCTGCCAGTAAGGTGGAAATCCAACCGTCCCCTTTCGCGGTGCTATGGACGGCGAAAGGCAAGGAGAGAATGCCGACCCCAATTTGAGCTTGAATGATAAGAAAAAACAACTGACCTTGACTTAAACTTTTTTCATGGACCTTTAGCATGGGATTCTCCTTACTTAAACGTCTTTTTCTTTTTTTGCGGCACAGTATCATCCGGTCGTGTTTTAAAGTATGGTAAAGGTACTCTAATTAGCGTATCTTTCATCTCTGCCCACTTTAAAGTGGAAAAGGGAGCAAAATAAGGGGTCCCAAAAGACTCCAACTTACAAAGGTGAATGAGCACGAACATGAACAGAAAGCTCATTCCAATCAACCCAAACATAGATGCTGCAATCATAAATGGAAAACCTAATAATCTGATAGAGGAGCCCATTTCTGTAATTGGAACAATGAATGAGGAAATGGCTGTAATGGCAACCACGATAATCATGGTATTGGAGACAAGGTTAGCTTCTACAACTGCTGTCCCGATTACCAATCCTCCCACAACACCTATCGTCTGACCTATCCTACTTGGAAGCCTGATAGAAGCTTCCCTTAAGATTTCCAATGTAATCTGCATCGACAATGCCTCTACTAGAGGTGGATAAGGTACATATTCAAGAGATGATTTTATGGAAAATACTATTTCAGTAGGTAAAATTTCATAATGAAAGGATACAATGGCAATATACAGTGCAGGTAGCGCAACAGAAATTAAAAATCCTATTATACGCAAGAAACGGATGAAAGATCCGAAATACCACCTGCTGTTATAATCATCTGGTGATTGATAGAAAGTAAAAAATGTTGTTGGAGCGATTAGGGCTCCTGGACTGTTATCAGCAAGGATCGCCACTCTTCCATCCATTATGTTGGCAACAGTACGATCAGCCCTTTCCGTACTTAGCAAAGTCGGAAAAATGGAAAAATTATCACTTAGAAATTCTTCAATATGACCTGGTGCGAGAATGAAATCGATATCAATTTCAGATATTTTCGTTTCTATGGATGCAACCGTCTTTTTATTAGCTATATGATCAAGATAAATCATACACACTTTTGTGTGAGATTCATTACCGACTGTGAAATATTTGATCTTCAAGTTTGAATTGTGTAGACGCTTTCGTATTAGGGAAATATTTGTACTTAACGATTCTATAAACCCTTCGTGCGATCCACGGATAACCCCTTCCGTTGCCGGCTCTGATATATCCCTTGTTTTGATGGAAGAAACTTCAAACACCTGTGCAAGGTTTGAGTTTCTGTTTAATAGGACGCAATTTCCTTGTAATAAATAGCGTTCCACTTCTTTCATGCTGTTCGTTTCTTTGACCAATGCTTGAGTGGCATAGCCTGTTTCGGAAAATGGCTTTATAATTTTTTCTTCCACGATTTTTTTATCTATGATTGTATCAATGTATAGTAAGTAAGCTTCTTCATCATACCTGTGAAGAGATTCCATAATAAAATCCTCTGTATGGACAAAGGCTTCCCTTATATGAAGCAGGTTCTCCTCAAG
Source organism: Sutcliffiella horikoshii (assembly GCA_001636495.1). Lineage (GTDB taxonomy): Bacteria > Bacillota > Bacilli > Bacillales > Bacillaceae_I > Sutcliffiella_A > Sutcliffiella_A horikoshii_A. The sequence goes on along the minus strand of KV440964.1, from coordinate 3,397,843 downwards.
CTTCGTAGTAAGAACAAGGGGGTCATTTTTCATCATGGTCTCTTTCACATCCTTTAGAAATTTCGGTTTACTATATTTTCCTATCAAATTGGTTTATTTATGCATGAGCCAAGAAGTTCTTTTGTTATACTTAAAGCATTATGAAACCTTGGGAGTTATCAATGATGAAGAGATTATCTGTTTCAGTAAGAAAGCTTGTAGAATTTGTGATGATGGGTGGGAGCATAGACAGTAGGTTTAGAGGGGCAAATGTCATGCTGGAAGGCACGAAAACCCATCAACGTCTGCAGGGGAGCAGAGGGGAAAACTATGAAAAAGAGGTTTTCCTTTCTACTGATATTGTGGTGGATGAATACGAGTTACATATTGAAGGTAGATGCGATGGAATATACCACACAGAAAATAAAGTCATCATAGAAGAAATCAAGACAACTGCAAAGGATATGAATGAACTTACCGAACAGGATTACCCTTCTTATTGGGCTCAGTTGAAAATGTATGCTTTTATTTATTGCCTGCAGCACCATCTTGAAAAGATAACGGTGCACATGGTGTATGCGAAAAGGACGAGCTTTGAGGTAAAGACCTTCGAGAAGAATTTTGAAATGACCGAGCTTTACGCCTTTGTTCAGGAAGTGACAGAAGGATACATGGAATTTCATAAGAACTTACTCGCTTATAAAGAAGAAAGAACGGAGAGTATCAACAATCTTTCTTTTCCTTATCGCTCCTACCGAATTGGACAAAGGGACCTTGCAAAAGCGGTCTATAAAACAATAACCGAAGAAAAACGTCTTTTTGCAAAAGCGGCCACTGGGATTGGCAAAACAATTGCAACCATTTTTCCAGCGGTTATGTCCCTACAAGAGGGGAAACGAGAAAAAATCATGTATTTGACTCCCAAAACAATCACCAGGCAGGTAGCCGAAGACGCGTTTAAATTGTTATTGGAAAAAGGACTAGTCCTAAAAGTTGTCACGATAACTGCAAAAGAAAAGATTTGCTTTCAGGAACAAACGTTATGCCAAAAAGAATTCTGCCCTTTTGCAGATGGTCATTTTGATAGATTGAAGGATGGTATTCTTGATATTCTGCACAATGAGAATATGATGAACAGGGGAACGATAGAAGCGTATGCTAGAAAGCATCAGTTGTGTCCATTTGAGTTCTCATTAGATCTTGCTATGTTTGCTGATGTTGTCATCTGTGACTACAATTATTTTTTTGATCCGAAAGTTAAGTTGCAACGTTGGGGGGATTTTCATAAGGAAGCCATCCTTCTAATTGATGAAGCGCATAACCTCGTGGACAGGTCTAGGGAGATGCTTTCGGCAACCTTGACAAAATCACTTTATCTACAGGCGAGCAGAGAAGTGAAGAAGGTGGATAATGAGCTATATGTGAAGCTCAAAGCGGTAAATGATGCCCTCCTCAATTTGAAAAAAGAGTTGATTGTCAAAAATGAGTTTGTTTTTGAAGAAAAGCCTGCGGCGATCATCGAAGTACTGCAGGAAGCGGTGGAAGCGTGTGAGAAATGGCTTGTAAATCATTCATCCGGCATTGCTCATCAGGAAGTGTTGAACGCCTATTTTGAGGGGCAGGATTTTCTGCGGATTGCCAAGGAATATGATTTGCGCTATAAGACCATTGTCACCGTTTTTAAAAGTGAAGTGATGGTGAAACTTGCGTGCATGGATTCTTCGGCTGCAATCAGAAGGATGACAGGGAAGGCTGTGTCCACCATCTACTTCTCTGCGACCTTACATCCACTGGGATACTTCCAGGCTGTACTTGGTGGGGAGGAGCAAGATTACTATCTTTCAATACCGAGCCCATTTAAGCAGGAGCAGATCGAAGTTTTCGCCAAGAAGGTATCTACTAAATATAAAGATCGGGAATCGTCCATCATACCCATCATTCATTCCATACAAGAAACATTTCATTCTAAAAAGGGGAATTTTCTTATCTTTTTCCCATCTTACGAATATATGGCCCAGGTCTATGAAATCTATAAGGAACATGCTTTAGTTGATTCCATTGAAATTGCCATCCAGGAGCCAGTCATGACAGAAGTAGAAAGGGAACAATTTTTGTTGAAGTTTACTGTTGATAGGGAAGGTACATTTATCGCTTTTGCTGTACTTGGAGGGATTTTTTCAGAAGGGATAGATTTAAAGGGGGATCGTTTGAATGGTGTGGGAATCATCGGGGTGGGGTTGCCGAAGATCACTCATGAGAGAAATGTTATGAAGGATTACTATCAAAAACAGGGGAAAAATGGATTTGATTTTGCCTATGTATATCCGGGAATGAACAAAGTGCAGCAAGCAGGGGGGAGGCTGATCAGAAGCGAGGATGATACAGGCTTTATCCTTTTTATGGACGACCGTTATTTTCAATCTAAATATCGATCCTTGCTGCCACCTGAATGGCAAAATTTCATCGTAAAATAAACTTTAATAAATATTTACAGTAGCTTTATCCTCCATCAATATTTATTGGGTACAATTCTAAATAAATATTGAAAAATGGGAGTTGACGGCTGATGAGCAAGAAGCTTCAAAAGGCTCTTGAGCAACAACGAGAGTATTATATTAACAAGCTCCTTTTGATAGGTGTGTATGATTCACTTGTTCTCGATGGAATGACGACAACTGAATTAAAAACGGAGTATCACTACTTTTTTTATGATGTACCAAGTATAAAAGTGACCCCATTAAAAAAGGCATGACCCAGTTGCCACTGGGTTATGCCTTTTCGCCTCTCATGCTATATTCTTTAACTACTTTCTCTTCCTGAGCGCCTTTTTCAAAATGCAAAGTTCTCGTAGGGAAGGCAACGACTACATCTTCTTCCTCTAAAATCTCCATGATTTTAAAGTTGATATCTTCTTTTACCTGTAGATATTCTCCCCACATGACGGACTTGGTGAAGAAGTAGGTGAAAATATCCAAGCTGCTAGCACCAAAGCTATCAAAACGGACTAGAATTGTCTCTTGGTCGATATCATCATGGTTGCGAAGCATGTTTTCGATCCGACGGACCACTCTTTCCAGGCTAGTTCTGGAGGTATCGTATTGCACCCCCAATTTGAAGGTGATTTGACGTTTCCCCATTTTGGACCAGTTTGTGATAGGTTCGTTGGATAAGGTTGCATTCGGTACGGTTACCACCGCTTGTGCGAATGTTCTAATCTGCGTACTGCGGAAGGAGATGTCCTCGACCACACCTTCTACACTAGGAGTTTTAATCCAATCTCCCATTGTAAAAGGTTTCTCGGTCACGATGATGAATCCTCCTAAAAGGTTTTTTAAAGATTCCTGAGCGGCCAATGCAAAGGCCAGCCCACCAAGTCCAAGACCTGCCACAATTCCCCCTACATCATATCCCCAGACATCCAGTACAATGCTGAAGGTCAATGCCAGTAGAATAAAACGCAATACTTTTGTGACAAAAGGCATGACAATCTTATCTACTTCAAATTCAAGCCGATGGGTCAGGTTGGTGAACAGATTGGATGAATAAGGGATAAAGTTGAAGATTCCCCATGAAAACAGTCCGATAACCGATGAGCGCATCAGTTTGGATAGAGTTGCTGGTTCCATCACGGTAAATGGAGCTGTTTTTAATGCGAAAAATATCCCCAGAATAACGAAAAACATCCTTACAGGCTTATCAAAAGCCAAAACAATATAAGTAAATAGGTCAGTAGGTGTTTTTCTCGAGACAGCTAGAATACTTTTAAAGAAATATTTAGTGAAAAGCTTTCGCCATAAAAGGAAGAGTAGCAGGATGACGATAGAAACTCCTACATCCAACCAGAAATCTAAATCTGTCCAATATTCGGCAGCGATAAGATTGGAAAACCAATCGATTGTTTTGTTCAAAGCACAGACCTCCTTTGGGTGGGTGCATCCGTTTATACTTTTTTATATTAGACTCTTTTAAACACCGCTGTTGATTTCCGCAAGCGGCTTCGCTTATCCAGAGGGCGACCTTCAGCCTCCTCGGGCTACGTCCTGCGGGGTCTCAAGATTGTCGCTATCCCCCCCGCTGGAGTCTACGCCTATTGCTCCAATCACCAGCTATAAAATAAGCAATCTATTAATAGTTTCATCGATTTTAGTGGGTGAGACTATCATAAATCACTATATTACTACGAAGTCTACTAGATTTCAACGAGTAGCCTTTAGAGGGGGAGGGACCCTCGAAAGTTCTCGACAGTCTTTTTCTTATTCTATAAAATAGGAGAAGTGTTCATTTATAGGTGTTAGGGGTCAATACTATGAAAAATGTTAAAACAATGATTCCAGGGGTTCTATTGATACTGGTAATTTCCATATTGTCAAAGGTTCTTGGAGAATTCTTCCCTTCTATAGGCGGTGTGATATTCGCTCTGCTAATTGGGATAATCATTACAAACAGTGTGAATATAGATGAAAAATATAATGATGGAATAGACGTTGTCGTGAAAAAATGGCTGAAGGCAGCCATCATTTTGCTTGGAGCAACATTGAGCTTCAGGAGTATCCTGGACATAGGTGCACACTCCATTCTGGTCATCTTATTTGTGGTTGCAGGAGGGATCTTAGTCACTTTATTCGTGGGAAAACTCTTGAAGATTGACCACACATTAGCTTTACTGATCGGGGCAGGCACGAGCATCTGTGGAGCAACAGCCATTTCCGTCATAAAAGGTGTCTTACATGCGAAGGAATCAATCGTGGCTTATGCCATCTCTACCATTTTCTTTTTTAATATCATGGCAACATTTCTTTATCCAGTTTTTGGACATTGGCTGCAACTGTCAGCACTGCAAATGGGAATTTGGGCAGGTGTCTCCATCCACGATACATCTTCTGTAGTAGCGGTGGGTTATTTACTTGGAGATGATGTAGGGGAGGTTGCCACAACAGTAAAGCTTGTAAGGACATTGTTCATTCTTCCGATAGTCCTTGCCATCGCTTTTATTGCCGTTCGCAAAAACGAGGGGACAACAAGTCTTAAAGGGGCGTTTCCGCTATTTGTTCTTGGTTTTCTGCTTATGAGTGGTGCGTATTCATTCGGGCTGATATCGGAAAATATTAGTGCCTACCTAGGTACAACAGCTAAATTCTTGATATTGATGGTCATGGCCGGTGTAGGCCTGCAGGTACAATGGAAGAATATCCGTAGCCTTGGCATGAAGCCGTTTATTGCTGGATTGACTGCATCCTTATTTGTTGGTGTCTTCAGTTTATTATTAATTTTGTATTTGGTTTGAGGTATACAACATAGAAAGGCTCTAATCTAGATGTTAATTAGATTAGAGCCCTTTTTTATATTCTATCCTTCAGGAAATAGCATCTTTCTTATCTATATGATCAGCTGTTTGTTCTAATAGTCTCGTTCTTAAAGATGCGAGATAGAATGGGGAAATCATGGAAGTGATATCCTGCCAAGTTTCAAGCTTTGGACGGTGGACAATCAGCTTTGATGCTTGTAGTATCTGTTTTTCTATAAACAACCGATACCTGCGACTGTCCTCAGGTTCGGTTTCATCTATGAATTCGATAATGAGGGTATCTTCAAATTCGACAATTGGGTGGACAACGGCAAAGGCTTTCACTACAGTCACCTTTTCTTTTTTAGTCCCCATTTTTGCCATCAGCTTGTCATGTTATACATTATCTTTATTCTTGAGAAAGGATAGCACCTTCTCAAAAGGCTGATTCTCCTTGCATGCGGAAAATCTTTGAAATGGATTTTCAGACTCTTTTAATCTTTCCAATACTGTAAATAGAGTAAAAATCTCTGGTTTTAAACTTTCCTTGACCTCATTCCAGTGGAGGGGGGTAGCTATAGTCGGGAGGTCATTTCCCCTCAAGGAATATGGAGCAATGATTGTCTTGCCCTCGGCATGTTGGACATAGTCAACATAGACTCTTTCCCCTCTATGCTTTTTAAGGCGTTCAACTGTGAATAGGGAAGGTTGTTTTGACACCAGATAGGTTGCAATGAATTCCGTGAACTTTCGCGTATCCTCATAGGTAAACCTAGCTTCCGGCAATGGAATATACACTTGTAGCCCTTTTCTGCCAGAAGTTTTAATGAAAGATTCTAATTCAAGCTGATCAAATATTTCTTTCATCATTAAAGCTCCCTTCACAGCCACTGAAAAATGTTCCTTAGAGGGAGGGTCAAGGTCAAACACAATTTCACTCGGCTCGGATGTAAGGATTGTTTGAAATGGGATATGGAACTCCAGGGCTAGTTGATTCCCTAGCCATATCAAGGTTTCCAAATTGTTGCACATCATATAATTGATTTCCTGATTTGTGAAAGTCTCAACAAAAGCAGGGGCATAGTCAGGACAGTTCTTTTGATAAAAGCTTTCTCCATACATACCATGTGGATATCGGATGACAGTAAGAGGTCTGTTTTTAAGAAATGGAAGTACAAATGGAGCACAGGCAGAAAGAAAGTGCAGATAATCCTGTTTAGTGACCAACGGTTCCTTCCACAACGGTTTGTCAGGGTGAGTAATCGTTACAGATGTAGGAAGAGAGACCTTAGAGAATTGATTCATGTTACACTCCTTCACATCCATATCAAACCGGAACTGCTTGAACTCAGGATGCCGAAGCTGATTCTGGTACAACTCCAAATAAAATATATCGAGACAAATTCCTGGTTGTACATAAAAATAATCTTTATCTTCCCTCACGCTGTTTTGTTTAATGACAGCTATGAGAGCGGATTTTTCTTCTGATGACATACCATGTGTAAACAGACCCAGCTCTTTGACTTCTTCGCCATCGAACACTCCCACATGGAAATACCCGTTTTCTTTTTGATAGGCGGTGATAAAACACGTAACGGTTTTATAATTTTTCACTTTGATCCAGTCTGTGGTTCTTTTACCTTTTTTGTATGTACTGCTTATTTTTTTGGCAATTATGCCTTCTCCATCTTCAAGTTGAACTTGTGGCCAAAGTTCATCAAGGTTGGAGAAAAATGGGACATACTGGAGCCTTTCTTCACCTGAAACCACAGGGAAGAGTGGGAGGTCAAGTTGATCAAATAGCTGATATAGTTTTTCTTTCCGTTCTTTATAACTCTCAAGAATAAGATTGACACCTTTCCAGTTAAGCAGGTCAAAAGCTAATAGGATTGCTGGTAGCTCCTTTGCAAGGTTATCGATCTTATCCTTGCTCTTCGTTCTTCCTCGCTTTTGGATTCCTGAAAAATCTGCCTTATAAGTAGAGGTAAGGACGGCAAGTTCACAGTCCAATGTCAAAGGGAGCATAGCATAAAAGTCCTTATTTTTTATCTGCTTTTCTATGTAGGTTAAAATGTCTGGAAAGGATGTATTAAGGTCTTTTCCATTTCTGCTTTGAAGCATGACGGAATCTTGTTCTATCGTCACTACACAACGAAATCCATCGTATTTCACTTCATATCCCCATTCCTTCCCGGTAGGTGCATCACGGTGAAGGGTGGGAAGCATAGGCTTAATCATACATCGACACCTCTTTGAAGTTAGTCGGATTCTGTGAATAGAATATATCAGCTGGTGATTGTAGCGAAAGGCGAAGACTCCTGCGGGAGGTAGTGGTAGGTTGAGACCCCGCAACGAAGTGAGGAGGCTCAAGCACCACCCCGCGGAAAGCGAAGCCTGGCGCGGAAATCAACAGCGATGATTAACCGGAAAACTATTGGATAGTAGAAAACATCTAACCTATCAGCTAGATGCTTTCTTCTTTCTGGTTGTGCGCTTCTTCGGTTTCGTATCCTTCGGTTCAGTCTCCCCGGATGAAGCTTTTGCTTCCGTTTTCTTCTTAACTGGTTTCTCTCCTTGATCCTTTGTCCGTTCTATGCTAGCTTGCAGGGCGCTCATCAAGTCCACCACATTAGTCTTATCAGCATCTGTCGGTGTGGTGGTTCCTTCTTCTTTATTGATTTTTTCTTGGACAAGTCGAAGGACGGCCTCTCGGTAGTCATCATGATATTTTTCCGCATCAAATTCGGTTGTTAATTGATCGATTAAAGTGATGGCGGTGTCTAGTTCTTTCTTATCCACATCTTTTCTTTCCGGTACACTAGGGACCTCTGAAACATTTCGTACTTCATCTGGGTAATGAACCGTTTCCATAACGAGGCAGTCCTTATAGACACGTACGATGGCGAGTTGCTGCTTGGAGCGAATGGTGATTTCAGCAACGCCAATCTTTTTCGTATCTGCCAACGCTTCTCGTAACAAAGAATACGCCTTGCTTCCGTTTTCTCCAGGGCCAAGAAAATAGGAACGGTTGAAGTAGATGGGATCGATGTCCTCGAGTTTTACAAAATCAATGATCTTTACACTTTTATCTTCATGCTCTTCTTTCAGTTGCTTTAACTCATCGTCCGATAAAATGACATATTTACCTTTGACATACTCATATCCTTTAACTAGATCACTTTGTTCCACTTCTTTTTCGCAGTTTGGACAGACTTTCTCATATTTGATGGGGCTGTTACATTCCTTGTGCAAGGTTCTGAGCTTAATGTCTTTATCTTCCGTTGCGGAAAACATCTTGATTGGAATATTGACTAAGCCGAAACTGATGGAGCCTTTCCACATTGTGTGCATGCTTTATCACCTAATCTATCTTAAAATTTTGACAATAGCACTGTTCACGTGCTCAGTTGTAGTTTATCCTTATTGTAAAAGATAAGTATTATAAATAATGGAAGGGGATAGAGCCGTTGAGTGGGTATTTTTTTACTGGATTTCCGGGTTTTATTTGTCAGGAGTTAGTTCGTGAGCTTTTAGCAACAAAAAAAGAAATATCAGATATCTTTCTGTTAGTGCTTCCTACGCAAAAAAGCATGTCGCTACCCGTCATACAAACCTATGAGCGCTTGTATCCGCAGACAGCTTTTCACCTTATAGAGGGAGATATTACACAGCCGGATTTAATGATGAAGACAGAGGATCAGGAATTGATCAGAGAACGAACGGAATTTGTTTTTCATTTGGCAGCCATCTATGATCTCGCCGTCAAAAAAGAAATAGCTTTTCAAGTAAATGTTAATGGGACGAAGGAAGTACTTTATTGGCTGAAGAGTTTGCCGAATCTGAAACGCTTCATGTATTTCAGTACCGCCTATGTTGCAGGGAAAAGGGAAGGGAAGATACGAGAGGATGAATTGGTTCATAAGTGCTCTTTCAAAAACCATTATGAAGAGACGAAATACTTGGCGGAGGTTCTGGTGGAAAACGAAAAAGTAAATCTGCCTATAACCATTATCCGTCCGGGAATAGTCAAAGGGCACAGTCAAACTGGTGAAACCATCAAATTTGATGGTCCCTATCTCATGTTGAATTTCCTTCACTCACTCCGATTCCTGCCATTGATCCCACATTTGGGGAAAGGTGACGCGGAGTTCAATGTAGTCCCAATTGATTATATTGTCAAAAGTACATGCTTTCTTACCCATTCAGAGCGTGCATTAGGCAAAACGCTCCACCTGACGAACCCTGAACCCATCACAATTAGAGAGGCATACACGGTCTTGATGGATAAATTGCTAAAAAAGGCACCAAAAGGCTCCATTCCGCTTCCCTTGGCAAAGACATTTCTCCGTGTTCCGACGGCCAGGAAATGGATGAAAGTGGAACGGGAAGCCTTGGATTACTTTACATGGAAAGGGAGCTTAGATTGCACAGAGGCAAGAAGCATTTTAGAAGAAGCGGGGATTGTCTGCCCCCCATTCCATTTAACTGCCGACACTATGGTGAAGTATTATAATGATCATAAATATGATGAAATGAAGCATATTCATATCTCCTAAGAAGAAGCTACCCTAGCTTCTTTTTTGTTTAAACAAAATACATGTCAAAATAGATTCCCCTAGAGATTGTAGTGCAAGGTGTGAGACTCCTACGGGAGGTAGCGGTAGGTTGAGACCCCGCAACGAAGTGAGGAGGCTCAAGCACCGCCCCGTGGAAAGCGAACACCTGGAACGAAAATCTCTAGGAGTTAAACTTACTTGGCAAAACTCTTGGAATAAATATCATGCAAACCTTCTTTTTGGGAGTATTACTGAACGAAAGAACTAGAAGGAATATTTATTAGGTATTTCGAAGTATTATAAAATTATTTTTTGACTCTCCCCCGAAAAAATTGAAACATTCACGTAACATTTAAATGACTAGTCCTTGAGAAATAACCACAAATGTAAGGGAGGGAGGATAAAAAGCAATAAATGCACTACTTTTTTTAAATGAAACAGCAATTTAAGATTAACTAAAACAACCTCTGAATTTTTAGCAATGGAATTATATTACTCATATTACCTTTATATTACATCAAGAGAGTTCTTAACAGGTTTTTACATTGACATTTTATAGATAAAAGTACACCTTTATATATAGACAGGTGACTTTTTCTATAGATGAAAAAGCCTCCTTCTTAATACATGCTTATAAATACAGATACTTAATAAAAACGCATTTTATATAAGCAGGGGGAGAGGTGAAGCCAGTGCTGAGCCTACTTTTTAAATTTGGCAAACGACGCACGAAGACTCTTGAAGATGAAGTGCTGGAAATACAAGCTGGCAACATTCAACTACAAAACAATCTTATTGATAAATATAAACCTTTTATCGCCAAATCAGTGTCATCCGTGTGTAAAAGGTACATAAGTGAAACGGATGACGAATTCAGTATTGGTTTGATTGCTTTCAATGAAGCTATAGAGAAGTACTCCAAAGACAAAGGGAGTTCTTTGATTTCTTTTGCAGACCTCATCATCAAGCGAAGAGTCATTGACTATATAAGGAAAGAAAGTAAAAATTCAACCGTTACGATGTCTGAGCAGGAAGTGGAACAGGATGATTATGCGTCCAACAAGATAGAAGCGACGCTTTCGGTGGAGGAATTCAATAAGCAGATCGACCAGGAGCATCGGAGAGAAGAGATAATCTATTATCAAACGGTGCTAAAGGAATTCGGCATGAGTTTTGCCGATCTTCTGGAATGCTCTCCTAAACATGCTGATGCTAGACAAAATGCCATAGAGGTTGCACATACACTCGTACAGAACCAGGATCTGAAAAAGCATCTATTCGAGAAAAAGATGCTGCCAATGAAACAGCTGGAGGACCTGGTGGATGTGAGCAGAAAAACAATAGAACGCAACCGTAAATACATTATTGCCGTTTCCATTATATTATCGGGGGATTATATATATTTGAAAGATTATTTAAAAGGGGCGATTACGAGTGAAAAAAGGGATTGTGCTCGAAGTTCATGATGAACATGTCACCATTCTGACCCCTGAGGGCGAGTTTTTAAAGTCAAGAAAACAAAAGGGGCAATTTGATTTAGGGGAAGAAATCGTTTTTTTTCCTTTACATAGGGCAGAGACGGAGAGAAAAGGGACATTAAGTTCCATTTTTCGTGCGAAATGGGCTGTAATCAGTGTATTGACAGCCATCATTCTGGCATTCTCTCTGTATCCTAAGTATGCTAGTAACCAGGTATATGCGTATGTTTCTGTTGACGTAAATCCAAGCATTGAATTAGGGGTAAATAAAGACATGGAGGTAATCTCCATGGTGGCCTACAATGAAGAAGGCAAGGACATTATTGAACAACTGGTGGAATGGGAGAACAAAGATCTTACAAGCGTTTCTTCTCAAATATTTGATATCTTCCGCGAAAAAGGATACCTTACCGAAAACAGTGAAGTGCTGATCGCTTCTGTTCTGACCCGAAAAGAGAACGTAGGATGGAATTCATTAATGCAATCAAAGATTACGTCCATCTCCGAGAAGATCCAACAGGATAAGGTCAGTATCACTACACTTGAAACTACTATACAGGAACGATCGGAGGCATTAAAAGAGGGAATGTCCCCGGGGAAATACATTCAAAAGGAACAAAAAACAGAGTTGGTGGATAGTGAAGACACTTCCAAAACGGAGATAGTCCCTACCACACCATTAAACCATAAACCGAACCAAAAGCCTCTCAACGTCCAGCACGCCGATGTGAAAGATAATGTTACAGATGATGAGCTACAAGTGAAGAAAAATATCGGCAAAGAAGAAAAAGAACGAAAAGAATTGCGTAAAGAAGAGAGAAAAGAATTCAAAGATCAACGGAAGCAAGAGCAAAAGGAATTCAAAGGTCATCGCAAACAAGAGAAAAAAGAGCAACATAAACAAGAGAAACCAGAGAGAAAAGAGAAACAAGAGAAACCAGAGAGAAAAGAGAAACAAGAGAAACCAAAGGAACACAATAAGCATGGTAATACAAATGGAAAAGGTCAAAAAGGGGAAAGGGAGAATCATCCCCCAAAAGGCCACCATGCCAAAGAAAAAAATAAAGATGATCGTGGGAATGCCCACGGTAAAAACAAGCGGGATGAAAAGAAGCAAGAGAATAAAAAAGGCAACAATTAATTCCAGCAATTATTTATTCATAATCTATAGCAACACGATCTTACATAAGAGGAACCCAGAGTGTCTACACTCTGGGTTCTATCCATTGATATTAAATTATTTTCCGTGTAATTGAGATTGAGCTTGAGCTACTAGACGCTTTGTAATTTCTCCACCAACAGAACCATTGGAGCGTGCAGCAGTATCAGAGCCAAGGGATACACCAAACTCCTGTGCAATTTCGTATTTGATTTGGTCAAGAGCCTGCTCGATTCCAGGTACAAGCAATTTATTGCTACGTGCCATTCCTATCACTCCTTTTTTAGTTCAGCTTCTTAATAAAAGTTGCTGTAACTTTCTTATGAAAGCTGTAAAGTTAGTATGAGATTTTCTTTATAATCCATACTGGAAAGTATTAGACAAATACTGTAATATTAGTGGGGATTAATAAACCATGACTGGACGCTTCTCAAATAAGGGGAGCAAAAGAACTTTATGGATATGTGAAAGGGCAATTATGATAAAATTTAAAAATTCGTTTAGCAAGAAAATACATAGTCTCTCACCTGCTCAGCTCATCGTCAGCTTCTACTTCATTGCTGTTTTGGTGGCGGTATCCTTGTTGAGCCTACCTGTTGCAAGATTTGATGGAGTCGATTGGAGTTTTATCAACGCTCTTTTTACCGCTGTTAGTGCAGTAAGTGTTACAGGACTGACGGTAGTCAACACAGCAGAAACCTTTACGGTCCCAGGAGTTTTCATCCTGGCTTTTGTGCTCCAATTCGGTGGGGTTGGTGTCATGGCGGTGGGGACTTTCATCTGGCTTCTTCTTGGAAGGAAAATCGGATTACGCGAGAGAAGGCTGATGATGCTTGATCAGAACCAGTCCAACCTTTCCGGGATAGTAAAACTAATTAAACAGATACTTGTTTTAATCCTTACGATTGAACTGCTTGGTGCACTAATACTGGGTACTTATTTTCTGTCCTACTATGATACATGGCAGGAAGCTTTCTTCCATGGCTTTTTTGCCTCTGTAAGTGCGACGACAAATGGAGGTTTTGATATAACTGGTGAATCGCTAATTCCTTTTGCGAATGATTATTTTGTGCAATTCATTGTGATGATCCTGATTACAGCAGGAGCGATCGGGTTTCCGGTTCTGGTCGAAGTGAAGCAATTTATCGTTCATAAGGGAGGACGGTTCCGCTTTTCTTTGTTTACTAAAATTACAAGTATTACATTTGCTTGTCTGATTACACTGGGAACAGTTGCAATTCTCATACTGGAATTCAATCATTATTTTAAAGGAATGACATGGCATGAATCGCTCTTTTATGCCATGTTCCAATCTGTTACAACAAGAAGTGGCGGACTTGCAACGATGGATGTCAGTGAATTTACCATGCCGACATTGCTAGTAATGTGTGGACTGATGTTCATCGGGGCATCTCCGAGTTCGGTCGGTGGGGGGATCAGAACCACTACCTTTGCGTTGAATATTCTGTTCCTTTTCCACTTTGCAAGAGGGAATAAAAATATTAAATTGTTTGGACGCGAAATCCATGAGGAAGACATCATTAAATCCTTGGTTGTATTGTTACTTGCCATCCTCATTTGCTTTTCGTCCATTATCGTCCTCAGTGTGACCGAGGAGTTTGAATTGATTCAAATTATTTTTGAAGTCTGTTCGGCCTTCGGAACAACAGGTCTGTCCATGGGGATTACACCGGACCTTTCAACTATTGGAAAATTAATTATTATATGTCTGATGTTCATTGGTCGGGTAGGACTCTTGACCTTCCTCTTCATCCTTGAAAGCAAGCAAAAGCCGCCTAAATATCATTATCCTGTTGAGCGGGTAATCATAGGCTAGCTAGATTTATTAAGTTAATAAGGGAGAGACTCTAGGGTCTCTCTTTTATTTAGGAATAAGAAAGTATATAATTCGGTTGATTTCCGTTCCAGGCGCTTCGCTTGCCTGCGGGCGTCTGCGCGCCTTCCACTCCAATCAACGGGGAAATACCATTGGTCTAAAAGATAACTAAAACTATCTAACAGCGGTGGATTAACCAAACAACTGAAGTTTTTGCTTTAAAAGTACCGGGCGGTTTCTGCCCGGTTTTTCTTATGATTATATAATGAAAAGAAATTCTAAGAAATGTATTGCAATCGCTTACATATTCATGTTAATCTTCTTGTAAGAAGTTTTCCGAAACGTTTTGGGAGGATGCCATGACAACGATAAAAGATATAGCAAGGGTGGCTGGTGTTTCTGTCACAACTGTTTCAAGAGCACTAAACGGTTATTCTGATGTAAATCAAAAAACGAGGAAAAGAATTGAAGAGGTAGCAAAGGAATTGAATTACAGTCCCAACACGGTTGCCAGAAGCCTTGTGATGAAAAAGTCCAAAACGATTGGACTCCTTGTTTCTGATATGAACAGGGAAGGAGTTAAGGATAATTTCACTTTTGAGGTGCTTTGTGGAATCAATGAAGCTTCAGCGAATTCCGACTACGACCTGGTACTTTTTAGTACTACCTCCACAAAGCAGAGTCAAAAGACGTACACCCAGCTTTGTAGGGAAAGGCGGGTAGATGGGGTTATTTTACAAGGAATAAAGATGAATGATCCTTATTTGCAAGAGGTAGTGGAAAGCGACATCCCTTGTGTACTGGTAGATATCCCCCAGGAGTCCGATACTGTTGGATATGTTACGACAGATAATGTGGAAGGTGCCAAAAAAGCGGTGGCCCACTTGATAAAACATGGACATACCAATATTGCCATGATAAACGGGCATGAGAAAGCGGATGTAAGCATGAGACGTTTGCAAGGGTATCTTGAAGCTATCAATGAGGAGGAGCTGCCTTTCCGACAGGATTGGATCCGGAACGGTGAGTTCAAAGAAAAAGTAGCAGAAGAAGTGGCAATGGAACTTTTAACTGCCAACCCTGACATTACAGCTGTTTTCTGTGCAAGTGACTTGATGGCATTAGGTGTTTTGCGAGCCATAAAGGCCATCGGTAAGAAAGTACCTGAAGATATTGCAGTGATAGGATATGATGACATTATGCTGGCATCCTATTCTAATCCAAGTTTGTCAACCATTCGCCAGGACAAATTTAAACTGGGGTATGAAGCGGCGATTCTTTTAATTGACATGTTGGAAGGAAAAGAGCAATCACATTCAAGAATTATTGACACGCAACTCATCATAAGAGAGTCCACGTAAATAAGGCACTATACGAGTGCTTTTTTACAACCAGAATATCCGAAACGTTTTGGAAAAAGAAGAAGATGCAAATCACTTGCTGGTAATTAGAAGTATGGCGAAAATCCAAAACGTTTCGGATGCATTATAGCCTAGGAGGTACAACGATGGATTATAGAGTTATAAAAGAAAATGATTTGTTTCTTCTTACAGATAAAAATGGGAATATCCCCGAAAATCACCCATACGGGCTGGGGCTATATACAAAGGATACTCGTTTCTTAAGCAAACTAGATATAAAGATTAATGGAGAAGAGCCAATTCTACTGCACTCAGATGCAGCGGATAATTATATGGCGACCATTCTGATGACAAACCCTCATATGGAAAATAACGGAGAGCTTGTTTTATGGAGGGAGTCAGTAGAAATCAAGCGTACCCGCTACATCTACAAAGATGTTTTCTATGAGAAACTGGCAGTTAAAAACTATTTTCCTAAAAATGTGAGCTTTGATTTAAGTGTCCATATGGACGTGGATTTTGCAGATATGTTCATTGTCCGCGGATTTCAGAATGGGGATATAGGAAAAAGAACCGGTCAGACATCGGATGAAAAGTCGTTGACGTTCCATTACGAAGGAACTGATAATCTCTCACGCAGGACGTACATTGAATGGGACAGGGAAGCAAAATCAACAGATCCAGAATCAGGTGCTCTTCAATTCCATTTTGAGCTGGGGCATGAGGAAGAGCAGTCGATTACGTTAAAGGTACAACCGCAGCATGGAGAACAAGTGGCAGCTACTATACTTTCGGCACCTGAGGCTTTGGAGAAGTTAAAGAAGTCTTACAACGGCTGGAATAAGGATATTACAAAGGTGAGAACGGATTGTCTCCCATTGCAACGTTTGGTGGACCGGGGGTTAGGGGATCTACGAGTATTGTTGACCGATCTTGGATACGGCAAGTTCCCGGTGGCAGGCTTACCTTGGTTTGGTGTTCCTTTTGGAAGAGATAGTTTGATTGCCGCTCTTCAGATGTTGGCCTTTCAGCCGGAAGTGGCCAAAGGAACCCTTTACACAATGGCAAGTAAACAAGGTGCAAAAGTGGATCCTTGGAGGGATGAACAGCCAGGAAAAATTATTCACGAAATTCGCTTTGGGGAATTAGCAACTACTGAGCAAATTCCCTTCACACCTTATTACGGAACAATCGATGCAACTCCACTGTTTTTGATTCTTTTGACAGAGTATGTCAAATGGACTGGAGATCTTCAAGTGGTAGAGGATTTGGAAACAAATATAGAAGCGGCACTAACCTGGATAGACCAGTATGGAGATAGAGATGGAGATCTATTTGTGGAATATCACCAAGAAGCAAGTAAAGGAATTGCCAATCAAGGTTGGAAGGATTCAGGAGATTCCATCGTCCATCGCAGTGGTGATTATGCTACGACTCCCATAGCCCTTTCCGAAGTACAGGGCTATGTGTTCCAAGCGAAAATGGGATTGGCTTCTATCTATGACAAGCTTGGGAATCCAAAGGCTGAAGCATTAAGAGAAGAAAGCCAAAAGCTGAAGATTAAATTTGATGAAGCGTTCTGGATGGATGATGTCAATTACTATGCGATTGCTTTGGACCGCGATAAACAGCAGGTAGGAACGATAACTTCCAATCCTGGACATGTACTATTCTCGGAGATGTTGGATGAGGAGAAAGCGAAGGCGGTCATCGAAACCCTTATCTCCCCTAAAATGTTTTCAGGATTTGGAATTCGTACAATGGGAACTGGGGAAGCAGGTTATAATCCGATGAGTTATCATGACGGCAGTATTTGGCCACATGACAACAGTATGGTATTGCTGGGAATGTCAAAAATCAAAGAGCAAGAAGCAGCTAATGTCGTAATTGAAGGTCTTATTGAAGCGGCAGCCCACTTCGAGTATGATCGCTTGCCGGAATTGTTCTGCGGTTATGACCGTTCTGTTGGAAAAGCGGTCAAGTACCCTGTTGCATGTTCACCGCAGGCTTGGGCCGCGGGGACACCACTTGTAATGGTTCAAACAATTTTAGGTCTTTTCCCAGATGCATTGGAAGAAAAGATAGTATTGTCACCGGTATTTCCAAATGGGATGAATTTATTGGAAGTGGAGAGAGTTAAAATCGGGAATGGCCATTTATCGGTTACAGCTGTTAGGAATGAGGAAGGCAGTGTGGAGCTTACCATCAAGGAAAACACTACAGGTTATGAAGTGGTTCAAAATTAGTTTTTTAATACTACTAAAATAAAGCATGAGGAAGAGGGGTTATAAGATGAAAGCAAAAAAATGGTTGGCGGCATTAGGTGTGACGACAATGCTTGTTGGGGGAGTATTATCAGGTTGTAGCGGTGGAAGCAGCAGTTCTTCTGAGGATTCCGATGGTAATGTGGAAATCACTCTTGCCGGATGGGGTGGTAATCCATCCGAAACCCGTCTTCTAAAAGAAGCTTTGGATGCTTTTGAAGAGAAAAACCCGAATATCAAAGTGAAGCATGAAGTCATTTCTGATCAGTATATGGATGTTATGAAAACACGTCTTATTGGTGGAGAAGCACCTGATGTATTTTATTTGGATGCTTTTGAATCCCCGGCGCTTATTGAAACAGGGGTGCTTGAGCCACTTGATGATTATGTAACAGACGAATTTGATGTAGAAGATTTTGAACAACCGCTTTTGGAAGCTTTCCAAAAGGATGGAGTAACATATGGATTCCCAAAAGACTATTCCACGCTTGCTTTATTTTACAATAAAAAGATGTTTGAAGAAGCAGGAGTAGAAGTTCCAACTACATGGGATGAAGTCCGTGAGGTTTCCAAGGAGTTGACGAAAGACGGTGTTGTTGGTCTTGGTGTGGCACCAGAGCTTGCGAGAATGTATTATATTGCAGAATCATTAGGCGGAGAAGTGGTGAAGGAGGGTAAAGCAAACTTTGGAGATGACAAAGTTATTGAAGCATTACAGCCCATTATCGACCAGCGTAACGAAGATAAAACTGCCGCCCAAGCTACCGATGTAGGTGCAAACTGGGGTGGAGAAATGTTCGGTCAGGAAAAAGCTGCAATGGTAATCGAGGGGAACTGGGCTATTCCTTTCCTTGAAGATACCTTCCCTAATGTCGATTATGGAACCGCGGAACTTCCAACAATTAACGGCGAGCAAAACACGATGGCATACACAGTTTCCTACGTTATGAATGCAGGATCTGAGAAAAAAGAAGCGTCATGGAAGTTGATTGAGTTCCTGACTGGTCCTGAAGGAATGGAAATATGGACGTCCAAAGGGTTTGCGTTGCCTACTAGGAAGTCTGTAGCAGAGAAACTGGGCTTTGACCAGGATGAAAAACGCGCAGCACTTGTGTCTGGTGCATCCTACGCAACGGTATGGGCTAATGGTGTAAATCTACCGACAATCATGAATAATTTTAACAATCAATTTGTATCTGCCTTCCTTGGACAGCGCCCACTGGATGAAGCATTGAAAGATGCGGAAAAACAAGCAAACAGAGAGATTGGCGAGTAGTTTAAGCTATAAGTTTGATTTGACTCCCTTATGCCAGGCTGTCTGTCTGGGTTTGACGGACAGTCAGGCACTTAACTTGTGGAGTCACTACTGACTTCTTTGTGAAGAGGAAATGCAAGGGTTTTCTTCTTTAGAAAGAGTTCATGTAGATAAAAAGAACTCTTGGAAGGGAAAAGGAGTGAATGAAAATGAAGAAAAAACGTACCTATTCAAAGCGGACACTACGAGAGGCTACACAAGGCTATTCATTTATGGCGCCAACCATTTTCGTGCTTGCATTATTCATTGTCGGCCCGATTATTTATGCATTTTTCTTATCTTTCCATAAGGTACAGCTATTAGGTACGGCGACATATGAATTTGTAGGATTAAGCAATTTCACGAATATATCGGATGACGGCCGAGCTCTACGTGCGCTATGGAATACTTTTAAATATGTCATTATAGTAGTTCCAATTCAGACATTGCTTGCACTCATTCTTGCTGCAACGTTAAACGCAGGCTTGAAAGGGCAAAGCATCTTCCGAATCGTCTACTTCCTTCCTACACTGACATCCTCTGCAGTATTAACTTTGATTTTCATGTGGATGTACAATCAGAATGGATTAGTGAATAAAATTTTATCTACGGTCGGACTACCTACCTATAATTGGATAGGAGATCCGAGTGTAGCGTTAATAGCAATTATGATTATGAATATTTGGGCTACGGCACCGTTCTTTATGGTTATCTATCTTGCTGCCCTCCAGGATATTCCTGAATCTCTATACGAAGCGGCAGAACTTGATGGAGCCAACGCTTTCAAGAAGTTCATCTACATTACAGTACCAAACTTACGTCCGGTGACATCCTTTGTTGTCATCATGGGCTTGATTGGGACGTTCCAGCTGTTTGATCAGTCCTTCATTTTTTCAGGGGGATCTGGCGGACCGGATAACTCTACATTGACAGTTGTATTATTGATCTATCAGTATGCCTTTAAGAGTCTGGGGACCATGGGTTATGCTGCAGCTATTGCAGTTATGCTATCCCTTGTTATTCTGGTCGCAACTTTATTGCAACGTAAATTTTCCAAAGAAGAATCTCTATATTGAGGGGGCTGCATCGTGAAGAAGAAGCTTAGTATCGGAAAAGCATTTTTATATGGTATTCTCGTTCTGTATGCGGTTATTACCCTTGTTCCATTTATATGGGCAGTCTCTTCTTCCTTTAAAACGTTAGAAGAAATTGTTAGTGGGACGATCAATTTCATACCGAGAAATTTCACATTTGATAACTATAAACAGATTTTCTTAGAACAGGAGCTATTCCCTCGTTGGTTGTTGAACAGTTTGATTATCGGATTGGCGGGTACTTCATTGAACCTGTTATTCAACTCAATGGCAGGGTATGCCCTGGCAAGGCTTAGCTTTCCAGGACGTAAAACTCTGTTTATCATTATACTTGCAGTATTAATGATCCCTGCACAGGTTACAATGATTCCTAACTACTTAATTCTTCGTGAACTGGGGTGGTTGAATTCCTACCAAGGGATGATTGTACCTGCGATGATCAATGCTACTTTTATCTTTATGATGAGACAATTCTTCATCAACTTTCCGAAAGAACTGGAAGAGGCAGCGGAAATGGATGGACTTAGCAGATTCGGTACATTCTTTAAGATTGTGCTCCCATTGGCAAAACCAGCCCTAGCTGCACAGGCAATATTCGTATTCATGGGCTTCTGGAATGACTTTATGCGACCGTTGATTATTCTGTCGGATCCATCAATGTTCACATTACCGCTCGGGTTGAACACATTCAAAGGCCAGTATATCAGTTACTGGAACTATATCATGGCAGCGTCCATGGTATTCACCCTCCCAGTACTGCTCATATACGGCTTCTTTAACCGCTATTTCATTAAAGGGATCTCCTTTACGGGGGGCAAGTAAAAACGCAAGCAAGCATACTACCTAACGAAACCCGCCTATACAGAGGCGGGTTTCGACGTTAAAGTGAAAAATCCTTTGGGGGTCTGACCCCCAAAGGAATTTTTTTGATTTTTTTATTCCTCAATCTCTACCATAGCTCACATCTTTATCTGGGTGTGTAAAGGGTACACCTTGAGGTTTTTTGGATTTCTCCACAAGTTCCCGGTTTTCAGATGAATTCCATCCGATATCATTGGTTGGATGCACCCATTCCTCCCCTGCCATAATGGCTGGGTCAACGTCGTCGCTCCAATTATTTAAGGGGGACCCCTCGGAATTGTATTTGCTGTCCCCGATGACGACTCCATGATCGTTGACAAACGGTGGCTGCATTTTCATATTGGAGCCTTTAAAAGAAGGGGAGTTGATTTGATGCGGCATCGTCTCCTCCATATAAGGTACTTCCAGTGATTCATCTTTTTCTTTCATACCTTTCACCTCCACGGGATGTATACTTTTAGCATTTGTTTTAAATAAATAAGTATGTACCAATAAAAAGGAGGAAGGATCAAATGGCGAAGAAATTTGAGATAGCACACCTTTCACAGGACAAGCTGGAACAGATTACGAAATATGAGCAAAAGTTACGGGAGGAAATCGGGGAAGAAATTGTTTTAATTGCCTATGAAGAATGTGAAAAATGACATAGGGGCAACCTACTTTCATGGGGGTGATAGAAATGGCAAAGAGAAAAGTTGCCCACGATGCAGCGAAAAATAATAACAAAACACCGAAGGAAAGTTTGCCGGATACGGAGTTTTCTGCTGAATATCAGCAAGAGGATATGATTCGCGGTGCAAACCGTAATTCCAAAAAAGGTCGACAAGGGAAGTAAAGGGGGATTCTAGGATGGATAAAAATACAAAGAAGAAAAAACAGAAGCAGGCACACAAAGAGGAACATGCGATTTCACGTGACAGTTTGAATGAGGAATTCGGTCCTGAATTCGGAGACCCTAATGCTGCGAAAGCTTTTGAAAATGCAATTGAATCCAACAACAAGAAGAACAAAAAAGATAAAAAGAAAAACTGCTAGCTGTACTCAGCTGGCAGTTTTTCTTGTTTCTGATGCAATAGGGTAGATCGCTGTCTTGTTTGTTGTCTGGTTGAAGTACACCAAAACAAAGCTTTCTTCTTCCTTGAGTTGCCCTGTTTCCAAGTAAACGGACAAATCGAAATGAATGGATTCAATCATGGTATGCTTATACAGCTCTTTTTCGTTTAATTGCAAAGCTGCAAATTCTTCCCCCAACACATCCGGTGTATGAAGAATCTGTTTGTAAATGCCGGTTCTAACGTCTTTCTCTAAACGGTCCTGCCACCAAGGTTTACGAGGCTTGAACTTCTGGTGGCGCAAGTAATCATATTTCAACAAACTTTCTACAACACCTAGCGTAGCCACGTCCTCCTCTTGTAAAAAGGCAAAAAGGCGTTTATACAGATCTTCCAATTGATGACCGATTCTGGACCACCCTTGTTTGTCCCAATAAGATCCAAAGTTTTGGAAGAAATCGAAAGGCGTTTCAAATACTCCTGACACTAGGTGCTCAACGGTAGCATCCATTCTATGGTCGTTCCAATACTTCTCCAGAACGTCCTCTACCTGTTTGATACGGATGATATCATCAAAACTCAAAATGTTGTTACCTAGAATCTCATATGGGGCATGGTCCATATAAATGTAATCATGCTCTTTTGAGCGAATTCTAAGCCCCGTTCCACGAAGCATTTTCAAAAAGCCAAGTTGAAGTTCTTCAGGACGTAGTGCAAATACATCATTAAACGTTTTCTTAAAGGAATGGTAATCCTCTTCGGGCAACCCTGCAATTAAATCAAGATGTTGATCGATCTTTCCGCCATCCTTGACCATGGTCACAGTACGGGAGAGCTTGGAGAAGTTCTGTTTCCGCATGACAAGCTCGTTTGTTGCATCGTTGGTTGATTGTACTCCGATTTCGAAACGGAACAAGCCAACAGGGGCTTCCTGGTTCAAGAATTCAATGACTTCCGGTCGCATGATGTCAGCTGTGATTTCAAATTGGAAGACGGTCCCAGGGAGGTGCTCATCAATAAGGAAACGGAACATTTCCATGGCATAGCTGCGACTGATATTGAAGGTACGGTCGACAAATTTGATAGTCTTTGCTCCGTTGTTCATCAAGAAACGAATGTCCTCTTTTACTTTTTCGCGGTCAAAATAACGCACGCCGACTTCAATAGAAGATAGACAGAACTGACAGCTGAACGGACAGCCTCTGCTCGTTTCAAAGTATGTCACCCTTTTACCCAGCTGTGCCAGATCTTCTTCAAAGCGATAAGGAGAAGGAAGTTCCTTCAAATCCACTTTGTTTCGTTGTGGGGATATTTTCTTTTCCATTCCTTCACGGTAAGCTAAGCCGCTAATGGAATCGAAATTCCTTTCTCCCTCCAATTCCTGAAGAAGCTGCTTGAATGTGATCTCCCCTTCGCCTAGAACAATAAAGTCAACGTCTGACAAGCGGTCCAGCCACTCTGTTACGTCATATGTCACTTCAGGACCACCAAGGACAAGTATTAGATCAGGATTGATTTTTTTCAACATGCTCATGACTTTGATTGTTTCTTCTATGTTCCATATATAACAGCTGAATCCTATGACGTCAGGCTTTCTTTGAATCAAGTCCGACACGATATTCATAACCGGATCTTTAATGGTATATTCGACTAAATCCACTGCATACTCTGGCTCGGCATATGCCTTTAGGTAACGAATAGCGAGGTTGGTGTGGATATATTTTGCATTTAAAGTGGTAGCAATTATTTTCATGGTAAATCCATCATACTCCTAGTGAAAAAAATTCTATAACTAATACAGTTTATCATAATTGAAATGCGGGAGTCATGGTTTGCCGGATATTTTCTGCCACTAGCAAAACTTTCCTCCTTCTTCCATTATCAACAGGAAAGTAGTAAATATTACAAAAAGATTTCTGAAATGACTTTTTTATTGCGTTAAATGTAGAAGAAAGGATTTTAGATGGGAGACGTAGAATTTTATGAAGAGCAGAAGTGCGGTTTAATCACAGAAAGTAAAAATATGGATGAAACAGTATCGAGTCACCTAAATATAAAAACCAATGGAAAATAAATGATAAGTGGGGGAAAGTTATGATCCAACACATGGTGAAGGAAGAGACCAAAAAGTTGGAGGTAGAGATAGAGACTCTGACAAACAAGCTTCACAAGCTTGAAAAGGAAAACAGATTTCTGCAACTTACATTTGAGCATGCCAATGATGCCATTATATTGTTCAATGAAAATGTGGAATTCTTCCAGGTGAACCAGAAGGCTTGTGAGCTTTTTGGATTATCAAAGGAGGAGCTGTTGAAAAGAAACCTGCATGATTTTCTAGATTTGATGCCGAAAGAGGAAGTGGAGCTTCAAGAAGCACAATTGGATGAACTAGGTGAATTGAAAAATGAATTGATTGTTCGCTTGGATAATGGAACGATAAAAATGGTGGAGTATTCGGCAGTGAGGAACCCGGATGAAAGCGGGCTGGACATATGCATCATCCGTGATATAACCGCCAGAAAGAAACTGGAGAAAGAGTCGAACAAAAGCAAGCAAATGTATCATGATGTCATTAATCGGGCGGTGGATGGCATTGTTGTGTTTGATAGGGAGGGGTATTTTATTGACGTAAACCCGGCTTTCTGTTCCAATTTTGCCATGCCGAAACTCGATCTTCTTCAGTCCAAGCTGGATGATTTTGTCGAAGAGGATTTTCAATACAAAATGAAGAAAATCTGGAACCTTCTTGATAATCATGGCAGAGTGAGAGGGGAGCTTCCGGTAATTCTTCATACAGGTGAGCGTAAGACATTCGAAGTGACCATCACAGCGAACATCTATGATGACTATTACCTTGCCATCATGAGGGATGTGACGGAAAAACGGAACATGGAGCTTCAGCTTCAGAAGAGTGAAGAGAGATTCAGGGAAATGTTCCAACATGCCCTGGATGCGATTGTGCTGGTAGATAATAGCGGGGAAATCATGCGGGCAAACCCGGCTGCAAGCAGAGCATTCGAACTTCCGTTGGATGAGCTAATTCATTCCAAGCTTCACTGTTTTGTGCCAAGGCAGAATAAGAAAGTATTTTCCATCATGAAACAGTTTGTTGCAAATGGGGAAATTAGGGAAGAGTTGGAGTTTCATATGCCGAACGGTCAAAAGAAACTTCTTGAATTTACAGCTAATAAGGGCATTATTGATGGTTATAATATGATCATTTTCCGTAATGTCAGTGAACGCAGGAAAATGGAGAAGGACCTAAGGGAAAGTGAGCAGAAATTCAGGAAGATTTTTGATAACGCCATGGATGGGATCCTTTTATGGGATAATAGGTGTAACATCATTGATGCGAATCCGAATGCCAGCAAGATTTTGAATCTATCCAAAGAGGAGTTGATGGCGAACTATCTACATTATTATATTCAGCATGATCAGCTACAAGATATACAGAACCAATGGCAAGTATGTCCTGAAAGCGAAGAGCTGAGTGGAGAAGTAAGCCTCGAGACTGAGGCTGGCATGCAAATCATTGAATATTCCGCAAAGAAAAATGTCATTGAAGGGCTACACATGACCATCTTCCGTAACATTACGGAAAAAAAGGAGATGGAGGATCAGCTTAGAAAGTCAGATACTCTTACCGTCGTGGGGGAACTGGCTGCAGGTATCGCCCATGAGATAAGAAACCCGATGACGGCATTGAAAGGCTTTATTCAATTACTGCAAAGTAGCATGAAAGAAGACCAATATGGGATGTATTTTGATGTGATCACCTCCGAGCTGAAGAGGATAGAATCCATCATTACCGAGTTTCTGGTATTGGCCAAACCGCAGGCAATCTCCTATCAAAGAAAAAGTGTAGCGGTTATCATGAAGGAAACGTTAGACCTGTTGAGTGCGCAGGCATCACTGGAAAATGTTCAATTTGAGACTTCCATTGAATATGGGTTACCGGAAATCTATTGCGAGCCGAATCAATTAAAACAGGTATTTATTAATATACTTAAAAACGCGATAGAAGTGATGCCAAAAGGTGGTACCGTTTCAGTAGCGCTCTCAAAAGTGGAGGGAGAGCAAGTGCTCATTTCCATTATGGATGAAGGAATCGGCATACCGGAGGATAAACTGAAGAAGCTAGGTGAGCCGTTCTATACGACAAAGGATCGTGGAACAGGATTGGGGCTTATGGTAAGCTATAAAATAGTAGAAGAGCACAATGGTAACATTGAAGTGAACAGCGAGCTCGGAAAGGGTACGACCTTTCATATAAGGCTGCCTATAGGATCTCCGACTGTGCATTGATATAAGAGAGAGGCCTTATGAACCTAGTTGGAAAAGGGGAAGTGAACATGTTCTATTATAATGGGCTTGATACACCAATCGGTAAAATATATATGATCTGTGAGGAGAACCATCTTGTCAAAATTGAATGGAATGATGATTTCCTCCAACCTGATTCTTCTAAGCAACGGTTTATGTATGACCCGGATCATCCTGTATTAAAACGTGTGACCAGCCAGATGGAGGAGTATTTTCTGGGAAGGCGTTCCACCTTTGATGTTCCGTTTAAAATGAAGGGAACAGATTTCCAGATGGAAGTTTGGCAGGCATTAAGTAATATCTCGTATGGAGAAGTGAAATGCTACCAGGACATAGCAAAAGAGATTAATAGGCCGTTGGCGGTTAGGGCTATCGGACAGGCGAACCGAAGAAATCCGTTGCCGATTGTCATTCCATGCCATCGTGTCATCGGAAAGAATAAGGCAATGGTTGGTTATGCTGGAGATAAAATCGGCATGAAAGAACAACTGTTGAAGCTAGAAGGTGTGTTGATATAGAAGAGAGCAGTCTTTTATTATGACTTGTGCGGTAGATCTAAATCTATCGTATTTTTTTTGCATTCATTCCGCTAACCTGTATCATCTCTTATTTTTCTTCATATAATTTACTAAGATAAAAAAAGTTGCTTAAGGGCAAAACAGGAGTTGGTGACAGTGGGGAGAACAAATAAACTCATCTTTTATACAGAGGTACTAACAAAGCTAAATATTATTAGTGAACAAGATAAAGAAGCAATTTTAAAAAAAGAAAAGAAAAAGGGTTGAAAGTTTTAAATGATTAGATTAACATCTAATTAGATGGTCGTCGAATTTATTTTAAGAGGTGGTAATTCTGCAACTGGATAAGCTAGTGAATTTCTATAAGGTGATGGGTGATACGACAAGAATCAAGCTGTTGGTCTTATTGGCTTCGGAAGAAGAACCTCTAAGTGGACAAGAGCTTGCAGAAAGGCTAGGGGTAAAACCTCCCACTATCTCCCATCACATAGCAAAGCTAAAAGAGATAAGTGCGGTTTATGAAAGAAGAGAAAAAAATACTGTTTACTACTATTTGAATCAGAAAGCTTTGGAGATTCACCATGAAGGCTTGTTTACCGTTTTAAGTAGAAGTGGCAAAGGGGATAAGAGTATGGAAGATCAGAAAGAAAGGGAGCAGATCCTGCAAAACTTCCTGGCCAAGGATGGAACGTTAAAGACTATCCCGGCGCAAAGGAAGAAGAAATTGATTATTTTTGAACACATTGTTAAAGGATTGGAGCTTGGGAAGAAGTATAGTGAGAAGGAAATAAATGAACATATCCAACAGTTTCATGAAGACTATGCAACAATCAGAAGGGAATTTATCATCAATCATTATATGTACAGGGAAGCCGGTATTTATGAATTGAACCCTAGGGAAATGTGGGCCAAGTAAGAAATGTGAGGACAACAACATCAGAACTATGGAAGTGCTACTTTCCATACATACTTTAAGGATCCATTGTGCTGTAATGGATCCTTTTGTCCTTTGATTGAAATATATGAGAGCATATAATCCGGTTGATTTCCGTTCCAGGCGCTTCGCTTATTAAGTTAAGTTTTTGTCATTTCCAGCTGTGGATTGGAGCAAATAGCGTAGACTCCAGCGGGGGAGTAGCGACAATCTTGAGACCCCGCAGGCTTGCCGAGGAGGCTCAAGGTCGCCCCGCGGAAAGCGTAGCTATTTGCGAAAAGGAACAGCGGTGATTAACCCTACAACTAAAGTTTTTTAGCATTAAAAGGACCGGGCGGTTTCTGCACGGTTTTTCTTAATGTTAGTTATGGAATAAGGTTGGAATCGCTTCGGTGTAGTTGCCTCGGATGATTCCTTTTTCCGTAATGATGGCGGTAATCAGGTCATTTGGTGTGACATCAAATGCCGGGTTGAAGACAGGAATGCCCTCAGGTGCGATTGCTTGGTCTCCAAGGTGGGTAATCTCCCTTGGATTTCTTTCTTCAATTTCAATCTCTTCCCCGGTCTTTCTGGAAAGGTCAAAAGTAGACAATGGAGCAGCAACATAAAAAGGGATGCCAAACGATTTTGCAAGAATGGCAAGACCATATGTGCCAATTTTGTTCGCAGTATCTCCGTTTGCGGTAATTCGGTCTGCGCCGACAATGATGGCACTAATGTTCTTGGTTTTGATGGTATGTGCTGCCATATTATCGGTAATCAAGGTGACGTCCACCCCGGATTGTTGCAGCTCCCATGCCGTTAAGCGTGCTCCCTGTAGAACAGGCCTAGTTTCACTTGCATAGACACTGATAGGGAAATCCTGTTCTTTTGCAAGGTGGAAAGGAGCCAATGCTGTGCCGTATCTGGCTGTTGCAATGGACCCTGCATTGCAGATTGTCAGGACCTTATCATTCTTTTGAAAAAGGGAAAGGGCGTGCTCTCCGATATGTCGGCAAGTGGTTTCATCCTCCAATTGAATCTGAATGGCTTCATGGACAAGATTTGTTTTGGCTTCGTTTACAGAGGAAGCATTCAAAGAGATCTGGATTAGACGGTCAATCGCCCAAAACAGATTGACCGCGGTTGGGCGGGAGGTAGCCAAGTAGTCCCTATCCTTTTTTAATAGTATATGAAAATCTTCAAGACTCTCAGTCTCATAGGAATTTGCGGCAAGCGCAAGTCCGTATGCGGCCGTTATCCCAATAGCCGGTGCACCTCTTACTTTTAAAGTGACAATGGCATCAAACACATCATCAATGGTTTTCAGCTCAAGAAAAACCGTTTCCTGAGGTAATTTCTGTTGATCTAATAGTTGAATATACGTATCCTTCCACTCTACAGATAGTGGAAGGCTTGTAGTTGCAGTCATAAGTCATTCATTCCCCTTTAATACATTCTCAAATGCAGATTCTATCTCTTTGGTGTTCTTGAAGTTTGTTGCATCCAAGATTAGAAGTCTCCCAAGCTCCAGAGCTTTTTGCTTTGTTGCAATGCGCTTGGCGAAAGGCTGGATAGTGTCCAGGTCTGCTACATGTGCCAATCCAATGGTGCGCCTGATAACTTCACACCCCGCAAAACCGGATGCCTCCGCAAACACTTTCTTTAGCACATAATCCAAATAACCTGGTGTTGTAGTGAACTGCTCCACACTGGCCGTTTTCCATAGGTCAGAGAAAGTGGAAGTGAAAACCTCCCATACTTGATGAAGATGGGTTGTAATAGCGACTCTTTCATCGTCTGATCGGGTGATGGCTTGCAGTAAAATGTTCGCAAAGAATTGACCAATATCAAACCCGATAGGCCCAAAATAAGCAAATTCAGGATCAATCACCTTTGTATCAATGTCGTTGGCAAAAATACTTCCGGTATGAAGATCTCCATGTAGAAGTGCTTCCCCATTTGTCAGAAACTTGTATTTCAGTTTCGCCACTTCAAGTTTTAATGTTTCATTTTTCCAAAGTTCTTCAACTGCACCAAGAAGTTCTGGCTCATAGCTGTTCGTCTCGCTGTCGAAGAAAGGGTCTGTGAAAACAAGATCTTCTGTAATTTTACAAAGTTCAGGATTGGCAAATTGCTGTTGTAACTTCTTTTTTTCCTGCTGGTTCAAACCGAAATCTGATGTATAGAATAATGTTTTGGCCAAATATTCCCCGATGTGCTTGGAAAGAAGAGGATAGTCCTTGCCGCCAATAAAACCGTTTCTCACGATTTCAAGATGAGAAAGGTCTTCCATAATCGTAATCGCCAATTCTTCGTTTGTATAATATACTTTCGGAACAAGATTAGGGACAAGTGTTGCCGCATTCTTCAAATAGTCTCCCTCAATGGTGGCACGGTGCAAGGTGAGAGGCCAGCTTTCACCCACCACTTTGGCATAAGGCAGTGCCTGTTTGATGATGATTCCTGTATTGTTTTCATCTCTGATATGAAAAACAAGGTTTAGGTTGCCATCGCCGATTTCCTGGCAATGCAACAGTGCGCCTTCTTTGAAAAATTCAAGGTCCTTCGCCAATGATACGGCTGTAGTTTCTGTTAATGGTTCATAGCTTGTAGTTGCGGTGATCGTCATATATTAATTTCCCCCCGGGTTATGATTTGTTGTGAAAATTTAGAGCGGGGCGATTATGTCAAAAATAAAAGCCCCTTTCCATAAGAAAGAGGCTTGAAGAGTAGACTTCTCCCCTCTTATCTGCCAGAAATAACTTCTGCTGGAATTAGCACCGTGCCTTATGAACGATTACGTTCGGCGTATACATACTTGTAACGCCCTGTCTCACAACAGTATTACGGTCGGTTGCTGGGTTTCATCGGGCCAAATCCCTCCACCTGCTCTTGATAAGAGATCGCAATAAAATATATTGCGAATGTATTTAATTGTGTGAAAATTATTGCTTGTTAAAAATAATAACAAGGTGGGAGGAGGAATGTCAACAGGTTTTTTGAAAGTTATTTTTTCTCAGGAAAAGAACCTTTTCAAAGGACGTGTTGTGTTTTTATGAGTGAATTACAGATATCTGATTATTTCGAAAAAATGAGTAGAATTGTGAGAATTGTGTGGTTAAAACCTTGAAAAAATAATGGGCACCTGTTATTATTAAACTATTATTTTTGTTCGTGAATATATGGAAAGTCAGAAACAAGTTTTCGTCTTGAAATGTTTCAAAGAGCAAGAATAGTAATATTTACGTGGGTTAACCACAAGGAGGAACAAACATGTTACAAGGTAAAGTAAAATGGTTCAATGCAGAAAAAGGTTTTGGATTCATCGAAGTTGAAGGTCAAGACGACGTTTTCGTACACTTCTCCGCAATCCAAGGCGAAGGTTTCAAAACTTTAGAAGAAGGTCAAGAAGTTTCTTTCGAAATCGTTGAAGGTGCTCGTGGACCTCAAGCTGCTAACGTTACAAAATAATGCTAGCCAAATAGAAAAGGACTCCATTTAGGGGTCCTTTTTATTTTGGATTGAATATGTGTTTTTTTTGCCTGCAGCGGAAAGGAACGGTCATACACCGAATCAATAATACTGCGGTCTTCTATCCTCGAAAATCGGAATTCTTTTTCTCACTTCATCCACTTTTGCCAAGTCGATTTCAGCTGTAATGATTTCTTCTCCTTCACCGGCTTCAGCCAGTATTTCGCCCCAAGGATCGATGATCATGGAATGCCCTGCGAAGGTATTCTTCGGGTCTGCACCAGATCGGTTACATGCAATCACATAGCACTGATTTTCGATGGCACGGGCAATAAGCAATGTACGCCAATGATCGACCCTTGCCAGTGGCCATTCAGCAACTACGAAAATTGCTTTTGCATCTTTTGTAGTGTGGGCGCGAATCCACTCGGGGAAGCGGATATCATAACAGATGAAACCAGCACAGGTTTCCCCATCTAGTTCAAACATGCCATCGGTCTTGCCAGGTTGAAGGAAGTGATGTTCGTCCATTAACCGGAACAGATGCAGCTTGCTGTATTCGCCGGCAACCTCTCCATTGTTATTTACAGTAATCATTGTATTATAAATCCCTTTGTTCGTTTTTTTTGCAACCGAACCACCAACAATGTGACTATGTAACTCCTTTGCGGCGGATTTAAGGAACTTAGTGGTAACGAAGCCGCCTGAATCAGCAATCTTATCGAGGCGTCCAAGGTCGTAGCCTGTGGACCAAAGTTCAGGAAGAACAATGATATCAGGACGATCCTTGCCTGCTACTGTCAAAAGCTCACATACTTTTTCTATATTCGCTTCGGGATCACCGAAGGCTACATCAAATTGCACACACGTTATTTTCCATTTCATAGGAATATCCCTCCGTTGAAAAAATACTTTACAAGTTGAATCTAACCATATATGATTTGTGACTAGGATTTCAAGAATTTTTAAAGTAGGTGAACAAGATGAAACATTTCCAACAATCTGAATTGTTGAATACACTGCCGAAACAGTTTTTTGCCTCTTTGGTTGAAAAAGTGGGGAATGTCATGGCACAAGGTCATGATGTCATCAATCTTGGACAAGGGAACCCGGACCAACCCACACCTGAACATATTGTAAAATCATTGCAAGAGGCTGTGGAAAAACCGAGTCATCACAAATACTCCCCATTTCAGGGGCATCTTTTTTTCAAAGAAGCCATTGCGACATTCTATAAAAGGGAATACGATGTCGACATAGATCCGAATACAGAAGTAGCCATCCTTTTTGGTGGGAAAGCGGGACTTGTGGAAATACCTCAGTGTTTATTGAATGAAGGAGATACTGTGCTAGTCCCAGATCCAGGCTACCCCGATTATTGGTCAGGTGTGGCATTGGCGAAAGCGAAAATGGAATATATGCCACTAAAAGAAGTATATCACTTTTTACCAAACTATGAAGATATCAATCCGGAAGTTTTAGCGGAAGCAAAGCTAATGTTCCTCAATTATCCCAATAATCCGACAGGGGCTGTGGCGACTTCTGCGTTTTTTAAAAAAACGGTGGACATTGCAAATCAGCACGATATTTGTGTCGTACACGACTTCGCTTATGGTGCTATCGGATTTGATGGGAAAAAACCAAAAAGTTTTCTCCAGACGCCTGGTGCGAAAGATGTCGGCATTGAAATATACACATTGTCGAAAACTTTTAATATGGCCGGTTGGCGCGTAGGATTTGCTGTTGGGAATGCAAGTGTCATTAAAGCCATCAATCTTCTGCAGGACCATATGTATGTCAGTATTTTTGGGGCGGTTCAGGAAGCGGCGGCAACTGCATTGCTGGATACACAAAAATGTGTTCATGAATTGGTGGATTTGTATGAGGACCGGCGTAATGCCTTCATCCAGGGATTACAGGAGATCGGCTGGGAGGTAACAGCTCCGAAAGGATCCTTTTTTGCATGGTTAAAGGTTCCGGAAGGTTTCACGTCAGAGCAATTTGCAGACAAGCTCCTCTATGAAGCGCATGTTGTGGTGGCACCAGGAATAGGGTTCGGTACCTATGGTGATGGCTACGTCCGTGTAGGTTTGTTGACAAGTACCGAAAGATTAATGGAGGCGGTTCAACGGATCAGAGAATTAAAGATTTTCTGAATAGTCTGTTGACATCTTTGCGAAATGATGGCATAATCTCAACTAGAATTTATGAAATGAAATAAAATATAATCCAATCTTATCAAGAGCAGGTGGAGGGACTAGCCCGATGAAACCCGGCAACCGACTTATTTCAATAAGCACGGTGCTAAATCTTGCAGCATGAGGCTGATAGATAAGAGGATGTTAGGCAGACTAACCTCTTCTTATCGAAGAGGTTTTTTATGTTTTGCTCTGTTAAACGCCGCTGTTGATTTCCGCAATAGGCTTCGCTTTCCGCGGGGCGACCTTGAGCCTCCTCGTAACACTTGCGGGTCTCAAGATTGTCGCTACTCTCCCGCAGGAGTCTACGCCTTTTGCTCCAATTAACAGCTGGGAACCCTCTCATTATCAACCGTCAACTTTAATAGTGCTTATGTTTTAACAGAAGAAAGGGTGTACTTAATGTCTGAAATTCTAGCAACCTATCTGGTTCATGATCATAAAGGGAATCTTGAGAAAAAAGCGGAGGGTATCGCACTCGGACTTACCATAGGTTCCTGGACAGATTTGCCTCAGCTTGAACAGGAACAGTTAAAAAAGCATAAAGGCAGAGTCGTAAGTGTGAAAGAAATTTCTTCAAGCGACAGGGTGGATGCATACTTGGGGAAAACCGTTACTCGAGGTATTATCCAAATTGCATATCCAGGGTTGAATTTTAGCAATGACCTTCCTGCGATAATGACGACTGTATTTGGCAAGCTATCACTGGACGGGGAGATTAAACTTTTGGACCTGGAATTCGGTGATGACTTGAAGCGCGCTTATTCTGGGCCGAAATTCGGAATAGAAGGACTTCGTTCCATTACAGGTGTGCATGAAAGACCATTTATTATGAGCATATTTAAAGGTGTTATCGGCAGGGACCTTAACTTTCTTTCCAATCAATTGAAGGAGCAGGCACTTGGGGGACTAGATTTTATCAAGGATGACGAGATTTTGTTTGAAAACGAACTTACTCCCTTTGATAAGCGGATAACGGAAGGCAGAAGGGTCCTTGAGGAAGTGAAAGAAGAAACTGGTCATCGTGCAAGGTATGCAGTAAACCTGACAGGACGTACATTTGATCTGAAAGATAAAGCGAAAAGGGCTGTAGAGCTTGGTGCTGATTTTCTGCTATTCAATGTATTTGCCTATGGTCTTGATACCCTTCAAAGCCTTGCGGAGGACAAGGAAATATCCATCCCGATCATGGCGCATCCTGCTGTTAGCGGGGCAATCACGCCATCTGAATTTTATGGTATTTCCAATGAATTACTGTTAGGTAAACTACTTCGATATGCAGGAGCTGACTTTTCCTTGTTTCCTTCCCCTTACGGAAGTGTTGCTCTGCCGAAAGAACAGGCACTGGCAATACGTGATGCTCTAACAGTACCAGACGATCATTTTAAAGCGACCTTGCCTGTGCCATCAGCTGGAATCCATCCAGGATTGGTTCCGTTACTTTATCAAGATTTTGGAAATGATGCGGTCATCAATGCGGGTGGTGGTGTCCATGGTCATGAGCTTGGTGCGGCAGCCGGGGGGAAAGCTTTCCGACAAGCGGTGGAAGCGGTAAGGAGTGGCGCATCCCTGGCAGGTTACGGAGAAACGCACCCTGAACTGCAGATCGCCCTCAAACAGTGGGGTAGTGTGGAGGTTGTAAAATGACAGTGAGAAATCCGATGATTTTTTGCGACTTTGATGGAACCATCACCAATAGTGATAACATCATTGCCATCATGAAGAAATTCGCCCCAGAAGAATGGGACGATATTAAAAATAAGGTTTTATCCCAGGAAGTCTCCATCAAGGATGGGGTAGGGAAGATGTTCGCTCTGCTTCCTTCTAAGCAAAAAAAGGATATTACCGAATATATAATAGATCACGCGGAGATACGGGAAGGCTTTAAGGAATTTGTAGCTTTCACAAAGAAAGAAGAGATCCCACTCTACATCGTCTCAGGTGGCATCGACTTTTTTGTGGAACCACTTTTGAAAGGGTTGGTGGAAGATGAGCATATCTATTGCAACGGATCCGACTTTTCAGGAGAAAAAATAAACATCCTCTGGCCACATACGTGTGATTCAGAATGTGAAAACGATTGTGGTTGTTGCAAGCCATCGATTATCCGGAAACTTGCGGAACCAGGAACCTATAAAATTGTCATTGGAGATTCCATCACAGATCTTGAAGCGGCAAAACTCGCCGACCAAGTGATTGCGAGGGATTTCCTGATTGAAAAATGTGAGGAGCACGCCATTGCATTCTCTCCTTTTGAAACGTTCTATGATGTGATGGAGATTTTGAAAAAACGGGAGGTGACCGCATGAGTCAATTTTTAAAGAGATGGACAGAGCTATCTGAAGTAAAAGAAGAGCTGGCTGGACGTGATTGGTTTTATGGCACTAGCGGTAATCTTTCTATAAAAGTATCACAAAATCCTTTGCAGTTTCTGGTTTCTTCAAGCGGGAAGGATAAAAGAAAGATAACACCAGAAGATTTCCTCCTAGTGGATGCACAAGGAAAGGCCGTCGAAAACACAGACTTGAGACCTTCTGCAGAAACATTGCTGCATCTGGAAGTGTACCGGAAGACGATGGCAGGTTGTTCTCTGCATGTCCATACCATAGATAATAATGTCATATCTGAGTTATATGGCGACCACGGAGAAATTACATTTAAAGGACAGGAAATCATCAAAGCCTTCGGAATTTGGGAGGAAGATGCAGAAGTGAAAATACCAATCATAAGAAATCATGCAGATATTCCTACACTTGCGGATGAATTCTCTCACCATGTTATTGCTGATGCAGGCGCCGTTCTCATCAAGAATCACGGAATTACCGTGTGGGGGAAGACAGCCTTTGAAGCAAAAAAATACCTGGAGGCTTGGGAGTTTCTGTTCAGCTATCACCTAAAGCTCCTCAGTGTAAAAAATTCGGTGCAACCGAAAATATCCATCTAACTATTACAAAATCACCCTTAAGGAGGAACTAAGCATGGCAGAAATCAGATTACACGAAACGAATGAAAGAATCAGTGGAAAGGAATCAGTGGAGAGCTTTTTAAATGAAAATGAAGTTATCTATGAAAACTGGGACATTGCAAAGCTACCTCAACATCTACAGGAAAACTTCTCATTGACGGACGAGAACAAGGAAGAAATATTAACTGTTTTCAAGGATGAGATTGCCGCAATTTCTCTAAAAAGAGGATACAAGGCTCAGGATGTCATCTCCTTGTCTGACACAACACCGAATTTGGAGCAGCTTTTGCAAAACTTCAACAAAGAACATCACCACACCGACGATGAAGTACGCTTTATTGTGAGTGGACACGGAATTTTCGTTATCCAAGGCAAAAATGGTTCATTCTTTGATGTAGAGCTTGAGCCAGGTGATCTGATCTCAGTGCCACCAAATGTTCGCCACTATTTCACTCTTATGGATGACCGTAAAGTGGTCGCAGTCCGAATCTTCGTTACAACAGAAGGCTGGGTACCAATCTATGAAAATGAAAAAGTGAATAATTAACCTATTAAAGATGACTCCGCAATATGAGTCATCTTTTTTGGTTTGATTTCATGACTACTTTCCCCTCTAAGAGGGAATATAATGGTAGAAAATAACGCAAGAACATCACTAGGAGGAAACACTATGGAACATGTTGTTATTATTGGTGGAATAGCCGGAGGAATGAGTGCAGCTTCCAAATTGAGACGATTGGATGAAACGGTGAAAATCAGTGTGTTTGAAAAGGATTCGCATATATCTTACGGTGCATGTGGCTTGCCATATTACATATCCGGAGTGACAAAATCGCATGAAGACCTGCTTGCAAGAACAGTGGAAGATTTTGAAGAGCGAAACATTCAGGTCCATATCCATCATGAAGTAATCAGTGTGGATCCAGAAAATAAAAGCGTGAATGTGAAGAATCTTAACTCAGGAGATGAAACCATCGTCAGTTATGATAAACTTCTGATTGCAACAGGTTCCAAGCCAATTGTTCCGCCTTTCGTCCCTAAAGAGGCGACAAATGTCCACACCTTGAAAACCCTTAATGATGGAATAAACATGAGGGAGTATTTTTTAGATGAAGAAATAAAGAAGGTAGGAATCATCGGTGGCGGCTATATTGGAATGGAGCTAGTCGAAACCATGATAGAGTTGGGGAAAGAGGTTGTGGTCATCGAACTCCAGGACCAGATTTTACCCAATTATGACCAGGAAATGGCAAATATAATTGCGGATACTCTGGAATCATTAGAAGGTGTTTCCATTCGGACCGGGGAAGAAGTGAAGGAACTTAAAGTATCGAATAATAAAGTGACAAATATTGTCACGAACAAGAACTCCGTTGAGGTGGATGCTGTAATTGTCAACATCGGCAATAAACCAAACACAGAATTTGTAAAGGATCTGGGAATGGATATGCTCGAAAACGGAGCAATCATCGTGGACGCCCATCAGAAGACAAGTCTCCCTTCCATATATGCTGCGGGGGACTGTGCAACAAGTAACCACCTCCTATTGAACAAGCCGGTCAATATTGCTTTGGGGACAACGGCAAATAAGCACGGAAGAGTGGCTGCGGATAATCTTGCTGGCATCTCCTCCACGTTTCCAGGAATACTCGGAACAAATGTTGTGAAAATAATGGAATGGACTGCAGCTATGACGGGACTGACTGAAAAAGAAGCAAAAAAAGAAAAGCTTGATGTTGATACCGTAGTGATTGAAACGAATAACCACGCTTCCTACTACCCGGGAGCAGAAACCGTTCATATCAAGCTTGTTTATGAAACGGGCACACAAAAGTTGCTGGGGGCGCAGATGATTGGAAAGGATAACGCTATCGCCAAGCGGATGGATATCTTCGCGACGGCTATTACTTGCGAATTGACCACCAAACAAATAGGGATGCTCGACCTTAGTTATGCACCGCCATATGCAACTGTTTGGGATGCGGTTCAGGTGGCGGCCAACGCTGCAAAATAGAACGAGGCAAGTAGTTAAAATATTATGAATTTTCTTTACCTTAAAAGTCAATTATGCTAATGTTATAGTAGTATCATGACATACATATTGATTGGGAGTGAGAGAAATGAAGGTCCGTTACAATTTTGTACCTAAACATGATGTGCAGTACTGTGAACCGTCTTATACAGTGAAGCAAGCATATGAAAAAATCAAGGATACTGGTTACCGTTGTATTCCCATTCTTTCCAATGATGGCCACAACTTCCTGGGTCTTGTCTATAAAATTCATCTGCTGGATTATCTATATGAAGAAAAAGGCAGTGGGGACGATTCCATAGAGGTGCTGATTAAAAATCAAGACGCATTTATTTTTGAAGAGGACTCCTTTTTCAAGGCTTTCTTCACAATCAAGCGTCTTCCGTTTATCGCAGTGCTGAACGAAGAAAATGAATTCCTGGGTATTTTGACACACGCTAATGTCATGGATGTGCTTGCCGATTCATTTGGTATGAAGACAGGTGGATATACTCTGACCATTGCTACAATTGAACATAAAGGTGCCATCAAGGATCTCGTCTCCATGTTAAAAGACGTCAATATCGACGGTTTGCTTACTCTTGACAATGGAGAAAAATACTTGAGACGTATTATAGTGAATCTTCCTGCCGAACTGCCAGAGGAGAAACTGAACAAACTAGTTAAGAAGCTTGGAGAAAAAGAGTTCAGGGTTACACACGTAGATCAGATAGATGTCCAAAAATAAAAGAACGAGCGGTCCTCTTTAATTGGAGACCGCTCGTTCTTTTAATGCAATAATATTTCTTTATCAATCAATATATTGGATAGTGTGACAATATCAGCTTTATCCTTTAACTTCGGTATATATAGCTTTAATACACTCGCAGTCTTCTCCCCTACTACCCCAACATGTCCGATCGCAATAATGGAATCATCCACCTCTGTTTTCTTGATAAGAGAAGTAGTCTGCTTTACTATGTGATTTGTTGTAAAAACTTCGTCAAAAAACATCTCATTCTCTAAAAAAGGAACTCCCATTTCTGTGGCCAATTTAGCGACAACACTTTTTTTTGTTGTTTTACTGTCTAGATAATAAAGGTTTCTCTCTTTGCAGATACCAAGGATCACACTCATAATCCGTTCATCGGCAGTTATCTTTGACCCCATATGGTTGTTGATTCCTACTGCATAGGGGACGGAATCGATGGCATCATTTACTCTTTTGTAAATTTCCTCATCTGATAGGTCGGATGTGATGGCTCCAGGGCCAAGCCAGCTCTTTTTCCCTTTTAAAGGCTCCATGGGAAGATGCAAAATCACTTCATGTCCTAAGCGGTGAGCCATTTCAGCATCCTTTTTGGTCGTTGATAGGAAAGGCATGACGGCCACTGTCAATGAAACAGGTAATTGAAGGATTTCCTCTGACCCTTTCATGTTATTACCAAAGTCATCAATTACAATGGCGACTTTGTTGCTGGTATGTTCTTCGCCAGAAGCCTTCTGAGTAGAGAAGGTGAAAAGAATGGTACAGCTCAATATGACCACCAAAAAAAATTTCATACGCCCACCCGCTTCGCTTAGTCTATTTGCTAACAATATTCGACAATTTTCTTCATAAGGAACTTTTGAGGATATGCTAGAAAACTTACTCGCTCTAGATACTTTGTCCTATTTTTACCTGTAATCTAGAAAAAAATTCAATGAAAAAAATGTCTAACTTTGCGATTCTATTTACAATAATAGAAATTATTGTAATAATTTCTATTGTGGTATTTAGAGAGAGAAGGAGCGAATGACCATGTCGTATGAAGGGTATGTAGATCAACTGTTACTACTAATTAAAGAAAAAAGGGACAATATGATGGCTGTTGCCAACAATACAGGATATATCAGTGAACAGACTGTAAAATGCAGTCAGGACTTGGACAAGCTGATTTATCAATACCAAGAAATGATTTATGAGAAAAAATAAACAAATAGAAATAAAAAAACCGCCCAAACGGAACGGTTAGAAAATCTGGATTATAAAAATCATAAATAGGAGACCGATGATAAAAGAGTATGTTGAGGACGTTTCGTGTCCATCCCCGTGACTCTCAGGAATCAGTTCCTTATAGATGATGTACAACATAGCCCCCGCTGCAAAAGCAAGTCCATACGGGACGAGCGAGGATACCACCGAAGTCAAGTAGAAACCGAGTATAGCCATCGGTATTTCCACTGCCCCAGTTAAAGTAGCTACAAAAAAAGCCTTCAGCCTGGATATTTTTTGATTGATTAAAAATAATGCCACGAGAAATCCTTCTGGAGCATTTTGCACTCCTATCGCAAATGCTATCAAATTTCCGGTTTCTTCTGCGTCAGAAGCATAACTAACCCCAACGGAGAGACCTTCAGGAATATTGTGCAGGGTAATAGCTGCCACGATCAACATCGCTTTTTGATCAAAAGCAATTCCTCTTCTATTATGTTCTAGATCTATATGTGGAATAGACTTCTCTAGCAGGGTCAAGGTAATGACTCCGAAAATTAACCCAACCCCCAAAGGAAGAAAGCCTCCATAAGACAGTGCTTCCGGTATTAAACTTAATGTTGCGGCAGCCATCATGATGCCTGCAGTAAAAGCGAGTAGCGTATCTTTCCATCTGTGCGTTAAAGTGTTTTTTAAAAACAGGATTGGCAAGGCACCCACACCGGTCGACATGGCGGCCAAAACGCTTCCGAGCAAAGCCTCTTTCATATATACTATTCCTTTCTTGTCTTGAACTGAAGTATTAACGTTATTGTACCAATATATCTAGCAGATACAAGTGGATAGATTTATCAATGGTCCATTTTACGTAGCAAAAAGAAGGGAGGACGTCCCTCATCATTCGTCCGACAACATTACCATGTTTTGATAGTAAATAGCTTAAAAATATGAGCTGTTTGTAAAGAACATGTTAAGAAACAGGCGGAAAAGCCTGTTTTTCTGCAATGAAAAGTAAATATTTTTAACATTTTGTAAAAAAACCGAAAAAATTGTAGCCTAATGTAGAAAAGTTTCGTTATACTTTTAATTGTGAGAAAACAAAATCATCATTTCTTAGGGGGAAAAGGAAAAATGAAAAAGTTTTTATCAATCTTTTTGGTTGCCATTCTAGCAATCAGCTTGGCTGCATGTGGCAGCAACAACTCGGGCACAGAGAATAACTCAAGTAATGGAGACTCCGGCGAGCAAATCAAACCGGAAAAGATTGTAATGGGATTTGTACCTTCTCAAGA
Organism: Sutcliffiella horikoshii; assembly: GCA_001636495.1. Taxonomy (GTDB): domain Bacteria; phylum Bacillota; class Bacilli; order Bacillales; family Bacillaceae_I; genus Sutcliffiella_A; species Sutcliffiella_A horikoshii_A. The sequence goes on along the minus strand of KV440964.1, from coordinate 3,355,955 downwards.
CTCTGACTCTATTGCAGACACTGTTCAACCTTTGGCTGACCGTTTAGGTGAAGAGCTTGGAGTGGAAGTGGAAGGCCGTGTAATGACTGATTACACAGCACTAATTGAAGCAATGGGTTCTAACACAGTGCACGTTGGATTTATCCCGGCTTTCGGTTATGTACTTGCAAATGAGCAATATGGAACGGAAGTAATCTTAAAATCCATGAGACACGGAAGCGGTACATACAAGGCGCAATACCTTGTAAGAGCGGATTCTGGAATTGAAACGTTAGCGGACTTGGAAGGAAAAGTTTGGGCATACGGAGATGCAACATCTACATCCGGATTTCTTTTCCCGGCTTCTCAGCTAATGGATGAGTTTGATATTGCATCCACACAGGATCTACAATCGAACTTCTTCTCAGATACGATTCAAACTGGTGGTCATGACCAAGCTGCTATCGCAGTTTTGGAAGGGGACGCTGATGTAGCAACAACGTTTGATGATGTTCGTACAACACTTACAGAAGAATACGGTACAATCATGGAAGACTTAAAAGTCTTAGGCTACACGGAAGAAATTCCAAACGACACGATTTCCGTAACGAAAGAACTTGATAAAGAATTAGTACAGCAAATTAAAGATGCATTCCTATCTTTCAATGATGATGAAGAAATGATTCAAATTATGAACGATGTTTACAATTGGGATGCTATCAGTGAAGCTTCTGACGAAGAGTACCAAGTTGTAAAAGAAACATACGAAAAATTCAAAGATTCCATTTCTTTCTAATTTAATATGATTCGCAATCCAGGGGGAGGTTGCATACTTCCCCCTATTTTGTATGTATGTAAAGAATTGAGGGGGTTTGCAACATGATACAGTTCAAAGATGTTTCCTTGGTGTACCCGAACGGAACGCAAGGGTTAAAGAATATTAATGTAACAATCAATGAGGGCGAATTCGTTGTTATTGTCGGCCTATCCGGTGCAGGTAAATCCACTTTCATTAGAAGTATCAATCGATTGGTTACTCCAACTTCAGGAGAACTTAATGTAGATAATCAAAATATTCTGGCATACCGCAACACTGATCTCAGAAAGCTACGAACCAAAGTGGGGATGATTTTTCAGAACTATAATCTAGTAAAAAGAGCGAATGTTCTGAAAAACGTACTTGCTGGTCGTTTAGGATATACGGGAACATTGCGTTCCATGTTCAATTTATTTAAAAAGGAAGATATGGCACTTGCCTATGAAAGTTTGAAACGTGTAAATATTGAAGAAAAGCTTTATAACCGTGCGGATGAATTAAGTGGAGGGCAGCAACAACGTGTAAGTATCGCCCGTGTTCTGACACAAAAGCCCAAATATATCCTGGCAGATGAGCCGGTTGCATCACTGGATCCACCTACCTCCCATCAGGTGATGACGTATTTGAAGAAAATCAACAAAGAAGACAAGATAACCACAATTGTAAACCTACACTTCATTGATATGGCAATGGAGTACGCGGATCGCATCATCGGGATGAGAGCTGGGGAAGTGGTATTTGACGGACCTGTGTCAGAAGTAACGGAAAAAACGTTTGAACAAATCTATGGTCGTGCAATTCGGGAAGACGATTTGCGCGGAGGTGTGGAACAGTGAAGCTAGAAGAGAATAAAAAAGTACCTTCACTCCTTCCGGCAAAAACGAAATTTAAGCTGAGTGTTATTTTTTCATTGGTAATAGGTTTCTATATTTTAAGTACCGTGAAGACTAATGCGACAATTGGGGACTTAATTTCCGGAATACCAAATATGTTCAAGGTGATCGTCAAATTCTTCCCGCCAAACCTGAATGTTTTCGTACACATTTTAGAACCAATGGCAACGACTGTCCAAATGGCCATCATTGCCACTACAGTAGCTTCACTTTTATGTATCCCGCTAAGTTTATTGGCTGCGCAAAATGTAACGACCAATAAATTTGTGTATACGGCTGTACGTACGTTCCTAAATATATTAAGAACCATTCCGGATTTGGTACTTGCAGTTATTTTCGTTGGTCTATTCGGTATTGGGGTATTACCTGGTATTCTTGCACTTATCATTTTCTCATTAGGAATTTTAGCGAAGTTAATCAGTGAAACGATCGAATCTGTTGATATGAATCCAATGGAAGCAATGAGTGCTTCTGGGGCGAATACGCTTCAGAAAATATCATTTGCATTGATTCCGCAGGTGTTGCCGCAATTTGTTTCCTTTGTTCTGTATGTATTTGAAATCAATATCCGTGCATCAGTCGTCCTTGGTTTAGTAGGGGCTGGAGGAATCGGGATAATCTTAAGTCAGCAGCTGAGATTCTATAACTATCCTAATGCAATGTTAATTATACTTGTCATCTTTGCCATGGTAGTTATTATTGAATACATTTCAACTAAAATCAGGGAGGCGATCGTATAATGGAACTTGTATTACCTCCCAAAAAGAAAACATCCTTATTTAAAAGGTTAAGAAACTGGGGAATTTTCCTATTCCTTACGTTGATGTATGTCTGGACTTTTGCCACCATCGACATCAACTGGACGCGTGCGGCAGAGCGAATGGTCAACAACTTCCACCGTGTTATTCCTAAATTGTTCAGTCCTGAATGGTCTGCAATCGGAAAAGTCTGGTCAGCAATGGTAGAAACGCTGTATATCGCGTTTGCAGGATCCCTTATGGCAGCAATTCTTGCCATACCACTTGGATTTTTGGCTGCACAAAATATGACCAAAAGCAAACTGCTGACCACATTTGGCAAGTGGATTTTAAGTGCGGTAAGGGCATTCCCTGACCTGATTTTGGCGATACTATTCGTTGTTGCAGTAGGACCGAACCCATTCGCAGGTGTGTTGGCCATCGCAATCGGTTCTACAGGAATGCTTGGTAAACTATACTCGGAAGTGTTGGAATCCATTGATATGAACATCGTGGAGGCCATGGAAGCAAGTGGAGCGAACAAAATACAAATCCTTTTCCAAGGGGTTATTCCACAGATCATACCGGAATTCCTTTCCTATGCCATCTATCGTTTCGAAATAGATGTCCGTGCGTCCACCATTCTTGGAATTGTTGGAGCCGGTGGTATCGGGACACTTATACAATTTGCACAGATGAATCGTAATTGGGAAGAGATGGGGCTAATTCTATTGGTTATCATCGTAGTGGTAACCATCATAGACTTTCTATCTTCAGCCATTCGTAAAAGAATCGTATAAGTACCTACTAAATAGGGTTGATCTTCGTGATCATCCCTTTCTATTTCATTTAGAAATGCATTGAGGAGGTCACCAAGTGAAGCTGAAATTAACTGTACTTGAAACAAGCGATGTCCATGGCTGCATTATGCCTTTAAGCTACGGAAACAATGAAGCGGCACCATTAGGATTGGCAAAAGTATCAACGGTCATAAAAGAAGAGCGGAAAAAGGAAGAACATGTTCTATTAATTGATAATGGGGACCTGATACAAGGAACACCTTTAACCTATCATTATGTAAAAAAGCAAGCACACCAAAAAAATCCGATGGTTCATGTATTAAATCACTTGAACTATGACGCTGCTATAGTGGGCAACCATGAATTTAACTACGGTCTTGGGGTATTAAAGAATGCTGTAGACACCTCAAAGTTTCCTTGGTTATCCGCCAATATTCTCGACCGACATAGTGCAACGCCATTTTTAGGAAAGCCTTATATGATTAAGAAATTCGGTCCTATAAAGGTGGCAGTCTTAGGAGTAACGACACATTACATACCAAATTGGGAAAACCCTGATCATATTGAAAGTCTATCTTTTGAGGACGCGCTGGTTTCCACTAAAAAATGGGTATCCGATATTCGAGAAAATGAAAACCCTGACTTGTTAATTGTCAGCTATCATGGAGGCTTCGAGCGTGACCCGTCTACCGGTGAAGCAACGGAAAACCTCACAGGTGAAAATCAAGGCTATGAGATTTGCAGCAAGATAAAGGGGATTGATATTCTTCTGACGGGACACCAACACCGTACCATCGCCACATCTATTCATGATGTACTCGTCCTACAGCCCGGCGTGAATGGCCAATTGGTAGGAAAAGCGACTGTAACTTTTGAAAAAAAAGAGGGTAGCTGGCAGGTCATCAAAAAGGACGCAGAGCTCCTATCCGTGGAAGAAATAGAGGCGGACCATGAGGTGGTAGCACTAATTGAAGAATATGAAACGGACACACAAAAATGGTTGGATCTGCCGATGGGAAAAATCAATGGCGATATGCTTGTAGAAAATGCCCATGATATACGTACACAAGATAACGCCCTAATCGAATTCATCAATAAAGTTCAAATGAAGGTTTCAGGTGCTTCCATTTCCAACACTGCTCTTTTTCATAATAATTCCCCAGGATTTCCTGCAAATGTCACCATGAGGGATATCGTTTCAAACTATATCTATCCTAATACGTTGAAGGTTATCCAGATATCAGGTCAAGATATGAAGGATGCGTTAGAGCGCTCAGCCTCCTATTTTATTATAGGGAGAAACGGAGATTTGGAAGTGAATCCTTCTTTCACCACCCCAAAACCGCAGCACTATAATTACGATATGTGGGAAGGAATCGAGTATATTCTGGATATCCGTAAACCAATAGGTGAAAGAGTGGTAAAACTGGCAAGAAACAGTGTTCCAATTATGATGGATGAGGAATTTGATGTGGTGATGAACAATTACCGTGCAGGTGGTGGAGGAGACTACACCATGTACCGAGGCAAGCAGGTGGTGAAAGACATCCCTTTGGACATGTCCGAACTGATCGCAAACTATATTTTGGAGAATAAAGTGATTGATGCGACGGTAAATGGCAATTGGAAGGTAATATGGGGAGAAGGTGTATAACTGCCCTGCTTTGATTGACAATTTCTAGAATATGCATTGACGTTTCACTTTAATTACTATACCATTAGTTTTAATTCAAGATATTCTAGAAAAAGTAAAAAGGAATGACTATTATGGCAGAAAGACACGAGCTCGATACATCTTTAAAACTATTTATCGTCCTATCCAGAGCTTTTCGTGCGGTAAACGATCAAGCAAACCAATCCATTCAAAGTTTCAACTTAAACCCGACTGAATTTGCAGTACTAGAACTACTGTTTCATAAAGGCGATCAACCCCTTCAGCAAATCGGCGGGAAAATCCTATTGGCAAGTGGCAGCATCACATATGTGGTTGATAAGCTGGAAAGCAAAGGACTTCTTGCCCGCAAAGCCTGTCCAAAAGACAGAAGGGTAACCTATGCGCAAATAACCGAGGATGGAAAAAAGCTGCTCCACGAAATCTTCCCGAAGCATGAACAACACATCCACGGCCTGATGGACGGCCTAACACAACAAGAAAAAGAACAAGCCATCGAACTAATCAAAAAGCTCGGACTGAACGTAGCAACCCCAAAAAAATGACCTTCCACTACGGAAGGTTATTTTTTTGTTGAAAAAGGAAAAAAAGGGGACAGACCCCACAAGGAATTTCTTGATCTATGTCGAATTTATAAAAGGTTAAGTCTGTTTGCAAAGGGGAAATTACATATGAGATTTGAGGATTTTAGTTATACTCGTCCTAAAGTGGATGAGGTGGAGAAAAAGTTTATAGCTGCTTTGGAAAGGTTTGAGGCGGCTGGTTCTGTTGGAGAGCAGGAGGAAGCGATTCAGGAGATCAATGATGTTCGTAATCATTTGAGCACGGACTTCAATTTGGTGTATATTCGTCATTCCATTGATACAAATGACGAATTTTACAAGGAAGAACAGGATTTCCTAGATGAAATTGAGCCGCTAACCAAGTCATGGGATACAAAATACTATAAAGCACTCGTTAAATCCCCTTTCCGAAAGGAACTGGAAGCGAAATGGGGAACACAGCTTTTCGCGCTCGCTGAATGTGAATTAAAGACATTTGATGATTCCATTATTGAAGACTTGCAGCACGAAAATAAGCTGATGACTAAATACTCCAAGTTAGTCGCTTCTGCAAAAATTGATTTTAATGGCGAAGAACTGACTCTCGCTCAATTGGATCCTTATACAGAGTCCGAAGACCGTGAAGTCCGTAAGCAGGCAAGTGAAGCAAAATTCGGTTTCTTCCAGGAAAACCAAGAAGAATTCGATGAAATCTTCGACCAGCTTGTAAAAGTCCGTACGAAAATGGCGAAGAAATTGGGCTATCAAAACTTCGTGGAGCTTGGCTATGCGCGTATGACCCGTACAGATTATAATGCGGAAATGGTTGCGAAATTTCGCGACCAAGTGAAAGCATCCATTGTGCCCCTTGTAGCAAAACTAGCTGAAAGACAGCAAGAGCGTATTGGTGTCAATTCCCTGAAGTACTATGACGAAGGCTTTAAGTTCCAGTCTGGTAACGCAAAACCTAAGGGGACTCCAGAATGGATCATTGAAAATGGAAAGCAGATGTATGAAGAGCTATCCGAGGAAACAAAAGAGTTCTTCCAATTCATGATTGATAAGAATCTGATGGACCTTGTTGCGAAAAAAGGAAAAGAAGCTGGGGGATATTGCACATACATCCCAACATATAAAACACCTTACATTTTCTCGAACTTTAATGGCACAAGTGGTGATATTGACGTTCTTACCCATGAAGCGGGCCATGCCTTCCAGGTGTATATGAGCCGTGACTTTGATGTACCAGAGTATAACTGGCCTACTTATGAGGCGTGTGAAATCCACTCCATGAGCATGGAATTCTTTACATGGCCTTGGATGGAATTGTTCTTCAAGGAAGATACAGAGAAGTACAAGTTCTCCCATTTGAGTGGAGCAATCTCTTTCCTTCCATACGGAGTGGCAGTAGATGAATTCCAGCACTTCGTGTATGAAAATCCGGATGCCACTCCTGCTGAAAGAAGTAAGGCATGGAGGGAAATGGAACAGAAATATATGCCTGGCCGTGACTTTGATGGAAATTCTTATTTGGAGTCAGGAAGGTTTTGGCAACGACAAGGCCATATTTATCGCAGTCCATTCTATTACATCGACTACACACTGGCTCAAATTTGTGCATTGCAATATTGGAAGCTGTCTCAAGAAAACGCTGAGGAAGCGTGGAATTCCTATTTGGAGCTTTGCAAACAAGGCGGAAGCAAGTCATTTGTAGATCTAGTGAAATTTGCAGGTCTGCGTTCACCGTTTGAGGACGGGTGCGTAGAATCGGTTGTTGGTGAAATTGAGTCTTATTTAAATGAAGTAAATGATAAAGCATTATAAGCATCTAAGCTGTCGTATTTTCACGACAGCTTTTTTTGAAAATTAAGTTTGATTTCCGTTTCAGGCGCTTCGCTTGCCTGCGGGCGGTCCGTGAGCCTCCTCACAACGCTTCAGGGGTCTCACCTGTCCCTTCCTCCCGCGGGCGTCTGCGCGCCTTCCACTCCAATCAACAAGGTTATAGCATTCATCAAAAGGAGAACTAAAAATTCTTTAAAAATGGGAACTGGTTTTTAGCTGTGGATTGGAGCAAATGGCGTAGACTCCAGCGGGAGAGTAGCGACAATCTTGAGACCCCGCAGTGAAACGAGGAGGCTCAAGGTCGCCCCGCGGAAAGCGCAGTCATTTGCGGAAAGGAACAGCGGCGATTAACAGAACAACTATATTTTTTTAGCTTTAAAAGGACCGGGCGGTTTCTGCCCGGTTTCTCTTATTGGCTTTTTCTTTCCCTTTTCTCGCAAATTTTGTAGAATAGAGGGTACAGTATAACCAGAATAGGTGAAAATTATTCATCTGATTTTTTAACAAAAAGCGGTAAGATACATAGAGATTTTAATGAGGATACTATTATTAACAATTTTAGTGTCAGAAAAGGAAGTGGCTATAGTGAAGACGAACGTTTTATTTTCCAATGTTTCAACTATAAAAGTATATGGAGAGTTTCCTCTTTCCGTTTCTAATATTTTTTCTGATTCTAGACAAGTGACTGCAGATTCCGTTTTTGTCTGTATTAAAGGCTATACGGTGGATGGACATCGCTATATTTCATCTGCCATTGAAAAAGGAGCACGAGTCATTGTGGTGCAGGACCTGCCAGAATATAGGGATGCGAGCGTTTGTTATGTGCATGTAAGAGATACGGAAAGAGCGCTGGGGCAGCTTGCAAATGTGTTCTTTGATCATCCTTCCACTAAATTGCGTATTGTAGGGGTTACAGGAACCAACGGGAAAACGACGGTGTCCAGTGTCATCAATAATGTCTTGAGAAAAGAAGGCTATAAAACCGGCTTGAGCGGTACCATTGAAATTGATATTGATGGAGAGAAATTTGAGAGCAAGAACACGACAAGCGATGTCCTCACCATGCAACGCATGTTAAAGGATATGGTAGAAGCCGGTGTGACGGATGTAGTGATGGAAGTATCTTCTCATGGACTGATCCTAGGACGACTTGCGGGGGTTGAATTTCAGAACGGTGTATTTACCAACCTCACACAGGATCACTTGGATTTCCATGGTACGATGGAGCATTATAAACATGCAAAAGGATTGCTTTTTGCACAACTTGGACAAGACCTGCGCAAGGATAAAGCAGCAATTCTGAACGCAGATGATGATGCAAGCAATGATTATATCACCATGACAAGTGCAAGAATCATCACGTATGGTATTAAGAATGACGCGGACTTCAAAGCAAAGGATATCCAGTTCTTTGAGAATAAAACAAGCTTCACACTTGAAACGAACTTTGGTGAGTTTGAGATGGAAATTCCTTTCGTTGGAGAGTTCAATGTGTATAACATTCTTTCCGTAATTTGTGTTCTTTGGGATAAAGGTATGCCGTTTGAAAGGATTTTGAAGCATCTTACAGAAACACCTCCACCAAGTGGCCGCATGCAAACACTGGATACGGGGGATAAGCGAAATGTCATCATTGACTATGCCCATACCGAGGATGCCATCGGAAAAGTGTTAGACAGTATCCGCATGTTTTCTAATCATAAAATCATCTCCATTATTGGTACAGGCGGAGGAAGAGACAAGGACAAGCGTCCGAAGATGGGAAGAATTGCTACTGAGAAATCTGAATATGTCATTTTTACTACCGACAACCCGTTAGACGAACCTGGAGAGGAAATCGTACAAGGTATGGCGGCAGGAGCTATCCATGATAACTTCGAATGCATTCCAGACCGTGAGCAGGCAATTATCCGTGCAGTGGAGGTTGCAAGGGAAGGTGATGTTATCCTCATCGCAGGTAAGGGACATGAGAACTATCAATTGATAGGGAAAGAATCTGTACCGTTTGATGAAAAAGAAATTACATTAAGAGCAGTCAAAGCATATCCATTAACAGAAACGATTCCGACAACATAGAAACAGGAAACAGACTGACTAGTTGATTGGTTCACTTATTAACGAAGTGCACCTTCAGCTAGTCATCTTTTTTGAGTAAATGAAGATATTCCTTTGGAAATAAATGTCGAATTGCATAGGGGATGTAAGGGAAATGGGGAAAAGGGTAGGGGTATTTTTGTTTATGGTTCTAGTTGTAATTGGCTGTTCGAGCAATTCAACAGTCTTGAATCAGGTAAATGTTGATAGCAATATGGAAAATTATAAGGAGGAAGAAACTCCGGAAGCTGTTGAAGCATTGGAAGAAGACCCTCTTGATGTAGAGAAGGACGAACTAAGACAAGGGCTTGAAGAGCTTGCCTTAGAAGTGAATGGCCAAGTGTACGATGATTCGTCGGAATTTTCCGAGTATGTTTCCGGAGTGAAAACCAGAATGGAAACAGAAGAAAAGGTTATATCGCTGACTCTGGATGCATGCGGTGGCGAGTTTGGCAGTGGATTTGATGAAAAGTTGATATCTTTTTTGATTGAAAATAATATAAAGGCGGATCTTTTCGTCAATGCAAGATGGATTGATGCACAATATGAGGCGTTTGTAGAGTTGTCTAAAAATCCGTTATTTACTATTCAGAATCATGGTACCGAGCATAAACCATTATCCACTTCTCCTCGAAGTGCATGGAGGATATCAAGCACTTCCACACAGGCAGAGATAATTGATGAAATAATGGATAATCAACTGAAGATTCTTGAAATAACAGGAACCATTCCACAATACTTTCGGTCAGGAACCGCCTTTTATGATGAGATATCTGTTCAAATAGCCGAGGATTTAGGAGTACAGGTAGTTAATTTTGATGTAATAGGCGACGGTGGGGCTACTTTTACCAAAGATGAAGTAGTTCAGGAAATGCTTAAAGCCCAGCCGGGTTCCATTGTTATTCTACATATGAACCAGCCCGAAAGCGAGACTGCTGAGGGGGCAAAAGAAGCGGTTTTATCCTTGATTGAACAAGGTTTCAGCTTTGTCCATCTGCATGAATTTGAGTTAGAGTAGATTACAGTTCTGTAACAAATAACGGTAAAGCACATATCGAATAGTTTACGGGTCACGATAAGTATGGGAGGTAAGTTTCGTGACTTGTATGTTTCATGTATTGTTTTCCTTTGTGCTTCTATTCAATGTATCAGCGTGTCAATCGAAGACAAAGGTGGAAAATACCAATTCGTTGATGCAAGACCGGATTGTCCAACAGGAAAAGGTTGATGCTATTGTTGAATTGGATACTGAGATTGACGAAGTGCTTAGATTAATTAATCTACAAGGGTTAACCAGATACAACTTGATATTCATTGGAAATTCACAAAATGAAAAAATGAAGTTCTATATTCCAGAGTTTAAAAGTAGAGGGTTCAGACTTTATCGACGTGGTATAGGCTTAGATTTAAATAAAGAGTTGGATATCTAAGCTATTAAAAAAAGAAGCAAGGGGTTAGTTATCTTGCTTCTTTGCATTTAATAAGCTTTTACTTCCATTTTATCTTCAGAAACATCCACATGAATGGTCTGAAGTGCTTCGTTATCTAACAGAAGGTCGGTTATTGGATCTTCAATATGCTCTTGGATAACCCGACGCAGTGGTCTAGCGCCATATGCAGGGTGATAGCCAAGCTCAGTGAGTTTTTCCTTCGCGGCGCCTGAAACGGTAAGTTCGAAATGGCGTTCCTCTTTCAACATACCGTTTAGTTCACCCAGCATAATATCGACGATTTCAATCAGATGTTCTTTGTCTAGCTGTGAGAACTCGATGATATTGTCAAAGCGATTCAGGAATTCCGGTTTAAAGTAGGTAGTTAAACTTTCTAAAATAGAATTTGTTGCCGGAGAATCCTGCTTTTCAAAGCCGACTGTAATCTTTTTGTCGGTGACACCTGCATTACTCGTCATGATAATTACCGTATCTTTAAAGCTTACTGTTCGGCCTTGACTGTCCGTCAGTCTTCCATCTTCCATCACTTGAAGGAATAGATGCAATACATCAGGATGGGCTTTTTCCATCTCATCAAGAAGGATGATGCTGTATGGGTTTCTCCGAACTTTTTCGGTCAATTGTCCCGCTTCCTCATGACCGATGTAGCCTGGAGGGGAACCGATCAGCTTGGATACAGCGTGCTTTTCCATGTATTCACTCATATCAAAGCGGATATACGCATCCTTTGTACCGAATAATTCTTCGGCTAGGGATTTTGTGAGTTCCGTTTTCCCGACACCGGTAGGTCCGACAAACATGAATGAACCGATTGGACGTTCTTTTCTCTTCAAACCTGCACGACTTCTGCGGATAGCTTTTGTGATTTTTTTGACAGCTTCCTGTTGGCCTATCACTTTTTTATTTAAATTTGCTTCTAAGTTTTTCAGCTTTTTTTGTTCATCTAGTTGCAATTTCCCAATAGGGATGCCGGACATCTCTTCCATGATCTTCTGGATGTCTTCGATGGTAACTTGAGCTTTTTCTGTATCTTTAGGTGCATCGGAATTTCTTTGTGCTTCCAGCTTTTCTTCTTCATCTCGTAATTTAGCAGCAGTTTCATAATCTTCTTTGGAAAGAGCAGCCTGCTTTTCTTTTTCAAGCTGAGACAGGCGGGCATCGATCTGTTCCAAATCGATCGTGTCCAATGTTAGATTTTTTCTTGAACCTGCTTCGTCCATTAGGTCAATGGCTTTGTCGGGTAAAAAACGATCTTGTATATAGCGATGTGAAAGCTCCACACATGCTTTTATGGCATCTTCTGCATAACTGACTTGGTGGTAATCCTCATATTTTGACTGAATTCCTTTTATAATTTTCAGTGCTTCGTCAGTAGAAGGTTCTTTCACCGTTACTGGTTGGAAACGACGTTCGAGCGCAGCATCTTTTTCAATCTGGCGGTACTCGTTCAAAGTTGTAGCGCCAATTAATTGAAGCTCTCCTCTTGCTAGGGCAGGTTTCAGGATATTTCCCGCATCCATGGAACCTTCTGCAGATCCGGCACCGACTATCAAGTGCAACTCATCCACAAACAGAATAATGTTCTTTCTTTGTTGCAACTCTGCAATCACTTGTTTCAATCTCTCTTCGAATTGTCCTCGAATGCCTGTGTTTGCAACAAGGGAAGCCACATCTAATAAATAGATTTCTTTGTTTTTAAGTTTGGAAGGGACATCGCCTTCTACAATCTTCACTGCCAATCCTTCCGCTATCGCAGTTTTACCTACGCCAGGTTCCCCTATTAGAACGGGGTTATTTTTATTTCGTCTATTCAATATTTCTATAACTCTTTTAATTTCTTTGTCGCGACCGATAACAGGGTCGATTAACCCGGTTTTCGCAATGTTTGTGATGTTTTTACCGAGTTCATCCAAGATCCCGCCACCTGTTCCGGTAGTTTGTTGGTGTGCAGAGGACTGTGGAAAATTGCCAAACGGATGCCCTCCTTCACTTGACATGCCTTTCATAAATGGAAAGTCAGAGAAGAAGCCGTTCGGAGACGGTGATTTAAGGTGTGCTCTTACTTCTTCAAAGCAGGAAGAGCACAAGACTAATTGTGATTGTTCATTGTTGGAACGAAATTTGAATTGAATGGTTGCTTGGTTCACTTCGCATTTTTGACATTTCATCATTATGCTACCTCCTAAATAATTAAAAAATAGTTTGACTTATATTGACCTTTAAAGGTTGTAAGCTCATTATACTTTGACCTATTTTGACTTTCAAGTAGTTTGCTTTAAGGTAATAGTTGGAAAAAGAAAATAATTAAGTGATGAAAAGTTCAGAATATTTTATTGACTTATGCCTGTCTCAGTTGCTATAATTGCAAAAAGCAAAACAAAGACGTTACAACTTAATAGCAACACTTCTTATTTAGAGTGGCGGAGGGACAGACCCGATGAAGCCCGGCAACCTGCAATGTATGTTGGAAAGGTGCTAATTTCTGCAGATCACGTATCTGAAAGATAAGAAGAGGGCTTATGACGATAACCTCTTCTTAGGAAGGGGTTTTTATTATTTCTCAGGGAGGAATGCAAAAAATAGTTATATTTAGCCAATCTGATAAATAACGTAAATTAGATACTATTTCAAGTTAACGTGTTACTTAACTAAATAACTCTTATCTAGAGTGACTGAGGGATCAGGCCCTATGAAGTCCGGCAACCTTCAAGAATCAATATTCTTGAGTTGGTGCTAATTCCTGCAGGCGGAGTAGCCTGACAGATAAGAGGAGGAGTATCAACCTCTTCTTATGAAGAGGTTTTTATTTTTGTTTGTTGATAAGAGCAGGTTTCCAGCTGGAGATTGGAGCAAAAGGCGTAGACTCCAGCGGGAGAGTAGCGACAATCTTGAGACCCCGCAGTGAAACGAGGAGGCTCAAGGTCGCCCCGCGGAAAGCGAAGCCTATTGCGGAAATCAACAGCGGCGTATACCAGAACCTTTATTTTACTTAAATCGGAGGAATGTAGAATGAGCAACCAAAATTATGATGTAGAAACGTTATTACTACACGGAGGGCAAACACCTGATCCGACTACAGGATCTCGAGCAGTACCGATCTACCAAACAACCTCCTATGTGTTTGACAACACCGACCATGCCCAAAATCTATTTGCACTGAATGAATTCGGGAACATCTACACAAGAATCATGAACCCGACAGTGGATGTACTGGAGCAAAGACTTGCTTTACTCGAAGGCGGTGCGGCAGCTGTTGCCACGAGTTCCGGGATGTCCGCCATCGCTTTTGCCATATTAAATATCGCTCATGCCGGTGATGAAATTGTTGCAGCGGAAAACCTATATGGCGGAACGTATAACCTCTTTGCTGTCACGCTCCCGAAATACGGAATCAAAGTGAAGTTTGTAGATGCAACAGATCCGGAAAATTTCCGGAACGCGATTACACCGAAAACGAAAGCGTTGTTTGGGGAAATTATCGGAAATCCGAGTCTTAGAGTGCTCGATGTAGAGGCGGTAGCCAAGGTTGCTCATGATAATTCCATACCGCTTATCATTGACAATACATTTGCTTCCCCTTATCTGTGCAACCCGATTAAATGGGGGGCTGATATTGTAGTTCACTCCGCCACCAAATGGATCGGTGGTCATGGAACGACCATCGGTGGCGTAGTAGTCGATGGTGGGAAGTTCAACTGGGACCATCCTAATTTCCCTGGATTTACAGAACCGGATGAAAGCTATAACGGTATCAAATACGCGCAGACATTTGGTAATTTGGCGTTCGCAGTCAAACTCCGAGTTCAATTGTTAAGAGATTTTGGAGCGTGCTTAAGTCCACAGAATGCATTTTTACTATTACAGGGTCTTGAAACCTTGCATTTGAGGGTGGAAAAGCATAATGAGAATGCCCTGGAACTTGCGCAGTATTTGCAGGATCATCCTGCAGTAGAATGGGTTTCCTACCCCGGACTGCCTGATCATCCAGCACATTCACTGGCTAGAAAATATCTAGGCAATGGAAATGGATCGATTGTCAATTTTGGAATTAAAGGCGGAAGGAATGCAGGCAGAAAAGCTATTGATAACATTAAACTATGGTCACACGTGGCAAATGTGGGGGATGCCAAATCACTTATCATCCACCCGGCTTCCACTACACATCAGCAGCTAACAGGTGACGACCTGAAAAAATCGGGGGTGACAGAAGACCTTATCCGACTGTCCGTAGGAATCGAATCTTTGAACGATTTGAAAAAGGATCTGGATCAGGCTTTATTCATCGCAACCGGGAAGTCCAAAAGTGCTGCAGTGAGTCAAAATATATAGAAAAGAGTGGGAAACGTGAGCTGTCAATCAGAACAAACCTATATTAATAAAGTGTCCATAGGTGCACTTTTATTAGAAAATGGGGAAAAGCTCCCAAATGTAGAGATCGCCTACGAAAGGGTCGGTAACCCGGATGGGGAAGTGGTGGTGGTATGCCATGCCCTTACCGGAAATCAGGAATCTGTAGGTTCGGAAGCTAGCCCTGGGTGGTGGAGCTCATTTATCGGACCTGATCTATATATAGATACCAATAAATTTCAAGTGATCACCATGAATGTACTAGGTGGATGCAATGGAAGCACAGGGCCGTCTAGCATCAATCCAGAAACGGGATGTAAATATGGAGCGGACTTTCCTGCAATCACCATCAGGGATATGGTACATTCGCAACACCATGCATTAAGCAAAATCGAAATCAAAAGTGTGAAAGCAATTATTGGAGGTTCACTCGGCGGGATGCAGGTATTGGAATGGGGAACGCTTTATCCAGAGTTTTCGGAGATTCTGGTGCCAATGGCAGTCACTCCTTATTTTACGGATTATGCTCTTGCCTTCAACTCTATCGGCAGGCATGCCATTATCTCCGATCAAGCTTGGGAAAACGGGAACTATCCGGATGATGCACATATTAAAGGGTTGGAAGTTGCCAGAATGGTTGGGTTGGTGACCTATCGCTCGCAATCCTTATTCAACGACCGTTTTAATCGGGAACGTAAGGAGGGAGAGGGCATTGAATATCAGGTGGACTCCTATATGAAATACCAGGGAGAGAAATTTTCTCGCCGGTTTGATGCCAATAGCTATCTTGTACTTCTTCAGGCAATGGACCAATTTGATATCGGCCACGGCAGAAATGGCTGGCAGCATGCACTGGAAACAGTAGAAGCAAACGTGTGCATGTTCAGTTTTGCAGGTGACCTTCTTTACCCGCCACAACTAGCCAAAAACACTATAGATCATCTAAAAGAAATCGATAAGCAAGCTACCTATATAGAAGTGGATACAAAATTTGGGCATGATGGCTTCCTGGTGGAATTTGAAAAATGGGGACACCATGTTAAAAGCTTACTAGAGAAAAAGGAAGTGACACGATGTCTTGCATAAATGTTGCGTTATTGGGATTTGGAACGGTAGGCAAAGGTGTCTATCAATCCATCAACTCCCATCAATCAAGGCTCGAACAAGTATTAGGGAAAAGGGTAAGGGTTGTTGGAATATTAGTTAAAGATTTAGAAAAACATAAGCAATCCAAAAAGGATGGATTAGTGCTGACGGACAGCTTTGAGGACATATTAGCAATATCTGATTTACATGTAGTCGTGGATGCCATAGTCGGTTGCGAGCCTGGAAATGTTTATTTGAAGAAAGCGATTGAAAAAGGGTGCCATGTTGTCACTGCCAATAAAGAAATGTTCGCACATCACGGGGAAGAACTTCTTGCTTTGGCAAAGGAGAACGGTGTTACCATAGGGTTTGAGGCAACTGTCGGCGGTGGGATTCCAGTCATCCAAACCATCAAGCAGTTGTTGCAGGTGAACAGAATTAAAAAGGTCGAGGCCATATTAAATGGGACCTCAAATTTCATCCTCACCAGTATGAGGAAGGAGGGGCATTCGTTTGATGCCACCTTAAAGCTTGCCCAACAAAATGGCTACGCTGAATCAGATCCGAGTAATGATATTGAAGGGCACGATGCTTTTTTCAAAGGCTTGGTACTCAGTCAGCTCATTTATGGGAAAACGCCGGAAAACCATACAACTAGCAGAAGAGGGATAAGAAGTATAACGGCAGATTTTATCGAAAGAGCAAGCGAACTTGGCTTGCGCTTCAGGCATATTGTCACTCTGTACAAAGAAAACGGCCAAATCCATTGTCAGGCAGAGCCTGCCCTGGTTTCATCCGAGCATCCATTTTATCAGGTGGAGGGGGTACAGAACGGGGTTTCCATTGACACAGATCTTGTTGGGAATATTCAGTTGAATGGACCAGGAGCCGGTATGTTCCCTACGGCAAGTGCCATCATTGAAGACATCATTCAAATAAACCGTCCTGTACCCGCGGCCCCGTCCTTTGTGGAATTCCAAGAGGAGGCAGAGGAGTCCTCGAAATGGGTGTTGTTCAGCGATAAAGTGGATATTAAACTTCCTTATGTTAGCAAAGTATTGGCGCGTAGAACAGATAAAACACTAGTTGTGGAAACGGATAATATTGAAGAGATTCTTACAGAAAACCCACTTGTCACCTGCTTTTCTTTAAAAGGGGGGTATCTGCATACTCCTGAAAAAGTGACGATATAGAAAAACACCATTCTTTCTAACCGGCTTGTCTCATATACATGTGACAAGTCGTTTTTTTTAGAAGAGGGTGGGGCAATCGTGAAGCGCAGTTGGATGAGTGCTTGTCAAATTGGAGCAGTATACGTTGGAACCATTGTTGGGGCTGGATTTGCCACTGGGAAAGAAATCGTCCAATTTTTTACTCAGTATGGCTGGATCGGCTTTTTTACGATACTAATAAGCGGTTTTTTGTTCATTTGGTTAGGAACAAAGATGATGTTAATTTCCAAACGTATTAGAGCCAATTCCTATAAAGAATTTAATGAATATTTGTTTGGAGTATCAGCCGGCACTGCAGTGAATATTTTTATGCTGGTCATTCTTATATGTGTAGGAGCGGTCATGCTTTCGGGAGCAGGAGCAGTGTTTGAGGAACAGCTCGGCTGGTCGTTTCAACTAGGCATGCTTATTACGGTAGTGCTTGCTGTGAGTGTGGTCTTGTTTGGTGTGAAGGGTTTAGTGGGGGTTAATGTAGTTGTGGTTCCTGTGATGATCATTTTCAGCTTTATCATTGCGGGAAACGCGATAATGGAAAACGGTCTATCCTTCATGAATCTCAGCCCCATTAACACAGGTGTGAAGGGATGGATTGCACCGTTCATGTATGTAGCTTTCAACCTGGCAATGGCACAGCCTGTTCTTGTTCCATTGGCAGCTGAAGCGAAGGACGACTGGGTGATCAAGCGAGGAGGGTTCATAGGTGGAGCGGTCTTATGTTTTATATTATTGACCTGCCACATTTCCATTGCTTCTCTTCCCAACTTTCAGACCTACGAAATTCCGATGGCAGAAGTGGTTAAATTGAGTATGCTTTCATTTTTTGGAATATATGTGTTTGTGATTTACGGGGAAATTTTCACCTCTGTAGTAAGTGATATTTTTGGTCTGCAAAGACAGTTAGAAAGTATGCTGAAAGTGTCGAGGTATGTGATAACTTTCGTATTAGTCAGCATTATTTATATGATCAGTCAAATTGGCTACGGTAGCTTGATTGAGCATTTATATCCTTTTTTCGGCTATGTAAGTATGGCGTTTCTAGTTCTATTGATTATTAGAAAATAATGCAATAACCAGGTTGATCGTAGTGGAAGGCGCGAAGACTCCCGCGGGAGGAAGGGACAGGGGAGACCCCGCAGGCTTGCCGAGGAGGCTCCCGGACCGCCCGCAGGAAAGCGAAGCGCCTGTAACGAAGATCAACAGTGTGCACAGTATCTTATCGTATGAAGGTCGCAACTACTGCCACTATTGGGAGGGCCGTCATCAGTACATTCCCCATCAGGAAGAATGTCATCAGTTTCTCTTTCAAATCTGGTGCCTGACTTTCCAATGCAGACTTTTTCATCAAATTTATGATGAAATTAATTAGTACTGTTGCACCTACAATAACTAACGGGATAAATGCGCTTGCTGTAGAATCCATTAAACCAATAAACCCCAAAACGATAAGTATGATTGGTAATACTTCAATTATAGCTACAGAAATAAAAAACTTACTTTGTATCTGCGGTAAAGTCTCCGGTTCAAGAACAAGCTTTTCCATACTTGATCTTAGTGCAATGGATATACCAAAGCTTGCTATTACGGCAGCTAGTACAAAAAAATATAACGCGTCCACAAAATCCCTCCACAATCAATATCATAAGCTTCTATTTTATCTCAAATTGCTCATTAACGATATCAATAATCAGAAATTTAATGGAAAAATAACCAAAAGCCATAAATCAAAAACAAGATGAGAAATGATGATTAGTACAAGTGACTTCTTCCATTCGTATAAAGCACCCCAAACGATACCTGCCGTCATAGCTGCTGCTACAAGCATGGGATTTCCTGTCCATATATGGGCAAGGGCATACATGGTAGCCGCAATCATTAATCCTTGAATCCTTCCCATTGCTCTTATCAACCTCGGTTGAACAAACCCTCTCCAAAAAACCTCTTCCCCAGGGATGATAATGAGGATGAGTGCGACATAATGCCACCAACTAGAAGGACCGACAATTCTATACAATTCCTCCACATAAGGAAGTAGAGGCAAAGGTAGCACTTTTAATAAGAGATATGTCACCAAAAATACACCATACAAAATCGAACCCGTCACAATGCCATAAACAACATCCTGAGATAGGAGAGGCTTCTTATTTTTAGAGTCAATCACTCCTGAGCTTATACTGATGAGCATAAGAATAAGTAAGGAAATGGGGAAAAGAATCCAAAAATGGTCAGTAAGCTGAAAACTGATTCCTAATAAAAGGTTTGCTAATACCCAAATTATTATTGTAAAGCGTAATTGATTCATTTGTTTTCCCCCACGCAAGTTTGTCTCCCCTTATTTTAACAGTTAAGGGCAAGCAGATAAACGTACATACTATGGAAGAAAAAATAATAAGGAAACGAAGGAGCTGTAACGATGACACAATCCAAAAGCCAGCAGGAAAGACAGCGTAAAGTAAGAAAGCAGTCACAGAATGAACACGGTAAAGTGAAAAGTTTTGAACAGCTTGCAGATGAAGCCGGAAAGAATAAATGATAAAAATGAAAAAGAGCCATCCTGTCTTTGCGGAATGGCTCTTTCTCTGTATAGGAGTGTGTATATTGAAAGCCCATAGAAAGCATACTATGGGAAGATATTACAGAAAAAGGGGCATGTATTATGGGAAATCAACATGAAAAGAAAAGGTATGTTGCCATCTTAAGCCCCTACACAACAAGTCTTTTACATTACAGGAAACCGTTTGTGGTAGCTTGGTGGGGAGCCGCCTTTCCTGGCTTCGGTCACTTTATGTTATCCAAATACCTGACAGCGTTCATCCTCATTTCTTGGGAAGTTATTATTAATACATTGGCACATTTGAATGAAGCGATCTATCTTTCCATGATTGGCAGGTATGAGGAAGCAATCGCTGTATTAGATCAGCACTGGATTATCATATATGTCTGCATGTATGTTTTTTCTATCTGGGATAGCTACCGATTGACCGTTGAGATGAATAAGCATTATTCTTTGGCCTATCACGAAGATTTTCCTATCCTTATTAAAAACACCTCCTCCATCGAAATCAATGTCCTGGACAAAAAGAATCCGCTGCTTGCGGTTGTTTGGTCCCTCTTGACACCTGGATTAGGGAACCTCTACGTAACACGGGTCCTGTCGGTTATTTTTGTTCTGACATGGTGGCTGGTTATTACCTATCAAGCAAATGTCTTTCCTGCTATTCACATGACACTAGTAGGAAATTTCCAGGGGGCAACGAACATACTTGTCCCTCAATGGTTCCTGTTTATACCGTCCATCTATTGTTTCGCTGCCTATGATTCATATGTAAGTGCGGTGGAGCTGAATAAATTTATTGATAAATACCTTGCAAGAGAATTGAAGAAAAAATACCAGGATAGTCAGTTTAAAATGCCGATATAGAAAAGAGCTGGAAGGTAATGTACATTTTCGCGACATTCAAATACAACATGGAAATGGAACTTACTTTACGTGAACTTGAAGAGTTGGGTCTCACGAAAGAGCAGATTCTTGTGATGCCACTTGACAAGATGAAATTTCAAACGAAGGTCATCGACTCCATGCATCGTTCGGATGGACGGAGCTTGATTGATTTAGCGGCTATCTTTGGTATCATCTTCATGTTACTGGGAGTCATCTATGGATATATCTTTTATCTTGGTCCCATTCTTTGGGGGTTGTTTGGTCTTGTTTTCGGGTTTGTCTTTGGATTTTTGATTGATTATTATTTTACTAAAAAAAGTGAGCATTCTTTGCGTAAACGTGGTTCAGATGCAGACCTTGTCATCATGATCCAATGCCCAAAGGAGAAACAGGAAAAAGTAGAGGATGTGTTGTGGAACAATATGGTGTTAGGAGTAGGGGTGCTTGATCGATAGGTTCTATATAACTTTCAATGAGGCTGTTTTCACATACTACATAAAAAAATCAGAAGTGCCATTCCTACCAACGGAATGGCACTTGTTTTACTCTATAAACAATCTTTGATATTCCTTCCCATGTCCCAGCGAAAAACAAAGTTCCTTCAAATTCCTATTCAATTTCTCCTTTTCCAATTCATAATAGGTTTCTTCTTTTATGGATTCCATTGTATGTTTTGTGTATTTCCAAATCGCTTCTTTACGAAAGGCTGGAGAATGATCGGAAATTATTTTGAGCACATGAATAAT
This sequence comes from Sutcliffiella horikoshii, assembly GCA_001636495.1. Classification (GTDB taxonomy): domain Bacteria; phylum Bacillota; class Bacilli; order Bacillales; family Bacillaceae_I; genus Sutcliffiella_A; species Sutcliffiella_A horikoshii_A. Next base: position 3,334,278 of record KV440964.1, on the reverse strand, counting down.
GGATGAAATAACATCAATGTCCACTTTTCCGTAACGCAATATCGGAGAAAAGGCGATATCAAGGTAATCGAAAAAGTCGGGTGTTTTGACAATCACACGAAGATTCCTATTCTTATCATTGAAATAGGGTTGAGGCCCTTGTAAGGATGTGAGCTTTGAGAGCAGGGTGCCAAGTTGTTCTATGCAATGGACAGCAGTACTTGGATCGTTTATTCCGGATGAAAGGGCCCTTACCCCGATTTCGGTCACTTTTCTTATTCCGAATTCCACATCCTCCAATGGGGCTCTGGCAATGGAGACGGTAATCAATGATCGGAACGAATCTTTTTCTATTTTCTGACCTGATCCCCATACAGAAAGGATTGGCGTATGTTCATTGATATAATCCCCTTGCTGTCTTTCCACCCTGACAATGCAATCTGATTCATATGCTTCTTTCAATAATGCTTCTACATCAACATACTGTACATAACCGGGCTCCTTGCTCATGATGGTCACAGGCTCTTTCGTGGAGATTTCCTGGCTCTCCCAATCATCCCATGGTGCATCATGAAAGGAGGCATCACTTTCTTCAAACAGTTCTTCCATACACTCCATCGTCTCGACGGTTATGTTATGAAGTAAATTGCTGACCTGAATCCAGGTGGTGACATGTTGGATGAAAAATACGAATACAATTAAGCAAAGGATGGCAATGGCGACTGCAAAGGAAGGGACAAGAAAGAGCTGCTCTTCTGTGGTCTCTTTTAAAAAAAGGAGCAGGATGATGCAATAGATAAACCCAGCCGTAAAAATACCAAGCACTCTTTGTGTGGAGTGGTCGGTAATGAAATTCTGCAAAGCCCTCGGGGAAAATTCCGACAGATAAGTGGTCAATACAACGAGAATGGTGGAGAAGGTAATGGTAGTCATCGTTAACAGAGAAGATGCAATCGAGCTGAGAATAGTTTGAGAAAGACTGATGTCGGAGAGAAATATGGAAGGTATTTGATTCTCCGCACCTTTGATGGAAAGAATATAGTTATCAAGAAACAATGTACCTATTGCCAAAAAAAATGCCAGTCCACCATAAAAAGACGGTAGATACCAAAAGCTCGTTCGTAAGCGTAAAAGGGTTGCTGATCTTGCCATAGTTAACACTTCCTTCGGATATTGGGAATTTCCGTTGATTGCCTCACAAGAAATAGTAGAATCTTTTTTTGAAATATGTTATAGTAACAAAGTTAAATTGAATAAAGTCTGACGTCTATTTTTGGGCGTAAGGAGAGGTTCTAGCAAATACCCTCTATAAAAAACTAAGGACAGATACCAAACTATATTCCTTAGGATATAGTTTTTTTATTTTTTCTGATGTTATGCGCTAGCCTCCATTAATTTTGGTTAGCGTTTTTTATTTGATATAGACAGTGACTTCAAAAGGAGTGATGACACGATGAAGCAACAGGAAAAAGCAATGGTCGTGTTCAGTGGTGGGCAGGACAGTACCACATGCTTGCTGTGGGCAATGAAGGAATTTGATGAAGTGGAGGCTGTCACTTTTCATTATGGGCAGCGACATGAACTGGAAATTGAATGCGCTAAAAATATTGCAAAAGAACTTGGTGTAAAACACCGCATCCTTGATATGTCCTTGCTGGGGCAATTAACGCCAAATGCTTTAACGCGAGATGAAATCGATATTGAAGAAAAAGAAGGGGAGTTACCTAGCACGTTCGTGGACGGCAGAAACCTTCTATTCCTTTCCTTTGCAGCGGTTGCAGCTAAGCAGATAGGTGCGAGACATATCGTGACTGGTGTTTGTGAAACAGACTTCAGTGGCTACCCGGACTGTCGTGATGTATTCATCAAATCAATGAATGTGACGTTGAATTTGTCCATGGACTACCCGTTTGTCATTCACACACCATTGATGTGGCTGAACAAAGAGGAAACATGGCAGCTTGCTGATGAACTGGATTCCCTCGACTTTGTTAGAACGAAGACATTAACCTGTTATAACGGGGTAATTGCCGATGGATGTGGCGAGTGCCCTGCATGTAAACTGAGAAAACGTGGTTTGGATGATTACCTTGCCGCAAAAAATAAAGGAGTTGTATCCTCATGATGCAACAGATCTACCCACAGGTTCAGCATGATTATTGCTATGAACTTAATAAAGATATGCACATTGCAGCTGCACATTATGTCCCGACAGATGCTGCTGGTAAATGCAAACAGATTCACGGCCATACCTACTTCGTCAATGTGACGGTTGCGGGGGATGAACTGGATGAAGCAGGTTTTCTAGTTAACTTTCAAGCATTGAAAAAGCTTTTACATGATAAATTTGACCATACCATCCTAAATGATCATAAGGACGTCTTTAATGATCAAGATCCGAATTTTTTCCCAACAACGGAAGTGGTCGCAAGAACGATGTGGGAAACAATCGAAAATCATTTGAAGACGCTCCCTTCCCAACCGACCTGCCTGCAGGTATTTGTAAGGGAGACACCAACAAGCTATTGCATGTACCGTCCAAAAAAGGGGAAGAAAGATGAGTAAAGCGACAATACCAGTTCTAGAGATATTCGGCCCTACCATTCAAGGCGAAGGGATGGTCATTGGTCAGAAAACGATGTTTGTGCGTACAGCAGGATGTGATTATCGTTGCTCCTGGTGTGATTCCGCCTTTACATGGGATGGCAGCGCAAGGGATGATATTGTATTGATGACCTCAAAGGAAATTTTTAATCGGTTTCGTGAAATTGGCGGAACAGCTTTTAATCATGTTACTATTTCCGGAGGTAACCCTGCGCTTTTAAAGAATATCGGAGTTCTTGTCCAACTTTTACATGAAAACGATATAAAAGTGGCTTTGGAAACCCAAGGAAGCAAATGGCAAGACTGGCTTGCAAAAATCGATGACCTGACCATTTCACCAAAACCACCAAGCTCAGGGATGGATACCGATTTCAGTATGTTAGACAATGTCCTAGAAAGAGTGGATATCCGAAATGTGTCTTTAAAAGTAGTAGTGTTTGATGAGAGAGATTTAGCTTATGCCAAAAAGGTCCATCAAAGATATTCAGACGTAGCTTTTTACGTGCAGGTGGGGAATGAAGACACCACAACAGAAGAAGATGAAGAGCTGGTCCGCATATTGTTGAATAAGTATGAGTGGTTGATTGATCAGGTGATGAAAGATAACGAAATGAACAACGTCCGCGTATTGCCACAGCTGCACACATTGGTTTGGGGCAATAAACGCGGAGTATAGATAAGGAGAGAGTGAACATGTCAGGAAGAAAAGATTCAGAACTGGAGGGTGTAACCCTTCTAGGGAACCAAGGTACAAACTACTTATTCAATTACTCCCCGGATGTGTTGGAAACATTTGAAAACAAGCATCCAAACAGGGATTATTTTGTTAAATTTAACTGCCCGGAATTTACAAGCCTATGTCCGAAAACAAATCAGCCAGATTTCGCGACCATTTACATTAGTTACATCCCAGGTGATTTGATGGTGGAAAGCAAATCACTAAAGCTATATCTGTTCAGCTTCCGCAACCATGGTGATTTCCATGAGGATTGCATGAATATCATCATGAACGATTTAATTAAATTAATGGATCCAAAGTATATCGAGGTATGGGGAAAGTTCACTCCACGTGGAGGCATCTCCATTGACCCTTACACCAACTATGGAAAACCAGGAACTAAATATGAAGAGATGGCCGATTACCGTCTTATGAACCACGATTTGTATCCGGAAAAAGTGGATAATAGATAAGAAAAGAAGTGACACAACTTTGGTTGTGTTTCTTTTTTTGCACTTCTTTTTCAAATTCACCCCTTTATCAATACTAAAATTCACTCCATTTGAAAATAATAACAAAAAACATAGGAGGGGAACTAAATGACCAATCATACGACAGAATTGACGTCAGCGGAGACAAGCACATTGTGGACCTTATATATGAACAATTCCATGTCAGCGTGTGTGCTGAGATATTTTTTGGAATGTGTAGAAGATAAAGAAATCAGAGAAGTGGTTGCAAAGGCGTTTGATGTGGCTTCCAACAACGAAAACGAACTGAAGTCCGTTTTTTGGAAGGAACAATACCCTACGCCGATAGGGTTTTCAGAAAATGATATTAACTTTCAAGCACCACGCCTATTTTCTGACTCATTTAAGCTATCCTATATTTTACAAATGGCGAAAATAGGGATGATTACATATGGTGCGAGCCTTGGTGCGGTATCAAGAAAGGATATAAGAAAGCTTTATAGCACTTTTTTGCAACGTACGGTAGATCTATTCAATGAATCCACAGAACTTTTATTGAAAAGAGGGTTATATACCAAAAAGCCATATACCGTTATTCCAGAAAAGGCTGAATTTGTTGATGACCCAAAATACTTCAGTGGAATGAATCCATTCGTTAATAAAAGGACCTTGAACACCATTGAAGTGACCCATCTAAGCCTTAACATTGAGACCAATCAGATTGGCATGATGTTGTGTACTGCGTTCTCACAGACAGCAATGCATAAGGAAGTCCGGGAGTTTATGGTGAAAGGCAAGCAGATGGCCCATAGTCATATTAAGACTTTCATTGATATCTTGATGAAGGATGATATACAAGCTCCTATGTCAGCAGACTATTCCATAACGGATTCAAAGATACCGCCTTTTTCTGACAAGCTGATGATGTTTCACAACAGCATGATGATAGCGGCCGGAATAGGCAATTATGCGACGGCAGCCTCTGCAAGTCAAAGGACAGATATTGCAATGAAATATGAAAAGCTTTCATCAGAATCAGCTTTGCTTGCAAAATCCGGTGCAGATATTATGGTAAACCATCGGTGGATGGAAAAACCACCGGCAACTGCAGACAGAAAGGAACTGTCAAAAAAGCGCGAATAGTTGTAGAAAACGCCTGAGTTTGGTATAAAGGAAATAACAAAGGCAGAGGAGTACCTATGATGAATATAAAAAGAAGTGCTTTATTAATTGGAGCAACAGGTCTGATAGGAGCTCACTTGAAGGAAGAGATTTTGCAAAATTCGGATTATGAAACCCTTACTATTTTAGTCAGAAGACATATCCCAGAGGAACACCCAAAATTGACCGAGGTTACAGCCGATTTTACCCATCTGTCATCCTATAAGCAATTTTTTCAGGTGGACGATCTCTACATCTGTCTTGGTACAACAAAGAAAAAAGCAGGATCAAACGAGAACTTTCGTAAAGTTGATTATGATTATGTAGTAGAAGCAGCCCGGCTAGCCATGGAGTGTGGTGTCAAGAGGATAGCTGTCGTTTCGGCAATCGGGGCTGATGCGAATTCCAAGTTCTTTTACAATCAGGTTAAAGGAGAGATGGAAAAAGCGGTGGCTGAGATAGGGATCCCCTCGACTTACCTATTCAGACCATCTTTACTTCTTGGAGACAGGAAGGAATTTAGATTGGGAGAGAAAGCAGGAGAGGTCCTAGGAAAGGCTATCAATCCTTTGTTGAGAGGAAAGCTGCAAAAATACCAGTCCATACATGGAAAGGAAGTTGCCAAGGCCATGGTGAAATTCCTGAAAAATGGAAGAGAGGGTGTCCATGTAGTGGAGTCAGACCTTATTGCCAAAATAGGTAGACTATAGTTATCTTTTCTTGTTCTCCCCCTTTCCTTAGTGCAAAGGAGTTACCTCACCGATTAGCACGATATGTTCATGCCACGATAACTTTCAGAGGAGTTTTCGTTTTCATTTCAACAAAGCAGGGAATAAGTATAAAAAAATAGGAGTGTCCTCTATGAGCCAAACGAAAGAGTTTCGAAGAATTCGTAAATCTGGCCATTTAACCATTCCCAAGTCAATTCGTGAACAACTGCAAATTTCCGATGGCGATGTATTGATGATTATGGAACAGCCTTTAGGGTTAGTCATGAAACCAATCAATGAAGAGCATATTTATAATGAATCAATAGTTTCCAACAATGGGAAGGTCAATATACCCATTGAGATTAGGCGTAACTTGAACATAAGTGAGGAAACGCATTTCTCCGTGAAGTTGGATAAAGAAAGAGCGGCCGTCGTACTGGAAATTTTAGAAGAGGAAATCGGCTAGAAACAGAAAAAGGGCTCCCTTGGATTTTACATCTAGGGAGCCCTTTTTCGATTGATTTGTGAAGCTAATCAGTGGAACCCCAATTATCCCTACAACCCTTTAACAATCTTATAATTCTTATGGTTTACGACAGTACGTTGTTCTAGTTCCAAATCACGGTAATTGTTCATATAGGTCAGGTCAACAATTACAGAGTTTTCATTTACTTTTTCTACTACTCCTTGAAGACCCTCCCGAAATTCTATAATATTTCCGACTTCCGCTTTTTTCAACTATAACTCCCCCTAAATAAATGGTATCACCGACAGCTGATAGTAGTGACTGTCTAGTTTTTTTATTTTTGTGAAATAGTGGATAAAAAAGTGTTACATACAGTTTGCATTATTTTTTTCATCTCGTAAATAGTTTCTTTGTATTTTATCTAAATTTTCTTTCAATTAATTTGTTCTTTGTGAGATGTAACCAAATTGGAAAGAGGGGCATATAGATAAGTAGGGCTTTTTTAATGCCCCATTCATTTTATTCCTTATCCCCCATGGAATCCCTTCTGCTCAAAGAAGGGGTTTTTTTATATTGCATTTTCAATTAGATGCACTCTATGTTCAGTTTGGATGAATGATGGTAAAATGAATGGTGGTATTATTTGAAGTTGGAGTGATGATAATGAATGAAGCATTAGCTACGGAAATACTGGACAAGCTCAAAAACGGTGAATTGCATGAATATAGAATCTCTAAAGAGGAGTTCATGATTTTCAGGAAAGTGTTGGTTGCTCGTGAGGACTTCAAACACTTCCGTGGAATTGCAAAACATAAAGGTGAAGTGGTCTATCAATACATACAAGAGGCAAGAAGTTAAACAGGTAGCGGGGATATTCTGTCCCTCGCTACCTGTTGTCATTTGGAGTGATATTCTTTTCTTAACTTTTTCAATGCTTCTCCACGCCAAGACTTTACGGCACTAATCGAAACTCCCTCTTCTCTTGCAATGTCCTCTAGCCTTTTTCCTTTCCCTATATATTCAATGAGCCATACTTTCTGTCTGTCGGTGAGGTGTTGTGTGTATTTTTCCAAACCTTCTATATCAGAGAGGGAGGGTTCAAATGGTTGCTCAGGTATATGTTCAACAAAAGCATGAGTTGCTTCCCATTGCACTTCTTTTTTTAGGTGGTTAAGCAATTTTCCCCTGATGGATGAATAAGCATAAGAAGTAAACGATCCTTTTTGGTGGTCTTGTGTAAGCATGGTCTCCCAAAGTATGATGGTGGCTTCATGAAAATAACGATCTTTATCTTTGTAGATATTCAATGATTTAATGATATGATGTATCATGGGAGTATATTGGGATAAAACTTCTTCAAAAGTTGATACCATTTGTCGTTCCTGACGAAAAGCTAGCTCTTCTTTATTCCCGGTAAGATAAATATAGTAGACTCTTCATAGGTTGACATGTAAGAATACGAGGCATAAACTATGAGATAGTATAGCCGTATGGAAGATAAACCTATAGATTTTGAAGAGTATGGAAGTTACCTGTAAAGAAGTATCGACGATAATGATAAAAAGGGGTAATTGCCATGGAACATAAAAAAGAGGATAAATTAGCGAATCAATCCATGTATCTATGGAAAAATGACGCTGATCGGACGGTTCAAGGGTTTTTATTGTATCCGGAAAATATTCCGGATATTCAATATATAAAGAAATTGTTGCGCCATATGTATATGGCAAAAGAAGTGTTTAAAATGTCCATCTGGTTTGAAGGTGATGTGATCCAGATTACCGGTAGGATTCAATCCTTCCGCTATAAGGCGAACAAACTTACCATAAAGGATATGGATAAGAATATTTACCATATTCGTATTTTTGATGTAGTGGAGATAATCAGACGATCACAAAAGTAAGAGTCCTAATAGGGCTCTTTTTTTTATAGGAATAAGAAAGTATATAATTCTGTTGATTTTCGTTCCAGGCGCTTCGCTTGCCTGCGGGCGGTCCGTGAGCCTCCTCACTCCTTTGCGGGGTCTCACCTGTCCCTTCCTCCCGCTGGCGTCTACGCGCCTTCCACTCCAATCAACAAGATGACTTCATTCATCTAAAGGTTAACGAATAGCAATTAAGCTAGCTGCATTAACTTTTCGTTTACGCAATTTCTAGCGGTGGATTGGAGCAAATGGCGAAGACTCCAGCGGGGGAGAAGCGACAATCTTGAGACCCGCAAGTGTTACGAGGAGGCTCAAGGTCGCCCCGCGGAAAGCGCAGCCATTTGCGGAAAGGAACAGCGGTGAATTAACCAAACAACTAAAAGCTTTAAAAGTACCGGGCGGTTTCTGCCCGGTTTTTCTTAGGTTCTATTCAGCCATGTCTTGGAAGAGAAGGTATATTAACCAATATTATAGGAAAAATAAGAGAAGAATTTCTGAGGGTTCATTTTTAGAATGAGGGGAGGGAAGCATAGTGATAAACATTTTAAAGAAGCTGTTTACATCCGGTTCCAAATCGTCCTCGAATAAAGTGGAGGATATGACGGTAACGGAATTGCTCCTTCAAATGGAAAAGTCTGTGGACTTTCTCCGATTCTCCGATTATACAGATGATGGCAGTAGACAGGTGTGGATAAACTACTACTACACACTTATAGATACGGACTTCTTACATCGTGATATCCTTCACAGCATCTCTACTAGACCGTGGTCTAATCTGAAGGAATTAAAAAACATTTTGCCTATCGAAGTGGTGACAATAAGTTCGGATCCTAAAGAAATCAGGGAAAAGCTGTTGACAGGCTTCATTTTTGTACAGATTGGAGAAAAGGACAAGAAAGGGCTTTTAGTCCGTTCAGAATTTGTCCAGACTCGTTCCGTTTCCTTACCGGAAGTGGAATTCAGTGTAATAGGACCTAAGGAATCATTTGTTGAAAATTTAGATTCAAATATAAACCTTGTGCGACGCAGGTTAAGCACCCCGATGCTTACGATTGATCAAAAAACGTTGGGATCGATTTCTAGAACAAGAATCGCTGTGATGTACATGGACGGCATAGTCAATGAAGAGAATGTACAAACCGTGATGGAAAGACTTGAAGATGTACAATTTGATCATATCAATGACAGCTCCTATGTCACTCAATTAATATCGGATAATGGTAACACTATCTTCCCCCTGTTGCTAGATACAGAAAGACCCGACCGGATCTCGTCCGCACTCACTGAGGGGAAGGTAGTAATCCTGGTGGACGGCTCTCCCCATGGACTTATAGGGCCGACCACATTAGTGGAATTTTTCTCTTCTTTTGAAGATTATTACTTGAGTTATTGGCTAGCATCATTTTTTCGACTTATCCGTCTTTTCGGGGTAGCATTCTCCATTTTAGTAACGCCTGTTTATGTAGCGGTACTAAGTTATCATTATGAATTGATCCCAAAGGACTTGTTAAGCACATTGATAGCCTCAAGGCGAGAGGTACCATTGCCGCCTATAATGGAGGCAATCTTTCTGGAATTGACAATAGAACTTCTAAGGGAAGCAGGGGCGCGACTTCCCACGAAGGTAGGTCAGACAATTGGTATCGTAGGAGGAATCGTTATTGGGACGGCTTCTGTTGAAGCCGGACTTACCAGTAATGTACTTTTGATCATCGTTGCATTGGCTGCTTTGGCGTCCTTTACAACCCCTGTTTATAAAATGGGTAATACGATCCGTCTCTTAAGGTTTCCGTTTCTATTGTTTGCAGAGCTATGGGGGCTGTTAGGGATTGTGTTCTGTTTTTGTATATTAGCCGCTCACTTATTGAGATTGACCTCCCTTGGAAGACCATACTTGGAGCCGATTTATCCTCCAAGGGTTAAAGACATGAAGGATGCCCTGTTAAGGCTGCCATTCTCCATGCAAGGCCAAAGACCGGAGCAACTGCGGACGAAGAATCCGCAAAGAGGAACAAGAATAAAGGCAAAGCGGAAAAAAGATATTGATGAATAGTGGTCCCTGAAAGGAGGTAAGACATTGCAGAAAATCCCGAAACAATTCCAAGTTTCCCCGTTTTTAGTGTTTTTCTTAATACATAGTACTCAATTTGGAGTAGGTGCCCTTGGTTTTCAGAGGGTAATTGCAATGTCTGCCGGCTACGATGCGTGGTTGGGCATCATCCTTTTTGGTCTTTTCACTCATGTTGTGGTTTATATGATATACAAGATTTGTGAAAAAAGTGGTGGTGACCTAGCCAGTGCCCATCGTATGGCTTTCGGGAAGTGGATTGGAAAACTATTCACTTTGTTTTTTATTATCTATTTTATTTTTACCACAGTGACAGTGCTACGGACATATATCGAAGTAGTTCAAGTTTGGTTATTTCCAGATCTCCATACATGGTTATTCACATCCATATTTCTTTTGCTTGTCGTTTATATAATCACCGGCGGTTTTAGGGTCATCACAGGAATAGCTTTTTTAGGAGTGATGCTTCCATCCTATCTACTTTTGACTATGATCATCCCGCTGGAATACGCCAACTTCCGAAACCTGCTTCCAGTGTTTGATCATTCCATCAAAGACATCATCCTCTCTGGAAAGGATATGACGTTAAGTATGCTTGGGTTTGAAACGCTCTTGATTTTCTATCCTTTCTTGAAAAAACCGGAGCAATCGAAAAAGTGGGCCCACCTTGGCATATTCATGACCTCATTTGTTTACTTCTTTTTTGCACTGGTCACCTTCTCATACTTTAGTGAAGGGAAACTGCAAAAGAATATTTGGGCCACATTATCAATATGGAAAATTATCGAGTTACCTTTTGTTGAGCGAGTAGAGTATATAGGTATTGCCAACTGGTGTTTAATTATTCTGCCAAATGTCTGTATCTTTCTATGGTGTTCAAGCAGATTGGCAAAAAGATTGACGAAAATCCGGCATAGGACTGCATTGATGGTCATCACAGTAATTACATTCTTCTTAATGTTACAGTTTGAAGACCGTAAGTTGATAAATGACCTGAACTCATATATGGGGATAGTCGGATTTTACATGGGATATGTCTACATCCCCTTACTGTTTTTAATTGTATCGTTTGCGCACTGGAAAAGGGGGAAGAAGGAAAATGCCACATCATAAAATCTTTCTGTTTTTCGTTTGTTCCTTACTGCTATCTGGGTGCTTGGAAAAAGAGATTGTGGATGACATCAATATCGAGACGGTTGAGGGGTTCGATCTTGTCGAAGAAAACGGAGAGGAAATAATGGGAACGTTTCTTGTTCCTATCTACCAGGCCGATAAAACGATCGTAAATGAAACCTTCTCAGCTATTTCTAATCTTAATAAGGATATACTTCGCAGTGCCCAAAAAGAATCTTCCTCCCCTATTGTGAATGGAAGTTTGGAACTTGTGATGTTCGATATGAAACTGGCAAAAAAAGGAATCATCAAGTTGGTGGACGGGCTTCAGCGTGATGCAAGCATTGGAACAGGGCTTTACCTGGCAATTGTTGATGGAGAGGTTCGGGAACTTCTGAACCAAGATTTAGGTACAAGAGGGACGGGGGATCACCTATTCAATCTGGTGAAGCACAATATCGACAGAAGGGATGTACCCAAGACCAATATGCATATTTTCCTTTCCGATTACTTCCAGGAAGGAAAAGATCCAAGTCTGCCACTATTAAAGAAAACAGAAGATAAAGCAGAAATCATCGGTGTTGTCGTGTTAAAAGGTGACAAATATGAAATGTCGATCCCAAATGAAAGACTTTTTTACTTTAAAACGTTGGTTGATAAATATTCCCAAGGGTCGTTTGCGTTAAAAGAGCCTGATAAGGAAGAGTATGTTTCTTTGCGAAGCATCAATACTGAGAAGAAGTTAAAAGTGAAATGGGAAAATGATATTCCCTCCATCACTATTAATATAAGGGTGGACGGCGCATTAAGAGAGTTTACCGGCAATAAAGTGACGCCAAAAAAGTTAAAAGAATTCCAAAAACTTTTTGAAGAAAAAATCGTGAAGGAATCCGAATCCATGATTAAAGAGTTTCAAGCACGAGGGGTTGATCCAGTAGGTTTCGGATTTGAAGTCAAATCAAGAAAAAGGGGATTTGATTTCAAAAAGTGGGAGGAGCAAATATACCCAACTGTGAAAATTGAGGTGAATGCAGAAGTAAGAATAGTAAGTACGGGAATTACAGAATAGGAAAGTTGCCAAAGTCCGGGAATATAATGAAATAACATACTCAGGAAAGGGGTAATCGAATGCCTCAGAAGGTTTTATTATACTGCGACCCCGGAATAGATGATTCATTAGCAATCATCTATGCTCTTTTAAATCCTGAAATTGAATTGGTTGGTGTGGTGACAAGCTATGGTAACGTCGATCAGGAACAAGCAACCCAAAATGTTGCCTATCTGCTGGACCTCGCGGATAGAAACGATGTAATTTTGATTGGTGGAGCCAAAACCCCGCTTTCAGGGGAGTTTACTCCTTATTATCCAGAAATACATGGAGAACAGGGGCTTGGACCAATAAAGCCTCCATCGACCATAAAAGGGGAACTTTTAAACTTTGACGCAATCTTTAAGGTGATTGAAAAATATGGGGAAGAGTTGATTATTGTGGATGTAGGGCGATCCACATCCCTTGCCATCTCCTTTAATCTTGCTGGGGAGGAGACGATGAATACGGTTAAGGGTTTCTATTTGATGGGTGGTGGATTTCTAACTCCCGGAAATGTTACGGCAGGAGCAGAAGCTAACTTTTATGGCGACCCCATCGCTGCAGGTATCGTGATGGAAAAGGCGAAGCAAGGGGTATTGTATCCATTAAATGTCACCAATGAAGCTATTATCACACCCGAAATGATTGACGAGATAACAACAGGGCAAAACAACCCATTTCAAGAGCTTGTCAAAGAAATTTTTGACTATTATTTTGAAGCTTACCAAAAGCTTGTTCCAGGTATCGAAGGCAGCCCCTTGCATGATGTGATGACCTTGTTTGCTGTGACGACCCCTCAAGCATTCAAATATGTCGAAAAAGTAGTGACCGTAGGATTGGATGAGGGGAATCTTCGTGGGGTCAGCATTGCTGATTTTCGTCCAAAACCGGATGAAGAAGGGAATAAGATTACGATTGCACTGGAAGTGGACTATCAATCTTTCACAGACGATTTTGTAAAAGTAATGTCTGGTTCCATGCCAAGCCAATAATAACCAACTACTTAATAATTACTAATAAGAATCCAGAAGCAGATAAAGCTTAATGTGGATTCTTTTTTCACGTTTTTTCTATTCCTTTGACATCGTATTTGATATGATTAAATTATAGGAAAATTGAAACAAAAAGTTTACTGATTGATCTTTTCAGAGCAAGGAAAAAGGAGATTAACACATGTCATTTCAGCAATGTCCAAACTGCAAAGAGAAAGTAACATATAAAACAAGATTAAAATCCGTTTTTTTCGGGTACCGCCCCATCAAGTGTGAAGGGTGTGGCACTATCTATGAAGTGGATGAAAAATTCCGATTCATCCTCTCTTTATACACAGTTTTGATACCAATACTTATCGCCTATATGCTCAGTGCGATGATGGGTATCCTGCATACAAGATGGAGCCAGGTGCTAATTGTTTTGGTATTTGGATCTGCAGGGGTGTTTTATGCAGCAACAAAAGTCCGTTATAAAAAATCAAAACAACAACATGTAGCAGAGAAGAAAAAATGAGTTTATTAAAGTGAGGGATTGGTATGACATCTTTCTTATCAGCGGTAGGCTTTATCATAATCATTTATATCCCAATTTTCTATCGTCTGCATGCAACCAACAGAAAATTGGAAGATCGTATTATAGAGTTGGAAGCAAAATGGGAAACAAGAAATGTTGTCCCCCTTCATAAGAAGAGATAGGCTCTACACATAAAAAACGAGAAGGATCAGATTTTCGATCCTTCTCGTTTTTTTGGTTTGTCTGTTTAACATCTGCAACTTAAACCTGATTCAAAACCCAGATTAAAAATGCGGCTACAATGACTAGTGAAATTGCATGAAGAACAAAAGAACCGATAAAATCCTTTAAAACAATTAAAAAATGAAACTGACTTTTTTTGTTATTGCGTACAATTCTTCTCGCTCTTGTATCCATCACTTCACTCCTACACACATGAAGAAATTTGTAAGTATATTATACAAAATATTCTAACAAATAATAAGTAATTAAGTAGAAATTTGTAAAAAAAACTAATTTTATGTACACCAGTGTCATTTTACCACATTTATGATGAGAGGGTATTTATTTTATCGGAATAATAATCTGGATGTTTAGCATAACTTCGGGAAACTACCTCTTGTAACTAAATTGGAAAAAGTGATTGACGTTTCAATTTGTCTTAGTGTACTATCTAACTAGAACACTAAAACAGAGAGGGGAGTTTTAATGGAAACGAATGCTTTTAAAGGATTGATGAGAAAAGAATGGTTGCTATCCAAAAACACTTTTATACTTCTAATATGTTTCAAGCTCTTTATTTGGGCAGTTGTATTGGGGGGGAGTTTGTTTACGAAGAACCATGAACTTTTGTATATTGCGACATCCATAATTGTCGGTATCCATGTAATATATATCACGATGATTGTTGGATCAGGACTGAGCTTGGAGGAAAAGTCGCAAATGTGGCTACATAATCCACGTTCCACATCCCAGATTTTAGGGAGCAAACTTCTAACAGGAATATGGCTTCAAATCACTAGTTTATGTACAGCGTTTCTGTTGTTAGGGATAACAGTAATTTTCTTTGATCCGGGAGGAACAACGGTAAACCTCTTAACGACAGGATCTATTTTTCAAATGAGTGTCCTAATAACAGTTAGCGGCTTAGAACTCGCGATGTTCTATACGTTTTATTGGGCGATTTACCATTCAATGGGGAAGTTCTATTATTTAGCCAAGTTTAAAGTAGTTCTTTTCACGTTATTTATCATTGTCAGCTTCCTTTTGCTTCTATTTATAGAAGAACAATTGTTGGGAGGATTGCAGTCGGTTTTACCTGTTCCAATTGAAATGACAAAATTCATGAACGTCCATATAGGAGAAGATGGCCTTTGGATCAGTTCTGGCGGAGAAAAGATTTCATGGGTAGGTTTGCTTTTCTCTACATTGAAAATAACTGGGATTTTTTTCTTAACAAGTTGGCTCTTAAATAAGGCGGTGGAAGTAAAATGACAGCAAAATACGATGCAGATAAACCGATATATCTGCAGATAATTGATCGTTTAAGTAAAGAAATCGTTCGAGGTTTGTTAAAGCCTGGAGATAAACTTCCTTCCGTTAGGGAAATGGCCATTCAGTCAGGTGTAAATCCAAATACCATTCAACGAACATACAGTGAAATGGAGAGGATGGAAATCGTGGAAACCAAAAGAGGGCAAGGGACATTTGTTACGGAAAATGAGGGAATGCTTTTGCATTTGAAAAAAGCCATGGAAACGAAAGTTGTTGAAAGCTTTGTCCAGAGTATGAGGGAGATCGGTGCATCAGAAAGGGAAATTGTTGAAAGTGTGGAAAGATTTTTGGAGGAGGGGGAGAATCAGAAATGATCAAATTTGAACAGGTTAGTAAAAAATACGGCAAAGATATTGCGGTGAAGGATGGGGACCTGTCTTTTGAAAAAGGAAAAATCATTGGTTTGCTCGGTCCAAATGGCAGCGGAAAGTCTACCAGTCTGAAGATGATTGCCGGTTTGGTAAGACCTGATAAAGGTAGGGTGACGGTGGATGGGGAAATAGCCAGCCGTAAGATTGCAAGAAAGGTAGCCTATATGACGGAACTTGACGTATTTTATGATGCTTTCTCAGTAGAGGACATGGTCAAATTCTACGCCTCTCAATTCGGGGATTTCAACAAAGAGAAGGCGGAAGAGCTTTTGGTGTTCATGAAACTTGAGCCATCCAAAAAGATAAAAGCGTTGTCCAAAGGTAACAGAGGCAGATTGAAGCTTGTTCTGGCACTGTCTAGGCAAGCGGATTACATTCTGTTGGATGAGCCGTTTTCAGGATTGGACCCCATGGTGAGAGATTCCATTGTAAAAGGGCTTCTAACCTTCCTCGATTTCGGTAATCAGACGATTATTATTGCCACCCATGAAATAGATGAAATTGAATCACTGCTCGATGAAGTGGTGTTAATAAAAAATGGAAACTTTATGGCCAATCAAAACGTAGAACATATTAGGGAATCGGATGGACTGTCGGTTAAAGACTGGATGATTGCAAATTTACAGGAGTAAGGGGGGAGAAAGAATGGGTTATTACACGGGGCTGTTATTAAAAGATTGGAAGCTTTCGATGAAGGCGCAACTGCAAAATTATCTTTTTATTCTAGCACTCTGGATGTTAGGTTTGGGGTTATCGTTAAGTATAGATGAGCCGGAAATTTCCATAGCTATTGGGCTGACTTTAATAAGCATCCATATTTTCTACATGGGAACCGATATGGTTATGAATCTTGTAAAAGAGCAAAAATTAAAGATGTGGTTATATAATCCCAACCCTGCTCGTTCTCTGCTTTCTAGTAAATTAGTAATCTCGCTGTTCAACTGTCTGCTTTCCATAACTTTTGCCATCGTACTGTATGCCATTTCCTGTTTCATCAGTGGCCAGCCCTTTTTTCAAGGCAAGGAAATTTTTGAGGGCTTGGCATTAATAGGTACAATTATAGGTGTAGGTATGTATCTCGCGATTTGGGCCATTTTTTTCTGGTCCCAAATTGCTGCTGCAAAAGGGAAGAGCTTTGAATATGTGCGCATCGCTTTTAGCGGATTTATTGCGTACTTTATTTTTGTGATACATAAAGGTTTCATGCTTAGTACCTTATATGATCGACTGAAGGATGTTGGCAGTTTTCCTTCTGTATCTTTCGGGACTTTAGTTACAAATGAAACGAGTAATGGGTATCAGGAAATTTCGATGGGAGTTAGATTGTCGGAGTTTTCCTTTGGGCTGTTTGCAGTATTTCTAGCGGTAAGTGTATTGGTGTTTTTCCTCTCAGTAAAAAATGTGAAAAAAATAGAGGTATAAAGGGAGTGACGAATCATGAGTGAAGTGGCAGTAAAGCTTACAAATGTATGTAAAGAGATTGGGAGTAAGGAAATCATTAAGGATGTATCTTTTGAAGTGTATAAAGGAGAAGTGTTTGGTTTCCTTGGACCAAACGGTGCCGGTAAAACGACGACTATTAGGATGATGGTTGGGTTGATGAGTATTACTTCAGGTGATATTCACATCGACGGTGCCAGCATCAAGACCGATTATGAAAAGGCAGTTCGCCAAGTTGGTGCTATCGTCGAGAACCCGGAAATGTATAAATTTCTCACAGGCTATCAGAATCTGATGCAATATGCCCGAATGATGCCGGGGGTAACCGCGGAGCGCCTGGATGAAGTGATTGAACTTGTCGGTCTGACTGGTCGTATCCGAGAAAAGGTAAAGACCTATTCCTTGGGGATGAGGCAGCGGTTGGGGATTGCGCAGGCCTTGCTACATAAACCGAAAGTACTAATTCTTGACGAGCCGACGAACGGATTGGACCCGGCAGGTATCCGCGAGATTCGCGATTACTTGAGAAGCCTGGCAAGGGAGGAGGGCATGGCTATTGTTGTCTCCAGTCATTTGTTATCCGAAATGGAGCTGATGTGTGACCGGGTTGGAATCATACAACAGGGTGAACTGATTGATATCCAAAGTATCAGAGACTTCATTCAGGATGGCGGGAAGACACTTTATCAATTGGAGTGTGAACCAGTTGAAGAGGCGATGACAGTAATGAGTGAGATGGAATTGCCACATAACTTAACAGGTGGAGTTTTGCAAGTGGAAATGGAACGTGAAGGTGTACCTTTACTGATAAAGAGATTGATTGAACGAGATATAGCAGTATTTGAAGTAAAAGAAGTGACAAAAACCTTGGAAGATAAGTTCCTGGAAAAAACGTCACAGGAACGAGGTGCATGATCATGAAAAATTTAATTCAAAATGAACTTATCAAATGGTTTAGAAGGCCAAGCTTCTATGTGATGAGCGCGATATTAATGTTATTGTCTATTGTTGGGGTTGTATTTACCATCATGATGGGGACGATGCTGGACGATGCCAGAAGTGAAGGAGAAGTTCAGCAGTTGGGCTGGCGCGAAAGCTTGGAGCAGGAAAACGAATACCTTCAAATGACTATCCAGGAAGAATCCGGTCCAACAGGATATCTCGAGCGACAGCTAGCTATTAATGAGCACCGTCTGGCGAATGACCTAGAACCTTCGAAGGGAAATTCCGTATGGACATATATGGATGAAAACCTTGGATTAACAAGTGTAATAACTCTTTTTGTTGTCATCATTGCTGGTGGAATGATTGCCAGCGAGTTTACATGGGGAACCATCAAGCTTTTAATGATACGACCTATTAGCAGGAGTAAAATATTAGTGGCAAAATATTTAAGTGTACTTGTATTTATGGTCATCTTTATGACGATATTGTTTGTCACCTCATTTGTGACAGGTGCCATCGCTTTCGGATTTGATCATGCACCTTCTCTGTTGTATATGGGAGGTAAGGTATCCGAGATTCATCCGATGCTGTATTTGCTGCTGAAGCTTAGCCTGCACGGATTGGGGATCATCATGTTTGCTACCATCGCTTTCATGATCTCGAGTGTATTCAGAAATAACTCATTGGCAATTGGGATTTCATTGTTCTTGCTTTTCACTGGAACACAGATTACGTCTCTGATTGGAATGAAATTCGAATGGGCTAAGTTTTCCCCATTCGCCAATATCCATTTCCAGACGTTCCTTGATGGAATGCCTGTTGTAGGTGGGGTAACGTTCTGGTTTTCGGTTGTGATGTTCCTTGTGTATTTTGTATTGCTTCATGTGGTGAGCTTTTGGACGTTTGTGAAGCGGGATATTGCTGCTTGATGGAGTGATGGGTGTTAGGATGTTTGGAGTGTTTGGAGTTGTGGCCGGCTACCCTTGTTTGGGGTGGTCGGTTTTTTATTTGGGGCATTGGGTAGTTGAAAATAGGTAATATAGTATTTGGTGTGGGGTATGATCGAATAATAAACTCTAGGTTGAGAGTAGTGGGGGGAAAACTTCCTTTTGTGGGGGGATTCTTGGGTTTTGTGGGTGAATTCCTCGTTCGTGTGGTGGGAATATCCTTTTTCTTGGGGGGATTATTTTTTAGATGGGGGGATTGCTTTGATGTATGGGGGGATTACCTTCCTAATCGGTTGGAATAAGCCCTTATGGTGACGAGAAAAACGATCTTAGTGGGGGGATGGGAAGGCAATCTACTAATTCTGAAGATACCGGTTATATAATAAGGGGAAAACAACTGAAATTCAGTAAAGGTCAAGTGCTATTACCTAAAGGAAACGCAAAAGCTATCAAATTGTTCAATCACCAATAGCAAAATACGATTTTACAAATATAGCAGGAAAATCGACAAGATAAAGCAAATACTATCTAGGTACCAATTCTAAAAAGGATGTGAAATATTTGATTGTTAAAAAGGAAAGACAACTGTCACAAGTTATTCAAGTACTAACTGCATTAGATAGAAGATTGCATCCCAATAACCCCAAGCGTGCCCAAGTAAAAAAAGATTTGGCAGGGTATCTATCAGGGTATAAAGGGGAAGAGTCAATAGATTATTTTCTTGATTTATTGACTGGAATAGACGAAGATTTCTATGTGTTTCATGATATTAGACTCCCATTCAAGAACCATTACTTCCAGATTGACACCCTCCTACTTTTCCCATCTTTTATTCTAATCCTAGAAGTCAAAAACCATTCCGGTACAGTAGTATTCGATCCCGCATTTCAACAGATGATACAAAAAATTATGAAAGATGGCCTGGAAGAAGAACTTATATGGGATGATCCTATTGAACAGGTGCTTAGACAAAGTGCTCAACTTGGTGAGTGGATAAAGGCAACAAAGCAACCATACCTCCCATGTGAAAGTCTTGTAGTAATGACAAATAAGAAGACAAAACTCACAGTGAAATCTCATCAAAATACGGTGGAAAAATACGTAACAAGAAGCAGCGCTTTAGCAAGAAGAATAAAAGACTTGTATAACAAATATCCTCGTGAAAAATTAAATAAGAAAGATTTGAAAAAAGTCGTTAAGGTATTATTAAGTGGAAATGAACCCTTTAGGAATACAAACACCCTTGATAAATATGGTGTTACGTCTAATGAAATTCTAAGTGGAGTTCATTGTTTGAGTTGCAATCAACTAGGAATGAAGCTAAATAAAGGACAATGGGAATGCCCCAATTGCAAATTTCGTTCTAAGATAGCTCATATAGAAACTTTGAAGGATTTTAGTTTGCTTTTAAACTCAACCATTTCCATCTCTGAGTTCGGAGAGTTCATAGGAGTGAAGAGCCCTACCACTTTAAGGAGACTATTAAATTCAGAGTTTATTTCCTTTTCAGGGAACACAAAGCTGAGGAGATATTTCCTGGTTTAGTGTAAGTCCTAAGCATGGGTGGTATAGAAGAGAAAAGCCCCATTTGTCCTTGATATGAAGCTATCAGTAAAGTAGGTGATCGGGATGGAATTAGTGAATATATCTTATATGAAAAAAGGGCAAATACTAGGTTTTTTTGATAAGTTTCCTCATTCGAAGGTGCTCTTTTCCCCGATAAAGAAATACTATTTCATTTCCTATGTTTATTGGGATGAGCGCGATCCAATCGTGTCGCAAGTGGATTTGGAAAAGATGGAACTGCTGTTTAACAGCTATATGGGGAGAGAAGCATTTTACCGGAAAAGAAGAAGTGGGGAGATGGGAGTAGGAGGCGCCTGATTATATGCGGCGTCTTTTTTGGAGGGGAAAAGGAAAAGTGCGTGGGGATTATTACGCTGAGTTGGTAACGCTGAAATTTGTCTTAATCAATATAGGCCAACACCTCCGCCTACTTTCTGTTCGAACATGATGCTGCAAAGGAGATGACCTATAGATCAAGATGGTTTGATGATCATCAGGATAAAAATAATCAAGCCTAAAAGAATGGTCAGCCAGTATAGATTGCTTACTTTGTGGAGAGCGATTGTCTGTGTGGGTGGCAGTTGGGTGGATGCACGGTTGTCAGGATGTAATAGCCACCGTTGAAGCTCACTGAGGCCAGGTGAGATGAAGCCGATCACAATGACTTGGATACCAAGGTAAAGGACAAGGGAGCCGAAAAGCCATACTTGGAGAATGGAACCATAGCTGCCGAAGAGTACGAGTAGAATCCCGGTTATGACCGCAAGTGTTCCGCCAATCTTCGGGAAATAGTCTAGCTTGTGTTGAAGCAGGACATTGTGACGCAAATCCGAAATGGTCTGATGTTTCCTCAGCAGGATAGTTCCGAAAAAAGTGGGACCAATTCCGACGATTGCAACCAAAATATGAATAAGCACAAGCCATTTCATAGGCATCCCCCCAATAGTATTAATACTTCAATATATGAGGGGGATGGAGGTTTCATGTGCTTAATACCTATTTACTCTACATTTCTTGAGGGGCTTGTATTCCAAGTAAACGAAGAGATTCCTTTATGGTGATGGTCGTTGCTGCCACAAGAGCGAGTCTTGCAGCTTTCTCATCGTCTTCAGTCAAAAACTTCACCTGTCCGTACCAGCTGTTAAAGCTTTGGCAGACGTCTACGATATGCTTTGCCAGTATAGATGGATCAAAATCCTCGTGTGCCTTTTCAATCATGGCTGGGAATTCTTGCAGAAGCTTGGTTAATTCCCATGAGTAAGAGTCCTTTAAACCATCCTCGATTATTTCTGGTGTCCAGTTGCCTTTCTTCAGGATGGAGTTCGCACGGGCATAGGTGTACTGGACGTAAGGGCCTGTTTCTCCTTCAAATTTCAACATCCCCTCTAAAGAGAACTCCACTGAATTCATCCGGTAATTTTTCAGGTCATGAAAAATGATTGCGCCGACTCCCACCTGTCGTGCGATTTCTTCTTGATCAGAAAGGTTGGGATTTTTGCTTTGAATGTTTTTCTCAGCGAGCTGGATGGCTTCCTTGATAACCTCCTCGAGTAATACGACTTTCCCTTTTCTTGTGGACATTTTTTTCCCATCTTTCAGAAGAAGTCCGAAAGGCACATGGTGCATTTCTTCTGCCCACGCAAATCCAGCTTTTTTCAACACCGCTTTTACTTGCTGAAAATGGATCGTCTGCTCCTGTCCTACTATATAAAGCGCCTTTGAGAACTTATACTCCTGTTTTCTGTATAAAGCGGCTGCAAGATCACGGGTTGCATATAGTGTAGCACCGTCCGATTTTTTTATAAGACAAGGTGGGAGGGAGGAGTTTTCCTCAAGTTCGACAACCTCTGCGCCGTCGGATTGAACGAGCAGCCTTTTCTGCTCCAGCAGGTCGACTACTGCCTCCATTTTATCGTTATAGAAAGCCTCACCATTATTGGAATCAAATGTAACTCCAAGAAGTTGATAGATTTTTTCAAATTCCTTCAAGGATTCCTCCCTGAACCATTTCCACAGACTTATCGCCTGCTCATTGCCATCCTCAAGCTGCTTGAACCATTGGCGGCCTTCATCATTTAAGGAAGGATCATTGGCAGCCTCTTCATGGAATTTCACGTATAGCTTCAGGAGTTCAGGAATGGGATTGTTCCGTACCCTTTCTTCCTGTCCCCATTTCAGATAGGCGGCAATCAATTTTCCGAATTGAGTCCCCCAATCTCCAAGGTAGTTGATACGCACTGTGTTATATCCGCACTTCTCCAAAATGTTTGCGATGGAGTTTCCTATCACCGTAGATCGCAGATGCCCCATGGAGAAAGGTTTTGCGATGTTAGGGGAGGAGAGGTCCAATACTACGTTCTCTCCTTTGCCGATATCAATGCTGCCATATTGATCTTTTTCCTCTACTATTTTTTGGACAATTTTTAATTGAATTTTATCTTTTTTGAAAAAGAAATTAACATATGGGCCGACAGCCTCCGTCTTTTCCACCAAAGGACTTTTTAGGATGGACGAAAGCTCAGAAGCAATGAGGGTTGGCGCTTTTCTTTTTTGTTTTGCCAGCTCAAAGCATGGAAATGCTAGGTCTCCATGGTGAGCATGTTTCGGTTTTTCTAGTAGGTTTGTTATGTTGGTTAAATTTAGTTCGGGAATGGCTTGGTGAAGGGTTTCTGCTGCGATGTTAAGCAGTTTCAAATGAATCATCTCCTATTAAAATTTATGTAAATAATAAAGGCTGTTCTCCCAATTCAAAAATAAAAAGCCCGCCTCTTCAAATTATATTGAAGAGACGAGCTTGGTTTCATATGCCCGCGGTACCACTCTAATTGCCTTCCCTCTCAGGAAAGCCGCTTATCGTCCGTATGGAGGACGTATCCGTTCATCTCTAAAGTGCGCTTCGTCCAAAGACTTCCATCAGGCTTCCACCGTCCCTGATTCGCTTAGCATTTGCCATCTATGGACTACTCTCTTTTTCATCAATGAATAACTATATATTTGAAATTATTATACACAATTTAAAAGTTGATGCAACGATCTTTTTTATTCTTGCTCGGTTCTTCAGAAGGTGGAGGAATAAAGACATTCAACATTTCATCGAGCTCTTGACTCAGCCTCACTGTTTCGGCAGAGGTTAATCCTGTTTTGAAAGCAGTCTGTATCATTTGTTTACGTTTCTTTTCTACGGCAAGTTCTACGAGTTTCATCTTTATCACTCCCTCTGCACGATTTCCTATATTATAGATGATAAAACTCTGTAAGAAAATAGCTTTTGTGTAAAAAGCAGGTGTTATTGTGAAAAACTTCGTATATCGAAAAGATGCATTTTTATTACTTCTTTTTTGCTTGTTGATTTTTGTAGGTTGTTCGTAAAGTTTCTTGTTATGACAGAGCATGTTTGGTCGAAAGGATGTAGATTTAGGCTTGTTTTGTCGAGGGGAAGGAATTAAGCAATTATCATAGAATAATTAAAAGATGAGATGAACGGAAAGTGTGAAAGAAAACAGTATGGCATGTAGAACTTCCGGTTTTCATAAAATTTAAAGAGACGAATGGAGGAGGAGTTTGCGATGAAAGCTAAAGTGGAAACGGTTGAGAAAATGAATCTCTATGCGAACGAGCTAGTCAAAATGATTGTCAAGGACGGACAGTCCCTCCAGGACGAAAAGTTGAGAATTGCCTTTGAAAATGTGGTTCGTGCCATGGTGGATATGACCAATATCCAATTGGAGCGGGAAAAAGATGCAAATGACACCCTTAAAACAACTTTAAGCAGAATGAAAATCGCCCACAACTGCATTAACGAGAGTGTTCCATCTGGCATGAAAGTTAAAAATACCGGCATTACTAGTAAGTAATCACACTCCCAATGAAGATGAAAGTGCTCTGGCTTCGGTCAGGGCACTTTTATTTAATATGGCGGAATGGGAACTACCCAAGACTCTGGATGAATTCTTTGGTAATTGCGTTAAGTTCGTTTGGGAATTTTGTTGGGACTTGGTGTCTGGCGCCAGTGATGTAAACGACTTTGGTTTTTGGAAGACGGGAAAGAAATTCCTTATGGTAATGGTGAACATAGTAATCACGTTGGCCATAGACGAGCAACATTGGTGCGGTGATATCAGCGAGCCTTTCTGTGCAGTTATAGGTTAGGCCTTCCGTATAATATTGATGTAGGGTGTTGGCATCTGTTTTCATCATATAAGAAGTTAGCTCCTCTTCCCATATTTTTGAATAGGTATGCGCTCTGGCAATGGTTCGCGCAATAATTCCCAACCCATCAAAATGTGATGCAAGAATTCCAAGGAGGAACTCATTATACAGAAGAAAAGAATTGACTTTGGGAAAAGCACCGATCAATATTAGTCCTTCCACTATATCCGGGAAGTTCAAGCTGGTTTCAAGTGCGATGGAAGCACCGTTGGAATAGCCGCAAACTATCACCTTATCAATTGCCAACTGCTGACACACTTCAAAGATGTCACTCGCTAGAAGGGAAAACCTGATGGGGGCATCGCTTCTTTCGCTGTTACCATTACCGCGCAAGTCCAAAAATAAAAGCCGGTAATGGGAGGATAATGGCAGTTGCTGTTTAAATGTGACGTGTCCCATTCCTGGTGGATGGATGAATAGAATGGTCTTAGGTCCGGAACCGATCAAACGATAGAAGATCTTCACATTGTCACTTGTACGGACATACCCCATGTACAATCAATCCTCCCGAATTTTCCTATTCTCTACATATAAGATTATTCCCCTTACTGAAAAGCCGAGCAATAGCCCAGGAATGACAAATAGCATAGGCATCCATACAGGTCCAACCAGAACTCCGAAAAGCTTTATTTTACCAGATAGCATCAATCCTACTGTTACAAGGTAGGCACAGCTTATAAAAGGAAGATAGGAATATGGTGCTTTCCCTCCGCCAGCATCTTTAAAGGCATCCCACATCGCAAAAAAATATAAACATGGATAGAACATAAGCCATAAATAGTTCGTCTCCAGGAATGCCCGTTCAATGTCCCCATTAAAACTGTACATGATGATCGAATTAAAATTTGCTTGGACATTAATAAGGAATTCCAGGAATATAAACACTAATCCCTTGATGTATTTCTTGTTGAGTAATTGGCCAAAGCCTGGGAGGGCAATACTCCATAATAGTCGTTCAAGGGATTTATTCATAGATTGGCCCTTTATATGTATGTACTTCTGATGATTTTATCCACTTCATATAAACTCCTCCAGCCATTACTCTAACAATAGCTTGACCTATTGCTCCTAAATTATGTTAATTTATTCTTTGAAAAGAATGAAAAAACGCAGGGTGCGGTTTGCATGCCCTGCGATACGTTAAGAATTTACTTTTTAATACAAATAAGCCGCTCCGATGATGATAAGAAGAATAAATAAGATGATAAAAAGTGTAAAGCCTGAACCACATTCAGCGCCTTTGCTCATTTAACCTCTCCCCTTTCTGAAGTTGATACTCTACCTTATGTTACAAACACCCATTGTGTATGGGCGAATGCCCGGTAAGGTCGCGAAAAGCCATCTTCCTGTCATAGGACAATTTCCTTCTCTCATACAAGTAAATAGAGCTTTCTGTAAGTTTTAGAGGAGGGTGAAAAAATGTTTACACGGATGAATCGACTGCAGATACCGTTGCCTAAACCGAAAAACCCCGACCCAAATGGTGCGGCTGCTGTACAGGAATTGCTTGGAGGGAAGTTTGGCGAAATGTCCACGCTGAACAACTATATGTTTCAATCATTCAACTTCCGAAATAAAAAGAAGCTGAAACCTTTCTTTGACCTGGTCGCAAGTATTACAGCAGAGGAACTTGGACATGTCGAGTTGGTCACTACGACAATCAATCTGATGCTTGAGGGGGTTACATACCCTGCTCCACCTGATGCGACCCCTCTAAGGGATACAAAGGATTTGCGCAATACCTATCATTATATCGTGAATGGACAGACAGCACTCCCGGGGGATTCTATGGGAAGGCCGTGGACGGGTGATAATGTCTTTAACAGTGGAAACCTTGTGTTAGACCTGCTTCACAACTTTTTCCTGGAGTGCGGGGCCAGAACCCATAAAATGCGGGTATATCAAATGACTGACAACCCTGTGGCAAGGGAGATGATTGGGTATCTTTTGGTGCGCGGCGGCGTTCACGTAATAGCGTATGCCAAGGCGCTGGAAATAGCGACAGGAGTGGATATTACCAAGCTTGTCCCAATACCTAGTTTGGAAAACAAAGCGTTTGAAACGACCAGAAAATTTGAGGCAGAAGGAGTGCATAGAAAGCTGTACACCTTTAGTGCTACTGATTACAAGGATGTGGCAATGATCTGGAAAGGTAGTCATCCAGAAGATGGTGGGAGGCTTGAGGTGATACAGGGGACACCGCCTGGAGGGCCAATGCCAGATTTAGAAAACGTGCCAGAGGAATTTGCACCAGGCATATCTCAGGAGGATTTTATGGAGATTGCGAAGCGGTTGCAACGTTCTGCAGGAATTTAGACACTGGAAAGCTTGTAGAGAAGATGAATCTGCAAGCTTTTTGTCGATTTAAAAGAGTTGATGAAGAAATTTATATTTTATTGTTGGAAAATATATGCTACCATCATTTTATACATAGAAAAAAGTAAAATTATGAGGAGAATGGAACAATCATGAAAAAGAAAGTAATTGCAGGTGCCCTTATAACTTCTTTTATGTTTTCTGGACATGCTTATGCGTCTGATTATACCGTAAAATCAGGTGACTCCCTATGGAAGATTGCGAGTAACCATCAGGTGACGGTAAACAATATCAAGACGTGGAACAACCTGAAAAATGACCTTATCTTCCCTGGTCAAAGGCTATCCTTGAAGGCGGCTGGATCGGGCACAACGCAACCTGCCCCTAGCCAACCGACGACATCTACATATACGATAAAAGCCGGAGACTCTCTGTCAGTGATTGCTAGAAATCATCAAACGACACTAGCTAATCTGCTGAAATTGAATCCGTCCATTACAGATGTAAACAGAATCTTTATCGGGCAAAAAGTTAATGTGGCTGCTGGAGCCCCATCCGCTCCAAGTCAGCCTTCCCAACCAGCGCCGATCCCTAGTAATCCTGCTCCAGCTTCAGGGACTTACACCATTAAAAGCGGGGACAACCTCTCTTCTGTTGCAAGCAGACACGGTGTAACATTGAGCGCATTATTAAATGCCAACCCAGCTATCAAGGATGCTAACCGTATTTCGATTGGACAAGTAATAACGATTCCAGGAAATGCAACAAGTGCTCCAGTTGGTGATAATTCTTCTTGGCAAGAAAAAGCCGATGCCATCATTAAAACAGGGGAAAAGTATTTAGGAGCAAAATATTTGTACGGAGCATCTACCAACAGAACGGACGCGTTTGACTGTTCTTCCTATACGGTAAGAGTTTTTGCTGAAAATGGCATCAATCTTCCAAGAACCTCTGCTCAGCAAGGGAATGTTGGAAAGGAAATACCGCTAAGTGAAATCCGTAAAGGGGACCTTGTATTTTTCGATACGGAAGGGGACGGAGTAATCAATCATGTATCCATCGTGATGGACTCCAACACACTTTTGCATGCTGCAACGAACACTGGTGTCGCATTTGCTTCCTATAATACATACTGGAAACCGAGAGCGGTGAAGGCGGTAAGAGTTTTATAAAAGGAAAGATTTACAGAACATTAATATAGGCATTAAACAAGCTTAATAAACAAGAGCTAATATAGGTGTTGTAAGGTTGATATATACTTCTTTGCCGTAACAAAGATGTTGCCAAATCTAACATGTCATGAATTACTCCCCTTTTTCATAATGAATAGATGCAACCAGTCAACCTGAACCCTTACCTGTGAAAAATGGCTACTTCCCAAACTTAATGCCAGGAAAAAAGAGATGAGTCGGATGCATCTCTTTTTTTCGTGGACTTTTTTAAAAACTAAGAAAGTTTATAATCCGGTTGATTTCCGTTCCAGGCGCTTCGCTTTCCTGCGGGCGGTCCGTAAGCCTCCTCACTCCGTTGCGGGGTCTTACCTGTCCCTTCCTCCCGCGGGAGTCTGCGCGCCTTCCACTGCAATCAATAAGGAAGTATCATTCACCCAAAAAAAACTAAAAACTATCTAAAAGATGTAACTGGTTTCTAGCTGTGGATTGGAGCAAATAGCGTAGACTCCTACGGGGGAGTAGCGACAATCTTGAGACCCCGCAGGCGAACGCCGAGGAGGCTCAAGGTCGCCCCGTGGAAAGCGAAGCTATTTGCGGAAAGGAACAGCGGCGATGAACCAAACAACTAAAGTTTCCACGCGGTTTTGTATGGTTTTTTTCATCTCCGCCTTAAGGCTTAGTATCTTTCGGTATAAAGCTGGAAATGACTGTAGGTAAAAGAATGAAACAAAACCGTTCTACAGGTTGTTATCCAAATCACCGCAAAAATCTATACTAATAGTGAGAACGAAACAAAGGAATGATGGAGGATGAATAGAATGTTAACATTATTGTTTGGAAGTAAAAAAGAAGCTAAGCACGAAAGAACGGGAGCTTCAATTGATGAGAAAAGAATGGAAATCTACTTAAAAAGTGATATGGTACGACGTTTCTAGAAGGAGCTACTGAACATGGGTGGCTTCTTTTTTTTGGCCTTTTCTAATCTCGAAGGTCACATTGAAAACTTTCATTTTTCTGAAAATATACCATGTTAAATGGTATAATAGTGGAAAAGAGATACAATAGATTCATAAAAAGGGTGAAAAAGGATTTGAATGAAGAGAGTCTGATAATTAGAGAGATAGTAGCCGGTAAAAAGGATAAATTTGATCAGATTATAGATCGCTACAAAGATAAGATTTATGCTGTTGCTCTTCGTCTTACACGCAACGAGGAAGATGCTGAAGATTTAGTGAAACAGGGGTTTAAGGATGCATATAACAAGCTCGATACATATGAAGAATCATCATTTTTTACGGAGTGGTTGTATGAACAGTTTCTACCACTTTTCCAGAAGCAAGGGGAATCAAGAGGCCCCACTGCTACCCACCTGCCAATGCATAATCCCCATTACATTAAAATGGAGGAAGCACTCCATTCTCTGCCTGAGAAAGCCAAGTTGGAGTTTCTGCTCATAAGGGTTCTCCATTTTTCTTCTGAGCACCTTTCCAATCTATTGGAAACAAGTTTAGAGGATCTTGAAGGCAGATACAAGGAATCGTGGATACAGATCCGCCAGTTCACTCTAATCGAAAGCTATCAGAAAAAAAGCGAGTGCCATAGCATGCTTGAATTGACCGATTTCTATGACGGTAAGCTTGTAGAAAAGGAACAAGTTGAAATTAAAGACCATCTGGAATTTTGTCCTGAATGCCGGGGGGTGTTAGAAGGACTTAAAAGGGAAGAAGCTTCCCTTGATTTTGTCCTGGAGCTTCCTAAATTGGATGAATCTTTCAACAAGAAAGTACTGAACGAACTTATCCCCTTTACTCCAAAGAAGCCAAAGCACCGCACTTGGAAATATCAGCTTAGTGTCCTTGGGATTCTCGGTGCCATTTTTCTATTCAGTGTATTTATTTTGCCTAGCTTGAAGCCAATTGCGGGCATGGTGAGTACCTATATGGAACATGGCACGATCTATAACGTTTGGTTGGAAGGCACGTATGTGGCAACAGATAAAGAGCTAACATTTGAAGTGACAAGTGTGGAGATGGACTCCCTCTACATGTACATCTATTATGATGTCAGAAAAGAAGGGGAAGAAGAAGCCAGTTATTTTTCTAATGAAGATATTGATTTCTATTCTTATACACCCGTTAAAATAGTGGATGAAACAGGTAAGGAGCACCCGATACAAGTGACAGCACCGGAGTATCTTCGTAGCGGTCGGAAGGTATTGGAGAAAGAAGGGGAGTACCGGCCTTTCTTTTTAGTGCATATCAACGATAAGGAGAGCCTGCCAGACCAATTTGACATTAAAATAAACATAACTAAACTGCAATCAAAGTTTGGATCATGGAAATTCGATATCCCAATAAGATATGACAAGGTAGTAGATACTTCAGTGACAGTTGCATTGAATGAAGAAATAAACATTGAGGATAAAATAATTATTGAATTTATGGATGTTACTTATAGTACAAACGTCAGTAGATTCAGGTATAACATCAAACGTACTGATGAAGAAAGGGATAAATTGCTGGCACTACTCAAAGAGCACGACCAGGAATACAGAATGCAGGAGTTTGAATTATGGCATCAGGTTGGGTTAAATGGCATAACGAAAGAGGGAAACTATTTAATGCCGATTTATTTTCACAACATGCAGATGTACGATTCAAATGAACCGATTGAAATGCACTTTTCCCATTATTATATGGATAATCAATATTATGAAGTGTCTGGGAAGCTAGAAAATCCAATGGAGGAGCTTTATGCACAAATAATGGGAGCTTATTACCAAGAACCTGCATTCTTTTCTTTGGAAATTCCTCTTGAAGAAACAGAAAGTACAGAGTTGAAAGGCGATATCAACGGTTATGAACTAACAGATTACAGTATTGTCGCAACAAAGGACCGTTATGGTGATGTCAGCAAGTATGAGCTGATTATCAATGGGAAAAGTGATACTCGAAGCGGCGAGATAGGCTGGACCCTCATGGATGAAAACGATGAATATGTCCAATCTGAGGGGTGGTATCATTATGATGAGCGGGATAAGGAAGGAATAAAGAAATTGCTTCATGTGGACATAGGACAAAGATACGGACAAGGACAAGCTGCCTTTCCTGAAACATTGGTCATTAAAGCAGATAACATATTTACACAGTTCACGGACTTTGAGGGAGAAAAGTATCCATTATTTAAAGAAGAGAAAAAAGCAGAAGGCGGATCGGAATGATGGACGTGAGGGGAAATATCATTGCTGTCTTGGGAGGAAACCCTCTGGCTTTTGAACCGATTATCGAAAAGTATAAAAACAAGGTCTATTGCCTCGCCTTATGGTGGTTCGGGGATTCATTGCAAGCCGAAAGAGTGACGCAAGAATGCTTTGTTCATGTTTATAGGAAGCTTAATACTTATCAAGATACGGAGTTTTTTTCTGTCTGGTTTTGTCGGGAAATCTTGAAGGAATTAGAAGGAGTACCAGTGAAATCGGAGGCGGAGGAAGGCGCCTTCAAGGAGGAGGGGCTGTTTAATCATCCACATCACGAGAAGGTGAAAGAGTCAATTCTTTCTTTGCCTTTGAAAACAAGACTCCCCCTGCTCGTAAACTATCTATCTACACAGTTGGATGACAGACAAGCTGCAGATATTTTGGACATGAGCATGGAAGATTACCATAATTCCTTATTTTCTGCGAGAATGTCGTTGCGGATGAATGTCCTGGAGACGTCAGAACACGAACAAAAGGCTGGTTGCCTCAAAAAAGAGGAACTGATTCAATATCATAACGGGGACCTGTACCAACAAAGAGCAAGGGTGGAGGACCATTTGGAATTCTGCCCAGCATGCAGGGAAATCCTCGAGGTGATAGAACGGGAAGAGCTAGTGTTAGGGCGCGTTTTGCAAATGCCTAAGCTTGATGCGGGATTTAATGAAGAAGTGCTCAAGCAACTGTCTCCGTATGAACAACCAACAACCAGCATACGTTCATGGAAGTATCAACTTGGAGTTGTTGGAGGGATGGTGGCTCTGCTTTTGATCGGATTTGTGATCATTCCTACCATTGCCCCGTGGACGAAGATGGTTTCCAACTATTTAAATCATGGCAGCTTTTATAATGTGTGGGCAGATGGAACTTATACGGCAACAAGCAATGATATTTCAGTCGAAATTACTTCTGTGGATGTTGATCCCTTGCAAATGCTTGTCCATTACAAAGTTTCTAGTGACAATAAAGATATAGATTATCTTGGTGAGAATGATCTTTTTTCCGTTCATGCCATGGATGAGGAAGGTAATACATATCCGATGGAAACCGCCAAGCCAGTCTTGATTGGTGAGATGTTGTCTAGTAGTAAGATCCCGGAGAGTTCAGATGATCGGAGTCTTTATGTAAAGGCTCTGAACGAAGAAAGCTTACCTGGTGAATTCAACTTGCATTTTCATTTTCAACGTGTAAAAGGATGGGGTGGGGACTGGAAAATAGTCGTACCTATCCACTATGAAAAAGTTGTGGAAGATGTAGAAGTCTTGGAGCTGAATCAGGTAGAAGTCATTGATGACAAAATAGAAGTGGAGATTATTAGTCTGGAAAAAGGGAAGTACGGTAGCAGGTTGACATATGATGTCAGATTGAAGGAAGAAGAAATCCAGCGTATTGAAACCAACTTGAAGAAGACGGATCAAAAATATGATTCTCATTTTTCAATGAGTCACCATAATGTTTTTGCGGGGGTAGTGCTGGTGAACAACGAGGAGGAATACATGGTTCCTATCGAGTATCCCTCCATGTATAACTACATGCAAAAAGCGCCGTTTCAAATCGATTTCTCCAAGCTGTACACGGATAAGAACTATATGGAAGTCAAAGGAAATGAAACAGAAAGTGGTAAATATTCCGCTGAAATAAGGACAGCGAATTATCAAGAACCCGGGTTCTATTCCATGACGGTCCCGATAGAAAAATCGACTGATGAATCGTTAAACATTGACCTGGATGGTTATACACTTAACAAGCTATCAGTGACCAGGAAGGAAGGACTTACTACCAAGGTCCTCCTCACAGGGAATAGAACGCAAAATCACAAAGTGCGTAACTTTTCTTGGGTCTTTTCAGATGAAAACGGGCAACGATTGGATATTCATAATAGAAGCGGGTATGATTGGTTTGACCAAGAAGAAAACCCTGAGATAGAAATGATCAATGTTAATGTCAAATCTGATGTCACACATTTAATGATACAGGCTGTAGAGATTTTCAATGATTATATTTTTAGAGAAAAAGAATACAGGATTCCGTTAGAGTAGAGGTTTTGCCTTAAAAAGTAACATGTCCCAATTCGAAAGATATCCTGCTATAATAGAAAATAGTTGTACTGGACGATGAAGGAGTACTGTCATATGAATGAAAAAGCGATTCAAACCTTTAGGGACTGCATCCCGTTATTTCAAGTGCTTGCGGATGAAGCAAGACAGGATATCATTCTCCTTTTGGCAGAAAAAGAAGCATTGACTGTTACAGAGATTGCGGATGCATCACGTCTTTCAAGGCCTGCTATTTCCCATCATTTGAAAATATTGCGAGACAATAAATTGGTGGAGATAGAACAAAAGGGGACACAGCGGATCTATTCCTTGAGTCTTGACACATCTGTTGCCAAGCTGAAGAGCTTAATAGAGATTGTTGAGCAGGAATGTTTATAGTTTTGCAGAAAACAGCCATTGGATGTGGCTGTTTTTTAATTCTTATAGAAACCATTCCTTCTGCCGTTACAAGTTAAAAAGTAAGCGTTATAATAAAGCTATTAAGATGGAAAGGGCGTGTATTTAAATGGAATTAAATTTAAAAGGAAAAACAGCACTTGTTTTGGCCTCAAGTCAAGGGCTTGGAAAAGCTATTGCTGCATCTTTTGTTCAAGAGGGAGTCAATGTTGTTCTTGCCAGCAGAAACGAAGAAAAATTGAGTGGTGTTCAAAAGGAGCTTAGTAGCATGGATGCCGGACGGGTTTCTTTTATCCAGACGGATATAACAGATCCTATCCAGATCAAGCAGGCCGTTCAACATGCAATAGATACATATGGACAATTAGATATTTTGGTGAACAACGCTGGCGGGCCACCTGCAGGGTCATTTGAGCAGATTACGGACGAACAGTGGCAACAGGCGTTTGAATTAAATCTCTTAAGCTATATCAGAACTATCAGGGAGGCGTTGCCGCACCTCAAGAAAAACGGCGGGAAGATTATCAATATCGCCTCCTCTTCAATAAAAGAACCTATACCTGGCCTGTTGTTATCCAATACATTCCGGACTGGGATTGTTGGTTTGACAAAGACACTTGCAAGTGAGCTTGCACAAGATAACATTCTGATCAACACGGTTGCTCCGGGAAGGATTGCAACAGATCGTGTGGCTTTCCTTGATGAGGTGAATGCGGAAAAGCAGGGCATCACCAAGGCACATATGGAAGAAAAGGTGAAGGCGGGGATTCCGCTTGGACGCTACGGCGAACCGGAGGAATTTGCTAAAGTGGTGACATTTTTGGTGTCGGATGCAAACAGCTATATGACTGGCAGCTCGTTCCTTGTTGATGGCGGCATGGTCAAATCAATCTGATCCGAAAACTGGCAATCTGTTAGATAGAGAGAAGGGAAGCTAGGAGTTATGAAGAATTTGCTGTTATTAATAGTTGGAGGCTTTGCAATAGGTATCATTCTGGGAGTATTGAATGTGCAATTTGACTTCTGGGTGTTTGTCGTCGTCCTGATTTTAGCGTTCATCGCCTTATCCTATCGGGATGTCCGCTATATGTTCCTTTCCAGAGATGAAAAAAAGATAGAAAAGTATCTGGAGAAAAAGCGCCATGAGCCGTATTATGGTTTCATTTTGGAGCTTGCAAACGGAAATCTTCCTGCTGCTAAAAAAGAGCTGGAAGAGCTTGAGCGGAAATGGAAGGGCAAAAAGACGGCGGTATTTTGGGCGCAATATTATTTAAGAGTCGGCAACTATGCCCAAGCGAAAGAGAAAGTGGCACGAATCGATCAAGTTGATATTAAGACGTACGTTCTTGCGGGAATTGCTGCTGGTGAAAAAGACTATAAAAAGGCGGATGAACTGAAAAGCCAACTGAAAAAAGAGTGGATGAAATACGCCATAGAGACAGAGATGGCACTGAACCAGAAAAACTATACACTTGCGAATGAAAAGAAAAAACAGGCACTCGAGTCCACGAAAGGCCTTCAATATTTTATGATATCCAAGGAGTTTCAAGACGTTTAGGTAAAGAAACTCCTTGACAGGAATGCTCGAACAAATTTACACTTGATGTAGACATTAGTTATTAGAAAATTTTTAGTATTGAGGAAAATGCATATGGTACTAGCTATAGATCGACGAATTGGAAAATATGCAATACTTCTGGCGATGAACGGGGACCAGGAGGACCTTCCGGTTGCATCTCCGCCACACTGGAGGAGTTGCATGGGAAAAGTCGGTTCCATGGATTCACAAAAAGTCGTGGCAGCGATTGAAACAGCTGCCAAACGAGAGGGTATCATCAAATCGGATGGATACCGGGAAACACATGCACTATATCATGCCATCATGGATGCCCTTAGCGGCGTCACACGTGGCCAGGTCCAGCTTGGCTCTGTCATGCGGACGGTGGGATTGCGCTTTGCCGTAGTGCGGGGAAATCCATATGAGGATGTAGAGGAAGGCGACTGGATTGCGGTTGCACTCTATGGGACCATCGGCGCTCCAGTCAGAGGTTCGGAGCATGAAACGATCGGTCTAGGAATCAATCACATTTAAATATTTTGCCCATAGTTGCTGATTAATAGGGGGCTGTACTTTGACACATGTTACATGGTTGAAGTATGGCCTCTTTTTGTGTGGAAAAAGGAGGATATGAAGGTGGAGAAACAAAGGGAGAAAGGGAGAGTTGCGATGATTACGTTGAACGGAGAATCGTTGACGCTTGAAAAGTTGAATAGAATTTTATTTGAAGGGGATCAGGTGCAGGCATGTAAGGACGCGATGGTTAAGGTGGTGGCTAGTCGGGCTGCTGTGGAGAACATCGTGCATGAAGGAAAAGTGGTTTATGGGATTACCACTGGTTTTGGTAAATTCAGCGATGTTCTGATTCCATTTGAAGAAACAGCGGATTTGCAACGGAATCTGATTCATTCCCATGCATGCGGAGTGGGTGATCCGTTTGCCGAGGTTATAGGACGTGCGATGTTGGTTCTTCGTGCAAATGCCCTTTTAAAAGGTTTTTCCGGTGTTCGGCCAATAGTTATTGAGCGTCTTTTACAGTATGTGAATGAGGGGATACATCCCGTTGTGCCGCAACAAGGGTCACTTGGAGCAAGCGGAGATCTTGCACCACTCTCCCATTTAGTTTTGACCTTGCTAGGCGAAGGAGAGGTCTACTACCAAGGAGAAAGGCGGGACACGGCAGGTGTTCTAGCTGAAAAAGGAATCACACCTATTGAACTGAAAGCCAAAGAAGGGCTAGCGCTGATTAATGGTACTCAGGCAATGACAGCGGTAGGCGTGGTGGCATACTTGGAGTCAGAGAAATTAGCTTATCAATCGGAGTCTATTGCAGCGATGACCTTCGAAGGGCTGGAGGGGATCGTGGATGCTTTAGATCATGATGTCCATAGGGTTCGAGGTTATCAGGAACAGGTGGATGTGGCAGAACGTTTCCGTACGCTTCTGGATGGAAGCAAGCTTGTAACAAGGCAAGGGGAAAAGCGTGTGCAGGATGCCTATTCGCTACGTTGCATTCCGCAGGTGCATGGCGCATCTTGGCAGGTGCTGGGCTATGTAAAGGAAAAACTGGAGATTGAAATCAATGCAGCAACAGATAATCCGCTGATATTCAATGATGGTGGAAAGGTGATTTCAGGCGGGAACTTCCATGGTCAGCCAATCGCATTTGCGATGGATTTCCTGAAACTTGGAATGGCGGAGCTTGCGAATATATCTGAGCGAAGGATTGAAAGATTAGTTAACCCGCAATTGAATGACCTTCCTCCTTTCTTAAGTCCGAAACCTGGACTTCAGTCAGGGGCGATGATCATGCAATACTGTGCCGCCTCACTCGTGTCGGAGAATAAGACGTTGGCACATCCGGCAAGTGTGGATTCCATTCCTTCTTCAGCAAACCAAGAGGACCATGTAAGCATGGGCACCATCGGGGCAAGGCATGCGTACCAGATTATCGCAAATGTGCGAAGAGTTCTCGCCATCGAATGGATGTGTGCGATGCAAGCCCTCGAATTTAGGGGAGTCTTCCTATCCGCACCACTCATGCAAAAATGGTACCAAGAAGGCCGCACAATCGTCCCAAGCATCACCGAAGACCGCATCTTCTCCAAAGACATCGAAGCACTCACGGCGTGGATGAAGGATGAGGGAAGCGTTCTG
Source organism: Sutcliffiella horikoshii (assembly GCA_001636495.1). GTDB lineage: Bacteria > Bacillota > Bacilli > Bacillales > Bacillaceae_I > Sutcliffiella_A > Sutcliffiella_A horikoshii_A. Next base: position 3,296,528 of record KV440964.1, on the reverse strand, counting down.
TGCAGAGCGTGAAATTCCTAGGGGGGTCTGACCCCCCCTCAGAGATTTAATATCACCGCAACAAACCTGTAACATAACCAAAGCCTTACAATCAAATCAATTGAAATCAATTAATCTATCAAAGGGGATGAAGAGATATGGAAAAGGAAACTGTGAAGGTTATTCGTGCGCCAAGGGGAAGAGAGTTAAATACGAAGGGGTGGGTGCAGGAGGCTGCACTGCGCATGTTGATGAACAACCTGGATCCGGAAGTAGCTGAAATTCCAGAAGAGCTAGTCGTATATGGTGGAATCGGAAAAGCGGCGCGTAACTGGGAGAGCTTTGATGCCATTGTAGAATCACTTAAAAACCTGGAAGAGGACGAAACGCTTTTAGTCCAATCAGGGAAGCCTGTTGCTGTTTTCCGGAGCCACGCAGATGCGCCACGAGTACTGTTGGCCAATTCTAATCTTGTACCAAAATGGGCAAATTGGGACCATTTCCATGAGCTTGATCAGAAAGGGCTCATGATGTATGGCCAGATGACTGCCGGATCATGGATCTACATCGGGACACAGGGAATTTTGCAAGGAACCTATGAAACATTTGCAGAAGCGGCCAAGCAATCTTTTAACGATACGCTAAAAGGTACAATCACTGTAACAGCCGGACTAGGTGGTATGGGTGGTGCACAGCCGCTTGCCGTCACGATGAACGGTGGGGTGTGTATCGCCATCGAAGTGGATGAACATCGCATTGACCGCCGCATTGAAACAAGATACTGCGATGTGAAAGTCAAAACGGTGGACGAAGCCATCCAGAAAGCCGAGGAATATAAGAAACTTGGAAAACCGCTATCTATCGGACTGCTAGGAAACGCAGCGGAAATCCTTCCGCAATTAGTGGAAAGAGGCTTCACTCCAGACTTACTAACTGACCAGACATCTGCCCATGACCCGCTAAACGGATATATTCCGATCGGTATGACGCTCGACGAAGCAGCGAAACTAAGAAAGGCAGAGCCTGCTCAGTATGTAAAACTTTCAAAAGAGAGCATGGCCGAGCATGTTTTGGCGATGCTTGCCTTGCAACAAAAGGGGGCCATCACTTTTGACTACGGCAACAACATCCGCCAGGTAGCGCTTGATGAAGGCGTTCAGAATGCGTTTGACTTCCCTGGATTCGTTCCGGCATTTATCCGTCCGCAATTCTGCGAAGGAAAAGGGCCATTCCGATGGGTAGCGCTCTCTGGTGACCCGGAAGATATCTACAAAACAGACGAAGTCATTTTAAGAGAATTCTCTTACAACGAGCATCTGTGTAACTGGATCAAGATGGCTCGTGAAAAAGTGGCATTCCAAGGTCTCCCGTCGAGAATCTGCTGGCTTGGATATGGGGAACGTGCCCGCTTCGGAAAAATAATCAATGAGATGGTTGCGAGTGGGGAGCTATCTGCACCGATTGTAATCGGCCGTGACCATCTTGACTGCGGATCTGTGGCATCCCCGAACAGGGAGACAGAATCGATGCTTGATGGCAGTGATGCAGTAGCAGATTGGCCGATATTGAATGCCCTTATCAACGGTGTCAATGGAGCAAGTTGGGTTTCTGTCCACCATGGTGGAGGGGTTGGGATGGGTTATTCCCTTCATGCCGGAATGGTCATTGTGGCGGATGGAACGGAAGCTGCTGGAAAAAGGTTGGAACGTGTTCTGACATCCGACCCAGGCATGGGTGTGGTGAGGCATGCAGACGCAGGATACGATCTAGCTAAAAAAGTGGCAAAAGAAAAAGGCGTACACATCCCATTACTGAAGGAGAGTGAATGATTGATGCAACTAGATACCCTACTAATCAACTGTGGCCAACTTCTGACAATGGATCATGAAACAGATATGGTAAAAGGGGAACAGATGAATGTTCTCCCTCACATTGAAAACGGCGCAATCGGCTGGAAGGATGGCGTGATTGAGTTCATCGGGACGACCGAGGAAGCAAGTGAATGGAAGAGTGATAATGTCATAGATTGTCAAGGAAAGCTAGTAACCCCAGGGCTTGTGGATCCCCATACGCATTTGGTGTTCGGAGGATCGAGGGAGCATGAGATTGCACTCAAGCAACAGGGGGTTCCTTACCTAGAGATTTTAAAAAAAGGCGGGGGAATCCATTCGACGGTCAAGGCGACTCAAGAGGCAAGTTTTGAAGAATTGGTGGAAAAGGCAGACTTTCATCTAAAACGACTTCTTAGTTATGGAACTACGGCAGTTGAAGCAAAAAGCGGCTATGGACTAGACAGAGAAACTGAACTGAAGCAACTTAAAGTAGTAAAAGAGCTTCAGCGCAAACATCCTATAACAATCGCTTCTACATTCCTAGGAGCACACGCGATTCCTAAGAACTTTGAACATGACCCGGAAAGCTTCCTCGAAGAGATGACAGCATTATTTTCGACCATAAAAGAAGAGCAGCTAGCAGAGTTTGTGGACATCTTTTGCGAAGAAGGTGTTTTCTCGATCGAACAATCAAAGCAGTACTTAACAAAAGCGAAAGAGGCTGGTTTTTCGGTCAAGATCCATGCGGATGAAATTGTTTCTTTAGGAGGAACAGAACTTGCAATTGAATTGGATGCTGCTTCAGCGGATCATCTGATTGCAGCGTCGGACGAAGCGGTGGAGAGGTTCGGTATTTCGAATACGGTTGCGGTGCTTTTGCCTGGAACAACTTTTTATCTCAATAAAGATTCGTATGCCAAAGCACGGGGGATGATTAATGCGGGAGGAGCGGTTGCACTTGCGACCGATTTTAATCCTGGAAGCTCCCCAACAGAGAATATCCAGTTCATCATGAACCTTGCGATGTTGAAGCTTAAGATGACCTGTGAGGAGATATGGAATGCCGTAACGGTCAATGCTGCAAAAGCAATCCATAAGGATAAGATGGCCGGCAGGCTTCAAGTTGGCCGCCGTGCCGATGTTGTGATCTGGAATGCACCAAACTATCAGTATGTTCCATACCATTATGGTGTGAACCATGTGAATACTGTGTTTTTAAAAGGGAAGGAAGTTGCAAAAGGGGGGGCGTTCCTTGAGTAGACCGGCTTTTTTACAAACGGCAGGGGCTCCACCATTCGTTGATCGCCATTATCCGAAAGCAGCAGAACTTTTACAAGCATGGGATGGAAAAGGGGAGCTGACAGGGACGACCGTTATAGGCGTCCCCCTCTCCAAGCCTTCCATCAGCCATTCGGGTGCTAGTTTTACACCAGGCGTGGTAAGAAAATTGCTTCAGTCCTATTCCACCTATGCAGTGGAGGGGGAGGTGGACCTGCGGGAATCCTCCAAGCTGATGGATGCAGGAGATATCCATATGCATGCTACCGACATAAAGGAATCTTATCGAAGGATTGCAGAGTCGGTGACTTCCCTACTAGGGAAAAATAAAGATTGTATCCCAATATTCATTGGGGGTGATCATTCCATCACTTTTTCAACCTTATCAGGAATGAATGAAGTGAAAACAGGAAAAATTGGAGTCATTCAATTTGATGCCCATCACGATCTCAGAAACACAGAAGATGGTGGTCCTACAAACGGTACCCCATTTCGTAGACTGCTCGAAGCTGGGGTGTTGGAAGGCGACCATCTAGTGCAGATTGGAATCAGAAATTATTCCAACAGTTCTTATTACCATCGTTATGCGAAAGAAAATGGAGTTAAGGTTTTCACGATGGGTGATGTGAAAAAGAGGGGAATTACTGATGTGATAAGGGAATCTGTGGAGCACCTTCAAGGGAAAGTGGAGCATATTTATCTAACCATCGATATCGATGTGCTCGACCAGGCATATGCACCAGGCTGTCCTGCCATCGGTCCAGGTGGGATGACTAGTGATCAGCTTCTTGAAGCAATCTATTTATTGGGAATGGAAGAAACGGTGTGCGGACTGGACATTGTAGAAATCGATCCTACCATTGACTTTCGGGACATGACCAGCAGAGTGGCTGTTCATTGTCTGTTGGAATTTTTACGGGGGAGATATGCGAAACGATAGATATATAGAAATGGGGACTGCTGAATACCTACAGTCCCCGCTTCTATTTAATGTAACGTTGTATTTTTGAAAAGTTTGTAAAGTGCCTGTGTTCCGCTCTCCGCCTCTCCTTGTGAGGAAAGCTTTACATACATTTCCCGTGCAAGTGTAAGCCCTGGAACATCAAGACCCATTCGGTCCGCTTCATCTAGAGCAATTTCCATGTCCTTGATAAAATGTTTGACGAAAAATCCAGGTTCATAGTTTCCTGCAATGATACGAGGGGCAAGGTTGGATAAGGACCAGCTTCCTGCAGCCCCGCTTGAAATACTTTTAAGTACACTCTCAGGATCAAGGCCTGCCGCTTCTGCATAGGCCAATGCCTCGCACACACCAATCATATTAGTGGCAATGGCAATTTGATTACACATTTTCGTGTGCTGGCCGGCTCCTGCCTCTCCTTGATGGATAATGTTCGCACCAAAACTCTGGAAGATCGGCAAGCAGGCATTAAAAGCCATCTCGTCTCCACCGACCATTACCGTAAGGCGACCTTCCCTAGCGCCTATATCTCCCCCAGATACGGGGGCATCCAGGCTGTGAAGTCCTCGGTTCTTTGCTTTCAGATAGATTTGCTTGGCAAGCGTCGGAGTGGATGTAGTCATGTCAATAAGATAGGCGCCTTTGTTGGCATGCTCCAAGATTCCATTCGCTCCCAAATAAACATCCTCCACATCCTTTGGATAACCGACCATCGTGATCACCACATCCGCACCAGCGGCAGCCTCCCCAGGACTAGCCTTCCAAGCCGCACCACGCTCAATCAACCCAAGAGCCTTCTCCCTTGAACGAGTAAACACACTCACCTCATAACCACGCTCCAACAAATGCCCCGCCATACTACTCCCCATCACACCCGTACCAATAAATGCAACTTTATGTAATTCGTTATTCATAAGCAAATACCTCCTGGGGTCTGACCCCTTTTTAACTTTTTTTTCTTCTTTTTTCCCATTCTCCCATTATACAGTTTTCGCTTGGTGTCTGGTAGGTTAGTAGAAAGATGTATCTGGGATATATGTAAAAGTGTAGAAAGGACTAGGATAATTAGTTATAATATTTAGAAAAATAAAGAAATTTGTAGTATAATAGGGAATAATGGAAATAGGGACAGAGCGGATGAAGTGAAACGTGTAAGACGATAGATTAAGAAGGGAGGAAAATATAGTGAGTACCCCCGACTCTTTATTGAAAAAAGAGAAGAAGCAATCTGTTGAATCTATCACAAAGGTCCATATGATCATTGTGGTATCGGAAACCGGAACGATCCAATATGTATCATCCACTTGTGAAGCTTTATTAGGCTATGACAGGAAAGAATGGATAGATACCAACCTGGAAAAATGGATCAATTCAGAAGACTTATATTTAATAGAGAGCTTGATCTATCAACCTTCGCATCAAACTCATTGCTACTTTCGGATGAAAAAGAAAGATGGTTCACTTGTATGGATGGAGGCAGTCCTTACGGAAGTGAACTCACCGATGGGGAGGGAGAAAGAGATAGTTCTGCAGCTTTCCCGAACTTCGGAATTTGAGAATCCGATTAGAGAAGAAATGGGAAGCTCCACGGAGATTCCGAGTTCGCGCCAAAAGCTGGGACAACAGAACCAGGACATAGAGACAGATATAGATAAGGAGGATTATTCGGCCTATGACCTGATTGAATACTTGCCTAACGGAGTGTTCATCTTTGTGGATGGGATTATTAAATATGTCAATGAAGCAGGCACAACCATGCTTGGTGCCTGTAAAAAGGAACAGATATTGGAAACCTCTGTTTTTGAATACATAGAAGAAAATTACCATGAGATCGTGGAAAAACGGATCAAAGCCGTCCAACAAGGCTTTCGGGTCGGGCAGATGGAGCAGAGGTGGAAGCGATTTGACGGCAGGGCTATCGATGTGGAGATTATCTCTAACTACACCACATTTAAGGGAGAATCTGCGTCCTTTGTTATGCTGGTTGATATTTCACATAGAAAGAATTTTCATAAAATCCTCCAAAATAGTAGAGAACGTTTTCGTAAATTAGTACAAAACTCCATTGACACGATTGCGGTAATTTGTGATGAAAAGTGGACTTTTATCAATGAATCGGGATTAAAGATGTTTGAAGTGGATAACTATGGAGAGATTTTTGGTCAAAGTATTTATGAGTTTATTGCAAAAGAGGACTTTCAAAGGATATGGAAAGAGGTTCATGAACTGCATAATGGAACAAAGCTTCCGACAATCATGCAAGAGTGGAGGACAATGAAAGGCAATAGGATCTATACAGAATTTGTCGGGATACCTACCACTTATCTTGGGAAAGATGCGCTTCAGGTCATCATTCGGGATATTACGGAACGGAAACAGGCCGAGGCATTGATGCTGCAATCGGAGAAACTGTCGGTTGCGGGTCAATTGGCTGCCGGTATTGCCCACGAAATTCGAAATCCGTTAACCGCTATCAAGGGGTTTTTCAAACTCCTGGAACGGGAGATGGAGGAGAAAAAGGAGTATTTCCATATCATTGAATCGGAACTAAGCAGGATAGAACTCATCTTAAGTGAACTTCTACTGCTAGCGAAACCGCATCAGGTCTATATACATCAGGTTTCCGTTCATTCCTTGTTACGAGATGTGACAACGCTGCTGGAAACCCAAGCGATCATGAATAATGTATGGTTTGATTTAAGATTGAATGCGAATGCTCCAACGTTCAAATGTGACGAAAACCAGATGAAGCAGGTGTTTATAAACCTGATAAAAAATGGAATTGAAGCGATGCCAAACGGTGGTACTATTTTCATTGATACAGAAGATGAAGGGGATGAAGTGGTCATCAGACTTCGTGATGAGGGCACTGGCATTCCAGAAGCTATCATGGCCAGACTTGGAGAACCGTTTTTTACAACCAAAACGATTGGGACGGGCTTGGGGCTGATGATTACATTCAATATTATTAAAAATCACGATGGTAAAGTACATGTTGATAGCGAAGTAAATAAAGGGACGACCATTGAGGTCCGCTTTCAGAGGGCGTAAAGCAACTAGAATAATACTTTCGTACTAGTCATTTATTTCTTTTACCTAATAGTATTGGGTCGAAGTTTTTCTTATGATGGAATTGTACTCCATTTCGGGTACGAAGAACTCCAGTTGGGAAGTGTTTAACATTATGCCAGCTGGAGTTCTTCTTGCATTGTATCGCAATCTGGAAGGTATGCCTTCTATTAGAATAAATGAATCAGGATGGTTGATGACAATGGAACTACAGTGGAGGAACTATCACATTTCCCAAATATATATGGCCTTTATTTCCTTGGTGGGGCTTGTGATGTTTACTTATCACCTCGTCACATTTGAAGCAATTAGTTGGTCACTGACCTTGTTGCTTTTAGTGCTATTCCTTGTGGTATGTGAGTATTATCCAATGCCGATGCCAAGAGGACAAACAACGTTGACCTTCCCGATTATTTACATGATGTATGTCGTTTTTGGCATTGATTTTGTGGTGATTGTTTATGGTCTGACGGTTTTAGGTATCAATTTGATTCACCGCCGACCTTTAAGGATACTGCTTTTTAACCCTGCACAGTTGGTCATTAGCTTTTATTTGGCACATCTCATACACAGTTTTTCCATGGAAAAGGTGGCTGTGGCGGGATTCTCCCCATTGAGTAAAGAAATTTTGGGCTTCTTTATCATTATTACTTTTTTTTATATCATCAATAATTTTATTGTCGACATTGTCTTATGGTTACGTCCAGAAAGATATCCATTTAGGTTTTGGTTAGGGAAAACGCAAGGGGAGGCAATCAGTTATGCGATCGCCTTTGTTTACGGTTGTCTGATTCACTATTTAGGAAGTCAAAACCGAGGAGAAGTGGACAGTTTTTCTTATTTTTTCTTTTTCTCTCCTCTTGTTGGACTATCATTGCTCAGCTCCATCATTGCAAGGTTGAAGGTAGAAAAGAATCGTATAAAAGCACTGTTTGATTTTTCATCCGAATTAAATAAATCACTTCCGTCCCAAAGTTGGGGGGAACTTATTAAAAAGTTGATGAATGATATCATGATATATGAAGATTGCCTGCTATTTCTTCGGAACGATCATGGGCAGTGGGAATTGACTGTGTTGAATGGAAAGTTGAAATCCAATTCAATTGAAAATGAAGTGTTCTTCCGCATGGAAGCGTTAGAGAAAATGATGGTGTTCGATAGACGAGACCTGAATAAAGGGCCGCTGACATCTTATTTCCGACCTCAATCAAGATCCGCACTTTATGCACCTTTAATTTTTGAAAATGAAGTGATTGGTTGTTTTGTGGTGACCAAAGCTCGAACGAAAAGTTTCACAATAGAAGACACGAGGGCGGTAGCGACCATTACCAATCAATTGGCTGGTTTTTTCAAGACGAAACAGCTTGTGAAAGAACAGGAGCGGAGAGTGATCCTCGAAGAACGAAATCGAATTGCACATGATATCCATGATGGGATTGCGCAGTCACTTGCGGGTGCCGTCATGAAGCTGGATACTTCCTTGAAGAAATGGGACTCGAGTCCTGTGGAAGCCAGACAGTTGATTACAGACAGCAATAATAGGTTGAGGGAAAGTTTGAAGGATGTTAGAGATTCCATCTATGCCTTGAAACCCTATCCGACAGAGCAACTTGGTTTTCATCCTGCTATTGAAAAGAAAATATCCGAACTGAAAAAAGACCAGTCATTGGCGCTAAATATTGAACTGGAAATCAGAGGGGAAAGAGGACCTATCAGCCCGATGACGGAAAAAATCATGTTCGATGTTTTCCAGGAAAGTGTACAGAACTGTATTAAGCATTCGAAAGCAACCGACCTCCATATTTTGGTGAGCTATAAGCGGGACCATATATTATTGAAAATGACGGATAACGGTGTTGGGTTTTCTTTGTATCATGCTATGATCAAAGCTATGAATGAACCCCACTATGGAATACTGCAGATGAATGAAGCAGCAGAAAAAATCGGTGCGGCCTTACAGATTGAAAGTAGGCCGAATGAGGGTACGGAGATAATATTGACAGTTCCAAAACTCGGATTAGAAGGGGCGAACAAAAATGATTAATGTCATGCTTGTGGATGATCATGCCATTTTACGGGACGGTCTAAAAACCATTATATCCTTGGAAACTGATATGAAGGTTATGGGAGAGGCAACAGGCGGAAGAGAAATGGTAGCATTGCTGGAAAAAAACCGCCCACATGTTATTGTCATGGATATCAATATGCCGGAACAGGATGGTATCGAACTGACAAAAATAGTGAAAAAGGAATATCCAGAGATAAAAGTGCTAATCCTTACAATGTATAAACATGATGAATATTTCATGTCTGCTATAAAAGAAGGGGCTGATGGATACCTTCTGAAAGATTCTCCATCCGACCAGGTGGTTGATGCGATTCGAACTGTCTTTAAAGGAGAATCCATCATTCATCCTGCGATGACCAAAAAGCTGATCAACTATCATCAACAGGGGGTGCAGCAGGCCGAGGATACCACCTTGACAGAAAGAGAGAAAGAGGTGCTCGTTTGTCTGGTAGAGGGACTGTCTAATAAAGAAATAGCGCAACGCCTCTTCATCAGCGATAAGACAGTGAAAATTCATGTAAGCAAAATTTTTAAAAAGCTAGATGTGAAAAGCCGCTCGCAAGTGGTCATTTATGCGGTACAGCATAAGATGGTCCCGCTTCCATAGCAAGCCCTGGCAAAACCTTCTGTGGACTTTACAGAAAATTCCCTATACATTTTTTCTAAAGGGTAGTATTATAGTAGACTAATCTTTGAAATAGGAGTTATAGACAATGAAACAGCATGAGCAATGGACATCAAAAATCGGATTTATTTTAGCAGCAGCAGGGTCCGCAATCGGGCTAGGAGCCATATGGAAATTCCCGTATATGGCTGGTACAAATGGTGGAGGAATATTTTTTCTATTGTTTATCCTTTTTACCCTCTTAATCGGAGCCCCAATGATTTTGGCTGAGTTTATTATCGGAAGGTCTACACAAAAGGATGCCATAACGGCATATAAGGTGTTGGCACCGAAAAAGAAATGGTATTATATCGGTATTCTTGGAGTGGCAGCTTCGTTTATCCTCTTATCCTTTTACAGTGTGGTAGGTGGATGGATTGTAACCTACTTAGGAAAAAGTATCTCGGGCGGTTTATCTCAATTTTCGCTGGAGCAATATGGAGCACTATTCGAACAGACGATAGCCAATCCCATCCAGGTACTGATTGCTCAATTCATTTTCCTTGGTATTACTATTTGGGTTGTCCAAGCCGGGGTTCAAAGTGGAATTGAAAAAGCCAGCAAGATTTTAATGCCTTTATTATTCATCATTTTTATTGTGTTGCTGGTTAGATCTCTCACTCTCGAAGGTGCTATGGAAGGCGTTCGCTTCTTTTTACAACCGGATGCTTCCCTCATTACACCAAATACATTCTTAATGGCCTTAGGAATGGCTCTATTTTCTTTAAGTGTAGGTATCTCTATTATGGTCACTTACAGTTCTTACCTGGAAAAAGGGGAGAACCTGGTACGTTCGGCAGGATCGGTAGTCGGACTCAACATTATCATTTCTTTATTATCGGGACTAGTCATTTTCCCTGCGGTTTTCGCATTGGGATTGCAACCGGATGAAGGGCCTGGGTTAGTCTTTGTCGTTTTACCAGCAGTATTCGATCAACTTCCGCTTGGCGGACTGTTCTTGACCATGTTCCTGATCCTGCTTTTATTCGCAACCTTGACCTCTGCTTTTTCCATTTTGGAGATTATTGTTGCAGTTATTGTAAAAGACAATCAGGAAAAGAGAAGAAAAATTGCAGTCATTGGCGGTTTAATCATTTTCGTACTGGGAATTCCATCTGCATTATCATTTGGCTTACTATCTGATATAACCATTGGGGGTCTTCTGATTTTCGATGCAGCTGACTTTCTTGTAAGTAACATTGCCCTTCCTCTTGGTGCACTATTGATCTCGTTCTTTGTCGGCCACAGGGTACCTAAGGACATTTTAGAGGATGAATTTTTCCAAGGGTCATCTGTTAAGAAAGGCTTGTTCCAAGTGTGGTATTCATTGATTAGATATGTAATACCGTTTGCGATTCTCTTAGTATTTCTACAATCCTTAGGAATTTTTTAAATTGTTGCGAAAAAACGTCGGGCACTCTTGCTCGGCGTTTTTTTGTGTGCGGAAAATATGATTGTTACTACCAAAGTAGTAAGCAAGATAGTACAGATACTCTGTTTTTTACAACGTATGACTAATAGTTGGGATGGGATGGGTATGAGAAAATACAAATAATAATCTTACAATTTAAAAAATTTCGAAAGGGGTTATGTGATGAGAACAAAGGTTTCTTTTTTATCTATTGGGGTTCTTATACTGAGTTTATTCGTACAATCAGTTTGGATGAACGGTTCTCAGCAGGTTAATGCCAATAATGTCCAAATGGGAGCAGGCATTCTCGATGAGTCACTGAGGGAGATTTTTAAAACGAGGGAAGGGCCAGTTGAAGTAATCATTTCTTATGATACCGATAGTGGAGTTAAGTCCCATCATACAGATCTTTTGGAAGAGATAGGAATACAGCAAGCCATCACATTTAATCATTTACCCTTTGTAGGAGCTTTGGCAACAAAGGAACAAGTCGATCAAATCCTCGAGTGGGATAACGTAATTTCCGTTTTTTACAACCAGGAACTTCAATATGAGAACGATGATGCCACAGCTTATACTGGTGTGGACCGAGTTCGTAAAGATGAAAGTTTCCGTAGAATGAATGGCGGGATGCCAGTGAGTGGGAATGGCATCGGAATCGTCATAAATGATAGTGGTGTGGATGGAACACACAATGACATAAAGTTTGGTAACAATCTTGTCCAGAATGTCCTTGGCAGTACCAACCTGAATGCTATGACAGGGATTCTACCAATCACTTACGTCGAAAATGTTCCCAATACGGATTCAAGCTCCGGGCATGGAACACATGTGGCTGGTACGGTTGGAGGTACAGGAGCGATGTCAGGAGGGAAGTATGAAGGGGTTGCCCCTGGAGCAAATTTGATTGGGTACGGTTCCGGGGCGGTTGTAGCAATGCTCGATACGCTTGGCGGATTTGACTATGCCCTGACACATCAGCAGGAATACAACATCCGCATCATCACGAATTCCTGGGGTGCAACGAGCGATGCAGGTACGGACTTTGATCCCAACGATCCAATCAATATTGCAACCAAAAAACTGTATGATCGTGGAATTATTACCGTTTTTTCTGCTGGAAACTCTGGTCCTGGGGAAGCGACGATTTCCGGTAACTACAAAAAAGCGCCTTGGGTCATAACGGTAGCAGCTGGGTCTATTGAAGGGGATCTGGCCGATTTCTCCTCCAGAGGAGTTCAAGGAAATGGAGGGTCCGTGATAGTGGATGGGAAGGAATATAGTTGGGAAGACCGCCCTACCGTCACTGCGCCTGGCGTTGACATTGTGTCTGCAAGAGTGTTTACTCCTTTATCTGCGTTGAGTGCACAGAAAGACTTGGAATATATCTCACCTGCCCATCTGCCTTACTACACCACATTCAGCGGAACCTCCATGGCGGCCCCGCATGTCGCAGGAATCATTGCGTTGATGTTGGAAGTAAATCCAACCCTGGATGCATTGGAAATAAAAGAGATACTCGAAGGCACGGCCATACCGATGGAAGGATATGCAATATGGGAAACTGGTGCTGGCTATGTTGATGCCTATGAAGCGGTTACGAAAGCTATTCAATAAACAATTCATATGAAAAGAGGGAATTTAATGAAAAGATGGTTTGCTGCTGTATGTGCGTTATTGTTGATGCTGACTCCATTATATAGTGTGAAAGCGGAGGGAGAAGATACCGTTTCCTCCGTTGTGCAAGAAAAAGTATGGTCCGTTTTGAAGGATGCTACAACTACTGCTCAGATTATCATTACCTTCAATGGAGAACATAAACCCACAGCCACACAGCTCAAGTTGTTAAAAGAGCTAGGAATCAATACAGCAGTAACCATGAACGAGTTACCGATTGCTGGGGCTCTGGCAACGAAGAAGCAAGTCGAAGCATTGGCAGAATCACCGGAAGTAAGATCGATTTATCTCAATGAAGAAGTAACGTACTATAACGCAGAATCAACGGATATTACAGGAGTGAACAAAGTCAGAACGGACAAGGAAATGACCAAGGGGAATGGGGGAATGCCTATCTCGGGAAATGGGATAGGAGTGGTAGTGAATGACAGTGGAGTGGACGGTACACATAAAGATCATGAGTTCGGAAGGAATCTTGTTCAAAACGTACTTGGCTCCACCAACCTTCAAGGAATAACGGGAATCTTACCGATCACATACACGGAAAATGTACCAAACACAGATACAAACTCCGGGCATGGAACACATGTGGCAGGAACTGTTGGCGGAACAGGAGCAATGTCAGGAGGGAAGTATGAGGGAGCGGCACCAGGTGCAGACCTGATTGGGTATGGTTCTGGAGGAGCACTTTTCATCCTGGATGGAATCGGGGGCTTTGATTATGCCATCACCCATCAGCAGGAATATGACATTCGGGTAATTACAAACTCATGGGGATCGAGTGGAGACTTTGACCCGAACCACCCTATAAATGTAGCAAGTAAAAAAGCATATGATCGAGGAATCGTCGTTCTATTTGCAGCAGGAAATGAAGGACCTTCGGAAAACACACATAACCCGTATGCCAAAGCACCTTGGGTCATTTCAGTTGCGGCAGGTGTCAAGGATGGCACCTTGGCTGATTTCTCCTCTCGTGGCACGAAAGGGGTTGGAGGAACATTCAGCATGGACGGGATGGAATGGACATGGGAAGATAGACCAACCATAACTGCGCCTGGAGTGGATATCGTATCAACAAGAGTGCTGGCCCCACTTTCCGCACTGGCGGCTGAAAAAGATGCAGAATTAATTGAACCTCAACACCTCCCTTACTATACAACTATGAGTGGAACGTCAATGGCAACACCACATGTGGCTGGAATTGTGGCGTTAATGCTAGAGGCTGATCCAACATTATCACCAGATCAGGTCAAAGAGATCATTCAACATACAGCTACCAATATGCCGGGATATGAAGCATGGGAAGTAGGAGCAGGTTATGTAAACGCGTATGCTGCTGTGGATGCCTCTCTTCATCAGGATAAAACGTATGGATCGACGTCCATTATGAACCAAACCTTCTACTCAAACGTTGATACGTCAACAACAAGGGAAGAATTTGAAATAAACTATTCCACGCTTACCGGGGGTGCTTATGAATTTTCTATTGAACAAGGATTGACCAATCTTCTTGCAAGAGTGGACGGAAAAGGGATGATGGAAGCTACGGGAAATCCAATTAACCTAGTCCTGACAGCGCCGGATGGAACAGAATACAGTTCAGGTGTCAGTCTGCTATTCCCCTTATATACAGACCGTATTGTATTGGTAGACTACCCACAGCCTGGTACATGGAAAGCAGAAATCAGAGGACTTAGAGGAGCCGACCTCAATCCCATTGGAATTGCCCTACCTGAAAAGGTACAAGGATCATTCGCTTTTACTAGAATTGATGGGTTTACGGGCTTAAATGATATAAGTGGTCATCCAGCAGAAGCTGCCATCCAGCACGGTGTAAGTGAGAGATTATTTGATGGCTACAAAAATGGCTCATTTAAACCGGATGCTAAACTTACCAGACTGGATCTTGCCAAGTCTTTGATGATGGGGGCAGAAATTCGCCAAAGCATTCCAGCTCAACCAACCTTTGGAGATATTACAGGTGGTGAATCGGCTTTTGCTGAAGCTGTTGTTGCTAAAGGAAGTGCATTCCGTGACCAATTCCACCAAAATAATGGAGTCATGTTACCTGGGAAAGATGGAAAGTTTTTACCTAAAGGAGCGGTAACGAAAGGGGAACTGGCATACTCCTTGGTTCAGAGTCTTGGATTACAAGAAGAGGCGTTAGCCCATAAAGGTGATATAAAAGTGATGTATAAAGATGAACTCGTAGTGTTAAAGGATCAAGGAGATATTCCAGAACACTTAAAAGGATATGTACAATTGGCTTTAAACTTAAATATTCTGAATGCGAATTTCTCCGTCACACAGGGAAGGTATGACTTGAAACCAAAGATCGAGGCTACTTTCCACGGTAACGAGGAGATTACAAGGGGAGATTTTGCAGTGGCATTTACAAGATATTTTAACGTGTTTTTTAATTGAGACCATTGTTAAAAAAACAGATTTTTAATAGTTGGGGTAGGAGAGAAGCTGTATAGACTCAGCTTCTTTTTTGATTTATAGATGGGTTCATGTGAAAAATCCACACCAATTCCATTCTATAGGATAATCAAGGAAACTATTACAGATTTTCCTATTGGGAAACTTGGTGGTCTATTAGGCATATAATCTCCCTATTTTTTCTCTGTTTTCCCAATATGAATTTCTCGTGACTGATGGTAAACTTTCGTTAATAGTTCTTAATAGTTAGAATTATTAAAATTCTTATTCAAGGAGTGAATCTATTGAAAAAGTGGATGAAAGGTTTTTCGGTCATACTTATCGCAATATTGGCTTTCTCGTTAGCCTTCGGAACTGCTCAGGCAGAAGCATCAAATCCGAATGCTAGTGCAAAGAAAGAATACTTAGTTGGATTTGCAAAAGGTAATAAAGCAAATGCCCAGTCTTCTAAAAATTTGATTACCGCTGCTGGTGGGGACATACAACATACATTCCAGTACATGGATGTTGTGGAAGTATCGTTGCCTGTAAAAGCTGCAGAAGCATTAATGAAGAATCCTAACATTGCTTTCGTTGAGGAAAACGTCGAAATGATGGCTACTGCTCAAACAGTTCCTTGGGGCATCCCTCATATCAAAGCTGACAAAGCGCATGCTGCTGGAGTGACTGGAAGCGGTGTGAAGGTTGCCATCCTGGATACAGGAATTGACGCAAACCATGCCGATCTTAACGTAAAAGGCGGAGCAAGCTTTGTTTCTGGTGAGCCGAATGCTCTTCAAGACGGTAACGGCCATGGAACACACGTAGCTGGAACAGTTGCTGCTTTGAATAACACAACTGGTGTACTTGGTGTAGCTTACAATGCTGACCTATATGCAGTAAAAGTACTTAGTGCTTCAGGTAGTGGAACATTAAGTGGCATTGCGCAAGGTATTGAGTGGTCCGTTGCTAACGGAATGGATGTCATCAATATGAGTCTTGGTGGAAGCTCTGGATCTTCAGCTTTACAACAAGCTTGTGATAATGCTTATGCTAGAGGAGTTGTAGTAATTGCCGCAGCTGGGAACTCTGGTTCAAGAGGAAAGCAAAACACAATGGGGTATCCTGCTAGATACAGTTCTGTTATCGCAGTAGGAGCGGTGGATTCCAGTAACAACCGTGCCTCTTTCTCCAGTGTTGGGAATGAACTGGAAGTAATGGCTCCTGGAGTGAATATTTTAAGCACGACTCCTGGTAATAACTATGCTTCTTTCAATGGTACGTCCATGGCATCTCCGCACGTTGCAGGAGCTGCTGCATTAATCAAGGCGAAATACCCAAGCATGACAAATGTTCAAATTCGTGAACGTCTGAAAAATACGGCTACAAATTTAGGTGATCCTTTCTTCTACGGAAAAGGTGTCATCAATGTGGAAAGTGCTTTACAATAATAAGTTTATCCCCCCCTCTAATAGATGCACCAGAATTCGCTCTCTGTTTTCGAGCGAATCTGGTGTTTTTTTTATTCTTATAATAGAATAAGAATTTTTTAGCACTAATGACTTATTTTTGAAGTTATTACCATGATGCACCATTGGGAAATTCGGGTGTAGAATCTCCGGATTAGGCCGCCATATCCAGACCGCTTTCCCAATAACAATTTCTATATTGTTATGCTAGTATTATAGTTAACTAAATAATTTGATTATTTAGAAAAAAGAAGGAGCGTGAATTACATATGAACAAGTCATTAAGAAAAATATTCACCGTCTTATTGGCGGTAGTAATGGTGTTATCTTTCTCCTTTATGCCATCTGATGCAAGTGCAAATGGAAAACCATTGATGAAGGAATACCTGATCGGTTTAAAAACGGGTCCTTCCATAGCCAAGGCAGACACAATGGTGTCCACTCTTGGTGGAACGGTGGAACATGAATTCAAGCACATGAATGTCTTACATATCACTCTTCCGGAAGTTGCAGCAGCAGCACTTGAGAAAAATCCTCTAGTGGAGTATGTGGAAGAAAACGTTGAAATGCAAACGACCGCTCAAACGATTCCATATGGAGTACCTCATATCAAAGCGGATGTAGCACATGCACAAAATGTGACGGGATCTGGTGTGAAAGTGGCTGTACTGGATACAGGCATTGATGCAAGCCATGAAGACCTTCGTGTAGTAGGCGGTGCAAGCTTCGTTTCCGAAGAGCCTGATGCTTTGACGGATGGCAATGGGCACGGCACACATGTGGCTGGAACAATTGCTGCATTGAATAATAATGTGGGAGTGTTAGGTGTTTCCTACGATGTAGATCTTTATGCAGTAAAAGTACTAAGTGCTGGTGGCAGTGGAACGCTTGCAGGAATTGCCCAAGGAATTGAATGGGCAATCGACAACAACATGGATGTCATTAATATGAGTCTGGGTGGCAGTACTGGTTCCACGACGTTGAAGCAGGCGAGTGACAATGCCTATAACAGTGGGATTGTAGTGGTAGCGGCAGCAGGAAACAGTGGTTCCGTGCTAGGACTGGTTAATACGATCGGCTATCCGGCAAGATACGATTCCGTTATTGCGGTAGGTGCGGTAGATTCCAATAACAACCGTGCATCCTTCTCAAGTGTAGGAAGTCAATTGGAAGTGATGGCACCAGGTGTTGCTATCAACAGTACTTTACCTGGAAACCAATATGGTGAATTGAATGGAACTTCCATGGCTTCTCCTCACGTGGCAGGAGCGGCAGCATTGTTACTTGCGCAAAACCCGAATCTGACAAACGTGCAGGTTCGTGAAAGATTAAGAGATACGGCAACCAATTTGGGATCTGCCTTCAACTATGGCCATGGCGTCATAAATTTGGAAGCGGCACTTCAATAGACCAGAAAAATCACATACCAATCAATGCCTGTCCCTTGTGTGGGGGCGGGCATTTATTTTTGCTCCTTTAGAAAATGAAATAAAGAAGGAACGCCTGCTAATGACGGAGCGTCCCTTCTTTCGGTCATCTCTAAAGTTTTCGCAAAAAGTCTTCCAATCGATCCATCGCTTTTTGAAGTGTTGCCATGTCATAGGCGTAGGAGAGTCGCACATATCCTTCACCAAGTTCTGAGAAAGCACTCCCGGGAACCACTGCTACGCCGGCTTCCTCGACAAGCTTCAAGGCGAAATCGAAGGATTTAATTTTGTACTTTTCAATGGAAGGGAACAGGTAGAACGCCCCATTCGGCTTCACGACATCAAGTCCCATTTCCAAAAGGCGACCATACACATACTCCATTCTGGCTTTATACTGTACCTTCATTTCCTTTGCGTCATCAATCCCTACCGTTAATGCTTCCAATGCGGCATATTGCGAGACGGAGCTGGCACAGGAAACGTTGTACTGATGCACCTTCAACATCTGCTTCATCACATATTCCGGACCGAATACAAGACCGATACGCCATCCTGTCATAGAGTGGGATTTGGATACACCATTTATGACAATGGTTTTCTCCCGCATGCCTGGCAGGTTGGCAATTGACCGGTGCTTGTCTTCGAAAACAAGTTCGCTATAAATTTCATCCGATAAGATGAAAACATCTTTGTCTTTCAGCAATGCAGCTATCTTTTCCAGTTCCTTTTCCGGCAATGCAGCACCAGTAGGATTGGAAGGGTAAGGTAGGATGATGCAACGTGTTCTTTCCGACAAGCTTTTCTCTATAAGCTCTGCCGTTAATTGAAATCCTGTCTCTCTCGTATCAATGTGGATAGGTGTAGCTCCGCATAACTTGATAAGTGGTTCGTATCCAGGGTAGACAGGCCCAGGAAGAATTACTTCTGTCTCAGGCACTAAGATGGTTCGAAACGCGATATCAATTCCTTGGCTTGCACCGACGGAGACGATTATTTCGGACTCTGGGTCATAGGATAAACTGTACTTTTTACCGACGAAGTCGGCTGCTGCATTCCGGAGTTCCAAGATCCCTGCGTTGGGGGTGTAAACAGTTCTGTTGGACTCTATCGCCTCTTTACCTGCATCTTTTACGTGTGTCGGAGTGGGGAAATCCGGTTGTCCTATTGTCAGCGAGATGACATCTTCATATTTTGCTACTAAATTGAAAAACTTGCGGATACCTGATATTTCGATATCTCGCACATTTGGATTAATCAGATGCTCCATAAGAATTACTCCTTTTTATGTACATGCTTTTTAAGCTAGTTTACCCGACTTTTTTATCCTTGTCCAAAGGAGAATGGAGAAGTATGTAGTATATGTTAGTACAGGCAGATAGGATGAAAGGGTGAATGGGTATGATAAAAATCTGGTTTGTACTTATGGCGTTGTTTGGAGGAATACTCGGCGGAATCCAGGCTCCAATCAATAGTCAATTGGGAAGGAAGATAGGGAGTCTGGAGGCTTCTTTTGTATCTTTCTTTTTGGGGACTGTGTTTCTATTATTACTTTCGACTTTCTTCGGTAGGGGGAATCTTCTGCAGGTTACAAGTGTCCCAAAATGGCAGCTTGTAGGCGGATTCCTTGGTGCATGCTTTGTGACATTTGTTATCATTGCAGTTCCAAAAATTGGGGTGGCTTTGACAATAATCTCAGTTATTGTTGGCCAAATGATAATTAGTCTTGTCATTGATCATTTTGGATTGTTCGGCGCAACGAAGATTGCAGTGAATAGTCAAAGGATCATAGGGGTTGCTCTTATGCTTATAGCATTACTTTTTATTTATCGAGGGACTATAGCCGTAAAATAGAGACTTATCGGACATGCGTAATATCAATCCTGTAATCCCTATAAATAGGTATGAAGAGGGGTTTCAAGATACCTAGAATGATTAGGGAAACGTCTGTTTGCCTTTGTGCATACTAGGGAAGTCCTATAAAAATGAGAAGCTAGTAGGATAGGAAAAAACTTACATAACGATTATAATAATTATAAACACAGAATATTCACATAATTATTACTCTGTTTCCATTGCCTGTTTGAATGCACTCCTTTCACCTTAGGATTACTGGGATTTGGTGTCTGTTGGATTCCGCCTGAAAGGGGATTGTGTAATGGATATTGTATTGCAGATCTGGTTAAGGCTTTTGGAAAGGTATGCAGAGGATTTGTTTTTTCAGGATTCATCATCAGGGGTCTTTTCATTTTTGATTATTGGGGTGCTCGCTTATCTGTACAAGCAGGAAAAAGAGACAAAGAGAAAATGTACCTGCTGTGAAGCAGTAGCGAAAACAGAAGAGAAAAAGCAGCCCGAAACGAAAGAAGAAGCGGAATGATTTCCGCTTCCTTTTTTACTTTATGTGAGAAAATTGCTCTAATAAGTCATTATATTCACTTGATAGATTTAGGAATTTTTGACGGTTACCATCACCTAAAGCTCGATCTATTTCGTTCATTAGCCTATTTTTATGAAATTGGAAGACAGAAGAGTCGACAATGATTTGAGCGACTTTCTCCTCTCTGGTCATTTCGAAGCTTTTGAAAGTGGAAACAGATTGTTCAGGTTGAAAAGAAAAATGCTTATTCATAATTTCTACCCCCTGTGCAAGATTTTGAAATACGTGTTAATGGGTGAATCATGAAAAGGATAAAATGAAAGAATCGGCTCATCCTTTTTCCTATTATCTGATATTTTGTCCGGTTTGTGAAGTGTTGTTTTTAGAAAATTTAGATATATCAGAAAAAATAGTGGTATTTCTGTCAATGAGTGACAATGGATTTGTTATATTGGTTACTTATTTTTAAATATACCCAAAAGATGATGGAAGAAAACAACGTCCGGAGTATTTGGTATTAATTATTCCAATAGAAGTGAAAAGGACTTTCCTGTAAATAAAACAGATTCGGAAATACATTTAAGTAATGCGTACTTTTTTTTCTCTTCCCCTTGAATTATCCTAGAAAAACGAATATTATTAGAAAGGTTTTAATAATACATTCGTTTTTGGGGGATTTTTTGTGTTTGAAAATTATTTTGAAATGAAGAAATATGGTACAAGCATCAAACAAGAGGTTTTGGCAGGAATTACAACCTTCCTGACAATGGTCTATATAATATTCGTAAACCCTGCCATCCTATCTGCAGCGGGAATTCCGTTTGAACAGGTATTTATGGCGACAATCATTGCTGCGGTCATCGGGACTTTAACGATGGGGATAGTTGCGAAATATCCGATTGCGGTTGCTCCGGGTATGGGGCTGAATGCATATTTCACAAGTGTGGTAGCTACACAGGGCCTAACCTATCAGGCTGTATTGGGTACAGTTTTCCTTGCTGGTCTTGTTATCATTTTACTAAGTTTGACCAATTTAAGAAAAGCACTGATTGAAGCGATTCCTGCACCGCTAAAGTATGGTATTACAGCTGGAATTGGTCTTTTCATTGCCTTTATCGGTTTGAAGATGGCAGGCATTGTTGTGCCAAGTGAAGCCACGATGATTACTTTAGGGGATCTCACAAGCCCTGTTACCGCGCTCGCTCTTGGAGGGTTATTCATTACGCTTATCCTTATGGCAAGGCGTGTATCCGGTGCTTTGTTTTATGGAATGTTGATTACTGCGGTCGCAGGCTACTTTTTTAATATGCTGAATTTCAATGGAATTGTGGATTTGCCGCCAGCACCACAGTTCATTCATATTGGAGAGGCGC
The DNA here is from genome assembly GCA_001636495.1 of Sutcliffiella horikoshii. Classification (GTDB taxonomy): domain Bacteria; phylum Bacillota; class Bacilli; order Bacillales; family Bacillaceae_I; genus Sutcliffiella_A; species Sutcliffiella_A horikoshii_A. The sequence goes on along the minus strand of KV440964.1, from coordinate 3,274,522 downwards.
TTAGCGGTGTGGTAACGAATGGTTTATATACTGTCGTATTTGCATTTATTCTCGTTACTATCTTTGATTCTACAGGAACGCTTGTAGGAGTATCGGAGCAAGGTGGATTCATGAAGAATGGGAAGTTGCCTCGTACGAAACCGGCAACACTTTCTGATGCTTTTGCCACGACAGCAGGTGCTGCACTTGGAACAAGTCCATCATGTGCTTATATTGAATCTTCTGCAGGAGTTGCAGCAGGAGGAAGAACCGGATTGACATCTATTGTGGTAGCAGGATTATTTTTGTTATCGATGTTCTTCTCACCCGCTATATCTGTCATTGCAGGATTACCTGCGATCACAGCACCGATATTGATCATTGTCGGCTGCTTTATGATGGAAGGGTTGGCGAAGATTGAATGGAAGAACTTTGATGAGGCCTTCCCGGCATTTGCAATCATTCTTACGATGCCTTTAACCTCAAGCATTGCAACAGGGATTGCGGTAGGTTTCATTACGTATCCGGTGATGAAAGCTGTGACTGGAAAGTGGAAGGAAGTTCATCCGTTGATTTATCTGTTTGCGGTCATCTTTTTGATTCAAATGATATTTTTCCCTGCACATTAATTCATTGTTTAAATAGGAAAAGCGCGTCCCAATGCTAGTCTAGGGGACGCGCTTTTTTGTTGGATTGTCGGCCTTGATAAAACAAACCTTCTTCTGCATCTTCTTGCAGTTTTGTCAGCCATTTCAATTCCACCTTGCATAGCTCATTTGCATTTTCCATGATTGCCTTGGAGCCTTTTGGGGCATGAACCCCGTAAAGATTGTATACCCTCTCCAGCATGTCAAGTTGCATTCTTGTATGGGAAATGCGTTCGGATAATGCTTCACAAATCACATCTTCCTCCCCGTGGTGAATAAAAGCAAGCGCTGTGTACATTGGGTGAAAGTGAGTGCTTTCTGTTTGGATTTGCTTTTTTAGCAATTGTTGAAAAGCTTCCTTGCCATTTGGAGTAATGCTATATATGGTCTTATCGGGCCGGGTCTGATCTGTGACGACTTTCTTTACTTCGATAAGTTCCTTGTTGAGAAGCTGCTCCACTGCATAGTATAAGGAGCCCTTCGCCATTTTTATATATTGTTCCATATTCCGTTCATGCATAACCTGCTGGATTTCGTAAGGATGCTTGTCACCTTCCATCAGCAGGCCAAGTATTACTAGCTTCATTGCCATTTTCGTTCACACCTTTGTCTAGAAAGAGTGGTTTGTTTCTTATTATATAGGAAAGGAAGGAATACGGACATTTATTATGGGTTGAAAGAATATTGTGTCATGATTCTTTATGGTAGTGACATAGGGTATTATGGGGGGATTTTATCCCGGCATAATGTACAGGTTAGCATTTGCATGTATGTATCATTCTTTGTAAAGGAGGTTAATGTGATGGGTTATTACACGTATCCTCATTATTATGGGTATTATCCATATTATCAAAACCAATATTATCGGACTGTTCCAACTCAACATCATTTTTACGCACCGTCAAAACATGGGAAAAGGCAGTTAGACCCTGATTTCCAGAAAGTATGGGGAGTCATGCAAAAGGAATTGGAGCCAGTCTATGAAAAGCTGATGGAATTCAATATGAATAGAGCTACTGCACGATTCTTTGTTCAGCAGTTCGTCATTTTTGCCATGCAAAATACGAGTAAAGTATCAGGTTCAAACACCCAGAAGGTAAATCAACTTTGGAGCTTATTTCAACGTGATAGTGTATGGGTGATGGGTTTATTGGCAGCCTACAGGATTCCACGACAGGAAGTGGAGAGGCTTGTCAGAAGAGTGTTTACTCTTACACTCGAGAATATTGATTTTTCTCCGGATAAGGATTGGAATGGGTGGGAAAGTCTCGGCGGAAGGTTAACATCAGGTCCTGCTTCTTCTTCATGGGTATCCAACCGTCTCGATGTTTTTGCCAGAGGTACAAATCGTAATCTCATCCATATGTGGTGGGATGGTACCAAATGGAGTGAGTGGGAAAACCTTGGTGGTGTGATTGCTTCATCCCCTGCAGCTGTTTCATGGGGAGCAAATCGTATTGACGTTTTTGCCAGAGGAGAGAACCAGGAATTACTTCATAAGTGGTGGGACGGTTCACGTTGGAATGAGTGGGAAAACCTTGGTGGAGTCTTGACCTCTTCTCCCGCGGTCAGCTCGTGGGGAGAAAATAGGCTGGATGTGTTTGTTCGGGGAACGGACCGAGCTTTGTATCAAAAATACTGGGATGGTAGTAGATGGAGCGATTGGAACAGACTAGGTGGCAATCTGACTTCTGCCCCTGGAGCTGTATCCTGGGGACCAAATCGTATAGATGTATTTTCAAGAGGAGAGCAGCAGCAACTCATCCATAAATATTGGGATGGCCGTAATTGGAGTGAGTGGGAGAGCTTAGGAGGTCGTTTAAGTTCAAGTCCTACCGCTTCCTCATGGGGACCGAATCGCCTGGATGTGTTTGCCCGTGGAAATAACTTTGAGCTGATTCATAAATATTGGGATGGTGGCAGATGGAGCGATTGGAATGTGGTAGGGGGACAATTGACTTCTGAGCCGTCCGCTGTATCCTGGGGGAAAAACCGGATAGATGTTTTTGCAAGAGGAGAGAACAATGAACTTCTCCACCTCTGGAGAAGCTAATGGACGAAAAGCTGACTATTCAGGTCAGCTTTTTCTAGTTAACAATACCATATATCCTAGACGAAGATACACAAGACGCCTATAATAGGTAGAGTGTAATTTTTGTCTAAATTTCTAGATACAACCATCATATCGTACAACTTAGGTTATTATAAGTAATGTTGTTATTAATTGGAGGATCAGTTGTGAATGATTTACCTAATAAAACCGTTAATTGTTAATATAACGATTATATTCTCGTTGATGTTCAATGCGAATTTATTTTTCCCTTTCAGTAAAAGGAAACCTCTTACTTTCAAACAACAGACCATCTTCGGTCTTTTCAGTGCTTTTTCCGCAAAGCTATGTATGCTATATCCAATCGAAAGGCTGGAAGATACTAATTTCGATTTTAGGATGATTCCAATCCTTTTAGTCACCTTGTATGCAGGCTGGTATCCAGGACTGCTCTGTACGGTGATTGTGGTGATAATCCGTTATTTCATCGGTGGGGAGTATGTTTATGTGGGAATCGCTGTTTCCATTCTTGCTCTGGGAATCGGACTTCTGTTCCGAAAAGTTTTCCTAAAAAGCACCAAAAAAATACTGTATGGAATCGTGGTTATTTCCTTTTATTATCTCGGCTACATTTTCATCTTGTTCAGCACGGTATCGTTCTTAGATATAAACTTTTATATCGTGTATTTCCTTGCATTCGGAATTACTTTTATGGCGTTGATTTACACAGTGGAGAGGTTGATTATTGCTAACCAACAGTTTGACGAAACGTTGTATTTGGACAAGCTTTCCACTGTTGGACAAATGGCCGCAGCCTTTGCGCATGAAATAAGAAATCCGATAACAACTGTCAGAGGTTTTATTCAGTATATTAATAACGATACGAAAGATGAAAACCTGAAGCAGTTCGCCCCTCTGATACTGGACGAACTAGATCGCACAAACAAAATCATCACCAATTATTTGACAGTAGCACGTCCAAGTAATTTCTCCTTAGATTACATTGATGTTAACAAGGTTCTTCAGGACTCGGTAGAACTGATCAGGCCTTTCGGTTCTTACCGGAATGTAACCATTGAACTTGAGCTTGAAGGAGACCACTTCATCTACAGTGATGAACATCATCTGAAGCAGGCTTTAATGAACATTATAAAAAATGGGATTGAGGCGGTAGAAGAGGAACAAGGGGGATATGTAAAAATCCACAAACAACCCGGTGAAGAAAAGGGAACCATTATGATTACATTTGTTGATAATGGAATTGGCATGACTGATGAACAGTTGGAAAAAATCGGCCTGCCTTATTATACAACAAAAACAAAAGGTACCGGATTGGGTAGTATGATTACCAATCGTCTCATCCATGAAATGAAGGGGAAAATCCAATATGAGAGCAAAGTCCACACAGGAACAAAAGTAACGGTCATCTTGCCAACTGTAAGGAACGAATGTTGATACTCTAATTCATGGAATAATCTTTAGGTATGTAAATTAAGAAAGGACTGGGTTCTGACAGAACGTCAAAGCCAGTCCTATTTTATTATTTTTTCCAAGACGAAACTTCGCCAGTATTACGGTTCACTTTATACCACCCACGAGACAGCTTTTCAGGATGATTGTTGAAATGAACAAGGTCGTGTGCGTGAAATACATAATATTTACCTTGCATTCCTTCAAAGGATACAGATGTACTGTCGTGCTCAGTAAGGTTCAAATGATCCATCACTTTTAGTTTTGCTTCTTCTTTTGATGAGATCTTCCCCGCTTTAGGATTTTCCACTTGTATCATAGCTTCATTACGCGCGTCCCTGATCAATTCATCATTAGACAGCCTACCAGGATCCTTTCTTGCTTCCATGATGGACGGACCTTTTGTGTTCTCCATGTTGTTTTGGTTACTGCAGCCTCCTATAATGATCACCATAATAAGAAGTCCCAGAACTTTTTTTGACAATGGATGTCCACCTCCTATCTTGATGTAGTACTAGTTAGTATGAAATAGCAGGGATGTTTTCATGCAGGATGGACTTTTCTTTGTCAAACCATACATATAAATGAATATAGTCTGATGAAGTGTAAAGTTTGAGTAAATTGTGACAGGAAAAAGCAGGGAGTGGAGGTGCTGTTAGAGAATAGTCTTCTTACAACACAAATAATTGGAGGAAGCACTCATGGCTAATTTGGAAAACAAAGTCGTACATGATACCAGAAATGAAAAGCCCAGATCTCCATTGGCACTCTATTTTTCTTTGCCGATCCTATCTTGGGCCCTTTATGATTTTGCCAATACTATTTTTTCATCCAACATTATTACAATTTTCTTCCCTTTCTATTTGCAGGAGGTAATCGGAACGAACGAAAGAATGGATCAGATTGCAAGTACATTTCTATCGTATGCAAATGCAACGGCCAGCTTCTTTCTTGTATTGTTTTCCCCTTTGTTCGGTGTTCTGATTGACAGGACAGGCAAGAGAAAGGGGTTTATCATCCCCTTTACATTAATTGCGGTCCTGTCCACCATTTTCATGGGAGTGTTTGCCTCCATACAAACCTCGCAAATGATATTTGGTTTGCCGGCGAGCTTTGTGCTCGTTCTTTTACTGTTTGTGGTAGCAAAGTTCTTCTTCCATTCGTCCCTTATTTTCTACGACACCATGCTCCCGGATCTAGGAACCAAAAAAGAGTTACCTTTGATTTCTGGCTTTGGGATAGCGGTAGGATACATGGGAACGCTATTGGGATTGACCGTTTACCTATATGTTGGGGACAGCGGTTTTCATAAAGCATTCATTCCAAGTGGTATATTATTCTTGCTTTTCTCGCTTCCGCTCTTTTTCTTTTTCAAGGAAAAGCCAAAAGAGGTCAAGGAGAAAAAATCCTTCTTCAGTGGCTACAAAGAAATTTATCAGACATTTAAAGAAATGCGATTGTATCGACCTGTCTTCCTTTTCATGATTGCCTATTTCTTCATAAATGACGCGATTGCCACAGCCATTGCCATGATGGCGATCTATGCCAGGGCGATTGGAGGCTTCAGTGCCTCAGAATTTATCCTGCTTTATCTTGTTTCAACCATTTCAAGCATCATCGGTTCCTTTGTATATGGATACATTGCAAGAAACATCGGTTCTAAACTTGCGGTCGCATCCGTAGCCGGTCTTCTGATCGTTGCGCTATGTTTTGCGGTTTTTGCCATTGCTCCTTGGATGCTTTGGGTCGCAGGTAGTTTGTTCGGGGTGTCGCTAGGTGCTACATGGGTCACTTCCCGGACATTCATCGTGGAATTAACACCCGAAGGCAAAAGGGGACAATTCTTCGGGCTATTCGCTTTCTCTGGGAAGGTGTCATCCATCGTCGGGCCATTATTGTATGGTACTATCACATTAGTGCTGGCAGGATATGGGAACCTTGCCAGCAGAACCGCCCTAGGTTCCCTGATCATCCTTGCTTTCATCGGACTTCTCGTCACCCTGAAAGTCCCATATAAAAAAGAAGCTTAATACAAACACCCTTGAATCAAAGATAAAATCAAGAAGCTGCCAAAGGCAGCTTCTATTTTGTTTGTCGGAAATTGACGAACGAAAAGGGGTCAGACCCCTAAAGGAGCATTTTATTTTAATTATTTATTTATAATTAGTATAATCTATATTGACATGTAAATGTGTTATTAATATAATATATAATGTATCAGATGATAATAATTATAAAAAAATAACTATTATAAATTGTTGAGAGGGAGAGGGTTTTAATGAAATTAAGAGAACAGATGCCTGAATTGACAGGGGCTACAGAATGGATCAATGAGGAAGTATCAAAAGATGAATTATTAGGTAAAGCGACGCTTATCCATTTTTGGTCCGTAAGCTGCCACTTATGTAAAGAAGCGATGCCGGAAATCAACGAATTACGTGATGAGTATGATGATGACTTGAATGTTGTTGCGGTTCATATGCCGCGTTCTGAGGACGACTTGGATATCGGTGTTATTCGTTCCATGGCGATGGGACATGATATTACACAACCTATTTTTGTGGACAGTGAACACAAATTAACGGAAGCGTTTGAAAACAAATACGTACCAGCATATTATGTTTTTGACGAGGAAGGAAATCTTCGTCACTTCCAAGCAGGTGGAAGCGGTATGAAAATGTTGAAAAAGCGCCTTAACCGCGTATTGGGTGTCGAAGAAAAGTAAAAACTGTTCTAAGAGAAACGGGTAGCTCCCCCGTTTCTTTTTTTCGTTTTCCAATAGTGAACCGAATTAACTGAATAAATAGGGCTTCCTTGCTCATATATATGATATAACCTTATCTTTCTGGGGAGGAGGCGCATGAAGAAAAAGCATGTAAACCCATGGGAAACGATGAATGGGAAAATAGATGAAGTTCTGGGAGAAAAGTTTTGGAAAGACATGCTACCTGTCATGCCAAGGCGTGTGCCACATATAGACATTCTTGAAACAGAGAACGAAGGTATCATCGCTCTTGAGCTTCCCGGACTAAGGTCTACCGAAGATGTACAACTTAAAGTGAAAAACAATCAATTATTTATAAAGGGAAGTATCCCTTACCCGTATCCCATTCCAAAAGAAAATCTCCTACAAGGGGAAAGGTTCTTCGGTGAATTTCAACGGCTCGTTCAAATACCCTTTTCGTTTGCACCTCAAAACCTTGTTGCCCAATATAAACAAGGGGTGTTGCTGCTCATTTTTCAGAAAAGTGAACAGGATGTTTCGGTTGAAATAGACTTTGTGGATTAACATACTTATGAATGCCAAAAAGGAGGAGAAGGGATGCAATTTGAGATTAAGTCATTCAAAGTGGATATGATCATGAATTCTTCCTCTTTAAACAAAGGTAAAAATGTCAGTTGGAATGCTAAAGCTACAAAAAAGGAGAATCAAGGTTTTGGAATATTGGCAGGGGAAGGGAATTCCATCAGTCATTCAAACAATTCCGTGCGAAGCGAAAGTAAATCGGACGAGGATACATCCTTATAAATTGGTTGTGATGATCCATGACAAATCATGAAGAATTGGAAAAGAGAATAGAGGACTTAGAAACGAAAATAAATCATTTGACCACCTTCCTTTCAAACATGCATCAAAAAGAGAATAAGGTTGTCCATTACCATATCAAACACCTCGAAATCCAATCTGCTCAAATAGAAAAGATGGATTATCATTTGGATAGTATAGGTATTGAGCAGCTAAGTGGAACTCTTAACATCGGTAATAACTTTAATAAGGAGAAGGGAGCAGATTCCATCCTTCCATCCATGAGTAAAGAAGAGGAGTTTACATCAAAAAATTTCCACAAAACTCAACCCACTCCACCATATCATAGCCAATTCACAAAAAAGAGGAAAAATGCACAAGACTCCAATCAATTGAAAGTGACAGAACGTAAAAGAGGGTTTTCGATAGCGCTAAACCAAAAGGAGGAAAAATGAATGAGTCACTATTCCCCCAACTTTTTTATAGGTAGTATACGCATCGGGGTGGTTGAAAGTGCCTCATGTATCAATATGGGGAACAATTACCCTTCCCAGTTTCACAGTCAAAAGAAGCATAATCAGGGCGTTGGAAACATCAGTGGAGATGAAAATGATATTCACGGCACAAAGAGCCAGGTTAGCGACTCTTCATTAATAGATATTCTGAACCAAACGGAAAATAAAGAATTGCCGGAATGGTTGCAGGATATGATGAAAGAAAAAGATGCCATAAATGAACCGGATCATTCTAACTAATTGCTGGAGGTTGATTTAACCGGCATATCCATCACATCTGGATCGTGGACAACATTCATGTTCGAATCGGAATGGTTATCCGTCCCTGCCACCAGTCCGAATCCCATATTTGTTTTTTGATAGGTGCTCCAGTTGGCCTGTATATTTTCCCCTGTGAAAACCCCAGAACAGTTCATGATTGATGTAATTTCAATCCGGTCAAGCAAAATATGGACATGGGATGACTGTTTCTTTTTCATAGGTTCCCCCTCATTAGAACTGAGCTGTCGGCTGTGGATTGTTAATTTCCGGGTTGGCAATGGAAGTATCTACTCCATCCGCATCAAATACAACATTACATACATTAGTGACCGCAACCACTCCAATTTCTATTCCATTCCCCATGTTTATTTTTCCTTGTGTCGACCAGTCAGGCTGATTGTTTTGTCCAGTAGCTATGGTGGAACTCTGACTGATGCTGTTGACATTAATCTGATTGAAGATGATAGAAACAGGCATATTGAAACCCCCAATCCGTACAAATTCAAAATCCTTTTATGTAACGTATTCCTAACTATAGAAGAACGTGAAAACACCGTCAAATTAACTGAAAATAAAAAAAGTTCATTGAAATACAAATTCAATATGTTAACATGTAATTACGGTATTAAAAAGGAATATTTCCTTTAATGAGATTTAAGGTCTTATCTACAACGTGAAAGGGAGTGTTACATAACAATGACCATATCATTGCCAACCATAGGTAAAGAATTACAAGAACAGCTAATAGATTTCAGACGGGACTTACATGAGCATCCGGAAGTAAGTGGAGAGGAATACGAAACCTCTCGTAAAATTCAGGCTAAGTTAACCCAATATGGAATTCCTTTCAAGACTGGCTTTGCCAAAACGGGAGTTCTTGGGATTATCGAAGGCGGGAAGCCAGGTCCGACCGTTGCCTTAAGAGCAGATATGGATGCTCTGCCTATTACAGAAAAAACAAATCTGGCATTCGCCTCCAAAAGAGAGGGATCGATGCATGCGTGCGGACATGATGCCCATACCACGATGCTTCTTGGTGCAGGTAGCTTATTAAATGAGAGAAAATCCGAAATTTCCGGAACCGTGCTTTTGGTCTTCCAACCTGCTGAAGAAGCCTCTCCAGCAGGTGGTGCTCAACCGATGTTGGACGAAGGGGTCTTTGCAGAATATAAACCGGATGTTATTTTCGGTCAACATGTATGGCCGGACCTTCCTGTCGGTCAGATCGGAATTCGGGACAAGGAAATGATGGGTGCAACGGATCGCTTCAAGGTGGTCATCAATGGATCTGGTGGACATGCCAGCATGCCGCACCAAACCAATGATGCGATCATAGCCGCAAACCATGTTGTCACCATGCTGCAAACGATTGTAAGCCGTAATGTCAATCCGGTTGATGCTGCAGTTGTTACGATTGGAAAGATTGAAGGGGGATACCGCTATAATGTTATTGCCGACAGTGTCACATTAGAGGGGTCCATTCGTACATACAAAAAACAGGTAAAAGAAGTGGTCAAAAAAAGATTTCATGAAGTGGTCAATCATGCAGCAAAAGCAATGGGATCGACGGCTGACATTGAATATATAGATGGATATGAAGCAACCATAAATACACCAGAGTGGGCGGAGGTTGTGAGAAACTGTGCTCAACATGTACTAAATTCAAGAGATGCAACACCTGAAGTGGATCCTTCATTAGGTGGAGAAGATTTTTCGAGGTTCCTCCACCAATATCCTGGTGCGTTTTTCTGGCTTGGTTCAGGAATGGAAGGAAGAGAAATTCAAAAGCCGCTTCATGATCCAAATTTCGAATTCAATGAAAAGGCTCTCCCCATTGGAGTAACCATGCTTGTTAACGTAACTTTAAAAGCTTTGGAAAAACTTGAATGGAAAAAATAAAGGAGGGGTTGCCGTAATGAATGTTTCAGAGTTCGTGACCAGTATAGGTGACGATCTTACTTCTTGGCGAAGAAGGTTTCACCAGTTTCCTGAACTTGGATGGACAGAATACGAAACTACCTACCTTATTGGTTCTGAGCTGGAGGAGCTTGGATATGAGTTGTATCTTGGCAAAGAAGCACTGGTGACAGAGGAACGTATGGGGGTTCCAGTCGAAGAAACCCTGCAATCTGCGGAAACGAAGGCTCGCAATCAGGGAGTCCCAGAAGAGTGGCTTGAGAAAATGAAAGGTGGTCATACTGGTCTTGTGGCTAAGCTTGACACGGGAAGACCGGGAAAACACATCGCGATTAGATTTGACATTGACGCTCTTCCCATAGCAGAAAATAAAGAGGGACTAGCTAGTCATTTTCCAACAAAGCAAGGATTTCAATCCCACTATCCAAATGTGATGCATGCATGTGGGCATGATGGACATGCAGCAATAGGGCTTGGCGTGGCTACCTTTCTATCTGCACATCAAGGAGCGCTCACCGGCTCTTTCACTTTGCTGTTCCAACCAGCAGAAGAAGGAAGCAGAGGAGCAAAATCGATGGTGGAAAAGGGATGGCTGGATGATGCAGATGTCTTTCTTAGCGGTCACATTGGCATTTCACCCATGCAAGTGGGAGAGGTGGTAGCGTCAGCTAAAGGCTTTCTTGCAACATCTAAGCTTGACGTGACCTTCACCGGCAGATCAGCGCATGCGGGGGTGGAACCGCAAGAAGGGAAAAATGCCTTGCTAGCAGCGGCGGCCGCCTCCTTGCATCTCCATGCCATCCCTAGGCACTCAGGTGGAGAAACAAGAATTAATGTAGGTACCCTACATGCAGGTAGTGGAAGAAACGTGATACCGGACCATGCTGCTATGTCACTTGAAACGCGGGGAGAAACGTCCGAACTCAATCAGTATATGGAGGATGAAGCTGTTCGAATTATACAGAGCTCAGCACTCCTCCATGGGGTCCAAGCAGCCATTCAAATAGTGGGGAAAGGTGTGGAGGCAACGGATGAGCCTGGTTGGCAAGAGTTTCTCCAAGAGGCCACTGCATATAACGACAGAGTCGTGAAGGTGCGTGGAAGCCTCCCGCTGAAAGCCTCAGAGGATGTTGCCTATATGCTGAATCATGTAAGGGAGCGCGGGGGGAAGGCGACCTATTTTATCTTCGGTACTCCCCTTGCAGCAGGTCATCATCACCCATTATTTGATTATGATGAAAAGGTATTGGAAGTTGCGGTTAACATATATGCCTCCTCTATTCTATCTTTGCTTTTAGATGAAGAATAATCCAATATTCTATACTTATATGAGGTGAAAAAGTGAAAGTTAAAATAGGCATTATCGGACCAACTGATTCCATCGAACGAATCAAGTATGTAGGAAAAGAATTTGAGAATGTGGACATGCTCTCCTTTTCCTATTCTTCATTGGAGGAAATCGATGACATAATAATTACGAACAAAGGGGCAGTCGATCAATGGATGTTTTCTGGACAAGTGCCATTCTCTTATGCACTATCCAAAGAACTTTTGGGAAAAAATGAAGGAGGCTTTGCTGAGCTTTACGGCTCTAGTTTTCTAGGAACGCTCCTTGAAGCACAGGTAAAAGAAAAGAAAATCTTTGAAGCCATCAGCCTAGATACCATCAAACAGAGCAGAATTGAGATGAACAGGGAATTTTTCTCTCTGCAATCAATCAATTTCCATTCCTATGCATATGAAGGGTTTGTGTCGACAGAAGAACTTGTAAAGTTTCACCAAGAATTGTATGAAGAAGGGAAAATGGAGGTGGCTTTTACCTGTATTCAATCCGTATCTATTAAGCTAAAGGAAATGGGGATTCCATGCTATCGTGTCATTCCATCGGATCTTGCCATCTTATCGACACTAGAAGTGCTTATTGAAAGGGCGCATTCCTTCCGCTATCGAAAATCACAAATAGCCATACTTGGTATAGAGGTCATCCATACAACAGCTTCCCTGGAGGAGATGCATTACTCCCACAAAATGAAAATCAAGGAGCTGGAATTGAAGAGGTTGATGCTCAGCTTTGCGGAAGAAGTCAATGGTTCATTTGTACAGTTTGGGGATGGACTGTTTCTACTTTTTACGACAAGAGGGGAGCTTGAATTGCATATTCAAGGGGATTCGCTGCTACAGCTGATCGAAGATATCAACATACAAAGTGGGTTAAAAGTAAGGCTAGGACTTGGATTTGGTGACACCGTACTTGCAGCGGAAGAAAATGTAAGGCAGGCTTTTCATCATGCGCGGGAGCAGAAATCATCCACGCTTGTTTGCGTGAACGAAGACAGGGATGTAACCGAGTTTTATAATGTAGCCGATAAATTATCCTTTCCATCACGTTCCATGGGCCAGGAATGGGAAGGGAAATTGAAAGATGTCAATATCAGCCCGACCATAGTTTCTAAAATAAAATCTCTTGCACAATATTATCAAAAAGAAGTAATCACTTCACAAGACTTGGCCGGCTGGTTAAAGAGCACCGAAAGAAATGCCCGTCGCATTCTAACCGAGCTTGAACGCTCTGGACTGGTGAAGGTTTCCGGAGAGGAACAGTCAGGGCACCGCGGTAGGCCAAGAAAAATCTATACGTTATCGTTTTTGTGAACATCTGGGAAATCGGAACAAAAAAGGAACTATACCTAAAAGGAGTGAGTGAAAATTGAGCCAATTACAAACACAACAGCAAAAATCATCCTCCATGCTTGATAGATTCCTAGGAGGCGTTGAAAGAATTGGTAATAAGTTGCCCGATCCCTTTATGCTATTTGTCTATTTATCTCTTTTTATTATCGGGGTATCGTGGGCGGTCAATCAATTTGGTGTAACGGTAGAGCATCCGGGTACAGGGGAGGAGTTGGCAATCAAAAGCCTCCTATCCGGTGAAGGGATAGAGTTTATCTTGACCTCGATGCTGACGAACTTTACCGGGTTTGCTCCTTTGGGACTGGTATTGGCAATGATGCTAGGTATCGGTCTGGCGGATAAGGTGGGACTGATTGAAGCAGGAATCAAGAAAACGATCCTAAACGCCCCTAAAACATTGATTACCTATGCAGTAGTGGTAACAGGCATTCTTGGAAACCTTGCTTCTGATGCGGCATTTGTTATTGTACCTCCTCTTGCTGCGATGATTTTTTATACCATCGGCAGACATCCCCTTGCCGGACTTGCAGCAGGGTTTGCCGGGGTAGGTGCAGGTTTTACGGCAAATGTTATCGTTGCCGGAACAGATGCGCTATTATCAGGTATTGCGACAGAAGCAATTAAGCCTTTTGATGAAACGCTTATTGTAACGCCGGTTGACAATTATTATTTCATGGTGGTCTCAGTATTCATCCTTTCTATAGTAGGGGCCTTGATCACGGATAAAATTGTAGAGCCGAGGCTTGGAACCTATAATGGCAAGGTAGATAAGGAACTGGAAGAGCCCAATCCCCTGGAAAGCAAGGGATTAAGAAATGCTGTAATAGCTGGACTCGTCTACTTGGTGTTACTGGCGATAGCGGTGTTTTGGCCAGAATCCATCCTGAGAAATGAAGATGGTGGACTTGTTCCATCTCTATTCCTGACTGCTATTGTACCAATTACATTATTCTTCTTTGTTGTTGTCGGAGTGGCCTACGGCATAACGGTCGGTAAAATCACCAATACTGGTGATGTACCGAAATTGATGGCAGAATCGATGAAAGATATGTCAGGATATATTGTTCTAATCTTTGCCGCTGCACAGTTCATTGCATATTTTAACTGGTCCAATTTAGGTATCTGGATTGCAGTTAATGGTGCTGGATTACTCGAAAGCATGAACCTTACAGGTATCCCGGGTATCATCGGCTTCGTTCTGCTTGCAGCCGTGTTGAACTTGATTATTTTCAGCGGCTCTGCACAATGGGCATTGATGGCTCCCATCTTCATTCCAATGTTCTGGATGCTTGATTATCATCCTGCGTTCATACAAGCGGCATTCCGTATTGCAGATTCATCAACTAATATCATCACACCGTTGAATCCTTATATCATCGTGGTGTTAGCATTCATGAAAGATTATGATAAAAAGGCGGGGCTTGGTACACTGATTGCGTTGATGCTCCCATATAGCCTCATTTTCCTTGGAGTCTGGATTATTCTACTGGTCGTTTTTGCACTTGCAGGTATTCCGTTCGGACCTGGAGTGGAAATGATGATCAAATAGGGTAGGCAAAAGAACTATTTTACGAAAATTATTCATGAACCCATATCCCCTCACATACCATATATAAATTTGTGGTAATGTGGGGGGATTTTTATGGTATCCAAACAAATAACCGTGGCACTGGAGTATGGGCTGCACTCCAAGGCTGCGCAATATTTTGTGGGAAAAGCAAATAGTTTTATAGCAGACATACAAGTAGTCAGACATAACAGGATTATTGATGCAAAAAGCATCCTTGGACTTTTATCGCTCGGAATTGCTAAAGGTAATGTTGTGACAGTTAAAGCGGAAGGGGCGGATGAAAAAGAAGCGGTAGATTGGCTAACCCGTTTTCTGAAAGGTGAAGAAATGGATTAAAGAAAGCAGGTGGATGTGTGGCGATCCATCTGCTTTTTTAGTTGTTGGAGAAACGTGATGGAAACGATTTAGACAAGCTTTCCATCTCTACAAACGCAAATGAAAGGAAATTTTTACATTCACGGAACGGACAGGTTCATGTTATACTCATCGAATGAATATATGTGCTATGTTTATGATGCTAATAAACTTGGGTAAATACCTTCGTATAAGTAGAAATGGAGGAGAACACCATGAAAACTCGCGATTCCTTCTTTGATAATGCGAAGTTCATCTTAATTTTTCTTGTTGTATTCGGACATATCATTTCACCATATCGTGCAAACGATGAGTGGCTTGTATCCATCTATCATTTTATCTTTATTTTTCATATGCCGGCCTTTATCTTATTGGCAGGGCATTTCAGTACCAACTTTCATAAAAAAGGCTATTATGTAAAAATAATTACAAGATTACTGGTTCCATATCTTATTCTTCAGACTATCTATACGTTGTATTACAGCAGGCTTTATGCCGATTCATCCATGACCTTGGAGTATTTCACGCCACGATGGGCGATGTGGTTCCTTTTAAGTATGATTGCCTGGAAACTGATGTTACCTATGTTCGGGAAATTAAAAGCAAGGTATAGTATTCCTTTGGCTATCTTACTTGGTGTAGGTATAGGTTTTATTGAAATACCGGAGAGGTTCTTAAGCTTGGATAGAACGTTTTATTTCTTTCCGTTCTTTCTGATTGGGTACTATCTAACGAGAACGGACTTATTCGAAAGACTGAAGAATGGTGCATATCGTGTTTATGCAACAGGCTTTCTCGTAGCGTTGTTTGCAGGAATTTACATCTGGTTGGGCGGTATTGATGGAGCAAGTATCCTGTATGGAACTTACACATTCTCATCCCTGACGGATATGTTGATACGACTTGGCATCTATGCGGGAAGCATGCTTGTAACCATTGCATTTTTCGCATTGGTTCCAAAAGATAAATATATCTTTACTGGCATTGGAAGAAGATCGTTTTATGTGTATATCTTACACGGCTTCATTATAAAATGGTTCTTCGAGACAAGCTTTGGCCAGGCGGTTAACTCGCCAGCAGGCTATATGCTCCTCTTGTTATTGAGTATATTGGTGACAGTAATAACCGGTAACAAATATGTGGTAAAAGCCATTCAGACGCCATTTGGGTATTTGAAGGAAAGCCTATCATTGAAAAATGGCTAGCAGAAAAGCCGCTCCTAACGTTTAGGAGCGGCTTTAGACTGTTGACAAACTATAAATTATTTAGGTTAACCGTTGAAACAGTTGATCTTCGTTGCAGGAGCTTCGCTTTCCGCGGGCGGTCCGGAAGCCTCCTCAGGCTACGCCTTGCGGGGTCTTCCCTGTCCCTTCCTCCCGCAGGAGTCTCAGCTCCTTCCACTGCGATCAACTAGAGATTTTATCATTTTTGAACTTTGTCTACACACTGAAACCGCTCCTAACTTTTAGGAGCGGCTTTTTAATTATAGTAGTAGTGGAGGTTGGGGAATTTCCGCAATTTCCTGTATTGTATAGGGAAATGCCTAATATTTTGTGATGAAAATGTGGTTCGGCCACAAATCCGCTACCTTCGGACAAAAAATGCTTGAATTTCAAGGGGTTCGGACAAAGTACTGGAGGGGTTCGGTCAACTTTTAATGGGTGTTTGGAGATTTTAATTTAAGGTTTGGAGGTAGTATAGAAAGTGGACACAGGGATTGGCGTCATGTTTTAATCAAAATTAACCAATATAAGGACGTGTTAAACATGACGAAAAAGAAAAGCTACTCTCCAGAGTTTAGGGAATATGTGGTGAAACAAATCGTACTGGATGGGCATAAGATCGTTGATGTTAGTCAAAAACTAGATATCCCCTATGATACATTACAAAAGTGGGTATATCGCTTTAAAAAGAGACAGAAAGAAGAAGCTCAAGAAACTCAAAATCAATTATTAACAGCTTCTGAATACAAGGACATGTATGAAGCCGAAAAGAGAAGCAAGCTTGAGTTACAGGAAGAGATAGATATCTTAAAAAAGGCCATGCACATCTTCACGCAAGAAAAGAAGTAATTTTCGAATTCATTCATTCCCATCGGAATGAACACACCGTAGTGATGATGTGCAGAGTTCTTGGTGTGTCTACATCTGGCTATTATTTATTTGTGAAGCGATTGGACCGTGAGGCAACGGAAAGAGAACAATGGAGAAAGTTCATAGATGAACGTATCCTATTTCATTTCGCTGATAACCTCGAAACATATGGAAGTGTGAGAATTCATCGTAAGTTAGTGGTAAAAGATAAAATAAATGTTTCTTCTAAAACGGTTGCCAATCGCATGAGAGCGTTAGGTTTGTTTGCCACACCGCCTAAAGTATATACCGTCACTACAGATTCTGATCATTCTAATCGTACGTATAATAATAAGTTGAATCGTCAGTTTAGCCCAGACGCACCCAACAAAGTTTGGGTGACAGATATTACTTATATTCCTACTCATGAAGGTTTCTTATATTTTAATCCAATCCTGGACTTGTTCGGCAGGAAGGTTATTAGTTATGCAGTGGCTGATAAAATGGACCGTTCCTTGCCTCTTCGAGCTTTAAAAGAAGCCATAAAGCTGCGTCAACCGAAAGAAGGTTGGATACACCATTCGGATAAAGGAACTCAGTACTGTTCCAATGACTATATTGATGAGCTTAAAGAAGCAAAAGCAAAAATTAGTATGAGTAGGAAAGCTACTCCCTATGACAATGCCTGTGCGGAGTCGTTTTTTGCATCATTGAAAAAGGAGTATCTGAATAAATTTGTATTCAAAACTAAAGCAGAGGCAATGGGAGCTGTGCAACTTTACGTTGAGTTTTACAATAGGAAAAGAATCCATTCTACCTTAGAGTACGCCACTCCCAATGAGTACGAAAAGGCGTATTATAAGGCACAACGCAAACATGCCAATACTACTCATTTGACCTCTGCTTAGAGGAACAATTCGGTTTTTAATTGTTCCTTTAAACAGAGGCGTCCAAGCGAAGTGACTACGTAGCGCGGAAGAAAAAAATACGCCAATCCTATACGTATTGATGTCTATTTTATTGACAGAACTCCAGGTTCGGTCAAGAATCAGAAATCTTCGGTCAACTTTCAAAAATTTTCGGACATTTGAACTTACATCAAAGAAACAACAATTAACCAACACCAAAATCACCTAGTATAGCCATTCACAAACCTCTTCTACCATGAGCCAACACCAATTGTTAAAATAAGTCTCCTTCTACTGAAAGGCCTTTTCCCACTCGCTCAAATGTAGTACACCTAATTCCGGTTTGGGTTTCTGATTGATTAGAGCAATAAACTCCAGGCTATTGCCATCCGGATCATCAAAATAATAGCAGGCAGCTGGCATCCATGAGTGGACAACAGGTTCGCTTGCGTCCAGACCAAAGCTCGAGGAAAGCGCGATTCCTTTTGCATTTAAAAATTTTGGTACGCTCTTCAATTGTTCAAGCGTCACCTTAAAAGCAAAATGTGAGCGAACAAACTCCTCTTCTTTGACCTCCCATACACCCAGCATCTGCTGTTTCTTTTCTGAATCACCTAAAAAGAAAAATGCCACTCTCCGCTCCTCTAGATAGTAAGCAAGCTCCAAACCAAGACTTTTATAGAATGCTACAGCCGACTCCAAATTTAGTGTTTTCACATGCGTTTCATATAACTCCGCGTTTTTCATTGAAAGTTACCTCCTGAAATTTATTAACTACTTTTATTATAGTAGGAATTCTTAAAGGTGACCTCCTAAATAAGCGGGAAGATTTGATACAACTTTAGACGGAAAAAAACACATAACCTGATGGAGTTATGTGCCGTTGTGACACTATTTTATGGAGTTTGTTTATCTAGTTCCTTTGGAGGCACTTTGACAGTACGATAGTTGTTCACAACCCATATCCCTAATAACGAGAGAATGGTGGACATCGTAATAATGGCGGGCAGTAGGTTGGTTAATTTTGCAATTAGACTATATAAGACCCCAAAACTGACCATTGTAAGAATGACACTGACAAAATGAACTTTTTTGTTCAGGTATGCCATTAAACCGCCACCTGAAAAAACAAGCATACCTAACAAGAATAGCGCAATCATTGGAAAAAGATATTCCATGTCTTGCATAACCTCCGTTATGATGGTTTCTGTTTCTTTATGTATAGTATATCATAAAAATGAGAAAAGATTCGGAATTTGGAAGTGATGAAGGTTATGAAGATCAGACAA
Organism: Sutcliffiella horikoshii; assembly: GCA_001636495.1. Lineage (GTDB taxonomy): Bacteria > Bacillota > Bacilli > Bacillales > Bacillaceae_I > Sutcliffiella_A > Sutcliffiella_A horikoshii_A. Next base: position 3,255,273 of record KV440964.1, on the reverse strand, counting down.
GCGGTTGGTGCGATTGTTGCAATGGGAGAAGAATATGCTCTAGTACTGAAAACGAAAATTAATACAACAGAAGGAAAAAAAGAAATAGCTGGAGAATGGGATTTTATAAAAGGTGGGGTGGAGAAAAGCGATTCCTCACTCCAAGAAGCCATCCTCAGGGAACTAAAAGAAGAGACTGGAATGGATTCGTATTCCGTCAAGAGAGAATTCGAAGAGAAGATAAGGTTTGATTTTCCAGAGGAAGTAGCAAAAAGGATTGGGTTCCATTCACAAGAGACAACCATGTTCCTTGTTGAATATAAAGGTACTATAACAGATTGGAAGCCTCTGGATGATGAGGTGAGCGACATCGGCTTTTTCAAGAAAGAGGAGGTTCTTAGAAAATTATCTCACGAGGAAACCATGCAGTATTTCCAAAAGCATTGTTTGTAAATATTATTGACATATTTAAAAAGGGAAAATATACTATTAGTGCAAGACTATACGAGAAAAGGAAGGTACAAGGTGCGATGTGGAATTAATCTATTTCTTAGGAGTGAACTCATGTGATTGATAAAATGAGGAACCTGGAGAACTGGATTAGTCTGCCCATTTTTACCTGCCATAAGTATCGGTGTCTAGTTGCTTCGCTATTCGTTTTGGAATAGTGTTATTTTGTGATACTTACTTGTAAAATAGGCGTTGTTTGCATATGCAATCGACTTATCTTTCAAACCTCTCCAGGATTCTGGGGAGGTTTTTTGTGATGATTGATACAATGGCTACTCATTTATAATCAAAAAAACAATAATGAGGTGCATATGTATGACAATGATTTTACAAGTAAAGCAAGTGAATATAAGTTTTGGAGAACGAGATATTTTAAAGGATATTTCTTTTGATATAAGAAATGGGGAAAAGATAGGGTTGGTCGGTTGGAACGGGGCAGGGAAGACGACATTGATGAAGTTATTGATGGGGGCCATTGAGCCTGATTCGGGAAGTATTACTAAACTTTCAGCTTCATTAAAGGTCGGATATCTGCCTCAAAGCACTGATTATACCATAAATACAGATCAAGAAATGATGGAGGAAGCCAAAGAGCTTTTTCGTGCGGCAAGTGAGTTGGGATTGGTTCAATCCATTACAAGGGATGGAGCTTCCTCCGACACCTTGAGTGGTGGTGAGAAACTTAAGCTGGCGTTGGCGAAAATCTGGACGCAATCCCCGCAGCTCCTTCTTTTGGATGAGCCGACCAACCATATGGATATGAAAGGTGTTAACTGGCTGGTATCGGAACTACACAAGTTTACCGGTGCTGCAATCATTATCTCTCATGACAGATACTTTTTAGATAAGACTGTCTCCCAAATATATGAGATAGAAGATTGCAAGCTATTGGAGTATGAAGGGAATTACTCAGGCTATCGCCAAGAAAAACAGCGTCGTTTCGATCAACAAACGCGTGATTATGGGAAGCAGCAACGAAAAATAAAATTAATTGAAGATCAAGTTGCCAACTTGAAGCAGTGGTCGGAAAAAGCGCACAGAGAAGCAGGAAAAAGAGATAACCCTGGTGAACGGAAACAGATGGGCTTAAAGGAATTTGAAAGGGTAAAAGCAAAGAAAAAGGACAACCAAATCAAATCAAAGACCAAAAGACTGGAGCTTGAACTATCCAAACATAAAGTAGAAAAGCCGAAGGAAGAGGTCCAGGTTCAATTTGATTTTGAAACGGACGGAAAAAGAGGTAAACGAATTCTCGAAGCAAAAGGGCTAACTAAACAATATGGAGAGCGATTGCTATTTGAAAAAAGTCACTTTTATGTGAAACATGGAGAAAGAATTGGGTTGATTGGTGAGAATGGAGCTGGAAAAACAACTTTTATAAAAATGCTATTGGAACAAGAATCTACAACAAAAGGTTCTCTATGGAAAAGTGCTTCCTTGAAAATTGCCTATCTGAGTCAGGAAGTCAGTGACTTGCCAATGGATAAAACTGCTATGGAATATTTAGATCTTATTGGATGGGAACGTGTTTCCAAAGCTCGTACCATTTTTGCGAATATGGGGATGAAAGAGGAAAAGCTAACAAAACCAATGAGGACACTGAGCCTTGGGGAGAAAACAAGAGTCAAGCTTGTCCACATTATTATGCGAGAATATGATGTTTTAATTCTGGACGAACCGACCAATCATCTCGATTTGCCAAGCAGAGAACAGATGGAGGCTACCTTGTCTACTTTCACAGGGACGCTAATCGTCATTTCCCATGACCGGTATTTTATTGAGAAGCTATGCGATAAGTTGCTTGTAATTGAAAATAAAAGAATCAAACGGGTGGAAACAGGCTTACAAGAGTATGAGGAGAGTAAAATGAAAGAGGCGTCATCTTCTGTAAAAGAAACACGAGAAAAGGTTGCAGTATTGGAGGCAAGGATTACGGAATTATTGGGGAAAATCAGCATGGTGGATAGGGCAAGTGAAGCGTATTCCGATATGGATGATGAATTACTCAAGTTAATGCAATTAAAAAGAGAATTGGCTTAAAAAAATGAAAAGGGCTGACTTTAGGTTCAATAAAAACCTTAAAGTCAGCCTCTTTTCGTATTCCGGTTTCATAAATTCATTAGTTTAGTCTCAATTTTTGTCCTGAATAAATGGTGTTGGAGCTAAGGTTATTAAGTTTTTTTAATGCTGTAACTGTCGTTCCGTATTTTTTAGATAGTGAATACATGGTGTCTCCTTTTATTACAGTAATCGTGAAGCTTTCAGGAGAAGGGGAGAGGTAGAGTTGTTGACCGATTTTTATGGTGTCAGTAGTAAGGTTGTTCCAGTCCTTCAGTTGCTCTACCGAAGTGTTAGCTTTTTTGGCTAAAGAGAATAGAGTGTCTCCTTTCTGGACTTGAATGATGACAGGAGCCTTCACTAAAAGTTTCTGGTCAGTATAAATATTGTCATAGGTTAACAGATTCCATTCTTTTAATTCTTTTACAGTAGTTCCGTGAGTCTTGGCAAGTGAGTATAGAGTGTCACCCTTTTTCACAATGACGTCTGTTACTTCTTTTATAATGAGTTTCTCTCCAGCAATAATCTTGGATGATGTAAGATTGTTCATTTTTTTGAGGTCCACAATGGACACATCATACTTTTTGGAAAGGCTGTAAAGCGTATCTCCTTTCTGGATGATAATTTGGATATTTTCGTTGTTTGCAGCAACAACACTGTCATTTGAAGAGAATCCAAGGGTAGCCGACAACCCTAGAGTCAAAGCAAGTGCGAGAGCGGCTTTTTGTTGTTTTTTCATGTTGAACACTCCATTGAAGTTATTTTGTCTACACTTAATTTGACGTTGTTAGTTGTAATTTGTCGCTTGTACATGAAAAAGAGGTAAGCCCATTTTTCCGTTTGGAAGTAGGGAACAAAAAAGAACCTGTGAATTTCTTCATCACAGGTTCTCTATAAGTTGATTTATGTTCTTGTCTTCCAAGCTTCCAACACATTCTCTTCTTTTTCTCGATGAATGCCGGCCTTTCGTTCTTCATCCCTTCTTGATGTCTCCCAATTATGGACATCTTTTATCGTATCTTCCACAGAACGCGTTTCCAGCCTGTGTTCCAGAGCCTTTTCGATACTAATAGAACTTGCACCTCTCCATGGTTCACTGTTCTCAACAAGTGGATGTTCTTCCGGAATCCAAAGTGGCATCTCCGTCCAAGGTGCGACATGCTGTTCCAATAAGAAGCTTTCTTCCGCCCAAACGAATTCCGCTTCTGAACTTGTCACATGCTTACACGTTGTCAAAAAATCCTCCATCGTTAGCGGTGTTGTAGGACCTGTCACATTAAAAGTACCTGTTATTTTTTCGTCTGCCATTTTAAGAATCCATAGAGCCATGTCTCTTGCATCTATATATTGTATCTTTCTTTCTTTTCGACCAGGTGCGAGTACCTCTCCGCCTTCAGCTACACGATTGACCCAATAGGAAAAGCGGTCGGAATAATCATATGGGCCTACCAGCAGACCGGAACGGACATGCAAGACTTTGTCAGGCATATTCTGTTCTGCTGCTCGTTCACTTTCTGCCTTTAGTGCGCCATAATGGGCATTAATCTGCTCTTGCGTACCATAGCCTATTTCTTCTATTTCCTTGTCTGTCAAAGAATGCACAGGGTAGTCTTCTGTAAGGTTGTGTGGAATCCAATCTTTGTAAACCGAAATGCTCGAAATGAAGGTATAATGGTCCACCTTATCCGCTAATACCCTTGTTGATTCTGACAAAGCTTTAGGGGTAAAACCGCATGTATCAATTGCTACATCCCATTTTCCTGTTTCAAGAAGCGAAAGGTCCTTATTGCGGTCTCCTACAATACATTCAACTTGAGGAAACAAATCCAAATGATTGCCACGATTGAACAGAGTCACTTCATGACCTTGCTTTAACGCTTCTTCCACGATAAACCTGCCTAAAAAACGTGTGCCGCCAATCACTAATATTTTCATATGTAGGCCTCCAGAAATAGTTTTACTTATTTGGTAATTCTATATCTTATATGGATAATCCTTTTTTCTTCATTGAGGTCCGTTTCAGCAAGTGTTTTTCGTCTCTGGATTTTATGCAGTTTTCTCTTCAAGCTTCCGTCCGAAATACCATTTAAGGACTGGAGGAACCACAATTATAATGAATAATAACCGTATCAATTGAAGCGAACTCACAACTGCTGGATCCCCTCCAACCGAAGTTGCCGTCAACACCATTTCAATAAGTCCCCCAGGTGCAACACTCAAGATGGCAGTCGGCAAATTTAAGCTGGTCATAGCTGCCAAAATCGTTCCAAGTCCAAAGGAAACAAGGATTAACGTGACAGTCAAGCCGAAATAAACAAAGCAGTATTTTCCTCCCACTTTCAAATCCGCAAATGAAATGCCTTTACCCATACCGATACCTACTGTTATTTGTGCTGCAATCAACAATAAAGGTGGAAGAGTAGCCATCTCAATAACTGAAATATTTAAGAGTGCAGTTAATGCAAGTGGAACAATGACAATACCTGCGGGAATTTTATTTCTAAGTAAGATTCCGCCAATTACTGCTGGGATGAACCATATGTATTGCCAGCCCCCGAATTCATAGGCGCTACTGATTATGTTAGCTGCAGGAACACTTCCGCTCCCTGAAAAAGTATGCACTACAACAAAAGGTACCATGAACAGGACAGTCAACAAGCGAACAGTTTGGAAAATAACCACTAAGGAACTTCTGGCGTTTAATGACTCACTGGCAATCACCATCTCCGATAATCCACCAGGTATGGAACCAAACACACTAGTAATCTTGTCAACCGATATCCATTTCGTAACAAGTACACTATTAATGATGCTTACAGCAATCAATGCGATGGTCGAAAGCACATAAGGGAATATGTATGGTGCCACGGTCAATAATGTATCTTTTGTAAAATAAAGCCCAAAAAACAAGCCGAGAATTAAAAAACCACTTTGCTTCAATGGGTCCGGACAATAGATCGGGCGCTTGAAAATACCTTGATTCAGCATGATAAAAGTCAAAGCTCCAAGTACCCATGGCAAAGGTAGGTTGCCGAGATAAAATACATATCCGCCTAGTCCCCCGATTAAATACGCTTCCAATAATCCAATCATAGGTATATTTCGCATATCTAAAGACTCCTTTATTTGAATAAAGCAATTGTAACATATATCAAGTAGGTGAGTGATAGATTTCCAATTAACTACTAACTACCTAGTGGGGATATTTCGACATATTTCATTGAGTAGATTGATAGATTGATTCGACAATAACGTTAGGGCTAATTAATCAAATCAGTCGAAAATGTAAAAAAAGTAAAATGATTAACAGGTATAAGTCGATTTTTCGTGTATTTAGTATAACGAATTATATTATGGGGGTGTATGGATGCGAAGGGGGAAAAAAAGGAATTGGAAACGTTTTGTTCCGATTCTGTTTATTTTAATTTTATTGTCTAGTAGTGTGTTGCCATATGTTGCTTCAGCAAATGATGGAACCTTTAAGGATAGTCAAAGTCAGGATGCCGAATTAAAAAAAGAGAGGGAAGCTGAATACCATGAGGAGACCAATAGAGCGGAGGATATAGTATTGGAGGATGGGGGATTTTTGGATATCCTTTCAGGCCTTGGCTGGGAGGCTCCTGAACTGGTACTTGAAGAAGAGCGGGGATATTCGGAAGAAGACAAAGTAGAAGAGGCTGTCATAGAAGAACTAAAGGAAAATAAAAAGGTAAATATTATTGTTCGGTTGAAGGACAAGCTGGAACTGGACAAAATGTTTATGAATGCGCAAGGGAAAATGTCGCATGAAGAACGAGTGGAAATGGTGACGGAGAACCTTCAAAAGCATGCAAATGAAAGTCAAAAAGGAATTCAAACGGCCATTGCTGAGCTTGAGAAAAAGGGCAGGGCAGAAAATATTGAACAATTATGGGTCATAAATGGACTATCTCTAACTGTGGACGAACAAGGACTTAAAGAATTGGAAGGTCAGGATGATATTGAAAGAATAACATTTGACCGGGAAATAAATGCGCCTGGGATCACAATGGAAGGAACAAAGCCCAGACTTCCTGAATGGGGGCTTGAAAAAATAAAAGCAACAAATGTATGGGGGGAATATGGACTTAAAGGGGAAGGGATTGTCATCGGAATCATGGACTCCGGTGTAGATGGTGCGCACGAAGCCCTCGCTCATAACTATCGTGGAAGGGATGGAAACCATCAATATTCCTGGATAGATTTTTCAGGACAGAATTACACCACACCTCAAGATGGTTATGGACATGGAACACATGTAGCGGGGACGGCTGTAGGTGGAGGAAAAGGCGAACCTATCGGAGTGGCGCCTGAAGCCGAATGGATTGCTGCCAAGATTTTCTCTGATGGAGGGTCAGCCACCATATCCGGCATACACCGTGCATTTGAGTGGTTTATGGCTCCTGGAGGAGATCCCTCTAAAGCGCCTCATATCGTAAACAATTCATGGGGAAATCCCAATACGTACAATATGGAATTTTATGAAGATGTTCAGGCTTGGGTGGCCGCTGGGATTTTTCCGCTTTTTGCTGCCGGTAATGAAGGTCCTGGTGCACAAACTGTAGGATCGCCGGGAAGTTTTCCAGAATCTTTTACAATTGGAGCTACTGACAGTAACGACCAGGTTGCATCGTTCTCAAGTCGTGGACCTGTGTATTGGATAGATGAGGAAGGAAATCAGCAAAGGCTCCTTAAGCCAAACGTGACCGCCCCAGGGCATCAAGTATATTCTGCTTGGCCGGGGGTAAGAGGACAAGGTAAATACCATACAATAAGCGGTACATCGATGGCCACCCCACATGTTGCCGGGGCGATTGCACTTTTGTTACAAGCAAATCCTAATCTTTCCATACAGACTATCAAGGACCTGTTGTCTGGAACTGCGAGAGTGGAGCCGCATATGGGTTCCTTGCCTAATGACCTTTATGGAGAAGGGATCATTAACATCTACCAGGCTGTTACAGAAGCGGCATATGCAGGTCAATTAAACGGAACCGTTCAGACAGAAGATGGACACAACGTGCCAATCACTATATCTATCCCATCACAGGAAGTCAGTGTGGAAATCACCGACGGAAAGATCGAATTATCTGTCAGAGAAGGGAAACATAAAGTTCTGGTTGAGGCTTTTGGATATAAGCCACTGGAAGCGGAAATAGTGATAAAGAAAGGCGAAGCCACCACTGTTACATGGAAATTAGAAGCTTCTACGAGATATGAAGTGACAGGTAGAGTAATAGACAAAGATTCAAAGCTGGAAGTACCTTATGCTTATATCAGTCTGAAAGGCACTCCTATTGCTTCTAGAGTGGATGCATCAGGAAATTTTAGATTACCGAATATACCAGAAGGGGATTATGAACTGATTGTCTCGGGTGAAGGTATTAATGGAGTCAAGAAACATGTAGAAGTGAAAGGAAATCTGGAAATTACGATTGAAGTGGAACAGGATTCATCAAGTCATTCTCAAGAGTGGACGACTGCCAATAGCAATCATGAAAGGAATGCGGTGTCCGCTAATGCCATTGATGTGAATGCATTGGAAGAGCAATGGAGTTATTTGAACGGAACAAAAGGGCAAATACTTTTTGCGAGTCCAACCGCTACAAAAGATTATGTGGTGTTCACAACCGACAGAGGTTGGGTGACGGCATTGGACGCACGAACAGGGGAAGAAAGGTGGAGTATCAGGCTTGGTAGTACCAATCGATCAACTCCAACGATAGTGGATGATACCATCTATCTTTCCGGGGGCCAAGATGGCACGATTTATGCTCTCCATTTAAAGAATGGAAATGTAAAATGGAGCAGGTCGATAGGTCAGCCTGCCATCTATGAATCTCCTATTTATAAAAATGGCACGCTTATTGTGAGCTCTGGACTCACAAATAATGCAAGTGTATATGCGTTGGATGCGAATAATGGAAGTATTATGTGGTCATTTGAACTAGGAGGGGCTTCCTTTTTCGGAGGTGCGATAGGAGATCAGTATGTTTATATCGGTTCCTATGAAAACCGGACGATCAGGGCATTACAACTATCAGATGGGACAGAGATGTGGAACAAACAGCTTTCACTGGAAGGCTTTGCATCAAGACCAGTATATCAGGAAGGCAATGTTTACGTGCAAACGGCCAACTTCAGCAATGGTGCGGGGTCCCTTCTTGCAATGGATGGGAATACCGGCGAAATATTGTGGCAGATTGCCGGGGTTGGAGATTCACAGGCAGGGTCCCCGATTGTATATGAAGATTTGGTTATTGTAGGGTCTTCCAATCAACAGCAAGTACGTGCTTTCAAAAGAAGCACAGGAGAAGAAGTGTGGAACAATCGGACTGTCGGATCTTCACTTCATAATGGTGCGGTAAGTGCAAACGGAATCCTATTCTTCTCAGGAACAAGTGGAGTGATGCATGCACTTGATGTCTTTTCCGGAACTGTTTTGAAGGAATTTCTCTTGCCGGATTACAGCACTTCCGGTAGCCTAGTGCTCCCAGGAAACGTAGTAGTGCCGCACCGTAACGGCATAGTTAGCTATCAGTCACCAGGTACATTAGAAGGGACAATTATGGATGAAGATGGGGAGGTTATTGATGCAAAAATCTCCGTTTTGGAAACGAAGAACCATGGAGAGGTTTCAGACGATGGCAGCTACCGTTTCAGGCATCAGCCTGGAGATTACACATTAAAGGTAAGTTCCTATGGAAAAAAACAAGTTACAGAGGAAATTACATTTGTTTCAGGCTATAAACAAGAAAAAAACTTTACTCTGATAGAAGCGGATACAGGCGGACTGGAAGTATCGGTCAAAGATGAACGGACAGGTGAAAATCTAGCCGGTGTGGAAGTGCTGATACAAGATACAGGTTTAACAGGTACTACAGAGGATAACGGCAGTATACAATTTGAAGATGTGTTTGAAGGCAGTTATCAAGTCGAAGTTAAAATGAACGGATTTAAAGAATGGTCAGATATGATTTCAATCAAACCAAGTGAAGTGTTCAAGCTTGATGTGAGCATGCAACCTTTTGATATCGCTGTATTGAATGATTGGGAAGGTGAAGTCACGACTCTTTTAAACGCAAATGGGTTTTTAGCAGAAGAAAGGGAATGGGACGTTATAGATGACATCAACCGCTATGAAACAATTTATCTGAATGGGGCTTATGGGACGGGAGGTTTGCGACCAGATGCCACCATGTTCAATGCACTGATAGACAAAGCAGAAGAGCATGAAGTGAACCTGGTGTTTGCCGATTCATGGGGTGCTGGCTATGGTTCGATCCGTCAGCTGACAGAGTATAATCAGGATCCAAAACAGATTGCCCACTATTATGGAATGGGTCAGGTTCGTTTGCAAGTGGAGGAAGAGCACCCAATCCTGAGTGGATTCAACAAAGGCGATAGGATCACACTGTTTACTAGAACGGGAGATTTCGCATGGTTCAACCAGCATTCAGGACGACACCTTGCAAGTATTGGCAGTACTACTCAAGGTATGAAGGGAACAGGAGTCTCTTATAAGGCAGTCTCTGAAAATAGTGCACACCTACTCCTGGCAAACCATGGGGCTTCCCCTTGGATTTCACCACTACAAGGCTGGCTACCTGATATGCAGGCAGTTCTATTTAACGGTTTAAATTATCTTCAAGATACGGAATTCGGAAAAGTGACTGGAATGGTTGTGGACCTTGAAGGAAATCCTGTACAAGCAGAAGTTGGTATTGTGGAAACTAATATTTCAACCAAAACAAAAGGGGAACAAGCAGGTTTTGAGTTATTCCACGATCAAGGGGAATTCACAATAGAAGTAAGGGCAAGTGGATATGCTACACAAACAGAAAGAGTAGTCATTGAGCACGGTAATCCTTTGGAAATAGACATTGTCTTGAACTCCTCTAATGGGGATAAGGTGTCAGGTGAAGTTACCGACGGGTTGAGCAAACAGCCGATAGCAGCAGCGGTAGTGAAGATGATAAAAGACAACGAGGTAGTGGTAGAGACCGTGACATCCGCTAACGGAAGGTTTGAATTTACTGGGTTAGAATATGGTACGTATATACTTCAAGTGGAAAAAGAAGGTTTCATTAAATCGACCCAGTCAATTGAAGTTGGAAGAGTGCGGGATAATCTAACGGTAGAACTCTTTACAACTCCAAGGGTTGCAGTTCTTAAAGACTATACTACTAGTTCACGCAACTTCCAATCGTTGATGGGTGATGCAGGAATTCCGGTTACTCCGCTAACTTTTACGAATGTAGTAGAAGAAATCAAGAATTATGATGTTTTATTTATTAATGAAGCAAGCAGCTCGGAAGTTTCGCTTTTAGGTCCGTTGTTGAAGCAAGCGGACATTTCGGGAACAAGCGTTATTTTTGGCGACAATAATGGAAGTAGTGCAGCTATTGCAAGACTTGTAGAATTGCGGGAAGATCCGTCGTCTAGGCGGACCGTTACTGATACAACCAAGTCAGCAGGTTATGTGGTTGCTGAAGATCATCCACTATTTAAAGGGGCGGAAAATGGCGATTTCCTCGAAATGACATTGCCGGCAGGAGGAAGGATTGCAACGTTTGACGGATATTCCGGTTACACCATTGCCTCCATCAAACATGAAGGTAATGAGAGCGTGCACGGGACGGGTGTTGCGTATAAGCCCAGAACCTCAGGAAGTGTTGAGCTTTTATTAAGTGGTCATGGATTCGGCACATTCCGACATAAGGATCACTATACCCAGCAGGGGAAAGATTTCTTGGTGAATGCCGTACTCTGGACTGCGTATGCAGATTTTAATACGATTTCTGGAACATTGACAGATGAAGATGCGGAACCGATCCTAGCGACTGTTTCGGTAAAAGATGAAGCATTCACTACGGTAACAGACCCCGAAACCGGAGCATTTAGCATTGCCATGGTAGATGGGGAATATGAAGTGGAGTTCGAGGCATTTGGTTATGAAACTATCACAAGGTCAGTCATAGTGGATTCAAATGCTGAACCACTAAGTCTATTTTTAGAAGTAGTGGATACTGTAGGCGAGATTAACGGAGTGGTGGAGAATGAGTCGAATGGGAATGCATTGGAAGGAGTGAAAGTGGATGTCCTTAATGTCCCGAGAGAAGCATATTCCAACACACAAGGATCCTTCCGGATAAACAGGTTATTGCCTGGATCTTATGATCTTCTGCTAACAAAAGAAGGATTTGTTGAAAAAGAGATGAGAGTTGAGATTGAGGAGCAAGGGGAAGTGGAGTTAAAGGTCCAATTAAAACCATCCCCTACTATCGGAATCATCGTGGACTCGACTTCTTCTGGATCAGTAACGATGAAACAGTATTTAGAAAGAAAAGGATACAATGTAATCAATCTTTACTATACAGATTTAAATCTCCTAGAAGATGTGGATATGGTAATTGCCAATTCCGATTATGATAACAGTAAGATTCCGACAGAAAGTGAATTTAAAGCATTCCAAGAAGCTTTGGACAGGACTGAAACATCCATTATATGGACAGGCCAGCATGCCGGAAGAGGTGGCATCCGTTTCATGAACACCTATGAGAGAAATCCAGGTGTTATTATTGGAGGAAGTCAGGTTGGCGTTCAGGGTCTGGTTTACGAGGAACATCCCATTGTCGAAGGTGTACCAATCAATGAGCTTTTCCCAGTAACCAATGGCTCCAATTATTACTATGCCTTTGATGAGTATGATGGAGAAACTATCGCCCAACTCGCAACAGCTTCAGGGGATAGGATCGGGGAGATGATCGGCTACAAAGGAAGAACCAATCATTCAGTGGAAGTATTACTCGCAAACTTTACATTCGGGCACCCGTATCACCCTGGTCTTCCTCAATTTTTTGATGAGCATAGAGAGAAGATTTTCAACAACACTATTACCTGGATTTTAGAAAATAAAGACCCGTTAGTGGGAGAACTGAACGGAACAGTGGTAAATGAAAAAAATATGCAGGTCCCAGCAACAATAACGGTTGTGGAAACAGGGAAAAGCATCACCACTAATCAGCAGGGTGAATTTTACCTCGGGCTGCCTGCTGGTACGTACAAATTTAAGGTGGAGGCTTTTGGTCATCTTGCAAAAGAATTTCCTCTAACTTTCGTGAATGGTGAGAATTTGGAAGAAACTTTTGACATAGTGACTGACCAGTCAGGGGTAATCAAAGCGAGCGTGAAGGATGATCAAACAGGCGCTGTTGTAGAAGGAGCGAGAGTTACTGTATTGGAAACCCCAATTGAGGGAGCAACAGATCCGCAAGGCATATTTGAAGCTGTTGTACCAGTTGGATTATACAGTGTAAGGGTGACTGCACCAGGTTATGCACCTGCCATTCAAGACGATGTTGTTGTGGAAGAGGATGGAGTGAACGAACTTACCTTCCATTTAGGTGAATCCGAGAAAATAGGAGTCGTTGGGACGGCAGTAAATGGTGGAAGAATAGTGAGCTTATTGGAACAAAGAGGCTATGATACGGAATTGCATATAAACTCTTCGATGAACAGTTTAATTGATAATATTTCGGACTATGCGTTAATAATCTTCAATGACAAGCATTCAAGTATGAACAATGAACAATTCAGATCCTTTATTGAATTGGCGGACGCTAATCAGGTCAGCATGATTTTTCCTTCACAGATGAGTAATGGGACCATCCGGGAACTATCGTCTGTTTTCAGAAATCCAGAGTCTGTGGTACAAAACTATGTGCCTGGGGAAGTGCAGGTAGAGGTAGATCAAAGTCACCCAATCTTTAATGGCTTTACGTCTGACATGATTAGCATTTTGCAAAATGGAACCAGCAGCGTTCAGTATGCTGTGTATGATGGATACAGCGGTACAACCATCGGGACACTGCATCATCCTGAAAGAGGACTGCTAGGTAGCGGTATTGGCTATGAATACCGTACCGCAAACTCTGTACATGTATTGTTGTCAGGACTTCATGCAGGAACGTATGGTCATCCTGATTTAAAATGGACAGAGGATGCTAAAGAATTGTACTTCAATGCAGTAGATTGGGCAATCTCTGCAAGTCTTGGAGAGGTGACAGGAACAGTACGCTCCGCTGATGGTGAAGCTATCCCGAGTGCAAAAGTTGTCATTGAGTCGCTGGGAATGGAAGCGACAACTAATGCAACAGGACAATATAAACTTGGAGTTGGTACCGGGACGTATGAAATTAAAGCGAGTGCAAGAGGCTATCTGGAGCAAGTACAAGAGATTGAGATATCTGAGTTAGGAGAAGAAATTGTAGCGGACTTTGAACTTGAAAAAATAGAAGGATCATCTATTACTGTAAGAGTAACTAATCAGGAAGGAGAAGTGGTGAAAGGCGCTAAGGTAAGGTTAACTTCCTCGGATTCTTCAGAACTAGAAGATGAATTAATTACTAATGAAGAAGGATCGGCGGTCTTTGCTGATCTATTGGATGGAGAATATGAAGTTTCGGTAACCAAAGACGGATATGTGAATGCAGCAGAAATGGTTACTCTCGGAGGAGAGAATCAAGATATTACCATCCAGTTGTCACGGATTGAGGTAGCAGTATTAGGTGACTGGAACGATGAAATAACAAATTTACTTTATGGAGAAGGATTATTTGCAGAAGCAAGAGATTGGACAGTAGTGGAGGATTTGGAGCATTACAAATTAGTGGTAGTAAATACATCTAAAGGAACGGATGAACAAATGGCTGCTTTGCTCGAGAAAGCTGATGAGTTTGAAGTGAGTCTGGTGTTTACTGGTACATGGGGCGATGGTTCCATACCACTGTATTCAAAAATTAACGGTTATCCGCTATTGGATCAACAGGGGTACAAAGAGAGCTCTGTAAAGCTTGAAGTTCAGCAGGGACATCCAATTTATGATGGAATTTCAACAGACGAAGAAGGTTTCATCGTCATCCATGCTGAACAGAGTCCATATGTCACATTTAAAGAATATCCAAGTGAGGTACTTGGTAATATTTATGTGAATGATGAAGACAAGGGTGCAGCCATTGCCTATGAATTTAAAGGGGATAATCATATGCATCTATTATTATCAAGTTTTGCAGTAACTAATATCGTCGGACCTAACAGAGGATGGACAGAACAAGGGAAAGAAGTCTATGTACAGGCACTACGATATGCAATGGAAGCGGAAAGAGAAGAAGAGCCTGTGGAACCGCCGGGTACACCTGAGTGGGAAGAGAAGAGAATCCAAACCAGTGATAAACCTGTACTGGTAAAAGGGTTTGCTGAGGCGCTATCAACTGTCCATATATACCAAGAGAAAGATGGGGAGAAAACAAAAATCACTTCAGTAGATGCAACGGAAGAAGGTACGTTTTCTGCAGAGTTGCAATTGAAAAATGGTAGCACGTTCCTCGTGGCACAATCAGAAAATGAGGGTGGATTGTCTGAATGGAGCGAAACGCTTCAGGTAATTGTTATTGGTAAACCAATTCAGAATCCGAGAAACCCTAGAGTACCTGAACAGCCGAGCGATGTAACGGAAGAAGAGCAAGGGGAAATTAGAAGTGAAGATGACGGAGAATTGAATTAAGAATCATTCTTAAGAAACTGAGAGTATCAATTGGTGCTCTCGGTTTTGTTTTCACCTCAACAAGTTCTTCCATTGACATCGTCCTTCAAAAGTCATAAAATACTAAAGTTGATTTAATAAGAGGCACGAAATAAATGGTAGGAAGAAGTGACGTAATGGCACCTGAACAACGAAAGAAAATGATAATTTTAATGATAAATATGTTTATTGCAGTAGGGAGCTTTGGAATTATTATTCCAATTTTACCTGCCTACCTGGCCTCCATTGGTGAGGGTGGCTTGGCTGCTGGATTAATGATCGCAATATTTGCTGGAGCGCAATTTGTCATGTCACCACTGGCTGGTAAATGGGCCGATCAATACGGACGAAGAATCATGATTATACTCGGATTGGCTGGATTGACCTTATCCATGTTTGTATTTTATGGATTTGACTCTGTTTGGATGCTTTATGTATCGCGTGTGATCGGGGGAATTGGTGCGGCACTGCTTATTCCGGCACTTTTTGCTTATGTGGCAGATATCACCACAATGGACCAGCGGGCGAAAGGGAACAGTTACATTTCTGCAGCCATGTCCTTAGGTATTGTTATTGGACCTGGAATAGGCGGTTTTTTAGCGGATTTCGGTCTGAAAACTCCATTGTTGGTATCGGCGTTGATCTCACTTGTTGCAACTGTTTTCTCCATCCTTGTGTTAAAAGAAAGCAGGGAGAAGGAAACGAGATTGGCGCAAGAGGAAAATCCGGAGCCGATGATTAAAAAACTGGCACAATCGGTTAACAAACCGTATTTTATACCACTAATCATCACGCTTGTAATGAGTTTTGGTTTGATGGCTTACGAGTCTGTCCTTGGGTTATTTATTGATAATCAGTTTGGAGCAACCCCGCAAGAGATTGCCATAATGATTACTGCTACAGGTATAATCAGTGTAATTGTGCAGCTTTTTGTTGTAGATCGAATTGTCCGCGCTATTGGGGAAGGCAATGTATTGAATATTTTCCTCTGTGTAGCAGCAATGGGCTTCTTGGTTTCATTATTTGCCTCAAGTTATGGAGTATTTTTTGGAATCACCTTAATTATTTTCTTGGCTACATCCATCTTAAGACCGGTCATCAATACATTAATTTCGAAGCTGGCAGGCAATGAGCAAGGCTTTGCGATGGGTATGAATAACGCATACATGAGTATTGGGAATGTTTTGGGACCATTACTTGCAGGTTTACTATATGATGTAAATATTATTTACCCCTTTGTTCTGGGACTAGTAGTCTTAAGTATCACCATCCTTGTATCTTTTACATGGCAAACAAAACAGAAGAAGAGATTAGCTCAAGTAGAAGCAAATTAATTTCTTTTAATGAAAATTCAGATAGCCTATTTACTTTTAGATAAAAATACCATATTATTATCATTGTAATAAAAAACGAATGGAAGCGAGGGATGTTTTATGAAAAAGTTAATTGTCGTGAATACCAATCAATTAAATAATGAAGCACAGCCCTTGCATAGAAATCGTTAAACGAATCTGTTCTTTTTCTGATGAGATGGTAGATTTCCATGGGGCTGTGACGTAACGTCTCATGGTTTATAAATGTAATGCAAAAGACCGTGCGAACGGTCTTTTTGTTTTGCCGAAAATTATCTACTTTCCATTAGGAGGAAATGACTTTGAAAAGAAATCAATTAGGTTGGAATGAATTTTTAAATAATGCTTTTATTGAATATGAAGAACAAGGATTTACAGTTGGAAGAGTGATGCTTGAGCACAAGAGGTTGTACAGGGTGGAAACAGACAATGGTGAGTGTCTGGCTGAAGTTTCGGGTAAATACCGCTTTGAAACTGTGATGCGGGAGGACTACCCGGCTGTTGGAGACTGGGTGGTATTAAGTGAGCGGCAGGCAGAAGGAAAAGCTACTATTCATGCACTATTACCGAGGTTCAGTAAGTTTTCGAGAAAAGCTGCTGGCTTGACAACAGAAGAACAGATAGTTGCTGCGAACGTTGATACCATTTTTCTGGTACAGTCATTGAATTATGATTTCAATCCAAGACGACTTGAAAGGTATCTGGTAATGGCATGGGAGAGTGGTGCCAATCCTGTAGTAGTGCTTACCAAATCAGACCTTTGTGATGACGTCCAAGGAAAAATGGACGAAGTGGAAGCGGTAGCTTTCGGTGTACCAGTTCATGCTGTAAGTGTGAAAGAGGAAACAGGATTAGAAGAGCTTGGAGCGTATTTTGCTGAAGGGAAAACCGTGGCATTGCTCGGTTCTTCGGGAGCGGGTAAATCCACCTTGACCAACTATCTGCTCGGGGAAGATAAGCAACTGATACAAGAAGTACGTAGTGATGATGACAAAGGTAAACATACAACAACTTATCGTGAGTTGTATATGTTGCCTACAGGTGGTCTGGTCCTTGATACACCTGGGATGCGAGAGCTCCAGTTATGGGAAGCAGACGGTGCTATAAGCCACAGCTTCCAAGACGTAGAAGCACTTGCAGGACAGTGTTATTTCCGTGATTGCAAGCATGCCAACGAACCCAAATGTGCGGTGCAGGGAGCAATTGAAGATGGAACATTGGAAGCGGCCAGATATCAGAGCTATGTGAAGCTGCAAAGAGAGTTGGCGTTTTTGGAACGGAAAAACGATAAACGTGCTCAGCTGGCGGAAAAAGTGAAATGGAAAAAGATCACGTCAGGAGTTCGTGGCGGAAAGAAGAATTAGATCTGGTGAACCCACAAGGTGAATATGTAGCCTTGTGGGTTTTTGTTGTTAAAAAGTAAGACGCAAAAAAAGCTAGAGGGTAGTCACCCTCCAGCTGTTCAAGCGGTAATACTTATCTTATCCACACGTTTCATAAAGGCTACTGCTAGATCATTGAACGTGTCACTTTCCTCAATATTACATACATGTCCGCACTTTTCAATGACTTCCAACGTGGAGTTTTCTTCTTGCTTAACGTATTCCATCGTATTGCTCAGAAACATATGATCTTCCGAACCGGAAATATATAGTTTAGGAATCTTATTTTTTGTTCCTTTCAGGCGATCGTAGGTGGTGTAGCCGTTAAGGCCGGCCAATACCCATCCTAGATAGGTTTCTTTGGAAAGCTTATAGGCCTCTTTTATGAAAGCTATTCTGGAATCTGAGTGGTTTTTCTTTGGCAGTAGCACTCTTGCAAAAATGCGATAAGGTACCATATGTGGCAGTATCTTTCTCAGTGGATAAAAAACGGACAGTCGGCAAAGAAACTCTCCCCATTTTTTCAGCTTAGGTGTAGCTCCGCCGAGCACCATGGATTTGATTGCGGAGGGTTTACGCAACGCAATTTCCTGCATGATGATGGTTCCGAGGGAGATGCCAACAAAGTGTGCGGATTCAATTTTCAATTTGTTCATTATTTCAATCGTTTGTGCAGAGGAATACTCATAAAGATCTACACCTTTAGGATAAGGAGACTTTCCGTGACCTGGCAGATCTAATAGAAGTATATTATATTCAGCGCGGAATACTTTCAGCTGCTTGTAAAAGATGGAGGAATTACCCCCAAAGCCATGAAACAGCACAATCCACTCTTTAGATGTAGGATGAGTAAGCGTTTTATAATACATAATAGTCCTCACTTATCTTGCATATTTCAAATCAACATTCAATACCCGAATAAATAAATAAAAAAACTTGCAAATTCAAGTATACAACTAATTCACCGTGTTTCTCAACCTGCAAATTCTTACTATTTTGTGAAGAATGAAAAAGGGGTCTGACCCCTTTTATTCATTTTTTGCATAAATATTCATATTCTAAAATAGTATTAACTTTTGTAGTGGTTTTTTGGGAAGTTATAGCAGATTTGTGGGATTGTTTGGTAGAATAGTAGGTAAATGAGTTTGAAGGGGGAGAAGGTTATGGTTGTACCGGCAAAGCTTAGACAGGGGGATGAGGTGAGGGTTATTGCACCGTCCACTTCTCATTCTATCCTTTCCCAGGAAAATGTTGAGCTTTCGACTTATAGGTTGGAACAACTGGGGCTGAAGCTAACTTTCGGAAAACATATCAATGAAGCAAATAGTTTACTTACATCTTCCATTGAATCCCGTATTGAGGATCTTCATGAGGCGTTCAGGGATGAAAATGTAAAAGCCATTCTTACTTCAATAGGGGGATATCAAGCCAATCAGCTGTTATCTTATATCGATTATGAATTGATCAGGAACAATCCAAAGATATTCTGTGGGTATTCCGATATTACTGCTTTAAGTAATGCCATTTATGCCAGAAGTGGACTTGTCACCTATTCCGGTATACATTTCTCCTCATTTGGTATGGAAAAAGGGTTTGATTATTCATTAGAGTATTTCAAAAAAATGTTCCTTGACGAATTGGCTAAAATAGAGATTCAATCATCTAAAGAATGGAGCAATGATGCTTGGTATATGGATCAGGATAACAGAAAGTTTTATCCAAACGAGGGCTATCTGGTTATTAATGAAGGAATATGTGCGGGGACCGCTATAGGTGGAAACCTTTGTACTTTAAACCTTCTTCAAGGAACAGAATATATGCCAAGCCTGGATGATTCCGTCCTCTTTCTGGAGGATGACAAATTGACATGTCCGAAAACCTTTGATCGTGATTTACAATCCCTTATCCACCAACCAGGTTTCGGTGGAGTGAAAGGAATTGTGATTGGTCGGTTTGAGAAAGCGTCCAATGTTTCAAACGAACACATCCAAACTATCATCCAAACAAAGAGAGAGCTTGCAAATATCCCGGTTGTGGCAAATGCTGATATTGGTCATACAAGTCCGATGTTCACCTTTCCCATTGGAGGCAGAGTAAATCTTCACGTTCACCATGGTGAAGTTAACATTTCGTTGCAAATGAAATAAATATGTTCAAAGCGAAATGAAGCTTACATTCCCGACAGCATGAAAATCTAATGGAGGTCATGAGCACATGTTTGATGCCTATACTGATCCTGAAGCTTATATGGAAGGGGCGCTCCTTTTCTCTCCTTCTCATATTATAAGTTTATCCGTAACTTTTGCCCTCATTTTTGTCTTATTTTTATTCCGGAATCAAGCCTGGATGAAGTCTTTTGGCAGGTGGTTGATTTTGTTCGGATTGGCTGGTTCGGAACTATGGTTGAATTATTGGTACTTTTCCACGAACATGTGGGATATCCGCTATACATTGCCTTTTCAATTATGTTCGATTAGTCTTTACCTTTGTATATGGATGCTTTTGACCAAACAAAAATGGGTGTTTGAAGTGGTTTATTTTTTGGGAGTAGGTGGTGCACTGCAGGCTCTACTGACCCCTGAGCTCTTTTATGACTTTCCGCATTTCCGCTTCCTTCACTTTTTCATCGCTCACGTATCAATCATTCTGGCAGTGTTTTATATGCTTTGGGTTGAAAAGGGCCAAATCATGTTCAAGTCGGTCTGGAAAGCTTTTGCGGCATTGAATGTCATTGCCTTACTGGTGTATTTTGTGAACAGGCTAACGGACGGAAATTATATGTTTCTTGCCCATAAGCCTACCAATGCCAGTTTAATTGACTTTCTTGGACCGTACCCTTGGTATATTCTTTCATTGGAACTTGTGGTTCTTATCACCTTTTTAATTTTATATACACCATTCTTCATCAAAGGGAAACTATCTCAAAAAAAAGAGGAAAAAGCTCATTAGTAAAGCTGTTTTCGTAAACTTTGTTGCTTTTTCGTATTTTTCAACCAACCGTTATATTCCTTGCTATCGTGCTCTTTTCCCGGCTATCCGGATAGGTTTTATGTCTACCTTAGAGTCTTTATGCGGTAAAAAGTCCAATTGCCGACTTTTTACAAGGGGATAGCAACAATCTTTGAGAAAAGAGCATTAGTAAATGTAACAGGCTACTAAAAGAACCGCCCGGAGTGAATATCCGGGCGGTTCTTTTAATACTTTCTTATCGTTTTCATCACGTATTTGTAAACTCCAAAAAAGATCAGAGAGAAAACGACTACTATTAAAATATCAATTAAAATTCCCATGTAAGTATATACCTCCGCAACAAGCACTTTTACAACCATTCTATCCACATCTTCAAAAAGTTGCAAACCCTTTTGTAACAAAGGAGTTATTTTGTAATAGTCCTGTCACATTCCCGCATTTCGTCATACTATGTAGAAAAGCGAAAACGAAGGGAAGAATAAGATGGGAAGCTTTAAAAAATTGTTATTGTTGTACGGAATGATTTTGGTAATATTTTATGGAATGTTTTCTGTATTGAGCTATAATAGCATTCAAATTAAAATAGAAAAGCTGGAGGTCCTAGAGGAGGAATACCTGAAAAAAGAGGCCAATGGGGATGTTCCTTATTCTTTTAAACAGCAGTACAATAAAGAATATCAAGAATATGACCGGCTCCAAAATAGGCTGCAGTCCTTCTGGATGAAATGGGTATTCGAGTTTCCAGAATTCAAAAAACCGTAAAATACGGTAAAAGTAGAAGTATCCCTTCTGCTTATACATAGATACATCGCTTTAAACATGAAATAGCTCTAAAAAAATTGGTACATTATCCCTATATTTCCGTCTGTAAGACCTGCTATGAAAGAGTTTAATAATAAAGGGGAGAGCATCTAGGAAAAAATTAGTAACGAATTTATGTTACACTGTAGCTAAGTCAAATATTTGGAGGTGTCATCTTGAAAATAAATGTATTTCTTGATGATAGTCGGACATGTCCTGAGGGGTATATACTCGCAGAAGACATTGACCAATGCCTCACCTTGTTAGAGAGTCATGCGATTGAGCATCTCTCTTTAGATCATGATTTGTTGAACAGGCATCGAAATGGTCTGCTGCTCGTACACAAGATGGTAGAAAACGAGCTGTATGCGGATAGAATAACCATTCACTCCGCAAACTCGGTTGGTAGTAAAGCAATGTATCGTTATTTAAAGCAAGCGCAAGAAGATATGAAAATGCCACCAAACATTAAAGTATTACTAAGACCACTTCCGCTTTTCTAAGCGTTGCCCCTGTAACTTCGCTGAATTTCCTTCTAAATACCGCTAAAGGGTTCGTGCTTCTTTAACAAACCGGATCTTTCACCTAGAGTAATAAATTCATTCATTTGTTGTTAGATGATTTTAAGAAGTAAATAATGAAGTAGCCGTATAATTCAATGCAAATGTAAAATTAGCCGTCTATAGGAATAATATATGAAAAGACTGGACGGACTCCATCCGTTTGGTCTTTTTTATTAGTGTTGATAAAATGGAGTGTAAAGAGAGGTGAGCAAAAATGGAGTTCATACATGATCATATCGGACATGACCTGGATATACTATTTGTAGGCTTCAATCCAAGCATTCGTTCTGGTGAAACTGGTCATCATTATGCAAATCCGAATAACAGGTTTTGGAGCATCCTATTTGAAGCGGGAATAACTCCAAGGAAATATGCACCTACTGAGGATTTTAAATTGCTCGAGCTAAAATATGGTTTGACCAATATCGTGTCTAGACCAACAGTAGGGGCAGCGGATATTACCAAAGAAGAGTATCACAAAGGAAGAGTAGAGTTGAAAGATAAGATTCAATTCTTTCAGCCTAAAATCGCCTGTTTCGTGGGTAAAGGGGTGTACCAGGAGTATAGGGGAGTTCGTCAATTGAAATGGGGAAGACAGAATCCGTCCATGGTGGAAGGCACCATTGATTTTGTAGCCCCATCATCTAGCGGGCTTGTTAGAATGAAAAAACCGGAAATACTCAGCATTTATAAGGATTTGAACAGCCTGAAAGACAGTCTGGTCGGGCAAAAAATCAATTAAAAACACTTCCTCCATGACTGGGTGAAGTGTTTTCGGCTGTCTGAAGTGCATTCCATTATTTTCTGGCAATAGAATTACTCTGCTCTTTTTCTAGTGTTCTTAGCAAATTTCTTATTTCCAGCATGTTTTCTATTTGAAGAGTAAGAGTATGTTTAATCAACGTATTTTTCTCTTGTTGTCCATCCTTTAAATAGGTAACATCCTTCTTCAAGTAATTACATTCATCCTTTAAGACTTCCTGCTGCTTTTGAAATGCCATTTGGGCCGCTTTTATTTCTTTTAATTCAGAAAGTATTTCATTCAGTACTTTCTCCACGTTTTTCACTCCTTTTATAAGAAGGAAACTCTTCTTATTTTTAATATACCTTTGAAACTTGGAAAGTAGATATATATATTGTTTAAATTCTCTTTCTGAGAAGACTTTAAACGCAATATTACAAACTTAACGGAAATTATGGAGAAAGATTAAAGAAAAAACCCGCCTTATGAAGGTCGGGTCTATCTTGATGGCGGCAGCGTCAGTGCTCCTGCCAGTGTAGGTTTGATGGATATGTTATGAAAGGAGATTCCTAATTGAACGGTGGTCTGTGCAATCTCAGGTCTGATTCCGGAAAGGGTTGTTTTGACACCGATCAGGTTTAAGGCTTTTATTAGATTGAAGATCTCGTCAGCAACCAGAGTGTCAATGATGACAACTCCAGAAAGGTCAATGTACAAATGATTAATTCCTTTTGCACCACACTGTTCCAATGTGTTTTCCAGAATGAAACGGGCCCTGCTTGTATCAATATCTCCCACCAACGGCAAAAGTGCCCGGTTGTTATCCAATGCGATGACAGGTGAACTTAATTCCTTGATCATATCTTGCTGGGCTTGCAAGCGCTCTTCTGAATATCTTTGGTTCTCTTCGACAAATTTGAGAACGACCTTATCAAATGCCAGTGTGATCATGTGATTCCATTTCAATTCATTTTCTTTTTCTTCTTGATGCATTTCCACAAACTCTGAGATAAAGGATAGGTATTGTCCCCGAACTCGGAAGAATTCACGCAAAGTATGATGGATAGGTGTATTTAGATGCTGTTCATCTTGTGCAATGGAAAGGATCCATTCTTCAAAATCATTAAAGAACTTTTCCTCTTCTTCAATAAAAACCTTGCAAAGTTGAAGATGAAAATCATAATTCTGTTTTTTTAGGGTGCTTATGACCTCAGGGTTTGTGGAAGCATAGACCCCTTTGGAATTGGCCTTATCCAAAGATTGATACCATTCCTCGGTAAGTGTTTTCGCTTTATCTAACAAAAAGGTATGTAATTCATTATTTCGATGCATGATAATCCCCCTAACTCTCTCCCTGTATACCCACATTGGAACAGGGGTAAACCGATTTTAATACCCTTTTTTGTAATCCACCAAATTTCTTAATTGATAATCTTCCTTTAGATATTGTTTCAGGTTCGGAATGAAAATATCTTCTATAACACGTTTGGTATAATGCTCCGTTGATCCTGAGGTATGAGGAGTTACGATAACATTCTCTAGGTTCCACAACGGGCTTGTCTCCTCTAAAGGTTCTTTGATGAAGACATCAAGTCCAGCACCTGCAATTTCTTTTTCTTCGAGTGCCAGAATGAGCTCTTTTTCCACAATTACTTCTCCGCGTCCAATATTAATAAGAAAAGAGGAATTTTTCATTCGTTTAAATTCTTTGCTACCAAACATTCCTTCCGTTTGAACGGTCAACGGAAGTGTAATAACCACATAATCGCATTGTGGCAGGACTTCATGGAGTTCATCCGGTGTATACATTTTATCGACGTTTTCATTCGGTTTACCTGAATGACGTACACCAATAACATTCATTCGGAAGGCTTTGGCAATCCTGGCTGTTTCTTGTCCAATTTCACCAACACCAATAATGCCAAGTGTCTTCTCGTGCAATTCAAGGTTCATATGTGCATGATGCCACTCTTTGTGCTGTTGCTGTTTGACGTAGGTATGTATTTTTCTAGTCAAGCCCAACATCAAGCCAAAAATGGTTTCCGAAATTGGGTATGCGTGTACCCCGTTGGCGCTTGATAATAGAATGTTCTTTTCAGAAAGTTGTCTTAGCGGCATGTTGTTGACGCCTGCACTCCACGATTGTACCCAACGAAGTTTTGAATCTCTTCCTATTAAAACTTCCTCCAACCCTTTCTTCCAACCGATGATCACCTCGGCGTCCTTTGCGCGCGGCTCCCATATTTCTTTGTCTTTACCGACAATTATTTCAAAATCGGGGGCAAGCTTTTTTATTAGTTGTGTGTATGTGTCATCAATGTTCTGGGTGATAAGCATCAAACGTTTAGCCATAGATGTAAACTCCTTTAATTTTATTGTTATCACTATTTTAACAGATAATAGATAATTATTAGAAATTTAAAGCGAGGATTTTTGGATACAACATGTCCGAATTCTGTACACTTTTTCTATTGAATACTGTCAAAAGAATTGGCATGCTTTTTGCATAAATCCAATTACTACATAATTGGGAGGTAATGAAGAGATGAACATTCAAAAATGTGTAGCACTTGTGACAGGTGGAGCATCGGGTTTGGGAGAGGCAACGGCAAGAAACATTGTTGCCAAGGGAGGCAAAGCTGTAATTGCGGACTTATCGGAAGAAAGAGGTGCCATTTTAAAGGAAGAGTTAGGTGATTCGGTACTATTTGTGAAAACGGACGTAACGAAGGAAGAGGATGTTCGCCAGACGATGGATGCGGGCATTCATACTTTCGGTTACATAAATACCGTAGTTAATTGTGCAGGGATAGGTGTGGCACAGAAGGTCCTGAACCGGAAAGGACCACACTCGCTTGATGATTTTTCCAAAGTCATCTCTATCAATCTGATAGGTTCGTTCAATGTGATCCGTTTGGCTGCTGAGCGAATGAAGGGAAATGAACCGAACGAAGAAGGGGAACGCGGTGTTGTGGTAAACACGGCATCTGTTGCAGCGTTTGACGGACAAATCGGCCAGGCTGCTTACTCCGCATCCAAGGGCGGAATAGTTGGGATGACCTTGCCGATAGCAAGGGAATTCGCGTCATTTGGAGTGAGGGTCATGACCATTGCCCCAGGACTCTTTCACACCCCAATGTTTGATTCCTTACCAGCAGAAGCAAGGGATTCACTTGGGAAAATGGTTCCATTTCCATCCCGACTTGGCTATCCGGAAGAGTATGCCCAACTAGTTCAGAGTATTATAGAGAATCCGATGTTAAATGGTGATACCATTAGATTAGATGGAGCGATAAGGATGCAGCCCAAATAATTGTTTATTTAGATATACAGAGGATGATTGATGATGAAGACCTCCCAGCCGTGAAAATTGGTGAAGGGAGGTCTTCATTTTGATTCCCCTGCAACAAAAATTGGTATACAACTGTCTTCCTTTACGAAAATAAAAAGTAAGAGAAAATGAAACAAAAGACCTAATTCGCCATTTAACAAAAGCAATTGGATGCATTTTTTAAATTAAATCCTCGAGAAAAAAGACTACTACCATCTATAGGACTACGAAAATTCCTCAAATAGAAATACAAGATAGGACCTAACTAACAGACACGATTCGACATTCACTTCCATCAAATTGACTACTTTTGCATCACGTGGTAATTATTATATAGCTATAAAAATACTGGATGCTTTTTTGTAAATATTTTTAAAAAGGGATTATTTGTATAACCTATAGGGAATAGGTCTTTTAGAAAATACATATTATGCCACGTCGTTGGCACAGCCTAGGGGGAAAGGCTATGAAGAAAACAATGCTTCTAGGATTAATAAGTTCAGTATTGCTAATGGGGGGATGTAGTATGGATGCTGAGCAGAATGGGCAAGGAACCACTAGGGAAGATGGGACTTCTGAAACCGCTCCATATAATGATGAATTTACAAAAGACTTTATTAAGTCCTCGGAAGAAAAGGAGGGTGGCTTCTATGAGTTTGAATCTTTAACTAAAGGCTATTCTATGTTATATCCAAAAAACGGAAAGGCAGATAAGGCAGCTTATGAAAGAAATGGAGATGCCTTTGAATCTTTCAGTTTTTTAGAGGAGGATATAGATGCAAACCTCTCTATTTATTATAGAATGATTTATGAAAATCAGCCAAGAGCAAATGATAAGGAAGTAAATTTGCGATTGTTATCTACCTATACCAGTTATGATGGTGATTTTGAAGAGTATAACAGGAACGGCACAATATATCATTATGCGGAACACCACTTGGAGTATAAAGGGAGAAAAACCTTTCAGTATTTCGCATATATAAAACCAGATGTTAAGGATAAGGCTGTAAGCTTTATTGGAGACATTACATGTTACGACCAAGAACAACCTTGTGATGCCGACAGTGAGGAAATGAAGCAAAGGATATTAAAAATAATGCATTCCATTGAATTTGGTTCAAGGTGATAAGAATGAACAATAGTGAAGTGCTTTTTTCTGAGATACTGAAAGCTAGAATTGCAGAGTTGGAATATGGAGAAATAACTGTTGAAAATATCAGGCGAATTTACATAGAGGAAACTGGTCAAGAGCCACCAGGAGAAATTACCCTCTTTCATTCTGACACCTATAAGAGTACAAATTATGGATATGATTCAGGTTTTGATGGTACTGTTATTCATTTTATGGATTTAGGTGCAGGTATAAATCAATCCTATACAATTACTAGAGGTAGCGAGAAAGGAGAGGATGAGGGTAGTGGACCTCCTAGTGATTGGCTTTATAATCTTTTTGGGATATTTGGTGGAAAAGCTCAAAGCCAGTATAGGGATGCCGTTAACTTTGATGATAAGGTTAACAAAGAAATAGATAAATTGGTTTCAAGAAGACTTTCAGAATATAATCAAGCTGGGATAGAAGTGAACAATATAGACCTTGTAAAACGAGGAATTGGGCATTCACTTGGAGGAAATCTAATTCAGACTCTTCAATTAACAGAAGAGCTTTATGAAGATGTATTAGCAATAAACGATGCCCCACCAAGTACTTATCAACTTGCAACTATAGATGGTGAGTTTAGAAATGCAATTTTCATTGAATTTAATATTCAAGGCAGAAGAATAGATGATATCTATCAAATAGACCCTAATAAACTTACAGCTTTTGCGGAAGAGTACTACCATCAGCGTGGTCAAGCAATACATCACCTGACAATTCAGGAGGATTTTTTATATTCAACTATAGGTTTTAGAGGATTTATGGATGTTGGAACTAGAGATGTTATAAACACCTACCCTCATACAGATGGTATTGCAAGATACATGAATAAGGTCTCAGACGAAAACCTGTACATCATTCAACAATTCGTTGCTAAACACGCCCCAGCCTATGAAAAAGCAGGCATTACCGGTCTAAACAGAAGCATGTTCGGAATAGATCAGGATTTTTTTACTATAATCCACGACATCAAACAAGATTGGGTAAAAATTTTCGAGCCACCGAAGTGGAAACAAGGATCTGTTCCAATGGTATTTGGCGTCATTGGATTTGGAAGTTTTACAGTGGATATGCCTTTTGCGTATCCAGTTAAAGAATTTCCAAGTGAATTCTTTTCGAATCAAAAGGAATTTATCACAAGGGCTCTGGAGATTAAAGCTAAACTGGAAGAGTTGACAGCGGTCCTTCCTTCTTTACTCGCATTGGTTGGGGAAATCAGCTCTGATCTTATGAAGATGATTCAGGTTCATGTAGAGGAAATGCTCGGTAGCATTAAGCGAATGATAGAAGCCATCGGAAGTGCTGCTTTAGATTTAGGAAAGAATCTTGTGAAGGACTCCTTTTCAAACAATATGTTGCAACATGAGAATATCCTGACAATACTCGAACTGTCGGTAACCATGGAACAGGAGAGCAGGAATATTCAAAAAAGCTATCAAGCGATCATTGATGATACTAAAGGATTTGTCGGCGAATTTGGGGATGCTGCCCATGCTCATGGCATGGAGCATGTTGTGAACTCTTTGAATCAAGTAGAAGGGCGTAGATACGAAGGGACAGATATGATCCGGTATAAAAACGCCACAGACGGAAGAACGATTGAGGTAAACCTTTCTTCTGCTGTGAGGATATATCAGCAAGGACTTGATAAATGCATGGAAAAGGAAGAGGCACTCACTTCATGGAGGAGACTGTATTATACAGAATACGTTGATGATCTGGATTTCAGGAAACAGCGGGTGATGAATGCCATTCACCAGATGGAAGCAAATCCGAGGAATTACAGTCATCTGCTCCCGCTTTCTAGTAGTGATGTGAAAATTACTAAGATTAATGTCCATGAGTTTATTAGACCGCTAGATCCTATGTTTCAGGATTCTTTTGAGGGAATGTATCATTATCTTCGGGAGGAAATTGAAAAATCTAAAGCTATGATTGGTAGGGTGCGAAACTCCATTGAAGAATTGTTTGAAGAAGATCAAAATATTTCGAAGTTGTTTGAATTACGGTAAAGGGGGTGGTAGGAATAGGACAGTATAAAACTTCATATGCTTTTGCACCATATGAAGATTTGCGATTTAAGCAACATATTTTCAATGCGGAGTTAGGAAAAGTTCAAGCTATTAGTGAAGAGATGGCAAGTATCATTAATGCTGAACTCGAACTAAATAAAGGAAAAGTGATAGAACAATCTTTATTGGAATTTAGTAAGAATCACAGACTGTTTACGATTATCATTAATGATCAGTTAAGGCTGATGACCACCCTTTCCAATAAATACCACGAACATGTGGATGAAATGAACAGGCAAGAACTGACAATTTTCTATGAAGAATCAAAGAAAACTGTTAGATAAAAGGTCGAAATACCTAGAAAACTATCAATCTGTGAAAAAAATACTATGTTAAGAGGTTTCATATTTTGGAAATGCGGGTAAAGATGGGTAGATATTACTCATTTTACTATAATTCCTAGTTTGGAATTGACCTCTTAGTTGTGTATTTTTTACAATAAAAGTAACTTACTAAAGAAATGGAGAGATGTAGAATGTCAGGAATTATTCGCGTTACCCCTGCAGAGTTAGTTGGAATGTCCACACGTTACAGAAGTGAGAGCAGCCAGGTTGGAGATCAAATCAACCGTCTGGACAACATGATTCGTGAGCTTGAAAGTGTTTGGGAAGGTGAATCCAGTCGTGCGTTCAGTGATCAGTACCAATCTTTAAAGCCTTCTATCATTCAAATGCAACAACTACTTGAGGATATCTCCGTTCAGCTTAACAACACAGCTAGAGCGCTTGAAGATGCAGATACTCAAATCGCAAGCCAGATTCGCAGTTAATTTTTTTAGAAGGAAGCAAAGAGCTTTAACCAAGATAGTTAAGTGTTTTTAGGCTATCAAAGAGAAAGAAGGAGCGCCATTCTAAATGATTTGAATGCGTTCCTTCTTTTATGAGGTGAAAAAAAGTGTACATAGAAATTACTATTGATTTGAAAAACTACCAAAAAGAGTCATTTGACCTTCGGCTATCCAACTATCATACAGTGAAAAAAGTGGTGGATATTGTCTGGCAGGCAAGTTCAGTATCACACCCACCAAGAGAAGGCCATTGGGTCCGTGTTGTGAATAAGCAGCTTGTGCTATCCGGTACAGACAAACTTGTTGAACATGGAATTACATCCGGTGACCGTTTGGAAATTCTCTAAATCTGTGGAAGTGACTTCTTCAACCTGTAAGCTATGAAGTACATAGGGTGGAAAGCAAAGAGGAACAGCCTTTTAAAAAGGAGTAATGTATGATGTCTGATCAAAGTCGAACATATTTAGAAGAAGAATTACAAGCGTTACTGACCAAAGAAGGAGAAACCGTAAAGCTTGTATTTCAAAAAGAACGTATCAAGCTTGAAGAAGCAACGGAAATACTTATGCTTCAAGAAGTAAATCCTTCCATACATAAAAAAATTCAAGAAACGGAAGATGAATTAACGATACTTTATCATATTCCCCCTGCGTTCTCCTCTTTTTCTCAAATGAAAAGGAAAGAAGAAAAGAGCAGATGGATTTTTTCCTCGCAATTAGTGAAGAGTGTAAAAGAACACTCTCTTTCAAGACTTCATCTCCTTGTTTGCCCTGAAAACATGGTAATGGATGAGAGCCTGACACCATATTTTCTGCATTATGGTGTGATGGAAAGCCTGCCCCCTTATGAAAAGGATGAAGAAAAACTTTGGCAGGAGACAAAGGCTGTTATCGCGACTGCCATTGACAGGAAATACACCTTCAAAGAATATTTGAAACTATCACAAACATTGGAACTATCGGTTGTTGCCAAGTCGATCATGAATGCAAAGGATGAAGATGAGCTATTAACCATAATCCGTAAAGGAATTAAAAGGCTGGAAGATAAAGAAAAGCAGTTCATCCATATCCCTCAGAAAAGATGGAAACTAACCAAATTTGCTTCCATTGGACTGATGGCAATCTTACTCCCAACGATTGTGCTAGTTGTTTACTCTTTTCTCTTTGCACAACCAAAACAGGCAGCATATGTACAAAGTTCGGAGCATTTCCTCAAAAATGAATACAGTCAGGTGGTCAATACGTTAAATGGCTATGAGCCTGCGGACATGCCGAGAGTCGTTCAATATAAATTGGCTACATCCTATATAGTTAACGAATCCTTAAACGAGGATCAAAAGGATACGCTGTTAAACAGGGTTACACTCCAGTCTGACCGAAACTATTACCTCTACTGGATTCATATTGGGAGGGGCGAAGCAGAACAAGCGCTTGATATTGCACGGTCGCTTGAGGATTCAGAAATAATACTATATGCCTTACTGAAGCACAAAGAAGAAGTAAGAGCACAGAATGACCTTTCAGGTGAGGAAAAACAAAATAGATTGAAAGAAATTCAGGATGAAATAGATGAATATGCGGATGCAATCAAAGCATTAGAAGAAGAGGAAAAAACAGAGGACGAAGAAGAATAAATCATGGTGAAGTCAACTGTTTCTTAGGAATGAGGTGTGTGTATGAGAAATTTCTGGTTGTTCTATAAAAACCATTATCAAAAGGTTGCCGTACCAGCTAATACCAGCATTACTATCGGAAATGATTTAGAAGAACAAGTAACAGTCCGTAATTTCCCCTTCACTGAAGGTTCCATATCGATAGATTTCCAGGAAGATGGTTTTGTCTTAAAACAAAACGATAGACAGATAGGCAACGGGTCATTCTTGGAGCCTTTTGAATGGAAAACCGGGAATGAAGTATTATGGATGGTTCTGACTCCAGAAATGAAGGAGGTCAAGACCTATTATCTTGGAAACCATAGAGAAGCTTCGCTATCTATTAAAGATAGAAATACTAACAGCCAGTCTATTTTCAACTCGGATAAAAATGCCATTCACTTTTCAAGAGGTTTATCAGAAAAGTGGGTAGTGAAAGCTGAAGAAGTTTCATGTTTTCTCAATGGACATAAGATTTTCAAGGATGTTCAGCTTGAAGTAGGAGACCTCTTGTTATTGCCGTTCATGGAGATTCGTTTTGTGGAAGAGGATGCAATCGAGGTATCTTCTTATGATGATTATGAGACGAATCTATCCGAAATGAAGCGTCCTCAATCCGAAATGAAAAAGAAATACCCCAATTACCGCAGAACACCAAGGATGGTATATGATCTTCCTGATGAGAAGGTATCCTTACAGTTTCCTTCGCAGGAGTCAGATGACAATAATAAAGGGTTATGGTTAATCATCATGCCTCCTCTTATCATGCTTATTGTAATGGGGGTTGTGGCTCTTGTTGCACCAAGAGGAATATTTATCATCATTTCCATGGTTATGTTCATGACGACACTTATCACGTCAACGGTGCAATTTTTCAAAGAAAAGGCAAACCGCAAAAGACGGGAAGAACGACGAAGAAGAGTCTATAGCCTTTACCTCGAGAATAAGAGGAGAGAGCTACAGGATTTAGCCGATAAGCAGACACGTGTATTGAACTTCCATTTTCCTTCCTTTGAGCGAATGAAATATATGACAAATCAGATATCAGACCGGATATGGGAGAGGTCCATGGACAGCCATGATTTCCTCCAGTTCAGGCTTGGACGGGGAAAAGTCCCATCTAGTTACGAGATATCCATCAACTCCGGTGATATGGCAAATAGGGAAATTGACGATTTGTTGGAGCAATCCCAGCTGATGGAAAGGGTGTACAGGGAAATTGATCACGTCCCGGTGGTTGCAGATCTATCCAAAGGGGCAATAGGCCTGATAGGGAAAGAATCTGTTATGAAAAACGAAATTCATCAGATCATCGGTCAGTTGTCATTTTTCCACAGCTATCATGACTTGCGATTTGTTTTCATTTTTAATGAAAAGGAGTACGAGGAATGGGAATGGCTGAAGTGGCTTCCTCACTTCCAAATCCCCCAATCGTTTGCTAAAGGGTTAATTTACAATGAACAGACAAGAGATCAGCTACTCTCCTCCATTTATGAAATGATCCGAGAACGAGATCTCATGGAAGACAAAAAGAAGATTGCCTTTACCCCACAGCTGGTTTTTATCATAACTGAACAACAGTTAATAGCTGATCATGTCATCTTGGAGTATCTGGAGGGCGATCATAAGGATCTTGGGATTTCTGTCATCTTTGCTGCGGATTCCAAAGAGAGTTTATCTGACAATATCGAAACACTTGTGAGGTATATCAATACCCAAGAAGGCGATATTCTAATCCAGGAAAAAAAAGCCGTTTCCATCCCATTCCGGTTGGACTCTCATCATAGAGATGGCAATGAAAAGTTTTCAAGGATGCTCCGGACACTTGATCATCAGGTGGGAATGACAAATTCCATCCCAAATAGTATTTCTTTTCTGGAAATGATGAAAGTGAAAGAGGTAGGAAAACTGCCGATCATGGAAAACTGGCTGACAAGAGAGTCTTCCAAAACGTTGGCTGTTCCGATCGGATTAAAAGGGAAAGAGGACATTTCCGTCCTTAACCTTCATGAGAAAGCACATGGACCCCATGGACTTTTGGCAGGAACAACGGGATCGGGGAAAAGTGAATTCTTGCAGACGTATATCTTGTCCCTAGCCATCCATTATCACCCACATGAAGTCGCCTTTCTTTTAATTGATTACAAAGGTGGGGGAATGGCTCAGCCCTTTGAAAATATGCCTCACTTGCTTGGAGTCATCACAAACATTGAAGGCAGTAAAAACTTCAGTGCTAGGGCGCTTGCCTCCATCAAAAGTGAGCTGAAGAGGCGTCAACGCTTGTTTGATAAGTACAAGGTGAATCATATTAATGCATATACAGATCTTTATAAACAAGATAAGGCAGACGAACCGCTTCCTCACCTATTTCTAATTTCCGATGAATTCGCCGAATTGAAAACGGAAGAGCCTGAATTTATCCGGGAGCTGGTTAGTGCGGCACGTATCGGAAGAAGTTTAGGAGTTCATCTCATACTTGCAACACAGAAACCTGGTGGGATTATTGATGAACAGATCTGGAGTAATGCACGTTTCAGGGTGGCCTTGAAAGTCCAAGATGCGGATGACAGTAGAGAGATATTAAAAAATGGGGACGCAGCCTCCATTACCGTCACAGGACGCGGATATCTTCAAGTAGGGAACAACGAAGTGTATGAGCTGTTCCAATCGGCTTGGAGCGGTGCGCCATATCTCGAGGATACAACGGAATCAGAGGATGAAGTTGCTTTTGTAACCGACCTTGGCCTAATACCATTGTCGGATGTTTCCACAACGAGAAGGAAAAAGAAAAGCGGGAAAACGGAAATTGGTGCAGTCGTGCAAGAAATTATTTCTGTGCAGCAGAACATGGGGGTTAAGCAACTTAACAGTCCATGGCTACCGCCATTGGAAGCAAGATTATCCCGCAAACAATATACAGAACAGGAAGAAGGATACATTCCTCTGGCGCTGATGGATGAGCCTGAGAAACAATCGCAGACAGTCTACGATTATGAATTGATGGAAGACGGGAACATCGGCATATTCGGATCATCCGGTTATGGAAAATCACACACCATTTTGATGCTATTGCTAAGTATTGCTGAAAGGTATACGCCTGAAGAGGTGCATTATTATATCTTTGATTTTGGAAATGGAACGTTGCTGCCAATCCGTCAGCTCCCACATACTGCAGACTTTTTCCTGATGGATGAGGAGCGAAAAATCGAGAAATTCATGCGTATTTTGAAGGATGAAATGGCGCGACGGAAAAATCTTTTCCAACAGCAGGAAGTTAGCTCCATCAAAATGTATAATTCACTGAGTAAAGAGAAGTTACCAATCATCTTTATGACCATTGATAATTTCGATTTAATTAAAGAAGAAATGCAAGATCTTGAAATGCAAATCAACCAGTTTGTTCGTGATGGGCAGTCCCTTGGTATATATATGATATTTACCGCAACAAGAGTCAATTCCATCAGACAATCATTGATGAACAATTTGAAAACGAAAATTGTCCATTATTTGATGGATAACAGTGAAGCATTTACCATCCTTGGCAGAGTGCCATACAATCCGGAGCCGATTCCAGGTCGTGCCATTATCAAAAAAGATGAAGCCTTCTTCTCACAAGTTTTCTTACCTGGAGAAGGCAAGGACGATTTTGAGATGCTAGATTCGATAAGAAACGATGTTCAGAATATAAAAGAGAAATACAGCGAGTATGAAGAGCCACATGCTGTTCCAATGCTTCCTTCTGATCTTAACGTCATAAACTTTGCTAAGTATACAGAAGGGAAACTTAAGAACCGTCTTGTTCCAATTGGATTGGATGAAGAACTTGTTCAACCTGTATACATCAATTTTGATAAATTTAAGCATTGTATGATTGTAGGACAAGCTCAAAAAGGAAAGACGAATGTCATGAAAGTGATATTGAATTCGACATTGGATCAGGGGGTCGAGTCTATCGGGCTATTTGATTCCTTTGATAGAAGTCTCTCCAATTATAGCGAAGAAGAAAAAGTCACTTACCTTGAAACAAAAGAGCAGATAGGAAAATGGGTGGAAGAAGTGGAACAGAAGCTGCTTTCAAGAGAGTCTGACTACCTCGAAAAGGTTCAGTATGGAGACACTACAATGGATTATCCGCCAATTTTCCTTGTTGTAGATGGATATGCCAGGTTCATCCAGACCCTAGATCCTGCACTGCAAGACAAGTTTGCAAGATTGATAAAGAACTATAGTCATCTTGGCTTTAACATGGTTGTATCAGGAAGCAACAATGATTTATCCAAAGGCTATGATACATTGACAATGGAAGTAAAACAGATTCGCCAAGCAATGGTTTTAATGAAAAAATCGGAGCAGAACATCTTCACTCTGCCATATGAGCGAAAAGAAGAAGAAATACACCCTGGGTTTGGTTACTATGTCATCAATGGCAAGGAAATGAAAATACAGATACCGCTCTGTTCCACTGAAAGGAAGGTATATACATGACGGGAAAAACCATCTATATCATAAAAATGGTGCTGGTTGTTCTCCTAATCCTCGTGACACCCGCTGTTTTTTTTGGGTCTGTCGGAGATAATCCGATGAAGGTCGAGAAAACGGCCTCCCGAGTAATTGCTGTGGTAAATGAAGACACTGGTATGGAAAAAGAAGATAAAGCACTCGAGTTCGGAAAGGAAATTTCCGCTATATTTGACGAGAATTCTAGGTTTGAATGGACCGTCATCGGTAGGAGTGCCGCTGTTAATGGATTGAAAGATTCCAGATACGATGCGGTCGTTTATATTCCATCCAACTTTTCCACCAACATCATGACCTATGAAAGCATGCAACCGGTAAAAGCAAACTTTGAATACACCGTTCAAGACCAGTTGAATGCAGTTGACCGGGAAAGAGTATTAAGAGAAATAGAAAAAGCAACAGGCAGAGTGAACAGCAGGATTTCCACTCTCTACTGGACGTATGTGTCACAAGATCTCGAAAACGTTCGAACCCATTTTGATACGATCTTACAAAAGGAAATAGATTTTCAGAATGCGATGCTAGCATTCTATAAACCTACTTCCTTGAATCTGGCGTCCGAAATTGAAAGACAGCGTTCGATGCTTGAAAACCTTCAGTCCACAGTGGTAACTGTCAGTGAAGAAGCACCTGGGCGGGAAAATAATGTCCAGCAATTCGAACAAAACCTGACTTCCTTTGTTCAGTTTGTAGAGGAGTTCAAGGAATACCAGAATAGCCAGCAAGATGTGTTGCAACAGCTACAGGATGATAGTATAAAAAGCATCCAGCTTCTCGCAACAGCCCAGCCTTCACGACATGCGGATGTGCAGGATTATCTGTCACAGGAAGCAAGAGAGGTGAATTCTGGTCTACAGTCCATCAGTAACAATATGGAGAAGAATAATGCGGCATTTGGTGACCTATCTGAGTTAAGACAATCTGAAGTTGGTAGACAAACTGGGGAAATGAAGACGTTCTTAGAAAAACAGGAAGAGATTGCCCTCGTTCAAAAGAATTCACAGCTTAATGGACTAGAAGACAGCCTTAAGGATTTGAAGAAGAAACTTGAAGAAGAGGGGGAAAAAGAACCTGGAAAGCCAGACAATCCTACCACTGCTTCTACTTCTTTCGTTATAAAATCAAGGGAGAATACTTCTAACGAAGAGACCCCGGTTAAGAGAAGTTTAGACCAAGAAATTGCGGAACTAAATAGCATTGCAACAGATATAAATACTCTCAAATCAGAACTGGACACACTACTTCCTGAAGATATGCTTGAAAATATACTACCTTTAGCGGAGTTATCTTCTAGAATTTCAACGGTGGAAGCGAACCTTAGGGAATTGGATCAAGAAGAGAACCCGTTGATGAAAGTGATAAAGCAATTGGAAGAACAAATCTTAGCTTTGGAAGAAGAAATTGTCCTTTATCTGGAACAGATTTCCGATCTTGAAGAGGAAATAGAATCCCTTGAAGGAGATAAGAAGTCCTTAAGCAATAATTTAAAAACAGTCATTAATGAGATAGAAAAGAAAGAAGAAGAAATACTGAAGCAACTAAAAGAAAAAGACAACTCAAGGCTGGATGCTATTAACCTAGTTTTTGAAAGACCAATAAAAAATAACAGCACACAAGACTTGCTAAATTATCATTCTTCCCTTGTTCAATATGAGCAGACATTGAATAGAAATGTTAATGATGATGTGGAGTCATTACTTAAGGATATACAGGGCATTTTGGAGGTATCTAATTCAGAGCAAGAAGAGTGGGAAGGATTTTCTGTTGCTATTCCGTCCATGATGGAGGAGATGCAGTTACTCCAAGACTCTTTCAATACCTTCATGGATGACTACAGAGCCAATATTGACGAGCAACAATCTTCCATAATGAATGACATATCTTCCCTAGAAAATAGTGCGAGTTCTGTTATGGAGCAGGTGCGTTTGTTTGCTACTAACGAGCCTACTCCAACCGATGGCAGTGATGGGAACACGGTTGTGAACAGGCAGCAGACAATCAGTCAAGAATTATTGACGCTTAATGATTTAGTGATATCTGTGGGAGAGAGCCAATCAAACATTGTCTCATATACGACAGAACTTCAAACTAATGTAGAAAATGTCCAAAGTGATGCAGACACACTTAATGCCAAATGGGCGGAGAATGTGGATGCTACAAAGATGTACAGGGATGACATATTTAATGTCTTAGGAAATGCTTATGTGGATGGTCAGAAGAATGGTCCTGTTTATGACCATCTCTCCAATCCATTGCAAATCAGTGGAGATGCCGCAAGTGGAACAGAGGACAACAGGCTTCCTCCGGTTGTGGTGCTAGCGATTATCCTAATCAGCAGTTTGTTAATCGGGTATTTCAGCCATTACTTCAACAATGCGCCGATGCTCGTACAAGGGTCGATGTTTATGTTATTGAATATCATTGTAGGACTGATCATCAGCCTTTATGGGTTGAATATCTACCCATTAGCTGAAGACCGTGCCATTCAATGGTCCATATATACCATCTTATTACTTACAGTTGCATCAGCGATTGTACTTGCAGGCTTCAGTATGGGGAAATTGATAGGGTGGATTGCAAGTGTCGGATTGGTAATTTTCTTCATTATTCCATTCCTATCACTTACGGCACCAAACATCCAATACAATGATCCGATGT
The DNA here is from genome assembly GCA_001636495.1 of Sutcliffiella horikoshii. Lineage (GTDB taxonomy): Bacteria > Bacillota > Bacilli > Bacillales > Bacillaceae_I > Sutcliffiella_A > Sutcliffiella_A horikoshii_A. The sequence goes on along the minus strand of KV440964.1, from coordinate 3,216,142 downwards.
CACGAGTATACATGTCCATTCAATATGGTTCTAGCTCGCTCTTTATGGGAGCGGTCATCACCTTGATCGTCATCCTTCTGTTGCTATTAATTCTTCCGCAATTAGTGAAGTTGTGGAAAAATAAAGATGCTAAAAAGATTGAGGATGAAGCATATGAAGGCTAATGTTACTTCTCTATTAGTGGCCGTTTTCATTTTTTGTGCTTTGCTGCCGCTGAACACAGGAGTAATATTCGCTGATTCTGATATTGAATCGCTGGAACCGAACAGCTACCAAAAAAGAGATTTCAGGGAAAATACAAATTTCCTGCGTGAAAACAATCTAAATGAACGCAGGGAATCCGTGCCTGAAGAGCAAAAACTGATTACCTTTAAACAAAGGGAAAAGAAAGAAGAAGACGATTTTTTCGGATCTCTTTTTACAACAGAAGAAGTAAAGTCAACCACCATTCAAGCTAACGCAGAAGATTTAAAGCTTTTCTCTGAACAAGAGACTATCAGGTACCAGGCGGTGGTTGCTACAGAAAACCAATCAAAAATGAATAGCATTACCATCTTATTATTTGGTTTTTTGGCCATAGCAGTAATTGTCTTGATCGTCTTGATCCTGCCAAGGATGGCCAAAGGTAAAGCCTAACAGTAGAACCCCCCTTACTATCATGTAAAGGGGGTTTTTGGAATTTGAGGAATTATTAATTGATTAAATATTCTAAAATCTACCTTTTTCCGTTACAATGGAGGTAGATTTTGATAAGAAGGTGGTCAATCTGTGATTCCTTTAAAAGAGATGATAACGCCAGCGCCGATTCAGATTACAGTCCATACAAAGTTTTCAGATGCGTTAAGTATAATGAAGGAAGAAAAATGTAGTTTATTACCCGTTATCAATGAACAACGAAAGCTCATTGGTGTTTTCACTAGAAGTAAACTATTTCAAATGATTCAGGAAGAAAAACAGCTAACCACTCCTATAAGGGACTATGTTAAAAAGGAAGTTTACTCTTTAAAAATTGATACATCCTTTAATGATCTAGAGGAGATTGTCCGTAATAGCACGGTAGGTACAGGTGTTGTTGTTGATTTAGAAGACAGGGTCCTTGGCTTATTTACAAAAGCTGATATGGTCATGGGTTTATTGAATACCACAAATACACTTAAAGAACAATTAGATACGATTATGGAGAACGCACATATAGGCGTACTGATGACCGATGAGGATTCAGATATTATTTATGGCAATAACCGTGCTTGGGAAATGACAGGTTTAAACGAAAAAGATAGTCTGAGGAGGTCTGTAAGCAATCAAATCCCTGAAATGGTAAATCTTATTAAACAAGAACTATGGAACGTTCCTGTTACGATAAATAGGTTAAAATCCATCCTTACCATGTCAACCTACCAGACCGTACGCGGAAATACAGGATATATCATCCTTTTACAGGATATTTCTGAGTTAGAGGGTATTGCTTCGGAACTTCAATTGGTGAAAAACCTGAAACAATCTCTTCAAACAGCAATAGAACATGCTTACGACGGGATTTTGATGGCAGATGACAAACAGGCAATTCAAATGGTTAGTCCTTCTCTGTTGGAGTTGTTCAATTTTGAATCCAAAGATGTTTTACATAAGAAAATAGACAGCGTTTTCCCTCATTTTCAATTATCTAAGGTGTACGAATCAGAAGTAGCGGATGTAAGTGATTTTCAAGAAATCAATGGGATTAAATACATCATTCACCGAATACCGGTCATCCAGGAAGGTCGGATGGTTGGAGCGATAGTAAAGATCATGTATAGGCAGCTGAATGAAGTCAATGAACTTTTCAAAAAACTTCAAAAGGCGGAAAACAAAGCAAGCTTCTACCATACAGAACTTAAGAAATCTGAAAGCGCCAGATTTACCTGGGATCAAATCATCAGTGAAAATATAGTGATGGAAAAAATCAAAAAAAGTGCTGCTAAAGCTGCAAAAGGTCGTTCTACCATTTTAATCAGAGGAGAGAGCGGTACTGGAAAGGAGCTCTTTGCACATGCCTCTCATAACAGTTCCGCTAGAAAGGATGGGAAATTCGTCATTGTGAACTGTGCAGCGATACCAGAAGACCTGTTAGAATCAGAGTTCTTCGGTTATGAAGATGGTGCATTTACAGGAGCAAGATCGCGAGGGAAAATAGGAAAGTTTGACTTGGCGAATGGAGGGACCTTATTTTTAGATGAGATTGGTGATATGTCATTGAACCTCCAAGCAAAACTTTTAAGGGTATTGCAAGAAAGAGAATTTTACCGCGTGGGTGGTACAAAAAGAATCCATGTGGATGTAAGGATTATTGCGGCTACCAACCGCAACTTAGAAGAAATGGTAAAAGAAGGGACATTCCGAGAAGATCTTTACTACAGGTTGAATGTCATTTCTTTATTCATTCCGCCTCTCCGCGAAAGAATGATGGACATACAAATTCTTTCCGAAAAAATAATGAGCGAGCTTAACCGTGTTATTGGTACAAGCATTACCGGGTTTGAGCCACAGGCAAAACAAATACTAATGTCCTATCACTGGCCGGGAAATGTCCGTGAACTAAGAAATGTGATGGAGCGGGCGATGACATTTGCGGAACACGGGAAAATTAAAGTGGAGGATCTGCCTGACTATATGCTCGGAAGTGCTCACGTGTTGGTGGATGAAACGGCGGTTGCGCAAGAGGAGTCGATGGTCGAGAGTGCAGAGCGTCATGCGATTGAAACAGCTTTGTCAAAAACTAAAGGAAATAAAGCAAAGGCGGCAAAGATGCTTGGAATCAGTCGGTCGAGTCTTTATGATAAATTGAGGAAATACCAGTTAAATGAGAGGTGAATTTCTTAAGGCGTATTTTATAAAAAATTCACTTTTATCATACGACTTGAACTTATTTTGTACAGATTTTTTCACTATATACAGTGTATGCGTAGAAGTGTCCAGATATTGGACGCTTTTTTAAATTAGAAGAATAAAGGTGTGCAAGGAGCCCTTTGAAACTGATTATCACTGTTGGCACAATTCTTGCATTAATATTGTTGAATTAATAAAAGGGAGGAACGTGTAATGAACATTGGAATGTATCTGTCGCAAAATGCCAGGAAAGTGCCCGAAAAGCTTGCTATCGATTGTGAAGGGAGACAGTATAATTACGACCAGTTCAACAGGGAAGTAAATAAACTTGCTCACGGTTTGTTAGATCTAGGTGTCACAAAAGGCGACAAAGTGGCGTTCATGATGAAAAACTCGGATAGCTTTGTTTTTTCTTATTTTGCTGGTGCAAAGATTGGTGCTGTTATTGTACCAATGAACTTTCGTTTAACCTCCTCAGAAATTCAATACATTTTAGAACAGTCAGAAGCGGAAATAGTTATATGTGACGAAGAATTTGAAGGAACCATTGCTAAGGCGATGGCAGGCAGCGATGTGGAAAAAGTAGTTGTGGTAGGGGAACCGACTATTGCTCAAAACAGATCCTACAAGGAAGTATTATCATCTAATGAAGAGGATCCAAAAGTGGATGTACTTGAAACGGATGATTTAGAAATTCTGTACACATCCGGAACGACTGGTCGTCCCAAAGGTGCTTTATTCGACCACAAACGAATTTTCAATGTTGGACTTTCCATGATGATCAGTATGGGAATCAATCAACAAGAGCGATTTCTACATATTGCACCTTTGTTCCATTCTGCGCAGCTGAATTTATTCCTTGTTTCTGGGACGGTGCTTGGAGCGACACATTTCATCCATCGTGATTTCCATCCAGTTCATACCCTTCAAGCGATACAAGATCATAAAATTACTCACTTCTTTGGTGTGCCGGCCATGTTCAACTTCCTTTTACAAGTCCCGAATGCGGAAAGCTATGACCTCACTTCCATCAAGCGTTGTGGATATGGAGCGGCACCTATGGCATCTGAGCTTGTAAAAAAGAGCATGAACTTATTTAAAAATGATCAATTCTTCAATTTGTGCGGCTTAACAGAGGCTGGGCCAAACGGAATCTTATTAGATCCAGATGGCCACAAAAAACACCTCGGCAAAAATGGGAAACCTTCGTTTTTAACGGAGGCAAGAGTTGTCGATGAAACAGGCCAGGATATTGAAGTCGGCGCAGTGGGGGAATTTGTTTTAAAAGGTGAATCCATCATGAAAGAATATTATAAAAAACCGGAAGAAACGAAGGCGGCTTTAAAAGATGGGTGGTTATATACAGGAGATTTGGCCACCGTTGACGAAGAAGGTAATATCACCTTGGTAGACCGCAAAAAAGACATGATTATTTCGGGAGGGGAAAACGTCTACTCCATTGAGGTGGAGGAAGTGTTGTACGAGCACCCTCAAGTTCTCGAGGCGGCTATTATCGGACTACCTGATGAGGTATGGGGAGAAGCGGTATGTGCAGTGGTTGTTCCTCATAAGGATCAAGTGGTCAATGAAGAGGAATTAAAACAGTTCTGCCGTCAGAAGCTTGCGGGCTACAAGGTTCCACGAAAGATTTTCGTGGAAGAGATGCTACCAAGAAATGCATCAGGAAAAATTCTTAAATATCAGCTGAGACAACAATTAAATCAAGTAAAAGCATAGGAGTGGAGTCGTTTGAAATCGCTTTCAATGAAAAGAGAAGCAAGAAAGCATCCGTATTTAACAGAGGATCACAATCAATTCAGAAAGTCTTTGCGTAAGTTTTTAGAAAGGGAAGCAGTTCCTTTTTATGATGAGTGGGAAAATGACCGTATCATTTCTCGTTCGTTTTGGACGAAGATGGGGGAACAGGGCTACCTTTGTCCAGATATTGATGAAAAGTACGGTGGAAGTGAAACGGACTGGGGTTACTCCGTCGTCATCAACGAAGAACTCGAGCGTGTCGGGACAGGGCTGATCGGCGTCGCACTTCACAATGATATCGTGGTGCCTTATATCACAAGTTTCGGAACAGAGGAGCAAAAGCAGAGATGGCTGCCTTCATGTGTGACTGGTCGAACGATTACGGCCATTGCGATGACGGAACCTGGGACGGGATCGGATCTAGCGAATATCAAAACGACGGCAAGACTTGAAGGTGACCATTATATCGTTAATGGAGCAAAAACGTTTATTACAAATGGAATCCATGCTGATCTTGTAATTGTCGCAGTAAAGACGGACACAGAAGTTCAACCACAGCATAAAGGAGTCAGCCTGCTCGTTATTGAACGTGGCCATCAAGGCTTTTCTAGAGGAAGAAAGCTGGACAAAGTTGGGTTACACTCGCAAGATACTGCCGAGTTATTTTTTGAGGATTGTAAAGTTCCTAAAGAAAACTTACTGGGTGAGGAAGGTCGCGGGTTCTTATACTTAATGGATAAATTGCAGCAGGAAAGGCTTCTGGTTGGAATTGGAGCCCAGATTGCTTCAGAAGAAATGCTGCAATCCACGATTGACTATGTGAAAAGCAGGGAAGCATTCGGAAGGCCTGTCAGTCAATTTCAGAATACTCAGTTTAAAATTGCCGAAATGGCAACAGAAGTAGAAATGGGAAGAGCTTTTCTTGACCAGCTCATCGCCGACCATATTGCCGGAGAAGATGTGGTGACAAAGGTATCGATGGCAAAATGGAAGCTCACGGAGATTGCCAGAAACATTGCGACTCAGTGCATGCAGCTTCATGGCGGATACGGTTATATGGAAGAATACAAAATTGCCAGAAGATATCGTGACATTCCAGTAGCCAGTATTTATGCAGGAACCAATGACATTATGAAAACGATCATTGCTAAAAACTTAGGGTTGTAGGAAGGGAGATTTTTCACCATGAGGGAAGTTGTCATTGTAGAAGGGGTACGAACACCTGTCGGGAGACGAAAAGGTTTATTGAAGAATTATCGGCCAGATGATTTGGCTGGGGAAGTGCTAAAGGAGCTAGTAAATCGTGCTGGAATTGACGCTAGACTTGTGGAAGACGTCATTCTTGGATGTGTGACTCAGTCTGGAGAACAGGCAGGGGACATTGCAAGGGTCGCTGCCTTGATTGCCGGTTTTCCGATAGAAGTGCCAGGTACTACGCTTGACCGCCAATGCGGGTCCAGTCAACAGGCCGTCCACTTTGCCGCACAGGCTATCTTGTCAGGTGACATGGATGTCGTGATTGCCGGCGGAGTCGAGAATATGACGAGAGTGCCGATGGGTTCCAACTATCAAAAGGCTCCATTCAGTGACAGGCTGCAGGAAAAATATGAAATCATCAACCAGGGTCTTTCCGCGGAAAGAATTGCGGAGAAGTACGGATTTACCCGTGAGGAGTTGGATACCTTCTCGTACGAAAGCCATCAAAAAGCATTAAAAGCACAAGCCGAGGGTTATTTTAAAAAAGAAATCATGCCGATTGAAGTGACCTTGGAAGATGGCTCGACATTCTTAATGAAGGAAGACTCCGGTCCTCGCAAGGAAACGTCGGTAGAGGCGCTTGGTGGATTAAAAACCGTGTTTAAAGAAGATGGCGTCATCCACGCAGGGAATGCAAGTCAGATCAGTGACGGAGCTGCGGCGCTTCTGTTAATGACCAAGGAAAAGGCATTAGAGCTTGGATTAAAGCCTCGTTTTAAAGTTCATACAAGAGTGGTGGTCGGGTCCGATCCAACCTTGATGCTGACAGGACCGATTCCGGCAACGGAAAAAGTGCTGCAAAAATCAGGCCTATCCATTAGTGACATTGATGTGTTTGAAGTCAATGAAGCCTTTGCTCCGGTTCCCATGGCATGGTTGAAGGAGACAGGAGCAGATCCGACAAAACTTAATCCAAACGGTGGAGCAATTGCTTTAGGTCATCCGCTGGGAGCAAGTGGAGCTAGATTAATGATCAGTATGATGCATGAACTGGAACGGACTGGTGGAAGGTACGGCCTGCAAACAATGTGCGAGGGGCATGGAATGGCAAACGCAACGATTATTGAAAGGCTAGACTGATACTTAAACATAAGTAGGAGGATGAAGATGTCGATAACAATTGGAAAAATCTTTGATCTTACCGTACAAAAGTTTCCGGATAAAGAAGCGCTTTATGATGTGAAGAAAAATGTACGTTATACCTACAAAGAATGGAATGTGGAAGTGAACCGGTTAGCCAATGCGTTGTTGAAAGAAGGTGTAAAAAAAGGGGACAGGGTCTCCACACTACTTTTTAATACGGAGGAATTGGCAACAACGATGCTTGCTTGTGCAAAAATTGGTGCTGTCTTTAATCCAATCAATTTCCGTTTGCAGCCGGAAGAAGTGGCATTCATTCTAAACGACGCAAAGCCGAAAGTCGTGATGTATGAGAAAGCACTGGAGCCTGTAGTTGCTTCCATTGCGGCGCGCTTTGAAGAAACAGGATTCTGGATTATAGATGGGGGAGAAACCAGTTACTCATCCTCTTATCATGAAAAATTGAAGGTTGCATCCACTGATGAAGTATCAATCAATGTTTTGGAAAATGACACATATGCCATCATGTATACGAGTGGAACGACGGGAAGGCCAAAAGGAGTCGTCCATCGACATAGGGATATGGCTGAGCAAAGCTTAATCGTCATTTCGGCGACCAAACTGGAAGCGGAGGATATTGGACTGGTGACGGCTCCTATGTTCCATTGTGCGGAACTGCACTGTGCTGTCATTCCAAGAATCCATGTTGGTGGGAAAAATGTCATCCTGCATCATTTCGAACCGAAAAAGGTCCTCCAGCTGATCCAAGAGGAAAAGGTAACAAAGTTTTTTGCAGCCCCTACCATGTGGAATATGTTGCTACAAGAGAATTTCAATGAGTATGACTTGAGCAGCTTAAACCTTGGATTATATGGAGCTGCACCAATGGCACCGGCTCTTGTCAGGGCGTGTCACGAGATGTTAGGAATTTCCCTTGTCCAAGCATATGGCATGACCGAAATGGGACCGGCAATCACTTTCCTATCTGAAAAAGATCAGCTTAGGAAAGCAGGTTCCGCTGGACAGGCCTGCCTGAACCATGAAATTCGGATTGTGCGTCCGAACGAAGATGGACCAAGTGATCCAGATGATATGTTGCCTGCAGGGGAAGCGGGAGAAATTCTTGTAAAAGGCCCATGTATCATGAGCGCTTATTTTAACAGGGAAGAAGCGACGGCGGCTGCGATGTATAAAGGCTGGTATCATTCAGGGGACATTGGTTATCTGGATGAAGAAGGCTTTTTATATGTAAAAGACCGGGTGGATGACATGATTATCAGCGGTGGGGAGAACATCTATCCACGGGAAGTCGAGGATGTACTTTATGAACACCCTGCTGTACTGGATGTAGCCATTGTCGGTCTGCCTGATGACCGTTGGGGGGAGACGGTGACAGCGTTTGTGGTTAAAAAGAATGAAAGCGTGACAGAAGAAGAACTGGATGCATTCTGTTTGAACAGTTCTGAGCTTGCTCGCTATAAACGTCCTCGTAAGTATATGTTTGTGGATGCTCTGCCTCGAAATGCGAGCGGAAAAATCCAAAAGTTTGTCTTGAGGAAGCAGATGGAAGAGCTAGTGACAGGGGAAACACCATCCCGATGATGGAAAAATTGCTAGAAGGCATTCGGATACTTGATTTCACTAACTACCTACCAGGTCCATATGCCACGCAACGGCTCGCGGATCTTGGAGGAGAGGTCATCAAAGTGGAACCGCTGACAGGAGATCCCGCACGTCACACAGGGGTGAAACGTGATGGTATGGGTGTCGTGTATCTCGCAAATAATCACGGGAAGATGAGTGTATCCGTCGATTTAAAAAACGAGGGTGACAGGGATAAAATCATGAGTTTGGTTAAAGGTTGTGATGTTATAATCGAAAGTTTCAGGCCTGGTGTCATGTCAAGGTTCGGCCTTGACTATGAAACTGTTAAACTCTATAAACCTGACATCATCTATTGTTCCATTACAGGGTACGGCAACCATGGTCAATGGAGTAAGCTTGGAAGCCATGACATCAACTATATGGCGTTGAGTGGGATGCTAGCACAATTAAAGGATACATCCGGCCGCCCAATCCAGCCTTCCATCACCATAGCCGACTACTTTGGCAGTATGGCTGCTTGTGAGATGGTGCTTGCACTGTTATTAAAAAAAGAGCGGTCAGGGCTTGGAGGCTGCCACTCTATCAGTCTTACGGACGTTGCTGTTTCCTTCATGGGAACACATCTCATGATTCATCAAGAGACGAGTGAGGAGCAGGGCATCACGTTACTGAATGGGGAACTTATCAGCTATGGCATCTATGAAACGAAGGATGGGCGTTTTATGGCCCTCGGCGCACTGGAAAATAAGTTTTGGCAGAATTTCTGTGAAGCGGTGGAAAAGGAAGAATGGCTTGGAGCGCACTTTTCCTTCAGAAGGGATAGTAATCCTTTTGCGAAAGGGTTGGAAGAGTTGTTTGCGAATCGAACTTTTGAGGAATGGACAACGCTAAGCCAAGAGGTCGATTGCTGCTTAACACCGGTGTTAGAAGTAGGCGAACTTTCTAGTTATCCATATTTTCAAGAGAATAATAGTATTTTTCATGATGATAAAGGAAATATGAAGGTTGCCATGCATAGTGGAAGTAACAACGGGGGTAAGCCTGTACCATCTGTGGGGGAACATACAGTGAGATTGCTGGACAAGCTCTAAAGTAAGTTAAATTCATTTAATTGAGAGGGGTAATGTTAGATGATGAATGTACCAATGACCGTCAGTTCCATGCTGGAAAGAGCGGAAAGATTTTTCCCGAATAAAGAGGTTGTGTCAAGAACGCTATCAGGTGTACAGCGTTTGTCCTATCGGAAAATAGGGGAGCGGACACGCCGTTTATCCAGTGCTCTTGAAAAGCTAGGGGTACAAAAAGGCGACAGAGTCGGAACCTTCGCATGGAATCATCACCGTCATTTAGAAACCTACTTTGGAATTCCAGGAATGGGGGCTGTGCTGCATACGATTAATATCAGGCTAGCTCCCGAGCATGTGTCCTATATTGTCAACCATGCTGAAGATGTGGTGCTTTTTGTGGATGAAGACCTGCTGCCGTTAGTGGAACGGGTAAAGGATCAACTGGGAACAGTGAAAGCATTCATCATCATGACAGATAAAGCAGAGCTCCCATCGACTTCCTTACATCCTGTTTTCTCTTATGAAGACTTACTTGAAGAAGGGGACCCGAACTTCTCCTTTGTAAAAGATATCGATGAAAACGACGCGGCCGGAATTTGTTACACCTCCGCCACCACCGGCAATCCGAAAGGTGTCGTATACTCCCATCGCTCATTGGTGCTTCATAGTTATGCACTAGGATTGGCGGATACAGCAGGGCTATCGGAATACGATACATGCATGCCAGTTGTACCGATGTTCCATGCCAATGCTTGGGGATTGCCGTTTGCCGCAACCTGGTTTGGTACCACACAGGTGTTGCCTGGACCACAATTTACTCCGCAACTTTTGGCAGAATTGATCGAGAGCGAGAACATTACATTGACTGCCGGGGTTCCGACCATTTGGCTCGGTTTGTTGAATGAATTGGAAAAAGGATCGTATGACACATCAAGCCTTCGCGCAATATTATGTGGCGGGTCGGCTGCACCTCGCGGGATGATCAAGGCCTTTGAAACAAAGTACGGCATACCTTTCTTACATGCATACGGCATGACAGAAACGACGCCACTTGCCACAGTTTCCAGGTTGAAAAGTCATCAAACAGATTTAGATGAAGAGAAAATGCTGGATATCCGTTCCATGCAAGTATTGTTGGTTCCTGGCCTTGAGATGAAAATTGTTGGTGCAGAAGGAGAAGTAGAATGGAACGGCGTAGAAATGGGAGAGTTATGCTTGCGCGGTCCATGGATTGCAGACGAGTACTATAAAGACGAACGTTCGGCAGATGCCTTCATCGATGGCTGGCTGCACACAGGTGATGTTGTAACAGTGGATGAAGAAGGAGTCGTCAAAATCGTCGACCGTACAAAAGACTTAATAAAAAGCGGTGGCGAATGGATTTCCTCAGTTGACCTAGAAAACGCCATCATGGCACATGAAGCAGTTTTCGAAGCAAGCGTAGTCGCCATCCCGCATGACGAGTGGCAGGAAAGACCAGTCGCGTGCGTCGTACTTAAAGAAGCTTATGCCGGTAAGGTAGCTAAGAAAGAGATCATTGATTTCATCTCCCCTCAGTTCGCCAAATGGTGGCTGCCGGATGAAGTGATCTTCATGGAAGAAATACCGAAAACATCGGTAGGGAAATTTCTGAAACGTGCTTTAAGGGACATTGTGGAGAAAGAGATGAAGAGTACGGTGGAATAGGAGTTTTCTAAGGTGAGAATGGGCCTTTCAATTATTGGAAGGCCTGTTTTTTTGTTGGAGATAGGATGGCAACAGTACAATCCTATTCATCACCACACGACATAGTTGTAAGATTGATTAAAATGGTACAATGATTATGAAAGTGAGGTTACTCTTATGTTGACTTCTGTTATTGCAAAATTACTACGGCTCCTACCTAATAAAGCATTAAAAACACCAATGATTCCTCTGCAAAATGTAAAAATGAAAAAAGATATTTTAATTGAAACATCTGTTCGACGTACTCCTATTTCTTTATATTTTCCCCTGAAAGCTAACCGGAAAAAGCTCCCTGTCTACATCAACTTCCATGGAGGAGCGTTTATCATGAATGATAAGGAGATGGATGATCCTTATTGCCGCTTCCTATCCAATCAGGCAGAATGTGTGGTTATTAATGTTGATTATGTAAAAGCACCGGAACATCGTTTTCCTAAACCAATTGAACAGGGCTATGAGATAATACAATGGCTGAAAAGTAAGGCAGATGAGTTAAATATTGATGTGGAAAAAATGATGGTTGGCGGACAAAGTTCAGGTGCAAATATCGCAGCTGCCCTATGCTTATACATGGAAGAGAAAGGGGACAACCAGCCACTTCTCCAAGTACTGTCTTGCCCTATGCTGGATTTTGTCACTCCTCATGCAGATAAACCAGAACCAGATAAGTGGCGTTCTCGATATCCTCAAGTAGCAAATTTTATTAATATGTGTTATTTAACTGAAAAAGAACACGCAGGCCATCCACTTGCATCCCCTGTTCTAGCTAAGATTAGTGACCACTTAGCTCCTGCCCTAATTCTTAATGCCGAGTATGACGCATTTAGACCTGAGGCCGAATGTTATGCTGAGAAATTAAAAGCAGCAGGGGTAGACGTACAATATAAACTATTTAAAGACTGTTTCCATGCGTTTACACATCTAGGCCCCAAAGAAAGAGCGGAAGAGGCTTGGGCGTTGATAGCAAGGAAAATGAAAGAAGTAGTAGAATCTAAACAAGTAGATCACATTAGGAAATAGTGCTCTTTATTTTTGTAACCGTTATAATATACTAAAATAAAAAATTTAAGGGGCTTTTTATGGAAAAGAACTTGGAATTACATGATTTTATTGTAAATAATACGGATACCTTGACTAACGCTTGGTTCCAGTCTAAAAAAGCGAAGAAAGGTAGTATTTATTCGAGTACTGCTCCTACTATTGGTGAGAATTTACGTAAGCAGAATAAGAAGTTCATTACAACAATTGCCCAGATTTTTATCAATCCTGATACGGAATCAAACTACGATGCTATTAAACAATGGGCATCTGAAGTTGCGAAAGATAGAGTTTCCACCAATACAGAATTAACTGAAATCATTCCTCAGTTTAAAGTGTTCCGTCAGATTTACTGGAATAAAATTAATGAATTTGCATCAGAACCTACCAACTCTATTTCTACTGAGAAACTGTTAACCTGGTCTAATCTTTTCCATTATGCGTTTGACAACGTTATCGAGGAATTCGTGGCAACCTATACTGCTTATCACCGAGCGACACTCTTGGCACAACAGGAAATGATATCAGAGTTAAGCTCACCAATTATAAAATTGACGAATGAAATTAGTGTACTACCCTTGATAGGAAGCATTGATACACAAAGAGCGAAAATTATTACAGAGACAAGTCTTAAACAGTGTCAGGAAAAGAATGTAGAGTGTCTTGTCATCGATCTATCTGGTGTACCTATTGTGGACACTATGGTAGCCAATCAGTTATTTATCGTTGTCACCGCTTTAGAGGTCATTGGAGTAAAAAGCATTATTACAGGTGTTCGTCCTGAAGTAGCACAGACAGCCATCCATCTTGGACTTGATTTCTCCCATATAACTATTTACTCTACTCTTCAAAAAGCACTGGAGAAATGGGAAGTTACGTAAATAAAGAGTTTGAAATACAGGTTCTGTTTATAGAAAAATAAGGAAATTCCTAAGGGTGAGAAGTGAGCTTAAATTATTGCTGGTCATTTGAAAAATGAATTGAAAAGAGGTACCACCATTGACGAAAAAAGTTGTCCTCGCAGGAGGAACCGGATTTATCGGTCAATATCTAGAAAAGCAGTTTATACGACAAAACTATGAAGTCATCATCATTTCAAGACAGCCTCAACATATATCCTGGACAGATACGAAGGGAATTAATGCAGCGGTCGACAATGCGGAGCTGGTGATCAACCTGGCTGGAAAATCGGTCGATTGTCGCTATAATGAGAAAAACAAACAGGAGATTTTTGATTCGAGGACGGAGACGACAAGAATTCTTGGAGAAGCAATTGAGTCTGTTCCAAATCCTCCAGAGTTGTGGATCAACTCCAGTACAGCGACTATATATCGCCATGCTGAGGACAGACCAATGACAGAAACAACCGGTGATATAGGGGAAGGCTTTTCTGTAGAAGTGGCAAAAGCGTGGGAGAAGTCATTCTTTGATTTTAATTTGCCACATACAAGACAGGCGGCATTGCGGATTGCGATTGTCCTAGGAAAAGACGGCGGTGTGATGACTCCATTTAAAAACTTGGTCACATTTGGCCTGGGTGGAGTACAAGGGCCAGGTACACAAATGTTCAGCTGGGTACATATTGATGATGTTTATAGAATCATGCTTTTCATTAAAGATAGAAAAGACTTGCAGGGAGTATTCAACTGCTCTGCACCTAATCCAATTTCAAACAAGCATTTCATGGCTGAAATGAGAGAGAAGATGAATAGAAAGATAGGGATGCCTTCACCAAGATGGATGCTTGAGATCGGTGCCGTCGTCATCAGGACAGAAACAGAATTAATCTTAAAAAGCAGGTGGGTCATTCCAGAAAGGTTGGAAAAGGAAGGCTATCAATTCAAGTATCCTAAGATAGATGAAGCCCTAGCAGACATTTTATCCTAGAATATCGGCTTGTTTTATTCCTTGCTTCTGAGGGTATACCTTCACTAGATGAAGGGAGTAGATAGAAATGACATTATCAAAAGACAAGCAGAAAACACTTCAAACCAAACTGGAAGAGATGAAAGAAAGCATAGAGAAAAAGCAGGAAAATAGTATATTGGACGAGTCCTTGCGCGAATCTACCGGAGAAATTACTACTGGAATCGGCAACCACTTGGCAGAAGGAAACGCCGAGAGAGTGGAACGAGAACAGGAACAAACCTTTGAGCAAATCGATGAAAAATTGCTAGGTGAGATTGAAGAAGCATTAGCTAGAATTGAAGATGGAACATATGGTACGTGTGTCGATACAGGGGAAGAGATTCCTTATGAGCGACTTGAAGCACTGCCTTATGCGAAACGGACTGCGCAAGCGCAGGAGAAGTTTGATAAGGGTGAATAAAATATTAGCTCAATAGCAAATAAAAAGCCTAAGACCACCGCATTCAGCGATAGGTCTTAGGCTTTTATTATCTTATAAAACCTACTTGTTCAGCATCCGTATCCCATTTAAAGTTTTTCTTCTTCTTATTATCTGCCTGTAAGTCCGCACAAATCTTTTCCACGTCCACTGCCTTTTCATAATGCCACTGCAAGGCGACGGAAGTGTATAACTCATTCAGCTGTGCATAGGAAAATCCATCTGTTAGCTGATTGATCTTCATTAACTCTTCTTCCGAAATGAATTGAAGCATATTCTTCTTTTTCAAATAACCCATTCTTAATTCCAGGGTAGGAAGTTTAATTTCGTAAGCCCTGTCAAATCTTCCAGAACGGTTAATAAGAGCGGGATCGATTTTCTCCGGATAGTTGGTCGTTCCAATTAAGAAAATACCCTCCTTGGAAGTGGCCCCATCCAGTGTATTTAAAAAGACGGACCTTACTTCTATTGGCATCGAATCAATATCCTCAATCACCAAAGCCATAGGTGTCATTCTGTTTACGGTGGAAAACACTTCATGAACGGAGTAGCTTGAAGTGTGCTCTGTGATTTGCCAATATGCAACAGGAGCGGTAATGCTGTTGGCAATCGACTTCACCAAAGTCGTTTTCCCATTACCAGGCTTTCCGTAAAGCAAGATTCCTCTCTTATAGGGAATGTCATACGTTTTAAAGAAGTAACCGCTATCTGTAAAGAACTCGTCGATAGAACGATAGATTTCTTTTTTAAGAGATTCTTCTAAGAAAACATCATCACGTGTAACAAAAGTGGTGATTTTCTCTTTTGTGCTTTCGATACCATTTTCCGTGTCCGTAAAAACTGTGACATAGTTTTTCGTGTAGTCCCGCTTTCTTTTGATTACATAGTTTAAAAAGGTTAAGAGGCCTTCATTATTTTTGGCCAAGATAAAATCATGAATGGTCTCTGTATGAGTTTGAAAAATAGGGCATCTGACCACCGCCACTTCTTACTCTGTATAGTAGTAAAGAGTATTAGTAAGACGTGGTTTAATAATGAATTCGAGCTGATCTTGATTATGATTAGAGGAGATCGTTCTTGTTTCTAGTCCATCAAATACGTGGGTAACTGCTTCCACTTTTTCAGGATGAATCTCTAAGTCCTCTTCAAGTACCTCCCAAATTTCATTGGATGTTTCATCATCCCCATAAAGATGAAAGTCTGTGCCATATTTATTGGATAGGGCTTTTTTTAGGTTGCTGACCACATAACCGAAATCATAATAGCTACCGATTTCTTCGCGGTCTTTTTCATTGAAGTGAATTAAGTAAGGTGTTTTTTGCATGCAAGTCCTTCTTCCATTTTTGGTAGTTATTTCTTAACATTATTTTACTGAGAAAATGAATTTCTGGCAATAAGAAAAGGACAGCCAAATTATGACTGTCCACCTTTATTTCTTTTATATTGTAAGAATACAATGGAGGTTAGTAATAATAGTCCTGTAACACCAAGGAAAATGTTGCGATAAATTTCTTCCACCGGTAAGTTCCCTTGCCAAACTATCAACAATCCAGTTAATGCAACCCCGAAGGCACCGCCAAAGAATTGGACAAGCTGGGCGATTCCCATGCCCGCTCCAAGCTCCGACTTATCCAATATCCTTGAAATCTCATTGGAAATGCTTGAAGTGAGTGCTGAAAATCCTGTGCTCATGAACATATAAGTAACTAAAATCACATATGGAGACAGATTCCCGAGTAGTCCGAATGATAGGGTGGAGATGATTAAAAACACCTGACCGAACAAAATCAGTGGCATATTGCCAAAGCGGTCAATGAATCTGCCGATAAATTGAGCGGCGATGGCAGAAAGAATCGCCCCAGGAAAGATAAGCAGGCCAATGGTTGCTGGTTCTTTGTTAAAAATAACCGCCAGCATAATCGGCATTAAAAATAACGCCGAGAAATGCGTCACAAATGCACCGAATCCAATACCCAATAGCTTCACAAACTGTTTGTTTTTCAATAGTGCAGGTTGAATGAATGGCGTAGAAACCTTGTGAATGTGTCGCCATAACCACAAGAGTGCTGCAATACTCACCAGTAATATCGGTATTTTAAACGTTGAAAGGTAGAGTAATAGTCCTGTCACTCCAATACCAATTAACAGACCACCAAGGTAGTCAAATTTTATTTTCTGTGTTTCTTCATGTGGCAATAATTTTCGAAATAACGGCAATAGCAGTAAAACGAATCCTGTTACGACAAAAAGATAATGCCAGCCCAAGTATTGGGTGATCAGTCCCCCAATTACAGGACCAAGTCCAAATCCAAGGGAGGCGGCAGAAGAGATGAAGGCCATCGCTTTTCCTCTTCTAGAAATAGGGATGTATCGACCCGCCAACACCATGGCTAGCCCCGGGACGGCCCCGGCTCCCGCAGCTTGCAAAAGTCTCGCAGCCAATAACCAGGTGAAATCTTGAGAAAAGAAACCGATAATTGAGGAAATGGCCAATAAGCCAAGTCCTATACTTAACAACTTTCTAATCGGTAAAAAATCCGACAACCTGCTATAAGTCAAGGTTGAAATCGCGAACACGATGGAATAGCCAGATACAATCCAAGAAGCGGTGGAAGAGGATAGACTCAGCTCGCTCAATACACTTGGTAAGGCAACATTGAACATGGTCGTATTCATGACCACAAGCCAAACGGTGGCACTCCAGATAAGGATGATTTTATCTTCTTGTATGACGGGTGGTTCTAGTTCTTTATAATCGGCAGTGTGTGATGCCATTTGTCTCACCAATTTCTATCTTAGTTTTGTAAAAAATCTTGTAGTGCCTTGTAGTTGTTTTTCGCATCTTCATAACCTAGTTCATAAAGTGCTTGTAGACGATCTTTTTTCCGTTCCATTCTGCCTACAGGTAACGGCTTGCTTGGTTGGAATACAAAAGTAGTTCCAGTTGACTTCTCCGCTTCTACATAGTCCAATGTGTCATTATATAGTTTGTAACGTGTCTGAAGGCGATCTGAAATAATCGGATATTGCTTGTATTTGAAAAGGGAAGAGAATCGGCTTGCTTTCTTTTTATAACCAACAGGTTTCGTCAGGATGACAACATTTTTCTCAAAGCCATCTTTTTGTGCTTTTTTTAATGGAATAGGATCAATGATTCCACCGTCTAAGAGCATTCTGTCCCGATAAGCCACACTTGGTGCAACAAAGGGAAGGGAACTCGATGCCCGAATCAGCTGAAGCATATCTTCTCCGTGCTGATCCATATTGAAATATATGGGTTCGCCAGTCAGACAATCCGTCGTAACGACAACAAACTGCTCCGTTCTGTTCAAGAATGTTTCATAGTCATAGGGAACAAGCTTATTAGGAATTTCATCAAATAAGAAGTCCATGTCGAACATTTGTCGTTTTTTCCAAAAATTACGATAGGAAAGATATCTAGGGTCTCCAACAAAATCAATATTGACCTTTTTGTTTCGCCCTGGCTGTCTAGATAGATAGGAAGCTGCCATGCAAGCTCCTGCAGAAACACCAATCACATAAGGAAAGTATAAGTCCTTTTCCATAAAATATTCTAAAATTCCGGCAGTATATACTCCGCGCATACCTCCGCCTTCAAGTACTAATCCACTGTTCAACAACTTCTATCCCTCTTTCCAGTAGCTTTTATGTTCCATTCTTTTCATAAAGCATATTGTAACAAACGACTACAACCTTTGTCCGAAACGGTGCCTGAAAAAAAGCCTGTGACAAAAAGTCCATGCAAAATGTTCAAAAAGTGCATAGCTTTCCTAGTATTTGCGACCTATAATAATAATGAAAATCATTATCAATTACATAGGCTGATGTACAGTCAGAAGAAAGGGAGATAGAAATGAGAAAGAATAAAGGGTTTATTCAATTACTGCTTACTTTCAGTATATTGGCATTAATTTTAGCTGGATGCGGAGCAAACAATACAGGAAGCAATACCGGCGAGAATAGTTCTAAAAACGATGAAGCAACCAAAACAGAAGAGTCAACAGAATACACGGTTCAACATGCAATGGGAGAAACAACCATTAAAGACACGCCGCAAAAAGTGGTAGTTCTGACAAACGAAGGTACAGAAGCTCTATTGGAACTTGGTGTAACACCAGTTGGTGCTGTTAGTCCTGGTGTAGGGACGGAATGGTACGCTCATATTAAAGAAGAAATGGAAGGGGTAACGGAGCTTGGGGAAGAAACTGCACCGAACCTTGAAACGATTGCAAGTCTTCAACCTGACTTGATCATTGGAAACAAAATTCGTCATGAAGAAATCTACGAACAATTAGAAGCTATTGCGCCAACTGTATTCTCTGAGGACTTAGCTGGAGATTGGAAGCAAAACTTTGAACTATACGCAAAAGCATTGAACAAAGAGGCAGAAGGCAAAGAAGCTATGGCAAATTACGATGAGCATGTGGAAGAAGTAAAAGGGAAGCTTGCAGATAAATTGGATATGGAAGTTTCCGTTGTCCGTTTCTTGCCAACAACGGTTCGTATTTATCAAAAAGATACATTTGCAGGAACGATCCTTTCTGACTTAGGATTTGCACGTCCAGAAGCACAAGATAAAGATAATTTCATGGAAGTCATTACGGAAGAACAGATGAGCAGCATGGATGGAGACGTTATGTTCTATTTCAACGCAGATTATGATGAGGAAAAAGGCGGAACAAAAATGCAAGAAACTTGGATGCAACATCCTCTTTATGAAAAGCTAAATGTTGCGCAAACGGATTCCGCGCACAAAGTAGATGAAATCATCTGGAACCTATCTGGGGGGATTAAAGCTGCAAACCTTCTATTAGAAGATATTGTGACGTATATGGAAGAAATGTAATAGAAAATAAGGAAGGTTGGCATATGCTGTCAACCTTTTTTTCATAAAAGGAGGAAGAAGATGGAGCGTCAAGAACAGCTGTGGACGTGGGAACAGATGGAGACTTTCTTTTATATGACGAATCAAGAGAAAGCGGATGTTGTCTGGGAGTGTAGGATAAGTGAATTGGCCCATCCTGAAATTCTACAAGAATTACTAGATATATATGGAGCTGGAATCAAGGCAACGACAAAGGATGTAACCGTTATGTATCTTGCAGGCTGGTTTGGATATTTATGTGGAGCCATGCATTTCTTATCTTCCGATGGATGGAAGGTCACCGCAGAAAATATTAAACTGCAACTATATAATAATCAACGTGGCACGATGCTAATCACTTATGTTGTTCATTCTGAAGCCTTAGTTAAAAAAGGGGACAAAGAGTGGGTGGAGGAATTTTATGAAGATGAGATGAAGCCAGCATATAAGCAGATGCAAGCTCTGTCAGCTAACAACAATCTTCTTCATATGTGGTACCAGGCGACCCATAGTCTCTATTGGATATCAGATCGTATGAAGTATTCCGGTCTTTCTGATAGGTACGTATGGCAATACGAAAAAAACGTGGAAAAGTTTAAAAAAGTAACTCCATCCTCTTGCATGGGAGTGATGACAGAGAAACATCCCTATGCAAAAAAACTAATATTTATTGATAATCCATGGGATTTAAATGATCCGATGCCTTTAAAACCTTCGTGTTGTCTTGCTTATCAAACAGAAGGCGGACACTTATGTTATACCTGTCCGAGAATGAAAAAGTCAGATCGGCTAGAAAAATTTAATAAAGTTTTAGCAGAGCATTCGACAACAAGTTAAAGCTGTCAAATGCTTTTTTTAATGGTCGCGAGGAAATTTCATCGTGACTTTTTAAAACAACCTGTTGTACAATAATTCACAATATTCATTTTTCACCATGGGAAGGAGCGGTAAGAGTGGCAAGAGCATTACAAACAAGAGTGACAACAGAAGAAGTTGAGCATGCCTATGAGGTGCTGAAGGATGTGGTTGTCAGAACACCGCTTCAGTTGGATACCATTCTATCAGAGCGATATAACTGTAAGGTGTACCTAAAACGGGAAGATCAACAGGTGGTAAGGTCATTTAAAATTAGAGGAGCATACTATTCGGTCCATAGTTTAACAGAGGAACAACGAGCAAAAGGTGTAGTGTGTGCCAGTGCAGGTAACCATGCACAAGGAGTTGCTTATGCGTGCAAAAAGCTCGGAATTAAAGGGAAGATCTTTATGCCAACCACCACCCCGCGACAAAAAGTGTCACGAGTAGAGTTTTTTGGTGGCGAGTTTACAGAAGTCGTTCTTATAGGAGACACGTACGATGATTCCTATCAGCAAGCGATGAAAGTGTGTGAACAGGAAGGGATGAAGTTTATACACCCTTTTGACGACCGGTTGACGATCACTGGCCAAGCAACCGTAGGCTTGGAAATTTCTGAGCAGTTGCAAGAGGAATGTTCTCATGTATTCATGAGTATTGGCGGTGGGGGACTGATCTCAGGTGTGGGATCCTATTTGAAAGAAAAGCGTCCGGATACTAAATTGATTGGTGTGGAACCGTTCGGTGCTCCAGGTATGAAGCAATCATTGGCTCAAAATGAAGTAGTGCGATTGAATGAGATTGATAGCTTTGTAGATGGAGCCGCCGTTAAGCAGGTTGGCCAACTGCCGTTTGATCTGACAAAAGACCTTGCAGATGATGTGGTATTGGTACCAGAAGGAAAAGTGTGTACCACCATCCTTAATTTGTACAACGAAAACGCCATAATTGCCGAGCCGGCAGGAGCGTTGTCTATTGCTGCGCTAGATTTTTACAAAGATGAGATTAGAGGAAAGACGGTAGTCTGTATTGTGAGTGGTGGCAATAATGATTTAGACCGAATGCAGGAAATGAAAGAAAGGTCCCTGATCTATGAAGGTCTGAAACATTACTTTATTGTCAACTTCCCTCAGCGTGCCGGAGCGTTGCGAGAATTTATGGAGGATGTTCTGGGAGAGACAGATGATATCACTCGTTTTGAGTACACGAAGAAAAATAACCGAGACAAAGGACCGGTGTTGGTTGGCGTCGAATTGCGAAAGCCTGAGGATTATTTTGCGATTATTGAACGAATGGAAAAGAAAGGCTTCACGTATCTTGAGATTAACAAAGATAAGCAGTTGTTTAATTTATTGATATAATTATAGTTTGTCTAGAAAAAGAGCGGGGTAACCCGTTCTTTTTTTATGTTTTGAGAGAAAAAATGAAGGGTATGTAAAAAAATTTAACAAATATTTGTAAGCGTTTTCTTTGCTATTACAACAAAAATGAAAGCGTTTTTATATTGTCTGTAAAATTAGAATTATCTGAAATTAGGTGTTGACTGCCTGTATAGACGGTATTAAAATAACATCAACTCAAAGAAATATTGATAAATGAAATAACATTTCTTATATCAGAAGGGTGTCTAGGGTTCCGGTGATTTCAGGAAAGTAAAGTGATAGTGAAAGAAAGGGTTTATCTTTTCTATCAGCTGATTTTTCCAATCATGTCTGGTCCGAGCGATACCAACACGATCTTGACAGATGGTGTACACCGCGAGGAAAAAAGCCTCTACGGATAGGTTCTGATGAACGCTTGGCGTTTATTCAACCTGACCAAGGGGCAACTTTTAAATTATTATATGTCAGAATATTCAAACAATAAAAAGTGAAAAGAGGAGATTAGTTATGTGTAGATACATCTATATGAATGGGCAGCTAGTTGAAAAAGAGAAGGCAGTTGTATCTGTATATGATCATGGGTTCTTATATGGCGATGGCGTTTTTGAAGGAATCCGAATGTACAACGGAAATGTATTCCGTCTTCGCGAACATCTTGAAAGATTATACGATTCTGCAAGGTCTGTATTATTGGACGTCCCCTATACGATGTCTGAACTAGAGGATATTATCGTTGAGACTCTCAGAAAGAACAAATTGCATGATACGGCCTATATTCGATTGGTCTTATCAAGAGGAGTCGGCGATCTCGGTTTAGATCCCACAAAATGTAAAACTCCAAACCTTATTGTCATTGCTGAGCAACTGGCACTATTCCCAAAAGAGTTGTACGACGTAGGAATTACGATGGTAACCGTTCCTACTCGAAGAAATCGCCCGGATATCTTAAGTCCGAAAGTAAAATCACTTAACTATTTGAACAACATCATGGTAAAAGCAGAAGCCAATATGGCTGGTGCCAATGAGGCACTCACACTAAACACAGAAGGTTATGTAGCTGAAGGGTCTGGGCAAAACATCTTTATCCTGAAGGGAAACAAACTATTAACGCCGCCAAGCTATGTTGGAGCACTCGAAGGCATCACGCGAAATGCGATCATTGATTTAGCAAATGAAATGGGATATGACGTTCGAGAAGAACCATTTACAAGGCATGATGTTTATGTAGCGGATGAAGTGTTCTTAACAGGAACCGCCGCCGAAGTAATCCCGGTTATCAGCCTGGACGGCAGAAGAATCGCAGACGGAAAACCAGGCAAAGAAACCCACAAAATCCTAAACCGCTTCCGCCAACTAGTCGTAGAAGACGGCCACAAAGTCTACCCAGAAGAAACCCAAGTAGGCTGGGAAATCAACGGCGGAGTGCTGCTAGGCGAAGCGTTGAATCATTAATGAGATAAAGAGATAAAGAGGGGTCTGACCCTCACTGCATTAAAGCGATAAAGAGGGGTTTGACCCCTCTCAAAGGAGTGAAGCAGCTGATGAGAAGTAATACGATCAAGAGAGGTATCGACAGAGCACCACATAGAAGTTTGTTGCATGCAGCGGGCGTTAAGGCAGAGGATATGGATAAGCCGTTCATCGGTGTCTGTAACTCTTACGTGGATATCATCCCGGGGCATATGCATTTAAATAAATTTGCAGAAGTAGTAAAGGAAGCAATCAGGGATGCGGGAGGAGTACCTTTCGAATTTAATACAATCGGAGTAGATGACGGAATTGCGATGGGCCATATCGGAATGCGCTATTCCCTGCCAAGTAGAGAACTGATTGCCGACTCAGCAGAAACAGTCATCAACGCCCACTGGTTTGACGGCGTGTTTTACATTCCTAACTGTGACAAGATCACACCGGGCATGCTGATGGCGGCGGCCAGAACCAATGTACCAGCAGTATTCGTATCAGGCGGACCGATGGAAGCAGGAAGAACGAAGGATGGAAAGCCATTGTCTCTTGTATCTGTTTTTGAAGGAGTAGGAAGTGTACTTTCCGGAAAGATGTCTCGTGAAGAGTTGCTTGAAATTGAATCAAGTGCTTGTCCGACTTGTGGATCATGTTCAGGAATGTTCACGGCAAACTCGATGAATACATTGATGGAAATGCTTGGAGTGGCACTGCCTGGTAACGGTACCATGGTGGCAACATCCAATGAACGACATCAACTAATCAAAGATGCAGCAATACATCTCATGAGACAAATCGAAGAAGATGTTAGGCCAAGAGATATCATCACAAAAGAAGCAATCGACGACGCTTTTGCACTGGATATGGCAATGGGCGGATCGACCAATACCGTTCTACATACACTTGCCATCGCACATGAAGCTGGAATTGAGTACAAATTAGAAGATATCAATAAAATTGCAGAAAGAATCCCTTACTTATGTAAAGTAAGTCCTGCATCGGACTATTCCATGGAAGACGTTCATGAGGCAGGAGGGGTAAGTGCCATCATAAAGGAATTATGTCAAATGGAAGGCGCAATTCACCCAGATAGAATCACCATTTCCGGTCAAACCATCAAGGAAGTGGTAGATCACGCGCAAATCGTCAACGATCAAGTAATCCGAAAGAAAGATAACCCATACAGTCCTGTTGGAGGACTAAGCATCCTGTTCGGTAATCTCGCGCCAAACGGAGGAGTCATTAAAGTTGGAGCGGTAGATCCATCTATTAAGACATTTACAGGAGACGCGATAGTCTTTGAATCACAAGAAGAAGCCCAAGAAGGAATAAATAGTGGGCAAGTTCGTGAAGGGCATGTTGTGGTAATCAGATATGAAGGGCCAAAAGGTGGACCCGGAATGCCGGAGATGCTAGCACCAACATCCTCCATTGCAGGAAGGGGTTTATCCACCAAAGTTGCCTTAATAACGGATGGAAGATTTTCCGGCGCATCAAGAGGAATCTCCATTGGGCATATCTCACCAGAAGCAGCAGAATGCGGTCCAATTGCATTTGTGGAAAACGGGGATATCATCCAGATTGACTTAGAAAAACGCTCCATTCATCTTTTGGTGGAGAGCGAGGAACTTGAAGCAAGAAAGCAGAACTGGCAACCGCCTGAGCCGAAAGTGAAAAGTGGTTATCTGGCAAGGTATGCAGCACTCGTAACTTCTGCCAATACAGGAGGAATTCTTAAAGTTTAATACCAACCTTAAGGAGGTGGAGAACGAATGAGTACAGTTGAAAATAGCGGAACGAAGGTTGCACAAAAGCTACTGACAGGATCGAGGATGATTGTTGAAGCGCTAAAGGAAGAAAAGGTCGAAGTGATATTTGGTTATCCAGGTGGGGCTGTCCTGAATATTTATGACGCGCTATATGACGGTGGTATCCCTCACCTCCTGACAAGGCATGAGCAAGGTGCCATCCATGCAGCGGAAGGGTATGCAAGGATTACTGGCAGACCGGGAGTCGTAATTGCAACTTCCGGTCCCGGTGCCACTAACATTGTAACCGGACTAGCAGATGCGATGATAGATTCGCTGCCTCTAGTTGTCATTACCGGACAGGTCAATTCTCAAGTGCTTGGATCAGATGCCTTTCAAGAAGCACCGATTCTCGGGATTTCCATGCCAATCACGAAACATAACTTCCAGGTACAGGATGTCAAAGAACTGCCAAGAATTTTTAAAGAGGCGTTTCATATAGCATCCACTGGCAGACCAGGACCCGTGTTAATTGATATTCCGAAAGATATCACGGCAACCTCCGGGATCTATGACTATTCCAAAGAAGTGCACCTACCAGGATACAAGTTACAGACCGAACCTGACCTGCAGGCTATAAAAAAAGTGGCACAGGCATTGAAAAAAGCGGAAAAGCCCGTCATTTTAGCTGGGGCAGGCGTTCTCCACAGCAAAGCGACACAAGAATTGAAAGAACTGGTAGCAAAAACAACCATTCCAGTAGCTAATACCCTACTAGGTCTAGGCAGTTTTCCAGCCGATCATCCGCTTTTCCTCGGAATGGCAGGAATGCACGGGACTTATACAGCCAATATGGCCCTGTATGAAGCAGATCTCATTATTAACATCGGAGCAAGATTTGATGACAGACTGACTGGCAATTTGCAAGAGTTTGCCAAGTTTGCGAAGGTGGTACATTTCGATATTGACCCTTCAGAAATTGGAAAAAATGTACCGA
This sequence comes from Sutcliffiella horikoshii, assembly GCA_001636495.1. Taxonomy (GTDB): domain Bacteria; phylum Bacillota; class Bacilli; order Bacillales; family Bacillaceae_I; genus Sutcliffiella_A; species Sutcliffiella_A horikoshii_A. Next base: position 3,190,069 of record KV440964.1, on the reverse strand, counting down.
CGGACTATCCGGTGATTGGCGATGCAGCAAAATCTCTCCAGCTTCTATTGAAGGAGTTGCCTGAAACTGGAGATACAAGCAACTGGCTTGAAAGGTTGCTTCAATCCAAAGAAGATTTTCCATTATGGTATGTGGAGGATGGGCAAACATTCAAGCCACAAAAGCTTCTAGAGCTCGTTCATGAACTAACCAAAGGGGAAGCCATTGTAACGACAGATGTTGGTCAACATCAAATGTGGGCCGCGCAATTCCATGGATTTAGAAAGCCTGACCGCTGGGTAACTTCAGGTGGACTTGGAACGATGGGCTTTGGCCTACCTGCCGCAATAGGCGCACAGGTTGCAGAAAGACCATCCACTGTCGTCGCCGTACTAGGAGATGCTGGTTTCCAGATGACATTACAAGAACTGGCCGTATTAAAGGAGTACTCTCTACCGGTGAAAGTGGTGCTTGTAAACAACCAGTCCATGGGCATGGTTCGCCAATGGCAGCAGCTCTTCTATAAGGAAAGATACTCGGAATCACTGCTTCCGAACCAACCGGATTACGTCAAACTGTCCGATGCATTTGGGATCAAGGCGGCAGTGGTCCAAAATGAAGAAGAGTTCTGCGCTGCATTCGCCGAGGCACTTGCAACAGATGAGCCATATCTTTTGGATTGCCGAGTGACCACGACAGAAAATGTGTATCCGATGATTGCCCCTGGAAAAGGAATTCAACAAATGGAAGGTGTGAAGCCATGAAGCGAACATTGTCGCTCCTCGTAAACAATCAGCTTGGAGTATTGAACCGGTTAACCAATCTATTTCTTAGAAAAGGGTTGAACATTGAAAGCCTGGCAGTAGCACCTGTCAACGAATCCCCCATTTCCTTGATGACCATCGTCGTAAACGTGGCCGAGGAACAAGAGGTGGAGAAAATAAAACTCCAGTTAGACAAACAAATCGATGTTATCCAAATTACCGACATATCAGAGCAAATCGCTCTAACAAATTAACGGAATATTTAGTTTTATTAACAAAGGATGATTAAGTACCTTCGATAAACACCTGTAGCTTGTAGTGCAAGATGTGAGACTCCGGCGGGAGGTAGCGGTAGGTTGAGACCCCTGAAGCATTGTGAGGAGGCTCAAGCACCGCCCCGCGGAAAGCGAACATCTGGAACGAAAAGCTACAGGAGTAAGCGGGAATAACAAACTGACTTCAAATAAACCTTATTAAACTTCCAAGGAGGAATTTCAAATGGCAGCACACATGTATTATAACGACGACATCTCCCAAGCAGCATTAAACGGAAAAAAGGTAGCAGTAGTAGGATACGGATCACAAGGCCATGCCCACGCCCAAAACTTACGTGACAGCGGAGTAGAAGTAGTAGTAGGCGTTCGACCCGGCGGATCATGGGAAAAAGCAAAAGAAGACGGCTTCCAAGTATACTCCGTTGGAGAAGCAGTAGCCCAAGCAGACGTAGTAATGGTATTACTTCCTGACGAAAGGCAACCGGAAGTATATAAACAAGAAATTGAACCACATCTTACAGAAGGAAAAGCATTGGCATTTGCCCATGGCTTTAATGTCCATTTCCATCAGGTGGTACCTCCAAAAGATGTGGATGTATTCCTGGTTGCGCCAAAAGGACCTGGTCATTTAGTGCGACGTGTATATGAAGAAGGCGGCGGTGTACCTGCACTCTTCGCAGTTCATCAAAACGCATCAGGAGAAGCAAAAGAGGTCGCATTGGCCTACAGTAAAGCAGTCGGCGCCGGAAGAGCAGCCGTTATGGAAACAACTTTTAAAGAAGAAACAGAAACAGATCTATTTGGAGAACAAGCTGTACTTTGCGGCGGTACGACAGCCCTTGTAAAAGCTGGCTTTGAAACACTGGTGGAAGCAGGATACCAACCGGAAGTTGCCTACTTCGAGTGTTTACATGAACTAAAACTAATTGTAGATCTTCTATATGAAAACGGATTAGAAGGAATGCGCTACTCCATCTCAGATACAGCTCAGTGGGGCGATTTTACAGCCGGACCTCGAGTTGTCAATGACGGAACAAAGGATGAAATGAGAAAAATCCTTTCGGAAATCCAATCAGGACAATTTGCTAAAGGATGGGTGCTTGAAAATCAGGCAAACCGCCCAATGTTCCACTCTATCAATGAACAAGAAAAACATCACCCACTCGAAGTGGTAGGAAGGGAGCTCCGCGCAAAAATGCCATTCATCCAATCGAAGAAGAAAGGAGTCGTTGGCAGTGCGAAAGGTTGACATATTTGACACAACGTTAAGAGACGGTGAACAGTCAGCCGGAGTGAATCTTCATCCCCACGAGAAATTAGAAATTGCCATTCAATTAGAAAAATACGGAGTGGATGTCATGGAGGCAGGTTTTCCTGCTTCCTCCTACGGGGACTTCCAGGCAGTCCAGCAAATTGCCAGGACTATCAAAAAATCGAGAGTAGTTGGTCTTGCGCGATCCGTAAAATCAGATATCGATGCTGTCTATGAAGCAGTAAAAGATGCTGAAAAGAACGGCGTACATGTATTCTTGGCAACCTCTCCCATTCATATGGAATACAAATTGAAGAAAAAGCCGAAAGAAGTAGTGGAGGCAGCCGTTCAGGCAGTTGAATACGCAAAACGTTATTTTGAACATGTTCAATGGTCTGCAGAAGATGCAACAAGAAGCGAATGGCCCTTCTTGGCTCATATCATTGAAAAGGTCATTGATGCAGGAGCAAATGTCATCAATCTACCAGACACCGTGGGATACACAACTCCACTTGAGTATGCTCAACTAATCACATATATCCGGGAACATGTCCCAAATATCCATAAAGTGAAGCTCTCGGCTCATTGCCACGATGACTTGGGTATGGCCGTTTCCAATTCCTTGGCAGCCATCCAAAGCGGTGTGGATCAGATTGAAGGAACCATCAATGGAATCGGCGAACGTGCAGGTAATGCTTCCTTGGAAGAAATCATCGTAGCCCTTCAAATTAGAAAAGATGTGTACGAGGTAGAGACGAATATTGACTTGAAGCAAACGGTCAGAACAAGCAATCTCGTCAGCAAACTGACCGGCATGATTGTTCCGCAAAATAAAGCGGTTGTCGGAGCAAACGCCTTTGCCCATGAATCAGGAATTCATCAGGATGGGGTACTGAAAAACAAAAGCACCTATGAAGTAATCAATCCGGAAATGGTCGGCCTGCATTCGAATAAAATGGTCCTTGGCAAGCACTCTGGCAGTCATGCCTTCAAGCAACGATGCGAGGAACTTGGACTGTTTTTAAGTGAAGAGGAAGGGAAAAAGCTGTTTAAAGCGTTCAAAGATCTTACCGTGAAAAAGAAAGAAGTCACCGAGGACGATATTTTTGCCTTAATGATGGATTCTTCCGTTAAGGGACTTTTCCCGCATTACCGAATGGAAACCTTACAAATTTCCTATGGATCCAATATTATTCCGACAACCACCATCGCCATTCAAACAGAAGACGGCGAGGTACTTCAAGAATCTGCTACCGGAAAAGGAAGCGTGGAATCCGTCTATAATACAATATCTAGGATTCTGCAAAAAGAAATTTCACTGCTTGACTATCGCATTCAATCTACCACAAACGGCAGTGACGCGCTTGCTGAGGTATATGTGAAGATAAGTTGTGATGGAGATGTTTCAAGCGGAAGAGGAATAGAACATGATGTTTTAGAAGCTTCAGCAAAAGCATATCTGGATGCAGTTAATCGCTTATCCATAAAAGAAAAATTTGCAAGGTATTCAGCCAAAGGAGTGGAGGTAGGATGAGTCAATTTACGATCAGCGTCCTGCCTGGTGACGGAATCGGCCCTGAAGTGGTAAGGGAAGCGATACTTGTACTAGAGCAGGTAGCCAAGAATTTTCAACATACATTTACTTTTAACTATGGCAAGATCGGGGGAGTTGCTGTCGATGAGACAGGAACTCCTCTTCCACAAGAGACGGTGGATATATGTAAAAACAGCCATGCCGTCCTTCTGGGAGCAGTAGGCGGCCCTAAATGGGATGAAGAATCACCTGATAGAAGGCCGGAAGCTGGATTACTTGGAATCCGTAAAGTATTGAAACTACATGCTAATCTCCGCCCTGTCACCCTGTTTGAGTCTTTGATCCATGCTTCTCCTTTAAAAAGAGAGGTAGTTTTAGATACAGATATTTTAATTGTCAGGGAACTGACAGGCGGAATTTATTTTGGAGCTCCCCGTGAAAGAAGACAAGGAAAGGATGGTCTAGAAGTAATAGACACGCTTCACTATACCGAAAAAGAGATGGAACAGATTATCCGAAAAGGATTTGAAGTTGCTCAAGGGAGAAAGAAAAAACTTACGTCTGTTGATAAAGCAAATGTGTTAGAAAGCAGCAGGCTCTGGAGGGAAACGGCCAACCGGATTGCAAAAGAATTCCCTGATGTCCAATTAGACCACATGCTAGTAGATAATGCCGCCATGCAATTGGTCAGAAACCCGCGACAATTTGACGTAATCGTGACAGAAAACATGTTTGGAGACATTTTAAGCGATGAAGCTTCTATGCTCACGGGCTCCCTCGGGATGTTGCCTTCTGCTAGTCTAGGTGTCGACGGACCAGGGCTTTACGAGCCTATCCACGGATCTGCACCAGATATTACCGGCAAAAATGTTGCCAATCCATTGGCTACCATTCTCTCAGCCGCCATGTTACTTCGACATTCCCTAGGCTTAGAGGAAGAAGCGGCCTCTGTAGAAAAAGCAGTAGACCTCGCATTAGAGGAAGGCTACCGCACTTCGGACATCGGCTCAGAATGGGAACGCCTCCTCGGTACCGCCCAAATGGGAGAAGCAGTAAGAAGCTACCTAAAAGCACCGATAAAGAACTAGCAAGTTTACAAAGTAAAAGAATTCACCTGTAGATTGAAGTGCAAGGTGTGAGACTCCAGCGGGGGATAACGGTTGGTTGAGACCCCTCAAGCGTTGTGAGGAGGCTCAAGCACCGTCCCGCGGAAAGCGAACACCTGGAACGGAAATCGAAAGGAGTTAAACAGAGATAATTATGAAAAACGGAAGGTGAGTGACATGCAGCCAAGAACACTATTCGAGAAAATCTGGGATCGGCATACAGTCGTAAAAGAGGAGAACAAACCAAGCCTGTTGTACATCGACCTCCACTTGGTGCACGAAGTCACCTCTCCTCAAGCATTCGAGGGACTGCGTCTTTCAGGAAGAAAAGTAAGACAACCAGACTTAACATTTGCAACCATGGACCACAATGTCCCAACCATCAACCCGTTTCATGTTACAGACGAAGTCGCCTCCAAACAAATGACGACACTTGAAGCAAACTGCAAAGAGTTTGGAATTAGACTCGCAGACCTTCACAGCGCAGAACAAGGAATTGTCCATGTAATTGGACCTGAGCTAGGGTTGACATTACCAGGGAAAACCATCGTGTGTGGTGACAGCCATACCTCCACACACGGAGCATTTGGTGCCTTGGCCTTTGGGATCGGTACAAGTGAAGTGGAGCATGTTCTTGCAACCCAATGCTTGTGGCAGTCAAAGCCAAAGACATTAAAAGTAGATTTCACAGGACTGAGACCGCTTGATGTATCTGCTAAAGATCTCATCTTGGCTGTGATTGCTAAATATGGAACAGATTTTGGTACAGGGTATGTGCTTGAATTTACCGGAGAAGTGATTGAAGAGATGTCCATGGAGGAACGCATGACCATCTGTAATATGGCCATTGAGGGCGGTGCCCGCGCTGGACTTATTGCCCCGGATGAAACGACTTTCTCCTATTTAAATGGAAGAAAATATGCACCCGTTGGCGAGGAGCGTGACAAGGCGGAAGTGGAATGGTATGCGCTTCGTTCAGATGATGGTGCGGTTTATGATAAAGAAATCCAATTCGACATTACCAATCTTGAACCGCAAGTCACATGGGGAACGAATCCTTCAATGGGCACAAGTATCAGCGGCACGGTGCCAAACCCTGCAACCATTGAAAATGAAGGGGAAAGAAAATCTGTCGCTCAAGCAATCGACTACATGGGACTGACACCCGGTATGAAAATTGAGGATATTGTTATCGATTATGTGTTTATCGGATCCTGTACCAACTCCCGTATCGAAGATTTGCGAAAAGCTGCTGAAGTGGTAAAAGGTAGATCTGTTTCTTCCTCTGTAACCGCGCTTGTTGTTCCAGGCTCCAAGCAGGTAAAAAAACAGGCAGAAGAAGAAGGTCTTCATGAGATATTTTTAGAGGCTGGATTTGAATGGAGAGAGGCAGGTTGCAGCATGTGTCTCAGCATGAATCCTGATGTTGTTCCCTCAGGAAAAAGATGTGCTTCCACTTCTAACCGCAACTTTGAAGGCAGACAAGGGAGAGGCGCCAGAACGCACTTGGTCAGTCCTGCAATGGCCGCAGCAGCTGCGATTAGTGGCAGATTTGTCAATGTGAATAAATGGCGGTATAAAAAGGAGGAGGTCGTCTAATGGAAGCACTCATCAATCATATCGGAAAAGTAATTCCTTTAGATAAGGCCAACGTCGATACAGATCAAATCATTCCGAAGCAATTCCTGAAACGAATTGAACGAACTGGGTTTGGGCAATTTCTCTTTTATGATTGGCGTTTTGATGCAAATGGAGAAAAAAATGATTCCTTTATCATGAATGACCCCAACTTCAAAGGTGCTTCCATTCTTCTGGCACGGAAGAATTTTGGTTGTGGATCCTCTCGTGAACACGCACCATGGGCGCTAAAGGATTACGGAATCAAGGTGGTTATTGCACCATCCTTTGCAGATATCTTTTATAACAACTGCTTTAAAAATGGGATTCTACCTGTGGTGTTAAAAGAAGAAGAAGTGGAAGAGCTTTTTCAAAAAACTTCTAACGACCTTCTTGAACTTGAGGTGGATCTTGAGTTCCAGGAGATTTGTGTTGGAAATGATTTGAAGTATCATTTTGAAGCGGATGAGTATCGCAAGCAAATGCTTTTGAAAGGGCTGGACGATATCGGACTGACCGAAATGTATACGGAAGCGATTTATGAATATGAGCAAACAAGAAGAGTTTACTAGTTTTGTGAAGACCATCGCCTTTAATGAATCGGTGATGGTTTTTCATTTTATTTTTATGTTTGGAGTGATTATTTAGGTATATATTACTAATTCCCCCTTATTTTGAAACCATCTACCATTCTCTCTCGTATCAACATATGGGAGACAAAGAGTTCACTAGAAAAAACTTATTTATGAACTTTTTGTTAATACTGTTATTTTTATCCTGTAATAGGGTAAAAGAAAATAGTCTATAAAACAACAGAGAACGGGAGAGGATTATGTGAAATCTTTGAAATTGATGCTTGTGGGGATTTTGGCTGTTATGATATTGACAGCTTGTGGGAATACCTCCAATGAAGTGAACGGAGATGTAGAAGAAAATGTAGCTGCTGAAGATACAACAAGCGAGGGAACGAACTCCAATGAAGCAGAGGAAACAGATGCGACGGAAGCAACAGAAGCAGAATCATTGACTGCTGAAGAAGTCCTGCAAAAGTCCACTGAAGCAATGGCTGCACTCTCGAGCTATTCCATGGAAATGGTTTCTGATCAGGAAATTTCTATGGATGGAGAGGATACCATCAAAATGGTTACAACAACAACTACAGACATGTCCTTAAATCCATTGGCGATGTATCAGGTTACTTCCATTGAGGATGCAGATGGGATGATGGAGAGCATGGATAATGAATCGTATTTCTCTGAAGATGGATTCTTCGTTTACGATTCAATGGCTGGACAATGGTTTAAGATGCCGGATGAGTTTGCAGCAGAGCTGAACTCCATGTCGGAAATGCAAACAAATCCAGCAGAACAGTTGGAAATGTTAAAAGACTATTCCGAAAACATGACCATGACTGAAGAGGAAGACCATTATGTGTTGAATTTCGAAGGGTCTGGTGAGCAATTTAATGAAATGGCTGGCATGATTGGCGGAATGATGGGGGATGACATGGGAGGTATGATGGAAGAAATGCTTTCCATGATGACTATCAACCAATTAAGCTATGTCGTTCATGTGGATAAAGAAACCTTCTATCAAACGAGGGTATTGGTAAACATGGATATGGAAATGGATATCGAAGGCGAAAAAGTGACCAGCATCCAGATGATGGACTCCACGCTAACCAACTTTGATGAAGTTGGGGAGATTACGGTTCCTCAAGAAGTAATTGACAATGCACAGGAAATTACAATGGAAGATATGGAACAGATGGAGCAAACGGGAAGCTATTAACTTGAAATAGGGAGGAGCCACAAGGTTCCTCCCTTCTTTTATGTAACCCGTAGCTTTACAGGTTCATAGTCATACAGTCTTCCTTCATACACCCATTCTAATCGGTCGCTTTGCCTAAAGTCGTCAGGGGTTACAAGGGAAGGAAGTTTATCCCATAACCTAATTCCAGAACGGTGAAGAACATCTGAAACGAATTGGGAACAGAAATAGCTTGAATCTATTTCAACTGGTTCATTAATGGAAACGCCAATTACCCCAAGTAGATTGTAGAACCATTTCTTTTCCTTCCTCTGAAAAACGCCAATGATCCTTCTCATCTTCACCACTTCTCTTGGTGTCACTTTCAATTTGTATAGCACACATGTAGTTCTAGGGTACCTTCTGTAGGTGCCATTCTCCACATCTTCCCTAACAAAGCCGCCGTTAAGAGGATTGCTTGGTCTTTTTCTTCCAAAGCTGTACAACTCCATAAGGTCGCTGTCAAAAGAAAGGGATACGTGATTATAAGGAGCTTTCGTATACTTTTTAATTGATTTAGTAAATAGGGTGCCTGTATCTGTTAGCAATATATAAACATATGTATCTTCCATCTTGAACAACACCTTCTAAAAAAATAGTTTCTTCTATACATTATATAATTTCTCTTGACCAAAATTAACCATTAATTTCATAATTATAGGTAGATAGGGGGATTATTATGTTTGAGATAGAAGCCGTCATCACACTTTTAGTGATTGCTTTTGGTTTAAGTGTTTTCAGTATCACCTTTTACATAGTAAAAAGAAATACAGCATCAAAGGATTTTTCCGAATTATCGGTTAGGGTGAAGTCTTGGTGGGGAATGCTTGCAGTATTCAGTGTTGCTACTCTTTTTCATCCACTAGTATCCTTATTCGCTCTCATGTTTCTATGTTTTTTTTCCTTGAAGGAATATTTCTCTATATTACGGACCCGTAAGGTGGATCGACAATTATTCCTCTGGGCGTACCTATCGATTCCTATTCAATTTTATTGGATCTATATCGGATGGTACGGTATGTTCATTGTCTTTATTCCAGTTTATGTTTTCCTGTTCCTTCCGCTGCCAAGGATTCTTGGCAAGGGGACGGTAGGTTTTTTGCGCTCAGTTAGTTCCACACAGTGGGGCTTGATGCTGATGGTATTCGGTCTAAGTCACCTAGCTTTCTACCAAACAGCCACACCGGAGTATGGTGCAAATCTGGTCTTATTCTTGGTCGTTCTGACACAATTGCATGATGTCGTCCAATATCTTGTCTCGCTCTATATTGGAAAACGAAAGATCATCCCGTCATCCAATCCGAATATCACTTGGGAAGGTTTCCTGATCTCCACCTTTGTGACAACGGGAGTTTCGTATAACCTGTACGCCTACTTAACGCCATTGGATGAACTGTTCGGATTATTATCAGGTCTGCTCATCAGCGTGGCTTGTTTCGGAGGAAGTCTGGCAGTGTCTGTCTTGAAACGGGATCTATTAATTGGGGATGATGAAAAGGCATCTGTTATAAAGAAAAGCTATTTGACCAGAGTGGATAGCCTGGCTTATTCAGCTCCGGTTTTTTTCCATGTGATCCGCTACTATTTCGATTTTATGTAGGTTTTTGAAAAACTGTATAAGAAATACATCCTTTGAATCACATAATTTCACGCAACTTCTAATATTTTACAATAAAAGGTATTAGGAGGAAATGTGATGAAGCTATTGATATTTTGTGACCCGGGAATTGATGATGCACTTGCGTTGATTTATGCTTTATTACATCCAGAAATAGAAGTACTGGGCCTTGTATGCAGCTATGGAAATGTGGATAAGAAAACGGCCGCCAATAATGCATCCCATATTTTAAGTTTAGCTGGCCGCTTGGAAATACCATTATTCAACGGTGCCGAAATGCCGGTGTCAGGGGAGGTGGCTACTTATTATCCCGAAATCCATGGAGAGGACGGTATCGGTCCAATAAAGATTCCGGATGGGTCCTATAATTTTCGTCTCCGGAATCTTGGTGAAGTATTCCAATTGATTAATAAAAATAAGGATCTGGTCATTGTTGATCTTGGAAGATCAACAACGTTGGCAGCTTGTTTCTTATTGAATAAAGAAGTAATGGGTATGGTAAAGGAACTGCATATAATGGGTGGCGCCTTCATGGTACCGGGGAATGTTACTCCTGTAGCAGAAGCGAATTTCTATGGAGACCCAACTTCCGTCAATCTATTGTTATACTACGGAAAAAAAGTTTTCCTCACCCCATTGAATGTCACGCAGAAGGCAATTATCACCCCAGACTTTGCAGAGTCTTTATGGTATTATTCCAGAAATAAATTCAGAGAAATGTATATCCCGATAATCAGGTACTATGCAGATGCCTATGCTAGATTGGTGCCAGGCATGGAGGGGGCTCCGTTTCATGATTTGCTAACTGTCTATTCCGTTGTCCATCCCAAAAGAGTGCAATACTTAGCGAAAAAAGTGAACGTCGTGGTGGAAGGAAAGACTCGTGGGAAGTCGTATGCAGATTTTCGGCACATTGAAATGGAAGAAGGTAGTAAGCACCATATTGCTTTAGGGTTTGATTATGAGCACTTTTTGAAAGAAGTTTTTCAAGTATTAATACGTCCGTTATAATGAAAAAACAACGGTTTAAAGGAGTAGAAAAAATGAAGACAGAAAAAGAAAAGATGCTCGCTGGAGAATTGTACAATCCGTGGGATCCAGAGTTGATGGAAGAGAGAGTAAATGCTAGGAGATTAAGCCGCCTAATTAATGAAACCACCGAAATAGAGGGAGACAGAAGAGTGGAACTGCTGAAGGAACTATTCGGCTCTACAGGGGAAACCGTGTATTTGGAACCGAACTTCCGTTGTGATTATGGCTACAATATTCAAGTGGGAGAGAATTTTTTCGCTAACTTCGACTGCTGCATTTTAGATGTATGCAAAGTGGAGTTTGGGGATAATTGCATGTCGGCACCTGGTGTACATATCTATACGGCCACTCATCCAATTGATCCGCTGGAAAGAAATAAAGGACCTGAATACGGGATTCCAGTAAAAATCGGTCATAATGTCTGGATTGGAGGCAGTGCCGTCATAATCCCAGGAGTCACAATTGGAGACAATGTGGTAGTCGCATCCGGCGCTGTTGTCACCAAAGATGTTCCACCCAATGTCGTGGTGGCAGGAAACCCTGCCCGAATTCTAAAAGAAATAGAAGTAAAATAAAGAATCTATCATTTTTTCTAGTAATCGTTGCATATAATGTAACGATTCTTCTTATGTTCAGGAGAAAATCGAAACAGGATTTATACTCTAATTACAGCACTATACATACTATTGATCTTGGTGGGAGGGACGGTTTTGGAAAAAGAAGAGCATTCCTTATTCGATCAACCAATCATAGCCTTTGGCTTGCCTATACTAATTATGCTATTTGGTGTATTTCTGCTGGTCGAAGCACATAATTCTGGGAAACTGAAATACATTCCGGTAGTGTTCATTCTGCTAGGGCTCTCAGAAATCATTCGTGCTGTGATGAGAAGGCATTATCGTCCGACTAAAAAGAAGCGGGCAGAGATCAACCAGAAAAGTGGACATGTTGCCTACCTTCTCATGGCTACGAGTGTCGTCTGTTCTGTCTTGCTTTTAATTATGGACAAGATATCCGTGGAAATGGTGCTTTATGTTCAGTTATCGATGGCGATTGTGGTTTACCCGCTTTTGAAATTAATCTTTCTTGTACGGCATTATTAAAGTGACGGGGGAATCAGCTTTACTTTACACGTTACATTGAAATGTTGATCTCCGTTTCAGGCGCTTCGCTTTCCTGCGGGCGGTCCGTGAGCCTCCTCACTCCGTTGCGGGGTCTCACCTGTCCCTTCCTCCCGCTGGAGTCTGCGCGCCTTCCACTGCGATCAACATGGTTATGTCATATTTATAGATGCACAGATCCCCCCTCATTTTTTAAGTTGTTTGATGGAATAGAAGGTGCCTCTCCAGATGATGCCGCCTCTGTAGAGCGTTAGGACGGTTGCACGAGCGATACTGTAGATGAAAATTAGTACAGTAATGGGGAAAACAGTTAAGTAAGTATTTGCCCCTTTTGCCATCTTATTTGCGGTTACGTTGTAGGCAAGAAATAACATCAAGATGCTTAGGAAGAAAATTTGTTGAGTGGCTCCTGTTGTTACAAACAAAGCGATAAAAGGGAAAAGTTGTGATAGAAACAGCCCACTAATGGCAAACAACACCATGAAGTAGCTGTAAAAGAGTCCAGCAAATGTGTTCTTTTCCAACCCTATAAGAGCAGAACGTAGGTCAGGATACCATTCCACTTGCAGATGTTCTAGCGCCAGGGCTAAGTGTTGTTTTTTTCCCGCCTTTTTGATCTGCCAGCCAAGCATGAGATCATCATCTGGTCTCATCTTTATGTTTTTATGTGTTCCGATTTGCACATAGGCTTTTCTAGATAGAAGGTTGAAGGCTCCAATACCAATTGCAGCTTTACTTTTGGGATCGTTGGATTTCCAAGGTCTTTTAAAAAAACCAAAACCAAAAAGGAAGTAGGAGATAAATGCATTGGTCCAGAAACTGCTTCCTTTTAGATTAGGCGCAAGGGTTAAATGGTCGAGTTTTTTGTTGTGAAAATATATTATTGCTTTTGTGATGGTATCTTTATGGAAAAAGATGTCTGCGTCGGTAAAAAGGATATTTTCGCCCTTGCTTTGAAGGAAGCCTTCATATAACGCGTGATTTTTCCCAAGCCATCCTTCTTTTAAATGATGGATATGGAGATATTTCATTCTCGTTTCCGTTTCGGCCAACTTTTCGATAATGGTCCCGGTCCGGTCAGTCGAGCGGTCGTTAACCACGATCCATTCTATATTGTGATAGGTTTGTTGAAATTGGGATTGCAGGCTTGCTTCTATATGCTTTTCTTCATCTTTGGCGGCAACAATGATGGATAGAAGGGGACCTTTGTGTTGTAAACTCTCGTCTTCTTTTACATGTTCCACTTTTGTAATCTTCCTCATACCAATCTTCGCATCCAGCCAAACAACAAACCAGAAGAGAAAGGTGAATATCGCTAAATAAAGCATCATGGTTCCTCCAGTACTTGATTATTGTATTGTACCGAAGAATAATGGAAAAAGCACCTGAAGAGGTGCTTTCTGAAGTCATACCGTTTGCTTATTAATTGTCCATGGAAAAGGGTCAGATAGAGATGACCAGTCTTGATCGAATTCTTCAGGAGTCAATAGACAGCTGTCCAGCTCTCTAGTCAGCGCTCCGCGGTCCATTTCCACTCCAATCAGCACAAGTTTTGTCATCCTGTCCCCGAATTCAGGATCCCATTCATCTACCAAGTTTGGGTTTTCTTTTATGACTGCCTCTTGCTCCAATTTTGGTAAGGAAGCCACCCAATAGGAAACAGGCTGTAGCTGAACGGAAGGACCTGCTTGGGAAAATAGAAGGGCAACATTGTTTCTTGTGGCACACCAGACGATTCCTTTTGCTCGTACCACCTCTTCCGGCAGGGCAGCATACCATTCACTGAATCGCTCGGAATGAAAAGGGAGCCTTCGTTGATAAACGAAAGAAGAAATTCCATATTCTTCTGTCTCAGGTGTATGTTGTTGGTGACCCGCTTGAAGTTCTTTTAACCAGCCTGCTGATGCACTTGCCTTGTCAAAATCAAATTTCCCTGTGTTTAGAATGGAAGAAGGAAGTACACTGGAATTTGTGGTTCTAATAATAGTTGCCTCAGGTTGGAGAGTTTTAAGAACTTTTTCCAATTTCTCTAGATCCACTTCCGAAACAAGATCGCATTTGTTTAAGATAAGGACATCACAAAATTCAATCTGATCAATCAATAGATCCGCAATTTCTCTTGTATCTTCCTCACTCATTGCTTCCTTTCTATCGAGAAGACTGTCTCCAGATTCGAAATCGTGCCAGAAACGGTACGCATCCACTACCGTAACCATCGTATCAAGTCTACAAAATTTAGTTAAATCTATGCCAAGCTCTTCGTCTATGTAAGAAAAGGTTTGGGCAACAGGAACAGGCTCACTTATTCCTGTTGATTCTATCAAAATATAATCAATATCTCCGGAAGTAGCTAGTTTTTCCACTTCTACAAGTAAGTCCTCCCGTAGCGTACAGCAAATGCAACCGTTGGACATTTCCACTAGCTTTTCATCTGTTCTCGAAAGACTTCCACCTTGCCTTACCAAGCCTGCGTCAATATTCACTTCACTCATGTCGTTAACGATGACGGCCACTTTTAATCCTTCTCTATTATGTAATACATGATTTAAGAGTGTCGTTTTACCGGCTCCTAAATAACCGCTTAGTACAGTTACAGGTATCTTTTTTATTGTCATTTTTTGAAATCTCCTTTAGTGTTCAAATAGTAATGATTACGATTTATATAGTAACTTACAAAAGTAGCTATGTAAAGAGATTAAATAGAGCATAAGCAAAGGAGGTGATTCTAAACATAGAGTCATCTTTTTTATTTTGCCCTTCTAATTTCTATTAAATTGACATATTCATTAGATAGAAAGGAGGGGGGAAAGATAGAATCTACCAACCGAACCGGATTTTTTCTATTTATTAATAACACTGTCCTTTTCATGATTATCTTATTTGTGGTCATCTCCATTATTACAACCGTCTTATCCACTAGACTTTCCTCTGAGTATGTAGGGAATATTTTGAGAAATGTACAATCAACAGAGCTTTATTTGACCATCATTCAAAGTCAAAACCACTATATGATCGGCAAGGATGTCGAAGTGCCTAAGCTTCCAATTATGGAATTTACGTTTGAACTGGCAACCAATTTGAAGCCGTACGATATTAGGAGCTTTCTGGGGAATGAAATCCCTGGATTTTATGCCTATGACACACAGTTTTATGTCGCTGGAAAAGGAACCGATTTTACAGATATCCCATTTGAATCCGTGGCACCGATGGAAGTACTTTTGAAAGAACGGGAAATTGCAGAGGAAATGCTTTTGGCTGATGAGAAAGAGGACAAGCCGACCCCTGCTCCGGAAAAATCGATGGATGAGACGATTGTGCATATCTATCAATCTCATAGTTGGGAATCTTATCTGCCGCTATTGAAGAATGTCAGCAATCCTAATGATGCAACAAGCAATAATCCTGATGTGAATGTAATCGCTGTTGGAAAAATGCTGAAAGACGAATTGGCCGATAAAGGGATCAAAGCGAATCAGGATACACGGAATGTGCCACAGGATTTACAAACAAGGGGCTGGAATGCCAATCACTCTTATAAATATTCAAGAGAAACAGTACAAGCAGCAATGGTATTCAACAGTGATGTGAAGTATCTGATAGATATTCACCGTGACTCGGCACGAAAAGATAAGACAACAGAAGAGATCGGAGGAAAGAATTACGCAAGGCTCATGTTTGTAGTAGGGACCGCCCATAAGGACTATGAACAGAACCTGGAGTTTGCAGAAAGGATACACCATGCTATTGAGAAAAAATATCCAGGTCTCAGCAGAGGTGTCTTTCCTAAAGGAAGTTCTACAGGGAACGGCTTGTACAATCAGGATCTATCCAATCGTGCAATCCTTTTAGAAGTCGGTGGGGTGGACAACAATCTGGAAGAAGCGCGAAACTCCATCAAGGCTTTTGCAGATATCTACAGTGAAATTGTTTGGGAAGAGCGGGAAGCAGGAGAGTTTTGATGAAGGAGTGAGTGGGATTAAATATACGTTTTTTTGGTTGGTTTTAATGTTTGTAGCTATTATCATATCGTTTAAATATTTTCACTGGATTGCTACATTGGCTTCATTTTTGGCAGGGGTTATTGTGATTTCTGTTTCGTTGTTTGAGGATTTTTATATGGCCAAGTGAAGGGGCAGGGTTTTATTCTGCTCTTTTTCACATTCACAACGAGAGGGAAATCACGCTCAACTTGAACCATTCTACGGTTTAGGCTCCATCTTCTACCGTTTAACAGGGAACTTCTTCATTTCCCAGAGTAACTTCTCAATTTCCCAACTGCACTTCTAGCTTTTACGACCAATGTTCTACACTTAAGCTACTTCTAAGGCCATAGAATTTGTCGAGATTATTTTTAGAAGGAATCGGCATCCCTTTGTAGAAGTAAGAAAGCAATAACTTATTGGGAGCTGATAAAAAAATGTGCGGGATTTTTAACTAAACATGAACAAAGAGATACGCTGATACCAGTAGAAAGGCAGAAGTTGAGGGAAGCCATATACAAGGATCTGATCCGTGATCCGAATATTCTAGCTTTCTTTTATGGGGGATCACTCGCAAAAGGAAACGAGGATGTGTATTCTGATTTAGACCTTCGTGTCATAGTAAGTGATGGAGCATTCGAAGCTTATCGGTCCAATAAAAAAGATCGCGCCAAAAATTGGGGCGATGTGTTATTTTATGAGGATTTCCCATGGGCGCCATACTCCATTGCTCATTATAGCTCTTTTATTAAAGTGGATACTTTCTATTATCGTAAATCCGATTTGCAACCTTCTCCTTATCTGAAGCATTTATTGATTGAACATGATCCTAGTGGGATTGTATCTCATTTAAGGGAGGCGTCGCAGTCAATAGATTATCAATTTTCTCAAGATGATTTTGAAGTATGGAGAGGCAAGTTCTTTGCATACCTGCATGAAGTATATCGTCGGGTTCAGCGTGGTGAGTATCATTATGCTTTTCAAATGGTAAATTCCCTGAGCTATTCCATTGTTATAGGTTGGTATGTTGAAATGGGGGAAGTGCCCAATTCATTTGGGGACTGGTCGAAAGTTGAAGGGCCTAGAAGTCCGTTGAGTGAAGAGCAATTAAGTATGCTAGCAGGATGGGACGTAGGAAAACGTGATGCGGAAGCATTGATAAATATAGTAAAGTCCCAGGTGCATGAGTTTATCAAGGTGCATCGAGTTCTGTGTGAGAGTATTGGTGTCCCGGTAAATAAAGAGTGGTTGAATGAAATTATAGATATGGTTCTATGAATATAACAAAAGCGGCATGTGCTAAAACATGTTGCTTTTCTTATTTTTCAGGGAATAGTAAGGGTGAGCAGTTCATTTGCTATCATTTCATGCATTTCTGATAATGCATACAAAAGATAAGGGAGAGTGTTATCAATGAAAGTAACAGTAGTTGGAGCAAACGGACAGATTGGAAAACAGCTTGTACATTTCTTAAATGAGGAAGATGGATACACCCCTATCGCAATGGTACGGAAAGAGGAGCAAGCAGATAGTTTTGCAAAAGATGGGATTGAATCAGTGTTGGCTGATTTGGAAGGATCGGTAGATGATCTTGTAAAGGCCTTTAGTGGGAGTGATGCAGTGGTATTCGCAGCTGGTTCTGGAGGAAGCACAGGATCAGACATGACGTTATTGATTGATCTGGATGGAGCGGCAAAAACGGTAGAGGCGGCTGAAAAAGCTGGCATTTCCCGTTATGTGATGGTAAGTGCGTTCCAAGCGGACAATAGGGAAAACTGGAATGACGATCTTCGTCCTTATTATGTAGCTAAGCATTATGCAGATAAGATGTTAATGGCAAGTGGTTTGGATTACACGATTGTCCGACCTGGTGGGTTAGTGAATGAATCAGGTACTGGCAAGGTGAAAATTGGGGACAATATTGAACCTGGGTCGATTGCTAGAGAAGATGTTGCGAAAGTATTGCTAGCAGTAGTTGGCGCAAAAAATACGTACGGTACTGCGTTTGACGTAGTTGCTGGTGAAGACAACGTCGAGGATGCTGTGAGCAAGGTTTAATAGGAAAATCGAGACTGTCTCTATGGATGAGGCAGTCTTTTTTATGCGGATTCTAAACTTATTTTCCAAACTGGATGTTTTATTTTCCGTTAGCGGATTATACGAGCAGTTTAGGCTATTTTATTTTCCAAACGCAGCAAAATATTTTCCGTTACAGAAATATTCGAACCGTTCGACGCCATTCGCTAAAAATAGACACGTTAGATATGAAACAAATTACACTCCCATTTCGTTATAGTAATAGACAGACTATAACGGAAAAGGAATTACAAATATGGTAACTAAAAAGAGAGTAAAAACTTTAATGAAAATCACGATGGTTCCCCTACTAATCTACGTAATCATCGTGCATTCCCTCATCTATCAAACTGCCAAGCAGGAGCCACCAAAAGGTGTGGATTACCTTATCGTTCTAGGGGCTAGGGTAAAAGGAGAGGTAATGACGAAGGCACTTTTATTCAGAGTGGAGGCAGCCTTGGAATATCTACTGGAGAACCCGAATACGAAAGTCATCGCCTCTGGCGGGCAGGGGCCAGGAGAGGATATTACTGAAGCAGAAGCAATGAGAAGATATTTTGTAGCAAACGGCATTGATGAGGACAGAATCTTGTTAGAAGATCGATCCACCACCACCTTTGAAAACCTTTCATTTTCACAAAAATTGATGGAAGACGGTGCATCCGTTGCCATTGTGAGCAATGATTTTCATGTGTATCGTGCTTCTATTATAGGGAAAAGACTGGATTTTGCTGAGGTTCATACACTTGCTGGGAAGACACCTACGATTGCGATTTTTAAGTTATGGTCTCGAGAATATTTTGCTGTAGCAAAAACTTGGTTGGTGGATAAGCAGTAGGCATATTATGACCAATGAAACGCGAAATCCCGAATGCCGGGTGAAAACGCGTGTCATAAGGTCCCAATGAAACGCGAAATCCAAAAGGCCGGGTGAAAACGTGTGTCATAGGGTCCCAATGAAACGCGAAATCCCAAATGCATAGTGAAAACGTGTGTCATAGAGTCCCAATGAAACGCAATATTAGCTCCCTACTCAAACCTCCCCAAAAGGAGGTTTTTTCTATGCAGACTTTCCTATATAATAAGCTGTACTAGAAACAATGAGGTGAAAATATGCTATACATTCTTTCACAGCTGGGATTCAGCTTCATTGCTGCAGCCGGTTTTGGTGTCCTGTTTAATGCACCGAGAAGGGCTTTGGTGCACTGCGGCACAGTTGGCATGATTGGCTGGATTTTTTACATAGTGTTGGCGGATGCCGGAGTGGATCCGGTGGTGGCGTCATTTGTCGGTGCTTTTATGGTGGCACTTGTTGGTCATATCATGGCAAAGCGGTTCAGGATGCCGATGATTATATTCAGTGTTGCGGGAATCATCCCGCTTGTTCCTGGAGGACTCGCCTACAATACGATGAGGCATATTGCCGAAAATGATTATTTGGCAGCCATCCCTTTGGCAGCGAAGGCATTTATGATATCCGGAGCCATTGCAATGGGGTTGGTGTTTGCAGAGGTCATCATGCAGATTGTGATGAAAATTATCAAGAGATTATCCATGAATGTAAAACGTGAGGTGAGTTAGGTGACGATGGAAATGACAGAGCGGGAAACGGATAAAATTCTTCAGGTTTGCCTGCTTGCCGGAAGAATCATGATGGAAGGTGGAGCAGAGACGTACCGTGTGGAGGATACGATGACAAGGATTGCAGCTTCTTATGGTATCACAGAAACCCATAGTTTTGTAACACCAACAGGGATTATTGTTTCCCTCAAAGGTGAAAATCCTACACAACTTGTCAGGATCAACTTCAGGACCACCGATTTGGAAAAGGTAGCGCAGGTAAATCACATCTCCCGTAGAATTGCTGCAGGGGAGCTTCGTGTACAAGAGGCCCAACAGGCTTTAATCCATCTGGAAAAATCACATCTTCTATTTCCTATCAGCTATCAGATAATCGCTGCAGCTTTCGTCAGCGGTTCTTTTCTCATCATGTTCAAGGGTGTATGGACAGACTTTTTGCCAGCCATGATTGCCGGTGGGTTGGGGTATTCCGGTTTATTACTGATACAATATTACACGAGGGTTAAGTTCTTTGCAGAGTTTTTTGCTTCCTTAATCATTGGTATGGTCGCATTAGCAATGGTTACCATTGGAGTTGGGATGGAATTGGATAAAATTATTATCGGATCTGTCATGCCGTTGGTTCCGGGGTTATTGATAACAAATGCTGTACGTGATTTGATGGTGGGGCATTTCGTCTCAGGGTTATCTAAAGGTGCGGAGGCGCTATTTACAGCCTTTGCCATTGGAGCGGGTGTGGCGGTAGTTTTCCTCTGAGCCACAACCGCCGCTCTATTGGAATATATTTCTCATTACAGTCATGACAGGCAATTAACAGTATATTTCGTTATTTTACAATAATTACTTGTTTTCATTTATCGTGAAACATATTAGATTTATAGTATGAAAACTTTACAGAAAGTCCTCATAACTTTGTCGGTTGTCGCACTAGTCTTAGGTGGAAATACAGCTGCCCTTGCAGCTACTACTCACACGGTTCAATCCGGTGATACGATGTGGAAGATTGCGGTAAAATATCAGGTTGGGGTATCCGAACTGATCGCTTCGAATTCTACAGTAAGAAATCCTGACCTTATCTATCCAGGTCAAAGAATTACTATTCCAGAAAAAGGGGAGGGGCAAACGCAAGAAGAGCAGGTTGCTAAGTTAGTGAATCAGGAGCGTGCCAAGTATGGTTTGAAGCCTTTAAAGCTTAACTGGGAGTTATCTAGAGTTGCAAGATACAAATCTCAAGATATGATTGATAAAAGATATTTCAGCCACACGTCACCAACATATGGATCTCCATTCGATATGATGCGTAATTTTGGTATTTCTTACCGAACAGCAGGTGAAAACATTGCTGCTGGGCAAAAAACACCACAAGAGGTCATGAATGCTTGGATGAACAGCGAAGGGCATAGAAAGAATATTTTATCAAGCCAATATACAGAAATCGGAGTAGGCTATGCCAAGGGTGGCCAATATGGTCATTACTGGACGCAGATGTTTATTTCCAGATAATGATAGATTAAGCAGTGCCTTTATGTGAGGCACTGCTTTTAAACATTTCATGATACTGTTGCCTTTTACTACAGTCAACATAGGAAACACAAATTATTTAAAACATCTCAATCCTATCTCGATACTTTTTCATCACCAGTTCATTGTGTTCCTCTGCACCATCAATATTCCCGCTTCTGAAAATGGGAACATCCAACCCTCTATTATGTAAAAGTTCTATTGTTCTAACGATCATGTCGTTGGTTATCGCTGCGTTTATTATGGTGGAACCGGGTCCAATGGACGTTTGGAGTCCTTTCAAGGAGACAAGGGCATCTCCTTGAGGAATGCAGTTGTCAATCGCAATGGTAGCAGTCTCCGCCAACAACATGCCCGTGGAGTGCCTGGAAATTAGGGAGTGGTAGGCGTGGGATGAGATGGTGATTACCTTCATCCCGACCTCTATTCCGTATCGTGCAACATCTATTGGGACTGGATTACGCCCGGATGTTGATATAACCAATAATACGTCGTTTGGCTGAAAAGGTTGAAGAGGTAGAAACGTTTCCGCAAAAGACGGGTCCCGCTCCATTTTCGAGGAGCGCAGGGCACCCTTATGCAACATAACATCCTCTACCAAAACTGGTCGAATAGGAACAATTCCTCCCGCCCGGTAAAAAGCTTCCTCGGCAATCATATGGGAGTGACCACATCCGAAAACATGCAAGATGCCCTCCTTCTCCAAACACTCTGCAAGTATGGATGCGCAGTGTTGCATTGCCCACCGGTTTTTTTCACTTACTTCAGACAGGAGATTTTGTATGGCTGAAAAATATCCATTGTTCACCTTCATCCCCCCGTGTTATTGGTTTCTGTTCATTTTTATATGAAATTTATAGCGGTCGCCTCTGTATACGGATTTCACCAACTCGAGCGGTGTTCCATCCTGTAGATATGTGTTTCGTTGGATATACAGCATTGGATGTCCCTTGTCTATATTCAGCAGCTTTTCATCCTCTGCTGAGGCTTTGACAGATTCAATCAATTGGTCGGCATGTGCGATTCTTAAATTCAATTTTTCTTCTATATGGGCATAAATGGAAGCGTTGACCACTTCTTCTGTAAGCCCTTTTACCAAATTGGCAGAAAGGTAGTTTGTCTCTAGGGCCATAGGTTCTCCATCGGCAAGGCGAATTCGTTTTATTTCATAGACTGGTGCGTATTCCTGAATTTTCAGTTCGCCGGAGATAAAGCTGTTTGCCGGAATCATTTCAAAGTGGATTAACTCGCTGGTCGGATTCAACCCGCGCTTTTTCATATCCTCAGTAAAGCTTGTTAGTCCTTGTAGGGGCTGCTCGATTTTCTTCTCGGAAACAAAAGTTCCGCTTCCTTTTTTTCGGTAAAGGAGCCCATCATTTACAAGGGAATTTATCGCCTGCCGGACTGTCATCCTGCTGATGCCATAATTCTCGGCATATTCCCTTTCGGATGGGATACTGTCTCCTGGTAGGATAATACCCGAAATGATTTGATTTTTTATATGAGATTCTAATTGATAATACATGGGAATTGGAGAGGATTTATCAATCATGTAAGTTTGCTTTCTCCTTTCAGGCAATGATACTGGATTTTCCAAGAACGGTGCTATCTGCAATAATTTTAACACAAGGATGTTTTTTGAGAACAGAGGCAGGGAAATTCTCGGATATTTCTCCATAAAGAAGCTGTTCAAATGCTTTCGCCTTGTTCTTACCCGCTACAAGGAGAATGATTTCTTTTGCACCCATAATGGAAGCTATCCCCATTGTAAGTGCATGAGATGGGACATCTGCCGTGTCCTTGAAAAACCTTGCATTGGCGTTCCGCGTTGACGCTGTTAGTTCCACGACATGTGTTCTGCTGTTGAAGGCGGTTCCTGGTTCATTGAAGCCGATATGTCCGTTCTCTCCCAGGCCTAGGACTTGAATGTCGATTGGACCATGAGTGTTCAGTTTTTCTTCATAACTTTTACACTCGTTGTCTAGCTGTACGGCAAGTCCGTCTGGAATGAATATATTGTCTTTTTGGATATTGATATGTTGAAAGAGGTGCTTCTCCATAAACGCATAGTAGCTGTTTGGGTCGGTTTTATGCAACCCGATATATTCATCAAGGTTAAAGGTGGTCACGCTACCGTAGGAAGTCTTATTGATTATATGGTCCTTCAATAAATGCTTGTACATACCGGTGGGGGTACTACCTGTTGCAAGGCCAAGCACAATGCTCGGGTTGCTCCGAACCTGCTTGGCGATATACGTAGCTGCCTCTTGACTCAATGCTTCATAAGATGTGGTGTGGATAATATCCATGCTTTACTCTCCCTTGTAAGATTGTTTTCCGTTGCAGAAGGTCATTTTCACTTGCATTTCATCATTGACAATGACGATGTCCGCATCTTTTCCTACAGCAATGCTGCCTTTGCGACTCCATACGTTCAAGCGTTTTGCCGGGTTACTTGAGGCCATTTGCACCGCTTGCTGCATGTTGCAACCTGTGTAATCCATCATATTTTTGACCGCTTCATTCATTTTAAGTACACTGCCAGCAATAGTGCCATCTTCAAGCAGTGCGGTTTTATCTTGCACCTTCACTTTTTGACCAGCAAGATCATATTCCCCATTTTCCAGCCATTTGGCTCTCATGGAATCTGTAATCAGCAGCAGTCTTTCCGCTCCTTTTGTTAAATAAGTGGCCTTTACCACCGCTGGGTGAACATGGATGCCATCTGCAATAATTTCCAAAAAAAGTTCCGGATGTGCAAGTCCCGCACCAGCGACACCAGGTTCACGGTGGTGGTTTCCTCGCATTCCGTTGTAGAAATGAGTAATATGTTCGGCGCCGGCGTTCATCGCCTCCAACATTTCCGTATAAAGCGCATCTGAGTGGCCGATGGAGGGGATAACACCTGATTCACTCAGAAATTTCACCAGGTCGATTCCAGCTGCCTGTTCAGGAGCCATGGTTACGACCTTAATGTTATTACCTGAGTCGATTTGAAATTGTGTGAATTGCGCTATACTTGGTTCTAATATAAACGATTTTGGCTGTGCACCGGCCCTCTTTGCATTGATGAATGGGCCCTCCAGATGGACTCCAAGCAGCTCACTTGAAGGTGTATCGTTATTTTGCTTTTGTATATATGATTGGATAGTTTGTAAAGCTGTAGTTATATTGGTCTTATCCTGAGTTATGGTGGTAGCCAGGAATGAGGTAGTCCCTTCCTTTGGTAATGTAAAAGCCATGGATTCTAGAGCCTCTTCCGTAGCATCCATCACATCTGCACCATTTAATCCGTGTATATGAATGTCAATAAACCCAGGTATCGCTATCAAGTCTTTATGGAACTGGATTTCCTCCAGATTTTGGGGATTGGAGTACTGTTCCATGGAGCCATACTCTGAGATCATTCCGTTCCTTATTTTTATATATCCATGCTCAAACATCCCATATTCCATCATGATTTTCATCGATAGGAGAGAATAGCCATTAGTTGAAACAGATGCCATAAAATGATCCCCTTTACCTGCTATTTTATGTTCATGTTAGCAGAAGATTGTATAGTTGTATATACCACTTTTGATTCAAAATTGAGCCTTTTCCTTGCCATTAAACTGAGTGGTATAGATAGAAAGAATGAAGAGAAATAAGAATAATCATGTTCCATCTATCCATATTTCCAATGAAATAATATACTATAAACAGAATATGAGCATAGAGTAATAGAAAGGTGAATCATCATGAATAACTTGCCAATACAAATCAGAAACGCAAAGTTGGACGACCTTCCGAAAATAGTTGAAATTTATAATTCCACCATTGCAAGCAGAATGGTTACTGCAGACACTTCCCCAGTTGAAGTAGAGAGCAGGAAGGAATGGTTTCATTCACATAATGAAAAAAGACCCTTGCAGGTGGTGGAATCTGATAACGAAATTTGTGCCTGGATCAGCTACCAAAACTTTTACGGTCGACCGGCTTACCAAAAGACGGCAGAGATTAGCATCTATCTTCATCAGAATACAAGGGGCAAAGGACTTGGTGCGATATTATTGGAAAAAGCAATTAAGGAATGTCCATCTCTGCAAATTGAAAATCTACTTGCTTTCATATTTTCACACAATATTCCAAGCGTTAAATTATTCGAGAAATTCGGATTTGAACAATGGGGCTTCCTTCCGGGAGTGGCAGAACTTGATTCTATCAAAAGGGATTTAGTGATTATGGGTAGAAGAATAATAGAGTAGGGGGCAAGAGAATGAAATGGAAATGGGCGATGGTCATTTTCACCGGCATACTTCTTGTGACAGGGACACTACTGGCATTCAATGAAAATGTTAGGGGAGCGGCAAAGCTTGCACTTTCTTCCTCTCCGATTGTAACGCTTTCATCCGTTCATGACACAAGGACGGTCATGGCAAAAATGGATGAAGGAACAGGGTTTCAGAATGTACTAACACACGTTGAAGCAGATGGATGGGTATTTGAAGAACAAGTAGGTTCTACGTTCCTTTATTCAAGAGGAGAAGAAAGTCTCGTCATCATGCTGAAAATGTGGACAAACCAATATATAGTGGCAGAAATGACAAAGGGGTAGGGAGAATATGTTAAAGCCAGTACCAATGCTTAGAACAGAAAGACTTCAGCTAAGAAGCTTAACGTTAAAAGATTCAGATATTATTTTTGCATACTTCTCCAATCCGGAGATGACAAAATTCTACGGTATGGAGCCATTTCAAACAAAGCTGGAAGCGGATAAATTCATTAAAGATTTTATCGACGATTATACCACTCTATATAGATGGGGCATTGTGGAAAAGGAAACAGGGACGCTGGTCGGTACATGCGGTTTTCATGCTGTTTCGGAAAAACACCGGAGGGCAGAAATCGGTTATGAAATAGATTTACCCTTTTGGGGCAAGGGCTACGCAACCGAAGCCATTCAAGCATTGGTGGAGTTCGGTTTTGATTCAATGGAACTATACCGTATAGGGGCAAATGTGTATCCTGAAAATATAGGCTCAAGAAAAGTGCTGGAAAAAGTGGGATTCACTCATGAAGGTCTTTTGAGAGGTTATCTATTCCAAGGCGGGACCTATCATGATGCCAATGTCTTTTCGATATTAAGAGAAGAAGTGGTTGAATAATTTCTTAAAACACAGTAATCGATGAATTGCTGTGTTTTTTTGTGTGGAAATAATTGTGCAAAGAGAAAGAATAATAGATAATAAAAGTGTAAGAATTTACTGTAAGTTTAGATTTTTTAATATGCTCCGAAGATAAAAGTTAGAAAAAAGGGTGTGGAAGCGATATGTATCAAATTAGGAGATTATCTGAATGTACATTGAATCAGGCACTTCTAGCTTGGAATAGAGGTTTCGAAGGGTACTTCTTTGATGCAAGAATGGATATTGATCGATTTACCGCTAGAATCGGTAATGAGAATATTTCTGCCGACCTTTCTATTGTCGCTTTTGATGGAGAAGAACCTGTGGGGCTCCTTTTAAGTGGATATAAACTGATTGGTAAAGAGTTGATGGCGTGGAATGGAGGAACCGGTGTGGCTGCAAGTCACCGGCGAAAAGGTATTGGAAAGCTTTTGGTGGATAAGGCTTGTGAGCTTTATAAGGAGAAGGGGATTTACACTTCCACATTAGAAGCCATCGCTGAAAACAAGCAAGCAATCTCCTTATATGAATCTAAAGGGTACAAAGTGGTAGATGAAGTGGTGCATCTTACACTGGAGATTCCCCGGGAGTTTGAAGATACATTGGATTACCATCCGGTGTACAGTTCCTCCCAAGCTGCCCAATATCTTTCCATGTATCAACATAATACAGCTTGGCAAAGTCAGTGGTGGTGCATGAAAGAAGGTCAATTGATTCAGCTTCTGGACAATGAAGGAGAAACAGTGGCATATGCCTTGTTCAAAAGACAATACTCTGCTGATGGAACATTAACAGCCAGTGTCGTAACACATTGTTTTATAAAAGAAAACCAATCCGATCCAAACAAAGTGTTGGAGGCTCTCTTCTCCCACCTTTTCCCGACATCTGCTACAACCTATCAGTGCACTATCGCTTTTTTCCATACATCCAATCAAGTAGTGTACAAATTCCTGACAGATAGAGGGTTTAACAAGAAAGTGGAACAGGTCTGGATGAAAAAACCGATTGCATCTGAGGTGGGAGGAAGGATATAGGATGTATGAGATAAGAGAACTGCATCCGGGAGAATTTGGTAGTTTCGTAGAGATTGCGAGCAATGCATATCCCGGAATGTCTGTGAACACAGATGAGGATAAACAGGCACTTTTAGAAAGACTGGAGAAACAGACGCAGAATCCCGACAAGCGCCTTTTCGGCTGTTTTAAAAACAATACATTGGTTGGTGGGATGCTATTACATAATTTTCTCATGAACTTTCATTTCCACCAAATGCAGGTAGGTGGGTTGGGGTTTGTTTGTGTGGATCTGCTTCATAAAAAAGAAAAAGTGGCAAAGAATCTGGTTACCTATTTTGAAGAGTATTATAGGGAGCGTCATGTTCCGATTACGGCACTCTATCCATTTAGACCGGATTTTTATCGCAGGATGGGTTACGGGTATGGCACAAAAATGAATAAGTACCGCTTTCAGCCTGACCAGCTTCCGGTAAGCCTATCCAAAAGTGATGTGGTTCTACTCACAGAAAAGGATGCATCTGAACTGTTCTGTTGCTATGAACGATACATGCTAAAAACGCACGGTATGATGGCACGCTCCATTGACTTGATGAAGGCTCTCTTTCAAAATCCAAAAGTGAAAGTATATGGGGTAAAGGATGGAGAGGCGATTTTGGGATATTGTGCCTTCACTTTTGAATCAGAAAAACAGGGGAACTTCTTGAGCAATAACATTTTGATTAAAGAATTGATAACGGAAACGCCTGCCGCTTTACAACAATTGATTGCATTCTTGAGATCGCAGCAAGATCAAGTTGCCAATATTATTTTGCATACACAGGAAAGTGACTTCCATTATCTATTACAAGATCCAAGAAACGGAACAGACAACATCATGCCTCATGTTTATCACGAAAGCCATACTTCAGCTGTAGGGCTTATGTATAAAGTTCTTGATCCGAAGAAAGTGATTGAAGCAGCTACCTATGGTTTGGAGTCTATTTCGGTTGATTGGAAAGTAGAAGACACTTTTATGCCAAACTTCAACTCCAGGGTTTATGTTCAATTCAAGGATGGCAGAGCAAACGTTTTGGAGAAGGCAAATGCAGATGTATCTGTTGTCATCTCCAATAGTGATTTTTCTTCCTTGATGATGGGTGCTGTGAGTTTCTCATCACTCCATCACCTTGGCTTGTTAAGCATTTCTGATGAAAGCAAACTAGGGAACTTACAGAACCTTTTTTCAGGATTCACGAAACCGATATGTTTGACGGCGTTTTAAAGTTACGGAGGGATATTTATGATAATCGAACAGTTTTTGAAAGAACAGAATGAACAATTTCAGACCTTGCTGAAAAAATCCACTCATGCAGGCTGGATGGCACAAACGACCGGGGAAAAGAAGTGGGCAGAAGAAGCAGGAAAAGCATCTAGTGAATTCAGCCTCTTCTATGCAGATAAAGAAAGGTACGAACAGGTCAGGGCATTTCTAAAAGACACTACTTTGACATCAGAGCAAAGAAGGCAATTGGAGATACTGGAGTATGGAATGAGAGAAAATCAATTGGATAAAGAGACCATTGAAGAGCTTTCCACGATGTCTTCTGAATTGAATTATCTTTTCAATACGTATATGCCTGAAGTGGACGGGGAGAGGTTATCAGCCAACGATATCCGAAACGTGTTGTTGAACAGTACAGATAGCCTAAAGCGTGAAAAAGCTTGGAAGGCAAGCAAGGAAGTGGGCAAGGTTGTTTCGGAAAAGCTGTTGGAACTTGTGAAAAAACGCAATGTCGCAGCTCGTAAATTGGGATATGACAACTTTTATAAAATGTCTTTTGCCAATCAGGAGCTTGATATGGAAGAGGTTTTTTCGATGTTTTCCGATCTTGTGGAACAATCAGATGACACATACCGTAAGCTGAAAAGTGAATTGGATGAGGAGTTGGCCGAAAAGTTTGGGGTCAATGTAGAGGAATTAAAGCCATGGCATTACGTCGACCCATTCTTTCAGGAAGCTCCTGCCAATGAAAAAACCAATTTGGATACTTTCTTTAAAGGGCAAGACTTGGAAAAGCTTACGGCAGATACCTTTGATTCCATGGATATGCCAATTGAAGGATTGTATGCGTCTTCCGACCTTGAGCCACGTGAAGGGAAAAATCCTACTGCATTCTGTATGGATATGAACAGGGAAGGAGACATCCGCGTACTCTGCAATAATGTAGATAATACTTATTGGATGGGAACCATGTTACATGAGTTTGGCCATGCAGCCTACAACAAATATGTGAACCGTGACCTTCCTTATTTACTTAGAAGTTTTGCCCATATCCTAACAACCGAGTCGATTGCCATGCTTTTCGGCAAAATGACCGAAAACCGGGAATGGTTATCCAAGTTCCTAAAGTTGGATGATAGTAAGTTGGATGAAATGATGCCGTCGCTTGCGAAGCATGAGCAATTGAAAATGCTTATTTCGGGACGCTGGATTATCACATTTGTGTATTTTGAAAGACAGTTATATGAAAATCCGGATCAGGATCTGAACTCCCTTTGGTGGGAGACGGTAGAAAAAATCCAGCTGTTGAATCCACCGGAGGATCGCACAAATCCTGATTGGGCGGCTAAAATTCATTTCACCCTTGCTCCAGTTTATTATCAGAACTATTTGCTTGGTGAACTCACTGCAGCTCAGCTCTATCAATATATCAAGAACAACATATCCCATGAATTCTTTACTCGTAAGGTTGGGGCATTTATACGAGACGAGTTTTTGGCACCAGGAGCCACCTATCATTGGAACCGGAAAATTGAGAAGGTGACAGGGGAACCGTTGAACCCTGCCCATTTTGTAAAAGCCTATTGCCCTAACGAAAAAGTGAATAATTGATAGCATCGGGTAATTGGAGATTCTCTCTCTATTTACCCTGTTTCATGAGGGGATTACATATGTTAACCTTTATTAAAAGTGACGCGTCATTCTTAGAAATTGAACTGGACATAATGAACTCACAACCTGAATATAACCTTATTTCAAGCGGGAAGGAAAAATTGACTCTTCATGACATCAGAAAAGAGCATATGGAAGAGAAGGTGGAAAAAGAACGATATATCATTAGCTGGGAAGGGATTCCAGTTGGAATCATAGATTTTACGATGAGTAATCCCAAAGACCGCTATCCCTGGTTGGGTCTATTTATCATACATACGGACTGGAAAAGACAAGGCATAGCACAAATTGCATATCAACATTATGAGAATATGATGAGAGGAAGACAGGTGAAAACGGTAAGGCTTGGGTGCTTAGAAGAAAACGAAAAAGGTTTACATTATTGGAGGAAGCTCGGTTTTTGTGTAGTGAAGAAGGTATTCTACAGGGACAAACCACTACTGATTATGGAAAAGGATTTAGTAAAAGCGGAAGAGGATTAATTCTCTTTCGCTTTTTTTTTTTTGAAAAGTAAGAAAGCATATAATTCTGTTGATTTCCGTTCCAGGCGCTTCGCTTTCCTGCGGGCGGTCCGGGAGCCTCCTCAGCTTCGCCTGCGGGGTCTCCCCTGTCCCTTCCTCCCGCGGGAGTCTGCGCGCCTTCCACTGCAATCAACAAGGTAATCCCGTTCACTGAAAGAATAACTAAAAACTTTCTTAAAGAGGTAACTAGTTTCTAGCTGTGGATTGGAGCAAATGGCGGAGACTCCTACGGGGAAGTAGCGACAATCTTGAGACCCCGCAACGAAGTGAGGAGGCTCAAGGTCGCCGCGTGGAAAGCGCAGCCATGTGCGGAAAGGAACAGCGGCGATTAACCAATCAATTAAATTTCTTTATCATTAAAAGGACCGCGCTTTTTTTTTTGTTAAGTTTTTATGACTTTTTTAACAAATCCTTCATTTTGCATGAAAATACAAGCGATATAATATAAACTGAAACAGAGTGAGGTTTTTCGACCTTTTATGACATCAAGAATTTAGGAAAACTACCAATATAAACAAACTTAGCAGAAAGGTTTGTCGCATATATGATGAATAAAATTCTCCCTTGTGTACTCATCTCCTTCATTTTGTTGGCGTTAGTGAACACACAAGATACTAAAGCCAATGGACCTGATGAACTGTTCAGTGAATCAGTCTTATTAATAGATGCAAAATCAGGTAATATACTTTATGAAAAAGATAGTGAACGTGTTATGTATCCAGCAAGCATCACTAAAATTGTAACAGCCATTATCGCATTAGAAGAAGGCGACTTAGAAGAAACGGTGACCGTAAGTGAAAATGCCCGAGATCAGGATGGTTCCAGAGTTTATTTACTTGCAGGTGAAAAAGTAACCCTTGAAAAATTGGTGCAAGGTCTCCTGATCAATTCAGGAAATGATGCTGGTACTGCCATTGCAGAACATTTTGATGGCAGCGAAAAAGCCTTTGCGAAAAGAATGAATGATTTTATGGAAGAAAAAATAGGAACGGAAGATACAAATTTCGAGAACCCGCATGGACTATTTCACCCAGATCATGTAACAACCGCACAAGATATGGCGAAAATTGCACAATATGCAATGAAAAACGAAAAGTTTCGAGAGATTGTTGGCACAAAGGAAATGGAATGGGTAGGTGAAGGTTGGGAAACTACGCTGTACAACCACCATCGATTACTATGGGACTATGAAGGGACAACTGGTGTGAAAAATGGATACGTGCCAGAAGCAGGTCATACATTGGTCACTTCTGCTGAAAGGGATGGTATGGAGCTAATTGCTGTTACATTAAAAGCTTCGTCCAAATATTACAGTTACTGGGATACAATGTCTCTCTTGGACTATGGTTTTTCAAACTTCATGACCGAAGAAATTGAAAAGGGAGAAATGGTTAAGGGTGCAAGAGGAACGGAATACATGTTGGCCAAAAACGTATTTGTTGCCAAAAAGGAGAAAGAAACGATTTCCCTTGCAGTAAGTAAAGACAGAGATTTGATTGTAAAAGTAGGAAACAGAGAACATATTAAAGAAAATGTGTTAGTGGAACAGGAGAAAAGTCTCCTCACTCCGGTACCTTCTACTGCATCTTCAGGATCAATGGATGCTGCGGGCCCTGAAAGAGAGACAACAGAGGCAAAAAGTAGTCTGGTTTCTACTATATTTCTATTTTTTATCCTATTAATCTTTATTTTTTTCATGAGCGCTTTTCAAAGGAGAAAAAGAAGAAAAAAGCTGAAACAGCGCTACTCGAATTCTCTCACATATTCCAGAAGAAGCAATTTCCACAGCTAGTCTATACAGCTATTCATCCTTGATATGACAGGATGAATAGCTGTTTTATTTTTTATATGAAGGGTATTTACTTTTAATAGAGCACGTGCGGACAACTTTATGAAGGGAACATTAAAAATGAGTTTGGCTTGTTGTCCAAACATTGTATATAATGGTGATATGTAGAAGAAAATAGGAGGGATTTGTTATGCCAAGATTAGAAAATGCTCTGAATGAACAATTGATTGACTTCCTTCAAGGTGAAAAAATTGTGTCCTTAATTACAACAGACAAGGAAACCAATAAACCTAATTTGAGTATCGTATCCTGGCTTGTTGCTCACCAGGACGGGAAAACGATTAAATTTGCATTGGGACATAAGGCAGAGAGTGCCTTCAATATTGAAAAAAATCCGGAACTGATTCTTGGAGTGGTTGGAGCCGGTAGCTGTTTTTCCATCAATGGAAGAGGAACGGTTTCAGACGTTATCGACAAGACGATGAAGTATCGTGTCGTAACCGTTGAGGTGGAATCTGTAGAGGATGTCATTTTCTATGGTGGAAAGATTACACAGGAACCGGATTATGTGAAGACATACGATGCAGACCTTGCAAAGAAGTTGGATGAGGAAGTATATGAACTATTAAAAGCTTAATTAACCTTGTAACTGCACCTATAAAACGGTGCAGTTTTTTTGTGGTGTGATTCTATGTGAATGGGTCCATATTTAAAGGACAGGAGTTTCTAGATATTAGAAGAAACATGGAAAAGATAGGATAATAGCTTTATAATAGAGTAAAGATGAAAGGAGGATATTATGAAAAAATGGTTTAAAACAAATAAACGAAAACTCTTCCCTTTTATAGCAGTCCTGTTTTTGGCGGGAGCTTTAGTCACCTACTATATATATACTTCTCCATTTCAAGAAGCTGGGAGCAGCGGGGTATTAGGTAACAAGTCTTCTTCTTCGTCTCCCTCTTCATCATCAAGCTCCAAAGGAATTGCGGTGGAAAAAGATAATCCATTTAACCACAAAAACAAGTTGAAAGAGGGGGATGTTCAAAATTATATTCATTGGATGTCCCATCAGAAGGTGAAAGCTGAAAGTAAATGGACCCATTACAAGCTAACAGATGAGAGAGTGGATTGGCTTCTTCAGAGAGTAAAGGAAGGAAACTATCAACATGAACAACTATATGTTGAAATTCTCACTAAATGGCAGAGCGGCGATTTTTCTACTGCTCATATGGACCATAACCGGGTTTGGGCTTTACAAAACGGTAACGTCGGGAAGGCTACCGGTGTAATGTCAGAAGAAGAGGAAAAGGCATACCTGCAAAATCCTAATATTAAGTTTAAATAGAGTTTAGATTTTCTCATTATGGTAAAATAATTGGTAAACTTGCATAGGACAGAGGGGGTTTATAAACGGATGAACGGTATCAGAAACTTTGCGCAAACAAAAAGACAGAAAGACATCGTAAGAAAAGCAGGAATACTGGCTACGGAATTTTCCGTACGAGCCGCCCACTATGATCAGAATGCCCTATTTCCCTTTGAGAATTTCGAAGCGTTGAAGGAAGCGGGATTTCTGGACCTTACCATTCCAGAAAAATATGGTGGACAAGGTGCAGGTTTATATGATTTCCTACTCTTGCAAGAAACGATAGCCCAGGGTGATGGACCCACAGCACTCAGTCTCGGTTGGCATCTCGGAATCATGATGAATGCTTCAACCTATTCCTCTTGGCCGGAAGATACATATAAAGAAATCTGCAGGGAAATCGTGCAGAACAAAAAGCTGATTAATAGTGCGCACAGTGAAGCGAAAACAGGCAGCCCAGCAAGAGGCGGGAAACCTGGAACGCTGGCAAAAAAACTCCCTGATGGTGATTGGCTGATTAACGGAAGAAAGAATTTCACTTCCCTTGCGCCGGCACTGGATTATTTTATCATTTCGGCTACAATCGACGGGACAGAAGATGTTGGTGAATTCTTATTGGCGCGTGAACTGATAGGGATTTCCATTGAAGAGACCTGGAATACGATGAGTATGCGAGCGACTAGAAGTGATGACTTACTGATAACGGATTGTTTAGCACCTGATCGGTCTTTGTTATACATAAAAAAGAAACAGGCACCAAGGCCGCAAGGGTGGCTACTTCATATACCTGCCTGCTATTTGGGGATAGCCATTGCTGCCAGGAACGAAGCGGTTTCTTTTGCAGACACGTATCATCCCAACAGCTTACCGCATCCAATCAGGGAGGTCCCTAAAGTGAGGGAGCGGGTTGCCAAGATGGATCTGGAACTGACATCTGCTAGACATCTCCTCTACAGTGTGGCAAGGATTTGGGATGAATACCCAGAAAAGCGACAGGAACTTGTTGGAGAATTGGCTGCTGCCAAACTTGTTGCCACCAATAGTGCAATAGCTGTGGTAGATGAAGCAATGAGGGTTGTCGGTGCGCAAAGCCTTCATGCGGAACACTCGCTCCAGAGGCACTACCGGGATGTTCGCGCAGGCCTTCATAATCCTCCTGCTGATGAACTTACTATTGAAATGCTGGCAAAACAGGCATTTCATAAAGGAACAGACTGATGAATAAAGTGAGTGGTTCGATGGACAAAAAGTTAAAACGAAATGCCAAAAGAGATTGGCGATACCCCATTGCCCATAAGGAGGCATGGATTGGAATCGCACTCGTCATTTTTCATTTTACTTGGTGGTATGGATTTGCCTATGGACTCGGGGGGCAATCTGTAGAAGCCTATACATATGTGTTTGGTTTTCCTGCATGGTTCTTCTATAGTTGCATCGTTGGTTTCATCATTATCATCCTTATTGTTATGACAGTAGTGAAATTTCTGTTTAAGGACATTCCCCTGGAAACAGATGAAAAGGGGGACCCTTCTTGAACTTTCAAGTAATTATTCCATTGATAATTTTTCTTATCATCATGTTTTTCATAGGGGTGGCAGCCTCCCGTAAGCTTTCCAATTCTTCATCGTTCGTTCAGGACTATTTCCTTGGTGGCAGAGAGCTTGGGGGGCTTTTGCTTGCAATGACGATGGTAGCCACCTATGGAAGTGCATCCAGCTTTATTGGTGGTCCTGGTATTGCCTATCATACCGGTCTAGGCTGGGTTCTGTTGGCCATGATTCAAGTGGTTACTGGCTACTTTGTATTAACCATTCTAGGGAAGAAATATGCCATTATGGCAAGGAAAATGAAGGCGATCACACTGATTGATTTCTTGAAGGAACGCTACGGAAGCAAGTGGGTCGTTCTGTTGTCGGCGTGTAGCGTCATCATCTTTCTTTTTTCTGCAATGGCAGCGCAATGGGTCGGGGGTGCAAGGCTTATCGAATCCATTACAGGCTTGTCCTATACCTCTGCCCTGTTTATTTTTGCGGCATCTGTATTGGTTTATGTTATCATTGGCGGATTTCGTGCCGTTGCCATTACTGATGGAATGCAGGGAATTATTATGGTTATGGGAACCATTGTCATTTTGGCAGGGACAATCATTGCAGGAGGTGGAATCCCTGCCATCATGAGTGATCTTATTGCGGAGAACCCCAACCTTGTTACTCCTTTTGGCGCAGACGGGTCTTTGACACCACTATACGTATCCTCTTTCTGGATTTTAGTAGGAGTGGGAGTGGTAGGACTGCCACAGGTGGCGGTGAGGGCCATGTCTTATAAAAATTCTAAAGCGATGCATGCGGCCTTAATTATTGGAACAATCGTAGTGGGATTTATCATGCTTGGTATGCATCTTGCAGGTGTGTTCGGGAGAGTGGTGCTGCCAGGGCTGGATACTCCAGATACTGTGATGCCCCTTTTGGCGCTGCATGTTCTGCCCCCTTGGCTTGCTGGAATTGTTTTGGCTGCACCAATGGCGGCTATCATGTCGACGGTGGATTCCCTATTGCTGATTGTCAGTTCTTCCATCGTAAAGGACGTTTACCTAAACTATATTCATCCTGACGCCCCAGAAAAGAACATAAAGAGGATCAGTATCGGAATTACAGCAGTTGTCGGAATCACCGTCTTTTTCTTGGCTATTGACCCGCCTGAGTTTCTCATTACATTGAATTTGTTCGCATTTGGTGGGTTGGAGGCAGCATTCATATGGCCGGTTGTACTGGGGCTTTATTGGAAGCATGGAAATGCTGATGGTGCACTTGCTTCCATACTTGTAGGGGTGTTCTCCTATATCGGCATTTCACTTTTCCATCCGGACGCATTTGGCATGCACAGTGTGGTCCTTCCAGTAGTACTGTCCCTTGCTGCTTATATCCTGTTCAGTCTGATTGGAAGAAATAGAAGGAGTGTCAAGCAAGAAGAAATCATGAATAAGTATTTGATTTAGCTGTGAAAATTACAGAGAACTAGGGGATAACAATGAACAAGCTCAAAACGCTGTATTTTAAAAGCATAGAAAAAGTTGCAGAATTTGTGGCATCAAGCTGGAGATATGTTGTGATGGGACTCTTATTTTATATGACTGTCTTCGTCCTGTTTATGAGCTATTTCTTTTTTACAGGAGTGGGAAAATGGTTTGATATCCTTTTTGTCGTTGGCACAGGTATCCTTGCTTTGATACTAGGGGTATTACTGACTTTCCTTCTGTTGAAGCTTTTGGAGAGGTTGCCGAAGCTTCTGGTTGCGAGCATCGTTGGATGTATTTGTGTTGTTTATGGAGTCGGTACCTTTATGGGTCCCTTCTTTCGATTGATGGGGTTTTACGTTATCGTGCTAGGTGCACTTATCGGAACAGCGGCATTCTTATATAAAAGGGGCAGGACAGCTTTCTTCCTTTCTTTTTCTGTTATCGTGCTTGTGGTTCACGGCAGCCTTTTATACTTTACCCTCACTGACGGAAAAGAAGGACAATGGCCCCTGAGTCTTTCAGATGCTGAATCAGCGCTAGAGAATCCTGCAAAAGAAGGCAGTTACCCCATTCAACATTTTACATATGGAAGTGGCGAGGATAAACAAAGAGAAGAGTACACAGACGTTATGTTCCAAACGCATACCGTCAATATGTCCCCTTTTATTGTGCATCCTAAAGGGTTGAATAAATGGTATAGGGAATGGTTCTGGGGATTTAATTTAAATAGCGCTCCGTTGAACGGGAGAGTGTGGATGCCACAAGGTGAAGACGAGGAGTTTCCTTTAGTGCTTATTGTCCATGGAAATCATAATATGGCTGATTTTTCGGACGATGGCTACGCATATTTAGGAGAGCTGCTTGCAAGTAAAGGATATATCGTTGTTTCTGTCGACCAGAACTTCATTAACTCTGGAAAAACAGGACATATCGGCTGGGATAATGCCGGAAGGGCCTGGTTATTATTGAAACATTTGGAGCTTTGGCAGACATGGAATACAGACAAGGCGCATGCTCTTTTTAACAAGGTGGACATGGATAATATTGCGCTGATCGGTCATTCAAGGGGAGGAGAAGCCATTAGCATTGCATCGATGTTCAATGAGTTGGACCGCTTTCCTAACAATGCGAAAATCGGTTTGAACTTTGACTTTTCCATTAAATCCTTGATTGGACTATCTCCTGGTGATGGCCGCTTTAAGCCTGGAGACAAGCCGGTCGTACTAAAAGATGTCAATTATCTCACCATACAAGGTGGCAATGATACAGATCACACGAATTATCTTGGCATGAGACAATTCCAGAGGGTTGAGTTTTCTAATGATTTTGATGGGTTCAAAAGCAGTCTGTACATCAATGGTGGGAACCATGGTCAATTCAACTCCGATTGGGAAGTGGATCAGCCAAGCCCCTATTGGTGGTTTATGAATCGGAAGGAATTGATGGAGCCAGAAATGCAGCGGGATATTACTAAACTATATGTAGCTTCCTTCCTTGATGCCACATTAAAGGGGCAAAGAGAATATCGAACCTTCTTTTCAGATAAACAGGCTGTTGCATCGTGGATTCCAGTTGACCCTCTACGTGTAAGGTATGAGGATAGTGACTTCCGGGCTGTAACTACATTTGAAGAGGATGTGGATGTTACCAGTACAACTCAAGAGGATGGAAGACTGCAAGGATATAATCTTCATGTATGGAAAGAAGTAAATTTGCTTCAAAGAAATAAAGAACAGCAGGATAATCAAGTCGTGAAGCTCGGCTGGAAAAACAAAAACAGTCGATACAGTGTGAGCTTGCCGGATGAAACTTCCCGCCAGCTTACCAAAGAAAGCGTATTAAGGTTTGATGCGATACAAGCACATTCAACAAGATATGAATTCTATCTTATACCGATTCCTCAAAAGTATAAGGAATCGGCCATTCCAATTACGGTAAATCTAAAGCCGAAAGGAACTAATAGATTAGATAGCCGAATTAGAAAAACCGTATTCATTGAGCCGACATACACAACGAAGCTCTACCGCTTTGACTGGTGGAATGAACGATTTGGCAACCAGTATGAACATATGCTACAGACATACGAGGTGCCTCTGGATTTCTTGGAGGAAAGCTTCCCGGACATGGATTACACAAAACTAGATGAGGTCACCTTTGAGTTTAACCAGACGGAAAGTGGATTGATATTTTTGGATAACATCGGCTTTGACTGAGGCTCTTTTCTCAAAGATTGTTGCTATTCACTTGTGAAAAGTCGGCAATTGGACTTTTTACCGCATTAAGACTCTAAGGTAGGCATCAAACCTACCCGGATAGCTGGGAAAAGAGCACGATAGCAAGGAATATTACGGTTGGTTTAAAAATACGAAAAAGCAACAAAGTTTACGAAAACAGCTTTGACTGAATAAAATATCCTTCTCTCCCTCATAGTAATGATAGTATCTTACGACCAAGGGGGAGAGTAGGTTGACGATGAGAAAATTACAGCTTCTATTATTGATTCCTTTTCTTCTATATCCTCTTCATGCAGCAGAATCCAGCTTG
Source organism: Sutcliffiella horikoshii (assembly GCA_001636495.1). Lineage (GTDB taxonomy): Bacteria > Bacillota > Bacilli > Bacillales > Bacillaceae_I > Sutcliffiella_A > Sutcliffiella_A horikoshii_A. Next base: position 3,150,455 of record KV440964.1, on the reverse strand, counting down.
CAGCCTTCTCTTTCAAACGAACAGAACAATCCACCATCGCGTCACATTCTCTATGAAATAGAAAAACCGGAAGTTAAACAGGTAAAAGCTCCACTTCTTGTGCATTTTATTGATGTTGGACAGGGCGACTCCATTCTTTTACAAACACCGAACGGTACCAATATATTAGTGGATACAGGACCCAAAAAGTCCGCTTCACAGCTTCTTGCTTATCTGAAGGAGATTAATGTTACCTCTATTGATCTATTGGTCATCACTCATCCAGACTTTGACCATATTGGTGGAATACCAACTTTATTAGAGAAAATCCCTGTCAAAAAAATACTCGATAGCGGTAAGGCGCATACGACGCTAACCTTTATTCAATACAAGCAATATGTATGGAACAATATTGTGCCAGTACAGTATGCTAAGGAAAAAATGAAGCTTCAGCTTGATCCAGACATAAAGATAAAAGTGTTAAATAGTGGGTCTGAGGAAAAGGAAACCAACAATGCCTCGATTGTCCTGCATTTGACATATGGTGATATTACATATCTGTTGATGGGAGATACGGAAGAAGAGGAAGAAAAAAGACTCAGCAGAAAATACAACCTGGAATCCACTATTTTAAAGGTGGCACATCATGGATCAAACAGCTCTTCCACCACTTCTTTTTTAAAGGATGTTCAACCTAAAATAGCGGTGATATCTGCTGGCAAGGATAATGATTTCCATCATCCACATCTTCCTGTTATAAACAGGCTTATTGAGAATGGAGCTGACATTTACAATACAGCTGAATCCGGTACCATCGTTTTCTCAACGGATGGAAAGCTTTTATATGTAAATAATCGACCATGGCTTTATGCAAATCAAAACAAACAGGACACCTCTAAATCAGTTGTCATTACAGATTTGGACGTGAAAGAGGAAATGGTGACCATCGAAAATAAGAGCGATGAGACGGTAGATATGTCCTATTGGAAACTGGTAAGCAAAAAAGGCTATCAAACCTATGATTTTCCTGTTGATTATAAACTTCAATCTGGAGAGACCATCTATATCGCTTCAGGCGCACAAAAACAGCATTTTAAGCGATATATTCATTGGTTAAGCGATTATTTATGGAACAACAATGGAGATAAAGCGCAACTTTACGATGACAAAGGTGAGTTAGTGGATGAGTTTGAAGTGGTGGTTGAGGAAGAATAGGTTTCATTTCTCTCGATTTGTGCTAAATAAGATGGTAAGATACTTTTTATGTTTAAATGGAGAGTAAAATGTGAGGAGCCTGTACATTGAAAAAACTTCGAAAACCGGTACGGATAGTGTTAGCTTTACTGATCAGTGTTTTTTTGTTTGTTTTCTATATTCACTCAACGAAAGAAGAAGTAATTGCCTCTGCAGTCAAGGAGTCCAGTCTAAACGGCGTTTCGTTAAGTCTTCAAAATCCTTACATAATGCCGATTAAAGTCTACAAAGCTTCCATGGTTGATGGCAATAAAAACGAATTGCCTATCACAGTTTACAACATTCAGTTGAGCGGAGTTTACAGTGGTGGAGATTCTAGTATCGACCAGTCATTCATGTCTACGCAGACGGATGAGTTTGAGGAACTCGATGAAGTGACCATTCCGAGTGACGCTTCAAAATCCGAAAAGATCTACAGTATCTATCTTAGGGATACAAAAGGAGAGGGAACGGTAGAGAATGCAGAGAAAGTGACCGTATCATTCAAAGTGTTTTCTTTGATTCCGTTTACCACCACGATAACTATCTGAAGCGCTGCTGCTAGCAGCGTTTTTGTTTTAGAATTGAAAGAGGGCAAAAGTCCAAATGCCGACTTTTTGCAAGTGAATAGCAACATTTTTTTTAGAAAAGAGCCTTTTTGAAAGAGCGGAAAGTATAAAATCCTATTGATTTCCGTTCTAGGCGCTTCGCTTTCCTGCGGGCGGTCCGTAAGCCTCCTCACTCCGTTGCGGGGTCTTGCCTGTCCCTTCCTCCCGCGGGAGTCTGCGCGCCTTCCACTACAATCAACAGTAAATATCATTCACCGAAAGGATATTAATAAACTTTTAAATTGGAGACTGGTTTCTAGCTGTTGATTGGAGCAATAGGCGAAGACTCCAGCGGGGGGATAGCGACAATCTTGAGACCCCGCAGGGCGTAGCCCGAGGAGGCTCAAGGTCGCCCCGCGGAAAGCGAAGCCGTTTGCGGAAATCAACAGCGGCGATATACTCTGCGCCACTAGTAATTATTCAACTGTGTTTGACCGGGCGTTTTTGCTCAGTTTTTTAGTTGTTGCAGATAGGAAAAATCTAGGATTAAAATTGCCTCCGTTCGGGGAAATTAAAGTAAGTTATGACTAGTATTAGGGTTTTTGTGTTTAAGGCGATAAAGAGAGGGAATGTACATAATGGAGATAGTCAATTACGACTACATTGACAACTGGATAATTCTCAGCTCCATAGCCGATCTGCGCTGGTGGCTGTTATTTGTGTCCATCTTTTTTCCTTGGATGATATGGTGGAAGGTAGTAGATAGGTCAAGGCTGTTTGAGATATTATCCTTTGGGTTTTTCTGGGCAGGGATGGCCACTTGGTTGGATCTGCTGGGGACGACCTATAATATGTGGAGCTACCCGTTCAAATTGAATGACCACATCACCACTCTTTTACCGGCAGACATATCGGTCATCCCGGTGATGTATATGCTCCTTTATCAATATGCATCCACTTGGAAGTCATATGTAATAGGCAATATATTGGTGGCTGTAATTTTGTCATTCATTTTTGAACCGCTTTTCATGCTATTAAATATGTTTGAATTACAAACCTGGTCACACACCAAGTCTTTTATTTCCTTCTTATTACTAGCGATTTTCACAAGAACTTTATTTTATTTATTGTGTTCTATCAAAGAAAAGAAGTCATGATCTTTTGAAGAAAACTTTTTTGTTGACGAACATGTATATACAAGTTAGACTTGTAATCGTTAGGATGTATATACAAGTCGTTTGTGAAATGTAAGCGTTTATTAATTCGAGTGAAAAAATAAAATGATTTTTTTTGAGACATTAAAATACTGGAGGGATTCAATATGTTCAAAAAGCTATTTGGTATGAAAGAAACAACCGAAACTCCTACAGAAGAAGTAATTTTCGCTCCGCTTAGCGGCAAGGTTACAGAGTTGAGCGAGGTTCCTGATCCAACATTTTCTCAAAAAATGATGGGTGACGGTCTGGCGATTGTTCCGACCGAAGGGGAAGTTGTTTCTCCTGTAGATGGAGAAATCATTCAGTTTTTCCATACAAAACATGCTATTGGTATTCGTTCACAAAGTGGTGCCGAAATTCTTATCCACGTTGGACTTGAAACAGTATCCATGAATGGTGAGGGCTTTGAAGGACATGTAAGGGAAGGGGATAAAGTGAAAGCCGGTGATAAGCTTATCACTTTTGATCTCAACCTGATTAATGAAAAAGCTGCAAGTACCATCACTCCAATTGTTATTACAAATGGTGAAAAGGTGGAAAGCTTGGAAAAGAAACTCTCAGAACAAGCTATAAAAGCCCAAACAGAGATATTGCATTTAAAAACTAAAGCGTAAATATGTTTTTCATGAAGACCAGCTGGTGATGGGAGCATACGGCTAATATCACCAGCTGTGTAATGAAAAATTATCAAAGATAGATAAGGCATACAGGAGGAAACAGACATGGACGTAAGAAAGCAAGCCGAAGAAATTGTCCAAGCCTTAGGGGGAAAAGAAAATGTAAGTGCAGCCACACATTGTGTGACTCGTCTCCGTTTGGCTTTACATGATGAAAGCAAAGTTGATCAGGAAGCCTTGGACAATATAGATGTGGTGAAAGGATCATTTTCCACAAATGGTCAGTTTCAGGTTGTTATTGGACAAGGAACAGTAAATAAAGTATATAAGGAATTCGTGGATATCACGGGTGTTGGAGAAGCATCCAAAGATGAAGTGAAAAAAGCGGCAGAATCCAACTTGAATCCGCTTCAGCGGGCAATCAAGACACTCGCAGATATTTTTATCCCGATCTTACCGGCAATCGTGACTGCCGGTCTACTTATGGGTATTAACAATCTCCTGACAGGAGAGGGCATTTTCTATAATGGACAATCTGTGATTGATGTACACCCACAGTGGGCGGATATAGCCAGTATCATTAATCTAATCGCAAATACCGCCTTCGTATTTCTACCAGGATTGATTGGTTGGTCGGCAGCCAAACGGTTTGGTGGTAGTGAACTGCTCGGTATCGTTTTGGGACTCATGCTTGTCCACCCTGATTTACTAAATGCTTGGGGTTATGCCGAGGCACAGGAGGATGGAGCCGTAGAAACTTGGAAATTCTTCGGTTTGGAAATTGAGAAGGTTGGTTACCAAGGGCAAGTACTGCCTGTCCTAGTAGCAGCCTATGTATTGGCTAAAGTGGAACAGTTCTTGACCAAGCGGGTAAGCGATGCATTTCACATGCTTATCGTGCCGCCGATTACATTATTACTGACAGGGTTTGTGACGTTTGTTGCGATCGGTCCTGTTACATTTGCTATTGGTAATTTCTTAACTAATGGTTTTGTTAGTATTTTTGATGCTGTACCAGCTCTTGGAGGCCTTATTTATGGAGGGCTATATGCACCGCTTGTCATTACAGGGATGCATCATACATTCCTAGCGGTCGATTTCCAGCTTATTGCGACAATTGGTGGAACATTCCTATGGCCGATGGTTGCTCTGTCCAATATTGCGCAGGGTTCAGCTGCTTTTGCCATGATGTTGGCGACAAAGGATGAAAAGCTTAAAGGATTAGCCTTAACTTCCTCCATCTCTGCATGGTTGGGAATAACTGAACCGGCAATGTTCGGAGTGAACTTACGTTTCCGCTATCCATTCTTTGCTGCTATGATTGGTTCAGCGATAGCAGGTATCATCATAACATTGGCAGGAGTAATGGCTCCTTCGATAGGGGTTGGAGGTATTCCAGCATTCTTCTCCATTATGGCAGAATTCTGGCCGATCTTCTTCCTAGGAATGGGGATTGTACTTGTCGTGCCATTCACCATCACTTTCTTGATTGCAAAAGTAAAGATGAGAAAAGAAGCATAATGGTTGTAAAAAGGGGTCTGACCCCTTTTTGCAATTTTTTTATTTAGGAATTACTAATAAAAGTAAGGGAGAGAGATAGATGAAGCATTCCTGGTGGAAAGAAAGTGTCGTTTATCAGATTTATCCCCGCAGCTTTATGGATTCTAATGGAGATGGCATAGGTGATATTCAAGGGATCATTATGAAATTGGACTATTTGAAGGAGCTTGGTATCGATACCATATGGCTTTCACCAGTATACCAATCCCCAAATGATGATAATGGTTATGATATCAGTCATTACCAAAAGATAATGGCTGAATTCGGAACAATGAAAGATTGGGAAGAGCTGTTACATCAGGTACATATGAGGGAAATGAAATTGATCATGGATCTAGTGGTAAACCATACATCCGATGAGCATGGGTGGTTTGTACAGGCTAAATCTTCCAAGGATAACCCGTACCGGGATTATTATATTTGGAGAGACCCGAAAGATGATGGAGGAGAACCGAACAACTGGGCATCCAACTTTGGAGGCTCTGCATGGGAATACAATGAACAGACAGAGGATTACTATTTGCACCTCTTTTCCAAAAAACAGCCTGATTTGAATTGGGAAAATGAAACGCTTCGTGATGAAATATATAGCATGATGAAATGGTGGCTGGATAAAGGGATTGACGGCTTCCGAATGGATGTAATCAACTTCATATCAAAAGCAGAAGGATTGCCGGATGGTGAGAAAAAACCTGGCAGAGATTATGCATCAGGTAGCAAGCATTATAGAAATGGGCCGAAAATACATGATTACTTAAGAGAAATGAATCAAAAGGCATTGTCTCACTTCGATGTCATGACGGTGGGTGAAATGCCTGGGGTGACACCTGAACAAGCAAAAGATTATACGGGAGAAGAACGGAACGAGCTGAACATGGTTTTTCAATTTGAGCATGTAGGTCTTGATAATGGTCCAAATGGGAAATGGGATTTGAAACCTCTTGACCTTATGGAACTTAAACAGAGCCTGTCACGCTGGCAATATGCACTAGGGGAAAATGGTTGGAACAGCTTATATTTTAATAACCATGATCAACCTCGCTCCTTATCAAGGTTTGGTAATGATGGAAAGTATCGCATCGAATCGGCAAAAATGTTGGCAACACTTCTTCACATGATGAAAGGTACTCCATTTGTGTATCAAGGAGAAGAATTGGGCATGACCAATGTTCAGTTTGAATCAATTGATTCCTATAAGGATATTGAGACGATTCAAGCTTATTCAGAATTGAGGGAACAGGGTTGGAGTGAAGAGCAAGTGATGGAAAGTATCCATCAAAAAAGCAGGGACAACGCGAGGACTCCAATGCAGTGGAATGCAGAGGAACATGCAGGTTTCTCCACTACAGAGCCGTGGTTGGCGTTAAACCCAAATTACAAATTCATCAATGCAGAATCTGAAATCTCCAATGAAGAATCCATTTTTCATTACTATAAGCAACTAATTCAGTTACGAAGACAGAATGACCTGATTGTATACGGCGATTATCAACTTATTTTGGAAGAGGAACCGGAAATTTTTGCTTATGTTAGATCTTATCAAGGCAAAAGGCTTCTTGTAATTTGTAACTTCTATGATCAGGAGCCTGCATTCAGACTTCCAAGGGAGATTCATTTTATGACCAAGCAGCTTCTTTTGTGTAACTATAAGATTGATGAACAGGCAAGTATCTCAGAGTTCAACTTACAGCCTTACGAAGCAAGAGTATATTTATTAAATTAATTTAACAGAGGTGTTTTTAAATGACTAAGATGGAAAAAGAACCTTGGTGGAAGAGATCGGTCGTTTATCAGATCTATCCAAAAAGTTTTAATGATACAACAGGAAATGGTGTAGGAGATATTCAAGGGATCATTGAGAAATTGGATTATTTGAAAGAGCTAGGTGTCGACGTCATCTGGCTGACTCCAATTTACAAATCACCACAAAAGGACAATGGCTACGATATCAGTGACTATTTCTCCATCCACGAAGAATATGGAACGATGGAGGACTTTGATCAGTTATTAGCAGAAGCACATAATAAGGGCATCAAAGTAATCATGGATATAGTAGTGAACCATACTTCAACGGAACATGAATGGTTTCAAAAATCCAAAGAGGCAAAAGAAAACAACCCTTATCGAGATTTTTACATCTGGAAAGACTCCAAGGAAGATGGAAGTGAACCTACGAACTGGGAGTCAAAGTTTGGCGGAAATGCTTGGCAGTATGATGAAAAAACGGGTCAATGGTATCTGCACCTGTTTGATGTTACTCAAGCAGATCTAAATTGGGAGAATGAAGAGGTTCGCAAGCAGGTTTATGACATGATGACCTTTTGGTTTGAAAAGGGAGTGGATGGTTTCAGGCTGGATGTCATCAACCTGATTTCCAAAGATCAAGATTTTCCAGATGATGATGGATCCGTACCTCCTGGTGATGGGCGTAAATTCTACACAGACGGACCTAAAGTCCACGAGTACATGAATGAAATGTACGAAAAAGTGTTTTCGAAATATGACAGCATGACCGTAGGAGAGATGTCCTCCACAACTATTGACCATTGCATCAAGTATACCCGTCCTGATCGAAATGAACTTAGTATGACCTTCAATTTCCATCACTTGAAAGTCGACTACCCAAATGGGGAAAAATGGTCTGTTGCGGACTTTGATTTTCAACAGTTGAAAGATATCCTCTCCACTTGGCAGATTGAAATGGAAAAGGGCGGCGGCTGGAATGCCCTGTTCTGGTGCAACCATGATCAGCCTCGTGTTGTTTCCCGTTATGGTGATGACAAGAACTATCATAATAAGTCCGCTAAAATGCTGGCAACGAGCATGCATATGATGCGTGGTACTCCATATATCTACCAAGGGGAAGAGTTCGGAATGACCAATCCGGGATTTGTGAAAATAAGCGACTACCGTGATGTGGAGTCGTTAAACACCTTTAAGCTGAAAAAAGAAGCCGGTATAAGCGAGGAGGAAATCCTTGAGATCCTTCGTCATAAATCACGTGATAACTCAAGAACACCGGTACAATGGAATACAAAAGAGAATGCAGGTTTTACTGAAGGTACACCATGGATTGGGGTTGCGAATAACTATCCGGAAATTAATGCGGAAGTTGCGTTGAAAAACGAGGATTCGGTTTTCTATCATTATAAGAAATTGATAGAGCTACGGAAGCAGTATGATGTCATTACTCATGGTGATTTCCAATTGATTGAAGGGGAGCATCCGGAAATTTTTGCATACACCCGCAATTGTGAAAATGAGAAACTCCTTGTACTCAGCAATTATTACGGTAAAAACACTTCATTTGTTTTGCCGAAGGATATTGATGTGGATGGCTACCGGGCGGAAATACTATTAAGCAACTATGAGGATTCAACAGCTGACTTCAAAGAAATTTCCTTGCGTCCTTACGAATCCATCGTTTATCACCTGAAAAAGTAATGCTACAATAACTGTAGGTGGTAGAAAATGAAAAATAATAAATATCAGGCAATATATCAAAAGCTTGTTTCTAAAATTGATCGGCAGGAGCTTGTTGCCGGAGAAAAACTTCCGTCCGAACATGAACTGTTGGAGCTTTTTGATACTTCCAGAGAGACGGTAAGAAAAGCATTAAATCAGCTCGCCCAAAACGGATATATTCAAAAAGTCCGAGGTAAGGGATCCATTGTGCTCGATCGTGATAAATTTGACTTTCCCATATCAGGTCTGGTCAGCTTCAAAGAATTGGCGGAGAAGATGGGTAGACCTTGGGAAACGATTGTCCATGAACTGGAAACGGTTGTGGGATCCTCTGAATTACAAGGTAAATTGGGGGAGAGTGAGCTTTGGAAAGTCGTTCGTTCACGTAAAGTTGATGAAGAGAGCATCATTTTGGACAAGGATTATTTTATTAAAAGTCAGGTACCTTACCTTGATCATGAAATTTGCAGCAACTCCATCTATGATTATCTAGAAAAGGATGTAGCATTACAAATCGCCTTTGCCGACAAAGAAGTAACGGTGGAAGAAGCGTCAGATGAAGACAGGGCTTACCTTGATTTAAATGGTTTGACACATGTAGTGGTCGTAAAGAGCATTGTTCATCTTGACGATGCGAGCCCGTTTCAATATACCGAGTCGCGCCACCGATTGGACAAGTTCCGTTTCGTTGATTTTGCAAGAAGGATGAAGTAAGTAAATAATGAGTTTGATTGCAAAGTAATGCAGGCACTTTCCGTTTTGGAGAGTGCCTGTTTTCTCTGTGGAGGCTGTTGGCCCTCAGTCACTATCAAGATATCGTGTGTTTTTACAGATTAATTTGTGGTGCGAAAATAGTTATAATTTTCTAAAAAAATATTTAAATGAACTAGCTGTTCGTTTATAATAGAAGGTAATAATTCGATTTTCGAAATAATTGGAGGGGCTTAGATGACACAGTTATTGAAAAGTGCATGTAGTAGAGAGGAAGTTCCATTAGATCAGACGTGGAATTTAAGAGATTTATACGACTCAACAGAAGCATGGGAGCAAGAACTGGAAGCAGTCCAAAAAGATCTGTCAAACGTAACACGTTATAAAGGCAGAGTGGTAGCTGATGCGAAAACACTACTTGCGTGTCTAAAGGACAAGGATGCGTTAACGGAAAGAGTTGCAAAAGTGATGACCTATGCTTCCTTGAAGCAATCAGAGGATGGAACCAACCCTGAAAACCAGGCAAACTCTACAAGAGTAGGTGGAATGTTATCCACATTCAGTGCAAGTACATCCTTCCTACAATCTGAAATTCTCCAAATGGACGAGGAAACGATAAAGACCTACATAGGAAAAGAGCCTGAATTGGCTGAATTTCAAAAGACCTTGTTAGATGTATTGGAAACAAAGCCACATAAGCTCTCTCCAGAAGCAGAAGAAGTACTTTCCGCTTTTAGTGAAGTGCATAATGCACCATACATGATTTATCAAAGAAGCTTGATATCCGATATGAAATTTCAATCTTTTAAAACAGATGATGGACAAGAGCATCCTTTATCATTCAATTCATTTTCAAACTATGAGGGATCGGCCAATACTGAACTGAGAAGAAAGGCCTACTATTCTTATATTGAAACACTTAAACAGTATAAGAATACCTACGCAGCAACCTATGCAACAGAAGTGAAGAAACAAGTGGTGGAAGCAAGATTACGTAACTATGAATCGGTAACGGACATGCTCTTACATGATCAGCAAGTGACAAGAGAGATGTACCATAACCAGCTGGATGTGATTCAACAGGAATTGGCGCCGCATATGCGAAGATATGCCAAGTTGAAACAACGAGTATTAGGACTTGAAAAAATGCAGTTCTGTGATCTGAAAGCGCCACTTGATCCTGGTTTTAATCCGGAAATTACCTATGAAGAAGCTTCCAAGCTTATTCTGGAGTCATTGGAAGTAATGGGGCCTGAATACATGGAGATCATGGAAGAAGGACTGAATAATCGCTGGGTCGACTTGGCTGATAATGTCGGGAAAGGTTCGGGGGCATTCTGTTCGAGCCCATATGGAGTCCATCCATATATCTTGATGACGTGGAGTGACTCCATGAGAAACGCCTATACCCTAGCACATGAACTAGGCCATGCAGGTCATTTCCGTTTGGCAGGTCGTTATCAACGGATTTCCAACACACGTCCATCCAGGTATTTTGTAGAAGCACCATCCACCATGAATGAAATGCTATTGAGTCAGCATATCCTGTCAAAGCCAAATGATGAGAGGATGCGCCGCTGGGTAATTCTGCAATCGCTTGGAACGTATTATCATAATTTTGTTACACATATATTGGAGGGGGAGCTTCAACGCAGGATCTATGGACTTGCCGACAGTGGAACCCCAATTACCGCCAACGTACTTTGCGAACAGAAAAAAGGACTGTTATCCGAATTCTGGGGAGATGCGGTGGAATTGGACGAGGGAGCCGGGTTAACCTGGATGCGCCAGCCACATTATTATATGGGCCTTTATCCATACACATATTCAGCTGGGCTTACAGCTTCAACAGCGGCAGCCAAAAAGATTCAGGAAGAAGGTCAGCCTGCAGTTGACCGTTGGCTATCTGCTTTGAAAGCCGGAGGGACATTGAAACCACTGGAATTGATGCAATTGGCTGGAGTGGACATGACAACCCCTGAACCAATCAAGACAGCAGTAGCTTATGTGGGGTCTCTGGTGGATGAATTAGAGGGGAGTTTTTCCTAGTTAATCAAATCACATACTAAAGTTATCAATAAACACCTTTCCTTTCCAATAGGCAAGGTGTTTATTTTAATGGCTGTTTTAAATGGAATAGAATTGGTAGCAGGAAATAATCATAGTGGATGGAGGGGCAGTGGACAAATCTAGGATTCTTATGGTCAAAAAGCAAATCAATGCTTATTGAAATGAAATCCTATATAGGCTAATGCGGACTCAAGGTTGCGTACATTTTTGGTTACATAACCGGAAAGCTCTCCGTTTTTAGATTCTTGTTTAGCCAAGTAAGGTGTTATGCCTGTAATAATTGTTTTTACACCCATGAGTTCCAACGATTTTACCAGGTTAACAAATAGGGGAGGGAAGAGATCATCCAGAATTACTAAACCCGAAAGGTCGATAATGAAATAATCAATATGATGCACGGCAGTAAAGTTTAATACTGTAGAGATGATCTGGTCAGCCCTCTGGTCATCAATGACACCTTGTATGGGCAGGATGCAAACTCCCTTGGTGATTGGAATGATGGATACATTAAGGTAGGATATATTATTTTTTGTTTTGTCTAATTCAATTAAGTGAGACAAGATTTCTGCCATTGATTTTAAATAGAGAATATCATCCTTGGAAAATTCTCGTTCCTGTTTATCCATCACACATAACGTGCCAAATACCTCTCCTTGGAGCGAGGATAATGTTACACCTAAAAATCCTTTGACGTTAAGTTGAGGGGTCACTTCTAAATCTCTGGTCTGATTGAAGGTCATCAGATTCTCCGTAAACATTCTGCTTTCTTCATTCATTATGATTAAACGGCAGTAAGTCCCGCCATACTCAACAGAATATCCCTCTGGAATGATATGCTCCTTTTCATTGTAGGAGCTTAAAACGGTCATTGCCGTTTTCCCTCTTTTCGTAACATAAGCGGTCTGGACATTTAAACGCTCGCATATGCTTTTGAACAACCTTTTGGAAACAGTTATAAGCGAAGGGTAAGTGGAGGACGTTTTTGAATTACTTATCATTTATTATGCCTCCTTTGGAATTTCTTTCATATCTATTATTCTATTATAAGGTCTATGGAAATGGTTAGCAAATCGGATTCTTCAAACAAATTTCGGGATAGTATCAAGAACTCCACTGTCTTTCCGATAAAAATAGAAGAGTAGCATCTAGTTAAGGATGGAAGGGCGTATATGTTGTGGTAAATAAAAGTGGAATACTTCTAGATTCAGGTACAAATGAGGTAGAGTTTCTAGAATTTTTATTAGGAAGTACTAGCTTTGGTATAAATGTTCTAAAGGTAAGGGAGATCATCAAGCCGGTAGAGGTAACAAAAATTCCGCATTCCCACCCAAATGTGGAAGGAATCATGGAGTTAAGGGGGGAAGTCCTCCCTATCATCCATTTGAGAAAGGCGTTAGATATAAACGAAACCTACGAATTTCCCGAACAAAAATTCATCGTCTCGGAATTTAATGGGATGAAGGTAATCTTGAGAGTTGATCATGTAACGCAAATTCATCGGCTCTCCTGGTCAGATATGGAAAAGCCCTCTTCTTTCCAACAAGGGTTTGACGATCACATTACGGGAGTAATTAAGCAGGAATCAAAGATGATTCTCCTTGTGGATGTGGAGAAAATAATGTTTGAAATTTATCCTAACCTCGATAAGGGAGCAACCCGACTTAACAAAAATGTAAATCCTGCAAGAAGGGATAAAAGGATTATGGTTGCCGAAGATTCTCCAATGCTTAGGAAGCTTCTTGAGGAAACGTTACATGGTGCAGGATTTGAACATATCTCATTCTTTGAAAATGGAAGAGAAGCATGGGAGTATTTGGTGACAGTGAAAAACGGTCAAGAACGGGTAGATCTATTAATAACAGACATCGAGATGCCACAGATGGATGGCCATCACCTTACAAAAAAGGTAAAGGATGATAGTTCCCTATCCAAGATTCCGGTCATCATCTTTTCCTCTTTGATTACAGAACACTTAAGGCATAAAGGAGAACTGGTTGGGGCAGATGCTCAAATCAGCAAACCTCAATTGACGAAGTTGATTGATTTGATCGATTCCCATTTATTTATATCATAGCAAAGGAGCCCATTAATTAATTGGGCTCCTTGCTTATTTCTATTTAGAGATAGCTTTCTCCGAGCTTTTTGAATACTGGTTTCTGATACTGTCTCTTGGTCGGTTGCTTCTGACCTTCTGTAGGATGGAAATTTGTATACCGTTGAAGTAAATTCTTGGCAACTGACAAAGACATGTTGGCCTTGGGATTGCGGTAATGGTCGTTCAGTTCACCAAGGTGTGGCAGATCAGTGAAGTCTTCCTTCGTAGGTGGAAGGTGAAAAAAATATTCCCCTGCCAATACAAGTACGTCGGATTGCTGTCTGCTGTTTTTGGGATTTCTTGAAAAGTGTAAGCCTTTTTTGGTCGCCTTACCTTCTGTGATAAGCTTTTCCAAAGCTTTTCTTTTTAGTGCGTAGAGAAACTTTGGATCCGGCGCGGTTTTGGCATGCCGATTTACTGTAAAAATGGCACGAGAGAGGTTTTCAATAGAAGATTCAATAGAGGAATCACTTTTTCTATGATTTGAATAACTTTGTTTATGCATAATAGGCTCCTTTCCTTTTCCTTATTATACTGTTCCTTCGCAGAAAATGGAAGGGGAGCTCCAATATTGCCCATTCAATTATAATCTTATCTTTTTTAGGTGTGCCCGTAGAGTTGAAAGCTATTGTGGACGAATCAGGACAAGGGTTCCATTAGGTACGATGGATGCAAGCTCCAAAACGTCCTGATTGTTCATGCGTACACACCCTTTTGATACGGCATTTCCGATAGAGCTGGGATCGTTGGTTCCATGGATTCCATAAGATAATTTTGATAAGGATAGCCACAATGCCCCAAATGGACCGCCAGGATTTGGTTGCCTGTTTACGATGATAAAATCTCCTACTGGAGTTTCATACAACATTCTTCCTACTGCAATGGGATACGATTTAACCACAACTCCTTTGTCCTTTAGTACCAATATTCTATTGGCGATGGAAATCTCAATCGTATAAGGGATGGAATCTGCATCCGGCAAACCTGGGATAATAATCTGCTGCCCAGGAACGATCATATTGGGATTTGGTATACGATTTACCACCAATAGCTCAGCCAACGTACGACGGTAATCCCTAGCAATTAAGCTCAGTGTTTCTCCTGGTTTTACAAGGTGGATAGCCATCCATTACACCACTTTCATGTTTAATTGAACAATCCTTCAGAAAAAAGCCGTTGCAAGAGATGCATCGGCTTTTCATTACTGTTCCATTATCTATAGTAATAAGGATATGGCGGATATGGTGGATACGGAGCATAGTATGGGTATGGTGGATAATATGGTCGAGGTGCCAATAGGGAACCAACAGCTAATCCTCCTAGAAATGGAAAGAAAGGAAAGCCGAAACCAAATCCTCCAAACCTTCTGTTATATGGAATATTACGATTCATCAAGACATGCGCCTCCTTTATAGGGTCTCTATAATGTATGGAGATAAAGAAGGCTGTGCGCTTGTACCCTATAGCCCATTTACACACTATTTCCTTTCTAGTGTGAAAAAGCTAATTTCGGGAGGAGCTAAAAAACGGTAAGGTTGTCTGGTAGTTCCTAAACCTTTATTGACATAAAGCGTCAAATCGTCCAACTGGTAAAAACCTTCGTAAAATTTTGAGCCAAGTGGTGGTGTGATAAGTGGCCCCAAAAATGGCAACTGCACCTGGCCTCCATGTGAATGGCCGGATAGCTGCAGGTTCACATGGAATTGTTCTGCGATAGAATCAGCTGCATCCCCCTCATGTGCCAACAGGATGGTGTAGGCATCATCCGGAATGTTTCGCAGTGTTTCACGGAAGTCTGGCCTTCCGAGCATCAAGTCATCGACACCAGCAATATAAATTCTGCTTCCATCTATTAACTCCACATACGTATTTTCATTTTTTAAAACGGTAAATTCGGATTTTTCCATGATTTCTTCATAGGTTTCTGTTCCGTATCCCCCATGGTCATGGTTACCGAAAATCGCAAATTTACCAAGAGGTGCTTTAACTTTCCGTAGTATTTCTATGAGATTATAGGAACGGTCATATTCCAAAGGATTGTCCATCAAATCCCCGGTAAAAACAACTATATCGGGTTCTTCTTCATTTATTTTTCGAATGACTTTTTCCAAATCGGCCTTATTAAAATAATGCCCAATATGGGTATCTGAGAATTGAGCTATTTTTATACCGGAAAAACTTTCAGGTATCCCCGGATGTGAAATGGTATGGTTTAATTTGTTCATCTGTTTAGGTTCAATGTATCTTGCATAATAATAGCCAGCCCCACTTGTTAGAAGAGCGGTGAAGGCCATTGTGAGTATACGTTTGAAAAACCCTCTTCTAGTTACTTTAGCCATATATATCAACCTATCTTTTCATTATTGTTTGTAAGAGTCACCTGTTCTAAATGCATCCTAATTATAGCACCTTTTATACATAAATTTCTCATTCTATCATTCTATATTTGTTGGTAACTTTTTGATTGTATCAAATAAAACATTTCAATTATTTTGAAAATTAGGTTAAAATAATATAGAGACATAGGAATGGGGGAGATTTTCCAATGGAGAAAAAGGTTGTAATCATTACTGGCGGGTCCAGTGGCATGGGGAAATATATGGCTATTAAGTTTGCAAAAGAGGACTATAATGTGGTCATTACTGGTCGTGACCTTGATCGTCTAGCACAGGCAAAGGAAGAAATCCAATGTGCTGAGGGCCAGGTGTTGACCATTCAGATGGACGTTAGGGAACCAGAACATGTGGAGCGCATGGTAAAGTTAACGGATGAAGCTTTTGGAAGGATTGACGTCCTTATTAATAATGCTGCTGGAAACTTTATATGTCCAGCCGAAAAGTTGTCGGTAAACGGATGGAAGTCCGTTATTGACATTGTTCTGAACGGGACATTCTATTGCAGTTCTGCAGTGGGTAACTACTGGATGGAGCGGAAATTGAATGGAAGCATGATTAATATGGTTGCAACCTATGCATGGAATGCCGGAGCCGGGGTTGTCCATTCCGCAGCAGCTAAAGCTGGTGTGCTTTCACTTACTAGGACACTTGCTGTTGAGTGGGGAACAAAGTATGGGATACGAGTAAATGCGATAGCACCAGGTCCTATCGAGAGAACAGGTGGGGCTGACAAGTTGATGCAGTCTGAGGAAGAGGCTAAAAAGGTTGCTGAAAGTGTACCATTAAAGCGATTTGGTACACCTGAGGAGATAGCGGAACTCGCATTTTTCCTAAGTTCAGACAAAGCTGCCTACATAAATGGAGAATGTGTCACCATGGATGGTGGCCAATGGCTTCAACCGTTTCCGTTTTAAAGAAAGCGCTGACAAAAGTGGAAATCTACAGGAGTTCCAAAAGATTTTAAAAGCCCATGTGAAGCATCTACACTGCTTTACAGGGCTTTTTTCATACTTCCATACATGTTTTGTCCATACTAATCAAAAAGGAGGAAACCATGTGAGCATCTTTTATAAGTATGAATGGGACGAAGCAAACAGAGAGTTGACGGTTTTCATCAATCCGACGGAAGCCTTTTATGAATTTGCCGTAGAGTATGCAGACAACAACAATGACCAACATATCTCAAAAAGAAAAAACCTATTGGATTCAGCAAGAAGATACGCCCAGAGTGTACTAGCCAAAGGTACGGTTGTAAAGAGTTATCGTGTGAAATTCCAACAGTTTCTTGTCGCAGTTTTAGATGAAAAGAATGGAGCTACAAGAGAATTGATGGAAGGTCCAGCACATGCAAACTATAAAGTTGGGGGCAATGAAACCCTGAGAGATATAGCACAAGAACTTACCATTGATGAAGCTTCTCTTAAAAAGGCCAATCAAATGAAAGAAGATACTGTGTTTGTAGGGATGAACCTAAAAGTACCATGTTATCTTCATACTGTCGTTACGTCTGACAGCATTATGAAAATTGCGCAGAGGTACGATATATCAAGAAATTCTATTAGAAAATTAAATACCCTGAGCACCGATTGCCTGAGAATCGGACAAGAGCTGAAGATTCCTAAAAGACTGCATTGATTTCTAATAAGACCTTCTTTTTAAATTTTCACTCTAGTATGTTTGTCTCCTCATATTTTCTCTTCTGTCATGGTATAATCATTCCAAACAAAGGCAAAGGGGAGAGACGGATGGATCCACTTGATATCATGACCAACTTAGAAAGGGTCGCCCCTTATTATCAAGCTATTTTCAGTGCGGATACCCAAGAAGTGATAGGGTATGAAGTACTGGGGAGATACCAGATGGAGAATGGTGATGTGACAAGTCTTGGACATTTCTTCCGGGACACGACGGTACCTAGTGAATATCAGCTTGAAGTAGATAAGGTCATTATCAACAAAGCGCTAACCTACTATACAGATAATGATTGTGAGCTCAAGCTATTTTTTAACCAAAGTGCTGACCTTCTTTTGGAAGATCAAGGCGAATCCTTACTGGAACTTTTTCTGTCGTACGTGCCGAAAGGTTTGAAAATGGAGAATATCGTTATTGAAATGGATGAACATTCCTCTAAAGAAGATAATGAATACCTGCAACATCTTTTTAACTACTATAAGACATATGGCATTCAGGTCTCTATTTCCAATATTGGAGATGCAGGTGGAAACATGGACAGAATTGGACGCCTGAATCCTAACATTCTGAAGGTGAATCTGGAAATCCTCAGACAATCTTATGAAGTTGCAGCGCATCAGGATATCCTGCATTCCTTAGCCGTCCTGTCGAGAAAGATCGGGGCTGCCTTATTGTATGAAAACGTGGAAGCGTCCTTCCAACTCCAATATGCATGGAGAAATGGAGGCAGGTACTATCAAGGTTTCTATCTTCATAAGCCAGGCTCGGAATTCATTGAAAAAAATTATGCTAAAAAAATCCTAATAGAAAAATTTCAGCAATTCATCCGATATGAAAAGCGAAAACTCCATGCGATTCATCAATTTTCAGGCATGTTGCAGAATAGAATTCAGCCTCTACTTTCAAAGAAAACGGAGATGGAGGAATTGGATGGATGGTTGCAATCCATTGCAGAAGAAATGTCCGAAATAAGCTTCCGCATGTACGTTTGTGACGAAAATGGCTTTCAACTGTCCTCCAACATGTTGAAAGATAACGGTAAATGGAGAACCCTTCCATCTTCTAAAGGGAAGAACTGGAGTTGGAGGCCGTACTTCCTGGAGCATGTCATGAAAATGAGCATGGAACGTAAAGGCATCTTATCAGATATTTATAGTGATATTGAAACAGGAGAAACGGTCCGCACGTATTCCTGTCTGATTGCCCAGGGAAAATTTCTTTATATTGATATCGCCTATGATTATTTGTATGAAAACCAGGATCTTCTCTAGAGTATGAATAGAAATCAATGGATTGTTTACCTTAAGAGTATAGATTGCTCGGTGAGGTGATAAATATGGGTTCTTTTGATTTGATTTTAGCTATTTTAGCCTTAATTATTGTGGCTGGAGCGATGGTTTATACGTATCGAATTGGCCGCCGGGCTGACACCCAAGCTACAGGCCAGGATTCTTCCATCAGTGAGAAGGTCCAAGATCATTATGTTATGAAAAATCCGGTTTTTGTTGCCATGTTCATTGCAACTATATTGATACTGTTATATATCGCATATGCTGCTCTTAATACGAACTGGTAATACAAGGAAAGGCCTGTGAGCCTTCGCAGCGCCATCGCTTTCAAATACAAAGCCCCTCTTACAAGTCGTAAGGGAGGCTTTTGTTTTTGGTTTGATTGAGAAGGGTAGTAAGTAATATGCTGAATAATTTGTCAGTTTTCCAATTAATTTTGCGAACGGTTTAAATCCCTGCCACAAGCGGTTCTTGATACAATTAGAACACATCATCTGAGGAGGAGAAAACAAATGCTGAAAAATTGGACGGGCATTCTTACTATCATCATTTTTTTATTTATCGGATCGAGTACAGCCTCTGCTGAACAGCCACCTGCAGACCACGAAGTATTTGCATTCCTGAAAGAAGCGTTTCAGTCTCAGCTTTCTCTAGGCGAGAGTCATCATACATTGGAGGAAATTGAAGCGATATTAAACCCGTATTTCACAAAAGAGTATCAAGAAAATTTCCTAGCGGAACATCTTTTTGAAGAGAAGGAAGGATACATTACTTACGGGACAGACTTTCCGGCCTACTATATTCCATTCTTTTCTTACATGGATGAAACAATGGTTGTAGAAGAGGAAGAGGGAATTCTTACTGTATATGAGTTTTTCTCTTCAGAAACGGATATGCCTAGTCTTTATGATGATCATTACGAATATGTAAAATTAATGCAAGATGAATCAAGTTGGAAAGTGGTAGAGTGGGGTTTTGAATATGAAGAACCCGATTTTATGGTAGAAAATGTAAGCATCAATCAAAATAATAACGAGGAATCGAGAGAGGAAAAATTTCAAGAGATCTTGTCTGGAATTTATTCTTTCGGGTTTATTCATAACCCGTTTAATCACCATTCCTATTACTTTAACGCTCCGCTGAAGGCGGCGCAAATAATTCATGAAAGGCACTACCTGTCTTTTGTGGCAACTAGGTAAACTATATTTGAATGAAAACCTAAAAAAAAAGAGCGCATTCGCTCTTTTTTTTGGATTGGAAAGATAAAAAAGCTTTCATCCCCGGACAAATTAATGGTATGATGTATTCTCTTGCAAATGGAGCGATGGACCGTTATTCCTCAATGCCTATAAGCTGCTGAAGCTGTTGGAGGTCAAAACCTTTTACAACATGCTCATTCACTGTTACAGTAGGAGTGGAAAATGACTGTAATTCATGCACTAAATAATCTCTCGCTTCAAGGTCTTCTGTTATATCAATTATTTTATAAGAGATATTATGGTGAGTTAAGAATTGCTTGACCACCTGACAAGGCGGACAGTCCGGCTGGGTGTAGACGGTTATATTCATGAATTCAGCTCCTCGTAAGAAAAAATTCACAACTTCGCATGTTTTATTTGTCATTTTAGACTACAATAAAAGAGAAGTTATGTTCGAACACTATTATAAATGTATTCCTATCTTTATTTTACCGGATATTTAGAAGGTTTTGTACAAAAATACGAATGGCCTTACATAACAAGGTGAATGATATAGGTAGGAAGGAATAGAAGGAGAGTTGTTACATGTCACTATTAGTAGGGATTGTAAAAAGACTAAATGATTTAAAAGAAACATCGGAAGCAGGGAATGAGCCAGCACAACGCTTTTTTGAAGTGAATGGAGAAAAGGTTTGCAGTGTTAAGTTCTTCGATAAAACCAATACATATGAATTGGAAGTTTTCCTAAAAGGGGAAAACCCTAAAACATTTCAATTTGACAATATTGATATGATTGCCATTGAAATTTTTGATCTGATCCACTAAGAAAAGCAGGATAACCTGTTATTTCCATTTGGGGAGGAAGAGGTAAATGGGTAAAAATATTGATGATTATATAGATAGAGGCCTGAAGGGAACACCGGAAACTAAGCCAAGTGAGAGAAAAGAATATCTTTCCCAGTTACGTGAGCGAATTATTCTGGCTTTATCAAATGGCCAAGTAATCCAGCCAAAGCCGTATAAGCCAATTGGGGATTTGATGAAAAGGTATCCTTCTTCACGATTGTATCTGGACGGGGATTTGGATTACATGCACCTTTCCAAATATATTCGCATTGCGAATGAGCACAACATCCCCTTTACTATAGTGGATGATAAGGCATCTTCCACTAATATCGGACTGGTTCTTGCAAATCCGACAGCCATAGATAAGGAAGATATATTTATCACCAAGGAAGAGTTTCAAAGACATTTATAAATAGGAGTGGTTTATATGATACCAACTGTTCATTGTCCTAAATGCAACAAGGATGAAGCGATGGATAAAGTGCTAACCGCACATTCCAATCAAAATGTCATGTATCGATGTCCACATTGCGCCTATTCAAAATCTCAAATCCAAACAAGTAAAGGATAACCAGGCTGAACTCAGCTTGGTTTTTTTATGGGCAAAATTCCTTTTTTAAAGGTATAAATCACTAAGAATCGCGACCATAATGTAGATACATTTGTCATTCAACCCTATATCAACAGAAGAAAACATTAATTTTTTTGGAGAAAGGAACATATAAGTATAAGGGAAGTACGGAAAAGGAAGTGGATAAATGGATAACCCCACTAAGTTTATAAATATTACCCACGGCTACCTTACTTTTGAACAAGCTTATGAAAAAATCCTTTTGTTTATCCAAAAAGATGTGAGAGCACCTTACTTACTATCTATCGGAACCGATTCACATGTTCATCAACGGGAAACAAAATTTATGACAGCTGTTCATCTTCATAGAGTGGGAAAAGGTGCTTGGGGATGCGTAAGACCGTATATCGTCAAAAGGGCCATAAGAAGCCTTCATGAAAAGATATCACTTGAAACTGCGTTAAGTCAGGAAATTGCGATGCTATTTACATTGGAGAAGCTGGAAAAGATCCAAAACCTTTTATTGCCCCACTTGGAGCACGGAGCGGATTTTCATTTTGAAATACACTTGGACATAGGACAGAAAGGTGCTACCAAGGATTTCATCCAAGAAATGACAGGCAGGATTACGGCCATGGGTCTGGATGCCAAAATAAAGCCGGATGCATACACAGCCTTCTGTTATGCAAACCGTTATACAAAGTAAAGCTTTTCATGGAAAGGAGTTGTAAAGGAGCAATGGTAACTTTAACTCAGGAGGAAAAAGAACTGCTGTTAACCTTATTGATATCAACAGATGTTGCCAAGGAATTGGTGATTAGTGAAATAAATGATATAGAGATAGGGGAAAAGAAGCTGGAAACAAAGACCTATCAGCAACTTATAGAATTATACGATAAAATCTCATAATGTATTTACTACTCGAAACTGCCTCATTGGGGCAGTTTTTTAAAAGGAATACGTATATAATTCTGTTGATTTCCGTTCCAGGCGCTTCGCTTGCCTGCGGGCGGTCCGTGAGCCTCCTCCCTCCGGTGCGGGGTCTCACCTGTCCCTTCCTCCCGCGGGCGTCTGCGCGCCTTCCACTACAATCACCAAGGTGACTTCATTCATCAAAAGGTAAACGAAAACATTAAATTGATCAATCTAAAAAAAGCATTTACTTTTTGCTTTCGTAATTTCTAGCTGTGGATTGGAGCAAATGGCGAAGACTCCAGCGGGGGAGTAGCGACAATCTTGAGACCCCGCAGTGAAACGAGGAGGCTCAAGATTGTCGCCCCGCGGAAAGCGCAGCCATTTGCGGAAAGGAACAGCGGCAATTACTAAACAACTGAAATTTTTAGCTTTAAAGGACCGGGCGGTTTCTTGCCCGGTTTTCCTTATGGAGAAAACCTAAGGTAGGCTGGGCGGGGACGATAGACTAGGCCTTTAAGATAGTGAAAAACCCAACATGTCGAAGAAAGACGAGAACTTTTTCTAGGTTAAAATTCGAGTCCAAGTTCAATGTATGCTACAATGATATTGGTCAATTACATGATTCAGCATATAGTAATAGAGAGTAAATAAAGAGAGGAAGAACATTTATGATCAGCCTCCAAAGTGGTAAGGTTTTAGGAGCAACGATAAAAGATTTAATTATTCCTGCAGAACGGGTGGCACATGTACAGGTCAAAAATAATCTGGAACATGCATTGTTGGTTCTTACAAAAACGGGATATACAGCAGTGCCGGTCTTAGATCCAAAGTATAGATTGCATGGTCTGGTCAGTACAACTCATATTATGGATTCCATATTGGGCTTGGAAAGAATAGAGTTTGACAAATTGGAGCACATGGTAGTGGAAGACGTTATGAATAAAGAACTTCCGTGTCTCAATGTCAATGACACCGTTGAAAATGGATTGGAATTATTGGTGGATCACCCATTTGTCTGCGTTCAAGACGAGGAGAATGTGTTTGAAGGAATATTGACTAGAAGAACCATTCTAGACCGTTTGCATACGCATTTTCAAAAGAATAGTAAAGAATAAGACCTTGAAATGTAAGGTCTTTTTTTCATGCCCTTTAAAGCTAAAGGTTGCATTAAGTTTGTGAAAAGGTACAATTTACATAGAGGCACGAAATAGTTGACTTGAAGAATGATTCTTCTCGTAAAATCACATCCAAAGATAAAAAGAGAGAAGGGGAAGACATGGGAACAGCAACACTGGAGAGGCAGCAAATTGAACAAGCCTCTCCAAATAAAACAAAAAGGCCCTTCGTATTGGCGGCAATCATGCTTGCCATGTTCATGGCTGCTATTGAAGCTACGATTGTATCCACAGCGATGCCAGCCATTGCGGCAGATTTAGGAGGTTTCTCCTTATACAGCTGGGTATTCTCGTCTTATCTGTTAATGAATGCCGTGACTGTGTTGATTTATGGTAAGCTCTCAGATCTATTTGGAAGGAAGCCCATTCTTATTTTCGGTATTGTCGTATTCCTAATAGGTTCTTTGTTATGTGGAATGGCTACATCCATTGAGATGCTGATAGTTTTCCGCTTTA
Source organism: Sutcliffiella horikoshii (assembly GCA_001636495.1). Lineage (GTDB taxonomy): Bacteria > Bacillota > Bacilli > Bacillales > Bacillaceae_I > Sutcliffiella_A > Sutcliffiella_A horikoshii_A. The sequence goes on along the minus strand of KV440964.1, from coordinate 3,126,421 downwards.
TCCAGGGATTTGGAGCAGGGGCGGTCATGCCTATTGCCTCCACGATTGTAGGAGATATGTACACGAAGGAAGAAAGAGCAAAAATCCAAGGCTACTTATCAAGCGTATGGGGGATTTCAGCCATTCTAGGACCTGCAATTGGAGGAGTACTCGTTCAATATGTCAGCTGGAGATTTGTATTCTGGGTGAACATCCCATTGGGAATATTGGCAATCATAGGTTTATATCTATTTCTTCATGAGGGAGTGGAGAAGAAAAAGCACTCTATTGATTACGCGGGTGCAGGGCTCCTTTTTGTATCTGTCAGCTCGTTTATGTTAGTAATGGTGGAAGGAGGGGTGAGATGGGCATGGACTTCAGGTCCAGTGCTTGCTCTTATCGCCCTATCTGCCATGACCTTCATTTTGTTTGTTTTTCAGGAGAGAAGAGCGAAGGATCCGATGATGCCGTTTGATATTTGGAAAGAGAGATCCATCCTTATTGCCAATACAACTTCTTTGACAACAGGGGTCATGCTGATTGGTATTTCGAGCTTCTTACCTGCTTTTGTTCAGGGGGTAATGGAGCGACCTCCTATTGTCGCAGGCTTTACCCTTACAACCATGTCCATCGGGTGGCCAATTGCCGCCATGATAGCGGGAAGGTTATTGTTGAAAATTGGTTTTAGGACTACATCCATTATTGGGGGAGTTGCGCTTATTCTGGGGAGCATCATTTTTATGACGCTCAGTCCGGATGATGGACCAGTTTGGGCGGCATTTGGGTCGTTTATGATTGGAGTAGGGATGGGGTTTTCGACAACTGCATTTATCGTTTCTATTCAGAGTAATGTCCCGTGGGAAAAACGCGGGGTGGCAACGGCTTCCAATATGTTTATGAGAACGCTTGGAAGCACGATTGGAGCAGCTCTCTTGGGTGGAATATTGAATTCGCGTATCCAGGAGCATTTACGGGAAAATGGAGCGTTGGATCAGTTTTCTCTAGATTCGACGACTCTGTTATTGAACGAAGAGCAACGAAATCAATTATCTGATTCCATGAGAATCTTACTGCAGGATGGACTGACCTCAGCACTGCAGACCGTTTATTTGGTAGTTGCAGGCTTTGCTGTCATAAGCTTTCTGTTGATTTTACTTTTACCTAAAAAAGAATAAAACAAAACCCGGCACTCGTAATGTAGACCATGAATGTGCCGGGTTTTGCTTATATTATTTTTCACTTGAGCAATTTTCACATGAATATTTTTACAATCAAGTAGCCTATAAGAAAAATGGAAAAAACACTAAGTATCTTTTGCCATGGAAGGAATGCGAGCCTGTTCGCAAGCCTTACTGCTGTCTGAGCCCCCAATAAGGACCCGGCACCAAGGGCTAAACCTACCCTCCAATCAAAATGCCCCAAGGAAAAATACACGATAAATGACACCAAACAGCTAGAAAAAGTTTGAAGCCTTGTAAGCCCGATACTTGTGAGAAAAGAGTATCCTGCATTTAGAAAAGAATGCATAAGTAGGGTGGCTTGCCCGGGGCCAAATAAGCCGTCGAATGCCCCGATGCCGATATAGGTCGGATAAAAGAGTTGTGGAGGAGTATCGTCACTTTTCTGGGAATGAAGCCGGGACTTTAAAATATTAAGTGCAGTGGCTGCCATTAACAGTACTAAAGCCACTATCAGAAGGATATCCTCTGATAAAAACGAGGCAAGTAAAGCACCAAGTATTCCACCTATGATGGTATAAGGTAAAATAGATAAACCGAGTTTTAACCGAACCTCTTTCCTTTTCCATAGTGTATAAAAGCTTGAGAACGAACTGAATGTATTGGAGAATTTATTGGCGGCGATGGCAGTGTGGATCGGGACTCCAAGCAGCAACATGGATGGCAGGTTGATCAGGCCTCCGCCTCCACCGAAGGTCCCGATGAATGTTGCAATAAATCCTATCAATATAAGATAATAAAAAGGTATTTCCATTACTTCCGCCCTCTTTCTCCCATTTTTTCCTTTCTGCTTTATTGTATGACGGTTGAAGTCATAATGAAATTACATAAAAATTAAGATATACTATAAGAAAAACTTATATCGAGGTTATAGTATGAATACATCGGAATTTCAAATCCTGGCCGTCCTGGCCAAAGAAAAGAACATGAGAAAAGCGGCAGAACGACTATTCGTCTCACAGCCCGCGCTTTCCCAGAGGCTGCAATCTATTGAAAAAGTCTGGAATACTAAGATTTTCATCCGAACACAAAAAGGGTTGCTCATTACACCTGCCGGGGAGAAGATAGTGGAGTTTGCAGAAGAGGTGTTGTCCAAGGATGCAAAAGTAAGAGAGGAAATTACATCCCTTGATAAAGAAGTGTATGGGACGCTGAAGATTGCAGTGGCGACCATCATTGGTCAGTATTGGTTGCCAAAGGTTCTTAAAAGATTCATTCAAAAATATCCCAACGCGAAAGTTTCTCTTGTTACAGGGTGGAGCAGTGATATTGTGAAAAGTTTGTATGAAGATGAGGTGCATGTGGGGATTATCCGAGGGAATCCTGAATGGAAGGGTGTAAAGAAACATCTTCTAAAGGATAACTTGTATTTAGTGGATACCGAAATTGAAGAGCTTTCGGAGCTTGAGTATACAGAGCGGCCATTTATTCAGTTCAAAAGTGATTCTACATACTATCAAGATATCCAGGTATGGTGGCACAAGAAGTTTCAGTCACCTCCCAAACGGACAATAGTGGTGGACCAAATTGAAACATGTAAACAGATGGCTCTAAACGGAATCGGGTATGCGATCCTGCCATCCATTACCTTACAAGATGATTACGACAACATAAAAAAAATACCGCTTGAAGAAGATGAAGTTTCCAAATTACATCGTGATACTTGGCTTATTGGATATGAGTCAGCATTTAATCTGAAGCAAGTGCAAGCGTTCATTGATATCGTTACAGAATACCAAGCAGCCAATATCCAAGAATGAGAAAATAGATTTCATTGGATTATCCCCCCAAGTAGTAGTAATATATAAACTTGAGAAACTAGACTGAAGATTAAGGTGGAACGATTGTATATGGAATGGAAGAATATTTATCGTGGTATTTTAATGGGGATTTGTGATGTTGTCCCGGGTGTGAGCGGTGGAACCATTGCTTTTATCCTAGGGATTTATGATCGGTTGATTGAAGCAATTAGCGGTTTTTTCAGCAAAGACTGGGCCAAGCATTTGAAGTTCCTGATCCCATTGGGAATTGGGGTAGTAACGGCCTTGCTTCTTTTCAGTCATATCCTTGATTATTTATTGAAAACATATCCAGAGCCAACTCATTTCTTATTTTTGGGGTTGATTATTGGGGTGTTGCCTTTATTGGCTAAACAGTCCAATATGAAAGAAACATTTACCTCGCGTCACTATATTGCAATGATTATTCCCCTGGTTTTAGTGGCATCCATGGCATTTTTGCAAGAGTCAACAAGGCCGGTTATTGAGACGTTAACACTTAGTTCAGCCATCAGTCTGTTTCTTGCTGGATGGTTGGCAAGTATGAGCATGTTGTTACCAGGGATAAGCGGATCGCTTGTACTGCTAATCTTAGGATATTACACTACAGCCATTGCCGCATTGAAGGGGTTGAATTTACCCATCATCCTTGTTATTGGAGCCGGTGTTGCCATCGGATTTATCATTTCAAGTAAAGTGATAAAGTATGTACTTCACCATTATCCTAAAATGACCTTTGCTGCGATTATCGGGCTTGTGATGGGATCCACTGCAGTGGTGTACGAGGGGTTTTCGTCGAGTATGCTCGTAAATGTGGTTTGCGTACTAACTTTTATAGCGGGAGTCATCATTGTCCAATTTATTGCAAGGACGAATGATAGAATGGTACAAAAAAGAGAGGCTTAAGCAGTCTCTCTTTTTCTATGGAAACAAGTGAGAAATTTTTTTACTTGTCACACTTTTCTTTGTTTGATAGAGTAAAGGGATAAAGACTTATTGTTTTAGGAGGAATTACATAATGAAAATGATGGATGCAAACGAGATTATCTCTTTTATTCAAAACAGTACAAAATCTACACCTGTAAAGGTTTATGTGAAAGGTGATGTAGAAGGAATCAACTTTGGTGCTTCTTCTAAAACGTTCTTAAATGGCAATAGCGGAGTGGTATTCGGTGAGTGGGCTGAAATTGAAGCGGCACTGAAAGAAAACGAAGCGAAAATTGAAGATTACGTAGTGGAAAACGATCGTCGTAACTCTGCGATTCCACTTCTTGATATGAAAGGCGTAAAAGCTCGTATTGAGCCTGGCGCTATCATCCGTGATCAAGTGGAAATAGGAGATAATGCTGTCATCATGATGGGTGCTTCCATCAATATCGGTTCCGTAGTTGGAGAAGGAACAATGATTGACATGAACGTAGTACTTGGTGGACGCGCTACAGTCGGAAAGAACTGTCACATAGGAGCCGGAACTGTACTTGCTGGAGTTATCGAGCCGCCTTCTGCAAAGCCGGTTGTTATTGAAGACGACGTGGTAATTGGTGCAAATGCGGTCGTGCTTGAAGGTGTAACTGTTGGAAAAGGCGCTGTTGTTGCGGCAGGAGCCATCGTTATTGATGATGTAGCACCATACACTGTGGTAGCTGGAACACCTGCTAGGAAGATTAAAGATATAGATGAAAAGACTAAATCCAAAACTGAAATCAAACAAGAACTTCGTCAATTATAATAAAGATGAAAAGAAAAAGGCGTGGGTGCTTTACTCCACGTCTTTTTCTTAAAGAAAGAGAGGAAGTATCGTGTCAAATTTGCTTAATCCCTTTATTCAAATAAGAAGAGATCTTCATCAAATTCCAGAAAAGGGATTTCAAGAAACAAAAACACAAGGGTATTTGCTGCATTATATACAGAACCTTCCTCAGGACCATATACAAGTTAGAACATGGGAAACTGGAATTTTTGTAAAAGTTCAGGGGACCAGTCCGTCCAAAACCATTGGTTACAGAGCGGATATAGATGGGTTGCCTATAACGGAGGAAACAGATTTGTCCTTTCATTCTCTGCATGAGGGAATGATGCATGCGTGTGGACATGATATGCATATGAGTATCGCATTGGGGATACTGACGCATTTTTCTCAACATCCACCAAAAGATAACCTATTGTTCATGTTTCAACCGGCGGAAGAGGGACCAGGCGGGGCTTTGCCGATGATTCAATCGGATATCTTTAAAGCATGGAAGCCAGATATGATTGTGGCTCTCCATATTGCACCTGAATATCCAGTTGGTACGATTGCCACTAAGGCGGGTCTTCTTTTTGCCAATACATCCGAACTGTTCATTGATCTAAAAGGTCGTGGCGGTCATGCTGCCTATCCGCACCAGACGAATGATATGGTGGTTGCCGCATGCTCCCTTGTAACGCAATTGCAAACGGTAATCGCCCGTAATGTGGATCCGCTTGACAGTGCGGTGATTACCGTTGGGAAAATAACTGGTGGGACCGTTCAAAATATCATAGCGGAACGTGCACGGTTGGAAGGAACGATCCGCACGCTTTCTGTAGAAAGTATGAAAAAAGTTAAAGAGCGAATCGAAGCACTTGTCCATGGGGTAGAGGTGGGTTATAACTGTCAAACATCCATCGATTACGGCAGCATGTACCATCAAGTAGATAATGATCCTTCGCTTACGGAGGAGTTCATGCAGTACGTCGGGGAAAATACGAATGTAAACGTTGTGGAGTGCAAAGAGGCCATGACTGGCGAAGATTACGGGTATATGATCCAAAACATTCCCGGATTTATGTTCTGGCTTGGAGCAGAGTCACCTTATGGACTTCATCATTCGAAGTTGAATCCCAACGAAGATGCTATTGGAGTGGCCATCAGTACCATTATTTCCTATATTAATTTTAAAGCCAACTAAAAGAATCCATCTTCTCCTCCGTATAATTTGGCGAATTTAAGCCACATTAAAGAAGAGGAGGTGGATTACATATGCCAAAAATCGGTGTAGAACAATCCTTGACAGATGTTCAAGAAGCTTTACAGCAAAAAGGCTACGATGTTGTTCAATTGACGAACGAAAACGATGCCAAGGGCTGCGATTGCTGTGTGGTTACGGGAATAGACAATAATGTAATGGGTATCTCCAATAGTGTCACGGCTGGTTCTGTGATTGAAGCCAGTGGGATGACAGCTGATCAGATTTGTCAACAGGTGGAAAGCAGAATCAACCATTAAAGAAGAGCCGAGATGGCTCTTTTTTGTTGCAAACAAAAAAGTCCAGAGCGTTTACTCTGGACTTTTAAAAACAATTTAATCTTTCTTCTCAATATAGACCTGATGTGGAAATGGGATATCGATTCCATTTGCATCAAGTGCCTCTTTAAGTGCTTTGCGCAACTTACGCTCCACTGCCCATTGTTGCATGTTTTCCGTTTTGCCTATGATGCGGATAACTACATCCGAATCACCAAGACCTTGAACACCTACTACATTAGGACCTTCAATGATTGTTTCATCTTCCGCTGCAACCTGGTCGCAAACGTTTTGCATGACTTGAATAGCAAAATCAATATTATCATCATAAGAAATCCCAATATCAATAAGCGCGCGCATATTTCCTCTGGAATGGTTAGTCAGATTGGAAATTTCGCGATTTGGAACATAATGTAGGGACCCATCAAAATCTCGGATTTTTGTCGTACGTAAGCCAACTTCCTCTACAATTCCTGAAAAACCTGCAGTTGTGACATAATCATCCACATCGACCTGCTTTTCTAATAATAGAAAGAACCCGGTTACGACATCGCTCACAATTCCTTGTGCACCGAAACCGATGGCAAGGCCGACAATTCCAGCACCAGCCAATATCGCTGTAGTACGAACGTCAAAAACATTTTCCAGCACCATGATGACCAAGAAGAAAATCAAGGAATATGTAAAGATATTAATAGTCAACTTTTCCAATGTTTTTGCTCGGCCTAGTGTTAACCCTTGTCTTTTTGTCGCTCTCTCAAAGAGGCGTGAAATGATTTTGGTCCCTAGCGACTTTACAATCGCATATACAATGATAATGACAAGGAACTTTAGAAAGATAATTCCTATCGCTGTTAGAATTGTATAAAGATCAATATTTGTTATATCCAATACCATTAAAACGAACTCCCTTCTAATCTGTATATGTAGTCCTAATATGGCATTATAAAGGATTGACAAAAGAAAACCAAATAATTCAACGGTCCGCATATTACATGATGCTTATTGTTTTATTCCCAATGAAAAGAATGTTACTATAGAAACTGGAGAAAAAATTCCCATTTATCTGGACGGGTTAAATCATATGGAGAAAGGGAATACCAACAAGGTGAAAATGGAACAAGTAATTTCGTAATTATTTCCATCGCTCTACATTAAATTAATTATCATTTAACATTGACTAAAAATAAAGTATGATTTATAATAGTTGATGTTGACTAAATAACTAAATGAGAATTTGTAACTTACATTCTCATTTGAAATTACAACTTGGAGGGATTTACAAATGGCAGAACGCATGGTAGGTAAACAAGCTCCACGTTTTGAAATGGACGCTGTTTTACCAAACAAAGAATTTGGAAAAGTAAGCTTAGAAGAAAATATGAAAAACGATAAGTGGACAGTTCTTTTCTTCTACCCAATGGATTTCACTTTCGTTTGCCCGACTGAAATCACTGCAATGTCTGATCGTTATGATGAGTTCGAAGACTTAGATGCAGAAATCATTGGAGTATCTACTGATACTATCCACACTCACTTAGCATGGATTAATACAGACCGCAAAGACAATGGTCTTGGCGAGTTAAGATATCCTTTAGCTGCTGACACTAACCACGTTGTTTCTCGCGACTACGGCGTACTTATCGAAGACGAAGGTATCGCGCTACGTGGCTTATACATCATCAGCCCAGAAGGCGAACTACAATACCAAACAGTATTCCACAACAACATCGGCCGTGATGTAGAAGAAACACTTCGTGTGCTTCAAGCATTGCAAACTGGTGGACTTTGCCCAGCTAACTGGAAGCCTGGACAAGCTACATTATAATTTGATGCAACCAAGAATAAGGTCTAACGTTTTCGTTAGGCCTTTTCTTTGCACTACATACATAAATTGTAGGAGGTTTTAATGGATGAAATTACGCTCCCCCATGCCTGAATTGACAGGCGCGACAGAATGGTTAAACGGACAGGTAAGTAAAGAGGACTTGATTGGCGAGAAGCCGACGCTCATTCATTTCTGGTCAGTCAGTTGCCACCTATGTAAAGAAGCGATGCCGCAAGTGAATGAGTTCCGTGATAATTACAAAGACAAGTTGAATGTGATTGCTGTTCACATGCCACGCTCAGAAGACGACTTGAATCTTGATTCCATCAAAAAGACGGCGAGTGAGCATGATATCTCGCAGCCTATCTTTGTGGATAGTGAACATAAACTGACAGATGCATTTGAAAATCAATATGTACCTGCCTATTATGTTTTTGACGCAGAGGGTAATCTTCGTCACTTCCAGGCTGGCGGAAGTGGAATGAAGATGCTTGAGAAGCGTGTAAATCGAGTTTTGGGTGAAATGGAGAAATAAGGTTTAAGATTAGTTCAGAGGATTGCCTTTCTTGGGTAATCCTCTTTTTTGAGGTAAAACAAGTAGGTCTATCCGTATCTCTTCTATCATATCCTCTAAGGTTGTTCGTTTTCTCCGTCTAAAGATGTAGTAAACTTCCGTCTTCGTGTCACTTACAATGACCAGCAAGACCAAATAAAATAATATTATAAATAATTTAAATTTTTCCAAAAAAGACTGGATAAATATTTCGAAACTCGATATATTAGATACTATCTTATATTTTCCAGCATGAGTAAACAAAAGGAGGGAATACATGTGGAGACTTTTAAGAAGCTGAAAGAGTTTTACTGGCCATATCGCAGAAATTTCTATATATCATTGATCTTTTTGCTATTGGTAACAATGATTACTGTCATCTATCCAGTCATTTTGCAGGTGACGATTGATGAAGTAATTGAAAAACAACAATTCCAATATGTACCATATATTGCACTTGGCTTCATTGGAATCATGGCACTAAAGGGGTTATTCACTTATTTCAATCAATTCTTGGGTGACCTCTTCGGAATTCGTTCTGTTTATCGCCTTCGAAACGAATTGTATGAAAAACTTCAATTTCTTCCGTTTCGCTATTATGACAATGCGAAAACAGGGGATTTGATGTCAAGGTTGACGGCAGATGTTGAAGGGTTTCGATTTTTCCTATCATTCGGATTTGCCGAACTGATTAGGTTTGTTCTACTCGTTACCATCAGTTTAGGTTTAATGTTCTATTATTCAGTGGCATTAACCTTTGTCACATTGTTGGCTATGCCATTTCTGGCATTTGTCACATATCGCTTTGATAAAAGGGTTCACCCTGCATTCCGTGGAATTCGTAAGTCTTTCGGTAAATTGAATACGAATGTACAAGAGAATATCAGCGGAATCAACACGGTAAAATCTTTATCTCGTGAAGGTTACCAAATCAATAAATTCAATGATTCTAATGTGGACTACAAGGATAAATATATTTCCACTTCAAATGTTTGGGCTAAGTTCTTTCCGTTAATGGAGTTCATTGGGAATGCCTGTGTGGTAGGACTTCTTGCTTTTGGAGGTTATTTAGTAATTGAAGGACAAATAACAGAGGGTGCACTTGTAGCATTTTTCAGCTTGGTCTGGTATATTGTTTGGCCGATCGCAAACTTGGGGTTTGTCATCAATCAGTTCTCTCAAGCGAAAGCTTCCGGGGAACGATTATTGGAGATTTTAGAAGCGGAAGAAGATATTCAAGACGCTTCGGATGCAAAGGATGTACCGAAGTTAAACGGGCATGTCACATTTGAGGATGTAACATTTCGTTATCCGAACGAGGATAAAACAGCGCTTGAAAATGTATCTTTTGACGCACCTCCTGGTAAACAAATAGGATTGATCGGAGCGACAGGCTCTGGAAAAACAAGTATCACACAACTTATCACAAGGTTTTATGAGCCGCAGTCCGGCTGTATTTTAATTGATGGAGAAGAAGTCAATAAATACTCCCTGTATTCTCTTCGAAACCAAATTGGTTTTGTACTACAGGAATCCTTCTTATTCTCCTCTTCTATTAAATCGAATATCGCATATGGCCGACCGAATGCTTCTATGGAAGAAATCGTTCGGGCTGCAAAAATGGCGCAGGCCCACGAATTTATCATGGAACTTCCTAATGGGTATGATACGATGCTCGGGGAACGGGGAATGGGTCTTTCAGGCGGACAGAAACAACGTATCGCCATTGCGCGTGCGTTAATTCTTGATCCAAGCATCTTAGTGTTGGATGATGCGACAAGTGCGGTAGATATGCAGACAGAGTTTAATATACAAAGAGAATTAAAGGCGGCTTTAGCTGGCAGAACAACCTTTATCATTGCACACCGTATTTCCTCACTTAAACACGCGGATGAAATTCTCGTGTTAGAGGAAGGGAAAGTGGTGGAGCGCGGTACCCATGACGAGCTTGTCCAAAAGAATGGGGCATATCGTAGAATCTATGATATCCAATACAAGGACCAAAAAACGGTTTTGGAAGCTCAGACTAACTGAAGGCAGGTGAAACAGAATGCGTAAGAAACAAAAAATTGAATTGAACGATAATGTGAAAAAAAGATTCTATTATTCTACAGATAATGCAATTGAAAAGCCTTTCAACTGGCAACAGATGTGGCGGCTGTTCTCTTATATGAAACCCTATTCCAAAACATTACTGCCGTTAGCTATTATTACGATGTTAATTGCAACAGCAGTAAGGTTAGCTATTCCAATCATCATTGGTAAGTACTTATATGATGTTGCCATTAAGCAAAAAGATATGGATATGCTTGTACAATTAGCAGTCATTGTTTCGGTATTATATGTTGTATCCTACGTGGCGAACGCTTTAAGGATACGCTGGATGAACATGCTTGGACAGAATGTCATTTATGATTTAAGAAAGCATTTATTTACACATGTTCAAGGGCTATCACACCGGTTTTTCGATCAACGTTCCGCCGGGTCCATCCTTGTACGAATCATGAATGATATTAACTCCTTGCAAGAATTGTTCACAAACGGTGTTATCAATCTGCTTATGGACTTTATCTTACTAATTGGTATTGTGGTTATCTTATTTACGTTAAGTCCGGAATTGGCAACTGCAATATTAATTATCTTGCCTATCATGTTCTTCATTTCCACAAGTTTACGCAGGAAAATCAGAAGGGCATGGCAGGATGTTCGTATAAAGCAATCGATGCTGAACTCTCACTTAAATGAAAGCATTCAAGGTGTTCGTGTCACACAATCTTTTACACAAGAAAGAGAGAACATGGGATTCTTTGACCGCATCAATACGGAAAACTTTGAATCCTGGAAAAATGCAACTAGACAAAATGCTATCTTCCGTCCTTTTGTTGAAATGACAAACGCAGTTGGTACCGCCATCCTTATCTGGTACGGCGCTTACCTCATACAGCAAAGTTTGACAGGCGGCACTAGCACGTTAACTGTCGGAGTGTTCATTTCCTTCGCATTTTACTTAGGAATGTTCTGGGAGCCGATATCAAGGCTAGGACAGCTCTATAATATGTTGCTTGTCGGGATGGCTTCATCTGAACGTATTTTTGAATTTTTGGATGAGAAGCCAATTGTGGATGAGAAAGATGATGCCATTCAATTGGATACCATTCGCGGGGAAATCGAGTTCAAGAATGTGGAGTTCTCTTATGACAGTAACCGAACAGCACTAAACCGTATCTCTCTGAAAATGGAAGCAGGTCAGACGGTGGCCTTGGTTGGTCATACGGGATCTGGTAAGACGACCATCGCCAACTTGATTTCACGTTTCTATGATGCAACAGGAGGAGAAGTGAAGATTGACGGACATAACATCCGTGACATCTCTCTTCAAAGCTTGCGTTCTCAAATCAGTGTGGTTTTGCAGGATACTTTCATTTTTTCTGGAACCATCAATGATAATATACGTTTCGGACGTCCAACTGCGACAGATGAAGAGGTAAGGGCAGCTGCCGAGGCTGTTGGCGCAAACGAGTTCATCGAGCGTTTGAAAAATGGATATGAAACAGAGGTAGAGGAGAGGGGTAATGTCCTTTCTGTCGGAGAAAGACAATTAATTTCCTTTGCACGTGCCTTGCTTGCAGACCCTAGCATTATTATTTTAGATGAAGCGACTGCCAGTATTGATACAGAAACCGAAGTGAAGATCCAGACGGCTCTTAAACAGTTGTTGAGAGGTCGTACAGCTATCATTATCGCTCACCGTTTATCCACTATCCGGGAAGCAGATAACATCATTGTCCTTGATCATGGAAATATCATGGAGCAAGGCAATCATGATAAGCTGATGGAACACGGCGGTATCTATTACCACTTAGTTAAAGCGCAGTTTACGATGCAGGATGTAAGCTAAGAATAAAAGAAGACATCGGTTTGTTGGCCGATGTCTTTTTGTGTATTGAATAATGTGCGAAATTGCTTAATAGTGGTCGTCAGAATGCTCAAAATGGGAATTAGTCAATTAACGGAGGAAAGTATACAATAAAGTGGGCAAAGTATGCAATAAACCTCTCCAATTATTCAATAAATCACTTCAAATGATCGACAATCCATATATTTCCACAAGAGCTCCTTTGTTTATGGAAGTATATGTAATAAAAGTGGCTTTATAATGAGATTTTTGCAATAACCAGAGTCGTCACTATAGATATTTGATCAGCGATACTCAATCTTCTCAGTAATATAACAAGCAGCCAGAAAAATAGGGCAGAGAACAGCAATCAAAAGGACAATATTGACATCCATTAACTCAATCTCCTTTCTTTTGTGCTGATAGCTCGTGCAACCTGTGTACCGCGTCCTCTTTTTCAAAAGAGCTATACCACCGATAATCATTTGCATCCAGAATTCGATAATGCTGGCTGATGACATTTTGCTGAAGGCGGAATGCCCCTTGCACTTGTACCTCTTTCCACCAGACTTTTCCGCCCATTGTCTTATCTTTTGGTGCATCTATTTTCTCGTGAGCAATTGTTTCGATAACTTCTAATGGGTCAGCACCAAGCACAGAGGATAATACGTGGCTTTCACGGAATAAGGCACATGTTGCAGCACAGACTGTCCAGCCGGCTGTAGTGCGGCCTTTTTCGATTTGTACTAAAGTTTTCTTAGAGATCCCCAAAACTTCCGCCATTCTGTCTTGTGTGTAGTTATATTCCGTTCGGATTAGTTTGAGTTTATTTGATATTAGAGTGATAACTTCGTCTTGATTCATCATAGGGTGCCAAATGCTCCTTTTTATATTATATGTGTAATTTTACACCTTTTTAAGAATGTAATCAATAATTTTCTGAAAATATTCAAGTGCAAAATCATTTTAAAATCAAGATAATTGTTGATTATGGTACAATATTAACTATACATATCAAGTAAATGGGGGAAACAACTTTGAAGAAAAAAGAGTTTGCCGTTATCGGATTGGGACGTTTTGGGGGAAGCATGGTAAAAGCATTAAGTGATGAGGGAGTAGAGGTCCTCGCGATTGATAACGATGAAGAAAAAGTGAATCAGTTCGCCAATATCGCATCGCATGCAGTGGTGGGGGATACAACAGATGAGGCCGTTCTGAAGAGTATCGGTATCCGTAATTTTGATCATGTGATTGTTGCTATCGGAGATAATATTCAGGCGAGTATCTTAACCACCTTGATATTGAAAGAACTAGGAGTTAAACATATTACGGTCAAGGCAACCAATGATTATCATGAAAAGGTATTGAGCCGAATTGGTGCAGATCAAGTGGTCCATCCTGAGCGTGACATGGGAAGGCGTATTGCCCATAATATCGTTTCGAATAACGTTCTGGATTACCTGGAGCTTTCTGATGAACATAGTATTGTTGAGATCGTTGCTAGCAGACGACTTGATGGGAACACGTTGATTGATCTGGACATTCGTGCAAAGTATGGAATCAATATTGTTGCCATAAAGCGTGGAAGGGACATCATTGTTTCCCCTCAAGCCACTGATGCTATCAGGCAGGGGGATATCCTGATTGTAATTGGAGCAGATACGGATATTACACGATTTGAAAAGAATGTAGTGGAAGAATAATTCAGCAGGACAGGACCAGACCAGTGAGGGGAGACCTTCGCTGGTTTTCTTTCTATCTCGTTGTTGAAGCGGAGGAAGTAGAATGCCAAATCAGTCTTCCGGAATCCGAAATGTCACAATGACAGGTGAAAAAGTCACAATAACGCCTGAAAAAGTTGCAATAAACTCTCAAATAGTTACAATCATCCCTTGAAAAGTTACAATCACCCTCCGAACATCCACAAACTAACGTATATTCCCTTTATAACTTCAAGTTTGCTATCAATTTGTTCCGCATAGTTACATAAAAAAACTCCCCCAACAAAAAGTTGGGGGAGTTCTTCAATCCGTTATCAAACTTCCATGATAATAGGAAGAATCATCGGACGGCGCTTTGTTTTCTCATATAAGAATGGTGCTAGAGTATCAGTAATTTCATTCTTGATTTCAGACCATTGTGTTGTACGGCGTTCCATGATCTTATTAAGATGCTTGGAAATCAAGGACTGTGCATCATTGATCAGGTCACCGGATTCTCTCATGTATACGAATCCACGTGAGATGATGTCCGGACCGGAAGCAATGCGGAAATCCTTCATGTTGATGCTTACAACCACAACTACAAGGCCTTCTTCGGAAAGGATACGGCGGTCACGCAAAACGATATTTCCGATGTCTCCAATTCCATTTCCATCAATATAGACATTACCAGAAGGGATTTTTCCTGCTACGGATGCTTCATCTTCGCTCAGTGCAAGGACTTCACCGTTGTCCATGATAAAGCAATTCTCATCAGGTACTCCACAATCAATCGCAAGTTGCTTGTGTGTAATCTGCATGCGGTATTCTCCGTGAATTGGCATGAAGTATTTAGGTTTAATCAAACGAAGCATTAGCTTTTGCTCTTGCTGACCACCATGACCAGAAGTATGGATGTCGCTTAATGAACCGTGAATAACATCAGCTCCTGCACGGAAAAGCATGTTGATTGTACGGTTTACACTCAATGTGTTTCCTGGGATAGGGGAAGAAGAGAATACAACCGTGTCTCCAGGAATGATTTGAATTTGACGGTGAGTACCGTTGGCGATTCTTGATAATGCAGCCATTGGTTCTCCTTGGCTACCGGTACAAAGGATAGTGACTTTGTTTGCCGGCATCCGGTTAATCTGGTTTGTTTCAATAAAAGTGTCTTTAGGTGCTTGGATATAGCCAAGATCTTGGCCGATATTAATAGCAGCTTCCATGCTCCGTCCAAACACTGCCACTTTTCTTCCATGTGCAACAGCAGCTTCTACCACTTGTTGCAGACGGTGGATGTTGGATGCGAAGGTAGCGAAAATTACGCGACCATCCACTTTGCGGAAGATGTCCTGGATGCTTTCTCCAACACGGCGCTCTGACATTGTGAAGTCAGGGATTTCACTATTTGTGCTGTCGGATAATAGGCAAAGTACACCTTCTTTTCCGATTTCAGCCATTTTTGTCAAGTTTGCAGGCTCTCCAACTGGAGTAAAGTCAAACTTGAAGTCACCTGTGTGTACAATGTTCCCTTGAGGTGTTTTTACAACAACACCGTAAGAATCAGGGATACTGTGAGTGGTGCGGAAGAATGTTACCGAAGTTTTACGGAACTTGATAATATCATCTTCTTGGATTTCGATTAATTTTGCTTTACGCAGCAGACCATGCTCTTCTAGCTTGTTTTTTATTAGGCCAAGAGCAAGCTTTCCGCCGTAGACGGGAATGTCCACTTCGCGAAGCAAGTAAGGGATACCGCCGATATGGTCTTCGTGGCCGTGAGTAACGAAAAGACCTTTGATTTTTTCTTGGTTTTTCACAAGATACGTATAGTCAGGAATAACATAGTCGATTCCCAGTAGTTCGTCTTCAGGAAACTTGATTCCAGCATCGATCAGGATGATTTCATCTTGGAACTGGACTGCATAGGTGTTTTTCCCGATCTCACCCAGCCCGCCTAAAGCGAATACTGCTGCTTGATTGTTTTTTACAAATTTCATTGTCTATCAGATCTCCAATACTTTAAAGTTTTCAGATTGTTTTTCATACTCATAGAAGTCCCCAGATACAGGCTGGATGAATTCTATGTTATAAGGCTTGTCCTTCAGTTTTCTGCGGACCTCAAAGACTGCAGAAGCTTCTACAAAAAGAGACTCCGTTTTTTCTCTTACTGGTGCTTCAGCAACGTCTTCCTGGTAATACACTTTAAATAACATTCTTATCTCTCCTTATAAATAATACTGTCCATCATCCAACGCTCTTGCGATAGCAGTGGAGAATGGTATATATAGTTATTTTATGCAAGGGAAAAGCGAGGAAGTGTCCGTCGACCCACTATCTTGTGTCAAGCTACATTACTTTTCTCCTTACAAAAAGACAACGCGTAAATGAATAATGCTTCCTAGAAATATCTATATAGCCGGTCATTGGCTAAAAAGCCATTATTAACCTATATTATATACGATACTAATGAAAATTTCATGTTTTTCTGAAAGTAGCTTTTTCTATCTTCTCCAATTGGAAAAAGATTTAAAAGTGAAAATGTTTATGTAAAGAATGCACAAAAGCTTATACCTATTATAGTTACCAATGATTTCTTTGTAAAATTTAATCGTCGATAAAATATGTAAGAGCCCTTCAAAGTAGAAGGACTCATCAACGGAATAGACTAAGCAATCGTTTTTCGTTTGAGAATATTGTTCATTCTACGCAGTATTTTCTTTCTCAATCTTCTTAACATGAGCATTCACTCCTTGTACTCAAGGTACGATCTGTTTGTTACTAGTTAATATGCTTCAAACAGATAAAATTGTTGCTGGTAAATATACGAAATTTCAGTACATAAGGAATGGCTTTCACTTCTGAACAATGTACGTAGAATCAAGTATGGTTACAATCAGATTAACATATAAATGCTTAATTGGGAATAAGGCGATTGTTGGAGTTAATATGAGGTCGAGGTATGTGAACTTTTCATTGACAGAAAACGCTTTCTTCCTGTAGGTTAGAATAAACTTTTATTTCGATACCCTAATAATACAAGGTGGTAAAGTGGATGAAGCGTCTTTATTTGGCCTTATTGACATTAAGTTTGATATGGGGAATGTCCTTTTTATTTATAAAATTGCTTGTGGTGGACCTGGGGGTTTGGGGCGTCGTTTTCTGGCGGTGTGTCTTTGGGGCCGGTACTTTGCTGGTATTACTAATTATTCAAAATAAAATTCATACGGTAAGAAAGCTCCCGCTGATGCCAATCCTTTTCATTGCATTACTTAATAATGCACTTCCTTGGGCGCTTATTGCTGTCAGTGAAACAACAATCAGTAGCAGCCTGGCGTCTGTCGTCAACGCAACAACACCGATATGGACCATTTTAATCGGTTTTACCATCTTTGCTAGCAAAATGGATAAAAAGCAATGGGCAGGTGTTGCAGTTGGTTTCTTTGGAATCATGGTTCTGTTGGAGTTGAACGTGTTCCAACTGTTTCAGGATAATCTACTGGGTGTAGGTACGATGCTAGGGGCGACGATCTGTTATGGTTTTGGCGCACATCTCAGTAAAAGGTACTTACAGAACATCCCGATAGCTTTGATTTCCTTTAGCACTCTCGCTATGGCCGGTATGATCTCAGGGGTGATGATGGCAATTTTTCAACCTTCTGGATTTATAGCGGTAGGAGGCATGAATACTATCTTTTCCCTCATTGGATTAGGTGTATTCGGATCAGGTTTTGCTTACCTTCTATATTACTACATGGTCAAAGAAGGGAGTGCGGAATTTGCTTCCTTGGTTACTTATATAGTGCCAATTACGGCAATGATATGGGGAAGTCTCCTATTAGGCGAGAAAATAACACCACATATGCTTATCGGTTTAATTCTTATCTTCAGTGGTGTATATTTATCTTCGTACAAAACGAAAGTAAAAAAACACAAAGTAGTCAAAAACGTCGCAGTCTAAAGAGAGTAAGGTGGTAAAGATGGAAAAAAACGACAAGATAGTATTTTTTGATATAGATGGTACGCTTCTCGATCATGATAAAAAATTACCTGAATCAACTAAGCAGGCGGTAAAAGAGTTAAAAGAAAGAGGAGTGTATGTGGCGATTGCTACAGGAAGGGCTCCATTCATGTTCGAGGATTTACGAAATGAGTTGGATATTCATTCATTTGTTAGTTTTAACGGTCAGTATGTTGTTTTTGAAGGGGAAGTCGTCTACAAAAACCCGTTGAATGTCGAAAAAATGCATGAGCTTCGAAGAAATTCGGAGAAATTAGGGCATCCTCTTGTTTATTTAAATCATGAGACTATGAAGGCGAATGTAGAGGACCATCCTTTCATTCATGAAAGTATGGGTAGTCTGAAGTTTACGCATCCGGAATTCGGCCCTTCATTACTTGATGAAACAGAAATCTATCAGGCGTTATTGTTCATTGAAGACGAAAAGCAACAAAGTTATGTGGATGCTTATAATGACTTTCACTTTATCCGTTGGCACCAGTATTCTACAGATATTCTGCCTAGAGGAGGCTCAAAAGCAATAGGTATCCAAAGGATGCTCGAGAGACTGCCTTTTAAAAAGGAAAATGTGTTTGCTTTTGGAGATGGCTTGAATGATGTGGAAATGATTGATTATGTTGGTACAGGTGTTGCGATGGGAAATGCCCATCCAGAATTACTGAAGGTGGCAAACCATGTTACGAAGGATGTAGCGGAAGATGGAATTATGCATGGTCTGGAACTTGTGGGGCTCCTGAACAACCCGATTAAATCAAAAGCCTGATCGATTATCGATCAGGCTTTTCCTATGTTTGCTTAGCGTTCAATTGGCAAAGCGCCTTCAGGCGGCTGGAAAGGGTTCTGCTGGTTGATATGATCATAGAACATGACTCCATGTAAATGATCTATTTCATGCTGGAAAACGATAGAAACCAAGCCTTTCAATCGAAGCTTCAACTCTTCTCCCTGTAAATTGGTAGCTTTAACTGTTACTCTAGCATATCTGGGTACAAGACCTGGTACGTCTCTTTCCACTGACAGGCACCCTTCTCCGGAAGTGAGATAACTTTTTTCTACGGAGTGGCTAACGATTCTTGGGTTGAAGAGTGCATAGCTATGTAATTTTCCGGTTTCATCTGTAATATGGACAGCAATCATTTTTTTTGCAACATTTATTTGGGGAGCTGCCAATCCCACCCCTGGACGTAAGTTGTGTTGCATGGAAATTTCGGGGTTTTGACTATTTTGAAGATACTCCATCATTTTTGCAAGTATCGTCGCATCTTCCTGTGAAGGTGGAAGTGCAACATCACTTGCTACAGTTCTTAATGTAGGATGTCCTTCCTTTATGATATCTTTGGTTGTAAGCATGACTTCACTCCTATCCTTTATACATATAATATACGCCATACACTAGTATATATGGTAGCTATTATGAATCATGATACATTTTAACAAAAGCTTGAGTCTACATAAAACTATTCAACAAATTAATATTGTAAAAATTAGCAATAATATTTATAGTTATAGAGAAGACATGTTAGGGGGATTTAAATTGCGTTTGTGGAAAAAAAGTATTTGTTCTGGTGCTTTAGCTTTTTCTCTACTTTTAACTGGATGTACGAATGGCGAATCTCCAGAACAGGAGATCTTTCAGACACTGGAAAAGGTAGTGGAGCTTGAAGCGAGCTTTGAAGAACAACAAGAACCTTTATTAAAACTGGAAAAAGAAGAGTCTGCCATTTATGAAGAGATTTTAAGTCTGGGAATGAAAGAGTTTGATCAGATTGTCAAACTTTCACAAGAAGGACTAGGGTTGGTAGAGCAAAAAGAAGCCGCATTGGAAGAAGAAAAAAAGAGCATTGAGGCTGCACGTGAACAATTTGAAGAAGTGAAGGCTTCCATTGAATCATTGGAGGACGAGGAACTAAAAAAAGATGCGCAATCCTTGTACCAACTTATGGAACAACGTTATGAAGCTTATATGACTCTATGGAATCACTACAAGGAATCGATGGTGATTGAAAAGGACATGTATGAGTTATTTCAAACAGAAGACCTTACATTGGAAGAACTGCAAATGCAAATTAATAATTTAAACGAAAAATACGATAAAATTAATGAAGCAAATGATTCATTCAATGAATATACCGAGCAATATAATGAAGCCAAGCTAGAATTCTATAAAAAAGCTGGTCTGGATGTAACCTATAATAACTAAAATTCATAACATGAGTAACCCATGGGAGCGAGAAAGCTCCTGTGGGTTACTTTTTTTTAATCACTTTCGAATTTTGTAGGAAATTGTCTTATAACAAGTAAGCTTTTTTATATGTCAGAATAGTCTTTCCTTTGAAAAGGTTAAGTTAAAGCAATAGTGGGAAAGGAATATATAGTGTCTATTTATTATTATGAGATAATTAGAAGCTTTGGAAGGGGAGCTTTTGTGATACAGTTGTTGTAATTGTATTAGTACAGATGCCGTGTCTCCGAAAGGATCTTACATTTCTTGGAGTGAGAAAAGTTAATCTAAGCAAAGAGATTGACGGAATTAATCCGTGTATTGTAAACTTGACCTTGGTGAAAAGTTGTATTAATATTTTCCTTGGAAACATTAATACAGGATAAATTATTTCGCTTGTTATGACAGATTGTACAAGCGGTAAAAGAGGAAAGATAGGTTTTTGCATCACAAACAGAAAAATGTCTTTTAAAACATGTTTTTGGGTAACCTATTTTTGTATGTAATGATGTATTAAATAGTTCTCTTAATAGAAAGGAAGAGGTGACGTAGATGGCTGCAAAAACTAAAAATGCTAAATTTGATCCAAAGCAGCAGAAAGCGAAAGTGGAAGAACAATTCCAAACGTTCCAAATCTTAAATGAAGAAGGCGAAGTAGTAAACGAAGCTGCAATGCCTGAATTAAGTGATGACCAATTAAAAGAATTAATGCGCCGTATGGTATATACACGCGTACTTGACCAACGTTCCATCAGCTTGAACAGACAAGGACGTTTAGGTTTCTACGCTCCGACTGCAGGTCAGGAAGCATCTCAATTGGCTTCTCAATTTGCACTAGAAGCAGATGATTTTATTTTACCAGGATACCGTGATGTGCCACAGATGATCTGGCATGGTCTTCCTTTATATCAAGCATTCTTATTCTCTCGTGGTCACTTCCACGGAAACCAGATGCCAGAGGGCGTTAACCTATTGCCTCCTCAAATCATCATTGGTGCACAAATCATCCAAACTGCAGGTGTTGCACTTGGACTGAAGAAAAAAGGCAAAAAGACTGTAGCAATTACATACACAGGGGACGGTGGAGCATCTCAAGGTGACTTCTACGAAGGCCTTAACTTCGCAGGAGCTTATCAAGCACCAGCAATCTTTGTTGTACAAAACAACCGTTTTGCTATTTCCACTCCTGTTGAAAAGCAATCTGCAGCAGGTACAATCGCTCAGAAAGCTGTAGCAGCCGGTATTCCGGGTATTCAGGTGGATGGAATGGACGCACTAGCTGTTTACGCTGCAACACGTGATGCACGTGAGCGCGCAGTGAATGGTGAAGGTCCAACATTAATCGAGACATTAACGTACCGTTATGGTCCACATACAATGGCAGGGGACGACCCAACTCGTTACCGTACTTCTGAACTTGATGATGAGTGGGAAAAGAAAGACCCATTAGTACGCTTCCGTAAATTCCTTGAAAACAAAGGGATCTGGAGCGAGGACGAAGAGAACAAAGTAATAGAAGAAGCGAAAGAAGATATCAAGGTTGCTATCAAGAAAGCGGATGACCAACCAAAACAAAAAGTTACAGACTTAATCTCTTTCATGTACGAAGAGCTTCCTCATAACTTAAAAGAGCAAAATGAAATTTACAAAGAGAAGGAGTCGAAGTAAGCCATGGCGCAAATGACTATGATTCAAGCAATCACTGATGCGTTACGCACAGAATTGAAAAATGACGAAAACGTCTTACTTTTCGGTGAAGACGTTGGTCAAAACGGTGGGGTTTTCCGTGCCACTGAAGGCCTTCAAGCTGAATTTGGAGAAGACCGCGTATTTGACACGCCTCTTGCAGAATCAGGAATTGGTGGTCTTGCTGTCGGCTTCGGCGTAACTGGCTTCCGTCCTGTTATGGAAATCCAATTCTTCGGTTTCGTTTATGAAGTAATGGACTCCATAAGTGGACAACTTGCTCGTATGCGTTACCGTACAGGTGGACGCTGGACTGCACCAGTTACTATCCGCTCTCCATTCGGTGGAGGAGTTCACACACCGGAACTTCATGCAGACAGCTTAGAAGGACTTATGGCACAACAACCAGGTCTTAAAGTAGTTATTCCTGCAACTCCATATGATGCAAAAGGTCTGTTAATTTCTGCAATCCGTGATAACGACCCAGTTGTCTTCTTAGAGCACATGAAGTTATATCGTTCTTTCCGTCAAGAGGTTCCTGAAGAAGAGTACACAATCGAAATCGGTAAAGCAGACGTTAAACGTGAAGGTTCCGACATCACAATGATCACTTATGGAGCAATGGTTCATGAGTGCTTAAAAGCTGCTGATCAGCTTGAAAAGGACGGCGTTTCTGCTGAAGTGATCGACATACGTACAATCAGCCCATTAGACATCGAAACAATCATTGCATCTGTTGAAAAGACAGGCCGTGCGATTGTGGTTCAAGAAGCACAAAAACAAGCTGGAATCGGTGCAAGCATCGTAGCGGAAATCAACGACCGTGCGATTCTTAGCCTAGAAGCTCCAGTATTGCGTGTAGCTGCTCCTGATACGGTATTCCCATTCTCTCAAGCTGAGAGCGTATGGTTGCCAAATCACAAAGATGTATTGGAAACAGCTAAAAAAGTTCTTAACTTCTAATATATATAAAGTTCTCAATTAGAACGACCATACGGAAGTCCATTCTTCGCCTAGCCAAGAGTGGGCTCTCCATTTTATACAAAGTATGCAGAAGAAGGGTATCTCGTTTTTAGTAATATCTCTGTAGATTGGAGTGTAAGGTGTGAGACTCCAGCGGGGGGATAACGGTTGGTTGAGACCCCGCAACGAAGTGAGGAGGCTCAAACACCGTCCCGCGGAAAGCGAACACCTGGAACGAAAATCTACAGAAGTTAACAAAACCCTTATAAAGCTATCTATCATAGGAGGTTGAAAACTGTGTCATTCCAATTTAAACTGCCAGATATCGGTGAAGGTATCCATGAAGGTGAAATCGTAAAATGGTTCGTAAAACCAGGTGACGAAATCGAAGAAGATGATGTACTTTGTGAAGTACAAAACGATAAAGCAGTCGTAGAAATTCCATCTCCTGTAAAAGGGAAAGTAACGGAATTGAAAGTGGAAGAAGGTACTGTTTGTACTGTTGGACAAACAATCATCACACTTGACGCTCCAGGTTATGAAGACCTTAAGTTCAAAGGTGACGACCACGGCAGCGATGATGAAAAGGCTGAAACGAAATCTGATGAAAAAACTGAAGGACAAGTTCAAGCAACTGCTGAAGCTGGTCAAGATGTGAAAAAAGAAGAAGCTCCAAAAGAAGAGCCAAAAGCTGAAACAGGCGCAGGCGCTCAAGAGCAAGTGGAAGTAGATCCAAACAAACGCATCATCGCGATGCCATCCGTTCGTAAATATGCTCGCGAAAAAGGCGTTGAAATCCGTCAAGTAGCTGGTTCCGGCGACAACGGACGCGTACTTAAGAGTGACATCGATGCATTCTTAAGCGGTGGCGGCGCTAAAGCAGAAGAAACTACTACTGAAGCGGCTCCTGCAGCTAAAGAAGAAACAAAAGCGGAAGCGAAACAAGAAAAACAAGCAATTCCTGCTGGTCAATACCCTGAGACTCGTGAGAAAATGAGTGGTATGCGTCGTGCGATTGCAAAAGCGATGGTTAACTCCAAGCACACTGCGCCTCACGTAACATTGATGGACGAAATCGATGTGACAGAACTTGTTGCTCACCGTAAGAAATTCAAATCAGTTGCAGCAGACAAAGGTATTAAGTTAACATTCTTACCATACGTAGTTAAAGCACTTACATCTGCTTTACGTGAGTACCCTGTACTTAATACATCTCTAGATGATGCAACAGATGAGATTGTTCACAAGCACTATTACAACATCGGAATCGCTGCTGATACAGAGAAGGGCTTATTAGTTCCTGTTGTGAAAGATGCGGACAGAAAGTCTATCTTCTCCATTTCCAACGAGATCAACGAACTTGCTGGAAAAGCGCGTGACGGTAAATTGGCGTCTGATGAGATGAAAGGTGCATCTTGCACTATTACAAACATCGGTTCTGCTGGTGGACAATGGTTCACACCGGTTATTAACCATCCAGAGGTTGCGATTCTAGGTATCGGCCGTATCGCAGAAAAACCTGTAGTGAAAGACGGAGAAATTGTAGTGGCTCCAGTTCTTGCCTTATCACTAAGCTTTGACCATCGTATGATTGATGGCGCTACTGCTCAAAATGCGCTTAACCATATCAAGCGTCTATTGAACGATCCACAATTATTGTTAATGGAGGGTTAATAAATGGTAGTAGGAGATTTCGCAATTGATGTAGATACGCTTGTCATCGGTTCGGGCCCTGGCGGATATGTTGCTGCAATCCGCGCGGCTCAACTGGGACAAAAGGTAACAATCGTAGAAAAGAACACTCTTGGTGGAGTATGTTTAAATGTTGGCTGTATTCCTTCCAAAGCGTTAATTTCTGCAGGTCACCGCTTTGAAACAGCAAAACATTCTGAGGATATGGGAATCACTGCTGAGAACGTAACAGTTGATTTCTCTAAGGTTCAAGAATGGAAAGCTGGAGTAGTTAAGAAGTTGACTGGCGGAGTAGAAGGTCTGCTTAAGGGGAATAAAGTAGACATCGTTTCAGGAGAAGCATACTTCGTAGACGGTAACACAGTTCGTATCATGGATGATAACTCTGCGCAAACATACAAGTTCAACAACTGTATCATTGCAACAGGTTCTCGCCCAATCGAAATCCCGACTTTCAAGTATTCCAAACGTGTTCTTGATTCTACAGGCGCTTTGGCACTTAAAGATATTCCAAAGAAACTAGTTGTTATCGGTGGAGGTTACATCGGTACTGAGCTAGGTACAGCTTATGCAAACTTTGGAACAGAAGTTGTTATTGTGGAAGCTGCAGATGAGATCTTGGCTGGTTTTGAAAAGCAAATGAGCTCACTTGTAAAACGTAACCTAAAGAAAAAAGGTAACGTAGAAATCTTCACAAAAGCAATGGCTAAAGGTGTAGAAGAAACAGAAGATGGCGTGAAAGTAACGATTGAAGTAAAAGGCGAAGAGCAAACAATCGACGCTGATTATGTATTAGTTACTGTAGGCCGCCGTCCGAACACAGATGAGCTTGGCCTTGAGCAAGTTGGTGTGGAAATGACAGATCGTGGCGTTGTCAAAATTGACAAGCAGTGCCGCACTAGCGTTTCTAACATCTATGCTATTGGTGATATCGTAGAGGGACCTCCACTTGCACATAAAGCTTCTTACGAAGGTAAGATTGCTGCAGAAGCGATTGCTGGTGAACCTTCTGAGATTGACTACTTAGGTATTCCTGCAGTAGTATTCTCTGAGCCAGAACTTGCTTCTGTAGGATACACGGAAGCTCAAGCAAAAGAAGAAGGAATTGAAGTGACAGCTGCTAAGTTCCCATTTGCTGCGAACGGCCGCGCATTGGCTTTAAACGCAACAGACGGATTCTTGAAGCTTGTAACTCGTAAAGAAGACGGATTGATCATCGGTGCTCAAATTGCCGGTTCTAGCGCTTCTGACATGATTGCTGAACTTGGTCTTGCTATCGAAGCTGGTATGACAGCGGAAGATATCGCTATGACAATTCACGCGCATCCAACATTGGGAGAAATCACAATGGAAGCTGCAGAAGTAGCAATGGGTAGCCCAATTCATATCGTAAAATAAATGATTGACTAAAAAACCTCCGAATACTTCGGAGGTTTTTTTGTTGAAAAGTATAAAATGATTTCCATTGCAGATTAAAATCTATCTACGTAAAGGGATTGAGATAACAGTTAACTTAACTTTCTAAAAGAATTCTAGCTGCGGATTGGAGCAAATGGCGAAGACTCCTACGAGGGGGTAGCGACAATCTTGAGACCCCGCAGGCAATGCCGAGGAGGCTCAAGGTCGCCCCGTGGAAAGCGAAGTCATTTGCGGAAAGGAGCAGCGTGGATATAGCACCGGGCGGTTTGCCAGATCCTTCGTAAAATAAAGAAAAATGCAGGCACCCACATATTAATAAGTGGAATCACCTGCATCGTTCAAAGCTTGTTCAATGGAAACGACAATATCCTCTTTTTGCTTGGAGCCTTCCACCTGTGTCACGACTTCGTTATGATGTACGACAATCAAGGAAGGGTCGATTTGACGTTAAACTGTTTATATAAAATTTTTTCATTTTCAGAATGAACTACTTTCAAGTTAGCAACTTCATCTGGAAATGTATTTCGTAAATCAATGATAGCATCATAATATGTATGTTCATCCTGTAAGTTGGATTCATCAGAAAAAAACACCAGTGTATGGACATCATCAGGAAATTGAATGTGAGTAATCGTTTGGTTCTCTTGACAAGAAGATAAAATGAAAAAAGACAAAGTGAAAAAAATGACAGAGCCTCTAATCATGGCAATCCTCACTTTCTGTTTACAACATATATATCACACGGACTTGGAGGCATTTATAGATAATCTGTTTTACTATTTGGTGCTATTCTACCACTAAAAATTATGTTAGCTGTGCTTGTCATCGAATTGTTACAAAATTGAAAAATAGAATGCTCCTTCCTGGCATATTTATTACAGAGGTTTTCTTTTGCGATAAAACGGATACATAAATAGAAATATGCAGTAAGGGGCTGCTTTTATGAAAAATTATGTGGTGTTTTTGATACAAAATATCTTTTGGGGGACATATAGTCTGATTGAATGGTTTTCTGCCAGGGACAAGATGCAGGCAAAAGTAATTCTCTTGGGTATTTTTATCTATCTTTGCTATACACTTGCCATGTCGATTATTCATAAAAAAAAGCAAGCTGCATTGACTACGGCCATTAGTTTTATTTTTTATTTTAGTTTCCAGAGTCTATTTTACTATTTGGTCTTCAGTTAGCTGTAGGGAAGAAAATCCTATTATGGAAGAATTGCCACTTCGGCTAAACTTAAAATAATGGAAAAACATTGCCTTCATATACTGATTGCTAGTATGATTAAAGATGAACCTTACATATGGAGGAAAGACTATGAAAAAATGGGTACTATCTGCGTTGTTATTGCTCCTCCTTGTAGCTTGCGGGGATAATGGACAAGTAACTGAAGAGCAAGGATCCGATGCAGTAGATAGTCAAACAGAAGAGAATCAATATACCGAAAATGCGGTAGAAGAAGAGGTGCCTGCTTCAGCAGAAGAAGGACCAGCAGAAGAAGAGGAACCTGTAGAAGATAAACCTACTGATATAGGGGAAAGTGAAGAAAGTACGGACACTATTGATGAGGAAGAAAAAAATAGTGTGGATAGTGAGTCTCAATCTCCCCAGTACATAGTTAACGAGAGTAATTGGACATTAGAACCGATCAGTGATGCAGACCCTGATGTTGTATTATTGACAATTGATGATGCTCCAGATAGATATGCATTGGAAATGGCTACTATTCTTAAAGAATTAAACGTAAAAGCCATATTTTTTGTTAATGGCCACTTTCTTGAAACCGAAAAAGAACGGAACACCCTTAAGGAAATTTACGATATGGGATTTCCAATTGGAAATCATACGATGACTCATAAATCCTTAAGACAGTTAACAGAAGAGGAACAGTATGAAGAAATCGTCTCGCTAAGTGACCGCGTAGAGGAAATCACAGGGGAACGACCACGATTCTTTCGAGCTCCATTTGGCACCAATACGGATTATGCCAAAGAACTTGTCAAACAAGAAGGCATGATTCTCATGAATTGGACGTATGGATATGATTGGGAGACAGATTATATGGATGCTGAATCACTTGCAGATATTATGGTAAATACGGAATATCTAAGCAGTGGTAGCAATCTTCTTATGCATGATAGAGAGTGGACGAAAGACGCATTAGCCGATATTGTTAAAGGACTGCAGGAAAAAAACTTTGACATATTGGACCCGGATCTTATTGGTGCAGATGAGCAAGAATCTGAGACAGAGTAAAAGTAAAGCCCACTATCTTTAGATAGGGGCTTTTTGTTTTAGTTAGCGCTTATAATAATACATAATACTGCCTGTAAAAAGCTTTAATTCTGCTTCAAGTTTCTTGGCAAGGAATTTACAGATCTCATTCGCTTTTCCTTTGTCGCCATGAGTGCTCTGGTCATGAAGAGTGACTTGTATGTATGAAAGAGACTCTGTCCCTTCTAAGAGCTCCGGTTGGGTACCTACCCCGATTAGAATCATCTTATACCGATCTTCTATTCCCTTTAGATAGAACCACTGTCCTTTTCCCTCAGGCTTTTCTTTAATTTCATAAGGAAATGCTGCTTCGCTATATTCCCACCCCAACTGTTTTCCTGTTTTAGAGGTTATTTCTTTATAGTAGTTTAATAATTCCTTTACATCTTCTACGGTAAGCGTTTTCTCTTTTGATTTGGAGACTAGGTTAATGTAAGCGCTACTGGCCATAAGATTCCACTCCTAAATATGACAAATTCATCTAATACTATTCTAGCATTAGGATAAATCAACTGACAATCACTAAGTGAAAATTCTTGCAAATCAGCTCATTTCTAAGTTATAATAATATTCTGAATAACCAAAAAATAAAAAGGAGGTACCTTATGAACTTATTTGACAAGCTTTACGATAACAATGAGAATGTCCCTGTTCGATTTGTTGGCTTTACGACAAAAGATGTTAGATATGATTTTGGTATTGTGTACACGAATATGTTTTTTGGTAAGCCTCTCGTCATCTGTATGCAAACTGGCCGTTCCACTCTCCTCGACCCTAAAGACATTACTGACTTAAACCACCTTCAGCATGTATTCCGAATTGATTCACAAGAACAAGCAGAAGATCTTGCAGAATTCTTTACAGAAGCCATCCCGACAAGTCCTTTTCAAGAACAGTATGAGTAAAAAATAATTTAGAATTCTCAGAGGCCATCGTACCAGTTATCCGGACGGTGGCCTTTATCTATCTAGTAATCATATTAAAATCTATAAATTTAAATGTGTTATACAATTTATTTATTGACATAACACATTTGAGGGTTTATGATGTATTTAACAACATAAAGCGCTTTCAATTTAAAGGCGGCTTTGCAAAAAAATTTCTTTTGGGAAAGAGGTTGAAGGGTATGGGTACAATCATTTGTCAAACATGTAACAGCGCGGTAGATCACTTTGAGGATGAAAAAGTTACGACTTACTATGCAAAATGTGCAGATTGTCAGTGCTCTGAAAAAAGCGAAGATTTAGCCTAGAATTATAGATTGAATGTAAAAAGAGCAGGTACCTGTAAAAAGGAACCTGCTCTTTTTCCTATTTATTGAATTGCCTTGTGTTCTTTGATAACTCTTAACGTTTTCAACTCATAATCTTCCGGCCCTTGGACGGGAAGCCCGACTTCCAATGTTTTGGTTATATAGGCTAGGTTATCTTCTGTGATAATCTCACCTGGAGTGAAGATAGGGATGCCAGGAGGATAAACCATGATGAATTCAGCAATAATACGTCCTGCAGATTCTTCAAATGGCACGATCTCCGTCTCTGAATAAAATGCATCACGCGGTGCAATTGCAAGGACTGGAATATCAGGAAGTAGAACTTTCACTTCTTTTTCCGAATCTCCGGCTTGGTGTTTGAACTCCTCTGAAAGCTCCTTTAATGCTTTCAATAATATTCCTGTCTCCACCTCTGAGTCACCAGGAGTAATGATGCAGAGGATATTATAAAGGTCAGATAATTCCACTTCAATATTATATTTTAGGCGAAGCCATTTCTCCACATCATATCCGGTCAGATTGAGCTTCTTAACTGAAATGATCAATTTAGTCGGATCGTAATCGAAGGTGGCTTTTCTTCCTAGAATTTCAGGACCTATACAAAGAAGATAGTCTATTTCATTTATTGCATTTCTTGTTTTGTTGGCCAATTCTATCGTTTTTTCGATCAGCAGATGTCCTTCCGTAGCAAGACGCTTACGTGCCACATCCAATGAGGCAAGAAGAAGGTAGGATGTGGATGTGGTTGTCAACATACTCAGAATACCTTGAATTCGGTTCACATTCACAAGACCTTCGCGTACGTTCAAGATGGAGCTCTGGGTCATGGAGCCCCCCAGTTTATGCACACTTGTTGCAGCCATATCAGCACCAGCCTGCATGGCAGACAAAGGGAGTTCCTCGTGGAAATGGATATGCACGCCATGTGCTTCATCGACAAGTACAGGTACATTGAAGGAATGAGCTATTTCTACAATCTGACTCAAATCGGCTGATATCCCGAAATAAGTGGGGTTAATCACAAGTACACCCTTCGCGTCAGGGTGCTGTTTCAAAGCTTTCTCCACAGATTCTGTAGTTATGCCATGTGAGATTCCCAGTTCTTTATCCACCTCTGGGTGAATAAAGATAGGCACGGCACCTGAAAAAACGATAGCCGACATGACGGATTTGTGCACATTCCTTGGCACGATGATTTTCTCACCAGGACCACAAACGGCCATCACCATTGTCATGATAGCCCCGCTGGTACCCTGAACGGAGAAGAAGGTATGATCGGCACCGAAAGCTTTAGCTGCAAGGTCCTGGGCGTCTTTAATCATTCCTTTTGGTTGGTGAAGATCATCAAGTGGACCGATATTAATCAAGTCAATGGAAAGAGCGTTGTCGCCGATGAATTCACGGAATTCCGGATCGATTCCGGCTCCCTTTTTATGCCCTGGAATATGGAATTGAACAGGATTTTTTTTAGCGTGATTTAAAAGACCAGTAAATAATGGTGTATCAATTTGAGAATATGTCAACTTACTTATGCACCTCTTTAATTTATCTTAATTTCGTTTATCTTAACGCATCTAGTAACGCAGAACAAACATTCACATAAAACAAGTGAAATTATAGCATTTATCTTCATGATTGCATAGATTTTTCTTTTGAATTATTTGTTGAAAAAAACAGGAATTTGTCAATGAAGAAAGAAACATTTAAAGAGGCAAAGAAAGGGGAAGGTTGAAGATGTTTTGGAATACCAGAGTGACAGAACTTTTAAATATTAAGTACCCTATTATTCAAGGTGGATTGGCATATCTTGCTTATGCTGATCTTGCAGCGGCTGTCTCGAATGCTGGAGGTTTGGGACAGATTACCGCAATGAGTCTGGATACTCCGGAACGGTTGAGAGAAGAGATTGGGAAAGTCAGGACGATGACAGATAAACCCTTCGGTGTGAATTATGCCATTGGTCAACACGGAAGACCGTTTGAACATATGTTAGATGTTGCTTTGGAAGAGAAAGTTCCAGTTATCTCCATGACAGGAGGGAACCCTGCTCCTATTTTTAAGCGGCTGGAAGGCGCTAGCTGCAAGAAGTTGGTTCTGGTAGCAGCAAGAAGGCAGGCTGAAAAGGCGGAAGAGCTCGGTGCAGATGCAGTGATGGTCGTCGGGCAAGAGGGAGGGGGACATCTTGGCAAGAATGACCTAGGTACCATGGTTCTTGTACCAAAAGTAGTGGATGCCTTGGGCATACCTGTAATTGCTTCAGGTGGCATAGGGGATGGCCGTGGATTAATGGCCGCTTTAGCCCTGGGAGCGGAAGGGATAGAAATGGGAACGAGATTTATTGCAACAAAGGAATGTCTTCATGCACATCCTATATATAAAGATTTACTTGTTAATGGAACGGAGAATGATACAGTCGTCATTAAAAAAAGCTTGGGGTCACCTGCAAGGGCCATTCAAAACCCATGGACCGATCAGATATTGAAATTGGAACAGGAAGAAAAGGGGTACGAGGAATTAAAGGATTATATAGCAGGGGCTGCCAATAAACGATTTATCCACGATGGGAAAACAGATTTAGGGTATGCATGGGCGGGGCAGATAATGGGATTGATAGACGATGTTCCCACGGTCGGTGAACTCTTCTCAAGAATGATAAGGGATGGGGAAAAAATAAGAAGTAAGTGGACAAACTAGAGGGAGGTAGTGATATACTTTACTTTTCCATTCTACATAATTAAAGAGGTGAACAAATGGACTTCTCTTATCCGATATCATATGAATGGTCCACAGATGAAATAGTTGATGTCATTGCGTTGTATGAAGCTGTGGAGCTCACCTACACGAAAGGCATGGAACGGGACCAGCTTTTAGCCTTGTATCGACGCTTCAAAGAAATAGTCCCTGGTAAGGCGGATGAACGGAATCTGGCCAACGAGTATGAAGAGTTAAGCGGATTCTCTGTCTATCGAACCATCAAAAAAGCAAAAGACTTGCAGCCTGGGGAACAGGTTAGGATGTCAAAGTAAGAAACTTACTCAAGAACCGGACACCATAAGTCCGGTTCTTCTTGTATCAATATTCCTAAACAGCCTGCTTGGCAAGGTTATATAGCCCCCGTACAGTCTGGAAAGCCTCTTCGATTCTAGAGATGGTTTCATCACCGGAAAGCTTAATCGCTTCCTCTTTTGGAATTTGAATGCCACATAAAATCTCCGCCTTTTTCACATTGATGAGGCGCTCAAATAGTTCTTTATGGGCTTCCTCTGTCATTTCGCTTTGGCGGATCACTTCAGGTTTGGTATGGTCTTTGGACCAGACGTAATCGGATGGAATCTGCTTGCGGACCACTTTAATATCCTGTAGCAGTGTTTCACCGAAAGCTTCCTTCATTGGTGCTTCGTAAATTACTGCAAACCACACAAATACATGTGTTTCCCATAACCCGATTTGGAAATGGGGCAGCATTTTATAGCCTCTCGCGCTGCTCCCAAACGCCACCCAAGAGTCCTTGGGTGGGTTTTTAGTTCTTCTTGCGTGCTTGGCAACATGGTAGTGCATTTCCTCTCCTGTCATGGCAGTCAATGAGGGGGCGAAATGCTGGCCGAGCTGTTCGAATTTCGGTTGTATTTGGCTTTTTAAGGCTTCCATTCTTTCTTCTAACCCATCTATCGTGAAAACTTGAAAGTCTTTTTCGTTAAAACCTGTAAACTGCAACTGCTTAGTACCCATGGAATCGCTCCGTTTCTGGAATGTTTGATTTTAATGTAGTGTTTATTTAGAGGTCTCTTTATCTTCCTCATTTTATCATAGCCATTTTTCCGTGCCAAAAATTTAGTTTGTTGGTAGAGAGATTCTTTTTGGGTAACTGCACATTTTAGTTACCAACTTTCGTTCCCTTCATATGATATAGCAACCATTTAATATTGATCCTTTTGGTAGCGAGAAACTGAATTTGAGGGAGGGAATCGAGATGAAGCAAGTGGCGACACCGTGGAAAAAGAAGAAAGAAGAAAATCAACGTGCGGTTTTGCGAATGGAGATTGATTATGAACTGGCAGTTCTCTTTGAAGCAATACAAGAAAGTGACCAAGAAAAAATGAAAAAGTCAAAATCTAAATTAGAGGAACTGCGAAAAGAAATGTTAAGTCTAGAGGTTTAGTGGCATATGCTACTTAGACGAACCTGTATGAGGTTCGTTTTTCTATGTTTCGGATTACTTGATTTTACCCCACCGTTTCAGTAAGCTAAAACATACATAATTCGATTACTCATTTTTAACGAAGCTTTAAAAAATGGGTGAAGAAGGGCAGGAGACTACATGAAGTGGCGGGAAATAGATGAGAACGCAAAAAAATGGACAAGAGAAGCTGGTGAAAGGATCCGTGCTTCGTTCAGCAAAGAGCTGATGATAGATACGAAAAGTTCCGCTGACGATCTTGTAACTAATATTGATCAAGAAACAGAGCAGTTTTTCATAGAACGAATCAGGGAGACTTATCCAGAACATCAGATCCTGGGAGAAGAAGGATTCGGCGATAAGTTGGATAAATTAGATGGCACAGTATGGATTATCGACCCGATTGATGGCACTATGAACTTTGTTCATCAACAGCGCAACTTCGTTATTTCCGTTGCCGTTTACGAAGACGGCGTCGGTAAGGTCGGTTTGATTTATGATGTGGTACATGACGAACTCTATCACGCACAAGCGGGAGAGGGTGCATATCTTAATGATACAAAACTGCCTGACTTGGAAGAAGTAACGGTTGAGCGTGCTGTCATTGCACTGAATGCTACGTGGATCACGGAGAACAAACGAATAGACCCTACCATTTTGGCCCCATTAGTGAAGAAAGTAAGAGGAACTAGATCGTATGGTTCAGCAGCACTTGAGATGGCTTATGTGGCAACGGGGCGCATAGATGCATATATTACTCTGAGACTTTCCCCTTGGGATTTTGCAGCGGGACTAATACTTGTAAACGAGCTTGGAGGTAAAGTTACGACACTTCATGGCGAACCTTTGGATTTACTAGGGCAAAACAGTGTGTTTGTCAGTAAGCCTGGTTTGCATGAAGTGATCAGTAAAGATTATCTGTATAAATTGAAAAAATGAAAGAAAACCCACGGGCTAGAGTGCCGTGGGTTTTGACATTGTATAACCAATATTAGTCTTAAATGGGATGATAACAAAAGGTAAATTATTGCAAAAACATTTTGTCTTAATTATAACTGTCCGTTTTCGCGCATTTTTCTTTTTGTTTTGAATCCAAGCCCCATGACTACACCAAATAAAATAAACCCTAATACCATGCCTAGAGTGTTCCGCTCTCCAATAGCAATTCCGACCAAGCCTAAAGAAACCGCTGCCAAAACAGCATAAACAATAAAAATCCATTTAATATCCTTCATAAAATCATCTCCTTTTGATAACGCTAAGAACATATAACTTATATTTTACATAAGTCCCTTTCTCTTTTCTACCATGTTTGTGGTATAATACTAAAGTTATTAAGTTGTATAATTAGGGAGATGAAATAGTGAACATCCGCAATGATATCAGAAACATCGCAATTATCGCTCACGTAGACCATGGTAAAACAACGTTAGTAGACAAATTGCTACATCAAGCTGGGACGTTTAGAACGAACGAGCAGGTAGCAGAACGTGCCATGGACTCTAATGATTTAGAAAGAGAACGTGGGATTACCATTTTAGCTAAAAATACGGCAATTAACTATAAAGATACGCGCATTAACATCATGGAC
Organism: Sutcliffiella horikoshii; assembly: GCA_001636495.1. GTDB lineage: Bacteria > Bacillota > Bacilli > Bacillales > Bacillaceae_I > Sutcliffiella_A > Sutcliffiella_A horikoshii_A. The sequence goes on along the minus strand of KV440964.1, from coordinate 3,090,864 downwards.
ACACCAGGACATGCCGACTTTGGTGGAGAAGTGGAACGTATTATGAAGATGGTTGATGGAGTACTTTTAGTAGTAGATGCTTATGAAGGCTGTATGCCTCAGACACGCTTTGTATTGAAAAAAGCGTTAGAGCAGAACCTGACACCAATCGTAGTTGTGAACAAAATTGACCGTGACTTTGCTCGTCCAACTGAAGTAGTGGACGAAGTAATTGATCTATTCATTGAATTAGGTGCTAATGAAGAGCAATTGGAATTCCCTGTTGTATATGCATCTGCAATCAATGGAACTGCAAGTACTAATCCAGAAAAGCAAGACGAAAACATGGAAGCTATCTACGAGTCCATTGTAGAACATATTCCAGCTCCTGTTGATAACAGTGCTGAACCGCTTCAATTCCAAGTAGCGCTTCTTGACTACAATGACTATGTGGGACGTATCGGGGTAGGACGTATCTTCCGTGGAACCATGAAAGTCGGTCAGCAAGTTGCACTAATGAAGCTTGATGGTTCCGTGAAACAATTCCGTGTAAGCAAGCTGTTCGGTTTCATCGGTCTTAAACGTGTGGAGATTGAAGAAGCAAAAGCTGGGGACCTTGTGGCTGTTTCCGGAATGGAAGACATCAACGTAGGGGAAACGGTTTGTCCTGTAGATCATCAGGATGCACTTCCTGTTCTACGTATCGATGAGCCTACACTTCAAATGACTTTCTTGGTAAACAACAGTCCGTTTGCAGGTAAAGAAGGTAAATTTGTTACTTCCCGTAAAATTGAAGAACGTTTGAATGCACAGTTGGAGACTGATGTAAGCTTACGTGTAGACCCAACTGATTCTCCGGATGCATGGGTTGTTTCAGGACGTGGAGAGCTTCATTTATCCATTCTTATTGAGAACATGCGCCGTGAAGGTTTCGAGCTTCAAGTGTCAAAACCTGAAGTAATCATCAGAAATATCGATGGTGTCAAATCCGAGCCAGTTGAGCGTGTGCAAATCGATGTGCCGGAAGATTACACTGGTTCCATCATGGAGTCCATCGGTGCCCGTAAAGGTGAAATGGTAGACATGATCAACAATGGTAATGGTCAAGTTCGTCTGATCTTTATGGTACCTTCCCGTGGATTGATCGGTTACACGACTGAATTCTTATCCCTTACTCGCGGATACGGAATCATCAACCATACATTTGACAGCTATCAGCCAATGGCGGCAGGCCAAGTTGGTGGACGTCGCCAAGGTGTACTTGTTTCCATGGAATCAGGTAAAGCGTCAACGTATGGTATCATGGGTATTGAGGACCGCGGAGTTATCTTTGTAGAGCCAGGTACTGAGGTTTACGAAGGAATGATCGTTGGAGAGCATAACCGTGAAAATGACCTTGTCGTAAACGTTTGTAAGATGAAGCAAGCGACTAACGTTCGTTCTGCAACGAAAGATCAAACGGTAAGTATGAAAAAACCTCGTCTTATGACATTAGAGGAGTCTTTAGAATACTTGAACGATGATGAGTACTGTGAGATTACTCCACAATCCATCCGTTTACGTAAAAAGATTCTTGATAAAAACGAACGCGAAAGAGCAGCGAAAAAGAAAAAATTTGCTGAAGCTTAAGAATTAATTCATGAGGAAGGCAGGGTTGCTTACGCTTAAGCAACCTTTGCTATCCTTTTTTTCTAAAAAAGTTAGAAATGGGGAGTAGGCAATGGATGTTACACAAAGACTATCCTTCTTTGCTAGTCTATACCGTGTCGATGAAAACCCTGATTTAGGCATGTGGATGTTGTATTTTACTATTTTAGGTCTGTCCATATTAGTGTACAAGCTTGGCTTTGCCTTGAAGCTGCCAATCTTGAAATCTGTGGTCATCTATCTTTTTCTGGCATTTGGTAGTACAGTCCTGACTTTTCTGGGAATCTTCCTTCCTGTAGCCGAAGGATTGGTGGTTGCGGCTTTAATATTAATAATCTATAAGATTCGACTTCACCGTTCTAAGCAAGCTGAAAGTACAGAATCTTAAAGGGGGACGTTCAGTATGAGGTCCTTGCAAGATACATTATATAATTGGCTCACTATAAAAGTGGTGGCGGAAGCAAGGCCGGATGATAAGTCCGCCCAAGACACAAGGGAACTTTTTGAAGGAATTCTTTTGGAGGATCATAAACTGACAAACATCGTTGTCTCAAAAGAGGATCCGATGTATTATGTGGAATATGATAAAGATGGGGAGCGCCATAAGGTAAGGTTTCCAATCGAACTGATTGACGTGATGCTAGAACAAATTCAAAATGAACCTGACAAGTATCATAATTATGAATAGAAAAAGGATAACTCCTTCCCAAGTGAACATCACTTGCGAGGGAGTTATCCTTTTTGTTTTTTCGTTTTATAAAAAATAGGAAGCAAAATTGCAAAAGCCAAGTGACCAATCGACCAAAGGGAAATTGCCATTGGATCAGAGGGGTCAGGTGTTTCTTTTATGGCCAGAATCGTTAATGGGAAGTAGAGTAGTACGGTAGGAAAGGTCAAGATTATGGCAAAGAAGTACTGTTTTTTCTTCTCTACAATTTGGAAGCGTTCCACTAAATAAGCGAACAGGATTCCGATTTGAATGGCAACAATCAGGTGAAAGCAGAACTCCGTCAGTTCCGAAAAACTTGATTCTTTGAAGCCAGGAATAAAATCGACATTCAACAAAAGTACGTATATCTTTTTTCCTGACAGAGCTTCAAGTACCTTGATGAACAGCCCCATTATTATTCCGCTTAATAACCCGGTAATAGAACCTCTTAGTATCAAGGTCTACCACTCATCCTGGTTCTGTTTTTGCTCATACAACTTGAAATTGCCTGTAGCTTTTCTTTCATTGGTTCTTTTTTCTATTCTTTCACTACATTCATCGCACATATATGTATGGATTGGTCGATTGCGAAGTCTTTTCGCAACTAAAGTTTCGTCATCTATACTTTCGATTTTATCGCAAATTACACACTTGACTCTCATGGTCCACCTCATTTAATTTATCTTTGACAATAGTATAGCATAAAGGGGAAAATATAAGAATTAAATGGTAAACAGTCTAGAATCGGAATTGTATGGACCGTTTATTCTTATTCTAGATAGTGATATGATAAATAAAAAAGTTGTGGGGGGATGGACAATGCCCAACCTTGTAGAATATGTTCTTGTGGAACCGCTTATGGCCGCTCTGCAAAAAGAAACACTTGTCACAATTAGTACCGTCGATCATGAAACCGGTGGCCCGAATGTTAGTGCCATTTCCTGGCTATATGCTCCTGATGAGAAAAGCATTTTACTTGCTGTTAATGCCGCGTCTCGGATTGTGAAGAATGTGGTTAATAATAGCGAATTAGTGGTAAACCTGATGGCGAATGATTCGGTTTATTCCATTCACACTGAAGCAACTGTAAAGGTGGAGAAAATCGAAGAGGTCCCTTTGAAATTGGCCCTTTTGCAACTAGAGGTAAAAGAAGTGCGGGATGTCATGTTTTATGGAGCTAAAATTAGTGTGGAGCCAAAGTTTGAAAAAACCTACGACATAGAAGCGGCAAAGAAGTTGGATCATCAGGTGATGACCGCGATACGGAAATATGAATAAAAAAGCTGTCCAGAAGGGGAGTGCCCCTTTGGACAGCTTTTTTTATTCCATTACTTAATCCTGCTTCACTTTTTTATTTCGCTCTTCATCTTTATAATGATTGGATTGATTTTGCTGCTTCTGTTCAAGCTGCTTTTGCTGATCTTCCGGAAGTTGAGGATTGTTCTGTTCCGTCGGATTCGGTGCAGTCGGCTCTTTCAGGTCGATTGGGATTTCCGGCATAACCCTGCCCACGATCTCTGCAAGCTCTTCCATAATTCCTGTGATCGGTCTGCCATTTTGAATATCTCTACCCATTTCCTTCAAACGGACAAAAGAGTCCGCGTCCGCAAGTATCACAGCAGTTGCGCCATATGGATCATTTTTTAAACTTTCTGCAACTGAGTATTTAATGGTACTTACCCTTTCCCGATTCAAATCGGAGTTAACATCGATTCCTACTACCGCATAAGGACCTAACACTACAGCAGTTGCATCATTGACATTTGGTACCCTCGTAGCCAATTCCACAAGATGGGCAGAAACTTCCTGTCCTGTTTTTCGATCCACCTGTACGTCTGCAGAATCCTTTACATGGATGATCTGTGAATTTTCCTTTTCTCTTGAGATATTTCGCGGTTGATTGTTCATACAACCGGTAAGAGCCAATGATACGATGGCAGACACTAATAAATATCTTTTCATTTTATTTCACTCCTTCTCTAGGATGTTCCCATTTTCATCTGTCTTGATTTTATTGTTTATTTGTTCTTCTATCTTTATTCATTCCGACATATATTTTATCAACGGTCCGTCCCTCTTTTATGGTCAAGTAGTAACACACTAATTGTATTGGGGCCATATAATGAAAGGGAGGATGCCTTGATTCACTCCAGAAAGACAAAAGAAGGGCTGAGAGTAGGAGGCGGCAGGTTGGGTAAAATTTATGTTTTAGATACAAATGTTCTGTTACAGGATCCATATGCGATCTATTCATTTGCAGATAATGAGGTAGTTATTCCTGCAGTGGTACTGGAAGAAGTGGATTCGAAAAAAAGATATATGGATGAAATAGGAAGAAATGCAAGGCAGGTTTCAAAAATTATTGATTCGCTTCGTGCAACAGGCAAGCTTCATGAAAAGATACCGTTGCACAATGGAGGGGCACTCCGCATTGAACTAAATCATCGGAGCTTTCATCAGCTGCAGGAAATTTTCGTAGAAAAGACAAATGATAACAGGATTCTTGCCGTGGCCAAGAATCTTTCCCTGGAAGAACAGACAAAAGAAGATGGGCGTACAGTCATTTTGGTGAGCAAGGACGCACTGGTCCGTGTCAAGGCAGATGCAATTGGCCTGATATCGGAGGATTTTTTGAATGACCGTGTCGTTGAAGTGGATCATATTTACAAGGGTTTTGTGGAGATTTATGTGCAGGCGGATATACTTAATGCCTTTTATCTCAAGGGCGAAATAGCTGTTACGGAATTGGCTAAACACCCTTTTTATGCTAATCAGTTTATAATTATGAAGGATGCCCTCGGAGGTTCCGCTTCGGCAATTGGCATCATTGATACAACCGGTAAAAAAGTAAAAAAACTTGTGTTTGATCAGGATCATATTTGGGGTATCCGTCCTCGGAACGTACAACAAACAATGGCTTTCGAGATGCTCCTGCGTACCGATATTCCATTGGTCACTTTGACCGGCAAAGCAGGAACGGGGAAAACACTTCTTGCACTGGCTGCTGGGCTTATGCAAACAGAAGATCTGAACCGTTATAAAAAACTGCTAGTTGCGCGGCCAATCGTGCCGGTTGGAAAAGATATCGGGTTTCTTCCAGGTGAAAAGGAAGAGAAATTACGACCTTGGATGCAACCAATATATGATAACCTGGAATATCTATTCAATACGAAAAAACCGGGGGAATTGGATGCTATTTTGGCTGGGATGGGATCCATTGAGGTAGAGGCACTGACCTATATACGCGGAAGAAGCATACCAGAACAATTCATCATTATAGATGAAGCACAAAACCTGACTAAGCATGAGGTGAAGACAATTCTGACAAGGGTTGGTGAACGCAGTAAAATTGTTTTGATGGGAGATCCAGAACAAATCGACCATCCTTACCTTGATGAATACAACAATGGCTTGACCTATGTTGTGGAACGCTTTAAAGACCAGAAACTTGCTGGCCATGTGAAATTTGTAAAAGGCGAACGTTCTATGCTCGCTAAGCTTGCAGCAGATCTTTTATAAAAAAGGATGTCTTCGTGAATTTTGATCTTCTTTGCAGCATTCTTTGAGTAAAAGAGACCATAAAAAATAGTGCCGCAGTTAAAGTTGCGGCACTATTGGGAAGTCTTTCCTTTTTCCTGATATTTATCTGACAATAATTCTATGTACGTGTGTCAATGGGGTATCCCTATTGGATCCATCCTCAAAATACACATGAACTGGACCGTTATCTTTTAAAGGCTTTCCCTTCTTGGAAAAGGCCAATATCATTTCTTGAGCTGTTGGGATGTCGACTTCCAATTCCTTGTCTTCACCGATAAAGACAACTTTTGAAGACTCTGATTGAGGTTCGGCGTTATGAAGGAAAGGACCGAATTTAATCCCAAACGTTCCATTCAAAAGCTTTTCCTTCTCGAATTTGCGCTCCGATTTCAATGTAGGCGGGTAGATGGCGCCTTCTCTAATTTCACGTTCCCAATGTTTGGACACCGCTTTTGTATATTCCTCAAGCTCGTCCTTTTTTTCATGCGTTTCTTCTTCAAAATATATATCCAAGTCAATCCTTCTATCGTCAAATATCCACACACCTGGATCAAGTGTTATGGAAAAATTGACTTTACCTTCAATTCTGATGATATTCTCCATGTTGTCCCCCTTGAATGTAATCCTTTACAACATTATATAACTTGTATGTTTTTTTGTCATGTTCTCGGGGAATCTATTGGTAGATTATCATGGATATGATTGAATTATTGCTTAGATATAAGGATGTGGGAGCATTGGCATGCAGAAACGAGGAAACATTAGAGAAGTTGGTCGAGGAAGCCAGAAAGGTCTCGTTTGAAGGGAAAGTGGCAAATTACATACCTGCTCTTCAGAAGGAAAATCCTAATTATTTGTCTTGTGCTATAGCTTATCCGGATGGTGACTGTTATTCTGCTGGAGATATTAAGAGAAAGTTTACTTTACAAAGCATATCAAAGATAGTCACTTTAGCGATAGCTTTGATGGACCATGGCCCAGATCATGTTTTTCACAGGGTTGGGATGGAGCCAACTGGAGATCCGTTCAATTCTATTATAAAGCTTGAAACCTCTTCTAAGGCCAAACCTTTAAATCCAATGATCAATGCGGGAGCGCTGGCCGTTACCTCCATGATCAAAGGAAGTAATGCGGAAGACAAAGTGGAATATATTATGGATTTTGTAAGAAAGCTCACCGGTGATCCGGAAATCGATTATTGTGAAGAGGTGGCAATCTCCGAATTTACTACCTCTTTCTTAAACAGGTCTCTATGCTTTTATATGAAGGGGGATGGAGTGATTCATGGAAACGTGGAGGAGATTATGGAGGTTTACACCAAACAGTGTGCGATCAGGATGAATTGCCTTCAATTGGCAAGAATGGGTGCGGTATTTGCAATGGATGGCATGAACCCATTGACAAATGAGCAAATTATTCCGAAAGAGGTGGCAAGAATTTGTAAAACTTTCATGGTGACATGTGGTATGTACAACGCTTCTGGAGAGTTTGCCATAAAAATAGGAATTCCTGCAAAGAGTGGAGTGTCAGGTGGCATTATGGGATCTGTACCCGGTAGAATGGGTATCGGAATATTTGGACCTGCCCTGAACGAAGTGGGAAACAGCCATACAGGCTTGAAATTGTTAGAATTACTACAGGAAAAATATGATTTGAGTATGTTTTAATATACAATCATAGTAAATAAACGTATCAACCTTGCAATTTTTTAAAAATAACGATAAAATTTAAAGATAAGATAGGTAATTGTACGTAAACGGAGGGATCGATATTGGCATCAGATATCGTGGTCGATCATCGTGATAAAGCTATTACGCTTTTAAAAGCTGATTCAGATAAAATATTAAAACTGATTCAAGTCCAAATGGACAATCTAACCATGCCGCAATGTCCATTGTATGAGGAAGTGTTGGATACTCAGATGTTTGGCTTATCTCGTGAAATGGACTTCGCAGTTCGCCTGGGCTTAATTACTGAAAAAGAGGGGAAAGACATTCTTTCCAAACTGGAAAAGGAACTTTCCGCACTTTATGAAGCCTGGGAAAAAAATTAATGATAAAACGCTCAACCATGCTTAAAAAGCTGGTTGAGCGTTTTTATTAAACGATTTTGGTTAAACATTCTATACGTTACATCAAGATAGAAACGCATTTTTCTACATAATTCTTCGAGAAGACAAAAAAAGAGGAAAATTATCGAAACATAATGTATAATTGCATGTATAATTGATAAAATATTCTAAACTTTTCCAAGATGAGAAGTAGCTACTAGGGGGAGACAATATGACAAGAAAAATTAACAAAGTCCTCGTTGCAAACCGCGGCGAGATAGCAATCCGTGTTTTTCGAGCATGTACAGAACTAAATATTCGCACAGTTGCTATTTACTCAAATGAAGATATTGGATCGTTTCATCGATACAAAGCGGATGAAGCGTATCTTGTAGGAGAAGGAAAAAAACCGATTGATGCCTATCTTGATATTGATGGCATTATTGAAATTGCAAAGGCGAACAATGTAGATGCCATTCATCCTGGATATGGATTTCTTTCGGAAAATATTCATTTTGCGAAAAAGTGTGAAGATGAAGGAATTATCTTTATCGGGCCAACCTCCAAGCACCTTGATATGTTTGGAGACAAGGTGAAGGCAAGAACCCAGGCTCAGCTAGCTAATATTCCGGTTATACCGGGTACGGATGGACCTGTACATTCACTAGATGAGGTAATGGATTTCGCAGCGACCTATGGCTATCCATTAATGATAAAGGCCGCTCTTGGAGGCGGTGGGCGTGGAATGCGGATTGTACGCAGCAAGTCCGAGCTACGCGATTCATTTGACAGGGCAAAATCGGAAGCGAAGGCCGCTTTCGGAAACGATGATGTTTATGTAGAGAAGTTGATTGAAAAGCCGAAACATATCGAAGTTCAAATTCTTGGTGATCAGCACGGGGAAATCATTCACTTGTTTGAACGTGATTGCTCCATTCAAAGACGTCATCAAAAAGTGGTGGAAATCGCTCCAAGCGTATCCCTTTCCGATGACCTACGTGAACGAATTTGTGATGCTGCAGTGGAATTGATGAAGAATGTGGATTATATTAACGCAGGAACCGTTGAGTTCTTAGTGGCCGGCGAAGAGTTTTATTTCATAGAAGTAAACCCTCGAGTCCAGGTAGAGCATACCATCACGGAAATGGTTACCGGGGTGGATATCGTACAATCCCAAATCATGATCGCAGAAGGACATGCTTTACATAGCAATATGCTTGGAATTCCAAAGCAGGAAGACATTCGTGTACATGGATTTGCCATCCAGTCACGTGTCACAACGGAAGACCCGCTGAATGGCTTTATGCCTGATACTGGGAAAATCATGGCTTATCGTTCCGGAGGTGGATTTGGGGTCCGCTTGGATGCAGGGAATGGGTATCAAGGTGCGGTAATCACTCCTTATTATGATTCATTACTTGTGAAGCTTTCTACTTGGGCTTTAACATTTGAACAGGCAGCTTCCAAAATGGAGCGTAACCTGAAAGAATTCCGTATTCGTGGGATTAAGACGAATATACCGTTCTTGGAAAATGTAGTAAAACATCCGAAGTTTATGAATGGGGAATATGATACGTCCTTCATTGATACCACACCTGAACTTTTCGTTTTCCCAAAACGGAAAGACCGTGGAACGAAGATGCTTTCTTACATTGGAACCGTGACAGTCAATGGATTCCCAGGTGTTGAAAAAAGGAAAAAACCTATTTTCACGAATCCGAGAATGCCTGATGTTGAAGGGATTGACGAGGTGCCAAGTGGTACTAAGCAAATCCTGAATGAGCGTGGAGCGGATGGATTGGTTAAATGGGTGAATGATCAGAAAGAAGTGTTACTGACGGATACTACGTTCAGGGATGCTCACCAATCATTGCTGGCAACTCGTCTTCGTACGAACGATATGAAACAAATCGCGGAACCTACAGCAAAATTACTTCCTAATCTTTTCTCTATGGAAATGTGGGGAGGGGCCACATTTGATGTAGCATACCGTTTCTTGAGTGAAAATCCGTGGGATCGCCTACTGACAATACGTGAAAAGGCACCGAATGTTCTTTTCCAGATGCTGCTTCGAGCGTCCAATGCAGTTGGCTATAAAAACTACCCAGATAACCTGATCAAGGAGTTTGTTGAAAAATCAGCTTATGCCGGAATTGATGTCTTCCGTATCTTTGATAGCCTTAACTGGGTGAAGGGCATGACACTTGCCATTGATGCAGTACGTGATTCAGGAAAATTGGCAGAAGCGGCCATCTGCTATACAGGAGATATTAATGATCCAAGCAGAACGAAATATGATCTGCAATATTATTGTGATATGGCGAAAGAGTTGGAACGAGGCGGAGCGCATATTCTTGCCATTAAAGATATGGCGGGGCTATTGAAACCGCAATCGGCATATCGCTTGATTTCCACTTTAAAAGAAACGGTCGATATTCCGATTCATCTTCATACGCATGATACAAGCGGGAACGGCATTTACATGTATGCCAAGGCGATTGAGGCGGGTGTGGATATTGTGGATGTTGCCATCAGCTCCATGGCAGGTCTGACCTCCCAACCAAGTGCCAATTCCTTGTACTATGCACTCGAGGAAACAGATCGCAAACCGGACGTTTCCGTTAAAGCTCTAGAACAGCTTTCTCATTACTGGGAAGATGTGAGAAAATTCTACAGTGACTTTGAGAGCGGCATGAACAGCCCTCATTCCGAGGTTTATATGCACGAAATGCCTGGTGGTCAATATAGTAACCTTCAACAACAGGCAAAGGCTGTAGGTCTTGGGGCCCGTTGGGAAGAAGTTAAAGAAATGTACCGCCGAGTGAACGATATGTTCGGTGACATTGTCAAAGTGACTCCATCCTCCAAAGTGGTAGGGGACATGGCGTTGTTCATGGTTCAAAACAATCTCTCTGAACAAGATGTATTAGAAAAAGGTGAATCCATTGACTTCCCAGACTCTGTCATCGAGTTGTTTGAAGGGTATTTAGGTCAGCCGCACGGAGGCTTCCCTGAAGACCTTCAAAGAGTCATTCTGAAAGGAAAGTCACCAATTACTGTTAGACCTGGGGAGCTCTTGGACGATGTAGATTTTGAAGAGATCCGCAAGAAGCTTTTCGAAACACTTAACCGTCAAGTGACAAGTCATGAAATGATTGCTTATGCGCTTTATCCGAAGGTCTTCCTAGACTACCAGAAAAAATATGAACAATATGGAAATGTATCTGTGCTCGACACCCCGACATTCTTTTTTGGAATGAGACTGGGCGAGGAAATACAAGTTGAAATTGAACACGGGAAAACCTTGATGGTGAAGCTTGTATCCATCGGGCAACCTCAAAAGGATGGCACCCGCGTCATCTATTTCGAATTAAATGGACAACCTCGAGAAGTCAACATCAAAGACGAAAGTGTGAAGTCGGATGTTGTGTCGAAACCGAAGATGGATGCAACCAACCCTACACATATTGGTGCAACCATGCCTGGAACCGTAATCAAGGTATTGGTGGAAAAAGGAGAGAAAGTCTCTAAAGGAGATCACCTGATGATCACCGAAGCCATGAAAATGGAAACAACGGTGCAAGCGCCATTCAGTGGAACAGTCAAAGAAATTCACGCAGTTGCCGGCGAGGGCATTGCAACAGGAGATCTATTGATTGAAGTAGACAAAGTATAAGCGTTATCTAGTTTTCAAATGAAACCCGAGAGTGATCATTCACTCCCGGGTTTTGTTCGTTGTAACCCATTCAAACTTTCTTTTTATCCATGATCACCTCTATAATATTGGACGAGGTGAGGAATATATGACTTTATCTGTAATGTGGTTTCGAAGGGATTTCCGCCTACAGGACAACACAGCTTTATACCACGCGATAAACGAAGCACAATATAGAAAAGAACCTTTATTGTTTATGTACCATCTAGATCCGAAATTCACTGGAAATGATACACCCAATCATCGATTCTTTTTTGATGCCTTAAACCAATTCATTAAGAATTGTGAAGCGAAAGGAATCTTAGTCCATGTATTTGAGGGGACATGGAAGGACGCCTTTTCTCAACTATTAGATCATTTCCCCGAGATGACTTCTTTATATTTCAATAAGGACGAAGTGGGAGAAGGACAGAAAAGGGATAAAGAAGTAGAGAGGTATCTAAGTCGAAGAAATATACGTGTCTGTTCGTATGAAGACTATAACATCCATCATGCGAATGAAGTGAAGAAGCTAGACAACAGCATATATAAAGTATTTACTCCTTATTTTAAAAAATGGCTAGCCCTCCCCAAAAAGGAGCCAAGGATAGTTAGTCGTGAGACGACCCAATATAACTTGATCAAAAATGAAGAATTGTACAACAAAGGTATGAAAACTTTATCCAGAATCACCAATAGTATGCCCGCATCCGTTATTCTACCTCAGGAAGATAATGCGTTAGAACTGCTCCAAAGCTTCCTAGAGGAAAAGGTAGATCATTACGACCGGTTTAGGGATCTGCCGGCAGTAGACGGAACATCAAGATTATCCGTTCATTTAAGGACAGGCACGTTATCTGCCAGAACTGTTTTGTATTATATCCAGGAAAAACAGCAGAAATCTTATAGCACAGGAATGGATACTTTCATAAAAGAGTTGGCCTGGCGTGACTTTTATAATATGATCCATCATCATTTTCCAGAAAGCAAAACGAAAGAAATTGATGCTAAATATCAGCAACTTGATTGGAATAACGATGAATTCCTACTCCAAAAATGGAAAGAGGGAAAGACGGGCTTTCCGATAGTGGACGCAGGAATGAGGCAGTTGATTCAGGAAGGCTGGATGCATAATCGGATCAGGATGATTACCGCATCTTTTCTGACAAAAGACCTCCTGATGGATTGGAGACTTGGAGAATTGTATTTTGAGGAGATGTTGCACGATTATGATGAATCATCCAATATTGGGGGCTGGCAATGGGCAGCTTCGGTAGGCACGGATGCAGTTCCTTATTTTCGGGTTTTTAATCCTATTACTCAATCAACTCGGTTTGATCATGGGGGAGAGTATATAAAAAAATATGTACCTGAATTGAGGAGCGTCCCGGAAACATATATTCATGAGCCATGGAAAATGAATATAGCAGATCAAGAGAAGGCAGATTGCAAAATTGGGAGGGATTACCCCGAACCTATCGTAGATCATAGTCTACAGAGGAAAAGGGCCATTCAAATGTTCAAGGAACTAAAATAAAGCATAAAAAAATGAGTGGGCCACGATATGTGCCCACTCATTTTTTACATAGATTTAGTTGTGTCATTCCCCAATTTAATTCGATTGCTTTTATTGCGTGTCACAAGCATCAGGAAGTAACTTAGTACTCCGAATAAACAGGAGATGATAAGTGCATGAAGCAATGCGACAAAGATATTCAAGTTGGTTACGACAATTAGTGCACCTGTTGTTGCCTGTAAAAGAACAAGTACGGAACTGATCACCCAGCCGATATGAATCACTGGCTGGTGCTTGTATTTCTTTATAGCAAGAATTGTTACATACACAATCCAAACAACAATCAGACCTGCAGCAGCTCGGTGTCCCATTTGAATCCATTCATGCATTTGGGTTGGAATTCCCAGTCCGTTCCGTGTACAGCTCGGCCAACTTGGGCAAGCTAAACTTGCACCGACATGCCTTACTAGAGCACCACTATACACGACCATATAACAATACACGATGATGCCGATAATATGGAAGGACATTCGGCGGTCTACAATCATTGTTTCAGCGTCGAACTTCTTGTCCACTTCAAAAATCAGAAGGGTAAGAAGGAATACGGAAGCAAAAGAAACCAGAGATATTCCAAAATGAAGTGCAAGCACTGCAGAGGATTGTCCCCACATTACAGCTGCAGCTCCAATAAGTGCCTGTAAGATTAAAACCAGAAATGATAAAAGAGCCAAGAATTTCGTTTCCCTTTTATGTCCGATGGCTCTCCAAGCCCAAATAGCAAGAGTCAACACCATAAGAGCAGCAACTCCAGAGACAATACGATGACTCAACTCTACAATAAGAGCAAAGTCAATGTTACTTGGAATAAGCTCTCCGTGACATAAAGGCCAAGATCTTCCACACCCCATACCAGAACCAGTTTTTGTAACAAGTGCTCCCCCGATCAAAACAAACAGCATGACAATAGACGTGCAAACGGCGAACCATTTTAATAATTTGTACATTCGATTCACCTTCTCAGAAAGAATTTGTATCTCCCTTATATTAAAAAAGAAGCATAAATGGTAAAATAGTAAACGTCCTCCCAATACTACACAATCTTACGTTAATTGACAACATTCCCATGCAGTTCTGAGCTAGGAAAATATTATCGTGAAAAAGGTTGAATAATGGTCTGGACTTTGCTAGAAATATATAAGGGAAGTGTGTGGAAAGCTTATTCACTGATGTGAACAGCTTCAACAAATCCTATTATATACCGTTTTATAAAGCTCGGGTGGTATTCTTTCTAGGTGACACAAATTAGTCATATTTTCTTCAAATATAATTCACAAAGTATTTAGCAAATATGATTTAATATACAGAGAGAATGTAATGAAAGCACCTGTTGCTTAATACATGCAAAGAACTGCTTTAAACTGCGGTGGTGAAAACGCATTCATTTCGTCGCTTTTAATAGGGGTTTTGCATCAAGGTTCAAAGGAGGAATATAAATGGCAGATTTGAGGACTTTGGACCAAGCGCCTGCTTCATTATCAGATGAACGTCCTCAAGGTATGGAAGTTGCTCCTTCTAAATGGAAAGACTTCTTAGCGCTAATAAAAATTGGGATTGTAAATTCCAATTTCATCACTACGTTTACCGGCCTCTGGTTAGCTATATATTTTACCCAGACAGATGGTTTTATCGCAAATTTGGATATCGTATTCTTAACAATGATAGGTTCTTCTCTTGTTGTAGCTGGTTCCTGTAGTTTAAATAACTATATAGACCGGGATATCGATCATCTTATGTCGAGAACCAAAAATCGACCAACTGTAACCGGTAGAATGGATCCAAAAGGTGCTCTTTACCTAGGATTGTTCCTGACGGCTGTCGGAACTATCATATTGGCATTTACAACGATTACTGCTGCAGTAATCGGACTTATTGGGGCTTTCACCTATGTGGTTTTATATACAATGTGGTCAAAAAGGAAAAACACGCTTAACACGGTGATCGGAAGTATATCAGGAGCGGTTCCACCTCTTATAGGATGGGCAGCTGTTGATCCGGGCCTTTCCTTGATTGCATGGATATTATTTCTCATCATGTTTGTATGGCAGATACCACATTTTCTTGCCATCGCCATCAGAAGGTGTGAAGAATATCGTAATGCAGGTATTCCGATGCTACCTGTTGTACATGGGTTTGAAATTACAAGAAGGCAAATGCTAGTATGGGTAGCCTGTCTGTTGCCACTTCCGTTCTGGTTATTCGATCTTGGAGCGGGATTAATCGTATTGGCAACTTTATTGAATTTAGGCTGGCTTGCTTTAAGCATTGCGGGGTTCAGGATGAAAGATGGGATGAAGTGGGCTACTCTTATGTTTGTCTACTCTTTAAACTATCTGACCATTCTATTTGTATCCATGATTATTGTGACAATCTTTTAATCAAAAGCTGACAGCTATTGCTTACAATGGGTAGCTGTCTGTTTTCACGCTATTCCCTCAAAATTAAAGGGTGAAAACGCGCAAGCTGTGGTATAGTAAACAATGAGTGCGAAATTTGTCCTTTTGAGGTGTAAGTGTTCGCCGGAACGGTGGAAAATCGTATCGGCAACTAACTTCGTGATTAGATTCTTTCTCAAAAGCTTTGAAGGAATTTATCAATACATTCTACTTCAC
Organism: Sutcliffiella horikoshii; assembly: GCA_001636495.1. GTDB lineage: Bacteria > Bacillota > Bacilli > Bacillales > Bacillaceae_I > Sutcliffiella_A > Sutcliffiella_A horikoshii_A. The sequence continues at coordinate 3,075,060 of KV440964.1, read as the reverse complement.
TCACTAAATATGAAAGAGGGGTTTGATTAGGCTATGAAGAAATGGCTACCTAATTGGCGTATAGTATCACTTTTCAGTGTAATGGCGCTATTCTTATCTGGCTGTGGTAAACCATTCTTATCTGCACTTCAGCCGGTAGGTGAAGTGGCAGATATGCAGAAATCACTGATTTTGTTAAGCACAGCAATTATGACTCTTGTAGTAGTTGTGGTTTCTATTATCTTCGTTTACGTTGTAGTAAAATTCCGTCAACGTAAGGGCGATGAAGAAATTATTCCAAAGCAAGTGGAAGGAAGCCACAAACTTGAAATCACCTGGACTGTTATTCCGATTTTATTACTATTAATCTTAGCAGTTCCAACTGTATCTTACACTTTCCACCTTGCTGATGTAAGCAAAATGGACGAGGAAGATTCTGATGCACTTGTAGTAAACGTTACTGCACATTTATACTGGTGGGAGTTTGAATACCCGGAGTATGGCGTAGTGACAAGTCAAGATTTATATGTTCCAACGGATGAGAATATCTACTTCAACTTGGAAGCAAGTCAAGTAAAACATTCCTTCTGGATTCCTTCTGCTGGAGGGAAAATGGATACAAACACGGACAACACAAACCGTTTCTGGTTAAACTTTGATTCAGAGCGTGTTGGCCAGGCAGAAAATCTATTCCACGGAAAATGTGCCGAGTTATGCGGACCTTCCCATGCATTGATGGACTTCAAAGTAAAAACAATGTCTCGTGATGAGTTTGATCAGTGGATCGAAGACATGCAAGGAAAAGAGCATGCTGCTGATGATACGGAACTTGCACAAGCTGGGGAAGAAATCTTCGCTCAAAGCTGTATTGCGTGTCATGCAATCGGAGCAGATCCTCAAGCCGATGCAAACGTAGGTCCTAACTTAACAAACTTCGGAGATAGAACTAAAATTGCTGGTATCTTAGATCATACTCCTGAAGAATTGGAAAGATGGATTAAAGATCCTGAAGAAATCAAGCCTGGAAACCTGATGACAGGGAAATACGGGGACTTGAATCAGGAAGAAGTCGACGCTCTTGTTGAATACTTAATGTCATTAAAAGTAGACGAAGAATAGATTTTTAAGAAAGGGAGGTTACATTGTGAGTACGTTAGCACAGAAAAAAGGCTTTGGCGCGACGGTATGGGACTACCTGACAACGGTTGACCATAAGAAAATCGCCATCCTTTACCTTATTGCCGGCGGATTCTTCTTTATCGTTGGCGGCCTGGAAGCGATGTTCATTCGTATCCAGTTGGCTGTACCTAATAACGATTTTTTAGCTGCAGGCCTTTATAATGAAATACTTACTATGCACGGAACAACCATGATTTTCCTGGCAGCGATGCCATTATTGTTTGCGTTTATGAACGCAGCTGTTCCTTTACAAATCGGAGCGCGTGACGTTGCGTTTCCATTTATCAACGCCTTGGGTTTCTGGTTATTCTTCTTTGGAGGAGTATTCCTAAATCTTAGTTGGTTCTTAGGTGGAGCACCTGATGCTGGTTGGACTTCCTATGCCTCTCTGTCTTTGGCATCTGAGGGTCATGGTATAGACTTTTATGCTCTGGGTCTCCAGATTTCGGGTATTGGTACTTTAATTGGTGGTATCAACTTCCTTGTAACAATTATTAACATGCGTGCACCTGGTATGACATATATGCGTATGCCGTTATTCACTTGGTCCACGTTTGTAGCATCTGCACTAATTTTATTCGCTTTCCCTCCATTGACTGTTGGGTTGGCACTATTGATGTTTGACCGTTTATTCGGTACAGCATTCTTTGATCCAAACCTGGGTGGTAACACAGTAATCTGGGAACATCTTTTCTGGATCTTCGGACATCCTGAGGTGTACATATTGATTTTACCTGCATTCGGTATTTTCTCTGATGTATTCTCTACATTCTCCAAGAAACGTTTGTTCGGATACTCTTCCATGGTATTCGCAACAGTATTGATCGGTTTCTTAGGGTTCATGGTATGGGCTCACCACATGTTCACAACTGGTCTTGGACCCATTGCGAACGCTATCTTTGCGGTAGCTACAATGGCAATTGCCGTACCAACAGGTATTAAAATCTTCAACTGGATGTTCACAATGTGGGGCGGACAGTTACAAATCAATACAGCCATGCTATGGTCAGTAGCATTCATTCCTACTTTCGTACTTGGTGGGGTTACAGGGGTTATGTTAGCTTCAGCAGCTGCTGACTATCAGTACCATGATTCCTACTTTGTAGTAGCCCATTTCCACTATGTAATCGTTGGTGGGGTAGTGTTCGGTCTATTTGCTGGACTTCACTACTGGTGGCCGAAGATTTTTGGTAAGATTTTAGATGAGAAGCTAGGAAAGATCACGTTTTGGTTGTTCTTCTTCGGTTTCCATTTAACATTCTTCATCCAGCATTTCCTTGGACTTATGGGTATGCCACGTCGTGTATTCACGTTCGGTGAAGGTTTAGGATGGGATCTTGCCAACTTGATCAGTTCTGTAGGAGCTATCTTCATGGCACTTGCAACAGTTGTATTATTCGTAAATATCGTTAAGACTTCTTTAAGCAAGCAAACAGTTGCTGGAGATGCTTGGGGCTATGGCCGTACGCTTGAATGGTCCATTCCTTCACCGCCACCAGAGCACAACTTTACGCAAACACCACTTGTTCGTGGTCTTGATCCTTTATGGGTAGAGAAAATGGAAGGCAAAAAAGGCATGACGCCTGCAGAACCGATCGGAGATATTCATATGCCGAACGGATCCATTCTTCCATTTATCATTTCATTCGGATTGTTCATCGCAGCATTTGGTGTGCTATTCAAAAACGATTATGTTTGGGGTATCCCAGTCATGATAATTGGATTATTAGTAACATTTGGTGCCATGTTCTTCCGTTCTATTCTTGATGATCATGGATATCATATTCATAAAGAAGATCTTCTTGGTGAAGATGATGACAAGGGGGCGAAGCTATAATGCATACAGAAGAAAAATTCACAGCAGAAACTTTCCCAGCTTCGCCTGAAAAGGCGACCCTTGAAGGCAAAAACAAGTTTTTAGGTTTCTGGCTGTTCCTTGGCGGAGAGACTGTGCTATTTGCTTCATTGTTTGCTACTTATTTAGCTCTCAGTGGAAAAAACACCCTTGATCAGATCAGTGGACCTGGTCCGAAGGAACTTTTCGAATTGCCGCTTGTATTTGCAGCTACCATGATTCTTTTGGTTAGTTCTCTAACAAGTGTGTACGCAATGTACCACATGAAAAACTTTAACTTCAAAAAAATGCAGTTATGGATGGGAATCACATGGCTTCTAGGATTGTCTTTCTTGATCTTAGAGATTTATGAGTTCGTTCATTATATCCATTTAGGCCATACGATTACTAGTAGTGCATTTGGTTCTGCATTCTATGTATTAGTTGGTACTCACGGTGCCCACGTATTCTTTGGACTATTATGGATCGGTACTCTATTGATCCGTAACATGAGACGTGGATTGGATCTGTACAATGCTCCTAAGTTCTATGTAGCATCACTATACTGGCACTTTATCGACGTTGTATGGTTATTCATCTTTACTGTAGTATATTTAATGGGATTGGTGTGATGACTGATGGCAAATACTCAATCAAATACAGGTAACCCAAAAGTGGATTTAGAATTCCGTCGTAAGAAGAACAAGGAAGAAATGAAATATCAGGTGGTTTCCTTCACCTTGATGATCTTTCTTACCCTACTTGCATTCTTTGCGGTCGGTGCAGAAATGTCCAAGTACTTTATCGTACCGTTCATCATTCTGATGGCAGTGGTACAATGTATCTTCCAACTATACTATTTCATGCACATGAACCATAAAGGTCATGAAACACCAGCATTGTTCTTATACTCTGGTTTAGCAGTTGGATTGATTACAATCTTAGCATTCACGACTATCATTTGGTGGTAATATCAAATGGAAAAGGCAGCCTCAAACGGCTGCCTTTTTGCTTTGTTTAAAAGATTAGAAAGTATTATATTCTGTTGATTTCCGTTCCAGGCGCTTCGCTTTCCGCGGGCGGTCCGAAAGCCTCCTCACTTCGTTGCGGGGTCTTTCCTGTCCCTTCCTCCCGCAGGAGTCTTCGCGCCTTCCCCTACAATCAACAAGGTAATACCATTCACCTAAAGGGTTACTAAAACTTACTAAATATGGTAACTGATTTCTAGCTGTGGATTGGAGCAAATGGCGAAGACTCCTACGGGGGAGTAGCGACAATCTTGAGACCCCGCAGGCATCGCCGAGGAGGCTCAAGGTCGCCCCGTGGAAAGCGAAGCCATTTGTGGAAAGGAACAGCGGCTATAGACCTGACAAAGTAAGTATTTATCCAGCTTTATAAAGACCGGGCGGTTTTGGTTGGGTAATCTAACTAAACACAAAAAAAGGAACCTTGTCTAAATCATGACACTTACTGTTTAGGTAACCTTCCTTTTTCCCACTACATTGAATGGGCTTATCCTTATATAGTATAATGTTTGTATGTAAAGGGAAAGTGTATAAGCTTTCAAAAAATTGAGGTGACAGCATAATGATTGGCAACTTGGATATGTTTGGATTTCAAGCGTTATGGAGTCCATATCTATTGGTAACAACGATACTTATAACCATTCTTTATTTTTATATTACCGGAAAAGGTCGCAACCGCTTTAAGGATTCTGAAGAGATATCCAATAAGCAACGTGCGTTTTTTCTAAGCAGTATGATTTTGTTCTACTTGGTAAAAGGATCACCGGTGGATCTGCTAAGCCACTTGATGCTTAGTGCTCATATGACGCAAATGGCCATACTATACCTGGTCATACCGCCTATCTTATTGATGGGAATGCCTGCATGGGTATTAAGAAAAGTCATCAATCTTCCGGTTGTTAAGCCGGTATTCAGATTCATCTCTAAACCACTGATTGCATTATTGGTGTTCAATGTGCTTTTCTCTCTTTATCATATTCCCGTTGTATTTGATACGATAAAGGTGGACATGGTTTATCATACAGCATACACATCCGTTATGTTTGTAGGAGCTTTCATCATGTGGTGGCCACTAGTTAACCCGCTTCCAGAGGAGCAACGGTTATCTGGAATAAAAAAAATCGGCTATATTATGGCCGATGGCATGCTGCTAACACCTGCGTGTGCCCTGATCATTTTCGCAGACCAGCCTTTATATGCAACTTATTCAGAGATGACTGCTTGGCTTGCAGCACTCGAATTATGTGTACCGGCAGGAACTTTGGCAGGCCTTGATCTTGGAGGTCCAGAATATTTTAATGCATTGCCACTGGTGGAAGATCAGCAGCTTGGCGGAGTCATCATGAAAATAATACAGGAAATTATGTATGGAAGCATTCTTGCATATGTTTTCTTTGGCTGGGCAAGACGCGAGCGTGAAAAAGATGAAATCGATCTTAACAAGGCAATGCACCCAAAAGTAGCAGAGTGATTGAAAAGATAGCAAGAAGTTAGAACGAGGGGAGAAAGAAATGGATTACTCAATTCCGATAATGCCAACAATCAGTACGTTTTTTATCGTATTGAGCGCAATTTTCGTTGCTATAGGCTGGTATCTAATAATAAAACGAAAGATTGAAGCACATAAAAAAGTAATGTTTTTAGCAGCAATCTTTGCTATTATCTTTTTTATCATTTACGCTTCAAGAACCATTTTTGTCGGCAATACAAGCTTTGGTGGACCTGATGATATTAAATTGTACTATACCATTTTTCTATTATTCCACATAACTCTTGCGACTGTAGGGGCTGTTATGGGAATCATTACATTATGGACAGGTTATAAGAATAGGCTAGATAGACACAGAAAGCTTGGTCCAATCACAAGTATTGTATGGTTTACGACAGCCATCACAGGAGTTGCCGTTTATTTGCTGTTATACGTTATCTATCAGGGTGGGGAAACAACTTCCGTTTTCAAAGCCATCCTCGGGTTATAAGAAAAACAAGATCCTTTTATAAAAAGCACTTCATTGTTTGTTGGGGTCTATGCCGCTGTTCCTTTCCGCAAATAGCTGCGCTTTCCACGGGGCGACCTTGAGCCTCCTCGGCGTTCGCCTGCGGGGTCTCAAGATTGTCGCTACTCCCCCGTTGGAGTCTACGCTATTTGCTCCAATCCACAGCTAGAAACCATTCACCTCATTAAGATAGTTTTAGTTATTTATCCTTTAGGTGAATGAAACCACCATGTTGATTGGAGTGGAAGGCGCGAAGACTCCTGTGGGAGGAAGGGACAAGGGAGACCCCGCAGGCTTGCCGAGGAGGCTTCCGGACCGCCCACTGGAAAGCGAAGCGCCTGGAACGGAATTCAACAGAATATTATACTTTCTTATCTTTTAAAAAAGGTGTTTGGACTTTGGTCCAAACACCTTTTTTGTCATTATATCTTAAAATTCATTTTTATAATGCCTGCTTCACGGGCTGAGTTGAATGCTATCAGCAAGAGAGGACCAACGATGAATCCCAAGATACCAATCAACTTTAAGCCTAAATACATGGCAATCAGGGTCGCTAACGGGGATAGGCCGATATGGCTACCCATCACTTTCGGTTCGACCGTCCTTCTGATGATCAATAGCACAACAGCGAGGACAGCCAACTGTGTACCGAGACCGATATCACCTGTAATAAGATGGAACAATGCCCAAGGTCCCAAAATAACGATGGAACCGATAATCGGAATGAAATCGATGACCCAGATGATGAAGGCCATGATCAATGCTACCTCAGGGGCAATAAATAATAACCCAATCAGTGTAATGAAAAATATGATGATGCTCACTAAAAACTGTGCTTTAAAAAATCCGAAAATCACATAAGATAATCTTGAACTCATAAAATTGACCTTATCAGCCGTTTCTTCTTTTAGGTGTGAATAGAGACCAGCCTTCAAACGAGGCATATCAAGAAGAAAAAGGAACAATGCAATCAGGTAGACAATGAAGCTGACCAGATAATTAGGTATATTGGTGAAAATACTCTTCACATTCTGGATATTGAAAAGGTCTGTTAAATAAATTCTCAAATCATAAAGCAATTTGTCTACTTGCAGGCTTATTTCACTGACAAACTCAGGTGGAAGATCCTCCGAGGCATTATTCATATCGGACTGAAAATCCTGCCACACCCGATTCACTTCATTTATGTAGGATGGTGCATTTTCTACCAAGTTAATTGCTTCAGTTATTACTTTAGTTGTCAGAAAGTAGCCCATAATTCCAATGCTGGTGACAAACATCAAAAATACGATGAAAACAGAAAGGTTCCTTTTCAGTTTGGCTCGTTCTTGAATCAGCCTCACAAGAGGTTCAAGAAATAAAGCTGTAATCAATGCGATGATAATGGGAATGGAAACAGGCAATATGAAAAAAGCAATTACGGCTATCGTCGCAATAATAATTAAAATAAAAAGTGTTCGAATACTAAACAGCGTTGACAATGGATGTCTCCTTTCTAATACCATACTCCTATATTAATTATAGTATGGATTTTATTGAAATAACAGTATGTAAGAAAATAAATATGTGTCTCGGTAATAAATATGATTTTTATTGAAAAAGAAAGGGAATAGGGAACCATAAATCATACATGCACCATATTTTGTGTGAACACATAAAATAACAAAACCCCTAAAATGCAAAGGAGGAAAATCGTATGTTGGAGCTTAAGAAAAGTCAGGCGGAGATGAGTAATATGTTGCTCCAGACGGTCATATCTATCTGTGTTTCTGATATCGGTGGGATAAAAACACTTCCTCCAAGACTGTTGGGAAAATTCTATTCCATACTCAGCAAGGATCAACTGAATAATGCGGTTATTCAATTTGATATTCAAAATAACATTACCATTGATATTTTTATTGAGGTGGAATATAACGAATGTATCCCGATGAAGGTCCAGGAACTTCAGCAGTTGATAAAAAAAGAAATTGAAGTGATTACTGGTTACACAGTAAAAGCAGTGAACGTGTATGTGGATGGATTATGGGTTAAATAATCCAAAATAAAAAGGTGACGGCAGGTTTACACCAGCAAATCACCTTCTTTCGTTGTTTCGATTATTTTAAAGCATCCATGCGTTCTTTTGCTTGCTTTAACAATGATTTAGAAGTGGAGACTACATTCGATGGGAATGTTTCACCTTCACCATATTCCACACCATGTGGGTAGTAATGCTTTCCTAAAAGTGGTGTAAGCAAGTTGATCATTGCATGAGAGCCACCAATATCGCCTTCTACTGCAAATCCTTGAACACGAAGGTAGAATACACCTTCTTTTGTTTCAAATTTACGATCGAATGTTACGCGCTCGTAATCCCACTGACCAGCAAGGTCAAATCCTAAATCCTCGAAAATGTCCGTTAAACGGGATAATTCTACTCTTTCATTTTCAAAACCTGTATTTTCAATTTTCATGTATGTACACTCCTTTTTCTATCTCTACATCTCGAAATAAGTATGCTCCCTGTTAATAATAGTACGAAAGCGGATAACTTTCAATAAAGAATAGAATAACTATCCTTGTCATAGAAAGTTTTTTGGAAAAAGTCATGATTTTGTAGAAAATGGTGAACCTAAGGGTGAGAGATTGGATACTCTTATCCTCCTCTATTTACTGTACGGCTATGTATGAAATTTAATGGAGGTCAAATTATGCAAACAGTACGTGAAGTCATGACTACGAATGTAGATTTTTGCACACCACTGGATAATGTCTTTGAAGTAGCGACAAAAATGAAAGACCTGGATGTAGGAGCCATTCCAATTGTGGAAGACGGCGAGCTGTTAGGAATGATTACAGATAGAGACCTAGTGGTAAGAGGAATTGCAGAAAAGCATCCTGGTTCAAACCCTGTAACCAATGTAATGAGTGATCACTTAATTACAATAGGGCCGGAAACTTCTATAGAAGAAGCCGCCCATATGATGGCAGAGCATCAGATAAGAAGGTTGCCTGTAGTCGAGAATGGAGCACTTATCGGGATTGTATCACTTGGAGATTTGGCGATCCGCGATTACGCTGATGAACAGGCTGGAGAAGCGCTTAGTGAAATATCAGAAGAATAGCATCTAATGAAAGACTGGATTCAAGTGGATCCAGTTTCAGACTGTAGGCAAACTCGACGGAAATCGAGTCTGGCTACAGTTTTTTTGTTTTCGTAAAGCGGTTGATTTCCGTTCCAGGCGCTTCGCTTTCCGCGGGCGGTCCGGAAGCCTCTTCGGCTATGCCTGCGGGGTCTTCCCTGTCCCTTCCTCCCACAGGAGTCTTCGCGCCTTCCACTCCAATCAACAAGGTGATATCACTTGTCAAAAGGATAACTAAAAACTATCTAACAGAGGTGACTTGTTTCTAGCTGTGGATTGGAGCAAATGTCGTAAATTCCTTAAAAAAGCACATTATCTGTGTGCGAAGTATCGCTGCTGCAGCCTTCCTTGGCAGTCAGTCGACCGAGTAGAAAATATCATCATCCTGGATATGAAGACCTCTCTGGCGTGAGAACGGAAGAGTAGAGGTCTTCATTAGAGTTATGAAGACCTCTCTGGGAAGAAAACGGAAGAGTAGAGGTCTTCATCAGAGTTATGAAGACCTCTCTAAGGTGAAATCCGAAATAGAAAGGTCTTCATCCTGGTTTTAAAAGATCTCCCATCCATAAAAAACACGTCAAAAATGTCTTCACCAAGTATTTCATATATTTTTCAGCTGTGGATTGGAGCAAATGGCGTAGACTCCATCGGGGGAGTAGCGACAATCTTGAGATCCCACAGTGAAACGAGGAGGCTCAAGGGTCGCCCCGCGGAAAGCGCAGCCATTTGCGTAAAGGAACAGAGGTAATTAACCAAACAATAAAATTGATTAGCTTTAAAAGGACCTATTTCTTGATAAGAAGTATTCATTTTTTCCAATAAGGGTATATATAGGATAACTCTACCAGTGTCTAGTAAAACTTAAAAATGGAATGAAAACGACACTATTATATATAATGATAGAAAAGGGAGGGAAACAGTAGATGAGAGGTTTGTTCTTCTTATTATTTATTGCATTTTGTTTGTATCTATTTGTAAATGTTGAACCCCATGAATTGGAACATTTCATTAAAGAACAACCTTTAAGCGGTCAGATTACTCCTGAGAAGAGAGAGTCTGAAGAAAAGGCGTTTGTACAATCGGAAATTCAAGTAAATGACGATATAGACGGTTTGGCTTCCTTTATGGGAAAAGATGCTCAGGAACTGCTAGATTCCTTTGGCGAACCTGATCGAAAAGATTTATCTTCCTATGATTATGAATGGTGGATATACAATCAGAACCTAGCAAACTATATGCAATTCGGTGTAAGTGAAGGGAAAGTGGTGACCATATTTGGTACTGGGAGTGAAAGCAGGCAAGAATTATTTGAAATAGGTCAATCCTATGAGTCTCTGAATGAAAAGTACAACTTTTCTGATAGCGTAACTGTGGATCATAAGGAGGGCTCCTATCAGTTTCAGATTAAGCCTGAAGAAAGGAAGACCCGCCCTTTGATTAAAGTGGAAGATATTTATGTACAACTTTATTTTGACGATTTTGAACAGCAATTATCAAGTGTCCGTTATATGAATGATGAAACGTTGATAAAACAACGTCCTTACGAGCTTGTGTATAGAGGTCCTTTACTCGATAGCAAAGAATTGACAGAAGAGGAGTGGGCGAGAGTGGAGGAGGGCAACGCAAAGCAAATTATTGATTTTACGAATATTATCAGAAACCGCTTTGAACTAGAAACGGTTGAATGGGACGGAGAAACTGCGGAAGTCGCTTACTTACATAGTAAAGACATGAAGGAGGGGAACTACTTTTCCCATACATCTCCAACAAGAGGCACTCTGACAGACAGACTGATGGAAGGGGACATCTCGTTCCGTCTTGCCGGTGAGAACATTGCTGCCAAGTATGTGGATGGGGTTGCAGCTGTTGAAGGATGGCTGAATAGCGAAGGTCACCGAAATACGTTGCTCAATTCAAGATTTACACACTTGGGTGTTGGAGTGAATGAGAAGTATTACACCCAAAACTTTATAGAATCCTGGTAGTAGGAATATTTAATAGAAAAAGACAGCCATACCCGCTATGGCTGTCTTTTTCTATTGATCGGAATAATCTCTCCTGCACGGAAAAGTTCATTCTCCCACCTGCCATTTACCCTTACCACCTCTCCGGGAATAAGTGAAGGGGGAGAACACGATGGGGTAAATGGTTGCTTGTAGACGATAGTGATAATTTTCTCCCGATTTTGTATCCGTATGGTTGTATCCTGCGTAAATAACTGGTGGTAGAATCGTTTCTGTTTCGTATGAAGATTCAGCACTTTCCCCTCCACCCTCGATTCAAGGGAAATCTCGAGAAGGTTTTCCCAGCGTTCCTTCTGTTTTGCTGCCTCTTTTCTGGTTATCCAATAAAAATATAAGATCAGAACAGGAATGACAATAGCAGTAACCATTATTCCCCTTCCTTTCTAGCTTCTTTTGGGAATGACAAAAAAGCTTCCGGTAGCATGTGCGATAAGGGTACCATCACTACGATAGACTTTCCCTTCCATTACGAGTAGTTTGGAGCCTTTATGTATGACGGAAGCCACACAAGTGAAATGGTCACCAACACCTTTTGCAACATAATTCACTTTCATTTCGGTTGTAACGGCTGCCTTATCCTCCGGTATCAATTTGAATGCAAGTGTTCCCATTGCAGAATCAAGCAAAGTTGCCGTTAAGCCACCATGCAATATGTCCAGGGAGTTCTGTAGCAGAGCTGTATTCGGAATTTCCATGGTCAATGTATCAGGTTCCTGATACTCACTCTTTATTTCCATAAGTGCCCCGATATGAGTACCGTTGACCCCATCTCTTTTCCTTTCCAGACTACGAAGGAATAAGGAAGCCGCCTCGCGCTCTTCTTCGTTTGCATCTGTTAAAAAGTTGTCCCATTGCTGTCTAATATCCATTTTCTTGTCCTTCTTTCTTCTAGGCTCTTTTCGTAAACTTTGTCGCTTTTTCGTATGGATTCATCAACCGTTATTTTCCTTACTGTCGTGCTCTTTTCCCTGTTGTGCTTAAGAACAAGTTTGCACTTTTTAGAGTACGTAATCAGTAAAAAGTCCAATTGCCGACTTTTTCTGAGAAAAGAGCCTTCTTCTAAAAAAGTCTATCTACATCTTATCAATGGAGAGAACGGAAGAAAAGAAAAATAGGCGAACGCTTTTTCTTTTTTACAATAAAATAAACTAGGCATATATGCAGAAAAGAGGTGAGAGAATGGCAACTAAACAAAAGCATCCAAGTATCGAAAAGTTCAAGGACTTTGTAAAAAGGCATCCTAAGCTGTCCGAGGAAGTTAGAAATAAGAAAAAAACGTGGCAGGATTTGTTCGAAGAATGGTATATGCTTGGGGAAGAAGATGAGAGTTGGAAGAGCTTCCGTGGGGACGGTGCGGACCAGGATGATACTGCCGATAAGGGGACAAAATCTGATGTTATTCCTCAATTGCTGCAATCATTGAAGAAAATGGATATGCACCAGATGCAATATCATTTAACAAATGTCAATTCAGCTATCGGAAATATTCAACAACTGATCCAACAGTTCATCCCCAGTACATCAAAAGGAAGTTCTTCTTCCCAAGGGCCAAAAAATCCGTTTTCGTTTCGAAAAGATTAGGAATGGATGAGATACATGCGAAAAGACATCTATGAATACATTCAAAAAAAGAAGACGTTAAAAAGTTACTTAAGGGAACAGCCTGTGTGGTATCGGACGTTGACAAGGAATCCCGAAAAGCTGAATGACTTTGAGTTATCCTCCATGCATTATTACAAACAGACAATCCCTCATAAAGTGGAGAAGTTTCAAAACTCCGTTCAAATGGCTTCCATGATGGTTCATATGTTCCAAACGATGAAAAACATGGATTAATCGTCTTAACACGCTCCCAACTATTTTGGGGGCGTTTTATTTTGATAACAATTCGAATAGAATGATACCTCCTTTCCCAAACTAAAGCTAATCAAGTAAAAGAAAGGAGAATAGCTGTGAAAAATACGGCAATTGTACTTATCTGTCTATTCACGATGATGCTAAGTGGATGCAAGGAGGAACAACAAAAGCCTGAGAGTGAGGTGGGCTCGGAAGCGGAAGTGGTGGAGGTTCTTTCCCATCAAACTGTATCCAAGCACAAGGGGCTGTCCATGGCTGTTCATCATAGCATAAAAGGTTCTGACATTTATATGGAATGTATCGTCACTCCTGATTTCCAATTTAGCGGTGATAGGAAAAATAAAAAACATGGAGAGGGAAAGGTAGCAGTCTATCTAGATAATAAACGATGGGACACATTTTCAAGTGGTGCTTTCATATTAAAGGGAGTTCCAGAAGGAAAGCATGAAATTAAGATCAAGCTGCTTCATAATGACCAGTCAGAGTATGGAATTGAAGAAACCTTCCATGTAGAAATCTGATATCCCGTAAATAGAGCATTACACTTCCTTAGTAAAACATGGTATGATGGTTTTGGAGGTGTATTCCATGATGATTGCTACTTTTGAGCATGTTCAAATGGTTGAAAAGGCGGAAGAATTGGCGAAGATGATTTGGCAGTCCGAACTTGCTGAAGACTATCATCGCTGTCTATATAATTTACAACATGACCAAGAAGCACAGGAGCTTTTACGTGCTTTTGATTCTATAAAAGAACGATATGAGGAAGTACAGAGATTCGGGAAGTATCATCCCGATTATCGAAAAGTAACCCTCGAAACACGTGAACTGAAGCGCAAGGTGGATCTCCATGAGACCATTCACGCTTTCAAGCAAGCTGAGGATGCCATCCAAAAAACCTTGGATGAAATCAGTGTGATGATTGGAACAGCGGTATCAGAGAACGTAAAGGTTCCTACAGGAAATCCGTTTTTTGATTCCATGTCAAGCTGTGGCGGTGGCTGCGGAACTGGTGGCGGATGTGGCTGCAAAGCAAGTTAATTTATCATCAAAGGAGCTGCAATTTTGCAGTTTCTTTTTTTAAGCTTTTTTCTTCAAGCGGATACAATCTTCACATAGGTTTCCGCAACAAAACATTTTCTCTTGAGGTACATAGAACCGGTGGCGATAGACAAATAAATTTTCCTGACGTCGGAAATAGTGAGTTTCCACAGTCACCTTTTTTTTGAACATCGCTTTTTTCGAGCATACCTGTATAAAGGATTGCCCTTTCTCCTCCCAGCCGGAGATATGCGCGGAATCAATTTGCACATATAAAAAGGGGATGCCGGTAATTTTTTTTCGGAAGCATTGTATCACTAGATCATTCTTTTGAAGTTCTTCCAAAAACGTATCCCAGATTTGCTCCAATTCCATGGAAAACACCCTTTCCTTGTCTTAGTGAAGGAATATTCTCATATTTCGGTTGCTTTAAGTATGTCATAATATTTCCATTCGTGCTAAACTATATTTAATGGACTCTATTATCCGAAATTGAGCATGTAAAGTGAAAGATTCTTTTTAAAGGGGTAAATTGTATGCTATCACAAAGACAAGGCATTGTCGTATGGCTTCATTCTCTAAAACAAGCCAAATTATTAAGACGTTACGGAAATGTTATATATATATCCAAAAAGTTGAAATATGTCCTGTTTTATTGTAACAGTGAGGATACGGATGCTCTGGTTGAAAAACTGAACAGGCAATCTTATGTTAAAAAAGTGGAGGTATCCCATAAGCCTTCTATTAAAACACATTACGAAAATTCCAGACCGGATAAAGCGAAGGAATATGATTATAAAATGGGTCTATAGAAAAAGCAGTACAAACTTAAGAGATTAGGTTTTGTACTGCTTTTTATGTTTCATGATTATCTTAATGCGGGAATATAATGGTTTAAGCGTAGTATCCCAATTAAATATTGAAAATACAGTTCTTTTTCTGCAAAAGTTTCTGTTGGTTTTACATCGAATTGGATTATTTCTTTGTCCAGTTCCTTTGCCACCTCTTGAAAAAGGGACGCCCGCTTATTCGGTTGGAACTTATGATTTGGAATACCTTCCAAACATATGTAAAGAGCTTGAAAATCCCCTGGGTTTGTGGGCTTCATTACGGCCACAAACGAAGACACATTCCGTTCGTTTTTAACAGTATGTAACATGATAAGATGTTGAAGTCGATCTTTATTGCTTCTTGCCAGCTCCATGAGTTCATATATATCAGAATACCCTTCTCCAAGTTCTATAAAGCGTTGTATCATTTTTCTTCTCCTCTCAAAGCAACTCGTACTTTACTCAACACATACTTTACCATGTTACCTTAGAAAATTGAAGCGAATCCAAATGAAGAAGGAGGTTAGCCGATGCTGTGGTTCACTCTGATACTCATTGCCAGCCTGATTGTGTTGTATGTTCATGATCACTTATTTTCAAAAAAGGCTTCCGAAAAGAATATGGGATTGCCAATCAAAGGAATTCTTGTTACCGGCATTCTATATTACCTAGTTTCAAAAGGGTTACTTTCAAAGGAAGAGGAAAAGCAATTGGAAGATAGCAGCCTAGAAGAGATAGAAGGCTATGTTTCGGCAAAGGGCGTAATGAACGATGTGGATTGGAGCGAGCTGTGCATTAAACTATGTGAGGCGGAACCAGATAGTGGGTTAGATTTTGACAACCTGGGTTAATAAAAAATAGCAAAAAAAAACCCTGCTCGGATGTCCGGGCAGGGTCCTTCCATCCCTTGATATAATCAAGGTTAAGAAGGCAAAGGGAGAGGAGAAACCGGAGGAAGAACTTATGGGGAAACGTAAGTCTTCTCCGCGGTTGGCAACAACATCACACGAAAGGATGTTGTTATAACTCAGTATGAACAAAATCCAAGAATACTATACACATTAATTAGTTTAAACTTATAGCTTGAAAAACTTGATATTCATTATGAGTTAAGATTATAGCGTGCTGGAGAAATGCGTTTGAATTTCTTGTCGAATGTGATAGGATATTGTTGATTGATATTCTAGAAATAAAGTATGGTGATACAATGAGAGTTGTTTCAGGGAAATGGAAAGGTAGACAGTTGAAAGCGGTTCCGGGAATGAATACTAGGCCTACTACAGATAAAGTCAAAGAGGCTGTATTTAATATAATTGGCCCATATTTTGACGGTGGACTAGCATTAGACCTCTTTGGTGGAAGCGGATCACTTGGTATAGAAGCTATCAGCAGAGGGATGGATAAGGCTATTTTTGTCGACAAGGATGGAAAAGCCATTCAGACAATCAAGCAGAACGTAGAGGCCTTTGACTTAAGTGAACAGGTTGAAATATACCGTAACGATGCTTTACGGGCGTTGAATGCATTAAAAAAACGGGAAATAAAGTTTGATCTTATTCTTTTAGATCCACCTTATAAAAAACATCACTTGGAAGAATTAATACATAAAATAAGTGAGTATGAACTTCTGTCCCCGACAGGACTAATCATGGCAGAACATAGTAATGACGTCAAACTGCCAGAAGATATGGGGAACTTCATAAGAACAAGGCAGGAGGACTATGGGTTGACGGTCATATCCGTTTATCGCCCTAGCCGGGGAGAAGAAGGGGGAAATTAATGTGGCAAGTGTAGCGGTCTGTCCGGGCAGTTTTGATCCGGTCACTTTTGGGCATTTGGATATTATCAAAAGAGCTTCTAAAGTTTTCGATAAGGTATATGTTTGTGTACTAAATAACTCCTCTAAAAAACCTCTTTTTACAGTTGATGAGAGAGTCGACATGATTAAAGAGGTGACAAGAGAGTTCGGTAATGTAGAAGTGGAAGAGTTTCATGGTCTACTAATTGATTATGCTCACAGTAAGAAGGCAAGATCCATTGTAAGAGGGCTGCGTGCCGTTTCAGATTTTGAATACGAAATGCAGATCACCTCGATGAACAGGGTGCTTGATGAGAGTATAGAAACATTGTTCATGATGACCAACAATCAATATTCCTTTTTAAGTTCAAGCATTGTAAAAGAAGTAGCGAAATATGATGGATCTGTTTCAGAGTTGGTTCCGCCAACAGTAGAAGAGGCGTTACGCAAGAAGTTTCATAAAGAATAGAAAAAACCAGCACTGTTGCTACATCGGTGCTGGTTTTTTTTGATCAAAGGGTTTGTTTTCTCGTCTTCTTAAAGAGCAGAAGGAGATATATCCAGAGCGTGGTAATGGTGAAAATAGGGCCGTACAATTGAAACAGGTTTAAAAGGTTTTCCCAAAATCCTTCAGGTGCCAATGGGGAATAAACGGGGATGTCTCCACTAGCGGTTTCAAAACCTTCGAGTTTCCGGTCCAAGGGGTGCCATAGAATAAATGTAATAACAGCAGCAAATGTCCCGTGCAGGATACGGGCTAAGAAAAAGGGTTTAAATCGAATATCGGACTCTGCCAATATACTGGCAACCTGTGCCTGAACAGAGAAGCCGCTGAAGGCAAGAAAGAAGCTTGTCACAATAATTTGTTCCATCAGGCTTACACCTTTAACCTCACTTGTAAGCTTACCTCCAAGGGTAATTTCAAAAAGGCCTGAGATGAGGGGATAGCTTAGGTCTTTTGATATATCAAAAAACGCCAGGAACAGACTGATGATGCCAGCTAGGATGGCGGTAACGGAAATTAGTGATAGCATACTGTTAAGTACCGAAAATAGGATAAGGAAGCCGCCGACCATGAGGAGAGTTTGTACAGATGACAGAACTGCGTCACCAAGCAGTTTCCCTAAAGGTTTATTGTTTTTCAATCGTGTCCTATGAAGCTCTGAGAATGCCTTCCTCACAGAAACTTTCTGAAGGTTTCTTGATAATTCATTCTGACTTTTTGATTTATAATAAGGTCCGTAAAACCTCATGACCAATCCAACACATATATTCCCTAGATAATGTGCAGCTGCTAGGATGATTCCCACCTTAGGGTTATGGAAAAAACCAACTGCTATAGCTCCGAAAATAAACAGCGGGTTCGAGGAGTTTGTAAACGACACAAGCCGCTCTCCCTCTATCTGGGTAATCTGGTTTTCCTGTCGGAGTCTAACCGTCAGTTTGGCCCCGGAAGGATAGCCGGAAGCCATTCCCATGGCCCAGACAAAGCCCCCGACCCCTGGCACCCGGAAAAGAGGGCGCATGAACGGCTCCAACAGAACCCCTATAAATGCCACTACCCCGAAACCAATCAGTAGTTCACTGATGATTAGAAATGGGAGAAGGGAAGGGAATACAATGTCCCACCACATATTCAGTCCTCTGACGCTTGCTTGAAAAGACGCTTGAGGGTTAAGAATAAGAGATAGTGTAAGTAGGGAAATAATAATAGCAAAAAACAGTGTTTTCCATTTTGAAGAATCCAAATGGTTAACCCCCTTCATTAGAATGGTGCACGCGGTAAATAACATTGCGCTTTCTTTATCGGACCTCCGGATTTCTTTTTTGTACAAGAATGATTGCATTTTTGTTAGAATAATATTAATTACCCATACAGTGGCAACTAGGTTGTCCAGCTACCTTACCTTTCAATATACGTGGAGAAGACAGTGAATTAGAACCTAAAATGACCCAAGTCTTCACAGTTTGTTCACCAAAAAAAAAGGAAAAGCGTATGATAAATGGAAAGAGGTTATCAAAGGATAACGGTATAAGACTTGTCAATTTGGTTGCTGTTAAGCACTTAGGTGGCTGTAAACAGCTTGAGGTGATGACTTGAAGGAACCTAGAATAGGAATTGCATTGGGATCTGGTGGTGCACGTGGATTCGCTCATCTTGGTGCACTCAAAGTTTTGGAGGAAGAGAATATTCCCATTGATTTGATTGCAGGAAGCAGCATGGGGGCACTAGTCGGCAGTTTTTATGCCATGGGTCATGATATGGACCGCCTCTATAAAATTGCAACTGCCTTCAAACGGAAATATTATCTGGATTTTACTGTTCCGAAAATGGGTTTTGTAAGTGGAAACCGTGTCAAGGAACTTATCCGCATGTTCACTCAGAATAAAAACATTGAAGAATTGGATATCCCCCTTTCCATTGTCACAACGGACCTAGAAAGGGCTGAAAAAGTAGTTTTAACCAGTGGTCCCATTTCCGACGCTGTCAGGGCGAGCATCTCCATCCCGGGTATCTTTGTACCGGAGAAGGTGAATGGCCGCCTGCTGGTGGACGGTGGGGTTGTTGACCGTGTCCCTGTCAGTGTGGCAAAAGAGATGGGAGCGGATATTGTAATTGCAATTGATGTATCTCAAGTAAAAACAAATGAACCCGTGGATTCGATATTTGATGTAATCATGCAGACGATTGATATTATGCAGAACGAACTGGTGAAACGAAGTGAGCTGGAAGCCGATATAATGATAAGGCCATCTGTGGCACACTACAGTTCCAGGGCATTCACCAATATTGAAGAAATAATCCGGATCGGGGAAGAAGCAACAAGACTACAAATCCCTTACATCAGAAAGTTGCTAGAGGAGTGGAAGGAGAAACATCAACATGAAAAGTAGATATTTTATGAGATCCCTACTAATTGGGATAGTGCTTGCAGTCGTCCTTAATTTTGTAACATTGCCCTACTATGTAACTCGACCTGGAGATGCCCAAGCATTAAGGCCGCTTGTTTCGGTTGAAGGTGGGTATGAAGACGAAGGAAGCTTCATGCTGACAACCGTTAAGATGGGAAAGGCGAATATATTCACATATGCACTTGCAAAATTCAGTGAATATCAAAATATCTTTCCTATCAATCAAATCCGTGCAGAAGACGAATCTGATGAAGAATACTCCTATCGTCAGTTACATATGATGGAAAGCTCCAAGGAGACGGCGATTAAGATTGCCTATGAGAAAGCAGGTAAAGAAGTGGAGCTGGTCTCCAAAGGTGTCTATGTCTTCAGCGTAAAGGAAGGATTGGCAGCGGAAGGTAAACTGAAGATAGGGGATCGCATCACGCATATTGACGGAAAGCCTACTGACACAGCTGAGAATCTGATGGAGTTGGTGGGAGAAAAGTCCATCGGTGATGAATTGGAGATTACATTTGACAGAAATGAAAAACAAGAAACCACATCCATTACTCTGGGGCAACATCCGGAAGATCCGAATCGCGCAGGGCTTGGAATCAGCCTGTTGACCGATTATGAAATAACGATGGATCCACCTATCACGATAAACACTGCGCAAATTGGTGGACCTTCTGCAGGCTTGATGTTTTCTTTGGAAATCTATAATCAGCTTTTAGAAGAAGATATTGCAAAAGGATATCAAATAGCAGGAACCGGAGCTATCAATGAAAATGGTGAAGTGCAAAGAATTGGCGGAATCGCACAGAAGATAGTTGCTGCAGATAAATCAGGAGTAGATATTTTCTTTGCGCCTAATGAAAAAGGAGCTGAGGGGTCCAACTATCAGGAGGCTCTTATCGCTGCAGAAGATATAAAGACATCGATGAAAATTGTACCTGTCGATACGTTTGAAGATGCAATCGGCTATCTGGAGAAATTGGATCATAAGTAAGCATAAATGAGAAAACGCCTCACGCTAAGTCGTGAGGCGTTTTTATACATATATAGTGTTTTATAGAAAGCGTCCATCCGCTTCATCATACCTTATTGGTGGTTTTGAAAACTCCTGGAGCATCCATTCACTGCGTGTAGGCTCAGGGAACTTCAATGCATATGTATTGGTAGCTCGGATATCCATGTCGAGCATATGGCTTTTCACACCAGAAACCTTAGATAGAATTGGAAGCTCCACTTCCTTCTTTATTAGTTTCAGATAATGTTGTCCTCGTCTACTCATACCTAACAACCGGATATATTCGCTTCTCTTTGATGAAGAAACATTCAGCATGACGTCTTTTTTGGTATTCGTAAGAAGATGGGTACACATACGCTGGAGTCTTGTCCATGTATATCTCTTCGTTTTCAGTTTTGTCATGAATTCATGAAAGGTCAAACTTTCTTTCATTGTGTGTATCAACCTGTTCTCAAGTCCTTCTTCCACTTCGTAGATTTCCGCGAGCTCTGATGGGGTACTGCAAAGAATGCGATACTTCAATAGCGAAAAATAATCCTCCCATTGATGGAAACTGCCAACATGATGCAGATAATGTCCTAAGAGGTCAAATGTTTTTTCTGGAACAAATCGCTGGACCTTTTCAATATTGCCACTGTGATCAAAAAGGTGCTTTCTAATGCTGGTGGCACTTGCAATGGGTGTATCATTGAACTCGGGATCATGATACCCTGCACCTGTCCGCTCAATGGTAGACGGTTGCAAGCTGCTTTTCTGCTCGTGTATAGCCTTTACATAATGATAACCGAGTATGTTGTTTGGCTTTGTTAGATCCAGTACCTGATCGCTGTTTTCCGTCAATTTTAAAAAGGCTAAGGAAGAAGCCCTTGGAAAACTGTATCCCTGTCCAATGAACTCTTGTACAAGCAAGTCATGCTTTTCTTTTTGGTCATCCATCAGACGTATTGTCTGTTCAAAATCCTCTATATTCCCTTGTTCACTGCCAAAGCAGACAGAATCACACTTTAAGCCTGAGAGAATGGAAATCGAGCCGCTTGCAAAGACTTCCGCTTTCTGGGTTGCAAATGCGTAGGGAAGCTCCACGACAATATCGATTCCATTTGAAAGAGCCATTTTAGTTCGTGTCCACTTGGAAACAAGGGCAGGTTCACCACGCTGAAGAAATTGCCCACTCATCACGGCAATGACAACGTCAGCTCCAGTCTTTCTTTTGGATTCCGTCAAATGAAATAAATGACCATTATGAAAAGGGTTGTATTCAACTATTACACCAAGAGACTTCATATTTCACCTACTCATTCCGACTTTTATTTTTCAGATAAGCGTTATTTTTTCTTGGATACTTGTTCAATTTGCGTTATTATGTCTATAATTATAGTGTAAAGAAAAAATATTGACAAATAATCTTGCGAAAGCTATAATTACTTTTGTTGCCTTGAGGTGAATATCTTGTTGAAATGGACATTATTCCAGTTAAATCAGTTACAACATAAAGGTTTAGAAATCGATGAAACAGTTGATGTAAGTGAAATTACGGCACATAGTGAAATTCGATCTGTCAAACCAGTTCACGTAACTGGAAGAGCTGATTTAAGTTCAAAAAAAGCTACGTTTCATCTAACTGTGGAAGGTAGTATGGTTTTACCATGTTCACGTACGTTGGTTGATGTGGACTATCCTTTTACGATAAAAACAACTGAAACTTATCTTTTTCAGCCTGACGAGTATGAAACGGACGAAGAAGAGTTGCATAAGGTTGATGGTGATGTGGTTGATTTAATTCCGGTTATCCAGGAAGCGATCATCCTAGAAGTGCCGATGCAAGTGTTCAGCGAATCTCCCGATAAGGAAGAGGCTGCTCCCCAATCCGGTAAAGACTGGGGCGTCATTTCAGAAGAGGATACACAAGAAAAAGTGGATCCAAGACTTGCAGGACTGGCTAAGTTTTTTGAGAAAGACCAAGAGTAGAAATTACATGATGTAGTAGATGCTCATTTTTTAAGGAGGTGGGAAGAATGGCTGTACCTTTCAGAAGAACGTCTAAAACTGTAAAAAGAAAGCGTCGTACACACTTTAAACTACAAGTTCCTGGTATGGTAGAATGCCCAAGCTGCGGTGAACAGAAATTATCACACCGTGTATGCCCGGCATGCGGTACTTACAAAGGGAAAGAAGTAGTAAGTAAATAAATAAAAAAAGCATAGGGCATCCCGCCTTATGCTTTTTTTATTGTTAGGACCATCTAATGTAAGATAAAATATACACAATACTCTAAAAAAGGTGGTCCATTAAACAATGAATGAATCGAAAGTATATACATACATAGATGAAAACTACTTTTACTGGTTTACAATCAACCGTCCCGACAAGCGTAATGCCATTGATTATGATGTGATGAACGCACTGGAATCGGCGTTAGTAGAAGTTAGAGAGAACACGGCAATTCGTGGGTTTATCATTACAGGTAGCGGCGAGCATTCCTTCTGCTCCGGTGGTGACCTTTCCGTGTTTCATGCATTACATACAAAAGAGGAAGCATATGCCATGCTCTTCAAAATGGGAGAACTGCTTCACAATCTTATGACTTTACCGGTTCCAACTATCGCCCTACTTAATGGGACAGCGATAGGGGGAGGTTGTGAGATTGCATCCGCCTGTGATCTGCGCTGGGCTGTCACCAACGCAAAACTTGGATTTGTCCAAGGTAATCTTGGTATTACGACAGGCTGGGGAGGAGCAAGTATGCTAATGGAAAAGATTCCTCATGCGAATGCTATCAGGATGTTAGCATCATCCAGGGTATTTACAGCCGAAGAGGCAATGGACCTCGGGTTTATACAAAAAGTGGTTCCATCCTTTGATACCCAGTCTTTACAAGAGGAAATCGCGGTATCTTCAGACGTGTTAAGAAGCTATAAAAAGACTTTCATCTCCAAATGGGAACAAACATCTTTAAAAGAAAGAATGCTAGCCGAAATAGAGCAATGTTCCATTCTTTGGGAACGGGATGAACATCATGAAGCGGTTAATGCCTTTCTTGATAGTAAGAAAAAATAAGAGAATACAGGGCATTTTACTCAACACTTAGTCTATCTTTTCTACTACACGCATATGTATAGGATAAAAAAGTGTGTAAGGGGGATAGCGCTATGTCTACCGTTCGTCAAGATGCTTGGACACAAGATGAAGACCTATTGTTGGCGGAAGTGGTTTTACGATATATAAGAGATGGGGGAACACAATTGACTGCGTTTGAGGAAGTGGGGAAAAAGCTTTCTCGGACATCTGCAGCATGTGGATTCCGGTGGAACTCATACGTAAGGAAACAGTATGCTACAGGTATTGAACTAGCAAAAAAGCAGCGAAAAGAGTTAAAGAAAGAGCAGGCAACTCCTCAACAGGTCGCAGTCCAGAACAGTTATAATGCACTCAACAATAAATTGTATGCTGGAGATAGCCTGACCATTTCTGCTGTGATCAGCTATCTGAACCATCTCGAACAATTAGAGAATGAATATACAAAAATTAAAGAAGAGAATTATAGTCTGAAAAAGAAGGTGGAACAGCTAGAAGGTGACCTGAAGCATTTAGCAGAGGCTAAGCTGGAACTGGAATCTTCCATGAATCTTGTAGAGGAGGATTACAGGGCATTGATTGAAATTATGGAGCGTGCCCGCAAAATGGTCGTTCTGCAAGATGATGAAAAAAACAAAAAAGTTAAATTCCAGATGGACCGTAACGGTAATCTCGAGAGAGTCGAGAAATAAAATACTTAATACCAGACCATCCTTTTTATAAGGGTGGTTTTTTTAGTTAAAAGGATACATAAAGGGGAATTAGTTGTATAATGAAGAAGTGATGGAATGATCTGGATGATTCCCGAAAGGAGAGATATTATGCCTGAAACCGAGAATAAGCATCCTATTCTCCTTTTTGACGGTGTATGTAATATGTGTAATTCGTTGGTGACGTTTGTGATAAAACGTGACCAAGAAGCGACCTTCAAATTTGCTTCGCTTCAATCTGAAGTGGGACAACGCATACTAAAGGAACACTCTCTTCCGTCTGAACAGTTTGATAGCTTCTATTATGTAGATGGCCAGAAGGTGTTTACGAAGTCAACTGCGGCTTTAAAAGTGGCAAAAGAACTGGATGGTGCATGGCGGCTTTTTTATCCTTTCATCGTCATACCTAAACCGATAAGAGATATAATTTATTCCTTAATTGCGAAAAATAGATATAGATGGTTTGGAAAGAGAGAACAATGCATGTTGCCAAATCCTGATATGAAAAAAAGATTTTTATAGGAGGGAGAACGGGAAAAATGAGCACTACTACAAGTTTGACATGCTCGATATTTCTTTCGAAACTAATTACACAATATGCATTTATCCATGAAAAAACTGTGGGGAAAACAGCTGGTGAATACATTCGCCAGATTGGACTGAGAACCGGAGAATGGATTGAGGATTTCTACGGCAAAAGAGAAGATGAGTGGTCGGTAGATAAATATGCTGAAGTGATTGTGGATTTGAAGAATGCCATTGGAGGGGAATTTTATATTTCATCCATATCCCCTGAATATGTGGTGGTTAAAGCGAATCGCTGCCCGTTTGGAGAGATGGTGAAAGACGCACCGCATCTCTGTAATATGACCTCAAGTGTGTTTGGAGGTATTGCATCTAGAAAGTTTGGATATGGCAAGGTTGACTTGAAGAAAAGAATTGCTGTGGGAGACCTAGGCTGTGAAGTGGTCATTTATTTTCAACCTAATGGAGAGGTGAATGGAGATGTTTATGATAATCTTCCCCGAACACCAGAAAGCATGGACCCATTTCAATGGGAGAGTGAAACAATTGTGCTGTTAAATGAAGAACTGCGCAAAAGCGATGAGCTTGTGGTAAAGCTTCTGGACGAGCTAGAATGCCTGAGAAGGCAGGTCAAAGAGGGTAGTGTCATATAATTTCATGAGAAACATAGTTAGATAGAAAAGGTAATGGCTCTTTAGGTGAGCCATTACCTTTTACTGGTTTATCAGTCGATTGTAGTTGAATCGTCTTTACTTTGGGAGTGTGAGGTTCTCTCTTGCGCTGTTACACCTTCCGGATACCATACCAGGGGGTTTTCTCCAAGATCTCTTTCTACGTCGTAATGGACGGAAGTGAAGCCCATGCGATTCCAGAAGTCCGCTGATTTGATTCTTGGATTTGTCTTAATTGGAAGCCCGAACCCTTTTGCGAAATCCACAAGCTCTTTTCCGAACCCTTTACGTTGGTAATTGGAGAGTACCTCCAGCTTCCATAATTCTAAATAATCTTGACGTGGATCAAAATATTTATCAAGGTCTTTAGATACACGATAAAGGCTCATCCGTGCTACTAATTTTTCACCATAATAAATCCCGTAAAAAGGTGACTCGCTGTCATTTTCAATAATGTTGTCCTGAAGGTCTTCGAGCATGGATAATTCCTGCATCCCATATTCCCTGAACTGCTTGAACTCTTCCAATGTTTTATAGTTAATGGATAGTTTTTTGACGGTCATCTCAAATTTCCCCCTTGTATATCTCTTTTAAAGCGCTTACCACTATACATATTAAGTAAAATGGTTTATTTTAATATTAATTATATAACAAAAAAACAAAAAATTCTGCAATAATTTTAGAAAGCGTTTGCAAAAGAAGAAGGAATACAGGGAATTATGTAGAAATAGTAGTTTGTTA
Source organism: Sutcliffiella horikoshii (assembly GCA_001636495.1). Lineage (GTDB taxonomy): Bacteria > Bacillota > Bacilli > Bacillales > Bacillaceae_I > Sutcliffiella_A > Sutcliffiella_A horikoshii_A. The sequence goes on along the minus strand of KV440964.1, from coordinate 3,048,724 downwards.
GGGATTTATCATGCAAGTTCTTTGAGAAAGGGGAAATCGCCATGCGAAAAATACTGATTGCTAATCGAGGGGAAATTGCAGAACGGATCATACGAACATGTCAACGATTAGGCGTAGAAACAGTTGCTATATATTCAGATGCTGACAAAGATATGCCATATGTTCAACAAGCTACTGTAGCAAGACATGTAGGGGAGGCTCCCCCTCAAAAATCCTATTTGAATGTAGAGCGTATCCTGGAGATCGCCATAGAAGAGAAAGTGGATGGCGTCCACCCGGGTTATGGATTTCTGTCAGAGAATGGGGAATTCTCTGAAGCACTTCAAGAGGCGGGCTTAACCTTTATTGGGCCATCCATGGATGTAATTAAACTGATGGGGGACAAACTTTCTTCCCGTAGAGCCATGATAAAAGCAGGTGTGCCGGTTGTCCCAGGTTCTGAGCAACCTGTTGAAACATTGGAGGAGGCATGCGCGCTTGCTGAAGAAATTGGATTTCCTGTCATGCTGAAGGCCAGTGGTGGCGGTGGTGGAATTGGTTTGCATCGCTGTGAAAGCAAACAGGATATTGAAAATACATTCGATCAAACCAAAAAACGGGCAAAAGCTTATTTCAAAAATGAAGATATGTTTATTGAAAAGTATGTGGGCAACGCCAAGCATATTGAAGTGCAGATATTCGGAGATGCACACGGGAATGTAGTACATATGTTTGAAAGAAACTGTTCTGTTCAAAGGCGCAATCAAAAAGTGATCGAGGAAGCACAAAGCCCTGCCATGAGTGAAGAAACAAGAAGGAAGATATGTGAGGCTGCGGTGTTGGCAGCAAAAGAAGTGAATTACAAAAATGCCGGGACAGTGGAATTCATCATGGATGAAGAAGAAAACTTCTACTTCCTTGAAATGAATACAAGACTGCAGGTGGAACATCCGATCACAGAATGCATTACTGGTCTGGACCTCGTTGAATGGCAGCTTTTAGTCGCGAGTGGCGAGAAGCTGCCCTTGATGCAGGATGAAATCACAAGCACTGGCCATGCCATAGAATTCCGTCTTTATGCGGAAGACCCAGTGAAATTCTTTCCGTCGCCGGGGCTGATTACGAAATGGCATCTGCCAGAAGAAGAAGGAGTCAGGGTGGACAGTGGCTATGGACCAGATCTAAAAGTTACACCGTTTTATGACCCGATGATTGCCAAGATAATCATCTCGGGTGAAACAAGAGAAGAAACGATAGAGAAATCCAGGAAGTATCTAAAGAGTGCTTCTGTCGAAGGAATTAAAACGAATTTGCCGTTTTTGATTCATGCAATTGAAACAGATGAGTTTGTTTCGGGGGATTATCATACAGGCTTCATACAAAACATGAAACCTATTACAATCTAACACTATTACAACAAGAGAGCAGGAGGAAAATATCATGAAAAAAATCGAAGCGTCAATGGCAGGTACAGTATGGAAGGTATTAGTGGAAGTGGGAGAGGAAGTGACAGCTGGTCAGACTGTCATCATCTTGGAATCCATGAAAATGGAGATTCCGGTGGAAGTGATGATGGATGGAAAAGTCGCATCCCTCCATACGGCAGAAGGCGAATTTGTTAATGATGGAGATGTGCTTTTGGAGTTGGAATAATCTTTTACAACGTGGATGAGAAAGCGGGGGAATAAGATGATAAAAACAACAAATGAACTAGATCATGAGTTTCAAGAGACAGTTGAAACGATAAAAAGTGGTGGCAGTGAGAAATATCATGAAAAATTAAAAGAACAGAACAAGCTATTTGTGCGTGATCGACTGGCACTTTTATTCGATAATGGCCAGTATGAGGAGGATGGTCTTTTTGCCAATAACAAGGCAAAAGGGCTTCCAGCTGATGGCGTAGTAACGGCAATCGGGAAGATAAATGGCCAAACTGTGTGTGTGATGGCCAACGACTCAACAGTTAAGGCAGGTTCATGGGGAGCAAGAACGGTCGAAAAAATCATCCGCATTCAAGAAACTGCGGAAAAGTTGATGGTGCCAATCCTCTATTTGGTCGACTCTGCTGGTGCAAGGATTACAGATCAGCTTGATATGTTCCCGAATCGTCGCGGAGCAGGCAAAATCTTTTATAATCAAGTGAAGCTTTCCGGAATGGTTCCGCAGATCTGTCTATTATTCGGTCCTTCTGCTGCAGGTGGTGCCTATATTCCCGCCTTCTGTGACATCGTTGTGATGGTGGATGGAAATGCATCCATGTACTTGGGTTCTCCACGTATGGCCGAGAAAGTAATCGGTGAAAAGGTTACCCTTGAGGAAATGGGTGGAGCAAGAATGCACTGTTCGGTGAGCGGGTGTGGAGATGTGCTTGCTGCAACAGAAGAAGAAGCCATTCAGCAGGCACGCAAGTATCTTGAGTACTTCCCGGGCAGTTATCAGGAAAAAGCAAAAGAGGTGGACCCTGTCAGTCCGAAAGAGGGAAGAACGCTAACGGATATCATCCCTGTAAACCAGAATGCCCCATTTGATATGTATGAAGCAATTGATCAACTTATTGATGCCAATAGTTTCTTTGAAATAAAAAAACTGTTCGCGCCTGAACTTATTACAGGCCTTGCCCGCATCGACGGAAAGGTTGTAGGGATTATTGCCAACCAGCCGAAAGTGAAAGGCGGGGTTCTGTTCGTGGATTCAGCGGATAAAGGGGCCAAGTTCATTCAGCTTTGTGACGCATATCATATTCCATTACTTTTCCTTGCGGATGTTCCAGGGTTTATGATCGGCACAAAAGTGGAGCGCGCAGGAATCATTCGCCACGGCGCAAAACTTATTGCAGCAATGAGTTCGGCAACCGTCCCGAAAATATCCGTGGTAGTAAGGAAAGCATATGGAGCGGGTCTTTATGCCATGGCAGGTCCTGCATTTGAACCGGATTGCTGTATAGCCCTTCCGACTGCGCAAATAGCGGTTATGGGTCCAGAAGCAGCTGTGAATGCAGTGTATTCAAATAAAATTAATGAGATTGAAGATCCAAAAGAACGAATTGCCTTTGTTCAGGAGAAACATCAGGAATACAAAGAACACATCGATATCTATAAGCTGGCTTCGGAAATGATAGTGGATGACATCGTTCCTGCGAAAGACTTGCGGGATGTATTAATCAGTCGATTCCATTATTATTCTAGTAAGCAGATGACATTCAGTCACCGTAAGCATCCGGTGTATCCTGTATAATTAGATCAGAACTGCTCAGGTCTCTTCCATGGGATTTTGGGCAGTTCTTTTTTTGCAGCCCTTTAAATTGCAAAATAAGGATACAATCAACACTCATTAATTGGTACAATAAGAAAAAATAGGTATAAAGAAGGGGTTCAAATGAAAGTTGGCATTATCGGAGGAGGAGCTATCGGCCTTTTATATGCTTTCCACCTATCCAAAGCTTTTCCGGTCACTCTATACGTTAATAGAAAAGAGCAGTTACAGCTGTTAGAAAAATACGGAGTCTCTATGTCTGATGAATTGGGAGATAGGGAGATTTTCTTTCAACAATGGCAGACAGAATCCCAACCAAATGAAGACATTATTGTGGTCGCAGTAAAACAATATGCCCTCCATTCCATTCTACCTGCCCTAGAAACATGCACAAAGAAGCAAACAATCCTGTTTCTTCAAAATGGAATGGCTCATTTAGAGCTCCTTGGTAAAATAAACAATTCATCTATTTTATTGGGGGTAGTGGAGCATGGTGTGAAGAAAAATAGCGATTACAGTATCAATTGGACCGGAAAAGGTCGTACGAAAATAGCAGGGTATCATCCGCCACTTGATAAAAACATTATAGATTTTATAACTAATTGGGAGAAGTTTATTGGTGACGGTTTTCCACTAGAAGTCTGCCCTGACTATCAGCCTATGATGACAGAGAAATTGTTGGTCAATGCTGTTATCAATCCACTCACTGCCATCTACCATGTCAAAAACGGGGCCCTATTGACAAACCCTTACTATAAAAACACGATGAAAATCTTGTATGAAGAGATCAGCTTTCTCATAGAACAGGAGAAAAGAAGCGGAATGTGGGAACATATTTGTACCATTTGTGAGACGACAGCAAATAACTGGTCATCCATGGAGCGGGATATTACAGAAGGTAGACAGACAGAAATAGAAGCAATTTTGGGCTATATAAGAAAAATGGCAAATCAGAAAGGAAAAACAGTCCCTGTAACAGAATTTATTTATCAAGCTGTGAAAGGACTTCAAGTTCCTGCAAATTAATCAGGTATGCGAAAGAGGTAGATGAAAATGACTGGATTTTTCGTTGGGACGCTCGCCACCATCGTGACCGTACCCATTTTAGCACTAATCATGTTCTACATCATTGCACGCTTTGTAACAAAAAATAATAAAAGATCTTTCCACCTTGCCATCGACACCTCTACATTTTTCTTTATCTTAGCCGTGCATTTTCTTATCATTATCATATGGGAGCAGTCCCTGCTATGGGTGATATTGACTGTCCTTTTGGCCATCGCGATGCTAATGGTGTTGATGCATTATAAATTGAAAGAGGAAATACAATTTTTGAAGGTTCTAAAAGGCTTTTGGCGATGTAATTTTCTGCTCTTTTCCTTCACCTATTTCTGTCTAGCTATCTTCGGTGTCCTTAAAAGAGTTTATGAAACATTTGCATAGGCAATTTTTTTTGAATCAATGTAAATCAATGCTATACTCATGAAGATATAAACATATAGGAATGATTCAGAAAGGAAGTACTTTATGAATGTAGTAGAATTAATGCTCCCTACTATCAATAAATTTTCATCCGCTTATTTAAACCAAAAGGAGAGCATCCTCCCCTTTTTTACATATAATCCATTTTCCAAAGCTACGTTCGCTGAAAGAAAGAGCAGATTAGAAAATCGAACCTTCAGAAGGAAAGAGGTTGCGGAACATCTGCTGGAATTTAACCAAAATTATAACGCGGATCGTCATACTCTACATAATATTGAAAAATTGAAAGAGAAAGAATCCCTTGTTGTCATCGGTGGACAGCAGGCTGGTTTGTTGACAGGACCAATTTATACGATTTCCAAGATAGTAAGCATTATCAAGCTTGCTCAAGAACAGGAAGAAAAACTGGATGTCCCTGTCATTCCTGTGTTCTGGATTGCAGGAGAAGATCATGATTTTCAAGAGATAAATCATGTTAATTTTCCAAAAGGAAATGACATCGACAAGCACGTGTTCCATATGAAGGGAGCCGGCAAAAAAATGGTGTCAGACCTAGAGTTTGATAAAGAAAACATGAAAACCTGGATGCTTGACGTTGTCAACTCATTTGGTGAGACGTCATTTACGAAAGATCTAAAAGACACTCTGGAGCGGGATATTCAGTCATCCTCCACGTTTGTGGATGTCTTTGCAAACATGATCACACAGCTCTTCAAAGGGACAGGGCTTGTGTTGGTGAATGCTTCAAATCCTTCTTTAAGAAAATTGGAGACGCCGTATCTGCAAAAGATATTAGTCAATCATGAACAGATCAGCAAAGGAATTCTCCAAACGCAAAAAGAACTAGAAGATATGGAGTTCCCCACTATGTTAGAAGTGGATCAAGAATCTATGAACCTTTTTTATCAAGACGACGGGGAGCGCCAACTCCTTTACTGGGATGAAAAGAAACAAATGGCCTTTACAAAGGATACACACCGAGAGTTCACAATGGAACAGTTAAAAAAACTGATAGAAGAGGAACCTGGTAATTTTTCCAATAATGTTGTATCAAGGCCGCTCATGCAAGATTTCCTTTTTCCTACCCTCGCTTTTATTGGTGGACCTGGGGAGATTAGTTATTGGGCAGAGTTGGGACGATGTTTCAGTGCAGTGGAGCTTGAAATGTCACCGGTTGTTCCGAGAATTTCCCTCACTTTGCTGGAACGGCATATCGAGAGCACGATGGAAGAGCTTGGGGAACCGATTCAGGATGTTCTGGAAAACGGCCTGGAAGAGAAGCGTAAAGCATGGCTCTATAAGCAGGAACTTGAAGCACTGGAGAAGACCTTGTCATCCTTTCAGGAGCAGTATGCGGATGTGCACGAGAAGTTCCGTGAGGTCGGGAACGAGACGCTGCCTCATTTAAAACCGGCATTTGAAAAGAATTGGAACCTGATTGATAAACAGTTTTCCTATATCCACCGATTAATTGAACGGTCTGCCTACGAAAAGTACGAAACGATGATGAATAAATATGAGCGGGTGGAGCTTGCTATACTGCCCAAAGGTATGCCACAAGAACGGGTTTGGAATATATGCTACTTCCTAAACAGATACGGCCCTGATTTTGTTCAGCGACTATGTGAGCTTCAATTGGAGCACAATGGCAAACATAAAGTAATACGACTCTAAAAACAGCGGATATTTTCCGCTGTTTTTTTGAACAAATAAGAAAGTGTATAATACGGTTGATTTCCGTTCCAGGCGCTTCGCTTGCCTGCGAGCGGTCCGTGAGCCTCCTCACTCCGCTTCAGGGGTCTCACCTGTCCCTTCCTCCCGCGGGCGTCTGCGCGCCTTCCACTCCAATCAACAAGGTGACTTCATTCATCTAGAGGTTTACGTAGAATTATAAATTGAGCTTTTTGAAGCAATGACATTTAGTTCTTGTAATTCTTAGCTGTGGATAGGAGCAAATGGTGAAGACTCCAGCGGGGGAGTAGCGACAATCTTGAGACCCCGCAGGCTTGCCGAGGAGGCTCAAGATTGTCGCCCCGCGGAAAGCGCAGCCATTTGCGGAAAGGAACAGCGGCGATTTATCCAAACAACCAAAGTTTTTAGCTCTAATAGAACCGGGCGGTTTTTGCCCGGTTTTTTTTATTTCTTTTTTCTGACATTGCTTCAAAAAAAGGGAGTCGTAAACGAACAAACGATGAGGAATGGTAGGTAAATATGTTTGAACGGAGTCAAAAACAGCCAAGTTTGAACTAAATTCGTCCTTTTGTCAAAAAATGTTGTAAAAAGATGAAAAACGAAAAAAAAGTAGGCTTAAAGGATTTTCTTTTAGGGAAGAGAATAGTACAATAAAGTAAGTGGAGAGAAGTGGGGGATTGTGGGGGAAAGTAGAAGAAAGGTGGAGAAGCCGGATGTTCATGGGGGAATATAATCATACAATCGATACAAAAGGGCGTATGATTGTGCCTGCGAAATTCCGTGATCATTTAGGTGAAACCTTTGTTCTAACCAGAGGCCTCGATAAATGCCTATTTGGCTATCCTCTCTCTGAATGGAAAACAGTTGAAGATAAATTGAAACAACTACCACTTACTAAAAAGGATGCCCGTGCATTTACACGATTCTTCTTTTCAGGTGCTTCAGAGTGTGAGTTGGATAAACAGGGGCGCGTTAATATCGCTACTCCCCTTGTCCAATACGCACAGCTTGAAAAGGAATGTGTCGTAATCGGAGTGTCTAATCGAATAGAAATCTGGAGCAAGGAAAACTGGAACTCGTTTGTGGAAGATTCGGAAGACTCCTTCGCAGAGATTGCAGAAAACCTCGTGGATTTTGACTTATAAAAGGGTTTCATTACAACGAATACTAGCAACAGCTTGGATAAAACATACTAGTCGGTGAGAAAATACCGAGAGAAAGAATTACGCAGCATCCGAGATGAAAACAGCTCAGAGCTAGAAAGGCGGTGGGAAATGTTTCACCACGTTACCGTATTATTAAACGAAGCAGTAGATGGCCTTCAAATCAAGGAAGATGGAACTTATGTTGATTGTACCCTGGGGGGCGCAGGACACAGCTCCGAGATTGTGAAACAGCTATCCGACAAAGGAAGATTAATCGCTTTTGATCAAGATGACCATGCCTTAGAACATGCAAAAAGTGTGTTACATAACTACTTAGACCGGGTCATTTTCATTAAAAGCAATTTCAAGCATTTGAAAGAAAAATTGTACGAACAAGGAATCACTAAGGTGGACGGGGTGTTGTTTGACCTTGGAGTTTCCTCCCCACAATTGGATACTCCAGAAAGAGGATTCAGTTATCATCATGAAGCACCACTTGACATGAGAATGGATACGGAAAGTCCGTTTAGTGCCTATGATGTTGTCAATGAGTGGCCATATGAGAAATTAGTGCGGATTTTCTTCCAATATGGAGAAGAGAAATTCTCGAAGCAAATAGCGAGAAAAATCGAAGAATACCGGAAAACAAAGCCGATTGAGACGACGCTTGAATTAGTGGATATCATCAAGGACGGGATACCGGCTCCGGCGAGAAGAACGGGTGGACATCCAGCCAAACGGGTATTTCAAGCAATTCGTATCGCCGTTAATGATGAACTGGGAGTTTTCGAAGATGCCATCCATCAGGCCATTGATGTTCTGAGACCAGGAGGAAGGGTTTGTGTCATCACCTTCCATTCCCTTGAAGACAGAATGTGTAAAGTTGCCTTTAAAGAAAAAAGCCAGTTACCACAGCTGCCACCGGGACTTCCGATTATACCAAAGGAATTTGAACCGACACTTAAGCTTATTACACGGAAACCGATATTACCTAGTGAGGATGAACTAGAAGCAAACAATCGTGCAAGATCGGCAAAGCTTAGGATTGCGGAAAAAGCGAAAGACTAATAGATAAACAAATAAAATGTAGACTAGGGGGAAAGGGAATGAGTAATTTAGCTCATAAAATTCAGCGGCAACATGAAGAACGCACACAGCAGTCACCTAAAAGGCAATTGGTTGTTAAGAAACGTGCAAAAATCACGCTTGGGGAAAAAGTGCTTGGTTGTGTGTTTATGGGGATGCTCGCTTTTGGCTCCATCCATGTTGTTACAAATCATGTGAGTATTTATCATGTGAACAGTGAAATCCAATCGCTTGAAGGATCAGTAGAATCTCAATTAAAGAAAAATCGTGAATTGGAGCTTCGGGTTGCAGAAGAAAGTAGCTATGAAGTAATTCTGGAAAAAGCAAAAACCCTTGGTCTAACATTAAACGAAAATAATGTGAAGAACTTAGGGAACTGATGAATACACATAATATCGTTCAAAAAAAGAGAATTCACTTGGGAGCAGCAATTTTACTGGGATTTTTTGCGTTGCTCTTTTTTCTATTGATTGGACGTTTTTTCTACCTTCAAGCGACAGGAGAGGCGCATGGACATAACCTCTCTGAAGAGGCAAGTGAGAGATATAATGTAAATAAAACAATAAGTGCAACACGTGGAGCTATATACGATAGAAGTGGCGATCCGATAGCAGAGGATACTCCGTCATTCAATTTAGTTGCTGTGTTGGACGAGTCGTTAACAACCAATGAAGAGAAGCCGCGTCATGTGGTCAATCCCGAAGAGACAGCTACGAAATTGGCAGATGTATTGGAAGCTGATCGTGGCGAGATTCTTGAAAGGTTGATGCGAGACAGTAAACAGGTCGAATTCGGTGCAATCGGGAGAGATTTACCTTTATCTGTAAAACAAAAAATCGAGGACATGAAAATACCTGGAATCGGGTTTATCGAAGGGTCCAAGCGGTTTTATTTCAACGGCAAATTCTCCAGTCATGTGGTCGGTTTTGCACGGGCAAATGATGATGGAAAGGTTAGCGGTGTTACAGGAATTGAGAAGATGCTCGAAGAAGAGTTGAAGGAGCAGGATGGTTCCTTGGCTGTAAAAACAGATAATAAAGGAATCAAGCTTTCAATGAATTCGGATGTTTCTTATGTTCCGGCAATCAATGGAAAAAATGTTCATCTCACATTGGACAAAACCATCCAGACTTTTCTGGAGGAGGCATTGAACAATGTGGTGATGGAATATGAACCGGAAAGAATCATTGCCATTGTAGCCGACCCGAAAACAGGTCAAATACTTGCGATGGGGTCCAGACCCACCTTTGATTTGAACACACGAGAAGGACTGACGGACAACTGGAACAATGACGCGATATCATACAGATATGAGCCTGGGTCCACCATGAAAATTTTCTCATTGGCAGCGGCCATTGAAGAAGGAGTTTACAACGGATCTGAAATGTTTCAATCAGGCTCTTATTCATTACCAAACGACCCTGTACCGGTCTATGACCATAATAGGTCCGGGTGGGGGGTAATAAACTTTGATGAAGGTGTTCAACGATCCTCAAACGTTGCATTCGCCCTGTTGGCGGATAAGATGGGGACAGATACACTATTGGAATACATCCAGGCATTTGGCATGGATAAGCCGACGGGGATCGATCTTCCTGATGAGACGACCAGTAATATCAATTACAACTACTATCGTGATCGAATCTCAACGGCGTTCGGGCAAGGTTCCGCTTTTACCCCCATACAGCAGATTCAGGCTGCAACTGCCATTGCAAATGGGGGCAAGATGATGCAACCATATGTTATTGATAAAATAGTGGATCCGAACACAAATGAAGTGATTCTAGAAAACAAGCCGAAACAAAAAGGAAAACCAATCTCTGAGGCTACGGCAACTGAAGTTCTGGACATTTTGGAAACAGTGGTAAGCTCGGAAAACGGTACAGGTCGTCCGTATAGTATTGAAGGCTACAGTGTGGCTGCTAAGACGGGGACAGCTCAGATTCCAGGTCCTGGAGGTTATTTGTCCGGGCATGGAGAATACATCTATTCCATTACTGGTATGGCTCCGGCAGATGATCCTGAATTGTTGATGTATGTTGCGGTGGAAAAGCCAAAAATTGCCCAACATGAAAATGGTGCGGGACCAGTATCCGGAGTGTTCAATTCGGTCATGCGGAGGAGTTTGCAATATTTAAGTATCCAACCTGATGAAACCCAGCAAACGGCTTCTAAGAAGAAAAATGTCGGGACAGAGGTTCCAGATCTCGTAGGGAAGTCAATTAAAGATTTATCTTCTGGGTCTCAGGCCCCTGACTATGTTGTGGTAGGGGAAGGCGCTAAGATATTGAAACAGACCCCTAAAGCAGGAAGGGAAGTTATTAAAGGGGAAAAGGTGATCCTGTTGACAGAAGAGTCTCCGCCGCTTCCTGACATGACAGGATGGAGCTTGAGGGATGTCAGGAAGATTGCCAATCTACTTGGACTTGATACGGAAATAACAGGGAATGGCTATGTGCAAAAGCAGAACATCATGCCGGGAACACCTGTGGAAAAAGGGAATAGCTTGGTTGTGGAATTAGGGTCCAATCGTCCCTTGCCACAAACGGATGAACCAGAACTAGAGGGAGAATCCGGCGAAGAGCAAGAAGAGGAAACGACAGAAGAAGATAGTGGATGAAACAAGGAGCTGCATTGATGGAGGGGTCTTTCCCCTTTAGCAATGCAGCTTTTTCCGTTTAGTCGGTAACTATTCGCGTTTTTGTCAAAGGGACTCCCAAAAGTTCTAACCCCCATCGTACAAGCATATATTACTACGAATATTAAAGGGGGTTCATATGATATGCGTGTATCTCATGTGACGGTTCGGAGACGGTTGACTATCGTACTTCTTGTAGGAATTCTGCTTTTTAGCATAATAGATTTGCGTCTTGGCTATGTTCAATTTGCACTGGGGAATATGCTGACAGATCGTGCAAAGGATTCCTGGAGCAGGAACATACCGTTTGAACCAGAACGCGGTGAAATCCTTGATCGAAATGGAGTCCCTCTTGCAACGAACATGAGTGCTCCAACTGTACTTGTTGTACCAAGACAAATTAAAGACCCAAATGAAACATCGGAAAAATTGGCGGCGGTCCTGAATATGTCCAAAGAGAAGGTGTACAAGCTGGTAACCAAAAGCTCTTCCATGGAGAGGATCAACCCTGAGGGACGGAAGATTTCCCACGAAAAAGCGAAGGAAATCAGGGCGATGGGATTAAAGGGTGTCTATATTGCAGAAGACTCCAAACGTCACTATCCATTCGGAAGTTATCTTTCCCATGTACTCGGATTTGCTGGGATTGATAATCAGGGATTGATGGGGCTTGAACTCTACTATGATGAACAGTTAAAAGGGGAAAAAGGTTATGTGCAGTTCTATTCCGACGCTAAAGGGAGAAGGATGCCTGATATCCCCGATGATTATGAAGCTCCTCAAGACGGACTTGATCTCAAGCTGACCATTGACTCGAAGGTTCAGACCATCATAGAAAGGGAGTTGGACCTTGCGCAGGAATTATACGATCCCGATGGTATTATTGCTATAGCCATGGATCCGAAAACCGGTGAAATATTGGCAATGTCGAGCAGACCGGATTTTGATCCGGCACAATTCCAGGATGTAGCACCTGAAATTTATAATCGGAACCTGCCTGTATGGAGTACATATGAGCCTGGTTCCACGTTTAAGATCATTACCCTAGCTGCGGCATTGGAAGAAAATAAGGTCAACTTGACGAAGGACACATTCAATGACAGCGGTGCCGCAATGGTGGATGGAGCAAGGCTGCGCTGTTGGAAAAAAGGGGGACATGGACATCAGACGTTTTTGGAGGTTGTGCAGAACTCTTGTAACCCGGGCTTTGTGGAGCTCGGTCAGCGTTTAGGCACGGATACACTTTTTGACTATATAAAATCTTTCGGCTTTGGGGAGAAAACTGGGATCGACCTGGCTGGAGAAGGCAAAGGGATTCTATTTAAACCAGACCGGGTAGGTCCGGTGGAGTTGGCTACTACCGCATTCGGTCAAGGTGTATCTGTTACCCCGATCCAACAGGTGGCTGCGGTAGCGGCGGCGGTCAATGGAGGGATCCTCTACACGCCATATATTGCTAAAGAGTTTGTGGATCCAGTTACAGGTGAGGTAGTGTCAAGAAAGACCCCTGTAGAAAAAAGAAGGGTCATATCGGAAGAAACATCTGCCCAGGTTCGTTATGCACTAGAGAGTGTCGTCGCTAAGGGTTCAGGTAGACATGCCTTTGTGGATGGATACAGAGTTGGAGGGAAGACCGGAACAGCGCAAAAAGTAAAGGACGGCCGATATATGGAAAACAATCACATCGTTTCCTTTATAGGGGTTGCGCCTGCTGACGACCCTCAACTTGTCGTATATCTTGCGGTAGATAACCCAAAAGGCACCATTCAATTCGGTGGTGTAGTAGCAGCGCCGATTGTCGGGAATATAATGGAGGATAGCCTAAATGCACTTGGTATTGAAAAGAGAAAAGGGCAAATTGAAAAAGAATTAAAGTGGCCGGATGTACCGCTTGTGGAGGTTCCTGACCTGAAAGGGATGACAAGAAAAGAACTTCTTCAGCAGTTGGTAACCCTTAAGCTTGATATTAGCGGAGAGGGAGATACAGTTGTACAACAGACACCTGCCCCTGGAACGAAAGTGGAGGAAGGGTCCACTGTCAGGGTGTATATGGCTGGTAAAAGCGGTTCGGATGACGAGTAACCAACACTGATTTTTTCCTAGTAAAAAGTTCCTGAAGAAGGTGCTATTTGCTTCTTCTTCAGGAACATCTATTAAACATGTAAAGCACACATATTTCTTTTGTTAGCTTGGTTTAATTTTCCTAAATAGGATAGAATGGTGATAATGGTACTATCAATTATGACATAAGTGGCCTTTACTTATATTTCATTAAGCATTTAGGTCTCAAAGTATGCCAAAGGGGTTTGATTTGCATGAAACTTCAGCAACTTATACAAAATCTTCATCGATTTGAAGTATCCTCTGAATATGATCCGGAAATATCTTCGATTGTCATGGATTCCCGTAAAGTCATCAAAGGGAGTTTATTTTTTTGTATCAAAGGGTACACGGTAGATGGGCATCAATTTGCTAAGGAAGCTGTAGCCAAAGGTGCCGTGGCGGTCATTTCCGAAAAACCAATGAATCTCCTTGTTCCGGTGATAGTGGTACCGGATACAATGAGGGCGATGGCGATTCTGGCGGATGTCTTCTACGATCAGCCTACTCATAAACTTCATTTGATTGGTGTCACTGGGACAAATGGGAAGACCACTACAACGCACATCATAGAATCTATTTTTCAGAGTCACCAGCAGAAAACCGGGATGATTGGCACAATCTATATGAAAATCGGTAACGAGACATACCCTGTAAAAAATACAACTCCTGATGCATTGACCCTCCAGGAATCCTTTCACCAAATGGTGGATGGCAAGGTGGACACGGTGGTCATGGAAGTCTCCTCCCATGCCCTTCATATGGGAAGGGTGTTTGGTTGTGACTTTGATGTAGCGGTATTTACCAACCTCACACAGGACCATTTGGATTATCATAAAACAATGGAAGAATACCAGTATGCCAAATCCTTGCTGTTCTCTTCTTTAGGAAATTCCTATAACCTTACCAAACCAAAGTATGCAGTATTGAACGCTGATGATTCTTCGAGTGACTTCTTCAAGCGCGCAACAGCAGCTCAGGTTATTACGTATGGTATTAACGAAAAAAGCGATATTATGGCCATGAATGTGGTAACAACCGCAAAGGGAACTTCCTTTGATTTGGTATATGATAATAAATGCATTCCCGTCCAATTGAAGCTGGTGGGACAATTCAGTGTGTATAATGTTCTAGCTGCCATAAGTGCAAGTTATGTGTCTAATATCCCAATGGAGACCATTATTCCGGTAGTGGAACGGATATCCGGTGTCCCGGGAAGGTTCGAAGCTATCGAAGGGGGGCAGGACTTTACGGTCATAGTGGATTATGCCCATACGCCAGATAGTTTGGAAAATGTGTTGAAGACTACCAAACAGCTTTCACAGAACGAAATCTATTGTATAGTCGGTTGTGGTGGTGATAGGGACCGGACGAAACGCCCATTGATGGCGGCCGTCGCGTTGAATCATGCCCACAAAGTCATTTTCACCTCTGATAACCCGCGCTCAGAAGATCCTGAACAGATCTTCAATGACATGAAATCGGGAGTCTCCGATCGTCCTTTCGAAATTGTGGAAGATCGACGAAAGGCCATTTACAAGGCAATTGAACTGGCAAAAACGGGCGATGTTGTCCTGATTGCCGGAAAGGGCCATGAAACCTACCAGGTTATCGGAGACAGGGTACTTGAATTTGATGATAGAAAAATAGCATTGGAAGCCATACACACAAAAATGAGCTCATAGACTGTAAAGGTGTGCATCGATAGTTGTATCTAATTCCATAGTCACCTGATATCCCAGATAATGAGTAACATTCACTGAAAAAGTTTTGTTTTCAAAAGAAAAATCAAAAAGATGAAAAAAAGTATTTTCATGTGAGTGAAAAACCGCTAAAATTTACTTTTGGTATATCTTTTATTTTTCTTAGCAAAAAGAAACCCAAAATCTAATTCAAAGGTATTATCATCCTCCAACTTAAGGACTCGGAAGGTAGAAGAGTTCATGTTTGGTTTGTGATAATACCTATAATCATGAAATCAAGAGAGGAGGGAATAACGATGGAACAACAGGTTGTTTTATTTGCTATCGTTATGTCTTTTTTAATTACTGTATTAGTATCACCAATATTTATTCCCTTCCTGCGCAGACTGAAGTTCGGTCAAAGTATCAGAGAAGAAGGCCCGCAATCCCATCAAAAGAAAACGGGTACACCAACAATGGGTGGAATCATGATCCTACTTTCTGTATCAATCACCACACTTGTTATCACAGGACAGTTCGCAGAGGCTTCCGTGGAAACTTACTTGCTACTGTTTGTAATGGTAGGGTACGGTCTGCTAGGTTTTCTGGATGACTTTATCAAGGTAGTATTGAAAAGGAATCTTGGATTGACTTCTTTACAGAAATTGATTGGGCAAATTGTAATTGCAGTAGTCTTTTATTTTGTTTTTGTCCAATTTGAATTTTCCACTGCGGTAAGTATTCCGGGAACAAGCATCTCTATTGAATTAGGATTCTTCTATGTTCTTTTTCTAATTTTCTGGTTGGTTGGTTTCTCTAATGCCGTCAACTTGACGGATGGACTGGATGGCTTGGTATCAGGTACAGCAGCGGTTGCTTTCGGGGCATTTGCCGTCCTTGCTTGGTTCCAATCTCAATTTGAAGTTTCGATCTTTGCTGTAGCGGTAGTAGGCTCTCTGTTAGGGTTTCTTGTGTTTAATGCGCATCCCGCAAAAGTATTTATGGGAGATACAGGTTCCTTGGCACTTGGTGGGGCCATTGCAACGGTAGCGGTCCTGTTGAAATTGGAAATCATTTTAATCATTATCGGTGGAGTTTTTGTCATCGAGACACTTTCCGTTATCATTCAAGTTATATCTTTTAAAGCGACAGGTAGAAGGGTCTTTAAGATGAGTCCGCTCCATCATCACTATGAACTTGTCGGCTGGTCGGAATGGCGTGTTGTTGTAACATTTTGGACGGTTGGATTATTATGTGCAATGCTGGGAATCTATTTAGAGGTGTGGATCTAATATGAGACAAATCAACCATTACAAAGAAAAAAACGTTCTGGTACTAGGATTAGCCAAAAGTGGAACGGCAACAGCTGATCTGTTACATAAATTAGGTGCGAATGTGATTGTGAATGATAGAAGCCCGTTGGAAGGAAACGAGCAGGCTCAGTATCTTCAATCCAAGGGAATGGAAGTTGTATGCGGAGGACACCCTGCAAGTATCTTTGATAAAAGAATAGATGTTGTGTTTAAAAATCCTGGTATCCCCTATAGCAATCCATTAGTGGAGCTGGCTTTACAAAAAGGCATATCTGTCTTAACGGAAGTGGAGCTTGCCTATCAGATTAGTGAGGCGCCGTTTATCGGAATTACCGGCTCTAATGGGAAAACGACCACTACTACACTGATTGATGAAATGCTTTCCGTGGATGAAAAATCGCCCCTTATTGCGGGGAATATAGGAAAAGTATCAGTCGAAGTGGCACAGGATGCATCAGAAACGAATGTAATGGTTACAGAACTTTCATCTTTTCAATTGATGGGGATTGAAACGTTCAGACCTCACATTTCCGTTCTGCTGAACATTTTCGAAGCCCACCTGGATTATCACGGCACGTTAGATGAGTATGCCAACGCGAAAGCAAGAATTTTTAAGAATCAAACAAGTGAGGACTTTGCAATCGTTAATGCGGATGACCCTCAAGTCATGAAGCTTGCTGAAGGGATATGCCCGGCGCTTGTGCCGTTTTCCACAACCACAAAAGTGGAGGGGGCCTATTTGGAAGATGGCTTTGTCTGCTTTAAAGACGAGAAAGTGATGTCCATTGAGGAGATTGTACTTCCAGGAAAACATAATCTGGAAAACATTTTGGCTGCAATTGCTGCAGTAAAGCTTCTAGGTACCAGTAATGAAGCCATCAAAAAAGTGCTCTCAAGCTTTTCGGGTGTAAAACACAGGTTGCAATTCATTTGCGATTTGGAAGGCCGCCGTTTTTATAATGATTCAAAAGCAACTAATATCTTGGCCACCCAAAAAGCTCTTTCAGCTTTTGAGGATAATGTCATTTTGCTTGCTGGCGGGCTTGATCGAGGAAATGAATTTGATGATCTCCTTTCATACCTTGCAAATGTGAAAATGCTTGTGACCTTTGGGGAAACAGCGGAAAAATTAAAAAGAACAGCAACTTCAGCTGGAATAAAACAAATAAAACATGTCGATAATGTGGAAAAAGCCGTTCCGGTGGCTTACGAAATGTCTGAAAGCGGAGATGTAATTCTATTGTCACCGGCTTGTGCGAGCTGGGATCAATATAAAACATTTGAGCAACGAGGAGACATTTTTATAGACGCCGTGCATAAGCTTAAATAAGGGCTTGGCCACATGTTCAAGAGGCTTTGTTCTGATAGCTTCCTCTCCAATTGGGAGGGAAGCATACGGACAAAGCCTTTTTTGGCTAATACATGAGAGTGTAGGCAATACGTGCACATCTATCTGCCCTAATATTAGTAGTAGAGGTGTTTCACGTTGGCAAATAAGCGATCGACTCCGGACATAATATTAATATTAACCACCCTGACACTGCTCGCGGTCGGGCTTATCATGGTGTACAGTGCGAGTGCGGTATGGGCAGATTACAAGTTCCAGGACACTTTCTTCTTTGCCAAAAGGCAGCTGCTTTTTGCAGGGTTGGGTGTAGTCGCGATGTTCTTTATCATGAATGTCGACTATTGGACATGGAGAACATGGGCCAAGCTTATCATTCTTGTTTGCTTCTTTCTTTTGGTCATTGTATTGATACCAGGGATAGGGATGGAACGTAATGGTTCACGAAGCTGGATTGGTGTAGGAGCCTTCTCTGTACAGCCCTCGGAGTTTATGAAGATAGCCATGATTGCTTTTCTTGCCAAATATTTAAGTGAAAATCAAAAAAAGATTACTTCATTTAAAAAAGGGTTGGTTCCAAGCCTTTCGCTTGTCTTTTTAGCATTCGGGATGATTATGTTGCAACCCGACCTTGGAACGGGAACCGTAATGGTCGGAACTTGCATCGTCATGATTTATGTCGCCGGAGCAAGGATCAGTCATTTTGTTGGTCTTGGACTTATAGGGGTAGCAGGGTTCGTTGTTCTTGTTTTATCTGCACCATATCGTATCAAGCGGATCACCTCATTCTTAAATCCTTGGGAAGATCCTTTAGGAAGTGGATTTCAGATCATTCAATCCCTTTATGCAATAGGTCCGGGAGGGCTTTTGGGCCTCGGGCTTGGTCAAAGCAGACAAAAGTTCTTCTATTTACCAGAGCCGCAGACGGATTTCATTTTCGCCATCCTAGCAGAGGAACTTGGCTTTATCGGCGGTTCGTTCGTTGTACTTCTTTTCGCGCTGCTTCTATGGAGAGGGATTAGGATTGCATTGGGTGCTCCAGATTTGTATGGAAGCTTTTTAGCGGTAGGAATTATAGCGATGATTGCCATTCAAGTTATCATCAACGTAGGCGTGGTAACCGGACTTATGCCTGTTACAGGTATTACTTTGCCTTTTCTTAGCTACGGCGGTTCATCCTTGACACTGATGTTGCTTGCTGTTGGTATTCTATTGAACATAAGTAGATATGCGAAATATTAGAAAAGCCGATTCCGGTGTCCCGGGATCGGCTTTCTATTACATTACAGGACATAATGTGACAAAAAATAAAAATTTCATTACAATAACTAATATTCGTTGCACATCTTTAACAAGGGATATACTATTAAAGTATTGTGCGATTAATATTGGTACAGTGTATTTCATAACAGGGATTTTCAGCAGAAGAAAATATGACATAATGACAAAAGCGGGTTTAGGATCTAGGTACAATAGGGTATATAAATATAGTCCTTTTTTATATAATTACATATTTGTCATGAATCGACTTTTATAATCAAACGGATATGATAGGCTGGTGTACCGTTATTATTCAACGTGCATATTATAGGTAATATCAGTGACCGACTCATATCCATGTGAAACTAAGTCTTAATTTCCTACTTTTAAAGGTTATGAAAATTGTTATATGAACGTGGATTTAGGAGGATTTTATATTGGAACAGTTAGTAAAGGAATTAAAGGAACAAGAGGTAGGTAAAGTTTTATCAAATGAACCATTGGCGAATCACACGACCATGAAAATCGGTGGACCCGCTGATGTACTTGTGGAACCGAAGAGCCTAGAAAAACTCCAGGAAACGATGAAGATCATCAATAGTCATAATGTGAAATGGACAGCTATCGGACGTGGATCCAATCTCTTGGTATCAGACCTTGGAATTGAGGGTGTCGTCATTAAGCTGGGAGCTGGAATGGACCATATGGAGTTGAAAGGGAGCGAAGTCCATGTTGGTGGCGGCTATTCCTTGATAAAGCTTGTAACCATCATCAGTAAAAAAGGCCTTTCAAATCTTGAGTTTGCTGCAGGCATACCAGGAACTGTTGGAGGCGCGGTCTATATGAACGCAGGCGCTCATGGATCCGATATGTCCAAGGTTCTGAAAAAAGCTCATATTCTGTTTGAGGATGGAAAAATGGAATGGCTTACTGCAGAGCAGTTAAAGTTTTCATACCGCACCTCCATCCTTCAAAAAGAAAGGCCGGGCATCTGCCTTGAAGCAGTGCTCAATGTAGGAGAAGGAAACAGGGAGGAGATTGTTGCCCTGCTCCAAAAGAATAAAGATTATCGCAGGGACACCCAACCCTTTAATTACCCTTGTGCAGGAAGTATTTTCAGAAACCCACTTCCGAATTATGCAGGTCAGCTTATTGAAAAGGCAGGGCTTAAGGGCTATAAGATCGGCGGAGCAAAAGTTTCCGATATGCATGCAAATTTCATCGTCAATGACGGTGGGGCAAAAGCACAGGATGTATTGGACTTGATTGAATTTATCAAGAAAACCGTCCTGGAGGAAAACGGTGTTCAACTTGAAACCGAAGTTGAAATTATAGGAAGAAAATAGTAGTTTTTTTCCGTATTTTTCACCCCACATATGATATAATTATGCTAGAAAATCAAGGCATAATAACAGCGATGCCTAATGGCGCGCGGTGGGGTGAAATAGTTTTAAATGGAAAAAGGGAAAGTAGTGACGCTGGAAGATCGTGTACCTAAAATCAAACAACAGAGAAAGCAAAAGGCAAACAGAAGATTGATAATATATCTGTCCTTATTTTTCATTTTCTTGTTTTTGATTATATACTCGCAATCTTCATTCAGTAAGGTTTCCGGCATATCTGTAGACGGAAATGTACATGTGACAGAAGATGAGATTATTAAGTTAAGTGAGATTACGAATGAGACAAGCATCTGGCGTGTCAATGCAAAAAATGTTTCTGAAATGATTCAGCAGCATAAAGAAATTTCTGCCGTTGAAGTTCAGAGGAAGTTTCCCAATAGTGTAGAGATCAGCATTGAAGAATATAAACGGGTCGCTTATATATATGAAAACGGAAATTATTACCCTGTCATGGAAAACGGTAAAATGCTTTCTGTGTTGGATGATGAAGATGCATTGCCTGACGATGCACCACTCATGATAAATTGGAAAAATGGAGAAATGGTCGAGAATTTTATCGGGGAACTGATAAAACTGCCAGAATCCATCATCTATTCCATCTCTGAAATTCATCACACGCCGACCGAGATAGATCCTTATCACATAACCATGTTTATGAATGATGGATTCGAGGTCAGTGCAACAGTCAGAGACTTTTCGAGCAAGATGGGGGCCTATCCATCCATAGTCGAACAATTGGATCCAGCTGTCAAAGGGGTCATTAACTTGGAGGTAGGAACTTTTTTCAAACCATACGAAACAGGTGGAGAGGAAGAGGAAGAAACAGATGAAAGTGACAGGTAAACATGTTGTCTTATCTTTCGTGTGTCTAGTCCTTGGGTTTATCGTCTCTTATTCGTATCAACTTACACAAGAGGAAGAAGTCTTGGGAACAGACAGACAATGGCAACGTGATCGAGCCATAAGGGAAACACTGATCAGAACAGAAGAGAGAAACCTGGAGCTTCAACTTGAGCTTCAAAAAAAGCAAGAGGCTGTACAAACCATTGAAGAAGAGCTGGCTGCTGGAGAACAACTGCTATTTAATCTGGTGGAAGATGTGGACAAGCTTAGAATGTACAATGGCAATGTCAAAGTTCAGGGAGAAGGGGTAGAAGTAACGATGGCAGACGCTTCTTACGTCCCTTCGGAAGAGAATATCAATAATTACATCGTTCATGAAAGCCATGTATTCAAAGTGATGAACGAGCTATTTATATCAGGTGCTGCTGCTATAGCCATCAATGGACAAAGAATCACTAAAGACTCCTATGTTATCTGCAATGGTCCTGTCATTACTATCGATGGAAATCAGTATCCGGCTCCTTTCGTCGTTTCCGCCATCGGAGACCCCGAGGTTTTGATTCCGGCACTTAATATCCTTGGTGGTGTGAAGGACCAGTTGATTGCCGACAATATTACAGTGAAAATCCAGAAAAAGGATTTGGTAGTGCTTGACCCTGTTATTCGATAAGCTCTGTAGAGAGCAATTCCATAAAGTGACTATAAGGCTTACTGCATGCATTGTGAGGTTAGGTGTACAAGTTGGACAAACGTAAATTCAGTTTTACAATCATAACAGTTATTGTCGGATTGATGATTGCCATCCAATTTCAAACAGTGAAGCAACCAATAATACGTGACACTCGTGATACTTGGCAGCTTCGAAGCGATTTGAATCGTGAACAGGAAGTTCAGTCCCAGATAATCCAAGAAATCAGGAAGTACGATAAAATGCTGCAAGAGTATTCCAGAGAACGAGAAGAGTCCAAAGAAAATATCGTTCGGGAAACCTTGGTAGAACTAAAAAAAGAAGCAGGGTTAACGGAAATGAATGGACCAGGCATAAAGATGACAGTTAAACCTTTATTTGATGAAGAGTTACTCGGTAACGCCCAGGAAAATATTTCAGCAGACCTTCTAAGAAGATTTGTTAATGAATTGAATTCCTACGGTGTCGAGGAAATTAGCATCGCAAATCAGCGGGTAGTCAGCAATACGGTCATAAGGGAAATCAACGGCCGCACGAAAGTGAACAATGCTTGGATACCTAATGCGAATTTTGAAATCATCGTTATTACGAGTGATCCTACAAAGCTATATAATCGGTTGCAGGTATCAAGGGCGATGGATGAGTTTGCGATAGAAAACTTACTTTTGGAAGTTTCCACACCTATCAATCAAGTAACCGTCCCTGCTTATGACGAGCAGATTCGTGTGAAATTTATGGAACCGGTTAAAGCTGGGAAGGAGGGGAACTAACCATGTGGCTTCCTCTCCTGGGACTGATCATAGGAATTGTTTTGGGACTGTATTCAGAGATCCGTGTGCCTGACGAATATTCCAATTACTTATCGATTGCAGTACTGGCTGCACTTGATACGTTGTTTGGTGGAATTCGTGCACACTTACAAAACAATTATGATGATAAAGTATTTGTATCAGGTTTTTTCTTTAACATCCTCCTTGCTGCAAGTTTAGCTTTTCTAGGCGTACATCTTGGTGTAGACTTGTATTTAGCTGCTGTTTTCGCCTTTGGAGTAAGGTTATTCCAAAACATTGCAGTGATAAGAAGGATATTATTATCCAAATGGTCACTTTCTAAAGAAAAAAACGAAAAAAAATGATTTTAAAAAAGGGAAAACATCATATTTGTGGAATACTTTCTAATATAATATGTTTTTTCAGATGTTGTTCTTAAATAATTGGTTGTTTTTAGGATTAGAAGGAGGTGCCATAGAATGAACAGCAATGAAATATACGTCAGTTTGGACATCGGTACATCCAGTGTTAAAGTAATCATTGGGGAAATGGTGAATGATACTTTAAATATTATTGGAGTCGGTAATGTAAAATCAACTGGATTAAGAAAAGGATCTATAGTAGACATAGATGAAACTGTTCATTCCATTAACAAGGCAATCGAACAAGCGGAGAGAATGGTAGGAATGCCGATTAATAGAGTAGTAGTTGGTGTTACTGGAAACCATGTACAACTTCAGGATTGCCATGGGGTGGTTGCCGTTTCAAGTGAAAACAGGGAAATAGGGGATGAAGACATAGCACGCGTCATTGATGCAGCACAGGTCTTTTCCATTCCGCCTGAAAGGGAGATTATCGACTGTATTCCCAAGCAGTTCATCGTAGACGGATTGGATGAAATCAATGATCCGAGAGGGATGCTTGGCGTTCGGCTTGAAATGGAAGGTACCATTATTACAGGATCGAAAACAGTTTTACATAACTTACTGCGTTGTGTAGAGAAAGCTGGGTTGGAAATTACGGATATCTGCTTGCAGCCTCTTGCATCGGGATCGATCGCATTGTCGAAGGACGAGCGTAATCTTGGTGTGGCCCTTGTAGATATTGGTGGTGGATCGACTACTGTTGCAGTTTTTGAAGATGGGTTCTTGAAAGCGACAAGTGTTCTGCCTGTTGGCGGGGAATACATCACAAAGGACATTTCAATAGGATTGCGCACATCCACTGAAGACGCAGAAAAGATTAAACAAAAACATGGACATGCATTTTATGACCATGCTTCCGATGAAGAGGTGTTCAGTGTACCGATAATCGGAAGTGATCAGCATCAGCAGTTTAGCCAGCTTGAAATTTCTGATATTATTGAAGCAAGAATGGAAGAAATCTTTGAGCTTGTGCAACATGAGATTAAAAGATTAGGTGTCCGGGAAATTCCAGGCGGATATGTATTAACTGGCGGAGTTGTATCCATGCCAGGCGTGCTAGAATTGGCGCAATTGATACTTAATAATAATGTAAGGAAGGCTGTTCCAGATTATATTGGCGTAAGAGAGCCTCAATATACAACAGGAGTAGGACTTATCCAATTTGCATATAAAAATGCAAAGCTGCAAGGCAGAAAAATCGAAACTACAACAGCACCAAGTGAATACCCGGAAAAACAACGTAGTGGAAAACAAACTCAGCAAAAAGGAAAGCAAGGAAAGCCTGTTAACGAAGAAGAAAAAGTAGGCAACAAAGTAAAAAAATTCTTCGGACTATTCTTTGAATAAGGGTTAAAGTCAAAGAAATGTAGTTATGGATAACATAGCTGTTGATTGGAGCACGGGGCGAAGACTCCTGAGGGAGATAGCGCTAGGTGGAGACCCCGCAGGCTTGCCGAGGAGGCTCCACTGGCGCCCCTAGGAAAGCGAAGCCCAGTGCGGAAATCAACAGCGGTGTTTAAGACAAAAGCTTTAGCTTGCAAGTACTTTCGAGAAATAGGAGGAACAGTCATGTTAGATTTTGATAACAGTATCGATCAATTAGCTACCATAAAAGTAATCGGAGTCGGTGGAGGCGGAAACAACGCTGTAAACCGTATGATAGAGCATGGTGTTCAAGGAGTAGAGTTCATCGCAGTAAATACAGATGCTCAAGCTCTAAACCTATCAAAAGCAGAAGTGAAAATGCAAATCGGCGGCAAACTAACTCGCGGACTTGGTGCAGGTGCAAATCCTGAAGTCGGTAAAAAAGCTGCTGAAGAAAGCAGAGAACAGTTGGAAGAAGTGCTGAAAGGCGCAGACATGGTTTTCGTTACAGCAGGTATGGGTGGAGGTACCGGTACGGGTGCTGCACCAGTTATCGCTCAAATCGCGCGGGATCTTGGAGCGTTGACGGTTGGTGTTGTAACTAGACCATTCACTTTTGAAGGCCGCAAGCGCGCAACTCAAGCAGCTGGCGGTATCGCTTCCATGAAAGAAGGGGTAGATACTTTAATCGTTATTCCAAATGATCGACTTCTTGAAATCGTGGATAAGAATACACCAATGCTTGAAGCATTCCGTGAAGCGGATAACGTTTTACGCCAAGGTGTACAAGGTATCTCTGACCTAATTGCTACTCCAGGGTTAATCAACCTTGACTTTGCTGACGTGAAAACAATCATGTCCAACAAAGGTTCTGCGTTAATGGGTATCGGTGTTGCAACTGGTGAAAACCGTGCAGCAGAAGCGGCGAAAAAGGCAGTATCATCTCCGTTGCTTGAAACTTCCATTGATGGAGCTCAAGGTGTTCTAATGAACATTACTGGTGGAACGAACCTTAGCCTTTATGAAGTACAGGAGGCTGCAGACATCGTAGCATCCGCATCCGATCAAGAAGTGAACATGATCTTCGGTTCTGTTATCAACGAGAACCTGAAGGATGAAATTGTTGTTACAGTAATTGCTACTGGTTTCAGTGAAGCTGAAATTAACCATACGAAACAAGGGGCACGCCCTGTATTCGGTGCACAAAAAGCACCTGCACAAAAACCGCAACAACAACAACGTGAAGTAAGACGCGAGGAGCCTGTTCACCAACAACAAGAACAGCAACAACAGGAGCCACGCCGTCAGCAACAACCTCAACAACAGGAAGAAACATTGGATATTCCAACGTTCCTGCGTAATAGAAACCGCCGTCGCTAATTAAGATTAGTGCCGATGTTATAAGAAGCATCAAACCATTTTTACAGTGGTTTGGTGCTTTTTTTTGCGTTGGAAATAGGTAGTGAGAAAGCGTGCTCCGACTATTTAGAAAATTCCTTAACACCACTCCGACAAATAAGCAAAAAAACCTTCAAAAATTGTATTCTACTATCGGCAGGAACTGACAGACTTTCTACTAGCAGTGATTTATACTAGTTTCAAATCCATAAGGTATAAATGAGGGACTTAATGTGACCGTATATTTAGATGCAATCTGGCTATTGAATTTTGGCTTTGATTTTCTGCTTTTAAAGATTACCGGTCTCATCCTGAAGCGTCAGATTGTAACATGGAGGCTACTACTCGGAGCATTCATCGGTTCATTAATTGTAGTTCTCATGTTCACCCCAGCGCAGGTTCTTATTGCAAATCCTTTTGTGAAAATGCTCTTCTCTCTCACCATTATTCTAGCAGCTTTCGGCTTTCACAGATTAAGGACCTTTGTAGAAAACCTGACTGTGTTTTATGTAACCACCTTTGCCGTTGGAGGAGGCATGTTGGCCGTTCACTATGCTTTGCAAGTGGATCAGCGCTTTGCAAATGAAACCATCCAAAGCCTTACAAGCGGACTTGGAGACCCGGTTTCATGGGTTTTCGTCCTCATTGGTTTTCCGGTTCTTTTATACCTTTCCAAGAGGCAATTCCATGCAGTGGAAACCAGAAAATTTAAATACGATCAATTGGCCACCATTACTATTACAATCGAAAAGGATGTGATCTCGTTACCAGGCTTACTGGATAGTGGGAACCAACTTCTAGACCCCATAACCAAGACTCCGGTCATGATAGTGGAAGTAGCAAATCTTCAACCCTTCATCCCAGAAGAAATGATACAAGCTATGGACTCCATTGAACAGACACAAGGTTGGCCAACTTTTTCAGATGAGACTAGATGGGTGGAGAGAATCAGAATCATCCCATACAGGGCAGTTGGAAAAGAAACAACATTAATGCTGGCAATTAAACCGGATAAGGCAGTCATTCACCATGATAATAAGCGTTATGAAACAAGTAAATTCTTATTGGGGCTCACCAAAACACAGCTATCTTCAGAAGGGGATTACGCGTGTATTCTTCATCCTAAAATGCTTCAGGGAGAAGTGGTGGAGCAGGTTTCATAAGTAAATTAAAGGAGGAATTTTCTTGGGAAAGCTAAAAATAAAAATGACCTATTTATGGTATAAATTATTAATAAAACTTGGTTTAAAAACAGATGAAATCTATTATATTGGTGGAAGTGAAGCACTGCCGCCGCCTTTGTCAAAGGAAGAAGAGGCACACCTGCTGATAAAATTGCCAAATGGTGATCAAGCTGCAAGGTCCATCCTTATTGAAAGAAACCTCAGACTTGTCGTCTATATTGCTAGAAAGTTTGAAAATACTGGGATTAATATCGAGGATCTGATCAGTATTGGAACAATCGGACTCATAAAAGCTGTCAATACGTTCAATCCAGAAAAGAAGATTAAATTGGCAACATACGCTTCAAGATGTATTGAGAACGAGATATTGATGTACCTAAGAAGAAACAATAAAGTTCGTTCAGAGGTCTCTTTTGACGAACCCTTAAATATTGATTGGGACGGAAACGAACTGCTGCTATCAGATGTTCTTGGTACGGAGGAAGACATCATCACAAAGGACTTGGAAGCCAACGTAGATCGAAAGCTTCTTTTAAAAGCACTTGAACAACTGAATGACAGGGAAAAACAAATCATGGAACTCCGCTTCGGCCTCATCGGTGGGGAAGAAAAGACGCAAAAGGATGTAGCAGATATGCTGGGTATATCGCAATCATACATTTCTAGATTGGAAAAACGCATCATTAAAAGGCTAAGAAAAGAATTCAACAAAATGGTATAAAAAATTTTAGAGGAATTTTTTCAGTAATGATAAGGATTGAGATTATTTGTCAGAATAGATAGATTTCTGGATATGCATATTTTTCCCTCCGGAGGAGATACTTAACTCTGAACAGCAACTCCTGTTAGGAGGGGAAAGAATGACACGTAATAAGGTTGAAATTTGCGGAGTGGACACTTCAAAACTTCCTGTTCTTAAAAATGAAGAAATGAGGAAGTTATTTCGTGAAATGCAAAGTGGTGAACTCTCCGCTCGTGAAAAGCTTGTGAATGGGAATTTGAGGCTTGTATTAAGTGTTATTCAACGGTTTAATAACCGTGGAGAATTTGTTGATGACTTATTTCAAGTAGGTTGTATTGGATTGATGAAATCTATTGATAACTTTGATTTAGGTCAGAACGTTAAGTTTTCTACATATGCAGTGCCGATGATCATCGGCGAAATCAGACGTTATTTACGTGACAATAACCCGATAAGAGTGTCAAGGTCGTTGCGTGATATCGCCTACAAAGCGCTGCAAGTGAGAGAAAGATTGATGAGTGAAACATCACGGGAACCGACAGCCGAAGAGATTTCAAAAGTGTTGGAAGTGCCGCATGAAGAGATTGTTTTCGCGCTTGATGCCATTCAGGACCCTGTATCACTTTTCGAACCAATCTATAACGATGGTGGAGATCCCATCTATGTATTGGATCAAATCAGTGATGAGAAGAATAAGGATATCCAATGGATAGAAGAAATCGCTCTAAAAGAAGGCATGAGACGATTGAATGACAGGGAAAAGCTCATTTTAAGAAAACGGTTCTTTCAAGGAAAAACACAGATGGAAGTTGCTGATGAAATCGGAATTTCGCAAGCTCAAGTATCTCGCCTAGAAAAGGCGGCAATCAAGCAGATGAATAAAAATATCCAAAGCTAATTCAGGATAAAATAAAAAAAGTACCAGGGTCCTTATGCAATAAATGGACGCTGGTACTTTTTTTGGACAAGTTGTCTGATACGAAGTTTTTTGGCATGACGTTACCTTGTTGATTGTAGTGAAAGGCGCGTAGACGCCCGCAGGAGGAAGGGACATGGGAGACCCCGCAACGAAGTGAGGAGGCTCCCGGACCACCCGCAGGCAAGCGAAGCGCCTGGAACGAAAATCAATAGTTGAGTGTAATCAACAGATTAATGAAACTATTTCATTTTACTTTCATGAAGAGGCAGTCAAGTATCATATAGTTTAATATGATGGATAAAATGGGGGAATGGCAATGGTGAAAATATCCGATTTCCAGATGAAAGACGTTGTTAGTGTTTCAGATGGAAAAAAACTTGGCAACATTGGCGATATTGATATCAATTTAACTAATGGCAAAATCGAGGCCATTATCATTACAGGTGGCGGAAAGATGCTTGGTTTTTTTGGGAAAGATGAAGAAGTGGTCATCCCGTGGCGTAATATTGTTAAAATTGGTGCAGATGTAATACTTGTTCGTTATCAAACGAAGATGGAAACAGCCTACGAGGAGTAAAACGCGAAAAAAGCTGTCGAATCATACAATATAATTCAATGTTCGTAGAAAAATGTGGTACAATATGAAGGAATATCAGCGTAACCTATAAAGAAGGTGTCACATATGTCAGAGCCATTTGTTCTGGAAAAAGAACAAGCATTGTCACTCCATCGTTGGCAAAAGCACAAACCAAACCTGGTTGCCGGCTTTACAACAAAAAATGGAGGAGTCAGTGAAGGACCATTCCATACAATGAATTTGGGCTTACATGTACAGGATTCAATCGAGGCTGTTTGTCAGAACAAAGAAATTCTAGCTGAACTACTGAACATGCCCACCGAAAAATGGGTGGGCTGTGAACAAACCCATGAAGATAATATCGTAAAAGTTGAAAAGTCCCATAGAGGCAAAGGGGTGTACACCTATAACTCTGCATTGGCAGGAACCGACGGCATCTATACGGATAATGAAGATATATTGCTGACGCTCTGCTTTGCTGATTGTGTACCATTGTATTTCTTTGCTCCTGATCATTCCATGATTGGACTTGCGCATGCAGGTTGGAAAGGGACAGTAAGTAATATTGCAGGAAAGATGATTGACAAGTGGAAGGTAGAAGGGGTTAATGCTGGTTCTGTACTTGTAGCAATCGGGCCATCTATTTCTGGAAAAGCCTATGTGGTGGATGACCGTGTTGTCAGTAAAGTGAAGGCTGCCATCCCTTCCGTCAATCAGGACAAGTTCATGAAAAAAGTGTCCGATGGTCAGTTTGAATTAGATTTAAAAAGCGTAAACTATGAACTTCTACTTCAAGCAGGTGTCAAAGAGGAAAATATACTTTGCAGCTCTTTTTGTACAAGCACGGATGATTCCCTGTTCTTTTCCCACCGGCGTGATAAAGGGAAAACGGGAAGAATGATGAGCTTCATCGGTTTGAAAGGGGCGAATGGATTGTGAGCATTCTGCATTCAGTTGAGAATAATCTTGAGATAATTCAAAAAAACATCCGTGATGTGTGTGGCAAAGCCAATCGTTCACCTGATGAAATACAAATAATCGCTGTTACTAAGTATGTTTCCGTTGAAAGAGCGGAAGAAGCGGTCACTTCTGGTGTAAAACACCTTGGTGAAAATCGCGATGACGGTTTATTGAAAAAATGGGAGTCGATTTCCAATAAAGCGACTTGGCATTTCATAGGAACGCTCCAATCCAAGAAAGTGAAGAGAATCATTGATAAAGTGGATTATATTCACTCCTTAGACCGGGAGTCACTTGCGGAAGAGATACATAAACGTACAGAAAAGACCGTAAAATGTTTTATCCAAGTAAACGTATCCGGAGAGGATTCCAAGCATGGATTACCAAGGGAGGAAGTCTTGGGATTTGTTCAAAAGCTAAAGGCATATCCGAGTATCGAGGTGGTCGGATTAATGACGATGGCACCTTACACCGAAGATGAAGCAGAGATAAGAAAATGCTTTCGTGATCTAAAAGCACTGCAAGGTCAAATCCAAGAAATGAATCTTCCATATGCACCATGTAAAGAAATGTCCATGGGAATGTCCAACGACTATAAAATAGCGATTGAAGAGGGTGCTACATTTATCCGCATCGGAAGTGCACTTGTTGGAAACGAACAATAAAGTGGAGGTGTAAGGAATGACAATCAAATCTAAATTCAAAAGCTTCTTTGCCTTAGACGACGATGAGTACGAGTACAAGGAAACAGATGCATATGAGGAAGAAGAGATGATCGAAGAGCCAAGAAGAACACGATCTGGGACGACTACCCAACCGGCGAAACAAAATGTCGTAAGCCTGCAAAGTGTTCAGAAAACATCCAAAGTGGTGTTATATGAGCCAAGATCATACTCGGAAGCTCAGGATGTCGCCGACCATCTGAAGAACCGCAGGGCAATTATCGTCAACCTTCAAAGGATTGATATGGATCAGGCAAAAAGGATAGTGGATTTCTTGAGTGGTACGGTATATGCCATTGGAGGGGACATACAGCGAATTGGACAGAATATATTCCTGTGTACTCCAGATAATGTGGATGTTTCCGGCTCCATTTCTGAAATCATGCAGCAAGAGCAAGAAAACTTTACTGATAAGAGGTGGTAAACGTACATGGCTACATTTTTTTACTTTCTTAACCAACTGGTTTTTATCTATACCATAGCTTTAATAATCTATATTTTTATGTCATGGTTCCCAGGAGCCAGAGAATCTTCATTCGGTAGATTCTTAGGAAGAATTTGCGAGCCCTACCTTGACATGTTCCGCCGGATTATTCCACCGCTGGGGATGATCGACATCTCCCCTATCGTAGCCATTTTTGTATTGCGCTATGCAGTATACGGGCTTCAGGCATTGTTTAGAATGCTTGGTCTGTACTAATCATAAAAATAGGGAATCTCGTTAAGGGGTTCCCTATTTATCTTTTGTATGAGTAGAGTGATATTATGAGTATTTATCAACACTTTCGTCAGGAAGAACATGATTTTATCGATCAGGTTTTAGAATGGCAAGAGATCGTAAAGGAACAGTATGCAGCTAAGCTGACTGACTTTCTCGATCCACGAGAACAGGAAATTGTGAGAAGTGTTATCGGTAACAATGATGATGTTAAGCTAGCTTTTCACGGGGGAGCAGATGGTGCTGAAAGAAAACGAGCGCTGCTATATCCACCATATCTCGATCCAACCATTGACGATTTTCAAATAAAGTCCTATCAGCTATCCTACCCAGACAAATTTGTCCAGATCGAACATAGACAGGTACTAGGTTCATTAATGGGGATAGGATTAAAAAGAAGTAAATTCGGAGATATTTATTTCCATGAAAAAAATGTGCAATTGGTTCTAAGTTCGGAAGTAAGTGCATTTGTCGAGCTTCAATTTCAAGAGGTGGGCAGAGTAAAAGTATCTCTTACTGAGTTGCCGCATACCGAATTGAATGCGACAGAAACCGGCTGGGAGGAAAAATCGGCCACTGCCGCTTCCCTCAGACTTGATGTCATGATTGCATCCATCTATAATTTGTCCAGACAAAAAGCCCAAATGCTGATAGATGGAAAGAAAGTAAAAGTCAATTGGAGGCTTGTGGAGCAGACAGCCTTTGAATGTCGTGAAGGGGATATCCTTTCCGTAAGGGGATATGGAAGAAGCAAGCTGCTTACTCTTGATGGGAAAACCAAAAAAGATAAGTGGAGAATTATTGTAGGAAAACAAAAATAATTAATTGTTCGGCAGGAAAACGAGGATACCTGTCGAATATTGTTAAGTAATAGAAGAGATTCTAATGGAGGTGGCATCAATGCCCTTAACACCGCTTGATATTCATAATAAAGAGTTCAATAAGGCTTTTCGTGGTTATGATGAAGACGAAGTAAATGAGTTTCTTGATCAAGTAATCAAGGACTATGAAATGATTTTACGTGAGAAAAAAGAGCATGAGGAAAAGGTAAAAGAATTAAATGACCGCCTATCTCATTTCAATACCATTGAGGAAACATTGAACAAATCCATTTTGGTGGCACAGGAATCCGCAGAAGATGTCAGACGAAATGCACAGAAGGAAGCAAAGCTAATCATTAAGGAAGCGGAAAAGAATGCAGACCGCATCATCAATGAATCCCTATTAAAATCAAGAAAGCTGCAAGTGGAGATTGATGAACTGAAAAAACAATCCAAAATCTTCCGTAACCGTTTTAAGATGCTTGTTGAAGCGCAATTGGAGCTTATTAACAATGATGACTGGGAACATTTGATGGAATACGAGCAAAAAGATAAAGAATTAGAAGAAAGTGGAGTATAACCTTGACGATATAAGGTTATATTCAGTATAATAACGAAACAAATCAAAGTTTTTTCATATGATAGATAAAATGAACTTTTTTATATCTTACAAAATAAAAAGCGTTGATAGGGACAGTAGTTTCTCTAATCACTTATAGGAGCGAGTCGGGGATGGTGGAAGCCCGGTATAAGAAGAGGAATGAATATCACCCTGGAGCACTGGACTGAAGGCGAAGAGCTTGTAAGTTCAGTCGTCACATTCACGTTACGAATGCTAAAGTGGACCAGATCTCTGTTAGAATGACAGGCTGGTCAATTTAGGGTGGTACCACGGGAGATCCTCTCGTCCCTTTTTTGGGATGAGAGGATTTTTTTATTTGACTTTGTAAAATTATCATTAGAAATTGTTAAGGATTTCTAGCTGTTATTTGGAGCAAATGGCGAAGACTCCTGCGGGGGAGTAGCGGCAATGTTGAGACCCCGCAACGAAGTGAGGAGGCTCAAGGTCGCCCCGCAGAAAGCGAAGCCATTTGCGGAAAGTAACAGCGGTGTAATAGCAAAGCTTTTATTTTATGAAAAAACAAACCAAAACGTGAAAGTTGGAGGAAATACCATGGAATACAAAGATACCTTACTAATGCCAAAAACCGAATTCCCAATGCGCGGAAACCTACCAAACCGCGAACCGCAACAACAACAAAAATGGGATCAAATGGACATCTACAAAAAAGTGCAAGAACGCACAAAAGACCGCCCTATGTATGTACTGCACGACGGCCCTCCATATGCAAATGGAGACATCCATATGGGTCATGCACTCAACAAAGTGTTAAAAGACTTCATCGTCCGCTATAAATCCATGAGCGGCTACCATGCTCCATATGTTCCAGGTTGGGATACTCATGGCTTACCAATCGAAACGGCATTAACGAAAAACAAGAAAGTAAAACGCAAAGAAATGTCAGTGGCAGACTTCCGTAAATTATGTGAGGAGTATGCCTATGACCAGGTGGACCGCCAACGTGAACAATTCATGCGCCTTGGTGTCCGCGGAGACTGGTTCAATCCATATATCACATTAAAGCCTGAATACGAAGCACAGCAAATCAAGGTGTTCGGTGACATGGCGAAAAACGGCCTGATCTACAAAGGTCTTAAGCCAGTGTACTGGTCCCCTTCCAGTGAGTCTGCACTAGCGGAAGCGGAGATCGAGTACCAAGATAAGCGATCTCCTTCCATCTATGTAGGATTTAAAGTAGAAGACGGAAAAGGCGTATTGGATGGTTCTGAGCGTTTCATCATCTGGACGACAACTCCTTGGACGATTCCAGCAAACTTGGGGATCGCTGTAAATGCGGAACTTGACTACCATGTAGTGGAAGTAAATGGTGAGAAATTCATCATCGCCGCAGAGCTTCTAGAAACAGTATCCAGCACACTTGAGTGGGAAGATCCTAAAGTGGTAAAAACACTTAAAGGTGCAGAGCTTGAACATGTAGTAGCTAAGCACCCATTGTACGATCGTCCTTCATTAGTCATGCTTGGTGATCACGTAACGACAGATGCAGGAACAGGCTGTGTACACACAGCACCAGGTCACGGGGAAGACGACTTTATCATCGGTAAAAAATACGGACTGGACGTACTGTGCCCAGTTGATGCCAAAGGTAATATGACAGAAGAAGCACCTGGCTTTGAAGGTCTTTTCTATGACGAGGCTAACAAGCCGATCACAGAAAAGCTTCAAGAAGCAGGAGCACTTCTAAAATTAAACTTTATCACGCACTCATACCCACATGACTGGCGTACGAAAAAGCCGACGATTTTCCGTGCAACGGCACAGTGGTTTGCTTCCATTGATAAAATCAGAGATCAGCTATTAGAAGCTGTTGCAGAAACAAAATGGGTACCGGCATGGGGAGAGACTCGTCTATTCAATATGGTACGTGACCGTGGCGACTGGTGTATCTCCCGTCAGCGTGCATGGGGCGTTCCAATCCCGGTGTTTTATGCAGAAAACGGACAGGAGATCATTACAGATGAAACAATCGATCATGTATCTGCCCTGTTCAGAGAGCATGGCTCGAACATCTGGTTTGAAAAAGAAGCGAAAGAACTACTTCCAGAAGGATTTACGCATGAAGGCAGCCCGAATGGTACCTTCTTCAAAGAGATGGACATCATGGACGTTTGGTTTGATTCCGGCTCCTCTCATCAATCTGTGCTTGAAGAAAGAGACGACCTGCAGCGTCCGGCAGACCTTTACCTAGAAGGTTCTGACCAGTACCGCGGTTGGTTCAACTCGTCCTTGACAACAAGTGTAGCGGTGACAGGAAAAGCTCCTTATAAAGGAATCTTAAGCCACGGCTTCGCGCTTGATGGAGATGGACGCAAGATGAGTAAGTCCCTTGGAAACGTTGTTCTTCCATCCAAAGTGATGAACCAGCTTGGGGCTGACATCCTTCGTCTATGGGTGGCATCTGTAGATTATCAATCCGATGTTCGTGTTTCCGATAACATCCTGAAGCAGGTAGCTGAGGTTTACCGTAAGATCCGTAACACGTTCCGTTTCCTTCTCGGAAACCTTGCAGATTTCGATCCGACGGTACATGCAGTAGAAGTGAAAGATCTACGTGAAGTGGACCGTTATATGATGGTGAAACTGAACAATCTAATCACAAAAGTAAAAAAATCCTATGAAAACTATGAATTTGCGGGCATCTACCATGCAGTTCATAATTTCTGCACGATTGAACTAAGCTCTTTCTATCTGGACTTTGCAAAGGATATCCTATATATCGAAGCTAAAGATCAGCATGACCGCCGTGCAATCCAGACAGTTCTTTATGAAACATTGCTAGCACTTACAAAACTTGTGACACCAATCCTTCCTCATACAGCTGATGAAGTATGGTCACATATTGAGTTTGTGAAAGAGGAAAGCGTACAACTGGTGGATATGCCAGACGTATCGGCTGTTGACGGTGCAGATGCAATTGAAGAAAAATGGGATAAGTTCATGGCATTGCGTGATGATGTGTTAAAAGCGTTAGAGGTTGCTCGTAACGAAAAAGTCATCGGTAAATCCCTTGCTGCAAAAATCACGTTATATCCAAATGCTGAAACAAAAGCTTTGCTTGATTCCATCGAAGAAAACGTTCAGCAATTGTTCATCGTATCCGGCTTGGAAGTGGCTGGTGTGAAGGAAGAAGCTCCTGAAAGTGCTCAAGTATTTGAAGGGTTGGCGATTTCTGTAACACCTGCTGAAGGCGAAACATGTGACCGTTGCTGGGTTGTAACACCAACAGTTGGTGAAGATGCTGACCATCCGACACTATGTGTACGTTGTGCATCCGTTGTAAAAGAGAACTACTCTGCATAAAAGTAAAAAAGTGGACGGTACCTTAAAGTACCGTTAAACTTTTAGCTAACCCGCCAACATTAGTTGGCGGGTTTTTCTAGCGGTAACCATTCTGTCAATACTTCAGCTTTATTTACTACCCTCTATTTGCTATAATTCAAAAGTACATATAAAAAGCTGGGGGTACTTGTCAAGATGTATTATCTTATTGCACTTTTAATTATCATCGTCGATCAACTAACAAAGTGGTTGGTCGTAAGATACATGGAACTTGGAGAAAGCATTCCGATCATACATAACTTTTTGTACTTATCCTCCCATCGCAATCGTGGAGCTGCCTGGGGGATATTAGAAGGCCAGATGTACTTTTTTTATATTATTACAGTAGGTGTCGTAATTGGATTGATAATTTACTTGCAGAAGCTGCCGAAAGATCAGCCGTGGATGAAGCTTGCATTGAGCCTGATGCTTGGTGGAGCTATCGGTAACTTCATTGATCGCCTTTTACACCAAGAAGTAATTGACTTCATCAACACATTTATTTTCACCTATGATTTCCCTATATTTAATGTGGCGGATTCTGCATTAGTGATAGGCGTTGGGATAATATTAGTCTTAACGATACTTGAGGGCAAGAAAGAGAAGGAGTTATCAAAAAAATGACAGAAATTATGACGATTCAAATAAATGAATCACAAAAAAACGACCGTATCGACAAGGTATTATCTACACAAAATGAGGATTGGTCACGCTCACAGGTGCAACAATGGATCAAAGACGGGCAGATACTTGTAAATGGCGGAAAAACCAAACCTAACTATAAATGTAGTGTAGGCGATGACATTACCGTTACTATTCCGGAACCGGAGGCATTAGATGTTGTACCCGAGGAGATGGACCTTGATATCTACTACGAAGATGCGGATGTACTTGTAGTAAACAAGCCTCGTGGTATGGTAGTACACCCGGCGGCAGGTCATGCAACCGGAACACTTGTCAACGGGTTGATGGCACATTGTAAAGACCTTTCTGGGATTAACGGTGTATTAAGACCCGGAATAGTCCACCGAATAGATAAGGACACCTCAGGTCTATTAATGGTTGCAAAAAATGATTTTGCACACGAAAAGCTTGTAAATCAACTGGTCGCAAAAACAGTTACGAGAAAGTACCAGGCAATCGTCCATGGTGTTATTTCTCATGATGTAGGGACGGTAGATGCTCCAATCGGTCGTGATAAAAAGGATCGTCAGGCAATGACAGTAACGGATGAAAGCAGCAGAA
This sequence comes from Sutcliffiella horikoshii, assembly GCA_001636495.1. Classification (GTDB taxonomy): domain Bacteria; phylum Bacillota; class Bacilli; order Bacillales; family Bacillaceae_I; genus Sutcliffiella_A; species Sutcliffiella_A horikoshii_A. Next base: position 3,011,009 of record KV440964.1, on the reverse strand, counting down.
ATGCCGTAACGCACTTCCGAGTGATTGAACGATTCAAAGACTTTACGCATATAGAGTGCCAGCTTGAAACCGGCAGGACTCATCAGATTCGTGTCCACATGAAATATATCGGTTATCCTTTGGCTGGCGATCCTAAATATGGTCCAAAGAAAACATTGGATATTGAAGGCCAGGCTCTTCATGCAGGTATCCTTGGTTTTGTTCATCCCCGCACGGAAGAATACATGGAATTCCAGGCGCCAAATCCGCCAGAATTCGAGCGTGTCTTAAAACTTGTAAAAAATCATTGACATGCCAATGTTATTTTGAGATAATCATAACAGTTGAATAAGACCTTTAAACGACAGTCCCGTGAGGCTGAGAAGGTAACGGCATATGCGAATGGAGAAGCTATAACTATAGCTATTTCTCTATCTTCGTGTACAAAAACCTCTCATCGAAAACGGTGAGAGGTTTTTTGTTTCTCGTTACAAGTAAAAGGAAAAAGGGAAGAATGAGGTGAAATCACAATGGCTGAAAAGGCGCTTATCTTAGACGAGCAGGCGATAAGAAGGGCACTGACCCGCATCGCGCATGAAATTATTGAAAGAAACAAAGGTGTGGAAGACTCCGTTCTTGTTGGAATCAAAACAAGAGGGATTCACTTAGCCAAACGATTGGCCGAGCGCATCAATCAGATAGAAGAAAAGGAAATTGCTGTTGGGGAACTAGATATTACCCTATACAGAGACGACCTAACAACGAAAACATCCGATAATGAACCGCTAGTTAAAGGTTCTGACATCCCGGTTGATATCAATAATAAAAAAGTCATTCTAGTAGATGATGTTCTTTTTACAGGAAGAACGGTTCGTGCGGGAATGGATGCACTGATGGATTTCGGCAGACCGGCACAAATCCAGTTAGCTGTCCTTGTAGACAGAGGACATAGGGAACTTCCAATCAGAGCGGATTTTGTAGGGAAAAACATTCCGACGGCAAGCTCTGAAAAGATTGTTGTGGAACTTTCTGAAATAGACGATAACGATCAAGTAAGCATACATGAAAAATAAATAGACCCTTTTAATTGCAGTCCCGTGAGGCTGGCAAAGGGGTAAATTGGTTATAGAAACCGCTGCTGGCGGACTGTCTAGGAACCTCTCTACCTCTTTGTGCCCTCGGACTTGCACAAAGAGTTTTTTTATAGGCAAATACGGGAGGTAAACCTTATGAGAGAAAAACCGGTTCTAGACATACATGAAGTACCAAGCAAATCAAAGTGGCTTCTTTTCAGCATACAGCATTTATTCGCCATGTTCGGCGCAACGATATTAGTACCTGCACTAGTTGGATTGAATCCAGCGATTGCATTGATTGCAAGTGGTCTTGGAACACTCGCTTACATCTTCATCACAAAAGGGCAGATACCAGCCTATCTTGGATCATCCTTTGCCTTCATTGTACCTATCATAGCGGCTTCAGAACTGGCAGGCCCAGGTGGAGCGATGGTAGGGGGATTCCTGGCAGGATTGGTATATGGGATTGTTGCTTTATTAATAAAGCAACTCGGACATCAGTGGATCCTAACTATTTTGCCACCAGTCGTAGTAGGGCCAGTTATTATCGTCATAGGGCTCGGATTGGCCGGAGTGGCAGTGGATATGGCAATGTATGAAAATCCCGGTGCAGCAGAGGCTGATTTGATTTATAGTGTGAAGCATCTTACGGTAGCCTTAACTACTCTTGCAATTACCATAGTAAGTGCGATTTTCCTTAGAGGAATCTTTGGAATCATCCCGATACTGATCGGTATCGTTGGTGGATATATTACAGCTTACTTTGCAGGATTGATTGATTTAACAGCGGTGGGTGCAGCTAAATGGATTGAAGCACCGAACTTTATTGTACCGTTTGTTGATTATTCCCCAATGGTGACAGTGTCCATCATCGGAATCATGGTTCCAATAGCCATTGTAACCATCGCAGAACATATTGGAGACCAAATGGTGATCAGTAAGATCGTAGGAAAGAATTTTGTGAAAAACCCAGGTTTGCATCGCTCCATTCTAGGTGATGGAGTGGCAACGATGATTGCCTCCTTGATTGGTGGACCACCTAACACAACTTATGGGGAAAACATCGGGGTACTGGCAATAACACGAGTATTTAGCGTCTTTGTTGTAGGAGGCGCAGCCGTCCTTGCGATTATGTTCGGATTTATCGGTAAAATATCAGCCTTGATTGGGACCATTCCAAGTGCGGTAATGGGTGGAGTATCCATCCTCTTGTTTGGAATAATAGCTTCAAGCGGTCTAAGAACGTTAATTGATAATAAAGTGGATTTCAGTGTAAAACGAAATCTGATCATCGCTTCCGTAATAATGGTAATAGGTGTAGGAGGAGCGTTCATTAAAGTGTTTGACCTGCAGATTGCGGGAATGGCACTGGCAACGATCATCGGAATTTTCCTTAACCTTTTCTTACCGGGAAGAGAATCAGCAGCATCGGAACATGATTTGATGGAAGAAGAACAAAATACAGTAGCTTGACCTTTTAAAAGAAGTCCAGAGAGGCTGAGAAGGGTGCACGGCAAAACTCAGAGAACAAGGAAGATTCTGTAAAGATATCCTCTTGTGTATCTGAGTATGAGCAAAACACCCTTCCAGCAAAATGGATAGGGTGTTTTTTGATGACATGGGAGGGATGGAAATGAGGCATTTACGGACGATGAATGACTTGAAAAATGAGGAGATTATGGCATTGGTTGAAGAAGCGATGGAGTTTCAGCAAGGAAAACAATGGACACCTGAAACACCGACCTTTGTTGCCAACCTTTTTTACGAATCAAGTACAAGAACAAAATGCAGCTTTGAGGTGGCAGAACGAAGACTTGGGCTACAAGTGCTTCCATTTGAAGTCAGTACTTCAAGTGTCAATAAAGGCGAAAGCTTGTATGATACCGCTAAAACCCTGCAGTCCCTTGGCGTGAGTGCACTTGTCATCCGTCATCCTGAAGAAGAATATTTCAACCAGTTACATAATATCGGATCAGCGATTATTAACGGAGGGGATGGCTGTGGCAATCACCCAACCCAGTCGTTATTAGACCTGATGACGATCTACCAAGAATTCAAGGCATTTAAAGGAGTAAAAATCACCATAATCGGTGATATCCGCCATAGTCGGGTGGCGCGCTCCAATGCGGAAGTCCTGAATCGACTAGGTGCTGAAGTGAAGTTTGTTGCACCTGATGAATGGAAGGATGAAGGCTACCATAAGGACGCCTACATTACAATGGATGAAGCAATCGAAACAAGTGATGTAGTGATGCTCCTGAGAATCCAGCATGAAAGGCATCACAGCGGCAAAACGGGATTGGATGATTACCATAAACAATACGGTATGACAATTCAGAGAGAAAAAGTGATGAAGCCGAAAAGCATCATCATGCATCCTGCACCAATCAACCGTGGCGTAGAGATTGCTTCAGAGCTTGTGGAATGCGAGCGTTCGCGGATTTTTAAACAGATGGAAAATGGTTTATACATGAGAATGGCCGTACTGAAAAGAGCACTGACAAACAATGAAGGAGGAAATGAGCATGAAAACATTATTAAAGAATGGGAAATGGCTTAATTCTGAAGGAGAAATGGAGAAGGTTGATATCCTGATTGAAGGTAAAACCATAGCCGGCATCGCCTCCAACATTGAAGAGAATGGAACGGAAGAAGTTATAGACCTTGATGGCAACCTTGTATCAGCTGGTTTCATTGATGTACATGTTCACTTGAGGGAACCGGGCGGAGTAAAGAAAGAAACGATAGAAACAGGAACAAAGGCAGCTGCAAAGGGTGGTTTCACCACAATCTGCGCCATGCCTAATACAAGGCCCACACCTGATACGAAAGAACAGCTAGAGTGGTTGAATAATAGAATCGAAGAAACAGCAAGCGTCCGTGTCCTTCCATATGCATGCATCACAACTAGGCAGCTTGGCCAGGAGCTTACCAATTTTGCTGAATTAAAAGAAGCGGGAGCTTTTGCTTTTACCGACGATGGGGTAGGCGTGCAGGATGCTTCGAAAATGTTGCAAGCGATGAAAAAAGCAGCGGCACTAGATATGGCCATCGTTGCCCATTGTGAAGAAAATACCCTTATCAATAAAGGGGCTGTACATGAAGGGAAGTTTTCCAAGGAAAATGGCCTGAACGGTATTCCTTCTGTATGTGAATCCGTTCATATCGCACGCGACATTCTGCTTGCAGAGGCTGCAAACTGCCATTACCACGTATGCCATATCAGTACGAAGGAATCCGTCAGGGTGGTAAGAGACGCGAAACGAGCAGGAATCAGAGTGACGGCGGAAGTGAGCCCGCACCATCTGCTTCTAAGTGAAGAGGATATTCCAGGACTAGATCCGAACTTCAAAATGAACCCGCCACTAAGAGGGAAAGCGGACCAAGAAGCGTTAATTGAAGGGTTGCTTGATGGAACCATCGATTTCATCGCAACTGACCATGCGCCGCATACGGAAGCGGAAAAAGCGGAAGGAATGGAAAAAGCGCCATTTGGAATCGTAGGATTGGAAACAGCCTTTCCTTTACTCTACACAAACTTTGTGGAGACAGGGAAATTCACGCTCAAGCAACTGGTGGATTGGTTGACTATAAAGCCGGCAGATGTGTTCAAGCTACAGTATGGGAAGCTTGAAGTAGGTGTACCAGCAGACTTGACCATCATAGAATTAAGCCGTAAATCGGCAATCGACCCTGAATCCTTCCTGTCCAAAGGGAAAAACACACCTTTCACAGGTTGGGAATGTAAGGGATGGCCGGTAATGACAATGGTAGAAGGAAAACTAGTTTGGCAGAAAGGTAGTGTTAAAGTATGAATCGACAACTAATTTTAGAAGATGGCACTTTCTTTGTAGGAAAGGCGTTTGGCAGCTTAAAGGACTCTATTGGCGAAGTGGTTTTTAATACAGGAATGACTGGTTATCAGGAAATCTTATCCGATCCATCCTATTGCGGACAGCTTGTAACCCTAACTTACCCGCTTGTTGGAAACTACGGAGTGAACAGGGATGACTTTGAATCCATCCATCCTGCTATCCACGGCTTTATCGTAAAGGAAGTGAGTGACTATCCATCCAACTTCCGCAATCAATGGACACTGGATGAGTTCTTCAAAGCGAAGGACATCCCGGGAATTGCGGGAATCGATACAAGAAAATTAACAAGGATCATCCGTCAGCATGGAACGCTTAAAGGTGCATTGTGCGGGCTAGATGTAGATCGTGATGAAGTAATAGAACAGTTGAAATCTACTACACTTGCAACCAATCAGGTACATCAGGTTTCCACTAAGACGGCATACCCTAGCCCGGGGCGCGGCTACAGAGTGGTACTCGTTGACTTCGGCATGAAGCACGGTATTTTAAGAGAGTTGAACAAACGAGGATGCGACGTGGTGGTGGTACCTTATAACATCACGGCAGAGGAAATCATGCAGCTCAGTCCGGACGGTGTGATGCTGTCCAATGGACCTGGAGATCCAAAAGACGTTCCGGAAGCAATCACGATGATTCAAGGGCTACTCGGAAAAATCCCGGTATTCGGCATCTGCCTCGGACACCAGCTTTTTGCCCTTGCATGTGGAGCAGACACGGAAAAAATGAAATTCGGACATAGAGGATCCAACCATCCTGTAAAGGATTTAGTCACAGGAAAAGTGGCACTGACATCCCAGAACCATGGATACACAGTAACAGAAGAATCTCTCGTGGAGACAAGGCTAGAGGTTACACATATAGCATTGAACGACGGCACGGTAGAAGGTGTCAAACATAAAGATTACCCTGTATTCACGGTTCAATATCACCCAGAAGCAAGTCCAGGACCGGAAGATGCAAACTACTTATTTGATCAATTCATGGAACTTATCAAGGAAGCGAAAAAGGAGGAGCTTGTATGCCAAAACGTCTAGATATCCAATCCATCTTAGTAATCGGGTCCGGTCCAATTGTGATCGGCCAGGCAGCAGAATTTGATTATGCAGGAACGCAAGCGTGTATAGCACTTCGCGAAGAAGGATATCGCGTCATCTTAGTAAACTCCAATCCTGCAACCATCATGACAGATCAGGAAATGGCCGACAAAGTATACATGGAACCTTTAACAGTTGAATTTGTAAGCAGAATCATCCGTAAGGAACGACCGGATGCCATTCTTCCAACCCTTGGTGGCCAGACAGGTTTGAACCTTGCGGTGGAATTGGCAGAAGCGGGAGTTTTGGAAGAGTGTAATGTTGAAATACTGGGTACCAAGTTATCTGCTATCCAAAAAGCAGAGGATCGCGACCTGTTCCGTACCTTGATGAATGAGCTGGGTGAACCGGTACCAGATAGTGATATCATTACAAACCTCGAAGAAGCATACCGATTTGTGGATCGAGTGGGTTATCCAGTAATTGTAAGACCTGCCTATACGCTTGGCGGTACAGGCGGAGGAATTTGTTCAGACGAAGAAGAATTAATCGAAATCGTAACAAGTGGACTGAAAAATAGCCCGGTAACACAATGTCTGTTGGAAAAAAGCATCGCCGGATTTAAAGAAATTGAATACGAAGTGATGCGTGACAGCAATGACAATGCCATTGTGGTCTGTAACATGGAAAACATTGACCCGGTAGGCGTTCATACAGGAGACTCCATCGTGGTCGCACCAAGCCAAACGCTTAGTGACAGGGAATACCAGCTGTTGCGGAATGTATCCCTGAAAATCATCCGTGCCCTTGAAATTGAAGGCGGGTGTAACGTGCAGCTGGCACTTGATCCACACAGCTTCCACTATTACATCATTGAAGTGAATCCAAGGGTAAGCCGCTCGTCTGCGCTTGCATCGAAAGCGACTGGCTATCCGATTGCTAAGCTCGCTGCAAAAATCGCAGTAGGGCTGACGCTGGATGAAATGATGAACCCGGTAACAGGAAAGACTTATGCATGCTTTGAGCCGGCACTTGACTACATCGTGACGAAAATTCCAAGATTCCCATTTGATAAATTTGAATCGGCAAACCGCCGTCTTGGAACGCAAATGAAGGCGACAGGGGAAGTAATGGCGATTGGAAGAACGTTTGAGGAATCACTTCTCAAGGCGGTCCGTTCCTTGGAATCGAATATCTCCTACCTAGAGCTTGAGGCTGGCGAAGGGTTTTCTGATGAACTTGTCGAAAAACGCATCAGAAAAGCAGGCGACGAAAGGTTGTTCTACATTGCTGAAGCGATGAGAAGAGGCGTCACCATCCAGACCATTCATGAGTGGTGCGAAATCGATCTTTTCTTCCTGCAAAAGCTTCATAAGATCCTGTCGATGGAGGAGTTTATCACAAGTAACAAAGACTGCATTTCTTGCTTGTTAGAAGCAAAGGAGATGGGCTTCAGTGACGAGACGATTGCGAAGCTTTGGTCCACAACAGAACGAGACATCTATGAACTTCGTCTTCAGGAAAACATCGCACCAGTCTATAAAATGGTCGACACTTGCGCAGCTGAGTTCGAATCAAGTACACCATACTACTATGGAACGTACGAAGATGAGAATGAATCAGAGGTTACCGAAAAAGAAAGCATCGTCGTACTGGGTTCCGGTCCGATCCGTATTGGACAGGGTGTGGAATTCGACTACGCAACGGTCCACTCCGTCTGGGCGATCAAGGAAGCAGGGTATGAAGCAATCATCATCAATAACAATCCGGAGACCGTTTCAACAGACTTCAGCATCTCCGATAAGCTTTATTTTGAACCGTTGACGATTGAAGATGTCATGAATATCATCAATCTGGAAAAGCCGAAAGGAGTTGTGGTCCAGTTTGGAGGACAAACAGCCATCAATCTGGCAGCGGAACTGGAAGCAAGAGGCGTTCAGATTCTTGGAACGACATTAGAAGATCTGGATCGTGCTGAAAACCGGGATAAATTCGAGCAGACGTTGAATAACCTGGACATTCCACAACCAAAAGGAAAAACCGCCATCTCCATCCCGGAAGCAATAGAGATTGCCGAAAGAATTGGTTACCCATTGCTTGTCCGTCCGTCCTATGTTCTAGGTGGGCGTGCGATGGAAATTGTCTATAAATCGGAAGAGCTGTTGCATTATATGAAAAACGCTGTAAAAATCAACCCGGAACATCCGGTACTAATTGACAAATACATGACCGGTAAAGAAATAGAAGTGGATGCGATATCTGATGGGAAAGACGTATTTATCCCTGGCATCATGGAGCACATCGAACGAGCGGGAGTACACTCAGGGGACTCAATCGCTGTGTATCCGCCACAAACATTAAGCGCGGCAATCAAAGAACAGATTATTGATTACACAACACGATTGGCACAGGGATTGAACATTATCGGACTACTAAACATCCAATTTGTCATCTACAAAGAGGAAGTTTATGTGATTGAAGTAAACCCAAGATCAAGCCGTACCGTGCCATTCTTAAGTAAAATAACCCACGTGCCAATGGCCAAGGTCGCAACCAAGATCATCTTAGGGGAAACACTGGCATCACAAGGATTTGGATCTGGACTTCAACCAGAAACAAAAGGGGTTTTCGTGAAAGTGCCGGTGTTCTCTTTTGCAAAACTACGAAATGTCGACATCACCCTTGGGCCAGAGATGAAATCTACCGGGGAAGTAATGGGGAAAGATATCACGCTCGAAAAAGCGCTATACAAAGGGCTTGTGGCTTCCGGAATTTCCATCAAAACTTACGGTTCTGTCCTCTTCACCATCGCGGATAAGGACAAGGAAGAAGCACTGCAACTCGCCAAAAGATTCCATCGAATCGGTTACAAGCTTTTGGCAACAGCCGGTACCGCGGAGTTCTTCGGAGAGTCGGACATCCCTGTAACGGTCGTAAACAAAATAGGGGGAGAATCACCAAACCTTATTGATGTCATCCGAAAAGGGCAGGCACAGTTTGTCATCAACACCCTGACCAAAGGAAAGCAGCCGGCACGTGATGGCTTCCGAATTCGCCGCGAATCAGTGGAAAACGGTATCCCTTGTTTGACTTCACTGGATACGGCAAAAGCGATTCTAAGAGTACTAGAATCAATGACATTCTCCATTGAATCTATTGAAACATTGGAAAGCAAAGAGCAAGAGGCGGTGTACAGCTAATGAAAAAAGCATGGATGACCATTATCTCTCAAACCAATATTGCACGTAACATTTATGAAATGACGCTGGAAGGGGAGCTCGTCGACCTGATGAGTTCTCCTGGCCAGTTTGTCCACATACGTGTCACAGACGGTTTTGATACGCTGCTAAGGCGTCCAATCAGTATCTCCTGCATTAACAAAGAAAAAAGACAATGCAAGATCACCTACAGAGCTGAGGGGAAAGGAACCATGCTTTTGGCAAAAAAACTGGCCGGAGAAAAAATAGACGTATTGGGGCCGCTGGGAAATGGTTTTCCAGTCGATGAATTACAGCGAGGAGATCATGCGCTAATTGTTGGTGGAGGTATTGGTGTCCCCCCGCTACTTGAGTTGACCAAGCAATTGCATCGCAAGGGAGTAAGTACCACCCACGTGTTAGGTTTTCAATCAAAAGAGGATGTTTTTTACAAAAATGAATTTGCCTACTTCGGTGAGACATATGTAGCAACCGTCGATGGAACATACGGAACAGAAGGGTTTGTTACCAATGTTCTAGATGAGATTGTGCCAACTTTCCACACATTATTCTCCTGTGGACCAACACCGATGCTAGCGGCAGTTGAAAACCTCTATCCTGATGAAAACGTCTATCTATCCCTTGAAGAGCGGATGGGCTGCGGCATCGGAGCGTGTTTCGCCTGTGTCTGTCATCTTCAAAACGATCCGGAGGGACATTCCTATAAAAAGGTTTGTACAGACGGACCGGTATTCCGAGCAAGGGAGGTCGTACTATGAGTTGCTTATCTATAAAACTGCCAGGACTCGACTTGAAAAATCCGATCATGCCAGCATCCGGTTGCTTTGGATTCGGCAGGGAATATGCCAAGTTTTATGACTTGAATGTTTTGGGAGCAATCATGATCAAAGCTACTACTGCAGAACCTAGGTTCGGTAACCCCACTCCAAGAGTAGCCGAAACCAATGCCGGAATGCTGAATGCAATCGGCCTGCAAAATCCAGGCTTGGAAAAGGTTCTCTCCGACGAGTTACCTTTCTTGGCAAACTACGATGTTCCCATTATTGCCAATGTCGCTGGATCATTGATTGAAGACTATGTGAATGTGGCAAAAGAAATATCTAAGGCGCCAAATGTTCACGCCCTGGAATTGAACATTTCCTGTCCGAACGTAAAAACCGGCGGCATCGCGTTTGGAACAGACCCTGCGGTAGCTTTTGAGGTTACGAAGGCGGTCAAGGAAGTGTCAGAGGTGCCCGTTTATGTTAAGTTATCTCCAAACGTTGCAAATATCAGCGAAATTGCTGTGGCGATTGAGCAGGCTGGAGCAGATGGATTGACGATGATCAATACGTTGCTTGGAATGAGAATCGATTTGAAAACAGGGCGTCCGGTATTGGCGAATGGTACAGGTGGTTTGTCCGGCCCTGCTATAAAGCCAGTGGCCATTCGCATGATCCATGAAGTCAGCCAGAAGGTTTCCATTCCAATCATCGGCATGGGGGGAGTTCAGTCGGCAGAAGATGTTCTGGAATACTTGTTTGCTGGGGCAAGTGCAGTAGCCGTCGGGACGGCAAACTTTGTAGATCCTTTTGTATGCCCGACCATCATTGAAGAACTTCCTTATAAGTTGCATGAACTAGGATTTGAGCATATTTCAGAGTGTGTCGGAAGGAGCTGGAAGCAGCATGCAAAAATCGCTTATAGTCGCGCTTGATTTTGCGGGGAGAGAGGAAGTTTCAGGTTTTCTTAAGCATTTCGATGATGAAAAGTTATATGTGAAAGTCGGCATGGAACTATTTTATCAGGAGGGACCAAGGGTTGTGGAAGCATTGATTGCAAAAGGACACGATGTGTTCCTCGATTTGAAGCTACATGACATTCCACATACCGTTTACCAAGCCATGAAAGGTCTTGGGAAATTAGGTGTGACGATGACCAATCTGCATGCTGCCGGCGGGAAAGAGATGATGAAGGCCGGATTAGAAGGATTGATGGAAGGTGCTGCTGTTGTTGGAAGTTATGGTAGTGTCAAGGGTGCTGACGGTGACGATGGGGATGGTGCTTGTCGTCCGAGCCTGATTGCTGTTACCCAATTGACTAGCATGTCGGAGGAGCGCATGAGGGCGGACCTCTTGATTGAAGGAAAGCTTAACGATGTAGTGCTTCACTATGCACGAAATGCGTTTGAATGCGGCCTTGATGGAGTAGTGTGCTCTTCCTTGGAAGCATCGAGGCTGAGGGATGCTTTTGGGGCGGAATTCAAGAAAGTGACACCTGGTATCCGGATGAAAGAGGATAGTGTGGATGACCAGATACGTGTAGTTACCCCATTGGAGGCCCGCAGGTTTGGGGCAACGGAGATTGTAGTAGGTCGCAGCATAACAAGAGCTGCAGATCCTCGCAAGGCTTATGAGGCAATTTTACAACAATGGCAGGGAGTGGAGATTGGATGAATGATCTTATGAACAGAACAGTGGCGGAAGACTTATTAGAAATTAAAGCGGTTTTTTTTCAACCGAACGACCCTTTTACATGGTCATCTGGAATCAAATCGCCCATCTATTGTGACAACCGTTTGACCATTTCTTATCCACGTGTCCGAAAAAATATTGCCGAGTCTCTGTCCAGGCTAATCGCTGAAAATTTTTCAGATGTCCAGGTGGTAGCAGGTACTGCAACAGCCGGAATTCCTCACGCCGCATTGGTCAGTAATGTACTGAATTTACCAATGTGCTATGTTCGCAGCAAAGCAAAAGCGCATGGCAAAGGGAACCAAATCGAAGGCAGGGTGGAAGCAGGACAGAAGGTAGTCGTGGTGGAAGACCTAATTTCTACTGGCGGCAGTGCCATCGCAGCCGTTCAGGCACTGAGGGAAGCAGGATGTGAAGTGCTCGGTGTGGTTGCTATCTTTACATACGGTTTGGAAGTGGCCAATGACAACCTATCTAATTACGAGATCAAAGCGCATGCACTATGTGATTATCAGACATTGATGGATGTGGCTATCGAGAAGGAGTACATTGGAGAAGGGGACCGCAAGAAGCTTTCCAAATGGGTGGAGAACCCGACGAGTGAGACTTGGATGGAGTTTTAATTTTAGTTTTTGTTTAGGTTGATTGATTGAGATAGTTTGGCGTTTCCCTCTGGGCCGGTGGTCTGGGGGGATTTTTGTGTTAGCGGGAGTTTGTGTGTTGGTATGGTGGACGTGAGGTGAAAGCGAAGAACATTGTCGTTGAAAGTTAGAAGTGAGTCTGGGAAATTGAGAAGTGGATTCGGGAAATTAAGAAGCGCGGCACCAAAGCGTAGAAGAAGGAGGATGAAAGCTAGAATGTAGAATGAGCATTGAAAAAAGGATCCTTTTGGAGCAACGGGGAGTACGGCATTTTCGAACAATTATGGTGAGCGGAGCAAGGTAAGGAAAGGAGATCCCCAATTATCTAATTTGAAAAAGGTAGCTGTTTGGCAAAAGCGAAGAACATTGTCGTTGAAAGTTAGAAGTGAGTCTGGGAAATTGAGAAGTGGTTTCGGGAAATTAAGAAGCGAGGCACCAAAGCGTAGAAGAAGGAGGATGAAAGCTAGAATGTAGAATGAGCAATGAAAAAAGGATCCTTTTGGAGCAGATGGGAGTACGGTATCCTGTTCCAATTATAGTGAGCGGAGCAAGGTAAGGAAAGGAGATCCCCAATTACCTAATTTGAAAAAGGTAGCTGTTTGGCAAAAGCGAAGAACATTGTCGTTGAAAGTTAGAAGTGAGTCTGGGAAATTGAGAAGTGGATTCGGGAAATTAAGAAGAGCGGCACCAAAATTGAGAAGTAATAAAGTAAAATGGAGAATAACTAAATCTTTACCTAAAAATCAACTTTCCCCCAGATAAGTTTAACAAAATCCTATTTTATAAATTAAAAAGGAAATATACAGATTAATGTCGAAACTTGAATAATGAAAAAGAAAGGTGTGATAGATTGAAAAAACAAAATCACTATCGATCATTATTGCAGTGTAAGCTTCATGCTTTACATACAAGGCTTGATCCCATGCATGAAAAGTATGCCCAAATAGGGATTGACTTGGGGAAAAAACGTTCTGGTGATTATGGCGAGTCTTCTGTTGATTATTATCTATCTCAGATTAATGAAATAAACCAATGCCTAATAATAAAAGGTGCGCGTCTACCACTTAATCAGTATCATTTCCAAATGGATACACTTCTTCTTTTACCCTCTTGTTTTATTATTCTTGAAACGAAGCATTTAACAGGTACGCTTTTATTTGACCCCGACTATCAACAGCTGATTCAAATAAAGAAAGAGGCAGAAAAAATAGAAATATCTAGGCAAGATCCTATCTTACAAGTGAAAATGCAGTATAATCAACTCAAAAGATGGCTATCACACCATCACGTAGAAGGTTATCCCGGGTATTGTTTTGTTGTCATCACCAATCAAAATGCAATTGTTAAAGCACTATCCAATCCTGCACTAGTCCAAGAATATGTAGTGAGGAATCAGGCATTAACTTTTAAACTGGAGAATGTTATAGCTAATGCGCAGCAATCTCAGTCCTTCAGTCACTCCCCTCAAGAAATTTCCACTCTTATCTGTGACAATCACGTTCCCAGAGATGAAGATATTTTAAAAGAGTTTAATATCAGTTCTACCGAAATTATTACAGGAGTTGCTTGTCCTAATTGTTCTAGATTAGCAATGGAAAGGTTGCAGAGAAGGTGGAGGTGCTTCCACTGTAGTCATGTCTCAAAAGATGCTCATATTCAGGCTTTGATAGATTACTCACTTTTGATAAGTTCTTCATCACGATCAGAGAGGTGTGCAGGTTTTTACGAATTCAAAGCGTACATATTGCAAGGTTTATCATGAAAGATCTATCGCTTGAAAAAGCCGGCTCAACAGCCAACACAAAATACTGTCTAAAAACTCTCTGGAAACAACAAAACGCACCCCAAAGTGAAAATGGGGTGCGAATTTTAACATGAAATATTTAGATTAGTTTCTCGATTTCGCTGTCTTTCTTAAGGTCTTCCACTAGAGTTTGTAGTTTCTTTTGGATTTCCTCTTGTTCTAATTGACCACGGATTTGGTCTTCTACTTCAGCGAATTCAGGGAATTCGTTTTCTGGAGCTTCTTCACCTTCTGGAGCTTCGGCTTGTTGTGCTTCACTTTGTTCTTTGGCTTGATCATAGTATTCTTTTACTTGCTCGTCCGATACTTTTGTATCAGGGAACTCTTTTTCCATATACTTTTGGAGCGCCAACTCTTCGGCAATTTGTGCTTTTAGAGTATCCATTGTCAGAGGGCTAGCTTCTAGAGCTTCTTCGAATTTCTCTTCGCTCTCGTACCCTGCTTTGATATCATTGATATAGTCTTCGATTTCTTTTTCCGTTGCTTCGTAACCTTTATCTGCTACTTCTTGAGAAAGTATTTCTTGGTCAATCAAAGTATTCAACGTTTGATCTTTCATTGCATCAGCGTCTCCGCCTTGACCAAATTGCATCATCATCATCTGAGTTTGTTGAAGCATGTTGTTATATTCTTGACCTTTGATTTCCTGACCGTTGACTTTAGCCACGACTTTTTCTGGATCTACTTCTTTCACTTCAGGAGCTTGTTGTTCTTGTCCTTGTTCTGCCTGTTTGTTTTCATTACCTTCTTTAGCAGCATTGTTTCCATTAGAACCACATGCAGCTAATAGAACAGCTGTTAACATTGCTACTAGAAAAACCGTCAATTTCTTTTTCATGTTGTAACCCTCCAATTAAAAAAAGCATTTAAAACTATTTTTCCATTTAAACATGCTTTTTATGAGGAAGCAAATGATTACCCTTTTATTTGTTAAAATAAACCTAAAAAAATGAATATTCGGTGTAACTTAAAAACATCTTATTCGTCTTTATAACATGAAAAAGGAGGGGCCGGGATGGACGAGGAATTTGCTAGTAGGAAAATTCAGGAGTGGTACGACATACATAGCGATGAAATATACCGTTTTATAGTCATGCTTACAGGTGATCAAGAAATAGCCAAAGATCTTATGCATGATACTTTTCTAAAATCCTATTTTAGTTTGCAGCATTATCAGGGAAAAGTAAGTGTGAAGAATTGGTTATATCGTATCGCTAGGAGTGTGACGATTGATTATCAAAGAAGAGTGAGGCCTATTGCTTTCTATCTTAGTGAATGGAATCTTCTTTCTGTGGTTAATAGTAATTGTCCACAGAAGATAGTCGAACTGGGGGAGATGGAAGTGCATTTATATGAGGCATTGAAAAAGCTGAAGCATTCCTACAAAGAGGTAATTGTATTAAGAAAATTAAAAGAAATGTCCATACAGGAAACAGCCGAAGTTCTAGATTGGTCTGAGGCCAAAGTGAAAACAACTCTTTTCCGGGCTCAACTGGCGTTAAAAAAACAGTTGGAAAAGGAGGGGTACACACATGAAAATATCTAATGAGAACGATTGGGAGAAATTATCTAAAAGTTTCCAATCCATCTGTTTGGACTCAGAAGAGAAACAGGCCGTATTAGATACTTTGCAGGTAAACATATCCAAGAGAAAAAAACCTTTTTGGTACAATATGCATTCTGTCAGGCTAGTATCTACAGCACTATTAATAATAGTTTTTGTTATTGGAGGCTACCAACTCGCCATAAATAAAACGGATCAAAATAGTATTACTGCAGGTGGACCATATCAGACTCCTATTATTCCAATTTTGGCGGAATTTGACTTGCGATTAAGCCAAGATCAGATCGACACGTGGTTCATCCTGGATAAAAACGGCTCAAAAATTGGGGAAGTAGCTTTTTGCAAGGAAGATTGCGAGGAGAAAATCGATCCATTGAAGGTCATGGAAGAACGTGAATTGAAAGGATTACCTTTTCCCACCAAGCTTGTACGGGAGCATGTAAAATCAATGGAAGTTTTTCAGACGCAGCATTATATTTTAAGTGATGAGGATGGGGACTATTTTGCTTATCTTCAAATAGTAGTTCCAGAATTCGAACACGAATTGGAAGAACAGGCTCCTTTAATTCTTGAAAGCTTTCAAAAAAATATTAGACATAGATAAAAAAAGCACCTGCAACTTTTTCTGCAGGTGCTTTCCTTTCATTTTTTCAATCCTATTATCATTTCTTCATCGGGTGTCACGTAGACGGTTTGTTGCTGGTCATAGATGACAAATCCCGGCTTGGATCCGGAAGGTTTTTTTACATGCCTTACTTTGGTAAAGTCGACCGGAACGGAGCTTGAATGGCGTGCCTTGCTGAAGTAGGCCGCAATGGTAGCAGCTTCCTTGATCGTGTCTTCTGTCGGTTCGGGATTTCTGATGACGACATGGGAACCGGGTATATCTTTTGTATGGAGCCAAACGTCGTCTCGGCGTGCAATTCTGTTGGTAAGATGGTCGTTTTGTTTGTTGTTTTTCCCAACCAGAATTTCTGTTCCGTCGCTAGCGGTGTAGCTTTCAAGAACTGGTTTTTGTGGCTTGATCTTTTTGCGTTTCTGTTTCATGCGCAAGTAGCCTTCCTCCATCAGTTCTTCCCGAATTTCTTGAATATCCTTAGGGGAGGCCGTTTCCACCTGCTGGTTCAGCATTTCGAAATAATCGATTTCTGCCTTCGCTTTTTCGATTTGCTCTTCCACGATAGCCAGAGAGTTCTTCGCTTTCTGGTATTTGTTGAAGTAACGTTGTGCGTTGCTTGAAGGTGACCGTTGCGGGTCAAGCGCAATGGTAATGTTTCCTCCATCTTCATCATAATAGTTCACGACGGTTACTTCGGAATCCCCTCGGGAGATTTGATAAAGGTTTGCGGTGAGGAGTTCCCCATATAATTGGAACTTCTCCGCGTCCCTTGCATCCACTAGTGTCTGTTCGAGTTTCACGATTTTCTTCTCATTCTTCTGGATTTCGTTTGTGATAAAACGTTCCAGATCGTTGGCCTGCTGTTTGACCCTGTCTCTTGATGCTTTTCCGAAATAGAAACGGTCAAGTGTTTCGCTTAAGGTGGAGTATCGTTTGCTTTCTCCCTTAAGATGGGTTAGATCAAGTAAGTAAAAGACCTCTTTGTTATTTGCTGTAATGATTTGAGGGGAGAAGTCCCCATTTTTTATTTTATCCACTAATGCAATAAAGCTTTTGGGAAGGGTGTCTCGATTAGCAAGTCCAGCCAGATGGACAGCTTCTTTGGCGAATAAAGGGGATACGCCGGCAAAAGTGCTCACAAGCTGCTTATCGAGTTTTCCACCGATATAGTCCAGTTTCCTTTGTACGGTTTCTTCTGTTGCTTCAAATGGATTTATTTTATCCTGAGCAGGTGGAAGGACATAGGTTTGGCCCGGTGTCAGGCTTCGGTGCCTGTTTTGTGCCATCGGGACATGCTTGATGCTATCTAGAATCATCTGCTTTTCTTTATCGATGAAAATGATATTGGAGTGGCGCCCCATGATTTCTACAATTAGTTGTTTGTAGGAAACGTCTCCTATTTCGTTTCGTGCTTTAACATCAAAGACAATGATCCGGTCCATGTCCACTTGATGGATGCTTGTGATGATACTTCCTTCAAGATGCTTTCGCAGGAGCATGCAAAACATAGGCGGCTCGGATGGATTCTCGTAGGATTCCTCTGTCAAATGCATCCTTGCATAGCTTGGGTGGGCACTGATGAGCAACTTATGATTTGTCCGTCCAGAGCGAATGGTGAGCACAAGCTCATTTTTATAAGGCTGGTAGATCTTCGTAATCCTTCCGCTTTCAAGCTTCTCCTTCAGCTCGTTAGTCATTGCGTATGTAAAAATTCCATCAAAACTCATATATGTAAACTTCCCTTCTGCACTCATAACTAGGATATTTCTTTTCCCATTATAGCTCAACAATCCTGGAAACGCCCAAAAAGTATATCATTTTTTTGGACGAGTCCGAATATGCTTTGGTAGATAGATTTTGTGCAAAGGTTGTGAGGTGGGACAGATGAAATGGCATGAAATGAGAGCAGATGAAGTCGAAGAACAGATCAATTCAGATTTAGAAGCAGGGTTAAGCGAAAATGAAGCAAAAAATCGTCTGTTGCAGTACGGGACGAATGAACTTCAAGAGGCGGAGCGGCCGAACGCCTTTTTATTGTTTTTAGAGCAGTTCAAGGATTTCATGGTGGTTGTATTACTTGCGGCAACATTGATATCTGGGCTTCTTGGTGAATATATTGATGCAGTTGCCATCATTGCTATCGTTGTCATTAATGCTTTTCTGGGATTTTTTCAGGAGAGAAAGGCGGAGAAATCTCTTCAGGCCCTGAAAGAACTGTCTGCTCCCCAGGTGATAGTGCTCAGGGAGAAGGAATGGCGTAAAGTGGCATCAAAGGAAGTGGTTGTAGGTGACATTATTAAGTTTGGAAGTGGTGACCGGATCGGTGCAGATCTTCGGATTGTACAGGCCAGTTCACTGGAAATTGAAGAGTCCGCTTTAACGGGTGAATCAGTTCCGTCGGTAAAGAGCGATAAACCTGTACATGGTTCAGATGTTGCCATTGGGGATCAGGAAAATATGGCCTTCATGGGGACGCTTGTAACGCGCGGAACCGGAGTAGGTGTAGTAGTTGCCACAGGAATGAACACCGCCATGGGGCAAATTGCCGACTTGCTGCAATCTGCCGAAACAACCATTACTCCACTGCAAAGGAAGCTAGAGCAGCTCGGAAAGATATTGATTACGGTTGCCTTGATCCTCACAATGCTGGTCGTTGTAGTGGGAGTGCTGCAGGGCCATAGCTTATATGATATGTTTCTTGCCGGTGTTTCTTTGGCTGTAGCAGCTATCCCGGAAGGTTTGCCGGCGATTGTGACGGTTGCCCTGTCCCTTGGTGTCCAAAGGATGATCAAGCAGAAGTCCATAGTCAGAAAGCTGCCAGCCGTAGAGACGCTTGGATGTGCGTCTGTCATTTGTTCAGATAAAACAGGAACGCTCACCCAGAACAAAATGACAGTGACACATGTTTGGTCTGGAGGAACAACATGGAGTGTGACCGGTAACGGGTATGAACCAAAAGGCGACTTTCATGCAGAGGGGGAGATGAGCTCAAGTAAAAACAAATCTCTCCAACAGCTGTTGACATTCGGGCTGTTATGTAATCATGCTAACATCATACAGAAAAACAAACAGTATATCCTTGATGGTGATCCAACAGAAGGGGCCCTAGCCGTCGCCGCCATGAAGGCAGGGTACACTCGTGAAAGTCTTTTAAGCGAATTCCAGATAGTGAAAGAATATCCGTTTGATTCGGAAAGAAAAATGATGAGTATTGTCGTAAAAGACAAGCAGGGTAATATGTTTGTTATAACCAAGGGTGCACCAGATGTAATTACAAATGTAAGTGAAGCGCTACTATGGGACGGAAAAAGAGAGCTCTTCTCAGCCAAATATGAAAACATCGTAAAAGAGATGGTTCATACATTGGCTTCACAAGCACTAAGAAATATCGCCGTCGCATTTAAGCCAATATCCAATTTCCATCATTCTATGTTAGAAAAAGACATTGAAAAGGACTTGGTGTTTATCGGAATCCAGGGGATGATCGACCCTCCTCGCCCGGAAGTGAAACAGGCTGTCAGGGAGTGTAAAGAGGCAGGGATCAGGACGGTCATGATCACTGGGGATCATATTGTGACGGCAAAAGCAATTGCAACCGAAATCGGTATTCTTCCGATGGGAGGAAAGGTGCTCGAAGGAAAAACACTTCAAACGATGACACAGGATCAGCTCGAGGACATGGTGGACGATGTGTACGTGTTCGCCAGAGTTTCGCCTCAGCATAAGCTGTCCATCGTAAAAGCTCTCCAGAAGAAAGGCCATATTGTTGCAATGACCGGGGACGGGGTGAACGACGCTCCGGCAATAAAAGCATCAGATATCGGAATAGCAATGGGTATTACCGGAACGGATGTGGCCAAGGAAGCTTCTTCGCTTGTCCTGCTGGATGACAATTTCGCCACCATCAAATCAGCCATCAAGGAAGGGCGAAACATCTATGAAAATATAAGAAAGTTCATCCGCTATCTGCTGGCTTCAAACGTCGGTGAAATTCTAGTGATGCTATTCGCCATGCTTTTGGCATTGCCGCTGCCGCTTGTTCCAATCCAGATTTTATGGGTGAATCTCGTAACAGATGGACTTCCTGCCATGGCGCTGGGTCTTGATCAGGCAGAAGGTGACGTAATGAAGCGTAAGCCTAGACATCCTCGTGAAGGAGTATTTGCGAGAGGGCTATGGTGGAAAATCGTATCACGTGGATTCCTTATCGGACTGGCCACACTGATTGCGTTCATCATTGTCTATAAGCAACATCCGGACAATTTAATGTATGCCCAGACGGTTGCTTTTGCGACACTTGTCATGGCGCAGCTCATCCATGTATTTGACTGCAGAAGTGAAAGGTCGATTTTCCATCGCAACCCATTCCAGAATATGTACCTAGTTGCTGCAGTTATCTCTAGTATCATCCTGATGTTAATTGTCATCTATTATCCACCACTGCAGGGTATTTTCCATACAGTGGCACTTGATCCAAAAGAGTGGTTGTTGATTCTGGGAATGGCTTCCCTCCCAACATTTTTGCTTGTGGGTACTCTTTTTACAGGAAAAGCAAAAAAGAATATGGTATAATTTATGAAAGGTAGTAGAGGTTTTCTCTATTGCCTTTTCCTTCTTTCTAGTGAGTGGTTTGTTTGGGCTCTGGTATATCAGGATGTCTGAGTTGTTTCAAATGGAATGAAGGAATTCGTGCTGCAAGCATAAAAATAGCTTTTAAAATGGGGAAAACAATGCTAATATAGTGGTTGCTTAGCATCAAGAATAGCCAGTTAACTACTCAATTTTTTTAAAAAACAGCTCTGCTATACTTCAGAACGGAAGTGAGTATAATGGTGAAAAGTATGACAGGCTTTGGACGGGCGGAAGCTAGACAAGAGGCGTATCAGATTCTTGTCGAAATGAAATCTGTCAACCACCGCTTTTGTGAAATTAATATTAGAATGCCTAAGCAGTTTCTAGCAATGGAAGAAAAGATGAAAAAAGCAGTAGGCTCTTATCTGCAAAGAGGGAGAGTCGAGATCTTTATTACCATCGAAGGGCATGACATCCATGAGAATCAATTGGATGTAGATTGGCAATTGCTCTCTGCATACATAGACGCATTATATAAAGTAAAGGATAGATATCAAATTTCCGGTTCCATCGAAATTAATGATATACTTAAACTAGAGAATGTTTTTACCATAAAAGAGGCTCAGGCCGGTATGGAAGCGATAGAAAAATCACTGCTCGAACAGGTGCTATTGGCGACAGAGCAATTAGTTTCCATGCGGATCCTTGAAGGGGAACAGCTGAAAGAGGACATTATCAGTCACCTTACATATATCGAAAACATGGCCCAACAGCTTCAACAGTTTGCTCCGGCGGTGGTGGTTGCCTACCGTAATCGACTAGAGAAAAAGATGAAGGAATTCATCGGTTCCCAGATTGATGAACAACGGATTATGGCAGAGGCTGCCATATTTGCGGACAGAGCGGACATTAATGAAGAACTGAAACGAATTCATAGCCACCTTGGTCAATTCACCCAGTCCCTTCAGTCGACTGCTCCTGTGGGCAGGAAGCTTGATTTTCTTGTCCAGGAATTGAACAGGGAAGTGAATACCATCGGCTCCAAGGCTAATGACGCAAAGATTGCAAATTTGGTAGTCGAAATGAAAGCGTGCCTGGAAAAAATTAAAGAACAGGTGCAAAACATTGAATAATCGTTGATTACCAACCAAAAAACACGGTTAGAATAGAGTTTGTAACTAGAGGTGGAACCCATGAGTATAAAGTTGATAAATATTGGCTTTGGAAACATCGTATCAGCAAACCGTATCATATCTATTGTTAGTCCTGAATCTGCTCCGATCAAACGAATCATCCAAGATGCGAGAGATCAGGGAATGCTAATAGATGCAACCTATGGAAGACGAACTAGAGCAGTACTAATAATGGATAGCGATCATGTTATCTTATCGGCGGTGCAGCCGGAAACTGTTGCACAACGACTGGTAAATAAAGATGATATGTCTGATGAAGGGTAGGTATTTGTTAATACAATGAGAGATAGAGGATTATTGATCGTCCTTTCCGGACCTTCAGGGGTAGGAAAAGGAACAGTCAGAAAAGCGTTATTTTCAAAAGAGGATGTCAGTTTGCACTATTCCATCTCCATGACGACACGCAACCCGCGTGAAGGAGAAGTGGATGGAACGGATTACTTTTTCAAATCAAGAGAAGTATTCGAACAGCTTATCGAAGAGGACAAATTCATAGAATGGGCAGAATATGTAGGAAACTACTATGGAACGCCTGTTGATTATGTCGAGCAGTGCCTTGCCGAAGGGAAAGATGTGTTCCTTGAAATAGAAGTACAGGGTGCTATTCAAGTGAAAAGTAAATTCCCAGAAGGAGTATTCATCTTCTTGATGCCACCAAGTCTTTCTGAGCTTAAAAACCGTATTACGACAAGGGGTACCGAAACGGCAGACCTCATCAACAACCGTATGACAGTAGCAAAAGAGGAAATAGAAATGATGGACGCTTACGATTATGTGGTGGAAAATGATCAAGTCGATCTTGCTTGTGACAGAATCCAGGCAATCGTACAAGCCGAACATTGTAAACGATCTAGACTGCGTGAAAAATATAAACAAATGCTGGAGGCTGAATAATATGCTATACCCATCCATTGACTCACTGATGCAAAAGTTGGACTCAAAATATACACTTGTAACAGTTTCCGCCAGACGTGCGCGCGAACTTCAACAGGTGAATGATCAAATGATCGAAAAAACAGTTTCCCATAAGTTCGTAGGGAAAGCCCTTGAAGAGATTGACGCGGGACTACTATCTGCCAAAACAATCAAAACTGCAGAAAGAAGCGAAGGCATTCTTAATCACAAGTAAAAATAACAACCTAGAGATAGGTTGTTATTTTTTTAGTGAGTGAAAAGTAATTTTTGGTTTTGGTCAGAGACCGCTGTTGATTTCCGCAAATGGCTCCGCTTTCCGCGGGGCGACCTTGAGCCTCCTCGTTTCACTGCGGGGTCTCAAGATTGTCGCTACTCCCCAGCAGGAGTCTACGCCATTTGCTCCAATCCACAGCTAGAAATCATTAATCATTATACGTTTTAGGTTTTTAGTGGTCTCCTTTGCTGCGCGACTTCCACTTCATCAACTGATTTTTTACATAGCTTAGACTATTTATAGTTCAAAACAATAATGCAATAGTACTCTTTACTTATGACATTGTTGAATTGCATAGTATTATTAATGCAGAAGAACACATCAATTATGCTAAAAGAGTTTTTTAATAGTAATTTTCTATTCTACCCAGTAGATTGGAGTGCAAGGTGTGAGACTCCAGCGGGAGGTAGCGGTAGGTTGAGACCCCTGAAGCGTTGTGAGGAGGCTCAAGCATCGCCCCTCGGAAAGCGAACACCTGGAACGGAAATCTACTGGGAGTTGTACAAAATACCCATTTATTTTGACCAAATACAAACCGGACGGGGGTCAGTGGAATGCTAAATAACAAAAAAATCCTATTGTGTGTTACTGGTGGAATTGCCGTATATAAAGCGGTGGCACTAACAAGCAAGCTTGTTCAACAAGGTGCACAAGTGAAGGTCATCATGAGCCAGTCCGCCTGCAAATTTGTTACACCATTGTCTTTTCAAGCTTTATCACGAAACGATGTATTCACAGATACATTCGAAGAAAAGAATCCTGCCGTCATCTCCCATATCGACCTGGCTGACTGGGCGGATGTTGTACTGGTTGCCCCAGCAACGGCAAATGTAATCGGGAAGCTGGCAAATGGATTGGCAGATGATATGATTACGACAACGCTTCTTGCCAGCACGGCTCCTGTCTGGATTGCACCTGCGATGAATGTACATATGTATGACCATCCTGCCGTCAAAACGAATATGAACAGACTTGCTTCTTTTGGATATCGATTTATCGAACCTGGTGAAGGCTTTTTGGCATGTGGCTATGTTGGAAAAGGCAGACTGGAAGAGCCGGAAACCATAGTGAAGGGGCTTCATCGTTTTTTTCAAAAAAATAACGAGAGACCACTTGCAGGAAAACGGGTACTTGTAACTGCAGGACCAACTGTTGAAAAAGTGGACCCTGTTCGATTCTTTACTAACCGTTCGACTGGAAAGATGGGGTATGCCATTGCTGAAGCGGCTGTAAGCTTAGGCGCAGAAGTTACGCTGGTATCAGGTCCAACCCAGCTGCAAGATCCTCCTTCCGTACAGACGATCAGGGTGGAATCTGCCCAGGAAATGTATGATGCGGTGATGGACTTTTATGAACAAACGGATGTTGTCATCAAATCAGCGGCTGTTGCCGATTACCGCCCTAAATTTGTGTCAGATATTAAAATGAAAAAAAGGGACGGGGACAGTGTTCTGGAACTTGAGCGGACACAAGACATTCTCCAAACACTTGGTGAAAGAAAAACCCATCAGCTTCTAGTGGGCTTTGCTGCCGAAACGGATAATGTAGAAGAGTATGCCAAGGGTAAGCTTATAAAGAAGAACCTGGATTATGTGGTAGCAAACAACGTAACAGTCTCTGGTGCAGGATTTGGAACGGAAACTAACCTAGTAACCATCTATAAAAAAGATGGCACTAGCATTTCTTTACCGATGATGTCCAAGCAGGATGTTGCTTTTGCGCTGCTGGAGGAAGTCGCAACTACCTTTGAGGAAAAGCGATGACTTATTACGCCAGTGTGATTGTTGATGTTCCCGCCAAACAGACGGATAGAGCCTTTGACTATGAGATTCCTGCAAAATGGAACGGTTTCATCCAACCCGGTATGAGGGTCAATGTTCCTTTTGGTCCAAGGCAGATACAAGGGTTTGTGGTGGAAGTGAAAAACAGCACCACGGTGCCCAAAACGCGTCCCATCACTTCCTTGATTGATATCCAGCCGATACTTACGAAGGAACTTATGCAACTGGCAATTTGGCTTAGAGACCATACATTGTGCTTTACTATCTCAGCCTATCAGGCTATGCTTCCAGCCGCTTTGAAAGCCAAATACGAAAAATGGCTCATTGCTAGGGATATTGAGAAGGTACCTGCTGAACTTCAACTTTTCTTTGAAACCACCAACCGTGTCAAATTTGAAGAAGTAGCAGGTACCGCTCATTTCAAAACGATAAAGCATTTGATGGAAGAGGATGTTTTGGAAGTATATTATGAAGTGAAGGATAAGCTTTCAAAGAAAACGAGAAGAATGATTCGACTAGAAGCTTCAGAAGAGGCTATAATCGAGGCAAAAGGCAAGCTCTCGGCCCGCGCGGCAGCACAACATAAACTTCTTGACTATTTTCTTGAAACAAAGCATGAGCTGATCGATAAAAAATCGTTATTGGAAGAGCTGCAGATCGGGACGAGTGCTGTCCAAGCATTAGTCAAATTTGGTATTCTTGATGAAAAAGACGAAGAAATTTATAGGGACCCCTATGAAAATAGGAAATTCGAGCAATCTCAACCCCTTCCACTAACCCAACAGCAACAAGCGGCCATCACGCCGATCCTCGATTCGATTGAGCAGCATAGGTATGAGGCATTTGTCATGTTCGGTGTGACTGGAAGTGGAAAAACAGAGGTTTATATGCAGGCAGTGGATGCAGTCTTACAACAAGGGAAGGAAGCGATCGTGCTTGTTCCTGAAATTGCCCTGACCCCCCAAATGGTAAACCGATTCAAGTCAAGATTTGGTTCTGAGGTTGCTGTTATGCATAGCGGACTTGGAATGGGGGAGAAATACGATGAATGGCGAAAGATTCATCGGAAAGAAGTAAGAGTGGTGGTAGGAGCACGTTCGGCAATCTTCGCGCCATTTGAGAATCTAGGAATTATCATCATTGATGAAGAACATGAAACAAGCTATAAACAAGAGGATACCCCGCGTTATCATGCCCGTGACATTGCGTTGGAAAGGGGCAGATATCATGAGTGCCCAGTTGTTCTTGGCAGTGCCACCCCCACACTTGAAACCTTCGCCCGTGCATCCAAAGGGGTGTACAAGCTTCTGACGATGGATAAAAGAATGAGTGAACAAGGAATGCCGGCAGTGGAAATTGTCGATATGAGAGAAGAATTGCGGGAAGGGAATAGGTCCATGTTCTCTAGGAGCTTGCTTGAGAAACTTCAAACAAGGCTTGAACGAGGCGAACAATCCGTTTTGTTTTTAAATAAAAGGGGTTATTCTTCCTTTGTAATGTGTCGAGACTGTGGATATGTGGTGGAATGCCCGCATTGCGACATTTCCCTGACTTATCACCGCAGTAGCAACCAATTGAAATGTCATTATTGCGGGTATGAAGAACCTGTTAGGTCCACTTGTCCATCCTGTGACAGTGAGCATTTCCGCTTTTTTGGAACAGGAACACAGAAGGTGGAGGAAGAGTTGACAAAGCTCCTTCCTGAAGCAAGAGTCATTCGGATGGACGTTGACACCACAAGTAGAAAAGGATCACATGAAAGGCTTTTACAGCAGTTTGGAGACCGGAATGCGGACATCCTACTTGGTACTCAGATGATTGCAAAAGGCTTGGACTTCCCGTTTGTAACGCTTGTTGGAGTGTTGACGGCAGACACGATGCTCAATATTCCGGATTTCCGTTCTTCCGAGAAAACATTCCAACTACTTACACAAGTAAGTGGTCGTGCAGGCAGACATGAATTGGCAGGAGAAGTGGTTGTCCAGACTTATAGCCCGGAACATTACAGTGTGGAGCTTGCCGGAACGCATAACTATCTGGACTTTTATCAAAAAGAAATGCAGGTAAGAAAGCTGCACCAGTATCCGCCATTTTACTATTTGGCGCTTGTAACCGTGACACATCAGGAACTCACAAAGGTTGTGACAGTTACAGAAAAAATTACCCATTTCTTAAACATGCAATTATCCAAAGAGGCTGTTATACTTGGACCGGTTGCTTCTCCTATTGCGAGAATCAAGGATCGTTACAGGTATCAGTGCATTGTTAAATATAAAAAGGAACCAAATTTACATGAAGCATTAAAACGAGTGGTGGAAAAGTATCAAGCCCAGATGGATCAGGAGAAACTTGCCATCCATATTGATTTGAATCCATATATGCTTATGTAATAGATGGAGGTAACAAGATTGACTATTTTAGCTATTGTTAAATACCCGGCTCCTGTATTGGAGCAAAACTGTGAGGCGGTCACCGTCTTCGATAAAAGGTTGGTTCGACTATTATCCAATATGTATGATACGATGCTTGAAGCGGATGGGGTTGGGCTTGCAGCTCCCCAGATCGGAATAGCCAAAAGAATCGCCATTGTGGATATAGATGACCAACATGGAAAGATTGAACTGATCAATCCGGAAATTGTGGAAGAAGAAGGAGAACAGGTCGGTCCCGAGGGCTGTTTGAGTTTTCCTGATCTTTACGGAGAAGTGAAGCGTTCCAACTATGTAAAGGTACGTGCTCAAAACCGGAAAGGTAAATGGTATGAATTGGAGGCTCGCGGTTTCCTTGCACGTGCCATCCAGCATGAAATCGACCATTTGAACGGAGTCCTGTTCACATCAAAAGTGTTGAGATATTTTAAAGAAGAAGAGCTGGAAGTAGAAGGGTGATATAGATGAAAAAAATCGTATTTATGGGAACACCGGACTTTGCGGTACCTGTCTTGCAACAAATTTTACAGGATGGCTATGA
This sequence comes from Sutcliffiella horikoshii, assembly GCA_001636495.1. GTDB lineage: Bacteria > Bacillota > Bacilli > Bacillales > Bacillaceae_I > Sutcliffiella_A > Sutcliffiella_A horikoshii_A. The sequence continues at coordinate 2,983,041 of KV440964.1, read as the reverse complement.
AGTGATTGCTGTTGTGACCCAGCCTGATCGTCCAAAAGGAAGAAAAAAAGTATTGACCCCTCCTCCTGTAAAAGTGGAAGCGGAAAAACATAATATTCCTGTGTATCAGCCGGAGAAAATTAAAGAACCTGCAGAATATGAGAAAATCACTTCATTGAAGCCTGATTTGATTGTTACGGCCGCTTTTGGACAGATTTTACCTAAACCGCTCCTTGATGCGCCTGAATATGGCTGTATCAATGTACATGCATCCCTCCTGCCAAAATTAAGAGGTGGAGCGCCGATTCATTATTCCATCATACAGGGACATGAGAAGACAGGTGTTACTATCATGTATATGGTCGAAAAGCTGGATGCAGGTGACATGCTGACGCAAGTGGAAGTGAAGATTGAAGAAAATGACCATGTCGGAACGCTGCACGATAAATTGAGTGCTGCCGGCTCCGAGCTTCTTTCTGAAACACTCCCGCAGTTGTTTGATGACAAGCTTGAGGCAGTAGTCCAGAATCATGAAGAAGCCACCTTTGCTTCCAATATCAAACGCGAACAGGAAAAGATTGATTGGACAAAAGATGGTGAGGAAATTTATAATCATATTCGCGGTTTGCATCCTTGGCCTGTTGCCTATACAACGATGGAAGGCCAAGTCATGAAAGTTTGGTGGGGAGTGAAAGTGGATTCAGCCAAAGAAGCAGCTCCGGGAACCATCATTGGCATAGAAGAAGATGGATTTATTGTAAAAACAGGCAATACTACTGGTATAAAAATTACAGATTTGCAGCTGGCTGGTAAAAAGCGAATGAACGGAGTGCAATATTTAAACGGTGCAGGAGCGTCCTTATCAGAAGGCACAAAGCTAGGAGACTAAAATGAAAAATGTAAGAGAACTTGCTTTGGAAGCATTGTTGAATGTCGAGAAAAAGCAAGCGTACAGCAACCTATTATTGAACAACTATCTGGATTCGGGTAAATTGACCAAAAAAGATGCAGGACTTTTCACGGAAATTGTCTATGGTACCATCCAGCGGTCCATCACCATTGAATATTACCTGACACCATATATAGAAAAACAAAAAAAACTACAAGATTGGGTTAAAATCCTGTTAAAGATGACCTTGTATCAAATGCTTTATTTGGACAAAGTTCCTGCCCGTGCAGCCATCTATGAAGCGGTCGAAATTGCCAAAAAAAGAGGACACAAAGGTGTGGCGTCTGTTGTTAATGGAGTGTTAAGGTCAATTCAGCGTAACGGTATCCCAGACCTTGAGAAAATGGAGAACGATATAGAACGGATCTCCATTTCGACCAGCCACCCGAAATGGCTGGTGGAAAAATGGGTCGAACAATACGGCGTACATGATACGGAGAGAATGTGCGAGATGAACCTTGTGCCTCCGCATCAATCGGCCAGGGCCAATACGGCCAAGGCGGAAGTGGAAGAAGTATTGCAAATGCTGACCGATCAAGGGTTCAATGTGGAAAAAGGAGAGCTGGCAGAAGAAAGTGTCATTTCCCTAAAAGGAAATATGGCATACTCCAATGCATATAAGAATGGATATATGACCATTCAAGATGAAAGCTCCATGCTTGTTGCGAAAACGCTTGGTGTAGAACAGGACGACATGGTCTATGATTGCTGTGCAGCCCCTGGGGGAAAGACGACTCATATCGCGGAACTGTTGAAGGGTACTGGTACGGTCATATCGACGGATCTGCACGAGCACAAAGTAAAGCTTATTAAAGAGCAAGCCGAACGCTTACAGCTTTCTAACATTGAAATACAGGCCCTTGATAGCAGGAAAGCACAGGAAATATTCCAAGCGGAACAATTTGATAAGGTCCTTGTGGATGCACCATGCTCAGGCTTCGGTGTCATCCGGAGAAAACCAGATCTTAAATATACAAAAACCATGCAGGACATCAAGCAATTAGCTTCCATTCAATTGGCTATACTAAAGGAAGTGGCACCTCTTGTAAAAAAAGGTGGAACTTTGGTCTATAGTACATGTACAATTGATAAAGAAGAAAATGCTGATGTTGTTCATGCATTCCTTGAGGAAAACAAAGAGTTTGAAATAGATTTCAACATAAAAGATTTATTGCCAGAAAAGCTAGACAGCTATGTTAATGAAGGTATGCTCCAGCTATTGCCTCACTATTTTGGTACGGATGGATTTTTTATTGTTAGACTAAAAAGGCAGGTGTAAAAGATGGAACATAAAACAAAAGAACAGAACAAGCAAGAGGAAGCAACTCGTAAACCGTCCATCTATTCTCTACAATTGCACGAATTGGAAGAATGGTTACTAAGTATTGGAGAGAAAAAATTTAGAACGACACAGATTTTTGAATGGCTCTATCAAAAGCGAGTGACATCGTTTGAGGAAATGTCCAACCTTTCCAAAGGGCTTAGAGACAAGCTGGAGGAGACATATGCGCTCACCACGCTGAAAACAATTGTACAGCAAACATCTACTGATGGAACGATGAAGTTCCTGTTTGAATTGCATGATGGCTATTCCATTGAAACAGTTCTGATGAAGCATGAATACGGGAATTCAGTCTGTGTGACAACGCAGGTTGGCTGCCGTATAGGTTGTACGTTCTGTGCCTCCACTCTTGGTGGCTTGAAACGTAATCTAGAAGCAGGGGAAATCGTCGCGCAAGTAGTGAAGGTACAACAGGCCCTTGATGAAATGGAAGAACGTGTAAGTCATGTCGTTATCATGGGGATTGGAGAACCATTCGATAACTTTGAGGAAATGATGGACTTCTTGAAAATCATCAACCACGACAAGGCGCTTAACATCGGTGCCCGTCATATTACGGTTTCAACAAGCGGAATCATTCCAAAAATCTATAAGTTTGCTGATGAAAACATGCAAATCAACTTTGCAGTATCCCTGCATGCACCAAACACGGAGATACGTTCAAGATTGATGCCGATCAATAGAGCCTATAAACTTCCTGAACTGATGGAATCCATCCGTTATTACATCAACAAGACAGGTCGCCGAGTAAGCTTTGAATATGGTCTATTCGGTGGGGTAAACGATCAGGTGGAACATGCCGAAGAATTGGCTCAACTTCTTAAAGGGATGAAATGTCATGTTAACTTGATTCCAGTTAACTATGTTCCGGAACGGGATTATGTAAGAACGCCAAAGGAACAAATCAACTTGTTTGAAAAAACCTTGAAAAACCTAGGAGTTAACGTAACAGTTCGTCGTGAGCAAGGCCACGACATTGATGCTGCATGCGGTCAGCTGCGTGCAAAGGAGCGGAAAGAAGAGACGAGGTGACAATTGTTAATGGTCTTTTTAACAGATAGAGGGAGAGTTCGTTCACACAATGAAGACAATGGGGGAATTTTTGTTAATAAAGACGGCACGATGCTAGCAGTTGTCTGTGACGGCATGGGGGGTCATCAGGCAGGTGAAGTGGCAAGCGAAAGAGCAGTTAGCCACATCAAGGAAATGTGGGAGGAGACAATTCACATCTCTTCCCCTGAACCTGCCGAAATTTGGTTGAAGACATTTATTCTTCAAACCAATCAATTGCTTTTTGAACATGCAAATTCTCATGAGGAATGTCTTGGGATGGGAACAACGATTGTAGCTGCAATTTTGGGGGATTCTTTTGTTACCCTTGCACATGTAGGGGATAGCAGAATCTACCTAATTTCTGAAAATGGTGCCAAGCAATTAACAGAAGATCATACATTTGTTAATGAACTTGTTAAAACTGGACAGATATCAAAAGAAGATGCAGAGCATCATCCTAGAAAAAATGTTATACTACAGGCTTTAGGGACAGAGAAATCAGTAAAGATAGATATTAAAACGATTACATATGATGATCCTGGATATATGCTCCTTTGTTCAGATGGTTTGACTGATAAAGTCAACGATAGGGAGATTGTCGAGGTGTTGAACAATGGAAGCCAGACTTTATCTGCCAAGGCGGAGGAATTAATAAGACGCGCCAACCATTACGGTGGGGAAGATAATATCACGGTAGCCATTTTGGAATTATCTGTCTCCGAAGCTGGGAGTGGGTGATATAGGTGTTAATAGGCAAAAGATTAAATGATCGCTATAAAATTTTGGAAGTCATCGGTGGCGGAGGAATGGCGAATGTTTACCTTGCCCACGACATGATTTTAGACCGTGATGTTGCGGTCAAAGTATTACGATTAGATTTTGCAAATGATGAAGAATTTATTCGCCGCTTCAGAAGGGAAGCACAATCGGCAACAAGTTTAGACCATCCGAATATTGTCAGCATCTACGATATTGGGGAAGAAGACGACATTTATTACATCGTCATGGAGCACGTCAAGGGGAAAACATTAAAGCAGTATATTCAGCAATATGCTCCCGTGGAACAGTACAATGCGGTGGAAATTATGAATCAGCTGACATCTGCGATTTCCCATGCCCATGAAAATGGAATTATCCATCGAGATATTAAGCCACAAAATATTCTAATGGATGATTATGGAACGGTAAAAGTAACAGATTTCGGTATTGCAATGGCCCTTAGCTCCACTACCATTACTCAGACAAATTCCCTATTGGGATCTGTTCATTATTTATCTCCTGAGCAGGCAAGAGGGAGCTTGGCCACGAAGAAATCGGATGTATATGCACTTGGAATTGTTATGTTCGAACTATTGACAGGTCGACTTCCGTTCAGTGGCGAATCTGCCGTTTCCATCGCTTTAAAGCACCTTCAGTCAGAAACTCCGTCTCCGAAACGATGGAATCCGACTTTACCACAAAGTATGGAGAACGTGGTATTGAAGGCGATGGCGAAGGATCCGCTTCATCGCTTTGCATCTGTAGATGAAATGCAATCCGACCTGATGACGGCACTTGATCCAAGTCGCATGAATGAGCCTAAATTCATCATTCCGGATGATGATGATGAGGCAACAAAAGCAATCCCGATTATAAAAGGGAGTCTTGGAAACCTTTCAAATGAAGAGGAAACAAGAATCCGCCCACCAGAGGAAAAACCAGTCAAAGAAGAAAAAGAAACACCTCCTCCAAAGCAAAAGAAAAAGAAGAAGAAAAAATGGGTAGTTGCCCTATTGGTTATCCTTTTTCTGTTAATAGGAGGAGCGATTGCAGCCTTTACCGTCCTTCCATCCATGCTTTTACCGAAGGATGTTACGGTTCCTGATGTGACAGACTACGAATATGACGAAGCGGTGAGGGTTCTAATTGATCAAGGCTTTGTTTTAGAAGAACCAAAAGAAGAGCAAAGCGATGAAATAGAAAAAGGGAAAGTAATCAGAACATTCCCTAAAGCTGGAGATATAGTTAAAGAAGGCAAATCCATCACGATTTTTAGAAGCCTTGGTAAAGAAGAAGTGGAAATGGATGACTACACAGATCTTTCAGTGGAAGAGGCGAGTCAAAGGATAAAAGATAAGGACTTTAAGAGAGTTAACGTGGAAGAAGTCCATTCGGAAGATGTTCCTGAGGGCAGGGTAATACGGCAGGAGCCTGTAGAGGGTACGATGGTCATTCCGGAAGAGACAGAAGTTAAACTAGTTGTCTCGATGGGATCAAGTCCCATCACCTTGGATAACTATCAAGGATCTTCTATCGATTTTGCTCAAAGACACCTTGCAGGGTTAGGGTTGGTTCCTGATATTTCCAATGAGTATAATGATTCCGTTTCAGAAGGGAATATCATCAAGCAAGACCCTGCTCCGGAATCACAGGTCCGAAAAGGGGATACAATAAAGCTTATTGTTTCAGACGGACCACAGCCAGAGGATAAGACGGTGGACGTCCCGTTAGAAGTGAAGTACGATCCGGAAGAAGAAGGCGCTGAACAGACGGTAGAAGTCTATGTGGAGGATCTGAATACGAATATGGATGAACCTAAAGAGACCTTCATTATTACCGAAGACCTTATTGCAGGATTTACTGTCACAGTCGCTTATAAGCAACAAGCTAAATATAGGATTGTAGTCGACGGGGAAGAGATCGAAAACGTGACCATCGATTATGATGATATAGAGTAATAAACTAAGGAGTGAGTGTATGCCAGAAGGCAAGATTGTCAAAGCATTGAGCGGTTTTTATTATGTTTTGACGGCAGATGGCGATATAACCCAATGTAGAGGAAGAGGAGTTTTTCGGAAAAATAAGATAACCCCTCTTGTTGGGGACTCCGTTGTATTTCAAGCGGAAAACGACCGAGAAGGCTACATTATGGACGTATTGCCTCGCAAAAATGAGCTTGTAAGACCTCCAATCGCAAATATCGATCAGGCAATTCTCGTTTTTTCTGCATTGGAGCCCGATTTCAGTACGGTTCTATTGGACAGGTTCTTAGTTTTAATTGAATCTAAAGGTGTAAGTCCTCTCATCTGTATTTCCAAAATGGATCTTTTGGATGAAGAGGCAGCCCTGATCGAGTATGCCGAGTACTATCGCTCCATCGGGTATGAAGTGTTGCTAACTTCCACAAAGGAGCCGGAACAGTTAAAGGATATACTGCCATATCTGAAGGGGAAAACCTCCGTTATTGCGGGACAATCCGGAGTGGGGAAATCCTCGCTGCTTAACGTGTTGCGTCCCGAACTGGAATTGAAAACAGACAATATCTCCTCCCACTTGGGAAGAGGAAAGCATACAACAAGACATGTGGAATTGATGGAAATCAACCACGGTTTTGTCGCTGATACTCCAGGGTTTAGTTCACTGGAATTTTTGGAATTGGAAGCGGAAGATGTGAAAGATTGCTTTCCTGAATTCGTGGAGAAAAGCCATGACTGCAAGTTCCGTGGCTGTACCCACCTGAAAGAACCAAAATGTGCTGTGAAAGAAGCTGTAGAAAATGGAGAGATAGCTTCCTACCGATATAAGCACTACATTTCATTTGTGGAAGAAATTAAAGATAGAAAGCCGAGGTACTGAGCATATGATAAAAATCGCCCCTTCGATCCTGAGTGCAGATTTCGCCAACTTAGGAAAGGACATTCTAGATGTGGAACAAGGAGGAGCAGACTATATTCATATTGATGTGATGGATGGACATTTTGTACCCAATATCACTATTGGGCCTTTAATTGTGGAAGCAGTACGCCCCATCACGAAACTGCCATTGGACGTGCACCTGATGATTGAAAATCCTGATGCATATATTGCGGATTTCGCTAAAGCTGGAGCGGATATTATTTCTGTTCACGTAGAGGCATGCCGTCATCTTCATCGGACCATTCAGCTTATTAAATCACATGGTGTGAAAGCTGGGGTTGTCATCAATCCTGCTACACCGGTAGAAAGCATTATTCCTATATTGAATGATGTGGATTTGGTTCTTTTAATGACAGTCAATCCTGGATTTGGTGGCCAGGCTTTTATTCACGATGTGTTGCCGAAAATTAAACAGGTGGCATCTTTAGTGGAAGAGCGAAGCTTGTCCATTGATATAGAGGTGGACGGTGGCGTCAATCCGGAAACGGCTAAGTTATGCGTAGAAGCCGGTGCAAATGTTCTTGTTGCAGGTTCTGCTATATACAATAAGGAAGATCGCAAACAGGCAATCTCCTCCATCAGAACTAACTTGTCATAATATTGCTTTTGTGCGGAAAGCTAATGGTAAATGTTATGGGAGGAATATCTGAGATGAATATTTCGAAGGATGACCAGGCAATTCTTGAACAGGCGTTGCATTCCGCATTGGCCAATAGCACCGACTATAGCGAAATTGACATGTATGAACAGCTGCTAAAGAAATTTTCAGAAGTGGAAAATAAAAATCTGGACGGATTCCGTTATGACTATGACGACTCCTCCAGCACGTAAAAGTCTTCGTACAGAAGGCTTTTTTACGTTAAGCTGATATAAAAAAGAAAGGGAGAGAAGAAGTTGATTATACATATTGTTGCAGGAGGCCCGACGGACCGGATCCCAGAGCTTAAATATCTACAACTAGAAGATGTGATATGGGTTGGGGTCGATAGAGGAGTGGCGTACCTATTAGAGCAGAATATCCAACCAGTCAAAGCTTTCGGAGACTTTGATTCGATTACTAGCCGAGAGCTTCACGACATAAAAGTAAAGCTCCCACAGGCAGAAATCTATCCTAGCGAAAAAGATGAAACAGATACAGAAATTGCAGTCAATTGGGCACTCGAACAAAAACCTGAACTCATTCGAATATATGGGGGGACCGGCGGAAGGCTGGACCATTTCTTGGGGAACATACAACTCCTATTAAAAGGGTTAGAGAGAGGCACGTTAGTTGAGATGCATGATATTCAAAATAAACTATATGCTCTTAAGGAAGGTACATACTCCATTACCAAAGATGAATCATTGCCATTTATCTCATTCATACCCATAACTCCTCATGTGAAGGGAATTACATTAAAAGGATTTAAATATCCTCTAGAAAAAAAGCATATTCGCTTCGGAGACACACTATGTATTAGTAATGAACTTGAAGTGGAAAGTGGTACTTTTTCATTTGATGAAGGCATATTAATGGTGATAAGGAGCCGTGATTATCATCCATTATCCTAACACGGTCCCAGCGATCCGCTAATTTGCAACCTGAATTAATAAAAAGGTAAAAGTTCGGAGGAGGGAATGTAATGAAATTTTATACAATCAAGCTACCTAGATTCTTGGGGGGAATAATCCGAGCTATGCTTGGGTCGTTTAAGAAGGAGTAAGGCACCTCGAAAGGGTGCTTTTTTTATAAATGCAACGATGAAATTTAGTCAATAGAGGCTGTGTGTTGGAGAATGTCCGAAGTTTTGTTGAACTTGTCCGAAGTTTTTCAAAAGTTGACCGAAGAATTTGCAAAGTTGTCCAAAGTTTGCCGGCAAATGTCTGAACCAATTTTTCATTTGTCCAAACACAAAGAATTCTTGTCCAAACAAGGAAGTGCAATGTCCGAACCCCCCTTTAACATACTAGCAAAATGTCCGAAACTATAAAAAGATTGTCCGAATGCTTTTTACAAGCTGAAAAATACGTATTTCTATGGCTTTACGCACACATAACGTATTGATGTAAACGATAAATAAGTTATGTAAACCATAATGTCCAAAACCAAATCTATACCATCCCGACCCAACAATCCAATATCTTCTCCCAAAAGTAAAAAGCGACAGGGGAAACTCCCTGTCGCTTTCGTATGTGCGCTGATATTAAACGCGCTCTACTTTACCTGATTTTAAAGCTCTTGCGGAAACGTATACACGCTTTGGCTTACCATCTACTAAGATGCGAACTTTTTGAAGGTTTGCACCCCAAGTACGACGAGTAGAGTTCATTGCGTGAGAACGTGAGTTTCCAGAACCAGTCTTTTTGCCTGTAATTACACATTTACGTGCCATGTTCAATTCCCTCCTAACTACAAAGAAACATCATTCAATATTTTCATTAGTAATAAGAAAGTACATTCTTATTATTGCGAGAAAAACCATACATTAGCTCTACGTCTGAAGAAGTACACTTCCGTACCGTTTTTCTTTACCAAAATAATCTCTTGAAAATACTTATATAATTTAACATACTACCCCGGACTTTGCAATAGTTCTAAAGAAAGCTTTCAAGAAAAAAACCTTGACATACATGTTTTTAGCATTCAGTATAATAATAGTATTGATACAATAGTATCCGCCTGCTTTTAAAATGAATGAATTTATAGTAAAATAGCGAGTAGACTAGGTGAAAAATCCAATCGAAGGGGGAACCTATATGTCCATCGAACTAAAAACATCTTATGGTCAAATAGATATTTCAAACGATGTAGTTGCTACCATCGCTGGTGGAGCTGCAATAGATTGTTATGGAATAGTAGGCATGGCTTCCAAAAGCCAATTGAAAGATGGGTTATCTGAGATACTTAGAAAAGAGAACTTTACAAAAGGTGTGCTTGTGCGCCAAGAAGAAGATCAGCTACATATTGATATGTACATCATCGTCAGCTATGGAACGAAGATTTCCGAAGTGGCTCACAATGTACAAACTAAAGTGAAATATACCCTGAATCAAATGCTCGGGCTTTCCGTTGATTCTTTAAATATTTATGTACAGGGAGTTCGAGTTACGAACCCGTAATAAGGAGGAAAATTTAGTGTCAGTAAAAGTTCTAAATGGGAAACGTTTTGCACAGATGATCATCCAAGGTGCAAATCATTTATCAAACAACGCCAAAACAGTGGACGCGTTGAACGTTTTTCCGGTTCCAGATGGAGATACGGGAACGAATATGAATCTTTCCATTACTTCAGGAGCGAAAGAAGTAAAAGGCAACGTTTCTGAACATATCGGAAAGGTCGGTTCTGCTCTGGCTAAAGGCTTACTTATGGGTGCAAGAGGTAACTCTGGGGTTATTCTTTCTCAATTATTCCGAGGATTCTCTAAGCATATTGAAGCGAAAGAAACAATCACAAGTAAAGACTTTGCACAAGCTTTAGAAGCGGGTGTACAGACGGCATACAAGGCGGTCATGAAACCTGTGGAAGGAACTATTTTAACAGTGGCAAAAGATGCTGCAAAAAAAGCGGTTGCTGTCGCTAAAAACGAAGAGGACATCATCGTATTGATGGAGGAAACGTTAAAAGAGGCGAATGCTTCCCTTAAACGCACCCCTGATCTACTTCCAGTTTTAAAAGAAGTTGGAGTAGTGGATAGCGGTGGACAAGGTCTGGTTTATATCTATGAAGGATTCTTGGCAGAATTAAAAGGCCAGAGAATTGAAGATATCGTTCCGACTACCACTATGAACGAGCTTGTTAATGCTGAACACCATAAAAGTGTTCATTCTGCAATAAATACAGAAGATATCGAGTTTGGTTATTGTACAGAATTCATGGTGAAGTTTGAAGAGGAAAAGGTGAAAGGAAATCCTTTCACAGAAGAGAACTTCCGTAATGACCTGTCTGAGTACGGGGATTCCCTCTTAGTAATAGCCGATGAAGAAATCGTAAAAGTACACATTCATGCAGAACAGCCTGGCGATGTTTTGACCTATGCTCAAAAGTACGGCAGCCTGATCAACATGAAGATTGAAAATATGAGAGAGCAGCACAGCAACCTTCTTTTTGAAGAAGAGGCATACCCTGCTCCAAAACCTGAAGTGAACAAAAAGCGCGAGAAATTCGGAATCATCACGGTTACAATGGGTGAAGGTATTGCCGAGCTATTCAAGAGCATCGGAGCAAAGGCGGTCATTGAAGGCGGCCAGACAATGAACCCTAGCACAGAGGATATCCTGAAAGCAATCGATGAAGTGAATGCGGACAACGTGATCATCCTGCCTAATAACAGCAACATCATCATGGCAGCAAAACAGGCTGCGGAAGTTGCGGAGCAGAATGTGGCCGTTGTAGAAAGTAAAACTGTTCCACAAGGAATGGCTGCTATTCTTGCATTCAACCCTACAGGGGAACTCGCTGACAATGAAGCGACCATGAAAGAAGCTTTAAAATCTGTAAAGACCGGTCAAATCACATTTGCTGTCAGAGATACAAATATTGATGGCGTGGAAATTCAAAAAGATGACTTCATGGGAATTGCGGACGGCAAAATCGTCCTGACTAATAAGGACAAAAAAGCTGCTGCAAAAGAACTCCTTACTACCATGATGGATGACGATGCAGAAATCTTGACAGTTATTTACGGTGAAGATGTATCTGAAGAAGATGTGGAAGAATTAGTGAGCGAGCTTGAAGAAACTTATCCAGATGCCGAAGTGGAAGTCCATAACGGAAAACAGCCACTATATTCCTTTATCTTTTCTATTGAGTAGGCTAATATAATACTTGCAAACAAAGAAGGGGTAATACCCTTCTTTTGTATGTGATAAAAGATTTATGAAAATTTAACGACGATTAGAATTCAGTAAAGGGGAGTGGGCAGAGATGAAATATAAAAGTGTATTTGATATAATTGGCCCAATCATGATAGGACCTTCAAGTTCCCATACGGCAGGAGCAGCCAGAATTGGGCGTGTCGCAAGAAGTTTGTTCGGCAGGCAGCCTAAGTGGGCAAACATATCCTTTTACGGATCATTCGCCAAAACATACAAAGGACACGGTACAGATGTAGCGATAGTCGGTGGACTACTCGACTTTGATACGTTCGATGAGAGAATCAAAACATCCCTTCAAATTGCAGACTCACTGGGAGTAGAAATAACATTCCAAGAAGAAGATGCTATAACAGATCATCCCAATACCGCAAAAGTGGTCATAGGTGATGAGGATGGCGAATTGGAATTAGTAGGGATATCAATTGGTGGCGGGAAAATCGAAATCACGGAATTGAACGGGTTTGCACTCAAACTTTCCGGAAATCACCCGGCGTTGCTTGTTGTTCATGATGACCGTTATGGAGCAATTGCAGGAGTGGCGAACGTATTGGCGAAATTCGCAATCAATATCGGCCATATGGAGGTTTCACGCAAGGAAAAAGGTCAAAAAGCTTTGATGACAATTGAAGTCGACCAGAATATTGATGACGTGGTTATTCAAGAATTATCCGCACTGCCTAACATCACTCAGGTCACAAAGATAGTGGACTAGCTTTTGGAATAATAATGATAGCGCTTACAATGGAGATATAGCTCTAAGGGGGGAAAAGGATGTTTCGTAATGTTGCAGAACTTATAGAAATAGCCGAAAGCAGTAACAAGAAAATCTCAGAAATCATGATAGAACAAGAAATGGAATTCACGGGGAAAAGCCGTGAGGACATCTTTGCACAGATGGATAAGAATCTAGAAATCATGGAACAGGCAGTGGAAAGAGGGCTTGAAGGAGTGAGATCGGTTTCTGGATTGACCGGTGGGGATGCAGTGCTTCTTCAAAAGTATATTGAAAAAGGCAACTTCCTTACTGGTAAGAACATTTTGGATGCAGTAAGCAAAGCGGTTGCCACAAATGAAGTGAACGCTGCCATGGGTACTATCTGTGCTACACCGACTGCCGGTTCCGCCGGAGTGGTTCCGGGTACTTTGTTTGCGGTGAAGAATGTTCTTAACCCGACAAGAGAAGAGATGATTAATTTCCTTTTCACTTCAGGAGCTTTCGGATTCGTTGTTGCAAACAATGCGTCCATTTCAGGAGCTGCTGGAGGATGCCAGGCTGAAGTGGGTTCCGCTTCCGGGATGGCTGCTGCGGCCATTGTTGAAATGGCTGGTGGAACACCTGATCAATGTGCGCAAGCAATGGCCATCACCCTCAAAAACATGTTAGGATTAGTATGTGATCCTGTTGCTGGACTTGTGGAAGTTCCGTGTGTGAAACGGAATGCCATGGGAGCAGCAAATGCGATGGTCGCGGCAGATATGGCACTTGCCGGAATTACAAGCAGAATTCCATGTGATGAAGTAATTGATGCTATGTATAAAATCGGACAGACAATGCCTACTGCACTTAAAGAAACTGCACAAGGAGGGTTGGCGGCAACACCAACTGGACGTGAGCTAGAAGCGAAAATATTTGGTGTTCCCTTACAAAAAGGTGACTAATTTATCTGAGATAACCGTAACAACCTTAAAAGGCATTGGAGAAGAAACGGCAAACTCCCTGCATGCAATGAGGATATTTTCCGTGGATGACCTGCTCATGCATTTTCCTTACAGATATGAAGATTATCGTTTAAGAGATATATCAGAAGTCAAACATGATGAGAAGATAACGGTGGAAGGGAAGGTTCATGGCGAGCCTTCTCTTATGTATTTTGGAAAAAAGAAATCCCGGCTTACCTTCCGTTTTTTCGTGGGTCGTTTTTTGGTCAAGGCAGTTTGCTTTAATCGTCCCTACTATAAAAATAAACTCTCCATCAATGATACCATCACCATAACTGGAAAATGGGATCAACATCGTCAAACCATCACTGTGATGGAAATTCATTTCGGGCCGTTCGTGAAGGAAAGTGAAGTGGAGCCAGTCTATTCGGTCAAGGGAAACATCACCGTCAAACAGATGCGCAAGTTTATCGCAAATGCACTGAATGCCTATGGTAGTCATGTGGAAAGTGCGCTTCCGCATTCTTTGCTTCAAAAATACAAACTTCCAACAAAAAGTGATTCGATAAGGGCCCTACATAATCCTAATAATCAAGACATATTGAAGCATGCCAGAAGGTACTTCGTTTACGAGGAATTTCTACTTTTTCAGCTGAAGATCCAAGCCTTGCGCAAGTACAAACGGGAACAGACAGAAGGTTTGATACACCTTTTTTCAAAAGACGCGCTTGATCAGTTCATTCACACACTCCCATTTCCCCTCACAGGAGCTCAGGAGAGGGTTCTGGGAGAGATAAATAGCGATATGACGTCGCCATACCGGATGAATCGTCTCTTACAAGGGGATGTGGGATCAGGTAAAACGGTGGTGGCAGCCATCAGTCTCTATGCGGCATATCTATCAGGCTATCAAGGAGCGTTGATGGTTCCGACAGAAATACTGGCAGAGCAGCACGAGCAATCGTTAACAAGTCTTTTTGACCAAACGCCTGTTAACATTGAGCTGTTAACAAGTTCAGTAAAAGGAAAACGACGAAGAGAGCTTTTGGAAAGGCTACAAAAAGGGGAAATTGATATTCTGGTAGGTACCCACGCCTTAATTCAGGAAGAAGTGAACTTTTTCAAACTGGGGCTAGTAATAACAGATGAACAGCATCGTTTCGGGGTAGAGCAACGGAGAGTACTCAGAGAAAAGGGCTCAAACCCTGATGTCTTGTTCATGACGGCGACACCAATACCAAGGACGCTTGCCATCACTGCATTCGGAGAGATGGACGTTTCCATCATCGATGAAATGCCTGCTGGTAGAAAAGCCATTGAGACTTACTGGGCTAAGCATCAGATGATTGATAGGGTGCTTGGCTTTGTGGAAAAAGAACTGCAAAAAGGAAGGCAGGCCTATGTTATCTGTCCTCTTATCGAAGAGTCCGAAAAGCTGGATGTTCAAAATGCCATTGATGTTCATGATATGCTTACCCATTACTATCGAGGCAATTGGAAAATAGGATTGATGCACGGGAGATTAAGTTCGGATGAGAAAGAAAAAGTGATGGAAGCCTTCAGTAAAAATGAGGTGCAGTTGCTTGTATCCACAACAGTTGTCGAGGTAGGTGTGAACGTTCCGAATGCGACGATGATGGTGATCTATGATGCTGAACGTTTCGGTCTTTCCCAGTTGCACCAACTCCGTGGACGTGTGGGGCGTGGCAGTGAACAATCCTACTGCATCCTTCTTGCCGACCCTAAGTCGGAAGTAGGGAAGGAACGGATGAAGATTATGACAGAAACGAATGATGGGTTCGTGCTTTCTGAGAAAGACTTGGAACTTAGAGGTCCTGGAGATTTCTTTGGAAGGAAGCAAAGTGGTGTTCCAGAATTTAAAGTGGCAGACATGGTGCATGATTATAGAGCACTTGAGGTGGCCAGACAGGATGCCCATGAGCTTCTATATTCCCAAAGTTTTTGGGAAGACGAGGAATATAGAGGATTAAGGGATATGATTGAACAGTCAGGTATCCTCGATGGCGATAAGTTGGATTAACCCAGGTAGAGGAAAGTCAGTTAGTTGGCTTACCTCTACTTATTTTGCAGTCTGGTCTGATATTTTTTCTTGCAATCTGCTTTTTTAGTATATATACTACTATTAGTACCTAGTCATAATAGTTCGGATGGTGTGTATTTTATGAGAAGAAACAAAAAGGAGCGTCAGTTATCTTTAAAGGACAAGATACAGGAGAACCCTTTTATAACAGATGAAGAACTGGCCGACCTCTTTCAGGTAAGCATCCAGACAGTACGGCTGGACCGCTTGGAGTTAAGCATTCCAGAATTACGGGAGAGAATTAAAAACGTAGCAGCCCGTACACTCGACAAAGAGGTTAGATCCCTGCCCCTCGATGAAGTGATCGGTGAAATTATTGATCTGCAATTGGACGAGAGTGCTATTTCCATCTTTGATGTGCAAAGCGAGCATGTCTTTAAGAGAAATCAGATTACAAGAGGACACCATTTGTTTGCCCAGGCCAATTCATTGGCGGTTGCAGTCATCAATGATGAGCTTGCGCTGACGGCAAAAGCGACTATTCGCTTTACAAGGCCGGTAAAACTCGGTGAAAGAATTGTCGCAAAGGCAGTCGTGAGTAAGGTAGATAAAGAAAAAGGAAGAACAACAGTAGAGGTGAAAAGCTCTGTCGGAAGCGAGAAAGTTTTTCACGGAGAGTTCGAGATGTTCCGTTCTACAAGTTCTTAATCAAAAGGTAGGTTAAAAGCTATGAGAATTGCCATTGATGCAATGGGTGGCGACCATGCGCCGAAGTCGATCGTGGAAGGCGTAATGAAAGCTGTAGAGAAATACGATGATGTGACATATACCCTTGTTGGGGATGAAAATAAAATCAGACCTTTTTTAACTAACGAAAAGAATATAACTATTTTACATACAGAAGAAGTCATTTCAAGCGATGAAGAGCCGGTAAGGGCTGTTCGCCGTAAAAAGAATGCTTCCATGGTCCTTATGGCCAAAGAAGTCAAAGAGGGAAGAGCGGATGCTTGCATCTCTGCAGGGAACACAGGTGCTTTAATGACGGCAGGCCTATTAATAGTCGGCCGGATCAAAGGGATTGAGCGTCCTGCTCTTTCGCCAACACTTCCTACAGTAGATGGAAAAGGCTTCGTGATGCTTGATGTCGGGGCAAATGCTGATGCCAAGCCTGAACACTTGTTCCAATACGCATTGATGGGATCCATCTATGCGGAAAAAGTACGGGGAGTAAAAGCTCCAAGGTTGGGTCTTTTAAATGTTGGAACCGAAGATAAGAAAGGGAATGAGCTGACAAAGGCTGCTTTTGAGTATATTAAAGAGTCTAATGCGGTTCACTTCATCGGAAATGTGGAAGCGCGTGACTTGTTGAATGGTGTGGCAGATGTCGTGGTAACAGACGGCTTTACCGGAAATGTCACCTTAAAAGCGATTGAAGGGACGGCATTATCTGTGTTTGCGATGCTGAAAGACGCTTTAACGAGCGACTTTAAAAGTAAGCTGGCAGCTGCGGTATTAAAACCGAAGCTGAAAACGATCAAGAATAAAATGGACTACTCCGAATACGGCGGCGCCGCTTTGTTTGGCTTAAAGGCACCAGTTGTGAAGGCTCATGGTTCATCAGATGAGAACGCTGTGTTCAATACAATCCGTCAGACAAGAGAAATGGTTGAAACGGACATGGTCGGAATAATCACACGAACTATAGAAAAAATGGAGTTTGTGACTACACAAGAGAACGGGGGAGAATAATGGGGAAGGTCGCTTTTGTTTTTCCGGGACAAGGATCACAAATTGTGGGCATGGCCCAAGAATTGGCCAATCACAATGAAGAAGTACAACGCGTGATTGCACAAGCGGATGAAAAGCTCGGCTATAAACTGTCAAAATTAATGTTTGAAGGTCCACAAGAAGAACTAACTCTGACATACAACGCCCAACCAGCCCTTTTAACCTCAAGCATAGCGATTTTGCAGATGCTGAAAAAGGCGGGAATCAAAGCGGATTATGCTGCAGGTCACAGCCTGGGAGAATACACCGCATTGGTGGCCGCTGGAGCGATCTCATTTGAGGATGCAGTCCAAACGGTTCATATGCGCGGGAAGTATATGGAAGAAGCTGTCCCGGCAGGCGTTGGTTCCATGGCGGCTGTATTGGGTCTGGATGAACAGCTTTTAAAAGAAGCATGTGAGGAAGCAACAAACGATACCGGCCCTGTTCAACTTGCAAACCTGAATTGCCCAGGACAGATTGTGATCTCGGGAACTGCGGAAGGTGTAGCTGCTGCCTCTGAAAAAGCCAAGGAAAAGGGTGCCAAGCGGGTTATTCCATTGGTAGTCAGTGGACCATTCCATTCCAGCCTGATGAAACCGGCGGCATCCAAGCTTGAGGACACATTATCCTCCATTACCATGAATGAAGCAAAAATTCCTGTCATTGCAAATGTGGATGCCAGCGAAATGACAAGCGCTAACGACATCCCTGTTAAACTGGTGGAACAACTCTATTCACCTGTTCAATGGGAACAATCTGTTGAAAAAATGATAGACCTTGGCGTGGATACTTTTATAGAAGTAGGTCCAGGTAAGGTTCTATCAGGTCTAATAAAAAAAGTGAATCGGAAAGTAACGACCATTCCGGTATATGATAACGAAACACTGAAAAAAGCCATCGATCACTTTAAAGAGGGGGACTCATCCAATGCTTAAAGGAAAAACAGCGGTTGTAACAGGGGCATCCCGTGGAATCGGACGTGCCGTTGCACTAGAACTGGCAGAACAAGGTGCCAATGTGGTTGTGAACTACTCAGGAAGTGAAGCGAAAGCGCATGAGGTAGTGGAAGCGATTAAAGAGATGGGTGGCCAAGCCATCGCAGTCCGTGCGAATGTCGGAAACTCAGAAGACGTTCAGGCAATGATGAAAGAAGCCCTTTCTCAATTCGATACAATTGACATTTTAGTGAATAATGCCGGTATTACCCGTGATAACCTATTGATGCGTATGAAGGAAGACGAGTGGGATGATGTAATCAATATCAACCTTAAAGGTGTCTTCAACGCGACAAAGGCCGTAACACGCCAAATGATGAAGCAACGTTCAGGAAGAATCATCAACATCGCTTCCATTGTCGGAGTGATGGGGAATGCCGGACAAGCTAACTATGTAGCGGCAAAAGCGGGAGTGATCGGTCTGACAAAATCAACTGCCCGTGAACTGGCTTCTCGACACATTACCGTCAATGCTATTGCGCCAGGCTTTATCACAACGGATATGACGGACAAATTGACAGAAGATATAAAAGCGGAAATGCTGAAGCAGATCCCTCTTGCGCGATTTGGGGATGCGAAAGACATTGCAGCTGTCGTATCTTTCCTTGCATCCGAAAAAAGTGCCTACATCACAGGCCAAACCATCCACGTCGACGGCGGTATGGTGATGTAATTAGAACATTTTCCCCTGTTGACTGAAGTGCAAGGTGAGAGACTCCTGCGGGAGGTAACGGTAGTCTTGAGACCCCGAAGGCGAAGCGAGGCCACTGAAAAACCTAAAAACTTGTATTTTTTATGGTTTCTAGCTGTTGATTGGAGCAATAGGCGAAGACTCCAGCGGGGGGAGAGCGACAATCTTGAGACCCCGCAGGGCGTAGCCCGAGGAGGCTCAAGGTCGCCCCGCGGAAAGCGAAGCCGTTTGCGGAAATTAACAGCGGTGTTAATCAGATTATTAAAGTTCGTTACTTTTTCAGTGGCCTTCGCGAAGCCGAGGAGGCTCAAGCACCGCCCCGCGGAAAGCGAACACCTGGAACGGAAGTCAACAGGGAGTATAATATACAACTTACACTAGTTTTTTAAAACCAAATTCACTATAATACTTGAGGGGAGGTGAAAGTTATGGCAGATGTATTAGAGCGTGTAACAAAGATCATTGTTGATCGTTTAGGTGTTGACGAGTCCGAGGTAAAGCTTGATTCTAAATTCAAAGACGATTTAGGTGCTGACTCTCTTGATGTAGTAGAACTAGTAATGGAGCTTGAAGATGAGTTTGATATGGAAATTTCAGACGACGAAGCGGAAAACATTACAACGGTTGCCGATGCGGTAAACTACATAAAAGCGAACACTTAATAGTTTTTTGATTGTCCCACTCAGGTGGGACTTTTTGTTTTTTCTGTGATAAAGTCAAAGAGATTGATGTCAAAACAGGTACAATTCCCCATAAAAGTTAACAGAAACTGCTTGAATCGTGAAAGTTGCTATTTGTATCCTCTAAATAATTTGTTAAAATAGTAATGTTATACAACTTTCATCATCCAGAAAAGAATGATGCCATCTAGTGAAAGAAGATTGTATGTTGGAGGCTCCTTTACATGACTAGGAATAGAAGTAGAATAAATGAAATTAAAAATGAAGCAATAAGAAAGAATTTTGCTTTCCTTCAAGAAAATTTAGGAGTTAAGTTTCAAAATGAGAAACTGTTATATCAAGCTTTCACCCATTCATCGTATGTGAATGAGCATCGGAGAAAACCTTACGAAGACAATGAGCGCTTGGAATTTTTGGGAGATGCTGTTCTGGAGTTGACCATTTCACAGTTTCTGTATAAGAAGTATCCAATGATGAGTGAAGGTCAATTGACAAAACTGAGAGCATCGATCGTATGCGAACCATCCTTGGTTTCATTCGCAAATGATCTTTCGTTCGGGAAATATGTATTGCTTGGAAAAGGGGAGGAAATCACAGGTGGACGAGCCAGACCAGCTTTGCTTGCCGATGTATTTGAAGCATTTATCGGGGCATTATATCTGGATCTTGGGCTGGATACCGTATTTCAATTCCTTGAAAAGTATGTCTACCCTAAAATTAATGAAGGTGCTTTTTCTCATGTGATGGATTTTAAGAGCCAGTTACAAGAGATGATTCAGCGTAATGCGCTTGGTATCATCGAATATGAAGTGCTTGAAGAAAAGGGACCGGCGCATAACCGGGAGTTTGTCTCAAAGGTTTCGTTGAATAAAGAAGAAATGGGAATAGGTGTAGGCCGCTCCAAAAAAGAGGCGGAACAACATGCAGCTCAATTTGCTCTTCAGAAATTGAAACAAGTTAAGAAATGAAAGTGGGCGATCCGTTGGTGCACATGTGTGCCAAAACGGTCGCTTTCTTTCCTATTACATAATTGCAGCAGGAAGTAACCAACTAAGAAACTTAACGAGTATAGATGAGGTGAAGATTATGTACCTCAAACGATTAGAAGTGGTAGGGTTTAAGTCGTTTGCTGAAAAAATATCCGTAGATTTTGTCCCGGGCGTCACTGCCGTGGTAGGACCGAATGGAAGCGGAAAAAGTAATATTATAGATGCCATCAGATGGGTTCTTGGGGAACAATCAGCGAAATCTCTGCGCGGTTCCAAAATGGAAGACATCATTTTTGCCGGAAGCGATAGCAGAAAGGCCTTGAATATGGCAGAGGTGACATTGACACTCGATAACAGTAACCGAATTCTTCCGATTGATTATATGGAAGTGAGTGTCACTCGAAGGGCGTTGCGTTCAGGGGATAGTGAGTTCCTGATTAACAAGCAGACTTGCCGACTTAAGGATATTGTGGACCTGTTTATGGATTCCGGTCTTGGTAAGGAAGCTTTCTCCATCATCAGTCAAGGGAAAGTGGAAGAAATTCTTAGCAGTAAATCGGAAGAGCGCCGCAGTATTTTTGAAGAGGCGGCAGGTGTCCTTAAATACAAATCCAGAAAAAAGAAGGCAGAAAGTAAGTTGTGGGATACACAGGAAAACTTGAATCGTGTATCCGATATTTTACATGAACTGGAAGGGCAAGTTGAGCCTCTGAAAATTCAGGCATCCATTGCTAAGGACTATCTGGAGAAAAAAGAAGAGCTTGAACAAATAGAAGTCGGCGTGACGGTCTATGAAATAGAAGAGTTGCACCAAAAGTGGGAACAGCATTCCTTGGAAGTGAAAAACAGTACGGAGAAAGAGTTAATCCTATCTTCCGAACTCTCACAAAAAGAAGCAACGCTTGAAAAATACAAAGACCAAGTGGCGGCACTGGATGAATCTATCGATTCGTTGCAACAAGCCCTTCTTGTAGCAAGTTCCGAGCTTGAAAAACTGGAAGGTCGAAAAGAAGTGCTCAAGGAGCGTAAAAAGAACGCTACTACTAACCGTGCCCAATTGGAAAAGTCCTCTATCGAGCTCGCAGAATTCCTTAAAGTCCAAAAGGAGAAACTCACGGCGGAAAGCAAGTTGTTGGATGCACTCCGCAAGGAATTGGTGTTAACAGAACAGCAGCTGAAAGAAAAACAGGTCATCAATGAACAGTTCGATCAGAATATCGAAGAGAAAATTGATGCGTTAAAAAGCGACTATATTGAACTATTAAATAAACAGGCATCCATCCGCAATGAATTTTCCTATCTGGAACAACAGGAAAAACAAGAAAGTTTGAAGGTGTCTCGCCTTGATGAGGGGAACCAGAAATATGTGGATATGCGCAATAGTACCCAACAGAAGAAAGAAGAGGTTCTGGCTAACCAAAAACAGGTTCAGGAGGAGCTAAATCAAACCGTGGATCGTTTTAGATCGGAACAGGCGGCTTTGGAACAGTTCAAGCAGTCCTATCAGAAGAAGGAGACCACCTTATATCAAGCCTATCAGTTCCTGCAACAGACGCGTGCAAGAAAAGAAATGCTTGAAACCATGCAAGGTGATTTTACCGGTTTCTTCCAAGGTGTAAAAGAGATTTTGAAGGCAAGGGACGAAAACAGGCTATCTGGAATCAAGGGGGCCGTGGCGGAGATTATCCAAGTAAAGCAGGATGTGGAAACTGCCATTGAAATTGCTCTTGGCAGTGCGACACAACATATCGTGGTGGATAATGAACAGAATGCCAGAACATCCATCCAGTATCTGAAGAAGAACGGATTTGGGCGTGCCACCTTTCTTCCGATGACAGTCATGAAACCTCGTACTTTATCAGACTATCAAGTGAATCAGATTAGCAAGCATGATTCCTTTGTGGGTATAGCAGCTACGTTGGTGGACTTTGATGCATCGTATGAAAATATCGTTTATAATCTCTTGGGAACCATCGTAATAGCGAAAGATCTTAAAGGTGCTAATGCGCTAGCCGGAATTCTTCAACATCGTTTCCGAATCGTGACGCTAGAGGGAGATGTTGTCAACCCTGGTGGTTCCATGACAGGTGGGGCAGTAAAACAAAAATCGAACTCACTTTTAAGTCGAGGTCGTGAGCTTGACTCCATCTCAGCAAAGCTAGAAGAGATGGAACATAAAACAGCCCTCTTGGAGGATCAAGTAAAGACGTTAAAGAAGAAAATAGATGAAAAAGAAACGCAAGTAATGGAACTCAAAGGCTCAGGTGAAGAGCTTCGTTACAAGGAGCAGCAAGTTACCAGCCTTCTGCGGGAAGTAGAACTGGAAGAAAAGAATATAAATGAGCATCTAAGCTTGTATGATTATGAAAAACAGCAGCTTACCACTTCCATTAAAGATGCTGGCGATAGAAAAGGGATTTTGGAAACCGAACTGAAAAACGTAGGGATCCAGATTGTATCGCTCGACAAGGAAATTGCTGCTCTTAACTCTTTGAAGGTGGAGCAACATGCAACAAAAGAAACCGTTCAAAATGAACTGACGCAACTGAAAGTGGAGTATGCCGGCAAAAAAGAAAAGCTTCTGAACCAGACGGAAAAAGTCGAGACCATAGAAACGGACTTGAATCAAGCTCAGGAGAGGCTGACGGATATTCAGGAAGACCTCGCTCTTTTACAAAGTGAGATGAATGATAACTCTTCCGGCGAACAGAAGTTGGAAGTGGCAGCGGAAGAAAAGCTCCACGATAAAAACACCACCATGAAATTGATAGCCGAGCGCCGTGCAGAACGCCTATCCTTCTACGAGAAAGTAGAACAAGAGGAGCTTGAACTGAAAGAGTTGAAGCGTCAGTACAAGCAGCTCTCAGAAGTGCTGAAGGCGGAAGAAGTGAAATTGAACCGCCTAGATGTGGAGTTGGATAATAGACTTCAACATTTAAGGGAAGAGTATATGCTGTCCTTTGAAGCGGCAAAAGAAGCGTATCCACTTGAAATCGATATTGACGATGCACGTAAAAAAGTACGACTGATCAAGCTTGCAATAGAGGAGCTCGGTACGGTCAACATAGCGGCCATTGAGGAGTATGACAGGGTCAATGAACGATACACATTCTTGAAGGAACAGAAAGATGATCTTCAAGAAGCGAAGGATACTCTGTTCCAAGTTATCGGGGAGATGGACGAGGAAATGAAAAAAAGGTTTGAAACGACCTTTACCAATATTCGGGCACATTTTCATGATGTATTTCGTTCCCTGTTTGGTGGTGGGAGAGCGGACCTGGTACTTACCGACCCGACAGATATGCTGAATACCGGTGTTGATATCGTGGCTCAGCCGCCGGGTAAAAAGCTTCAAAATCTTGGCCTTTTGTCAGGGGGAGAACGAGCATTGACTGCCATTGCGCTGCTATTCTCAATTCTGAAAGTTAGACCGGTACCATTTTGCATTTTGGATGAAGTGGAAGCGGCGCTTGATGAAGCGAACGTTCACCGTTTTGCCCAATACTTGAAACAGTTCAGCAAAGAAACCCAGTTCATCGTCATCACCCACCGTAAGGGTACGATGGAATTCAGTGACGTCCTTTATGGAGTGACGATGCAAGAATCAGGTGTATCCAAGCTGGTTTCAGTCCGTTTGGAAGAATCAAAAGAACTTGTTCAATAGAGAGGAAGAGAATATTAAAATGAGTTTCTTTAAAAAGTTGAAAGATAAGCTTACTAACCAAACAGAGTCAGTGACGGAAAAATTCAGAGAAGGGTTGAGGAAAACCCGTGATTCCTTCTCTGGAAAAGTCAATGATCTTGTTGCACGTTACCGCAAAGTGGATGAGGACTTCTTCGAGGAGTTGGAGGAGATCCTAATCGGCGCAGACGTTGGTGTAAATACAGTAATGGAACTGATCGACGAGCTTAGAATGGAAGTGAAACGCCGTAACATCCAGGATCCGCGTGAGGTTCAAAGTGTTATTTCTGAAAAGTTGGTAGAAATCTATCAATCCGGAGAAGACATCTCCCCAACCATCAACTTCCAACAGGATGGATTGACTGTTGTCCTTGTAGTTGGTGTAAATGGGGTAGGGAAAACCACTTCCATCGGTAAAATCGCCAAGAAGCTGAAGCAGGATGGGAAGAGTGTCCTGCTTGCTGCGGGGGATACATTCCGCGCAGGTGCCATTGAACAACTTGAAGTATGGGGAGACCGTGTAGGAGTAGACGTCATCAAGCAATCAGCTGGGTCAGATCCTGCAGCGGTCATGTATGATGCCCTCCAAGCGGCAAAAGCACGTAAGGTCGATGTTTTGCTTTGTGATACAGCTGGTCGCTTGCAGAATAAAGTAAACCTGATGAAAGAGCTTGAAAAGGTGAATCGTGTAATAGAGCGTGAAGTACCTGGTGCTCCTCACGAAGTTCTGCTTGTATTGGATGCAACCACTGGTCAGAACGCCCTTAGCCAGGCGAAGATCTTCTCTGAAGCAACCAATGTATCGGGAATTGTGTTGACCAAACTTGACGGAACTGCAAAAGGCGGGATCGTCTTGGCGATACGTAATGAAATGCGCATTCCTGTTAAGTTTGTAGGTTTGGGTGAAAAAGCCGACGACCTGCAGGAATTCAATGCAGAACAGTATGTATACGGACTGTTTGCGGATATGATGGAAACAGAAGAGGTAGAGGGAAATCAAGGATAATAGTTTGAATGCAGGTCGTCCCAGTCTATGGTTGGGGGCGGCCTTTTTTGGTCAAGAAAAAAACTTGACATTCCCTTTCCCACCCTGTAAACTAAGCTATTGTAAAGGCATTTCACTTAACAAGGGAGAGTGAAGAGGATGCTTGAAAAAACAACGAGAATGAACTATCTATATGATTTCTATCAGTCGTTGTTGACACCAAAGCAACGAAGCTATATGTCTTTGTATTACTTAGATGATCACTCCCTTGGTGAGATAGCAGAGGAATATAACATAAGTCGTCAAGCAGTGTATGATAACATAAAACGTACAGAACAGATGCTTGAGCAATATGAAGAAAAGCTTTTGTTATTTCAAAAGTTTCAAGAGCGGCAGTCGCTTTTACAGCAGTTGAAGGATGAAGTCGAAAAGGTGGACAACACCTCTGCCGGCCAAACTCTTTTTACACTGATCGAGTCGCTTGAGAAATTAGATTAGGGGGCGGCATACATGGCATTTGAAGGTTTAGCCGACCGTTTGCAAAATACGATACAGAAGATTCGCGGAAAAGGTAAGGTAAGCGAGCAGGACGTTAAAGAAATGATGCGTGAAGTTCGACTGGCTTTACTTGAAGCGGATGTAAACTTCAAAGTAGTGAAAGACTTTGTGAAACGCGTAAATGAGCGTGCAGTTGGACAAGAAGTCATGAAAAGTCTTACACCCGGTCAGCAAGTTATCAAAGTGGTTAAAGAAGAACTCACCGCGCTTATGGGCGGGGAACAAAGTAAAATTGCTGTAAGCAGCCGACCGCCGACCGTTATCATGATGGTAGGTCTTCAAGGTGCAGGTAAAACGACGACAACAGGAAAGCTTGCAAACCTATTGCGTAAAAAGCACAATAGAAAGCCGCTTTTAGTTGCAGCGGATATTTATCGACCGGCAGCTATCAAACAGCTTGAAACTCTTGGTAAACAGCTAAGCATGCCTGTTTTCTCTTTAGGAGATCAGGTAAGTCCAGTTGAAATCGCCAAGCAGGCCATCCAAAAAGCAAAAGATGAGCATCATGATTATGTGCTGATTGATACCGCGGGACGCCTACATGTCGATGAAACATTAATGGATGAACTGAAACAGGTAAAAGAAATTTCCAATCCGGATGAAATCTTCCTAGTAGTTGATGCAATGACAGGTCAAGACGCTGTAAATGTGGCGCAAAGCTTCAATGAGCAGCTTGGATTGACAGGTGTAGTATTAACAAAGCTGGATGGCGACACCCGTGGTGGAGCGGCTTTATCCGTTAAGGCGGTAACGAATACTCCTATCAAGTACATTGGTATGGGAGAAAAGTTGGATGCCATCGAACCTTTTCACCCTGAACGTATGGCTTCCCGTATTTTAGGTATGGGAGATGTGCTGACTCTTATTGAGAAAGCGCAATCGAATGTGGACGAAGAGAAAGCCAAAGAGCTCGAACAGAAGCTGCGTACGATGAACTTTACGTTTGATGATTTCTTAGAACAGCTTGGGCAAGTGAAAAACATGGGCCCGCTTGATGAAATCTTGGGAATGATACCTGGAGCCAACAAGATGAAGGGCTTAAAAAATGTCCAGGTGGATGAAAAGCAGATCGGTCATGTCGAGGCGATTATCCAATCGATGACCAAGACGGAAAAAGAAAACCCGGATTTGCTAAATGCTAGCCGCAAAAAACGGATAGCAAAAGGTAGCGGACGTCCGATTCAGGAAGTCAACCGTCTACTGAAACAATTTGAAGAGATGAAAAAAATGATGAAACAGATGACAACCATGCAAAAAGGAAAAGGCAAAAAAGGCGGCTTCAAATTTCCTTTCATGTAAGGTATCGACACCATTTTTTCTCTTAATAAATGAAGTGACAAGAAAAAACACTTTACAAACAAGTAACAACTTGTTATCATACTATCTTGTGTGAAATATTTTCGGAGGTGCTATATTAAATGGCAGTTAAAATTCGTTTAAAACGTATGGGTTCTAAAAAATCCCCATTCTATCGTATTGTAGTAGCAGATTCTCGTTCTCCTCGTGATGGACGTTTCATTGAAACAGTTGGAACTTACAACCCTGTATTACAACCAGCTGAAGTTAAAATCAATGAAGAACTAGCTCTTAAATGGTTACAAGATGGCGCGAAGCCTTCTGACACAGTTCGTAACCTTTTCTCTAACGAAGGTATTATGGAAAAATTCCACAATGCTAAATTAGGCAAGTAAGAGGCAAAATGACAGAATTAATCCAAACAATTGTGACGTCGTTGGTAGATCATCCAGAAAATGTAGTGGTTACGGAAAAGGAAACAGGTAATGTCCTCACGTATCAACTTACTGTACATCAAGATGATTTAGGGAAAGTGATCGGCAAGCAGGGCAGAATTGCTAAAGCAATCCGGACAGTGTTGTTCGCTGCTGCCTCTCACGAGAATAAACGAGTGCAATTAGAGATTATGGAGTAGGGGAGGCTTAGAGCTTCCCCTTTTCTTATGGTTGAAGAATGGAAATGATAATGACGGGATACAAGCGAAAAAGATTAAAGTGTTCCCCTAAAGGGGTACGCTATGGATACATAGAACAGTTAGATGCTGTACATGGAGGTGCATGAAAATGTCAAAGTGGTTCAACGTAGGTAAGCTTGTTAATACGCACGGAATAAAAGGCGAAGTACGTGTTGTTTCCAGAACGGACTTTCCTGATGAACGTTACAAAAAGGGAAATCTTCTATACTTATTCTTGCCAAATGAAAAGGAACCGGTAGAAGTAAAAGTGGCATCTAGAAGGGTGCATAAATCTTTCGATCTTCTCACGTTTGAAGGTTTCCATAATGTAAACGAAGTGGAGAAATTTAAAGGTGCCATTGTCAGAGTGCCAGAAGACCAGCTTGGGGATCTTGAAGAAGGGGAATATTATTTCCATGAAATCGTCGGCTGTAAAGTCATCCTTCAGGAAACGATGGAGGAAATCGGAACGGTTAAGGAAGTGTTGACTCCAGGAGCGAACGATGTTTGGGTCGTCAAAGCAAAAAAGGGTAAAGACATTTTGATTCCATATATCGACCAAGTGGTCAAGAAAGTGGATATAAAGGAAAAAACGATAATCATTGAGCCGCTAGAGGGGCTGTTCTAATATGAAGATTGATATTCTTTCCATTTTTCCTGAAATGTTCAAGGGAGTTCTGAACTCTTCCATCTTAAATAAAGCGGCGGAAAAAGGCGCGGTGGAATACAGTGTGACTGACTTCAGGGAGTTTGCCGACAATAAACATAGGACGGTGGACGATTACCCATATGGAGGAGGAGCAGGAATGGTGTTGAAGGCACAACCTATCTTTGATGCCGTTCTATCTCTCACGGAAGGCCGGCAGACTGCCAAAAAACCAAGGGTCATCCTCATGTGTCCTCAGGGAGAACGTTACACTCAAAAAAAAGCCGAAGAACTTGCGCAAGAAGAACACCTGATATTCATCTGTGGTCATTACGAAGGCTATGATGAACGAATCAGAGAACATGTTGTAACAGACGAGATATCCATAGGTGACTATGTCCTGACGGGTGGGGAATTGGCTTCCATGGTCATTGTGGACAGTGTGGTCCGTCTGCTACCGGATGTGTTAGGAAAGGCGGCTTCCCACGAACAGGACAGCTTCAGCACGGGGCTTCTTGAACACCCCCATTATACAAGACCGGCTGATTTTCGTGGGATGAAAGTTCCGGATGTTCTTCTTTCAGGTAATCATGCTCATATAGAAGAATGGCGGACGAAAGAGTCCTTAAGAAGAACTTGGAGCAGAAGACCCGACTTATTCGATAAGTATCCGTTGACGGAAGAACAACGGGAGTGGTTGCAAGAGATAAAAAAAGAGGATAAGTCATATTGATTTTATTCTTTCAGTATGCTATTATACTCTTTGTGACTTAGCTATCGCTATGTCTAAAAACGATGTTCCGCTGCATTAAACAAGTATGGTATGAGCATCTGTGGAAAAGGAGTAGAAAACTATGCAAAAATTAATTCAAGAAATTACTCAAGAACAGTTAAAAACTGATCTTCCTTCTTTCCGTTCCGGTGACACTGTACGTGTTAACGTTAGGGTTGTAGAGGGTACACGTGAGCGTATTCAGGTGTATGAAGGAGTAGTAATCAAGCGTCGTGGCGGTGGTATCAGCGAAACATTCACAGTACGTAAGATTTCTTACGGTGTTGGTGTTGAGCGTGCATTCCCTGTGCATTCTCCAAAGATCGAGGGAATTGATGTTGTTCGTCGTGGTAAAGTACGTCGTGCGAAACTTTACTACCTACGTGCATTACGTGGTAAAAAAGCGCGTATTAAAGAAATTCGATAATAGAAGGGAGAGCTTGGTGACAAGCTCTCTTTTTTTACAAAAAAAAGCTACCTTAAATATATATAGGTTTCAAAAAGCTATTTTACAAGCCGGTTATTAGTTTTCCATATGCATTAACAAAGTATATAATAGAGGTAATGATACATATAGATTCTCGACACACACGAGAAACATAACCGAAACGGCGGAGGAACAAATATGGCACGTTCTAAAAATGAGCTGTGGGAATGGATTAAAGCACTGGCAATAGCGATCATTCTTGCAGCAGCAATTCGTTATTTCTTTTTTGCTCCCATTGTAGTGGATGGCGATTCTATGATGCCTACCCTTCATAATCAGGATAGAATGATTGTAAATAAAATTGGCTACAAAATTGGTGAACCGGAGCGCTTTGACATTGTCGTGTTTCATGCGACAGTGGACAAGGATTATATCAAACGTGTCATCGGCTTGCCTGGTGAGGAAGTGGAGTATCGGGACGATGTCCTCTATATTAACGGAGAAGCGTACGATGAACCGTATCTAGATGAGTTTAAGGAACAATATCCGGATGGACCTTTGACAGAGGATTTCACTCTGGAAGAAAAAACTGGTCACAAAGTTGTACCGGAAGGGCATATCTTTGTACTGGGCGATAACCGCCGATTCAGTAGGGATGGACGCCATATTGGGACGGTCCCACAAGACGAGGTATTAGGGAAAACAAATATCGTCTACTGGCCGATATCAGACCTGAGAAGGGTAAAATAAATATCATACTATAAGAACCCCAGCTGTTGATTGGAGCCAATGGCGGAAATCAACAGCTGAGTTTGACAGATATAAAAATAGCTTTAAATGTGTGCAAGGACTTCAGGAGGCAATTTTCATGACAATACAGTGGTTTCCAGGGCATATGGCGAAAGCCCGAAGACAAGTAACAGAAAAACTTAAATTGATTGATATCGTGTATGAATTGGTGGATGCGCGTATTCCCGTTTCATCCCGGAACCCGATGATTGACGAAATCATTTCCAATAAACCAAGAATCATTCTGTTGAACAAAGCAGATATGGCAGATGGTAAAGTGACACGTGAATGGCTGGATTATTTTAACCTTGCCGGTTCCACGACCAAGGCCATTGCAATTGATTCACAAACTGGTAAAGGGATTCAACAGATTGCAACTTTATCTAAAGAACTATTAAAAGAGAAGTTCGATAAAATGCAATCCCGCGGAATCAGACCAAGAGCAATCAGGGCTTTAATTGTGGGTATCCCAAATGTAGGGAAATCAACCCTCATTAACAGGCTAGCTAAGAAAAATATCGCTCAAACAGGAGATAGACCTGGTGTCACAAAAGCACAACAATGGGTTAAAGTAGGAAAAGAATTGGAACTCCTTGATACCCCGGGGATTCTTTGGCCGAAATTTGAGGACCAAGAGGTAGGCTATCGACTGGCTACAACCGGTGCCATTAAAGACACCATCATTAATCTGCAGGACATAGCGGTATTTGCATTAAGGTTCCTGACGGAGGCTTACCCAGAGAGATTGAAGGAAAGATATGGACTCGAGGAAATACCTGAGGATATCGTGGAACTCTTTGACGCGATTGGCTCCAAACGCGGGTGTAAGATGAGTGGTGGACTGATCGATTACGATAAGACCGCTGAACTGATCATACGGGAGATCCGTTCTGAGAAGCTTGGCAAGCTCAGTTTCGAAAAACCGGAAAAACTTTAGAAAAAGGCTGTCAACTGTGCAGCCTTTTTCTTTTTGGGGAATGGAGTTAAGAACATGGAGAAGAAGTCGATAAAAGATATAGAGAGAATGCTAGTTAAAATAGAAAGTGAAAAAGATCCCTTTATCCTATCTATCAAAGAGGATGAGCGAAAGGGTGTCCAAACGCTTTTTAACAGGTGGAAAAAGAGAAGGTTGGAAAGTCAGCAACTTCTCGAACAGTTTGAAGAGATGAAAAAGTATGAACGTCCACTTTGGCAAAGCGGGTGTCAATTTATTGCTGGGATAGATGAAGTGGGTCGCGGACCGCTTGCCGGCCCTGTAGTCGCCGCGGCAGTCGTTTTACCCAAGGATTTCCATCTACCGGGACTCACTGATTCCAAGAAACTGAGCCCGAAGAAAAGAGAACACTTTTTATGTTTTATTAAAGAGCATGCCATCAGCTACGGAATCGGGATGGTAGATTCAAGAACAATTGATCAAGTCAATATTTATGAAGCGACAAAACTTGCGATGATGGAAGCTGTGAAGAATCTCCAGCTCACACCAGACCACCTGCTGATAGACGCAATGAATCTGGATCTTGACATCGAGCAGACACCCATCATAAAAGGCGATGCAACAAGCATATCCATTGCTGCAGCATCAGTGTTGGCAAAAGAGACCCGGGATACC
Organism: Sutcliffiella horikoshii; assembly: GCA_001636495.1. Taxonomy (GTDB): domain Bacteria; phylum Bacillota; class Bacilli; order Bacillales; family Bacillaceae_I; genus Sutcliffiella_A; species Sutcliffiella_A horikoshii_A. The sequence goes on along the minus strand of KV440964.1, from coordinate 2,950,926 downwards.
TATATGAAGGACCTAGCCCAAGAATTTCCGCACTATGGATTTGACAAAAATATGGGATATGGCACACAAGAACATCTTCTCGCTTTACAGGAGATAGGGGTGACCCGTGAACACCGTCAATCATTCTCCCCGGTAAAAGAGATGGTTGACTGAGATAAAAGGAGTTAGCTATGAACCTCTGGCAATTAATCCAGTCCAAAGTTCCTGAGTCGATGTTAAGTAAAACTTCCCTCGATTTTCTACCCATAACACCAGGAAGGGTGTTCCAAGCAAAGGTAACAGAGCAGCTTAATGGTGCTCTTTTTGCTATTCAAAAAGGTACAGTCTCCTCTAAGGCTGTCATACAGGGCGAAGTGGAGGTCGGGAAGGAATATCTATTTCAGGTTAAGAAGGGCCCGGAAGGTTTGTTTTTGACACCTGCAGAAAAAATACCTGCTGTATCCAGGGAACTCCCAGGACAAGTCGAAAATAAAACTGTTGGAATGACGACCGTCCGACCTCCGCAAACACCCACCCCCTTACAAACGACACAGGAGCGCATTCTGGCGATTGTTACACAAAAAGGGGAGAACATGCCTGCAACGACTATAAAAGAACTCGTAGCAGTGATAGACCGCCTTCCTGCAACCGAAAAGGAGAAGGCTATAGAATTCCTGAAAGTGCTGGCTAACCGGACCGGCATCACGAACATACCTGAAAAACTGCAAATGATGATAACAGGTTTATCTGATAAAGAAACAACCATACAGGCCCTTACAAAAGTGGAAGCAAGCCTTCAAAAGATAACTCTACCAACTCCTGCCCAGGAAAAACTCATGGACGTTATTCAAAAGATGCAGCAGCCCTCAACGATGCATACAAAAGCGGAGGTGTTGCAATTTATCAGACAGGCTGTGACGTTGCTTGGCTTAGACTTCGAAAAAGGCCTCAGTGACCTCATCCGGCAGGGGCAGCCTTTTTCTGAGGGGAAAGTGGAACAGTTGAAGCCTTTATTGATGAATTATTTACAACAAGTGTCGACCCCTGAAGAGAAAGCAACAGTAACGCAGCTTATCTCCAAATTGACAGGCTTTCAGTTGCTTTCAAGAGAAGAAGGCAATCTGCACCACATCTTTTTACCAATCCCTATCAAAATGCATGAAGAAACGAAAGAGTGGTATGTACATATAAGTTCAAAGAAAAAGAATGAAATGCTTGATCCCGATTATTGCAGGATCGTTCTTATGTTAGACATGCCTGTATTTTCTTCTGTCATGGTGGATGTATTTGTGCAACAGAAAGTGGTAAGCATATCACTTCATCACTCCTATCCTTCAATGGAGAAGTTGGTGGATAATAGTGCACCACTTCTTAAGAAAAGTCTATCCGTTAAAGGCTTTACTCTAAGCGCGGTTAAAACGGAGTGGAGGGAACATGAAGAAAACGATGGCATACCTGTTGATTTTTTAAAGGTAATTCTGACTCCTAACGAGAAAGGGTTGGATATTAAAATATGAACAAGAAGCAAGATAAGAGAAAAAAAGCCGTTGCCATAAAATATGATCAAGCGAAAACAATTGCGCCGGTTGTCAAAGCGAAGGGTGCGGGTATTATTGCAGAAAATATAATGCTAGAAGCCAAAAAACATCAAATTCCGGTCCAAGAAGACGGAGCGCTTTTGGAGGTTCTGATGGAAATGGAGCTGAATGAAAGCATACCTGAGGAGTTGTATGAGGTAGTGGCAGAGGTTCTGGCATATGTTTACAACCTCCATAATGAAGCGCAAAAGAATGTGAAAAAATCCACGTGAAAGTTTTTCAGCATAATGAAAGAAGATTGAATTATCTGTAAAATTTAGCTCGTTTTTGCGCCAGAAGTTGTTTTTTTCGGCAATATCAGATGTCAATCTATTAATTTTTTGAAAATAGTATAATATTTTTGCAGAAAGGTAGACATTTGATGTCTCATTTAATAAAATGAAAGCGCAGTCTATTTTTTAAATAATGTTCTGTTATACATAAGATTGGAGGATGGGAAATGAATATCCATGAATATCAAGGAAAAGAGATCCTCAGAAAATACGGGGTAGCTGTTCCAAACGGCCGTGTAGCATTCACTGTGGAAGAAGCAGTAGAAGCTGCGAAAGAACTAGGAACAGAAGTTTGTGTTGTGAAAGCGCAAATTCACGCAGGTGGCCGCGGTAAAGCCGGCGGAGTTAAAGTAGCTAAAAACCTGGATGAAGTTCGCGAATACGCAGGTGAAATCCTGGGTAAAACGTTGATCACTCATCAAACTGGTCCAGAAGGAAAAGAAGTAAAACGCTTACTTATCGAAGAAGGTTGCGACATCAAGAAAGAATACTATATCGGTCTTGTATTAGATCGTGCAACTTCCCGTGTCGTGTTAATGGCATCTGAAGAAGGCGGAACGGAAATTGAAGAAGTGGCAGAGCAAACGCCTGAAAAAATCTTCAAAGAAGTAGTGGATCCTGTTGTTGGTTTAACTGGCTTCCAAGCTCGCCGTATTGCATTTAACATCAACATTCCGAAAGAATTGGTTGGACAAGCAGTTAAATTCATGATGAGCCTATACACTGCGTTTGTGGAAAAGGACTGCTCTATCGCAGAAATCAATCCTCTAGTGGTTACAGGTGATGCGAAGGTAATGGCACTGGATGCGAAGCTTAACTTTGATGCCAATGCTCTATACCGTCATAAGGACATCGTAGAATATCGTGACTTGGAAGAAGAAGATGCAAAAGAAATTGAAGCATCCAAATATGACCTAAGCTACATCTCGCTAGATGGTAACATCGGTTGTATGGTAAATGGTGCCGGACTTGCAATGGCTACGATGGATATCATCAAGCACTATGGTGGAGACCCCGCTAACTTCCTGGACGTTGGGGGCGGTGCGACTGCTGAGAAAGTAACAGAAGCTTTCAAAATTATCCTTTCTGATGATAATGTAAAAGGTATTTTCGTTAACATTTTCGGTGGAATTATGAAGTGTGACATCATTGCTACAGGTGTTGTGGAAGCAGCGAAGCAAGTAGGACTTGAAGTTCCTCTAGTAGTACGTTTGGAAGGTACGAACGTAGACTTAGGAAAACAAATCTTACGTGAGTCTGGATTAAATATCGTTGCAGCAGAATCCATGGCTGATGGTGCACAAAAAATCGTAGCGCAAGTAGGATAAGAAAGGCAGGGGACATTCATGAGTGTATTCATTAATAAAGATACAAAAGTAATCGTTCAAGGTATTACTGGTTCCACAGCATTGTTCCATACGAAACAAATGCTTGAATATGGTACACAAATCGTTGGCGGGGTAACACCTGGTAAGGGTGGCACTGAGGTTGAAGGTGTACCTGTATTTAATACAGTTGAAGAAGCTGTCAAGGCTACTGGTGCAAATGCATCTGTTATCTATGTACCTGCTCCGTTTGCTGCGGATGCAATCATGGAAGCTGTAGACGCAGAGCTAGATTTAGCAATTTGTATTACAGAGCATATTCCTGTACTAGATATGGTAAAAGTGAAGCGTTATATGGAAGGGAAAAAGACCCGCCTAGTTGGTCCTAACTGCCCTGGCGTTATCACTCCTGGCGAGTGCAAAATCGGAATCATGCCTGGTTATATCCACACTAAAGGCCATGTTGGGGTTGTTTCCCGTTCTGGTACATTAACGTACGAAGCGGTTCACCAATTATCCCAAGAAGGTATCGGACAATCTACAGCAGTAGGTATCGGTGGAGATCCTGTTAACGGTACGGATTTCATTGATGTGTTAAAAGCATTCAATGAAGATGAAGATACGTATGCAGTTATCATGATCGGTGAAATCGGTGGAACAGCCGAAGAAGAAGCAGCTCTTTGGGTAAAAGAGAACATGACAAAGCCAGTTGTAGGCTTCATCGGCGGCCGTACTGCACCTCCTGGTAAGCGTATGGGTCACGCAGGAGCAATTATCTCAGGCGGTAAAGGTACTGCAGATGAGAAGATCCGTGTGATGAACGAGTGTGGCATTGAAGTAGCAGATACTCCATCTGTTATGGGTGAGACGCTTATTAAAGTAATCAAGGATCAAGGCATTTACGAAAAATGTAAAACTCACTAATAGATTAGAAATGGGATAGTCTAGCAGGCTATCCCTACTTCTGTTAATAAAATATAAAAAGAGGTGCTTCCATTTTATGCAGATGTTGAAAGAGAGATTGATCACCCTTCACCATTGTCCACAATTAAACTGCAAGCTTATACGAAACCTTCTAAGAAAAGACCCCAGCCTAGAACGTCTTTATGTGCTCTCCCCAACCGAGATTGCTTCCTTCTACTCCATCACTAAACAACAGGCAGACGTAATCCACCAGTACATCCGAAAAAACAACCTGTCCCAACTCCTTTACATCTACAACGAACAAAACATTCAGCTAATAACCATCTTTGATCACTCATATCCGACGCTCCTGAAGGAAATTTATGACCCACCTCTAGTATTATATGTCAAAGGCAACCCGGCCTTATTGAAGACAAGGATGTTAGGGGTCGTAGGTGCCAGAATGATGTCTCCCTATGGCAGAGAGGCGTTAAGAAAATTGATACTGCCACTCCTTCATGAGAATTTTACGATTGTCAGCGGGCTGGCAAAAGGGGTGGACATCCATGCACATTGTCTTACGATGGATCAAGGCGGAAGTACGATTGCTGTACTTGGAAGCGGGATATTCAACATTTACCCGAAAGAACATAAGGCAATTGCAGATTCTATATCCGCAAATCACTTACTCCTTTCCGAATATCCTCCATATGCTGCTCCAACAAAATGGAATTTCCCGAAAAGAAACCGCATTATCAGCGGGTTAAGTGAAGGTGTGCTGGTAATTGAAGCAAAAGAGAGAAGTGGTTCGCTCATAACAGCCGATCAGGCAATCGAGCAAGGCAGAGAGGTATTTGCTGTCCCAGGTTCCATCCTATTGGATACTTCAAAAGGGACAAACTCCCTAATAAAGCAAGGGGCGAAGCTGGTTTCGGATTCTCATGATATCTTGGAAGAGTTGAATGCATATATATCGGTCAATTAAATAAAGATTCAAATAAATTACACGGGAATGACAAAAAACTTTCACTTTTTAATAGAATTTTTGGATTTTGCTTTACAAATGAATATATGTCTATATTATTATAGGGTACAATGATATTGCGAATTGTACCTTTTTTCTGTTTCTACATTATATGTTTCGAGATGACGGTATGCTTTGCATGACTGAATAACGCACATGAAATGAGCAACCGTGAGAAAAGTTATGGAAGTCAAGTATATAAAGAAGATTCTGTGTCTACATATAATACATAAGGATAATCGGGAATGTTTATGTAGTGAAAAACTAGGTAAATAGAATAAAAAACGAACAGTCCTGTTTGACAAACGGTTACAACCTATTTGATAATGGGGAAGATTTCAAACTTAAACATACCTAAAATTAAACATAGAAGCTAAAAACTTTGAGAAAACGCTACATATTGTTTTTTCTAAAGAATTTACCCTCTTGAGGAGGATTATTGAATGTCAGATTACTTAGTTATTGTGGAATCACCAGCTAAAGCGAAAACAATTGAAAGATATTTAGGGAAAAAATATAAAGTGAAAGCATCCATGGGACACGTAAGAGATCTCCCCAAAAGCCAAATGGGCGTGAATGTTGATCATGAGTTTGAACCCAAATATATTACCATCCGAGGTAAAGGTCCTGTACTGAAAGAACTTAAGACAGCGGCAAAAAAAGCGAAAAAAATCTTTCTCGCGGCTGACCCGGATCGTGAAGGGGAAGCGATTGCTTGGCATCTTGCCCATAGTCTGGATATCGATATAAACTCAGATTGCAGAGTGGTTTTCAATGAGATAACCAAAGATGCCATCAAAGAATCTTTCAAGCATCCTAGGCCGATCAATCTGGATGTAGTGGATGCCCAACAGGCAAGAAGGATCCTTGATCGTCTCGTTGGTTACAATATCAGCCCTCTATTATGGAAGAAAGTGAAAAAAGGTTTAAGTGCAGGCAGGGTTCAATCCGTCGCAGTCCGCCTGGTCATTGAAAGAGAACAAGAAATAAATGCTTTTGTTCCGGAAGAATACTGGTCCATTAAGAGTGCGTTTCTTACAGGTAAATCTAAGGAATTTGAAGCGAGCTTCTACGGCTTAAATGGAAAGAAGACGGAATTGAAGTCAGAAGCGGAAGTACAAGACGTATTAGGGAAACTTGAGGGCAATTCATTTGAAGTGAAAAGTGTAACGAAAAAGGAACGCAAGCGGAATCCAGCTCTTCCTTTCATTACCTCTTCTCTACAACAGGAAGCGGCACGCAAGCTCAACTTCCGCGCAAAGAAAACAATGATGATGGCTCAACAGCTATACGAGGGAATTGAGCTTGGTAAAGAAGGGACTGTCGGTCTCATTACCTACATGCGTACAGATTCGACACGTATTTCTGAAACCGCAAAAAAAGAAGCGGTGGAATATATTGAAAAAACCTATGGCAAACAATTTGTTTCCACGGAGGAAAGAAAAGAGACGAAAAAGAGCAATGCTCAAGATGCCCATGAAGCTATTCGTCCTACCGCCACGCTGAAAGATCCGCAATCCATTAAAGAATATTTATCACGAGACCAATTCCGTCTCTACAAACTGATTTGGGAGCGATTTGTTGCAAGCCAAATGTCTCCAGCAATACTTGATACAGTGAGTGTGGACCTAACTCAGAATGATGTACAATTCCGGGCGACTGGCTCCACTGTAAAGTTCCCCGGCTTCATGAAAGTGTACGTGGAAGGAAATGATGATCAGCAAGAGGAAAAGGAAAACCTGCTTCCTCCTTTAGAGAAGGGGGACACCGTCTTTTCTAAAGATATCGATCCAAAGCAACATTTCACACAACCACCGCCGAGGTACACAGAGGCAAGGTTAGTAAGGACGCTAGAGGAATTGGGAATAGGGAGACCATCCACTTATGCTCCAACTCTTGATACCATCCAAAAGCGTGGCTATGTAGCACTTGATAATAAACGATTTGTTCCTACAGAGCTTGGGGAGATTGTTATTCAGCTTATCTTGGAGTTCTTCCCTGAAATCATCAATGTCGAATTTACAGCCGATCTTGAGACCAACCTTGATAATGTGGAAGATGGAAAAGTGAATTGGGTTAATATAATAGATGGTTTCTATCACGAATTTGCCAAACGTCTAGAGAAAGCGGAACTTGAAATGCAGGAAATTGAGATCAAGGATGAACCTGCCGGTGAAGATTGTGAATTATGCGGTCATGAAATGGTCTTCAAAATGGGAAGGTACGGCAAGTTCATGGCATGCTCTAACTTTCCTGACTGCCGTAACACAAAACCAATTGTAAAAGATATAGGAGTTCCTTGTCCGAAGTGTGAAAAAGGGAACATTGTGGAAAGAAAAAGCAAAAAGAAACGTATTTTCTATGGTTGTGACCAATACCCTTCCTGTGAGTTCCTCTCGTGGGATAAGCCTATCGCCAGAAAATGTCCGAAGTGTGACGCATTAATGGTGGAGAAGAAGCTTAAAAAAGGTGTTCAGGTCCAGTGCGTGGAGTGTGACTACAAAGAAGAACCACAAGGATAAAAAGCATCAAAGTAGGCGGAAATAACCTTTTTAGGTAGAGGGGACTGACACTTAAGCGGTTATGTCAGCCCTTTTTCCTTTGTGTAGAGGAAGGAACGTCCTAACTCATAGATTAAATCTTTACAACGTATTTGGAGGAATCTAATTATGACAACAATAGTTAATGTAATCGGTGCAGGCCTTGCAGGCAGTGAAGCAGCATGGCAGCTGGCTAACAAAGGGATTCAAGTTCATCTATATGAAATGCGTCCAGTGAAACAGACACCGGCCCACCATACAGATAAATTTGCCGAGCTTGTTTGCTCGAATTCGCTTCGTGCCAACAACCTGACAAATGCAGTAGGAGTATTGAAGGAAGAAATGCGGATGTTGGATTCCGTCATCATACGCTCTGCAGATGACTGCGCTGTACCAGCTGGCGGTGCCTTGGCAGTGGACAGGCATGAATTTGCTGCAAAAGTAACGGAACGCGTTAAAGAACATCCGAATGTGACGGTATTCAATGAAGAAATGGACCAGATTCCAGAAGGCCCGACCATCATTGCAACCGGACCATTGACTTCCAAATCACTATCAGACCAACTTCGTTCATTAACAGGAGAGGAATACCTTTATTTCTATGATGCAGCTGCACCAATTATTGAAAAGGACAGCATCAACATGGATATCGTGTATTTGAAATCCAGATACGATAAAGGTGAAGCGGCCTATTTAAACTGTCCAATGACGGAAGAACAGTTTGATCGTTTCTACAATGCATTGGTAGAGGCAGAGACAGTTCCTTTAAAAGAGTTCGAGAAGGAAATCTTCTTTGAAGGCTGCATGCCGATTGAAGTAATGGCTAACCGTGGGAAGAAAACAATGTTGTTTGGACCTATGAAACCTGTAGGACTCGAAGACCCGAAAACGGATAAACGTCCATATGCGGTAGTACAACTTCGTCAAGACGATGCTGCAGGTACCTTGTATAACATTGTTGGTTTTCAGACACATTTAAAATGGGGCCCGCAAAAAGAAGTTATCCGATTAATTCCAGGTTTAGAGAATGCGGAAATCGTACGATATGGCGTGATGCACCGAAATACGTTCATCAACTCACCTAACCTCCTTAAGCCTACCTATCAATTCAAGGCAAGAGAAGACTTGTTCTTTGCCGGACAAATGACCGGGGTGGAAGGATATGTGGAGTCTGCAGCATCAGGTCTTGTAGCAGGGCTTAATGCTGCCCGTCTGGTTCAAGGTCTTGAGCCACTTGTTTTTCCAAAGGAAACGGCCATCGGCAGCATGGCGAACTACATCACTTCGACAAATGCGAAGAATTTCCAGCCAATGAATGCAAACTTCGGATTATTCCCTGAACTTCCGAAGAAAATCAAGAACAAGCAAGAACGCAATGAAGCCCATGCTAGGAGAGCGTTGGAAACAATTCAGAATTTTGTAAAAAATTAATCAAATTAATTGCAAGGGCTACTAAATTGTGATAATATTTAGTAGCCCTTGTGAGGTGATAAGTATGCAAAATGTTAACGTTTCGTTAATTTCTTTTCTGGAATATTTACAAATTGAGAAAAACTATTCAAAATATACTGTTGTATTTTATCAAAAGGATATTGAAGATTTTTTTGATTTTATGAAAGAGGAAGCCATTTCAAGCATCAATGAAGTCACTCATACAGAAGCACGTTTGTATTTGACCAAGCTTCATCAAAAAAAATATGCCCGAAAATCGGTAGCAAGGAAGACCTCCAGTTTGCGAAGTTTTTTTAAGTTTTTGCTCCGCGAGGAAAAAATAGAGCAGAACCCTTTTTCCATGGTTTCTCTCCCCAAGCAGGAAAAGCGTCTTCCGCAGTTCTTGTATAGTGAAGAACTGGAGAAGTTGTTTGCTGTTTCCGATCTTACTACTGCCCTTGGGCAGAGGAATCAAGCCCTGCTTGAATTGCTCTATGCTACGGGTATCCGAATAAGTGAATGTTGTCACATACAAGTTCAGGATATCGACTTTCAAGTAGGAACCATCCTTGTTACAGGAAAAGGGAACAAACAACGCTATGTTCCATTTGGAAGCTTTGCACAGGATGCTTTGAAGATCTATATGGAGGACGGGCGAAGAACGCTGCTAGAGAAGCAGAAGACGCCAAATCCCACCAAACATCTTTTTTTGAATTTTCGTGGTGGAGCCCTTACTACCCGCGGGGTAAGAGTGGTGCTGAACGATCTGGTGAAACAGGCATGCACAACCTTACATATTAGTCCGCATATGCTTCGTCATACTTTTGCTACACATATGCTGAATGAAGGGGCAGACCTTCGTGTGGTGCAGGAACTGCTAGGTCATGCCAGTCTTTCATCCACTCAGATCTATACACATGTGACAAAAGAACATTTGCAAAAGACCTATAATCAATTTCATCCTCGTGCATGAGGAACGAATGGAGGATAAACAATGTCATCTTTTCATGCTACCACGATATTTGCAGTCCAACATAATGGACAAAGTGCGATGTCAGGTGACGGTCAGGTTACATTTGGCAATGCGGTTGTTATGAAGCATACAGCTCGGAAGGTGCGTAAACTTTTTAATGGCAGGATATTAGCAGGGTTTGCCGGGTCCGTAGCAGATGCATTCACCTTGTTCGAAATGTTCGAGGCAAAGCTTGAGGAATATAACGGGAATATCCAACGTTCTGCCGTCGAGCTTGCCAAAGAATGGCGGAGTGACAAAGTGCTGAGGAAATTGGAAGCGATGTTGATTGTAATGGATGAATCGAGCATGTTATTGGTATCTGGGACGGGAGAAGTGATTGAACCCGATGACGGGATACTGGCAATAGGCTCCGGTGGAAACTATGCACTTGCTGCAGGCCGTGCATTGAAGAGGTATGCTGGAGAGCACATGACGGCACGTGAAATTGCAAAGGCTTCCCTGGAAACGGCAGGAGAGATTTGCGTGTACACTAATGACAATATCATTGTAGAAGAACTATAGAAAAGGCGGTTGTGGACATGAGTACAAAATTGACCCCTAGGCAAATAGTAGAAATGCTTGATCAATATATTGTAGGCCAGACAAATGCCAAGAAGGCTGTAGCTGTAGCATTGAGAAACAGGTACAGAAGAAGCCTGCTAAAAGGCAGCCTCCGTGATGAAGTGGTACCTAAGAACATCCTGATGATCGGTCCGACCGGTGTCGGGAAGACGGAAATTGCCCGAAGGATCGCTAAGCTTGTAGGTGCACCGTTCATCAAGGTCGAAGCTACGAAGTTTACAGAAGTTGGATACGTAGGCCGAGATGTGGAATCGATGGTCCGTGATTTAATGGAAACGTCCGTCCGCCTTGTAAAAGAAGAAAAAATGGCAAGCGTTAAAGATAAAGCTTTGGAAAATGCAAACAAACGAATTGTGGAACTGCTGGTTCCAGGTAAGCAAAAAAATACGTCATACAAGAATCCTCTTGAGATGTTTTTTGGAGGAAATGGAAACACCACGGACACAGAAGAGCAGGAAAAGCAAGAAGAAGTGTCCATTAAAGAGCAAAGAAGAAGAATGGGCCATCAACTTGCATTGGGAGAATTGGAAGACCGCTATGTGACGGTTGAAGTGGAAGAGCAGCAAGGATCCATGTTTGACATGCTTCAAGGGTCTGGTATGGAACAGATGGGCATGAACATGCAGGACGCCTTAAGCAACCTGATGCCAAAGAAAAAGAAAAAAAGGAAGCTTACAGTCCGTGAAGCAAGACCTGTGCTGACCCATGAAGAAGCACAAAAGCTGATTGATATGGATGAAGTTACCCAAGATGCAATTATGCGCGCGGAGCAGAGCGGAATCATCTTCATTGATGAAATCGATAAGATAGCCAAAAAGAACAGCGGATCTTCTGCCGACGTTTCCCGTGAAGGAGTACAACGAGATATTCTTCCTATCGTGGAAGGATCAACTGTAGTGACGAAATATGGACAGGTGAAAACAGATCATGTCCTTTTCATATCGGCAGGGGCCTTTCATATTGCCAAGCCTTCTGACCTTATCCCTGAACTTCAAGGGCGTTTTCCGATTCGTGTGGAATTAACGAAACTGTCCATCGAAGATTTTGTCAGGATTTTGGTTGAGCCAGATAATGCATTACTTAAGCAATATACGGCATTATTGGAAACGGAAGGTATAAAAGTCGAATTTTCTGACGATGCTATTCGTAAAATAGCAGAAGTTGCGTTTCAGGTAAATCAGGATACGGATAACATCGGAGCCCGACGCCTACATACGATTCTCGAAAAACTTTTAGAGGATCTATCTTTTGAAGCGCCAGACATTAATCTTGAAAAGATTGTCATAACGCCAAAGTATGTGGACGAAAAACTAGGGAATATCGTTAAAAACAAAGATTTAAGCCAATTTATTTTATAGAAGCAGATTACAGGAGGAAAATTAAAATGCCATTATTACAAAAAACAAGAACAATCAATGCAATGCTACAGAGAGCAGCTGGAAAACCGGTTAATTTCAAAGAGATGTCTGAAACATTATGTAACGTAATTGAAGCCAATGTATTTGTGCTATCCCGCCGTGGAAAACTTTTGGGTTATTCCATCAACCAGCAAATTGAAAACGAACGTATGATCAAAATGCTTGAAGACCGCCAGTTCCCGGAAGAATACACAAAGAACCTATTCAATGTCTCTGAAACATCCTCCAACTTGGATGTGGATAGTGAATATACTGCTTTCCCTGTTGAGAACAAGGACTTATTCAAGTCAGGCCTAACAACTATCGTTCCAATCATCGGTGGTGGTGAGCGCCTTGGTACGTTAATTCTTGCTCGTCTGCAAGAACCATTTTCTGATGATGATCTAATTTTAGCTGAATATGGTGCGACTGTAGTAGGAATGGAAATCCTTCGCGAGAAATCGGAAGAAATCGAAGAGGAAGCTAGAAGCAAAGCTGTCGTACAAATGGCTATCAGCTCCCTTTCATACAGTGAGCTTGAAGCAATCGAGCATATTTTCGAAGAGCTTGATGGCAAAGAAGGTCTGCTTGTAGCAAGTAAGATTGCCGATAGAGTGGGAATTACCCGTTCTGTTATTGTAAATGCGCTTCGTAAACTAGAAAGTGCAGGAGTTATCGAATCCCGTTCATTGGGGATGAAAGGTACTTACATTAAAGTGTTGAACGATAAATTCTTGTTTGAGCTTTCAAAATTAAAATCACACTAATATTTTTTATTGAGGAAGTTGGGTCTGACCATTGACTGCTAAAATAGCAGCTGGTCAGGCCCTTTTTTGTTCATTTTAAGAGCTTTTACCTCTACTTGAATCCTTAATAGGTCTATATACCCACCTTGCAAAATGAGTCGAATTATCGATTTTTTTTAACAATTGACACATAGACATATGGGTTACCTTAATTTACAATAAAAATATACATACATATTTCGACAAACTTATATAATACGTTACAAAAGATTCGTTTATGGGGGTACTAATGAATATTTTTTCGACATCTATCCAAGCATTGGAAAAAGGAATACAATACTCAGGGGCAAAGCATAAGGCGATATCACATAATATCGCAAATGTAGATACACCAAATTTTAAGCGTAGAGAAATAACACCTAACTTTGGAGAAACTTTTCGCCGCGAGCTCGAATCACAGAAGACAGATGCCAGACATAAGGATTTTGCGGGGACTTCCAATCGCTCTTACAGAGCAGATAAAATGCCTCATTCCTATTCACATAATGGAAACAATGTCGACATCGATAAAGAAATGTCAGACTTGGCTGAAAATCAAATATATTATTACACTTTAATTGATCAGATGAATGGAAAGTTTCAATCCCTGCAATCCGTGATTAAAGGAGGCAGGTCGTAATGTCGATGTTTAAAAGCATGAATATTTCTGCCTCTGCACTTACTGCCCAGAGGCTCAGAATGGATGTCATCTCTTCCAACATGGCAAATGTCGATTCTACAAGAGGAACATACCGAAATGGTCAATGGGAGCCATACAGGAGGAAGGTAGTGGAAACTGCAGCAAAAGAAAACAGTTTCCAGTCGTTCTTGCAAAAAGCCTCCGGAACTAGCAATGGGATGGGTAGTGGAGTACATATTACAAGAATAAAAGAAGATGACGCTCCGTTTAGAGTTGTGTTTGACCCGGAACATCCAGATGCCAATGAAGAGGGATATGTAGAATTGCCAAATGTAGATCCTTTGAAAGAAATGGTAGACCTGATGAGTGCTTCAAGGTCCTATGAAGCGAATGTAACAGTTTTTAATGCTTCAAAAGGAATAATGATGAAAACTTTGGAACTTGGTAAATAAACAGGAGGTTCTTAGATGATTTCCAAGATTACAAGCGCTAATCAGTTAGTGCAAAATGTAAACAGTATTCAAAAATCAAGCGGTGATGTGCATCAGCAATTCTCAAGCTATCTAAAGAATGCAATCAATGAGGTTAACAATTCTCAAGTGGCATCCAATCAAATTACGACAAAGCTGGTCAATAATGAAGGGGTCGAGCTTCATGATGTCTTGATTGCCCAACAAAAAGCAAGTGTAGCCATGCAATTGACGATGGAAGTAAGAAATAAAGGCGTTGAAGCCTATCAAGAAATAATGAGAATGCAAGTGTAATCACGAATGAAAAAAATGCGGTTATTCACTGCATAACTGTGCTGCAAGATAATAACCGGGGGAATTGACGTAATGAAAGAAAAATTACAAGAGATAAAGAAAACAACTACTTCCTTTTGGAACAATAGAAACAAAACCCAAAAGACAGCGATACTCAGTACGGCAATCGTATCAATTTTTGCAATCTTTACAATCATATATTTTCTGACAAAGACAGATATGGCACCCCTTTATAAAGACCTGACAGTCCAGGAGACCGGACAGATCAAAGAGGTGCTAGATGGAAGAGGTATCCAGTCACAGATAACGAGCAACGGGACCGCAATCCTCGTCCCTCAGCAAACAGTAGATACCCTGAAAGTTGAGCTAGCCGCAGAAGGGGTACCTAAGAGCGGAAGTATAGACTATGGCTTTTTTGGTGAAAGATCTGGGTTTGGTATGACGGATAATGAATTCCAGATTATGAAGCTTGATGCCATGCAAACGGAATTGGCGAACTTGGTCAAAAGTATAGAAGGAGTAAAGGATGCTCAGGTAATGCTAAGCCTTCCGGAAGAGGGTGTATTTGTCAGAGAGTCGACTCAGGAGGCATCGGCATCCATCGTCTTACATAACGAACCTGGTTATCAGTTCGATCAGAATCATATAAATGCCCTCTATCATCTTGTTTCAAAAAGTATTCCTAATCTTGCTACTGATAATATCGTCATCATGAACCAAAACTTTGAGTACTTTGATTTGAAAAATAATCAAAATAATGGAAACTCCTTCAATATAGCAACTCAATTGGAACTGAAAAAAGAGATAGAAAGAGATATTCAAAGGCAAGTGCAGCAAATGCTGGGTATGATGATGGGGTACAACAAAGTAGTTGTTTCCGTTACAACTGACATAGATTTTACTCAGGAAAACAGAGAAGAGAATCTTGTAACGCCGGTTGACCCTGAAAATATGGAAGGTATTGCAGTAAGTGTGGAACGAATCACGGAAACTTATACTGGCAATGAGGATGCAGCAGGAGGAGTTCCGGGAACCGGGGAGGCGGACATTCCTGCATATGTGGCAGGTGGAGGAAGTGGCACTGGCGATTATGAAAAAATGGAAGAAAGAATCAATAATGATGTAAATAGAATCAGAAAAGAAATAGTGGAAAGTCCCTACAAGGTAAGGGACATGGGAATACAGGTAATGGTGGAACCGCCGATTGCAGATGACCCTTTATCCATGCAGGCAACCACGGTGGACGATATCAGGCAGATATTAAGTACGATTGTACGTACCACCATTGATAAGAACATGTTAGGGGAAGATCCTCAAAATGCAAATATTGATGATAAAGTCGTGGTATCTGTGCAACCATTCAACGGAAAAGTGGCTATGGAAGAATCGACTTCAGCTGCCATCCCAATGTGGGTATATGTTGCAGCAGGAATTTTACTTGCGGTAATCCTACTTCTACTGTTCCTGCTATTTAAACGTAATAGGGACGAAGAAGAGGAAGAGGAAATTCTTTTGGAAGAAGAAACAGTCCAAATCCGTGTGCCTGATATAAACAATGAAAAAGAATCGGAAAGCACTGCGCGTAGAAAGCAACTTGAAAAAATGGCAAAAGAAAAGCCGGATGAATTTGCAAAATTGTTACGCTCATGGCTCTCAGAGTAAAGGGGAGATATAAATGGCAAAAGCAAGCCAGTCAAAAGCCTTTTCCAATAAACAGAAAGCGGCCATATTATTGATCTCACTCGGTCCGGATGTATCAGCTTCCGTGTACAAGCATCTCTCAGAAGACGAAATAGAGAAACTGACACTGGAAATAAGCGGTGTAAGAACCGTTGATAGTCACATAAAGGAAGACGTTCTGGAAGAGTTTCATCAGATTGCCCTTGCACAGGATTATATTTCTCAAGGGGGAATCAGTTACGCCAAAACAGTACTTGAAAAAGCCTTAGGGAAAGACCAAGCGGCAGCAATTATTACCCGTTTGACATCTTCGTTGCAGGTAAAGCCCTTTGATTTTGCCAGGAAAGCGGATGCATCCCAGATCCTTAATTTTATCCAGAACGAGCACCCGCAAACAATTGCTCTGGTATTATCCTATTTGGAGCCGACTAAGTCCGGTCAGATCTTATCAGAATTGCCGCAAGAGCTTCAGGCTGACATTGCGAAAAGAATAGCGGTAATGGATAGCACCTCACCAGAAATCATCAATGAGGTGGAACAGATTCTCGAACGGAAGCTTTCTACCACCGTTACACGCGATTACACAAACACAGGTGGTATTGATTCTGTAGTGGACGTCTTAAATCAAGTGGACAGAAGCACAGAAAGAACCATTCTGGATTCACTTGAAATACAAGATCCAGAATTGGCGGAAGAAATTAAGAAACGTATGTTTGTATTCGAAGATATTGTCACATTGGATAATATGGCCATCCAGCGGGTCATCCGTGATGTGGAAAATGAAGATTTGATGCTTGCGTTGAAGGTCGCAAGTGAAGAGGTCAAAGACATTGTCTTTAAAAATATGTCCAAGAGAATGGTAGAAACAATGAAGGACGATATGGAATACATGGGACCTGTCCGTCTGAAGGATGTAGAAGAATCGCAATCCCGTATTGTTGGTATTATCAGGAAGCTTGAAGAAGCCGGGGAAATAGTCATAGCCCGTGGTGGAGGAGATGACATCATTGTCTAAACTCATTAAATCCTCCCGTTTAGGAGAAGCGAGAACAGGTGCGGTCTCCATCAAGGTAGCTCCTATTTTCACTAGGAAGCAATCGGAAATGACAACAGAGTCCGGAACTGGGCATAGTATTGAATTTATCAACCAGACAATTGCACAAGCCAAACAAGAAGCTGCAAGCATTGTGGAACAGGCAGCTATGGAACGGCAGAAGGCCGCCATGCAAATAGAAGAAGATAAAAAGGCATGGGAAGATGAAAAAGAAAGATGGAAGCAGCAGGCATACCTTGAAGGCCATGAGCAAGGCTATCAGGCTGGTGAAAAAAATGCCCGCAACGAATATCAAGCTAGCTTAGCGGAAGCTCAAAGAATCATAGAGCTAGCTAAAGTGGAACATCACAAAAAACTGGACAGCTCTATCGAGTCCATCGTGACCGTAAGCATGAAAGTCGCCGAGAAAATTCTTGGATGTACGCTCGAAGCTGACCCTTCTTCCTATACCAAATTAGTAGAAACGGCTCTTAAAGAAGTAAAGGAAAAAGAAGAAATAAGAATTTATGTAAGCACTAAACAATACCCATATCTCCTGCAAAATAAACAGCAACTTCAAAATATAATTAATAGCCAATACGAGCTTGCCATTTTCCCTGAATCGGAGCTGCCAGGTGATGGCTGCTGGATTGATTCCTCTGCAGGGAGGATGGAAATTTCTATCCAGACACAACTGGCTGAAATAAGAGAATACTTACTGCAATTGGTGAGAGTGGAGTCCAAGTGATGATTACCATAGAAGACTTATTGCAGGAGATTGAAGGGATTAGCGCCTATAAACGCTATGGAAAAGTAAAAAGGGTAATTGGATTGATGATTGAATCCAAAGGCCCAGAAAGCTCCATTGGAGATGTTTGTAACATCATCATCAATAAAAAGAAAAATAGGATTGTTCAGGCGGAAGTTGTAGGTTTCAGAGATGAACATGTAATCCTGATGCCATTCACGGAGATCCAGGATATCGGTCCGGGATGCATGGTGGAAGCTACGAACAACCCCTTAGAAATCCGGATAGGTGAAGAGCTTAGAGGCATGGTGTTGGATGCGTTGGGCCATCCGTTGAATCCGCATGAGGAATTGCCGATAGGGTTAGGTAAATATCCTACAGACCAGTCGCCTCCAAATCCGATGACAAGACCCTCCATTACAGAGGAATTGGAAGTGGGTGTTAAGGTAATTGACGGACTGCTGACAGTCGGAAAAGGGCAAAGGGTCGGTATATTTGCAGGAAGCGGGGTTGGGAAAAGCACACTCCTCGGGATGATTGCCAGAAATACTCATGCTGATATCAACGTCATTGCCCTCATAGGCGAACGTGGCAGAGAGGTACGCGATTTTCTGGAACGGGATTTAGGGCCGGAAGGGCTAAAGCGGTCCATCGTCATTGTTGCAACTTCTGACCAGCCAGCCCTTATGCGCATCAAGGGAGCTTATACTGCAACTGCCATTTCTGAATATTTTCGTGACTTAGGATATAACGTGATGCTGATGATGGACTCAGTGACAAGGGTTGCAATGGCGCAACGGGAGATTGGGTTAGCTGTAGGCGAACCTCCGACAACTAAAGGTTACACCCCCTCCGTCTTTTCCATGTTACCTAAATTATTGGAAAGAACAGGAACGAACCAACATGGCTCCATTACCGCTTTTTATACGGTTCTTGTAGATGGGGATGACATGAATGAACCGATTGCCGATACGGTTCGCGGGATTTTGGATGGCCATTTTGTTTTGGATAGGGACTTGGCCAATAAGGGGCAATACCCAGCGATAAATGTCCTGAAGAGTGTGAGCCGCGTAATGAACAACATTGTGGAGTACGAACATAAGAAAGCTGCAGAAGCCATGCGCGAAAAACTTTCAAAGTATTATCAGGCGGAGGATCTAATTAATATTGGTGCTTATAAACGGGGGAGTTCAAGGGAGATTGACGAGGCCATTCAGTCTTATCCTGCCATCATTCATTATCTGAAGCAGGAAGTGGATGACAAATGGACATATGCGAATACATTGGCAGAACTTACGAAATTAATGAAGTAGAGTAGGTGAAAGGCATGGCAGTAAGAAAAGGTCGCCTAGAGAAAATATTGGTTGTCAAGAAAGCAGAAAAAGATCAGGCAAGCTCGGAGTATCAACAAGCGATTTCCTTATTCGAATCCGAGGGACAGGCGTTATATGACCTATTAAAGAAAAAGGAAAAGTTAGAAGAGGCACTGCAAAAGAAGCTGCAGATAGGAATCCCTATCGAAACGCTGAAACAACAGCAATTCTTTATGGGAAACTTGGAAAAAAACGTCTTTCATCAACAAAAAAAAGTAAGCCATGCCAGAGCATTTATGAACCTTAAGGAGGAAAAACTTAAGGAGCAGTCCGTGGAATGCAAAAAATATGAAGTATTGGATGATAAAGAGAAGCTTTTCTGGAAGCAAAATGACCTCAAAGTGGAGTCAACATATATAGACGAACTCTCCATTATTCAATATTCGCAACACGCAAATAGGTGAAAAAAACATGAAAAAAGACTATCAAACCGAAGAAGTAGAAGGGAAATATTCCTTCATGCAGAAACTGCTATACCTTTTTATCATACCGCTTCTTTTTACAGTGGTAGTAGTGCTGGGGTACCTGACATACGAAGGCAAGAATGTGTTTGAAGTTGCCCAATCCTTCCTACCGTCGGCAAAGGTAGAAGTGAGCTCCTCCGAAGAAGACGAAGAGGAAAAGGAGACACCCCCCCGAGACGGAAATGACCAAGAGAGGTCCTCTCAAGAGGTCATCCTTCTTGAACGACAGATCAGTGAAAAGCAAAGGGAAATAACCAAGCTTGTTTCCCAGCTTGATCAAGCAAATAAACGGATTGAGAACCTAGAACAGCAACAACAGGAGGTGAAAACCTCCACACGTGAGTTGGCAAAGCTATATGAAGGGATGTCAACGAAGAAAGCTGCCCAAATTATATTGGAACTGGAGGAAGAAATGGCCCTTTTAATTCTTAAAGAGTTAAGTGCTTCCAAAACATCCTCTATTTTAGGGCAATTTGAACCGGAACAGGCGGCAAGGTTCACGGAATTATTAGCCAATAATCAATAGGTTCCCAGAAAGGAATGAACGAAGTGAACTTTTTTGTTACCGGAGATATCGCTGCCGCTCATTCAGGACAAACAACGAAAGCGGAGGGAAAGGGAAAACCGGAGCAGTTTTCCAAAGAAGCAGTGGAGAGCTTCGGCTCCGCCTTATCAAAAAGCCTTCTTGCTTCCTTACTTGCGACATCCTCACCTGAAAACGGAAAAGTGGGGTTAGAAACTTCAAATGATGAGGAAATTCTAGAAGGCCTCAATCAGGAAATGGATGAGCTCCTGTCCATGCAACTTTCGATGTTAAATGAAGTACAGGAGATGGAAAATAATCCATCTATCTCATCACAAACAGAGGATATTCCTGAAGGGTATTATGATTTGCTTGAGGATGTGATGGACATGATGAATGTACTCACCACCTTGAAGCAGTCTACGCAAGGTGAAGGAGAAAAGATGATTGAATCATTCACACGTCTATCAGAAAAAGTGATGATGTTTATGAAGGGCTATCTTGAAGCAAAAGAGGAAAAGGCAGAAGGTGCGCCAGTCTCTGTCAAGGAGCAGTCAAACCTGAAGGAACTTATGAGTATGATCGAGACTAGACTTGGAAAACTTTTGCTTCCTGAGAGTGCACGGACACAGGTTTCGCCACTAGCAAAGGATGCACCATCAAAACATGCAACCTTTGTACCTGTTTCTGAAAATGTCTTCCAAAGCGGACCTGTAACCATGAACCTGCTTCAACTTCCAAAGCAGGCAACGATCCAATGGGTTATTGATACAACATCCCATGAGGCTGCACGAGAACAGTTGCTTCAAAAACTAGAGGGAATACTTGCAAAAACCCAAACTAGATTTGTCAACGGAAATCAATCCATGACAATAAGATTGGCACCGGAACATCTTGGAACATTGCATATTAAACTGCAGGAAACACAACATGGTTTAGTCGCGAAACTCATCGTGCATTCCAAAGCGGCCTCCTCCCTGTTAGAAAGTGGTTTGATAAACTTGAAGCAAACCTTGGCTCAATCAAATGTGAACATAGAAAAGCTCGAGGTTATTTTCCAGGATCAGGAGCAAAAATTCACACAACAACATAAAGGCACTGGGGATGATGAGTCCCATCCAAAACATTCTTCCAAAAATGAAACAAACGATGAGGACAACACATCATCCTTTGAAGATGTACTATTGGAAGAATTGGAAATAAGAAAAGCTGTAGGTGACGGAGAATGACAAACAATATCTCATCTGATCTTTATATACAAAATAGGCCTGTTAATACGTCCAAGCAGAACAATGTTATGGGGAAGGATGATTTCCTTCGCCTTTTGATTGCACAACTGCAAAATCAGGATCCGCTTAACCCCATGGAGGATAAGGAGTTCATTTCACAGATGGCAAACTTCTCCTCATTGGAACAGATGGCCAATTTGAATAAAAGTATGGAAGGCTTCATTGAAACACAAAACAAAATGAACGTACTTTCTCTTCAGCAGTATCTGGGTTCTAACCTTACATGGCAGCATATCTATTATGTGGACGAGGAACCATTTGTGGAAATGAAGAACGGAACGGTGGCCAGCATCTCCATGCAAGATGGAAAAGCAAGGCTTGTCATGGATGATGGAAGTGAAATAGCGGTGGAGCAAATCACAAAAGTGAATCAGTCAGGTGATCATTCGCAGCCAGGAAATACTACCTTACTTACCGCAAGTCATCTTATCGGAAAGAAAATCTCGTTTGGCTTTGGTGGGGATGATTATGAGGACGTCACTGTCCAGTCCGTTCTGATGAAGGATGGCAAAGCGCACCTCACAGTCACGGATGCAAGATTAACAGATGAAAAGATACCTATGGATGCCATTACAAAAATTACACAGTAACACTTTGTTTTATAAGAGGGGGAAAAAGCATGCTACGTTCCATGTATTCAAGTATCGGTGCACTGAGAAACTTTCAAACAAAATTAGATGTCATAGGGAATAACATCGCCAATGTCAATACGTACGGGTTTAAGAAAGGAAGAGCAACCTTCCAGGAAATGATGGTACAGCAATTATCAGGCGCAAGTGGGCCGGCAGCAGGAAAAGGGGGAGTCAATGCGAAACAGATCGGTCTTGGATCTATGATCAGTTCGATTGATACGATTCAGACGCAAGGCTCACTTCAAACAACTGCAAGGCCGCTGGATTTGGCATTATCAGGGGATGGATTCTTCGCAGTGGCCTCTATTGCTGATATTACAAGGGTAAATGTGGATACCAACACATCTTATGGAGACAATCGCATACTTGGTGGGGCTATCAACAACGCTGTTTCCATGAATTACACACGTTCTGGGAACTTCTACCTTGATAACAATGGTTACGTTGTCAATTCAAATGGGATGTACTTGATTGGTGAGACAGGGGAAAAGAGAATCCCTAACGATAACATTATGGCAGCATCCAATGCAGCATTGAATGCCGGAGAGATTTTCTTTGATGAATATAGAGATTTTAGAAATGATACGAACAAGTTCCTTGATCTTGCAATGAAATTCTTAGAAGCGCAAAGGACTTTCGAAGATGCAGAAAAAGCGAATTTGGAATCAGGCGGTATCGATCCGCAACTGTCGGCTGCAGCGACAGCAGCCCAAACTGCCAGAGATAACGCAGCAACTCAGTTCAATGATTTCAATACAGATATCTACCAGAATGAAAGAGCGGCATTTATTACTTCTGCCCAGAATATGAACCAAAGTATTGATAGTTTCATAGGTTCAACTGGTGAGATAGCATATAGAATGATTGACCCGGTTGTTCAAAACCCTACTATCACTATACCTAATGGTGCCACAGCTAATATCAATGATCTTTCAAATCTTGTAAGCTATGCACAATCAGTAAAAACAAGTTTAGACACAGCGTTCAAGACATTCGAAAACTTTGTCGCAAAGGCAGAAATGATTCAACAGCCTACATGGACTGACTCCTTAAGCGGAAGTCCGGGACTTATCCAAATACCGCCAAATGCACGTAGCTTCAGTATTTCCGGTGATGGAAAAGTAAACTTCATTGACCAGTTCGGGAATCTGAAAGTGGCTGGACAACTGATGTTGGCGAAATTCCCGAATGATGCAGGGTTAGAAAGAATCGGGGAAAACCTGTTTCAGCAATCGAACAACTCCGGGACAATGGATAAGAACGGTGATGGCATACAGCTAGAGGAAATGTTCAGACCTGGTGACAACGGAGCTGCGGCTATCATTTCCGGTACACTTGAAATGTCCAATGTCGACTTATCAGAAGAATTCACAGAGATGATTACAGCCCAAAGGGGATTCCAGGCAAATACCAGAATCATCACGACATCAGATGAGATTTTACAGGAGCTTGTCAATTTGAAGCGTTAAGGGGGGAGGGCTAAGTATCACTGCTTAGCCCATCTATAATGATAAAGCTGACTAAGCTAAACGGGAAGTCATTTGCAGTCAATGTTTGGCTGATTGAGCAGGTGGAAGAGACACCTGATACTATGATTACACTTAGTAATGGAAAAAAAGTAATTGTTAAAGAAAGAATGCAAGAAGTGATTCTTCTATGCAAAGAGTTTTATGCTCAGATGCATCATGGAACACATTTGGAGGCTAAAAAAGATGTTTCGCAATAAATTATTGAATGCCATGATAATTATCCTTCTGGTCATTTCACTTTTAGGTGTGGTAGCCCTGGTTGCTGTGGATGAATTATATGCAGATGAAACAACAGAAGAGCCTACCATTGATGAAATTATAAAATACTCTGTGGATTTCGATGAAATTACAACTAATCTCAAGAGCGGTGGCTATATTCGTTTGAAAATGAAGGTGCAAACGGATAGCAAAAAAGCGACATCGGAATTGCTGAAAAGGGACTTCCAGGTTCAGAACATCGTTATACACGAAATTGCAAACAAGTCGGCTTCCGATTTTGAAGGTGAAAATGGACTGACACAGCTGGAACAGGATATCCAAAAGAAAATCAATGAAGTGATGCAGGATGGAGAAATCGTGAAAGTCTATACAACCTCCTTTCTCCTTCAAAACTAATCACCAAGAGATCTAAATTAGGAGGTGATGGATTTGTCAACAGAAGTAATGTCACAAAGCGAAATAGATGCGCTTCTCTCTGCTCTTTCAACAGGGGAGATGAATGCCGAAGAACTAAAGAAAGAAAACCAGGAAAAGAAAGTGAAAGTGTATGATTTTAAACGGGCGCTTAGGTTTTCAAAGGATCAGATTAGAAATTTAACCAGGATTCATGAAAATTTTGCAAGGCTTCTGACCACTTATTTTTCTGCCCAGCTCCGAACCTACATACAAATAAGTGTTGCATCCGTCGATCAGCTTCCATATGAGGAATTTATCAGGTCGATACCGAAAATGACCATCTTGAATGTATTTGAGGTTACTCCCCTTGAAGGTAGGGTAGTGCTCGAAGTCAATCCAACCATCGCTTATGCCATGTTGGACAGGCAACTGGGCGGGAGAGGTTCGGGTGTCAACAAAGTAGACAGTTTAACGGAAATTGAAACAAGATTGATGACGACCTTGTTTGAAGGCGCCATTGAGAATTTCGGGGAAGCGTGGGAAACCGTTTCTGAAATTCAACCATTTTTGTCAGATTTGGAAGTGAATCCTCAATTCCTGCAGCTGGTATCACCTAATGAAACGGTCATTGTAATTTCAATGAATATCACGATTGGTGAAGTGACAGGCATGATTAATATATGTATTCCACATGTAGTGCTCGAGCCTGTCATCCCTAAACTCTCCGCCCATTACTGGATGGAGGAGAAAAACAAGGTTCGCCAAGAACACGAAATCGCTACATTGGAAAAAGTTATCCGGACCACCCCATTGACGGTAACAGCAGAGCTTGGAAATTCGGAAATTACATTTTCAGACCTATTGAACATCAATATTGGAGATGTCCTTACGCTCCACCAGAAGATAGACGAACCGATATGTGTCAAGGTGGATAACAAGCCGAGCTTTTATGCTCAGGTTGGTCAGGTGAAGAGAAATATGGCAGTACAGATTATGGATAAAGTCAAGGAGGGATATGAAGATGATGAGTGATGGGATGTTATCTCAAGATGAGATAGATGCGTTGCTTCGAGGAACAGATACCAACAATGATGAACCCCTCTTTGTTGATCTTAACATAGAAGAATATCTATCTACGATGGAACAGGATGCGCTTGGTGAAATAGGGAATATCTCTTTTGGGAGTTCGGCAACTGCCCTATCCACTTTATTAAATCAAAAAGTCGAGATTACAACACCTAAGGTTTCCTTAGTGGAAAAGAAACGGTTGGAAAGTGAGTTTCCTGAGCCTTATGTTGCCATACGTGTCAGTTATACAGAAGGGTTTTCAGGTTCGAATATTTTGGTGGTGGAACAGAAGGATGCAGCAATCATTGCGGATTTGATGCTTGGTGGAACAGGGGAGAATCCTCAATCCGAATTTGATGAAATCCATTTGAGTGCAGTTCATGAAGCGATGAATCAAATGATGGGCTCTGCTGCCACTTCCATGTCGACTGTCTTTGCTAAGAAAATAGACATTTCCCCTCCGTCGGTGATGTTGCTTGATTTTAAGGGTGGCGATGGTGCTGCGGAAATGCCTGAAGAGGAATTATTGATAAAGGTCGCATTTTCCATCAAAATCGGAAAGTTGATTGACTCTTCCATTATGCAGATCCTACCATATCCATTTGCAAAAAATCTTGTGGAAGAGCTATTGTACCGTGATGACTATTCCACGCAGGTAACAAATGCTGAATCGCAAGAGGTGAATGGGGGCAAAAACAATGTTCCTATTAGTTATGAAGAGCCGCAACAAGTGACCGCACAGGCTCCATACTATCAAGAAGAGGAACCCCTGATTCATGCGGGTGCCAAACCAAGGGAGCATGCCTATGCAGGTGGACAAGCAAGTTCCACTATTCCGACAAGACCGCAACCGTCTGTGAATGTACAGCCAGCAGTTTTCTCGAATTTCGAAACGACGACAGTCGAAGAATCTGAACCAAATAATTTAAACATGCTCTTGGATATCCCTCTTCAAGTCACGGTTGAACTTGGAAGAACAAAACGCTCTGTCAAAGACATCTTGGAATTGTCTACAGGTTCGATTATTGAACTAGACAAGCTTGCAGGGGAGCCTGTTGATATTCTAGTCAACAACAAACTGATCGCACAAGGCGAAGTGGTGGTCATCGACGAGAGTTTTGGAGTAAGGGTAACAGATATTGTAAGTCAAACAGATAGAATAAGAAAACTTCGATAGATCTTAGGAGGAAACGACATGAGTAAAAGAATTTTAATTGTGGACGATGCGGCATTTATGAGAATGATGATCAAGGATATCCTGACAAAAAATGGATACGATGTAGTAGGCGAAGCGGCCGATGGGGTACAAGCAGTGGAGAAATATAAAGAACACCACCCTGACCTTGTAACGATGGACATCACCATGCCTGAGATGGATGGAATAACTGCTTTGAAAGAAATAAAGGCGATTAATCCAAATGCGAAGGTTATTATGTGCTCAGCGATGGGGCAGCAGGCAATGGTCATTGATGCAATCCAAGCAGGTGCGAAAGATTTCATCGTCAAACCGTTCCAAGCGGATCGAGTGATTGAAGCTATCCACAAGACTCTGTCATAGAGGTGTCTGTATTGTATGCTAACAAGATATTACCTATTTTAATGGTGGCGGTTTTTCTTTTTGTTCTGCCGTCCCATGGCTCTGCCAACCAGAAAGTACAGAAAGAGGGCATAGATGATAGTGTCTTCAACCAATATAAAGATCCAGAAGCACAATCAGAACAGCCTGCAGAACAAGTAGAAACACCTTCTGCTGAACAACAAGGTATGTTAGAGCAAAAACCGCCTTCGGTTTCCATTTTTGATTTTATCAAAATGGTCTTTGCATTACTCTTTGTTTTGGCCTTACTATATGGTGCATTGAAACTAATAAATAGTAAAAATAAATTGGGGAATGGACGATCGGTTGAGAACCTCGGAGGGACAAACCTCGGAAACAATAAATCTCTTCAACTTGTTAAAGTTGGTAACAGTATATTGGTAGTCGGTGTGGGGGACTCCATCAATCTTCTGAAAGAAATTACGGATGAGGAGGAACGGGAGCAGTTGATACAGTCCTATATAGAACGGACAGAAAACGCCCCCCTTCATTCCGATAAGATATCAGGGTGGATCGAAAAACTCAAGGAATCAAAAAACACAAAGAATCAGTCAGCATTCTCCACTCTTTTACAAGATCAGTTAGGTCAATTATCGAAAGATAGGAAAAAGAAAATGGATGAACTGGATGATAAAAAGGAGCTCGGCCAATGACGGAATTCATGGAATTATTCAGTGGAAATGAAGCCTCCACCGTCTCGACCTCTGTTCAGCTTCTTTTATTGTTGACTGTTTTCTCCCTGGCACCAGCGATTCTGATCTTGATGACGAGTTTTACTCGGATCATCATTGTTCTTTCCTTTGTCAGAACGTCCCTGGCAACTCAATCAATGCCTCCAAACCAGGTTCTTATCGGGCTGGCATTGTTTTTGACTTTCTTTATCATGGCACCAACCTTTGCACAAGTGAATGATCAGGCCCTTCAACCTTTGTTCAACGAAGAAATTACATTGGATGAGGCATATGAACGGGCAAGTATCCCTTTGAAAGAATTCATGAGTAAGCATACACGACAGAAGGACCTGGCACTTTTTCTAGATTATGCACAAATGGAACGGCCAGAAAGTATAGAGGATATTCCGCTGACAGTCCTAGTTCCCGCATTTGCCATTAGTGAGTTGAAAACGGCTTTTCAGATTGGATTTATGATCTTTATTCCTTTCCTGGTCATTGATATGGTCGTGGCAAGTGTGCTTATGAGTATGGGGATGATGATGCTTCCTCCTGTTATGATTTCCTTGCCGTTTAAGATCCTGTTGTTCGTCTTGGTGGATGGTTGGTATCTAATTGTAAAATCTTTATTGCAAACATTTTGAATGAGGTGTAAAAATGAGCCCGGAATTTGTAATATCAATGGCAGAACGAGGAGTATTTACCATCCTTTTGATCAGCGCGCCTCTTCTGATACTGGCTTTAGTTGTGGGCTTAATCGTCAGTATTTTTCAAGCAACAACCCAGATTCAAGAGCAAACTCTTGCATTTATCCCGAAAATAGTAGCAGTGTTGGTGGGATTGGTCGTTTTTGGTCCATGGATGTTGTCCAATATGCTTTCTTACGCATTGGAAATATTCACTAACATTCATCGATTTGTGAGTTAGGCTGATGCTTGAATGGTTGAACTATTTCCCCGCGTTTTTATTGGTTTTAACGAGAGTGACTGCTTTTTTTGTGACGCTCCCACTCTTTTCTTATCGGAATGTCCCTTCCACTTTTAAAGTGGGTTTCGGATTTTTCTTTGCACTGGTGATGTCCTTTTCCATGGAGCTTCCGATTATAGGCATTGACGGGGCCTTTATCCTCCTCGTGCTGAAAGAGCTTATGGTGGGGCTGCTGATTGGCCTTGTTGCATATATGGTACTAGCAGCCATTCAGATCGCAGGTGGCTTCATCGATTTTCAGATGGGCTTTGCGATTGCCAATGTCATCGATCCGCAAACAGGAGTGCAGAGTCCTATTATCGGACAATTTTTTTACATGTTCGCCATGTTGCTGCTATTAGCGGTGAACGGCCATCACATGATGTTGGATGGGATATTTTTCAGTTATGAACTAATATCCATTACACAGGCATGGATTCCTCTCGGGGATGCGGGTGTGTTCGAACTAGTATTGAAGACGGTTAATATGATGTTCATCATTGCCTTGCAACTAGCCATCCCGATTGTCGGGGTCCTTTTTCTGGTCGATGTGGCACTCGGGATCGTCGCCAGAACAGTTCCACAGCTCAATGTTTTTGTTGTCGGGCTTCCTTTAAAAATCGGCGTAAGTTTTATTACGATTATATTTTCCCTGACAATATTATTTACGCTTTTTTATAAGCTCTTTGAACTGATGCTTCATACGATGAGAGGTTTAATGGAATTGCTTGGAGGTTTCTAGGATGACTCAATGGGTGAGGTTGGATTTACAATATTTCAGCGGTGAAAAAACAGAGAAAGCCACACCGAAAAAAAGGCAGGACACAAGAAAGAAAGGGCAGGTTGCAAAAAGTGCGGATGTAAATACCGCCTTTGTGTTAATAGCCGTCTTCCTGTGCCTGTTGGCAATCGGACCTTGGATGAAAGATCAGATAACAATCCTTTTTGTGCAGTCCTTCCAAATCTATTTGTTGGAGGAAGTGACGATTGATAGAGTGCATATGATCTTTTTGGAACTGATCATGCAACTGATTTGGGTAATTGGACCAATCATGCTTGCTGCGATGTTAGGTGCTATCATATCTAACTATCTGCAAGTAGGACCTTTGTTTTCAACAGAAGCCATTCATATGAAATTGAACAAACTCGACCCGATTCAAGGTTTCAAACGAATCTATTCGGTTCGTGCCATTGTTGAATTTGTAAAGTCGATGCTGAAAATTGTGTTTGTTGGCATCATTACATTTTCGATTTTGTGGTTGAGCCTGGAAGAGGTTCTGATACTTTCTCAAAAGAACCTTCATGAAGCGCTTGCTTTTTTAGGGACATTAACGGTCAGAATGGGTCTCTTTGCAGGTGGAGCATTACTCTTTTTGTCCATTTTTGATTACTTTTATCAGAAATTCGACTATGAGAAAAACATCAGAATGTCCAAACATGATGTTAAGGATGAATACAAAAAAGCGGAAGGGGACCCGCTTATCAAATCCAAAATCAAGCAGAAACAACGTGAAATGTCGATGCAGCGCATGATGCAGGATGTGCCACATGCAGATGTCATCATTACAAATCCAACCCACTATGCCATTGCGTTGAAATACGATGAAAAAAAAGGGGATGCCCCGATTGTGCTTGCAAAAGGTGTAGATTTTATTGCAAAGAAAATCAAAGAAAAGGCACAAGAACATAACGTCGTTACAGTGGAAAATAAACCGCTTGCCAGAGCACTTTATAGCCAGGCTGAAATAGGAGACGCCATTCCGGAAGAATTCTTCCAGGCGGTTGCAGAAATTTTGGCATATGTCTATCGGTTACAAAATCAAGTGAAATGATAGGTGAAAGAAAAGGAGAGATAGTAATCTATGTCAGCTAGAGATTTATCCGTATTACTTAGTGTCATCCTCATTATTGCCATGCTAATCATTCCTTTTTATCCTTGGATGCTAAGTATTTTTATCATTATCAATATCTCCCTTGCACTGATCGTCCTTTTGACAACCATGAATATTCAGGAGCCATTGCAATTCGCCATATTCCCTTCCTTGCTTTTACTACTGACACTGTATCGATTAGGTCTAAACGTTTCTACGACAAGATCCATTCTTAGTGAAGGTACTGCGGGTACTGTTGTAGAAACGTTTGGAACATTTGTAGTTGGCGGAAATGTGGTAGTTGGACTTGTGGTCTTTATCATATTAGTGGTTATTCAGTTCGTAGTTATCACCAAGGGTGCTGAACGTGTTTCCGAGGTTGCTGCCCGCTTTACATTGGATGCCATGCCAGGGAAACAGATGAGTATTGATGCAGATCTGAACGCAGGAATGATTTCCGAACAGGTTGCAAAAGAAAGGCGCGAGAAGATTTCCAAAGAAGCGGACTTCTACGGAGCCATGGATGGTGCCAGTAAATTTGTAAAAGGGGATGCCATCGCAGGAATCATCATCGTGTTCATCAATGTCATTTTTGGTATTGTCATCGGAATGGCACAGATGGGATTGAGCTTTGGGGAGTCAGCTCAGAAGTTCACTCTACTTACAGTAGGGGACGGTATCGTTTCACAAATTCCGGCTTTATTGATCGCTACGGCAACAGGTATCGTTGTTACCAGAGCGGCGTCAGAAGGTAATCTTGGCGGAGATATCACAAGACAGCTTTTTGCCTATCCGCAAATGCTTTATGTCGCAGGGATCACCATTCTGCTATTGGGAATTGCCACTCCAATTGGACCATTGCTCACCGCACCGGTTGCTACTCTCATCATTGTTGGTGCGTACATGATCGGCAAGAAGCAAAAAGAGGATGTGTATGTCGAGGAGGAGACGGAGGAGGAAGTGGTTACCGATGAACTCCGTAGTCCGGACAGTGTCGTAAACTTATTATCGGTAGATCCGGTTGAATTCGAATTCGGGTACGGGTTGATACCACTGGCTGACTCCAAGCAAGGAGGCGACTTGCTAGACAGGATTGTGATGATCAGACGTCAATTTGCACTAGAGCTTGGGTTGGTCATCCCGGTCGTACGCATCCGTGATAATATTCAGCTTCAGCCTAACGAATACCGTTTGAAGATTAAAGGCAATGAAGTGGCAAGGGGAGAACTTCTGCTAGATCACTATCTGGCTATGAGCCCAGGGATGGATGAAGACAGTATTGAGGGTATTGATACAATTGAACCTTCCTTTGGATTGCCTGCCAAATGGATCAGTGATGATATGAAAGACGAAGCGGAAATGTATGGATATACGGTGGTGGATCCTCCATCTGTCGTTTCAACACATATAACAGAGAAAATGAAACAACATGCTTATGAACTTTTGGGAAGACAGGAAACGAAGCAGCTGGTAGATCATCTCAAAGAAAGCACCCCAATCCTTGTGGAGGAAGTCACACCATCTCCACTAACAATTGGGGACGTGCAAAAAGTGCTGGCCAAGCTGTTAAAGGAAAATGTGTCGATACGTAATCTACCAATTATATTTGAAACTTTAGCTGATTACGGAAAAATGTCGGCGGATACCGACCTGTTGACAGAATATGTGAGGCAGGCTCTAAGCAAACAAATCACTAATCAATATGTGGTGGGAAATGAATCCTTAAAGGTTGTTACTTTATCCGGAAGAGTGGAAAAGCTTATCGCCGATCATATCCAACAAACCGACCATGGGAACTTTTTATCCCTTGATCCGAATGTGTCCATGGAGATTGTCCAAAAAGTGGGAGAACAGATGGAACAGTTCTCGGTTTATGAACAGACACCCATCCTTTTATGCTCTCCGGCTGTAAGGATGTATGTTAAACAGTTGCTAGAGAGGTATCTGCCACAAATCCCGGTCCTTTCCTACAATGAATTGGAAGCAAGTATAGAAGTACAGAGCATAGGGGTGGTGAATGTGGAAGGATGAAGGTGAAAAAATACAAGGCGGAAAATATGAACGAAGCCATGCAGCTGGTTCGGCTGGAATTAGGGGATGAAGCGGTCATTCTTAATTCAAAAGCGGTGAAAACAACTAGGTTCTTCGGTCTTTTTTCCAAAAAGAGTGTAGAAGTAATTGCTGCTGTTGATGAAGATACGCCAAAACCAATCGTAAAAACAAAAAACATAGTTTCGCCTAACAGTAACTCCATACAAGTTCTTTCTGTAGAGAATAATAGTACTAATCAGAATCTGGAACAGGTCCAGCTATTGGACAGTATCCGGGATATGAAGAATATGATGAAAAGCATTACAAAGGGCAAGAATCGCGACGCTTCTCTTCCGGACTTTTTTCATCAGTTAGAAGATAAATTGACACGAAGCGATGTTGGTGCTGAGTTTGCAGAAGAAAGCATGGAAAGTGTCTACCTCAGATGGCTGGAAAGTAAATCTTTGAATGTTGAATCGATGATCGGGCTGATTGAGCATGAATTACTTCAGTCATTAGAAGCTATCAGCTTTGAAGGAGATCCGTATCAGAAAAAATTCGTCTGTCTTGTTGGCCCGACTGGTGTGGGAAAAACAACAACACTGGCAAAGCTTGCCGCAAATGCCTCTTTGAAGCATGGTAAATCGATCGGATTTATTACAACGGATACTTATCGAATTGCCGCGATCGATCAGTTGAAGACGTACGCAAATATTTTGGAGGCGCCTATTGAGGTATGTTACTCGGCGGAGGATTTTAAAATGGCCAAAGCCAACCTTTCCCACCTGGATGTCGTATTTATTGATACTGCCGGTCGTAATTTCCTTAATGAATCGTTTGTGAACGAATTGAAGGAAATTCTAGATTTTCAAGAGGAAATGACAACGTATCTTGTGTTAGCCTTGACATCCAAAATGTTTGATATGAAGAAAATCACCGACCAGTTCTGGAGTGTGGGAATACATCAATTCATTTTCACCAAAAAAGATGAAACGACTTCTAGCAGTGCTATGTTCGGCCTCACAAAGTTCTATAACAAAGGCGCTGCATTTGTGACGAATGGCCAAAATGTTCCAGAGGACCTTATTCCTTTTACAAAAGAAATGTTGGTGCGGTCTGTTATTGAGGAAATACAAGAATGAATGATCAGGCTAGGATACTAAGAGAACAAGTGATTCAAGCGAGGAAAAACCATCCCTCCACAAGCAAAAAAGAAGCAAAGGCGATTGCGGTCATGAGCGGAAAAGGCGGGGTGGGAAAATCAAATTTCTCCCTTAACTTTTCTTTAAGTCTTCAGAAAAAAGGCTATAAGGTCTTATTGTTTGATATGGATATCGGGATGGCCAATATTGATATATTACTAGGCAATACGCAAAGGTATACTATCATCCATATGTTTGAATCAAGTATCTCCATGGATCAAATCATTCAAAGTGGACCAGAAGGCCTTTCCTATATTGCAGGGGGATCTGGACTAAAGGATATTTTCCATTTCAATGAACAGAAGCGGAATCACTTCCTGTCCCAACTCCAGGAGCTTGCCTTTAACTATGACTATATAATCTTTGATATGGGAGCAGGCATAACAAATGATAGCCTTCAAATGATTTTATCCTGTAATGAAATTTTTCTTGTTACAACTTGTGAGCCTACCGCAATGACGGATGCATACTCCGCCCTGAAGTTCATCCACAACCATGATCAGGGCATCCCTTTTCAACTGATCATCAATCGAGCGATTAATAGGGAACATGCGAATAAAACTGCCGGGAGGCTTCAATCTGTCACCAAACAATTCCTGAAAAAAGAACTTATCCATTTGGGATCTGTGCCGGACGATAAGTTTGTCTCTATGGCTGTCATGGAACAGACGCCCTTTCTTATTAAATACCCTTCATGCCTGGCAAGTAGAGGGATCGAGGGTCTGACTTCCAGATATTTGAATGAACGTACCTCTTCTGCCACCAAGAACACCCACACATTTATGACAAAGCTGCGCCGATTGTTTCGTTAGCTTCAATGGAGAGGAAAAGATTTACTATGAAAAAAGTGAAAGTTCTAATAACAGATGATTCCATCTTCATGCGTAAGTTATTGTCGGACCTATTGGACAAGCATCCACTCATTGAAGTAGTGGCAACTGCGAAAAATGGAATAGAAGCATTAGGAAAGATCCGTGAGTGTTCTCCTGATGTCGTCACTTTGGATGTAGAGATGCCTCAAATGAACGGATTGCAGGCGTTGGAAAAAATAATGAAAGATTATCCGGTGCCAACCATTATGCTTTCGAGTACCACATCAGAAGGGTCGTTGAACACGATCATTGCCATGGAACAAGGCGCGGTGGATTTTGTAGCCAAACCATCCGGTTCCATATCATTGGACATCCACAAAGTGAAAGAAGAATTGATAAAGAAGATCCTTCTCGCATCCAAGACAAATCCGAAATCTTTGAAACCACATTTTAAAAAAGAGGAGAAAGTACTGTCTACTAAAGAGGCGTATAGTAAAATAGACCTATTTGAAATACCGGGAACCACTTTGGAACCATTGGTATGTATCGGAACTTCTACTGGTGGACCAAGAGCTTTACAAACAATTTTGACGAAACTACCCAAATCTTTTCCGGCCCCAGTTTTTATTGTGCAGCATATGCCAAAGCATTTTACCAAATCCTTGGCAAGCCGGCTTGACTCTATGAGTGAGATGGCAGTAGTGGAAGCAGCACATAATCAAAAAGTGGAAGCGGGAACAGCATACATTGCACCCGGTGATTACCACATGGAAGTAATAAAACGAAGAGGGAATATGATCATACAACTTCTTGATTCTCCACCGCTTAAAGGTCATCGCCCTTCAGTGGATACTCTGTTTGCCTCGATCAGCAGGTTAGAGAACTATCAAAAAGTTGCGGTGATTCTTACAGGCATGGGCAATGATGGCTCTGACGGTCTTAAACAAATTAAGTTAAAGGGGATGGAATCTACTCTGGCAATTGCAGAATCGGAGGACTCTTCGATAGTGTTCGGAATGCCGAAAGCGGCAATCCAGACTGGTTTTATAGACGAAGTCCTGCATTTGGACGATGTTGCGCAAAGGATTCAACAATACATATTTTCATAGGGGTGCAAGGAATGGACTTAAATCAATATTTAGATATTTTTCTAGAAGAGAGCAAAGAGCATTTGCAAACAATCAATAATCAGCTATTGGAATTGGAGAAACAACCGGAAAGCACGGAAATTGTAAACGAAATCTTCCGATCAGCGCATACCCTTAAAGGGATGTCCGCAACAATGGGGTATGAGGACCTTGCCAGTTTGACTCATCAAATGGAAAATGTGTTGGATCTTATACGCAATAGCAAATTGAGTGTTTCAGCAAATCTGTTGGATATTATTTTTCGTTCCGTTGAATATCTGGAAGAAATGGTGATTTCCATTTCGCAAGGAGGAGACGGGAAGAAAGATGTGAAGGACGTGGTTGACCTTCTTGTCAAAATTGAAAAAGGGGAAGATTATTCTCCCGCTGAATCCTCTCATGGAAAAGATGCTTTTGAACATATGTATGACTCCTATGAACTTACTATCTTGCAGCAATCGGAGGAACAGGGCTATTTTCCATACGAGTTGACTATTACACTCAGGCAGGACTGCCTTCTAAAGGCCGCTAGAGTATTCATGGTGTTTGAAGTGGTGGAAGGAATAGGGGAAGTGATCAAAAGCAATCCGTCCGTGGAAATGCTGGAAGAGGAGAAATTTGACCACAGCTTTCAAATTACGATGGTGGCAAAAGAAGATGCAAACAGCATTGAAGCTAAAATTATGAAGGTTTCAGAACTTGATCAAGTGAAAATTATCAAGCTCGATACTAAATCACTTTCCACTTCCGAATCGGAAAGCCAAACGGAAATAGCTGTCCAAGAGGTTTTGTCTGCACAGAAAGAAGCGGCTCCAGCTGTTGCTCACATACAAAAGGAAGAAAAAACAGCCCCATCCAAAGGAAATGCCGTTTCTAATAAAACTATCAGGGTGAGCATTGATCGTCTGGACGGATTAATGAACCTTTTTGAAGAACTTGTCATTGACAGAGGTAGGCTTGAACAAATTTCCAAGGACCTTAATGAAACGGAATTGATCGAAACGGTGGAACGAATGTCGCGAATTTCCAATGACCTTCAGAATATCATTCTGAACATGCGGATGGTCCCGATCGAAACGGTGTTTAACAGGTTCCCTAGAATGGTAAGGCAATTAGCTAGGGACTTGGGTAAAAAAGTGGATATTGATATTATTGGCGCGGAAACGGAGCTTGACAGAACAGTGATGGATGAAATAGGTGATCCTTTGGTCCATCTTCTGCGTAACGCCATAGATCATGGCATTGAAACGCCGAAAGTGCGAAATGAAAAGGGCAAGCCCGAGGAAGGGAAAATCACGCTAAAGGCATATCATAGCGGGAACCATGTCTTTATTGAAATCATGGATAATGGTGCAGGTATATCCCGAGTGAGGGTGCTGAATAAGGCCATCAGTAAAGGGGTCATTTCCCAACAGGACGCAGAAAGGCTGAGTGACCAGGAAGTTTATCAATTAATTCTATCGTCCGGTTTCTCCACTGCAGAAGTTATTTCAGACATTTCCGGTCGGGGAGTTGGTCTTGATGTAGTGAAGAATACGATCGAGTCACTGGGAGGAAGAATCACCATTGATTCAGAAGAAGGTGTGGGAACGACATTTTCCATCCAACTCCCATTGACCCTTTCCATTATTTCCGTTTTGTTAACAGAGATTGAAAAAGAAAAATATGCCATTCCTCTATCATCTATCATTGAAACAGCTATCATAAAGAAGGACGAGATTTTGACGGCACATAATCAGGAAGTAATTGATTTTAGAGGTAAAATTGTACCGGTCATCCGTTTGGATAAGGTCTTCCAAGTAGAAAAAGAGGCAAAGAACCAACCTGATTTATATTCACTTGTTCTAGTGAAAAAAGGAGAGAAAATTGCAGCGTTGGTAGTGGACTCCTTTATTGGTCAGCAGGAAGTTGTCCTAAAGGCATTAGGGCACTACCTGAACTCTACTTTTGCTATTAGCGGGGCCACAATCCTCGGGGATGGCCAAGTGGCTCTTATTGTTGATTGTAACGCTTTAATTAAATAATTTGCAGAAGATAGGAGGCAATGAAGATGCAGGAAACCGCACAGAAAATGAAGCTTATCATTTTTGAACTCAAGGGGGAAGAATACGCTATCCCTGTTCAGCAAGTTCGTTCCATTGAAAAAATGATGCCGATAACACGTGTACCAAATGTTGCTCCATATATTAAAGGTGTCATTAATCTTAGAGGGGTTATCACGCCAATAGTGGATTTACGTTCTCGCTTTGATTTGGAGGAAAAACCCCCAACAGAATCTTCCCGAATGATTATTACTGTTGTAGAAGATCTGGAGGTTGGATTTATTGTCGATGCAGCAAATGATGTAGTGGACATTGCAGAGATAGATATAGAGCCTGCACCGGATGTCGTTGGCACTGTGGAGAATAAATATGTAAAAGGTGTTGTGAAAATCGATAAGAGGCTCTTCGTATGTCTTGATCTAAATGAAGTCCTCCAGTTGGAACAGCTCAAGGGATGAGGGCAAAATAATGGAAAATAAAGAAAAATTGAATGAATTGGATCTCCTTAAAGAATTGGGAAACATAGGGGCTGGGAATGCTGCAACCGCATTATCCCAACTACTAGATAAAGAGATCAATATGAATGTTCCACTCGCCAAGATCGTTTCGTTCAACGAGATGATGGATCTTATGGGAGGCTCAGATAGACCTGTTGCCGCTGTTTTTTTACGAATGGAAGGAGAGTTGTCGGGAAGTTTGTTTTTTGTTCTATCTATTGAGGATGCCACAAGGCTGGTCCACCAACTGATACAGGACAATGAATTGAGCGAGAAAAATCTTGCCTCCCACGAACTAGGCCTTTCTGCTCTTCAGGAGGTTGGAAATATCATATCAGCTCACTATTTGACTGCGTTATCAGAATGTATCGGGATAGCCGTAACACCTTCCGTTCCAGAGGTTACCATCGATATGGTAGGGGCCATTGTTGTAACAGGCCTCTTGGAAATCTCACAGGTTAGTGACCAATCTATTTTTATCGATACGGAATTGACTGAAACGACCGATATATTGGTTGAGAAGACAAAAGGCCATTTTTTCCTTATTCCATATCCTGATTCGTTCGAGAAAATACTGGCAGCACTGGGTGAGAAATAATGCTCGGACTAGAAACTGTCATTAAAGTCGGTATTGCAGAAATGGGTATTGTGAAGTCTCCGCAACTTATTCGCACTTCTGGTCTGGGCTCGTGTGTTGGGGTGGTCATTTATGATACCACTACTAAAATTGCCGGAATGGTACATGTGATGCTACCGAATTCAAGTCTGTCCCGACTGTCACCTATAAATCCAGCCAAGTATGCAGATACGGGAATTGTACATCTAGTGGATAACCTCCTTTTGAAGGGAATGAAGCCCTACAGCATGAAGGCTAAAATTGCAGGTGGAGCACAGATGTTCCAGTTCAGTAGTGCAAGCAGTGAGATGATGAGAATTGGACCGAGAAATGTGGAAGCGGTAAAAGAAAAATTGACAACCTTGCAAATCCCTCTTATCAGCGAAGATTGCGGGGGTAACAACGGAAGAACCATAGAGTTTAATCCGGAGAATGGTAAATTAATGATTAAAACAGTAAATAAAGGTATTCGATACATCTAACTGCTTTCGGTCTTAGGAATATATAAGGAGGAAAGCCATGACTATTTCCACTTCAACGAATGATTCCGTCTATTGGAATCTATGGAAAACAAAAAAAGATCCCGATGCAGGAGACTTTCTTGTTAGAAAATATATGCCTCTCGTTCATTACCATGTGCAACGGATCTCAACAGGTCTTCCCAAAAGTGTGAAAAGGGAGGAGTTGAAGAGCTTGGCGTTTATGGGGCTGTTTGATGCTATCGAAAAATTCGATCCTTCCCGGGATTTGAAATTTGATACATATGCTTCTTTCAGAATCAGAGGATCCATTATTGATGGGTTAAGAAAAGAAGATTGGCTTCCAAGGAGTGTTAGGGAAAAAGCGAAACGAATCGAGTCCACTTTGGAGAAGCTTGAACAGAGCCTCATGAGAAACGCTACTATAGAGGAAGTGGCAGCAACCCTCAACATGCCTGAAGAAGAAGTGGCTGCAGTCCTGCACGAGGTATTCTACTCTAATATTCTTTCCATGGATGAAATGCCTAAAGAGAATGATGAGGTTTCGCATGGAGCCTATGTTCTCAAGGACGAAAAGACTATCTCCCCTGAAGATGAACTGATCAAATCTGAAGCCATCAACCAGCTCATCCATCACATTGAAAGTTTGACAGAGAATGAACAAATAGTCATTAGTTTGTTTTATAAGGAAGAACTGACACTTACAGAAATTGGACAGGTATTGGGACTTACCACATCCCGTATCTCCCAGATTCATTCCAAAGCGATCTTCAAGTTAAGGAAGCAACTCAATCCCGTATGGTAAACTTAGAACCGTAGTCGGCTGTTGTCCCATTTATACAGCCGGCAATTGTAAAAAAGGGTTGTGAAAAAAATGTTAATAATTTTTTTAGTTCTAAATTTCGCATTAACACTTCTTGCGATTTTTTTTATTATTTTACTTTATACCAAATTCTCAAAAGTGCAGCAATTGGAGCGAGATTATCGACGTCTGCTTAAGGAAGCGGAAGATACAATCAATAGCTATGTAATGGAACTGAAGGAAGAAAACAGTGTTTTCTTGAAAAGGTTGAATGAAAACAATCCTCAGATAGATAGCAAACGCTCTGAAAATTTTGATGAGCGAGAAAATGATCTATCTGATTTGGATGTTAAGGAACTACTCGCACAAGAATACATGCAGGACGCTATAGAAGAACCCACCCTTAAACAGAAAGCATTTGAAGAATGGAGCATAAAAGATCAGGTGCACTTTTTGAGAGATGAGGGGTTAACATATGAAGAAATTGCAAGAAAACTCAACAAAGGAAAAACGGAAATAGAATTACTATTGAAATTTCGACAGTGAAATTCATTTAAAACTTGATTGTGAAAAGTGATTGTGATATATTTATTTTCGGTGTTATAAATTCACACGTTTGCCGATCTGAGCATTGGTGCTGATTCGTCAGTTTTGCTTGGAGATGACGTTGACGGAGGAAAAAAAACCATTAGGAGGAATATAACATGTCAGTAATTTCTATGAAACAACTTTTAGAAGCTGGTGTACACTTCGGTCACCAAACTCGTCGCTGGAACCCAAAAATGAAGAGATATATCTTCACTGAGCGTAACGGCATCTACATCATCGACCTTCAAAAGACTGTTAAAAAGGTTGAAGAAGCTTACAACTTCGTGAAAGAACTTGCTGGTAACGGCGGAACAGTATTGTTCGTTGGTACTAAAAAGCAAGCTCAAGATTCTGTTAAGGAAGAAGCAGAACGTTCTGGAATGTACTTTGTTAACCAACGTTGGTTAGGTGGAACATTAACTAACTTTGAAACAATCCAAAAGCGTATTTCTCGTCTTAAAGCAATTGAAAAAATGCAAGAAGACGGTACTTTCGAAGTACTTCCTAAGAAAGAAGTTGTAATGTTGAAGAAAGAGCTTGATCGTCTTGAGAAATTCTTGGGCGGAATCAAGGACATGAAAGGTCTTCCTGATGCACTATTCATCATCGACCCACGCAAAGAGCGTATCGCTGTTGCTGAAGCAAGAAAATTGAACATCCCTATCGTTGGTATCGTTGACACTAACTGTGATCCAGACGAAATTGATGTTGTAATTCCTGCAAACGACGATGCTATCCGCGCGGTTAAACTATTAACTGGTAAAATGGCAGACGCTATCTTAGAAGCTAAACAAGGCGAAGAGACAGCTACTACTACTACTGCATAATTTGATTGAAGAAAAAGGTGATAAG
Source organism: Sutcliffiella horikoshii (assembly GCA_001636495.1). Classification (GTDB taxonomy): domain Bacteria; phylum Bacillota; class Bacilli; order Bacillales; family Bacillaceae_I; genus Sutcliffiella_A; species Sutcliffiella_A horikoshii_A. The sequence goes on along the minus strand of KV440964.1, from coordinate 2,909,564 downwards.
AGGGGAAAGCCTTTTATCACTTTTTTTTGGAAAATATGACATTCTCAATGAAACTATTTACATATTCTAAGGAGGAAATGAACAATGGCTGTTACTGCTCAAATGGTAAAAGAATTACGTGAAAAAACTGGCGCTGGCATGATGGATTGCAAAAAAGCGTTAACGGAAACAAACGGAGACATGGAAAAAGCAATCGATTTCTTGCGTGAAAAAGGTATTGCTAAAGCTGCTAAGAAAACAGATCGTATCGCTGCTGAAGGGTTAACTGCAATCGTAACTAAAGGAAACGAAGCGGTTATTCTTGAAGTGAACTCCGAGACTGACTTCGTGGCGAAAAACGAAGGCTTCAAAACGCTTGTAAAAGAATTAGGTGAATTCCTAATCGCTAACAAACCTGAGTCTGTAGAAGTTGCTCTTGAAACTAAAATGGACAACGGTGTTGCAGTTTCTGAACACATCAACTCTGCAATCGCTAAAATCGGTGAGAAATTGACTCTTCGTCGCTACACTATCGTAACAAAAACGGACGCTGATGCATTCGGTGCATACTTGCACATGGGCGGACGTATCGGTGTATTGACTCTTCTTGAAGGTACAACTGATGAAGCTGCTGCTAAAGATGTTGCTATGCACATCGCAGCAATCAACCCTAAATACATCTCTCGTGACGAAGTTTCTCAAGAAGAAGCTGACCGCGAGCGCAAAGTATTAACTGAACAAGCTCTAAACGAAGGTAAGCCAGAAAACATCGTAGCGAAAATGGTAGAAGGTCGTCTTGGAAAGTACTTCGAAGATATCTGCCTACTTGACCAAACTTTCGTTAAGAATCCTGATATGAAAGTACGTCAATTCGTAGAAAGCAAAGGCGCTACTGTAAAATCCTTCATCCGTTATGAAGTAGGAGAAGGAATCGAAAAACGTCAAGACAACTTTGCTGAAGAAGTAATGAGCCAAGTTAAAAAATAAGAGTAACAACATATATAAGAGGGGAACACAAATTGTGTTCCTCTTTTTAGGAAAATTATTTTTATTGGAGGTTACTATGGCTCAAGCTAAATTTCAACGTATCGTACTAAAACTAAGCGGAGAAGCACTTGCAGGTGAACAAGGCTTCGGCATCAACCCAACTGTCATCAAATCAGTTTCCAAACAAGTCAAAGAACTAACAGAACTAGGTGTGGAAGTAGCAGTTGTCGTAGGCGGCGGTAACATCTGGAGAGGGAAAGTCGGCAGTGAAATGGGTATGGACCGTGCATCAGCTGATTACATGGGCATGCTTGCAACTGTTATGAACTCCTTAGCGCTTCAAGACAGCCTTGAAAACTCCGGTGTTCAGACACGCGTTCAAACATCCATCGAAATGCGCCAGGTTGCTGAACCTTACATCAGAAGAAAAGCAATCCGCCATTTAGAGAAAAAGCGTGTAGTCATCTTCGCAGCAGGAACAGGGAATCCTTATTTCTCTACTGATACAACAGCAGCATTACGCGCTGCTGAAATTGAAGCGGATGTTATCTTGATGGCGAAGAACAATGTGGATGGAGTGTACAGCGCAGATCCTACCATTGACGCAACAGCAACTAAGTATGATACTTTATCTTATCTAGATGTTTTACGCGAAGGTCTAGCTGTGATGGACTCCACTGCCTCTTCCTTATGTATGGACAACGATATTCCAATCATTGTTTTCTCCATCATGGAAGAAGGGAACATTAAGCGAGTAGTGTTAGGTGAAAATATCGGAACGATTGTGAGGGGGAAATAATTATGACGACTCAAGTTATTACTCAAACTAAAGACAGAATGGAAAAAGCGGTACAAGCTTACTCCAGAGAATTAGCAACAATCCGTGCAGGTCGTGCTAGTGCGGCATTATTGGACAAAGTGACAGTTGAGTATTACGGTGCTCCAACACCTGTTAACCAATTGGCTTCTTTGAATGTACCGGAAGCAAGACTTCTTGTAGTTCAACCTTATGATAAATCTTCATTAGGTGACATCGAAAAAGCAATCATTAAAGCGGACCTTGGTTTAAATCCTTCCAATGATGGTTCAGTGATCCGCATTTCCATTCCTGCGTTAACAGAAGAAAGACGTAAGGAATTAGTAAAGCAGATCAAGAAAATATCCGAAGAAGCTAAAGTGGGAATCCGCAATATTCGTCGTGACGGTAACGATGATTTGAAGAAACTAGAAAAGAACGGTGAGATCACGGAGGACGAGTTACGCGGCTATACGGATGACATCCAGAAGCAAACAGACGCGTATATTGCTAAGGTTGAATCCGTTACAAAAGAAAAAGAAAAAGAAATCATGGAAGTATAAGCGATTTACATGTAAAATAGAAAGATGGAAAGACCCTCTAATGTTTACAGGGGGTTTTTTTGTTAATACTGTTACTATAAATGGGTAGAAGCCATTTTGGCACATCTGTTTATTTTTAATGGAGGATTTTTATGCTGAAGAAAATACAAGAGTGGAGAGGCAAAGAAACCTCTAAATCGCTTAGCTTGAAGGAAGAAATCATGAAGCACCCCATACCGGAGCATATCGCCGTCATTATGGACGGTAACGGTAGATGGGCGAAAAAGCGGGCACTCCCGAGAGTAGCCGGACATCACGAAGGAATGAAAACCGTAAGGAAAATCACTAAGGCTGCCAATAGCCTAGGTGTTAAAGTTCTGACAATGTATGCTTTCTCGACTGAAAATTGGAAGAGACCGAAACTGGAAGTGGATTTTCTGATGAAACTGCCAGAGGAGTTCTTAGGGACATTCCTTCCTGAATTAATGGAGGAAAATGTACAAGTAAGGCTTATGGGGAACAAATCCGACCTTCCTGAGCACACATTACGTGCGGTGGAAAATGCGATGGAGAAGACAAAGGATAATACTGGACTTATTCTCAACTTTGCATTGAATTATGGGGGCCGTGATGAAATTCTACGAGCTGTTAAGGATGTAGCTGCCGATATCAAAGATAACGCGCTTACAACCGAACAATTAACAGAAGAGATGTTCTCGGAATATCTTTTCAGCAATTTATTACCTGATCCAGATCTTCTAATACGTACAAGCGGTGAAATACGATTAAGCAATTTTATGCTATGGCAACTGGCATATGCGGAATTTTATTTTACAGATGTATTATGGCCTGATTTTAATGAAAACAACTTATATGAAGCAATTAACAGTTTTCAAATGCGCGGGCGAAGATTTGGTGGTATATAAGAAGGTGTTGGACATACAATGAAACAAAGAATCATTACAGCTGCGATAGCAGCGGCAGTCTTTTTACCAATCGTAATCTACGGGGAATTCCCCTTCGTCATTTTCATCTATATCTTGGCATCTGTCGGTCTATTTGAAGCGATGAGAATGAAACAGATGTCCATGGCAAGTGTGCCTGGTGTACTATCGTTGCTATTATTATGGTTTCTTATGGTACCTTCAGAGATGGTATCACAAGAAGTGTTGTTTTTATCCAAAATGGAGTTTTTGCTTCTTATCTTGCTGATGTTACTGTCCTATACAGTACTATCTAAGAATAAGTTCACGTTTGATGATGTTGGCTTTTTGTTGATATCAACATTATACGTAGGGTTAGGGTTCTACTATTTCATAGAAATCAGGGAACTTGCACTAGCGTACGTGTTTTTTGCCTTGTTGGTAATTTGGACAACAGATTCAGGGGCATATTTCATTGGTAAGTCAATGGGGAAAACAAAGTTGTGGCCTGATATCAGTCCTAACAAGACGGTAGAGGGTTCTCTTGGCGGGGTAATATGTGCGGTCATTGTGGCAATTGCTTTTCAGTTCATTGTCGATTTCGAACATTCCTTGCTTGTAACAATATTTATCGCATGCCTGTTATCTATTTTTGGACAAATTGGAGATTTGGTAGAGTCTGCTTTAAAAAGACATTACAAAATTAAAGACTCGGGTTCCATTTTACCTGGTCACGGTGGTATATTAGATCGCTTTGACAGCCTTCTTTTCGTATTGCCGCTTTTACATTTTATACATATCTTTCTTTTCTGACACATTCGGCAGGAGAAGGTTTTTGTTTGGAGAGGTGAGTGTTGGTGAGAAATATCAGTTTATTGGGAGCATCAGGATCGATAGGGATACAAACAATAGAGGTTATCCGACAGCATAATGATCAATTTCAGCTACTCGCTTTCAGTGTAGGTGGGAATGTTAAAGTAGCACAAGAATTAATTCATGAATTTTCTCCTCTAGTAGTCTCCGTGCAAACTAAGGAGGACTGTGAGGCATTGAAACTGCAATTCGCTTCCACTGAAACCCGCTTTGTTTATGGGGAAGAAGGGTTGATTGAAGTGGCTACCCTAAAAGAGGCAGATGTCCTGGTAAATGCCGTAATGGGGAGTGTCGGACTAGTTCCTACATTGCATGCCATTGAAAATAAAAAGGTAATTGCCCTGGCCAACAAGGAAACCCTTGTTACAGCTGGCCATATTGTGATGGAAGCTGCCAGAAAGCATCAAGTTCCAATACTACCGGTGGACAGTGAGCATTCCGCAATTTACCAATGTCTGCAAGGGGAAAAGGAAAAAAATATCGAAACTATCATCTTGACAGCATCAGGCGGAAGTTTTCGCGATCGGACCAGGGAACAGCTGAAAGGGGTAACAAGGGAAGATGCCCTCAATCACCCAAACTGGTCCATGGGAGCTAAAATCACGATAGACTCTGCCACTATGATGAATAAGGGGTTAGAGGTAATTGAAGCCCATTGGTTGTTTGCTATCCCTTATGATGATATCCAAGTGGTTCTTCATAGGGAAAGCGTTATCCACTCCATGGTAGAATTTCATGATACAAGTGTCATTGCCCAGCTTGGAACACCTGATATGAGGGTTCCCATCCAGTATGCACTGACGTATCCGGACAGGTTGCCCCATCCTACAGGTAAAAGGCTGAACTTCATGGAGATGGGAAAGCTGCACTTTGAAAAGATGGACTTTGATCGTTTCCGGTGCCTACAATATGCCTATGAGGCAGGGAAAGCTGGCGGTACCATGACGACCGTACTGAATGCAGCAAATGAAGTTGCGGTAGATGCCTTTCTAAAAGGAAGAATCGATTTTCTGACCATTGAAACAATAATTGAAAATGCTATGTCAAAACATTCACTTCAAATGAATCCTGATTTGGAAACCATTAAAGAAGTGGACTTGGAAACAAGGCAATATGTTCGTTCACTAATAGATTAGAGGTGGAAATCTAGTGAATACTGTTATCGCTTTTATAATCATTTTTGGAGTGCTCGTTTTTGTTCATGAACTTGGGCACCTTGTATTTGCCAAAAGAGCCGGCATCCTTTGCAGAGAATTCGCTATCGGGTTTGGTCCCAAAGTATTCTCTTTCAAAAAGAATGAAACAGTTTACACAATAAGGCTTCTTCCGATAGGCGGCTTTGTACGGATGGCCGGTGAAGACCCGGAAACCATTGAAATCAAACCAGGCTATCATATCGGGCTTTTGTTCAATTCCAAAGGGGAAGTCAACAAAGTGGTTGTCAATAACAAAGACAAGCACCCGGATGCAAAAATCATCGAGGTCGAGCACGCAGATCTTGAAAAAGACCTCCTTATCAGAGGTTATGAATTGAATGAAGATGAAATATTGAAAGAGTTCAAAGTAAGTGAAGAATCATATTTTGTCATGGACGGTCAAGAAATTCAAAACGCTCCATATAACAGGCAATTTGGTTCTAAAACACTTGGCCAGCGTACGATGGCAATTTTTGCAGGACCAATGATGAACTTCATTTTAGCCTTCCTTATTTTTACGTTCCTAGGTATGGTGCAGGGCTATCCTGTGAATGAATCAGTAATTGGTGAATTGACACCCGATGGTGCAGCACAGGCGGCTGGACTGCAACAAGGGGACAAAGTTGTCGCTATCAATGATACAGGAGTATCAACCTGGGAAGAAGTGGTGAAAATCATCCAAGTCAATCCGGGTGAGGAACTTCAATTCATGGTGGAGAGAGACGGCCAATCTGTAAACATTCCAATTACGCCCAAAGCAGAGACAATTGAAGGTGAAACCCGCGGGATCATCGGTGTCTACATGCCAATGGAAAAGTCATTCTTGGGCTCTTTCCCTAAAGCAGCCTCTGAAACCTATAACTGGTCCAAAGAGATCGTGATAGGGTTAGGAAAACTGATCACAGGACAGTTCTCTCTAGACATGTTATCCGGTCCGGTTGGAATTTATAAATCGACGGAAGTGGTGGCAGAATCTGGGGTGTTCTTGCTGATGAGATGGGCAGCTGTCCTTAGCATCAACTTGGGGATCATCAATCTTCTGCCAATACCTGCTTTAGATGGTGGAAGACTTATGTTCTTCGCTGCAGAAGCGGTCAGAGGGAAACCTGTCGACCGTCATAAGGAAGGGCTTGTCCACTTTATTGGATTTGCTTTACTTATGCTACTAATGCTTGTTGTAACATGGAATGACATTCAGAAATTCTTCCTGTAAAATAGAAACATAAGCACATGGACTTGCATCATGAAATGTGGTGCAAGTTTTCTTTCATTTTGGAATCGGTCTTACACCGCTGTTGATTTACGCACTGGGCTTCGCTTTCCACGGGGCGCTTGCGGAGCCTCCTCGGCAAGCCTGCGGGGTCTCCCCTAAGCGCTATCTCCCGTTGGAGTTTTCGCCCTGTGCTCCAAGCAACAGCTATGGTTTAATTAGCTCCTTTAGTCAAAAAAGATTTCCCCTGTTGACTGAAGTGCAAGGTGTGAGACTCCAGCGGGGGAGTAACGGTTGGTTGAGACCCCGCAACGAAGTGAGGAGGCTCAAGCACCGTCCCGCGGAAAGCGAACACCTGGAACGAAAGGAAACAGGATGTTAAATGTAATACTAAAAATACATAAATACTATTGAAATGGTTATGGGGTGTAGAAATGAAACAAAGTAACATGCTTATTCCAACACTACGAGAAGTACCAGCTGACGCTGAGGTTAAAAGTCATCAACTACTGCTTAGAGCAGGATATATCCGCCAAAACACGAGCGGTATCTATAGTTTTCTGCCACTTGGGAAAAAAGTACTTAAAAAAGTGGAGGACATAGTAAGAGAAGAAATGGATAATGCCGGTGCCGTTGAATTGCTTATGCCAGCGATGCAAGCAGCAGAATTATGGCAGGAATCAGGAAGATGGTATTCCTACGGTCCAGAATTGATGAGACTGAATGACCGACACAATCGTGAATTTGCACTTGGTGCCACTCACGAGGAAGTGATCACCACACTTGTAAGAGATGAAGTGAAATCCTATAAAAAGCTTCCTTTATCCCTTTATCAGATCCAAACCAAATTTCGTGACGAGAAACGTCCACGCTTTGGATTGTTAAGAGGACGAGAATTCCTCATGAAAGATGCCTATTCCTTCCACGCCAATGCGGAATCCTTGGATGATACATACGAAAAGATGTTTACAGCTTATTCCAATATCTTCACAAGGTTAGGCTTGAATTTCCGTGCAGTCATCGCCGATTCTGGTGCAATGGGTGGAAAGGATACCCATGAGTTCATGGTACTTTCTGAAATCGGGGAAGACACCATTGCATACTCCAATGAATCCTCTTTTGCAGCTAATATTGAGATGGCTCCGGTTGTTGCCAACTATGAAAAGAAATCGGAGGCTGCTTTGGAAAAGGAAAAAGTAAGCACTCCTGGCCAAAAAACGATTGAAGAAGTGGCCAGCTTCTTGCAGATGGAAAAATCAGATTTAATTAAATCCATTATCTTTAAAGTGGATGAGAAGTTTATTTTGGTGCTTGCAAGAGGAGACCACGAAATAAATGACGTAAAAGTAAAAAATCTTTACCAGGCATCCGTTGTAGAAATGGCTACAGCAGAAGAAGTTCAAAAGGTTATGGGCTGTTCCATTGGTTCCTTGGGACCTATCGGTGTACCGGAATCTGTGGAAATTGTTGCAGATACAGCTGTAGAATATCTGGTAAATGCAGTAACAGGTGCCAACGAAGAAGGAGTTCACTATAAGAACGTAAATCCATCTAGGGACTTTGAAGTTGCTCAGTTCACAGATCTTCGCTTTATCGAGGAAGGAGACCTTTCCCCTGATGGACAGGGTGTCATCCAGTTTGCAAAAGGGATTGAAGTAGGGCATATTTTTAAGCTCGGTACTCGTTACAGTGAAGCGATGGGAGCGAACTTCTTAGATGAGAATGGCAGAAACCAGCCGATGATCATGGGTTGCTATGGCATTGGGGTTTCCCGTGTTCTTGCAGCCATCGTGGAACAATATCATGATGAAAATGGGATTGTATGGCCTCAGGCAGTTACACCTTTTGATGTTCATGTCATTCCTGTAAATATGAAAAATGAAGCACAAGCTACCTTGGCAGAAGAGATCTATGGAGAGTTAAAAAATGCTCGTTTTTCTGTCCTGATGGACGACCGTCAAGAACGTCCAGGTGTAAAATTCACCGACTCAGACTTAATCGGGTTGCCGGTTCGTGTAACTGTGGGTAAAAGAGCATATGAAAAAGTGGTAGAAGTCAAATGGAGAAAAACAGGAGACAAAGAAGAGTTAACTGTGGACCAATTATTACAAAAGCTACGATAAAATGTAGTACAATAGAATTGAATACTAAAAGAAGGTACCCCCATCATGGCGGTACCTTCCATTATGTCCATATAGAAGGCTGTTTTCGTAAACTTTGTTGCTTTTTCGTATTTATAAATCAACCGTTATTTTCTTTGTTATCGTGCTCTTTTCGTAGCTATACGGGATAGACTGCATGCCTAATTAAGAATAGATAAGCAATAAAAAGTCCAATTGCCGACTTTTTACTATAAATAGCAACAATCTTTGAGAAAAGAGCCATATAGAAAAACGACCATTGATGATCAACTATGCAAGGGAAAGGGGACCGAACTTTGCTTGACCAGATGTCTCAAGAGAAAAAAGATAGATTCCGTTTACTCCTCCAGCAGCTCGAATTAACAAGTGATGATATTTTTCCTTACTTTGCAGAGGCTGGAATTGAAAAACTGACAGTTGAAAAGAACACGAAAAGATGGCACTTCCACTTTGTGTTGGGACGAATATTGCCAGCGAAAGTATATGACCTATTTTATGAGAAACTGACAAAAAGCTTTGCACATATTGCAAATGTATCCTTTTCATTGTCCGTACAGGACCGCTCATTTGAAAATTCCTATATAGCGGATTATTGGCCAATCTGCCTGAAAGAGCTGCAAGCATGCTCCCCGCCATTATTAATGCTTTTAAATGGACAAGTTCCGACCCTGCAAGGGAACAAGCTGATGCTGAAAGCCAGAAATGAAGCGGAAGCTATCGCGGTGAAGAAAAAGCTCAGTACTACCATCTGTTCCACCTACGAAGGATTTGGTTTCCCAACATTCATGCTTGATACAACCCTTTCTCACTCAGAAGAGGAGTATCAGCAGTTTGTAGAGCAAAAGCAACAAGAAGATAAACAGAAAGCTATGGCTGCAGTTACAGAAATGCAGAAAAAGGATAGTTCCAAGGACGAAAATGCTGTAAGTGGTCCGGTCATGATTGGTTATAACATTAAAGATGATGCAGAAATAAAGACATTAGCAGAAATTGTGGAAGAGGAAAGACGTGTAGCGGTACAAGGATACGTCTTTGACGCAGAGACGAAAGAGTTGCGTAGTGGAAGAACATTGTTGACATTCAAAATCACTGACTACACGAATTCCATCATGGTGAAAATGTTCTCTAGAGATAAAGAGGATATACCACTTTTACAAGCAGTCAAAAAAGGAATGTGGCTAAAGGTAAGGGGAAGCATCCAGAATGATACTTTCGTACGTGACCTTGTGATGATGGCCAATGACATCAATGAATTTAAGGGGAAGGAAATAGTGGATACAGCCCCAGAGGGAGAAAAAAGGGTCGAGCTGCATTTGCACACCCCAATGAGCACCATGGATGCAGTGAGTTCCATTTCTTCTTTAGTCGCTCAAGCCAAAAAGTGGGGACATGAAGCCATCGCAGTCACAGACCACGCCGTTGCACAAGCCTATCCTGAAGCGTATGCAGCAGGGAAGAAGAACGGTGTGAAAATTCTCTATGGCTTAGAAGTCAACCTGGTAGATGATGGTGTGCCAATTGCATACAATCCCGCCCACCGTAATCTTGCAGAGGATACATATGTTGTATTTGACGTTGAGACAACAGGGTTATCCGCCATGTACGATACCATCATCGAGCTTGCGGCAGTGAAGATAAAAGGTGGAGAGATCATTGATAGGTTCGAATCGTTCGCAAATCCACACCACTCACTATCTGCCACGACTATCAACCTGACAGGCATTACTGATGATATGGTAAGGAACGCCCCTGAAGTAGGCGATGTCTTAAAAGATTTTTCCGAGTGGATGCAAGATGATATTCTTGTGGCGCATAATGCAAGTTTTGATATGGGATTCTTAAATATCGGTTTTCAACGGATAGGCCTTGGTAAAGCCAAAAATCCTGTCATTGATACATTGGAACTGGGTCGTCTGCTCTTTCCGTCACTGAAAAATCACCGGTTGAATACCCTTTGTAAAAAGTTTGATATCGAATTGACTCAGCATCACCGGGCAATTTATGATGCGGAAGCAACAGGATACCTTTTGGTGAAAATGCTTAAGGACGCTATGGAAAAGGGAATCACCTATCATGATGAACTGAATGAACATTCCGGGACGACAGATGCCTATAAACGAGCAAGACCATCCCATGTGACATTGCTTGCTATAAATGATATAGGGTTGAAAAACATATTTAAAATAGTCTCTATCTCACATATGAATTACTTTTTCCGCGTTCCAAGGATTCCGCGATCACAACTTCAGAAGTTGCGAGAAGGAATCATTGTGGGAACTGCCTGCGATAAGGGTGAGGTTTTTGAAGGCATGATGCAGAAATCACCGGATGAAGTAGAAGGCATCGCGGAATTCTATGATTATATCGAAGTGCAACCTCCAAGCAATTATGCCCATTTGTTAGAGCTGGAACTAGTCAGAGATGAAAAGGCCCTTAAAGAGATTATCACCAACATTGTCAAACTTGGTGAAAAAATGGACAAACCAGTAGTGGCAACAGGAAATGTCCATTACTTGAAAGAAACCGATAAAATCCATCGTGAGATCCTTGTGCGTTCTCAATCAGGGGCAAATCCGTTGAACAGGCATCAGCTTCCAGATGTCCATTTTAAGACGACGGATGAAATGCTTGCAGCTTTTTCGTTTCTAGGTGAAGAAAAGGCGAAGGAGATCGTGGTCACCAACACGCAAAAGATTGCAGGGATGGTAGAGGAAATCAAACCAATCAAAGACGACCTTTACACCCCGAAGATCGAGGGTGCTGATGAAGAAATCAGGGAGATGAGCTATTCAAGAGCTAGGAGCATCTACGGGGAAGATCTTCCCGAGATTGTGGAAAAGCGGATTGAAAAAGAATTGAAGAGCATTATCGGCCATGGATTTGCCGTTATTTATCTGATTTCCCAGAAGCTTGTTAAGAAATCACTTGATGATGGTTACCTGGTAGGTTCCCGTGGGTCAGTTGGTTCCTCTTTTGTTGCAACGATGACGGAGATTACAGAGGTTAACCCATTACCGCCGCATTATGTTTGTCCATCTTGTAAACTGTCCGAATTCTTCGATGATGGATCAGTTGGTTCCGGGTTTGACTTGCCGGACAAAGACTGCCCGAATTGTGGGGAAGCATTCACAAAGGATGGGCATGACATCCCGTTTGAAACGTTCCTTGGCTTCAAAGGGGACAAGGTTCCTGATATCGATTTGAACTTCTCTGGTGAGTATCAGCCGAGAGCCCATAACTATACGAAGGTTCTGTTCGGCGAGGAGTATGTATTTCGAGCTGGGACCATTGGAACGGTTGCTGATAAAACCGCCTATGGTTATGTGAAAGGATATGCCAATGATCGGAACCTCATCCTGCGTGGGGCAGAAATAGACAGGCTGTCTTCAGGTTGTACGGGTGTTAGAAGGTCGACCGGGCAACATCCCGGGGGAATCATCGTGGTACCGGATTATATGGATATTTTTGATTTCTCTCCTATCCAGTATCCAGCAGATGACCAGAATTCAGAGTGGAAAACGACCCATTTTGATTTCCACTCTATCCATGATAACTTGCTTAAGCTCGATATCCTGGGCCACGATGACCCGACCGTAATCAGAATGCTCCAGGATCTTAGTGGTATAGATCCTAAGACCATACCGACGGATGATCCGTATGTGATGAAGATATTCAGTGGTACAGAATCCCTTGGCGTGACAGAAGAACAGATTATGTGTAAAACAGGAACACTAGGGATTCCGGAGTTTGGTACTAGGTTTGTTAGACAGATGCTTGAAGATACAAAACCGTCAACTTTCTCTGAATTAGTACAGATATCCGGATTATCCCATGGCACCGACGTTTGGCTTGGGAATGCACAAGAGCTTATTCATAATAAGACTTGTACTCTTAGCGAAGTAATCGGTTGCCGTGATGACATCATGGTTTATCTCATCTATAAAGGCCTTGACCCTTCGATGGCCTTTAAGATTATGGAATCTGTCCGTAAAGGGAAAGGGCTATCAGATGAATTTAAAGAGGAAATGATTAAAAACGATGTACCAGCATGGTATATCGACTCCTGTTTAAAAATAAAATACATGTTCCCGAAAGCCCACGCAGCAGCTTATGTGCTGATGGCTGTTCGGATCGCATATTTCAAAGTGCATTTCCCGCTTATGTACTATGCAGCGTATTTTACAGTACGAGCAGATGACTTTGATATTGATACAATGGTTAAAGGTTCTGCCGCGATCCGTAAAGTAGTAGAAGAAATCAATGCAAAGGGCTTGGAAGCTTCCCCAAAGGAAAAATCCTTGCTAACAGTGATGGAATTAGCTCTTGAGATGAGTGAGCGCGGCTTTTCCTTTAAAAAGGTCGACTTATATAAATCCAGCGCAACTGATTTCCTTATTGAAGGTGATTCCCTAATCCCGCCATTCAACTCCATACCTGGGTTAGGGACAAATGCCGCCATCAACATTGTAAATTCAAGGAAAGATGGCGAATTTCTATCCAAAGAGGACCTTCAGCAAAGAGGAAGAATCTCCAAAACGATTTTGGAGTATCTGGATAATCACGGCTGTCTCGAAGGAATGCCAGATCAAAACCAACTTTCTCTATTCTAATGTTTAAGAGAAAAGTTTGGTTCATCCAAACCACCCTGGAACGGAAGTTAACAGGGAGTTAAAAGGGAAAAGAGTGCCGGAAACCCCTGAAAACACTAGAAAGATTTGCATATTCCCTATGGATATGATATATTTACATTGGAAATGCTATATAGGTAATTAGCAGAGAGTGGGGAAACCCACTCTTTCGTATTGTTATCAGCTGTACATAAGCTTGCTTGTTTATGATTCCCTGCTTATTGGCAGGGTCTTTTGTTCAGATTTTAAACACATCGTCTCGCGCTTGCGAAGGAGGAAAATGATGAGCAAAAATGTGACAGAAACGGTGGAAGAACTTGCTCTTCCTATCGTAAAAGAAATGAATGTTGAATTAGTGGATATTGAATATGTAAAAGAAGGATCCTCATGGTTTTTACGTGTATTCGTCGATAAAGAAGGTGGTATCGACATTGAGGATTGCGGGACTGTAAGTGAGAAATTAAGCGAAAAGCTTGATGAATTAGACCCGATCCCTCACAACTATTTTCTCGAAGTCTCCTCTCCAGGTGCAGAACGCCCTCTAAAGAAGAAGGAAGACCTTGAAAAAGCTGTCGGTAAATATGTGAATATCAAAACCTACGAACCGATTGACGGACTAAAGTCTTTTGAAGGAGATCTTCTGGACTTCGATGGAGATACAATTAAACTCTCCATGACAATAAAAACACGTAAAAAAGAAGTTTCCATTCCATATCCAAAGGTTGCGAAAGCACGTTTGGCAGTCAGGTTCTGATAAATTATTCACCTGACAGACCGCCCCATCCATCATGATGGAGAGTGGTTAATAAAATATGAAGTATAGGTATATTAAGGGGGACAAGGTTGTATGAGCAGCGAGTTATTTGATGCTTTAACCCTGATGGAAAAGGAAAAGGGCATTAGCAAAGATGTAATTATTGAAGCGATTGAGGCTGCCCTTATATCTGCTTACAAACGAAATTTTAATCAAGCACAAAATGTACGAGTGGATATGAACCTCGATACAGGTACAATGCGCGTATTTGCAAGAAAAGATGTAGTGGATGAAGTTTTTGATTCCCGTCTTGAGATTTCCGTTCAGGAAGCGCGTCAAATCAATCCGAATTATCAAGAAAATGATGTAGTAGAAATCGAAGTGACTCCTAAGGACTTTGGTCGAATTGCTGCACAGACTGCAAAACAAGTAGTAACACAGCGTGTAAGAGAAGCCGAGCGTGGAGTGATTTACTCGGAATATATCGAACGCGAAGAAGATATCATGACAGGTATTGTCCAACGCCTGGATTCCAAGTTCATCTATGTGAGCCTTGGGAAAATTGAAGCATTGCTTCCAGTGAATGAGCAAATGCCTAATGAACATTACAAGCCTCATGATAGAATTAAAGTGTTCCTCACAAAAGTGGAGAAAACCACGAAAGGTCCACAAATTTTTGTTTCCCGTTCTCACCCAGGACTTTTAAAGCGTCTTTTTGAACTTGAAGTTCCAGAAATTTATGATGGTACGGTTGAAATAAAATCCGTTGCACGTGAAGCCGGGGACCGTTCCAAAATCTCCGTACATTGTGAGAATCCGGAAGTCGATCCTGTCGGAGCATGTGTCGGACCAAAGGGACAAAGGGTTCAAGCCATTGTTAACGAACTGAAAGGGGAAAAGATCGACATCGTACGTTGGTCTAAAGATCCTGTAGAATTCGTGGCTAATGCATTAAGTCCTTCTAAAGTACTGGAAGTTCAAGTTAATGAAGAAGAAAAGGCTACGACAGTAATTGTTCCTGACTATCAGCTATCCCTAGCAATAGGTAAACGCGGTCAGAATGCACGACTTGCGGCTAAGCTTACAGGCTGGAAGATTGATATCAAGAGCGAGTCGGAAGCAGAAGAGCTAGGAATCTACCCAAGTCTGTCTTTATCGAAAAACGATACAGATGAGATGGAAGATGATTTCTATGATGAAGACAATTCCGAAGAGTGATATTTAAAAGAAGGTGAACCAGGTGAACAATCGCAAAAAAGTTCCTATGCGTAAATGTGTGGCAAGTCAAGAACTGAAGCCCAAAAAAGAATTGATACGTATCGTCCGTTCTAAAGAAGGCGAAGTTTCGATTGACACTACCGGAAAAAAATCGGGTAGAGGGGCATATCTTGCAAAGAACAAGGACAGTATCCTCCTTGCAAAAAAGAAAAACATCCTAGCCCGTCACTTGGAAGTAGCGATTGATGATTCATTGTATGATGAATTGCTTCAGCTGGTAGAAACGGAGAAAGAGTCAACACATGAATAATCAATGGCTATCCATTGTCGGTCTTGCCACTAGGGCAAGAAAGACCATAACAGGGGAAGAACTTGTCATTAAAGAAGTGAGGGCAGGGAAGGCGAAGTTGGTGTTATTGGCCAGCGATGCTTCTGCTAACACGATGAAAAAATTACAAGATAAATGTACGTACTATAATGTACCGATCAGAACGGTAGACGATCGGTATGAGTTAGGTCGAGCAATAGGAAAGGATGCGCGAGTGTCGGTTGCCATCCTAGATGAAGGGTTTGCAAAAAAACTGCTCAATTTGCTCGATTAATCTTTGGGGGTGAATGTATGACGAAATTACGCGTGTACGAATACGCTAAACAAAAGAACGTATCAAGTAAAGATGTCATTACAAAACTAAAAGAAATGAATATTGAGGTATCAAACCATATGGCAACATTAGACGAAGACACTATCCAAAAACTGAACGGCCCAGATAAAAAAGAAGCACCAAAGAAAGCAGCAGCACCTAACACCGGTTCTGCACCTAAAAAGCAAAACAACACGCAAGGCCAAGGCGGCCAAGGTAAAGGGAAAACCAATCCTTCTGCCAAAAAACCTTTTAACAATAATAACAATAACAATTTTTCCAAAGGAAAAAAGAAACAGAACAATAAACAACACCAAAACCGCGGACAACAACAAACTCCGCCACAACCTGTGAAGAAAAAAGAAACACCTTCCAAAATTACATTCACTGGTTCTCTAACAGTTGGAGAATTGGCTAACAAGCTAAACAAAGAGCCTTCTGAAATCATCAAAAAGCTTTTGATGCTTGGTGTAATGGCAACGATCAACCAGGATTTAGATAAAGACTCCATCGAGTTGATCGCTGGCGAGTATAATGTGGAAGTGGAAGAAGAAATCATCTTTGAAGTAACTGACTTTGAGGGTTATGACTCTGAAGATACAGAAGAAGTAATGGAAGAGCGTCCACCAGTTGTTACTATCATGGGTCACGTTGACCACGGTAAAACAACACTTCTTGACTCTATCCGTAATACCAAGGTTACCGCAGGTGAAGCTGGTGGTATCACTCAGCACATCGGTGCGTACCAAGTAGAAGTGGATCAAGGCAAGAAAATCACCTTCCTTGATACTCCTGGACATGCTGCGTTTACAACAATGCGTTCCCGCGGAGCACAAGTTACAGACATTACAATCCTTGTTGTGGCTGCAGATGACGGTGTTATGCCTCAAACTGTTGAAGCAATCAACCATGCCAAAGCAGCAGAGGTTCCAATCATTGTTGCGGTAAACAAAATGGATAAAGAAGGTGCCAATCCTGACCGTGTTATGCAAGAATTAACAGAACACGGATTAGTGTCAGAAGCTTGGGGTGGAGATACTATCTTTGTACCAATTTCTGCAATCAAAGGGGAAGGCATCGATACTCTTCTAGAAATGATCCTACTTGTATCTGAAGTGGAAGAATACAAAGCGAACTCTAAACGTGCGGCATCAGGTACGGTTATTGAAGCACAGCTTGACAAAGGCAGAGGTTCTGTAGCAACCCTTCTTGTGCAAAAAGGGACACTGCGTGTTGGAGACCCAATCGTAGTTGGTAACACATTCGGTCGTGTTCGTGCAATGGTCAACGATCTTGGACGACGCGTTAAAGAAGCTGGCCCGTCGACACCAGTTGAAATCACTGGTCTTAATGAAGTGCCACAGGCTGGAGACAACTTTATGGTATTCTCTGATGAGAAAACAGCCCGTAATGTTGGGGAAGCCCGTGCTCAAAAACAACTTCAAGAACAACGCAGTGAAAAAACACGTGTGACACTTGATGACTTGTTCGAACAAATCAAGCAGGGTGAAATGAAAGAAATCAACCTTATTGTGAAAGCAGACGTTCAAGGTTCTGTAGAAGCAATGGCTGCTTCCCTGCAGAAAATTGATGTAGAAGGCGCGAAAGTGAAGATCATTCATACTGGCGTTGGTGCTATCACAGAATCTGATATTATCCTTGCTTCGGCATCTAATGCGATTGTCATTGGTTTCAACGTTCGTCCTGACGCAGGTGCGAAACGTACTGCAGATGTTGAAAATGTTGATATTCGTCTTCACCGTATCATCTATAAAGTGATTGAAGAAATTGAAGCTGCAATGAAAGGTATGCTTGACCCTGAATTTGAAGAAAAAGTTATCGGTCAAGTAGAAGTTCGCCAGACATTCAAAGTTTCTAAAGTCGGTACAATCGCAGGTGCATATGTAACAGAAGGTAAAATCACTCGTGATTCCAGCATTCGTCTGATCCGTGACGGAATTGTTATTTTTGAAGGAGAACTTGATACTCTCAAGCGCTTCAAAGATGATGTGAAAGAAGTTGCGACAAACTACGAATGTGGTGTAACAATCAAGAACTTTAACGATATTAAAGAAGGCGACATCATCGAAGCGTACGTAATGCAAGAAATCGAAAGAAAATGATTGGATATTTAGAGTGTGACTGTATGATCTATGATGCTCAATCTCTAAAGGAAAAAAGAGCCGTTCTAAAGCGAGTTATGACACGTTTGAAGCAAAGGTTCAATATCTCCATTGCAGAGATTGATCATCAAGACGTATGGCAACGGACGAAGGTCGGAATCGTATCCGTATCGTCATCTAAATCCATCACCGAAAAAGAATTGCAAAAAGTGCTCGACTACCTGGATTCATTTCCTGAGATAGAGCGGGCAGAAACTTCGCTTGATTGGCTTTAAAGGGGTGAAAGGTATGACACTCAGATCAAACCGAGTTGGAGAGCAAATGAAAAAAGAGCTTTCCGATATCATTGGTCGTAAAATTAAAGATCCTCGTGTAGGTTTTGTTACTGTAACAGATGTTCAGGTTACAGGAGATCTTCAACAAGCTAAGGTTTTCATCTCTGTGCTTGGAGACGATGAGAAGAGACAAGACACTTTGATCGGCTTGGCAAAAGCTAAAGGCTTCATCCGCAGTGAGATTGGACGTAGAATTCGCCTAAGAAAAACTCCAGAGCTTTTCTTTGAATTTGACGAATCCATCGCATACGGTAACCACATCAATAGCCTAATACACGAATTGAATAGAAAAGACTCTGATTCTGATGAAGAAGAGTAAAAGAAAAGGATAGGCAATAGTTGTCTATCCTTTTTGTTGACTCCAAAGTAAGAATTGGTGAAATGAATTTTTCCTCTGTAGATTGGAGTGTAAGGTGTGAGACTCCAGCGGGGGAATAACGGTTGGTTGAGACCCCGCAACGAAGTGAGGAGGCTCAAGCATCGTCCCGCGGAAAGCGAACACCTGGAACGGAAATCTACAGAGAGTTAACAGAACATAATCTTTATGAAAGGGGTGGCCTAAATGGATGGTATTCTAATTTTAAACAAACCAAAAGGCTTCACTTCACATGACTGCGTTTTTAAAGTGCGAAAAATACTAAAAACAAAAAAGGTCGGACACACCGGCACACTAGATCCAGAAGTAACCGGAGTCCTTCCCATCTGCATCGGCAGAGCAACAAAAGTAGTGGAATTCCTGACGGCTGAACAAAAAACGTATGTTGCCGAAGTCACAATTGGCACCGCAACTACCACAGAAGATCAAACTGGAGAAGTAGTGGAAGAAAAGCGAGTGGACAACCCTATATCAAAGGAACAAATACTATCCGTCCTACAACAGCTAAAAGGAGAGATTGAGCAAACACCTCCAATGTACTCCGCTGTTAAAATCAAAGGAAAAAAGCTTTATGAATATGCAAGAGAAGGAAAAGTTATCGACAGACCTTCAAGAAAAGTGACCATCCATGATATCTTCCTAACATGCGATATTACCTATGAAGAAGAAAAAGGGCAGGTCCGTTTTTCATTTCAAGTTAACTGCAGTAAAGGTACATATGTAAGAACCCTTGCTGTACAGATAGGAGAGTTGCTCGGTTATCCTGCTCACATGTCATATTTGACTAGAGTATCTTCAGGAGACTTTACCATCGATCAAGCCATCACATTAGAACAACTAAGTGAACTTGCAGAAAACGGGCTTGTGGATGACTATTTACTGCCGATGGAAAAAGCACTAAGTTCATTGCCTAAGTTGGAGATTAGTGATAAAGTAGCAGAGAAAGTGTATAATGGTGCGGTTTTACCGTATCCAGAAAATATTGATGATTCAAAGGAATACTTCAGTGTGTTTCATAATGATAATTGCTTGGCCATCTATATGAAGCATCCATCAAAGCCAGGGTTGATGAAACCGAAGAAAGTGTTCCACGGCTGATTGGCGTTATACCGTCTGCATGATTAATTTAGATTTAGGTGATAAATGATGAAAGTTGTGTATTTAGAGCACCCGCATTCCCTGAATAAAGAAGAATGTATGCCTGCTACTACGGCTCTCGGCTTTTTCGATGGCATACATCTTGGGCATCAAAAAGTAATTAAAAGTGCGTTGAACAAAGCTAAAGAATTAGGAACGGCAAGTGCAGTTATGACTCTGGACCCCCATCCTTCAGTGGTTTTGAGGAAAACCGTCCAGCATGTGCGCTATATCACCCCTCTTTCCGAAAAGAAAAGGCTACTTGCTTCTTTAGGGGTGGATATTCTTTATGTGGTGAAATTCGATATGTCCTTTGCATCCCTTGTACCGCAGGATTTTGTGGATCAATATATTATCGGTTTGAATATCAAGCATGTGGTAGCCGGATTCGACTATTCCTATGGCAGCCTTGGAAAAGGGACAATGGAGACACTACCTTTCCATTCCAGACAGCAATTCGATCAAACCGTCGTCGAGAAATATACGACTAATGATTTGAAAGTAAGTTCCACATACATAAGAGAACAGCTGAAGGAAGGAAAAGTGGACAGGCTGCCGAATACGCTGGGAAGATATTATTATGTTCGCGGAAAAGTGGGACATGGAGAAAAAAGAGGCCGGACAATCGGCTTTCCTACTGCCAATGTTGTGCTTGACGATGAATATGTAATCCCAAAGACAGGAGTCTATACTGTACGCATGTATGTGAAAGACAGATGGGTTAATGGAGTTTGCAATATCGGATATAAACCCACTTTCCATCAGAAGGAAACAGAGACCCTGCCTTCCATAGAAGTGCATTTGTTGGATTTTAATCAACAGATCTATGGGGAAGAAGTCATCATAGAGTGGCATAATTGTATAAGGGAAGAAAAGAAGTTTTCCGGAGTGGAAGCCCTTGTTGCACAAATCGGGAAAGACAAGGCGCAAGCGGAAGAGTATTTTCAAAAAAACACACACGATACTTGCTTTTTAACGTGAAAAGAGGTATGCTATTAAACGTACTAAAACCATTGCTTGGCAAGTCGAGTCACCAACGCTTGCTCGGTAATAGGGGTTTTTACTATTAAGGAGGTGAATAGGATGGCTATTACACAAGAGCGCAAACAAGAACTTATCAATGAGTTCAAAACTCACGAATCTGACACTGGATCTCCAGAGGTACAGATCGCTGTCCTAACAGAACAGATCAACAACCTAAACGAGCATTTACGTACGCACAAGAAAGATCACCACTCACGTCGTGGTCTATTGAAGATGGTTGGTAAACGTCGTAACTTACTAACTTACCTTCGTAACAAGGATGTAACTCGTTACCGTGAACTAATCAACAAGCTAGGTTTACGTCGATAAGTTTTTCAGAAAAAGCGGGAGAATTCCCGCTTTTTTATTAGTATTTTAGAAGATACTTTCAAAAATTGCTGAAATCCTTTGCAAGACGGCAATTTTTTTCCTATACACGCTGGAATTCTATTGATATGTAGTAGTTATTTCGTTCATACTATACATAATACTAAATTTTTTTCACATAGACTATTTCCTAATTGGAAGAAGGTCAATACATATTGAAAGCTAGAGAGGGGTTAGACGAACTCATGGGACAAGATAAACAAGTCTTTTCTATCGAATGGGCTGGAAGAAACCTGACGGTAGAAGTTGGACAATTTGCGAAGCAAGCAAATGGAGCAGTGATGGTCCGTTATGGAGATACAGCTGTTCTTAGTACTGCAACCGCTTCAAAGGAACCGAAGAAACTGGATTTCTTCCCATTAACAGTGAATTATGAAGAAAGATTATATGCAGTAGGTAAAATTCCCGGTGGATTTATCAAGAGAGAGGGACGTCCAAGTGAAAAGGCAGTATTGGCTAGCCGCTTGATCGACCGTCCAATTCGTCCATTGTTTGCAGATGGATTCCGTAACGAAGTCCAAGTGATCAGCATTGTCATGAGTGTGGACCAAAACTGTTCTTCTGAGATGGCTGCAATGTTCGGCTCCTCATTGGCACTTTCCGTATCCGATATTCCTTTCCAAGGGCCGATTGCCGGTGTGACAGTTGGAAGAATTAATGACGAGTTCGTGATTAATCCTAATGTCGAGCAGCTTGAAAAGAGTGATATCAACTTGGTTGTAGCTGGAACAAAGGATGCAATCAACATGGTGGAAGCTGGCGCAGATGAAGTTCCTGAAGAAATAATGCTTGAAGCGATCATGTTCGGTCATGAAGAAATCAAACGCTTAATCGCTTTCCAAGAGGAAATTGTACAAGCTGTTGGTAAAGAAAAAACAGAAATCACTCTATATGAAGTGGATAAAAACCTTGAACATGAAATCCGTGCACTTGCCGAAGAGAAAATGACAAAAGCAGTTCAAGTCTTTGAAAAGCACGCTCGTGAAGCTGCTATTAAAGAAGTGAAGACGGAAGTTCTTGCACGCTATGAAGAGCAAGAAGTGGAAGCTGATGTTCTGAAGCAAGTAAACGAAATTCTTAGCATGCTTGTGAAGGAAGAAGTAAGACGCTTGATTACAGAAGATAAAGTACGCCCTGATGGACGTAAGAGTGACGAGATCCGTCCGCTTGCTTCTGAAGTTGGCCTGTTGCCTCGTACACACGGTTCCGGGTTGTTCACGCGTGGACAAACTCAAGCTTTGAGTATCTGTACACTAGGTGCACTTGGTGACGTTCAAATCCTTGACGGTTTAGGTATTGAAGAAGAGAAACGTTTTATGCACCATTATAATTTCCCATTGTTCAGTGTTGGGGAAACAGGACCAATGAGAGGACCTGGACGTCGTGAGATCGGACATGGTGCACTTGGAGAACGTGCCCTTGATCCAGTGATTCCTTCCGAGAAAGACTTCCCGTACACAGTTCGTCTAGTGTCAGAAGTACTTGAATCCAATGGTTCGACTTCTCAAGCAAGTATATGTGCAAGCACACTTGCCATGATGGATGCTGGTGTACCTATTAAAGCTCCTGTAGCAGGTATTGCAATGGGATTAATTAAAAAAGGTGAGCATTATACGGTTCTTTCCGATATTCAAGGAATGGAAGATCACCTTGGAGATATGGACTTTAAAGTTGCTGGTACAGCAAAAGGGGTAACTGCACTCCAAATGGATATCAAAATTGAAGGTCTTTCTCGTGCTATCCTAGAAGAAGCGCTTCAACAGGCTAAAATTGGACGTATGCATATTTTAGATTCTATGCTTGCTACAATAGATGAGTCTCGTAAAGAGCTTTCTCCATATGCACCGAAGATCTTGATGATGAGCATTAACCCTGATAAAATCCGTGATGTTATTGGACCTAGCGGTAAGCAAATCAATAAGATCATTGAAGAAACAGGAGTTAAAATTGACATCGAACAAGATGGTACGGTCTTCATTTCTTCCATTAATATGGAGATGAATGATAAAGCGAAGAAAATCATCGAGGATATCGTACGTGAAGTCCAAGTGGGCGAAATTTACATGGGTAAAGTAAAACGTATAGAAAAGTTCGGTGCATTTGTTGAGCTATTCAGTGGAAAAGATGGACTAGTCCACATTTCCGAACTTGCAGAAGAACGCGTGAAACAAGTGGAAGATGTTGTGAAACTTGGAGAAGAAGTTCTTGTAAAAGTAATGGAGATCGACAAGCAAGGAAGAGTCAATCTTTCTAGAAAAGTCCTTCTTAAAGAGAAAAAAGAAAAAAACGAGCAAATGTCCTAATATAGGAGCCTGGTTTTATGGCCGGGCTTTTTGCGGTACCTCCCCATTGATAATAGATCCGTGGGGCAGGTGTCTTTCCGCGACTTTCCTTGTTCTACCTTGTCCCTTTCCTACATAAATTTGAAGTAGGAAGGAGTGGGTAAAATGAAGAGAAGTACGTTTCAACTGCTGGCATTTGTTATTATTGCATTTTTTACATATAAAACGGTGTATCATCCGTTTCCTGGAGATATCACGAATGCACTGTCTAGTGACTTGGCTGAAGTGACCAAAAATCGGGATGCGCTGTTTACGGAGATAGAGCAGAAAGCTTCGGATTTTGAAATTGCGCCTCAGGATGCTAAAATTGACAAAGTATGGAAGGCTCAACCGGGATTAAACGGCTTGGAAGTGGATGTGGAAGCCTCTTATAAGAATATGAAGAAGAATGGTGTCTTTGATGAGAAAAAGCTTGTAATGAAGCAAATTCCGCCAAACACTCACCTTCAAGATCTGCCTCCCTCCCCAATCTACCGTGGACACCCGGAAAAGCCGATGGCAGCATTTTTAATCAATGTGGCGTGGGGAAATGAGCACATTCCGGGCATGCTGGAAACTTTAAAGAATCACGGCGTTCAGGCAACCTTTTTCCTGGAGGGGAGATGGGTGAAAGAAAATCCATCGATGGCCAAAATGATTATAGATGCAGGACATGAAGTGGGGAACCACTCCTATACACACCCGAATATGAAAACTTTGGGCAGTACTGCAGTCAGGGAACAGTTGATAAAAACCAATGAAGTCATAGAGGCGATTTCCGGAAATAAAGTTACCTGGTTTGCCCCTCCAAGTGGCAGTTATCGTGATGAGGTTGTAAATATCGCCCATGAGCTGGAGTTGGGTACCATCATGTGGAGTGTGGACACGATTGATTGGCAAAAGCCTACACCAGATGTTCTTGTCAACAGGGTGATGAAAAAAATCCATCCGGGGGCAATGGTCCTTATGCACCCTACGCCATCCACAGCAGACAGCTTGGAAACACTTATCATTTCCATTAAAGATAAAGGGCTCGAACTAGGAACGGTTTCTACCCTTTTGAGTGAAGAAAGAATCGTTCATCACAACTAGATTTGGCAAACTTGAATAGGAGGATTATCGTTGCTTACTAAACATACATGTTCAAATGGAGTAAGAATTGTACTGGAAAATATTCCACATGTCCGCTCGGTAGCCATTGGTGTCTGGATCGGAACAGGCTCAAGAAATGAAGACAACCGCAACAATGGAGTCTCCCACTTCCTTGAGCATATGTTCTTTAAAGGGACAGAAACCAAAAATGCCCGTGAAATTGCGGAAGCCTTCGATTCCATCGGAGGACAGGTGAATGCGTTCACATCAAAAGAATACACTTGCTATTATGCAAAAGTGATGGATGAACATTCCTCGTATGCTCTGGGAGTACTCGCGGATATGTTTTTCCATTCAGTGTTTGACGAAGAGGAATTAAAAAAGGAAAAAAATGTTGTGTACGAAGAGATCAAGATGTATGAAGATGCACCTGATGACATCGTTCATGATGTATTAGCTAGAGCTTCCTATGGAAACCATCCATTAGGTTATCCGATTTTAGGGACAGAGGATACATTATCTGCGTTTAACGGGAATACCTTGCGTGATTATATGAAAGAAACATATACTCCCGACAATGTGGTCATTTCTGTTGCCGGGAATATTGAAGACTCTTTTGTCAAAGAAATCGAAGAACTGTTCGGAAACTATGAAACAGGCCACTCCAAACGTGAGTATGTAAAACCTTCTTTTGAAACGGGCCGCATAGCCAAAAAGAAAACAACTGAACAGGCTCACCTATGTATCGGTTATGATGGACTACCAATTGGAGATAAAGATATCTATAACCTAATCGTTTTGAACAACGTACTTGGTGGTAGCATGAGCAGCCGTTTATTCCAGGATGTGCGAGAGGAAAGGGGATTGGCATACTCCGTCTATTCCTATCACTCCACCTTCCAAGACAATGGTATGCTTACCATTTATGGTGGTACAGGTAGCAACCAGCTGGACCTTTTGTTTGAAACAATCCAACAGACACTTGCAACGTTTAAACGTGACGGCATCACTAAGAAAGAGCTCTTGAATAGTAAAGAGCAAATCAAAGGAAGCCTTATGTTAAGTCTGGAGAGTACAAACAGTCGCATGAGCCGAAATGGTAAGAACGAGCTGCTTCTTGGCAGACATCGTTCTCTAGATGATATCCTGGAAAGAATCAACACTATTACAGAGGAGTCGGTCAATAACTTGGCAACCAAGATATTTACTGATGACTATTCTGTGGCATTGATCAGTCCAAGCGGTGAAATGCCAAAATCCATACAAGAATAAATTTATGATAATGCCTGCCATTTTTCCAATGGCAGGTTTTTTTTTGGACACCTTTTAATATAAATAATACGGGAGGTGTTTTTTATGAGGCTAAGTGAAATGAGTGGTAAGGAAATTGTGGATGTGAAAAGGGCGGAGCGTTTAGGGATCTTGGGACATACTGATCTTGAAATCAACGAGAATACGGGTGAAATCCGCTCGCTTATCATTCCTTCCCTAAAATGGTTCGGGTTGAAAAAGGAAGGCAGTGACATCCGAGTCCCATGGAACCATATAAAGAAAATAGGAACAGATATGATCATCATCGATATTCCCGAAGAACAAGAGTAAAACGACTTGGCGTGTGCCGGGTCTTTTTTTAATTGGGTCTTTTCTCAAAGATTGTTGCTATTAACTTGTAAAAAGTCGGCAATAGGACTTTTTACCGCATATAGACTCTAAGGTTGGCATAAAACCCTATCCGGATAGCCGGGAAAAGAGCACGATAGCAAGGAATATTACCGTTGGTTTAAAAATTCGAAAAAGCAACAAAGTTTACGGAAACAGCCTTTTATTAGAAGTATAAAATGCGGTTAATTTCATTCACAACTAAAATCTCTCTCAAAGAGATGACTGGTTTCTAGCTGTGGATTGGAGCAAATAGCGTAGACTCCTACGGGGGAGTAGCGACAATCTTGAGACCCCGCAGGCGAACGCCGAGGAGGCTCAAGGTCGCCCCGTGGAAAGCGAAGCTATTTGCGGAAAGGAACAGCGGCTATTGTATTTTCCTGGTTTTTCTTGTGGAACAAATCCCCTCTAACTCTTCCTTTCTCCCAGGATTCAAGCACAGATTTTCCCTAGGTTACATAAGATGTGGAAGTAAGAAAAACTTGAGCCAGATTTACAAACTTTCACGAAGTAGAAGAAGGTGAACAATATATGCTGACCGGTTTGCACATAGCTGTCATTGGCGGTGATGCAAGGCAGCTGGAAGTGATACGCAAGCTTATTGAGCTTGACGCAAAGCTTTCGCTTATAGGATTTGATCAATTAGACCACGGCTTTACAGGTGCTTCAAAAGAGCAGTTGAATGAAGTGGATTTCACTACAGTCAGTGCCATTATCCTCCCTGTACCCGGAACGAATCTGGAAGGTCAGGTGGATACGATTTTTTCTAATGAAAAAATTGTGCTGACAGAGGAGCTAGTAAAAAACACTCCTGAACATTGCACGATTTATTCGGGTATTACCAATCCTTATTTGAGTCAATTGGTGGCAAATACGAATAGAAAATTAGTTCAATTGTTTGAACGGGATGATGTAGCGATCTACAATGCTATCCCGACTGTGGAAGGTACCATCATGATGGTGATTCAACATACGGATATTACCATCCATAATTCCAAAGTGGCCGTTCTTGGACTAGGAAGAGTCGGGATGAGTGTAGCCCGCACATTCTCAGCACTTGGGGCAAATGTTCGGGTGGGAGCAAGAAAATCTGAGCACATTGCCCGGATATTCGAAATGGGCGTCACACCGTTTTATCTGAACGATTTGTCCTCTAATGTTTCGGATGTAGATGTCTGTATCAATACGATTCCTCATTTAATCGTTACCTCTGATGTTATTTCCAAAATGCCTGCTCATACCTTGATTATTGATTTGGCATCGAAACCAGGTGGTACCGATTTCCGTTATGCGGAGAAAAGAGGCATTAAAGCGTTACTAGCTCCAGGACTTCCAGGGATTGTCGCTCCGAAAACGGCGGGACAGATCGTGGCAAACGTCTTGTCACAATTACTTAAAGAGGAAATGGAAGGGAGAAAGGGGATTTAACCATGCAATTAAAAGGTAAACGATTAGGCTTTGGCCTAACAGGTTCTCATTGTACCTATGATGCAGTCATACCGGAGATACAGAAGCTGCTTGATGCTGGGGCAGAAGTCAGGCCTGTCGTGACATCGACCGTTCAAAACACGAACACTAGATTTGGTCAGGGAGAGGACTGGATCAAGCTTATTGAAGACATGACAGGACATAAAGTTATTGATTCCATTGTAAAAGCGGAGCCGCTTGGTCCGAAAATTCCATTGGATTGTATGATTATTGCACCTTTGACAGGTAATTCGATGAGCAAGCTGGCAAATGCCTTGACTGATTCCCCTGTTTTGATGGCTGCAAAAGCAACACTCAGAAATCATAATCCTGTAGTACTTGGAATCTCTACCAATGACGCTCTTGGTTTAAACGGATTGAATTTGATGAGGCTGATGGCTACAAAAAATATCTACTTTATTCCATACGGGCAGGACGCCCCTGAGAAGAAGCCTAATTCCATGGTTGCTAGAATGAGTATGCTGATGCCGACTGTTCTGCAGGCATTGGAGCACAAGCAAATCCAACCAGTTATCGTGGAAAGATACAAAGACGATTTATAATAAAATTGCCGGAAGAGAAGAAAAGTAAGAATTTCTTCTCTTCTTTATTTCAGTAATATGTTAAAATAAAAAATTATGTATGAATATTTATTCTGAAAGCTCTGTCAAAGAATTTTATAGTTTAGATGATAGAGTATTTTTAAAAATGGAGAGGTGCTTAATAGATGAGTGGTTTACATGTAGCTGTAGTAGGCGCAACAGGAGCAGTAGGACAGCAAATGCTTCATACGTTAGAAGAAAGAAACTTCCCGGTCAAGAAGCTTACGCTATTATCTTCGGAGCGCTCTGCAGGTAAAAAGGTACTTTTTAAAGGTGAGGAAGTTACAATTGAAGTTGCAACACCGGATAAGTTTGAAGGTGTTCATATAGCATTATTTAGTGCGGGAGGAAGTGTTTCTCAGGAGCTAGCACCTGAAGCGGCGAAACGAGGGGCTATCGTCGTTGACAACACGAGCTTCTTCCGTATGGATCCAAATGTTCCGTTAGTGGTTCCGGAAGTTAATGAAGAAGACATCAAATCCCATAATGGCATCATCGCCAATCCGAATTGCTCCACTATCCAAATGGTGGTCGCGTTGGAACCAATCCGTAAATCCTACGGACTGAACAAAATTATTGTCAGCACGTATCAAGCAGTATCAGGTGCAGGTGCTGCTGCAATCGAAGAACTTGAATCTCAATCACAGGCAATACTGAATAACGAACCGTTCACTCCTAGTATTCTTCCTGTAAAAGGAGATAAAAAACATTACCAAATTGCATTCAATGCCATTCCACAGATTGATAAATTTGAAGACAACGGTTTTACTTTTGAAGAACTGAAAATGATTAATGAAACGAAGAAAATCATGCACGACCAAAGCTTGCAGGTTGCAGCGACATGTGTACGATTACCAGTTGTAACAGGACATTCCGAGTCTGTATATATTGAAGTAGAAGACGAAAATGTGACTGTTCAAGATATTAAAGCATTGTTGGAAAACGCTCCAGGTGTCGTTTTGCAAGACAAACCGGAAGAACAAGTCTACCCGATGCCGGCAGATTGTGTAGGCTCCAACTACGTATTTGTAGGCAGAATCAGACAGGATTTGGATAACAAAAGAGGGTTTCACCTTTGGGTGGTCTCCGATAACCTGTTAAAAGGCGCAGCATGGAATTCCGTACAAATTGCAGAGAGCTTAGTAAAGCTTGGAGTAATCAACCAATAATTATTTGAGAGAAAAAGGTCTTCTTCAAGACCTTTTCTTTTCGGATATCAGCTTGGCATTCCTTAACCGCCTATATTGAACAGTGAGGTACCTACCATATGCTCGGTAAGCAATTTAAACGTGTCAGGTACTATTTTCATCTCGTCTTTCGTATGTATTATGGATGTTTCTAAACCGCGATGGGGTGTCAATATATGAAAATAATTGTTCAAAAGTTTGGTGGGACGTCAGTTAGGGATGAAGCAAGCAGGCTTGCTGCAATCAAACACATAAAAAAGGCTGTCGATGAGGGATACAAAGTAGTCGTCGTGGTTTCTGCAATGGGAAGGAAAGGGGAGCCTTATGCTACAGATACCCTTTTAAACCTTGTAGAGTCAGGAAAAAATCATGTGTCAAAACGCGAAATAGATATGCTGTTATCCTGTGGGGAAATCATTTCCTCCATCGTTTTCAGTAGTCTTTTACAAAAGCACGGAATTACAGCCACAGCGCTCAATGGTCCACAGGCAGGATTCCGGACCAATAATGATCACACAAACGCCCGTATCATAGAAATGAAGTGTGATAGGCTTCTAGAAATGCTAAAATTATATCAAGTGGTTGTAGTTGCAGGTTTCCAGGGTGAAACAAAGAACGGGGATATATGTACAATTGGCCGTGGAGGCAGCGATACGTCAGCCGCTGCACTAGGTGCTGCCATTCAAGCAGAGTGGATTGATATCTTCACAGATGTCGAGGGAGTCATGACAGCAGATCCACGCATTGTAAAAGATGCCTCCCCATTGCCTGTCGTCAGCTATAATGAAATCTGTAATATGGCCTATCAAGGTGCAAAGGTCATCCACCCTCGTGCTGTTGAGATTGCCATGCAATCCAAAATTCCCATTCGGATCCGCTCCACTTATTCCAATTCAACCGGGACGCTTGTGACGTCGCTTGATAAGATAGGGAAGGGTGCTGATGTCAAAGACCGCCTGATAACCGGAATTGCTCATGTTCCTAATGTGACACAGATAAAAGTGTTTGCAAAAGAGGGGGATTACGGGATTCAAACGGAAGTTTTTCGTGCCATGGCTAATGAACAGATAAGCGTAGACTTTTTCAACATATCGCCGACTAGTGTTGTTTATACTGTAACAGACGAAATGAGCGAAAAAGCAATAAGTGTCTTAAAGAAATTAGGATATGAGCCGAAAGTAAACCGTCACTGTGCGAAAGTTGCTACTGTTGGAGCGGGAATGACTGGAGTGCCCGGAGTAACATCCAAAATTGTAACGGCCTTATCGGAGCTCGGTATACAGATTCTGCAATCGGCAGACAGTCACACGACAATATGGGTGCTTGTCAAACAGGAAGATATGATACGTGCAGTGAACGCTTTACACAAAGCCTTCAATCTGGCAAGAAAACAAGTAACCATCCTACATCCAATCTCAGAAGAAGGAGAGAAAAAAGTTCATGATTAACTTTGGTAAAGTGTCAACAGCTATGGTGACACCGTTCGATAATAAAGGAAATATCGACTTTGAGAAAACAACACAATTAGTCAATTATCTAATAAAAAATGGTACAGATTCCCTTGTTGTTGCTGGTACAACAGGAGAGTCCCCGACTCTTTCAACGGAGGAGAAGCTCGCACTTTTCTCACATGTTGTCAAAGTGGTGGACGGGAGAATTCCGGTAGTTGCCGGTACAGGGACCAACAATACTCGCGCATCCATCGACCTAACAAAGAAAGCGGAAGCTGCGGGAGTGGACGCCATCATGCTTGTCGCCCCTTATTACAGCAAACCTAGTCAAGAAGGGCTGTATCAACATTTTAAAGCAATAGCAGCGGAAACATCCTTGCCCGTAATGCTCTATAACATTCCGGGACGTTCGGTTGTAAACATGTCTGTGGATACCATTGTTCGCTTGGCTGCTGTGGAAAATATCATTGCAATGAAAGAAGCAAGCGGTAACCTGGATGCGATGACAGAAATAATTGCCAACACTCCGGATGACTTTGTTCTGTACAGTGGAGATGACGGATTAACACTACCTGTATTATCTATAGGAGGGAACGGTGTCGTATCTGTCGCTTCACATGTGCTAGGAAATGAAATGCAAGCAATGATTCGTGCTTTTGAATCTGGAGAGTACACCATTGCTGCCAAACAGCATCAAAGTTTACTTCCGGTAATGAAGGGGTTATTCAGCGCACCAAGTCCTTCACCAGTCAAAACCGCCCTTCAGTTGAAAGGGATGGATGTCGGTGGCGTAAGACTGCCATTGATTCCGTTGACTGAAGAAGAAAGAAATACGTTGGCAAGTCTTTTACGTACCATATAACTATTCGGGTCAAAGTGCATTTGTGTGCTTGGCCCTTTTTGTATGCTCTTTTCTTCAAGTGCCAGTTATTATAATATTTCTTGTATTCCAATTCTTGCATACGTTATAATTATTTCAAATGACATGGAGCGGTTATTAATTTGGCACTAGTAAGCTGATAATTTAATAGATCTCTTGATGCAAAACGTGCATTATCGTCATAATTCGTTTTTTCATACATATAGGAGGTAAAAAAGTGAATACACCACAGATAGAGAAATTAAAGGTTTTTGCCCTCGGGGGGATCGGGGAAATCGGGAAGAACATGTATGTGTTGGAAGCCGATGATTCCATTTATATCATGGACACAGGTGTCATGATACCAGAAGACGGGATGCTGGGTATCGATATGGTTATTCCGGATGTTACGTATCTGGTGGATAACAAAGAGAAAATCAAGGGAATATTCCTCACTCATGGACACGAAGAACATATGGGCGGTTTGGCATATATCCTAAGAAAAATCAAGGCACCTGTGTATGGGACAAGGCTGACGCTCGCACTTGCCAAAGAGCTTGTGAATGGGATTGGTTCTTCCGGCCATATAGAATTTAAGGAAATAGATGAAAATACTGTACTTGAACTCGATCATGCCACTGTCACCTTTTTCAGAACCAACCATAGCATTCCTGATTCTGTGGGATTGTGCTTCCACACTTCACAAGGTGCAATCGTACATACAGGAGACTTTAAGTTTGATCAGTCCCAGTTGTCTCAGAATTCTGATCTTGGAAAAATAGCGGAAATCGGAAATAAAGGTGTACTTTGTGTCCTTTCCGATAGTACAAATGCTGAGAAACCAGGCTATACCATTTCTGAATCTATAGTAAGGCAGGAGATTGCAGATGTTACTTACAATGCTAAGGGCCGGGTGTTTGCAGCATGTTTGTCTACAAATGTCGGAAGAATTCAGCAGATAGTTCAAGCCACGGTTGACAGCAATAGAAAGCTAGTTGTGGTGTCTCACCCTACTGACCGCAACTTCAGTATTGCTATGGAACTTGAGTATCTGAACATACCTGATGACCTCCTTGTACCTGTCAATGAACTCGGAAGCATGAATGATGATAAAGTGGTCGTTCTCACGATAGGGACGCATTCTCAGCTAATGTCTTCTCTTTTGAAAATGGCCAGGGGAGCACATAAGCATGTTCAAATCAAACATCAGGATATCGTGATGATTGCAGCATCCCCATCACCAGGAACTGAAGTGACGGTTGCTAAAGTGATAGATAAATTATATCGTGCAGGAGCAGTTGTCATCTATGGTCAGAAAAAGATCCATTCTTCCGGCCATGGTTGCCAGGAAGAACTCAAGTTAATGATGAACCTGCTTAAACCAAAGTATCTTATTCCGATTCAAGGGGAATTCAAGATGCAAAGAGCCCTTTCAAAAGTGGCAGAGAGCGTGGGGATAGAGAAGGATCACATCTTTTTATTGAATAAAGGTGAAGTGATTGAATTTAATAAAGGTGCAGGAAAATATGCAGGGAAAGTCTATGCAGGAAATGTCCTGATTGATGGACTCGGTGTAGGAGACATCGGTAACATCGTATTAAGAGACCGTCGATTGCTGTCCCAGGACGGCATTATGGTCGTGGTCGTGTCCATCAGTAAAAGCCAAAAACGACTAGTCGCAGGGCCAGAAATTCTTTCAAGAGGCTTCGTGTACGTGAGAGAGTCTGAAGAACTTCTGGACAAGGCAAATTTGATTGTAACAGATATTTTGGACAATGCCGTAAAGGAACAGATTCTTGAATGGTCAAGTCTAAAGCTGAAGATCAGAGAATCCTTGAATCAGCATCTGTATGAGAAAACCAGACGTCGTCCAATGATACTTCCGATTATCATGGAGGTATAATACTGTAAAATGTAAACCGCAATGGGACATAGTACCCGTTGCGGTTTTTTACTTTGAAATGGAAGTTTGAACAGAAGAGGACGAATGAAATACGGACCACCGTCAATACTAGACAAGAATAAATCATTTAGTTAGGGATGGAAGGAGCTCATCATATGCCTGATTTTACATACCAGTCATCAGATCAACCACCGCAGGAACCGAATAAGCAAGATGCAGGAAAGGATTCCTTGGTAAATAAAATCCAACAGCTCGGTCAAACGAATGTAGCACAAATGCCTTCGGATTCGAAAATACATTGCTTAACAATAGTCGGTCAGATCGAGGGTCATGTTCAATTGCCTCCGCAAAACAAGACAACAAAATATGAACATGTTATTCCTCAAATAGTAGCGATAGAACAAAACCCCAACATTGAAGGACTGCTAGTTATTTTGAATACGGTCGGAGGGGATGTGGAGGCGGGATTAGCCATATCAGAAATGCTTGCTTCCTTATCTAAACCTACCGTTTCTCTTGTACTTGGCGGAGGTCACTCCATCGGTGTGCCGATTGCCGTGTCATGCGATTATTCTTTCATTGCCGAAACGGCCACGATGACCATTCATCCTGTTCGCCTTACAGGTTTGGTGATAGGTGTCCCACAAACGTTTGAATATCTCGATAAAATGCAAGACCGTGTGATAAATTTTGTCACCAAGAACTCTGGTATACCAGAGGAAAAATTCAAGGAGCTGATGCTTTCCAAGGGGAATCTGACACGGGATATCGGTACCAATGTTGTCGGTGCGGACGCTGTGGAGTATGGGTTGATAGATCAGGTTGGCGGGGTCGGAGAAGCCATCAAGAAGCTGAACGAACTTGTGGAAGCGAACCATGATAAATCTGAGGAAGGGAAGATGCTACAATGATTCTCTATACAACCATGCCCCAGGAATTAATTTTCCCTGTGGAAAATGGAGAGTTTGATAAACAACGTGTAATTGATTTTAACGGAGTTTCACTTATGGTCCAGCAAACAGAAATGAACGGGTACCAAATTGTACGAAACTTAAGCACCGATCCTGCACATTACCTGAACAGTGAGTACTCTCCAGGACAGACGATTAATTTTCAGTAACACCCTTTCAAGAGATTGGGCTTATGATATAATACAAGCAACAGAGGAAAAAGCAGCCAGTATTCGTTGGCTGCTTTCTTCTTCTCATTATGGTCAGATAGGTGAGAATAATGTCAAAGCGAAAAAAGAGACAAAGAAAAACCAAAAACCGGGATGAATGGAAACGCACGGTCACCTTTGAAGTGATGGGGTTACTGTTGTTGGCCATTACGTGTATAGCGATTGCCAAGCTTGGTATGGTAGGGCATACCTTTGTATTATTGTTTCGCTTTTTTAGTGGAGAATGGTACATGCTGATGCTGCTAGGGATGTTGATTTTATCCGGCTATATCATCTGGAAGAGAGAATTGCCCACCTTCTTCTCAAGGCAATTGGTTGGTGTATATGTCATCATGATGTCTGTGCTGTTACTAAGTCATGTTACGTTATTCAGAATGTTGTCTCGCGGAGGCTCCTTTGCAGATCCTTCGGTTATCGGCAATACATGGGAGCTCTTCTGGTTGGAAGTGAACGGAGAAACGAGCACAACAGACCTGGGTGGCGGAATGATGGGAGCCATTCTATTTGCATTGTTCCACCTTCTTTTCGATGCAAGGGGCGCGCAATGGATAGCAATGATCTTCATTGTAATCGGCATAATTTTGGTGACAGGCAAATCCCTCAATGACACCGTCATTAAAGTAACTGTCGGGTTGTTTACATTTGCAAAAAACCAGTGGCTTGCTTTCATGGATGACATGAAAGGCTGGAAAGAGGACAGCAACAAACGTAAAAAAGAAAAGCAAGCGGAAGATAAGAAGCAAAAAGAAGAGAAAAAGACAAAAACGGAAGAAGTCATTTTGGTGGAAGATTCATCCGTGGAAGAGATCATTTCTCCTCCTATCATTTCTTCTTTTAATGATAGAGAAGATAGGATTAATCAAGAAGAAAACAAACCGGCAACAGCGAGTGCGCCAAATGGAGAGCAGCAGGAAGACGCAGGAGAGCTCATTGCAGGCCCTATGGCGTTTACAGAAGTGGAAAACAAGGAATATGTTCTTCCTTCTCTTGACCTGTTAAACAAGCCCGTCGCCAATCATCAGACAACAGAACACGAAAATATTTACCAGAACGCAAGAAAGCTGGAGAAGACTTTTGCAAGCTTCGGTGTGAAAGCAAAAGTAACAAAAGTGCACCTTGGACCAGCAGTAACAAAATATGAAGTGTATCCTGATGTCGGTGTCAAGGTTAGTAAAATAGTAAATCTCAGTGATGATCTAGCACTTGCACTTGCAGCAAAAGATATCCGTATTGAGGCCCCTATACCAGGTAAGTCGGCCATCGGAATTGAAGTCCCAAATAATGAAGTAGCAATGGTGTCTCTGCGGGAAGTTCTGGATACAAAACAAGCAGAAAAACCGGACGCAAAGCTGTTGATTGGCTTGGGCCGTGATATTTCAGGGGATTCCGTGGTTGCGGAACTTAATAAAATGCCGCATCTTCTTGTTGCCGGAGCAACAGGAAGTGGAAAAAGTGTGTGTATCAATGGCATCATCACTAGTATATTGGTACGTGCAAAACCGCATGAAGTCAAAATGATGATGATTGATCCCAAGATGGTGGAATTGAATATGTACAACGGGGTTCCACATCTTTTGGCGCCTGTTGTTACCGACCCGAAAAAGGCTTCACAAGCCTTGAAAAAAGTCGTCAATGAAATGGAACGTAGGTATGAACTATTTTCTCATACCGGTACCAGAAATATTGAAGGCTATAATGACTACATAAAGAGGCATAACCAGGATGAAGAAGCCAAACAGCCTTCTCTTCCATATATAGTCGTTATCGTCGATGAGCTTGCCGACCTGATGATGGTGGCATCTTCTGATGTCGAGGATTGCATAACAAGGCTAGCTCAAATGGCTCGTGCAGCCGGGATTCACCTAATTATCGCTACACAGCGACCATCGGTTGATGTCATAACGGGAGTCATTAAAGCGAATATTCCATCAAGAATCGCTTTCAGCGTTTCCTCCCAGACAGACTCCAGAACCATCTTGGACATGGGTGGAGCGGAGAAGCTCCTTGGAAGAGGCGACATGCTGTTCCTTCCTGTTGGTTCCTCCAAACCAATAAGAGTTCAAGGTGCTTTTCTATCCGATGAAGAGGTAGAGCGGATTGTCGATTTTGTTATTGATCAGCAAAAGGCACAATACCAGGAGGAAATGATTCCTCAAGATATAAATGAAGATGTGGAAGAAGTGGACGATGATTTGTATGATGATGCGGTGCAACTTGTGCTTGAAATGCAGACTGCCTCCGTATCCATGCTCCAGCGCCGTTTCAGAATCGGGTACACAAGGGCAGCGAGACTTATTGATGCAATGGAAATCAGAGGAGTAGTTGGACCTTATGAAGGAAGTAAACCACGAACCGTGTTGGTATCTTCGAATCCAAACGAAGATGTAGGGTCATAAATCTTAAAATATGGGTGGCAGCAGTGAAGCGCGAGTTGTTAGCTTCTCTGCAGCTGCCTTTTTGTATGCAAACATTATCAGTTTCCACAACTTTTTTCGACAAATAATCCAAAAAACTTTATTTTCTATTTATTTTAGCCTCGAAAAGTGTTATATTATTTTGGATTAATAGGAAAACATGAAGAGTGTTTTGTAAACGGTTAATGGGGGATCAGTTATGACGATTCGGTCAGACAGCAGGCATTTATATTTACTGGTTGTAGACAAGTTGAAGCAAGATATCGAGAACAAGGTATATAAAGAAAAAGAGAAACTACCTTCCGAATTCGAATTGTCTCGACGTTTAGGGGTAAGTAGAGCGACATTACGAGAAGCTTTACGGGTACTAGAAGAAGAAAATATCGTTGTTAGAAGGCACGGGGTAGGAACATTTGTTAATTCCAAGCCGGTCTTTTCTTCTGGGATCGAGCAATTGAATTCTGTGACAGAAATGATTTCACAAGCCGGTATGAAGCCCGGAACAGTTTTCTTGACATCGACAATAGAAACACCTACGGAGGAAGAACTTCATAAATTCAATAACAACGAAATTAAAGAAGTGCTTCATTTCGAGAGGGTACGTACCGCGAACGATTTGCCGGTAGTGTATTGTATCGATAAGATACCGACAACCATTGTGGAGGACTATCAATCGTATAAGAATGAATCCTTGTTGAAAATGCTTGAAAAGGAAGCAGGAAGGTATATTTCTTACGCGGTAACGCATATCGAACCTATTGGATATCATGATAAAATTTCACCGATTCTCGAATGCGAGCCGGAGACTGCACTGCTAGTATTGAAACAGATGCATTACGATCAGAATGATGAACCGATTTTGTACTCGCTCAATTATTTCAGAGCGGATAAATTCAGCTTTCATGTTTTAAGAAAGCGCCCATAGATTGGATGAACACCACGAGCCATGTTGCTTGTGGTGTTTTTTGCATCAAAATAATATAATTAACCATAACTTTATTATGTAAACACCATCAAGCCTTCTGCAAACCCTCCAACTTGAAAAACTTACTAATTAAGCGTTATATTGGGTTTAGGACTATTTTTTGAGCGATAAAGAAAGAATAGTACTGTCTATATTGTTATACGCTTAAATAATATGAGGAAATGTTGAAAACCTTATGTGATGTGAAGGAGGAGATTTCGTGAAGCTAGTTGATGAAAGAACGTACCGTTTGAATGGAATAACGGTTCACACAATACCGACTGAAAAATTCAAGACGAATACATTAGTTTTGAAAGTAAAAGCGCCATTATCAGAAGAGGATGTTACGGTTAGGGCATTATTGCCATATGTGCTCCAAAACTGTACAAAATCACACCCGCAACCCTCTCACTTCAGGGCTTATCTGGATGAATTGTATGGAGCAAGCCTTGCTGTCGACCTCAGTAAAAAAGGGGAAGACCACATCATCACGTTCCGTTTGGAAATTGCCAACGAAAAATTCTTGAGGGATTCCACCCCATTGCTTGAAAAAGGGATAGAGTTATTAAGTGAAGTGCTCCTGCATCCTGTTATGGAAGGGAACGCCTTTAAAACTTCCACAGTAGACAAGGAAAAACGGGCACTGAAACAGCGTATTCAATCCGTTTATGATGATAAAATGCGTTATGCCAGCCAACGCCTTGTAGAAGAGATGTGTGCTTCCGAGCCTTACCGTCTGCCAGCAAACGGGGAAAAAGACAAAGTGGACAGTATTACAGCACAGTCCTTATTTGAATACTATCAGCAAATGTTGAAAACAAATGATATCCACCTCTATCTTGTTGGCGATATTAAGGAAAAAGAAGTCGACGGTTATGTCAAAAAATATTTTGAAATGCCAGAACAGGCAAATAAGGTAATATCCAGCATCTCGGAACCAAGAAATAATCAAAAAGAACCGAACGAAATAATAGAGAAGCAAGATGTGAAACAAGGAAAGTTAAATATAGGCTACAGGACGAATGTAACGTTCAAGGACGATCTCTATTATGCCTTACAAGTCTTTAATGGTATCTTCGGTGGCTTCTCCCACTCCAAATTGTTTATCAATGTGAGGGAAAAGGAAAGCTTGGCTTATTATGCCGCCTCAAGAGTAGAGAGCCATAAAGGGCTGCTTCTTGTCATGTCGGGTATCGATTTCTCCAATTTTGAAAAAGCGGTCACCATTATCAATCAACAGATTGAAGCGATGAAGCAAGGAGAATATAGTGAATCAGAAATATCCCAGACAAAGGCGGTCATTAAAAACCAGATCTTAGAAACAATTGATACTGCAAGAGGATTAATCGAAGTGCTTTACAATAATGAGGTTTCAGAAGTGGATAAACCGATTGATGCATTTTTGGAAGGTGTGGAGAATGTCACAAAGGAACAGATCCAGGAAGTAGCAAAGCTTGTTGAACTGGATACTATCTATTTCTTGACCGGAAAGGAGGCGTAACAGATGGAAAAGATTGAATTTAACCAACTAGCAGAAACACTGTATCATGAGACACTAGATAATGGTTTAGAGGTGTACCTGCTGCCTAAAGATGGTTTTCATAAAACATATGCTACGTTTACAACCAAATATGGTTCCATTGATAATAAGTTCGTACCTATTGGGGAAGACGATTTCCTGACAGTTCCTGATGGTATTGCCCACTTTTTGGAGCATAAACTGTTTGAAAAAGAACATGGTGATGTTTTTCAGGATTTCAGTAAGCAAGGTGCATCGGCCAATGCATTCACTTCCTTTACACGAACTGCCTATCTCTTTTCAAGTACATCTAATGTGGAAAAGAATCTGGAAACATTGATGGACTTTGTGCAGGCCCCATATTTTACGGAAAAAACGGTAGAAAAGGAAAAAGGTATTATCGGCCAGGAAATCACCATGTATGAGGATAATGCCGATTGGCGTGCTTATTTTGGATTGATTGAAAGCATGTTCCATCATCATCCCGTGAAAATAGACATTGCCGGTACCATCGATTCGATATCAAAAGTAACAAAAGACCTTTTATATACTTGCTATGAGACGTTCTATCACCCAAGCAATATGTTATTGTTTGTGGTTGGCCCTATGAATACGGAAGAGATGATGTGGTTCATCAAGGACAATCAAGCAAAGAAGACATTTAAAGAACAGGAGGAGATTCAGCGCCAATTCGCTGACGAACCTGTTACTGTCAGTGAAAAGAAGAAAGTGCTTAAGATGAACGTCCATACTTCAAAGTGCATGATCGGTATCAAAGAATCCAATCCGATTAGACAGGGCGAGGAGCTTTTGAAGCATGAGCTTACGGTCAATATACTCTTAGATCTGCTTTTTGGAAAAAGTTCCGACCATTATCAAAAACTATATGATGACGGGTTAATTGATGAGACTTTCGCTTATGATTACACCGGTGAGAATGGTTTTGGATTTGCGATGCTTGGCGGGGATACTTCTGAACCGGATAAATTAGCAGAAAGAGTGAAAGACATTTTGCTGCAGTTTGATCCATCCTCCATAAAAGAGGAAGATCTGGAACGTATTAAGAAAAAGAAAATCGGTTCTTTCTTACGTGCACTCAACTCACCTGAGTTCATTGCTAATCAATTTACCCGATATGCTTTTAATAATATGGACCTGTTTGAGGTAACTCCACAGCTAGAAAAAATCACACTCGACGACCTTAAGAACGTAGCGGCTGAATTTATTAAAGAAGAAGCTTTTACAATCTGTCAGGTTGTGCCAAAATAAATAGTAATTATGGGAAGTTCGGTTCTTGTATGAACCGGCTTCTTTATTTTAAGGCTCTGTTAAACGGCTGTTGATTTCCTCCAAAGACTTCGCTTTCCGCGGGGCGACCTTGAGCCTCCTCACTTCGTTGCGTGGTCTCAAGATTGTCGCTACTCCCCCGCAGGAGTCTACGCCTTTTGCTCCAATCATCAGCTAGAAACCAGCTCGATATCAACAGTCAACTTTAACAAAGCTTATTTTAATGGAAGAAAGGGTGAGGAAATTGAATAGAACAGCTCTAATCATAGGGGCAAGCGGGGACATCGGAAAGGAAATAGCCAGGTCACTTCTTTATGAAGGGTATACCACCTATCTTCACTATCACCGAGATAAACAGACAATACTTGAATTAATGGAAGAGTATGGACCTGAAAAAATAACACCAATACAAGCAGATCTATCGGGAGATAATGGGGTCCAAGTACTAAAGAGGAGTGTATTTACTTCTATCGATACGATTGTATTTAATGCGGGGTTTACATACTATGGTCTAATGACAGATATAGAAGAAGATACAAAGAAAGAAATGATTCAACTTAACATAACATCATTATATTCAACCGTACAGGCTTTTTTACCGGAGATGATTAGAAGGCGGAATGGAAATATTGTCGTAATCTCTTCGATTTGGGGTGAAATCGGCGCTTCCTGCGAAGTGCTTTATTCCATGACTAAAGGTGCCCAGATTTCTTTTGTAAAGGCGTTAGCAAAAGAAGTAGCTTTAAATGGCATACGTGTAAATGCCGTCGCACCGGGTGCAGTATCAACCAAAATGCTACAAAATTTTACTCCAGATGAATTACAAGAAATAAGTGCGGAGATTCCGATGGGCAGACTTGCCCTGCCGCATGAGATTGCAGAATCTGTAAGCTTTCTTCTATCTGAAAAGGCCTCCTACATAACCGGTCAGGTTTTAGGCGTAAATGGAGGTTGGAATTAGCAGTCGATGCATAAAGTGAAACGGTCCTTCACATACTAACTCTTGAACATATTGGAAGGAGGAGTTATTATGTCAGTACTTGATAATTGGGATCAATGGAAAGGTTTCTTGGGAGATCGATTGAACCATGCAGAGCATGAAGGGATGGACAACGGAGCTATTTCTCAGCTTGCATATGAGATTGGTGACTATCTTGCCAAAGAAGTGGAAGCCAAAAATCCGCAGGAAAGAGTGTTAGCGGACCTTTGGAAAGTGGCTAGTCCTGAAGAGCAACATGCGATTGCCAATATGATGGTTAAATTGGTGCAAAATGATTCAACACATTAAGAGAGGCCTATACCTCTCTTTTTTGTTTGCCTTTTTTTTAAGGCATCGTAAGGAATTGCTTTCTTATTATATGATTATTGGATATTATAGAGGTAACATATATCAGGACGAAACGTTTTGAAAGGGTGAAGGGGATTGATGGAGAAAAAAGAATGGTATTTAGAATATGAAATACATATCAACAGGCCAGGGCTTCTTGGTGACATTGCATCCCTTTTGGGTATGTTGTCCATAAATATTGTCACAATCAATGGAGTCGACGATGCAAGAAGGGGAATGTTGCTTTTAAGCGATTCAAATGAGCAAATAGTCCGTCTTGAATCTATTTTAAATACAATGGATAATATAACTGTTACTAAGCTTAGAGAGCCGAAATTGAGAGATCGTTTGGCAGTAAGACATGGAAGGTACATACAGCGAGATGCGGATGATAAGAAAACCTTTCGATTTGTTCGGGACGAGCTGGGCCTCCTGGTAGATTTCCTAGCCGAGCTTTTCAAGCAGGATGGACATAAGCTGATAGGTATTAGAGGGATGCCACGCGTCGGCAAAACGGAGTCCATTGTCGCTTCAAGTGTTTGTGCTAATAAAAGATGGCTCTTTGTTTCCAGCACATTGCTTAAACAGACCATCCGGAGTCAATTAATTGAAGATGAGTACAATGTGGATAACTTATTCATTATAGATGGAATC
Source organism: Sutcliffiella horikoshii (assembly GCA_001636495.1). Lineage (GTDB taxonomy): Bacteria > Bacillota > Bacilli > Bacillales > Bacillaceae_I > Sutcliffiella_A > Sutcliffiella_A horikoshii_A. The sequence goes on along the minus strand of KV440964.1, from coordinate 2,866,409 downwards.
GTATCAACGAAAAGGGCAAACGAAAAGCATTGGCAGCTTATCCGTGAAATAATGCGTTTGTCTGCCGTAAAAGTGGTTGAACATCCTGATATTTTCGTGCAAAATACAGAATATAAGCTTGATGATTTCGACTATATCATTGAACTCAGAAATAATGAAGATGAGGAAATCACTTACGAAGTGGTTCAACCAAATAATATGTTTGAAGAGAATCCTTTTGGGGGCTTTGATTTCTAAATAACGTTGGAAGGTGTAAGTATTGACAGAATTAGGTAATAGGTTAAAGCAAGCAAGGGAAGAAAAAGGTATGTCACTGGAGGACTTACAGACAGCGACGAAAATACAAAAAAGATATTTGATTGGTATTGAGGAAGGTAATTATGCCATCATGCCGGGTCAATTCTATGCACGTGCTTTTATTAGGCAATACTCTGAAGCGGTCGGGTTAGATCCTGAACTTATTTTTGAAGAGTATAAAAATGATATTCCTGCCAATGAGAAAGATGAGATTCCGCAACTATCGAGAGTGAAAACCAGAAAGCAAGTGCCTTCAAAGAATCACAAGGTAATTAATTTCATACCAAAAGTATTAATGTTCTTGGCTTTTGTAGCAGTGGTAGCCATTCTCTATGTTCTTTTCCAAAATTGGGGTGTAGGTAATACTTCAGATTCGCAGGAAGATAACAATCAAGGAGTAGTATATGACCCTGCCACTCCAGTAAATGATGAAGGAGAGGGAGACAGCCAAGAAGATGATGCAGGTGAGGACCCTGCGGAAGAGACAGAAGAGGAGCAGGTAGGATCACCAGCTGGCTCATTATCAGAGGTTTCTTCAAGCAGTCCTAATGCAACATTGGAACTGAAAGATACAGATAAGTTCGAGGTGGAGCTATCCGCAAAAGGCGGAAACACTTGGGTAGGTGTCAGCAATTCAGAAGGTGAGTATTTCCATAGCAAGGAATTGTTTGATGGAGAAACGGAGACATTTGACCTTTCTGAAGAAAGTGAAATCCTCTTCAATGTAGGTTGGGTACCTGCAACTGAAATCAAAATTAACGGTGAAACACTTGAGTTTCCTTTTTCGGTAGATGAAGTGACAACACAGAAAATCACTATTAAATTTGTATCAAATGGACAACAATAAAGTCATCGGGATGATGGCTTTTTTTGTACAGACATTTCAGCCTAACATTAGACAAATCTATATATTTTATGTATAGTGGAAAAGCAATATTGAATGCTGGAGGAATGATTGTGAATTTACCTAACAAAATAACAGTTTCAAGAATACTAATGATACCTATATTTATGGTACTTATGCTCGTACCTTTCAATTGGGGAGAGCTTTACCTTGGAGATAAGTCGATTCCTTACGCACATCTTCTGGCAGCACTTATATTTATCATTGCTTCCATTACCGATTGGGTAGATGGATATTATGCAAGAAAACTAAACCTTGTGACTAACCTCGGGAAGTTCCTTGATCCTCTTGCAGATAAGTTGCTCGTTTCGGCTGCACTTATTGCGCTTGTGGAGCTTCAATTAGCTCCAGCGTGGATTGTTATTGTCATTATAAGCAGAGAGTTCGCTGTTACCGGGTTGCGTTTGGTACTAGCCGGTGAAGGGGAAGTGGTCGCTGCGAATATGCTTGGGAAAATCAAAACTTGGGCACAGATTATTGCTGTTTCCGCCTTGTTATTACATAACCTTCCATTTGCATTGATTGGTTTCCCATTTGATATGATTGCCCTTTGGGTAGCGATGATTTTTACCGTTGTTTCCGGTTGGGATTATTTCTATAAAAACAGACAAGCTTTTATGAATTCTAAGTAAAATTTGTTCCTTTTGCTAAAAGAGTATTAAAAAAGGGGAGAGTTCCATGATTAGAAATGCAGAAATTATTGCTGTAGGTTCTGAATTGCTGTTGGGGCAGATCTGTAATACTAATGCTCAATTCCTTTCAAAACAGCTGGCTGAGCTCGGTGTGGACGTTTATTACCACACAGTTGTGGGGGATAATCCCTCCAGACTGATGGACGCCATCAAAACTGCCAAGCAGAGGTCCAATCTTTTAATTTTCACTGGTGGACTTGGACCTACAAAGGATGACCTTACGAAGGAAACCATCGCTAAAGTATTGGAAAAACAATTGGTGATGGATGAAGAAGCAATGACAAACATAAAGGCTTATTTCGATAAGTCAAAGCGAGTGATGAGCGAGAACAATAAAAAGCAGGCACTTGTGTTGGATGGTTCTTCGATTTTAACAAACGACCATGGAATGGCACCGGGAATGGCTCTAAGCGACGGGACACATACATACATGCTTTTACCTGGCCCGCCCAAAGAACTTCAGCCGATGTTCTCAGTCTACGGCAGAGAGTACCTGTTGGAAATACTCGGAGTCAAAGAACAGATTGTCTCCAAGGTTCTCCGTTTTTTCGGAATCGGGGAGTCCCAGCTTGAAACGGATATTGAAGACCTGATAGACAAGCAGACGAATCCGACTATCGCTCCACTTGCAGGCGACCATGAGGTGACGCTGAGACTTACTGCAAAGCACCATTCCTACGAAGAGGCTAACCGCCTTATTGAACAATCAGAAAAGGAAATTTTGAATATAGTCGGAGATTTTTTCTTCGGATATGATGAAGATACCATCTACTCCGTTCTTTTTGAAAAGATACAAGAATCCAAATACACGCTGAGCAGTGCGGAGAGTCTGACTGGAGGGTTATTCTCTGAGCGCATGACAAGCTTTACGGGTGCTTCAGAAGTAATTGAAGGTGCTGTTGTCAGCTATACTAACAGTGTGAAGGAAAATGTTCTTGGTGTGAAAAAACAAACACTTGAAAATGATGGAGCAGTAAGTGAGCAGGCTGCAAAAGAAATGGCAATCGGCGTGAAGAAATTACTGCAAACGGACATAGGTATCAGTTTCACAGGGGTTGCAGGCCCAGGCACAATGGATAATCAACCTGTTGGCACCGTGTTCATCGGGATAGCTCTTCCAAACGGAGAAACTACCGTTCATAAAATTCATTTAGCAGGAACAAGAGATGGCATAAGACATAGAACAGCTAAATATGGCTGTCACTATCTACTGAAAGAATTGTTTAAGTAGTTGAGGGGAACTTCAACTACTTTTTATTTGGTTCGGTCAAAGAATGGAAAGTTCACCCTCCCTGCCCCCGAAAATAATTCAAAAAACAGTAATTTTCTTTTTTCACCCAAATCTAACCCTTAAAATTAACTTTTCCCCTTAGAATAAAAACATCACTTTGCCCTTATTTACATCTATAAAAAAACCGAATGGATGTTCGTTTTTTAGTTGCCAAACGAATTGAAAAAGGGTATAGTTAGAGTAGTTAATAGATACTATTCATTTAGTTTAATAGATATGAGGAGGAAATTGTGTGAGTGATCGTAAAGCTGCATTAGATATGGCGTTAAAACAGATAGAAAAGCAATTTGGTAAAGGTTCCATCATGAAGTTGGGGGAACAGACCGAAAGTAGAATCTCTACTATTCCAAGTGGATCTTTGGCATTGGATGTTGCTTTAGGTGCCGGTGGATATCCACGAGGAAGAGTAGTAGAAATATATGGACCTGAATCTTCCGGTAAAACAACTGTTGCACTACATGCTATTGCTGAAGTACAACAACAAGGTGGACAGGCTGCATTTATTGATGCAGAGCACGCTTTGGACCCTGTTTATGCCCAAAAGCTTGGTGTAAACATTGATGAACTTCTTTTATCCCAACCGGATACTGGTGAGCAAGCATTAGAAATCGCAGAAGCACTTGTAAGAAGTGGTGCAGTTGATATCATCGTGGTCGACTCTGTAGCGGCTCTAGTGCCGAAAGCGGAAATCGAAGGGGAAATGGGTGATTCCCATGTCGGTCTTCAGGCACGTCTTATGTCCCAAGCACTTCGTAAGCTTTCAGGTGCCATCAACAAATCAAAAACCATTGCCATATTCATCAACCAGATTCGTGAAAAAGTTGGAGTAATGTTTGGTAACCCTGAAACTACTCCTGGTGGCCGTGCGCTAAAATTCTACTCTTCTGTCCGTCTAGAAGTGCGTCGTGCTGAGCAATTGAAACAAGGGCATGATATTGTCGGAAATAAAACCAAGATTAAAGTTGTAAAAAATAAAATTGCCCCTCCATTTAAGGTAGCGGAAGTGGATATCATGTATGGAGAAGGGATCTCCAGAGAAGGAGAAGTAATTGATATGGGGTCCGATTTGGATATTGTCCAAAAAAGTGGTTCATGGTACTCATACAATGAAGAAAGATTAGGGCAAGGTCGCGAAAATGCGAAACAGTACCTTAAAGAAAACAAGGATATCTTAAAAGAGATACACCAACAAATCCGTGATCACCACGGATTAGATAAAGATGTAAACGCTCCTGCGGAAGAAGAAATAGATCAAGAAGAATTAGATTTCTAATACGTCCCACCTAGGCCCTGTACATTATTACAGGGTCTTCATTATAATTTAATCCACCCAAATCCCTAAAAAAATCATCAAAAACAGGATTAGTTTACCAAAAAGGCTATATCCTTACCAGGACAGGCTTGACAATAATTTTTCGCAGATTTACAATTAGTATGTATAATTTACATTTTGTTAGAATTTTAGAGCTATAAAAAAGCAAAAGCCCTTGAGCTGTATGTTGACACAAATTGTTACAATGTACATGCCGACAATGAAATCTAGCAAGAAAAAAGTTCATAGCAAGAGGAGGTGTAATGATGGATTATATGCCAATTATTATCTCCGCTTTGCTTGCCCTAATCGTCGGTGTAGTTGTTGGCTTTTATGTTCGTAAATCCATAGCCGAACAAAAGATTGCTGGCGCGAGAAGTGTCGCGGATCAGATCGTGGAAGATTCCAGACGCGAAGCTGAATCGCTTAAAAAGGAAGCTCTTTTGGAAGCGAAGGACGAAATTCACAAACTTCGAACTGAAGCTGAACGTGATATTCGAGACCGTAGAAGCGAACTGCAAAAACAAGAAAATCGTTTAATGCAAAAAGAAGAGAATCTTGATCGAAAAGATGAATCGCTTGATAAACGTGAAGTTGCATTAGAAAGGCGTGAAGATTCTTTAAACGATAGACAACAGCATATTGAAGAATTAGAAAGCAAAGTGGATGATATGGTGCGCAAACAGCAGGAAGAGCTGGAACGCATTTCAGCATTGACACGAGAAGAAGCCAAGAATATCATTTTGGATCGTGTTGAGAACGAATTATCCCACGACATTGCTCTGATGGTTAAAGAAAGTGAAAACAGAGCAAAGGAAGATGCGGATAAAAAGGCAAGGGAGATTCTCTCATTAGCCGTACAGCGTTGTGCCGCTGACCATGTGGCTGAAACAACAGTATCCGTCGTTAACTTACCTAATGATGAAATGAAAGGTCGAATCATCGGTCGTGAAGGTCGTAATATTCGTACCCTTGAAACACATACTGGTATTGATTTAATTATTGATGATACACCAGAGGCAGTTATTTTATCAGGGTTTGATCCAATCAGACGTGAAACTGCACGCATCGCTTTAGATAAGCTGGTCCAAGATGGACGTATTCACCCTGCACGAATTGAGGAAATGGTTGAAAAATCAAGACGTGAAGTGGATGAGTACATTCGTGAAATGGGTGAACAGACTACTTTTGAAGTAGGTGTGCATGGTTTACATCCAGATCTTATCAAAATCTTGGGACGTTTGAAATTCCGTACAAGTTACGGACAAAATGTTCTAAAACACTCCATGGAAGTAGCATTCCTATCAGGTCTTATGGCCGCTGAGCTAGGTGAAGATGAAACACTAGCTCGACGCGCTGGACTATTGCACGATATCGGAAAGGCTGTTGACCATGAAGTGGAAGGAAGCCATGTGGAAATTGGTGTAGAATTGGCTACTAAGTACAAAGAGCATCCTGTTGTCATTAACAGTATAGCTTCCCACCATGGTGATACGGAGCCGACTTCCATCATCGCGGTCTTGGTTGCTGCAGCAGATGCACTTTCTGCCGCAAGACCAGGAGCTCGAAGTGAAACGTTGGAAAACTACATCCGCAGACTTGAAAAACTGGAAGAGATTTCAGAAAGCTATGAAGGTGTAGAGAAATCCTTTGCCATCCAAGCTGGTCGTGAAGTGCGTATCATGGTCAAACCTGATAGCATCGACGATCTGGAAGCTCATCGATTGGCACGGGATATCAGAAAACGCATTGAAGAAGAACTGGATTATCCAGGACATATCAAAGTGACGGTGATTCGTGAAACAAGAGCCGTAGAGTATGCAAAATAAAGTGGTGCTTGCACCGCTTTATTTTTTTTGTCTAATACCGTATTAAAAAAACGAAACGTATAATAATTATTCCCTGTAGATTGAAGTGCAAGGTGTGAGACTCCTAAGGGAGATAGCGGTAGCTTGAGACCCCGCAGTGAAACGAGGAGGCTCAAGCACCGCCCCTAGGAAAGCGAACACCTGGAACGGAAATCTACAGGAGTTAAATAGAATATCCATTATAATATGGATAGTACATCGTTTATTTGCATCCTCCGCTTACATATGTAACACTTAAATATGAAAATGATAGTTAGAAGGGATTAGTGAACGTGAGAATTTTATTTATTGGAGATGTAGTAGGATCACCAGGAAGAAAAATGGTGAGTGAATACCTACCTAAATTGAAAAGTAAGTATAAACCAGCTGTAACCATCGTTAATGGGGAAAATGCAGCAGGAGGAAAAGGTATCACTGAAAAAATTTATCAGGGCTTTTTAAAAGCCGGTGCCAATCTTGTAACTCTTGGAAATCATACATGGGATAACAGGGAGATATTTGAATTCATAGATGGTGCCAAACATATGATTCGCCCTGCTAATTTCCCGACTTCGAACCCGGGGAAAGGGATCGCATACCTACCTTTTGAAGGGAAGGAGCTTGCAGTCATTAATCTGCAAGGTCGTACATTTCTTCCGCCGATAGATTGTCCTTTTAATAAAGTAGACGAACTGGTGGAGGAAGCCAAAAAACGTACACCGTTCATTTTTGTTGACTTTCATGCAGAAGCTACAAGTGAAAAACAAGCAATCGGCTGGTATCTGGATGGAAGAGTGACTGGTGTAGTCGGGACACATACTCATGTGCAGACAAGTGATTATCGCATTCTCCCTGAAGGTACCGCCTATATTACGGACGTAGGGATGACCGGTCCTTATGACGGTATATTAGGAGTCGAAAAAGAAGCAGTGCTTAAGCGCTTCACAACTGCCCTTCCTGTAAGGTTTGAAGTGACGGAAGGAAGATCGCAGCTAAACGGTGTCCTTATAGATGTGGACATGAAAACCGGCAAAGCAAAAAAAATTAAACCGCTAATGATAAACGAAGACCACCCTTTCTTTGATTAAGGCTGTTTTCAACACTTTGTTGCTTTTTCGAATTTTTAAACCAACCGTTATATAGTTTGAATATTTAGACGTTCATGTGACAACACGAGGAATACATCGGGCTTCTCCTGAATATAGTAGGAATGAAATTATTAACAATTCATTCATCTATGGATCTTTCATCATATACTGTAAATGTTAAGGAGGAGCTAGAAATGGAAATATTAAAGGTTTCAGCTAAGTCAAATCCAAATTCGGTAGCAGGGGCTTTAGCAGGGGTTTTAAGAGAGCGTGGAGGTGCAGAAATCCAAGCGATAGGTGCTGGTGCGCTTAATCAAGCTGTAAAGGCAGTGGCCATTGCACGAGGGTTCGTAGCACCAAGTGGAGTGGATTTAATCTGTATCCCGGCTTTTACGGATATTTTGATTGACGGAGAAGAAAGAACGGCAATCAAGCTAATAGTTGAACCAAGATAAAAATGAAAATAGTTTCTTACAAAGCCTGTTTGCTTGTTATAGCAAACAGGTTTATTTATTTTTTAAAATTAATGCCTATTTGTTTTCACGAGAACCTTAAACAAGTAAAGTAAAAGGGTATAGGAAAACAACCATATGGTAAGAAAGTAGTGGAGGGAATGATTTTGAGGATATTTGATGCGCATTGTGATGTGTTATGGAAAATGTGGGAAAACAGGGTATTATCCTTTAAAGATAGCGAAGAATTGCACGTAACCTGGGATGGATTAAAGCAGGCTGATGCAAAAGTACAATGTTTTGCCGTATATGTGCCAGAGAAAGTGAGAAAGGAATCTGCTTTTCATGTGGCATTGGAAATGATAGATCTTTTTTATGAGAAGATATTGCGAAGGTTTCCTAATATGAAACTTGTAACAACCAAAAAGGAAATTTCTGATTTAAAGCAAGGTCAGATCGGCGCCCTCTTGACATTGGAAGGCTGTGACGCTATTGGTGATGATTTGGAAAAGTTACGTACCTTTTATCGGCTCGGGGTCACTTCCGTCGGTTTGACCTGGAATCACGCAAATGCTGTGGCAGATGGTATCCTGGAAGAACGAGGAGCGGGCTTATCATCTTTTGGTCGGGAAGTTGTCAGGATGAACAATGACCATTTTATTTGGACCGATGTGTCTCACCTATCTGTTAAGGGTTTTTGGGACGTGATGGAAATTGGCGATTATGTGATTGCTTCCCATTCCAACTGTAAAGCATTGTGTTCAAATCCAAGAAATCTATCAAATGATCAGATACAGGCACTTATTCAGAAGAATGCTGCTATTGGTGTAACTTTTGTGCCTCAATTTCTATCAGCGGGTCAAGAGACTAAGATAAGCGATGTAATTAGGCATGTAGAACATTATTGTACCCTTGGAGCAGTGAATCATATTGGCTTTGGTTCAGACTTTGATGGAATAGAGCACACGGTTGCTGACCTTGGAAGGTATGAGGAGTATTCCAATTTAGTGAATAGTTTATTAAAATACTATTCTGAAACAGAAGTAAAAGGGTTTTTGTTTGAAAATTTCTATTCCAGATTCCCACGATGACAGTGTAAATATACGGTTGTTCATAGGGTTTTACTGCACTGCTAAAATATCCAAATTTTTCGAAAGAAATTTATTCAAAGACTTGTATTTTTAAAAAAATAGGTCTACAATGAAAGCGTTTAGTACATATCCAGCGGTTTTCCCGTGTCATTTTTTAATATATAATAGGTAATTTCTAGTTATATGATGGGAATAGTGCTACAATAAATATTGTAAAAAATTCTGACAACGAACGTAATTAAAGGGGTGTAAGGCACATGATCAATCAACTTTCATGGAAAGTTGGAGGGCAACAAGGGGAAGGTATTGAAAGTACTGGTGAAATTTTCTCCATCGCATTAAATCGTTTAGGTTATTACTTATATGGCTATCGCCATTTCTCTTCACGCATTAAAGGTGGACATACGAACAACAAAATTCGTGTGAGTACTACTCAGGTCCGTTCGATCTCTGACGACCTTGATATATTAGTAGCGTTCGACCAAGAGACTATCGATGTTAACTATCATGAATTGCGTCAAGGCGGCGTGGTAATTGCGGATGCTAAATTCAAACCTAGCATTCCGGAAGATGGGAAGGCTACATTATATGCGGTTCCATTTACGGAAATTGCGACAGAACTAGGTACTTCATTAATGAAGAACATGGTGGCAGTGGGAGCGTCAAGTGCTATTCTTGATTTGGACGCGGAATCCTTCCGTGAAGTTGTTCAAGAAATATTTGGACGTAAAGGGGAATCCATCGTTGAGAAAAACATGGAGGCAATCCGAGCAGGTGTTCAGTTTGTAAAAGAGCAAGCTGAAAACGTGGAAACGATGCAACTTGCAAAAGCGGACGGCAACAAACGTCTATTCATGATTGGTAATGACGCCATCGCTTTAGGTGCAGTGGCAGCAGGTTCTCGCTTCATGCCGGCATATCCTATCACGCCTGCTTCTGAAATCATGGAGTATCTTATTAAAAAACTTCCTAAATTCGGTGGTACTGTCATCCAGACGGAAGATGAAATTGCGGCATGTACAATGGCTATCGGCGCCAACTATGCAGGTGTCCGTACATTGACTGCATCAGCAGGACCTGGACTATCTCTTATGATGGAAGCAATCGGACTGTCCGGTATGACGGAAACCCCACTAGTAGTAGTAGATACACAACGTGGTGGTCCAAGTACTGGGTTACCGACAAAGATTGAACAGTCAGACCTTATGGCTATGATCTATGGTACACATGGAGAAATACCAAAAGTGGTTATGGCACCGAGTACTGTCCAAGAGGCTTTCTACGACACTATTGAAGCATTTAACATTGCAGAAGAGTATCAAGTACCGGTTATTCTCTTGACTGACCTGCAATTATCTCTAGGAAAGCAATCTGTAGAAGCATTGGATTACAAAAACATAGAAATTAGACGTGGTAAGTTGGATATCAACCAAGAAATTCCAGCTCCTGATGATAAAGCTTACTTCAAACGTTATGAAGTAACGGAAGACGGCGTTTCGCCTCGTGTCATCCCAGGTATGAAAAACGGTATTCACCATGTAACAGGGGTTGAGCATGAAGAGACTGGGAAGCCTTCCGAAGTTGCTGCGAACCGTCAGGCACAAATGGACAAGCGACTAAGAAAATTAAATAACCTTAAATTCAATACACCTGTACATGTGAATGCAAAGCATGAAGAAGCAGATGTATTACTAGTTGGATTCAACTCAACTCGCGGAACCATTGAAGAAGCGATGGAAAGACTGGAACTGGACGGCATTAAGGCCAACCATGCGCAAATCCGCCTGATACATCCGTTCCCGACAGATGAAATGGCACCTCTTGTAAAAGCGGCGAAAAAAGTAATTGTTGTGGAATATAATGCTACAGGTCAGCTTGCAAGCATCTTGAAAATGAATGTCGGCGAGCACGAAAAAATCAGTAGCCTCTTGAAGTATGATGGAGATCCATTCCTACCGAAAGAAATCCACACAAAATGCAAGGAGTTGTTATAAATGGCAACGTTCAAAGATTTTCGTAATAATGTAAAACCTAACTGGTGTCCAGGTTGCGGAGACTTCTCTGTACAAGCTGCCATCCAACGTGCTGCCGCAAATGTTGGATTAGAGCCTGAAAACCTTGCAGTTGTCTCCGGTATCGGTTGTTCTGGCCGTATTTCTGGTTATATCAACTCATATGGTTTCCACGGTATCCATGGACGCTCTCTACCAATTGCACAAGGTGTGAAAATGGCGAACAAGGACCTAACGGTTATCGCTTCAGGTGGTGACGGAGATGGATTTGCCATTGGACTCGGACATACTATTCATGCAATTCGTCGTAACATTGATGTTACATATATTGTAATGGATAACCAAATCTATGGGCTGACTAAAGGACAAACGTCACCGCGTAGTGAAGTGGGCTTTAAGACGAAGTCAACACCTCAAGGATCCATTGAGTCTTCATTATCGGTGATGGAGATGGCGTTAACAGCTGGTGCTACGTTTGTGGCGCAAAGCTTCTCTACAGACCTAAAAGATCTTACTTCCTTGATTGAACAAGGAATCAACCATAAAGGATTCTCATTAATCAACGTTTTCAGTCCATGTGTAACATATAACAAAGTGAACACATATGACTGGTTCAAAGAGAACCTGACAAAGTTGGCTGAAATTGAAGGATATGACGCTCACAATAAAGTATCTGCCATGCAAACGCTAATGGAGCACAATGGACTTGTAACAGGTCTGATCTACCAGAACAAAGATCAGCAATCCTATCAAGATCTAGTGCATAACTACAGTGAAGAGCCTCTAGCAAAAGCGGACCTTCAGCTGGATGAAACACAATTTAACGAATTAATAAAAGAATTTATGTAATATTGGGAAGTCCTGGCTTAACAGCCGGGGCTTTCTTTTTTAAAATACGCAAAATGTAAACGCTTACGAAAAAACTTTAAAAAAACTTGATTTTTTTATCTGACATAAGCAGTTGTCCGTACCCAGTGGACAACTAGGTTTACACAAACCCTTATAGATGTTACACTCTTACTAGTATTCATGATTATTAGTTTTATATTTATGAGGGAGTGTTCTCTGTGAATGGAAAAATGAAGGCGATTGTGAAGCATCATCGTGGATATGGTGCAGAACTTCAAATGATAGATATACCACAAATTAAAGATGACGAAGTTTTGATAAAAGTAAAAGCTACATCTATCTGCGGGACAGATGTGCATATTTATACATGGGATGAATGGTCCCAAAGCAGAGTAAATCCTCCATACGCATTCGGGCATGAATTTGCGGGTGAAATTGTAGAAGTAGGCGACAAAGTGACAAATGTTCAATTGGGCGACCAGGTTTCTGCAGAAACGCATATTGTTTGCTACAAGTGTCCACAATGTCTGACAGGAGACTATCACATCTGTAAAGATACGAAAATTATCGGGGTAGACACGCAAGGTTGTTTTGCAGAGTATGTAGCACTCCCTGCGGTCAATGTCTGGAAGAACCCTAAGGATATGCCTTATGATGTGGCATCAGTACAAGAGCCGATGGGAAATGCCGTTCATACGGTTCTTGCTGGTGATGTAACAGGAAAATCTGTTGCCGTTATTGGTTGTGGACCAATTGGAATTATGGCGGTTGGAGTTGCCAAAGCAGCCGGTGCTTCTCAAGTGATTGCTATTGATTTGAACGAGTATCGCTTAGACTTAGCTACAAAAATGGGTGCGACTACTGTTATCAATGCAAAAGAAGCAAACCCTGTTGAAGAAGTAATGAAACTGACGGAAGGACATGGCGTAGAAGTAGTATGTGAAATGTCCGGTCATCCAATTGCGATGAACCAAGGTTTCAAAATGATCACAAATGGCGGCAGAGTCTCCATCCTTAGTCTGCCTGTTAGACCGGTAGAATTGGATATCACAAATGATATCGTGTTCAAAGGGGTTACTGTACAAGGTATTACGGGACGGAAAATGTATTCTACATGGCAACAGGTATCAAGTCTTCTTAAATCAGGTCAAGTGGACGTGAAACCGATGATCACGCATCATTTCCCACTTGAAGATTTCGAAAAAGGCTTTGATTTAATGATTTCCGGTCAATGTGGTAAAGTTGTTTTACACCCATAAAAGATAATAGGAGGGGTTAATATGAAGGGTTTTGAATACTTACAAGAAGAATTAGATCAAATGAAAGAAGAGGGTACTTTTCGTAAATTAGTACCTTTGGAATCTGATCAAGGCTCCAAAGTTGTTATTAACGGGAAAGAAGTGATTCAGCTTTCATCCAACAACTACCTAGGCTTGACAACACACCCTCGCCTAGTGAAAGCGGCTTTGGAAGCGGTAGAAAAATACGGAGCAGGTACAGGATCTGTTCGTACCATTGCTGGAACTTTTACGATGCATGAACAACTGGAAGAAAAGCTGGCGAAATTCAAGCATACAGAAGCTTCCCTTGTTTTCCAATCCGGTTTTACAACGAACCAGGGTGTACTTTCTGCCATTCTTTCTCCGGAAGATGTGGTAATTTCTGATGCGTTGAACCATGCATCCATCATTGATGGCATCCGTCTTACAAAGTCTGCACGTAAAGTGTACAAGCATGTGGACATGGAAGACTTGGAGCGTGCATTAAAAGAGTCAGGTGATTACCGCAAGCGTCTTATCGTAACAGATGGAGTATTCTCCATGGACGGTAACATCGCACCACTTGATAAAATTGTGGAACTAGCTGAAAAGTATGACGCACTTGTCATGGTGGATGATGCCCATGCTTCCGGTGTACTTGGTGAGAATGGCCGCGGTACGGTGAATCATTTCGGTTTGGATGGACGTGTACACATTCAAGTTGGTACATTAAGTAAAGCAATTGGAGTTCTTGGAGGATACGTGGCAAGTTCCCGTTCTTTAATTGATTATCTAATCCATAAAGGCCGTCCGTTCTTATTCAGTACTTCTCATCCACCAGCAGTTACAGCTGCATGTGATGAAGCGATTCAAGTACTTTTAGAAGAACCGGAATTGATTGAAAAACTTTGGGATAACGCGAAATTCTTCAAAGATGGTTTGTTGAAACTTGGTTTTGACACTGGGGACAGCCAAACACCTGTCACTCCGGTTATTGTTGGAGACGAAGCGCTATCTCATAAGTTCTCTGATAAATTGTTGGAATACGGCGTCTTTGCACAAGGTATCGCATTCCCAACGGTAGCTAAAGGGATGGCACGCGTTCGTACCATCGTGACAGCTCAGCACTCAAAAGAAGAGCTTCAAGAGGCATTGGATATTTTTGAAAAAGCCGGGAAAGAGCTAGGGATTATCTCCTAATAGACCTTACAAACAAGAGAGACACATGAAGGAGTGTCTCTCTTGTTGTGTTATAAATATGTAGATTTATGTAATCTTCTCCATAATTATTGTTTAAGAAGCCATAAAATAATATACTATGTTAATGTGTAGGGTTTTATGCGCTCTACTTTTCTGGAAAGGAGTTAACACAATGAATGAGAAACAAAGAGTGGAAGCAGGACAAGTAGTTGCAGGAAATTCATCGGACAAAAAATCCGAGAAGGATTTCAGCAAATACTTTGAGTCTGTTTATGTACCACCTTCCCTAAAAGATGCGAAAAAACGCGGAAAAGAAGAAGTTGCTTATCAAGACTTTTCCATTTCCGAAGAATTTCAAGGTCTTGGGGATGGAAAGAAATTTTATATACGTACGTATGGCTGTCAGATGAATGAACATGACACAGAAGTTATGGCCGGGATATTCCTTGCTTTAGGCTATGAAGCGACATATACAGTGAACGACGCCGATGTGATCCTATTAAATACCTGTGCAATCCGTGAAAATGCGGAGAACAAGGTGTTCGGTGAACTTGGTCATTTAAAAACCTTGAAAAAATCAAGACCTGGTCTTCTTATTGGCGTTTGCGGCTGTATGTCGCAAGAAGAATCAGTGGTTAACAAGATTCTAAAAACCTATCAGCAAGTGGACATGATTTTCGGTACCCATAACATTCACCGCCTTCCTAACATTTTAAAGGACGCTTATATGTCCAAAGAAATGGTCATTGAAGTTTGGTCTAAAGAAGGGGATGTCATTGAAAACCTCCCAAAAAACCGCAAAGGTGAAATCAAGGCGTGGGTGAACATCATGTACGGCTGTGATAAGTTCTGTACGTACTGTATTGTCCCTTACACCCGTGGGAAAGAGAGAAGCAGACGTCCAGAGGATATCATCCAGGAAGTTCGCCACTTGGCAGCACAAGGGTATAAAGAGATTACCTTGCTTGGACAAAACGTAAACGCATACGGAAAAGATTTTGAAGATATGAAATATGGTCTTGGGGATCTGATGGATGAAATCCGCAAAATCGATATCCCTCGTATCCGATTTACAACAAGTCACCCAAGAGATTTTGACGATCGTTTGGTGGAAGTCTTGGCCAAAGGCGGCAACCTGCTGGACCACATTCATCTTCCTGTTCAATCGGGCAGTTCGGAAGTCTTGAAGCTGATGGCACGTAAGTATGATAGAGAACGCTATCTTGAGCTTGTCGGGAAAATAAAAACGGCAATGCCAAACGCTTCCCTGACCACCGATATCATTGTTGGATTCCCTAACGAAACGGAGGAGCAGTTTGAAGAAACGATGTCACTCTACCGTGAAGTGGAATTTGATACGGCATATACGTTCATCTATTCACCTCGTGAGGGAACACCTGCTGCGAAAATGGTGGATAATGTACCAATGGAAGTGAAGAAAGACCGTCTTCAACGCTTGAATGCACTGGTCAATGAAATTTCTGCAAAGAAATTAAAAGAATATGAAGGTCAGATTGTGGAAGTGTTGGTTGAAGGGGAAAGTAAGAAAAATCCGGAAGTACTTGCTGGATATACAGATAAAAGTAAACTAGTTAACTTTAGAGCACCAAAATCTGTCATCGGTAAAATGGTCAAAGTGAAAGTTGTAAAAGCTAAAACTTGGACATTGGATGGAGAACTGGCGGAAGAAGTAGCAGAAGAAGCACTGGAGGTATAAAAAATGGCGAAATATACAAGAGCAGACATAGTAGAAAGAGCAAAAGAATTGGCACAAATGATAGCAGATACAGAAGAAGTGGAATACTTCCAACGTGCAGAAGCACAAATCAATGAAAATCAAAAGATTAAAGAAATGGTTGCGAGTGTGAAGAGTTTGCAAAAACAGGCTGTTAATTTCCAACACTACGGAAAAACGGAAGCCTTAAAGAAAACAGAAGCGAAATTGGACGCTATTCTGGCAGAATTGGATGAGATTCCGATTGTACAGGAGTTCAAAACTTCCCAATCAAATGTGAATGACCTTTTACAACTAGTTTCTTCTTACATTTCCAAAACAGTAACAGATGAAATCATCGTTGCAACTGGCGGGGACGTACTACGTGGAGAAACTGGATCCTATGTAAAAAACACGACTTATGGCGGAAGTTGCTCTTAATTCCTTAACGAGAGTTTGCCCATAGTCACACAGTATGGATGAAAAATCCATACTGTTTTTTTAATAGGCTCTTTTCTCAAAGATTGTTGCTATTCATAGTAAAAAGTCGGCAATTGGACTTTTTATCGCATATAGACTCTAAGGCAGGCATAAAATCTATCTGGATAGCCGGAAAAAGAGCACGATAGCAAGGAATATTAGGGTTGGCTTAAATATTCGAAAAAGCAACAAAGTTTACGAAAACAGCCTTTAATAAGATAGTTTATTATACGGTTGATTTCCGTTCCAGGCGCTTCGCTTGCCTGCGGGCGGTCCTTGAGCCTCCTCACAACGCTTCAGAGGTCTCACCTGTCCCTTCCTCCCGCGGGCGTCTGCGCGCCTTCCACTCCAATCAACAAGATGACTTCATTCATCTAAAGGTTAACGAATAGCCATTTAATTTAGCTATCTAAAAAGCATTAGCTTTTCGTTCACGTAATTTTCAGCTGTGGATTGGAGCAAATGGCGTAGACTCCTGCGGGGGAATAGCGACAATCTTGAGACCCCGCAGGCTTGCCGAGGAGGCTCAAGGTCGCCCCGCGGAAAGCGCAGCCATTTGCGGAAAGCAACAGCGGCGTTAACCAAACAACTAAATTTATTAGTTTTCAAAAACCGGGCGGTTCAGCCCGGTTTTTTTGCGTCTAAATCCAATAGCCCGTTACTGCTCCGTCTTGATTTTTTCAAAAAATAGGCACATATCCAGAAAAGCTTGCATACAATGAACTATACGTTAATGTGTAAGAAATCATCTTGTTCCGTTTTAGATTCAAGGAAAACACAATTGTCATTTAAACCGCATAGGATGAAATGAAGATTGTAATGAGGAGGGTGTATGCTCGCATGTCTGAATACAGAGAAATTATCACAAGAGCAGTAACCGGCAAGGGTAGAAAGTTTACGCAATCCAAACATACGATAAGTCCCTCGCATCGTCCTACGAGCATTCTAGGATGCTGGGTCATTAACCATACGTATGATGCGAACAAAGTGGATGATACGGTAGAAGTGAAAGGCCGTTATGACCTTAATGTTTGGTTTTCTTACAGCGATAATACGAAAACGGAAGTAGTAACAGAAACAGTTTCCTACAAAGATGTTGTTAGACTGAAATATAAAGATGACAACAGTCTTGGGGATGACCACGAAGTTATTGCTCGCGTCCTTCAGCAACCAAATTGCTTAGAAGCAAGTATTGATGACTCTGGCTCTAAGATCAATGTACAGGTAGAGAGGGAGTTCCTGACAGAAATTATCGGGGAAACGAAAGTCACGGTAGAAGTGCATCCGGACACATTAGCGGACGATACAGACTGGGATGTAGATGAAGATGAGTTTGAAGATCTCAACCCTGACTTTATCGTCGACGGATACGAGGAATAAGAAGAAAACTGGGAAGCGGGAGTGCTTCCTGGTTTTTTGTTTTTGGCGCCTTTTCCCCGCTCACCTCAATCCGGCAAAATATGATATAATAAAGCAGCAAAAAACAATAGTTGGGGGATTTTTGATGGCTTCTTATACGCCTATGATACAGCAATACTTACGAGTGAAGGCAGACTATCAAGATGCCTTTTTATTTTTTCGCCTTGGCGACTTTTACGAGATGTTTTTTGAGGATGCAACCAAAGCATCCCAAGTACTTGAAATTACATTAACTAGCCGGGACGGTGGAGGTAAAGAAAGAATACCGATGTGCGGTGTCCCCTACCATTCGGCTCCTAATTATATAGATCAACTAATTGAAAAAGGCTACAAAGTGGCTATTTGTGAACAGGTGGAGGACCCGAAACAGGCAAAAGGGGTCGTAAAAAGGGAAGTAGTCCAGTTAATTACTCCGGGAACGGTTATGGAAACAAAAGGTCTTTCTGATAAACAGAACAACTTTTTGACTTCTGTCACCCATTTCGAGGATAAAACCTTTGGACTTGCATATGCCGACCTTTCCACAGGTGAATTACATACGACCATTATTTCTGGTCCACTGCAGCAGCTGGTGAATGAAGTGTATTCCATCGGGGCAAAGGAAATTGTTGTTTCGGAGCAATTCCCTTTGGATCCTTTACAAATGATACGGGAAAGAATGGTTGTTACATGCTCCCATGAGGAATCCGTAGATATACCGCATGAATTCCATCCCATTGTAGACAATTTAGAACAAGAAAAGCTGCTAATTACAGTAGGCAGGCTCTTGCATTATCTGAAAAGGACCCAAAAACGCAGTTTGGATCATCTTCAGCCTGCGAGGTTTTTTGAGCTGGATCAATCGATGAAAATAGATCTTTTCTCCAAGCGGAATCTCGAATTGACGGAAACTATCCGATCTAAAGGAAAGAAAGGATCCTTGCTCTGGTTGCTGGATCAGACTGTGACGGCAATGGGCGGCAGACTGTTAAAGCAATGGGTGGACAGACCTCTGATCAGTCCTAAGAAAATTGAGCAGCGCCATCAGATGGTCGAAACACTCATACAGGAGTATTTTACAAGACAAGAGATAAGAGAGTTACTTAAAGAGGTTTATGATTTGGAAAGATTGGCTGGGAGAGTCGCATTCGGGAATGTGAATGCAAGGGACCTTGTACAATTACGGAAGTCCCTTTCCCAAATTCCTCATTTGAAAACGATGGTGGAAAAACTTCCAATAGACAATGCAACCATTATGGAAAATATGGATGAATGTGAAGAATTGACAACACTGCTGCATGACAGTCTCATTGAACAGCCCTCTTTATCTGTTAAAGAAGGCAATATGATGAAGGACGGCTTTCATGAGGAGCTTGATAAATACAGGGATGCCAGACGTAATGGGAAGACCTGGATAGCGGAATTGGAGAAAAGGGAGCGGGATCTGACAGGGATTCGTTCATTAAAAATAGGCTATAATCGGATTTTTGGTTATTATATTGAAATAACAAAAGCGAATATCTCTTCTCTTCCCGAAGGTCGATATGAAAGAAAACAGACGCTTGCTAATGCAGAGCGTTATATCACAGAAGAGTTAAAAGAAAAAGAAACACTGATTTTAGAGGCGGAAGAAAAGATTGTCGCTTTAGAATACGATCTGTTCCTCAAATTACGCGAAGAAGTGAAGGCGTTCATCCCAAGATTGCAAAAGCTTGCGAAAGCGGTCAGTGAAATCGATGTACTACAATGCTTTGCTACGATTAGTGAAGAAAGGTTCTATACGAGACCTACTTTCAATGAGGAAAGAAAAGTTTATATTACAGAGGGACGTCACCCTGTCGTAGAAAAAGTGATGGATGCAAATGAGTATGTACCAAATGATACATGGATGGATAAGGAAAGTGAAATGTTGCTTATCACTGGTCCTAACATGTCAGGTAAAAGTACGTATATGCGCCAAGTGGCATTGACGGCTATTCTTGCTCAGATAGGCTGCTTTGTTCCTGCAAAGGAAGCATCATTGCCTATTTTTGATCAAATTTTTACGAGGATAGGTGCTGCAGATGACTTGATTTCCGGTCAGAGTACATTTATGGTCGAAATGCTCGAAGCAAGAAATGCCATTGTGTATGCAACGCAGAACAGTCTGATTCTTTTTGATGAAATAGGACGAGGTACATCCACTTATGATGGGATGGCACTCGCACAAGCATTAATAGAATATATTCATGATAAGATTGGGGCAAAAACTCTATTTTCCACGCACTATCATGAGTTGACCTCTTTGGATAAGGAACTGGACAAGCTCAGGAACATCCATGTCAGTGTCGTGGAACAAAACGGAAAAGTGGTATTTCTTCATAAGATGAAAGAAGGCCCAGCAGATAAGAGTTATGGAATTCATGTAGCGGAGTTGGCGGAATTGCCGGCGGAGCTTATCCAAAGAGCGCAAAGTATCCTAGAAAAGCTGGAAAGTCAACCTAAAACGGACCTTATGGAAGCTGCTTCGACAAAAGAGGCTGTGGAGATCAAAGAACAAGATCCCCTGACACAGCTTTCCTTCTTTGAAATAAATGAAGGGGAAAAGCAGAATGATAGAAAGTCCAAGGGAGAGAAACAAGCCCTTGAAAAACTGAAAAAGATGGAATTGTTGGATACAACACCACTTGAAGCGCTGAACAAACTATACGAAATACAAAAGCTATTGAAAACCAAAGCCTAGAAGGGAGGAGGAAATAGAATGGGGAAAATCGTCCAATTAGATGAAAGCCTGGCCAATAAAATCGCGGCAGGAGAAGTGGTGGAACGACCTGCTTCTGTTGTAAAAGAGCTGGTGGAAAACGCAATAGATGCCAATTCCACCATTATTGAAATCGAGCTGGAAGAAGCCGGCCTAACAAAAATCCGAGTGCTAGACAATGGAGACGGCATAGAACAGGAGGATTGCCTAACTGCATTTCAACGTCACGCGACAAGTAAAATAAAGAATGAAAATGACCTGTTCCGCATCAGGACCCTTGGATTCAGGGGAGAGGCACTACCAAGTATAGCGTCTGTATCCCTGTTTGATATGACGACAAGCACCGGGGAAGGTCCAGGCACTCATCTGAGCTTTAAAGGTGGAGTGCTAGCAAAGCATGAGCTTTCCAGCAGTAGAAAAGGGACAGATATTGTTGTCCAACATCTGTTTTTCAATACTCCTGCACGTCTGAAGTATATGAAAACCATTCATACGGAACTTGGGAACATTTCCGATATGGTAAACCGGCTTGCTTTGGCGCATCCTTCTATTTCCTTTCGTCTTAGTCATAACGGGAAAAGGATGCTTGCTACCAACGGAAGTGGAGACAGTTTGCACGTGCTCGCTGCAATCTATGGGATGAATATTGCAAAGAAAATGGTTCCGATTCGGTTTGAATCATTGGATTTTGAAGTGAAAGGATATATCGCCTTGCCGGAAGTGACACGAGCTTCCAAGAACTATATTTCAACCATAATAAATGGGCGATATGTCAAAAATTATACCGTTGTTAGGGCAATCCAGGAGGGATATCACACTTTACTTCCTATTGGAAGGTTTCCGATTGTATATCTGGAAGTGAATATGGACCCTCTGTTGGTCGATGTCAATGTCCATCCAGCTAAGTTGGAAGTAAGACTGAGCAAGGAAGATGAACTATACCGGCTGATTGCAGATGGCGTTAAGGGAGAGTTTCAGCATAAACAGTTGATTCCATCTAATGTGAGTAGAAAACCAATGAGCTACGCAACGGAAGTGAAGCCTACTCAGGAAGCATTCAGTTTGGAGCAGAGCCGTCCGACTGAGATGGCTTTCTCTGTGAAAAAAGAAAAGCCAACCCTTTTTAACCAAGTAGTAGAAAGGAAAGAGAATGCTTCATTGCTGAATGAACCTTCTATCCCGTTAGAAGACTATACTGAAAAAGAGAAATTCATCCCCCGGGTTTCTGATGTTCTTGCCGAAAATGAAGAAGAGGAAGCTGAACATTCTTTGCCGCAGGAAGTTGCACAGGGAGAAGGGGAGAAAACTTCTAAAAGGGAGCCTCGGATTCCTGCTCTCTATCCAATTGGACAGATGCATGGAACCTATATTGTGGCTCAGAATGAGAATGGCTTGTATTTAATTGACCAACATGCTGCACAAGAACGGATCAATTATGAATACTTTTATCAAAAACTCGGAAGAGAAGAGAGGAACCTGCAGGAGCTTCTGGTTCCGTTAACTATCGAATGTTCTATGGAGGAGTATCTGTTCCTGGAAGAAAATTTGGAAGTTTTTGAGGAAGTCGGTATCTGGCTTGAGCCGTTTGGCCATCAGACTTTTATTGTGAAAGCTCATCCAGTTTGGTTTCCTAAAGGGGAAGAAAGAGAAACCATTGATGAAATGATTAACCTGGTAAAAGACAAAAGAAGAATTAATCTTGCGGATTTGCGGGAAGAAGCAGCCATTATGATGAGCTGCAAAGCCGCCATCAAGGCGAATCAACATTTGAGACAGGATGAGATTTCTGCTCTCTTGAATACGTTGAGAGAGGCTGAAAATCCTTTTACATGCCCTCATGGCAGACCAATCCTCATTCATTTTTCGTCCTATGAGTTGGAAAAGATGTTTAAACGGGTCATGTAAAATAGCCAAAATAAAAAGTTTTTTGTCAACAAGGTTGAGTCGATACAGAAATGGGTATAATGATATCTTGTGATAAAGATTAATTGAGAGAGTGAGTGAACGTTGGGAGAGAAGCAGAAAGTTATCGTGATCATTGGTCCGACAGCAGTCGGAAAGACAAAAACGAGTGTGGAATTGGCGAAGTTATTAAACGGAGAAATTATTAGTGGGGATTCTATGCAGATATACAAAGGCATGGATATCGGTACCGCTAAGGTGAAACGGGAGGAAATGCAAGGTATTCCTCATTACTTGATAGATATCAAGGAACCAACTGACGCCTATTCAGTTGCTGAATTCCAGCAAGATGTCCGAAGTCGGATCGATGAGATTGCCTCGCGGGGTCATCTTCCTATTGTTGTTGGAGGGACAGGTCTATACATCCAATCCGTTTTATTTGACTATCATTTTTCCGATAGTGGGAAAGACGAAGAGATCCGTAATAGTCTTGAGAAAAAAAGTGAAGAGATAGGTTTTGATAAGCTTCATGCTGAGCTCGCAGAAATTGACCCGAAAAGTGCAGCAAATATCCATCCCAATAATGTGAGACGGGTGATTCGCGCATTGGAAATCTTCCATACAACAGGAAAAACCATGTCAGAGTATCAAGAAACACAGCAACATGAGCCATTATATGAAGTTGCACTTATTGGACTTACGATGGAACGGGACGTGTTGTACGATCGGATTAATCGTAGGGTGGACATGATGGAAGATCAAGGTCTGTTGGAAGAAGTACGAAACCTCTATGACAAGGGCATACGTGATTGCCAGTCCATTCAAGCTATTGGATATAAGGAATTATATGCATTCTTTGATGGGAAAGTATCGAAAGAACAGGCAATGGAAGATTTGAAGCAGAATTCAAGAAGGTATGCCAAACGTCAGCTCACCTGGTTCCGGAACAAAATGGATGTCACGTGGTTTGATATGACGGATGGAGATTTTGATCAAAAGTTATCACAAATTTTTACGTTTATTGCAGGAAAGCTTCAACTTGAAGCGAATAAGTAAGGAAGATAGAGATAAGAGGAGGACGAAAAAATGAAGCAATCGATTAATATCCAAGATCAGGTTCTTAACCAATTAAGAAAAGATGGAACAAGTGTAACGGTATTTTTGCTGAATGGGTTTCAACTTCGCGGATTAATTAAAGGGTTTGATAATTTCACTGTGCTCCTGGAAACAGAAGGGAAGCAGCAGTTGATTTATAAACATGCCATCTCTACTTTTTCTCCATCAAAGAATGTGCAGATCGAAACGGAAGCCTAAAACCAGCTATATGCTGGTTTTTTATTTTGCATAAAATAAACATATAGCTCTCTTATCATCATATATTTAGTTAATAAATGGAGAATTTCTCTCCATTTGTTTTATTGCGGAAATAATAGGCTCGAAAAACAGTAATTATTTCTCGGGAAAGCGCATAATATGACAAGTTTGTCAATATTTTAATGAAAATATATGAAAGTTGTAGAAGAGAATCGAAAAAGAGCAGATTTAAGAGGAATTTAGTATAGGGAATAATGTACTGCATCAGGATATGTCGGATTTTGGCGTGGAAATGAGGTGGACATCTTGGATCAACCAATGAAGAATCAGAATGGGAAGATTAATATCGTCTTAAATGGACAAAAAAAACCGTTGAGAGTCACCCATGTTCATACATTAGAGGAACAAATTACTCCTACCAATCATGCAATCTTGCAGGAAATAGAGCGAGAAATGGGAGAACTGGTAGGATTACAGGAAATGAAAAAAGTAGTTAAAGAAATCTATGCTTGGATTTATGTGAATAAAAAGCGGGAAGAATTCGGGTTGAAGACAGAGAGACAAGTGCTTCATATGATGTTCAAAGGAAACCCTGGGACAGGAAAGACTACTGTTGCCAGGTTGATTGGTAAGTTGTTTTGTGACATGAATGTTCTTTCAAAAGGACACCTGATTGAGGCGGAAAGAGCGGACCTTGTCGGGGAATATATTGGTCATACTGCTCAGAAGACGAGAGATCTGGTGAAAAAAGCATTAGGAGGCATATTGTTTGTAGATGAAGCTTACTCTCTTGCAAGAGGTGGAGAAAAGGATTTTGGGAAAGAAGCAATTGATACCCTTGTGAAACATATGGAAGATAAGCAACATGACTTTATCTTGATACTTGCAGGTTATCAGCGTGAGATGGAAGATTTTTTGCGGACGAATCCTGGTCTTATTTCCCGCTTTCCGATTATCGTTGATTTTCCCGATTATTCAGTGGAAGAGTTGATGGAGATCTGTCATCGTATGCTGAAAGAACGTGAATATGTCATGAGTAAAGAAGCAGAATGGAAGATGCGTGAGCACCTCAATCATATGAAAAGTGTATTATTGCCTTCTGCTTTCAGCAATGGCCGTTATATAAGAAACGTTTTGGAAAAATCAATAAGGACTCAAGCGATGCGCCTTTTAATGTATGACAGTTTTCAAAAAAATGAATTAATGACGATTGAAGCGAGAGATCTTCTCCTGAAATAAATATCCAAATTAAAAATAGCAGCCAGACGGCTGCTATTTTCAGTTATCCAATACTTTTATTAACTTGTTCCCAATCTTCGTTAATGGCATCTGCAGTTAACTGGCCAGACAGTGTCACCATCGGCACTCCGCCACCTGGGTGGGTAGAGCCGCCGGTAAAGTAGAGATTATCAAGTAGTTTACTTCTGCAAGGGATTTTAAATCCGCCATTCTTTTTGCGGTCTGTCACTACTCCATAAATGGAGCCTCCGTTTGCTCCGTATAGGTTCATTAAATCGTTAGGAGTAAAACAGTATTCGAACTCAATTGATGAAGATAAGCCCTCTAACCCCATTCTTTCAAGTTTAGTAAGAACTTTTTCGCGATAAATATCCTTGTATTCATCCCATGTCTCACCTTGTTTTAATGGAGGAACGTGGGTGAGGACAAACAGATTATCTTTTCCTTGCGGCGCTTGGCTTGGGTCCGTTTTAGAAGAAACTCCGATATAGATGGTAGGATCATTTGCCGGCTTCCCTTCATTGAAGATTGTGTGGAATTCCACCTCAGGGTCTTCAGAGAAGAAGAAATTATGATGTGCCAGTTCGTCATATTTTTTGTTAACGCCAAGTAATAGAACGAGCCCCGAAACTGTCGGTGAGAACTTTTCTAAATCCTCTGCAGCCTTTTTGGCCATCGGGATATCTTTTAACAATGTATTATAGGTCGGGATTGCTTCAAGGTTTGAAACAACCAGATCTGCAGAGATTTCTTCACCATTCTCTGTGATAATCCCGGTCGCTTTTTTTCCATCCATAGTAATTTTGCGAACGGAGGTATTTAAGCTGTAAGTAACACCCAGTTCATCTAAGAGGGACTGCATTGCTTCGGCGATTTTATACATCCCACCCTTTACATAGTAGATACCAAGGCCGAGTTGAACATGCGTTAATTGAGACAGTACAGCTGGAGCATGATATGGAGAAGAACCAATATACATGATCATGAAGTTAAAAAGTTGTTGGAGATGTTTGTCTTCAAAATATTTCTTTGTAATTTGATCCATTGATTTCATCGGATCCATTCCAATTAGTTCTTTCAAATTATGAAGGGCCCGAAGTTCACCTAAACCTGAAAGGCTCTTTTTGTAAAAACTCTTCATGCTGTATTCATACATTTTGCTGCAATAATTCAAATACTCAAAAAATCCGTTTGCGTCTTTAGCGGAGTGTTCTCTAATTTGTTCCAACATTTGAGGAAGGTCACTTGTTACATCTATTTTTGTTCCGTCTTCAAAGAAGGTTCTCCATTGAGGCTCCACTCTTTCAATGGTAATATAATCATGTAAATTCCTTTTGGCGCTTGCAAACAATTGTTCCAACACCCATGGCATCGTCAGGATAGATGGACCAGTATCAAAAGTAAATCCTTTGCCTGAACGGATGTTTAACTTACCTCCAAGACGCTCTCCTTTTTCAATTACATGTACATCGTAACCGTCAGCAGATAGCCGTATAGCAGCCGATAATCCACCAAGACCACCACCAATTACTACTACTTTCTTTTTCATACTTATTCCTCCTTATGAAAACTAATAAGTTTGACTAGACTGTCTAGTAGATAGAAGTAATATATATGTGTATACAACTTTACATTTTACCCTTTTTTTCTATTTTCAAACAAAAATAGATGTATATGGAGGAGTTTGTAATGACAGTATTAATATTAATTGTGACATTATTACTTGGGAGAGTACTGTTTTATCATATTCCGAGTTTGTCCTTTAAGTCAGAGAAGACCTCTCTTTTGAAAAAGGTTTCGGTAATCATCCCTGCAAGAAATGAAGAGGGGAATCTTCCTGTTTTATTAAAATCACTGCAGAGGTATCACGGTAAGGTGAAAGAAATTATTGTGGTAGATGATCACTCAACCGACGATACAATAAAGGTTGCAAAAACATTTGGCGCACGTGTACTTAGATTAGAGGATCTTCCTGCCGGGTGGTTTGGAAAATCTTTTGGATGTTGGAACGGGGCTTTGCATGCAAAAGGAGAAGTTTTACTATTCTTAGATGCTGACACCATTATCTCAGAAAATGGCTTAGAAAATATGCTATCTGCATACAAGGGAGAAGGGGAAGTGCTTTCCGTTCATCCTTATCACAATATAAAAGAAAAATATGAAAGCTTATCGTCCTTTTTTCATCTGGTTGTTATGGGATCCCTTGGCGCCTTTCATATTTTACAAAAGTGGTTGCCGGCAAAGGGGGCATTCGGACCGTGTCTACTAATACATCGCCAAGATTATTTTAAGTATGGCGGTCATCAAGCAATTCAGGGAGAAATAATGGAAAATATGGCGTTTGGTTTTCAGATTCAAAAGCATGGTGGAAAAGTAAGGTGCTATAGTGGATTGGGTGCAATTGAAATGAGGATGTATCCGGAAGGTTTTGTTTCCTTATGGAACGGCTGGAGCAAAAGTTTTGCATCAGGTGCATCGAAAACTAGTATTTGGTATTTGATGTTGGTTTGTGTATGGCTTGGTGGATTGATGACATTTCTCACAAGCTATCAAGCAATTGCTTTAGAACTTTATTTTACTGGATATGTGTTAATCGCTTTGCATATGAAGAGAACACTTACGGTTATCGGTAATTTCGGTTGGTTAACCGCATTGTTATTTCCTTTTCATTTAGTATTCTTTTTTATGTTGTTTGGCTATTCTTGTGTCCAAACCTTTTTCAAAAAGAATGTTACTTGGAAGGGACGGAAAATCGACCTGTGAGATTCGTAAAAAAATAGGAGGCAGATTCACCTCCTGAAAAAAATGGATATAAAGTCACCGGAAATTTAAGCAGCATTTTGTAAACTTCGGTTAGGCAACCTCCATTTGTACGTGTAAGATAAGACGCGTAAAGTGACAATCCCTATAAATAGAATATAAAGATGAATTGGGGAACTGGCGATGCCGAATGCGATGATTAGTCCCGCGAGAATGGCCCATGCAGCATAAATTTCCGCTCTTAGGACAAGTGGTTTTCTGCCTGCAAGTAAGTCGCGAATGATACCACCACCACTACCTGTAAGGACTGCCGCCACTACCACTGCACTGATTGGATGATTCATTCCGGTCGCATATAATGCCCCTTGAATGGCAAATGCGGCAAGTCCGATGGCGTCAAAAAAGTTGCCCCACTTCCGCCAATGCTTTAACAGGTTGTTCGGAAACAGGAAAACCGCAGTCATGGCAACAAGTGCTACCTGAAAAAGCATGCCTTGCTCCCAAAGTGCAGAGATAGGAACCCCTATCAATAAATTCCGAACGGCTCCTCCGCCAAAGGCTGTCACAATCCCTAATATATAAACACCGAGTATGTCATACTCTTCTTCCATGGCGACGATCGCCCCGCTTATTGCGAATGCGATGGTGCCGATGATGCTGAATACTTCCCAAGTCATGCAATCACTCCGTTATTACAAGTAACATATTCATTAAGCCTTCCTGATTTTATATAGAAAACAGTAGGAATGCAATAGTTTTAAAGAATTTAATAGAGAAAAAGCATATATTTTGATATGATTATAGGAACTTGTTCAACTTTCATTAATTCTACATAGAAAAAGGGGTTACGCATTTGAACGAAACGCAAAAGAAAGATAAAGAACGGGTCATTCTGGTAGGGTGTCAACTCCCTAAAGATGATGACCAAACATTCTTTTACTCAATGGATGAACTTTCATCTCTGACGAAAACAGCCAATGGGGAAGTTCTTGTTACGCTTACACAAAAGAGGGAAAGAGTCCATCCTGCTACATATATAGGAAAAGGGAAAATAGAAGAGCTTGTTCAACTTGAAGAAGAGTTGGAGCCTGAAATCATTATATTCAATGGGGAACTGGCACCGAGCCAAAACAGAAACCTTTCCAAGGTGCTGAATGCCAGAATTATAGATCGCACCCAGTTGATTTTGGACATTTTTGCCCAACGTGCCAAATCAAAGGAAGGTAAACTCCAAGTGGAACTTGCTCAGCTTCAATACCTTCTGCCTCGACTTGGCGGGAAGGGTGTGGAACTGTCCAGGCTTGGAGGGGGAATTGGGACTAGAGGTCCCGGTGAAACGAAATTGGAGTCGGACCGTAGACATATAAATAGAAGAATAGTGGATATCAAAACACAATTATCTTCCATCGTCAGCCACCGTGAACGATACCGTGAGCGTCGAAAGCGGAACCAAGCATTTCAGCTTTCGTTGGTTGGATATACAAATGCTGGGAAATCCACCATTTTCAATCGCTTGACCGAAGCAGGGACTTTTGAGGAGAACCTCTTGTTTGCCACACTCGACCCGACCACTAGAAAAGTGATGCTACCATCCGGTTTTAACGCTCTTTTAACAGATACAGTTGGATTCATCCAGGACCTGCCGACCTCCCTTGTAGCGGCGTTCCGCTCTACACTAGAGGAAGTGACAGAAGCAGATTTGATTTTACACGTAGTAGACAGCTCGAGTCCTGACCATGTTAATCATGAGAAGACGGTAGATAAACTGCTGAAGGAGTTAGGTGTAGAGGGAGTTCCCGTATTGACGATCTATAATAAAAAGGATCAGACCACCGAGGGGTTCACGCCTGCTTATAATGAAGAGATGCTGCATATCAGCGCACTCGATAAAGAAGACATAACGAGGTTGACAAACAAGATCGAATCATTGATTAAAGTGCAAATGGATCCGTACCATATTATTGTCCCTTCTTCGGAAGGAAAATTAATCGCACAATTGAAGCAGGAAACAATCCTGACGAATTTGGATTTTACAGAAGAGGAAGAAAGCTATACGGTGAAAGGCTATTATTTTGATAACTCAAAATTAGCGTCCGTCATCCAGCAAAGAATGCAGAAATAGAGGAGAATACAAATGTTTCATTTATTACAGCATGGGGAAGTCATTGAACCAATTGTTCATAAGATAGAAGAGAAGCTTCAAGAAAGTTTTCAACAAGTGGATGCAAGTGTAGAAACGAATCAATTCCGAGTATTAAAAAGCTTTCAGGGAAATCGTGTAAGTGACTCTCACTTTAACCCTTCCACAGGCTACGGATACGATGATATCGGAAGGGATACATTAGAAAAAATTTATGCAGAAGTTTTTGGTGGGGAAGCAGGGCTTGTTCGTCCGCAAATCATCTCGGGAACACATGCCATCTCCATTGCTCTGTTTGGTGTGTTGCGACCAGGAGATGACCTACTATACATCACCGGTAAGCCCTACGATACCTTAGAAGAGATTGTCGGGATTCGCGGAAGTGGTGTGGGCTCTCTAAAAGAGTACAACATTGGCTATAAAACAATTGATCTAAAAAATAATCGCGGAATTGACTGGGAGGCAGTCAGCAATGCGATGACGCCTACCACCAAAATGATAGGTATTCAACGTTCAAAAGGTTATGCAACAAGACCTTCTTTTACAATAGAAGAAATAAAGGAAATGATTCGTTTCGTAAAAGAAATCAAACCGGATGTGGTGGTGTTTGTTGATAACTGTTATGGCGAATTCGTGGAGCTTGAGGAGCCGTGTCATGTTGGTGCAGATCTGATGGCAGGTTCCTTAATCAAAAACCCTGGTGGAGGTATCGCGAAAACAGGTGGCTATATTGTTGGGAAGAAGGAGTTAGTGGAAGCTTGTTCCTACAGGATGACTTCACCTGGGATCGGTGCAGAGGCCGGCGCAAGTCTATACAGCTTACAGGAGATGTATCAAGGTTTCTTCCTTGCTCCCCATGTGGTTGGACAGGCGTTAAAAGGTGCTATGTTTACTGCAGCGTTCTTAGAAGAGCTTGGGATGAATACTTCTCCAAGCTGGGATGCACATCGTACGGATCTTATTCAGTCTGTCCAGTTTGATGATAAGGAAAAGATGATTGCCTTTTGTCAGGCGATTCAATATGCATCTCCCGTCAATTCCCATGTTACGCCATATGCCAACTATATGCCTGGATATGAAGATGATGTGATCATGGCTGCGGGGACATTTATTCAAGGAGCGAGTATTGAACTTACGGCAGATGGTCCAATCAGAGCGCCTTATGTGGCCTATGTGCAGGGTGGATTGACGTATTCTCACGTTAAAATAGCTGTGTGTAGTGCGGTGGATCATTTGATAAGTAAGGGGTTAATGGAATAGTTGATTTTTTTGAGCCTGGGGAACTGGGCTCTTTTTGTTTTTATAGAATATAAAAAAGCGGTATGTTTTCAAATGTACGGAACAGGTTATAGATAAAGGGAACAACAAACAAGCATACATACTTGTCGAATGTCGCAATTCTTCCCCTTATTCCTTCAAATTACTCTAATTCATAAAAATGATGTTAGAAAACCTAACATGTTCTTGACAGATTATCTAACATCGCATAGAATAAGAGTAACTTCATAGGAAATATTGAAAGGGGGATTTGTAGTGAGTGACAATATCAGACGTACAATGCCATTATTTCCAATTGGAATTGTCATGCAACTAACGGAATTGTCAGCTCGACAAATCCGGTATTATGAAGAAAATGAGCTTGTTTTTCCCGCACGATCAGACGGAAACCGCAGACTTTTTTCGTTCAATGATGTTGATACCCTACTGGAGATAAAAAACCTCATTGAACAGAAAGTTAACATAGCAGGCATTAAACAGCTGATGGCAGTTAAGCAACAACAGGCCGCCCCTACACAGGAAGTGGCAACAGAGGCTGCCAAACCAGAACTGTCGGATGATCAACTACGCAAACTTTTGCGTGCGGAAATGATGCAAGCCGGAAGATATAATCGAACGAGTCTTCGTCAAGGAGACATGTCCCGATTTTTCCATTAATTATTTTGAGTTTTTTGGTAAGTTTTTATTAAAACTATAATAGTGAAAATCTTGAGGAGGAACTTATTTATGGCTAAGTACACACATGAGGACATTAAACGTATCGTCCAGGAGGAAAATGTAAAATACATCCGTCTTCAATTTACAGATATCCTTGGAACAATCAAAAACGTGGAAATTCCTGTAAGTCAATTGGAAAAAGCATTAGATAACAAGATGATGTTTGACGGATCTTCCATTGAAGGTTTCGTTCGTATTGAAGAATCTGACATGAACTTATACCCTGATCTTGACACATTTGTAGTATTCCCTTGGACTTCCGAAAAGGGTAAAGTTGCCCGCTTCATCTGTGACATTTACAATCCAGATGGAACTCCATTTGATGGAGATCCGCGCGCTAACTTAAAGCGTATGTTAAAAGAGATGGAAGACCTAGGATTCTCTGATTTCAACGTTGGTCCTGAGCCAGAGTTCTTCCTATTCAAGCTAGATGAAAAAGGCGAGCCTACACTAGAATTAAACGATAAAGGCGGATACTTCGACTTAGCTCCAACAGACCTTGGTGAAAACTGCCGTCGTGACATCGTTCTTGAGCTAGAAGAAATGGGCTTTGAAATTGAAGCTTCCCACCATGAGGTAGCTCCAGGACAACATGAAATTGATTTCAAATATGCGAATGCAATTACAGCTTGTGATGACATCCAAACGTTTAAGCTTGTTGTAAAAACGATTGCTCGTAAGCACGGTTTGCATGCAACATTCATGCCTAAACCATTATTCGGTGTGAACGGTTCCGGTATGCACTGCAACCTTTCCTTATTCCAAAATGGTGAAAATGCGTTCTACGATCAAAATGGCGACTTGGAGTTGAGTGACAACGCAAGACACTTCATCGCAGGTATCATCAAGCACGCGACGGCGTTCACAGCAGTTACAAACCCTACTGTAAACTCTTATAAGCGTCTTGTACCTGGATATGAAGCACCTTGTTATGTTGCATGGTCCGCTCGTAACCGCAGCCCACTAATCCGTATCCCAGCTTCCCGTGGAATCTCCACGCGTGTTGAGGTCCGTAGTGTAGACCCTGCAGCTAATCCATACCTTGCTATGGCTGTATTACTTCAAGCTGGACTTGACGGCATCAAAAACAAATTGGAAGCTCCTAAACCAATCGACCGCAACATCTATGTGATGAACAAAGAAGAGCGTGTCGCTGCTGGTATCGCTGATCTTCCTGCAACACTTTATGCTGCACTTGAAGAATTAAAATCCAATGAAGTAATCCAAGCTGCTCTAGGTGAGCATTTACTTGAGCACTTCATCGAAGCAAAAGAAATCGAATGGGATATGTTCCGCACGCAGGTTCACCCATGGGAGAGAGATCAATATTTGACTCAGTACTAATAAAGAATACGCAAAACCCTTGGTGCATTAAGTGCCAAGGGTTTTTGCTGTTGAAAATGATGAACCTTTCATCCTTAATGATTCCTGTATTGTCATAATATCCTCATTGAACAAATAAGCTTTAGTAGTGAGTGTACAAGGGAGTGGCTATATGGCAAAAGTGAATCATCCTACTGTAACGGCTGAAATGATTGAAATGTATTATGAATGCAATAAACAGAAAAAAGAATTGGAAAAGCAAATGGAGGAACTGAAGGAGCGGTTTCATCTTTATTTTGATAAAAGTTTTGGAGAAGATGAAAAAGCGGAGGTGGTCATGGGAGGATACAAGCTTCAAAGGCAGGTCAGAAAATCTGAAAAATACTCCGATGGCACGGTCGAAAAGCTAGAAGCACTAAGTATGAATGATCTGATAAAGACAGTCAAGAAGCCTGATGATGCGAAAATTAAAGCCGCCATCCAACTCAATTTGATTAAAGAAAAGGATCTGGAAGGCTGTTTGGTCACCAATTCATCCTTGGCGATATCAGTTAAGCCTCTAACGCCAAAATAAAAAGAGGAGGATTTATGAGATGTCAGAATCAAAACAAATTAGGCCAGTATCAAAAGGTGCTTGGTTCCGTATCGTGTTTCTTGCATTTGCTCTTCTAAACCAGCTACTTGTTGTGTATGGAAAGTCTCCGCTACCTTTTACAGAGGCGGAGTTGGAGCAATTATTCAGTTTAATATGGACTTCCGTTGCAGCGGTTATTGCATGGTGGAAGGATAATGATTGGACAGAGAAAGCGAGAGGTCGAGTGAAATAGAATCAAAGTATAACCGAGGTGGTAAGCCTTGGTTTTTTCTAGTTTGTCCTAATACCCCATATGTTTAATTGGAGTGGTGAAATTTGAAAATCCTTCTTTTTGCAGATCCAGGAATAGATGATTCTTTAGCTATTATTTACGCACTACTTCATCCAGATATTGAATTGATGGGCATTGTAACGGGCTATGGGAATGTTTCTGTGTATGATGCGACACGAAATGCCGCTTTTCTATTAGCTCTTGCAGGGAGGACGGATATTCCTGTAATGAGGGGTGCATCCCAACCTCTGAGCGGCACTCATACAATCTTCTACCCGGAAATACATGGACCAGAAGGGTTAGGTCCGATAATCCCTCCGGATAGTTTCAAAGCGGATATTAGTCCGTTTGAACTGATGTTCGAAATTATTGAAACCAACATGGAAGACATAGTGATTGTGGACGTGGGAAGGCAAACCTCTCTAGCCTTCGCGTATAACCTTCGACCGGAACTCATGGAGCAGGTAAAGGAAGTGTATCTCATGGGAGGGGCGTTCATGGTTCCCGGGAACGTTACAGATGTTGCTGAAGCAAACTTCTGGGGAGATCCGATTGCCGTAAATGTTGTCTTGAATAAAGCGAAAAAAGTGTATATAACACCGTTGAATGTAACAAATAGGGCAATTGTGACTAGGGATATTGCGACGTATATTTTTAATCAAACGAGAGGGCCCTACAAATACTTGATTCCTGCCGTAACAAATTATTATGCTGCATTTTATGACGAAGTAATGCCTGGTATTGATGGTTCACCAGTTCATGATGCTTTCACCCTTTACTTCCTTTTGAACAAGGATAAAACGTATACAATACGAAGAGATGTTAGGGTAGCGATCGTTGATGGGAACAGGGGGCAAAGTGTGGCAGATTTAAGGATGGTCTATGAAGAGCCTAAATTTGAACATTATATTGTGATGGATTTTGATTACAACGATTTTTTGGCGGATTTTATAAGAGTGAATGTGGGAGAGGAAGGGTAAAAGAAAAAAGCCGATAAACGGCTTTTTTAATGGATATTACGATACACACCTATCACTTTACCAAGAATACTCACATTACGAACAATGATTGGTTCTAATGTAGAGTTTTCCGGCTGTAGTCGAATGTAATCTTTTTCTTTGAAAAAGCGTTTGACAGTAGCTTCATCCTCTTCTGTCATTGCCACAACGATGTCCCCGTTGTTAGCGGACTGCTGCTGGCGAACAATAACGTAGTCCCCATCAAGGATCCCTGCTTCTATCATACTGTCCCCCATAACCTCAAGCATAAAAACCTGCTCGTCAGGAGCAACGTAGCGGTCAGGAAGTGGGAAGTAGTCCTCCACGTTCTCGATGGCTGTAATCGGCTGTCCGGCAGTTACCTTACCGATAATGGGAACATTCACAGCTGAAATTTTTGGAACAAGTTCATCTTCCATAATTTCAATAGCTCTCGGTTTCGTTGGATCTCGGCGAATAAGCCCCTTACTTTCCAGTCGTGCAAGATGACCGTGAACAGTGGAACTAGAAGCAAGTCCAACCGCTTCACCAATTTCACGGACGGATGGTGGATACCCCTTTGCTTGGACTTCTTTTTTTATGTAATCCAGTATGTCCTGTTGCCTTTTTGATAGTTTCATATTCCGCACCTCTATCATTTATATTGGTATAAGTATAGCATCTTTTTATTAAAAATACAAACATAAGTTCGAATTATTGACAAGAATATACGTTCGCTTGATAATAATAGTTTAATAGAATGTTGGAGGAAATCATACATGAAGGGAATTATTTATTGCCGTGTAAGTACCAAAAAGGACACACAAGAAACATCGCTTTCCCGTCAAAGGGAAGAGTTGGTTTCATTAGCATCAAATCGAGGCATTGATGTGGTTCAGGTAATCGAGGAACAGGCAAGCGGCTACGACTTGGATCGTGAAGGCGTCTTTCAAATAATCGAGTTAATTTCAAGTCAGCACATTGATGTCCTGCTTATTCAGGATGAAACAAGGCTTGGCAGAGGGAATGCGAAAATAGCATTTTTGCATTGGTTGAGAAAGCATGAAATTAAAATTTTTTCTATTACAGATAATGGAGAATTGAGGTTGTCCGATTCTGATTCAATGGTGATGGATATTGTGGCTATTGTCGAGGAATACCAAAGAAAGCTACATAATTTGAAAATTAAAAGAGGGATGCAACGAGCGGTGAAAAGAGGATACGATCCTACCAAAAACCTCTCTAACCTTCATATGAGCCCTGGAAGAGAGAAAATAGAGGTACCTATCGAAGAAATCGTAAGACTTCGAAAAAACAAGCTGACTTTTCATGAAATTGCCGCCACATTGAGAGGGCTCGGATATAAGGTATCCAAAGCGACTGTAAATCGGCGCTATCGTGAGTATATAGAAGAGAACGACACCAGTTTGCTTGTAAAAAAAGAACCGCTCTAGTAAGATAAAAGTATATCTTCACAAGGAAGAAAGAAGGAGTTTTCTATGCTATCAAAAGAAAAAATCGCAAGAATTAACGCCCTTTCCAAAAAGGCGAAAACAGAAGGACTAACAAAGGATGAAGCAGCTGAACAACAGAAGCTTCGCCAAGAGTATATTAAGACTTTCCGTGCTTCCATGGAAAATACTCTCCAAGGGGTAACGATTGTGGATCCGGAAGGAAATGATGTTACGCCTGAGAAATTGAAAGAAACAAAAAAGAATTTAAAGCATTAATCGCTTTTTTTCAGAACATTGGAACATACTATTTATGATAAAATAGAATTTTTCCATGAAAAAATAAGTTGAAGAGAGAAAGGGTGGATAAGATGACACAACATATAGATCAACTTTCCATTAACACAATTCGTACTTTATCTATCGATGCAATTGAAAAAGCAAACTCTGGTCACCCAGGTATGCCAATGGGTGCCGCACCAATGGGTTATTCTTTATGGACAAAATTCATGAACCACAACCCAAAGAACCCAAACTGGTTCAATAGAGACCGCTTTGTACTTTCAGCAGGTCACGGTTCCATGTTACTTTATAGCCTTTTACATTTAGGCGGGTATGATGTATCCATGAATGACTTGAAAGAATTCCGTCAATGGGGTAGCAAAACTCCAGGACATCCTGAATTTGGACACACTCCTGGTGTTGACGCTACAACAGGCCCACTTGGACAAGGTATTGCCATGGGTGTTGGTATGGCAATGGCAGAACGTCACCTTGCTGCTACATATAACAAAGAAGGCATGGAACTGGTGAATCACTTTACATACAGCATTTGTGGAGATGGAGACCTGATGGAGGGTGTATCCGGAGAAGCAGCTTCCCTGGCATCCCACTTGAAATTAGGCCGATTCATCGTCCTTTACGATTCCAATGACATTTCACTTGATGGCGATCTTGACCGTTCATTCTCTGAAAGCATTGAAATGCGTTTCAAAGGATACGGCTGGCAATATATCCGTGTGGAAGATGGGAACAACTTAGAGGAAATTGCTGCAGCAGTGGAAGAAGCACACGGTGACCTTTCCCGTCCAACCATGATCGAAGTAAAAACTACCATCGGTTACGGATCACCAAACCGTGCAGGTAAATCAGATGTTCATGGTGCACCACTAGGCTCAGACGAATTGAAACTAACAAAAGAAGCATACAAGTGGACTTTTGAGAACGATTTCCATGTTCCTGAAGAAGTTTATACTCATTTCCGTGAAACAGTTGCAGACAAAGGTGCAAAAGTGGAAGCAGAATGGAATGAGATGTTTGATGCTTACAAAACAAAATACCCAGAGCTTGGAAAACAGCTTGAATCCGCAATGAAAGGCGAACTTCCTGAAGGGTGGGATTCTGAAATTCCTGTCTATGAAGAAGGGAAAAGCTTGGCTTCCCGTGCGTCTTCTGGAGAAGTTCTTAATGCCATTGCAAAACAGGTACCATACTTCTTTGGTGGATCTGCTGACTTGGCTGGTTCCAATAAAACAAATATTAAAAACGAAGCGGACTTTACTGCAGAAGATTATAGTGGACGTAATATTTGGTTCGGTGTACGTGAATTTGCGATGGGTGCAGCACTTAATGGTATGGCGCTTCATGGTGGTTTGAAAGTATATGGAGGAACATTCTTCGTGTTCTCGGATTACTTGCGTCCAGCTATACGATTAGCGGCACTTCAACAGCTTCCGGTAACATTCGTGTTCACACATGACTCCATTGCTGTTGGAGAAGATGGGCCTACACATGAGCCGATCGAACAGCTTCCTTCTTTACGTGCAATGCCAAACCTATCCGTTATCCGTCCTGCAGATGGTAACGAAACGGCAGCTGCATGGAAGGTTGCGCTGGAATCCGAGAAAACACCGACTGCGCTTGTGTTGACGCGCCAAAACCTACCAACGATTAAAGGAACCGATGAGACGGCACTTGAAGGTGTTCGTAAAGGTGCTTATGTAATCTCTAAAGCTGGTAAAGACGTAGCGGATGCGCTTATTCTTGCTACAGGGTCTGAGGTTGGACTTGCAGTAGAAGCACAACAAGCTCTAGAACAAGATGGAATCCATATCTCTGTTGTCAGCATGCCATCATGGGATCGTTTTGAAAAGCAATCGCAAGAATACAAAAATTCGGTATTACCTAAAGACGTGAAAAAACGCTTAGGTATTGAAATGGCAACTCCACTTGGGTGGGAACGCTATACTGGTGATGAAGGAGATATCCTTGCCATCAACGGGTTCGGAGCTTCTGCCCCTGGAGATCGCATCATGAAAGAATACGGATTTACAACCGAGAATGTAGTTGCTCGAGTGAAGGCGCTACTTGATAAATAATGGGTGTATAAAATAGCAAGAGAGCAATGTCTTTACCGGCATTGCTCTCTTTTTTACTCTATTCGACAACAATCGCTAAAAATAGCCCCTTGCCAACTACACTATAAGACAAAACTCTTCCAAAGTATTCACTATAATAGAAAGAAAGAAGTGATAGGAGGGTTTCGTTTTGCGTAAATACATGATCTATTTAATAGAGGAAGAAGTAGCCAAGCATTATTCAGGTAATGAATTAAAGCTTTTCCAGCTCTTTCAGCAATACGAACAAGAGGAACCACTTCATTCTATAATCAAACAGCAAGTGGATTATGTCACGATCCCAATTCCCACCTTCCCACTTCAGCAATCACTAGAAAATGTACTGAAAAACTGCGAAGGCTACAAACGAGTGGCCTATCAGCATCAAATAGAGAAAGTAGACTCAACTGCAAAGCTTTCCATCTTTGAAAAGTATTTAAAGCTCTCCTCCACAGGGTCTTTTGAAGCAGAAGCCATTTTCTTTGAAATCATCCGAAAGCAGGCACCATATTTTCTTGCTATCGATGCCAACTCCAATCGTTATGGTTGGCTACAACCAATCAAACAAAGAAAATTTGTTTAATAGAGGGAGAAATCTATCGGAAAATGTTGTATAATAGGTTCTAGTTTAGTACACTACATTGGTAGACCTAGTTTTGAGGAGGAAATTTTTGATGGCAACATGGATTTGGATTCTTATTGTAGTTCTAGCATTGATTGCTGGGGTTGCACTAGGATTTTTCATCGCTCGTAAGTACATGATGACTTACCTTAAGAAAAATCCACCAATTAATGAGCAAATGCTTCGCGTGATGATGATGCAAATGGGAATGAAACCATCCCAAAAGAAAATTAATCAGATGATGTCTGCGATGAATAAGCAAATGAAATAAATGAGAAAGCACTCCAATTTGGGTGCTTTTTCTTTTTGGTCAAGGCTCTTTTCTCAAA
Source organism: Sutcliffiella horikoshii (assembly GCA_001636495.1). Taxonomy (GTDB): domain Bacteria; phylum Bacillota; class Bacilli; order Bacillales; family Bacillaceae_I; genus Sutcliffiella_A; species Sutcliffiella_A horikoshii_A. Next base: position 2,826,469 of record KV440964.1, on the reverse strand, counting down.
GATTGTTGCTGTTCATTTGTAAAAAGTCGGCAATTGGACTTTTTACCGCATATAGATTCTAACGTACGCATAAAACCTATCCGTATAGCAGGGAAAAGAGCACGATAGTAAGGAATATTACGGTTGGTTTAAAAATACGAAAAAAGCAACAAAGCTTACGAAAACAACCTTGGTCAAAAATGAAAAAAGTATCTTCCTAAAAATTTGAATATTTGCTAAACTGTTATAGTTGAACGTTGCAAAAATTACCTTTGAGCAGAATGAGAGAGATGAAAAATCGGGGGAAAGACCATGAGTATTTTCAAAGACCTTTGGTGGTTTTTTAAACAAGAACGAAAGTCATACATACCAGGAGTGTTGCTGCTTGCAATAGTCGCATTTCTAGAGCTTATTCCACCCAGGATAGTGGGAATGACGGTTGATCATATTGTGGATGGGACGCTAACAAGAGAGACCATTCAAACATTGATGCTGGTACTCCTTGGTACTGCTATTATCGTCTATATTTTACGCTATCTTTGGAGAATCATGATTTTTGGACCGGCAGTGAGACTTGCCAGATTACTACGAAATAATTTGTATGAGCACTTTACGAAAATGTCAGCAAGTTTCTATCAACGAAGGCGAGTTGGGGATCTGATGGCTCATTCCACCAATGACCTACAAGCGGTCCAACAGACCGCTGGTGCAGGAGTATTAACACTCGTTGATTCTTTAATGACCGGTGGATTTGTATTAATCGCCATGGCAGCCACAATAAGCTGGAAATTGACGTTAATTTGCCTTATACCGCTTCCATTCATGGCACTTGCAACAAACTACTATGGGTCTTTGTTACATAAAACATTTCATAAAGCACAGGCGGCCTTTTCATCTTTGAATGATAAAGTGCAAGAAAGTGTGAACGGAATTAAGGTGGTCAAAACATTTGGACAGGAAAAAGAAGAAATTGAAGAATTTGAAAAGCAGGCAGAAGATGTAGTGAAAAAGAATGTTACCGTAGCAAAAATAGATTCCTTGTTTGATCCTACCATTGGCTTGATCATCGGTATTTCCTTCTTCCTTGCCATCGCTTTCGGTTCGAGATATGTCATGATGGGAGAAATGACAATCGGGGACTTAATTGCTTTCACTACCTATCTTGGCCTTTTAATCTGGCCGATGCTTGCATTTGGTTGGCTTTTTAACATCGTGGAACGTGGAAGAGCCTCTTATGATCGTGTTTCAGCACTTATGAAAGAAGAAGTGGATATTAAGGATGCTAACGATGTCATGGAAGCAGTCCCTACAGGAGACATTCAATATAATGTGCAAACCTTTACTTATCCGACAAAAGATGAAGCTCTTTTAAAAGACATTAATTTCCAATTAAAACAAGGTCAGACGCTCGGAGTTGTTGGTAAGACCGGTAGCGGTAAGACCACATTGTTAAAAATGTTGATTAGGGAATATGATGGGATAAAAGGGAATATCTTTATTGGTTCCAATCCAAGCACAAAGTACTCCTTGGAATCACTAAGGAAAGCAATCGGCTATGTGCCACAAGATCATTTCTTATTTTCTGCAACCATTGCGGATAATATAGCCTTTGCAGTACCGGAAGCGTCGTTTGAGGAAATCATTCTGGCAGCGAAATTGGCAAACGTTCATGAGGATATCATCCAATTTACGGACGGTTATCAAACGATGGTGGGGGAGCGTGGTGTTTCCTTATCAGGAGGACAAAAGCAACGATTGTCCATAGCCAGAGCGCTGTTGATGGATCCCGAAATTTTAGTACTGGATGATTCACTATCTGCAGTGGATGCCAAAACAGAGGAGAGCATTCTTCATGCCCTAAAAGAAAACCGAGAGGGCAAGACAACGATTATTACCTCCCACCGTTTAAGTGCCATTCAGCATGCTCAAACGATTATCGTCTTGGAAAATGGGCACATTGTACAGAAGGGAACACATGGGCAATTGATGGAAGAAGAAGGATGGTACAGGGAAATGTACCACCGTCAAGCATTAGAGTCCCTTGTGGAGCATGGGGGTTAGATGATGAACAATCAGACAATAACAGCAAAAGAACAAAGGCAGGTTCTAGGGCGGCTATTAGGATATGCTAAACCTCATACAAAGCAATTCATTTTTGCCTTCATTTTGCTTGTGCTAGCCACCATAGGTGAAATAGTTGGTCCATTGATCATAAAGGTTTTTATTGATGATTATTTAACACCTCAAGTGATGGAAACGGGCCCGATTGTGACACTGGCTTCGCTATATATCGGAATATTGATTGCCAAAGTAATCATTACCTACTTTCAGCTATTGAAATTCCAAGAAATCTCTTTGAAAATTATTCAGGAGCTTCGCATCGACATTTTTGCGAAGGTACAACAACTTGGATTGAAGTTTTTTGATAAAACGCCTGGTGGCAGTATTGTTTCAAGGGTTACCAACGATACCGAAGCCATCAAGGATATGTTTGTGAGTGTTATATCGACGTTTGTTCAAAATGGTGTGTTCCTGATCGGAATATTTATTGCAATGTTTTTGTTAAATGTTCAGTTGGCCATCTTCTGTTTGCTCATCATCCCGATCATATTCGCAATCATGGCAACATATCGTCATTTCAGTTCCAGATTTTATGCCGATATGAGAGAAAGGCTCAGCCAACTGAATGCCAAGCTGAATGAATCCTTGCAAGGAATGTCCATCATTCAGGTATTCAGGCAAGAGAAGCGACTTCGAAAGGAATTTGCGGAAATCAATGAGGCGCATTACCAGGCTGGTGTAAAGAATATCAAGCTTGACGGGCTTCTGCTTCGTCCGGCGATCGATTTTGTCTATGTTTTGTCGTTGATTTTAGTGTTAAGTTATTTTGGTATTTCCTCCATAGGGAATGTCATAGAAATTGGAGTACTTTATGCATTTGTTAACTACTTGGGTAGATTCTTTGAGCCGGTGAATCAAATGATGATGAGGCTTTCCATGTACCAACAGGCCATTGTCTCCGCATCAAGGGTGTTTCATCTTTTGGATGAAAAAGAACTTGCACCAAGAGCAGAGAAATCGCTTAGTCAACCGGTCATCTCGGGGGGAGAAATCGAATTTAAAAATGTTACTTTTTCCTATGATGGGAAACGTGATGTACTGAAGGATATATCTTTTATCGCAAAGCCCGGTGAGACGATAGCGTTAGTTGGCCACACCGGCAGCGGCAAAAGTTCTATCATCAATTTATTGATGAGATTCTATCAAATCGAAAAAGGAGAAGTCCTAATTGATGGATTTCCATTGAAGTACTTTGAAGATCAGGAGCTTCGTAAAAAGATGGGGCTTGTTCTGCAGGATCCGTTCCTCTTCTATGGAACAATCAGTCATAACATCCGCTTGCATGATCCGTCGATTTCAGATGAGGAGATTAAAAAAGCGGCAGAATTTGTGCAGGCAGACTCGTTTATTGAAAAACTGCCAGAACAATATGAGCAGCTGGTAGTGGAGAGAGGTGCAACCTTCTCCAGCGGGCAAAGGCAGCTGGTTGCTTTTGCGAGAACCATCGCAACTAAGCCGAAGATTCTCGTATTGGATGAAGCGACTGCAAACATAGATACAGAGACGGAAGAAGCCATCCAGACGGCTCTTGAAAAAATGAGGAAGGGTCGAACAACAATAGCGATTGCGCATCGACTTTCTACCATACAAGATGCAGATCAGATTCTCGTTTTGCATCAAGGAGAAATTGTGGAGAGGGGAACACATCAGGAGTTGTTAAATCAGGAGGGGCTATATTACAAAATGTACCTTCTTCAAAACGGAAATCCAGATAAGGTGGAAGATGCGGTCATCCACCCTTGATAAAAGGTACACGGCTATCTTGAATGGCCGTGTATTTTTTCGTTCTTCAAAAAAGAAACCCCTTCTCCATTTGAGAAGGGGTACAGAAAACCTGTTAAAAGCTCACTTAAATCCTATGTATTATTTAGGAACGATGATATGGTTATACTTGTTTAGAAGAGTGTCCAGCTCCTGACTAAGCTTTAACGTTTTAGAAGAGGACATTCCGTACTTCGCGACAATATCAATCAGTTCTGATCGCTTTTTTTCAATTAGATTCAATAGTTCATGTTTAGTAGCCAATGTTGAGTATCCTTCCTTCTTCCAATTCGTAACATCATTATACTAGAATTTAGGAGGCAATACAAAGGAAAAATGCAAGTTAATGGGACTTTAATAATTGTTAAACTAGTGAAAAATAACTAGGCAATACTGTCACGGTTTCGTCATAGATTATTATAAAGTGGGGGTTTGTTCTCAAACGTTTTCTGTTAGTATATTAATTATAATTGAATAGGAGTAGTGATACTATGTCTGCAGATGTTACGCTGTTTTTGGCGTTTGGAGCGGGATTCTTATCGTTTATCTCCCCTTGTACGCTACCAATATATCCTGCATTTCTTTCCTATATTACCGGTGTATCGGTAGGAGAACTGAAAGATGAGAAAGGTATGTTTCGTAGCAGAAGTATTTTACATACAGTGTTTTTCTTATTGGGCTTTTCCATCATATTTATCTGGTTAGGCTTTAGTGCATCATTTTTGGGCCAATTCTTTGTTCAATACAATGATTTGATTCGCCAGATCGGGGCGATTCTGATCATCTTTTTTGGACTTGTCATACTTGGAGTATTTCAGCCTAAATTCTTGATGACAGATAAAAAGCTCACGTTCAAGAATAGACCGACTGGATATATCGGTACGGTGTTGATTGGAATGGCTTTTGCGGCAGGATGGACACCTTGTACCGGCCCAATACTTGTATCTGTAATGGCCTTGGCGGCAGCAAATCCTGGTTCAGGCGTATTATACATGACGGCTTACGTGCTTGGATTTGCGATACCATTCTTTATCCTCTCTTTCTTCATTGGAAAACTGTCTTGGATCAGACGCAATCATGTACTAATCATGAAAGTCGGAGGATATAGCATGATCTTTATGGGGATATTGTTATTCTTCGATTGGCTGACAAAAATAATTGTGTGGCTGACGGCAATTACCGGAGGATTTACAGGATTTTAAATTGTGTGATATTTTAGTTGATTCTTATGTCTGAAAAGAGTAAAGTTAAAATTGGGAATAAAAGAAAATTAAAACTTTTTTATAGGACATAAGGAGGACTCTGCGGTGGCTAACGTTTTAGTAGTGGATGATGCAAAGTTTATGAGGCTAACAATTGGAAACATTTTAACTAAATCTAACCACACTGTTATCGGTGAAGCAGAGAATGGGAAAGATGCGGTTTCACTTTATCGAGATCACCAGCCTGATCTTGTGACGATGGATATAACGATGCCTGAAATGAACGGTATTGAAGCTGTTCGTGAAATAGTGAAAAATTTTCCGAAAGCCAAAATAATCATGTGCTCTGCCATGGGACAGCAGCGTTTGATTGTGGAAGCCATTGAAGCAGGTGCCAAGGATTTCATTGTAAAACCTTTTGATGAAAATAGGGTTCTTGAGGCAGTTAAAAGAGTCTTGGGATAACAAGATGAACTATCATCTACTTTAAAATAAGGTAGATGGTAGTTTATTTTAATTGGGGGAGTTTCATGCACTTACTACAGGGGTTGTTGAGTTGCGAAAAACGTAGATATGACTTTTAATATTTCTCTTTTTCGGTATAATAGTAAGAGGTTAAAAGTTGTGAATACAGAGGATGATTAACGTGTATACAGTACTATCTACGATTTTCGCAGTATGTATGGCACTTCTGGTCTTGTTTATCAGAATGAAAGCTGCCAAGAAACCTTCATCAGTGAAAAAAATTGTATTGCCTCCCATTTTCATGAGTACAGGTGCACTTATGTTCCTATTTCCTGAATTCCGAGTATCATCGTTACAGGTTTTAGAAGCATTAAGTGTTGGAGCGATATTTTCGATTTTCTTGATAAAAACATCCAAATTCGAAATGAAGGATAATGACATTTACTTAAAACGTTCGAAGGCGTTTGTGTTTATCTTACTTGGGTTATTAGCTATAAGGGTTGTTTTGAAGCTTGTACTGAGTACACAGATTGATATTGGGGAGCTCACCGGAATGTTCTGGTTGCTTGCTTTCGGCATGATCGTGCCGTGGAGAATTGCAATGTATATTAAATACAAGAAGTTAGAGAGTGGATCCATTCCACCAACGATAAAAACCTCGGTATAACCAAACCGAGGTTTTTTCATTAGACTCTGTTAAACGTCGCTGTTGATTTCCGCAACAGGCTTCGCTTTCCGCGGGGCGACCTTGAGCCTCCTCGTAACACTTGCGGGTCTCAAGATTGTCGCTGCTCTCCCGCTGGAGTCTACGCCTTTTGCTCCAATCACCAGCTAGAAACAGGTCGTAATCAACAACTAACTTTAACAAAGCTTTTCATTAAAATAAATGTTGATATGGTGCGCGATCAATATTGAGGTGTTCCAGTTTTTTTATTAGAAACTTATGATCTCGTTTCGGCGTGGCCAGGATATAGCCGCGAATGACATGTTCTCTCGTTATTTCGTTCGCTTTTTCCTTGTAGGCTATTTCGCCGATTTTGCCTGCTATCTTCTGTCTAGCAATGTCACGGAACAGTTCCGGTACGGGTGAAACAAGCTCCTCTAACAACAGTTTAAGATCTTCCGGCCATAGATGACGGGTTTCTTTCAGGTAGAAATCCTGCCAATCCAACTCGGATTTTCCATCTTCTTTAGGAAGCCTTTTAAGAAATTTACGAAACATAAAGAATCCACCGATGGCCAATAAGCCGACCATTGTGACAACCCAAAATAAAATTAACCATAAAAACCATCCGGTTAACATGTTCTTTTCCCTCCGAACTCGTTAACATTCTTGTATTATTATAACCGAAACTATTATAATTGCACTAGTAAATGAAAAATCCAACCCAATTCATATAGAAAAAATGACAAAGTTTTGACGGAGGTGGCGTTGATGAAAAAAATTGGAGCTGTTATCGGCAGCATGGGGAAAACCGAGGTATTGTCCCAAAGAGTCTGCCCTAAATGTAATAGAGAAGTAAAACGCGTTCGCATGCAAATTATCGGCGGTGAGAATAAAGGACAATGGCAGGAGTTTGAAAATGAATGTGACTGTCGCCTGGCTGCTGAAACGATGCAGGCGGAAAAACGCAGAAAGCATAAGTACTTCGAGCAGTTCTGCATTATCCCAAGAGAGTTGGAGGATGCAACACTGGAAAACTTTAAGGTGGAGTATTCAAGTCAAGGGGAGGCATTGGCAAGCACCATCGATTTTTTTGATCAGTTTACAGGAAGAGAGAACCTCTATTACTTTGGCCGAACAGGTAGGGGGAAAACACATCTTGCAGTTGGATTGTACAGATATTTCAAGGATAACAACATCACAGCTATGTTCTTTGATGTTCCCAAACTGATGGATACGATTGTCGCGTCCTGGGACAACGATTCAGGGTATTCGGAAAGCAAGTTTATGAAAGCCATAGAGGAAGTAGATGTTCTAATTCTGGATGACCTTGGTGTGGAGAGGGTCAGTGAGTGGGTGGATCAGACAATTTATTCCATCTTGAACCAAAGGCAAGGTAAGAGTATCGTCTTCACCTCCAATATTCATCCAGGAGACCTGACGAAGCGTTACGGCGAACGGATTGCAGACAGAATCAAAAATAAGATGAGCCAGAACCAGCTGATCTCGATAGTAACACCTGAAAGTTTTCGAACAAAGGATTTGACGATGTATAAAGACTAATATAGGCGCTCCTAAAATGAAATTTTCATTTTAGGAGTTTTTTTATGAGGACTGCTTCCAAACGACAAAAATTCAAAAAAATGTCTATTTTTGCTAGTGATATAATGGTAGAATAATTCTAAATAGAAAGAAAACAATAGGGGGTCTTGTTCGTGAAGCAGGTACAACAGTTAAAAAATGAAATGTCTAATGTAATAATTGGGAAAGATGACGTAGTTGAGTTATTATTCATTTCCTTACTGAATAAAGGGCATGTCCTACTAGAGAGTGTTCCGGGGACAGGTAAAACGATGCTCGCAAAAAGTTTTGCGAAGACGATGGACGCCAGTTTTAAACGGATTCAGTTCACACCTGATGTTCTTCCGAGTGATGTTACTGGAATTCAATTTTTTAATCCAAAGGAACAAAATTTTGAACTGAGACCAGGTCCAATCATGACAAATATTCTCTTAGCAGACGAGATCAACCGTGCCACCCCTAGAACACAATCAAGTTTGCTTGAAGTGATGGAGGAGCGCCAGGTTACGATTGACGGGGAAACGTTACCGATACCAGGCCCATTTATGGTGTTGGCTACCCAGAATCCAATCGAATCGCAGCAAGGGACTTTCCCGTTGCCGGAAGCACAGATGGATCGATTTTTCATTCAAATCGACTTAGGCTATCCAACAATGGAGGAAGAGAAAGAAATCATGAACAAATATCGATTGGACGAGCCAATCAAGCAGATGACTTCTTTCTTTACAAAAGAGGAAATTTTGGAACTACAAGAGCAGGTCAAGCAGGTGAAGGTTTCTTCCGTTGTGGAGGACTACATACTAGAAATTATACATATGACCAGGAATCATGAAGAAATAGAGCTTGGGGCCAGCCCGCGTGGGACATTGGCGCTGATGCGTGCAGCACAAGGAGCAGCATTCGTCCAGGGCAGAGAGTATGTAACACCTGAGGACGTGAAGAAAATGGGACCTTATGTACTTAGTCATCGCTTGGTGCTTACCATGGAAGGTTCCCTTAAGAAGACAAATAAACAAATTATCAAAGAAGTGCTGGCAAGGGTCGTTGTGCCTGTGGAGGCGACAATTTAGGAATGACTAAGTGGAACCAACAAGTAGATAATTTGACCCATCATATTTACTTTCGTGTATGTGCATTTGTAATTATTGCAATTGGTTTTTTCACAGGGCATCCCATTCTTTTCTTTATGGGGAGTTTGTATTTAATATATTTTATCGTTTCCTATTATTATTTGGATAAGGTCGGTAAGGAGTTGCGGGTTACAATCGTGGACGGTCAAGTGAAACTGTTCCCTGGTGAAACAGGAGTCATAAAATTGAAGATAGAACAACCTTCGTGGATACCGATCTTTTCAGGACGAATTCAACTTGTAGCCGACAATAACATTGAGTTTCAAAATGGAGACAGAAGAACAAGGATCAGCCAGCTTCATTTACCTTTTTCTTTAATGAGCAGGAGCGAAACAGTATTGGAAATTCCTTTTACTGCCAAAGAAAGAGGAGTAGCAAAATTGCATCATATTGAAATTCAAATCTCCCATTTTATTGATTTTGGCAAGGTGTACCTACAGAAAAACGATTTAACCAAGTTTGAAGCACTAGTCTACTCTGAGCAATTGCCTGTCACAGGATTAGAGAGGATCTTGCCGAAGAATCAAGGCACTTATCCGACTCGTTCTTCCCTTTTTGAAGATGCGAGTACCATCATAGGAACTAGAGATTATGCAGATGGAGATGCCTTCAATAGAATACATTGGAAAGCATCAGCAAGGGTAAGTAATCTGCAGACAAAAGTCCACGAGAAAACTTCCCAGTACTCATGGTTGATTGTTTTTGATATTCGATCAGGAAATATGGAAGAGAGGATCAAAGGGATAACTTATCTATTGCATCATGCGACAAAATTCAATATTCCATTTTCATTATTGGTGAATATTAAAAGGGTTGGAACCCCAAGTTATTTCGAACTTCCATATGGGGAAGGGAAACGGCATCTTCAATCCGCGTTGACCATATTGGCAAGGTTGCAAGGTAATAGTGTGTCGATTGGTATGCCTACTTTCGAAAGAATAACCTTTCAACATGCATTAAATTCCCCATATGTCATACTTTGTGGGGAGGAAGAACGTTTGAGAGGTTGGCAAATGCCTCCTTCCGCGACTGTAACTAAGCTTGATGTAATGGATTCTCAGTGTACATTAAGAATTTGGCGTACTGTAGCAAGAAAGGAGGCAGTAAATGGGTAATCTGTGGAGAAACAGCATTCATCTATTGCTTGAGTTGAATATTTTTTATTTCTTTATCTTGCTTATGTACTTGGATTCAGGAAATCTTCCTTCTATGGTAGGGATATTACTACCGTTTGGATTCGCAATTGCCATTTTTGGTTTTTTATATGATAAACTGCCTAAAAGTTATGTTGCGATAATGCTTGTTGCGCCTGTACTTGCGGTTTTTACCTATTTAACATCATATAGCCTTGCGCTTTCCATCATCATCGGTATTTTTATTAGTTTCCGGGCATTTATGTACTTTATAGAGGAAAGGGCACTGTCCACTTTTGCTTTGTTGATTATATCTTTCATTTGGATGCCTTTTGTATATGGTGCAGGTATATTGGTCGACTATCCTCACGGAATGACACTGATGATCCTCTTTGGGGGACAGCTGGCCCTGGTAATTCTCTTATATAGCGGGACGGCTATATTGAATTTAAAAGGGAACCGTTACATGCAGAAAATGGTGGTAGGGGCAACTGCTACAGTTTTTGTTTCAATAATTGCTGTTTCTGCCCTTTTTGCAACCGTGGGGAAATTCATGGTTACAGCAGGGCTATCATTATTCGGACAAGGTGTAAGTGTCGTGTTCAATATATTGGCAAGACCAATATTTTTCCTTATGGGATTACATGATTGGTCCATAAAAAGCCAAGGTTCACAAGAAGAAAGTACGGTTGAGATAGGGGAGGAAAATGAAGAGGAAACGGCGGAGTTAGTAACACCTTCGGAAAGCCTGCTGGATAATCCTATTGCAATAGCATTAGGGGTGATCCTCTTCCTAACCATTCTCTACTTCCTATTAAACAAGAAGAAAGTCACCAAAAAACAGCGTGAGCTTCCCTCTGAACAGGAGTTTACTTCCACTATGACCAAAATGAGCGGAGGGTTCTTTAGTGGCAGAAGAAAACAAAAGCCGCCTGAAGATGAAGTAAGAAGGTTGATGTTTGATCTAGAGCAGCTGGCTATCAAGAAAAAAAGGGGACGGCTTCCTAATGAAACATTAGAAGAATGGCTACAACGAGAAACCACTTTTAATGAGAGTTTTATGAAACTGTATGCCAAAGTGCGGTATGGGGAAATGAAGCTAACAGACAAAGAAGTGGAAACCTGCAGAGCAATGGCGGAAGAAATCCGCAAAGTGATGAAGCAGTGGAAGAAAGCGAGTTAATAAAGATTAATCAGTGTGCCGATTTTTTTCGGTGCACTGTTTTTTTATGCCTCAAAATCATGTCTGCAGTAGGATTTATAAACGTTTACCATAATTATCCTCCATCATATTCCGTCGTATTTCTTCATATTCAGCGATTATTCCGCTTCTACCGAAATTAAACGGAGGTCGATATTATTGGTAGCGTTTACACTCACTATCTGGCTACCATGCGAACTAATTGCCCGAACACCCTTGATATACATCCCCTACATGTTAGTATTATAAACGTTGTTAAAAACGAACGGACAGACGGGAGCGATTAGATGCTTAGAGACAAAGTGATTGGATTTATCGGAGCAGGATCGATGGCTGAAGCAATGATTTCAGGAATTGTAGCAAGTGAAATCTTACCTGCCAATAATGTAGTAGTAAGCAACAGATCAAATATCGACAGATTAATTGAACTTGAGAACAAATACGGTGTTCGTGGCATCATGAAACAGGATTTGAACATGGAAGAATTGGATATCATTGTTTTGGCCATGAAACCGAAAGATATAGAAATTGCATTAGCTTCATTAAAAGATCAACTGAAACCATCACAATTATTGCTATCCGTATTAGCAGGCGTATCCACAAGCTATATGGAAGAGGGATTAAATCCAGGTCAGCCTGTTATTCGCGTGATGCCTAACACGTCAAGCATGATTGGCGAGTCCGCTACAGCCATTTCTGCTGGCAAGCACGTTGCGATGGATCACATTGTAGATACAAAGGTGATTTTAGAGACAATCGGTAAAGTGTATTCCATTGAAGAAGAGCAAATGGACGTTTTCACTGGAGTGGCAGGAAGCGGCCCGGCGTATTTCTACTATTTGATGGAGCATATGGAGAAAACCGCAAAAGAAGCAGGGTTGGATGAAGAGGTTACCCGAGATGTAGTCGCTCAGACGATACTAGGAGCAGCAAAAATGATGCAGACAAAGAATGCAGAACCGGCTTCACTTCGAAAAAAAGTGACATCACCAAACGGCACCACTGCCGCAGGATTGGAAGCTTTAAGTGACAATGGTGGCGGAAAAGCCATTTCAGCTGCCATAAAAGGTGCAGCAGAACGTTCGAAGGAGATTAGTGCGGAAAAAGAGAGAGAATTGGTTTTACAGTAAGTACTACAACTATGTTTATAACAGGAGTGATTGAATGACCCCCGATAATAAGAAAAAACGGGTAGTAATAAAAATTGGAAGTAGCTCATTGACAAGTTCTCACGGTGAAATCAGTAGACGAAAGCTGGAGAGACTTGTGGATGAAGTGGCACAACTGAAAGATCAAGGCTATGAAGTATTATTAGTTTCATCTGGTGCAGTTGCAGCAGGATACCGAAAGCTCGGATGCTTGAACAGACCAACAAGTTTACCGGAAAAACAAGCGGCAGCGTCCATCGGACAGGGCTTGTTGATGGAGGCTTACAGCGAACTGTTATTATCCAACGGTTACGTTGCCTCTCAAATCCTTATTACAAGAGAAGATTTTTCGGATGAAAATCGCTACAATAACGCGCGCAACACCGCGAATGTTCTTTTAGAGCGTGGTATTGTACCGATCGTCAATGAAAATGACACCGTCACGGTAAATCGATTGAAATTTGGCGACAATGATACACTTTCCGCGAAGGTTGCCGGACTTGTTGATGCAGACATGCTATTGATTTTATCTGATATCGACGGATTGTATGATGCAGATCCACGCAAGGATCCGGATGCCACTCTTTTACGCAAGGTGGAAGAGATCACCCCTGAAATCGAAGCGGCAGCGGGAGACCCGGGAAGCTCTGTCGGTACAGGCGGAATGAAGTCTAAAATTGATGCGGTGAAGATTGCCATGGCATCAGGAATCCCTGCGTTTCTAGGGAAAGCAGGCGTAGCGAATATTCTCCTTCAAGCAGTGGAGAAAGAAGCAACAGGTACGTATTTTGAATCAAAAGACACTAGCACGAACTTGAATCATAAGAAGCAATGGATTGCGTTCAACTCAGGACCAGAAGGGGAAGTGGTCCTTGCAGAGGGCGCAGATGTGACGATGCTCGGGAAAAAGAGATTGTTACCATCAAGTATCAGCAAAGTAAAAGGATACTTTCAGGAAGGTTCAGTAGTAAGAATCCTTGATTTTGAAGGAAACAGACTCGGACTTGGGGTTGTAAATTATTCCTCAGAACAATTGAGAGAATACGACCAAACTCAAGATAAATTTACAGAAGAAGTTGTGAAAAATGAAGATATGGTCTGTCATTTAGAATCGTCCATCCCTGTTGGAATATAAAATATCCACTAACAAAAACAACATTTCCAAATAAAAACTAGGAGGAATTTGATGTCTTTATTAGTAGAGACAAATGTAGAAACACAAGCTAAGGAAGCAAAAAAAGCGGCAAAGGTAGTCAGCCTACTCACAACAGAAGAGAAGAACAGTATCCTAAAGCATATCGCCAACACTCTTGAAAGCAACGTATCACACATTCTCGAAGCGAACAACAAGGACTTGGAGCAAGGGCGCGAAAAAGGCTATACGGAAGCTTATATGGACCGTCTGGCATTATCTGAAGACAGAATTGCAGATTTTGCAAATGGATTGAGAGAGGTTGCAGAGCTCGAAGATCCAGTAGGTGATATTCTTTCAGACTGGACATTGGAAAACGGCTTGCAAGTCGAAAAAGTTCGAGTACCACTTGGAGTTATCGGCATGATCTACGAAGCACGTCCTAACGTTACAGTAGATGCTACAGGACTTGCTTTGAAATCAGGTAACGCGATTGTGTTAAAAGGCGGTTCATCTGCCATCAACTCGAATCAGGCGATAGTGGATGTAATTCACAAAGCATTGAAGACCACTTCCATCCCTGCAGAAGCGGTGCAATTTATCGCAAGTACAGACCGCAAAGCAACACAAGAACTGTTTACGATGAAGGAGCATATTGATGTGTTGATTCCTCGTGGAGGGGCATCCTTAATCAATGCTGTAGTAGAAAATGCGACAGTACCTGTCCTCGAGACGGGAGTCGGGAATTGTCACCTTTATGTTGACAAGGATGCAGATGTTGAGAAAGCATTATCCATTGTGGTTAATGCCAAAACGGACCGTCCGGCGGTTTGTAATGCAGCAGAAACGTTAATTGTGCATGAAGCTTGGTTCCATGCCAACAAAGAAGCTTTAATCAACATGTTCAACGAGCACGACATTACAGTTCATGGAGATGACACAGTTGTTGAAACGATCCCGGGAGCTGTAAAAGCAGGTCTAGAAGATTGGACGAACGAATATTTAAGCCTGGATATTGCCGTGAAAGTGGTCGGCGACATGGAAGAGGCAATAGACCATATAGATGAGTATGGAACGAAACATTCCGAAGCAATCATTACAGAAAACAAAGAAACTGCCAGCAAGTTCATGAAAATTGTAGATGCAGCAGCAGTCTATCATAATGCATCCACACGTTTCACAGACGGTGGAGCCTTAGGATTCGGTGCGGAAATCGGTATTTCTACTCAAAAACTGCATGCTCGTGGTCCTATGGGATTACCTGCATTAACAACAGTGAAATTCCAAATGACTGGTGACGGTCAGATTAGATAATAATGTTTAGATGAGTCTTGCCTATTTATGTGCAGGGCTCTTTTTAATAATCATATTAAGTAAATAGAGGATTATTTTGTCGAAAGTGGAATACATATTGTAGAGAGAGAAAAGGGGAGATATTATGCAAAACCAAATTGGCGCAGTACTTAAAGTAGTAGGCGGAATAGTTATAGCACTAGGATTCTTTTTAGGCATTATCGGTGGAACACAAACACAAAGTTTTTTATTTTTTGTTACTACATTTCTTGGTTCACTTGTTACAGGGATGGTTTTAATTGGGCTGTCAGAAATCATTCGAATATTAGAAGGGATAAACGAGAACATACCTAAAAGACGTAAAAAAATTGCTGTAAATTCAAATGAAACACTTATTGATGCAACACCTCAGCCTTTGAACACCAAGGAAGAGGATGATATAAAGTCTTTCCTCCAAAAACATAATGTTGAGATAGAAAAGATTATCGCGACTCCTATGGAAGATTTCTTTTTTATAAAGACTTCTGCAAGGTATATGTTAATTGAGATGGGTGGATATACACCTAAAATTATCAATGAGGAAAAATGGCCAGAAGAATTGGTTGGATGGTTGGAACACTATAAACAGAACTAAATGAAGAAACACCGTTGTATTCTCAAAATAGAGTGCAAAGGTGTTCTTTTTATTTTCTGAAAATTGATAGATTTGACCATTATACTTACCCTATCAATTTGGAATTACTAGAATACTATAAAGTAATTGCATGGATAAGGGGGTGAAAGTATGGCAGAAAAAACGTTTAACAATCGCAGTGCAGCTAGCTTGCAAATGGTTCTCCTTGTTCGCCAAGGAAGCAACCCAGCAAACTACGCCAAGAAGTGGTATTCACCTTGCGTCCAGGACAAACAAGAACAATTTTCTACGGAAGTGAAGAAAATCCGTTCTTGAATGGTATTGTGATGTCGACTAATTTCAATGGAGATATTTACAGTAAAACTCAAATTGTAACAGTAAGAGGAACTCAGTTTGATAATCTATTAAACTTTAATAGCATTATCGACATTTTACCAATCTCCACAGACTATGTAATGTTTGGTCGTAATCCTGAAGTGGTTATGCAGGATAGAAATATGACCCCATAGAAAAAAATGTAAGGTAGGACCTGGTCCTACCTTATTACGACCTAAATATAAAGTGTATAATGAAAGAAAATGCAACAAGGTAAGGGGAAACGGAGTAGTAAATATTCAGTGGAAAATGGGGTGTTCCAATTGAACAAAAAAGCAATTATTATTGGCGCCGGTATAGGGGGGCTTTGCACGGCAATCGAACTCCAGAGAACTGGATGGAAGGTTTCTATATGGGATAAAGCTAACAGTTTAACAGGACTTGGAGCGGGTATTGTTTTAGCTCCTAATGCAATGTTTGTATTAGAAAAGCTTGGTGTGGCAAACGATATTCGAAATCATGGATCGAAGGTAGATAAAGCAGTCATCCTCTCATGGGATGGAAAAGAAATTATGTGTTTACCAACCGACATACAAGCTCAAAAATATGGTACACATAGCTACCTTATACATAGAGGGGCTTTACAAACTATCTTACGTAACAAATTAAAGAAGGAAACGAGTTTACATATTCAAAAAGAGTTACTGCAGTTTTCCGAATCGGAACACAAAGTTACTGCATTCTCAAAAGATGGAAGTACAGAAGAGGCAGATGTATTAATAGGAGCTGATGGGCTCCATTCAAAAGTAAGAGAAATTTTATTTGGACCTCAACCTTTACGTTATTCTGGGTACACAGCTTTAAGAGGAATTTGCACCTTAAAAGACAACGTGTTGATGGATGAACATGGCGGAGGATTTGAAGCATGGGGAAAGGGAAAGCGATTTGGATTTACGAAGATTGGTAAAGGAAAGTACTTTTGGTTTACTGCAATTAATACACCTGAAAACAAAGAAATCCCAAAACTAGAACGTAAAACCAAAGCATTACATTTATTAAACGGTTGGTGTGATCCAATAAACGCGATCATACAAGCTACTCATTCGGACGATATTCTTCATCATGACATATTTGATCGTACACCTCTAACCTACTGGAGTAGCAATAGAGTGACTTTGCTTGGTGATGCTGCACATCCAATGCTGCCAAACTTAGGACAGGGCGGTGCTCAGGCAATGGAAGATGCCTTTGTATTAACACAGTCACTAAACAGCACAACTGATATTACTAAAGCGCTTAAAGAGTACGAGGAGAAAAGGATTCCAAGAACGACAAAAGTGGTTAAACAATCGAGAAGGATGGGAAGACTCGTTCAAATAGAAAATCCTCTCATTTTACAAGCCAGAAATACAATGTTAAGAAGGTTACCTACAAAACTGTTTATAGACAGGATGCACTGGGTAGTTGGCTATAAAATAAAATAAAATAAAAAACAGTAACCGATATATGTATATCGGTTACTATTTTTATGTATGCAAATATGTGTATTATTAAAATCCTCATTCCCCTCGTATTGAAGGGTTGGCGGGACTGCGTGGGAATCGAACCCACCTGAGACGGCACGCGCCTCACAAGCGGTTTTGAAGACCGAGACAAGCACCAGCATTGCAATCAGCCCCATACATTGGATAATTACCATTTTACTTATAGCTATGGAAGAATGCAATAAAAATGTTGCTTTATGAAGTGGAAACATTTGTTCGATTGTGGTACATTATTTACCATAAGAGTAAGAGGAGGGAGTAAAATTGAAATTAGAGAAAGAAACCCAATACATAAGAGGAATTACATTAAAAAGAGAAATCATTCCCACTTTCGATAGCTTCCCTTTCAACCTTCCAGTAATAAAAGACTTGAATACACTTCACCTGCATCCTAATGTCACCTACATCATCGGAGAAAATGGAATGGGTAAATCCACCTTGCTTGAGGGGATAGCTATAGCTTTAGGCTTTAATCCTGAAGGTGGGACGTTGAATTTTAACTTTACAAGCTATGATTCTCACTCAGAGTTGGACAATTATTTACGTGTCATAAAAGGTGCAGAGAGACCACAAGACAGCTTTTTCTTTAGAGCGGAGACCTTTTACAATGTTGCAACAAATATTGAGGAAATGGACCGTGAATCTGGGGGCGGAGGAAGGATCATTGATTCCTTTGGAGGAAAATCACTGCATCAACAATCGCATGGAGAATCTTTTTTCGCAGCTTTTGTGGAAAGGTTTCAAGGAAAAGGGTTATATATCCTGGACGAGCCGGAAGCAGCTTTATCTCCGCTAAGACAAATGTCCATGCTTGCAAGAATTAACGAGCTGGTCGAGGACGGCTCTCAATTCATTATCTCTACTCACTCACCAATTGTCATGGCTTACCCTGATGCAAAAATTATGGAGCTGACTCAAGACGGGATGTGTGAAACCTCTTTGGGAGAGACTCCACACTATACCATCATGAAACAATTCTTTGATGATAGAGAGAGGATGCTGTATCACCTGTTTCAGCCCTAATTGAAATGTTGAGGAGGAAGACGAATGATTGTAGTCGGGCTAGACTTGGCTGGTCCAAGTAATCATAAAGATACAGTTCTCACCGTTTTCCAAAAGAATAAGAATCAATTAGCCTTCCAAAAAATGATTCCAAATATTAGCGACGAAGAAATACTAAACGAAATTATAGATTTAAGTAGATTAGATGAGCTCGTCATTGGAATAGATGCCCCATTATCTTATCAGGATGGCGGGGGAGATAGGACAAGTGATAAAGAGTTACGAAAATATATAGTTTCCTTAGGAATGAAGTCTGGTTCCATTATGCCTCCTACATTCAATAGAATGATATATCTTACGCTAAGAGGTATCAAACTCACAAGAGAGATAGGCGCGCTCCATACCACTTTTCCAGTTTCTATAGTGGAAGTGCATCCAGGAGCGGCAATGGGATCAAGAGTTTCGGAAAAAGAATTAGAATACGTACTTACATACAAGCAAAATCTTACAGCTCGAATATATCTTAAGAACTGGTTTGAGCAACAAAAAGTTTTAAAGTTGCCCAATGGTGTAGAAAATGAAAGCCACACCATTGATTCATGTGCAGCAGCACTAGCAGCGTGGCACTGGGCGGACGAAACGCTAGAACCGAAATGGATTAATTCTGCACAGCCTCCTCTCCACCCATTTGATTATTGTTGTTAAAATGCAAAATCTAAAAAGGATTTTTATCTTTAATATCGAAATCAATCAATGGTGAAATTATCCAAAAGGAGTGGGGGTTTGTATGATTCAGAATTCCATTGCAACATTCAAATGTGAAGTCGTTCAAAAAAAACTTCAGTTAGTTGGCCAGAGTGCCACAGGTAATTTTCCACAGTCCTTTCCTGAAGTTGCGATGACTGTACAACAAGATTTCGAAAATAGAAGAGACGAAGTGAGGAATGCGGTAAATCGTGATGTGATTTATAGTCCGTACCTTGCAAACAGTCTGGTTGCCACATATTTTGCTTGTCTGGAAGTAAAGGAATGTAACGATATTCCAAAGGGGATGATGGCATTAACTACCCCTCTGACAACTTATGCAAAAATAAGCTGCTCAAATAAAACGATCAATAAAGGCTATGAAAAAATCTTTTCTTGGATGAAGTACAATGGATACAGGCAGGAAAGACTTGAGAAAGCATTTCCAATTGAAGTTTTTTATTATGAAGATAATGTAGAAGAAGAGGTTGTTGAATTACTTATTCCGATAGTCGAATAGGGGGTTATGAAATGAAAACATTGCTTGGTGAAATAATGACCATTCCCTCTTATCGGGGAATGGGATTAAAGTGGGAAGGTGCCTATGCAGAGGTGCCACAATTAAAAGAAGTGATTTTACAGATGAGTACTAGAGTTGGTGAGTTAGCTTTTGTTAAAGAACCTGAATCACAATTGGGGTTATCTTATCATCTCAGATCTGATGGTTTTGTTCATTATTCTGTTTTTAAAGTGGGTGAACAACAAGAGATACTGCCTGGAATGATTGAGATCATTGTTCCCGAGATGACTTACTTAAAAGTTAAGCACCCTAAAGGAAAAGATATCGGAACGACTTATACGGAAATTTATCATTGGTTTAAAGAGTGTGACTATCGACCGTTAAAGGAAAAAGGTATAGAGTATTTCGATGATCTTCCAATAAAGCATGAGAGATATCCTGTTAATAGAGACCTGGAAGATCCACATTTTGAAATCCTTATTCCAATTGAATTAAAATCATAAAGATAAAACGATGCCACTAACTGGTGTCGTTTTTTTGTGTATAATATTTCCTGAAATGCCGTTGCATTATTTTGGTAATTATAGTATACTACATTACAACACTAATGCACTATGGTTGAATGGAGGTGGAACATTGATTTTGAACACGGATGGTACAAAACCGATTTATGTGCAAATTGCCGAATGGCTTGAGACAGAGATCTTGAACGGAAATTTCCTCCAGGATCAAAAAGTGTATTCCCAATATCAATTAGCTGAAATCTTTAATATAAATCCTGCAACTGCAGCAAAGGGACTTACTTTGTTGGTGGAGGACCAAATCTTATACAAGAAGAGGGGGCTCGGCATGTTTGTTACAGAAGGTGCAAAAGATATCATCCTGACAAAGAGGCGAGAACATACGTTGAAAAGGTTGGTTTCAGAGTTGGTTTCAGAAGCTGGACAACTGAATGTGGGAATGGATGAGTTGCTGGAGATGATCCGGAAAGAAAGCAGACAAAGCAAGGGGGAATAGAGATGAGGGTAGTGGAATGTCGGGATTTGGATAAGGTTTATGGTCGCTCCCAAGCACTGAAAAACCTGAATTTTAGTATTGAAGCGAATAAGATAACAGGGTTGATTGGTAGAAATGGTGCAGGAAAAACGACCCTTTTGAAAATTATGGCTGGTTTTCAAAAACAGACTTCAGGAGAAATAAACGTCTTTAATGAACAACCGTATAATAGCTTGCTCGTTTCGTCCAACAGCATTCTTGTAGATGATCAGATGGCATTTCCAATAGCGTTAAACTTGGGAGAGGTATTAGATGCAGCAGCAAGATTTTATCCGAATTGGGATGCAGAACTTGCCAGAAGACTTTTCGATTACTTTTCCTTTCGGGATGAATATCGACATAGTGAATTATCCAAAGGGATGAAGAGTACCTTTAATATGATTGTCGGATTGGCATCGCGTTGTACAATGACCATGTTTGATGAACCAACAACTGGAATGGACGCCTCGGTTCGCAAGGATTTCTACCGTGCCTTACTTAAAGAATACATCGCCCATCCAAGAACCATTATTATCTCCAGTCATCACCTGGAAGAGATGGAAGACCTTTTGGAGGATATCCTATTGCTTAAAAATGGGGAAAAACTGCTGCACATGCCTGTATCTGATATTAAAGAATTTGCGATTGGGGTACAAGGGAAGACGAGTGTTCTTGACGCATGGCTTGGGGATAAAGAGGTGCTCTACAGAAAAACGATCGGTACAGAAGTGACCTATGCGGTTATTGAAAATAGATACACAGAGAAGATTAAACAAGATGCTAGAAAGCTAGGGTTCGAACTTTTTCCGGTTTCCTCCAACGATGTCTGCATCTATCTAACGAGTAAAGGAAGAGGTGGAATTGATGCAGTCTTTGAATAAGGTCACATTAGAACAAGTCGTCAAAAAGCAATTCCTAAATAAGTTGAGTGCTTATTCGGGAGTATATATATCATTGATAATTTTACAGATGATTGCTGTCCTGTTTTCCATGAATGGGGTAGGCATGTCAGGCGGAGGGTCCAATCAAGTAAGCTACAATCTTCATTATTATTCTGCTAATCTAGTTTTCGTTTTTACGATGTTGTGGGTGTTTATTGTATCGATCATCATTACATCTAAATCATACAGAGATGAGGATTTTTCGTTTATATCCAATCGGTTGAGCAGTGATTTATCCAATATTCTCTTTGTTGTCGTAGCAAGTGTGCTTGGGACTGTTACTGCATTTTTATCCACGTACACGATAAAAGTTATTGTATTTTACTTGCCAAAGTTCGATTCCTTCTACTATTCACCCGTTTCCATAAATATGGGCAGTTTCTTATTTATGGGCATCCTGACTGCTTTTTTCTACATTTTCATATGCGGAGCGGCAGGGTATTTTGTAGGCACTTTGGTAAGGGTTTCAAGCCTTTTTAAAGTGCTGGTTCCAGCAATAATAATTGGGTATCTGTTTTTCGGAGGCTTCATCAGTGAGGTTAGTGGCCTTTTAACCATCGTTGAATTCTTCTATCTTGAGTCTTCATTCTTGACGTTTGTAATTAAAGTGATTTTGACGACAATGGTACTCTTCAGTAGTGCCCTTGCCATTTTCAATAGAATGGAGGTTCGTCAATGAGCAGCTTTGGAGGGATTATTAATTTGTTAGTCTTTTTCATCATTCTTATAGGCTTCCTATTCGTTCTCACTAAGGGAGTACAAGGGGTGAAATTTTCAACATCGATTAAAAAGAACCTCTGGATATTAGGGGGGTATATCATACTTTTACTATGTTTTACAATTATGTACTTTCTAAGTTCACCAAACAAATTGTTGGAGGTGCAGGACTACCCGTATGATGAACGCGGATATATCTTGTATGACCGTCTCTTGAACAAAGAATATATTGAAGAACACTATCTCGCAAGCAAGGAATCCATTTCTATAAATGACAAGGAGCTAATCCTTATCGGCGAAGGTCATTTTGATTTTACGATAATGTTGGAGAAAACGGATGAATTGAAGGATGAAATAGAGATATTCATCTATAAGGGCTTGTTTGAAATCAATCAGGTTGATTTTTCCGATGACCTGCCACTTCCGTCCACTTCGTTTTCTGACAATACTTTGAAAATAGATGTTGCTCCATTTTTTGAAAAACACATGGCTTATCTGACCCCTGAATTCCCTTTCGCACAATTCAGTGGAGAAAAATGGTCCATGCAAGGTTCCAGCAGCTCCTCCAGAGATGCCATCATCTATATTAAGGTTCCTGAAAATGTGGAAGTTTCTTGGAATGAGGATGTCATGTATGTAACAGAAGTAAAATAGGATGATATTAAAAGGCTCTTTTCTCAAAGATTGTTGCTATTCATAGTAAAAAGTCGGCAATTGGACTTTTTTTCGCTTATCTACTCTAAATTAGGCATGCATTCTATCCCGTATAGTCATGAAAAGAGCACGATAGCAAGGAATATAACGGGTGATTTGTAAATACGAAAAAGCAACAAAGTTTACGAAAACAGGCTATTAAAAACAAGCATGAAGAAGATTCATGCTTGTTTACTTGTTATTATCATCTGTTTTCTTCTTTGCGATAAAAAAAGCCAGTATGACCAGTGGTATTGCAATAAAGATTGGAATATTAATATGGCTTTGAGTGACAATGGCGAGCAATAGAAGTACCCCAATCCCAACAATAATGTATAAACATCCTCTTCCGAACGTCTCCATTTTCGGTTTGACCCCCCTTATATCATTTTTTGGAAATTATTTTTATTTAATCTAACATATGAAAGGAAAGAATGGAGACAACCTAAAAACTTTATAAGAATTTCTTTATTAGAAAATTCAATATTTTTTATGCTATTCACGACAATAACCGACAAAAAAAGCTGGATTTAGAGGAATATTGTAGTAGGTATGCGTTTCAACTGGAAAGGAGGTGAAGCGATGAATGTGCGTAACAGTATGATTCTTTCACTTTTCTTTCTGTGTTTTCTTCTTTTTCCTAATATAGGAGTTGCTGAAAAAGGGGCAAATCAAGCTGAGGGTAATGGGAAATCTGCTGAAAAAAATGTGGTGGTATCAAATAATGATCCGAACAAAGATATCCATGCTGCTAGTCGAAAAGCTGAGACTACTCGCTATGAGAATGCGAATGCAACTCACAAGAGGGCTGAATTTCAGAAAATCGATAAGGCCAATAAACCGGAGATAAATGTACCACAAAAAGAAAGTCAGCCTGATCCAAGAAATGAATCCTCAAAAAAGTTACCTGCCCAGGCAAGTGAGAAAGCAAAGGAAGCTCGGTTAGAGAAAAGAAAAGAGGCAAACTCAAACCAGCCCATACATAAAATGTCAGAATCTAAGAAGCCGTCTGAAGTTGTTGAAAAGACGGTAAGTCTTGAGCTTGATAAAAAGGTTCAAAAAGAGCAACAAAAGAACAACTCGGCATATAAATCAGATGATATTTCAGAAGAGTCGTTAAAGTCTAGTGGAATTAATACTGCTACAGAAATGGACAATGGCAGTTCACCGATAGAGGAAAATCTCCCAGAGCATTTTCCTGAAACAGAGGCTACGGAATTTTACATATCCCAGACCAAACCTTCAGGAAGTAACGCGAAGGGACAATCTTCTGATCAGAAATTATCATCAAAATCTTTATATGATCTTATGGCAGATTCCTTAGAGGAAATACGAGTGAATTTCCTGCAACCTTATGTGATGAGGCAACATATTTATCGGGACCAGTGGGTTAACGCACCACCAGCACCACCACCGGAAAATGCTCTTTTTTTCTTATAATATATAAAACTATATGATACGGAAAAGGGAGCGAATTTAATATGAAAATCAACTTTATTAACGGTAAAACAGTCGTGAAATCTTTGGTTTTAGCAGGTGTACTTTCTTTAGGATTCGGAGTTGGAATGAGTGAAGCTGCAGGGAAAGAGAACAAGTCAAATGCAGCACAGAAGGTTGAAGTTCAAGCAAAATCTGAAAAAGCAGAGAAAGTGAATCCTTCTGTTGAAAACAAAGCAAAATTAAAAGCGAGTGAAAATGCTAGTGATCAGGCGAAAGCAAATGCGTCTGCTAACTCTGCTGTACATTATTCCAATGAAGAAAAAGTAGAAGAGCCTAAAGAAGCAGAGCCGGTTATCGATGAAGTTCAGGAAGAACCTGTAACGGAAGAAGCGGTTAAAGTGGAAGAGGAGCAAAAAACAAACAAGGGACGTTCCATGGCAAGTGAAAACGCCAATGAACAAGCGAAACTAAATGCTGCCCCTAATGCTGCTGTACACGGTAATGCCGAAGAAGTAGTGGAAGAGGCAACTACGGAAGAAGCAACAGAAGAAGTGACGGAGGAAACTACGGAAGAAGCGGCAGAAGAAGTGACTGAGGAAACTTCAGAAGAAACAACAGAAAATGTGAGTCCTTCTGTTGAGAATAAACAAAATGCTAACGGTAGTAAAAACGCTAACGAAAAAGCGAAAGAACATGCTGCGCTTCAATCTGCAGTACGTATTACCGTTGAAGAAGAAACACGGAAGAAGATAATGAAGTAGAATAATTAAGAAGTAGACTCCAGGGTTCTAGAATCCTGGGGTCTTTTTGTTATTGTCACATTTTTTCACAACCTGCATATACTTACCATTGTGTGAGAAAAAAATGGAAAGGAAGTATGATTAATGAAAGAAATAACCTTAAAAGACGGAAACGAATTTGCAGAATATAAACTGGAAAGATTCTCAACAGATTTCAAAGTGATCGAAGTAAATGTTTCAGATGCAACAGAATCATTACCTGCGCTGGTTAATCCAGTAAAACAAAATTTCTAATAGTTCTTAAATGCGAAGATCTTGCAATCCTACATAAAGTAGTGGCAAGAAGGGAGAAGCGTGCCTACAATGGTTACGCTTCTTTTATTATGAATTTCACCTGACATTTTAAGTTTGTCGTCATGCTTGGTATAATCATAGTAAAGACAGTCATACTGGAGGACCAATTTGGATCTATATTGTACAAAACATAAGAAAGTGTTAGTGGAGCGCTATCACAGGACATCACAGAAAATTGAATCGTATTGTGTGGATTGTGAAATGGAGGAAAAATATCAAGCACAGATAAAGAGCAGCAGCCAGATTAGAAGAAAAATAGTGAAAAAGCTGAGTGGCAAGCTGTGGGCGTCACTGATCGTTGGTATGCTGATAATTTTATTTTTGCCGGTACATACATTCGTTAAATCTATGCTCTGCTTCATCTTACTACTAATAACATTAAAGATGATTTTTGACCCCTTCCTTTCCCAGCCCCCGGCCGATCGTAAACCTGACTGGGATGATATTCGAGCAAAGGCTCTGAATCAGAGCAGTATACAGGCAAATGAAGTCGCCAATGTTAAAAGGCAGTGGAAAAAAGGTTTTTTGCAAGAACATAAGCAAAAAGGTTGGACAGAAGAAGATTGGCAGCAATATCTCAAACAGCATTATAAAAAAGAATAAGCTTAGGACGTCCACCTATACAAGCACAAACAGGCTATCATACGCTATCAAAAAAGGAGTGGCGGAAATGGCTTGTTTTATTAACAATGTGGTAATCAAGAATGTTAATGGCGGGGTTGTAAACTTCGGGAATATTTTTAAAGCTTGTCCGATAGCAGAAGATACTGGTGTAACGGGTTCCGGTTCAGGTAACCTTGGACAATGCATCAAGACTTTTACTAAAATTAGTGTGGTTAATGTATGTGGGAAGAAGAATGTTCAAATAAATGACGAATTAGGTGAGGGGTTTGACTAATAAGCACTATACAATCGGGATGGCTGGTCATATTGATCACGGGAAAACCACGTTGACAAAAGCGCTGACCGGAGTGGACACAGATCGGCTGAAGGAGGAGAAGGAGAGGCAGATATCCATTGAACTGGGCTATGCGCCTTTAAAGCTTGAGGACGGCTCGCTATTGTCCGTTATTGATGTGCCGGGCCATGAGCGCTTTATTCGCCAAATGATCGCAGGTGTATCAGGGATCGACCTAGTGATTTTGGTGGTAGCAGCAGATGAGGGAGTCATGCCCCAAACAATAGAACACCTAGAAATATTGAAATTCCTACAGATCCAGAAGGGAATCATCGCCATTACCAAAAAAGATAGGGTGGATGAGGAACTATTGGAGCTGGTGGAAGAAGAAATATTGGACGAGCTTGAGGGGACCATTTTTAATGATGCCCCAGTTATTTTCATCGACAGTATAAAAAAAGAAGGAATAGAAGAGATAAAGCAAGTCATGATGGATGAGTTGAAGAATTTGCAAGTAAAACATGAATCCGGTAATTTCCGCCTGCCGATTGACCAAGTTTTCAGTTTGAAAGGTCAAGGAACGGTTGTAAGGGGGACGATATTGGAAGGCGTTGTCCAAAACGATGAAGAACTGGAAATAAAACCTTCAGGATTGTTAGTGAAAGCAAGACAGTTGCAGGTCCATAATGCAAAAGTGCAAAAGGCCATTGCTGGACAACGGGTGGCAGTGAATATCCCTAATATCAGAACAGCACAGATTAAGCGTGGGGATGTACTAATCCACTCACATACATATGAGACAACCGATACGATTGATGTAACCTTACAATTCGTAAAAAAACTTCAGCATCCAATTAAACAAAGAAGCTTATTGAAAATACATATAGGTACAGCGGAAGTGTTAGGGAGAATTGTTTTCTTTGACCGGAATGAATTTGAAGGCAATTCTTCGGAGGACGTGCTTTGCCAGATACGGCTGGAAGAGGAGATTACCGCGAAGAGAGGCGACAAATTCATTATCAGAAGGCCCACCCCAGTGGAAACTGTTGGAGGAGGATGGATCATCCAAGCGAAAGGATCCAAATATAAATTCGGGAAAGAAACGCTACATAGACTTCAAAAAGTAAAAGAAGGAAGTCCGGAAGAAAGGGTCAAACAAGCATTGTCCAAGCATTGCCTGCTAGAAATCAAGGATATACAGGCAGAAACAGGATTAACCAATAATGAAACGGATTTATTAATAGACGATGGGGAATTAATCAGAATAACGGCTAAGCTATATACCGGTAAGGACATTGTATTCGACCTAGAAGAAAGAATAACTAATTATATGAAGACCTTTCATCAAACTCACCCTTTAAAAGTTGGTGTATCGAAAGCGGAGCTGCTATCAAGTCAGATAACTTCTGTTCCGAGCGTGCTTGTGGAATACGTACTCAAAAACCTTGAAGAACAAGGAAAAATCAACCGTAAAGAGAGCTTATTCTTTAGTGTGGATTTTCAACCGCATTTTCCTCAAGCCTGGAAAAAAAGAATGGAGCAGGTTGTGTCAGGAATAAATGGTGATGGTCTGACTCCCAAGCCATTTGAGGAATATGGACGGGCAGCCGGGCTTCCTGAAAAAGAGCTTCATGATTTGCGCTACTATTTGCTCTATCAGAAAGAGGCTTATGAATTGGATGAGAAGCATCTGATCAGTGTAAAAAATGTCAAGGATTCTATAGGGAAGTTAAAGAAGAAATATCCTCAAGAATTAGAGCTGGGTCAGGTAAAGGACGAACTTGGACTGTCCCGTAAATATTTAATACCGTATATGGAGTTGCTCGATTCATTAGGTATCACGCAAAGGATGGACACGAAGCGCTATTGGAGGTAAATAAAAACGGAGCCGCGAGAACTACCTCAGCTGGCTCCGTTTTCATTTACATAAATCCACTTCTCTTTTTTTTCTGAAACGGACCCAATTATGGTAGCTTGCACATGCTTTTCTTTAAGCTTTGAAATAAATTGCTGCGCGTCGGATTTTCGCATGCTTATTAGCAACCCGCCTGATGTAATGGCATCACACAAAACCATCTGTTTATGAAGAGGAACGGAATCATGGTATACAACATCATTCTGCAGCCATTGATGATTGGATTTGGAACCGCCCGGTATAACGCCTTCTTCTGCCAGCTCATAGGTGCCTGGTAGAACAGGGACAGCCTGCAGATCTATCTGTAAGCTGACGTCACTTCCACGAGCCATTTCACATGCGTGGCCAAGAAGTCCAAATCCGGTAACATCAGTCACAGCGTTAGGACTAAACTGTTGCAAAGTTTCTGCTGCATCCTTGTTCAAAACAGCCATCAACTCTGTCACAAGGGAAATCTGTTTCATCGTAGCTTTTTCACGTTTTATAGCAGTAGTGAGGATACCCACTCCAATCGGTTTGGTTAGAACCAATGCATCACCCGGGCGTGCACCGATATTTTTCCACAACTTATCCGGATGGGCAAAGCCGGTAACAGAAAGACCGAATTTCGGTTCCTGATCATCGATGGAGTGTCCTCCGACGATGACAGCATTTGCTTCCTTCACTTTATCCAATGCCCCCGTGAGAATCTCTTGGAGAATTTTCGGTCCCAATTTTTTTATAGGATATCCCACGATGTTCAAGGCTGTTTTCGGTGTGCCTCCCATGGCATATACATCGCTTAGAGCGTTAGCGGCGGCTATTTGACCGAACATATAAGGGTCGTCGACAACGGGTGTAAAGTAATCAAGCGTTTGGATCATAGCAATCTCATCGGTAACTTTATACACTCCAGCATCATCAGATGTACTGTAGCCTACTAGAAGATTTGGATCTGGTTTATTCGAAGGTAAGTCACGCAAAACTTGCGCGAGGTCACTTGGACCAAGCTTGCATCCTCAGCCAGCTTTTGTCGATAGAGATGTTAATCGTATTTTTTCATGTTCACTCATTAGGCTCACCCCCTGTCTTCATAGTATATTCTCCTAACACTTTGTTTTCCAGTAATAAAGATTCCGACTTTTGCGAAAAACTAACGTTTGTACTACAATAAAAGTAATGACCGTGAGGAAAAACTTGGTCATCGTAGTGAACAACTTGCATAGGAGGAAAAATCATGAGCAATTTCAAGGTATCCATCGAATTTTGCATGCAGTGAAACTACGCGCCAAAAGCCGCGAGTTTCGCGGAATCACTTTTCAACCATTTCCGAACCGACATCTCGTCCATGGAGCTAATTCCAAGCTCCGGTGGGAAGTTTGAAGTGACGGTAAACGGAGAAACCATCTATTCGAAAAAAGAAACAGGTGTGTTTCCGAAAGCGGATGACATCATTGCACAATTGGACAGCAAGTAGGAGAGAAGGGGGAGACCCTTCTCTTTTGCATTTTAGATAAGCTATAATAGAAACATGATTGCACGGAAAAAGGTGAAAAAATGAAGGAACTATTGCGTAATATTCCCCCTATTCATGAATTGCAAAAACAACATCGTTTTTTTCAATTGAGCAAGAAATACGATATGGAACATGCCATTCTTACCGGATTATTGAGGATATCCTTAGATACCGTAAGAAGAGACATTTTAAAGGGGAAAATGGATGGCACTGACTTACCATCTAGAATATGGTCTGAAACTGAAGAGCTCTTAAAAAGAAAAAGAAAACCTTGCCTTCTACCTGTTATCAATGCTACAGGTACGATTTTACATACAAATTTAGGACGTGCAAGGCTCAGCCGAGAGGCAATTGACAGGGTCGTGGAAGTGGCATCCAATTATTCCAATTTGGAATTTGATATTGATTCAGGCAAGCGAGGATCCAGGCACGACATAGTGGAGGACTTAATTAAAGAGGTGACAGGAGCGGAAGCGGCGATGGTAGTGAACAACAACGCAGCTGCAGTGTTTTTTATTCTGAATACCTTTGGCAAGGGGAAAGAAGTCATTGTTTCAAGAGGTCAGTTAGTGGAAATTGGTGGATCTTTTCGTATAAGTTCCATCATGGAAGAGAGCGGTGCTAAGCTCGTGGAGGTCGGTACTACCAATAAAACACATCTGCGAGACTACTACGAAGCTTTGGCGGATGAGACGGCCATGGTGCTCAAGGTACATACAAGCAATTTTAAAACAATCGGCTTTACCCAAGCTGTTTCAACCGAGCAGCTTGTCTCCTTAAAAGAAGGAAGAGAAGAACTAATCGTCTATGAGGATTTGGGAAGCGGAGTTCTGTACGATTTTACCCAAATGGGGATTGGCGAGGAGCCGGTTGTACAGAATGTGTTAAAGACGGGTGTGGATATCGTTTCGTTTAGCGGTGATAAATTGTTGGGTGGCCCACAGGCCGGTATCATAGCCGGAAAAAAGGAATATATCGAGAAGCTGAAAAAGCACCAGCTTGCCCGGGTGCTGAGAGTGGATAAAATGAGCTTTGCTGCGCTAGAGGCCACGCTACAAGCCTATGCGCTGAACAAAGCAAAAGACATCCCAACGGTAAGAGACATGTTACTATCTGAGGAAGAGGTTAAAGAAAAAGCAATTAAATTCCTCGATTGTATTGGTGAACAGGAAATATTCGAGTGGGAGATCATAGAAGTGGAATCGATGGTAGGCGGTGGTACAATGCCGGATGTTACCATACCATCTATTGCAATAAAAGTGCATTCAAATAATCTTACTGCACAGTCATTAGCAGATAAGTTAAGAAAAGGGACCCCAAGTGTGGTAGTCCGGATCCAGGATCAGCATGTGATTCTGGATTTCAGGACAATCACACATGGGGAGATACCAAAACTTGTAGAAGCATTTCGTAAAATTGAACTTACATGTCGTGACTAGAATTATGCTTTTGTCGGGTGTGCTGACGGTTTTTCACTTTATGAGATCCGCTTAAAGGTGCGGGTTGGCCGGATTGACTATCTTTAGGCTGGTTTCTTACCATGTCTTTATGGCTGTTTTTGTTCATAGTGTATCTCCTCCTTTACCTTTAGTTTTTGAAAAAGGAACAGGTTTATGCTCCACTGTCTAAGGTATATTTTTCTTAAAAACGGGCAGTATAGGTAGAGCTATTATTTACATTGATTTGAAGGAGCGAAACCAGATGCCATATCATAAAGACAAACAGCAAGCTTTTCAGGCGGCCCAGCAAGGAACAGAACAGGCAAGAGATGTATACGAAGCGATTGTGAGAAATGACCCGAATTACGGTCACGATTTCAAGCGATTGGAAAACGAAGTGAACGAAGCGATGGAGCAGATCAACAATGCACTTGAAGTTGCTTCTGAAACCCAACGTCCGCAATTGATGCAATTTCAAGCGGACTTGCAAAGGTTGATGCAACAAGGTGAAGGAAATACGTTGGAATAGGAGACAGAAGAAGAGCCAGTCTTTAACCGGAATTGTAGGTTTTAGAGTGGCTTTTTTAGTTGGAAAGCTTGTTGGGAGTGGCACTCAATCAGTAGGGAGGAGCTCCGAGCAGGCATATTTGGAATGGGTTAATGGGGAATTCGGAAAAGTAAACGGGAGACGGTAAATCTGTTTTGTGCGTTGCGTGAAAGAGGCTTCTGGAACGACTGGAGGGGGTATATGAACCTTTTCCGTACACTGGATTCTCTTCTTCGCTGGAATGTATTTAAGAATCGCTGGAATGATGGGATTTTCGCTGAAATATTTATATTTCTGCTGGAATAATCTCCAAAAACGCTGAATTAGTATGAGAACCGCTGAATTACCCTTCGATATACCTATATGGGGTATTTTGTTCAAGCTCTTTTAAGGGTTAAAATCTCCATTTTAAACTTACTAGTGCCACTTTTTACTGAAATGCCTTCAGTTTTGATCGTATCTGTACTTGAAATGAGTTGTTTTGTCCGGAAAGAGTCCCCAACCGACTTTTACTGTTTCCGGATAACTTAAGAGCAGGCAGGCCACCCTACCCGCTCAATAAAAACTGCAAATCCATCTACTGATTTTTCTTACGCTTCTTATTATTTTGCTTCTGAGCTTCTGTCAAAGGTTCATTGGATAACTCTTCATTGTACCCTGCACCAATTCCTTGCCCACTGGCACTGTTCATACCTTCAATGACATGGTTCGATTTTCTTTTTGCCACTTTGCTTCACCTCCATTTTTAGTTTCTCCTGAGGTTTCAACAGCATGTATTTGTGGAATATTATGAAAGATAAGTGTAACTTATGTGATTTGATAACTTTATTGATATTTACTTATGAGAAATGTTGTATTAAGATAATATTGTAAGGACTATTCGGTGGGAGAAACAACTCGGAAATTGTCTCAAAGAAAAACATTCGCAAACGCTTTCCATTTAAAAGAAAGCTTGTTTTTCAATGCCTATTAATTGTTCATAGCGAGGTCCTATTAAACTATGAGTAGCAGGGGGTAATACATATGACGAAGCAAGATGTTTTTAATGCCCGCACGTCTTTTGATGTGAACGGCAAAACGTATCATTACTATTCTTTGCAAGCGCTTGAAAAAGCAAACATTGGTAACGTGTCACGTTTACCATACTCCATTAAAGTATTATTAGAATCCGTTCTACGCCAAGTAGACGGCCGTGTAATCACAAAAGAGCACGTGGAAAACTTAGCAAAATGGGGAACAGACCAGCAGAAGGACGTGGATGTACCATTCAAGCCTTCTCGTGTCATTCTTCAAGACTTCACAGGAGTTCCAGCAGTAGTTGACCTTGCATCTTTACGTAAAGCAATGGCTGATGTTGGTGGAGATCCTCAAAAAATCAATCCTGAAATCCCGGTTGATCTTGTAATTGACCACTCTGTACAAGTTGATAAAGCTGGTACGGCTGACTCTTTAGACTTCAACATGAAGCTTGAGTTCGAACGTAATGCAGAGCGTTACAAGTTCCTAAGCTGGGCGAAGAAATCATTTGACAACTACCGTGCAGTTCCACCTGCAACTGGTATCGTTCACCAAGTTAACTTGGAGTACTTAGCAAATGTTGTTCACGCTGTAGAAGAGAATGGCGAATACTTAGCATTCCCTGACACGCTTGTTGGAACAGACTCCCATACAACTATGATCAACGGTATCGGTGTTCTTGGTTGGGGTGTAGGTGGAATTGAAGCAGAGGCAGGAATGCTTGGTCAACCTTCATATTTCCCAGTTCCTGAGGTTGTAGGGGTTAAACTTACAGGATCAATGCCAAATGGAACAACTGCAACTGATTTAGCATTAAAAGTTACGCAAGTATTGCGTAAACATGGTGTGGTAGGTAAGTTCGTGGAGTTCTTCGGCCCTGGTGTATCTGAATTGCCACTAGCTGACCGTGCAACAATTGCCAACATGGCACCTGAATATGGAGCTACTTGTGGATTCTTCCCGGTTGATGAAGAGTCTCTTGATTACATGCGCTTAACAGGTCGCAGTGAAGAGCAAATCAAATTAGTAGAAGAGTATTCTAAAGCAAACGGATTATTCTTCAGCCCTGATGCTGATCCTATCTACACAGATGTAGTAGAAATCGATCTTGGAGCTATCGAACCGAACCTTTCTGGACCTAAACGTCCACAAGACCTTGTGCCACTATCCATGATGCAGGAAACATTCCGCAATGCGTTAGTTGCTCCTCAAGGGAACCAAGGCTATGGTCTGACTCCTACTGACATCAGTAAAGAAGTAGAAGTGTCATTGGCTTCCGGTGAGAAAACAACGATGAAAACAGGATCTATTGCGATTGCATCCATTACTTCCTGTACAAATACATCCAATCCATACGTATTGATCGCTGCTGGTTTAGTTGCGAAAAAAGCGGTGGAATTAGGATTGGAAGTACCAAGTTTCGTGAAAACATCCTTAGCGCCTGGTTCAAAGGTTGTAACAGGATACCTACACGATTCCGGACTTCAACCATATCTAGACCAACTAGGATTTAACATCGTAGGTTACGGTTGTGCAACATGTATCGGTAACTCCGGTCCACTAGCAGACGAAATCGAAGAAGCAGTAGCAGAAAATGACTTGCTTGTAACTTCTGTACTTTCTGGTAACCGTAACTTTGAAGGACGTATCCACCCACTTGTAAAAGGTAACTACCTTGCATCTCCACCACTTGTTGTGGCATATGCACTTGCTGGTAATGTGGACGTTGATCTTCAAAACGATGTCATTGGAAAAGACAAAGACGGCAACGATGTATTCTTCAAGGATATCTGGCCGTCCATGACAGAAGTTAAAGAAGTTGTTAAATCAACGGTAACTCCAGAACTATTCCGCAGAGAATATGAGCACGTATTCGATGACAATAAGCGCTGGAATGAAATCCAAACTTCTGATGAAGCATTGTACTCATGGGATAATGATTCCACGTACATTCAAAACCCACCATTCTTTGAAGGGTTAACTGCTGAAGCAGGTACAGTAGAACCACTTTCAGGTCTACGTGTAGTTGGAAAATTTGCTGATTCTGTAACAACAGATCACATCTCTCCAGCTGGTTCTATCGGAAAAGATACGCCTGCAGGTAAATACCTACAAGCGAACGGTGTAACTCCTCGTGAGTTTAACTCTTATGGTTCTCGTCGTGGAAACCATGAAGTAATGATGCGTGGTACGTTTGCAAACATCCGTATCCGTAACCAAGTCGCTCCAGGTACAGAAGGCGGCTGGACGACTTACTGGCCTACTGGCGATGTAATGTCCATCTATGATGCATGCATGAAGTACAAAGAAGAAGGCACAGGCCTTATGGTCATCGCCGGTAAAGACTATGGTATGGGAAGCTCCCGTGACTGGGCTGCTAAAGGAACAAACCTACTTGGAATAAAAACAGTTATCGCGGAAAGTTTCGAAAGAATCCACCGTAGTAACCTTGTTCTAATGGGAGTATTACCTTTACAGTTCAAAGATGGCGAAAGTGCTGAAGTACTTGGCTTAACTGGTAAAGAAACGTTTGAAGTAGCTGTTGATGAAACAGTTAAACCACGTGACTTTGTTAAAGTTACTGCTACAGACGAAGAAGGCAACAAGAAAGAGTTTGAAGCACTAGTTCGTTTCGATAGCGAAGTGGAAATCGATTACTACCGTCACGGTGGTATCCTGCGTATGGTATTGCGCGACAAGCTAAAAGCGTAATTATATTTATGAAAAGCTGGTCTCAATAGAGGCCAGCTTTTTCTTTAGCTTAAAACTGTTATAAAATAGACAAAGGTATTGATAAAAAGTTAATTCATTTATGATTAAATGAAATTATCAACAAGCAAAGGAGAACCGGGATGGAAGCCATTCAAATAGGTCCGCTGCTTTTAAAGAAGTCCTATATAGTTCTTCTTTTTTCATGCTTACTTGCATATTTATATATATCCATGTACCTTAGGAACAAGCCTGAAACCTTAAAGACAGTGGAAAATCACTTAACATCCGGAATGTTATTGTGGATAGTCGTATTCAAGTTTAGTATTATTATTTTCAGGCCATCCATCATTTGGACAAATCCCTATGGATTACTGTTTTTTACTGGGGGAACGAATGGGGCTTACCTTGCAACGATTGGAACCATCCTTTTTTTATATTGGAAGTTCCATCAATCGAACATACATATTAAGACCGCAACGATTATCATTGTTCCAAGTATTCTAATTGTCATTGCTGGATATTATGGAATTTTGGCCATTTTATAAAGGTGGGATAGTAGATGAAAAAAATAATAGCTATTGTATTTCTTGTCGCTCTAAGTGGCTACGCTATATTCCAAGTGTTCGGGGAAAAAGATCCGGATGTAGGCACGCAACCTGGAGATAAAGCAAGAGACTTTGAACTGAGGACTTTAGATGGAAGCACGGCAAAGCTTTCTGATTACGAAGGGAAGAAAGTGATTGTGAATTTCTGGGCGACCTGGTGTGGGCCGTGCCGTGCTGAGATGCCGGAGATGCAGAAATATCACATCGAAAATGAGGATGTCGTCATGTTAGCAGTGAATTTGACTGACCGGGAGCCTGATCTTGAAACGGTTCAAGAGTATGTAGAAGAAGGTGGTTATACGTTTCCGATTCTTTTAGATGATGAAGGTGTTTTCAGGCATTACCAGGTAATGACAATGCCTTCTACTTTTTTCATCGATTCTGAAGGTGTGATTTCTTATATGCACCTTGGGCCTATGACATACGAGTTGATGGAAGAACAGGTTGGAAAAATGAATTAAGCAAAACAAAAGGATTCCAATTGGTGATTTGGAATCCTTTTAATATTTCCAGCGGTAATGTCCAGTGATTGGAGAGGAGAAGGAGGTAAGTTTTATTTCGGAAGCAAATGGGTAAGTGTTGTGAATAAGGTAAGGGATGCCATCTTTTGTACGTTTGTCCGATACGATCCCAACATGATCATAATCCCCTCCAAGGAACACCACGATATCACCTGGTTGCCATTGCTGTAGATTTTCCGCATTTCCCACAATAATCTCCTTTGTTAAAGGCTCCGCAAACCGTTCGAAGAACACCGATTGATTAGGTACACGCCTAAAATCAATATTTGGGTCAGGAGTACCGCCAACTCTTGGATATAGATCCGTGTTTTCCTTAATGTCTACATCCATAAGGTCTTTTAGAATTATCCCCGCTCCCAATAGTCCACGCCAGACTACATCTGTACAGACCCCTTCTGTATCAGGTGGATAGCCGCCATCATAATACACACTTTTGTAAGGCGTCCGCTGCTCCACTTCTTTTCTTGCAGTGAGAACTATATCAAGGTGGTCTGGGATGCCATTTTTATTATGATCAGTCTCAGTTACAGTAGAAGGAACCTCCATTTTTTTTGTAAAAGGCATCGATACATTAAGACCTAAATAATCTAGGATAATTCCATCCCTAAATATATAAGAAAAGCAAAGCAGGAGGGTTAAGGTAAACAAAATAAATTTCCAAGCTTTCTTTTTCATTTTGGACCTCCAGATCAAATAAATCGGTTTTCAATCTGTTTCATGTGGTGTTTATCGTGACCCTCAAACATTTTCAAAAATGATTCAGGAGTGAATATACGTTTTTTTTTCCCAATAGTGAAACGGATTCCTTGATCCATATCCTCCATCTTGTTTATTAATTTCTTCCTGGTGATAACAAATTCCTCTATAAGGTCATTGGTATTTGTAAAACTTCCTATAGAACGGATGGCTTTTTCGTTATAAGAATCATGGTCTGGAAAGTCTGGTAAAACACCGTTCTCTTTCATTTCAGGGACCATGTTCTCCAACAGGTAAAGATCCCAGTAATAAATATGGCCAATAATTTCTTTTATTGACCATTTACCATTTGAAATTGGACTGATTAATTCTGTTTCATTTTTTTCTATCAATGCTTGAAAGAACTGCATATTACTATCATACGTTTGATAAACGGAAGTAGACAATGTCATAAATAACCCTCACTTTTTAGAATATTCTCACCTTTAAATTGTACCGTACATTCTTTGTGAAAACAAGAACGCATATTCGGTTTTTTAGGATATATATTCCAGTTTTTAATTTTCAAAATTCGGATATATAATCATTAAATAAACGTCCGTATTAGCTTCGTAGAACTAATATCTTCTAATTTTCATGAAATTTTAATTAATTCCCCAGAAAGTTATCATAATTTTAGAGTATTTTGGACATTAATACTATTACGATAATAAAAAAGTAGGTGAGACGATGAGAAGGATCCGTAAACGTTCGTTTGAAGAGCTAGTATTGGAAAACAAACAGCTTTTGTTGAAAGACGAAGAGGCACTTCGTAAGATTGAAGATCGCTTAGAAGAAAAGATGTTAAATAAAGCAGCAGAATAACTTTCAAATATTTCTTGTTATGAATATCCCTCGACCTTGACATAGTAAAGGTAGGAGGGATGTTTTATGAGTAATCCAAAAAGAGTTAGCAAACGTTTTCAACCAACCCATATTGGTACGAAATCACGTGAAGCTGGCGGTAATAAAGGCAAACAAATGCAAGATACATCCGGTAAACATGCTCAAGTAATCCAAACAAAAGGTGAGTAATACATCCAACTATTTCAAGTGTTAATGTGACGTTTGTTGCAAACAATAATACTTGTAGTAAATTTTCATTCGATAAAGGGAGGCGTTTTGTTATGGACCAAAACAACCAACATCGTGCAAACCCGGATGATCGCAGTGACAATG
The DNA here is from genome assembly GCA_001636495.1 of Sutcliffiella horikoshii. Taxonomy (GTDB): domain Bacteria; phylum Bacillota; class Bacilli; order Bacillales; family Bacillaceae_I; genus Sutcliffiella_A; species Sutcliffiella_A horikoshii_A. The sequence goes on along the minus strand of KV440964.1, from coordinate 2,787,917 downwards.
TAGAAAAACTACAAAGCATGGTGCAGAATACAATAGAGAATATTGAGGAAGCACATGATTCCATGCAATTTGCCAATGCGGAGGAAAGAGCTCGCATTGAAGCAAAAAACCATCGTCGTGAAGAAAGCATCGCAGCTTTCAGGGCTGAAATCAAAGACGAAGCCAGCCATCGCGAAAACGGTAACAATTAAAGTTCAAACAAGGCGGGCATATAAACTGTGCCCGCTTTTTGAGAGGCTTTTTTATGTGGAAAAATATTCTTTTGTGTTATCATAATTAGATACATCCAAGTAAATGGGGGAGAAGTAATGCTAGTATCTAAAAAAGAAATAGAAGTTCGTTACGCAGAGACAGATCAGATGGGAGTCGTCTACCATGCAAACTATCTCGTGTGGATGGAGCTTGGGCGAACACAGCTGATAAAGGATTTAGGGTTCTCCTATGCGCAGATGGAGCAGGATGGGGTCATATCACCTGTCATTGATATAAACGTTACATATAAAAAACCGCTTCGCTACGGGGAAGTGGCTACCATACATACTTGGATTGAAACTTATGATGGTTTCCGTGTCGTCTATGGATATAAAATACTAACACCCAATGAGGAAGTGGCTCTATTGGGGAGTTCCTCGCATGTTTGTGTAAAAAAGGACAACTTCAAACCAATCATCATCCGCAAAAAATATCCGGAGTGGCATACTGCATACGAAAATGCGAAAAAGCAAGGAGAATAAATCATGGCGTTTGGAATCAAGCGTGAGGAACTTCAGGAATGGAAAGATAAAGTGAAAAGCGGTGAAATGGCATTCATCACACACTATTGGATTCATCCTCGGTTTGAGGGCATTACTACGGTTACTAAGGCAGGCTGTTGTGATGTACGGAAGCTTATTAATTGGGGTAAGCAATATGGTTTGAAGGAACAATGGATTCATAACAGAGATCAATTTCCCCATTTCGATTTAATTGGGGATACTCAGTTTGAGATCTTGAAAAAGGAAGGGCAATGGGAACAGATTGATCGTTTTTTTGAACATAAAAAGAAGAATTAGGACTAAATTTGCCCTAATTCTTCTTTTTGTTTATTCATAATCAAATTTTGGTTCGTTCAATTCTTCGTCAAAGTTGATATGGAGATCATGCCCGTCAAAATACCATGCTTCCTTTTCTTCCACAAAGAATGTGATGCCGTCTTTTTCTATGGTAGCTACCGGCTGGTCTGGTTCTTCTTTTACAATCCCTAATGAAAATCCTTTTTGCACCGTACTGCAGCCTCCATAACGTACATGGAAGCGGATGTTGTCTCCTTTTTCTAAATGCAGCTCTTTTTTATACCATTCCAATGCTTGATCTGACAAGGAAATATTCACTTTAGCAACTCCTTTTTATATCTCATCGATTGTATTACGTTACCTTTGAAAAAAGGAATGATGCTTTCGTTTGAACGCAATATGTATATACAACCTTTATTATAACTGAATTCCACAAATGCAACCAACTGAAACCTCTTAGAGGGAATGAAGAGTTTCTACCATCTACCATATGTTTTATCAAAAAGAAGGATTCCATTCTGATGTTGTATGTAAAGAGAAGGCAGCATAAAGGAAAAAGCATCGATCCATATTGAGGGACGATGCTTTTATCATTAGTTATTTAATTCCTCTTCCTCTAACCATTGATACATATGGTTCATCATTTCTTCGTTTTTAGCTGCTGCCTGTGAATATCCAAACGAAGCAGCATCCTTTAATGGGACAACATGGTATCTGGTCGGATCAACCTGTGAAACATAAGTAGGAATGAAGTTATCCACTTTAATGTCGATTTTTTTCTCCTTACCATCCACGAATTTCGATACATGCAGTTGCAGGATGCCACCGATATCTTTATAGTCATCCTTTTGTCCAGACAGGAAATTCCCTAAAGAGTAGACAACAAACATTTTCCCTCCATCGGGTCTTTCCATGAATTTCATCGGCTGTAATACATGGGGGTGATGACCGATAACGATATCGACGCCTATTTCGGCCAAAAAGTCTGCGAGTTCTTCCTGTTCCGTGTTCGGGTATAGAATATATTCTACTCCCCAGTGCATGGCAACCACCACTACATCAGAGTTTTGCTTGGCTTCCTCCACATCTCTCTTTATCGCTTCACGATCAATCAGGTTTACAAAGAACTCTTTTCCTTCCGGAATCGGAATGCCGTTGGTTCCATATGTATAGGACAAGAAAGAGAATTCAATACCATTTTTGGATATGGTACGTAATCTGGCTTTATCCTCCTCGCTCTTATATCCACCTACATATTCCATCCCGATTGTCTCATAGTGGTTGATGGCATTCATGATTGCCTTTTCGCCACGGTCCAATGTATGGTTGTTGGCGATACTGACGATGTCTACACCAGCTTCCTGAAGTGCATCGGCAACTTCAAAGGGACTGTTGAAGCTTGGATAGTTGGATAACCCGATTTCTGTTCCCCCAATGATGGTTTCTTGATTGGCGATGGAAATATCGGTTTCTTGAAGGTAGGACTTCACCCGTTCAAGCATGGGGTTAAAGTTGTACGAATTTTCTCCGGTTTTGGCTGCATTATAGACTGTACTGTGGATAAGCAGATCCCCTACAGCGGAGATAGTTGCTTCCGTTTGGAAAGCTTTTTCCGTTTTTATGAGTTGCTTTGACTTATGGTGTTTAATGTCCGTTGCTGTGAACTCCTCGTGTTCCTCGCCGGTCATAAAACCCTCAAAATGTTTGATGGTAAGCACAGAAAAAATCGTAGCCAAAGCTAATAGGATAATAATAGGAAATAAATACTTTGATCTCGTGTTCATGGTAATAGACCCCTTATTTATATATTTACTCTTCCAAGATAATACATAGCTTTCGCGAATTTCGCCGAAATATGTCGAATGTTCAAAAAATAAAGGGATTTTTGTTTTGCTTCTCGAAATAGTTAGGTGATATACATAATGAAGAGGGGGAAACAACTTGCTTTCTTTCAAAAAGCCTGAAGTAGAACAATTCTTTAAAGTCTTTAATATTGAGGATTTCACCTTAAGTCCAGATGAAAAACAGTTGGTTTATAGTACAAATCTGACTGGACACTACAACGTCTGGGCGATGGATCTTCCAAACCAATATCCATATCCACTTACATTTAACAATCAGAGCTGCCATGGTCTGAAATTCGATCCGAACGGAAAATACATATTGGCTAGTTTTGATCACGACGGGAATGAACTTACCCAGCTCTATGCACTTCCCAACCGCGGGGGTGAATTGGAGGATGTGAGGGTGGATGAGGAGCACCGCCATATGTTCCCGAAATTCTCGAAAGATGGAAAGAGGATTTACTATACTAGTACCAAGGGGAACAAAACCTATTTGAACTGCTATTGCTATGACCTTGAGACAGAGGAAGAGCGCTTGTTGGTAGAGGGAGAGGATGCGTCCACCTATTTGATTGATGTATCTGGAGATGAGGAGAGTTTCATCACACTTAAACAGTTTGCCAATACACATACGTTGGCCTATTTGATACAAAATGGGGAAGCTACTCGTTTGACTCCTGAAACAGAGAAGCAGCACACCGTTGACAGTGCACTTTTTACCGATTCCACTTCCATTTACCTTGTAACTGATTATGGGGAAGACAATGGTTATCTAGCACACTTTGATGTGGTGACAAAAACGTTCACCAAGGTTTCCGATAATGATATGCATCTAGGAAACATATATCTAGACAAAAAAGGAAATCAGCTGTATCTCGTTTCATCTAAAGGGGTGGAGGATAAGCTTTATACTTTTTGCTTGGAGAAAAAAGAGTGGAACGAGATGGATATTCCTGTTTCCATTATTGATAAATTGGTGATTGGGAAAAGTGGATCTGTCTTTCTATTGGGAAAAACAGCTTCCAAGCCTTCCAATATTTATAAAATAGAAGGAGACAGCTGGGTGGCTTTAACCAATAACCGCGTACCTGCCGTAGGGAATGAGGATCTTTCAGAACCCAAGATTCTTAGCTACCCTTCATTTGATGGTCTGGAAATAGAAGCACTTTTCTTCAAGGCAAAAGAAGAAGTTTCGAACGGTCATGTGGTGTTATGGCCACACGGTGGACCTCAAGCATCCGAACGCAAATTTTTCCGTTCTTATTTCCAATTTCTTGTGAATAGGGGGTATAGCATATTTGCCCCTAACTTCCGAGGTTCCTCGAACTACGGATTAGCGTACATGAAGATGGTGGAAGGAGATTGGGGTCAGGGGCCACGTCTCGATAATATTCACGGTCTTGAATGGCTGATCGAAAAAGGATATGCGGACAGAGATAAGATCTTCCTGATGGGAGGAAGCTATGGCGGTTATATGGCCTTGCTGCTTCACGGGCGTCATCCTGAATATTTTAAAGCGATCATCGATATATTCGGTGTGAGTAACCTGTTCTCGTTCATCGATTCCGTACCGGATCACTGGAAACCGGTGATGAAGCAATGGGTAGGGGATCCTGTGGAAGATAAGGAAAGGCTGACGACTGATTCACCTATCACATACCTAGATACGATGACAAAACCGATGCTGATTATCCAAGGTGCCAATGATCCTCGTGTGGTGAAAAAGGAATCCGATCAGATTGTGGAAGCCCTTAAAGAAAAAGGGAGAGACGTGGAGTACCTTGTCCTCGAAGATGAAGGTCACGGTTTCTCCAAAAAGGAAAATGAAATAAAAGTTTTTAAAGCGATATTAAACTTTCTTGAAAAACATAAGTAGATATTATAGCCCCAATAGACGGAGTCGAACTAACTGGTTCGGCTCTTTTCATTTTTCTTTGGAAAGGAGTAATGGTTTAGTTAGATAGGAACCACAGTCTTACATGCCTATACGTCTCAAGAAGTATTTTCCAAAAATCACTTTTTATTTACCCTGTTAGCGCATATAATCAATTTTGGGAGATGGAAATTAATTCTTATTTTTTTAAAATTGAGGGGAGAACATTGGATGTCGATGATGGAGTTTATTCTAAAAAGAAAGATTGCTGTTGGACTGCTGGTCGTATTTGTATTTATGATCGGTCTCTATTCGCTGAACAAATTGGACCAGGAATTGTTGCCGCCGATTTCATTTGATATGACCATCGTGCAGGTGGATGCTGGTCAAATGCCTGTTTTGGATGTAGAAGAGAAAATTACGAAACCGATAGAGCAGATTTTGAGCGGGATGGATGGTGTGGATTCGCACTCTTCGGCCACCTATACCGGAAAGTCATCGATTACTGTCATGATCGAGGAGGGAAGAGGGGATGAAGTACATAAGAATATAGAATCAGCAGTAGCACCACTCTCCTCCAAGATTCCTGGAGTTCAATATATTAATAGCTTCCAAATGACCACGAGTCAGGAATACGAGTTCTACATGGATATTTCCAATGGCAGCATGGAGGATATTACGGCATTTGCTAAAAATGTGGTGGAGCCTAGGCTTGAGGCATTACCGGAAGTAAGAGATGTGAAGTTTGATGGATTAGAAGAGAACGAGGTTATCGTTCAATTAAAGAGTAACCAACTTGCTGAATCTGGTGTGGACTCACAACAGATCATCCAAACCATTCAGCAGTCCAATTTGATTACTTCTTTTGGGGAATTGACGGAAGAAGCGAACGAGCCAACGTTAAGGTGGAATACTTCTTTAGTGGACGTGAAGGATATGGAAGAAATTCTGATTTCTACAATGTCTGGGGTGAAAGAACTTGGGGAGCTTGCTGATGTAAAACTTCAAGTTCGTGATACGGCATCAGGTGTTTGGAAGGACGGAAGCCAGGATGTGGTGATGGTCCAGATCGGTCGTGTATCAGAAGTGACACAAATTGAAATGGCCGAGGCAGTACGTGCGGAAGTAGAAAAAATAAGGGAAGAAGGACTTGTTGAAGGTTTTGCATTTGAAGAGATAGTCGCTCAAGCCGACTATGTTAGTGAAGCAGTGGATGGAGTGTCCAGTAACATTTTGATTGGAGGATTATTAGCCATCATTGTACTGTTCTTATTCCTACGCAATGTGAGAGCAACCATCATCATTGGTATCTCCATCCCTTTATCAATTCTACTAACCTTTGCAAGCATGTGGATACTGGGATACAGCATCAACATGTTGAGCCTGATTGCATTAGGTCTTGGAATTGGAATGATGGTGGATGCATCCATTGTAATTCTAGAGTCCATATATCGGAAAAAAGAACAGGGACTGAAGAATAGGGAAGCCGTTTTAGTTGGGGTGAAGGAAGTAGCCTCTGCGGTCTTCGCCTCCATGTTAACTACCATTGTTGTGTTTCTGCCTATCGGCTTGTTAGGTGGGGAAGCAGGGAAGTTCATGATTATCTTATCCGTTGTGGTCATTGTGACACTGGTTAGTTCCGTGGTGGTATCCTTTACACTGATTCCATCCCTATCAGAAAGTTTCTTGATGCTTTCGAAAAAACAGAAGCAAAAAAGAGACAGCAAGATTATTCTTTCCTATGGTCTCTTCATACAATGGCTGACTGGTAAAAAACGCAGACGTTATGGCGTTATCTTTCTGTTCATCCTAATGTTTGTCGGTTCTTTGGCTTTAGTCACAAGGGTTCCGATGACCATTATGCCTGATATGTATAATCGTTACTCAGAAATAATGGTTTCATTAGATAAAGGAGTGACACCTGCACAGAAAAATGACATTGCAGAAGCGATTCACTCCAAGCTTGTCGATATTCCGGATGTGGAAGAAGGCTTTGTACTGGATCAGATTGAGTTCATGTTTGTGCTCATTAATATGACGCCGGAAGAGGAAGCGACCTTAGAGCAAAAAGAAGTAAACGAGCGGATTCTTGCAGGCTTACTTGATTTAAAGGAAGATTATCCAGTTGTGGATGTTACCTCGGTTATGAGCGCAGGGGCAAGCTATCCAGTTCAGGTTGAAATAAGCGGAGAGGACCTCGATGGCCTTACGTCCCTTTCTTCTGATTTGGTGAAAGAATTAAACGGTGTCACTGGCATCATTGGTACGACCACTTCCCTTGGTGCCATGATGGATGAAGAATTGATCGTGTTGGATGAGACAGAGATGAAGAAGGATGGAATCACTCCGTTACAGGTTTTGGGAGAATTGAATAGCCTTACTTCTTCCATACCAATTGGAGCTTTGCAGGATGAAGCCGGTACACCTATCCTGATTGCTCCTGATGAAGTAATCACAAAGAAAACCGATCTTCTCAACCTTGAAGTTACCACTCAGGAAGGTCCTAATAAACTATCCAATTATGTAAGCTTTGAGCAAGTGAAGGCGCCAGGGCAAATCGACCATAAAGATGGAGAGAGGGTCGTAAAGGTTCTTGCCAATATCGAGAATCGCGATTTAGGTTCTGTTAATAGGGACGTACAGGAAGTGATTGACTCATTTGAAACTCCGGATGGATACACTGTCTCAGTTGGCGGCAGTCTTGAGCAGCAACAAGAAGCCATACAGGATATGCTGGTCATTTTGGCGATTGCCATTTTCCTGGTGTACGTCGTAATGGCGGTACAGTTCAATCATTTGATTCATCCGATTATTGTCATGACCATTATACCGATGACGTTTACTGGTGTGATTTTAGGATTGTTGTTGACACAGCGTGAACTGAGTATCATGTCAGGAATGGGTGTCATCATGTTGATTGGTATCGTTTTAAACAATGCCATTCTTCTAATTGACCGTGCGAAACAGTTGAGAGCAGCCGAGTACGGGGTTGGAGAAGCGATGGTGGAAGCGGGTATGAACCGTATCCGTCCAATATTTATGACTACATTGACTACTGTTGGAGGGATGCTACCACTTGCCATTTCTACTGGTGCAGCGAGTAACTATCAGGCGCCTTTGGCCACTGTAGTCATAGCTGGATTGTTGTTTTCGACACTAATAACTCTGGTACTAATTCCTTCTGTCTATATGCTGTTTCATGATCTAGGAGTGGGATTACGTAGAGTGTTTAAGCGAAATAAGAACAAAGGGACAAAACAAATATCACCATCTAAAAAAGCTGGTTAGAAAAACTAAGCATCCATTATCTTTTGAAGATGGGTGCTTTTTTCTTTTATTTGGCTAAAACTCAAGATTTCTATTTTATGGTAAGATAAAACATATAGATTAATTAAATTTTTTGAATAAAAAGGTGGTATCCATACGTATGAAAACTCTCGTATGTTTCGGAGATAGTCTGACTGCAAGGCATGAAGGAAAAGACAACCCTCGTCTTACTGAAAAACTAACCTTGCAACTCCCTTCCTACAAGGTCTTAAATGCAGGTGTCTCAGGACACACAACAAAAGATGCGCTAGCTAGGATTGAAAAGGATGTATTGGCCTCCAGACCTGATCTAGTAACGGTTCTCTTTGGCTCAAATGATGCTGCTGCACATAAAAAAGTGGCGCTTAATACTTATAAAGAGAATATGTTAAAGATTACTCGTCTAATCGGACCGGACAAAACATTACTTATAACCCCGCCACCAGTGGATGAGAACCTACTACCAAATAGGAAAAATAGCGAACTGGCCAAATATGCAGATGTGGTTAGACATGTTGCAGAAGAAACTGGCAGCCACTTTTTAGATTTTTATACTCATCTATATTCCAAACCAAATTATGAAGAGCTGTTAGTTGGTATATTGAATGATGGTCTGCATTTTGGTGAAGCGGGATATGACGTTTTGTCAAAGCTAATTACGGAAAAAATACATGAGATTGATTCTAAGGGAGAAAGGCAGCTTGATTAGGGCTGTTATATTTGACCTCGATGGAACCCTTTTGGATAGGGATGTATCGGTGAAAAAATGTATAGATGATCAGTATGAAAGGTGCAAGGAAGCTCTTGGACACATTCCAAAAGATAATTATATGGATAGATTCATTGAGTTGGATGCACGGGGGTATGTTTGGAAGGATATAGTTTATCGAGAGCTTGCTAAAGAATTTATGATAAAGGCACTGACCTGGAATGAACTTTTGGATGATTATATCCATCACTTTCAATATCACTGTACCCCTTTTGACAAGGTAGAAGAAACACTTATTAAACTTGCTAAAGACAACCTTTCTTTAGGGATGATAACAAACGGTTTTGAGGCTTTTCAAATGAACAATATAAAAGCATTGGGAATTGAATCCTTTTTCCAATCTATATTAATATCTGAGCGTGAAGGAATAAAGAAGCCCAATCCTGAAATCTTTTTAAGATCTGCTCAATTGCTTCAAGTCTCGACGGAGGAATGCCTTTTTGTTGGGGACCATCCCGAGAATGATATTAAAGCGTCTAAATCTGTGGGAATGACTACCGTATGGAAAGAAGATTCATATTGGGACGAAGTGGATGCCGATTATATAATTGAAGATCTCAATACTTTACTTGGAATGGTCACATCCATTAACGAAAAGGAGATTTCGGAAGGGATAAAAGGAAGATGATGATATACGAAGAGAAAACCTTGAAGGATTTGCTTATGACTATAGATAATAATAGGGTTGTAATGGATGATAATTTCAGAGACATAGTAATGGAATCCATGCTGGCACACATCGGCTCTCTTGATCCTGTATTAAGGGATCAGCTCATATACTCAAAGTTTGTTAAGTTAATAGGAGACAGTCTTATCTCACAAAGGAAAATGGCTAGCATATTCGATACTTGTTTGGATCAGGACCATTTATTTTATAGAATCGGCGAAACAAATACAGATTCAGTATTTACCCGCTCTTTTTCTTCTTTGGTCATTGCATTAATTTTAACCGAAGATAGTAAAACATCATTTATAGATAGTAAGAAAATACAAGAAATAACAAAAACGATTCTTAGATACCTGCATGAGGAAAAGGATACACGAGGGTTTGTAGAAGATAAAGGGTGGGCGCACAGTATAGCTCATGGGGCGGATATGCTTGCTGCCCTCGTTAATCATATCCATTTTCCTGCGGAATCATTTCCTAATGTGCACAAAGCTATACAAGAGTGTCTGTTAAAAGGGATAGTTTACAGAGATGAGGAAGAGGAGCGGCTGATTTTCGTTGTGGAAGCATTATTGGAAAGAGGTTTGGAACAACATGTGCTTAACAGTTGGATAAAATGTCTATCTTCCTCTTTGGAAAAAGAACAGGTAAGGGATGGGCAAGCGTTGTTCAATTACCGGAATAAAATAACAGTGACTAATTTTATGAAAGCCTTTTATTTCAGGTTGAAACTGATTCATCCTAATAAGCAATTGCTTGAATGCTTAGAGAGTGAAATTCATTACTGGTTTAAAAAATCTTTTAGCCGTGGGTAGGTGTTAGGTTGATCTATCAAAAGGAAGCATTACATATAAGGGAACTTATACAAGCTAAGGACGTTAGGCAAATACATAAATGGCTGTCCAGTCCGGAAGTATTAAAGTTTTATGAGGGACGAGATAAATCGTTTAATTTGGAAGATGTTAAGAGGAAATTCTTCAACAGAGATGATGAAGTAAATAGGTGTATGGTTGTCTACCAAGGAAAAGAAATTGGTTATATTCAATATTATCCTATCAATACTGATACAAGTAACTTATCAGACTATCAGGGGTTGAAAGGGGTATATGGACTGGATCAGTTTATTGGAGAAACTGAATACTGGAACAAGGGGATAGGTACCCTGCTCGTCACCACCATGGTGGACTATCTTTTTAACAAAAAAAAGGCTAGTCGCATTGTTATGGATCCGATGACAACCAATGTAAGGGCAATAAAATGTTATGAAAAATGCGGTTTTCAAAAAGTAAGGGTGCTTTCCAACCATATGCTGCATGAAAGAAAATATAGGGATTGTTGGTTGATGGAGTGTAATCATGAATGAAAAGCCGCTCCGCTTTTAGAAGCTGAAAAGTCGAGCGGCTAACCCTACAAAGCTATTATTCTCTATTCTCGAAGTAACCCAAGCAAATTTCCTCACTATGATTAGTCTTCTCGGCTGTCATATCTCCATAGGAATTGTCGCCGATACGCGTTTCTTTTTCGCAGAATTGTACTACTTCCTTATCGTTTTTCGTAATCCCATACAAGTACTCCAGGTTAGGTTCATCCTTAAATACAACCCTATAGTGTCCGTGATAGACATCTTTATTAATCAAGTATTTGGGCTCTATGTAGTCCTGTAGGACAATATCCTGTTTTGAGTATCCCATTTCTGACAGATGAGCAGGTATATGCTTCTCAACATAGTATTTGTTAATCGGATTTCCGTTGTTCAGCACATAAAGAAATGCATTAGGAATCCCGATAATGATGATGAAAACGGTTATGAGCACGATAGAAACTTTCTTTGACGGCAACTTGGATCACCTCTTTCTTTCATTCAAAACTAGATTATTATTGCCTGAACGGTAAGGACCAAATAAAAAATAAAGGGAACTAGCGTTATGCTAAATCCAATTTTTCTAAGAGGACGTTTAAATTGAAGGGATAATCCGATAAGCCAAACAACAAAGAAGAGTAAATACCAAAAGTTGTATGTAGGAGTTTCAGTTTCAGCGATTCCCGGTCCTGCTAGCCATAAGGAAAATAATAATACAAGTAAACCGGACAATACATTCCATAATACAAGGGGAAAAATCTTCATATTATGACCCTCCTGTAGTAAATAGGTTTCCTTTAGTGTAATTTTACACAATTATTAAAGAGTTGTATACACCTTTTTGAAACGTTGCCTTGCTTATAATTGAACCAGGTTTTAGACACCGTTCTTTCTGTTTAAAATCAGTTGTCATTCCTGTAATTTTCTATTAAACTAAAAATTCATTCTATTCCAAACGAAGGAGTGTTTAATGATGACCAAATTAGGACTTGTACGCCACGGAAGTACTGCTTGGAATAAAGAGCGGAGAGCACAGGGCAGTTCCAACATCCCTCTTGATCAGGATGGAATTAGAGATGCAGAATTATTAGCAGAAAGAATTAAAAGTGAAGGCTGGGATGTCATTTATTCTAGTGACCTATTAAGAGCAAAACAGACTGCTGAGATTGTGGCAAGAAATCTGGATGTAACCGAGGTATTCCTGGATTCACGGCTCCAAGAGGTTAATGGAGGTCAGATTGAAGGTACCACTGAACCAGAGAGAATAGAAAAATGGGGGGGGAATTGGAGAGAGCTGGATTTAGGAATTGAATCGAAAGAAATGGTGCTGCAAAGAGCACTCTCCTTTATTGAAGATGTAACGGAAAAGCACCCGGATCAAAATGTTTTGGTAGTTAGTCATGGTGCCTATATAAGACATCTTCTTGGAGAATTGGTGAAAGATCTTAAAGTGGATGACCACTTAGAGAATACCTCTGTTTCCACTGTTAAAGTTAGAGAAGGGCTTTGGGAATGTGAATTATATAATTGTACCAAGCACCTTGGAGCGAAATAAAAATGGGTTCACGCCTCATGCATACGATAATTGGTCACGAAATAGCATCTAGACTACAGATAGAGGATGTAGGTTCCTTCCTTTTGGGAGCGATTGCACCTGATGCTGTTTCCTCTAAGGACCTTTCCCATTTTTATAAGGGTAACACGATGGACTATACCCGGACTATTGACTATAAAGGCTTTCATCAAAAATATCGGGAGCATCAAAATATTGGGTACATCCAAGGTTATTATTCTCACTTGGTAGCGGATGAAGTTTGGCTGTCAGGCTTCTTTTTACCCTGGTTGAAAAACCGTATGGAGAAGGATCCTTCCATTTTTGAGAGGTATCACAACGACTTTAAGCTCCTAAATGCAAAGTTGATGCATCATTATAAAATAGATGGGGATAGGCTGAAAGAGAGTTATACTAAGGGGCAAGCGGAAAATCTTGATGAAGTATCTACAGAGCAGCTATCAAACTTTTTACCATATGTTGAACAAGATATGAAATCTATACTTAGTGAAGAGCCACTACAAGTATTTACAATGGAAATGATAATTGGGTATATGGAAACCTCTATTGACAAAGGATGTCAAGCCATCAAGCAAACAACAAATTGGAAACTCTTGCTATCCACATGCTAACTTAGTTATAATGAGAATATATGTTCGTGTGTCGTAAAAGGAGGCATATTTCTTGATTAAGACGGAAGAAGATATATTAAAACTAATTCAATCAGATGAATGGATGATGGAAATTATAAAAGCTGCATATGCACTAGATCTCCCTGACTGGTGGGTGTGTGCAGGGTTTGTAAGGTCAAAAGTGTGGGACGCCTTGCACTGTTATACCATCAGAACACCAGTGCCGGATATAGATTTTATTTATTTTGACAGTAAGGATATATCCGAGGAGAAGGAAAAACAGTTAGAAAGGCGACTTTTGCAACTATACCCACAAGCTCCTTGGTCGGTTAAGAATCAAGCAAGGATGCACGTGGTGAATAACGTGCCACCCTACAAGAATTCCATTGAAGCAATGTCTAAATTTCCTGAAACGGCTACTGCTATCGGTGTGAGGATGAATGAAGATGATAAATTGGAGTTAGCAACTCCTTGTGGTATACAAGATTTAGTGAACCTGTCAGTAAAACCCACTGCTACGTTTAAAACATCATCTGATCGATTAATTATCTATGAGAAGCGATTGAAGAAGAAAAATTGGCAAGATATTTGGCCGAATTTAACAGTCTTCCATGCAGAAGGAGTAATATCATGACAGGATTGCTACACCACATAGAACTGTATGTTTCTAATCTTAAGAAAACAAAAGAGTTCTGGGGCTGGTTGCTAGAAGAATTAGGTTATAAGCTCTATCAGGACTGGAATAATGGCCAGAGTTGGAAGTTAGGAGATACATACATCGTCTTTGTTCAAACGGAGGAACGATTTCTAGATATTCCTTATCATCGATGCAGAGTGGGTCTTAATCATCTAGCTTTTCATGCATCATCAAGGGTGCAGGTAGATTACCTGACAGAACAATTAAAGTCTCGAGGGGTAAACATGCTATACACGGATAAGCATCCTTATGCGGGTGGAGAAAACTACTATGCTGTTTTTTTTGAAGATCCCGACCGGATTAAGGTGGAGCTTGTAGCCCCTTTAGATTAAAGCATAAAGGGAGGTGCTTCTAGTTTGCTTATCACATTACTACTGATAGGAATTGCTGTAGGTGTCGGAACCATCATTTCTTATCTAGGACAAGTTGTAAAGCAGAATAAGAGAATTATAGAGTTGTTGGAAACGAAAAACTCAGGAGAGAAATAAGATGACTAAAATAAGTATGTATACGATGTGTCTTGTAGTCGATGGAGAGAACGTGCTCTTGATTAACAGACCATCGGAAAAAGGGTTTCCTGGTTACATCGGACCAGGTGGTAAAGTCGACTTTCCAGAGAGTCTAACAGAAGGTGCTATACGCGAAGTACGTGAGGAAACAGGCCTGGAGGTAAGCGATCTCGTGTATAAAGGCCTTGATGAGTATGTGGACGAAATAAATGATGAAAGATATATGGTCTTTAACTACATAACGAATACGTTTAAAGGGGATCTTTTAAAAGCTCCACCAGAAGGCGAATTAAAGTGGGTGACCATTACGGAAGCGTTAAAGCTTCCTATGCAGAATTGGTTCAAAGAAAGGTTCCCTTTGTTTTTTGAAGCAGGAACATTCGAGAAGCATGTAGTTTGGGATGATAAAGAAAAACAAGCCGTTAAAGAAGTGATAACCAAGCATTGAGTTAATGAAAGGCTCTTTTCGTAAACTTTGCTGCTTTTTCGTATTAATACATCAACCGTTATTTCCCATACTGTCGTGCTCTTTTCCCTGATGTACATAATAAACTATTTGCACCCAATTGAGTAGGAAAGCAGTAAAAAGTCCAATTGCCGACTTTTTACAAGTAAATTGCAACAATCTTTGAGAAAAGAACCTAATGAAAAAAGCATCCGAGAAAATCTCGAATGCTCTATGAAACCTTTTTCTTTTTTAAACTTAACCATGTGATTTTCGGCTCCGACTTGTTGATGATCCGGCCAATATTCGTCCGGTGTTTGAATATGACGAATGCTGTAAGCAGAGACACCGCAATGATAAGTGGCAAATCTCCGTAGATAAAGCTGTAAATCGTTGTTACCACTCCGGTAAGCATCGAAGATAAGGATACATACTTTGTTAAGAATAGGAAAAGGAAAAAACAAAATAACATAAGTCCAAACATTAGTGGATTGGCGAACAATAGTACACCGCCTGAAGTGGCAACGGCTTTCCCTCCGCGGAATTTAGCAAAGACCGGGTAAACATGTCCGACCACAGCGCAAGCGCCAGCAAGTAATGGATGAATGTCGGCTCCAATGAGAAATGGCAGGGAGGCAGCTAATGTACCTTTCAAAATGTCGCAGATTGTGACAATCATTCCAGCCTTGATACCTAATGTTCGAAAAGTGTTCGTCCCACCTAGGTTTCCGCTTCCGTGTTCTCGGATGTCAATTCCATAGCCCACTTTTCCCACAACAAGTGCGAAAGGAATGGAGCCTATGAGGTATGCAAGTATAATTATAAGTAGTTCAGTCATTCATTAAACCCCTTTATGTATTAATTCCTATCTTTAATATATGTTAAATTTAACAGGAAGCAAAGGTTTTATTGCAAGTTATCTCGAATTTTTTATGAGTAAGTCTTAATATCAGGTTGTGAGAAGTAGTTGAAACAAGTTAAAACGGGTATAACAATAAATAAATACAAAAGAAGGGGAATGATAAGATGAATATTAGCATACCGAGCCGTGAAGAGATTGGGCAGATTTTGAAGAAGAGCAAACGGATTGCTGTGGTTGGATTGTCTGATAATCCATCCCGCACCTCCTATATGGTGTCAAAAGCAATGCAGGACGCAGGTTTTGAGATTATTCCGGTTAACCCAACCGCCAAGGAAGTTCTTGGTGTGAAGGCTGTCCCATCCTTAAAAGATGTGGAAGGTCATATAGACATTGTCAATGTCTTCCGTCGCTCCGAACATTTATATGGTGTTGCAGAGGAGTTTCTGCAGGTGGACGCGAACGTATATTGGGCACAACTTGGCCTTGCTGATGAAAAAACGTATGAACTATTGAAAGAAAAGGGCTATACTGTAATTATGGATCGTTGTATTAAAGTGGAGCACGCTTTAACCAAATAGATCAATTCGTCCTTGTTTTTATTTATGAAACAAGGATTTTTATTCTTTTTCTGACAAATTACGCCAAATTTTGTTGGCTAATGGCTAACAACTCTATACAATAGAACATAGACAAGTTCCAAATGTATGATAATATATAAACGAATATTTGTTGTTGGGAAACGACAAATGCGTTTACTTAAACAGTTTTACTTATACATAAAGATTTATTGGCAGTAGCATTGAAAGGGGTATGTTTTTGGTGGCAAAAAATACGTTTGATTATAACGATGATGCGATACAGGTATTAGAGGGTCTTGAAGCTGTACGTAAACGTCCTGGTATGTATATTGGAAGCACGGACAGCAGAGGTCTTCATCACCTTGTATACGAAATCCTTGATAATTCCGTCGATGAAGCATTAGGTGGATTTGGGGATCATATCATTGTGACGATACACAAAGATAACAGCATAAGCGTGAAGGATAAAGGCCGAGGAATGCCTACCGGAATGCACAAGATGGGAAAACCTACCCCCGAAGTGATTTTAACCGTATTACACGCAGGTGGAAAGTTTGGTCAAGGTGGATATAAAACAAGTGGAGGGCTACACGGTGTAGGTGCCTCAGTAGTAAATGCTTTGTCCGAATGGTTGACTGTAACAATCAAGCGGGATGGCATTGTCTATGAACAGCGTTTTGAAAATGGTGGAAAGCCTGTCACTACCTTGGAGAAGATCGGGACAACCAATCAAACAGGTACTACCATTCATTTCAAACCGGATACAACTATCTTCAGTACCACAACCTATAACTTTGAAACTTTGTGTGAACGTCTTCGAGAATCAGCCTTTTTGCTTAAGGGTTTGAAAATAGAACTTAACGATGAACGAAATTCAGTCAAAGAAGTATTTCATTATGAGAGCGGGATAGAAGCGTTTGTTTCCTACCTTAACGAGGAGAAGGACTCCTTACATAATGTCGTTTCATTGGAGGGTGCCCAGAACGGGATTGAAATTGATTTCGCGTTTCAATTTAATGATGGTTATTCCGAAACCATCCTGTCCTTTGTAAACAATGTAAGGACGAAAGATGGCGGGACTCATGAAGCGGGGGCTAAAACGGCAATGACCCGTATCTTTAACGAATACGCAAGAAAAGTGAGCCTTTTGAAGGAAAAAGATAAAAACCTGGATGGTTCAGATATCCGAGAAGGACTTTCTGCCATTATTTCTGTACGAATTCCCGAGGAACTCCTGCAATTTGAAGGACAAACGAAAGGGAAACTAGGGACAAGTGAGGCCCGTTCCGCTGTGGATAGTGTGGTTTCAGAACATCTAGCCTACTTCCTCGAGGAAAATCCGGAAACAAGTTCGATGCTTGTTAAAAAATCCATAAAAGCTTTCCAAGCAAGAGAAGCAGCCCGTAAGGCCCGAGAAGATGCTCGGAGCGGCAAGAAACGAAAGCGTTCTGACGCTATGTTGAGTGGTAAGCTGACACCTGCACAATCCCGTAATCCCCAAAAGAATGAAATTTATCTGGTGGAGGGTGACTCTGCAGGCGGTTCTGCAAAACAAGGACGTGATCGCCGTTTTCAAGCAGTCTTGCCACTTCGAGGGAAAGTAATCAATACCGAAAAAGCAAAACTTGCGGATATTTTTAAAAACGAAGAAATCAATACGATTATCCACGCAATAGGCGGAGGAGTAGGCCCGGACTTTTCTGTGGGTGACATAAACTATGACAAAGTCGTCATCATGACCGATGCCGATACAGATGGTGCACACATTCAGGTGCTGCTTCTGACCTTCTTCTATCGTTATATGAAGCCGCTTATTGAAGCTGGAAAAGTGTTCATTGCACTTCCTCCTCTTTATAAAGTGAGCAAAGGGACAGGGAAGAAAGAGATATTGGAATATGCATGGTCAGATGAGGAACTACAGGGTGCCATCCAAAAGATTGGGCGTGGCTACACTATCCAGCGTTATAAAGGTCTTGGAGAGATGAATGCGGACCAACTGTGGGAGACAACGATGGATCCTGATACTCGTACCCTTATTCGCGTACGAATCGATGATGCAGCCCGTGCAGAACGCCGTGTGACTACGCTTATGGGTGATAAAGTGGAACCAAGACGTAAGTGGATTGAAAGTCATGTAGCTTTTGGGTTGGAAGAAGATCCTAATATTTTAGAAAATGATAACTTGTTGGTCGCAACTGAGGAGGTATAACAGATGACACAGACAGAGAAATTTCACGACCTACCCCTAGAGGAAGTTTTAGGCGACCGATTTGGACGTTACAGTAAATACATCATCCAGGAGCGTGCATTACCAGATGCACGTGATGGACTTAAGCCGGTGCAACGCCGTATTTTATATGCCATGTATGCGGAAGGGAATATACACGATAAACCGTTCCGTAAATCCGCCAAAACGGTCGGTAACGTAATCGGTAACTATCATCCACATGGAGACTCCTCCGTGTATGATGCGATGGTCCGGATGAGTCAGGACTGGAAGGTACGGAATATGCTTATCGAGATGCACGGAAACAACGGTAGTATCGATGGCGATCCCCCAGCAGCAATGCGTTATACGGAAGCAAGGTTATCACCGATTGCTTCCGAGCTTTTGCGTGATCTTGATAAAAAAACAGTCGATTTCATCCCCAACTTCGATGATACGTCTCAGGAGCCTGTTGTTCTTCCTGCGATGTATCCGAACTTGCTGGTAAACGGGTCTACCGGAATTTCTGCCGGTTATGCAACAGACATTCCACCTCACCATCTTGGTGAAGTAATCGATGCGACCATCATGCGCATTGACAACCCTTCTGTTAGTGTGGATGAGTTAATGACCGTCATCAAAGGACCGGATTTCCCTACTGGTGGTATTATTCAAGGGGTAGAAGGAATCAAAAAAGCCTATGAAACTGGCAAAGGTAAAATCATCGTCCGCGGTCTAGCTGAAGTCGAGGATATCCGTGGCGGCAAGCAGCAGATTGTCATCACAGAGGTTCCATATGAAGTAAACAAAGCAAACCTAGTTAAGAAAATGGATGAGCTTCGTTATGATAAAAAAGTGGATGGCATTTCAGAGGTTCGTGACGAAACCGACCGAACTGGTCTTCGTGTTGTCATTGAACTGAAAAAAGAAGCAGATGCAAATGGTATTTTGAATTATTTATACAAAAATACCGATTTGCAAATTACATTTAACTTCAACATGGTTGCGATCTATAAAAAGCGCCCGACTTTAATGGGATTGCCACACTTCTTGGATGCATACATAGATCACCAGAAAGAAGTAATCTCCAACCGTTCTAAGTTTGAGCTCAATAAAGCGAAAGAACGTCAACATGTGGTAGAAGGCTTGATGAAAGCACTATCTATTCTGGACGAAGTGATTGCTGCAATTCGTGCTTCTAAAGATAAACGGGATGCAAAAGATAACTTGATTGCCAAGTTCACTTTTACAGAGCCGCAAGCAGAAGCAATCGTGTCTTTGCAGTTATACCGATTGACGAATACAGATATCACAGCACTGCAGGCGGAGGCAGATGAACTAGCTAAGAAGGTTGCGGAATTGGAAGCAATTCTTGCAAGCGAGAAAAAGTTGTTCTCTGTCATCAAATCGGACCTGAAACGAGTGAAAAAGCTCTATACAAATGACCGACGTTCGAGAATCCAGGACCAGATTGAAGAAATCAAGATCAACTTGGAAGTAATGATTCCATCCGAGGATGTCATTGTGACGGTAACGAAGGATGGGTATGTCAAACGTACCAGTCTACGTTCTTTCTCTGCCTCCAATGGCCAAGATTTCGGCATGAAAGAAACGGACAGAATCATATCCAAGATGGATATTAATACAACACAAACGTTGCTATTGTTCACTAACAAAGGTAACTATTTGTATTTACCTGTTCATGAACTACCAGATATCCGTTGGAAGGACATGGGTCAGCACGTCGCAAACATCGTCCCAATTGATCGTGATGAATCCATCATAAAAGCAATACCTGTGAGCAATTTCGAGGAACCTAAATTCTTATTGTTTGTCACCCGTAATGGGATGGTTAAGAAAACAGAGCTGAGTGCCTATAAAGCGCAACGCTATTCGAAGCCATTGATGGCGGTTAACCTTAAAGGGGATGACATGGTTGTAAATGTTCATCTTACAGATGGTTCTCAGGACATCTTCCTTGCGACAAGAAACGGATATGGACTTTGGTTTACCGAAGAAGAAATTAATGTAGTTGGTGCCCGTGCAGCAGGTGTGAAAGGCATCAACCTTAAAGATAAAGACCACGTGGTTAGTGGATTGGTATTTGATAAAGAATCCAAAGCTATGTTGTTTGTCGCTACTCACCGTGGTGCCGTGAAGAAATTGAAAATTACCGAGTTTGATAAAGCCACACGCGCTAAACGCGGGCTGGTTATGCTGCGTGAAGTGAAGAATAATCCTCACCAAATAGCAGTAGTGGAACTTGTGGAGCCTTCAAGCTACATCTATGTTCAAACAGAGAAAGGTGCGGTAGAGAAGCTTGCCGCCTCATCGTATCGGAACAATGACCGTTATTCAAACGGATCCTTCGTCTTGGATCAGCAGGAAGCTGGGGATGTCGTGGAGATGTGGGTGGAAACGCCTGAAGGTATGGAAAGTAAGTAAAAAAGTTTACTGGGATTAGAACTGAATGTTGGACCGCTTTTCTGCGCTTGAATTTGCGCGGAGAGGCGGTTTTTTATTTGTTTGGAAGATTAAGTGAAGGAAGTCATCCTCATGAAGGGAAGGAGGTATTGACAACCGTTCTGATGTGGAACCAAATGAGGTGTTCATATTGAAAATAAGTAGTTGAAAAGCGTAAATGTACAAGGTTGGAGCTGAAAGGTAGAAGAACGTTTGGGAAATGTACAAGCGAATCCGGGAAATGTAGAAGGTCTCAGCTGAAAGGTAGAAGACGAAGGCTGAACAGTAGAAGGTAGAGAAACCGAAGATAAATTCCCTCCTTAGGGTCTCCCTTGAAAGTGTTTTGAATACAAATCTGAGATATCTGTCTGGTATAATGAAGCAAAGATAATACTCCATATGAAAAGTCTGAGCACAACAGCATATCCATCATTAAATTCTAATAGAATAGTGGGGAAGAGAGGGATGCTATTGAAACCGGTATTACTCGTTGTAGATGTTCAAAAAGGGTTTGACGATCCATCATGGGGGCAAAGAAACAACCCCGATGCAGAACTAAGAATGCTAGAACTTTTAAAGGCATGGAGACAAAGGGATTACCCGATTATCCATGTACAGCATGTGTCTCAGGATCAAAGCTCCAAGCTTCATCCGAGTAACCCTGGATTTGCATTGAAAAAGGGATTTGAACCTTTGGAAGAGGAATACTTCATCCGGAAGAAGGTAAACAGCTGCTTTATTGGAACAGAACTTGATAGCTATCTTAAAAACAATGGCTATCAAACCTTAGTAGTAGTTGGTCTGACTTCCAACCATTGTATATCCACTACAGTAAGAATGGCAGGAAATCTGGGGTATAGAACGTATGTTTGTAGTGATGCAACGGCAGCATATGAAGCCACATCCTACGATGGTTTACATCTATCGGCGGAAGAAGTGCATCGCCATGCATTATCCGCATTAAACCAGGAATTTGCAGAAGTTGTCACATCCGAGGATTTATTGGCATTCATACAAGAAAATATGATAAGAAATTAATACAAAAAAAACGTCCAGCTTATACTAGGACGTTGTTTTTGTATGGAGAAATATAACGAATTAAAAAGAGAAGGACAATATTTTCGTTAGTGTTATAGGCCAAGTATAAAGATTTGATGACAGTAACTATATTATGTAAACCTATTGACTTTTAGGAACAACTGGAGAGATGTAAGCTATGAAAGAATTTATGAGTTTTTGTATTGTAATAATTATTGCAACTAATAAGCAGTACAAAATACGTTAGATCCAACTATATTGATAATCTGTTTGCGTTATAATATTAATATTGATAAAAGCATTAATTTTAATATACAAAATTCATTAGATAAAATAAGGAAATATGTAATAAATGATGAATTGTCTTTTTGTCTTATTTTGTCTCACTATCATAAGTTTACTCTGTTTTTGATACAAATTAGCTAATTATTTATAAGTGCCTATAATCGATATTATGTCTACCTCGAAAAATGTCGAAAATGTAGAGGAGTTATTTACTACTCCTCTACATTCCAATTATTAATTTTTTTTAGCAAGATGGATTTTATTAAATCTTTCATCGGTTTGTATCCAACTCTCAAGCTGATCTAGTGTTATATTCACATGTAAACATGCCTTTTCTATGGAATTGTAGAATTCAAATTCTTTAAGGAACACTCTTTGCCGGGTAGATTTTTTTGAGGGTTTGTTTACTAATTGTTCAGCAGATGATTTTTCTTGGTTGAATATATCAAATTTTCTTTTCAAATACAGAGATTTATCTTTGTATATCCAATCACCAAAATGTTTAATGGTTTTTCTGCCGCTTATATATATTCTGAAGTGAGTTTTTTTACTGATGATTATAGGATCGTATCCTTTGTGGTAAAGTAAATTTCTAAAGTCTAAAATGAAGGAATAAGACCCTCCAACAAAATTGATCATATTACCTTTTTTGTATATACTACCATCTCCATCAAAATACCCTCTCACAAAATGGTGCATATATTGATCAGGAATATAAGGGAAATTAACAGTTAATGATTTGTTCGGTGTTAAACCATGGATATTCATCAGGTCGTCTTTAATAACTTTGCTGTTTATATTAAGAAAGTGCACACCATTCTTATATAGGCCAATTGGCTGTTCTGATTTTATTTCATCCCTTATCTGCTTTAAAATATCAATTTCCTTTTGTGCAATACTTACAGTTTGTGCTTCTCTACTAATAACTCCATCAGCCAGAAAAAAACCAAGTATATATGCCATATTCGGGGTCCAAGTTTTAAAATAGTCTTCATTTATATTGCACTTTCGCTTCCAATGCCCCCGTGGACGTAGCACTACACCGTTATCTACTAACACTTGATAAATATGTCTCCGTGAAACGTTCCCAGCTTCTGCAATCTTAGTAGTACTCATTCCATCTTTATACATCTTAATAATTTCTGGTAGGTCTAAGGTAAGTTTTCTACTCGGCATCTGCTTCATATTATTCCCTTCCTCTCCACTGGTCCTATTTACCTACATTTTTATTATACGAACATTTGTTCTATCATGCAAATAATAGCACTTCAAAAAGAAAAACTGCCGATTATTGAGCAGTTTATTGTTACAGACAAAACAAAAACCCAACATAATCATTGGGTTCAGTCTTCTCTCTTCTTTTTTTCGTGGACACTTAACTCCTCTGAAAACTCTGTTTGTAATTCCATTGGAGCCGCCCTTTTCTTTCCCTTCTTAGGATGATCAGGAAAAACACTTTTGACAAGGTATAGATGAAAGAACACTTCAAAAACAGTGATTGTTAAGGCTGCAATCGCAGATGGTAACAAGAATCCCCCACTTAAATTAGTCAGGATATATACCATAAACGCGATCATTCCAAAGTTAAATACAAAGTCAAATGCTGCAGCAATTGTATAATTTGTTGCCGGCAAAACCAAATCATCTACTACAAAATACGACAAAGTAACCAAAAGTACAGTTGTTAAAAGGATATCTAAGAAAGAAATTGCAGCAAACTGATTCAAGAAAAAGGATAAGATTAGAAAACTGACGATGAACTTAATCAATATCGGCATAAAATGTTTCATTTTTTTCACTCCTTTTCCTTTGTATATTGCTCGTTGAAAAGGGGTTTTATACAGCAGTGAAAACTCCCTCTCGCTTTAAAGAGCAAGGGGGAGTTTTTTCATCCAGCAATATCACGTTTTCGAAAGCCCATAAAACCTGCTATCATCAAAATCAGGGCCAGTAAAGACAGTGTTGCAAGGTTTAAATAACTGACTTCCTCCACAGGAATCTGTGGAATGTGTCCGTAAGGGGATAAGTTTGCCATCCATTCAGGCAGCTTTAACATGCCTCCAAGGTAGACAACGAAGAACGAGTAGCCTAGAACAAGCCAAGTAACGCCTGTCAGTTTCGGCTTTATTCCAAGTGCTGCAACCCCGATTCCGGTCATAACCCAGAGTGCTGGCAAATAGACGAGTCCTGCCTTAAGAAATGACTGCAAAGCAATAGGGTCATCCATAACGGAATCTGCTGCCACCCATAGGCCTAATATGGCTAGCAACAGCATGACAAATCCAAAGACTAGGGATAAAATCAAATAGCTTCCCAATAACCTTGAGCGTGATACAGCTCTCGCAAGGATATGTTCGATATGTCCCCTTTTTTCCTCCCCTTTCAATTTTAATAAAAACATGATGGGAGGAATGGTGCAAAGCATCGAGATGATGGCCATGAGCATCGTCATAAACTGTTCGGTCAAGGTAAATCCTTCAACCGGAGGCAGCATTTCAGACATCATTTCATTACTCGAAAAGAACGATTCTAGATCTCCGAGAACGGAACCATAGGAAACACCTAAGATGAACATTCCGATTGCCCAAGAGATGATTCCTGTCCGTTGAAGCCTAAATGCCAATCCAAACGGACTTTTCAAAAAGCTTGAGGCATGTTTCTTACCAGGCTTGGCAGGGAGAAATCCTGAACCAAGATCACGTATAGCATGAAGGGATAGAGCAATCACACCAATAAGTATGGAAATCCCTAATGTAAGAAATATAGGCCACCAATAATCGTTAACATAGACCTCAGTTCCCAAGATCCATCCGAGCGGCGACACCCAGGACAGTGCTTCATTACTAACATCTCCTATCGCACGCGCCAAGTAGGCGACACCTAATGCTGTAAAAGAGAAGCCAATTGTACCCCTTGAATTTGCAGAGAGTTGGGCAAATAAAACCGTTATGGCAGTGAACATGATCCCGGTTGCCCCTAGTGCTGCCCCGTATAATAGGGACCCATTCCAACCCATACTATCGATTCCCAATGAAGATAAACTGACGCCTATCACTAATGCCAATAAAAGATTTATTCCAACTAAAACGATAGTGGTTGCAGTAACATTTGCCAAGCGTCCTACAGGCAAGGAGCGGATCAATTCCACCCTTCCCTCCTCCTCGTCATTCCGTGTATGACGTGTGACGAGCAGGATACTCATGATGGCTACTACAACGGCAGTAAATAAAAGCATCTGGTGTGCCATCATTGGTCCCTCTGTATAGTTCTCCAATCCGTATCCTTTTCCAACCATGGCCGTCATCGCGGGGTTCTTCATCGTTTCTGCAATTGCCTGTCTTTCCTGATCAGTAGCATACAATCCCGCAAAAGAAGTGGCCGTTAGAATTGTCATAAGGGTAATGGATAACAGCCATATAGGAATGCGGATTCTATCACGTTTCAAAATGAAAAAGATGAGATTTCCTGTTTGACTAAAACGCTGTTTCCACATCAGACTTTCCCTCCCGCTCCTGTATGGGGAGTGCTGCTACCTTCATAATGGCGCATAAACAGATCCTCCAATGTTGGAGGGGAACTCTCCAATTTCAACAGTCCGAACTGAGATACATGTTTCATCACCGCTTCTAACTCTTCTGCATCCACTTGGAACGATAGAGAACCTTCCTTCTGTTCTAATTCATGAATACCTTTTAACAAACTGATATCCGCAATTGGTTGTTTCGTTTCAATAAAAAGGCTTGTTCTGGTCAAGTGTCGTAACTCTTGGAGTGTACCTGTTTCGATGATTTTTCCTTGACGAATGATCCCCACCCGATCACAAAGCTTCTCTACTTCGGAGAGAATATGGCTGGATAGGAGTACACTCTTCCCTTCCGACTTTGCCTCCAAGACGCTCTCCTGAAAAACTTTTTCCATTAACGGATCAAGTCCGGAAGTCGGTTCATCCAAGATATAGAGGTCTGCTTCAGAAGCAAATGCTGCGACTAATGCGACCTTTTGACGATTTCCTTTGGAGTAGGTTCTGCATTTTTTGGAAGGATCCAATTTGAATTTTTCGATTAACTCTTCCCTCTTGTTCTTGTGGCTTCCCCCGCGCAATTTCATGAAAAGATCAATCACTTCTCCACCAGTGAGGTTCGGCCATAATGTCACATCCCCAGGAACATAGGCAATACGCTTATGGATCTCCACAGCATCCTTCCAGGCATCAAGCCCAAATATCTTCGCTTCGCCCTGTGAAGCTTTTAGAATGCCCAATAATATACGAATGGTTGTGGATTTCCCCGCTCCATTAGGCCCGATAAACCCGTAAACCTCTCCGCTGTTTACATTCATATTTACCCCATCCAAAGCAGTGAACTTTCCGAATGTTTTAGTTAAATTCTTTGTCTCTAAAATGGTCATATAAAACTCTCCTCTTTTCTACATGTTTAGCATACAGAAAAACAAAATATGAAATATTTTAACTTATATAGTTCATAATATATATAAAATATCTCTTTGACAAGAGTTTATGAAATATTTCATTTGTTTTATTACATAATTTTTATTAAAATAATAGAGAGGTGAAAGAAATGGACGGTTTTCAACGACGTAGAGAACAAAAGAAGCAAGATATCCTAGAGGCAGCTCTTGCTCTTTTTATGGAGTATGGCATCCAGAAGGTGGCCATTTCTGAAATTGCGCAAAAAGCCAATGTTTCTCAAGTGACAATTTACAATTATTTTGAGAGTAAACATAAGTTAACCAGTGACGTATTTGGGTATTACATAGAAAAGACTTCCGATGATTTTGAAAAACTTATCCATAGCAACAAACCCTTTCCGGAAAAAATCAAGCAGATCATTTTCAATAAAAAAGAGATTTCCAAGCAGATACATGAGGAGTTCTATCTTTTCATGATGAAGGAATACGCAACAGAAGGTAATATAATCGAAAAAATCTATGTGGAAAAAGCACTTCCCTATTTTGCGAAGCTATTTGAGGAAGGAAAGGAACAAGGATATGTGGACCCAAACCTTTCTCAAGAAGCCATTCTATTTTACGTGCAGATGTTGAAGGATTATATGCAAAGAGAAGAAGTATATCAAAAAGTGCTGCCATTGACAGAAGACATTACGAACATCTTTTTTTACGGCATTATCGGTAAGAAAGAGTAAAAACAGGCTCCTCTGGTGAGGCGCCTGTTTTATGTACTATCTGCCTCTGAGGATACGGGGGTCATTTTTATAAAAAGCATGTAAACATACTGTAATGAAAAATACCCCCACAAATGCTGTTATATTCATTAATATTATAAATACAATACATAACCTTAGTATCAGTATGTTCATGGGAGGTAACTATGCAAACATATGTAAAGGATTCCTTATTAGAATGGAAAGAAGAAATGCTAAAGCAGAAGAAAGAGATTGACGATGAATATGAAAAAGTGAAGTCAGACCTACAGTTATATTCTATTAAGTTCAGTATTACGAAACAAGTGATACAATCTACGATTAATGATGAGATCATCGACAATATTAAAGAGTCGTATCACAAACCATATGAAGAGAAATTCAATGAACTTAAACAATACATAAAAGAGCTGGATGAGAAAAGAAAAGTATTTCAAATGTTTGTAGATAAAATAGACAAAGTTAGTGAAACAGAGATGATGGAGAAATAGGTTAGAGTGGGCTGTTTGGAATCCAAGTAGAAACGATTCCAGACAGCCCTTCTACTTTATTGAGGGTTTACCATTTTACTTGGATCAACAAAGGCATCAAATTCCTCCTCTGTTAGCAGTTCCAGTTTGAGTGCCGCCGCTTTTAATGTGGACCCTTCTTTATGTGCAAGCTTAGCAATGGTTGCTGCTTTTTCATACCCTATGTGAGGATTTAGGGATGTTACTAACATCAATGAATTTTGAAGGTTTAATGCTATTTTTTCAAGATTTGGTTCCATCCCGCTGACACATTTGTCGTTAAAGCTGTTCATACTGTCTGTCAAAAGTGTAACGGATTGAAGGAAATTATAGATGATGACAGGCTTGAACACATTTAGTTCAAAATTCCCCTGACTTGCCGCAATGCCAATTGTTACATCATTGCCCATAACCTGTGTTGCCACCATCGTCAATGCCTCACTTTGGGTGGGATTGACTTTACCAGGCATAATGGAACTGCCGGGTTCATTTTCAGGAATAATTAACTCTCCAATGCCGCTCCTTGGACCACTGGAAAGCCACCTTACATCATTGGCGATTTTCATTAAATCAGCAGCAAGTGCTTTAATTGCTCCGTGAACGAAAACTACTTGATCATGGCTTGTTAATGCATGAAATTTATTCGGTGCTGAAGTGAAGCTATTTCCAGTAAGTTGTGTGATCTCTTCCGCTACCATTTCTCCAAATTTAGGATGTGCATTAATCCCAGTACCTACTGCTGTGCCCCCTATCGCCAGTTCTTTCATATGAGGAAGACTTTCAATAATCATCTTCTCTCCTTTTTCAAGCATATGGTGCCATCCGCTGATTTCTTGCCCTAAAGTAAGTGGGGTAGCATCTTGTAAGTGTGTTCTCCCTATTTTAATGACGTCCTTAAATTCCTCTGACTTAAGCAACAAGGTCTCCTTTAATCTTGTTAGAGTTGGAAGTAGTCTCTCCTCAATAGCTAACACACCAGCGATATGTAGGGCTGTTGGAAAAGTGTCATTGGAGCTTTGTGACATATTTACATCGTCATTTGGATGTATTCGGTCCATTTCACCACTTTCGGACAAAAGTTGGTTTGCCCTATTGGCAATCACTTCATTTACATTCATATTGGATTGCGTCCCGCTTCCTGTTTGCCACACAACAAGTGGAAAATGCTCATCCCATTTCCCAGTTATAATCTCCTCAGCAGCGGCTGTAATTGCCTGTGCTTTTACGGGAGAAAGCTTGTCTAGTTTTTCATTGCTTTTTGCTGCTGCTTTTTTTAATAAGGCAAAAGCATGAATAATCTCTATTGGCATCTTCTCCCCACCAATAGCGAAATTTTCGATGCTTCTTTGAGTTTGTGCACCCCATAGCTTATCTTTTGGAACCTTTATCTCTCCCATTGTATCTTTTTCTAAACGGTATTCCATGTATGTACTCTCCTTTCTTTTCATTACTTACTATATTCCTTTATTGAGAAAACAAAAACGTAGGCTTTTCAAATAAGTATTTCTTTATGTGCACAAAAATAACCTGCTTCTCATTCGAGAAACAGGCTAACTGCTTACATATTAGTTTGTAACTTCTTCTTTAATTGCATCCATTCTTTTGCTTACTTCTTCATCTGTTAGACCGTGCTCAATGATATAGCGGTTTCTTGGATCTACACGACATTCATGGGAGCAGCTGCGCAGGTATTTGTGTTCATTTTCCTCAGAGCTAAGGATTTTCTTGTTACACTCAGGATTTGCACAGTTTACATAGCGCTCACATGGTTCGCCTGTAAAATGGTCTTTACCGACTACCACATGTTCTTTCTGATTGATTGGTACACTGATGCGCTCATCAAACACGTAACATTGTCCATCCCATAGTTCTCCTTGCACTTCAGGGTCTTTTCCGTATGTGACAATTCCTCCATCCAGCTGGGAAACATCCTCAAAGCCTTCTTCAAGTAGCCAACCAGAGAATTTTTCACAACGTACTCCACCAGTACAATACGTTAGAATCTTTTTGCCTTCAAAGTCCTTCTTATTATCTCTGATCCATTGAGGAAGCTCCTTGAAAGTGTTGATATCAGGTTTCACCGCACCGCGGAAATGTCCGAGGTCATACTCATAATCGTTACGGGCATCTATTACAACGGTATCTTCACTTTGTAGTGCTTCCAACCATTCTTTCGGTTTTAAGTGCTTTCCTGTTGTTTTACGTGGATCAATATCATCTTCTAAACGCAATGTTACCAATTCTGGACGATAGCGTACCTTCATCTTAGGAAAGGCATGTTCTGTTACCTCATCTACTTTATACGTAATGTCTGAGAATAACGGATGTTCATTCATATGCTCGATATAAGCCTTCGTTTGCTCCACCGTACCTGAAACTGTCCCATTAATCCCTTCCTTTGCAATTAAAACACGGCCTCTCAAGCCTAGTTCCTTACAAAATTCAAGGTGCTCTTGTGTAATTTCTTCCGGATTCTCAATATCTACATACTTATAATACAACAATACTCTATAGTCTTGACTCATTATTATCACCAATACCTTTATAAAATTTATCTATTTACATAGTTGACATAATTGTTTCTTTATATAAGAAGTTACAACATATTACTATATCAAAAATGGTGGAATTGTGACAAGCTTTTATTACTATAACATCTAGTTTTCCTATTGATTCCTTTGTTTTTGGAGAAAATGTATTGATTAACTTTAGGATAAAGGGTATATTTTACACAAATGAAGGTGTTTTCAGCATTTTTTTCGAAACGTTTCACCAAATTGCTAAAAAGGGGTTGTTCTCATTTGAAAAGGTTACTTGGATTTTTTTTAATAGCTCTTGTGGTTGTTGGTTCGGTTCTTTATTTTACAAAGACTTCAGAACCAACTGCCATACAACCAAAAAATGAAATGGAAAAAGAACTGTTAGAAACTGCAGAAAAAACGTTTCAATTTTTTGAGGAGTATACGAATCCCACTTCAGGACTTACGGTGGATCGTGTTGACTTTGAGCAGGATGAATCGAAAGCTGAGCATACCTCCCCAACTAATATAGCCATGTATATGTTAGGGATGGTTTCTGGTGTGGAACTTGGTTTCCTCTCCAAAGAAGAAGCCGAGCAAAAGCTTGAAAAAACCTTGCGAACACTAAAGGAAATGGAAACTTGGAACGGACTATATTACAATTGGTATTTCACTAAGGATGGGACCCAAAAAAAAGATTGGGGCCAGTTTATCTCTAGTGTTGATAATGGTTGGTTGACTGCGGGGTTAATTGTAACGGGGCAGTACTTTGACGGTTTGAAAGACTTAACAGATCCTCTTGTGGAGCAAATGGATTATTCAACCCTTTATGATCCTTCTGTTGGTCATCTCCATGGAGGATATGATAAGGAACACGAAAGCCTCACCCCACACCATTACGGGATGTTATATACGGAGCCGCGAGTGGCAAGTTACCTTGCTATTGGAAAAGGAGATATACCGGAAGAACATTGGTGGAAGTTGTATCGAACGTTTCCACCAGAATTTGATTGGCAATCTCAAACACCGTCAGGAACAATGAAGGATTATAACGGTGTAAATGTGTACCAAGGTGTCTACGAGTATGAAGGAATTAAATATGTACCAAGCTGGGGAGGCAGTATGTTTGAAGCGTTGATGCCAAGCTTAGTCATGAAAGAAAATGAACTCGGTGTGAATGGTTTAGGCTTAAATAATCTGCAGCATGTTAAAGGTCAAATTCGCTATGCGGAAGTAAATGAATTGGAGGCTTGGGGCTTTTCCTCTGCAGCCATCCGAAATAATTATGGAGAGTTTGGAGCTCCTGTATTAGGAGCAGAAGGATATGAGGATAAAGCTACAGTCACCCCGCATGCCAGCTTTCTCGCCTTGGAGCATGCTCCTGAAGAAGTTTACGAGAATCTAAAAAAATTTAGAGACTTGGGTGCATATGGAGATGACTATGGTTATTATGATACGGTGAATCTTCAAACAGGGGAAGTTGCCCATACGTATTTATCTTTAGATCAAGGAATGATTTTGGCTTCTATCACCAATTTCTTAAAGAAAGGAGTCATCAGAGATTATTTTCATCAGGATCCAATTGGAAAAAGACCTGAACACCTATTGGAAGTGGAGGATTTTGGTATCAAGAAGAGATAATAGGTTGGATTGTGACTTTTCTGGAGGTTATTGTGACTTTTTCGGAAGTTATTGTAACTTTTTCGATGGTTATTGTGACTTTTAAAGGCGTCATTGTGACATTTCGGGATTGGAAATATAAACACCCAAAAAAAAGAGCAGCCACCTAAGCTGCTCTCTCCCTCATATAAATTCTTATCAAACATCCAGCTCCATATCGGTAGATGCTTTACTGTTATACACAGAGGTATCAAGATCATTTGTCACCTTACTCGTCAGCACACCTGCAGTCATACTTCCACTTACATTCACAGCTGTACGGCCCATATCGATAAGCGGTTCAACCGAAATTAATAACCCAGCAAGTGCAATTGGTAGATCCATTGCAGAGAGTACCAGAATGGCTGCAAATGTCGCACCGCCCCCTACTCCAGCGACGCCGAAGGAACTGATGGCTACTATGACAATCAACATGAACAAGAATGATGGATCTAGTGGATTAATTCCTACGGTTGGCGCAATCATGACAGCCAGCATGGCGGGATAGACACCAGCACATCCGTTTTGTCCGATGGATAATCCAAAGGAACCGGCAAAGTTCGCAATACCATCTGACACACCGAATTCCTTCGTCTGTGTCTTAATATTTAATGGTAAAGCTCCAGCACTTGTACGCGAAGTGAAGGCAAAAGAAAGAACCGGAATTGCTTTACGAACATATGTCAATGGATTCAACCCTGCAATCGCCAATAAAACTAAATGGATTCCAAACACAATTGCAAGTGCAACATAGGAAGCGGCGACAAACTGCCCAAGTTTGGCGATGGCTCCGTAATCGCTTGTTGCGGTGACCCTTGTCATCAATGCAAGTACTCCATAAGGAGTCAATCGAAGAATTAATGTTACGACTCTCATAATGATGGTGTAGAATGTATCCACTATTTTAGCGAAAGATTCCGCCTGATCGGGATTCTTACGTCTGACCCCCAAATAGGCAATACCGATAAATGCTGCAAAAATAACCACTGCTATCGTTGAGGTGGAACGTGCTCCTGTGAAATCTAGGAATACATTGGATGGAATGAAGTCAAGCATCTGTTGTGGGAATGTCTTGGATCCAATTTCTCCTGCTCGCTGCTCCATCTGCTCCCCTCTGGCTGTTTCTGCCTCTCCTTGCTCAATCTGGATCGCTTCCAGATCAAAGAGGAGTGTGGTACCGATCCCAACGGCCGCTGCCACAGCTGTCGTACCTATTAAAATACCAATGATCAATCCGCTGATTTTTCCGATGTTACTTTTTAGAGTAAGTCTTGTAAACGCAGCAATAATACTGATAAATACTAAAGGCATGACAATCATTTGAAGAAATTTCACATAACCCGATCCAACAATGTTGAACCAATCAATGGAACCGGTCAATACTTCCGACCCTGAGCCATAGACAAATTGAAGTCCCAACCCGAAAAGAATCCCTATTCCCAATGCGGAGAATACGCGCTTAGAAAATGAAACGCCTTTCTTTTGCATCGTATAAAGACCTAAGCAAAGTAAGAGTAATAAAATAATATTAAGTACAATAAGCAAAGTATCCATATTCTTCTCCCCCCTCTTTCATAATTAAATACTTTAATCCACTAAAACAACCCTGTCAAGTAGGAATTGGATAAAAAAGAATAACTTTCCATGGGAAAATTATTCTTTGATACATCTTATGGGGCTTATTCTCATACATGCTCTTAAAATAAAAAAGAGGCTGTCCTTTTTTAGGGGACAACCTCTATATATTACTGTTCTTCCTCTACCATTCCTTCGAATGCGGCAGATACTTTATCAAACTCTTCGTCTGTTTCAATTTCAGAGAGTTCTCCATCTTCCTCTACTTTTAAGAAAAAGATATCGACATCTCCTGTTGTTTCTTTCTCGATCTCTTCGACGAAGCCGACTGCAACGTATACTGAGCCTTCCACGTCCATCGCACCAAGTACCTCAAGCTCTTGTTCCTGATCATTTTCGTCTGTCACGATAAAGATATCTCCTACTTCTATCTTTTCCATTATTCTATCTCCCTTCCATTATTAATGCTTTAGTAAGTCATTTCCTTCTTATCCCTAATCTATACTTAATAAGGACCGTACTAATCTTACCATATTGTGCTAAGCAATTAAAAGTCATTGGGTGAAACTGCAATTCAGGCACCCGTGAGGGATATGAATGGCCAAACCTCAAAATAAAAACGAGCCTCCATCGCTAAATGGAAGCTCGTTTTTTAGTGTGTTTTTAAAGGAACAAGCCACAACTGCCGTAACTTAGTATAAGAAAGTTTTAAACCACCACTCCTGAAAGTGGGTGTTCGCAAAAACATTCCTGTCGTCCTCTATCTAGGAGGCATGACATTCCTGCTTTTATATAAAACTCCCTAGCTAAGTATAAAGGTTAAAACTTTGTTATGGTTACGTACATCGTAGCTTGTTTCCCTATAGTACAGGAGAATGTGTGAAAATGCAAATGGTTTTGCTCTTTGCTATGGTTAAAATGGTCTAGATGTTTAAAGTACAGCCTTATAGTGCTCGCCACAATAGGCAAGCACGGCCTGCTCTTCCTCTTCCTCCATTTCAAAATCAAGAGCTTTATTGGTATTTTCTTCGTTGAACTGGTATTGTGCAATTCGAGATCCTGACTCTTCCACAGCAAAAATCACTTTTAAATAGACGCCTTGTTCCGAATATAATTCATCTTCTTCGTCGACTTCCAACTCAAGGTAAAATTCGTATCTGTCTCCTTCAATAATTCCTGTCGGGTCTTTTAGCTTTTCCACTTCATGTCCTTTAATGTTCATGGTTGATCTCTTCCTTTCTATCTTTTGAAATTTTTGTTAGGAAACTCTTTTTTTCGTGCCTTTTCTTTCCGTGCCTTAGCAATATTTTTAGAACGCTCTTCCTCATAGTCATCGCGGTCAGGAATACTGACCCCTTTGAATACAATCTTTTCAAGGGGCATATCTATTCCCTTCTCTATCATATGAAGGAAGTCCACATCCCTCGGAGCATAAAGTGTATATGCCTCTCCGCTTCCGGTCGCTCGTCCAGTACGGCCAGTACGGTGGATATAAGTTTCTAGGTCCTGAGGGATATCGTAGTTATAAACATGCGTCACACCTTCTACATCCAATCCACGAGCAGCTACATCTGTGGCAACCAGATACTGAAGCTTGGCTTCGCGGAACCATTTCATCGCTCTGTTCCGTTTAGATTGAGGGATATCACCGTGCAATGCTTCACACTCAATTCCTTCACGCTTAAGAACTTCCGTTAGCTTTTGCACCCTCGCCTTTGTGCGGCAAAAGATGATGGCCAAATAGGGATTATGTTCCTTGATCAGGTGAAGCATTGTCCCTTCTTTGCGGCGGTCTGTCGTTTCAACGGCGAAGTGGTTAATGGTATCGACTGTCACTTGCTTCTCTTTAATTTCGATGTGTTTAGGTTGCTTCATATATTTCTTAGCAAGTGCATGAATTTCATCAGGTATGGTCGCAGAGAACAGCATTGTCTGTCGTGAAGAAAATGTTTCTGCTGTAATGGTATCGATATCGGGGAGGAAGCCCATCAAAAGCATCTGATCGGCTTCATCGATGACCAACATGGAAATAGTCGAAAGGTCAATGGTTCCTCTTCTCACATGATCCAATAATCGTCCAGGTGTTGCGACGATGATATGCTGGGCACCTTTCAGCTTTTTCATCTGTGATTGGACATCCTGACCCCCAAACACTGCAAGCACGTTTAAACCATCTATGTTTTCCTTCAGTTTTTTTATCTCTTTTGTGATTTGATTCGCCAACTCACGGGTTGGAGTCAGAATCAATGCTTGCGTATCAGGTTTGTTCACTTCAATTTTTTCTAATATAGGAAGAACAAAAGCCAATGTCTTTCCTGTTCCTGTCTGTGCCTGGGCGATGACATCATGTCCAGCGAGCACAGTTGGGATAGTTTGTTCTTGTATAGGGGTCGGAGCATTTATTCCAAAGGATTTCAACGAATGATTTAATCCTTTTCGCACTCCTAATTTTATAAAATCAGTCACTCTTATCACGTCTCTTTTCTATTTTAAAGCTTGAAATAGCTCCAATTACTATACCATATTTTAAAGGCAAGCATACATAAAAACCGATCCATTTAGCAAGATCGGTTTTGTATCCAGTCTATCCAATTCTACTTGAACCAACCCTTTTCTTTCGACTGTGTGATCGCTTCGATTCGGTTCTTTACTTCTAGTTTATCCAGTATGGTAGAGATATAGTTTCTTACTGTTCCTGATTTGATGCTAAGTTCATCAGCAATTTCCTGTGTGTTCTTCCCATCTGCGACCAGTTCGAGTACCGCTCTCTCTCTCTCTGTAAGAGGATTTTCTTCACCGTAAAAATCATCCATAAGTTCAGGGGCATATATTCGCCTCCCTGACATAATGCTTCGTATCGAATTAGCTAGATCTTCACTTGGACTGTCTTTCAATAAGTAACCAGTAACTCCTGCTTTTAATGCTCTTTGAAAATAACCTGTTCTAGCAAATGTAGTCAAAATGATTATTTTACAACCAAGGCCTTTTAGCTCTTCTGCAGCTTCCAACCCGGTTTTCTCAGGCATTTCTATATCCATGATACAGACGTCCGGTTTTAATGTATGATAAAGTTCCACTGCTTCTTCTCCATTGCCTGCCATTCCGACAACTTCCATGTCATCTTCCAAATCTAGTAACGAACCTAAGGCACCTAACATCATCCGTTGGTCTTCTGCTATTACTATACGAATCATACCTGCTCCCCCTGTTCCCTTTGATTGACCATTTTTGGCACCTTTATGATAATCGTTGTTCCCTTGTCACCCTTAATTTCCATAAAACCATTTACGAATTCCAACCGTTCCTTCATCCCTAGAAGTCCGCTTCCTTTGAGGATGTCGTTATCCTCCATCATGCCGATTCCATC
Source organism: Sutcliffiella horikoshii (assembly GCA_001636495.1). Taxonomy (GTDB): domain Bacteria; phylum Bacillota; class Bacilli; order Bacillales; family Bacillaceae_I; genus Sutcliffiella_A; species Sutcliffiella_A horikoshii_A. The sequence goes on along the minus strand of KV440964.1, from coordinate 2,750,970 downwards.
ATCCATAATGATTACCCTAATCTCATCACCAAGCTGTTCCAGTTTAATGTGACAGATGGATGCCTTACTATGTTTAACCACGTTAGTGACAGCTTCTTTGAGGCACATGCTCAATATGTTCTCCAGAAATAAGGAATTATTCTTTAACGGCAGATCATGCTCTAACTTAAGCTCTATTTCTGCTGCGTCAAGAATCTGCCTGATTCTGATAAATTCCTCTTTCAATCGGATGCCTCTCATCTGAGAAACCATCTGTCTCACTTCATTCAATGCAGTACGGGCTGTCTGCTGAACATCTTTCAATTCGGATTTTGCCTGATCGGGATTTTTATTCATGACTTTTCTTGCAAGATCGCTTTTTAACCCAATCAATGACAGTTTCTGTCCAAGAGTGTCATGAAGGTCCCGGGCAATTCGTTGTCTTTCCTCTTGGATAATCAGTTCAGAGATTCTTTTGTTTGCGACATCAAGCTGTTCTTCCAGCTGATCTTGCTTCCGCTTATTATAAAGATTAAAAGGAAGTAAAATGACGGCTATCCAAATGATGACCACAAATGGTATTTGCTGTAGGAACAGTTCATCCCTCATCACCACATTAATATTGATTGCAACCGTCGTAGCAATTAAATGGATGATATATAAAACGATAAAGGCAATTTTATTCTTAATTTTCCCATTGTAGTATGCTATATAGAAAGCAAAATAAATGAAGTGAAACAAGATGGTCATAGTAATGGATATTGCAATTAGCAGGCAAGTCCACAAGTAGACTGGCCACTTATTAGATATAAAGGCAAACCTGTATGCAACAAAAAATAAAATCGTTAATATAATCCCGACAATGATCTCCGTTGTAGAAGAAGATTGAAATATAAAATAGAAAGGGAGAATACTGAATACACTCCAGATATATGGAGATATCCCTGACCCTTTTTGGAAAATGGAAAACCTTTTTCTCATATGGAACCCTCATCTTTCTAAGTTGTACAACTATTTTAACACACTTAAAAGGAAAGTTATGTAAGTTTCTAATGTTTTCACTATCTTAGTTATTTTACTTCATTTCCAAACGGGAGACACAGTCATATGTGTCATGCTCCAATTATGACAAATGTCATGGGAAACAAAAACGGGCCTTCATGATAAAAGCCCGTATACTACCATTATTTAGTTGGACGGGTTTTTATCAAAGCGTTTATTCGTCAGGATATTCAGTGCCGCCATTCCGTCACTAGGACAGCCGTTCAGATGATTGATTGGAAACAAGGAGAAGAAAATAAAATAAAATGAGAAATAAGTGAACTGGTAGAAAAAGATGCTCGGCTCGAGAACGCCGTTCAAAATAAGTGTGTTCAGGACTAAGATAGACAAAATATTAGAAATTGATCCACCCAGATAAACAAGTATTTTTTCTGGTTTAGAAGCTTTCTTACCTAATGAAATATATTCACACCATCCATCATAGAAATACAACTTCCTTATGCGGATGGATCCTAAATCAAACAGGACATTTCCTGTTCCAATATGGACAATAACCTTGCCGCCAAAAAGCTTTGCGAAGAAATAATGCCCCATCTCATGAATAACGGTGACTACGGGAAGTACTAGAAAAAAAGATAAGAAGAATTTCCATAAATCATTGAACCCGAACAATAGAAGCACGCCCTTTACGATAATAGATAGAATTAAATAATGGTTACATACCCTAATTTCAAAAATCAAACTAAAAAAATTGTTAAAAATCAAAACTGATCCAATATCCCTATTTAATTTTTGTCTATTATGTTCATAAAAAAATCCCGATTCTATGTTAGATTCGGGATTTTTGACGCGGAACTTCGAACTTTAGGTTCAATAAGCCAATTTTGTTTTCATATTTTGAAGGCAACTATTGTAAAAGTCGCTCGCTAACTTATATTGATTCGTTTCATAATAATATAGAGCTAGCATCTCCGTGTATTTGTTTGTGTATCTTTCATTACCTGCACTTCTGAAATAAGGAAGTACTTGACTTAATATATATTTCTCTAACTTGTCGCTCTCTTCCAAGAGATAGAGATGAGCAGTGAAATGTATAATATATTCTTTCAGGTTGATTCTCTTTGCAAAAGAAAGCCCCTGTTCTGCCCATTCCTTTGAAAATTCAGTCTGATTCAAAAAATAATACTCTTCCACAAGACCAAGTATGGAGAAAACACATCTCTCTTCTTCTTTTTTCAATTTCAATGATTCCAAATAGTAGAAGATGGCCTCTTCAGATTGCTTTAAATTCGATTTGATTTTACCGAGATTGTTTAAAGCCATTGACTCTAGGTACTTATCCTGTATGCTTTCGCCAATATTTTTGGCAGATAGATAGTGTTTTTCTGCGAGTTCGAAGCGCTTAGAAAAGTTGTAGTTGATGCCTAAAATTACATGACATTCTGCAGACCTTCTATTGTGGTAGAGGCCTTGGTATATGGTCAGCGCCTTTTCAGCATAATAGATGGATTCAAACGTATCGCTTGTTTTTAACTTTGTTAAAGCCACCTGATAATATAATTCAGCTTTATCTTCCTCTGTAATGGAGTGGAGAGTTTTAGACAAATTTAGGGCTTGATCAAGTGCAATAGTGGATTGAAGAAAATTATCAGTCCTGTAATAGTAGATGCCTAGCGTTTTATAATAGATATATTCAATAGAGGGATTTAAACTTGTAGATAACGGACTAATCTGATTGTAGGTAGGTTCATAACGCTTCTTATCATTGATTAATATGAAATACTTTAATTTCACTACAAGATAGAACAAGAATGTATCCGGAGCAATGTCATTCTTCACCATGCTAAATTCATCATTCAAATAGGTAAACTTCTCTCTAGCTGCTTTCTTATTCTGATTTACCGTAAAATCATAAATAGTGTAGAGTAACTCTTCAAGGGGAGATATTTTGCTTCTTGTGGAATGAACGTTTGATTTTTTATGAAATTCGCTTGATAATTCAGCAGTGCCAACGATTCTATGTTCAATACTAGAGTTTAGAGAAAAATTCTTCCTTGATAGGTTGGTATTATGATTATCTACATTTCTCATCGCAAACACCCTTTGTGTGAATTATAAGAATATTTTACCACCTTATTCAGCATATTTATACAACTTTCCATTAGTTTCTACGTTTTTTCTACTATTTTCCTAAAACTAGTTTAATAGGTGTCCAACTTTAGTCCATTATTACTCCATGGTCTTTTTCGTCCTTGTCACAATTTAGCCGTAACTTTGCCATAAAGATGTCATAAACAAATGCCATTACCCTGTTTTGCTTATTCCTTATAGGGAATATACTAGAAAGAGAGTTTGCATGTACTTTATATTGTGAAGCATTGAGCAAACTGTTGTATAATGAGAGAGAATAAAATTTAATGTACTTTATGAATGTGTTGAAAAAGGAGTGAGTATGGATGTTGGAATACGATCCGGTCTTATATAGTCGAATATTAACCGGTATTACATTGGCGGTGCACGTCATTTTCGCTACTGTCGGTGTAGGGGTTCCTCTCATGATATTGTTGGCGGAGTGGATGGGAATAAAAAGAAATGATGAACATTATCGCCTGCTTGCCAGACGCTGGGCCCGCGGGTTTGTCATTACCGTAGCGATTGGTGTTGTGACAGGTACCGCTATTGGCCTCCAATTGAGTTTACTTTGGCCAAACTTCATGCAAATGGCCGGTCATGTGATAAGCCTGCCCTTGTTTATGGAAACTTTCGCCTTCTTCTTTGAAGCAATTTTTCTTGGTATTTATTTATATACCTGGGACCGTTTTAAAAAGAAAATCTATCATTTTCTTATATTGGTGCCAGTCGCCCTTGGAGCCACTGCATCCGGCTTTTTCATAACTACAGTAAATGGATTCATGAATGCTCCTAGAGGATTTGATTTAGAAAATGGGGTCCTTACAAACATTCGTCCATTAGAGGCGATGTTCAATCCGGCAACTCCTACAAAGGTTGCTCATGTATTGTCATCCGCCTATCTGACGACTGCCTTTCTACTTGCGGCAATAGCTGCATTTGCACTACTTAGAGGAAAAAATCATGTTTATCATAAGAAAGCATTACATCTTACTATGACAGCAGCGGCCATATTCGCTATCTCAACCGCGTTGATTGGGGATTTCTCCGGTAAGTATCTTGCAAAATATCAACCTGAGAAACTAGCAGCAGCGGAATGGCATTTTGAAACTTCAACGGAAGCTCCTCTTATTCTAGGCGGAGTTTTGCAAGAAGATAATAGTGTGAAATATGCATTGGAAATTCCTTATGCATTAAGCATTTTGGCACACGGGACTCCAGACGCTGAGGTTATAGGGTTGGAAGAGTTTCCGGAAGAGGAACTCCCTCCTCTGATTGTCCATTATTTCTTTGACTTGATGGTGGGAATCGGCATGTTCCTTGCATTTGTTTCCATCTTATATGTCTTGTTTGCAAGGGTTCGGAAATGGAATGAATGGAACAAGCCTCTCTTATGGGCAATTGTAGCCGGTGGTCCACTTTCCCTCTTGGCAATTGAGATGGGATGGTTCTTTGCAGAACTAGGAAGGCAACCATGGCTTCTGGTTGGATATATGACGGTCGAGGAAGGTGCTACGACATCGGAACATGTTGATTTGATGATTGTCCTGTTTGTCCTTCTTTATATTGTCTTATGTACTACTTGTGCGACAGTCTTAAGGAAAATGTTTAAAAATAACCCCGTGGAGAAAGAGCTTCGCGACAGGGGCATGGAGTAAGGAGGATAACGGATGAGTTATGAAGTAATTGGAATCACGGTATTGTGGACATTTTTATACGGATACCTGATCGTAGCCTCCATAGATTTTGGAGCAGGCTTTTTTAGCTATTATTCAACGATCACCAAGAAGAATCACCTTATCAACAAAGTGATTGTCCGTTACCTCTCCCCTGTCTGGGAGGTAACGAATGTCTTTCTCGTTTTCTTCTTTATCGGAATTGTAGGGTTCTTTCCCTCTACAGCTTATTATTATGGAACAACGCTGTTGGTACCTGGAAGTATTGCCATCGTACTTTTGGCAATTCGTGGATCGTATTATGCATTTCACCATTACGGTGAAAAAGGGAACAACTTTTATCAGGCATTATATGGTGCAACTGGATTGTTGATTCCTGCATCCCTTTCTGTGGTGCTGACGATTTCAGAAGGGGGATTCATCTACAAATACGAAGATACGGTTTGGCTTGATTATGCGGCATTATTCACCAGCTTCTATTCCTGGGCCGTTGTCATTTTGGCGTTAGTGAGTGTCCTTTATATCTCTGCGTATTTCCTGGCATACTACGCCAAAACAGCTCGTGATGAAAAAGCTTTCGAGGTGTTACGGAAATATGCGTTGAACTGGAGCCTTCCAACCATCTTGGCCAGTGTTCTTGTGTTCTTCGCTTTAAGTGATCATAATCCTGTACACTTTGATAAAATGCTGGAGCTTTCCTGGATGTTCAGCCTTTCCTTCCTCTTTTTCCTCGGAGCGGTATACTTAATGTGGAAAAAGAAACATCTCGGTGTAGCATTTATTTTGGTTATGCTTCAGTTTGCAACGGCATTTTTCGGGTACGGAGCATCTCATATGCCGTATCTGTTATACCCGTACCTGACCATCTATGATGGATTCACTAATGAGGCGATGGCGATAGCTCTAATCACCGCCTTTATTGCAGGGCTTTGCCTACTGATTCCTTCATTATATCTCTTGATGCGTTTGTTCTTATTTGATAACAAATACGTGCAGGGTAAAAAATAAGGAGGTCTATTATGGAAAACTTCTTGATTATGTATGCTTCCCCCTTGATTGTGGTAACCGGAATCTTTCTCTTGTTCTTGTGGGGAGCTAAGGGGAAGGAAAAATATAAATAGAACGAAAAAGGTTGCCCTATCCAATATTGGTAGGGCAACCTTTCAGACTGTAGACAAACACGATGGAAATTGGGTCTGTCTACAGTTTTTTTGTTTTCGTAAAGCGGTTGATTTCCGTTCCAGGCGCTTCGCTTTCCGCGGGCGGTCCGGAAGCCTCCTCACTTCGTTGCGGGGTCTTCCCTGTCCCTTCCTCCCGCAGGAGTCTGCGCGCCTTTCACTCCAATCAACAAGGTCTTTATAGATCCAGATTCTTTTTATCAGGAACCAATGCTGGCTTCTTTTTGATTAGCGGGATGATAAGGGATAATAATGCTATACCTATTAAGGTTGCGGAGATGGGGCTTTTTACAAAGACCAGCCAGTCACCATTGGAAATGGTCAGCGATTGACGCATAGCCTGTTCCATCATGCCTCCGAGTATGAAAGCCAGAATGAATGGAGCTGCAGGAAAGGAGAAAATCCTCATCAGAAATCCTGCCACACCGAACAAAAGTAAAATATATAAATCAAATGTATTGAAACTGATCGCATAGACCCCGATAAGACTGAACATGATGACCAAGGAGATCAGCAACGGTCTTGGAACTTTAAGGACTTTAGCGATATATGGAATTAGCGGCAGGTTCAATACCAGTAAGAAGACATTACCTATATACATGCTGGCAATGATGCCCCAGAATACTTCTGGATTATCCTGTACTAGAAGCGGACCTGGTTGTACGCCGAGAACTAGGAAGGCACCAAGCAGGACCGCTGTCGTACCTGACCCAGGGATGCCTAAACTGAGCAAAGGTACAAAGGCCCCGCCTGTTGCTGCATTGTTTGCTGCTTCCGGTGCAGCGAGACCTTTTATAGAACCTTTCCCGAACTCTTCTGGATTTTTTGCGATTCTCTTTTCCGTCACGTAAGCAATAAATGAAGCGATGGTCGCCCCTGCTCCGGGCAGAACACCTAGCAGGAATCCAAGGAAGGACTGCCTCGCAACGGGCCCCTTCATTTCATTTACGTCTTCTCGGGAAAGCTTCAGACTGCCGATGTTCCCACTCATTCCGCCTGAGCTGTCCTTACGGTTGAAAATCAGCATACAAACTTCTGCTAGTGCGAACAATCCAAGAGCGATGACAAGAAAGTCAATTCCCTCCAAGAGATTGATATTCCCGAAAGTAAATCGCTGTGTTCCTGTCTGTGCATCTATACCGATCGTCACAGCCATAAACCCCAATACTGCTGAAATCATCGCTTTTACAGTGGAACCGTCGGACAAGCTCGATATGGCAGTCAATCCCATCAGCATCAATGCAAAATACTCGACGGGTCCAAACACGACTGCAACAGAAGCAAGTAATGGGGTAAAGAGCATCAGAAGGATAACACTTATCGTCCCTCCTGTGAAGGATGCGATGGCCGCGATGGCCAATGCTTTTCCTGCCTTCCCTTGTTGTGCCATAGGATATCCATCAAATGCAGTCGCGACTGTTCCTGAAATACCCGGTGCATTCAGAAGTATGGATGATGAAGATCCTCCAAAAACCGCTCCATAATAAACTCCTGCCATCATGACCAATGCAAGTGCCGGGTCCATGCTGTAAGTGACAGGAATCATGATGGCGATGGCGCTGATAGGTCCGAGACCCGGCATCATCCCAATGAATGTTCCAATAAACACTCCTAAAAATACAAATAAAATTCCTTCAATACTAAAGGCAACTTGAAAGCCGGAAAAAAGACCCTCCATTGAACCCATCTGACTCACCTCCTAAAATGGTAACACTCCTGGTGGTAAATGAATGAGGAGCAAGTAATTGAACAGAAAATACAAGATTAACGAAAATATGATTGCAACAAGTGCACTTGTTTTATATTTTTTGTAACCAAGAAACGAAGAACAGGTAAAAACAAACAAAGAAGTCATGATGACAAACCCTACAATTTCAAGTAAGAAGATATAGATCAGAATAAATGCCGCGACACCTAACAGGATATATAGTTCTTTTTTAGGTATGGACCGCTTTTGTTTTTCTTGTTCTGTTTCTTCTTTTTTTTGTAAAAATAGGAGAACGGACAATAATAAAAGCAAAAAACCCAGTCCCTTAGGTACCACGTCGGCATCAACCAACGCATATGCATAACTTGGAATCTGGTAGCTTAAAAAGAGATACAATCCTGCAAAGCCGGCTAAGACCAATCCAAGTTTCCGATTAATCGGTTTTAATATCATGATTTCTAACCTCCTACAATCTATAGAGGAGCCGCTCCCTCTTCTAAAGAGAGGCCACTGAAAAAGCACTTTACTTTTGGTACTAGTTAATCACCGCTGTTGATTTCCGCAAATGGCTTCGCTTTCCGCGGGGCGACCTTGAGCCTCCTCGGGCTATGCCCTGCGGGGTCTCAACATTGTCGCTACTCTCCCGCTGGAGTCTTCGCCCTTTGCTACAATCAACAGCTAGAAACCATAAAAATAATACGTTTTCAGTATTTCAGTGGCCTCTTTTAAGGCTAGCGGATCCATCTATTAATCTTTAGTTTCCAAGACCCAATTCATCCAACAAAGCCTGCATTTCTTCATTCTCTTTTTGGAGGAATTCCTGGTATTCCTCCCCTGTCATGAATAGCTCATTCCAGCCGTATTTTTTTCTAATTGCATCCCATGCCTCTGAGTCGTTCAATTCTGTGAATTTTCCCACATAGTAATTGATTGCCGCGTCATCCATGTTAGGTGGCCCGAAGAACCCTCTCCAGTTGACGAATGTTTCATCAATCCCCTGTTCCTTGGCAGTTGGGAAGTCTGAGAGTACCTCCCCTTCAAGACGCTCCTCTGCTGTTATGCCAAGAACCTTGATCTTCCCTGCTTTCACCTGCTCCACTGTTTCTGCTGTGCCAGCAGAATAGACATCCACACTTCCATTAAGCAGTGCTGTCAATGTTCCCCCCTCTTGTTCGGAAACATACTTAATTTTGCTGATATCTACGCCTGCTGCTTTAGCTATTTTGACGAACTGGATATGATCCATGCTTCCTGGTGATGAAACTCCGATAACCGTGATGCTGGCTGGATCTTTTTTCATATCTTCAAATAACTCATTTAAATTGTTCCATTTTGCATCGGCCCTTACAGCAAAAGCACCGTAGTCTGCGATAACATTTGCAATCGGTGTGAAATCCTCATACGTGTTGTCTGACTGCCCATTCAACGGCACCAATAATAATGGAGGGGAAGAAACAAATAAATGATGAGCGTCTCCCTCTTTCTTTGCGATATAGGACCATGCAACTGCACCGCCACCACCTGGTTTATTTACTACTGGCATTCTTTTATCAATCAATTCCTCCTGCTCAAATGTCTGAGCTGCCATCCTTGCAGTCGTATCCCAGCCTCCTCCTGCCCCGGCCGGTGCCACCATTTCAATCGGTTTTTGCGGAGACCAGGTACCATCCGGATTGGTTCCTCCTGTTGAGCTGGAACAAGCTGCTGTAAAAGATAACAATAAGGTCAATCCGACTATACCTGCCTTCTTCTTCATTTTAACTTTCATTTTTAAATACTCCCCTTTGCTGCTGTTATCTGTTATTAGATTTGGCTCATTTGTTTGGAGCCTTGTCTTGTAAGTGATTGTAAAGAATATTCACATAAATGTAACCGTTTACAATATAAACGGCATAAAAGAAATAGAGGTTATTTTGTTCATTATGTTCACGGGGAAGGAAATCTCTATAAAAAAGAGGCTGCCACTTGGACTATTAATCCTAAGGACAACCTCTTAATAATATGCAGCTACTTCACTTTCGACTTTATGGCATCTAATGTTGCCCTGTAAAAGGAATCGCTGTGCGGAACAAACATCCCTTTGTCCACTCTCATGGAAATTCTTACTCTTTCACCGTTCTCTTCTTCCTGCATACCTTCTATTGACATATACTGTTCAATCCCAAACCAAAGCCGGTAAAAATCATCGAATGGAACAAGAAAAATCCCGCTCACCTCTTCTTCTTGCAGGCTGAATGTGTCAAAAGGGATGTTCCTCTTCAGCAAGTACACATGTGCATGCTCCTTATCGATAAAGCCTTCCATTTCCTTCTCATAAGGAATGATACCAAGGTAAGTCATTTCATCCATGGCGACATAAATGCCTATTTCCTCCTCTAGCTCCCTGATACCATCTTCCACTTTTTCATGGGATAACAGATGCCCGGCCGCTGTTATGTCTAATAAGCCAGGATAATCCTTCTTCTCCTGGCTTCTCAATTGAAAATAGAGATACTCCTTGCCGTCTATCTCTGCCATTATCCAGCAATGAAAAGTTTCATGCCAGAGGCCCATTAGATGTACCTCATCTCTCGATGCAATGCCTATATACTGTCTATCCTTATTAAATACCTTTAACTGTTCCATTGTCTCATTTTCCTATACTATAGTATTTTCTTTCAGGTCTTCCTACCATACCATATTCCAACTCAGCTTTTGCTTTATCCATAGATATTAAGTATTCAAGATATCTCCTTGCCGTTGTCCGCGATGCCCCCATCTGTTCCCCTATTTGTTCAGCTGTCCAACCATTTCCGGAATTGCAAAGAAGCAGTTTTTCCACTTTCCCCAAGGTTAACTGGTCAATTCCTTTTGGGAGTGGTGTCTTTTCGGTCTCATCCTCAGACAAATCTTTTCTATGAAAATACTCATCTATCATCGCTTGATTATACGATTCATTCTTTTGAATAAAGGCTTTTCTTTCAAGGTAGCTTTTAATGGCATGTTGAAACCTTTCAAAGGTAACCGGCTTGATCAGGTAATCTACCACGCCATACTTCAAAGAGGCTTCTACCACCGTCTTCTCTGTTGCAGCCGTTATCATGATGACGTCCACTTCAGGGAATCTCTCCCGAATGGCAGGAAGAAGTGCAGCCCCGCATTCATCTGGCATATAATTATCCAGGAGGATAAGGTCGGTTTCCCCTTTAGCAAGAAGCTCTATCGTTTGAGCGGCATTAAGAGCCTTATCAATCATTTGTACGCCTTCCAATTTTTTTATAAATTGCTCATGGATGTTTGCTACCCGAAAGTCATCTTCTGCAATCGCAACCTTTATCATGCTACAACCCCCTCGTTCTTTGGAAGGTAAACAGTGAAGACCGTGGTGTGATCCGGGGATCTTTGAACTTCAACCGTTCCTCCCAGCTGTTCTACCTCTTTTTTCACTATAGCCAGTCCGAATCCTCTTTGTTGATGTTCTTGTTTTGTGCTATATCCCTTCCTGAATATATGGTCTAGTGTTCCAGCAGGAATACCTGGCCCATTATCGCTTATCTCCAAGATTAGATCGTTACCATAATCGACAGCAAAAAAGGATACGATTCCGTCCTCTTTTTGCTCCACTGCCTCCATGGCATTATCTAGCAGATTCCCTACAACGGCCACTAAACTGGAAAATCCTATATTAGAAGGAACCTCTTGAACCGAACTTCCCTCATCAAGCTGAAGTAGTATCTTTTTTTCGGAAGCGACAGCAAGTTTCCCAAGCAGGATCGCCTGAATTTTTTCGTCTTTAATTCTATCAAAGAGAATATCATTTTGCTCTTGGTGAACCTTATATTCTGATTGAATCCACTCTAAAGCTTCTTTATATTTTCCTAATTCCAGCATGCCTGATATAACATAAAGCTTGTTTGTAAATTCGTGGGTCTGTGCTCGCAGCTCCTCCGAATATTTCTTCACCTCAACAAGTGTATGAAGTAACTTTTTCATATCTGTTTTGTCACGGAAACTCGAGACCACTCCTACGACGGTTTCTCTTTCCAAAATAGGAATTCTATTAACGATGATGTCTTTATTAAACAAATATATTTCTTTGTTCTCCTGTGCATGTCCTGTCCGGGCAACCTCCAGAATATCGGTATCGGGCACAATGTCGGTTATTCGTTTATGTATCAGTTCTTGTTCCCCTAGCTCTAATATTTCAAGAGCTGAAGGATTAACCATGGTGATGTAGCCTTCAGAATCAACGGCTATGATTCCTTCTTTGACAGATTGGAGGATCGCATTTCTTTCTCGGTACAAGGAAGCGATTTCATGTGGTTCCAGACCGAGTGTATCTTGCCGTATGTTTCTGGCCAGCAAATATCCTCCACCCACTCCAATATTAATTGCCAGCAAAGCTATCAACAATATTTCCAACAGCTTTTCTTCCATCCGGCTTTTTACATTTTCCATAAGATATCCCACTGATACCACCCCGAGGATTCTTCCATCTTCCGAGATGATAGGGGCTTTCCCTCTTATAGATAATCCAAGTGACCCCGTTGCCTCCGATATGTACGCCTCCCCTTCTACCAAAGCCTTGGAATTATCCCCACCTACCATGTGTTGTCCAAGTTTATCTGCATCAGGATGGGTATATCGTATGCCTTCCGTATTTCCAATCACCACAAATTGGGCGTCAATCTCGTTTTGCATTTCTAATACTAAAGGTTGTAGTTTCACACTTGGGTTATCCGTTTCCATTGCTTCCAATACTTCTGGCATCCTCGATATAATGTTGGCCATCTGAAGAGCGCGGTTGCCTGTATTTATTTTGAGTTCTTTCATCTCCAGATAAAAAAACACGCCACATATTAACACGATAATACTGATGAGTAACGTCACAATCATGATAATTATCTTCGTTTGCAGACGTACAGGTTTATTATTCAGTCTCATCTAGATCTCCTCCTGAGTTCTTCCTATTTTATAATAACCGCCTTCAATATTCTATGTATTTTGACATTTTTCAGCGTTCGGGAAATTTTTTATCACTAAATACTTTCGTTATTTTTGTGAAATAACACCAACTTAACTCAGTTGCAATCCCATACTTTTCTAAAATAATGATTGTTTAAAACTTGAATAATTTTCTTGATTTTATTTCCCGAGGTCTTGATAATTAGACTTATTTGGTTCGTTCCAGGCTTATCCTATTTTCTCTCAAAAAAAAAAGCGACCCGGCTTCCGAGTCGCTTTAAAATAGTTAACACACTGAATCTGTTGGCTTAGGGTTTTTCAATCCGAACATTGGCCGTATAAATAGAGCCAAGAGTGTTCCAAGCATGGCCATGACCATCCAGACCCAACCATGCAAGCTGAAGGACGCTATGCCACCGAAATATGCTCCGATGTTACAACCGAATGCAAGCCTTGCCCCGTACCCCATCAGCAGGCCTCCGACAATAGAGGCCCCTGCTATGCCGGGCTTTATTTTCTTAGGTTTAAAGGTACCTTGCGCGGATGCTGCAATGAATGCCCCGAGGATGATCCCAAAGTTCATCACACTTGTGGAATCCGCCAGCACAGTCTGGGTCAAGGCCTCTCCGTTTTCCCCAGCGAAGTACCCCCAGTTTGATACGTCTACCCCTACTGCCATCAGGGCCTTTCCTCCCCAAAGGGCAAATGCCGAGGTGATGCCCCAAGGGTTGCCGCGTACTGCCAACGTTAGGGCATTTAACAGAGCCAGTATTATGGCAGCCGCAAATAATGGCCAAGAACCTCGAACTACCTTTTTCCAACCTGTCGTTGTGGCTAAAGGTTTCATATGAGGCGGCTTCTTTTTCTTGGCAATCTGTACGGTGATCCAATAGATACCTGCGAATAGTACCATTTGAACAGCCCAACCTCCAAAGAAGCCAAGGCCCGTCGACTCTGCAAGGGAAATTGGCGGAAGTGCTGCAGTATCTTCCATCCAGAACGTAAAGTGATAAGCTCCGATAACAGAACCTACTATAAAGGATAGTAGTGTTAATATCATGGAGGAAGATCCCCCACCGACTGAATATAAAGTTCCTGATGCACAGCCACTCCCGAGCTGCATGCCGATCCCAAATAAAAAGGCTCCTACAAGTACACTTATTCCAACAGGAGATACATACCCTGCAGGAGTGTTACCTGTAAAGCTGAAACCAGTACTTAAAATGATGGCAAACAAGGTTGTTGCCACAGCAAGCATCAGCATATGTGCTTGCAAGCCTTGAACATTACCGACAGACATCAGTCGTCTGAATGCAGAAGTGAAGCCGAACCTGGCATGCAACAGCGTCATACCAAGTGCCACCCCTATTATATAGAGAGTTCCCTGTACCCAATCAGTGGTAGCGATTATCGCAACCAGTAATAGGATACCTGCTGCCAATCCAAGTGTTAAAAATGGTTTCTGTATAGGGTTTAACTTTGTTACGATGGTCGTTTTTGGTTTTTCCCGGTCCATTGCATGTCCGGTTGTTATAGTTGTATGTTCCATCCTAATCACACCTTATCCTATTGTTTTTATCGGAATTTATATTAGTTGCTATGATAACTTTTTTGGACACGGTTGTAAACCTTCTAGCTTGTATTCTATATTTCTTTAAAAATTTGACTTTTTTGTCTACTTATCTATAATTCGATTAATCTATCGAATTTCTTGTATGTTGATTAAATAGTCGAATTGAAATACAATGAATGAAGATACTATCATGTAGGGGCGTTAGAAAGGATTGTGAATAAATGAAAAAGCCGATCTCCATATTCATAATGGATGTTACTAATTCTACAAAGAACTGGAATGAAATAACGGGTTATCTCGAGGAAGTGGAAAGTATTACAAAAAAATGGACAAGAGGTTTGCCTAATACAAAAGTGAAGCATCGTCTTGGTGACGAGATTGTCGGGATATTCGACCACTATTCTACTGCCTATACGGTTGCTTTTTATATCAGCCAACTTTGGGAGCACAGAGAACAGCCGCCCTATTTTGGTATTACCTTTGGTATCGTTGAGGATGATATTAAGAATATTGATCTGGACAAATGGAACCATCCATTAATGGGTCTTGCACGGAATGCGAATGAAAAAATAAAGCTTTCTTCTCAAAGGCCATCCATGCTGTTGTTACCAGAGGATGAGATAATGCCAAGCGAATCATTGGACATGGCAAACTTGTTATTAGCTTACCAGCATAAATTAATGAGCGAACAAACTGCGCTACAGCATTTGATCACGAAGCTTTTCGCCATACTCGATGAGCAAAAAGCAATAGCAGGACTAGTAAATAAGTCTCCATCTACTATCTCCAGCCACTACAAGAAAGGGAATTGTGAGATAATATTGAAAACCCTTAAAACCATCCAGGAAACACTAGATCAAATCGAAGCGAAAACGATAGGGAACTATCCGAACCATATCACAAAAGAATTGACAAAAACGATAAGAAACCAGCTTCATCAGAATATCAACACTATTATCTCTTCGTGAACTGGAAAGTTAGGAGCGGTTTAAATGATTGTCCTGTGCCTTATCTTAGCCCATTTGGTAGCTGATTTTTATCTTCAGACAGAAAAAATGGTGAAGGAGAAACGAAGATATTTCAAGCTTCACCTATCCCACCACGCGGTAATTATGTTCCTATCCCTTTGCATCCTGTTTTTCATCCAAGGACAGAATTTCTTGAATGAAGTGGTAATGCCCACCGTTCTCCTGGTGATCTTTCATGGAATTATTGATTTTTCAAAAATTGTCCTACAGGAGAATGGTGCAAGATGGTCCCAGAGAAACGCTTGGAATCTGGGACTGTTCATAGGTGATCAGGTCTTGCATGTCATTACTATTTTAGCAGTTTGCTATTTTGCTTTACAGGTAGATTTGAATGAATTGCTTCAACAGTTGCTGTTAACATTGAAATTAGTAGAAGGAGTACAGCCGGAGCTAGGGCTTGCAAACAGTCTGTTGTTTATCCTAATCATGTTCATCCTCTGTACCACGGTAACAGGACACCTAATTCGTATCATGCTGGGATCCCTGACCAAGCATATCTCCTTATTCGAAGGTAAATACACCTTGCGCGATTTAGCCGTCAGCCCCAATAGTGAAAAAAACATGTCGGAAGAATATACCTACATGGTGATGAAACACCAGGATCTTTCGCGAGGTAAAGTAATCGGCTATTTGGAAAGGTTGTTGGTGGTCGCATTGATCCTCATGGGCTCCTTTCATGCAGTCGGGTTCATTGTTGCTGCGAAATCCCTTACCCGGTTCAAGCAGATGGATGACCGCGATTGGGCAGAGTATTTTCTGCTGGGAACCCTGACCTCCTTCTTATTGGCCATCATTTATGGAGTTATCTTGAAAGTTGTGTTATTCGGTTAATATATATGAAAACTCAATTTTTATATTAGTAGATTTTAAAAAAATACTAGAAAGCAGGTAAACACCCTGTCCAATTCTATCAACTTTCATATGATAGAAACAAAGGGGGTGACCAACATGTTACGTTATTACCGTTTTGTGACAAGGTTAGGGGAAAACCTGATCGAAGAGGGCGAAGATTACTTGGAAAGAAGAGCAAAAATGGCCAAGAAAATCATCAAGAGAGTAGCCCGCCGCTTGGACGATCTGATTGATTGATCGATTTATGCTCCACTATGTAAAAAACCTGTAAGAATCCTTCAGGACTGGCATGGAAAACAGCACCGTTTGAGACGGTGCCGTTTTTTTATGCTACATATTTTTGCTTTGTTGAAGAAGCTTGGATACTCCAGTTCGTTCCCATTCCTCTACGGTCTCATATGCTTTTTGAGGCGAATAACCTTTTCCTACAAGAACCCCCATCAGGACGAATTCTTGTAAAATGTGAAGAGCATTTATTCCTCTTTTCACATCCTCTAACCCTTCCTTAACCAAGAATTCTGTGTACTGGACCCATTCATCCGGTGTCTTTCCATCAATAACAGGGGTTCCTTCTCCATGCTCTTCCGCTGCCTCCGCCGCCTCCGCATCGGCCTTGGTAGCATGAACCGTTCCAAAAGGATGATTTGGAGGAGCATAAATCGAGTAAAGCTTAAGCGGAGTATTACCTGTATTGGTCAGGTTATGCCAGGTACCGGCGGGAATCACTATGGCATAGTCATCTGATACCATTCGCTCAAACGTTAGATTATCCTTGCTCTCTCCCATTTGAACCATTCCCTGCCCTTGTTCCAAACGCAGAAACTGATCCACATCAGGATGCATTTCCAACCCGATATCTTCTCCAGGATTCAGGCTCATTAAAGTGATTTGAAAATGTGTTCCCGTCCATAAAGCGGTACGAAACGTATTATTTTGCAACGTGAGTTCGTTTATATCTTCTGCAAAAGGATTTGGCCCATAGTCCTTTAATTCAATTGCTCTGAAACCGTTCTGGAAGTAGTTTTGGTAATAAGCATTAGGATACATCCAGTAATTATTTCTTGCATGGTTTTCGTTGTAAAAATATGGATAATGATACATGTTTGTAGGATAATACATTCCACCAACCCCTTAAAATTTCATTAAGTTATCCTATGCAGTTTAATTGGGAATGTACGTTGGAAGGGGTTGTATTTTTTCTCAAACTAATAAAAGCCTATCTCCTTAACGGTAAAGAGATAGGCTTATAGCAATTTACTTATTCTTTTTTTAAGTCTTTAGTACTTCTGACTGTATCAATTGGTCTGACAAGCTTCTCGATTTGTTCCCTCTTAGGTTCGAGGAACGGAGGTAAAGAAAGTTTCTCACCTAACGTTTCATACGGCTCGTCTCCCATGAATCCAGGACCATCCGTTGCAAACTCGAATAGAATCTGCGGTGCAACCCTTGCATATAAGGACTCAAAGAAATAGCGGTCCACATGTCCGGAGGTATTAAAACCGAATCCCTTCAGTCTAGCATCCCATTCATCAATGACCGCTCGATTTTCCACTCGGAAAGCTGCGTGGTGAACCGTACCGAATCCTTGCTGAGCTTGAGGCAGTGTCGCATTGTGTTCCACAACAATCTGTGCCCCGTTACCTCCTTCTCCTACCTCAAACAGGTGAGTATGCCCGTCATGAGCAATTTCTTTAAAGAGTAGAACTTTCTCCAATACTTCCTTAAAGTAGTCAAAGTTTGCCACACGAATGTGGAGAGGTCCTAACCCAGTAATTGCATATTCTAAAGGAATCGGCCCCTTCTGCCATGGTGTTCCTGACTCTACTCCACTGTTATTTTCATCAGAAACCAGTTGATACTGCTGATCGTCAAAATCAACAAATGAAAGGGTTTTTGTCTCGAACTGATCTTTGATGCCATCGTGTTTTACATTTAATCGGTCAAAACGATCTACCCAATATGCTAAAGCCTTGTCAGATGGAACCCTAAAGCCGGTTCTGAAAATCTCATTTGTTCCATGGCTTCCTTTAGGAATGCCAGGAAAATCAAAGAAGGTCATGTCCGTTCCTGGGCTTCCGGTATCATCAGCAAAAAACAGGTGATACGTTTGGATGTCGTCCTGATTTACCGTCTTCTTTACAAGTCTCATTCCTAAAACATAGGTGAAAAATTCATAGTTTTTTTCGGCACTGCTGGTTATGGCTGTTACGTGATGTATTCCTTTTAAACCGTTTATCATATAAGGATCTCCCCTTTAATTATATGTTGTCATTTTAAATATCTTGAATTCGGGATAATTATATTGTGGTTTAAGGTGGATGTCAAATTGGTGGCGGGTGAATAAGGGGTGTTAAAGAATACTTTCTAGATTTTGTTTTTCCTGAAGTTGGTAGATGTAGAGAACAAAGAATCCTTTTGATGGTGTCAGGTGATGAGCAATGCAAAAACTCTCTTGCTTCTTTGTTTGTAATTGTCTCATTGAAAATAAGGAAAAAGTCTTTCAAAGCAGGCATGTGTGCCTCCTTAGCTCTGTGTAGACACTCATCACAATGCCATAGTGCATTATTTCTTACCATAGGGATGTAACTACAGATTGGGCATTGTACTCCAGTTTTTATTTCCGAGGGGTCTATGTCTAACAAACGAAGGATATGAGTGGTATTAAGTTTGTGGTGTTTTATTAATGTTCGTGCCAGCTTTTTCATCTCTTTTAAAGAATATACGGTCTTATTCGTAATGGTTTTTTGCTGCTCAATCTTAGTTGGTAGGTAATGACTATGAATAACTTTTTGAAAAGTTGTTCTATCAGCAGGATCTATTTTAATCATTGAAGAAGGGTCGCTTATCACTACTAAGGAAATTATGGGGATTTCATTAAAATTGTGTTGTCCACACCACTGTCGGAGAAGTCTTTCTTGGTTACTAACTTGAATAATTGGACATGTATAACTTTTAACGTTTCCGTGATATGTTTGAATAAGTTGATTGAATTTCCTATCGAAAAAAATGGTGCCACCAAAGTTTTTCACCTCTAACAATAGAATAAATCTAGAGCAAATAAGTAAAGTGTCAATTTGAAAATGAAGTTTTTGGAACTGTAAGCGGATGTTGTGTAGAATGAGGTATTCCTTTTCAGGGAGAATGCTTAAAGGGTAATCAATGGAGTGTTCGCCTCTGTGTCCTTTTCTATACTTAGCTAATAACTCTTTAATACGAGGCATTTTGGGGTGGTCATTTTCGAGTCGTCTTTCAATAGCTTCTAAAACTAGTATATTGAGAGGCAATTCTCTCGTTTTAAGTATCATTTTCTTCCTCCAATCAGTTGTGTGTAGTAAATTATACATTAATATAGGGATTTAGTCCCGATTCACACGATGATTTAATCTCAGTTTTTCTCATTCCGGCGAAAATATGGATAATTCAGCGATTTTGAAATTAATCCGGCGAAAATGAATTTTTTTCAGCGAAAACAAAGAACAATTCGGCGGCACCATAATATTATGCATCTACTTACACCACCTAAATCCCTAATTTGTTATTTTAAATAAAAACCAAAACCGAAGTTCTAATGCACCAATCCCCCCTTCAGTGAAAAAAGCGGCGTATCCTGGAAATCAGGCTCTCCTCCCATGTGGAACCTAGCCAACACACATAACACGCATATTCCAACGCCGCTCCCCTCCTATAACAAACTCAAAAACTAACCCCCGCCTACAACTCATACTCCCATTCTTCCTTCATCTGCAAATAAAGCATCAGCAGCATATCTTCCAACTCATCATAATGTTTACTCGTAGGATCAAGTCCGATCTTCGGAAATAGGATATCGGCCATTTTGCGGGTCAATACGATGCGGTCATCTGTGTTTAAGGTGTTAAAACGTTCCGCGTATGTCTTCAACAGTTTCCATTCCTTGGCTCCTAGGGATCTCAAAGCCCACTCGTCTACTAGACCAACCTCAGCGCTAATACCTTTTTTGGCAATCAGTTTGTCTAGCTTCGAATTCTTCTTTTTCTTCTTCCCTCTTCTTTCATGTACGACAATCGTTCCGGCAACCAGGTCTCCAAGTCGTTTATGCTTGGAGTGGAAAAAGATCATGAGCATTCCAACCAGGTAATTGACAGGCAGCATATCAATGATTCGTAAGAAGTTTCGTATCAGACTAGAAAGCAAAGTGATGCTATGGCCATTTTCCTGGATGACACGGATTCCGAGCGCTTTTTTACCCAGTGTTCGTCCGCCTGTAAAATACTCCAGTAGGAAATAGTAGCTCCAGTTTAGGACAAACATAAGAATG
Organism: Sutcliffiella horikoshii; assembly: GCA_001636495.1. Classification (GTDB taxonomy): domain Bacteria; phylum Bacillota; class Bacilli; order Bacillales; family Bacillaceae_I; genus Sutcliffiella_A; species Sutcliffiella_A horikoshii_A. The sequence goes on along the minus strand of KV440964.1, from coordinate 2,730,603 downwards.
ATGATGCCTGCAAACAGGTAGGATGGAATGTCTGACTGGAAGTAATCGAAAAAACTAGCATTCAGTCCAATTATTAGTGCTATCACAATGAGAATATTGATTGCGATTAAGATGAGTGAATCGATTATGAATGCGGCTGCCCGGCTGCCCAGGCCTGCTGCTTGGAATTGCAAGGATACATATTCGGGGGTTTTGATATCCACTTGTTCTGTGTTCAAGATGATTCCCTCTTTCTATGGATAAATTTAACTAAGAAGTGTTTCTATTTTTCTACAATATTACTATAATGGAATAGATTGATGAAATCAGACACGAGGTGTAAAGGAATGAATGTCAAACAATTTATAAAACAACATCGTGATCAATGGAAAGAGCTTGAACAGCTTGCCTCCGATTTACATAAAAGAAAAAATATTACGGGTGAAAACCTGGAAAAATTCCATCGTCTCTACCAAAAGGCTGCACAACATCTGTCCTATAGTCAGACCTACTTTCCGGATGAGGAAGTGACATCCTATTTAAATGGTCTTGTTTCTAAATCTCATAATCTACTCTATAAAGATCAGATTACGAGCTGGAAGCAGGCGGCTGATTTCTTTGGACATAAGTTCATCGGACTTCTCTATGAACAATGGAAGTTTGTCGTGATTGCCATGCTTCTATTTACTATTGGAGGGCTCGGGGCATTCTTTGCCGTATTGCAAGACCCACTTTATGTGTATTCCATTCTTTCTCCAGATATGGCTCAAAGCATCGATCCGGAAAAGCTTGGTACTAGTGATGGAATGCAGGATGCGCCGGTGATGTCTGCCAGTATTTTGACTAATAATATTCAGGTGGCAATTCTTGCGTTTGCAGGTGGGGTCACATTTGGTTTGCTGACAGTATATGTATTGATTTACAATGGCATCATTGTCGGAGCCATTGCCGGATTATTTTGGCACCATAGTATGACGTATGAGTTCTGGGCGTACATCGTTCCCCACGGAATGATTGAATTGACAGCGATTTTTATAGCTGGTGGTGCGGGCCTGCTGATGGGTTATAAGCTGTTCGTACCTGGAGAATATTCAAGAGGCTACCAGCTGAAAGTCAATGCCAAGCGTTCTGTCCAGCTGTTACTTGGGACAATACCTTTATTCATTATAGCAGGGATAATTGAAGGTTTTATTACCCCTGCTGCTATACCGTTGGAAGCCAAATATTCTGTGGCAGGTTTGACAGTCGTCGGTTTGATACTTTATGTTGCAATAGGTAAATTCAGATTGCAAAAAGCGCAGTTACAATAGACCTCTATTTATTGTGTCAATATAATGGGATACCGCGGCTGTTGCAAGCCGTTCTTCACGGGCCTCCATCATTAGGAGGCCTTGTTTTTCCCACTTTGACTTCTCGCGTTTCTTTATGAGAAGTTGCTGTTGGGCGACTCCTTTCACCATGGTTTCTTCTAGTGTGTTGGAAACTGTCTTTGCCCTTGTCACCAAGGTCTCATCGTCGACGCCAATCATGAAGAAAAGGTGCCTCTGTCTAACTTTTTTTAAGTAGATGAGGGCACTTTCTTCATGCAGAAAAGTTTTCACATCGCTGAACAAAAGAATGAGACTTCGCTTTTTTTGTACAAGCTGGAGATATTGGAAAACCTCTGCATAATTCGATTCTGCCGCGTCCACTTGAACATTGTAGATTGCCTTCAAGATAGTTTGCAAGTGAGGCATTCCTTTTGCAGGTGGAATATAGGCTTTCACTTTTTTAGAAAATGCCAGTACAGCGACATAGTCCCCTTTTTGCAGAGCAGCTGCAGCCACGGTAAGTGCTGCTTCGAGCGATTTTTCCAAGCGATTCCCTTTTTTTAGTTCGGCCCCCATCATCCTTCCGCAATCCACAAGTATCGTAATATATTTTCCGTGTTCTGGTTCATACTCATTGGTCATGACTTCCTGTAGTTTTGCAGTCTGGCGCCAATTTATCTTCCGGGGATCATCACCGACAACATAGGACCGGATTTTTGCAAATTCCCCGACGCCGCTTTTTTGTTTTCGGATGTTAACACCTTCATGAATCAAAAATCTTTGAGCATTCTCCAAGTATTGCTTAGTTTCCGTCATATCTGGAATCACTATAACGGAATGACTTTGCTCCACCACTATTTGTTTTTTCCACAAACCGATTCGGCTATTATAGCGTAAAAAAAGTTTTTCTACCTTATAGTCCCCTCTTACTGGAGCGACTGTATTATAGGTGAATGACTTTCTGGAACCTTTTTCGACTACAGCCCTTAATGGGAACGGCCTGACAAAGGATTGTGGAATTCCATCTTTCAACTCACAAATCATAGCTTCGTCAGTTGGATTATCCACGACAATCTGAACAGGATAGGTGATGCCGCGCTCCATCTCTGCAGGTAGAACCCTTTCAACTTTCACTGCTTTTTTACTTGGAGAAAATACCAGGTCTACCAAGCTGAAAAGTAAGTAAAATCCGTTCAGTAAAAAGATGACCGGCCAGGAAATTGCAACAAAGAAGCTGGCAATGATAAAGGATAACGATAGCAATGCATGTAACAGTACCAGTTTTTTTGTTGGCAGAACACCTTTATCTCGGAACAGGAACCGCCCCCACAAGTTCTTCAATGATTTGCTCAACAGTCGATCCCTCCAATTCCATATGAGGAGATAATTGTATACGGTGTCGTAAAGCTGGTTTTGTTACCATTTTTATATCATCAGGCGTCACATAGTTCCGGTTGCTTAAGTAAGCCCACGCTTGCGCAGCTCTTCCGATTGATATTGCAGCACGAGTACTTGCTCCAAAGCGGATGGAATCCGAATCACGCGTCTTTCTCACGATTTGCATGATGTAATCCATGATGTTGTCACTAAGTGTGACCTGCTGTATTTCCTCTCTTATGGAAAGAAAGGTTTCTATGTCCAAGACGGGCTGGACATCAGTGTGGGTAAACTTCTTGCCTATTACCTGTTTCAGAACGGCGGTCTCTTCTTCAAGACTAGGAAAATCGATATTTAACTTGAAAAGGAAGCGATCCTGCTGTGCTTCTGGCAACGGATAAGTCCCTTCATACTCAATTGGATTTTGAGTTGCAACTACGAAAAACACCTCTGGCAAAGGAAAGGTTTCCCCTTGTATGGTTACCTGCTTCTCTTCCATCGCCTCAAGCAATGCCGCCTGGGTTTTGGCCGGGGTCCGATTTATTTCATCTGCAAGCATAATGTTTGTAAAGATGGGGCCTTTCAACGTTTCAAAGGTCCCTTCCTTCATATTGTAAATGGAGCTTCCCGTAATATCACTTGGCAACAGGTCCGGGGTAAACTGAATTCTATTAAATGTACCTCCCAATAATGTTGAAAGTGTACGTACCATCTGTGTTTTCCCCGTGCCAGGCACACCTTCTAATAGAACGTGCCCGCCAGCTAATACGGAAGCTAGTAATAGCCTTACATTCAAGTTTTGTCCCAGTATTCTTTCCTCATATCTTTCAAGTAGAGATGCTAATTCCGGCTTCATCCCTCTTCCACCTCTTTTCGTAAAGTATCCAGTTGTTTGGACCAGAGTAAATATTCCTGTTTTGAAATCTTATCTTTCCTTAAAATCATGGTTAACTGATGCAAAAATAAATCTATTTTCCCGTTATCCATCGTCGTCCATTTTTTATGAAGAATTCCGGTACAATCTTTCCAATCCCTATTAAAAGGTACTCCCCACTTTTCTTGCATCAAGTACTTTACATATCCCGCCTGTGTTTGGAGGGAATCCTGGTAGGCATTACCTTTAATATGCCAAGCTGCCAATGCCCGAATGCTCTCATCACTATAACGGACAGTTTCTTCTCTTGGCTGTAGAATAGGGCCAAACCTTTTTCCGAGCATCCAAAGCAATAGAATCGTCAATAATAGACCTTGAAAAAGTAGAAGCAAGAACCAAGACTGATAGACATCAAGAGATGATGTTCCTGTCTCCCCGTGATTGTACTCATCAAAGAGAATATGGCTATAATCCATTCCTTCTTCCTGCAATAGTCCGAGTACTAAAGGAAGATGATCCTTCGCTAGTATTTCGCCATTCATAAGCCAGTTCGGTGCCAATGAGACAATAAGTGCACCTTCCCCGTATTCCCGCTTCACAGCAATAGCACCGTGAAAATCAGAAAGCAGAACTTTGTCATCTACCGATTTTTCTATTCTTACGGAAGAATGGATATCCGCTTCATAACTCGTTTCGGTTGAATCAAAAACTGTTTGTTCAGAGAACATCATTTCTACAAACATGGTACGTATATCAAAGAATCCCCTCGGATTGTTCTTCATCAAGAGGATGGTATTTCCTTGTTCCATGAAATCAATGTATGCTTCCATTTCTTCCGTGTCCGGTATGACAAATGGTTCCACCAACAGCAACAAATGACGTCCTTGAGATTCGGGAAGTAGTTTGGAAGACTGTTCCCATCTGTCCACAACGGAGGTCTCATTGCCCAAGTATGTATAGAATGCCTTTATGCCACTAGGGGAAGGTGACCTAGAATCGTATGGTGAGTATTCCTGTGGCTGTTTGGATAATATAAAGTAGATGCAAATTAGGAATAAAAAGAGTAGTAGACCGAGCCATAGCCAACCTTTTTTCTTAGCAGTAGATCTTTGCAAATGACTCCCTCCTTCCGTCTAACTCTCATCGTCATTATCATTCAACCATTTCATCGCAATCTCCCGATAAGGTTGATAATCATCTCTAAAAACTTGTTGCTTCCCATATGTTGCCCGATCAAACAAGAGAGCAAAGTTGAAAAATACATCTGCTTGATTTTTATGTCCTTTTCTCAGTTCCTCATAATATTCCCAGTTCGTTTTCCAGATTTTTGCCTCGAGCCATTCTTTTTCATGGAAATATAAAAGCATTCCCAGAAAAAGATGGCGTGTTGCAAGCGAATAGTTTTCCACATCTTCATATTTTTTTGCCTCTGCCACATGTTGATGATAGGACCATTCCATTTCATTACTGGATTGAAATGGCTGTTTGGCTTTAATGGTTCGATTCTTTCTGTATCTGCTAATGTAGATGGACAGGACGACTACCATACCTATGATGACAAGCCCTAAAATTAGAATCAAAATGTTACCGGCTGTCCCGCTTGTATTTTCCATGGAAGGAAAAAGCCTGGAGAGTAAGTCCGCCAGCCAGGCTTTCACTTCATCCCACCACATCTGCAGTGAGTTTCTATTGTCAGCATAATAAATTCGATACTCATCCCTGTTTAATATTTCTTCCAGTTTCTCTCTAGCTTCTTCTTCTTTCAGCATTGTTCATCACCTGCCTCTTGAAAACGTACGTATGCATTTATTAACTAGTGTGATAATCATCAATTAAATCTCTTAAATCGTCAGCATCATGCCGTACCTTCAGATCCAAATACATGACTGCATATCCAACTGACATGATGAGAGAAGTAAATAAGGTTGTAAAGCTGACAATCAATCCAAGCAGCACACTGTTACCAAGTACTGCCTGAAAAGAAATTTCCACGGCTGCTCCTATGGAAAGCGTGATTAAAAAGAAAATAATATAAATTCCTATTAACTTGAATGTTCTACCTTTGGAAAGTCTCCAACTCCGTGTTAATCCAGGAGAGTTTCTATCCAATACAACGGATCCGAAGAAAAAACTCCATCTTGTAAGTAGGAATGCTCCAATAAGGAATAATGCGATTGTTAAAACAATGGAAATAATAATCCCTATAACCATGTCGATAGCCAATACAATTACGGATGTGAATATTCCAACAAAAACAAAACCTATAATAATACCAAAAAAAATAAGTATGTATAAAAGGGTGGAACCGATTAATGGAGCAAACCGGCTAAATGCCTGTTTAATTAATGCACCGAATGTAAATTCACGATTATGTTTGATGTGATTAACACCTATTAATATAGCAGCTTGTGCCATTGGATAAGTAAATAAAATCAATAAAGAAACAAAGCCAAGTCCTATGTCGGCTGCAAAATTGGTGGAAGCTTCTTCTGTCAGTTCAAAATTGTTCAACATTTGCTCATACCAAGTGGCTGCCCCTCCCTCTTGCCGTAAAAAGCTCTTACCTGCAGCCAATTCGATTAGTGCTTGCAGTAAATATACCGGTCCGACAAGGAGCAATAGAATAGTGATGAAATCCTTGAATTTGTATTTGCTTATCCGGAATGTCTGATCTAAAATCTCTCCGAATCCTTTAGGTTTATTTAATTGATTATTCAACACGTTTCCTCCTCTTACATATTCCATATGTTGTCATATCGACTATTTTACCATTAATCTATCAATTTTCGAGTTTTATTTATGCCTTTTTACAAATTTACAAACGAAATGCCCCCATCCTAAACATTCTTAGAAATGAAGGCACCATTCTTCTATAGATTATATACTTACCAAGCATCCATTTCCTGTTCTGTCCAATTTACAAAATGGGTTAAATAAGAGTCTTGCATGAGGACTTCATAGTGGCTTTCTCCATTTCTTACTACGGGAACTTCGGCTGTTGACGGAGGTTCAAGTACGATTGGTTCTTGAAGTCGGATGGTGAGGTTCGTGATGTACATTTCCATCGCTTGAGACTCGCTTAACTCTCCGTTTTCAAAACGGTAAGCAATAGGCAGGAGAACTTCTGTAATTAACTTTTCGATACTGAACCCTTCGATTGAAACACTTACTAGAAAGATATCGTTCGTTTCATCATAGATGGCACCTTCCGTATAATATCTTGTCTGACTTAAAGCTGATAAGAAGGCTTCCATGAACTCATTTGCTTGTTCATCGCTTATAAAGTGCGAGATGGAATTTTGGTTAAAGCCCCTCATAAAGTCGGAGATAAAGATATCATTAAACATTGTTCGATGGTTTTCTCCTTTTTTTCTAACAAACTCCATGTCTGTTGAGTATGGATGCAGGTTGACAAAAGCTTCTACATCCTGAAAAACCGTAGCCTGTATAAGTGCATCTACATATAGCTGGGCTTCTAATGTATGGAGTTCCAGTTCCGGATTGCTTTCATATGTGTTGTTATTTTCTAATGAAGTTATTTCTTCGCTTTCCTCTTCAACAACCATATTTGTATTGTCCAAAGCTAAAGTTTTTATTTGATCAGTTTCATTAAATAAATAAGTGTAATTACTTGTTGCTTCCCACTCAAAATCTCCCCCTGAACTTGATAATATATAACCGACTGTTTCTTCCACTTCTACTGTAAGAAAAGTATCCTTTGCAATATAGACAGTAAAGGCGAAATCTTTTCCTTTTAAACGATCTGGTGCTATACCAGGAAAAATGGAACTGCCGTCTTCATCAAAATAATAATCTACCATCACATCCGTCATCAATTGTTCTTTTTCTTCCGGGTCTGCCTCATAGATAAGGACATAGTACTCATCATTTTCTTCTTGGAGGCTAAGCTTATCTGTAAAAGCAGAATCATACTTTTGATAAAACGAAATGGAATTGGAACGCATTTCCTGTTCCAAATTGATAATCATCAGCAACTGTTGCAGCTCATGGCCCATACTTTCTTGTGTATAATCGCCATCACTAATCATGACACTTTCGCTTTCTCTAAACATGATGGTTGTCTCGTCATCTGCCTTATTCTCTAAATAAGATTTGTCATTTTCCAAGTCGAATTGCATCGTTCCATCCGTTGTGTATTCTTCTGGAGATTGAACCCTTTCTTCAAACCTAACTTCCAAATCTGTTACCTTTTCATGGGCAGCCATATATTCTTCCACTATTTCTTCTACCGTCATAATTTCATTTACAGTTTCAGCTTCGGCTGTTGTTTCCTCTACCAATTCACTGTTGCATCCTGACAAAATGAGTAAACATAAAATAAAAGTCGTAACAGAAATTGAATTTTTCATAGAAGCCTCCATTTTATTATTTTTGTAAGTTCATTCTATATTTGGTTAAATACACATAAATTTCCATAAGTAAACCACTTAGGTAAAATTGGATGCATTTTCCTATTGGATTACTATCTAAAAAAGAACATAAAAAAAGAGCCGTCCTTTCACCTTGTTTAGTGAAAAAACAGCTCATTTAGCTCTTATTTATAAAATACTTTGTCGACATTGTATTTTGCTTGGAGCGTATTGACGATATATGTTTCGTATATTTCTCGTTCCATCGGATTTTCCACAATGCACACATCGATACGATATACTTCATCACGATGGTTTTTGATTGGGGAAACGTTGTCCTCAAAATGCTTTTTAACTCGTTGGCGAAGCTTTCTCGCTTTCCCTACGAATAGCAAGTCATCATTTATGTTAAAAAACATGAAGATGCCGCCTTGGTCTCTTGGTATTTTATGAAAATCAATAAACCCGTTTATAGGTGTAATGATCGGTTCATCCTGTACACGGATTTGTTGGCGTTCTGTAATGGAAACGCTCGGATTTGGTATAGATATTTTTATCATTGTATGTCACGTCCTCTTTTTCAGTAGAGCTAAATACTAACACAATCAGCGGGTAATTGCTATAATCATTTTCTTACACTTGCTTACTTAAAGCAGCACTGACATCGTAGTTGTGAATATCGAGTTCCATTGGTACCCCCATTGAGAGCCTTGCAAGCTCCGCGCCTAAAAACGGACCGCTAGTTAACCCAGATGCACCCAATCCATTTGCTAGTAGGACATTTTCATGTGTTGGCACCCTTCCGATAATAGGTAGAAATCCTGGTGTGAAAGGACGAAAGCCAACTCTTGTTTCCAGCACAGTCGCATCAGACAGGCCGGGAGCTATCTCTAGGCACTTACTTAAGATTTCAGTCATACCTCCTGCGGTCACTCTGTTATCAAATCCTGCTTCATCTTCATGTGTGGCACCAACTACTATCCTTCCATTGTCAAAAGTGAGGATGTACTGATTGTTTGGCGGCATCACCACCGGCCAGTTTTGTGTCTCTTTGTTATCAATTTCCAGGTGGATGATTTGAGCTTTTTGCGGGACAACTTCAAAGTGGATCCCAAGTGGCTGAAGAACTTCCATTGACCAAGCACCACCGGTCAGTAATACTCGATCTGCTTGGATTCGGTTTTCTCCTACTTGCACCCCTGTAACCATTTCTCCCTCCATAGCAAGTCTTGCATCACCTGAAACATAGGTAGCAGCATGTTTCTTAGATGCATTTATCAATGCATTACGTAAAGCTCTTCCATTTACTTTAGCTCCTCCGCTAACAAGAACGGACCCGTAATCCTCAGCCAACGCTGGAAACAGCTCTTTTGTTTGAGCAGGGGTTAATATTGTGACCTCCCCGATTTCCGGTGCATCTTCTCTTCTTTTTATGGCTCTTTCCGCCATTTTTATCAGTTTTTCCGGGTCTTTATGTAAACTGATGGCTCCTACGCGGTTATAACCGATTTCTGTTTCACCATCTTGCTGGAGCTGTTCTATTAACGATGTATAATATTTGGCTCCTTTTTTAACAAGTGTATACCAAGCTTTGTTTCTTCGTTGGGAAATCCACGGACAGATGATTCCAGCTGCAGCATCTGTGGCTTGTCCCTTATCAAACCGGTCTACTACGGTCACTTTCACTCCGCATTTTGCAAGGTGGTAGGCGGTAGAGGCCCCAAGTATGCCCGCCCCAATTATTGCTACACTTTTCATTCGTATGCCCCTTTTCTTTTTTCTTTATTATATCTTTGATAAGTGTACAGGATTTGCGGATTGTTCTCAATTCCATCGAAACAAAAAGCCCATTCTCCTTAAAGAATGAGCTTCTATTAATCTGTTAGTTAAGTTTTATCTTCATTGCTTCTGCCATTAATTTAGGAAGATCTGTATTGTCTAGCAAACCACTAAACATTTCAGATTTAGGGCCGTAAGCGTAGACTGGAAGGTCCGTTCCTGTGTGAACGGTGCTAGTCCATCCAATAAGTGCACGGTCACTTACTACCTCATTAATAGCAATTGCTGGTTCCTGCGCTTCCTTGATTCTTTCCACTTCTTCATCACTTAGATCAATGGAAGTGTATTTCTTTACCACGTCTTTTACGTTGCTTTTTTCTTTATCTAACGCACTGGCCATGGTGTCACCTGTCGCAGTAACATCATGTAAAACATCAATATTCAAATCATATTCACCGTTCGCACCTACAGACATGCCTCCAGTTTCATGGTCGCCTGCTACCACCACCAATGTATTACCATCCTTTTCGGCAAACTCAAGTGCAGCTTCTACTGCCTTATCAAATGCTTGTGAATCACTCATTGCCCATGCTGGGTCGTGCGCATGTCCAGCCCAGTCAATTTGGGAGCCTTCCACCATTAAGAAGAACCCTTGTTTATTTTGTTTTAATGTATCGATTGCCGTGTTAGTCATTTCCGCTAAACTAGGCTCTTTAGTCCCTTCACGTTCCATTTCAGGAGCCATGGCATCATCAGCAAATAATCCTAATATTTTTTCTCCATCCGCGCTTTTTAATTCATCTTTATCCATTACATATTGATAACCATCTTTCTTTGCTTTCTCTATTAAGTTGTCGCCTTCCTGCTTTCCTCCTTCATCCTTACTGATGAAATAATCTCTACCACCCCCAAGCAGTACGTCAACTCCATTTTCAAAATACTGAGGAGCTATACTTGATTCATCGTCTCGCGATAAAACACTTGCACCAAAAACTGCCGGAGTGGCATGAGTGATAGTGGAAGTAGCTACTAGACCAGTAGATTTTTGTGAGGATTCAGCTGCATCCAAAATAGAATTCACTTCTTCCCCATCAGGTGTCACGCCGATCATCCCATTATTTGTTTTCTCACCAGTTGCCATCGCTGTTCCTGCTGCTGCGGAATCAGTAACTTCTGTGTCAGCTGAATGAGTCTTGATCAATCCTTTAACATGGGGATCGAACGAGGATTCCTCCCCTTTATACCAACGATAATTCGTTGCATAGCCTGAGTTATATCCATCAGGAATCATATAAATAACATTTTTAACTTTACCTTGTTTTTGCTGTCCATTAACCTCTGCCTTTTTTGCTTGAGCTTCACTAAAATCTACCTGCATACCTGAAAATAATAAACCTGCTACGATGCCAAGACTTGCAATCTTTTTGTACATGTTTTCTTCCTCCTTAAGCATTTTTACTACATAAACAAGATAGCAAGTTCATGTAAAGGAGGAATAAAGAAAAGATTAAAGCCATCTTACAAAAAACAACTTTATAGATATAATTTTAATATTGACTTTACAATTAACAGTCAAGGTAGTCATCTTTTTTGATAAAAAACACTATCGAGTAGACAAAGGAGGACTGCGGCAACCAGTTCCGTATGTAGCGGAACGGCTATTGTGTGTATTAACTCATCGGTTATATATAGTGGTAACCATATGAAAAGATACTTGATAGCAATTGTTGCTGTAATGATGGCCCATGGTTTTTTAAGAAAAACGACTATTCGTAGAATAAGGAAGAATGTAGCGACTTCAAACAATAAAGTGAGAGGGATCAATAACATGACATAATACACTAAAGCACTCTTGGTTTCATAATGCACACTGAAGAGCTGGAAAAGTCCGGCAAATCCAAAAATAAATCCTCCTCCAATTACAAAAATGGCCAGGAATACAAGAACCGTCATAGAAATGGCCAGGATGATTTTATCTGTGACATTCAAATTCGGATCGTTATCATGTCCCATGGTGACAACCCCTTTATTTAGCCTATTAATAGGAGTTATTCGGAACTTGGGGGATTCATACCATAAAAAAAGCAATAAGTCTCATTGACTTATCGCTTCTCTGTATTTTTAATCTTTTTCGGAGTGACCGAAATTGATATTTTTACCGTAGAAAATTTCATCCATTTCATTTGTCAGCTTGTTTGTTATTTCGTAACGTTCGTCATCTGATAGGGTATCTTTGGAATAACCAAACAGGTAGTTGTTCAAATCAAATTCCTTTAATCTACACTTTGTGTGAAATATATTTTCCTGATAAATGTTGACATCAATCATATCGTACAGGCTTTTCACTTCATTTGGTATGTAGTTTTGGATGGAGTTGATGTCATGATCAATAAATAGTTTGTTTCCATTGATATCCCTAGTAAAGCCACGCACACGGTAATCCATGGTCATAATATCCGTTTCAAAGGAATGTATCAGATAATTTAATGCTTTCAATGGTGAAATTTCTCCACAAGTCGATACATCAATATCAGCGCGAAACGTACTAATGCCTTCTACCGGATGGTATTCAGGATAAGTGTGTACCGTTATATGGCTTTTGTCGAGCTGACATACCACTGAATCGGGCAAAGGTCCTGGTGATTCTTCATAGGATTCTGTCGGAACCTCTACCACAGGTCCCTCAGAAACGAGGACAGTTACACTTGCACCCTGTGGAACATAGTCCTGTTTGGCTACATTCAAGACATGGGCACCAATGAGATCCGCTACATTCTTTAATATTTTCGTTAAGCGATCAGCATTATATTGTTCATCGATGTAATCTATATAGGATTCACGTTCCTGCCTTGTTTTTGTATAGCAGATATCATACATATTGAAGCTCAGAGACTTGGTTAGATTATTAAATTCATGTAATGTTATCCTTTTTTCTGAAGTCAAATCAATATTCCCCCTTCAAATTTTTCTATTATCTATAGTACCCTTTCTGTGATAGAAAAAAACAAATCAGGATTTCAGAAACCTTCTGATCCCTTCCTTCTGCTCATGATAAACCGCTTGACCTAGTTGAATCAGTTCCTCCATATATGTTACATCGTCAAATGGGACTTCTTCTCCCAACTCTTTATTGAGCCTGATGTAATTGTCCCCCAATAGGTGCTTGCATTGATAAGAAACTGATTCAGATGATAACTGTAAAGCAAGGTCCAATAGTTTAGGAGTGACCTTCATTGATGGAAATTGAAATGGGAGCCATTGTTTCACTCCCCAATATTTATTTTTCTGAATGGTAAAATCAATTTTCTGAAGCCCTGTTCCAATCGAGAGTATCTCCATGTCTTCTAGTTTCATTTTAAAGTACTCCACCCCTTCCGTTATGCAAACCATCGAGGGGTTGTTCGCCCACAATCCTCCGTCAATCGAGAGATAGTCATTTCCTATATTGTTAGGAGGGAAATATACAGGAGCAGAACAAGAGGAAAGTACGGCATCCCAAAGATGAATGGAAAGATCCTTTGTAGCCTTGTTTCCATAATTGGACCGGTGTATAAAAGGTCTGCCATGTGTTAAGTCCACTGCTGGAATTAACAGGGGACTTGTAATATCAGCCATCCTCCGCTTTCCAAACGCCAGCATGATAAAACGGCGGAGATGGCGGTCGCTATATATACTTTTAAACAGTCCCACTTTTGCTTGACGGGTGAAAATCTTTTTCCCATATACCTTATAACCAGCCAAAACCTCTTCCATCGGCTTTTTAATGGAAATAGATGAAGCAATGATTGACCCTGTACTTGTTCCTGCAACGAGGTCCACCAATGCTGCTATCGGCTGATTGTATTCTTTTTCAATCTCATGCAGAATGGAAACGGCAAAAACACCACGTATTCCTCCCCCATCAAGACATAACATTTTCATGTACACTAACTCCCGCACTCGTTTCTTATTAGGCTTTCCATCTACCAATAAAAAACTCCTAAGAAAAAGGGTGAACATGACCCTTTTCTTAGGAATTCAAAAAACTGTGAGTAGATATCAGTGTATCCGCGTATTTCTTCAAATGTTCCTTAGTAGATATATCGTGTTCAAACAAAGGAGTTTTAATGATTTCTTGTTTACGGAAAATATCCTTTATCTGTTCTAAATAAGGAAGTTCATTTTTTCTCCTGTTCTCCATAAAAACACCATCTGCATGATCAGGAATAACCTTATTGACAAAAACGGTTGATACGTTCATGTCATGCTTTTCCAACATGCTTATAGCTTTTTCTGTCTCAAGAATGGGAAGTCGTTCTGCATTCAGGACGAATGCATAGCCAGTCTTTTTATGATCAAGCAGAATATCCCTTACTTTTACGAATTTCTGCTTTCTTTCCTGAAGTTTATCGAATATTGGATCATCAACCGGCTCTCCATCATTTAACAACTGAGAGTAGTTCTGCTGGACCTTCCTTCTTTTTTCCAAAAGTCCACTGATCCAAACGTTCATCAGTTCAGGCAATGTAAGTAGCCGAATCGTATGTCCCGTTGGAGCGGTGTCAAAAATGATATGGTCATAGGAGCCGTATTCTTCCAATACTATGGAGGTAATCTTATCAAACAGAGCCGCTTCATCAGCACCCGGTGACGCGCTGGCAAGGTCAATTTGCCGGTGCACTTCTTCCACCATGGTTGCCTTTACAAGTCCCTTTAAATTCGTTTTGACTTCTTCTATATATCTCTTCGATTCTGACTGAGGGTTTATTTCCAATAGATGCAGGTAAGTATTGATTGATAATGCGGTATCTTTTGGCCTCACATGAAAGATGTCTCCTATATTGTGGGCAGGATCTGTTGATACCAGCAAGACCTTTTTATTGTCTTCCGATAATAATTGTGTGATTGCAGAGGCTGTAGTTGATTTACCTACTCCCCCTTTCCCACCGATAAACATGATTTTATGGCTAAAAAACATACTCATTCATTACTCCCCTCCTAACAGCAACGTATTCCATTTAGCGGTGATTTTTCCATTCCCATTCGGAGATGCCAGTCATGAAAGCGTTCGATGACAAATGGATATAGCTCCAAGGTATAGTAGAATGCAGGATTTGGTAGTCCCAGCATTTCTGAAAAGCAGAGTAAGGTGAAAAGGTCCTCTTCATCTCTAAGCTCTCTTGCAATTTCAGTTCTATGAGGCTGTTGTAATATTTCATCATAGATATCTATGACTTTTTTGAATTTTTCCAGGATATCCATTTGGTAACTCCTTTCTACTTTCCGTTGTTAAAAAAGAGAGGATGCTGCAAAATGCTTCATCCTCTCTTTTTAGCTTACATGGATCGATCTATTGGAGGAGACTTGTCACTTTTGAAAAATACTCTGAACGCCTCGAGTATGATCCAAAATGCGAACACGAAGATGATTCCACCTAGAATGAATAGAAGCATGTTCGCGTCTGTTTCCCCAAGTCCTGACCATTGGAATACCACTTGAACAAACATGGCATAAAGCGTCATGGAGAATACGAATACCATCGGCACAAATGTATAGAAGAAATTCCTTCCTTGCTTCTTCAACCATACGGAGATTAACAGTAGGCTGACACCCGCCAATAGCTGATTACTTGTACCGAATAGCGGCCAGAGCAAGTAACCACCTGACCCGAACCCGTTCGGACCTTTAGGTATTAAAACCAATGCAGCACTTGATACCACAGCTACAGAGGTTGCCACATGCATTTTTGTCAACGGCTTGAAATTGTATTCACTTCCGATTTCCGCGATGATGTAACGCATTAATCGTAGAGAGGTATCCAAGCTTGTTGCCGCAAAACTAACAACAATGACCGTAACGATAGTTCTGGCAATATCAGCGGGTATCGCGATACCCGTAGCAAGCTGGGCAGCACCGTTGATAAAGTTGGACATACCACCTAGACTTGCTGCTCCGAAGTCAGAATAGGCTGCTCTGAAATCACCTGCATTGGCGAATAATGTCGCTACTGCGATAATGGAGATCAGTGCAAGAACCCCTTCTCCGACAGACCCTAAATAACCTACAAAACGTGCATCTGTTTCTTTATCCAACTGCTTCGAGGTAGTCCCCGATGCGACAAGTCCGTGGAATCCTGAAATGGCACCATAAGCTATAGTAATGAAAAGCAACGGGAACCAGGAAACATCGCTCACTTCATTTGTCATTGGAGCCGTAAGTTCAGGGCGAAGTACAAGCAACCCGGCATAAAGCATCAATAAACCTACAACCAATTGGTGGGAATTGATATAGTCACGCGGTTGAAGTAGCTTCCATACTGGTAATGTAGATGCTATATAGCAGTAAATCAGCAATATCACTATCCAGACGAAGAAGGACATCGATACTCCATCCAACCCGAAGATAACTGTGTTATCCGCTCCACCGAAATAACGGACCAAATCGATTTGCAAGAACTGCACCTTACTTGTCAATACCGCTGTCCCATACATAACTGCTAAGGCAATCAAGGATGGAAGGAGCATTTTTGCTTTTCTTTTATAAACGGCATAGCCGATCCAGATTGCAATTGGAATTTCGATGAAAATTGGCAATACCGCTGCAGGAAACTGAATGAACAGGTTCGAGATAACCCATGCGAACACGGCGTTGACCATGAGAACTAAAATTAAAATGATAAATAAAAATAGCATTTTTGCACGCTTGCCGATTAAGCGGTCAGTCAATGTACCGATAGATTGTCCTTTGTTACGGACCGAAAGCACCAGTGTCCCAAAATCATGAACGCCAGCAGCAAACACGGTACCAAGTATGACCCAAAGGAATGCTGGCCCCCATCCCCAATAAAGTGCAATTGCAGGACCTAATATAGGGGATGCTCCTGCAACAGAGGAGAAATGATGTCCCCAAAGAACCACTTTTTTTGTCGGTACAAAATCCACCCCATCGTTATACTTGTGGGCAGGTGTTACATAATCAGGATCCAGGCGGTAAATCTTTTCTGCAATGAATTTTGAATAATAACGATAGCCTAAAGCAAATACAATAATTCCGATAACAGCCAACCATACAGAATTCACCCTAACTCCTCCCTCTTTCTATGTATACAAGAAAAGAGTACTAATCAATGTAAGCGTTGTCAATATTAATATCTGAAAATTCATACTAAATACACGTAACTTTTAATAGTAGGTCTTAAATCAGGAGGATAGTAGTACTTTGTCGGTTAATCACTAAGTATGTCGTAAGAACTAATTTTTATTGAAGATTCCGACAAATAGTCTTATAATGTGGAAGATTCATGTAATTTTATATGAATACATAACCAATCAAGGGGGATTTTTTGTTGAAGCTGAAACACCTGTCATTTTTGTTTGCTGTGTTGCTCGTTTTTAACCTTTTCGACTCCAACTTTGTTTCTGCAGAAGAAGTATCTGATCCTAAGGCTAAGATTGTATCTCTAGGGGATTCCATTTCCTTCGGGTACGTTCCGAAAGAACCCAACTCATTTCCATCTCCAATTGCCTTCCCTAACTTAATACTGGGAGGTAATCAAGAAGTTGTTAATTTAAGTGTTCCAGGAGCTACATCCAGTGCTTTATTAAGTAGCATTGATGCTAAAGTATTAACAGAAGTAGAAAATGCGGATCTTATAACAATAAACATAGGCAGTAATGATATCTTACAAGCAATTGGTTTTAGTGAGATAGTAGAAAGGCAAACTCCTGTTACTGACCCAGTTCAACTAGCGCAGATGCAGGCTAGTGCTTTACAAGCAAGTCAAGACTTAGCAAAAAACCTATCTACCATTTTTGCAACTATAAGATCAAAGTCAGAAGCACCAATTTTCATCTATAATATATATAATCCATTCCCAGCAGTGGACCAAGAAGTTAGTCCTTTTGGGTACTTTCTAAATGATGTGGGAGGACAAATTGCTGCAGCTGTCAACGTAAACATGGCTTCTCAGTCAGAGGAGCTATCGAGCATAGGTGTCTTCATCATTGATGCCTATACAGTATTCGAAGGTAACCAGAGTACTTATGTTTACCCGATGGATATTCATCCTACTCCAAAGGGACATGCTGCATTGGCGGCTGTAACGACAGAAAAACTAGTTGAGTTACTGCCAGCACCAGAACCCCAACCTGTTTTTGAAATAAAGGTTTCTGTATCTACTACTGAAGAGACAGAAGGGCCAGTTACTGTTAATATTGAAACCGAAAATAAGGATGATGTTCAACTGCTATTCTGGTTACAAGGCGATAGAGACCTTTCTGATTTTAGTGAAGGGGGAAATGATATCCTTGAAACATTCTCTTTTGAAGTAACTGATAACGGGATATATACAGTTTTAGCTCTCAATAACCAACAAATCTATGCTTTAGAGAAAATAGATATTACAAATATTGTTCCGCCTGTTGAGCCTCCTGCAGAAGAAGAACCGCCTGTCGAAGAGGAGCCTCCTGCGGAAGAATCACCTCCAGTTGAAGAAGAAGATAACACTCCTCCTCCACCTGTAAAAAAAGTTGAAACGAAACAACCGGTAGAAAAGAAGAAAGTGGCTAAGAGTGGAAATAAACTTCCGAATACAGCTACAACTTCTTATAACTACTTAGTTTGGGGAGCGGGCTTACTGTTTGTTGGTCTTTCATACATGTCAATTGTACTGATTCTCAGAAGAAAAACTAGATTTCAATAACAAGAAGCACCTCACTGTAAATTTGTGAGGTGCTTTATTACCTTTCAGGAATGATATCGAGCAAATAGGATAATGAGATTTGTTTAGCTGTAATATTGACAAGTGTCTTTCTAGAGAACAGCATCCCATTTACAGTCCAGCTTCCAGTGCGAATCCATTCTATTTTTCTGAAGGACGGAGAGTTAGGGAATTTAGGAAACATGTAAGGTGAGCACACTCGGCCTAAGCCAACGATCTGCTCTTTATCATTCTTAACAAAAACATAATCACCCTCATCCATCTCATGACAAAATTGATATAAAGCAGAAGTTTCTAAATAAGGAACTTTGGTCGCGCTATAAATCTGCCGGTAACTATCCCAGATTTCTTTTCGAGATGAATAGTTTCTAATATTCCCCAGCTTCCCGTGATTAAAAGTAAGCATCCCTTCTTCAAAAAAAGAATTGGTATCCATTCCATTTTGAATAGTGTAAATCCAATACTTCTTATTCTCTTTCGCCTCGGACGTTTCTTCTTTGTCACCATTTTCACTTTCAGAATGTGTATCGTATATATATTGTAAAAAACAGTTAATTTCATAATAGATCGGTAATTCCGTCTTTCTACCTACAATGTTAATATACTTATTTAATAAATAGCTTTCGTTGATTAATTTTTGATAATGATAAACTTTAGAACCAATGGTATTATATGTACTTTTCAAAAGTGTTTCTTTAAACAGTCTTTCTACTGCCACTATCTCTTTATGAGTAAATCGACAAAAGAAATTCGGGAAAAGATAATGAATTAATTCACCGATTTCTTTATGACCAAAACCGATCAACCTTCGTACAGGATCCTTGTAGAAACTGTCCAAACGTTTATCAATAGTATCTTCTCCAAAAAGAATATCTAAAAAATATTGTCTGTATTGTTCAATCGGTGCTTTTTGCTCAGAAAAGAACCTCTCCATTGGCAGAGTTGTTTGTAAAAACGACAATTGCTCTCTGAAATTCTGGAAATCCTCCCAGGTCATAATGGATAAATATTCTTGTTTTCTAAAAGCATGGAAGAAATGATATTTGGATATTTGTTTCTCTATGTCTCCTATCCAAACCTCTGCAACTCGACTGTACAAAAACAAATGTAAATCCAAAAAATCATACTTCACCAATCCTTCCACAGATCCAGGTTTATTCCAATAAGAATTTAAAATTTCATCCTCTTCTATTTCAAGTGCTAGCACCTTAATATCCTCTATTTTGAAAATATCCAAATTCCTTAGACCCCAAAGCTTCCTTACAAACTTTAATGAAAGTGGCTCTCCCTGCTCTACAATATTTAACGTAATGATAATTTGATTATATAGGGTAATTGTTTTTACCTGGCAGATGCAGATAATATCAGTTTTATCGCAATAGTATACTTTGTCCCCTACCTTCATTTGATTTATATGAAACAGTTCATACATATCTAGTGGAAAAGAAATGGTGTTTGATTGTATATTATTGGCTTCACCACGTAATATCCAAGTAGACAATATCAACACTCCTTCCCCAAAAAGACTCCTTTTTATACTGTATTAATCATTTCAAGAAACATTCAAAAAATATAAAAATGATCCCCGAAAGTTGCGAGGATCATTTTTTTACTACTTCATCTGATTAAAAATCAATTTTTAAAAGGTCTTTTTATTTGAAAATCTTTATGCTTTTTGTGTAGCTTGGAAAAGTGACAAGCATCACACACTGCATATTTATACTCTGGATCCAGCTTCTTACCGCATTTCTTGCATTGTTTCGTCAGCATTTTAACATCTGTCTGCAGTCGTTCGTGCACCTCATCACTGAAGGATTCACGTACTTTTTCCCAATACGCTGCTTCCGTCCTTCTGTCCAATCTATATAAAAATAACAAATGAAGCCCAATAGATTTATACGATAACTCCACATTTTCCAGGCTATCTTTATTCATGAACGGTTCCGGCAATTCTTCCCTTGTTACGATAGCTTCCATCGTTAGCTTCCATTGGTTAACAAGGGTCTGTTCTTTTGTAGAAAACGGAAGATGTAAAAATCCATATAGATCGTTGACCGTAAGCCTTGCTTCAATCATGGTGTCCTCTATTGTTTCGTAAAGTATCTGTTCCTCGGCAAGTGACGCCTTTTCCGTTCCCACTGGACTTTCAAATTTATCCCACAACTCAAAGAATACACCGAGTTTGTTGGAATACTTTTGAAACCGTTCAAGAATGGAACTTGTAGGGGCAATGGCAAAGGTGTGAACTTGACGATCTTCCCCACCTAACAACCTTTCCATTGCTTTTATGTCTCCTGTAAAAGCCACCTTCCCGATGTCATACATTCCTTTACGACCCGCGCGACCTGCAATTTGTTTGACTTCCTGTGAGGTCAGGCGCCTTCTTCTTATTCCATCAAACTTCTCATTTTGCAAAAAGACAACTCTTCTGATTGGGAGATTCAAGCCCATCCCGATGGCATCCGTAGCCACTATAACCGTAGTTTCTCCTTCAAGAAAACGTTGCATTTGCTTTTTCCTTGTTTCCGGAGGCATACTGCCATATATCATGCTTACCTGATGTCCGTTATTTTGAAGAACGGATGCCGTTTCAAGGACACGTTTACGGGAGAAGCAGACAAGTGCATCCCCCCTCTTTGTATCCGAAAGAGAGAAAGGACGGTTTTCCACTTGAAGAGGTGTTTCCCTTTTATATTCGTTTATTTCAATATTAGCATTTCCTAAAAGTTGCAGGACCATTTCCTTCATACTGAAGCTTCCGACTATGTGGACTTCATCTGCATTAGCCTTCGTAATTGCTTTATACCAGGAGAAGCCTCTATCTTTATCTGCAATCATTTGTGCTTCATCAATGACAATTACTTCATAGAATTCTTTTTCATAAAACATTTCCACCGTACTGGAGAAGTGGGCTGCTCCTGGAGAAAGCTTTTCTTCTTCTCCCGTCTTAAGGGAGCATGGGACTCCATCGGAATTTAACGTATCGTATACCTCCAAAGCCAAAAGTCTCAATGGGGCAAGATAAAGGCCGCTTTTAGCTTCCTTCATCTTCTGCAGAGCCTGAAAAGTCTTACCCGTATTAGTTTCCCCTACATGCAATACATACCGAGTACTTCTTCCGGTTGAGGGAATATATTCTCTTCCGAAGATGTCTTCAAGCATCCTTTCCTCTTCTTCTTGTTTCCTACGGATTTCTGCCAGTATCTCTTCTTCTTTTCTTTTCCTGTCTTTGATATCCTGTTCTAGGTATTGCTCATGGGCCTTAAAGTCGAACGGTTGTTCAGCAAGATGGAGCAGGTCCATCACGAATTCTTCTTGGAGTTTATCCATATAATCGTTAACCAATAAATAAAAGGAGTTTGCTAGTAACTTTCTAAGTTTGGATACCGTAAATTCTTCCATTGTAATGGTCTCATATTCCGATAGAAGTTCTCCCGGAAGTTCCTCCATTATTAATCCTGGAAGAAAACCGAACAAATAGTCCGTTATTCTTTTTTCATAATAAAAATAATATGTTTCGTATTCTAGGTATTCCTCATAATAATCAAAGCTTTGATGAACAGCCCCGGTCAGTTCACTGAAAAAATCCTTTAGAGTGTGATAATCGGAAGCACTTAGAGGTCCAGCCTCCTTTAACACATCCTCTCTACGATATGAATCTGTTTCCTCGAATTTAGGATTTTTCTTAAAGTCCTCTTTTACTTTCTTGGCAACAAAATGTCTGACGTACAGGAAGAAATCCGCTTGATTGACTTCTACTATCTTATGGGCTGCCTGATCGACCTTGTCCCTTGCCTCTTCCATTCTATGTTGGTAACGTTTTTCTTCCATTCTTTTTTGAAAATTTTTACGGGCTTGAATGTACTCCTCTTCCCAAACTGTTGGGTTTGTTTTGGATGAAGTCTTCAGCCACTCTAGAGCATCAAAGGGATTATATTCCCTCATTTCATTTTTAAATAATTGGTTGATTATTTTCTTATCTACTCCTTCTACTTCAAACCCTCGTTCACTCAAGACCTGTTTCTTCTCTTTTCGTGCAACATCGTTTGTTACCTTGTTTAACCACACATTAAACCAGATTTGTTCCACATAATGCTTGCGGTCCTGCAAATACTCGGTGAAGGTAGGAAGGTCTTCTTTTGTTTCAAAGTATTGTTGTATATCCTCTTTAATTTTGTATTTAGTCTGATCCAAGGCTATGGAATAAATGATGGTCAATTTGTTCATAAGAAAGTCTCCTTCTATGTATGTTTAGAGACTTTAGATTTTTATTCACTCTATGTCTAAAAGCTCTAGTATTTGTTTAGCTGGGATTGCTAGTCCCTGGTTGTCCTTCGTTGTCGCATATATGACACCTAGCACAATCCCATCGGATGTGATGACGGGGCTCCCACTGTTCCCGGAATGAACCGGAGCATTAATAATTATAGCGTCTGAACTTAGGTTAGTTTTAACCATTTCTCCAGTAGTCCCTTCATTTACAATAAAATTATGTGCAAGTGGATTACCTATTATATATATAGGTTGATTCGGGTCAATCTGTTCTTGAATTAACGGTAATGCCGGTAAATCATTATTATTCTCCTTCACCTTCATCAAAGCTAAATCATTATCAGGGTTCGTCTTGATAACTTCAGCGGAATACATCTCTCCATTTGAGAATGAAATCTGTATTAGATTCATTTTATCAATAACATGAAAGTTTGTGACAATTAATCCACTTGAATCAATAACAAAACCAGTTCCTTTTCTTCCGTTCCCATTAATCGTAACAACAGCTTCTTTCCATGCCTGTATATTACTATCTTTTGATAATTCGTTGGATTTTAACAAAAATTGTATGGAAGGGATATTCACTATACGTGGAAAGAGGCCCCATATATTTACTAACAGTGCCAAAATGATAACAAATGTTATGTACTTTACTGTCTTTTGACGTTTTTGTTTTTTCCTTGCTTTTGCTGCTATTTCTTCCTCAGTTATTTGAAAGTCCTCAAATGAAGGTTCCTCGAACTGCTCCTGTATCTCTCCCTCTTCTTCCTTTTTCATAGCTACACCCCTTTCATTCATCATTGTTTCTTGCAACATATCATAAGAATATTCCCTTGTCACGAGTTGCATCTCATATTTTTAAAACAGAGTAAATTATAGGAAAAAATAGTAGTTGACAATTTTTCATACCGAGCATATAATTTATCTTGAAGTTATAAATCTTGAATTAAAGATATTTTACCAAAAGGGAATTTAGGAGGAATATTATTATGGCTAAAACAGTTTGGAATGTAGACAAATCACACAGTACAGTGGATTTTTCGGTAAAGCATATGATGTTTGCTACAGTAAAAGGCGGATTTCATGAATATGATGCAACGATTGTAGCGGATCCTACAGATTTAACAACTGCTGATATTGAGTTTTCAGTGGATGTTGCAAGTATCGATACACGCAGCAGTGATCGTGATGCTCACCTTCGCTCTGCAGACTTCTTCGACGTGGATAACCATCCGAAAATGACATTTAAAGCTACAAGCATTGAAAAAACAGACGACAACGAATATAAAGTAACAGGAAATCTAACACTACGTGGTACGACGAAATCAGAAACGTTCTCTGTTGTTTTTGAAGGTACTGGTCAAGATCCTTGGGGAAATGAAAAAGCAGGTTTTGCAGTAGAAGGCAAAATCAAGCGCAGTGACTACGGTCTGACATGGAATGCTCCACTAGAAGCCGGTGGCGTACTCGTTGGGGACCAAATTAAGATAGCCTTGCAATTACAAGCTGCTAAGGGATAAATTGAAGAAAAGGGAATTGCCACACAGTGGCAATTCCCTTTTTGTTTAGTCTTATTTTTCTTCCCAGATTAACACCGCTACTTGCAAGCATGTTATAGAGGGTAAGTCGGTTGAAAAAGAAGCGTCCATGTATTGTTTGATACACACTGCTAATTCGTCTACCGAGTTAATTTGATCTAGCGCATCTACAATTTTATCAATTTCAATTTGGTACCTATCTTCCCCCGCTCCCATTGCAAGAAGGTCCATCGGATCCCATTCATTGATAACCTTGGTGACGATATCTTGTTTTTTACTCTTAGATACACCAATAAAACTTTCCATCTACAACACCCGCCCTATTTAGTTTGAAAGAGCCTGGTAAAACTTGTTCGTTAATTCTATTGTGTACCTGCTACCACCTCTGTCTATTACATCCTCAATCAACATTGCCGTCAATAATGAAGGATCCTTTTGATCGTAAGAAACCCATAATCCGTTTTCCAATCTTTCTTCTTTATTAATCTCAGCAGTACCTGTCTTCCCTGCAATTTCACGACCAGGTAGATTAGCAACACTAGATTTTCCTTCTGTAACAGTTTTTCTAAGATCGTCTTGTAGGAGTTTAGCATTTTCAGGTGAGACAATATCCTTCCACACTTCAGATGATTCCTCCTCAAGCAATAACGGCTTCATCATCGATCCGTCATTCACTATTCCTCCATAAATGCTTGCAAGGTGTACAATATTCATCAAGACCTCTCCTTGACCATATGCGGTGTGGGCCAATAGTACCTCATCGCCAAAGGATCCAGAGTTGGAAATTTGAGAGTCGGTTACTGGTGGATAAGCGAAAGGAAGTTCTTCCCCAATACCTAATTTCGTCAATCCCTCTTCAAATTCCTCTATTCCAATGTCGATTGCGGCTTTAGCAAAATAAATATTGTCTGAATTGTTTAATCCACTTACTAGATTCACTTTCTTGTCGTCTTCATAAACTCTAGTTACTTTACTGCCTCCGATATCCCATTGCTTGTCAGGTATATCATATTGGTGGTTCGGGTCAAGCTTACCGCTTTCAAGGCCGATTATTGAAGTAAGAAGTTTCATTGTGGAGCCAGGGGAATACGTACTACGGAAACGATTTTCACTCGCATTAATCCCTGCTTCCTTTAATTCATCCAACCTCTTTTTCTTGCTCAGTGAAGTTCCCATAGTAACAGTGTTTGGATCATATGCCGGCGTACTCACAAGACTTAACACCTTTCCGGTACTAGGGTCAATGGTAGCTGCATGCCCTGCATCATCTTTCATGACATCATACAATTTCTGTTGCATGTTGGCATCAATTGTCAAGGTAATATCTTTACCACGCTCTGGCTCTGTTCTCGCTATTGTCTTTTCAGTGCCGTCTCCTTTAATCTGGGTAACTTCTAAGCCTTTCTTGCCTTTTAATTCCTTTTCATACAACCCTTCAATCCCGGTGACACCTAATCTATCACCCTGTTCATACCCTTCATAATCTTCTAAATCCTGCGCAGTAACCTCATCTATATAGCCTATTAAATGAGCTGTTGCTTCTGCAAATGGATAAACACGTTCCATCGATCTTCCATTTGTAACTCCTTCTATTTCTATTAATTCTAAAACGAGGTCCCTCTCGCCTTCTCGAAAGTCTTTGATAGGCATGGCATAATGAGGCTGTGCCCAGCTTATTGTATAAAGACTTGTAATGTTTTCCTCTGACATATCAATCATCTCAGCAAGTTTTGTTAAATCTCTTTCTGCATTAAACTCACCTGGTACAATTTGTAGATTCATCACTTCTTCATTCGCAGCAAGCTTGTTCCCTTTGCTGTCTAAAATCTCTCCACGAGTGGCTTTGGTGTACTCTATTTCAAATTCATCTGTTAATTCATAATCAGGAAATATAAAGCTTGGATCCCATTGAATATACCATTGCTCGTTTTCCTCTTCATTAAGCGCTTTATCCATTACGAAGTTAACTTCGTAATCTATCTTTCTAGCAAAAGTGTCATAAGTGATTTTGCCAGGGGTGCTGACGGATTCCTGATCTTCCTATTCTACCTCTTGATCCAACACTTCTACTTTTAAGTTTTCCATTTCAAAAAGCTCATAAACTTCTTTATATTTTTCTTCAAAAACTTGTTGAGGTACGTTTTCTTTTGATTCAGCTTGGAGATATTCCTCGTACATGTTTGAGAAATTTTGTTCCTCCCATGTGGTTATGTAGCTGTTTAAAACATCATAAGGATTGACAGGTTCTTTTTGACACCCTGCTAGTATTAACAAAATGATTATTACAAAAAACACCTTTTTCATTGAAGCCCCCACCTTCTCTTGTCTCTTAGTTTTAGGATACATGAATTTCCATATTGGTTAAAGGAAAAAGATTCATCCGTTTCTTGGAATAACCAGCTAGGCCTTCATGAAGACCTCAGGGAAGCTGTTTTCAGCCGAGAAAAGTCCTCATAAACGGTATGAAGACCTCGGGGAAGCGGTTTCTGGCTGAGAGAAGTCCTCATAAACGGTATGAAGACCTCAGGGAAGCTGTTTTTAGCTGAGAGAAGTCCTCATAAACGGTATGAAGACCTCAAGGAAGTTGTTATCAGCCGAGAGAAGTCCTCATAAACGGTATGAAGACCTCTGTTTCTGAGATTTTAATAAGAGGAGGTCTTCATTCCAAACTTTATAAGTTACCGCTAATACTAAACTTGTTTCCAAATAAACAAAACAAAAACCCCTACTCCTAAAAGTAGAGGTCAAAGTATCTAAATATCTTGCTTTTATTGTCCAAACCAAGTATCTGCCAGGATCTGATATGATTTTAACCTTGCTTGTTGATCATACACATGGGTGTTTACAATTAGTTCATCTGCTTGGGTCTCTTCCACTATCGCTTCAAGCTTTTTCCTAACTGTTTCCGCATTCCCCGTTACCGTATATTTCAACTGCTGGGCTACGATATTCTTTTCATACGCACTCCATAGTGTGTCCATATCTTCCACTGGTGGCTTCAGCTGGCCTGGGTTGCCACGGATTAAATTAAGGAACTGTTGCTGAATCGACGTAGCTAAATATTCCGCTTCCTCATCACTATCTGCAGCAATCACGTTCACACCAATCATGGCATACGGCTTCTCCAATTGCTCAGAAGGCTTGAAAGAACTACGATAGATTTGTAGTGCAGGCAGCGTATAGTCTGGTGAGAAATGGCTGGCAAAAGCAAAAGGTAAACCTTGTTCTGCAGAAAGCTTTGCGCTAAAGCCGCTTGAACCTAGCAACCAAATAGGAACATGCAAGCCTTCGCCGGGTACTGCTTTTACTCTTGTTGTCCCATCAGGGTGGAAATAGGCTTGTAATTCAGCCAGTTGGTTAGGAAAATCCTCTCCCCCGCTCCTGCGTTCTCTCCTGAGTGCCGCAGCTGTCAGTTGGTCACTTCCAGGTGCCCGTCCGAGCCCAAGGTCAATTCTGCCAGGATATAAGGATTCTAACGTACCAAATTGTTCTGCTATGACAAGCGGGGCATGATTTGGAAGCATAATGCCGCCTGACCCCACCCTTATCGTCTTAGTTGCTCCCGCGATATGCCCAATCACGACAGAAGTAGCAGAGCTTGCGATTCCTCTCATATTATGGTGCTCTGCAAGCCAATAACGGGTATATCCCAAACTTTCCACATGTCTTGCAAGTTCTACACTATTCATAAAAGATGCTCGAGCATTACTTCCTTCTACAATGGGTGCCAAGTCCAAAACGGATAATGGTATCTGGCTATCTATAGTTGTCATCAATCATTCTCCTTTTTTTGAAAAAAACAAGTTACTTAGGAGCTTTGTCGAACTCCTCTTTAATTTTCACAAGTTGCTCTTGATTAGTTAAAAGTTCATAAGCGGTAGTTGCCATCGCTTTTGCTCCAAGGATCATTGCTTCTTTTCCTTGGTGGCTGAGAGCTGCATCCCGAAATTCTGTTGTATGGCAACTATATAACTCATTACAGATTTTAATATATGGATGGATCGACGGAACAACTAGACTTACATTTCCCATATCCAATGAACCAGATCCGTCTCTATTTTCAACAATCTCTCCGGAGTCCACTCCAAGTGATATCAGCTGTTCTGTAAAGATATCAGACAGTGTTTCATTGGTAACCATGTTATCGTAGGATAATTCATAGTTGAACATTTTCATGGAAGCTCCAGTCATCAGTGCTGCGCCTTCTGCTATAGATTTCACTTTTTCTACCAATTCATTCACGTAACTGCGTGTTTTGGCACGGACGTAAAATTGAGCAACAGCATAATCTGGCACCACATTGGCAGCTTTTCCACCCTCAGGAATAATGCCATGAATACGCGTATCCGAGGTAACATGTTGCCTAAGGGCGTTGATACCGTTAAAGGTTTGAATTACGGCATCCAATGCATTAATCCCTTTTTCCGGATTAGCCGCTGCATGCGCAGGTTTACCGAAGAATTCAAACTGAACCGCATCCATGGCAAGCGAAGTGCCACTCTTCACATAGGAATGCAATGGGTGGACCATCATGGCTACATCCAATTTGTCAAATACCCCCTGCTCAGCCATTGTTACCTTTCCGCCCTTGGTCTCTTCTGCAGGAGTACCATAGACGATAACTTTGCCTCCAGTCTCTTGCAATACTTTACTTGTGGCAATACCAGCTGCAATGCCCATCGTGCCAATTAGATTATGGCCACATGCATGTCCTATCTCAGGCAGTGCGTCATATTCACACATGAATCCAATAGTTGGACCGGGTTTCCCACTGTCAAATACCGCCTCAAAAGCTGTTGGCAGCTCACAAATCCCTAGCTCAACATGAAATCCATGTTCTAAAAGTTTGTCAGCAAGGATCTTGGACGATTTAAACTCCTCATGACCAAGTTCTGGGTTTTCTCCAATATATGTACTAATTTCAAAAAAATCATTCTTATATGAATCAAGGAAATCTGTTATGTTTTGTTTCATTTATTTTTCCCCTTCGCACTATTTATTTAGTGAATGGAAATATCGTAACATGAAGTTTCTTTAAATAATAATAATTTGCCTATAAAAAAGCTTTGGGAGCTCCCAACTTAATGGAAACTCCCGAAGCTTATACTCTTCTCATTTGAAAAACATCTAATCCATTTTTCCAAAGGGTTTGGATTAGTGCTACCTTTGGGGATAAGCTTGCTTTTGTGTCCTTTCCTTTTCCTATTCGCTCTAACTGATTGCTATACCATGTCAATTCTAACATGGCAGTTTGATCTATTAATTTTATCCCTGTCTTTCTTGGTTTTAGTTCTATAGATTCCCGTTTTCCTTCTAGCATTTCTTTAGGAAGATGAGGATAAACGGCCATTGGGCGAGCTAATCCTATCATTGACGTTGCTCCTTCAAGGATTGCTTCCTGCATTCCACTTAACGTCCTGAATCCACCGGTGACAACAAGTGGTGCTTGTGAAATTTTCCTAGCTTCTGTTGCAAATTCAAGAAAGTAAGCTTCCCTTTTTTTGGTGCTCTCTTTGACATTCAGTCCTGTCATATTGGGACTTTCATAGGATCCCCCTGAAATTTCAATCAAGTCTATCCCCAATTGATCCAATGTTTTTATTACCTGCAGAGCTTCTTCCTCTGAAAAACCAGCTTTCATAAAGTCTGCAGAATTAAGTTTAACTCCTATCGGGAAAGAATGACCTACTTCATCTCTAACTCTTTTATATATTTCCAAAAGAAATCTCATCCTATTTTCAAGGGAACCGCCCCATTGGTCTGTTCTTTTGTTATGTCTAGGGGATAAAAACTGACTTATTAGATAGCCATGGGCACCATGGAGTTGAACCCCTGAAAATCCTGCTTTCTTTGCGATTTTTGCTGTGGTGGCAAATCGTTGGATTATATCTAGTATCTCTTTTTCTTGCAGTTCCCTTGCTACAGGGAAATAGCGTTGAAGTTTTGGTTCAAATTCTACTTGAGACGGAGCGACAGCTTCCTTTACAATTCCTTTGAATACTTGTTTACCGGGATGATTAATTTGCATCCATAAATGTGTAGCATTTTTTGTTCCAGCTTTCGCCCACCTCTTCAACAAATCTAAATCTTTTTCATTCTCCACCACGACGTTTCTAGGTTCACCTAGTGCTGTTTTATCCACCATAACATTGCCCGTCACTACAATACCCGATTCACTTTCTGCCCATCTTTCATAAAGGCGGACTAATTTTTCTGTCGGACTATTGTTTTTGTCCGCCATCCCTTCGCTCATTGCAGCTTTAAAAAACCTGTTTTTTATCTCTACGCCATTAGGTAGTATTAGTTTGTCTTGTAATTGAGCCATTCTTAGACCTCCCCTAATCTTGTCCTATTATGGATAACAAAAAATGGTTGGAAGAACACTCCAACCATTCACTCTTTGTTTAATTAGTATCTTAACGCACCGGCACCTGCGATAATCAAGATAATGAAAAGCACTACAATCAGTGCAAAGCCTCCACCATAGTTTCCACCTGACATATATTTCCCTCCTTCACGTAGACTACAATACAATCTATGCATGATACGTGTCCTACGTATAGGCTAAGGAGGGTTATTTTAGTGGATTATGCCCAATTTCCTTGACGGAATACAGGGACTCTCTCTCCATCTTGGGTAATTCCATCGATATCCATGTCGCTCGACCCGATCATGAAATCAACGTGGGTGATACTGGAGTTTGCACCTGCTGCTTCCAGTTCTTCTTCTGACATCTGTTTGCCACCCTCAAGTGCGAAAGAATAGGCATTGCCAATTGCCAAGTGATGAGATGCATTTTCATCAAATAACGTATTATAGAAAATAAGATTCGTATTTGAAATAGGAGAGTCATGGGGTACTAATGCCACTTCTCCCAGAAAATGTGATCCCTCATCCGTTTCAATCAGTTTTTGCAGCGTTTCATATCCTTCTTCCGCTTCAAATGAGACAATTCTGCCATTTTCAAAGGTAATAGAGAAATTATCAATCATGTTTCCACCATAGTTTAACGGTTTGGAGCTTCTTACCGTTCCATTCACACCCGTCTTCAAAGGGGTTGTGAACACTTCCTCTGTCGGCATATTAGCGATAAAAGCAACTCCATCTTCATTAATACTTTCCGGTCCAATCCATATATGCTTTTCAGCCAAATCAATGGTCAGGTCCGTTCCTGCTGCCTTATAATGCAGAGATTTGAATTTCTTATTGTTCAAAAACTCCACTTTCTCACTTAGTTTTTCTTTGTGATCTATCCAGGCTTGGACAGGGTCTTCGAGATTTGCTCTAGTTGCATGGAAAATAGCTTCCCATAATTTTTCTTCCTGTTCTTGCTCTGTTAAGTCAGGGAAAACCTTTGCCGACCAGCCTTTAGATGGGACGGCTACTATCGACCAGCTGATTTTATCGGCCATGACCATTTTCCTGTAGCCTTTGGTAGCTTCGCCTGCGGCCTTCTGCAAGCTGGCAATTTTCGATGCATCCACACCCTTCAATAAATCTGGGTTAACAGACGTGATGGCGAGCATAGCAGCTCCTTCTTCATATGCTTTTTCAAACATTTCCGCTCTCCAAGTAGGGAAATATTCAAATGATTCATCAGGTGCATGGTCATACCGGATTCTTGTAACCTGTTCATCCGCCCACTCAATTTGTACCAGCTTTGCTCCTGCTTCATATGCCTTCTTTGTCACAAGTCGAACAAAAGGTGCTGTTGCAATGTCAGCGTTTACAATAAGTGTTTGCCCCTTTTGGACGTTTACCCCGACTTTTACAGCAAGTTCCGCATATTTCTCCATGGTCGTTTGTAAAAGATTCATTATGTAGTTACCTCCTTAGAAATTCCCTATGTTCCCAAAAAATATCATGTTCGCTAAGATTTGTCTAGTTTAACCTACAAGAAAAGACAGTAACCATAGTAGTCACTGCCTTACTTGTTAATGATTTTCATTTCTATAATTATCTTAAAACCGAGCTTACTCTTGGGAGGTTTGTGCTGAAGAATGACATGCCATGCTTAAATGCAGCCAATCCATATAGCATGCTGCTCCAATCAATAAGGGTAACCTTTGTCGGATACCAACGGTCCGGTTGCTCGAGATGCCACCAAGATAAGCGATGCAATCCATACTTATAGGCTGCTTTGAATTTTTCCTCGTCCTCTTTATCCTCTGGGTTGGTATACACATCGTAAGGGATGTGCAGCGAATATTGTGCATAAAGATCATAGATCCCTGCTGGGTACACTGGCAAGTAGCCGCCAATAATATAGGAGGAAGCTATATTGTGCGGTGCATCATTAATTCTATCCGCATGATATCCTCCAAAGAGACCGTCATTAGGACCCGCACCATATCCCCATATGTAGGAAGGAACGTCCTCTAGTTCTGTCCATTTCATTCGATCAGCAAGACAAGCATTCTTATAATACTCCAGGTAGGTTTTACTTTCCGCATACTCTGGGACTAGATAATATGGAAACTGATGTACAAAAGAAGATAAAAAAGCTCCTGGATGGTCATTTAAAACCGCTAGTCCGCGAAAATCCTCTTGTGGAAGTTTGTTTATTTTATCTTCAGCAAAATTGTTCAACCAAAGTGCCTTTATATCTTCGTCATCAGGTCTTCCTAGAAGTGCCAGGTAGGAAACCATGACATATTCATTATAGGCCGGAAGAGGAGCAATCCCCTCTCCATTCTTTGAAATCATATGGATGACCCCATTATCCTTATCTGCCACCACGATGTTCCAATCAATGGAGGAAAGAAGCTCTTCAGCCATTTCCATAATCTTTGGCTCTTTTTCTGCAAAGTGCTTTCCAGCAAAAAGGGCACCTGTTACTAAAAGAGTGGTATCAATTGTAGAAAACTCCGAATCCAAGTTTTCTCCTGTTTCCATATCTACGAAGTGAGCAAAGAAACCTGATTTTTCATCTCGTGCAACACGACATCCATCTATCTCCCCGGATACCGCTTTTAATGTTATCAAAGCTTTCTTAGCCGCATGTTCATCCCAGCCTTCCTTATCCGCTACAGCTAGACTGATCAATCCCACACCTGTCGCAGCAATAGAGCTGCGAAAGTCAGGATTTTCACCCAGTGTCATATAGCCATCCGCATAAAGACCTGTTTTTGGGTGACGAGAAGCTTCAAAAAGTGCATAAGAATCCTTATATTGACGATCAAAAAATGCTTTGACTTGGCTTGGTAAGGCTTCATAAGTGTTGGTTGGCATACTTCCTTGCCCCTTTCATCCTCTATATTGGAATTAATTTGTATATTTCATCATTTTTTGTAAACGTATACATTATAAGAAAACACATAGAAATCTGTAAATGTTATAATTAATCATACATAATTTAATAGATCGTGAAAATAGATAAAACTATAATAGTTGGATGATTCATCAATTATTATTATAAAGGAGAGTTAGTGATGCCCATCATTCATGGTGTTTTTTACGATATTTCTCCTCATTGGAATGTGGAAAAAGCAAAAGGCTTGGATACGCTCGTTTATGTCACAGATGGTAAAGTACACTATCAAGTGGGAGATCGGGCAATTGAATTGACAAAAGGGAATCTTCTGTTCATTCCATCCGACCTGATCAGAGCCTGGGAGAACGATAAAAAAGTAAGTCACAGAAAATACACCATTGTTTATGAAAACACCACTAAACGAGAATTTGTAGGGGAGGAAGTATTTTTATTCAAACCAAGAAAGTCGGCTTATTATGAACAAAGGCTAACATTCTTAAACGAACAGTGGCTGAGTAATAGGATTTATCACGAGGAACTGTCACAAAACATTCTGTCGGAGCTATTAATTATGATTGCTCAGGAAAAAGCGGAATGGCACATCTCCCCTGTCAAAGAGACGTACGTAAGAGACATGCAAGAGTATATCCTACAAAATTATCGAAGAAATATCTCAATAGAAGAACTGGCATCGCTTTCCGAGGTGACCCCAAATTATGTGACGGTTTTATTTAAAGAAGTCCTTGGTGTCACCCCTATCCAATACCTTCATCAGACTCGCATCAATAACGCTTGGAATCTGATTAGTACAACCAGCATGAGTATAAAAGAGATAGCAGAATACCTGGGTTATTGCGATCAGTCCTATTTCAATAGGATGTTTAAGAAGTGGATGGGTGTCCCCCCTTCTGAAGTGAAAAAGGCACAAGAAAAAGCGTAGAGTCAAAAACTCTATGCTTTTTTTGCAGATCCAACTTCTGAATTTACCACGTTACGGAAAGCATCCTGGAATTTCTGTGTATAAGGACCTGGCTTTCCATGGGAAAATGTAACACCGTCAATGTTGGTTATTGGCATCACTTCACTGGTTGTGGAGGTCAGAAATACTTCGTCCGCTTCCATCAGTGCTTCTTTTGTAAATGGCTCCGTTTTATATTGCCATCCGTGCTTATCCAAGATTTCGAGTAGTTTGGTTCTCGTAATCCCGTTCAAAATCTTGTTAGTGGCAGGATGGGTAAACAATATACCGCCTTTGACAATGAAAATGTTGGAGGATGAGCCTTCTGTTACTACACCATCTCTTATAAGAATTGCTTCAAATGCTCCAGCCTCGTGTGCTTTTTGCTTCACCATTATATTATATAAGAGGTTCAAGCTTTTTATATCGCAGCGGAGCCATCGAAGGTCGTCGGCCGTAATTGCTTCAACTCCCGCCGATTGAGCTGTCTGTACACTTTTGTATGGAAGTGGATAAGCAACAAGCCGTGGTTTTATAGAATCTTCATATTGGTGTGCTCTGTGTGATACCCCCCTAGTGATTTGGAGATACAGACCTCCATCCTTCATATTATTAACATTAATAAGATCAAGCAGCCTTTTACAAAGTTGTTCTGGCTCTACGTATATTTTCATCCCAATCTCATTTGCACTTCTATACAACCGAGAGATATGCTCTTTCAGAGTAAAAGGTACACCATTATATAGATTGATTACTTCATATACCCCGTCCCCGAACTGATAGCCTCGGTCTTCAATATCCACTTTTGCTTGATTGCGGTCTAAAATCTCATCATTCACCAAAACTTTCATTTTGCAGTACCTCCAGATGTGTTATTTATTCAACAGCAGCACAACAGGACAATGGTCACTCCCCATAATTTGGGAGTGTATCTCAGCGTCCTTCAATGAATCCCGTAAACCATCAGAAACGATAAAATAGTCGATGCGCCATCCGATATTCCTTTCACGGACTTTATTCATGTAAGACCACCACGTGTATTTATCCGTCAGTTCCGGATAGAAATGTCGGAAAGTATCTGTAAATCCTTCTCCAAGCAACCTGGTCATTTTTCCTCTCTCTTCCTCGGTGAATCCGGAATTATTGCGGTTGGATTTAGCGTTCTTCAAATCAATTTCTGTATGGGCCACGTTCAGATCACCGCATACAATGACCGGTTTCGCCTGGTCGAGCATTCTTATGTAAGCTAAGAACCGATCCTCCCATTCTAGCCTGAACGGTAGTCTTGCCAGGTCACGCTGGGAGTTGGGAGTGTAGACGTTCACTAAGAAGAAGTCCTCGTATTCAAGTGTAAGTATCCTTCCTTCGGGTTCACATTCTTCCACTTTTTCCTGATCCAATCCATACCGTACTTGAAGGGGTTTTATTTTGCTGAAAACAGCCGTTCCGGAATACCCTTTTTTAATCGCATAATTCCAAAATTGATGGTAACCTGGAAGTTCCATTTCAATTTGACCTTCCTGTAGCTTCGTTTCCTGTATGCAAAATATATCCGCGTTCATCTCGTTAAAATAATCCATGAATCCTTTTTTGACGCAAGCTCTGATTCCATTCACGTTCCAAGATATCAATTTCATAGGTGCAAGTAAGTCTCCTTCTAAACTATTACTATATTTAGCCCAGTATATCAAAAAGAACCGCATTCCATAAAGAAAAGCGATTCCCAATTCTGGTCATTTACACTTGGAATAGATGAAATTTTAATCCATAAGGGTCTTTTACCATTAGACTCTTCTTGCTAAACTCCTTAGTAATAGTGCAGTTATTGGCTAATAAGGTATCCTTTGCAGCTACAATATCATCTACAGCGAATTCGAAAAACACGGAATTATCACCCTTATTATGATTTTCTATATAAAAGTTCGTTCCATTGATTGTAAACAGTGTTTCAGAATTTGTACTTTTTTCAGGCTTCATTCCAAGAATCTGGTGATAAAATTCAATGGCTTTCTCGTAATCTTTCACTTGTATCGCTATGTTATTTGTCAACTGGTAAGGCGAACGCTCATTGATTTTCTTACCAGGTTTATAATCTTCGTATCCTGATGGGAGCAGGTCAAATAATGGCCATACAGAGCAAAAATCATCTCCCGGTCCAAAAAATGCACTTGCATGACGGTATATGTTCCCCTTTTCATCTTTTGTAAAGACGGTAACACCAGGATAATAGCCACCATTTACAACAAACCCCATGTCTTCTTTAAATGTCGTTTCTTTTGTGGAAACAACCGGGAAAACCCAGCTTCTTTCTGCTGCGAAGTTCTCCTGTACTTCAGGTTGGTCCGGAGTCGATATGACAAAGGCTGCTTTTCTGCGTATATGATGATACAAACTGTTAAATCCATCAGCCCACATTGTGCAATAAGAACAGCTTTTCCCCATATTGTGGACCATGAACAACTCATCTTTATCTTCAAACAACTCTGCTAAGCTTACCGTTCCAGTCTGAAAAGAAGAGAAGACATAATTATCGACCTCTTCTTTTTTAAAGTTGCGTTTCAATTCAGCTAATTGCTTTTTCTTTTCCTGGATTTCCTTTTCCAGCTGTTGGATGTCTGCAAACACTTCTGTTAGACTCATTTCGACCACTCCTTGTCCTATCTGATGAAATTTGTAAAAAACAAACACTATTCATCTGGCAGAGAATCATTTAAGATATTAATAACTTTTAAGTACGGAGGGGGGATGGAATGTATTCTTTAAAAGTAGTTTCAATGTTTGTTATATTTCTAATGACTGTCCTTTTTCACATGGACCATTCCATTCCCCATAATATTCTGGCTATCTACGAGAAATCCTTTTATTTAGAGATGGAAAATGGTTCTTTGGATAAAAGTCCTGATGATGAAGGAGAAGTTTGGGAAGCGACTCTCAGCATTCCTTACACAACTGCCCTCTTGTCCCTTATGCCAGAAGAGCCTGAAACTAACTCCCCCTTCCACCTTGTAACAGTTTTTTATCAGGGGAGCTATATTTGAAGCGATGGTGATCTACCTCATTCTTACAAAAAATGAAGGAGGAACTTGATCATGTTATGGGTTCGTATAATAGCCATCTGCTTTTTTTCATTCACTTCTTTAAGTCTCTTATTATTCCAAGGGATTGAATTTGTAAAAGCATTCAGCGATTTTTTTCATCAGAGATAAACAATGTCAAACAAGAAACCAAGTCGAGTCCATATGGATTCGGCTTTTTCGTGTCTATAAAATAATTTTCTAAAAATACAAAATATTTAAGTTACTCCTTCATATAATAATACAACTACTACTTACCATATTTTTAGAAAAGGAGAGATGTATATGAGAGAGGCTCCTAATTACGGAGAATTTTACCCAAAGTCATTGGTGCCAATCAACAAGGATGATCTTGTTATTTTCCTTGAAAAAGTGACGGACTTCGAATGCTGTGATAATTACAGTCATTGGTTGATTGCACTAGAAGGCAGAGCAATGGGCACTGGAGACGATTACTATCATTGGCAGGTTGTTGTCTTTCCTGCAGAAATCGGCGGAGGCTTCGATTACAAGCACCCACTCTATGTATCTTCGTTCTTCCTATCCATTGATGAAGCAATTGATTACACTTCTGAAGTGGAACGGATTGCCAGTGACGGCCAGCTTTATACCATTGCAGGATAAGCCGGTTATGGAAAAAAAAGAAAAACGCCCTGTTTTTCTTTTTGCAAAGCTTTGTGAAAGAATATACATACTAATCCTCTATTTACCCTCTCAAGAATCCCAACTATTACAAAAAAAGCCCACCGCGAATGCGATAGACTTCTAAGCTAATCGAAACACAATTCCATGACCGCCTTTTGGATACTCCCATTTGATATTCTGGTGTGGACAGCCTATGCGGCAGCTACCACACTCATGACAGCCTTCATAACCGACATGCATACGGATATTTTCCCATTTGTAGATCTCCGCTGGGCAGAAGATGGTACATATCTTATCAGGACATTTGGTCAAACATATATCTTCATCCATCACGGTGAGGTGTGATTTGGTGTCAGCGTTGAAACGAACAAGGTATTGTTTCTCTTCGATAGACTGCCCCTTCTTTTGTTCACTCATTACTTCATCACCTTCCATGCCCGGTAAGCGTCTCGGGCTAGTTTTAGTTTTTCTTTTGGTGAGCCCAGGTCCTTCCAAATCTTTTTCTGTTTCTCCCATTTGGACTGTCCATCAACGGTAAACATCTGGCTTGCTGCCCGGTTGACCATCGGAATGTACTGGTCGAAGTACTGAGGAAACTTATTAAAATGATGAGTGGAATCCTTGTACTTTTTCATATCCTGCCCAACAAAGCTCTTCATTAGATTGACACGGTATTGATCCAAGGTTCGTTCGGAAAAATCTCCGACAGACATAGCTTCCAGAATAGTTGCGGCTGCTAATCTCCCGGAAGTCATGGCAAGGTTTGACCCTTCACGGTGGATTGCATTAACGAGCTGGGCGGCATCCCCGACCACCAATACCCCGTCTGCCACAATACGCCCCATCGATTTGAGTCCTCCCTCAGGAATGAGGTGGGCCAAGTACTCAACGGGTTCTCCGCCAGCAAGAAACGGACGGACCATTGGATGTGTTTTCACATATTCCAACAGCTCATATGGTCTTATTTTATGCTCGATTAATCCAGATAGAAGTGTTCCCACCCCGATACTTAACGTATCTTTATTTGTGTATAGAAAACCGGTACCTAGAATGCCTTTCGTGGCATCTCCCAAAAGTTCAATCGTACACCCTTGGTTCTTTTCCAGGTTGAAACGATCCTCAATCACTTTGCTGTCCAGCTTAATAATTTCCATCGTAGCAAGTGCCACTTCATCAGGGCGATATTCTTTATGGAAGCCAAGCGATTTACCAAGCAAGGAGTTAACTCCATCCGCAAGAACAACTACATCAGCATAGACTTCCCCGTCAGGGCGATCTGTCCTTACCCCCACCACTTTGCCATTTTCCACGATGCATTCCAGAACGACCGTTTCATTGACAAGCAATGCCCCTTGTTCCACCGCTTTTCCGGCAAACCACTGATCAAACTTCGCACGTAGTACGGTGAAATTATTATAAGGTTCTTGTGCCCACTCCAGGCCCTTATAGCCAAACGTGACAGCGGATTCTTTATCCATCATCATAAAGCGCTGTTCGACAATTGGCCTTTCAAGAGGTGCTTCTTTATGAAAATCTGGAATGATATCTTCCATCATTTTTCGGTATAGTACCCCGCCCATCACGTTTTTGGAGCCCGGGTACTCTCCTCTTTCCAGTAAGAGAACGTTCGCACCCCCTTTAGCAAGTTCATAGGCACATGATATGCCCGCCGGCCCCGCCCCCACAACGATACAATCAAATTTTTCAGGCATGTTAGACCTCGACCTCCTCTCCGTGTAACGCTTTATTGAACTCCTTCACAAGCATTGGGACAATTTCGAATGCGTCCCCTACAATGCCATAGTGGCAGGATTGAAAAATTGCCGCTTCCGGGTCTTTGTTAATCGCGATAATCAAGCCTGAATTTTTCATTCCCACGATATGCTGGATGGCACCAGATATTCCAATGGCAAAATAGATCTTTGGCGTAACAGTGACTCCTGTTTGTCCAACCTGATGATGATGTCCTATCCACCCGGCCTCAACTACATCACGGCTTGCACCGACCACCCCGCCGACGGCTGCTGAAAGTTGATGGACAAGTTCAAATCCTTGTGCACTGCCAAGTCCCTTCCCGCCTGCGACCACGATGTCCGCTTCATCAATCCTGATTTTTTGGGTGGCTTCTCTTACAATCTTCAATACTTTTGTGCGCATATCTTCTTCTTTTATATCAATTTGCTCTTCAATTAATTTACCTGTTCTTCCCTTTTCCCGTGGAAGTGCCTTCATCACTTTCGGGCGTACAGTTGCCATTTGTGGACGGTATTTTTTACATAGGATGGTTGCCATGATGTTGCCTCCAAAGGCCGGACGGCTTGCTAAAAGGAGTCCTGTATCCTCTTCCACATCCAGTTCTGTCGTATCTGCCGTCAAGCCGGTTGGAAGATCGGTCGCCACCGCACTGGCAAGATCTTTACCGGTGGAGGTTGCTCCGTACAGAATGATTTCAGGCTTGTACTTTTCGCTACAATGAAGTAATGCTTTCATAAAAGATTCCGTACGATAGAGCTGGAAAATTGGTTGGTCATATACATAAATCGTATCTGCTCCATATTCAAAAACGGTTTCAGCAAGTCCAGTCACATTTTCCCCGATTAGTATTCCGGCAAGTTCCACTCCACGCTTATCTGCAAGCGTTCGTCCGGCCCCAAGTAGTTCCAAGGACACCGGTGCAATCTTCCCTTCATTTTCTTCAATGAAAACCCAGACCCCGCTATATTCCTCAAAACTCACTTCGATCCCCTCATTTCTGCAAACAACTCTTTCCTTTCAAGCACCACGGATAACAACTGTTGCACTTGTTCTTCCGATTTGCCTTCCAGTATTTTTCCACCTTCTGGTTTAGGCGGAGCCCATACTTTTGCGACAATGGTTGGAGAGCCCTTTAAGCCGAGTTGTTTCCGGTCAATATCTTCTAAATCATTCACAGACCAAATAACAGGTTGATATCGAGCAGCCTTTAACATATTCGGGAAGGTGGAATACGGTACTTCATTAATCTCTTTTTCTACCGAAAGCAAACACGGCAAAGTCGTTTTGACGACTTCATACCCATCTTCAAGCTTCCTATGGACAACCATATATCCATCATCTTTTTGGACTTCTACAACTCTATTAACAGAAGTTAAAGGTGGAATATCAAGGCGCCGGGCAATGCCGGGCCCTACTTGTCCGGTATCCCCGTCAATGGTCATTTTTCCGCAGATAATCAAATCGATTGGCTTGATTTCGCTGATTTTATTGATTGCTTTTGTGAGTGCATAACTCGTAGCCAATGTATCTGCACCTGCAAAGGCCCTGTCGGAAATCATATACCCCTCATCCGCTCCAATTTCGATGCATTTACGAATGGCTTTCACCGCAGGAGGCGGCCCCATTGTTACAACCGAAACAGTTCCCCCATATTTATTTTTCAGGCGTACAGCCTCTTCTACCGCGTGTGCATCGTAAGGATTTAATATCGCAGGTGCACTTCCTCGATCCATCGTATTCGTTTTCGGATTCATCTTTATTACTTTCGTATCTGGTACTTGCTTTATACAGGCAATAATGTGAAGCAAATCTATTCCCTCCTGCCCTTTATCTATTTAGTACATACGTTCATGGTGATTAATGTCTATTCGTCCCACTACTATTACTATATAAACTAGATTGAGAGAAAATACCGATTTTTATAGATTTGTTGACAAACGGTGGCAAAAGAAAAACATTACTCCCAAAACGTGGGGAGTAATGTTTTTCTGGTGATTGCTATATTCTGTATTGGGATAAAAACCCCAAAAACTCCTTTTGTAAAGTATGCTCATATTTCATTAATGCGTACGTTTTTGCATCGGGGAGATTTAGCGAATGGCAATCCACTTCTAGTAGCCTCCCCTCTAACAGTTCACGCCTTACTGTTGATTTAGGTAGAATGGATACCCCTAATCCTTCAATAATGAAACGCTTTGTAATATGAGTCTGTGAGACCTTCATCATTTTGGAATAAGGATACTTTGCCTTAATCTGTTGACATAATTCATCCCAATACCCCGGATGATTGTGTGTCAACAACGTATGATTTTGGAATATGTCCTCTTCCTCTATAGGAGCGCCGATCTCAAAATCAAATCCGTCATGGGGGACAACTAAAATAAGCGGATCATGATATAAGGGTTGACAGTTTAAGTCCGTTTTTTTGTTAGGCAGACAGGATAATCCAATATCCACTTCCTCGAGTTCTACAGCTTGTTCGATTTTAATTGACTCAATAATTTTAACGGAAATTTCTATGTTAGGATGTGATTGAATGAATTGTTTTAGCACAAAGGGCAAAATGGTATCTGCAATTAATGGAGAAATGCCGATTGTGAGTTGTGATATAAACCCCTGCTGAAAGGAATGCAGCTCTGAAATTCCTTCTTCGTATAGAGATAACAATGTTTTTGCATGCTTTACATATCTTATCCCCGCTTCGGTTAGCATAACTTTTCTTCCATCTCGGACAAACAGGTTTGCCCCCACTTCCTTTTCCAGTTGCTTTATATGTACAGTCACGGTTGGCTGTGAAATAAATAAAAGTTCTGATGCCTTTCTGAAATTACTATGCTCTGCAGCTATTATAAAGGTTTTCAGCCAATTTAACTCCATCAAACTCCACCTCTGATTATATTTTATAATCAATTTATTTAATAATCTTTAATATTCATAATCATTGTTATTTTATATGATATAAGCAACTAAAGAAAGGGTGATTTGGGATGAATGTACAAAAAGGGTTAAAAGGTGTCATTGCTGCTGAGACAAGTATTTGTGAAGTAGATGGTTCAAATGGTCGTTTAATTTACCGCGGATATGAGATAAGAGACATTGCCACAAACTATTCCTTTGAAGAGGTTGCCTATCTCATATGGTTCGGTGAACTTCCTTCTGATGTTCAGTTAGAGAAATTTAAAATTTCTTTTGCTTCACATAGGAACCTCACCCCTACTATGGAAAAAGTTTTGCATACTCTCCCTGAAGAGATGGATTTAATGAGTGTTGTTAGAACAGTCATATCAAGTGCTGGGGATTCATCGATGAAATGGAAGCCCACCGTTGAAGATGCTATAAAACTCACAGCGGTTCTTCCTACCATCATTGCTTATCGAAAGAGGATTTTAGAAGGAAAAGAGGTTATTCCTCCAATTGAATATTTTGGTCATGTTGAAAATTATCTATATATGTTAAAAGGTAAAGCAGCAAGTACACAGCATATCCGCGCATTGGAAACCTATATGATCCTGACGATGGAGCACGGTATGAATGCTTCCACCTTCTCTGCCAGGGTTACCGCTTCGACCGAATCGGACCTAGTATCTGCAGTAACTTCTGCTATTGGAACCATGAAAGGACCCCTTCATGGCGGGGCTCCCTCTGAGGTTATAGTATTGTTGAACGAATTAAGTGAAGTAAACGACAAAGAATTTTATTTGCGTGAGAAAATCCTTGCTAGGGAGAAGTTAATGGGGTTTGGACATCGTATATATAAAACTCATGATCCCCGATCCCTTGCACTAAAGAATACTTTAACGGAACTTGTAGGAAAAGATGTATGGTTGGATTTGGCCTTAGAGGTAGAGCGTGTTGCAATAAAAGTGCTAGAGGAGCTTAAACCAGGAAGAGGACTGTATACAAATGTAGAATTTTATGCTGCGGCCATCATGAAAGCAATTAATATGGATGCAGCCCTTTTCACACCAACCTTTACAGCAAGTCGGATGGTCGGTTGGACCGCTCATGTTCTTGAGCAAGCAGAGGATAATGTGATTTATCGCCCGTTGTCGAGGTATGTGGGGAAGTAGGCGGTTTTGCCGCAAAAAAAGACCAGGACCCCATAATAAAGGTCCTGGTTCTATCCTTACACTGCCTTAATCCAAGTGGGGGAGTGGAGTCAAATTACTGTCCCCTCAACCCCACAATCACTCACAACAATCATCCGAGCAATAGGATGTCTCACTTTTGTTCTTGGACTCAAAATTTTGCAACTTTGGCTTTTCATTTTCCTCTTCCCATACTTTAGCCAAAGCTTCTGCAAATACTTCGGGTGGCTGAGCTCCGGAAATGGCATATTTACTGTTCAATACAAAGAAAGGAACTCCCTGAACGCCAATTTCTTTTGCTTCCCTCTGATCGTAACGGACATCTTTTTCATAAGCATCTCCAGCTAACACTTCTTCCACTTCCGTAGCATCCATGCCTAGGCTTACCGCTAATTTCTTCAAATAGCTTTTATCCCCAATATGCTTTGACTCTGTAAAATAAGCTTTAAGAAGACTTTCTGTCACTTCTTTCGCTTTACCTTGAGTCTCCGCATATTTTGCTAGGCGGTGTGCATCAAACGTGTTAGTTGGAATGGATGTATCAAAGTGAAATTGCAACCCAACCTCAGACGCCTGTTTTGCAACTCCTGCGCTCATCCGCTTTGCCTCTTCCACAGGCATTCCGTATTTTTTAGCAAGTATTTCATATATGGTCAAATCAGTATCACGCTTTGCATTAGGATCTAATTCAAAGCTCTTGAATTCGATATCTATTTTATCTTTGTGTGGGAAATCTTCTAATGCTTTCTCCAATCTTCGTTTACCGATATAGCAGAATGGACAAACATAATCAGACCAGATTTCTATTTTCATC
Source organism: Sutcliffiella horikoshii (assembly GCA_001636495.1). Taxonomy (GTDB): domain Bacteria; phylum Bacillota; class Bacilli; order Bacillales; family Bacillaceae_I; genus Sutcliffiella_A; species Sutcliffiella_A horikoshii_A. Next base: position 2,685,819 of record KV440964.1, on the reverse strand, counting down.
GTTGCACCTCTTCTCTTTAAACTAGTATGTATTATCATATCATAATGTGCGGAAAAGCTCTTACAATATGCATGCATCAAGAAGAGGGCCTACCTGAACCAGTTGATGTATTTCTTCATTAGCTTCGGAATTTTACCCTCAAAGAGCTTTTCCCGCCAGTATAGATCTGCGGTTCGTTGTACCGCTGCAGCATGGTTAGGGTATGGGTGGACCACCATGGACAAATCGCCGATCCGCTTTCCGAATTGGACAGCAGCCACGACTTCTTGCATCCAGTCCCCAGCACCTTTACCGATAGCATGGGCACCGAGAATCGTTCCCTTTTTGTCTGTCACCATTTTCACAAAACCCGTTGTGGAATTTGCTGTTACAAAACGGTCTACTTCAGATAGTTCCACTTTATAGATTTTATATCTTATTCCGTTCTTAATAGCTTCCTGTTCCGTTAATCCCATATGGAATATTTCGGGAGAAGAATACGTTACCCAAGGGATATGTGAATAATTTACTTTTCGGCGCAAACCCAAAACAGCATTTTGTACCGCCAATTTCCCTTCCATGCCGGCAACATGTGTGAAAGGATAGCTTCCGTTTACGTCCCCCACCGCATAGACGGTTGGAATAGAGGTCTGTAACTGTTGGTTGACCTTGATGTACCCTTTTTCATCCGTTTCAATCCCGATACGATCAAGCGCTAGATGATCTGTATTAGGCACTCTCCCTGCCGCTAGAAGAATAGCATCCGTTTGGATGGTCCATTTTTCTTCTCCGACTTGAACTGTTGCTATTTTAATGCCTTCCTTTATTGTTACTTCCAGCAATTGTGCTTCCTTATGAATCTGAAGTTCTTCTGAAAGTCTCTTCTCGGCAACATGAATGATGTCTTTATCTTCTTTCATAAGTATATTCTCTGATTTTTGCAGTACAGTTATAGTACTGCCCAGCCTAGAAAATGCTTGTGCAAGTTCAATTCCAATGGGTCCAGCACCTATAACCAATAAGGAGGCAGGCAGTTCTTCTATATCAAATATGGTTTTATTCGTTAAATATCCACTTTCCTTTAGACCTGGTATATTCGGTATGAAAGGTCGTGAACCAGTGGCGAGGACCACTCTTTTTCCTGAAATGACTTTCTTCCCATTGTTTATCGAAATTTCATTTTTGGAAATAAATGACCCAATTCCTTGGAATACATCCACTCCCATTTTTCGAAATCGATCGGCATCGTCGTGGTGCTGAATAGTTCCAATAACATCTTTGACTCGTTGTTGCACTCTTTTATAATGCTGTGCATAATCAGGGCGATATCCTAACGAAACTGCTTGATGCAACTTATTTGCTTCTTCTATAAGTGTTTTGGACGGAACACATCCAAAGTGCAGGCAGTCTCCACCAGGTTGCGCTTCTTTTTCAATTAGTGCTACCTTTGCGCCAAGTGAAGCTGCACCAGCTGCTACGGTCAATCCACCCGACCCTCCACCAATCACAATTAGATCATAGTCAAATTTCCCCATTACGATTAACCCCCACTCCTATTTACCATGATGATATCTAAAATGAGGCAGTTCTACCAATGAAACAGATGACTCGATGTGCACAACGGACATCCTATACCCCTACCTGATGGATTAGCTCTCTACATAAAGCCTCTGAGTCCACCCTCACACTTACAAAAGGAGCCTTTGTATTTCTGGTTGCTTCTACCGGCACTCCAAGCCAAAGAATGCGATTGTCAATTATGATAAAAGGAAATGGTACATTCTCCGATATCCTCGAAACCCTTTTTTTCCTGTTGCTTAATATGTTTTCCCACTCTTTGGGAAGAGTGGCCTGATCAGGTGTTCCCATTAGAATAGAAGTGTGGCACTGTTTCATATCATCAAATACTCTTTCCCATTTTCTCGCATGCATCCATTGAACCCGGGGGTGCTGATGCTTGATCCACGATCCTATTTCATGTGGACGTACATGGTATTGAGATTTTTCCTGAAAATCCACAAGCTTTCTAATCATTTTATTGGCGGAAACGTTCCTCTTTATAAATTGACTGTCACTGACATGAATAAACTTCCCCTTAGTCCTTGTAACAGCAACGTTCAAAAGTCGCTCACTCTCTTTACCGACCAACAACATCCCCGGTCTCTCAAGGGGATAGCTGTCAACGGAGTCGAATATGATGACATCCCGCTCACTTCCTTGGAACCGATGAACCGTTGCGGCCAAGATATCCGCCGATCCTTTTTCAAGCTGATACAAATCTTGCAACAGGATGTCCATCCATTGTGCCTGTGCGCGATATGGAGAGATATAACCGATTGAACGTGATCCATCCAAATATGCTTCATGAATTAATTGGAATGATTGTAGCAGATGCCAAAGATTTATGCGGGATCTGCTGCTTTTTTCTATAAAAGCATGCTCTCCAGTATAACTCGTACTTAAAAGAGTCGACGCTTTTTCGGGAAAAGGTTTTTGTCTTGCTATATGATTTCTACCATTTAATACACTTGGATGATCACCTACTAAGGAGTGATAAATATGCTTGTTAGTAAAAGCTGATATATCAGGATGCATTCTCCGCTGTTCTTTCAACAAAAATAAATGGGGATGCAGGTTAGACGAATGCACGGTATCTGCTACTCCTGTCCGGTGAAATACATCCTCTCTCAACCACTTTCCCACTAACTCATGTCTGGCAGAAGCAATAGGAGGTAGTTGTTTAAAATCTCCACAAATAATGATGTTTTTAGCCATCGACGCTGCAAAAGCAGCTTGTGGAACATAGGCCATGCTTGCCTCGTCCAAAATAATCACATCGTAATCTTTTTCATATATCGCAGTATCCATCGCCGCTTTCGCCAGGGTGGTACCGATAATGAAAGCATCTTGTAAAAAATCCAATTCCTTTTCACGAATCTTCTCCAGAATTCTTGCAACCTTCGTTTCAAGTTTTAGTAAACTTTCAGAGTCTCGTTTACTGAATGATTTGGATAAATCTAATTTCAGATGTCGCCTTTCTTCCATTACATTAACCCTTTCTTCTGCAAGCATGGGGTTACGGTTTTGGAGTAGTTGCGACGAAGTGATGGCAGGAAGGTCTTCTAACAGTTCACTGCTATGAGAACCGTATCTAAGCACATCTCCTTCCTTGTATCGTCCCTGTTTGGAAAGGAACGCAGAAATTTCTCGCATAAGTACGTCTACAGATTGATTACTGTGAGAAAGGAGTAAAACTTTTTTCTTCTTGAAATATTTGTTGGCAGCAACCCTTGCCAAGGTGTATGTCTTTCCTGTTCCGGGAGGGCCCCAAACAAAGGTAACAGGATTGTATTTTGAGCGGAGGATCAATTCATGGACATTGCTTTTGATAATATTGGTTGGATGCTTTGTCATCATATCTGGATTCATCAACCTTTTAATGCGAGCTCTCTTCTTCTTACTTTCTTTTATTTCTTCCAACCTTTGGATAAGCTGATCTAACAGTTCCCAAGGGTCATGAAAAATGTATGCTTCTGTAATAATGTCTCCTAAAGATTGTTCACATGAAATGATGACATTTTTCCCTTCGGAAGAAAGGATCTTCCCTCCCGTTTTTATTCCCCCCCATTCCACTTTAACCAACGAACCTACAGGGATTCGAACAGGAGCATAAGTTTCAAAGAAGTAAGTAAAGTTTTTATCTTTGGTTACAAGATGACCATTATTTATAAGATACTTTGTGCTTTCGTATTTCTTTAAGTGCATTATTTCCGCTTGTAACGCTTTTTTCCACTCTATAATATATGAGGATGTCTTCATTCAAATCTTCCTTTATTAATCTGCTGTTTTACATTTTCAAACTATATCACACTCTTCTAGTCAACCCAACTTCAAATAAAAAAGCCATTGGACAACAACAACTGGGTTGTTGCCGAACAATGGCTTTTTCTCTTTCTTTATTTATAAAAACTAACAACATTCTTTAATATCTTTTTGTCTTGTTTGCTTATTTTTTTAGGTTTAATAGGAGCAACGGCAGTCTTATCAGCATTTTCCGAAGTGGAAATTTCAAGATAAAATGGATTCGAGCTTTTGTCACCATCCAAATATCCTTTAAGGATCTTCACTTTAGTAGTAGAACCTTTCAACAGTTCTTCATAGTCCCATGTAATATTATTCTTGTAGGTCTTATCCATTCTTTCTTTTAAACCAAGTGCTTCTGAAACGGCATCCTCAGCAGTCCCTAGGAACGTATCAGATCTTTTCAATCCTCTTTTTTTAATTCCGTCTCCAGCTTTTGCTTGAAATAATAGACATGACATATAGGTCATCCTCTCTGTGTGTCGGCTTCACACCTTTAGACGGTGAATCTTAACACCAGGATACCAAAGGAACTTACCTTATCTATATAGTGTAACCCCTCAAGCCAGTTTCTACCACCATTTTCTATAATTATACGTTATCATTTGAAAATATATTTACGGATTAAGTGGGAATATACGCTTATTTATGAGATAATGAGAGAATGATTAGAAATTCCAAATGGAAAGAAGGAACATAAATGAAACAAAAAAACAAGTTCCAAGACAACGAGAAAGTCATCCTGAAAAGCACTGGCGAGGAAGTTACCATCTTAAAATTCAACTACGTCCCCAATTTAAAAAGATACTCCTACACTATAAAAGAAAACCCAAAAACTTTTTATTTTGAAGAAGAGATTAAACCTAGTTAAACCTTCAAAAAACATATATTGATGTTGTTTTTAAGAAACCTTGTGCAATCTGCCCAGGTTTCTTTTTTCGTTATTTTTATCGCTTAAAGGGTATTGTTTATTATCAACTTTAGGAGGAATTGTGATGTTATTAGTTTATGTAAGTATCGGGATATTAGTTGTTTCAATCTGTTTGATGATCGTCTCGTTTATTAATTTTAAGAAAAAAACCCAACCTACTTTTTCATTCTTCCAATCTGTCGGTGAACGCATTCAGGAAGAAAACCATGCCATACAAGAACAAATGGAACAGATGAAGAACAAACAGGAAGCCATCAAAAATGATATTGATTGGAAGAAGTCGGTATTCACTTTCACATTGACTGAACTAAAAAAGCTTCCAAATACGTTCAAAAGCAGCTCCAAACAAAAGCTGAATGAGTATGAGCGTGGTATGTAGACAAGCCATCAAAAACACCGACCAGAATGGTCGGTGTTTTTGATTTGTTTAAAGTGCTGTAAATTTCTCATTATGATAATTAATATCAGTGTGTATTCTGTCCTTATGGTAAATGGCATTGATTTCTCCACCTATTACAAGGGCAAGCCCCGTTAAAAAGAGCCATAGCATCAGAATGATTACTCCACCAAGACTTCCGTATGTTGCAGAGTAATTGCCAAAGTTACTTACGTAAAAGGAAAACCCTATTGAAACCATCTGCCAGATAATGGTTGCCACCAATGCGCCGGGAAAAAGCTCCTTGAACGTCTTGTCCACATCTGGTGCAATCTTATAGAGTGTAGTAATTATGGCAAAAATAACGAAAAAGGCAATGATAAACCTTAATACATTAAGAATGAGTGCGGTGCTTCCCGGAATATCGATAATTTCTTCAAGTTGACCGATGATGATTCCCCCGAAAACCGGAAGGAAGAAGGCAATCAGGAATGCAACTATTAAACCGATGGTAAGACCAATGGAAAGCAATCTTACCAAGTAGAAGGGTCTGGATTCTTCTACGTTATAGGCTTGATTCATAGCTCCAATGAAGGCGTTCATTCCATTTGATGCAGACCAGATGGTTCCTAAGATTCCAACGGTCAACAGGCCTCCATTAGGTTTATTGACAAACTCATTTATATTTTCTTCAAAGATAGATACAGTCTCTGGAGGCATAATCGTCTGAAGAAACTCTATCACTTTCTGTGGATCAATGTTCAAATACGGGACTATCGAAAGTGCTAAAACAAGTAAGGGGAACACCGAGAGCATATAGTAATATGCTTGTTCTGCCGCTAATCCTGTTGCTCTATCTTTTTTCATTTCATTCCCAAGTCTTTTTAAAAACCGAATAAGACGGCCCATTAATTTCCCCTTCCTTTCCGCGTGGCTATTTTCTAAGTAAAGGTAGTGTACAGCATCTGAAAGAACCACCGGATTTAATAATTTCAGAGATATCCACTTCTATGACTTCATATCCCCTATTTCTAAGCTGCACATTTACATTTTTGTTACATGGAAGACTGAAAATCTTTTTGTTTCCAATGGAAAGAACATTGGTCCCCATTGTGAATTGTTCTTCCTTTGACACTTCTATCAATTCATATCGTTTGGATAAAAATTCGATTTCCTCTTCCCTAAGTGCAGGAGAGAATATCAACGCTTCTGTTGGGGAGATGACGTTGAATACGCAGTCCAGGTGGAGATATGATTTGTCGATTGGGATTGGATACACGGTATAGCCAGGAAGAGCATCGCTTATCTTATCCAGGCCTTCTTGACTTGTTCTGCCGCTAATTCCTACATAGACAATATCACGGTCAATCATAACATCTCCCCCTTCCACACTATGGCCGGATAACGGAGTATAGGAGGAATGGTTTTCGTTTAACCATGATTTAAGGATATCTTCCTCACCAGTTCTGATATCACTTCCCATATGAGAGACAAAAACAGTGTCTCCAAGCGTGAATCCGATATCTCTGGTAAATACTTGTTCAGGCAATTTATCGGTTGGTGGAAGACTGTACACATCAATTCCATTTGTCAGCATTGACTGAACGAAAGTGCGGTGTTGCTTGGTTGCCAGTGTTTCATCAATATTATCTTCAGCATAATGCTTTTGGGTTTCGTTAATAATTTCACTGATACTCATATGTGTCGGTGGACAAACAACCACCTTCTTCAACTCACCGAATTCACTTGTACATGTATGTCTTATTGCATGATTAGTTGGTTCCAGGCTTATCGTCAATTTAAAATCCTCCGATCAACTTATATGTATGTTCTATGGTGTGTATTCCCTCAACCAAGAAAAGCCTAAACCTTTTTATATAATAAAAAGCAAATCTAATTATAGTAATTAAATTTGCTTTTCATCATTATTTATTTATTTTCCGATAAACATTTGTGTCCAATAGTTACCTTCTTCCACATATCCAACTCCGATATGTGTGAACTCACCGGTTAATATATTTTTACGATGACCTTCACTTTCCATCCATGCCTGAACGACTTCTTCGGGTGAACGTTGGCCCATAGCGATATTCTCTCCAGCTGTGTTATAAGAGATTCCATAATCCCTCATCATATCAAATGGAGAACCGTGTGTTGGGCTTGTATGTGAGAAGTAATTGTTTGTTTGCATATCCTTTGACTTGTCACGTGCCACATTGCTTAAAGATGCATCAGCCTTCAAATCGGATAGGCCGTTCTTACGGCGCTCTGCATTTGTTAGTTCGATAACTTTCATTTCTGTTTCAGAAATACCTTCTGTTGATTCTTCGGCTTGTTGTTGATTATCATCTGCTGGTTCTTCAGTAGGTTGGTTTTCTGGAGGTGCAGCTTGTTCATTTTGTGGTGCTTGACCTTGCTCAGGCTGACCTTGAGGTGCTTCTTGCTGAAATTTGTATATCGCAAAAGGTCCTTGGTCCTCGGATTTTTCCACATGTGGAAACTCTTCACTAGGTATGGATGTACTGAAAGAGTTTTGATCAATCGTTAAGTATCCATTATTAATTTCTTGGACATCAGCACTTTGACCCTTTCCTCTTGCATCATTTCTTACATGTGTAATACCGTTTGCGGAATTATTATCATTGAATGCGGTATTGTTTGTATCCATATTATCCTTTGCGTAGTTGTTGTTACAACCTACCATCAAAGATAAAGCAAATGCGGCAATTATCATGATTTTAATCAGTTTTTTCATGGTGCATCTCCTTTTCATCGTTAATACTTCCTTAGTTTTGCTTTTTTGTTGGAAAGTATTATTGGTAAAAATGATAAAAAAGAGATATATTTGGATGCCGTTATCCTTTAATCAATTTCTCGAGTACTTTCTGGACCTCAAAACCTTGATCAAATGTAATTACTTTTCCTTCTTCTTTATTTAACCTTTTCACAAATTCTTCTACGATGGAGATGTTAGAAGTTTCCAATGTGGAATCATCCAGCACCGTCCAACCTTCTCCTTTGCCAGCAGTTTTAACTTGTCTCCAGTTAATTAATGAAAGACTTTGCTTAGAACCATGAATCGTAAAGGCGATTTTTTCTTTTTCAGCCTGTCCTGCAAGACCGTCGATAAGTACTTGAATTCCATTTTCGAGCTTCAACATAGCAATGACACCTGCTCGCTAAGGTCCGGATTTTGCGGATAATCGACTATACTGGAAACTTCTATTATTTGTCCAAAAAAATGTAGGATTATTTGAAGATAATGGGGAGAAATTTCCCTGATGAATCCACCCTGCAGACGGCTATTTATCCAGTTGGTCTGTTGCCAAGGTCTTGGCCATTGATCAAAATGCATTTTTAATGTAATCCGTTTTATTTCGCCAAACGCAGCTTCATTCAACTGTTTTTCAATGAAGGCAAAAGCTTTTTCATATACAAGCGGAAAATGCATGGCATGTATCAGCCCTGACTTTTCTGCTGCTGCTAGCATTTCTTTTGCTTCCTGCTCGGAATTCGCCAATGGCTTTTCGCATAGGACATGCTTGTTATTCATAAAAGCTGCCATTACGACCTCATAATGGACAGCAGGTGGAACTGCTACATAAACAAAATCGATTTCTTTTAGTCGTAATAAATCACGGTAGTCTCTGAAACACTGGGGATCTTCACATTGTTCTGCTGTTTTTTGGAGAAGCTCTACATTATAATCACATAGTGCTTCAATTTGAATGTTTGAGGATTTTTTAAATTCTGAAATCAGTCGTTGGCCAATTACTCCCAACCCAACAATTCCTACTTTATATATCTTTCTCATATTTTTTCCCCCTAAAAAAAGACAGCTTTCTGGGTGAAAGCTGTCTTGTTCAACAAGTTTTACTTTTTATCAGCCAACACACGGATAAATTCTCTCATATAGTCGGGAAGGTCTGGTGGCCTGCGGCTAGAGACTATGTTGCCGTCCACGATTACTGCTTCATCCACCCACTCTGCACCTGCATTCATCATATCATCTTTAATGCCTGGTGTACTTGTCACTTTCTTACCTTGAAGAATCTTTGCGGAAATAAGTACCCAGCCAGCATGACAGATCTGGCCAATTGGCTTCTGTTGGTCATTCATGGTGCGAACCATTGATAAAATATCATCATACCTTCTAAGCTTATCAGGGGACCAGCCTCCTGGCACAAGGATGGCGTCGAAATCGTTTGGGTCGGCATCATGAAATGAGATGTCGGATTGGATAGGCACCCCATATTTCCCAACATAAGTAGCATCAGCCTTTTCACCAGCAATAATGACTTTTGCCCCTTCTTCGCGTAAACGTAAAACAGGATACCATAGCTCCAAGTCCTCAAAATCATCGCTGACCAATTGAATCACTTTTTTGTTATGTAAAGTCAAAAGAAAAACCTCCTTCTAATGATATATATCCATTGTGAAGGAGGGCTAGCGGTTTTGCAAATTCAAAGAATCTCGGGTAAATCCTATATAAACTGTTCCGCTAGAGCCAGCTGTTTGTTTACTTGCTCAAACGAGGTTCCGCCTTCGCTATTACGAGCACCTACAACATGCTTCGGCTGAAGAATTTCAAATATATCTTCAGAAAACAAAGGAGAAAACTGTTGATATTCTTCCATTGTCAGTCCTAGGAGAAACTTGTTTTGGTTGATGGCATAAAGAACAATGTTGCCGATAATTTCATGAGCCTGTCTGAATGGTAGCCCCTTTGTCACAAGATAATCCGCGATATCTGTTGCGTTGGAAAAATCCTGTGAGACTGCGTCAAACATATTTTTCTGATTCACTGTCATCGTCTCAATCATTGGTGCAAGTAGTCTTAATGAACCATCAAGCGTTTTAACTGTATCGAACATGCCTTCCTTGTCTTCCTGCATGTCTTTGTTGTATGCCAATGGAAGTCCCTTTAATACAGTTAATAGGCCGACAAGATTTCCATATACTCTTCCGGTCTTTGCCCGTAGCAGCTCCGGTACGTCTGGATTTTTCTTCTGCGGCATGATACTTGATCCGGTACAGAAAGAGTCGTCGAGCTCAATAAATTGAAACTCCTGACTTGACCAGATCACCAATTCTTCCGAAAGGCGTGATATGTGTGTCATGATTAATGATGCGTGCGAAAGAAATTCCACAATAAAATCACGGTCACTGACGGCATCCATGCTATTCGGGTAGACTTTTTTAAATCCTAGTAAGGAAGCCGTTTGTTCGCGGTCTATTGGGAAGGTTGTTCCAGCCAAGGCACCTGCTCCAAGTGGTGACCAATTGATTCGCTTTAGGCTATCTTGTAAACGCTCCTTGTCACGCTCCAACATCCAGAAGTAAGCCATTAGATGATGAGCAAAAGATACCGGCTGGGCACGCTGTAAATGAGTGTAACCAGGAAGAATGGTATGCACATTCTCTTTAGATTTCATTAATATGGATTGTTGCACATTTGTCAGTAATGAAATTATGCTTTTCGTTTGTTTCTTTAAATATAAGTGCATATCTGTAGCCACTTGGTCATTACGGCTTCTTCCGGTATGGAGCTTCCCTCCCACCGGTCCTATTTCATCTATTAATAACTTTTCAATGTTCATATGGATATCTTCATGTGCAACGGAGAATTCCACTTCCCCCGCCACTATCTTATTTTCGATGACTTTTAGTCCATTTTTGATCGTCTGTGCGTCATCTTGGTCAATGATGCCGCAGTCACTTAGCATTTGTACATGAGCCAAGCTTCCTTGTATATCTTCAAGTGCGAGTTCTTTGTCAAACTCGATGGATGCTGTAAACTCCTCGACTAGTTTATTTGTTTCTTTTGTAAATCTTCCGCCCCAAAGCTTTGTCATGTTGTTGCCTCCCCATAGTGTAATAATGTAAGTGTAAAATGCAGTAACCATGTTGATTGTAGTGGAAGGCGCGAAGACTCCTCGAAAATGCTAACGCATTTTCTTCGTGCGATGAATTGCTGCCGTAGCCTTCCTTGTCCTACGGGAGGAAGGGACATGGGAGACCCCGCAACGAAGTGAGGAGGCTCCCGGACCGCCCGTGGAAAGCGAAGCGCCTGGAACGGAAATCAACAGTTAACGTGTCATTTATAGTGTCACTTTTTCTTTGTTGTGGATTTCTGCGTACACTTTTGTCGGCAAGCCCCATAGTTTAATGAAGCCGACAGCTGCATTGTGATCGAACATATCACCTTTAGAATAAGTTGCAAGCTCTTCATTATAAAGACTATATGCGGATTGTCGGCCTACAACAGAGTGGTTCCCTTTTTGCAATTTGACACGAATCTTTCCAGTTACATTTTTCTGTGTTTCTTCAATAAAAGCCCCAAGCGCATTCACCAATGGAGAGTACCAAAGTCCTTCGTAAATGACCTTTGCCATCTGTTCATCAACGGACGTTTTAAATTGGGTAACTTCTCTTGGAAGGGTTAGGAATTCAAGTTCTTTATGTGCTTGAATAAGTATAAGGGCTGCCGGGTTTTCATACACTTCACGTGATTTTATTCCAACAAGACGATTTTCGATGTGGTCAATTCTTCCAACCCCGTGCTTTCCTCCAAGCAAATTCAATTCTTCAATTAAATCTACAAGTCCCATCTGTTTATCGTTGAGGGCAACCGGGACCCCTTTTTCAAAAGTGATTTCTACATATTCAGCTTGATCTGGTGTAAGTTCAATTGGATTAGTCCAGTCAAAAGCTGCCTCAGGGGCTTCATTCCATGGATTTTCCAACACACCCGCTTCACAAGCTCGCCCCCATATATTAGCATCAATAGAAAATGGATTATCCAAATTCACTGGAATAGGTATGTTATGCTTCATCGCATATTCAATTTCCTCATCTCGAGTCATGCCCCACTCACGTACAGGCGCAATAACTTTCAAATTTGGATTCAATGCCTGGATGGAAACTTCAAAGCGGACTTGATCGTTCCCCTTCCCAGTACAACCATGTGCCACTGCTACTGCTCCCTCTTCTTCCGCCACCTGAACAAGAAGCTTGGAGATGAGTGGACGTGATAATGCAGATGATAGAGGGTACTTGCCTTCATACATCGCGTTGGATTTCAGTGCAGGTACAATATAATCTTTGGCTAACATCTCTTTTGCATCGACCATTATTGCTTTAATGGCTCCAACATCCAAGGCCTTTTGTCTAATGGATTCTAGGTCCTTCCCCTCGCCAACATCGAGTCCGAGGGCAATCACATCATACCCGTATTTCTCCTGTAACCATTTAACCGAAACGGAGGTATCAAGTCCTCCGGAATATGCTAATACCACTTTTTCTTTCCCCATAAAAAAATTCCTCCTCTGGTATAAAAATCTACGTTGTTGTATTTTTATACATTCAATTGTAAAAAAAATTAGTTCCCAAGTAAAGCTTTTAATATGGCCTTTTGTGCATGAAGTCGATTTTCAGCTTCATCGAATACCACTGAATGTGGGCCATCTATAATGTCTGACGTAACCTCTTCCCCACGATGCGCAGGCAGGCAATGCAGAAAGATGTAATCATTTTTGGCGTGCTTGCAAAGTTCCTTGTTCACTTGATAAGGTGCAAATGCCTTTAGGCGTTCTGCTGTTTCGGCTTCTTGCCCCATGCTGGTCCAGACGTCCGTCACTACCACATCTGCATTCTTGATCATCTCTTCAGGATTTTCACCAACCAAAATGGTGGAGCCTGTTACAAAGGCCTCATCCCTCATATTTGTTAATATGGAGGTATCTGGCTCAAAACCAGGAGGACATGCTATTGAAATGTCCATTCCCACTTTTACAGCACCTTCTATTAACGAATGGGACATATTATTGTTCGCATCACCCAAATAGCATAGCTTCAAACCTTTCAGCTTTCCTTTATGCTCTTTAATGGTTAGTAGGTCTGCCAACACTTGAGCTGGATGATGGGAGTCGGTCAGTCCATTGATAATTGGTACGCTGGAATGAAGTGCGAATTCTTCGAGAATTTGATGTTTGAATGTACGGATCATCAACCCATCCACGTAACGAGACAGAACTTTCGCAGTGTCGGAAGGAGATTCCCCGCGTCCCAATTGAATATCATTGGAACTCAAGAATATCGCATGTCCACCAAGCTGCAGCATACCAACTTCAAATGAAACTCTGGTTCTGGTGGAAGATTTTTCAAAAAGCATGGCGAGTACTTTCCCTTGTAAATAAGGGTGTGGTCTTCCTTCTTTATGATATTTTTTTAGTTTAATAGCATCTGCCAATAAATAATGGATATCATTTTGTGTCAAGGATCCAAGTGTCAAAAAATGAGATTGACTCAATTGATAGGTATCCTTGTTCGTTTCCCATTTTAGTACACTTTGCATAAATATTCAACCTCTCTTTTTTCGTTTTTTAAATAATTTTTGATGGTTTGATAATTTTTCTCTATTGTTTTGTCTAAATTATTTGCTTGATACGCAGTCTCTAGGCATGTAAAAGTTTTAATACCGTGCTTCGTACATAATGCCCTATAATTGGCACCCTCACGAGATTGGTCACGTCCTTTGGTAGGAATGATGATGGCTGCAGCAAAATTCTTCGTTTTTAGAGTAAAAGCAATTTCCTCCTGGTAGACTGTTGTCACATCAATTCCATTATTTTTCAAAAAATCTGCCGTTCCTTTTGTTGCGAACAAAGGAAAAGATTTTCTTTGAAGATCAGTAAGTAATGGGAGAGCATGATGCTTTTCACGGTCTGCAATGGAACAAAAAACGGCTTCTTTATCCCCCGTTTCATCGAATGGACTTTTTTGGCCAAGAAACAACGCTTTGTTCATCGCTTCATCTACCGTCATTCCTAGTCCAATGATCTCGCCGGTCGATTTCATTTCCGGTCCGAGAACATGATCAACATTCTTCAATTTAGAAGCGGAAAAGACAGGAGCTTTTACTGTCCAGAAACCCGGTTCTTCTTTTAATCCTTTGTAAGGCAGATCTTCACCTAATTGTGCCTTTACGGCAAGCTCTATCATTGGCACGTTGGTTACTTTGCTGATGATTGGTACGGTCCTTGATGCTCTTGGATTGACTTCCAGCACATAAATAATGTCATCCGAAATGACAAATTGTATGTTGGCAATGCCAATGATTGCAGCTCTCGTACATATTCTCTTGGTGTAATTCATCAATGTATCTTTCATCTGTTCTGTCAGTGACAGTGGCGGAAATACGGCAAGGCTGTCACCAGAATGAATACCTGCTCGTTCAATATGTTCAAAAATTGCCGGAACAAATATCTGCTCCCCATCAGATACTACATCCAGTTCGCATTCAAGACCTGGAATAAAACTGTCCACCAACAATGGCCAGAGCGAATCATTCGATTCATGCATCTCGATGAAATCATCCAACTCTTTATCCTCATAGAGCGTGTACATGGATTGACCTCCGATGACATAGGACGGTCGTACAAGCACCGGAAATCCAATTTCTTTTGCTGTCGCCTTCAATTGGTGTGGATGTTCCACCATCTTCCCTTTAATGTGAGGAATATTTTCTGTTTCCAGCAAGGCATAGAAGCGGGAACGGTCCTCCAGTTTATCAATGGAATCCATGCTTGTTCCTGCAATTTTTACTCCTTCACGCTCCAACCCTTCCGCAAGATTTATCGCAGTTTGACCACCAAATTGTATAAAGACAAGGTCGACATTTTCTTTTTGGATAATCGGCAGAATGTCTTCCACCGTAATTGGTTCGAAATAGAGCTTATCAGCTATCGAGAAGTCTGTGCTGACGGTTTCGGGATTGTTGTTTACCACAATCGTCTCAAATCCTGCTTTTTTCAATGCTTTCACCGCATGTACGGAACAGTAGTCGAATTCAATCCCCTGCCCGATTCTGATTGGACCGGACCCTATGACCAAAGCCTTTTTATTCTCGCTGACATTTACCTCATCCTTGCCCTTGTAAGTGGAATAGTAGTAAGGGGTTATCGCTTCGAATTCAGCAGCACAAGTATCAACTAATTTATAGGATGGTTCGATTTGATTATTTTTCAAAACCTTTTTCAGGTCAGGATTTTTACATCCTAAAAGAATACTAAGTCGTTCGTTACATATATTGTGAACCTTTGCGGTTTTCAACAACTCAACAGAAATGGATGCCAATGTCTCAGCGGCTAGCTCTTGCTCCAACAAGATCATCTGCTTTAATTTACATAAAAACCATTCATCTATAAAGGTTATTTCATGTACTCTTTGAACGGATAGACCTTGTTTAAAAGCATGAGTGATCGCAAAGAGCCGCATGTGTGTCGGTTGACTGAGAAATTCCATCCATTCGGCTTCGGTCATTTTATCCATAAGTGGATGCGTGATCCCGTGGACTTTTATCTCCATAGAACGGAGTCCTTTATTTAAGGCCCCTTCAAATGTACGGTCGATTGCCAGTACCTCCCCAGTCGCTTTCATTTGAGTACTCAGGCTTATATCCGCTTCGGGGAACTTGTCAAACGGAAATCTTGGGAGCTTCACTACTACATAGTCAAGCGCAGGCTCAAAGGATGCAAAAGTGCTACCTGTGATGGGATTTATGATTTCGTCTAAATGGTAGCCAATGGCACACTTGGCTGCAATTCTGGCAATCGGGTATCCTGTGGCCTTGGAAGCAAGAGCTGACGAACGGCTTACACGGGGATTCACTTCAATAATATAGTAATCATCCGAATATGGATCTAGAGCAAATTGTATATTGCAGCCCCCCACAATTCCTAAGCTTCTTATTATTTTTAGACTTGCATTCCTCAAAATTTGATACTGTCTGTCTGTCAACGTTTGCGAAGGCGCCACTACGATGGAGTCTCCTGTATGGACACCGACTGGATCGATGTTTTCCATATTACACACGATGATGCACGTATCATTGTCATCACGCATCACCTCATACTCCACCTCTTTCCAGCCTTTGATACTTTTTTCCACTAACACTTGATTAATTGGGCTAAGGTTTAATCCATTTACTAGTAACGACTCATATTCCTGATCGTTATAAGCAAAGCCTCCACCCTCTCCCCCCAATGTATATGCTGGTCTAATGATGATTGGATAGCCGATTTCCTTTACAAACCGAACACCTTCCTCTAACGAATGGATTATTTTTGATTCGGGAATCGGTTCTTTGAGATCCATCATTAATTTTCGGAATTGCTCTCTGTCTTCCCCTTGTTGGATAGAGTTAACAGATGTACCCAGGACTTGAACGTTATTTTCCTCTAGGATCCCGTTGTTCGAAAGCTCCACAATTAAGTTTAAGGCAGTTTGACCACCAAGCGTTCCGATAATTCCGTCAGGCTTTTCCTTCTTGATTATTTTTTCCAAAGATTCAATTGTTAAGGGCTCCATATACACATGGTCTGCAATATCGGAATCCGTCATGATGGTCGCTGGATTATTATTAACAAGAATCACTTCAATTCCTTCTTCTTTCAGGGCGAGGCAAGCTTGCGTTCCTGCATAGTCAAATTCTGCAGCTTGACCGATGACAATGGGGCCAGAACCGATTACTAATACTTTTTGTATCTCTTTAATGAATGGCATATGACATTACTCCCGTTTTTTCGTTGATGAGTTTCAGAAATTGTGTAAATACATAATTAGTATCTTGTGGTCCGGGGTGTGCTTCCGGATGGAATTGGACACTTATGGTAGGCAGTTTTTTATGACGAAGCCCTTCCACTGTCCCATCATTGATATTTTTATAGGTAACTTCAAAGATTTCTTTATTTATAGAGTCCTCACAGACGTTATAACTGTGATTTTGGGAAGTGATGTACACTTTTCCTGTTGCAAGATCTTTAACAGGGTGATTACCGCCTCTATGTCCAAAAAGCAACTTGCTTGTCTTTGCTCCAAAGCTGAGTGCCAATAGTTGATGGCCTAGGCATATTCCAAGGGTAGGAAAGCCTTCCGCGATTTTTTTTATTTTAGGTAAGTGATCCTTAAGGAATTCTGGATCTCCGGGGCCGTTACTCAAAAGCACGCCATCCGGTTGAAGAGATTGTAATTTTTCATAGCTTGTCGTATAAGGCAAAATCGTTACCTGACACCCTGCATGGAGAAGAGCGTCTAATATGGATTTCTTGTAGCCATAATCCATTAAAGCAATATGTGCTCCTGTTCCTTGATAGGTTTTCTGCACCTTAGAGGACACATGCTCTACCCAATTACCCTTATGCTCCACATTCGGAAAGTCTTTTACAGAGTCTGTGATGACCCCTTTCACTGATCCACGTTTACGTATCGTTTTCACCAGTTCCCTAGTGTCCACATTACTTAATCCGCTGACACGCATTTTTTCTAAAAGCTCAGGAGCACCTCCAATGGAAGAATAGTGGTTAGGCAATAAGCATGCCTCTCCCATCACCACACCCTTTGCATATATTTTATCCGCTTCGTAATCATGAGGGTTAATACCGTAATTACCGATAAGCGGGTAACAGAACACAATAATCTGTCCAGCGTAGGAAGGGTCTGACATGATTTCCTGGTACCCGGTCATACTGGTGTTAAATACTACTTCCCCCACGGCTTCTTCCTTACTTCCTACTAAAATGCCGGGGAAAACCTCCCCCGTTTCAAGCACTAAATATCCATTATCCATGCTGATCCTCCTTGAAATGCTGTAATACCTTGGTGAATTTCTGAATAAATAAGTCCACTTCTTCTTTTGAAACGGTAAGAGGCGGAAGAAGCCTTATTACATTTGCCCCTGCACTTAAAATTAGTAGTTTTTCATGCAATGCTTTATTTACAAGTTTCATAGCATCACCTTCGATCAGAATTCCGATTAGCATGCCTCTTCCCCTGATTTCCTTCACAAAAGAATAGGTGGCTTTTAAGGACTCAAGTTCTGTCCATAGATAGTGGCTTTGCTCGACAGAATTTCTTATGACGTCTGTTTCACTTAATACCTTTAATGTAGCTGTACCTGCAGTGCATGCTAATGGATTGCCTCCAAAGGTGCTACCATGCATACCTGGCTGAAAGGAATTCGCTACCTCCTCTTTTGCCATCATGGCTCCAATCGGGAATCCAGATCCCAATCCTTTTGCAAGAGTCATAATATCGGGTTCTATGCCGTACTGTTCATATAAAAATAGGCTCCCTGTACGCCCCATCCCGGTTTGTACTTCATCCACTACTAGTAATATCCCGTCTTGCTTACAGATGGAGAACAATTCCTTTATCCAATCAGAGTCAGCAGGAATTACCCCACCTTCCCCTTGTAGTAATTCCAGCATGACAGCGGTTGGGGACAGTTCTCTAATTGCACGGAGTGTTTGATTATCGTTATAGGGCATATGGGTGAACCCTTCCAACATTGGTTCAAAACCGGCTTTTATCTTTTCCTGTCCGGTTGCAGCAACTGTGGCAAGGGTTCTGCCATGGAAGCTTTGCTGAAATGTCACAATACTTGCCTGCTTGCCACCGTTATGTTTTGCAAAGGAACGAATAAGCTTGATTGCAGCTTCATTCGCCTCTGCCCCACTGTTACAGAAAAACACCTGATCGAAGCATGAGTTTCTCACTAATAAATGAGCAAGCTCTTCCTGTTTCGGTATTTGATAAAGATTGGATGTATGCCACAATTCCGTCAACTGTTTTTGCAGAGCAGTCTGGATATCAGACGGACAATGTCCAAGATTGCATGTGGCAATTCCGGAAGTAAAGTCCAGATACTCTTCTCCGTTCTCAGACCAGACAATCGTCCCTTTTCCTTTCTGGATGGAAAGCGGAAGCCTCTTGTATGTATTCATTATGGGTGAATTTTTCAGTGTAGACTTAGACACTTTTCTCCATGACCTCCTCCAGATAAAATGTAGTTCCCACTCCGACCTTGTCTAAAGCGAATTGAGTCAGGGCATCAGGCGTGGAGCCATTTATGATACCTACCTTGCTTACACCCTTCATTAAACAGGATACCGCTGCCCGAACTTTCGGGATCATTCCTCCTGTTATATGACTTTCTTCTATTAGCATGTTAACTTCTGTATTGGATAATTTAGCAGCTTTAGAGTCTCCCACTAAAACCCCATCAACATCTGTTACCATGCATAACGGGGCATGGAAAGCCTCAGCTATTGCGGCCGCTGCAAGGTCTGCATTGATGTTATAGTGCTGTCCTGAATTATCTACAGCAACTGGAGAGATGATAGGAATTATGCCCTGCGCCATGAATGGCTCCAATAGTTGTCTATTAACTTCTACTATCTCTCCGACAAGGCCCAATTCTTCTGCATTGGAAATTGGTTTAGCCATCAGAAATTTCCCATCCACTCCGCTCAAGCCCAGTGCATTACCTCCTGCTTTCATCACTTGACGAACAAGATGCTTGTTCATACTTCCTGATAAGATCATTTCCACCACTTCCAATACTGGCTTTGTTGTCTTTCTCAAACCGTTAACGAAGGTGGTCTCCACTTTAAGCGTGGAAAGAATCGTTGAGATGGAAGGGCCTCCACCATGAACTATTATTGGTTGGATATGATGAATGTTCATCAATTCCACAAGCTCCGTATAAAAGGATGGGGAAAGCTGATCAATTGTACTTCCACCACACTTGATAATGAGTGATTTCATCTCTTGCCCTCCTTTAAGTTCGATAGGATGCATTGATCCGTACATAGTCGTAGGATAAATCACAGCCCCAGGCCGTCGCTTTCTGTTCACCTATGAAAAGATCTACAAGTATTTCTATTTTTTCGTTTGTTAGATAGTTTTTTGCTTCTTCTTCACAAAATGGAACTGGCATCCCGTTCTCGACAACGGATATCGGCCCAATTTTAACCCAGATTTGTTCTGTGTCGATTCTTATTCCGCTATAGCCTACTGCGGAAACAATTCTCCCCCAGTTCGGATCCTCTCCATAAACGGCCGTCTTTACCAAGCTTGATCCAACAATGGTTTTGGCAATGACTTGGGCATCATCGACGGTTTGTGCACCCTTTACATGTACTTCAATTAATTTGGTAGCCCCCTCCCCGTCACGGGCTATTTGTTGTGCAAGAGATTGACATACCAGCTCAAGGCCCTCCTTAAAAAGTTGATACTCCAGGTCAGTTTGTCGCCATTCTTTATTTCCTGCCATTCCATTTGCCAGCACTAAGACCATATCGTTTGTACTTGTATCCCCATCTACCGTAATCATATTAAATGTATCTGTAGTAACTTCTTTCAGGGCTTGATGTAGAGCTCTCTGTTCAATATTCGCATCCGTCGTGACAAATCCAAGCATCGTTGCCATATTAGGATGGACCATTCCTGATCCTTTTGCAGCACCAGCTATCGTGATGGTTTTACCTTCGATCTGCAATTGAAAACATACATGTTTCGTAAAAGTATCCGTTGTTAGGATGGCTTCTTCAAAAGACATGGCATCTTCCATATTGGCTATCCCTGATATCGATTCCACCCCCTCCGCTATTTTCCCAATTGGAAGCTGCTCTCCGATAACACCCGTTGAGATAACTGCAATATCGTCTTCTTTCAAATCAGCCTTCTCTGCAAAAACTTTTCTCATTGTATATGCATTTTCCAACCCCAATTGACCTGTACACGAATTGGCATTCCCCGAATTCACTAGGATAGCCTGAAGGGTACCATCCTTTGCGATACTTTCTTGAGTAACCTTTAATGGGGGTGCTTGGAATTGATTGGTCGTGTAAACTGCTGCTGCATTTGCAGGTACGTTACTGTATATCCATCCCAGGTCTTTTCTCTTGCGTTTTATCCCACAGTGCAACCCTCCCGCAAAAAAGCCATAAGGGGTACAGATATTTCCTTCTTCCACCGCTTTCCATTTTTCTTTTTTTGTTATAGTCTCCACTTTCATTAGCTCACCTCTTTATTATGGATGTTGTTTTATCAGCCTTATGGATAGACAGGAGTGATAATAAGCCCTGCATTCTCATCCCATCCGTTCATAATGTTCATATTCTGCACTGCCTGGCCGGAAGCGCCTTTCATTACATTGTCAATAACAGAAACAATCATTACTCTGTTGGTTCTTTCATCAACTGTCACACCAATATCACAATAGTTGGAACCAACAACTTCTTTTGTTGCAGGCCATTGGTTTTCTTGCCGGATTCGTACAAAGTATTCGTCGTGATAAAACTCTTGATAAAGTTTTAATGTATCTTCAGTGGTCATAGGTTCCACTAAATCAGCATAGATCGTACACATGATCCCCCTTGACATCGGAACGAGATGTGGGGTGAAAGTGATGGTGGCTGCCGCCCCTGAATAGGCTTGAATGACTTGTTCCATTTCTGGAATATGCTGATGGCTTCCAAGTTTATATGCTTTAATATTTTCGTTCACTTCACAAAAGTGGGTAGCCAAGGAAGCTTTTCTTCCTGCGCCGGTAACCCCGGACTTACCATCTATAATGACGGAATCCATATGGATCTTCTTGTTCTTTAATAAGGGTGCTAGACCAAGCAAGGTGGCAGTCGGATAACAACCTGGATTTGCTATTAGGGTAGAATTTTTGATTTCTTCTCGAAAAAGTTCGGGCAGTCCGTATGTAGATTTTTGTAGGACCGACTCGGGTGCCGGTGAATATTTATACCATTTTTCGTATAAATCACAATCTTTCAACCGATGGTCCCCTGAGAGATCTATACATGGAATCTCCTGTTCAATAAATCTATGAATCAAGTTTTTGGAAACTCCTGATGGTGTTGCAAAAAAGAACAAGTCAGCACTACCCATCATTTCATCTATATTAATCTCTTCAAGCCTATTCTCTGCAATGCCTTGTAAATGAGGGTATTGTTCTGTAATCAGTTGCCCGCTCGTTGAGTGGGATGCCATAATGCTCATTTCCACTTCCGGATGCAGCTGTAGAATTCTTATTAGTTCCGCCCCACTATAACCGTTCGCTCCTATAATACCAACCTTCAATTTCTTCATCCTCTCCATGGATTTATAATATGAATTATTATAACTACGTATGTATAAAAATACAATATGTTTTTTTAAAAAGATACAAAAAAATAACCACAGAAGCTTAATGCTCCTATGGTCATCATCTTTTCTCTATTCTCCTAAAGCTGCAATGGTCTTTGCCAACAACTCTGTTCTTTGTGTCAGTGATGGAATCTCGAGATACTCCTGTTCGCTATGGGCATTTCCCCCGACCGGACCCATTCCATCAACTGTCGCTATCCCCATAGCAGCAGTAAAGGATGCATCTGAGCCACCACCAGTTGCAGTATCTTTTACCTCTAGACCAATCTCTACTCCTACTTTTTCGATAACATGTAACAGGGATTCTGTTCGCTCCGTCTTTTCCATCGGAAGCCTGTTCATTTCCCCGATAAGCTCCACTTCTGTCCCTTTGACATCCGAGGAAGCACAAATTTTTTCCAATTTACGCTCAATTGGCCTGGCCTGATCCTGTTCGGTTATTCGGATATCCACATGAGCAATGGCACTATCGGAGACTGTATTAACGGAAGAACCTCCTTCAATTAGCCCTACATTTACACTGATACCTTTCGAATGGTCATTTAGCGCATGTAACTGGATGACTTTATGCGCTAATTCTTCAATCGCACTTCTCCCTTTTTCCGGTTCGATCCCGGAATGTGCAGCTCGACCCTTTACACTTATCGTGTATTTTCCTTTTCCTCTTCTTGCCGATACAAGGGATCCATCTTTTCTTGCAGGCTCCATGATAAGGGCATATTCTTTCCCAGCCGCCTTGTTCTCTATAATCCTTTTGGAGGAAGGGGACCCGATCTCTTCATCACTATTCAATACAAGGACAACATCCCGATATGCATTGGAACGAGAATGCATCAATGCTTTCATCGCATATAGAATCGAAACCTGGCTTGCCTTCATATCTATAACACCAGGTCCATATGCCCTGTTACCTTTCACTTTGAACGGTCGTGCCTCTACCGTCCCATTGGGAAACACAGTATCCATATGTGCCACAATGATAATGTTAGGTTCTTTTGCCATGGGGTGCTGGATGACTAGATGATTTCCATACTTCTCTTCCTCTATCACTTGAACAGAGAATCCAATGGATCTGTACTCCTTTGATAAGATAGACCCGATCTTATCTATTCCTTCTTTGGAAGTGGAGCCACTATCAATATTCACTAGTTTCTCGAGCAGTTCAAGCATCTCTGATTCATTGTTCTGTAAAAACTCTTGCATCTTACTCTCTCCTGACATATTAAACGCATTAATCTAATTCCCTTATTTACGTATATTTTTTCGTCTCTTCCATTATACCTTTTCTACTATCTTTATCCTATATTTCCTTTATTCTACCTATTTTAAAATTTCAAACCTATTTTTTATATTCTGTTATACTTTCTGAAAAAACAATTAATTTTGCGTTTTTACTTTATTGTGGTATATTGTTTATGCGATGAGCTGAATTGTGTAAGTCGATGGACGCGCTCTTTTGAGCAAGGCATGAATGTGGTCATGCTGTCCCTCGCCTCAATACGCACAGAAGGTACCTTTTTAGGTACCTTCTTTTTTTTGCTACCATTTCGTCATTTCTGCTATACTGTCTACATCTATTAGAGAAAGAAGGTTTTATTTTGATACGTTTTGGCGTAATAGGAACCAACTGGATAACAGAATCATTCATCAATGCAGCACTAGAGTCTGAAGATTTCCGTTTAACAGCTGTCTATTCTAGAAGAGAAGAAACCGCAATGAATTTTGGACGAAAATTCAATGTAACTACTACATATACTGACCTGAATGAGTTTTCAACAAGCAACGAATTCGATGCAGTTTATATAGCAAGCCCGAATTCTCTACATGCAAAGCAAGCGATTGCCTGCATGAACCAAGGTAAACATGTGTTATGCGAAAAACCGGTAGCATCAAATACTAGAGAATTATCGGAAATGATAGATACGGCAAAAAGAAATAACGTAGTTGTTATGGAGGCAATGAAAAGCACCCTCCTTCCTAACTTCTTGGCAGTTAAAGAAAACCTTCAAAAAATCGGGAAAATCAGACGTTATGTCGCAAGTTATTGTCAGTATTCTTCTCGCTATGATAAGTACAAGGAAGGTACGGTACTTAATGCTTTCAAGCCTGAGTTTTCCAATGGAGCTTTAATGGACATCGGTATCTATACGATCTATCCGATGGTGGCGTTGTTTGGGAAACCGAAAGCATTGCATGCCATGGCCCATATGTTGGAATCGGGCGTAGATGGTCAAGGGAGTATCTTGTTCCAGTATGATGGCATGGATGCTTCCGTTGCCTATTCCAAAATAGCGAACTCTTACCTTCCTTCAGAAATACAAGGGGAAGAAGGAACCATCATTATGGATACGATCCATACGCCTGAGAAGGTGCTGATTAGATACAAAGACGGGACAGAAGAAGATATTACGGTTCCTCAAATCGATCACTCTATGTATTACGAAGCAGAAGAATTTATTCGACTTATTAAATCTGGTGAAAAGGAATCTTCCATCAATTCTCTCACTGCCTCCCTGCAAACGATGGAATTAATAGAAGAAGCTCGAGCTCAAATAGGTCTGGTTTATCCAGCGGACCAGCAATAATTGTTTATTTATGAAAGAATCGCCTGTTACACAAGGGCGGTTCTTTTTAATTTGAAGACCTCTCTCATTCTTTTTTCGAGCTAGAGAGGTCTTCTTTTCACGGATGAAGACCTCTCTCGTTCTTTTTCCGTGTTAGAGAGGTCTTCATTTTTACCACAACGATAGGCACTGTATAAAATAAGAATTTTCAAACAAAAATCTTACCTATTCCACTCTAGTATTGGTATAGTAAGAAGTACAAAGAATAAAGGAGTGTGCCATGATATATAAAGCTCGGACTATACCCCGCGAGTTAGAAGTTTATCAATTACTTAATTCTCGCAAAAATCTACTCGATTATGAGAGGAAGCACCTTTATGCCCTTCAAAAAGGGTACGAGGGAGAATTGCTATTTGACAGCATGACTTCATTCATTAAAGCTGATTGCCTCATTCTTAACGACTTACTTCTCCCCCACAATAAAAACACTTTTCAAATTGACTCACTGATCATTGCCCCAGATACCCTTTACATAATAGAAGTGGAAAATTTTGAAGGGGATTATTTTTATGAACAAGACCGCCTTTATACAAAAATTCCACCACAATCTGAAGTAACAAACCCACTAATTCAACTTAATAGAAGTGAATCTTTGTTGCGACAACTGTTACAACAGCTCGGTAATAGTATGACTATTCAATCATACGTAGTGTTCGTAAACCCCGAATTCACGCTATATCAAGCACCCATCAACAAACAAATCGTTTACCCTGGTCAGGTCAATAGATTCCTAAAAAACATTCGTCCTATCTCTTTAAAACTAGATAATAGCCACTACGTATTTGCAGACAAACTTAAGTCCCTTCATAACCCTAATGCTCCATTTTATCTTCCACCTTCTTATCAATATGAAGAGCTTCAAAAAGGTATCCCTTGCTCGTATTGTGACTCGTTAGAATTTACTACTAAGGGACCTTACTGTTATTGCTTGGTCTGCTCGAAAAAAGAAACGATGGAAAAACGCATTTTACGAATTGTTCATCATTTTAATGTACTGTTTCCTGAGATAAAAATAACTACAAATGCGATTTATGACTGGGGCTGTGGGAAACTTGCAAAGCGGGTGATCCGGCGAGTGCTTCAATAACATTTGAATACTAAAGGTGTGCATCAGTGGAGTTATTATGAGTTTTAATAATATGTGGAAATAAAATAAATTTTTAGAATAGTAAGCGCGGGCGGAGAGTAGTCTATCTTCGCTTTTTTTAGTGCTAAAACACCACTTTGTTAAAATTAAAATTAGAGATGAAGACCTCAGTGAAGCGGAAGTCAGGGTAAAGAGGTCTTCATTGCATGGATGAAGACCTCACTCGTTCATTTTTCGAGCTAGAGAGGTCCTCATTTCACGGATGAAAACCCCTCCTGTTCCCTTTTCACCCAAGAGAGGTCCTCATCCCACAGATGAAGACCTCTTCCCCTCCTTTTTCGCCATAGAGAGGTCCTCATTTCACAAGATGAATTTATTCCTTCAGCAGGGGCCAATCAAAAACTATCGTTTATACCATGTTTCCCATAGATTTCACGCCTATTTTAATAAATCTATCAAAAATGGACGGTTGATAGAGGACATGCGTCCACTCTCTTCTCTAGCAATTACATAGTATGTGGTAGATAAGAAAAAGGGGGTGTAAGAATGGCAGATAGTAAAGATATGCAACGAGAGATTTCAAAACTCACCCAGGCAACTACCAACATGATGCTTCAAAATGTATTAAAGAAAAACAATGTTAAATTAAGCGGGGAAAATTTCTCCAAAGAGCAAAAAGCGCAACTGAAAAAATTAGTTGCAGACATCCAAGATTCCTTCGGGAAGATGGAAAAACTTCAAAAAGAAGAAAAATAAAAAATTAAAATCAAAAAAATGGGGGATTTAAATTATGAGTAAAGATTGGTTATTTGGTGGAAGAAGCTGCGGGAACGATAAGGGTTGTGGATTCGATACCGGTGGCTGGAACGCTCTAGAAGCTGGTTGCAGACATCCACTTGACAACGATGGTGTAGCCCAAGAAGCTGCCCAAGTAAACAAAATGATTCAAAAATCTTATGAGCAAATTGTTATTAAAGATTCTTGCGACATTGAAGTAACAACTACTGACACAAAAATTGCGGTATCACTACAAGCAGCAATCCAAGCAGCTATCGCTCTAGTAATCAGTGTAAGCATTGCGGACAGCAACAAAGCGGAACAAGTAATCCAAGAATTGCTTCAAAGCTCCAAGTCCGTTCAAGTTAATCACCAACAAACGTATATTCAGAACTCTCGTGGTGTACGCGTAACAACTACTGATACAGACCTAGTATTGAACATCCAACTACTACTTCAACTATTGATTGCCCTGGTTGTAGCTGTAGACATCTTATAATATTGTTGAAGATTTGCCCACTTCAACTATTTTTCAAATCTATGCATCAAGTCATGTTACACTCCTTCTTATCTTTCGCCGGGAACGGCCGCCTCCTGTTCCTGCAATAGCATAAAAAGTATTGCCTCCTTGTACTACCTGTCTTACACCACCACACCTACAAATAGTTCGTCAAAGAAAGAGGACCTTTTACAGGGTCTTCTTTTTGTTTTTAAATTCTAGTTATTTGCCTAGTTTTACTTAAATGACGGGCAAAACCCAGAGTCTCTCATAAGATACTGTATCTCGGAAACCTAACGATAAAAAAGGAGTTATCTTATGAATGAGAAAAATAATGGCCTGCTACCACTACCGAAGATCTTTCATCAAAATACAGGATGTACGTCCAACCAGCAGGAGTACCGAAAAAATTATTTAACTGAAGTTTTAAAACAACAAGAAGAAACCAATCTCGCTTTTACTTCCACTGTCACAGAATTAAATAAAGATCTTCAACAAGGGTTGACTGTTCAAGACAATAACCATCAACATTTGCTTCAAAAAATAAACGTTCATGATAGTAACTACCTTCATGTAAATGACAAGCTACTTTTTCATGAAGATTTCCTTCAACAGATAACTGAAAAGTTAATTGTCAATGACGATGTCCACCAACAAATAACTGACAAGTTGACTGTCAATGACGATGTCCACCAACAAATAACTGACAAGTTGACTGTTCATGACGATGTTCACCAGCAGATAACTGACAAGTTGACTGTTCATGACGATGTCCACCGCCAGATAACTGACAAATTGGATGCTCATGCCGATAATCATCAACTTCTTCAAGATCAGCTAAAAGCACAAGCAAGTATTAGTGATGAACTTCATGAGAGCATCTTGTCAACCGAAGCCTGTAATATGCAAATAGAGAAAAGATTAGATAAGCTTGAAATGTTAGTAGAAGAAGAAAAGCTGTTGAGCCAAGCTACCATCGATCAGTTAGCATTCCAAGAGGATCTGACAAGAGGAATTCATACTAAGCTCGAAAAATATGAAGAACTTTATGAGGATATACAATCAAGAATAGTAGAGCAGGAACATTTTTATCTCGAGATCAACGACAAACTTCAGATCCAAGAGATATTCCATCAATCCGTGATGGAAAGAATGGATAGTCAAGACATTGCTTCACAAAAAATGGCGGCACAACTGGATATGATAAGACAGACGCTAGTCGAAAAATTAGAGGCAGCCATATTATCCATTGATAGTAAATACAAACAAACCCTTCAATACTTGGCCGGTATGGTGGGGTTGAAGGAAAGAATCATTCAGAAACCATCACAAGAAACGGCAAACAAAGAGTTAAATAAAGTGGAAGTGAAACAAGAGTAGCCTTATGGCTGCTCTTGTTTTTAATTGATTTTTCTGAAGATTCATAATAATATTTAGTGAGTACAAACTTTTTAACTTGGAGGTTTAGATAATGGCAGAGCTAGTACATAAAACAATTGGAGAACTATTGGACGAAACCGTATCACTGTATCCAAATAAAGAAGCTGTCGTATATCCTGAAACAGGTCTGCGCTACACTTATAGGGAATTTCAAGAAGTCTGCAATAAAGTTGCCAAGGGACTTATGAGTTTAGGCATAAAAAAAGGGGATCATATCGCGGTCTGGGCTTCCAATAAACCAGAGTGGCTTGTGGCTCAATATGCCAGTGCAAAAATTGGTGCGGTCCTTGTGACAGTAAACACGAGCTATCAATCCAAGGAATTGGAATACCTATTAAGACAATCCGATTCTACCACACTTTTGTTGATGGATGAATTTAAAGGAGTCAGTTACTTAGACATGCTTATGGAACTTTGTCCTGAACTTCAACACAGTGCTCCAGGGGAACTGCATGCCGAAAAATTACCTAAATTGAAAAATATTGTTTATATGGGAGACAAAAAGCATCCAGGTATGTTCGTCTGGAATGATTTATTGGATAAGTCGTCCGTTGTTTCCGATATAGCATTAGAGGAATGCCAACAAAGCACCAACTATGATGAAGTTATTAACATGCAATATACTTCCGGAACAACGGGCTTCCCAAAAGGAGTAATGCTTACCCACTCCAACATCATCAACAACGCAATCAATGTCGCAGAATGCCAGCGACTCACAGCTGAAGATAGGATTTGTATTCCTGTACCATTTTTCCATTGCTTTGGTTGTGTCATGGGGACTTTGGCGGCAGTAGCTACCGGTGCCACCATGGTGCCACTCATCATGTTTGACCCTCTAGAAGTATTAAAAGCGGTAGAAAGAGAAAAATGCACGGCCTTATATGGGGTCCCAACCATGTTCATTGCCGAATTGAACCATCCGGATTTTGCTCAATTCAATCTATCAAGTCTAAGAACAGGTATCATGGCCGGTTCCCCTTGCCCCACAGAAATAATGAAGAAAGTGGTACATGATATGGGGGCAAAAGAAATAACGATTGCTTACGGACAAACAGAGTCCTCTCCGGTAATCACACAAACCCGACCATATGACAGTATTGAAAGACGCGTTTCTACAGTTGGAAGCGCATTAGAAAATGTTGAAGTAAAAATAGTCGATCCCACCACTGGAAAAGAAGTTCCAAATGGTGTTCAAGGTGAGCTTTGTACACGTGGTTATCTTGTCATGAAGGGATACTATAAAATGGAAGATCAGACTCGTGAAGCAATTGATTCCGATGGCTGGCTCGATACAGGGGATTTGGCGACGATGGATGAGGAAGGATATGTGGTCATTACGGGTAGATTGAAGGACATGATCATCCGAGGTGGCGAGAATATATACCCTCGTGAAATAGAGGAGTTTCTCTACACCCATCCTAAAGTTTTTGACGTGCAAATCGTTGGGGTCCCTGATAAAAAATTTGGAGAACAGGTCGCTGCTTTCATAAAAGTAAAACCAGGGGAAATGTTAGACAGCCGAGAAGTGAAAGATTATTGTTCTGGGAAAATATCCAAATACAAAATTCCTTACTATATAGAGATTGTAGAAGAATATCCGATGACCGCATCAGGAAAAATACAGAAGTTCAAACTCAAGGAACATGCCGTCAAGACACTGGTTAATCAATACTAAGAGATAGGAAGAGGCTCAGTGCCTCTTCCCCTTCACTATTTCGGCAATGATACTCCCTACTTTTTCCATATCTTTTCTATTTACATCATAATGAGTGGTAAGACGGACGAGAGTTGTTCCAAACGTCACTGCCAATACCCCCTTCGCCTTTAACCTTTCCACAAATTCATCGGCATTCATGCACAGACCGGAAACATTAAGGACGACGATATTCGTATCAACGGAATTGACAATTTCCAGCCCGTCATGGTTTTTGAGGATTTCCGCTAAAAAATTGGCATTTTCGTGATCCTCTGCTAGCCTTTCCGTCATCTTTGTTAAAGCAACCAATGCTGGGGCAGCAATAATCCCAACTTGTCTTAATCCACCGCCAAGTCTTTTTCTCCACTTTCTGGCTTTCTTGATAAATTCCTCTGGTCCGGCAATGATGGAACCCACAGGTGCACCTAGACCCTTTGATAAACAAATTTGAACGGTATCGCAATGCTGGGTAAATTCTTTGATGGAACAGCCCGCACTTGCTGCGGCATTAAAAAGACGTGCCCCATCCACATGAACAGGTATGGAATAACGTTGGGCCATCGCATAAATCTCCTTCATATTAGAGGAAGGTATGACAGCTCCACCTGCACGATTATGAGTATTTTCTATACAAATAAGGCCTGTTTCTGGAAAATGCTGATCTTCCACACGAATTGCCGCCTCGATATGGGAAGGACTCATCACCCCATTGACCCCTTTAATCGTTCTCGTCTGAACCCCTGCCAAAGCTGCTACTGCTCCGGATTCATAATAGAAAATATGAGATTCGGCTTCTAGCAATATCTCATTTCCAGGGCGGCAATGAGTCAAGACTGCTATCTGATTTCCTTGAGTACCACTAGTAACAAATAATGCTGATTCTTTGCCGAGGATCTCAGAGGCTTTTTCCTCCAATAGGTTTACTGTCGGGTCCTCACCGTATACATCATCCCCAACTTGCGCTTCATATGCCGCCTTTCTCATCTCTTCTGTTGGCTTTGTTATAGTATCACTGCGTAAATCAATCATTTCTCTTGTCCCCTTAACTTTTTTATTACAGTGTACCAGATTCCTATTTATTTCGCATTCCGTAAAATATTCTTCCACCTCCTCCTTTTCCCATGCTATGATTATCTAATCAGTTACTCGATAAAAGGAGTTCCTATCATGCAGGCACAAAAAATTAGATTAGATACATCAAAACCAGAAGATAAAACTGTTTATCCCATTCTTTATATCATCGGACTTGTACATTTGTTAAATGATGCCCTTCAATCGGTGGTTCCAGCTCTTTTTCCGGTACTACAGAGCTCCATGGGGCTTACTTTTACTCAGTTGGGATTGATTGCATTTGCATTGAATGCTACTTCCTCCCTCATTCAGCCGGTAGTTGGCATTTACACCGATAAGAGGCCTTCCCCCTATGCATTACCGATTGGGCTTACCTTCTCCTTATTTGGAATTATCGGATTGGCTCTTGCACAGGATTTCTGGCTCATAATAGTGTCCGTATTATTCATTGGGCTAGGATCGGCCGCTTTCCATCCGGAAGGGTCACGTGTCGCATATATGGCGGCTGGCAATCGAAGAGGACTCGCCCAGTCCATCTACCAGGTTGGGGGAAATTCCGGTCAGGCCTTGGCCCCATTAATGGCCGCTTATATCCTTCTACCACTGGGTCAAAAAGGGGTGCTTTGGTTCACGATTGTTGCGGCAGCTGGAGTGATCTTACTTTTATATATCGCAGCATGGTATAAACAGCAAGTAATGGAAAATGACAAACCCCTAAAAAAGAAGAAAGCCGTGCCAACTAAAGAAAAGAAGAAATCGCAGGCAAATAAGCGAATCATTGTATTCTCCATTTCCTTGTTAATTTTTCTTGTCTTCGCACGCTCCTGGTTCCATGCAGGAATGACAAACTTCTATGCTTTTTATGTGATTCAGAACTATGGACTTCCCATAGCAGATTCACAAATTTATATTTTTGTATTTTTGGGTGCAGGTGCTATTGGCACGTTCTTCGGTGGGCCTTTGGCTGACCGCTTCGGTAAAAGAATGGTCATTTCACTATCCATGCTCGGTTCTGCACCACTTGCCCTGCTCCTACCATTTGTCGGTCCAACCTTTGCATATATTCTTGTTGCCATTATCGGATTCATCATTCTCTCGAGCTTCTCGGTGACCGTGGTTTATGCACAAGAACTTGTACCAGGAAGAATCGGGTTGGTTTCTGGACTCATTGTAGGGCTTGCGTTTGGAATGGGTGCAGTGGGATCTGTTGCACTCGGTGTACTGGCGGATTGGATTGGATTGACGAATACAATCATGTTCACGGTCTGCCTGCCATTGATCGGTCTATTGACTTTCTTTCTACCAACAGATCAAAAGGTCAGAGAAATGCATGAATAATATGGTGAAAGGGTTCCTGTTGACCCTTTCTTTTCTTTTGCCTATACTTGTTAGGTGCTGAAATATATCTACTGAAAATGGTGATAATAATGGATTTTGATATAAAGTCATTGGCCTTTTACTTGATTGAAGTGGAAGGCAGCGGAGATAGTGCAAAAAAGCTTTATAAACCGATGGCAGTATTAGATGAGGATACATATGAAGAAAGTGCATTAAAACCCTTCCTTGATGGAGAACTGATGAAGATTACGAAAAGGAAGGTTGACCGCCACCCCAAAAATGAACAAGTCCCAACGAAAATCGGCAGGTTCATAGTGGAACCTGGGTATGACTTGGGATCCAATCCCAACTATAATCTTTTCAATCGAATTAAAAATGCCGACACGCTCGATTCGTTTTCCCAGGCTGCGGAAGAAATTGCTACTACCTATACAGATACGACAGCTGTTAGAGGTGGTGTTCTAATTGTTGCAAGAGCTAAATTGAATAAATATTTTGATGAGCCTTTTGTTTTCGTATTAAAATGTGACTTCGAACAGAAAGTAGCATCCATTACGGATGAAAGAACACTTATTCATAATGTTCAGATGGCCATCACCACAAAGAATATGAAATCCATTCAGTATCCTTTCATGGTGGAGGATGGGATGGTGGAAGAAGGAGAATTGAAAATTCACCAGTCCTCCCACTCCCGCTACTTCGAGGATTTCCTGAAGTACGTAGAATACGGGGAGTCACTGCCCGAGATTATCAAGAATCAAGTGATGGGAATGGTGCACCAGGAGATTTCTGAAACATACCAAGATGAAAGTGAAGAAAAAGAGAAAATGGAACAAGCCATGGAAGCATGGGCAACCTCACCTAAACGTGAATTGCAGGAGCGCTGGTCGGATGAACAGGTAATGGAGGCCTCATCGTCCATCATTGAGCAAACACCAGACATCGAACTTAAATTCAAGCTAGATCACATAGCCGTCAAAAGCCTGTTGGCAGATTTCGGAGAAAATGTTCATATCGCCAAAATCAATGACAAGTATGTTGTCCTTCTTGAAGGAGACTTTCTACAATTTGAAAAGAACGTATCTCCTGTTGAAATGCTCAAGCCAAGTGAACTAACCATGATTCTAGAAAGGCTGAATAAAAAATACAGCAACTGACCTATCCATGAATAATTGTCATAGCTAATGAGAACATAAGAATAAAACCTTTTAGGAGTGACAATTAATGGATTGGATGTCCATCATCCGGTATGCATGTTCTTTAACAGGCATCATCTGTCTTGGATTTACGTATAAGCATATGTTGAAAAGTGCACGTGCCAAGGGGAAATCAATGAGTAAAGATTAAGATGTGGATGGAAAGTTAACATATTAAAGGCCAGGAAGCTTTATTAAAGCTTTCTGGCCTTTTTTCTTATTTCGCTGGGGTTTCAAACAATTCTATCCATTCTCCGTCTGGACCTGAGAAAAAGATGTATCTCGCCCCGTTTGGCAATGTCGTAATTTCCTTTTCGATAAACGTTACATTCAGTTTTTTCAATCTCTCATATTCTACGTCCACATTATCCACTGTCAAAGCTATATGATGTACTTTTCCTTCAGCAGGCAGTTGGTCGTTATATCCTTGTATAAGCTCCAATTCCGTTTCATCATTTTCGTTAAAGCCCAAAAAGGCCAGTTTAATTATTCCGTTTGGGTGATCAAGCTTTCCCTTTAATGAAAAACCTAATACTTGCGTATAAAACTCTATGGAGGTTTCAATATTCTCTACCATAATACCAACATGCTGTAATCGTTTAATGGCCATCTCCACCACTCTCCCAACTCTCCTATAAGTCTGAACGTAATCTTCTGATGTTTTCCACTAAAAATTTCACGTATTCCTCGTCTTTGACCAGCCAAGCGGCAAAGCTTCTTTTAACGAATGTTTCTGCTTCTTGGAAGGATGAAAAAGTCTTATCCATAAGTTTTTCTTTGTTTTCCACTTGCCAGGTTCCGTCTTCCTTTGGTAAAAGAAACAGTACACCTTTTTCTTTGGAATCATAAAGTACCCCATTAGGTGACTCTTTTACATTAAAGACGTTCTTTTGTGCATCCTGTTTCAAAGGATCAAGAGGGAATGCTTCCGCAACAAAGAGTTTGTAAGCCTGTTCGTTTAAGTTACAGCCTGAGGCCTTTGCATGGCCACCACCATCAAACTTCCCTGCTACTTGCGATACATCTACATCGTCATGAATGGTTCTTAGACTGATTCGCTTGCTGCCCATATTAATCATGGCAATATAGTCAAGATGGGGATTTTCTTTGCCTAACGCATTCCCTATCTCTGAGAGAAACGATTCGGCATGGATAATCCCGACCCATTTGTCCAGTACAGGCTTTTGCACAATTTCCCGTCGTTTTTTCCTCAAATATCTCTCTAGCTTCTGTTCTTCCATATCGAGGATCTGTGTTTCAAAATCATCAAAGTCAAACCTGTCAGCTTTCGTAAGCTTCTGGAGCATCCGTCCTTCAAAATCATCAATAGAAATCATATAAAGAAGATCGTTCAGCCTCTTTGCTTTTGTATTATTATTACGATCCCATTCCCATGTATCATATTGACGGATCAATTCCACTACCTCATCAAGTGCTTCCCTTCTATTGATTAGGTTCTCTTCTAACAGGTATTCATAAAATAGGGATGTTGCACTCGTTAATCTGCCATCCTCATATTTCACGGTGACAGCAGCCCATTTAAATTCGTTTAAATGTATGGCTGTTTTATGGTGATCAATGAATTGTACTTTACCACCCTGCTGTTTAACAAAGTAATCAAGCTTTTTGGCATTATCTTCGTTTACAGAAAGATCTGTTATGTATATTTGATGCTGAGGTGTCGCTTCTTCCATAAAATCTGCCACCTGATAATTGAGACTGCCGACAGAATTATAATGGACCTTCACCTTTTCCTTGAAAGCCAGCTTTGCCAAAATACCACAGCCGACCCCATCTAAATCATTGTGGGTAAATAAATGAATCAAAAATAGTCCCCCTTATTATCATGCGTTACGGTGACGAGCCAAATAAACCAGCTCGTCCATACATATTACTTTGTATATTCTTCTCCCCAATATTCCTTAATATGAGCGTCTCTTCCCGATTCTTGACGTTCTTGTTTATATTTTTCTGGGTTTTTCTTATAAAACTTCTGGTGATAATCTTCCGCTTCATAAAAAGCCGTTGCTGGTTTTATTTCTGTAACAATCGACTTCTGGAATCGACCGCTTGATTGAAGTTCCTCTTTTGTCTTCTCTGCAAGTTCTTTCTGTTGTTTATTATGGTAAAATATTGCGGTTCGATATTGGCTTCCCCTATCAAAAAACTGGCCCTCATCGTCAGTTGGATCAATTTGCGGCCAATATAATTCCAGTAATTTTTCATATGGAAAAAGTTCCGGATTGAACTCAATTTGGACCGCTTCATAGTGCCCCGTATTGCCCTTCTTAATTTCCTCATATGTAGGATCAGTAACTTCTCCTCCGGTATATCCGGATACAACCCTTTCAATTCCAGGCATTTCATCAAAAGGTTTGACCATGCACCAGAAGCATCCCCCTGCAAAAGTGGCAATTTCTGTATTACTTGTTGTCATTTTTCTCCACCCTTTCATCTATACTTTAATTGTGCTTGTTGGAATTTTACACTATACATTAAGTAGTTACAATAACTATGCTTTACGAATACTAAGTTTACATAACAATATTATTGTCTATAATATATTAACTTAATAATTAAACATTTTCATGATTGCGTTTACACTCATTTACACTTCCATAAGAGTATTGTACGATAATTCTTTGTGAATAAATGAACGATAGGAGTCTGATTAGATAATGTTAGAGCAATTTTCAAATATGGAGTTATTGAACCAGTTTTGGTTAATACTCTTTTTCCTCATACCCATGGTATTGATTTCAAGAATGGTGGTCGCAGGAACACGATTTTCTCCCATCTTAATTATTGTCATTCTAGGACTTGGTATGGGTTATCTGCTTGTTTCTACAGGAGTTGCTACCCCAGGATTAGTGGAGTTCCCATTCGTTGATCTAATGGCCAGAACGACCATTATCGCGTTAACCGTATCTTTTTTCGTCGGTGGACAAGAGTTAAGGAAAATACTTGGCAATAAAGAGTTAGCTGTAGAAGATACTGTAGTAGTTTACGATGAAGAAACTTTTCTTGGAACTTCAAGAACACAATTATTTTTTATTGTACGTGCCTTCTTCCTTTTGTTTGGTCTTGAAGGGATAACGCGAATGATTCTTTCAGACGGTACCGGTATATTTGACGGTGTGTACCCTTTGATAGCATATATTGGGATTATTGGTTCCATTCTTTTCATAGACAATAAAGCAAAAATAACGAACAAGCATCAATATATGAAAAAAGGGCTGGTTGAAATGATTGCGATAATCATTCTGCTAGTCATATCCTATCACATTGCAATGACCATTAAACCTGTAATTGCTTTACCACAGATATTCTTTGCCATGATGATTGCTGCAGCTTTAGGAGCAATCTTTTATAATTGGAGTTTTGGGCCAACCATCCGAGCGCTTCTTGTGGCCGGTATCCCGATTGTGTTAGCCGCAAACTTCATGGTAGGCGGATCTCGTATCGGTGATGCCTTTGCTATTGAAGGGATGAATGCCGTACTTGCTTATGGATTCTTCGGTCAACTGTTCTGGATGTTTGGTGGGATTGCTTTGATTATGTTCTTTGCAAGAACCGCTAACGCGCGGAATCTTGCTCCTGGTATGGCAGGATCCCTTTCCCATTCCGGGTTGACTGGTGCATGTACAGCTGGTGACTTTGGTAAGACTGCTGCACAACGTGCTCCTATTATGATCAACATCCCGTTCTTTGGACATATTTTTGTATTTTCTGTGCTAGCAATCAGCGCTGAACGTGGGAGCCTTTGGGTGTTTCCTTCCCTGTTGATTGTTGCTGTCGGAGTTGGTTTAACGGTTCTTGCTTTAATCAACCTTAGAAAATCCAATGGTGAAGATAAAAAAGAAGTGAAGGCATTGATGCAATTTTCTTTCGGTTGGCAAATGTGTGCAGTATTCGGTGGATTAGCATTGTTGAGCTTAAGTACCATGCCGATTGATTATGCTGCGATGGCGCAATCGTCCGCTATTTCTCACTTTGGATTATTCGCTGCAATTCAAGGTGATATGTTCGGAGCAGAAGCTGCTGCCTTGATTCCATTCATTTTCTCCATGCCATTTTTAGTTCATCCGCTTGTGTTCTTCATGTTCGGAAAAGCGATGGAGAATAATGGAGAAATGCCGATTAAACCGGTTTATTCTTTTGCATTAATCGGAGTAATTGGAGTGGCATACGCAATATTCTTCGTTTAAAGATTAGGGTATTAAAAATTCCTCCACTCCCTATTATGGAAAACATGAAAAGAGGCGCGCCGGAATCGGTGCGCCTCTTTTTTTATTGCATCTTTTTGTTATAATAATCTACCGAATACTGAGCACCCTCACTTACCATGTTGTTATCCTGGATATCTTCTGGATCAGGGTTCCCGGCCTTTTCTATTGGAAGATCTGTATTTCTAAACTTCAGTGGAATGACTTTATTTTTTATTCGTTTTGAATATTGAAGGAATTTCTCCCTATAAGGCTTATATGCAAGCAACCCTGCGCTTGTCAGGCTGGCTGCCCCTGCTATTAATAACGGTTTTTTTAGTTGACGTGCATTCATCATGAAACGCCTCCTGATTGTTGATTTTATTTATAGGTTTGATATTCCCTGCTTTGAAAAAATTAAACATGAAAGCAAAACCTCTAAATCAACCCATGCTTGACCATTACCGCTTTAATGGCCATATAGTCTACAGTTTCATGTAGGTTTTCCTTAATGGGTTTCAATTTTTCTGTGCCTATTTCTTCAATGACTTTGACAATCTCGTTTTCGTGTTCAGATGGAATGAACTCATCCCAATCTACATCAACCTCTTCATCTGAAGAGCATTTAAAGAGATGGTTTTGAATGGTGATAAGACTCATATCCCTTCCCTTGGCTATATCCTTCAGAGACATGCCCTCTTTAAATAGCCTATATGAAAACATATGGCTCGATTCTCCATCATCAGGGGTTAATTCAGCAGCTCGTCTGATGGAGGCTGGACGGGTTGGTACCGTCTCTATTACTCGATCAGGATCAGAAAAGCTAATGATCTCCTTCAAGAACAAATTCCCGTATTTTTCATATTTCAACACGCCTACCCCTTTTATTTCAAGCATGGCAGCTTCATCTTGTGGGACGTGCTTGCTCATTTCCTTTAACGTACTGTCAGGGAAAATAACGTATGGAGGGACTTTCTCCTGCTTCGCTAAATCTTTTCGTAAGCCCCTTAAGCGTTCAAACAGCTCATCGTCTTCTACAATGGATTTCACTTGTTCTTTCATTTTGAATAGGACCTTTTCCTGTCCTTTGAGAACCGGAACTGCCCGTACACCAAGCTTGACAATAGGGTATTGCCCTTCGGTTAATACCAAATATCCTTCTGCAATCAGGATATTGATTAAATCGACCAATTCTTTTTCCGTATAGGATTTCATTAAGCCATAAGTTGGCAATTGGTCAAAACGAAACTGTTGAATGCGCTTTTCCTTAGATCCCTTCAGAACTTTTGCTATCAAGGATGCACCGAACCTTTCGTTCATCCTGTGGATACAACTGAAAATTTTCTGAGCTTCCAGTGTGATATCCTGTTCTATGAACTCCTGAGAGCAATTGCTGCATTTTCCGCACATTACATCTGTTTCCTGTCCGAAATAACGTACAATATAGCCCTGTAGACAGCGTTGAGTATAACAATAATCCATCATTGCTTGAAGCTTTTGATATTCCTGCATCTTTCGCTCAGGAGACCGAACACTTTCCTCAATTAAGAACTTTTGAATCTGAATATCGCGGGCATTGAATAAGAGTACGCATTCACTCTCTTCTCCATCCCTTCCAGCACGTCCCGCTTCCTGATAATACGATTCCACATTTTTAGGCATGTTGTAATGAATAACAAATCGCACATTAGATTTGTCGATACCCATACCGAAAGCATTTGTCGCAACCATTAGTTTAAGTCGGTCGTAAAGGAAGTCCTCCTGGTATGTCTTTCTCTCATCCTCTGATAGTCCGGCATGGTACTTGCCAATCTGAAAGCCTTTTTTATTCAAGGTAGAGTGAATCTGATCTACCTCTTTTCTGGTAGTTGCATAGATGATACCCGATTCTTCTTTATTTGATTTAAGAAACCTTTCTAGATAGGTGAATTTATTTTGACCACGCAGCACAGAAAAGCTAAGGTTCTCGCGAGAAAAACCGGTAATAAAAGTGTTCTCGGATGCAATGCCTAACACAGATTGGATATCTGCTATCACCTGTCCCGTTGCCGTTGCAGTGAAAGCAGTGACAATCGGCCTGCCTGGAATCTTCCTTACAAACGTTCCCACTTCCCTGTAGCTTGGCCTGAAATCATGGCCCCATTGTGACATACAATGGGCTTCATCAATAGCCACCATGGAAACGTCTATGGTAGATAGGACGTTTTTAAAATCGTAGGATTCCAATCTTTCTGGTGCAAGATAAAGCAGTTTAACCTTTCCCGCTTCCACCCTTTCCATTCTTTCTCTTATCTCCACTCCATCTAAAGAGCTATTGATATATGTAGCCTTAATTCCTAAATCTATTAATGAATCTACTTGGTCTTTCATTAATGAAATCAAAGGTGAAATTACAATCGTCAAGCCTTCGAATAAAAGTGCGGGAATTTGATAGCATATCGATTTCCCCCCTCCTGTGGGCATCACTCCCAAAGTATTGGACTGGTCCAAAATGCTGGAAATAATCTGCTTTTGTCCTGGCCGGAAATCTTGATATCCATAATATTCTTGCAATAGAGTTTTACCTTGTTCGTACATGAATACACCTCGTTTTATGGGAATGAAATGGATGAAGTTTTATAAGAAGTAGAATGATAGAAGGAGTTTGAAACATGGATGCTTAAAAGGACCCCTTCATTTTAACTGAATATATCAGGCTCTGCAACCAAACTAATATCCCTTATTTTCTCTAACCAACTACATATTACTTGCGTTTTATTATCTGAATGTTTAAAATTTACCTTACAATAGGTTGTCTAACCTCTTTCTTTTTTTGTAGCTCTTTGAACGCGCTTACATAGTTGGTTAACAATCTATTAATTTATTGAAGGAGGAATTTTCATGATTTATGCTAATCCGGGTGAGAAAGATTCAAAAGTCTCTTTTAAAAGTCGTTATGACAACTTTATAGGCGGAGAATGGGTCGCTCCAGTTAAAGGTGAATATTTTGAAAATGTCACTCCTGTAACTGGAAATGTATTTTGCGAGGTGGCAAGATCCACTTCAGAAGATATCGAATTAGCACTCGACGCTGCACACAAGGCCAAAACAGCATGGGGCCAGACTTCTGTGGCAGAAAGAGCCAATATATTAAATAAAATTGCAGATCGAATGGAAGAGAATCTCGAAATGCTAGCGGTAGCGGAAACATGGGAAAATGGTAAACCAGTTCGTGAAACAATGGCAGCTGATCTTCCATTGGCTGTGGATCATTTCCGCTATTTTGCAGGATGTATCAGATCCCAAGAAGGTTCCCTAGGCGAAATTGATAACGATACGATTGCCTACCACTTCCACGAACCGCTTGGGGTAGTCGGCCAAATCATTCCTTGGAACTTTCCATTGCTAATGGCCACTTGGAAGCTTGCCCCTGCTCTGGCAGCCGGTAACTGTGTCGTTTTGAAACCTGCTGAGCAGACACCTGCTTCCATCATGGTGCTGACAGAACTTATATCCGATCTTTTGCCTCCAGGTGTATTAAACATTGTTAACGGCTTTGGGGTGGAAGCAGGAAAGCCACTTGCATCCAGTGATAGGATCGCAAAGATTGCTTTTACTGGTGAAACGACAACAGGTCGCCTGATCATGCAATATGCATCGCAAAACATCATTCCAGTAACGTTGGAGCTAGGCGGAAAATCCCCTAACATCTTCTTTGAGGATGTCATGGCCCAAGATGATGATTTCTTTGATAAAGCGGTGGAAGGTTTTGTCATGTTTGCTTTGAACCAGGGAGAAGTATGTACTTGCCCTTCCCGTGCCCTCATCCATGAATCCATCTATGATAAATTCATGGAACGTGCCCTTGAACGGGTATCACAGATTAAACAAGGGAATCCACTTGATACCGAGACAATGATTGGTGCACAAGCCTCCTCCGAACAGATGGAAAAAATCCTTTCCTACCTGGAGATCGGAAAAGAGGAAGGTGCAGAACTACTTGCTGGTGGAGAACGTAACATGCTTGAGGGCGATCTTGCTAGCGGCTATTATGTAAAGCCTACCGTTTTCAAAGGAGATAACAAAATGAGGATTTTCCAGGAGGAAATCTTTGGACCGGTTGTTTCAGTCACCACCTTTAAAACGCCTGAAGAAGCATTGGAAATTGCCAATAATTCTTTATATGGACTTGGAGCAGGCGTTTGGACGAGAGATGTGAACACTGCATATCGTTTCGGTCGTCAAATTGAAGCAGGTCGTGTATGGACTAACTGCTACCACGCTTACCCTGCAAATGCGGCATTTGGCGGATATAAGATGAGTGGGATTGGACGCGAAAATCACAAAATGATGCTTTCCCACTACCAGCAAACGAAGAACTTACTTGTAAGCTATAGTCCAAAGAAATTAGGATTCTTTTAATATGGAAAAAGTACTGGCTACCGATTCTGCCCTTGAATTAATTGAAAAGCTTGTAGGTAAACACGGACCTGTACTCTTCCATCAATCTGGGGGTTGCTGCGATGGCAGCTCCCCTATGTGTTATCCAAAAGAAGACTTTATGATTGGAGATTCCGATGTTCTTCTTGGTGAAATAGGCGGTGCTCCCTTCTATATGAATAAAAAGCAGTACGAGTATTGGAAGCATACACAGCTCATTATTGATGTTGTTCCTGGAAGGGGTGGCATGTTTTCCTTAGAAGGTCCAGAAGGAGTCCGTTTCCTAACCAGATCAAAAGTTTTCCCAAAATGACGAAAGGCGTCCACATATGGACGCCTTCGTCTTTTTATTTTGTGCTTTTCAATGACTGCGGTGGTTCTTCCATCCAGCCGTTCTTAACCATCAACTTTCCGCCTTCTTTGGCAAAATCAAATATATCTTTTGCAATTAATGTCATCTTTGCCGGTAAATCCGAGCGAAGGCTGAACGATGTGCCTAGGGCATTACTTGTAAGTCCAAAGCTGCTTAAAAAGTTTGTCAGGTACATCATGAGCTTCTCTGAATAAGGGGATTCTGTTGACAAGGTGGGATTTCCCCAAGCAACTACCGGTGGCTGAATATCACTCTTTAGGAGTGTATCGCTGAAAGTATCGATTATTTGTTTCGCGAGGTCTTTTCCTTTTTCAAAATATTTTTTTACTTCTTTGTCTTTGCTGACCTGTTCAAAGCCCCTTAACAATTGAAAACCAAGTACATTGGTTTCAATGCCCTGATACAGTAAGGAAAGTTCAATCGCATTTAATGGCCTTTTTTCACTAAATATATTTAAGCCTGCCATATAGCCTTCCCCTTTTACAAACTCCACCTTTTCTGGCATTGGGATCATTGGTGGACGAGTGAGCACTCCATCTTTCAATAAAAACTGAGTAGACTCGTTATATGTATTTTGCGCTACATCCAGAAATTTTTTATATAATTCGGTTACGTCTTGTCGGTAAGACATACTAACATGTAAGGCGTTAAGTCCAATGGTTATTTTCATCATGACTCTTAGAAAAAGCGCAGCAAAGTACTGGTCGTATAATGGTTTCGTGTACGGATTTACATCGCTTTCGACATATCCAACAGGTACTACAATATTTTCTTGGTTAAACAGCATCGTTAAATCATTTATAAAATTAATTTCTTGATCGTAATAGGTTTGTACTAAATTATGTACTTCTTCATTTTGTTTGTTCGCAAGAAAGTGCTCTAAAAGCCTCGCCAGCATCGTTTTTTGTTGATACGTCATCCACAGATTACCTATTTCAGACGATGACAACTGCTTATCCATTTAGACTTGCCCCTCCCAAGATTAATTTTTTTTTAGTATGTCCCACAAAAAATATTGTTATTAAAAAACGTCTCTATTTAAAAAAGTAGACAACCCTCTCCCCTTCGCAGCATACACATCTAATTAGAAGACAAGCAAAAGAAGGGGTGGCGTATACATGAGATTTTTTGTGATTAAAAAAAACTTTCTAATTATGTTTGCACTGTGTTTAATTGCTGGATTAGGCGGATGGTATGTTGTTAATAAAGGGGTAGTCCCAACTACCGGCAAACCTTCTGAAGAAGAAAAATTGGTTTTTAACATGATTACTTCTGAATTTAAGACGAAATTGGAAGACGGAACAGAAATTGAAGCCTACCGCTTCGATCCTGGTACAATTACCGTTCCAAGAGGCAAAGAAGTAACACTAAGTATATTTGGAGTAAATGGAAGTGAACATCCATACTCAATTGAAGGAACCGATATTAATGGAGTTATAAAAAAGGGAGAAGAAACATTAATTGATGTTCGTTTTAATGAGGCTGGGGTGTACAAACTAATCTGTTCCACCCATTCTCATCATAACGGACATCATAGCCCTCCAATGGTGGCATATATATACGTTTATTAATTGATATAATTTCTAAATGACCAGTCAAATGGGTGACTGGTCATTTTTTTTACATAAATAATGCTTCTAAAGTAAATGAATCTTTTGCAACCTCCTCATTTAATGGTATAATTTCAACGACATTTAATTTTGGAGGAAACTAATTACATGCTTACAGTTACGAATATAGGATTACGCTATGGCGATCGAAAATTATTTGAAGATGTTAACATAAAATTCACCCCTGGAAACTGTTACGGGTTAATTGGTGCAAACGGTGCCGGAAAATCAACGTTCCTAAAGATTTTATCTGGGGAAGTAGAAGCACAAACCGGCGATGTCCATATGAACAAGGGTGAACGTATGGCTATC
The DNA here is from genome assembly GCA_001636495.1 of Sutcliffiella horikoshii. Classification (GTDB taxonomy): domain Bacteria; phylum Bacillota; class Bacilli; order Bacillales; family Bacillaceae_I; genus Sutcliffiella_A; species Sutcliffiella_A horikoshii_A. The sequence goes on along the minus strand of KV440964.1, from coordinate 2,641,024 downwards.
CTGAAGCAGAACCACTTTGAATATGAAGAACACGAAGTTCTTAAAGTGGTAATCATGGGTCATAGTCGCCTTTATGAAGTGATGCAGGAAAAAGATGCCATTTATATGAAAGAAGATTTCTCAGATGAAGATGGCATGAGAGCTGCAGAACTTGAAGGAGAATTTGCTGAATTAAATGGTTGGGAAGCAGAATCAGAAGCAGCAATCCTTTTAAAAGGTCTAGGGATTTCTGAAGATCTTCATACGAAGAAAATGTCCGACATCACTGGTGGCGAAAAGGTAAAAGTACTATTGGCACAAGCCCTCTTTGGTAAGCCTGACGTACTATTACTCGATGAGCCTACCAACCACTTGGACATCAAAGCAATTCAATGGTTGGAAGAGTTCCTTATCAACTTTGAAAATACAGTCATTGTTGTCTCCCATGACCGTCATTTCTTAAACAAAGTTTGTACTCATATTGCTGATTTGGATTATGGAAAAATCCAAATCTATGTTGGTAACTATGATTTCTGGTATGAGTCAAGTCAGCTTGCGTCAAGATTGGCATCTGATGTGAACCGTAAAAAGGAAGAGAAAATTAAAGAGCTTCAAGCCTTTATTGCCCGCTTTAGTGCGAACGCATCCAAGTCCAAACAGGCTACATCCCGTAAGAAACTATTAGATAAGATTTCCCTTGATGATATTAAACCATCATCCCGACGTTATCCTTACGTAAATTTCACACCAGAACGTGAAATCGGGAACGATCTTCTTCGAGTTGAAGGACTTACTAAAACAATTGATGGGGTCAAAGTGTTGGATAATGTAAATTTCATCATGAATAAAGATGATAAAATTGCATTGGTCGGCAGTAATGAAATTGCCAATACCACTCTTTTAAAAATAATCTCTGGTGAAATGGAACCTGATAGCGGAACATTTAAATGGGGAATCACTACTACACAAGCATATTTCCCAAGAGACAACTCAGATTATTTCGAGGGCATTGATATGAACCTTGTAGATTGGCTGCGTCAATACTCCCCTAATGATCAAACGGAGAGCTTCTTGCGCGGTTTCCTTGGAAGAATGCTATTCTCTGGTGAAGAAGTAATGAAAAAAGCAAGTGTTCTTTCTGGAGGGGAAAAAGTTCGTTGCATGCTTTCTAAAATGATGTTAAGCGGATCGAATGTTCTATTATTGGACGACCCAACGAATCACTTAGACCTAGAATCTATTACAGCGCTGAACAATGGACTGATCAATTTCAAAGGCTCTATAATCTTTACTTCCCATGACCATCAGTTCATTGAGACAATTGCAAACCGTATTATTGAAATCACTCCTAAAGGCTTGGTTGACAAGCAGATGACATACGATGATTATTTAGCGGATGCAAGTGTTCAACAACAGTTGTCAGAACTTTATTCATAATTTTTATGGCCCTTTTTATAAAGGGCTTTTTTAAAATGATGAAACCTTTAGTCCTTTCTTTTCGTATGAATGAAGTGTGATTGCTACCTTTTAACTGCAATTCATGTATAGTAGAATTATTATTTTATTTTCAAGTAGATGAGGTGTGGAAAAATGCCACAAACGAAGTGGTTCAGGATTGGCTATGGCATTATAGTAATTCTATTAATTATTTTCTTGGCATCACTGGTTGATTTTATTTTCACTCCTATCACAGTGATGATCAGTACACTCTTTGCACCGATCATTCTTGCAGGCGTGCTCTACTATTTGCTAAGACCTTTAGTGAATTTAGCTGCCCGTTATATTCCAAGGGCATTAGCGATATTGAGCATTTACCTAATGTTTATCGGATTAATTACGTTATTGCTTTTCCTTTTTGGCCCGACTTTGCAACAACAGGTGAACAGTTTAGTTGAAAACACGCCTAAAATTGTTAATGAGATTCAGAAATTCACTGTAGAACTTCAAGAAAATGAGTATATAGCGAGATTCCAACAGGATGAAAGATTTTCTCTCGAAGAAATATCAGGAAAAATTGCCGATAACTTAAATGCCTATCTGACTGCATTTGGATCTAATGTAGTAAATGTGATCAGTGCTATTACAGGCTTTTTAATATTACTTGTTGTCATTCCGTTTGTCCTATTCTATATGCTAAAGGATGGCGAAAGATTACCTGATCAAGTTATTAAATTCATCCCGCGTCAGCATGAACGTGAAGGAAGAAATGTATTAAAGGACATGGATATCGCATTAAGTTCTTATATCCAAGGTCAAATCATAGTGAGTGTGTTTGTAGGTGTACTGATCTATATAGGGTTCTTGATCATCGGCTTGGAATATTCACTTGTTCTTGCTTTGATAGCGATGTTCACCAATGTCATCCCTTTCATCGGTCCATTCATTGGAACGATTCCAAGTGTGGTAGTGGCCTTTTTTGACAGACCAATCATGGCTTTTTGGGTACTACTTGTCGTCATCGTTGTGCAACAAATCGAGAGCAATCTTATTTCACCACAAGTAATGGGAAAAAAATTGGATGTACATCCATTGACAATCATTCTATTACTTTTGGTTGCAAGTAAGTTTGCCGGCCTATTAGGACTACTTCTAGCTGTACCAACCTATGCGGTGTCTAAAGTGATTGTTTTGCATACTATACGGTTTATTAAGCTAAGAAAAGTAAAAGTAACAGAAGATTCCCTGTTATAATAAAATGCTAATACTTAAAAAGCATGACAAAGGAAGCACCACTCTTCCCTGTCATGCTTTTTTAATGGCAAAAAGTAAGTATTATTGATATGATGGTTGTAATTAGTTTAGTTCATTAAATGATAAAAGTGAGATGATAATAGATGGCTCAAACACACACCTTCTCAAAGGGGGAGGAAATCGCCAACTCCATAACACATGGTATCGGTATTTTAACAAGTATTGCAGCACTCGTTTTGCTCATTGTTTTTTCCGCCATCAACGGCACATCGCTTCATGTTTTAACTTTCATTGTGTATGGAGTAACTATGCTGTTGCTCTACACCGCCTCCACGTTGTTACATGCCTTGCCAAAAGGAAAAGCCAAGAATGTCTTTGAGATACTAGATCATTCCTCCATCTACTTTTTCATCGCCGGTAGTTATACTCCCATTACGCTCATTGTCATGGATGGTGTCTTGGGCTGGACGCTTTTCGGGATTGTTTGGGCATTGGCTATTGGTGGTACTGTGTTCAAAGTTTTCTTTGTGAAAAGATTTGTTTTTGCTTCCACCCTTTTGTATGTGCTGATGGGCTGGCTCGCTATCTTTGGTTGGGGAGAAATCACTTCTAAGATTAGTACTACCGGCATCGCTTTCCTTGTTTTGGGAGGGGTTGTGTACAGTGTTGGCGCAATTTTTTATGTTTGGCGCGCTTTCCCTTATCATCATGCGGTATGGCACCTATTTGTATTAGGTGGCACAGTCCTGCATTTCTTTTTTGTCATATTGTATGTTCTCCCTGTCCAGTAGAAAAAACGCAGTAAAACACCACGAATTTACAAAACTCGTGGTGTTTTTTACTGCACGCTATTCTTCTTAATATGTGGTAAACCTTAATATCTTCTGAATGCGATACATGGCCTTTTTCATAAATGTCATTTCATCTTTGTAGGATTCCAAAGGCAATGTGTACATCTCATCCTCGTTACTCCATAGCCTTAGGAAGTATTCGTTCATCTCCATCATGACTTGTTCGTCATTTGAGGCCGTAATTTTAATATCGGTTTCCAAATTGAGATCATAAAGATTTCTTCTTGTGAAATTTGCAGATCCTCCGATGATGGTTGATTCTTCCTCTCTTTTGAAGTATATCATTTTAGGATGGTATTGCTCCCCTTGTGTGTTGTACCATCTTATTTCAATATTCCCTTGTCCTTCTTCCACAAGCTCAGCAGCTACAGGCCTGTTAGGAAGCCCTATTTTCTGCTGGCCAAATGCATGTTCATTTGGGTCTAGGATTAGATTGACGGTTACACCGCGGTCGGCAGCATCAATCAGCTCCTCAATGATTCTTCTTTCCGCCAAATAAAACATCCCCACCCATATCTCTTCTTTATCCTTTGATCTTTTTATTTCTTTGAGAACATGATCTAGAATTTTGCGTTCCGTTAAAAGCTGAACGGCGATGTCACCTTCTTCAGCGTCCCCTTTATACTCAGGTAGAGTTCCCCCCCCTGAAAAATCAAGGACTGCTTGTTCTGTTTCCAAAATATCCTGAATAACCGGTCCTGAAACTTCAAATGCTGTATTGGAATGAAGTCCGCTGGCATCATGGGGATTGGCAGATGAAATGATGGCTTTTTTATCAGTCGCTATGACCTTTCGGTGATTCGCCTTGATATTCATTAGTTTAAGATAGGAGCGGACTGTTGTATCTGGTGCGCTTTTAGCCATTGGATTCTTCAACCAACCTGAACCTCCCTGACCAAACCATTGAAAGAATACCCTCCATAAACCCGAATACAATGGATTGGAGTCCCTTAGTACATGCACATCCGTTTCAATCACTTCTATTCCGTTCTCTTCGAGTGTCTTAAGTTCTTCTGCCTCGTGTGAACCATAGGTAGTGTTGATTTCATCAGTAATAAAAACAATTTCCACTTCGGGATTATCTTTCTTTTTGGACAACAGGTTCTTCATTAATGTGTCACTCAATGGAGGGTAATCCATCTCACCATCGTTATATCCATTGAAGAGAAACATATCAATTACAATAAATTCCTCTGCTTCTTCAATTACTTCGTAAATTCGGTCAAATATTTCATGTTCCTTTTGAAGATTATCTTTCTGGCCGTAAGTTAAATCGTAAAGAAAATCCACTTCCTTCACATAGTGGACATCCCCTTCAAAGGAAACATCCTCAGGTAACGGTTTATAGCTATGGTATATACTAGTTGCAGCAACAACAAGAATAAGTGCTAATAATATGGTAAGGTTTTTATTATTCTTAATTAGTTTTTTCATATAGTGTCCCCCTAGAAATAGTAACGACTAAAACATAAGAAAAAAGCTTGCCTATCTACAAGCTTTTTCAAATGATGGTTCTTACATACATTGTTTTCTCTATATCATTCATGATAATCCCTCTCCATAAATGCAAAATGTCACTCAGAGCTGATTTCAAGCCTTATCAACTGATCATCATCAGGTCCGGGGTTCCCTCTTCCATCCGTATTATTGGATATGATATAAAGGTAATTAGCGTCTTTAAAGACATCCCGTATTCTTCCATTTTCATTCCAAAGTGTTGCTTGCTGTCCAAAGTCTAACTGGAATTCCCTGACCATCTCACCTCTTAGACTGGCAACAAATAATACACCTTCGTCAAAGGCAATCCCTGATGGTGCCCATGTATCTGTTCCGGAGTGGAATAATGGTGCTTGTATTCCTTCAGGATGTTCATCACCTGTAGCAATGGGCCAACCGTAATTTCCCCCTTTTTCAATTTTATTAATTTCATCATAAGCGGATGGGCCATGCTCAGAGGCATACATCTCTCCCGTCTCCATGTCCCAAGATAGTCCTTGGGGGTTGCGGTGCCCATAGCTATAAATATAAGAATCAGGATAAGGATTATCGGCAGGCACAGAGCCATCCAGATTCAAGCGGAGTATGCTCCCTGGCAGAGAATCGGTATCCTGAGCAAGGTCTGGCTTATTTGCATCCCCTACTGTTGCATATAATTTATTGTCAGGTCCAATTTTTAATCGACCACCATTATGAAAGACTGCCCCTTCTATGTCCTCTAATAGCACGTCTTGCTCTGACCATTTATCTTGGTCGTACTTTATCAATACAATCCTATTCTTCACTTCCTGCTCTGTTCCATATGTGTGATAAATGAATGCAAGTCCATTTTTTTCAAATTCAGAATGCAACACCATGCCAAGCAGGCCACCTTCTCCATAGACCAATAGTGGTTCACTGAGATTGACATCCTCTCTTCTTAGCCCGTCTTCATCCACTTTTACTATATGACCTGAGCGTTCCGTAATGAAGAAAGTATCTTTATATTTACTGATAGACCATGGAACATCAAGGTTCGTTGCAAGCACCTTCTTATTCGTGACACTATATATCAACTCTTGTAGGTCTTTTTCCGGTGAAGCGGTTGCCTCTTTCGATTCTTTGCCGTTTCCGTTTTCTGGCTGGTTTCCAGACATACAACCACTTAATAGGGAACATGTAAAGATAGCAATAATAAATAATTTTTTTATCACAGATTCACCCCTCTATTCTTTTCCCTGCATTTTAAAAGTCTAATCCAATATTCACAGGAAAATACAAAAAAACAAGACGTTTTTTCGCGTCTTGTTTCCAAAGTCAAACCTGTTCAAAGTATGTTTTATAATATCCACCAATATGACCGCTATTATCTTTCACAAAGATGAATTCTTCCGTTTCATTTTTCACGTCGTATATTTTTCCGACAGTAAGCATATTGCTTACAAGATATTTTTTTGCATCCGTATGGACACATTTCACTTGTTTTGCCGTTTCTTTATTATCCCAAGTATTATGTATCATCTGCTGAGCACCTCCAACTTCATTACCATTTTATTTTACCTTATCCTTTGCTTGAGAACAATAACAACCCCTAATACATATGATTACATGAGGTGAAGATTCAGTGAAAAAACATGTTTATACGGATCTGCTAGCATTGTTTGGAATTGGTGGAGCACATCCTGGCGGGCTTGAACTTACTAAAACCATACTATTGAAAGAGAATCTCTCAGGCAAGAAACTGCTTGAAGTGGGATGTGGTACAGGGCAGTCCTCCTTGTTTATCAAGTCACTGGGAATTGAAGTCACTCCAATCGATTACCACCCACTCATGATTGAAAAGGCTAATAAGAGGTTCGCCGAACAGAATTTAGAGTTGCAAGCGCTGAAGATGAATATAGAAGCGTGTGGATTGGAAGATGGCTCCTTTGATTTCATCCTTGCTGAATCTGTTTTATCTTTTACCAACACAAACAACTCTCTACCTGAGCTTTTGCGGGTGCTCGGAGAAAACGGGACGATTATTGCAATAGAAATGACAAAGAAATCAACGCTTCCTACTGAACTAGAATCCAGGATGAAGAAATTCTATGGTATGCCTGCCATTATGACAAAACAGGAATGGGAAAACCAATTTGTTACGTCTGGTTTCAAAGGCGTAGATATTTCCACCTATTCATTAGAAGACCTAGAACCTGCGGAACCAGACATCGATCCTTCTTCTGATATAGACGAAGCATTTTTTGAGGTTATGCATCAGCATGAAAAATTAACGAAAGAATCTCAGACCCACATAGCACTAAGCATTATTAGGGCACATCGCTGAAAGCTAAAGCTGCGTTCGTAGGCTTTAGCTTTCTTTTGTCATTTCTTGCTGATTAGCCTTCAGCCCATCCTTCCTTACTATGGTAAGTAGATTCCTTTTCGCGAATAATTGTAGTTCTTCATACATGCACTCTGGCTTAAAATTAACCAACCTAATAGGTAATACTTTGTTTGTATAAATAAAAGCCCCTTTTTGGGATCGTCCAATTGGTTTAAAGATAATTTTACGAATATCTGAGCAGACTAATTTCCTTGAGAAAATGACAAAACGTAAAAACATTACATTATATAGGATGGAAGTATTATGAAGTGTCACTTGATAACGGATAAAATAAGAAAAGATAATGATAAGACCAATTGAAATCTGGACAAGCCCTCTCCCATAATTCGCATGTAAAAGCTGATAGAACCCTTGAACTAGCATTAATGAAAGGATAAAACTGTGTACGGCAGTTGGATATTTAGCAGAGTAAGTCATCTGATGGTCCTCCAGTTCTTCCAAATAAGGATATTCATGGTAGTTTGATTTTATTTTCCTACACAAATTCCATTTTTATCCTCTTTTCTGTGAAAACTAGGTAAAATCTACAATATATATCATCCCATGCCAACATTTATACAGTGAAACATGTTCATGTTCTTGTTAATATGTTTCATAGAGTGTCCGAGAGTTGATGAATAATACACAACACAAGGAGGAACTTATTCATGAAAAAACTAATTGCAATTTCAACTGCGGCTGTAGCATTATTGGCAGGAACAGGCTTTGATGCACAGGCAGCGGGATCACATAAAGTACAATCCGGCGATTCGCTGTGGAATATAGGTAAAACGTACGGGGTTTCCGTGAAGGATATGAAGGAATTAAACAATAAAAATAACCATTTGATTTTCCCTGGAGAAGCATTACAACTACCAGAAAAGGTTTCACAGGATGAAAAGGAAGTATTGGCACGTCTTGTACATGCTGAATCAAAAGGCGAACCTTATGAAGGGAAAGTAGCAGTGGCAACGGTTGTATTAAACCGTGTCGATAGCGACATTTTCCCTGATTCCATCAAGGAAGTTATTTACGAAACATCCCCAGGTGGCATCTATCAATTTTCTCCAGTCGGTAACGGTCAAATAGACAAAGCTGCTGATGAAGAAGCATTAAAAGCAGTGGAAGAAGCAATTGCCTTCCGCGGAGATGGCAACAACTCTCTATACTTCTTTAACCCGGATAAAACAAGCGACGAATGGATTCGTACTAGAAAAGTAACGAAAACTATTGGTAACCATGTTTTTGCCCAGTAATAATAATAAATAAAAATGAGGTGCCGGATCTTATTCCGGCACCTCGTTTTTTTATATCGCTTTATAATTCTTATGGTTAATGACCGTTCTTATCGGTTCTCCTGTATTCGGGTTTTTACCAAGCTCCACAATGACAGAGCTATCACGGACAACAATGACAGTTCCCTTGCTTCCTTTTTTTGATCCCTTATTAATCTGGATCATGTCCCCCACTTGAACGTTGGGTGTTTTGGTTTCTTCCATGATTAAATTCCACCTTTATCTACTCAGTTTTTATTACTATCTATCCTGTATTATCCCCTTATTCCGCTAAATAACTTTTTATATGATAAAAAGTTGTTTCCCTAATTACATCACGTTCATTAAAAAGTTGATGGTTTCCTTCATCTATTAGAATGCATTGCGAAGTAGGAAACTTCTCTAAGAGGAAGCGTATGTTATATTTCCAATCAACTGTTGTATCATCATTCCCCTGAATGATGAATAGATGCTTTTCGCTAATAGGATAGTTAGGAAGGTTGTTATGCCATTTCGTGAAAGAATGTAGCCAGTTAACTGGTAAACGGGAAAACTGAAGGGGGTCATCTTTTACGAATTGGAGATACTCTAAATCCGAAGAGTTTTTACGGAAAGTTCTTTTAATATGCTTTACTTTCTTCCCAATGATTTTAACACCAATTTTCGAAAAAGACCACCAATATGGTTGTACTAAAGGCGCAACCATGACTGTTTTGTTGAAAGAACTTCTTCCACTGTTGATAGAATTTAGAACAATTGCAGCTCCTGTGCTATGTCCTATAACAGACCAGTTCGTATCGTTTAAACCTTGTTCTCTAAAATGACACTGTACGGCATGTAGTGCTGCTGTATAGTCATTAAAATCATTGATATCTCCTCGCTCGCCAAAGGAATGGCCATGTCCCGGTAAATCAAATGTTACAATTCCATAACCTTCAGACAATAAAAAATCAATCAGTTTTGTAAAGGCCCCAGAATGATCAAGATAGCCATGGACGATGGTTATTAGTCCTTTTCTCGTTTGAGGTACAAAGGATTGGCAAAAAACTTCAAGATTTTCATGATAGATTCGAGCACTTTCATGAATGGAAGACCACTGTTCAAGACCGTAAAATGACAAATACTTATCTTTTTCAAAACTTACCATATGAATCATCCTCAAAAATAAAACTATTGTTACAATGCTTTTTTAACTTTCTTAACCATCTTACCTTATTATGAACAAAAAATCGTATAATTCATCTCTTAATGTCAAAACATAACGGTAAATGCTAAGAAAGAGGTGTTTAGGTAAATGAAGATCAAAGGTATTGTTGTTACAGGACTTGCTCTCACAATGCTTGCAACTGGCTGTGGGAATGTGGATGATTATGGAACGGCAAGACGAAATAATACAGATGATGCGCTTAATGTCAATTATGATAACATGGGGCGTTATACAGAAAATGTAAGAAGAGACGGCGTCAATCCTCGACGTGTCAATGAAACGAACGAGCCACGCCTGGAGGTTGCAGACGAGGCATCCAAACGAATTACAGATCTTAATGAAGTGAAGAGCAGTAATGTTTTAGTTACTAACCGTAACGCCTATGTTGCCGCTGTATTAGAAGGTCCTAAAAATACGGAATTAAGCAAAGAAGTGGAAGAGAAAATTGCGAATCAAGTTCGTCAATCAGATGGTAACATCCGTAATGTATATGTTTCCGTAAACCCTGAATTTGTTGACCGTATGGAAGGATATACAAATGATGTTCGTGACGGTCGTCCTATCCGAGGCATTTTTGATGAGTTTACGGAAATGGTTCAACGTGTTTTCCCAACATCTAGATAACAGGTATAAGAAGAAATAAAAAACAAGAGGGAGTGCTTGATTCCCTCTTGTTTTTATTTGAAAGTAATATTAATTTTCTTTGCAAGAAAGTAAATAATTATCACTGGGAGGATTAGTCTCTCTTTGCTTTGGAACGGACTTCTAGCAACTTATTTTTCAGGTCGTTTTCCATTTGAACAAGCTCCACTTCGACTTGATGACGTTTTTCACGGCCTTCCTGCTGGATCTGCAGGGTCTCTTCTAAGGTTTCGATCAAGTTCTCTTGTGTTTTCTTCAGTGTTTCAATGTCAACGAGTCCTCTTTCATTTTCCCTTGCAGCAGAAATGGTATTCTGTTTCAGCATTTCGGAATTACGAAGAAGCAATTCGTTGGTGGTTTCAGAGACATTCTTCTGTGTATCTACCGCTTTTTGCTGATTATACAAGGATACTGCAATAACAAGCTGATTTTTCCACAATGGAATCGCAGTAAGAATGGAAGAATGAATTCTTTCCACCAATGTTTGGTTAGTATGCTGAATCATTCTGATCTGTGGAGCCATCTGTAAGGTGATCTGCCTGCTGATTTTTAAATCATGTGTTCGTTTTTGAAGTCTATCTGCAAATTGCATCATGTCACTTACTGCTTGTACATCCATCTGATCATTCGTTTGCCGTGCCTTTCGCTCAAGCTCCGGGATGATGGTTGTTTGTATTTCATCAAATTTATGTTCAGCTGCTGCAATGTAGATGTTTAATGCCTGGAAATAATCTTTGTTTTTATCATACAGGGATTCGAGCATAATATTGTCACGCTGAAGAACTTTCTTAAAGCTTTCCAACTGATCAGAAATCTTATCAATCTCAAAACCGATTTTTCTATATTTTGCGAATAACTGCTGGACAGAGTTGTTCACATTTCCGAAGAGCTTTCCAAAAAAGCCTTTCTTTTGAGGTTCCAGTTCCCCAGGTTTTACTTCTTTGATCTTCCTCATCAAATCTGACACGACTTCCCCCACTGGTCCGGCATCTTTTGCCTGCACGTGGGAAAGGATAGAGTTTGAAAAAGTAGAAAGCTCGTTCTGGGCAGTTATCCCGTAGGAGGAGATTGCCTGCTGATCATTAGGGTCTATTTGTTTTGCAATTTCCAAAGCGCGTGCCTTGTATTCCTCTGATAAGGAGTCCATCACTTTTTCTTTTTTAAGTGGAGCCTGCTCTTCTGTTTCTGTTTCCTGATGAGGTATCATCTCATTTTCCATCTTGGGAGTGGAAAATGGATTGCTCAAGAGGTCATTTAAGGTGTTTTCTTTGAGCTGTTCTTTTACTTGTTCTTTTGATTTATTATTATTATTCATTATCAATCACCCCATAAGCTACTTCTTATCTATAATTTTATTATTCGACTCGATTTGTTGAAAGTTGGTTTGGTTCATTAGCCGTATTTCCGTATTCAGATGATTCATATCACCGGATAGGACCGACATCATCTCTTTTTCCATGTTCCGCTCCAATTGTTTCAATGCTTGTTCTGTTTCGCGAAGTGCTAGTGAAACTTCATGGCTGCGTACCGGCTGATTTAATAAATGTACATATTTTTCTGTAATAATTGCTGATGAATCCAGATGTTGATGGAAAAAATTTTGTGCGGTTCTGTAACGAACAGGTTCCTTTTCCACCATTTTAATGATTTTGGTTGAGATCTTTGAAATTTTTGTGATGGTCTGATAGACAAAGATGGATCGGACCCTGAATCTGGAGTTGTTGATTTTCTTTGCTTTTTCCTTTGCTTCCCGCAATTGAGCAAGAACATACTTTTTTTCTTTCCGTTCAATCTTCTCTAAATCATTGCTTGGGAGGAGTTTCCTTTTGAATGCCCAATAACTGAGAAGAAATCCAGCAAAAGCGCCCAATACCCCTAATTGAAGTTGGTTACCCGTCAATAGAAATGCTATAAAAAAACCTACAACCGCTAAATTGAAGGAAACTATTACAATGAAGCTCTGCAGCATAAACCGTTTCATTTTCTCATTCCTCACCTTCTTGAGAAATTTCATAATCTGTACCTTTACTTACGATTCTCTAAGCAAAAGGTTTCATTTATGTATAACTTATTATATAGGATAACAGATAGAATACGAAATGTTTTGTTGTAAAGCGGTTGAGTATAGACTCTAAAAGTAAGAAGAACCCAGCAGAAACCGCAGGTTCTTTTATAGCTAAATAATTTAGTGGTTTGGTTAATCACCGCTGTTCCTTTCCTCAAATGGCTGCGCTTTCCGCGGGGCGACCTTGAGCCTCCTCGCAAACGCTTGAGGGGTCTCAAGATTGTCGCTACTCCCCCGCTGGAGTCTTCGCCATTTGCTCCAATCCACAGCTAAAAAGAACCCTTGATACTTATGATCAAGGGTTCTCAGTATAGGAGTTAAATTCCAATTGAAACATATTTCACTTCAAGATATTCTTCCAGGCCGTGGTGTCCACCTTCACGCCCTATTCCACTTTCTTTCAGTCCGCCGAAAGGGGCTTGTGCGATAGAAGGCCCGCCATCATTAACACCGATGATACCATAGTCCAGGCCTTCGGTTACGCGATAAATTCTTGACATTTTTTCCGTAAATACATAAGCTGCAAGACCATATGGCGAGTTGTTTGCTCGTTGTATAACTTCTTCTTCGTCTTTAAAAGTTGAAATAGGCGCAAGCGGCCCAAAGGTTTCCTCCTGCATACATTGCATGTCATCATTGACACCTGTGATAACAGTTGGTTCCATGAACGTTCTATCCTTCACCTCTCCACCATACGCAACAGAAGCACCCTTCCCTTTCGCGTCATTTAGGTGTTCCTTCACTTTATCAAGGGCATCTTCATCAATCAGTGGTCCAAGGTCAATGCCTCGTTCCATACCGTTGCCTACTTTCAATTTGGACACCTCATTAACAAAGAGGGAGGTGAACTTCTCTGCAACACTCTCTTGCACGTAGATTCTATTAGCACAAATGCATGTTTGGCCTGCATTTCTGAATTTTGATTGAACAAGCCCTTTCGCTGCCTTTTCTAGGTCAGCGTCCTCAAAGACTATGAACGGGGCATGCCCTCCAAGTTCCAATGATAGCTTTTTAACGGTATGTGCCGCTTGCTCCATCAGTTTCTTCCCAATTTCCGTGGAGCCCGTGAAAGTCAGCTTCTTCACATCCTGATGTTTCATCAAGGACTCGCCGATCACACTGGATTTTCCTGTTACAACCTGAAGGACTCCTTTTGGTATCCCTGCCTCATCTGCATATTTCGCTAACAACAGTGCAGTGAGTGGAGTTTGACCTGCAGGCTTTACAATAACCGTACACCCTGCAGCAAGGGCAGGAGCCACTTTTCTTGTAATCATAGCAGCAGGGAAATTCCATGGTGTAATGGCCGCCACAACACCAACCGGCTGTTTCTGTATTAGGACTCGCTTATCTTTTGAAGAGGAAGGAATGGTTTCCCCGTAGATTCTTTTTCCTTCTTCCTTATACCATTCTACAAAACTATTGGCATACCCTACTTCTCCAAGTGCTTCCCGGAATGGTTTCCCTTGTTCTTTTGTTAAGGTTTCGGCAATCAGCTTTTTATTTTCCTCCAATAGCATAAACCATTTGTTCAATAAATCGGCCCGCTCATATGCTGTATAATTTCTCCATGTTTGAAAGGCTTCATTTGCATATTGGACCACTTCTTCTAGTTGTTTTTCAGAGATGCTTGGTACCGTACCGATCACTTCACCTGTTGCAGGATTGGTCACCTCAATCACTTCATCGGTGTTTACCCATTCACCGTTTATGTACATTGAATATTGTTTCATTCTTTTCCCTCCTAGCAAAATGTCAGATAATACTCTTTTATATATTCACTCTTTATTGGACATTCCCTTTATTGAAAAGAAAAAAACACCAGTTACGGTGTTTTTTGTTGGGCTATTGCAACAGGCTGACGCAACAGTCTTAAACCATAGAACAATATTAAGGTTAAGGATAATAGTCCAAAAACGATTGCCATCATCTGAAGCCCGATGGTGTCAAGAAAGAGCCCCGTACCGAGCAGTACCACTTGGAACAATACACGGTCGAGCATATTTCGGAATGAAAAGAATCTGCCATGATACTCTTTTGGAATCTTCGTCTGGAAAATGGTCGCTGCAATTGGAAAGAAGCAGCCGACTGCCAAACCGAACAGACCAAAAGAAAATAAGGTCACCCATTTAATATCAGCAAAATATAGACTCAAGTGGGATATTGCAATTAATGTGACAAATCCAAACATCAATGGAACCATGTTTCTATCATTGGATATTCGTTTTACGAAAAATGCACCTATCATAAAACAGATTCCTTCAATGGTATAGATTAGACTTTTGATGGTTTGATCATCCTGTATTTCACTGATGTTGATGACCATCAAGTTGAATCCGCCAATAAATAGAAACGGAATAAAGGTGAGTATCAAAACAGTTAGAGCAATTGGTGTTTCTCTTAATACTGGTAACACCTCTTTGAAACTCCCTGCCTTCTTGCCCTTCCCTTCCACTTTCTCCATACTAGAGGCATCTTCAAAGTTCAGTAGAAAAGTTAATGCAAACAGAATTCCATATGCGACCATGGAAGCCATATATAAAGATGTCAAGCTCATTACCACAAGCATTGCTCCGGCTAACGCTGTACCGGCAATTCTTGAAACCGTGGATACATTCATGTGGACACCGTTCATTTCCAATAAATCCTTATCTTTTACAATCATCGGGATAGAAGACTGTAATGCAGGGAAATAAAAGGCTGCTGATATCTGGATGGCAATCATAAATACAATCATGAAGATAATGGACTGGTATTCAATCGCCATGAACATAAACACAACACTGACCATCCGTCCAAAACCTGAAATCAACATCACTCTTTTTTTACTTGAAGAATCTATCACCCGTCCGGCAATCGGCCCTACCATCACTCCAGCCAGAAGCCCTGCAAACAGGATGAGTGACTTGGCAAAGTCAGAAGGAACCAAAGCCTGCATAAATTCCAAGTTTCCTATAATACCTGTCCACAGACCTAACCCTGCTATAAACTCACCTATTAAAATAATCCATACATTACGATTTTTCCACATATACTTTTCTCCGTTCGCTTGGTCGTTGTAAGAACAACTATATCATGGAACGAATTCATTCGCCACTCGAAATTTCTACCTACCTAACTTATTTTAACGTACAAAAACACTTGAATCAGGAATTCCCATTCTCCAAGTGTTTGTATGATTTATCGTTTATCTTCGTATTTCTTTTTTGTACCATCTTCAAAAGTGACTTCCAATTCAAACTCTTTATAGTCATCCTGGAGCCCGAACACTTCCAATACTTGTGTCATGACTTCCTGGTCGTCTGAGCTGCTATCGAAATTCAACTGCTCCATTAGAGGGGAAAGCTCGGTGTATGCCTCGTCCCCTTTAAGGGAAACTTCATTTAAATCATCCTCGATTTCAGCCTCTCCGTTTCCTTCTGATTCGTATTCCGCTTCGTATTTGACGTCTTTATCATATTCCACTTCAAGATCGAACTTGGTAAAACTGTGACCTGTTCCTCCCTGTTCTTCATCCGTTTGTGTCCCTTGGTTTGTTTCATCTTCTGTACCTGTAGCCTGATTTTGAGCAGGTGCATTTTCCGGTGGTGCAGATAAATCATTATTTGTCCCGCAACCCGCGACAATCCCTGCTGTCAATACAATACTCATTACTGCAATCATTGGCTTCTTCTCTAACCATTCCATTAACATTCAACTCCTTAAAGTATGTAAAGTTATTTTTACCAGATGTATCATATTTACCCATTATTATGGAAAGAAAACAATTTTCTATTCTTCTGTTCCGCTTTTACTAATATTGCAGTAATCGAAAGTAGCCATGATGCTCCCATAAAAAAGCCACCAAGAACATCTAACGGGTAATGAACACCTAGATATACCCTGCTCAGTCCTATCAGGAAAATCAATAATAGACAGGTAGCAATGACCGCTCTCCTAATCCAATCAATCTTAACCTTTAAAAATACCATGATGGCAAGTGCACCAAAAAATGCCATCGAATTCATGGCATGTCCACTAGGGAAACTGTAATACCCAGCTTCAACAATGTGGTCCAATGCTGGCCTTTCCCTCGTAAATATGCTTTTCAAAAATGTATTTAAAAGGCGAACGCCAACTAGGTTACACCATAGGAATCCTGCAAATGCCCATTTTTTCTTATAAAATAGAACGATTGAAATGGTGATTAGAGCAGGATAAAAAAACAGTCTTGATCCGATAAATGATAAAAAAATAAAGAATCGATCCATCGCTGCAAACCTGTATACACTTTCTCCAATCATACTGTCCCAAGAAGCGACTCCCTCAACCAATGTTAAACCTGCCACCAATAGGAATAGTAAAAAAAGAATGATACTTGTATTGAAAAGCGCTTGAGGTCTTATATTAAAATTCATAAATGTTCACTCCCGATAAAAAGAGGCTAACTCCATATACCTTAGAGTTAGCCTAACTACCTGTTTTATAAACTTTTCAACAATAATTTTTTTAATAATGGAAAGAGTACATCAGGTAGTTCTTCAATATCTGGAACTAGAATACTGTACTTTCCATACATGTTTTGAATGGTTTTTACTTGCCCCTCATCTATTTCACCATTGGCCAAAAACACATTGATGACTTCAAGGCCATTCTTTCTTGCTTCCATGACCGCCTGATGGGTATCTACTATCCCGTTCTTCTCATAATCCATCGCTGCTGGTTCTCCATCTGAGAATACAAGTAGAAACTTCTGCTTTTCGCTTCGGTGCACAAGTCTCTTGGTCATATGCCTGATCGCATAACCATCCCTATTATCCTCTTCAGGTTCCAACTGTAGGATCTCAGGACCTGAAGCAGGTCGTAAGCTGGAAGAGAAATCAATAACTGTTTTGAAATAGTTCGGTTGGCTTGTTGAGGTCGCATCATTGGTGTCCTCCCAGAATCCAACCACTTCATGAGGAACAAATACCGATTTCAATGCTTCATGGAAAAGGGTAATGCCATATTTGGTCTGCTCCATTTTATCGAACATAGATGCCGAACAATCGACCAATAGCGAGAACACTGCATCAATTTCAATCGAAGGATTATCTTTTTTATAGAAGACTCTTGGATTGTCATCTGTGAACCAAGGGATGAGTTTCTTGCTGAGTCTGCCGAATGGAAGATCACTTCTTGGCAGGATTTTTTTGTGTTCTAACGTTTTCTGAATCAACTGCTTTAGCTTCTTTTGATAGGAAGCAACAAACTGCTTATATTCTTCATATTCAAGATTTTGTTCTTTAGAAACAACGTCAGGTTTCAAAAAGACAGGATAGGCGTACTTGTTTTCTTTCCCAAATTCAGCGCCGCTTCCTCCTTCTTTTTTTGAATCGTTTAACACATCCAGCGCTTCAAGCTTGGAATAGTCGTTTCTATTTGTCTGTTGACTCTCTCCTTGAACGAAGCCCATCGCCTGGTCTCCGTCCTCACCTTCTCGTACCCCTTCTCCCATCAAGTCTGTCTTTGTCCCCTGTTCCATATCGAATTGGAGGAAGCTCTTATTGTTGCTCTCCGATTCACGATGCCAAGTCGGAAGCTTGTCTTCATGGACATCCTCATCGTCATCTTCATTATCCTTCTGTTTTATATCGTCATTTTTCAGCTCACTTTTACGTTTCATCTCATCGAAAGTTGGTCCTGTCTCTTCTTCAATCTTCTCCGTGAAATCGGGAAGGAAGAAATACGTGTTCAACATGTCCTTTTCCAACAGTTCTTCCATAACCTCCACGATAAGCTTTATGCTTCTGAGGATCTCATTGGTGTTTTTTGCGGCATAACATTTGGAAGCTTCATCTCTTAAAAAAGGTAGCGCAAGGTCAAGATCCTTATTCAATGATGGTACTTCCTCCAACGGATTATCTGTAGTCAACAGTAGGTAAAGCAGGTTGAATAGTGCATCAGTCAAGATGTTTCTTTCGGCATTTACCTTTAACTGGCTTCTAAAGTACTTTCGATACTCGGCTCTTCTGATTAGAAACGTCCTGGTTGTACCAGGTCGTTCCCTTTTGCAGTATTCCTCAAGCCTCAAGTCTTCAAGAAGCATGAACAGCTGGCGGCAAAAACTGCTCAAATGAGTTTTTTTTATAAATTGAAATAGTTCATGGATTACTTGGTAATCCGTATGCGGTACAGAACCGATGCTGCGTAAATAGACATCACTTTTCATACCGTGCAATTTCTCGTATGGTGGGTGATTGTCCCAGAAAAGGCTGATAAACAGCTTATTATTGTAAGGATCATAGTACGACTTGAATGCGTATTCCACCTCTAAATTTTTTTTCTTAGAAAGTGAAGTAGCTAAGTCGGATAGCTCCATAAACAGGAATGAGTCGATCTTCTTATCATTAAAAACGATTGGTCTCAATATAAATCCCTCATTCAAACAAAGTTTGTGCGATATTCAAGATAGCTGCTTTTTCTCTATCATCTTCCAACTTCTCTACAATTCCACGCTTGATTGCACGGATTGGTGGCAAGTACACACTAAGGTCGCACGTGTCTAATAGTGCACGGACAGAGGCCGCTTCTTCAGATAGGTTTCCATTTTCCACCAAAGCAATAAGGTCGGATGATAATGTCACAAACTTCTTCAACAGTTTTTCATCATTCAAACGGGATTGACTATTTAACACTTGGAGTAAAATATCTCCTTGCACATACGGGACATCCACGACCACAAACCGGTTCTTCAATGCCTCATTAAGTGGGACCGTTCCCACATACCCTTCATTGATAGCTGCTATGACGCCAAAGTCCTGCTCTGCTTTAACAACTTCCCCTGTAAAAGGGTTTGTGATTGTTTTCCGGTAGTCCAATACTCCATTTAAAATAGGCAATGTTTCAGGTTTTGCCATATTAATTTCATCTATATACAACAAATGACCTTGTTTCATCGACTTGATGACAGGTCCTGGTACAAATTCAATCGAAGCTTTTCCATCAACATTATGTATAGTTTTAAAACCAAGTAAAGCCTCTGCATCGAGGTCCACTGAACAGTTAATGCTGTGCATAGGTTGATAAAAGATGGAAGATAACGTTTCGGCCAATTTTGTCTTTCCCGAACCTGTAGGACCTTTCAAAAGAACGTTCTTCCCCATCGCTAAGGCAATGATGCAATCAAATAATATAGTATTGTCTGTTGCCGTATATCCTGCTGTTCCAATAAGGGAACTTTCCATATTCGAATCTTTATTACTTTTGATTTTTTCTTGAATTTCTTTTGGTAACTGATCTATTTTTAACACATTTCCGTCTCCTTTTTCCATAATACTTTTAGTATCTCACAATTTATGTGGAGTATTGATTTATTATTACGAGAGTGAAAAAGGCTGCTGACAATAGTTTGTCAACAGCCTAGTACATTATATCAACTATTCCATTTTTCTTGAAGTGAAAAGGTTTATTTTACTTAATGCTGTCCACTTCTTGAACGACTTTGTTCTTACCTGATACAATCCAACCGCCGACAGCGATACCGATCAAAACAATCCAGAACATCGCTTTAAATAGTGGGCTATGCGGGAAATGGTATGGAAGTACTCCGACACTAGGGTGCGCTAATGTGTAAATCGCCAATTTAAACCCTACCCAACCGACAATCAAGAATGCTGCCGTTTCTAAACTTGGTCTTTCCTGCAACAGCTTAACAAACATCGTAGCCGCGAAACGCATTATGACCACCCCAATGAACCCACCAAGGAAGATAATGATAAATTGTCCTCCATCAATTCCTCCAATATCAGGAAGATTTGTTTTTGGCAACGTCATCGCTAATGCAAAAGCCGCCAAGATGGAATCAACCGCAAAGGCAATATCCGCCACTTCCACTTTAAAAACCGTCATCCAAAAGCCTGCTTGTTTTTTGGGCTTGTCAACAGCGGCAGCATGCTCCACCCTGGCCACAGCATATCTTCGCCAAATGTGGTTGAGTGCGATAAACAGCAAGTAAGCAGCTCCAAGTGCTTGCACCTGCCAGATAGACACTAAGAATGAGATTGCGAATAAGGATCCAAGTCTGAAAACAAGTGCTCCTGCCAGACCGTAAAATAGTGCTTTCTTTCGTGCCTCTTCCGGGAGGTGTTTTACCATAATTGCTAGTACTAGTGCGTTGTCAGCCGCCAAGATACCTTCAAGTGCAATCAGGACAAGAAGAACCCAGCCGTATTCCAATAATAATGATAATTCCATGGTTTTCTCTCCTTTTAACATAACAAAAGCCTTACCTGGAAATCGGTAAAGGCTTTTTACGAACACATAAAAAGACCTTTACCTAGAACTGTCCAATTTCCAGTTTAGGCAAAGGTCTTGCTAACAACATCGTCGTTGCCGATAAAGCCGGTGCTGATTAATTCAGTCACGTCATGACGGCAATATCGTTCTCATAGCTACTCCCCTTTGATTGGGCTTGTGAGTATGTAGTTTTAATATATACCTATTCTAGTAGCATAACAGATATGTGTCAACACATTTACATAGGAAGAAAGATCTTCATATAATCAAAAAAATTCGAATAAATTATTTCTGCACTCTAAATAAAAATAATATGTTATAATCCTTTCATTATTAATTTCATCATTCCAAAAATGAAGGTCGTGGCAAGATATGCATCAAGCGTTTTCCTATAAAGAGCGTATACATATATTCATCAAAATTGTCGTCCCCATTCTAATTACGCAGCTCGGACTTTTCTCCATGAATCTGTTTGATATCATGATGACGGGAAATGTTGGAGCAAGTGACCTGGCCGGAGTGGCCATTGCAGCAGGACTTTGGGTGCCTGTCTACACTGGACTAAGTGGCATTTTACTCTCCATTACACCGATAGTGGCACAATTGGTCGGAGCAAAAAATACGGATGATGTCCCCTTTTCCATTACTCAAGGCATGTATGTAGCTGTTGCCATGAGTGTAGTTGTCATCGGCATCGGGGCAATTTCCCTTAATCCGATACTTTCAGCCATGAGTCTGGAATCAGAAGTAAGACATGTAGCCAAGTATTATCTCGTAGCACTTGGATTTGGAATTGTCCCTTTATTTGCTCATACCGTTTTGAGATGTTTTATCGACGCGTTAGGGCATACCAGAACATCCATGATCATAACCCTGCTTTCTTTACCGATAAATGTTCTGTTGAACTACTTATTGATTTTCGGTAAACTCGGACTCCCAGCACTCGGTGGAATCGGTGCAGGTATTGCTTCAGCATTAACTTATTGGCTGATCACCTTTATTTCGTTATATATCGTCCTTAAAAAAAGTCCCTTTACGGGATATCCCTTATTTAAGAAGCTTTATCCAGTTTCCCTTTCCAAATGGAAGGAAATCTTACTTATTGGTGTACCAATAGGACTTTCCATTTTCTTTGAAACAAGTATCTTTTCAGCTGTCACACTTCTGATGAGCTCATTTGATACCGTAACGATTGCATCTCATCAGGTTGCCCTTAACTTTGCTTCCTTGCTCTATATGATTCCATTGAGTATATCTATGGCCCTTACCATTTTGGTTGGTTTTGAAATTGGAGCGGGGCGTATTAAAGACGCTAAACAGTACACTTTTATGGGGGTTGTATCTGCAGTTCTACTTTCCTCTATCTGTGCGGTCTTCCTATATTTTTTCAGAACAGAAATCGCATATTTGTACACAAAAGATCCTGAGGTTATTGCATTAACCACCGCTTTTCTTTTATACGCCATTTTCTTTCAACTTTCTGATGCCATTGCTGCACCAATACAAGGTGCTTTGAGAGGGTATAAAGATGTTAATGTCACTTTCATGCTTGCCTTTGTATCCTATTGGCTTATTGGTCTGCCAATTGGTTTCCTATTGGCTAATTATACGGAATTCGGTGCTTTCGGATATTGGATCGGTTTAATATGTGGATTAGCTGCAGGAGCAGTAGGACTAGCATGGCGATTATACATCCTACAGAACAGATACATCAAAAAGACTCTCTCCGCAGCTTAGTAACCGGTTACGTTTAGAGTGGGAACAGCTTAAATCACACCTGAAGAGGTATAGGGAATTATCAGTAAATTACCCAGAGCCAAGAGGATAAGTAGTTCAGTTTTAGAGTACAAGCATTAAAGGTGTAATATAAATGTGCATCAAATTGCAATAAAATTTGATGCTCTTTTTTTGTTGTTATATCAATGTTTACTATGGAAATACACACTAAAATGAGACTAGAAATGTAGGTGGATTTGCAAGGGTGAAATAATTATTGTAGGTTTGCAAATTAGATTGTAAATACGAATACAAATTAAAGTACAAAAGACGGTGTTTTAGGTATTACCAAAACTGATTTATAGGCTATAAAAAAGAACTTGGTTTATATCCAAGTTCTCACTCACTGTATTATTCTTATTCAACAATCGCTCCTAGTTAATTGAAGAAATCACTTTTGCACGTTCCAGTTCCAATACCCAGGATAGGAAGGATAGTCATTAAAATAATTAATGAACCTAACAGTATTGCTCCACCTTCAAAAGATAAAAGAGAAATTAGCTTTAAAGATTTTGGATCATCTTTTGTATTTAAATATAAGAATAATCCACCGAATAATATGAATAATAAACCAATCCCAAAACCAATTAAGTTGCAGATATAAATACCCCCATTCACCTAAAAGGAATATGCTGATGTATCATAATATCTGCGTTTTCTTCCTAGAATAATCATTTCCACCTAAAACCTTACGAATTATCGAGTAACTTAAGAAGAACAAAGAAATTCCCGTAGCAATCACAATGTTCAACTCTTGTTACTGTTACTTGAAAATAAACTTTATGAATTTGTAGTGAATTTTAAATGTTTGTCACCCAATATAGTAATGTTTATATTCCATCTTGGGTGCATAACTAAATTATTGTTTTCATCAAATTCTAAAGCTATATGAATTTCATCATCTTCATTAGTGAGAATAGCCATTCTTTTATTTTCAATATCTATATACGGTTTTAAACTTTCTACCATTTCTATTTTCCAATCAAAAAAGTTCATCACTTTACCTCCAAATCCCTAACTATACCCAGACTAAGTAAAAGAATGTTTTTCCAGCTCTTTTTGCACTAACCTGTTCTTTTTTGAAACAAGGGGAGGCTGCTTGTTCTGCAAACGCGCCCTTTAGTTGAATTAGAAAAACGCCTCTACAACAAGTAGGAACGTTAGATAAACATTTATTTTTCAACTGAGATTATTAAGAACATAGGTCTACGGAGTTCGTCTTTCATTTCAGGAATACTTTCTATCATTTCTTCAGATGGAATTGGTTCTTTAACTTTCTTTATATTAAAACCAGCAATAATTAAGTCGTTGATATAAGTTGAAAATGTACGATGGTATTTTATAACGTTATCAGTAAGAAATGTTGTTTCACGTAATCCTTCTAATTGGTAATTGTCAACAGCCCAATGCAGACGATTCCCTTTGTCATCAAAATACCAATCTTGGTCATTCCGAGACGTGTAAATTGGATGCTCAATTGAAAACACAAAAGAACCTCCAGGCTTTAGACAATCAAAGACCTTTTTACAGATTGTTTCAAAGGACTCTATATAGTGAAAAGCCAAAGAACTAATGACAACATCAAATTGAGAGTGGGAAAAATTAATGTCTTCAATTGGCATCTTAATGTATGATATTAAAGGATCATTATTCATTTCACGAGCTTGTTGAAGCATCTTTTCAGATATATCTACTCCAATAACAGACCTTGCTTGCTGTTCAAGAGCATAACGGCAATGCCAACCGAAACCACATCCCAAATCCAGTACACTTTTATTCTCGAGTGAGGGTAAAAGCTCTTTTAATACATGCCATTCTCCCGCTCCTTCAAGTCCTTTAACTGAACGCTCTATTTTTTTATATGCAGAAAAGAAATTCATATCATCATATTTGTTTTGCTTCATAATTAATACAACTCCTATATATTTAGTTAGCCTCCAGAATTAAAACAACATCTAATTAAGGAGGCTAACTATCTTCTTCTAACCATCTCTTACACCTCATTTGTAACATATAGTTCTTATTACTGGAATGTTGCCCTATAACTTAATACAATCATTTCATAATTTATAAATTCCTACAATATGTTATTCTACATCCAGATAAAAATAAAATGAGCGCTAGTCCTTGTTCCTGGATAGCGCCCGATTACTGAATAACCAATTCCTATTGTCCTTATCGGTAATCATTATGCCTAGGTTGAAATAATTCTTCTTGTGCACTTCTAACATCAGAAAAATGGTCGACATTATAATGGCCATCAAGAATTTCATTATGATGCTTGATAATCTGTTCGGCAGTTAAAGTTGAGGAATCAGTGGTTGAATGACCGTCCTGAACTAAAGTGACATCAAAATTATTGACTGTAGCAGCTCTTACAGCTGTATCTATACAATGTTCTGTTTTGCAACCCATAATAACTAGATGTTCTATCTTACTTTCTTTTAGATAATTTAATAATGGAGTTCCATAAAACGAATTTGTTGCTTTTTTATCAAATGTTTTTGACTCCGTAGGTACTATAATATCCTCATGTACTTGAAATCCTTTGCCTTCGCCTCCTGCTACATCTTTATCTCTCATAAAAACCACTAAAGAATTGGATTCTAACGCCTTTTTTATAACCAAATTAATATTCTTTACTAGCTTTTCCTTTTCAAAAACACTTGTTTCATTCTGATTACCATTAATTAATTCTTGCTGCGCATCAATAACTAACAAAGCTTGTTTCAATTTCAAACCTCCTTTTGACTATTATTTAACTCTGCTCTCCTACGTGATTTTCTTTTTATTGTGCATAGTATAGAACTCACATAAAACCTTATTTCGTTGAATAGCTTATATACTCCTCTTTTTACATTACCAATTTCCTTTCCTCGATCACATAAGAATGAAAAATAGGCGCTGACCTTGTTACACGATAGCGCCCGATTGTTTAGTGAATAACTCTCAATTACTCTTTATATGTCTTTCTAAAACCATAAAATGTTCTATAACCTTTTTGCTCATAAAAAGAACGCGATGTACTGTTTGCTAGCATTTCCATTCTAGTCGTTGGGTATAAACTATGAACATAATTAAGCATTATTGCTCCAATGCCTAATCCTCGATAATTATGACTTATTAATACTTCGCAAAGGAACAATGTGATAGATTTATCTGTAAGGCCTCTTATATATCCAACCAACTGTCCATTTATTTCTGCCACATAAGCAATATTTGAATTATTCCATGCTTCCTTTGTACTCTCCTTGTTTTCAACGAGGTTATTCCACTTTTCATCTTCATTTAGTTTATTGATATGTACAAAGTCTTCTTTTCTATAATTCCTAACCTCAAGCAAGTTTTCATTTTTCAGTTTCATTCGCATGAAATTTCCACCTCTAGTGTGTAAATGTATAAAAGTATATCCAACTCTTGTGTAGAGAGCGATTTCCAAAGCAATTGCTCCCAGTCAGTTCTGTTCATTATGGTAATTAATAACTAATTAATCCTAAAATAAATTTAAATTCTTTTCTACTTTTCTTTACACGTTTAATACCTTCTCTTAAATCCAATATGAAAACGGTATTACCAATCCAAAGTCTCATATAAAAAGAGTGGATTTTCACTGGTCCTTTGATCCCTTTCTTCTCATATTCAGTACCATCTTCTAACTCTGTTTCTGTCCTAATTAACCACGTATTGCCTAAACCAAATTCTATGTATTTCATACTATGTCCCCTCGATTATTTAATAACAATTATTTCATAATCAAAAAATTCCTACAATAAGTACTATTATCCTGGCCCAAAGAGAAATGAGCGCTGATTCTTGTTACAGGATTGCGTCCGATTGCTGAAGATCGATGTTTTATTTAATAAGATTAAATGGTTTCCAGTTCGGTTTACGCTCATCTTTTTCACTAGGTCCTCGATTAATGAAACGTCCTTCTAAGAAACCTTTTTGATATTGCCGTAAAGAAAATTCATTTGCGCCGCCTGCATAATCAAGATTTTTAAATTGTAAATCGTCATCTTCCCAAAAACAGATATCACAAATTTCAAAAGTTCCAGGTGGTTTAGTTTTTAATGTTTTATAACCACAGCATGGACAAAAATATTTGTTTCTTCTCATCTGGTCACCTTGCCTAGATTAATTCTTCAAATTTGAACAATCGCTACCTTCTATCTTAATAAGAAAATTCATTCATTTATACGTAAATACAATACTTCGTTTGCATCAGGAGTTTTTAATAACAGTTGAGAGTATTTGATTAAGCAGACTCCAATAAACTCTTCTTCATCACTGGTAACTATCTTTGCATTGAATTCTTCTGGCAAAAACAAAATATAATCACCAGCAATTCTTTGCCATATACCCTGTAAATATTTCAGATCATCTTTGCTAATGACTTCCGTATATGGATTACTTATATTTTTACCATTAATATTGCTCGGTTCATACCACCAAAGAATCGTGCATTTTTCGGAGCCATAAATAGTTGTTATGGATTCAAATAAGCTTATTAACAAGGCTGTTTTGGGTTTTGCTAATGGGAATTCAATTAATGTCTTTAACTCAGCTTTCTGTCTAATATCTTGATTTAAACCAATTAAATCTAAAAACCCTTCCCAAGAGCCTTCCATACTTACCCTCCTTAGCTTGGTAAATTTCATTTAACTATTTCATTCAGTATTAAGCCTAAAATTACAAACCCAACAATAAAAGCAATTATGTGAATTAAACTCATATATCTCAACTTTCAATACACTAAGCGCTTAATCCATGCTTCAGGATCTCATTAGTTTAACTAGAGCTGAATTTGGATAACACTACTCCCACTCATACTCAGCAACCACAAGTTCGACTTTTTCTGATATTATATTTTGAAGAGAATCTATTGTTGAAAAATGGTCATTATTTGAGAATGCAGTAATATAATCACCATCATATCCTACCCAAAACATAGTAGAATTCTTAGTTAAAGTTACTATCGGAGTATTGGTGATCCACTTTAATTTAACAAGGCTGGTCCGGTTTTTTTTAGTCCTTTTCACAGGATAAGGTGACTCACATTCCCTTTCCTCTAATCTGAATACGTCCTGTTTTAAGGACCATAATGATAAATTCATCATGCTTCCATTCCCGTACAAATAAGGATAATATTCTTTAAATTGCTGAGGGCTGCAGATAATTGCCTTTACAAAGAACGTATCTTTACGACTCCCCTTCATATAATTGAACTCTATATTCTGCATCTTAAACAGTTCGTCGTACTCTGCTTGTTGGTAATCAAAGATTTCCGAAAGTGAATAAATAGGGTAATAGTCTGGGCTCTCCATCCAGTTGCAAAAGAATTCTTCATGGGCATCTGTATAAGCACCATCAATATAACAAGAAAACTCAATGATACTCTTTGTCTCACCGTAAATCTCAAAAGGATAAGTGTGTTGGGGAGGGAAACATATTTCCATTTTCAATTTAATCGCCTCTCTTAAAGGTCTGTTTGGCTTTTATTTATGTCATCAGCATTTACAATAACCTGCTATTAAGTTAAAGAACATTTCCATCCCTATATTATCAAACGTTTTATTACATTTGGACTATAATTAATAAAAAGCGCAGATCCTAGTTCTAGGTGCGCCAAATTGCTTAAATTCTATATTTTTATGATAATTAATGAACCCGTTAATTCAGTAAGCAACAACCTTAATTTAGTTCGCTGATAAACCAGTTTTCTCCTAAATATTGATACTCCTCATCTGTAATTTCTACCTTGAATCCTAGCATCTCCATGTTATTAAGGACAAAGGACCGTTAGTTGCCACTCATGTTCTATATTTCTGTCTTTAGGCAGTGGAATCCACCTTTGAGTGTGATCATTTCTGTCGAAGAAAGTTTTAAAATAAGATTCTCCTTTAAATACAATTATTTGTGAATCCCATGATTCGGTAAGTCAACCGCAACAACTATTTTTTCTTCTTTTTTTTGAAATATCAGGTTTTACATTAACTAAATGTTCAGCTCTATTCAATAATACTTGAATACATAAACGCTTAATGTCCACTGGAGTTTTGTTAGAAGCTATAAATCCTTGTCCAACGGGTGAATGAAGATGCCAATATCCATTATGAAAATCAGAAGGGAAATTCATTGTCTCCTGTTCGATTCTTTTTACCATATTTTTCGCTTTACGTTATAATCCTCTGACTTTTTTGTTAGCCATTATTTCACCACCGTCTTTGGTTTTCACGCCAGATTGTTGATATTGTTTTTTAAGGAAAGCACTTAGTTAGTTTGATGCTAATGTTACCTGTCTTATCCTACTCTTTAATACCGTTATTCTCATAATATGTTTTCAATTCCTTATAAATATAATTAGATATGTTTTCAGGAAAATAATTTGTAAACTCATGATTGTACCTAGCTAAAAAATAATCATCATCCACAAGATTTAAAAGGTTTCTACTCGCAGGAAATAGGTTATCCATTTCGCTTAAAATTTCTTGTGCTTTTTTACTGCTGGTATAATCATTAGTATGAATAACGTCTCTAATCGCTTGAATTAAATACCAAATCTCCCTATCCATTTTCTCCTTGTATCCAGGGTCATGAAGCAATTTTATTTCTTTCAAGATCTCCTTGTCACCTTTAAAATATTCTTCCCATATTTGAATTTGTGATTTTTCTCTCCTAAATAAATCGAGCATAATAAAAGCAAATTCATCTAATTCTTCCTCAGAAATACCTTCAATGTTGTACAGCCTCTCCATTCTCGTAATTACTTCTAGCTTATCATTTAATTCCGCTTGCTTTTTTTCAATTAACTGCTTCTGAACTTGCAACAACTCTCGATTTTTAAACTTTTGATTAGTCATTTGTTCTTTTATTTCACTTAATGATAGACCAAAATGTTTTAAAATCATTATTTGTTGAAAAAATTCCCAGTCTAATAGTGTATATACTTTTCGACCATTTTTATTTAATTTGTTTGGGGTAAGCAACTCAATTTTATCGTAGTATCTTAGTGTTCTTACCGTTGAACCTACTAATTTTGCAAACTGACCAATTGTCATTTCCATGTTAACACCACCTTTCTTAATTATAAACTGTTACGTAAGGTCACAATCAATACACCTGGTTAATCGTTTTATTAACATAAATTAACGATTACATGTTTTCTGTGGAAAGTGTTTGCTTAAGACATTACGTCACAATTTATGATTAGTTCTATAATAAGTTTGAGAGGATGGTTATCTATGGAACAACAATCATTATTTCGGAATCGCACTTTTATTTTTCTGTTTTTCGGGAGCTTTTTGGCGCTAATAGGATTTAGTATGTTTTTTATGACAACAACTTGGTTTGTCATTTCTGAATTAAATTCTGCTAGTTCATTGGGCATTATTCTTATTGCCTTGACTGTGCCACGTATTCTCATGATGGTATTTGGAGGGGTTCTTGCTGATAATTTCAAGAAGACGACAATAATGTTCAGTACGAGTTCAATCCAAGGAGTTCTGCTAGTTATCATATTTTTAATGAACAATTCAAATCAATTAACATTTCTTAATCTAATCATTTTGGGGTCCGTTTTTGGAACATTAGATGCATTTTCTGGACCAGCCGGAACATCATTAATCCCAAAAATAGTACAAAAAAACCAAATAAAACAAGCAAATGCTATTATTCAGGGATTGGGTCAGATTGGCTTTGTTATTGGACCTATTATCTCTGGGAGTGTCATGGAATTCGGTGGCGTGACATCCGGTTATTTAGCCTCATCTATTTTTGTTCTGTTATCTGCCTTTTTTATGTTCCCACCTTTCATAAAGGAAGGTACTGTAGTCAATACAATAAAACAAACACCATTTAAAGATCTCATAGAAGGCATTTCCTATGTAAAAGCAAGTAGATTTTTAACTACAGGTATCCTTATATTAATAACGTTAAACTTTTTTGCCTTTGGAGCGATATCCATTGCAATCCCGATTTTTGTAGAAGCTTATGGGGGGACACCAATTAATCTTAGTTACATTGACGCTGCTTTAGGGGTTGGAATGCTAATAAGTACAGCAATAATTGGTATGGTAAAAATACGCCGTAGGGGATTAACATCGATTGCAGGCTTAGTTGCAACATTAATAGTAGCTATAGCTTTTAGTCAAATTCCTAATTTGTACATTTTAACGGCGTTAGCGTTCTTAATTGGATTTACCATGACATTTGTATCCATCCCATTTTTCACTTCAGCACAAGAAGACACTGATCCCCGCTTTATGGGGAGGGTCATGAGTATCGTCTTTTTAGCCATGAACGGGTTTGATCCGCTTGCCTATGCAAGTGTAACTATACTCGTTTCTAGAGGATTTGATATTCAATTAATCATACTGTCCTTTTCTATTGTTGGATTAATCATAGCTCTTTCCATATTATGGAGAGGTCATACGTTTAGAAGTTACAAGTCTAAATATTAATTGCCTTCAGGATAAGACCACTATAGATAGCGGTGGTCTTTTTTAGGTTTTATAGATAAAGTGAAGACACTTGTTGTATAGTAATGTCTACTACGTAATGAACGAGTTACTCAACAATCTGGCACTTTAATGGCATATGAATTATTCTGTATATTTTCATTTAACTACTTACACGTGAGGTTCCAAGCACAGATGACAAATAGACTGTGAACTTAAGATACAGAATATTTATTGTCTCTTAGAAAAATTTAGGGGAAAACTGAAAAGTTCCTATTCCTATAGGAATAATAAAAGGGATTTGTAGTTTATTGTCGAATTTAGTCATATAACAATTTGTTTTTAGAGGGGTTTTATTATGACAAATTACGATAATGAAAAAGTGTTTTCTTCGATAAGCCATTTCCAACGAAAGCTCAGCGTCCTTTTAGATCTCCTAGAAAGGTATGAAACGGCAGATTTTGAAACCAAGAAAAGAATATATCCAGACTTGGTTATAGTGTTCAAAAGTTTTAAAGAAGATCTGAAAAGAGAAATAAAGATCTTAATCCAATATGACGCTAGTATATGGGTTTCTGACGAACTGCTACCTTCGTTGGCTGTCACTTCTGCATTCCTTCAGGATATAGGAATTAACCGTATCAACCCTAACAGCATTCATAAAGTAGTCCAACGGGTTAGAAAAGCTTATTTCTTCATTGACCGTTATGCCAAGAAAAGTAACGGAAAGGATTAAATGACTTTTAACTCACATTTTGTTACCGCAAAAAAGGCAGCCAAATGGCTGCCTTTTGAGATGGATCCATATTATTTACCGATGAACATTTGAGTCCAGTAGTTACCTTCTTCCACATGACCTACACCAATGTGAGTGAAGTTTTCATTCATGATGTTGGCACGGTGACCTTCAGAATTCATCCAAGCATTCACAACTTCTTCAGGGCTTTGTTGACCTTGTGCAATGTTTTCTCCTGCAGTGTTGTATTGAATTCCGTATTTCGTCATCATATCAAACGGAGATCCGTGAGTCGGGCTGTTATGAGAGAAATAGTTGTTCTGTTGCATGTCTTTAGATTTATCTTTTGCTACTTTGCTTAACTCTTCATCTAACTCAAGTGGAGCTAGTCCTTGTTTTTCACGCTCAGCGTTAGTTAATTCTACGACTTTCTTTTCAAACTCACTTACAGCACCAGCAGTTTGTTCTGTTGCAGGTTTTTCAGCATTTTGCTGTGGAGCTTGTTGTTGAGCTGGAGCTTGAGCTTCTTCTTTTGGTGCAGTAGCTGGAGCTTCTTCTTTTTCTTCAGCTTTTGGAGCTTCTACTTGTTCAGCTTCTTTTTGTTCTTCTTGTTTAGGTGCTTCTTGCTCTGGTGCTTCTTTTTCAGCCGCTTCAGCAGATGGTGCGCCATTTAAGTTAACTTTTACTCCGTACTTTTCTTCAAGATCTTTCACATAACCATCTAAGAATGCTTTTGCATCTTCTTGGTTAGCGAATGCTTTGTTACTATTAAATGAAGTGACTTTGTTTGTTAAGTCACAAGTTGGTTTTGTCGGTGCATTTGATTCCGCTTTAGCATTCATTCCGAATGGTGCGGCAGTTAGTACAGCTGCAGTTGTTACAGCAGTGATGATAGACTTTTTGTTGATTTTCATAGGTGTGTTTCCCCCTTGAAAGTTTTTTGTGTTGCTTTCTTGCTACACGAAAATCATACCACGGGTTTTGTGTAATATTAGAGGAATAATATAGAAAATGAAAACGTATAATTTCAATTATTATCCATATGCTAAAAAACTCTTTATGTATCAACGGATTTCATGGAGTGACTAATTCAATAGAACTTCTAGCATTTTTCCAGTAAAATGAAAAGGATTAAAATTATACTAATAAAATGGTATTGACAAGTTTTTATACGGTCCATTTTATTACAAAATAGTTCTGTTATGTTACATTCTTTACAGGAAATCTTACTTTTTTGGATAATAATTCCTACCAAAACAAACTAAAACACCAAGCTCTATGAAAAAGCTTGGTGTTCTACGCAAAACTATTTTTCTATCCAAGTAAACATATACTTCTTATCTTCTATACTGTGTGCTTTTTTTACAACTTTCAATGGCTTGAATGTATCAATCATGACTGCAAGCTCCAAGGTCTCTTTCTTCCCTATGCTTGCCTCGGTTGTACCTGGATGCGGGCCATGCGGAATGCCAGAAGGATGCAACGTAATAGATCCTTCCTCTATTCCTTTTCTGCTCATAAAGTTCCCTGCCACATAATAGAGCAGTTCATCACTGTTCACGTTACTATGATAATAAGGAGCCGGTATGGCTTCTGGGTGGTAATCGTACAATCTTGGCACAAAGGAACATACAACAAAGTTATGCCCTTCAAATGTCTGATGAACAGGAGGTGGCTGGTGAACCCTGCCTGTTATTGGCTCAAAATCTTCTATATTAAATACCCAAGGATAGAGATAACCGTCCCAACCCACTACATCAAGCGGGTGATGCCCAAGTACATGTGAATGCAAATAACCTCTTGTTTTAGTGATTACTTCATACTCACCTTTGTCTGTATATGTTTCTAACGTTTCAGGTCCTCTGAAGTCTCGTTCACAAAATGGACTGTGTTCCAACATCTGGCCATATTCATTGCGATATCTTCTAGGTGTGGTTAGTTGACTAAAAGATTCAATGAAAAGAATTTTTGTTTCTTCGTTTGGAACGACACGGTAAATGGTTCCTATTGGTATGGTCACATAATCACCTGGGCGGTATTTGATTGTTCCGAACATGGTCTCCACTTTACCTGAACCGTAATGAATGAAAAGTAGTTCGTCTCCGTCACCATTTCGGTAATAATTCTCCATTTTCTCCGTGACCAGTGCTGTTCCTATTAATAGATCACTGTTGCCTAATAAGTATTCTCTGGCATCTAATGCGTTTCCTTTTGTCTCTAATGATGTGGTTAGTAGGTGGCGGTGATTCAGGGCTTCTTGTTCTTCATATTCCGGCATATAGCTGCCAAGTACCGTGGATTTTACCACTTCTGTCGGCAGGTAGTGATGATATAGGATGGATTGTGTACCTGAGAACCCTTTGGTACCCATTACTTGTTCTCTATATAATGTCCCATCTTCTTTTTTGAACATCGTGTGGCGTTTATGGGGTATTTCTCCCATTTTACGATAATACATGAGCTCACCTCATATCATAGTAGTTATCTAATTGTGTTTTTTAATGTTCCTAAACCTGTGATGGTTAGTTCTACTTCATCACCAGGTTCTAGCCAGCGATGTACTTCTGGACCTAGTTCCAGGATGCAGCCGGTACCAACAGTCCCCGAGCCTATTACTTCTCCAGGATATAAGGTAACATCGGCTGAAGCTCTTTCAATCATTTGAGCAAATGTATAGTGAATCTGCTCGAAATTCCCTTTAGATAGTAGGCTTCCATTAACAGAAGCGGTCATTTCTAAGTTGTACCCTTTATTTGTTTTAAACGATTCAAGTTCGTCAGGTGTCACAATGACAGGTCCTAAGGATGTCGCAAAATCCTTTCCCTTTGCTGGGCCCAATCCGACCTTCATTTCTTTTGCTTGAAGGTCCCGTGCACTCCAGTCATTCATGATGCAATAGCCGAATATGTAGTCATCAGCATCTTGCGCCATTATATTTCTGCCTTCTTTTCCAATAATGCAGGCAATTTCCAGCTCGTAATCCAGCCATTCACAAGCGGATGGTTTATCAATAATCTCTTCTGGACCTCTAATAGCCATGTGATTGGTAAAATAAAACACGGGCATTTCATACCATTCTGGGATTACCTCAAGCCCTCTTCTGGACCTTGCCGTCTTTACATGCTCCTCAAATGCATAGAAATCACGGACGCTTACAGGTCTAGGCAGTGGTGCAAGGAGTGTGACCTCGTTCTTTTTATATCTTCCTTTTTTGCTGTCACTTTCTGAGTGCATTGCCACAATATCTTTGAATTTTTCATAGTGATTAATCAATGTTAAAAGATCGCTTGGTAATAGACCATCGGATGCTTCGTTCATATCGACAACAACGTCACCTTGTATCCACCCTGCTCTATTTTCACCCGAATCTTTTTTAAAGGTTATAAATTTCATGACAAACCCTCACATTTTTTATTTGCGTTGAAGTTCAAACATATCACTGATGGCCTTTGTGTACATGCTTCCTGCCATTCTTCCTACTGGATTCAATTTCTTTGTATCAATTTTCCCTTCATAATAAAGGTCATCTGAAATATGAAAACTCTCCACTTTTCCAATTACAAGGCTTCCTGACCCAGGCGCATCACCGAAATGCAGCACTTCATGAAGTGTGCATTCCATTTGAACAAGACTTTCCTTTATTCTTGGTGGTGTTACAAGGAGGCTAGGTTCTTTTGTGAAACCTGATTCTACAAATTCATCCACATCGCTAGGAAATTCAGTTGCAGTAATATTCATTTGTTCCACTATTTCCTCACTGACAATATTGATGACAAACTCCTTTGTGCTTTCAATATTCAATAAAGTATCCTTTTTCGACCCGTCTGTTCCTCTTCGCATAGGAGAAAAGCAGACGAGCATCGGCTCTGCACTGATCGCTGTGAAAAAGCTGAAAGGAGCGATGTTTGCATTTCCTTCCTTATTAATAGAAGAAACTAGTGCAATCGGTCTTGGCAAGATTGAACCCACCATCAGCTTGTATGCATCTTTCCAGGCAAGATTGCTTGGTTGGATATCCATATATGTCACCTGCACTTTGCTACAAATTTTTTAACGTCTCGATAAAATAACGGTTATCTTCCATGGAGCAAATGGTGACCCTGATACTGTTTGGGTACCCTAAAGCTGCTCCTGATTTAACCATGATTCCTTTTGCAAGTAATTGTTGAGTGATTTCATTTCCATCCCTGTCAATATGTATCATCATGAAATTTGCTTGTGTAGGGAAATACGTATAACCAAGTTTGGCTAGTTCTGCCTCCAAGTACACTCTTCCTTGTTCATTGCGAAGGATACAATCTCCTCTAAATTCCTGGTCCATAATGGCTTCCATCGCAGCTGCTTGCGCAAGCTGGTTTACATTGAAAACCTCTTTCACTTTGTTTAATTCTGCGGATATGGAAGCATCCATAATGCCATAGCCAATTCTTAATCCCGCCAGGCCATATACTTTAGAGAACGTTCTTAAAATAACAAGATTGGCATGTTTTTTTAATAATGGGATCGATTGAAGATACTCCTCACTTGTTGCGTATTCATAATACGCTTCATCTAATACAACTAAGATATGCTCTGGTACTTTTTCCATGAAGGAAATAAGTTCAGCCTTATTTACAATTGTCCCTGTTGGATTGTTAGGGTTGCAGACAAAAATCATTTTCGTTTGTTCTGTGATATTAGCAAGCATGGCAGTCAAATCATGCACACCATCTTTTAATGGAACGATTACCGGTTTACCACCTTCAATTGAAACGTTCGTTTTATATCTTGGGAATGTAATATCAGCCATAATGGCTTCTTCTTCCGTATTTAGAAAAGCTCGGATCAGCAGTCTGATTATTTCATCTGAACCATTTCCAATGAACAGCTGATTATGTGCTACCCCTAAAAAATCTGCCAATTTGCTAGATAGAGCTCTCGCGGATCCGTCAGGGTATGTAAATAAATGATCTAGCCTTTGCATTAATTGCTTCTTTACAAGCGGTGAACATCCAAACACATTTTCAATTTCGGACATATTTCTAATGGTGGCGATTCCTAACTCAGTCTGTAAATCCTGCAAGCTTTTCCCTAAAGGGTAGGCAGCAATATGTTGTAGAATTTCCCTGCTTTTTACTTTTACCGCCATTGGATAATCTACCTCCTATAAAAAAGGGAGGAAACTGGTCCTCCCCTTGTGACTTTTTTACAGATTCCCTCTTAATTCTTGTTCTCTTTCAATGGATTCAAATAACGCTTTGAAGTTTCCTTCACCAAAGCCCTTTGCACCCTTACGCTGGATAACCTCAATGAAAAGAGTTGGTCTGTCTACAATAGGTTTCGTAAAGATTTGAAGCAGATATCCCTCATCGTCACGGTCAACCAGAATGCTCAGCTCGCGAAGCTTTGCAATTTCCTCATCAATTTCCCCAACTCTTTCTGACAACATTTCATAGTAAGTATCAGGAGTATTAAGGAACTCTACGCCGTTTTCTTTTAGCTTGCTTACTGTCTGCACAATATCTTCCGTTAAAATCGCAATATGTTGAACACCGGCACCATTATAGAACTCCAAGTATTCTTCAATTTGTGATTTTCTTTTTCCTTCAGCAGGTTCATTGATTGGGAATTTAATTCTGCCGCCATTGTGCATTACTTTAGACATAAGCGCGGAGTACTCTGTGTTAATATCCTTATCTGTGAAATGAGTCATTTCTTTAAAGCCCATCACTTTTTCGTAATAAGCAACCCATTCTTCCATTTGTTCCACGTTTCCTACCACATGGTCGATGCCGATAATTCCAGCGTCTCTAACTGGAGTGGAGTTCGTATATGCTTTAAATCCAGGCATGAATACCCCAGTATAATTTTTACGTTCAACCAATGTGTGAATGGTATCTCCGTATGTACCAATTACCGCTTTTTTCAATGTTCCGTTCTCGTCTGTGAGCTCTTGTGGAGGCTGGATGGCAATTGCCCCTCTTTCCACCGCTCCATTGTAAGCACTTTCAACATCTTCCACGACAAGTGCAATATCCTTTACTCCGTCCCCATGCTTTTTAACAAACTCAGAAATTTTTGTATCCTGTTTAAGTGAACCTGTAATGACAAGTCGTACATTACGTTGCTTTAATACATAGGACACCGTCTCCCTGTTGCCTGTTTCTAACCCAGAATAAGCTATAGGTTGAAAACCGAATGTGGTGGCAAAAAAATGTGATGCTTGCTTAGCGTTACCTGTGTAGATCTCCAAATAGTCCACATCTTTTACTGGAAAAACTTCTTCCGCTTGATCTTTTACTTGCATCGTTTTTTCTACGTTCATAAATACCCCTCCTAATTTTTATCTAAAAAATATTATTATTCTGAATATAATATAATCTATAATTTTCATAGTCTGCAAGAGTCTCGTTTAAAGCTAGAATGCTTTGACGCGACAACGTGTCATGAGGAAGTTACTTTTTGTTTTGTCACTTTCGGGACCTTATGAATTGCTTTACCTTCTACGTCCTCCACCGACTCCCACATACTTTCATTTACACTCGGATGCGGATAGGAAGGAAACAGCAAATCTTCTTGTCTTGCAACCATTTCTAAAGCAAGCGTTCCGGTACTGATCATATCTACCGCTTGGGCTCCCATCATATGAATACCCAATACCATTTCTGTTTTCGCATCAGTTACCGTTTTACTGAAACCTTCTTTTTGTCCAAGAATGCTTGCATATCCATTGGTTTGGAGGGTGCTTTCCCCTACCTTCACTTCAAACCCATTTTCAATCGCAGCTGTTTCTGTCATTCCGACTGTTGCAATTGGAGGAATGGTCTGCACGATTCTAGGAAGAAAAGTAAGATCGAACTCAGAGTGATGGCCAACGATGTTTTCCGCTGCCACCTTCCCTTGTTTTATCGCTTTTACCGCCAAGGCCGGGCCTTCTGTAATATCACCAATTGCATAAATGGAAGCAATATTTGTACGGCACGCTTCATTAATTTTGATAAAACCTTCCTCACACAAATGAATGCCTGCTCTCTGAATACCAAGTGATTCTGTTACCGGGTTTCTTTCTTCCGCACAATAAAGATGGGAACTTTCTAGAATAACTGATTCATTCTTACCGTGTTCAAACGTCACTTCCCACTGATTCTCATAAAACTTGAACTGAGGAGTAGTATCAGTCTTATAGAGCTTTATTTTTTGCTTTTTTAACTGTCTCTGCAGCTCCTTGTTTATGGAAGGATCAAATGTAAAGTCATGTTGACCTGGCGGAAGAACCAATGTCACCTTTGAACCTAGGCTGTTAAATGTTGTTGCAGCTTCAAGGGTAAAATCATCGTTTCCATATAAAATAAGCTCACTTGGCAATTCTTCAAGATTCCATATCGAAGTAGGAGTTAGAGCATGATGATGCATTTCTGCGATTGGCTTTTTATTGCAGCCGGACGCTATAATTACATCATTAAAAGTGAAAGTATCATATTGGTGTCCATTCTCCACCCCTATTTTAGTGGCAGATATAAAGGATGCTTCTCCCTCTTTGATCTCGATTTTATTAGCTTTACATAATGCCACAACACCTTGAAGCAGTTGCTCGACAACCTTTTGTTTGTGATCCTGTAACCTTGGTAGATCGAATGTAACTCCGCTAGTATCCAGTCCGAGCTGCTGAAAAGGTCCCATTCGTTGGAAAGACTGCGCTGCTGTAGTATGTACTTTGGATGGGATACATCCTTCATTTAAGCAGACGCCGCCAAGCTTGTTTTTCTCAATGATGGTAACCTGTTGACCTAACTGGGCCGCTCTGATTGCAGCATGATAACCCCCCGGGCCTCCGCCGATCACTATTACATCCCGTTCTTGTGTCAGTTCGCCTACAACCATTTAAACCAGCTCCAGCATTAATAATTTTGGTTCTTCTAAAAGTTGAGTCAGCCTGTTGGTAAAGGCGACGGCTGTCGCTCCATCTGCCACACGATGATCGAATGACATGGAAATGTTCATGATGGAACGTATAACAATCTCATCTTGCTCATTTACAACCGGACGTTTTTTGGTTTTATGGAATGAGATCAATCCCACTTCCGGTTGATTGATAATCGGTGTAGCTCCAATACTTCCTCCTAGAGGACCAACATTGCTGATGGTAAAACTGCCTCCGGTCAATTCTTTCATGGAAAGCTTATTGTCCTGGGCCTTTTTGGTTAACTCTTTTAAATTGGCATGGATTTCTTTTAATGATTTTCTCTCTACATTGCGGATCACAGGGACAATCAATCCATCTTCTGTGTCTGTGGCTATCCCAATATGATGTTCTTTTATCAATTCGATCGTCTCTTCTTCTTCATTCAATCTGGCATTAAAAATTGGATAATCTTTTAAGGCGATGGAGATGGCTTTAAGGAATAAAGCAGTTGCTGATATGCTTTGATTGCTTTTTTTCCAAACCTCCCTAAGTTCTAATATATTTGTCACATCTATTTCTTCAAAATGGGTGCAATGCGGGATGGTAAGAAGTGACTGTGACATTTTCTTGCCTATTTGTTTTCTTCGTCCTCTAAATGGAATGATTGCTGTAGCTTCTTGGTGATTATTAGACTCTGTTTGTGTTCGAGATTGCTGAACTGGTTGTTCTTTTATTTCAACTTTTGGTGTAGGTTGCTTTTTATTTTCTATGAATCTATATACATCTTCATCTGTAATTCTTCCGGCAGGACCGGTCCCCTCAATCTGTTCAATATCAACTCCGGCGTCCCTTGCAATTTTTCTTGTATATGGGGCTGCC
Organism: Sutcliffiella horikoshii; assembly: GCA_001636495.1. Classification (GTDB taxonomy): domain Bacteria; phylum Bacillota; class Bacilli; order Bacillales; family Bacillaceae_I; genus Sutcliffiella_A; species Sutcliffiella_A horikoshii_A. The sequence goes on along the minus strand of KV440964.1, from coordinate 2,600,489 downwards.
ATGATTCGAAATGACTTTATCTTTGTTGGGGTTGATGTTCACTTCTTGAATCTACACTTTCTGTGGAAGTGTTTGTATGTGTAGGTTTGGGAGAAGTTTTTGTCTCTTTCCCAGCTGATTCAGCCTCTAAAATAAATAAGGTGGTCCCAACAGGAATGGTTTCCCCTTCTTTGACCAAAATTTCTTTGATTACTCCCGCATATGGTGCAGGTATTTCAGCAGTCATTTTATCTGTCTGTACCTCAACCAGAGGCTCATCAGGTTTCACTTTATCTCCTTTTTTAACAAAAAAAGTTAAAATATCCGCCTGTGTCATACCTTCGCCAATATCATGAAGTTTGACCTCAATCATACTGTGAACCCCCTTTTACTAGAACTTCATCACTTTATTAACTGCTGCAATGACCCTGTCAGCAGTTGGCAAATAGTAGTCTTCAAAACCAAAATAAGGAACCGGAACGTCAAATCCCGTCACTCGCTCCACCGGCGCTTTTTGGTAGAGGAACGATGTTTCATTTATGATAGCAAGCACATCACCACTTACACTTGTTGCAGCATGCGCTTCATGCACAATAACCGTTCTCCCGGTTTTTTGTACAGATTCCGCAATAATATCTTTATCAATCGGGTAGAGGCTTCTCAGGTCGATCACTTCACAACTTACACCCTCAGACTCTAGTTTTTTTGCAGATTGAAGGGCAACCGGAATCATCGCTCCCCATGCAATAATGGTGACATCCTCACCTTCCCTGCAGATCTTTCCTTTCCCGATTTCCACAGTATATTTCCCTTCAGGCACTTCTTCCCTGACAGAACGATAACAACGCATCGGCTCCAAAAATAGTACTGGATCTGGATCTTCGATTGCAGCAATCAATAATCCTTTGGCGTCATATGGGTTAGACGGACAAATCACCTTGATTCCCGGCATATGGGTGAAAATTGCCTCTGTACTGTCTGAGTGAATCTCCGGGGCCCTTACTCCAGCCCCATATGGTGCACGGATGACCATTGGGACAGTGTAATGTCCCATCGTTCTTGCCCTGATTCTTGATGCATGTGTCATGATTTGTTCGTAGGCAGGATAAATGAATCCTAGAAATTGAATCTCTGTAACGGGACGGAAACCATTTATCGCCATTCCGATTGCAGCTCCGATGAAACCCGCTTCACTTAGTGGGGTATCTAAGACACGGTCTTCTCCATATTTTTGTTGCAGGCCTTCAGTGGCCCGGAAAACACCACCATTTACCCCAATGTCTTCCCCCATGAGAAGTACATTTTCATTTTCTTGAAGCATGGTGTCTAATCCATCCGTAATCGCTTGAACCATTGTCAATGTTTTCGTTTTCAATGCCGTTTCCACTATGCTTCACCTCTCATCAGTTGAAGAAGTTCCTTTTTCTGCTGCTCAATTCCCCAAGTTGGTTTTTCAAACACGTAGTCGAACATGTCTGCAGGATCTGCCTTTGGAAAATTCTCCATTTCCTCTATTGCTGTATCGACTTCTTGAGAAAGCTCCACTAACATTGATTCTTTCCAGTCTTCTGCAAACCAGCCTTGATTTTTCATAAAGCGTTCTAAGCGTAGAATTGGGTCATTCTCACGTCTTTTCTCATTTTCAGATTGATCACGATATTTGGTTGGGTCATCAGCAGTGGTGTGGGCGCCATATCTCCATGTTACAGCCTCAATCAATGTTGGCCCTTCGCCGGTTCTTGCCTTCTCTAATGAATCCAACGTATGAAAATAAACCGCAAAAACATCATTTCCGTCAATTCGGACGCTTCTCATATCATAAGCGAGAGCTTTCTGAGCAATTGTTTCCGTATTCATTTGTTTTGACAATGGTACCGAAATGGCAAAGTGATTGTTCTGATTAAAAAACACAACCGGTGCCTTAAGAACACTCGCAAAGTTTAAGCCTTCATGAAAATCCCCTTCAGATGTTGCTCCATCGCCAAAATAAACGATACTTGCATTTTTGGTTCCTTTTCTTTTCTCTGCATAGGCTGCGCCAACAGCATGTGGAAGCTGCGTAGCAATTGGAATACCAGGTGGAAATACTTTCTTTCCATTTGCCGGAATACACCCTTCATTTCTACCGTTCCAAAAAAGAAGGATGTTACGAAGGGAGTGACCGAACGTCATGGTTGCCCCGTGATCCCTATAAGAAGGAAACAACCAATCATCTTCTTTCAATGCCATCGCACTTCCAACTTGAGATGCCTCTTGTCCCTCATAAGGTGCATAGGTCCCGATACGGCCTTGGCGTTGAAGACTTATACATTTTTTGTCGAAGGTGCGAATTCTGATTAAGTGTCTATACATGGACTTTGCCAGATCTTCAGTGATTCTTTCTTCGTAACTTTCATCAAGGAAATTCCCCTGATTATCGATAATCTGAATGATAGGAAATTGATCGTTCAACTTATTTCCCCCTCTATTAAACTCGTACTGACCATTTTGGTCGCTTGGAATGTGTAAAGAAGCTATTTCTTCTGCTTCTGTCTACCAATCTCTGTTCACAGAAATTATTAGCCGCTTCCACTGTCGTAATATTCATTTTCTCTGCTTCTTTATATACATCCATCAAAGAGTTATAAATGGCCATTGTTTTTCGAAGAACTCGCTCTTTGTTTGGTTCATATAGTTCATCTGCCACTTGAATCAGCCCACCGGCATTGACAATGTAATCTGGAGCATAGAGTATTCCTTTTTCTTGCAACATGGCACAGTGATGATTCTCGATCAGCTGATTATTGGCAGAACCTACTACCGCTTTTACCTTCAACTGTTCTATTGTCTGATCGTTAATGATTCCACCCAGGGCGCACGGTACAAATACATCTGCATCAACAGAATAGATTTCATCTCCGCCAACCACTTTGATACCTGCTCCAATTTCTTTCGCCTTGGACACGAGTTGGCTAATGGCAAATTCATTGATGTCAGATACATAAATGTCCGCTCCTGCATGCATTAGCTGCTCTGCCACTTTAGCCCCGACCTTCCCTAGGCCTTGGATTGCATAACTTTTTCCGTAAAGGTTTTTTGATCCCCATAGTGTCAGGTTTGTCGCTTCGATTCCGTAGATAACTCCTTGTGCTGTTGGAACGGAGGAATCCCCACTTCCGCCATACACCTCATCTACACCCACAATACAATTTGTTTCTTTTAAAGCATGCACAAAATCCTCTGGTGATGTTCCCATATCAGTGCCAGTATAAAAACGTCCATTTAATGATTCGACAAATTGACCAAACGCTCTAAATAGCTCAGGAGTTTTGTCTTTATTAGGGTCACCGATGATGACAGCTTTCCCTCCACCAAAATCAACGTCAGCAGCCGCACATTTATATGTCATCCCTTTTGAAAGACGAAGAACATCGTATAATGCGGCATCCACTGATTGATATGGTTGCATACGGCATCCGCCCAAAGCAGGCCCTAAAGTTGTGTTATGTATGGCAATAATGGCTTTTAAACCTGTATCTGGATCATTACAGAATACTACCTGTTGATGTTGTTGAATTTTATCGAACATTTCCATTCCTCCAACTTCAGAAGTAAGCGTTTTCATATTTGTCAAAGCAACCACCCTTTTTCTATTAATCTTTTAGACTATCATTGTTTGGATTTTACTTTTTGGTAAGATAACTTGCGTAACTTCTCCTTCGCCAACAACGCGATCTTTAGAAAATATTAGGACTTTAGTGATGATGAAGTTCTTCTTAAGAGCCACTACCGTTGCTTCTAACGTTAAAACGGTCCCTTCTGTTGCCGGTGCCAGATGCTTCACTTTAACTTCTGCACCCATTCCTTCTTCTGTCACATCTAAAATTCCTAGAATTATTTGCCGTGAAACCCACTCCATGTGATAGACCATCATTGCGGTGGAATACACGGGATGCACTAGTTCCCCTTCAAACTGTGCAAACATTTCGTTGGTAACGGTGATTTGAATGGAATGTTTCGTACCTAAGGTTAAATCTGGCTTCATGTGCTCACCTCAAAACGTATAACGTTTATTCAACGCTATAATAACATTTCGTTAAATGAACAGTCAATAAATTGTAGAAATTTTATAAATAGTCAATTAAAAACACAAAGGAGATAGGTCTTCATATTGGCAATGAAGACTTCTCTCTTCTTTTTCCCTCGTCACTGAGGTCTTCATAACGGTGATGAGGACCTCTCTCCTCCTTTTTCCTCGTGACTGAGGTCTTCATACGGGTGATGAAGACCTTTCTACTCCGGATTTCTCGTGACTGAGGTCTTCATACGGGTGATGAGGACCTCTCTCCTCCGGATTTCTCGTGACTGAGGTCTTCATACGGGAGATGAGGACCTCTCTACTTCTTTTTCCTCGTCACTGAGGTCTTCATAACGGTGATGAGGACCTCTCTCCATCCTTTTTCCTCGTGACTGAGGTCTTCATAACGGTGATGAGGACCTCTCTCCTCCGGATTTCTCGTCACTGAGGTCTTCATACGGGTGATGAGGACCTCTCTCCTTCTTTTTCCTCGGCACTGGGGTCTTCACCCCCAACGAATCCAGCATTCCATTATTTCATAATATTTTAAACAATGAAAAAGAGGAAAATGAGCGTGTCATTTTCCTCTTTACAAATTCAACTTAATAATGCTCTGTCGTTGGTCATTGCTTGACCGCGTATTCGCTGGAACTCAGCCAACAATCTTTCAATCGTAAGAGATTTCTTTTCTTCTTCTCCCACTTCCAAAATGATTTGCCCCTTGTCCATCATAATTAAACGGTTCCCAAGATCCAAGGCCTGTTGCATATTATGGGTCACCATCAGAGTAGTCAACCCTTTATCTGCAACGATTTCTTTTGTGATGTTGGTAATTAATTCGGCACGAGATGGATCAAGAGCAGCAGTATGCTCATCCAAAAGCAGAATATCAGGTTCTGTGAATGTTGCCATCAAAAGTGACAAAGCTTGTCTTTCCCCACCTGAGAGTAATCCAACTTTTGCACTCAATCTATTTTCCAAACCAAGGTGCAGGGTTTCGAGCACCTCTTTGAAATAGGCTTTTCTCTTTTTGGTCACACCCATCTTTAATGTGCGATTTTTATTCCGTGAATAGGCCATTGCCAAATTCTCTTCAATCGTCATCGTAGGAGCCGTTCCTGCCATTGGATCCTGGAACACCCTTCCGATATATTTCGCTCTTCTGTGCTCTGCCAAATAGGTGACATTGCGTCCATCAATCTCTACTTTTCCGGTATCAGGCGTCAGCACTCCTGAGATCATATTCATCAAGGTGGACTTACCGGCACCGTTACTACCAATGATAGTGACGAAATCCCCTTTTTCTAAAGAAAGATTGATGGTATCAAGCGCATTTTTCTCATCTAAAGTTCCTTCATTGAAGATTTTATTAATCTGTGTTAAATGTAGCACGTTGATCCCCCTTTTCATTGGCCGATTGTAAAGATCCCAGTTTTAGCATCTTCTGTTTTTTCCTCTTTCGATCTTTGTAGCCATCAATGAATTTAGGAGTGATAAGCGCCAAAATAACAATGGTTGCCGTAATGGCTTTCAAGTCACCTGTTTTTAAGAATTCCACCCTCAAGGCAAGTGTCACAACAATACGATAGATGATGGCACCGCCGATAACGGCAAAAGTGGTCCATGCAATCGTCCTGGTACCAAATATGGCCTCTCCGATAATAACAGATGCTAATCCGATGATAATCATCCCGATTCCCATTCCGACGTCTGCATACCCGCCATGCTGGGCTATCAATGCACCTGAAAATGCAACCATGGCATTTGAAATTCCCAAACCAAGAATAACCAGTCCGCTTGTATTGGCAGAAAGGCTTCGAATCATCCGCTTATTATCCCCTGTTGCTCTGATTGCCAAACCGATTTCCGTTTTCAAAAATAAATCAGTGATGATTTTAATGGCAAACGTCACAATTAACATGATAAAGATGATCCCCCATGTTCTGGGGACAAAAGCACCTAATCCAATAGTAGAGAAAATATTGTTCAAAAACTCATCTATTCCGGTATTCCCCCACCAGGAACGGATGTTGGTGAAAAAAGTATCACTATTTAATAATGGCACATTCGACCTTCCCATTATTCGCAAATTGATGGAATATAGGGCAATCATCATTAAAATACCAGATAATAGTGGATTAATCTTTCCAAACGTATGTAAGGAACCGGTAATGCAACCTGCGATAAATCCTGCAACCATAGCCACCACTGTAGCTGTGATGGGACTATAGCCGCTAACAATCATTGTCGCAGCAACTGCAGCACCGGTTACAAAGCTACCATCTACTGTCAAATCAGGAAAATCAAGGACCCTAAAGGAGAGATATACCCCTAGGGCCATGATTGCGTAGATGATTCCCAATTCGACTGAACCAAAAATTGCTGTTACCATGTCAGAATCATCTCCTTGTTGTCTTAAAATTTCTTATTTTTCATCATAGAACTCTGCAAACTCCGTCCAAGCATCTTGCACTTCCAAGCCTTGAGCTTCTGCAGCTTCTGTATTAATAGTTAATTTCAAGCTCTGAGGATAGGATACTGGAATATCAGAAGGGTCTTTTTCCCCTTTAAGAACTTGAACAGCCATTAAGCCAGTTTCATAACCCAAGTCGTAATAGTTAAATCCACTTGCCGCAACTGCTCCTGCTTCCATGGAATCAAGATCTCCTGCAAACAAAGGAATCTTTTCATTCGTGGCAACTGTAATGAGTGATTGTATAGCTGAAACAACCGTGTTATCTGTAGGCATATAGATAGCATCTACTCTGCCAATTAGAGATTCTGCGGCCTGCTGAACCTCTGCAGATGTAGAAACGGATGCTTCTACTAGAGTTCCGCCTTTTTCCTCAACAAGACTTTTCACAGCTTCGACTTGAACTACGGAGTTTTGCTCCCCAGTATTATAGATAACCCCGATACTTTTCGCACCAAGCTCGTCTATCATGAAATTGATGGTAGTAGCTATTGCATCAGGATGTGTATCTGAAGTACCTGTGATGTTTTGGCCTGGCTTTTCAAAGGATTCTACCAGCTCTGCACCAACAGGATCGGTTACCGATGTAAAAATGATAGGAATATCTTTTGTAGCCTGCAACGCACTTTGAGCACTTGGAGTGGAGTTAGCAAAAATCAAATTCACCTCATCTGCAACAAACTTATCTGCAATAGGCTTGTTGTTATTCGGATCTCCTTGAGCATTTTGAACATCATATTTGACATTCTCGCCTTCTTTGTACCCATTGTCCTCTAGCGCCTTCTTGAAACCTTCAAACGCAGCATCCAATGAAGGATGCTCAGCAATTTGGGTTACCCCTACAACCACTTGATCCTTTGCATCCCCACTTGTTGAATCGGAACTACAGCCGACTAGTAAAGCTGCGCATGCCATACTTGCCAAAATAGATTTCATCTTGAACTTTTTCATACTTATCCCCCTTATATATGTTTTAAAGCTACATAAAATTATGTAAGCTCTTGAAACCGTTTACATTATGTGGTTGTCTATGATGGACAAAACGTTATTCGTTTTTTCAACGTTATATTAACACCAACAAACAAATAGTGTCAATATATTCTAAAAATTTAAATAAATTTATTATTTTACAATAAATACGCCATTTTTCTCTAAAACCCTTTTTCTTTTTATAAATAAAAAAATAGAAACCTCTGAATGGCTAAGAGGTTTCTTGACTTTTATAATTGGGCATCTGCTTTTTGTAGCTGCTCTTTTGCTTCCGTAACCATTTGCTCGAAAAGTTCACTTACACTTGGGATCGTTTGGATGATACTTGATATTTGACCGCCGTTAATGAATCCTTGCTCCAGCTCACCCTCTACTGCACCTTTAATGTGGTGATCTTCAGTAGTTAACAAATTAAACTCTTCAAGTGTAATCCCTTCCTGCTCTTTTTTTAGAAGCAGATCTGCATATGGAGTACGAATGACCCTTCGTACTCTCCCGACGGTTCGGCCCACAATGACAGTACCCTGATCGTCAGCAGCTAAGATGGAATTCTTATAATGATGGTGGAAAGGTGCTTCTTTCGTAGCAATCAATCTTGTCCCCATCTGCACTCCAGAGGCACCCAGGGCGATAGCTGCAGCAAGCCCTTTTCCATTCCCTATTCCCCCAGCTGCTACAACAGGAATGGACACAGCCTCTACAATTTGTGGAATTAATGTCATAGTGGTTGTTTCAAGGTTAGAATTTATGCCGGCAGCTTCATAACCTTCTGCTACAATAATATCAGCTCCCTCATTCTCTGCTTTTATAGCCTGTTTAGGAGAAGCCACCACACAAATGACCGTTAGCCCATGTTCCTTTAGCTTCGGAATATAAGGAGCCGGATTCCCTGCTGAAAGGGACACAACCGGTACCTTGTGCTTAATAATGAGTTTCAGAACTTCTTTCGTATATGGAGAAACCGACAAAGCAACATTCACAGCAAAAGGTTTTTCCGTGAGTTCTTTGGTTTTAATGATAATCTCTTCCACTTCTTCCGGCTTCATCGTACCTGCCCCTATTGTACCGAGACCTCCTGCGTTGGAAACAGCTGCAGTTAATGGAGCATTACTGATATTCCCCATTCCGCCTTGGATGATCGGAAAGTTTATTTTTAGAATTACTTGTAGTTTATTCATCAAATATTTCACCCCTCGTAAAAATAATGTTATACTAATTTTAATATTTAGACAATAATATTTGGGGAGTGAGTGATGAATGATTTATCCTTTTGGTGGAAAAAAACCTCAACTTCATGATTCAGTTTTTGTAGCACCTGGAGCTCGAATTATCGGTGACGTAACGATCGGAGAAGAATCGACTGTTTGGTTTAACGCGGTTCTGCGCGGCGATGAAGGACCAATTTCCATTGGTAAGAGATGCAGCATCCAAGATAATGTAACAGCGCATTTATACGAAGGTTTCCCTTTAGTGGTTGAAGATGAAGTGACAGTTGGCCATACTGCTATATTGCACGGCTGTACGGTTAGAAAGCGATGTATAGTAGGAATGGGTTCGACGATCTTGGATGGTGCTGATATTGGGGAAGAAAGCATCATTGGAGCGAACACATTAATTCCTTCCGGTAAAAAGATTCCTCCACGTTCGTTGGTTGTAGGGTCGCCTGGTAAGGTGATTCGTGAATTAACAGACAAGGATTTGGAGCTCATACAGATGTCCATTGATACATATGTGCAGAAAGGGAAAGATTATGAGAGGGAATTGGGAGAATAAATAGACGGAAGTTGCGTGCGTGACCGGGCTGGGTAGATGGCTCGGTTTATTGTTGTTTAGGAAATTATAAAACAGTTGAATTGAGGAATAATCATTAGGGTAATCCTTGATCGTCGTGATGAAGACCTCAGTGACGAGAAAAATAGAGTAGAGAGGTCCTCATGGACGTGATGAAGACCTCAGTGACGGGAAAAATAGAGTAGAGAGGTCTTCATAGAGGTTATGAAGACCTCAGTGACGAGAAATTAGGATTAGAGAGGTCTTCATAGAGGTTATGAAGACCTCGGTGACGAGAAATTAGGAATAGGGAGGTCTTCATATAGGTGCTTTTTAATTTGATTCGATGTTTGGTGAATTCTTCTATTTACTGGATCTGTCTTTTTAGATGGCTGTTTTCGTAAACTTTGTTGATTTTAGTATTTATAAATCAACCGTTATATTCCTTGCTATCGCGCTCTTTTCCTGGCTATACGGGATAGACTGCATGCCTAATTTAAAGTAGATAAGCGATAAAAAGTCCTATTGCCGACTTTTTACTATGAATAGCAACAATCTTTGAGAAAAGAGCCTTTTAGATTTAATTTGCTAGGTTCTACAACTTTAGGATGATCTTCTACATTAAAACATAAAACTTCGACACTTTCTTAAGGATCTTCTTCCATAAATAACAAACCTTCTACATTTTTCGGCCCACCTTCTACCTTTCAACAAAAAATCGACAGTCATCAAATACACCATAACAATGTTATGTAAACAAATAACCCTATCAAAACCAAAAAGCACTTCCACCGTCCAAGTGGAAATGCCCCCATCACTCCATAATATATGGATGATTCATCACATCATACTTCTTATCCTTCAACTCAAGCTCATTACCATCCTCAAAGACCTCTTCAAAGAAGCGAGAAGCTGGCTCTGCCAATTCTTTATAATATTCACTAAACAAAGAAGCTGCATGACTGCCGAGCCACATGTCCGGTAAAAGCTCTTCTGGCAGTCCCGGATCAACGAACAAGAACTTTCTGTATTCATGTACAAGCTTGGTCCGCTCCACGAAACATTCAGCATCTGTCATTTGGCCTTTTCCAATCTTATTCTTATCGATGATATATTTCTGGCTATACTCTTGGATAAATTGTTGGTACCTTCCATTTATCTCATTCAGATCCCAACTTTTCATCACAAGTCGTTCATTTTCAAAAGGCCCATGATATTCAGAAATGAAAAAGTCTACATACTCTTCTATTTCGTATTTGGCGATAAGGTCCTGTACTTGTTTTTCTAATGAGTTAGGCGAAATCCAACAACTGTTTGATAACGTCCCAAACCCACTCCATACCAACTCTTTCCGCAGCTCGTCCCGAACACTTCGGATCTCTTCGGGAATGGTGTACATAAGCATGCGCCATTTTCCATCCCAGCTATCCGTCTTCAACTTGAAAATACGTTTCGCCGCTTCATCTATTCTTTTCACGCCGCGGTCTGTTAAAAAATAATAACTTTTGTTCCCCTTTTTCTCCGCTTGGACCCATCCCTGCTTGTTCATACGCGATATCGCTGCGCGCACTGCTTGATCATTATGACCAAATTCATTTAATAATTTGATTAAGCTACCAATCCAAATTTTATTGCCATAATGTCTGACATAGTCCCCATATAAAGTGAAAATCATAGATCTTGTATTCATTACCTGCATCCTCTTTCTACCACAAATGATAAATAGCTATATTACAGTAATTTCATTTTAACAGAGTAACGCGTTATAGAAAAGATGAAAACGGAAAACTTATCCAAGCTTCCTCCAAAAAACCAGCCCAAAGAATCATAGGGCATCAAGCTCTATGATTCATGTGGTCTCTCAACTATCGTCGCAATCCCCTGTCCAACTCCTACACACATCGTCGCAAGGCCGTATCTTACACCCCGTTTGTTCATTTCATGCACAAGGGTAGTTAAGATCCTTGCCCCGCTGGCACCAAGAGGATGTCCAAACGCAATTGCACCCCCGTTTACATTCACTCTGCTAGGATCTAGTTCTAATTGGCGCATACATTCTAGCGATTGGGAGGCAAATGCTTCATTTAACTCAACAAGGTCTATATCACTAACAGACAGACCTGCCCTTCCAAGTGCTTTCCTGGTAGCGTAAATCGGCCCTATTCCCATAATCGATGGAGTAAGCCCGGCAGCGGCAGATGTGACATACCTTGCTAATGGCCTTAAACCAAGCTCTTTCGCTTTCTCTGCACTCATCAGTAGCAATGCCGCTGCGCCGTCATTTACACCTGACGCGTTGCCTGCAGTTATTGTGGTACCTTCGCCAAAAATAGGTTTCAGGGTGCTCAGTTTCTCTAAACTCGTCTCAGGTCGAGGGTGCTCGTCGCAGTCAACAATTGTTTCCTTGCCTTTTCTATCCACAATCGTGACTGGTACCATTTCTTCTTTAAAGCGGCCCGAATCCATTGCTTTTTTTGCTTTTTGCTGGCTTTCAAGGGCAAATACGTCTTGATCTTCACGGGAGACGGAGAATTCTCTTGCCACGTTTTCTGCCGTTTGCGGCATCGTGTCCACTCCGTACATTTTTTCAAGTTTTCTGTTAGTAAATCTCCAGCCGATGGTGGTATCCATGAGCTCCATATTGCCTCGGGGGTAGTCCATTTCCGGCTTTGCCATGACAAAAGGAGCCCTTGTCATGCTCTCAGTCCCGCCGGCTATAAAAATGTCGCCTTCTCCCACCATTATGGCACGTGCCGCATAATTTACCGCATCAAGACCCGATCCGCATAAACGGTTGATAGTAGTGCCAGCCACCTCTACCGGTAGACCTGCCAATAATGCACTCATCCGTGCAACATTGCGGTTATCTTCCCCCGCCTGGTTGGCATTGCCGAACACGACTTCTTCGATTTCAATTACCGGCACACTAGGGTTTCTTTCTACAAGGGCTTTAATTACGATTGCCCCAAGGTCATCCGGGCGAACAGCCTTTAACGCACCTTTATACCTTCCAATTGGTGTTCGGCAAGCATCTACAATTACAACTTCCTTCATAAGGCACACCTCTCTTGTTGTTTATTGGTAGTCATAAACTCCTTTTCCACTTTTCCTGCCTAGTCTTCCGGCTTTCACATACTTTTCTAGCAGAGGTGCCGGGCGATACTTTTCGCCTAACTTTTCATGAAGATATTTCAGGTTATTCAGACGTGTATCCAATCCTACCAAGTCTCCAAGTTCGAATGGCCCCATCGGATAATTAAGTCCAAGTTTGATCGCTTTATCAATCTCTTCAGGTGTTCCTACCCCTTCTTGCAACATATAAAAGGCTTCATTCCCGACAAGGGCACTGATTCTGCTTGTCACAAATCCAGGAAATTCATTGACAACAACCGTTTCTTTCCCCATTTTTTCTGCTGCATGACGGATAAATTCTGCCGTTTCATCGCTTGTTTCCAAACCACGGACAATTTCCACAAGTTTCATTTTATGTACTGGATTAAAAAAGTGCATCGCGATCACTTTTTCCGGTCGCGATGTGAAACTTCCTATTTCTGTTGGACTCATGGTAGAGGTATTGGAAGCAAAAAAACAATGCGCAGGTGCAACCTTGTCTATTTTTTGGTAGACAGTTTTTTTAATTTCCATGTTTTCAGGTACCGCTTCTATAATAAGATTGGCTTGCATAGCGGCATCTTCAAGTTTGGTAGAATAATATAAACTATCTCTTAATTCCCCTGCTACGTGCTCTGTTATTTTTCCTCTTTCCAACCCTTTTGAGATGATGGTTTCTATTTCGGTTCTAGCACCTTCAAGTTGTTCGTCCTTCACGTCTATTAGTGTTGTATGGTACCCGCCTAACGCACTTACATAGGCAATGCCACGACCCATGACACCTGAACCGATGACCACTACTTTTTCCATCTAGATTCTCCTCCTTCATCATGCTGTAAAAAAAGCAAAGAGGACCATGCCCCTTTGCTCCAATTTTAAAAATTATTCTTTTTATACACCGAACGGATTAAGCGGACGGTTTCCGAAATAGGAAATGATGCTCTTCGTCTCTGTATAAAGATCAAGCGTTTCAATGCATAGCTCGCGTCCGAAGCCGGATTGCTTATATCCTCCAAACGGCGTGCCAGGGAAAGCGGAGAATGGGCAGTTGACCATCACGATTCCAGCTTGGATTTGTTTTGCAACACGGGTTGCACGGCCATGGTCTTTTGTCCAGATAGCTGAACCAAGTCCATATTCGCTGTCATTCGCAAGTCTAACCGCTTCTTTCTCGTCACTAAATGGCATAACTACCACAACTGGCCCGAAAATCTCCTCTTTTACCACTTTCATTTCGTGTGTAACACCAGTGATAATGGTTGGCTCATACCAGAAACCATTTTCATAGCCTTCCACTTTAGCCACTTGACCGCCTAAAACGATGTTAGCTCCTTCTTCTTTTGCAGATTGAACATAGCCGTCAATTACATCTAACTGACCTTGGTTGATGATCGCGCCAATATGTGTTTCTTTTGCAAAAGGATCACCAAGGGAAAGCTTTTTCGCTTTTTCTACGAACTTCTCCATAAACGCGTCATAGATATTTTCGTGGACATACAGACGGGAACGCGCTTCACAAGATTGACCTGTGTTATAAAAAATTCCAAACAAAGATCCGTCTACTGCAGCATCAATGTCTGCATCTTCAAATACTAGATTAGGAGACTTGCCACCAAGTTCCAATGTTACTCGTTTAAGAGTCTGGGAAGCTTTCTCCATGATGTCTTTTCCGATTGGAGTTGAGCCAGTGAATGCTACTTTGTCTACTTGAGGGTGTTCAACTAAGTAGTTTCCAACTTCAGACCCTGCACCTGGGATGATGTTGACAACTCCTTCAGGAACTCCTGCTTCTACACATATTTCACCTAACACGATGGCAGTCAGCGGAGTTAGGGTGGCTGGTTTCACGACAACGGAGCAGCCTACCGCTATTGCCGGGGCAATCTTCCATGCTGCCATCATTAGTGGATAGTTCCATGGAATGATCTGCGCACAAACACCTACTGGTTCTTTTTCTGTGAAGTTGTGGAATTGTCCTGGAACGTTATTAACAGATCCGCGGTGGCCAACGATAGCACCTGCATAGAACTCAAAGTCTTCGATTGCTTGCATCACTTGCCCTTGTGCAGCTGCAAGGGACTTACCAGTATCTAAAATCTCTAACTCTACCAGCTCATTGAAACGGGATCGCATGATAGAAGCAATTTTATTTAATGTTCTTGCACGTTTGTTTAACGGGAAGAGCTTCCACTTTCCTTTATCAAATGCTTGACGTGCGGCTTGAACCGCTTTTTCCGCATCCTCTTTAGAAGCTTTCGCGATCGTTGCAACTGCTTCTCCTGTTGCAGGATTGTAAGTAGTAAACGTTTCTCCTGTAGAACTACCCATGCGTTGACCTGCGATAATAAGTTGATAAGTGTCTCGTTTCATATCAAGTTGTTCCATTTTTTGCTCTTTAACTGTAGACATACTCTCATCTCCTTTAAGTTTTTATTATCTTCCTTTAAATGCTGGTTTTCTTTTTTCTATAAAAGAAGTTACCCCTTCTTTGTGGTCTTCTGATAGACCGGCAATTCTCTGACCGTACGCTTCCTGCTCCAAATACTCTTCATACGTAAGGTTCCAACTTGCTTGTATAGATCGTTTAATGAGTCCAATTGCTTGTGTAGGCATGTTAGCAAGTTTGTTCGCAAATGCTTCCACTTCTTCGTTCCAACTGTCTACAGGGACCACTTTGGTGACAAGTCCATATTCTTTTGCCTGTTCTGCTTTAATTTTCTCTCCTAATATAGCTAACTCCAATGCTTTGGCCGTTCCCACTAATTTAGGGAGAAAATACAGATTCCCCGAGTCAGGGATTAACCCGACATGTATAAACGCTTGAACAAAGCTTGCTTTTTCAGAGGCAATACGAAAATCACATGCTAAGGCAAGGCTGAAACCTGCACCGGCAGCAACTCCATTTATCGCAGCAATGACAGGTTTTTCACATCGGGACAACTGTTTCATCATCGGCCCATATCTTGTACGCAAGACATGACCGTGATCCATATTTTCATCCACTTCTGCAAGGTCCTGGCCAGAGGAAAACGCCCTGCCTTCCCCGGTAATGACTATAGCCCGAACACTTTCATCCAAACTTGCCTGCTTTAATGCCTTCGTGATCTCTTTGTTCATCTGTTCTGTAAACGCATTCAATTTATCCGGCCGGTTCATGATGACCCATGCAACCTGGTTTACTATTTCATATTTAATGGTTTCAAACATGGTGTATCCCCCTTATTCCCCTTCAAATTTAGGCTTACGCTTTTCCTTAAATGCACGCATGCCTTCTTTTTGATCTTTGGATGCAAACAAAAGATAAAAATTCTTTCGTTCGTATTGCATCCCTTCATACACAGAATAGTCCACTGCCTTATGGACAGATTCTTTGATCAATCGAAGGGAAAGAGGCGGTTGTTTAGCTATTTTTTGTGCAAAATGCATGGTTTCTTCCATTAATAATTCTTTCGGGATGACCCGGTTGATCACTCCATAATGCAATGCTTCCTTTGCACTCATCCTGTCACCGGTAAGCAACCATTCCATTGCTTTTGATTTGCCCATCAGTTTTGTCAATCTCTGCGTTCCCCCTGCTCCAGGCATGACACCGAGGCTTATCTCAGGAAAGCCGAATTCGGCATCATGTGCTGCAAATAAGATGTCACAACAGAGGGCAAGTTCAAAGCCTCCCCCAAGGGCAAAGCCTTGAACAGCACCGATAATAGGTTTCTTTACCCAAGCAAGTCGATCCCATTCTGTGAATTGATTTAACAGTTCAAGCTCAATCGCTGTTGCTTCTGCCATTTCATCGATATCTGCTCCTGCAGCAAAAGCACGGCCGTTTCCTGCCAATACCATAGCTTTGACTTCATCGTTTCGATCAAACTCTTCCAATACTGTCACAATTTCAGTGACCATCGGCCTGTTAATTGCGTTCAGCACTTTTGGTCTATTGAGTTTAACAATACCTATCGAGCTTTCAATGGAAACTTCAATATATTCGTACGTTTTACTCATTCACTTCTTCACCAATCATCAAAGTGACAAGATTACCGGCAAAGCTCATTAGATCCTTTCCAGATGCTTTCGCTTCATCCGTTCTCATTGCTTGCTTTAACGCGTCATGGCTGTCGTAATACATTTCACACATTAAATAGTACTTGCCTTCACCGCCCATTGGACTGCCTACTACTTTCGTTACTTCCATTTTGCGTAGGCCAGGGATTTTAGCAGTGATAGGTGCATGTGTGTCGAAATAGTGCTGATCGAAAGCTTCCTTGTTTTCCGGGTGTTTGTAAAGCGCGATTAATTTTACCATTCCAAATCTCTCCTTTTATGGGCTCTCAATAAACCGCTGGGGTTTTATCAGGCCAGTTATTTATGTAATCGCCTGACAGCGTTTTCTCTGTTAGGCATTGGTACTTACATCATGGTGGAAACAGGTTTCATTGCTTCAAAAGGGTTTTTACAACCTTTGCAATAGAGAATGCTCCTGCAGGCGGTGGGGCCAAAGATGTTATCTAATGTTGTATAAGTCGATCCGCAATAAGGGCAATCCACATGCCATTCCCCGGAAGCATCTATTATAGGTGGCGGTGCAATCCCAAATTCTTTCAAATGACTTCTGCCTTGTTCAGTAATGCGGTCAGAAGTCCAGGGAGGCTGATAAATGAATTGAACAGTCACCTTTTGAAATTCTTTTAAATTATCCATCTCGTTTTCTACATTCTTTTTTATGATATCAAGGGCTGGACACCCCATGAATGTAGGCAGCATCTGTATGGTCACTTCCTGATTGTTTACATCAATTGCTTCCACCATTCCGAGATCCACTACGCTGACGGAATCTATTTCAGGATCCTTTACATGCTGCAGGGCATCCCAAACCTTCATTAAAATTGCTTCTTCCTGCATGATGTCATCATTCCTTTTTGTTAGGCTAAAAGGTGATTTGTCTTACCATACAGCAGCTGGATTGCTACTATAGACTTCGCTAAGCGTCAAAAGGGCGTCTTCCAAATCCTTGGTATGTTCACCTTGTCTGCCATTGCCACTTTTCATTCCCATATTATCTGGAAAAGTCATTCCCACTTTTTCAAACATAGTTGTCATCTCTTCAGTAAAGCGAAGGCGAATATCTTCCTCTGAATCTATTAGTTGGTGTTGTGTAATTTGAACAACAATTGGCCCCAAGGAAAGGACACCATCAAATTCTTCTACAACTCTATCAATGGCTGCTTTCATCCTGGTCTTAGCTTCACCATTAGCTGTACACAACTGTCTGAACCAAGTTCTCCAGTGTAACAAGTGATAATAAAGTTCCATATTCACCTTTACTGCCACATGTTTCAGAGGTTCATAGGAGGAGTTTTTCAATGCCTCCACTTTAATTTTCTTGGCCTGTGTGTAAAAATAATGTCTTACTACGGTATAGGCCCAATCATATTTCGGTTCGGTGAGATAGGTCCCGGAACCATTTACTTTTTCCAAAAGAACTGCGTTCACTCTATCTGCGGCTGTTCTTCCATGTGCAAGTGCATTCATGTCCCCTTCGCCGAGATCCTCAAGCAATTGGTAGTACATGGCGGCATGCCCCATCGTATCTTGGTTTATGGAAGAAAATGCAACATCCTCTTCAATATGCGGCGCAAGGCCCAGCCATTCCGATCCCCTGTAGGCAATGATAAAATCGTCGTCGGCCAGTTGATATAATAACGCTGTTAGGGCCTTGTAATAGGATGCATCTCTTTTGGCTTCTTCTATCGTTGCTATATTCATCCTTTTTTCTTCCCTCCCCAAGACATGATTTCCTGCTCATCAAGCATCCCCTGTTCATAGTGACGCCATTTTTTCTTCAAATATCCATAGCCTTTCGTGTTTCGGTAGTCCTTGTTGTCAATTCTCTGCAAAGATTGACGTTCTTCTTGAGACATTTTTCGGATATCGCCTCGTTGCACCACCCAAATATCCACGGCAGGCTCACGTCTCATGAAGTTTTCTTGTGCCATGACAAGCGCAATCTCTTCGTTGGGAGCAAGTAGACTGAACTGATATTGCATTGGAGCCGTATGGGTTCTCTTACTAAACACTTCAAATTCTTTATAAAAGCCTTTTGTACTCAATTCCTTAGCTCCTCCCCTCATCCTGCTGATGTTTCGGAGCTTAACGCTTCGCGAACCCATGCATTATTTTCATGTGCTATTATTCTTAATCTCAGGCGATCCTGTGATTTAGGACCTTTATTTCTGATAATATCTTTAAAGTTGTTCCAATTCGGTTGTTTATAAATCCATTTTTCTTCTTTTTCATCATAATGCATCGTTTCATCCGGCAATGTTAGGCCAAGCGATAACACTCTCGGAATGTATTTGGTGAAAAAGTCTTGGCGAAGTTCTTCATTGCTTTTGGTGCGGATATTATATTTCATCGTAATATCTTGCTTTGAAGTACCAGTAGTTGAGGCATCTGCCGGTCCAAAGAACATTAACAAAGCTTCCCACCAGCGATTAATGGAATCTTGTATCATATTTCTTTGTTCTTCTGTTCCTTCTGCAAGTGCCATAATAATAGCTTCGCCGTGTTGAGCATGAAAAACTTCTTCTGCACATATCCTCTTTAGCGCTCTCGCATAAGGTCCATAGGATGCATCTAGCATATTCGTCTGCGATATGATGGCAGCCCCGTCAACAAGCCAGCCGATAAGACCTGCATCGCCCCATGTTGGTGCTTCCATATGAAAAACATTATGAAACTTTAAATCTCCTGAAAATAAATCTTGCATTATTTCTTCACGGGATTTTCCGTAAGGTTCCATCAAATCTTCCGCAACTCGTAACAGCAGCTGTCCATGGCCCATTTCATCTTGAACTTTAGCCATGATCCCAAGCTTTCTTTTTAGAGTAGGAGCTTTTGGTACCCATTCCTTTTCTGGAAGCGCTCCCATTATTTCGCTGATTGCATGCATCGAGATCAGTTTAATTAATGTTTTACGATATTCTTCCGGCATCCAATCGTCTGCTTCAATCTTTTCCCCAGCCTGGATACGCTGCATAAAATGCTCATGTTTCTCTTCTTCCGTCAAGCGGTCAAACGATAATGAGTTGGTCATTTTCGCCGCCTCCTATTTCTATAACGTTTATTTAACGTCATTATAATATAATGTTATACGTTTTTCAACACAGAAAGTTCTGAACTTTTTAAGCGTGAGAAAACCTTGTGTCGACAATACGTACCGCTTTCCCTTCAGAGCGGGGTATTGTTCGCGGTTCAACAACGCTTGCTTTCACATTAATCAAGCATTTTGTCTTGAGATCATATTCTATTTTTTGTTCAATAAGTCTTATTTCATCCTGTCTATTTGCTGCGTCTGTCCGTAAAAATGTATGCGCTTGCATTTCTACCTGAACCTCTACAGAATCTAAGCTTTTCTCTCGCGATACGAAGATCTGATAATGTGGTGCTAAATCTTTAATTTGTAATAATGTATGTTCGATCTCGGAAGGAAAGATATTTACCCCTCGAATAATTAACATATCATCTACTCTTCCTTTGACTCTCGACATTTTCGTTGTCGTGCGTCCGCAAACACATTTCTCTCTTTTTATAGAAGCTATATCACCGGTTCTGTAACGAATGATTGGCATGGCTTGCTTTGTAAGACTCGTAAATACAAGCTCTCCTACTTCCCCATCTGGTAATAATTCCAGAGTTTTAGGATCAATCACTTCTACATAAAAATGATCTTCCGCAACATGCAGACCATCCTGCGCCTCGTGACATTCCATTGCCACACCAGGACCAATCACTTCACTTAATCCGTATATATCACACGCCTTGATTGATAATTTATCTTCCAAAGTTCTTCTCATCTCTTCCGACCAAGGCTCTGCTCCGAAAATTCCATACTGTAAAGAATTCTCTTTTGAATTAATGCCTAAAGCTATCATCCTGTCAGCAATGTTCAGCACATAGGAAGGTGTCCCACAAATGACCGAAGGCTTAAAATCCTGAATTAATTGGATTTGCCTATCTGTATTTCCTCCAGAAACCGGCACTGTAATCATCCCAAGTTTTTCACTGCCATAATGCAGTCCCAGTCCTCCTGTAAAAAGGCCATAACCGTAGGCATTATGAAGAATGTCTCCTTTCTTTCCTCCCGCCATTGAAATGGCACGTGCTGCAATATCACTCCACATATTGATATCTTCTTGGGAATAGGCGACAACTGTAGGCTTGCCGCTGGTTCCAGAGGAGGCATGAAGTCTTGTTATTTGATTACGCGGGATAGCAAATAATCCGAATGGATAGTTCTCGCGCAGTTCTTTTTTAGTGGTAAAAGGTAGTTTTTGAATATCGTGGGTGGTTTGAATATCTGAAGGTGTGATAGTTAAGTTAGTTATCTTTTGTCTGTAAAAAGGAACATGTTGAAAGACTTTCTGTATGGTGTCTCTCAACCTGGAGGATTGAAGGAGTTGCATCTCTGATAAAGATAGAGTTTCAGAATCATGTAAGATCATCGATATTTCCCCTTTCACTTTTTTAATATAACGAATTTATTCCGACACCATACAATATGTAATATTGTTCAACATCATTAAAATAACCTTGAAGGCAAGAAATGTCAACTGATAATTCTGAAGATTCTTTCTTAGTAATTAAAAAGCAGAGGCTGGCGATGAGGACCTCTCTCCTTCTTTTTCTTCGTCACAGAGGTCTTCATACCGTCTATGAAGACTTCTCTCCTACTTTTTCTTCGTCACAGAGGTCTTCATACCGTCTATGAGGACCTTCCTCTCCCTTTTTCTTTGTCACTGAGGTCTTCATAACGCCTGCGAAGAATTAACATGAACAATATTTCAAAGTTCAATTATAATCTCCAAACCAATAAAAAAATCAGGAGACCTCATCTCCTGATTTTTCTTACACTTTATATGTCCAAAACGTTTCCCGGTATAACCAATCCTCAATTTCAGGAGCGTTTTCCTTCAATTGCTTTTCCATCAACTCCACCCATCCACTTGTTTGGGACTTGTGTGCTTTGATGGCTTTCAGCTTTTCTTCTGCAACTGAGCGGATATCGATGGTCACATCAGGTTTGCCTATTAGCTCGACACTATTTTTCAATATTGCCTTCCCGTATACAGTTGGCCTCTCCTGTTCCGGAAGTCTCCTAACAGCTATTGCGACTGCATTGCTCATAGCATCATGATCCGGATGTACCCCATGGCCAGGGTAGAAGGTGAGAACCAAGCTTGGCTTCAACTCTACCAATGCTTCCTCTACAATATCAGCAAGATATTCCTCATCTTCAAATTCTAGGGTTTTATCATGCAGACCAAGCATCCGTAAATCCTCGATTCCCATCACCTTGCATGCTTCTAATAGTTCTTTTCTACGGACCTCTGGCAATGTTTCGCGGTTAGCAAAAAGAGGATTGCCTAGGTTTCGCCCCATCTGTCCAAGAGTGCCACACAAATATGTAACGGGAACTCCGCTTTGTGTAAAGAGCTTGATAGTACCTGATGAGCTGAATGCTTCATCATCTGGATGAGGGAATACGACTAACACGTGTTTTTCTGCTTCCATTTTCATCTCACCCCTCACTTAAAATGGCTCCTGGCTAATTTGTAAAGCTACCGCCAGTTTTCCTTCTGGATTTAGACCTGCAAGGAGAAGGCGTCCTTTGTTATCCACTTCGTAATGGGTGACTCCTTCCGCATAAATCCAACCATGCGCCAGTTTCAGTCCTACTCGATAAGGGCTGTTACCCACTATTTTTGCACGCTCAAATTGCAATGGGACATTACGGATGAATGCTCCTACTGCAAGGCCGGTATTATGATGACCGGCATATGCACCATTGGTTGTTTCCAAATGCACGAAGACTTTTAAATCGATAAGCTTATTTAATTCAGCTTGCACATGATTTTGGTCAATAAGCTTCATTTTATTCCTCCAGAGGTTATGTACAGATTTTATTTCTTTCTTAAGTTTAATATATGTAGGCAATGAAAGAAAATGGTTTGCTCAATTATTGATTACAATTTGAATGTAACATATGAAAAGGAGCGAAACCTGAGATTCCACTCCTTACTTGCATCAAATTGTTTCATACCATTTTTTCGAAGCTTGGACTTCTGAGTGTGTTAACTGATGCCCTTGATATTCCCAATGGACTTCTACCTTGGATCCCGCCGCTTCAAGAATGTTGGTCAGTTCTTCCGTTTCTGCCGCGGGACAAATAGGATCATTTTTACCTGCACCAATAAAGACTGGTATCTTGCTTAAATTAGGCAACTCTACACCTCTTCTTGGAACCATCGGGTGATACAAAATAGCCGCTTTTAAAGCATTCTCATAATGGAAAATAAGGCTACCTGCAATATTGGCACCATTTGAATACCCGACCGCAATAACGTTGGCGCGCTTGAATCCGTATTTTCCTGCTGCTTCATCAAGGAATTCATGTAACTCTTTTGTCCGGAAAATCAAATCTTCTTCATCAAATACACCCTCCGAGAGCCTTCTGAAAAAGCGGGGCATCCCATTTTCTGAGACATTTCCTCTTACGCTGAGTATGGAAGCATCAGAATCAAGCATTTCTGCCAATGGAAGCAAGTCCTGCTCCGTTCCCCCTGTTCCGTGTAAAAGAAGCAATACACGGTCAGAACCTTTTTTAAAAATATGCTTCATGATCATTACCTCCTTGGATACATAAATATTATCTTGAATTCGAGATTATTTTAGTATAGGGCAAAAACAAATAGACGTCAACCAAAAGCATCCTTAACACTTCCTGAGTGAGAAGAATATTCTAAAGTAGTTTAGGTTCTTTGGAGGTGGATAAAATGTTACCGTGGAACAAGATGTTTCCGTTCCCTAAAGATTACATGAAACAGGATATATTCAAGCAGTCTGACATTGAAAAGTGGATGTCCAAAGCCACGCAGGGGAAACTCCCTCCCAATCCGCAAATGCTTGGCACCACAGATTTCTTTGCTCAATCATTGGAATTTTTGAAAACCGCTCAAATAAAGAAGAAACAGAAGAAAGCAAACCCATTTGAAGCTAAAGTGTTTGAAACACATGATGAAGTGTTCATCCGTTTTCCAGTCAAATCCGAAGAGCAGCTTCAGCAGCTAAAAACTTCTTATAATACCACATCTTTATTCGTTGAAAATATACCTGCATCAGGAAACAAACAGACAATCACTCTCCCTTGTCTAGTTAAGGGAAATAGCTCAAAAGCACGTTATCAAGACGGTATAGTGGAAGTAAGAATAGCTAAAGAGACTCAACACTCTGTCACAAAGGTTCCCATAGAGATAATTAAATCCAAACGGAAAAAATAGAGGGGATATTCCCTCTATTTTTATAATTGTTCCATCAGATTTTCCAAGTCCAACGTCCATGGCTCCTCTATAGAACCTCTGTACAATTTGAAAGTGACATGCCTTGATTCCGTTCCGCTAGAGTCTCTGTGAATATAAAGCTTTACATTGATTGGATAGTATAGCTTCGTATCATAGTCACGAGTTTCAGGGAGGTCAGAAAGTCTTTTAACAAGATCGATCTCTTCCAGAAAACTAATCTTTTCATCCAGAAGCTCTCTGTTTTGATCATCGAGAACAGACGCGAGAATGAACCAGTCGTGTTGATGGATAGATAGGACGGTCGCATCCACGATTTCAGATGGTGACAGCTTTTCCGTGTGATCCAGCCATTCGCCTGCCGCTTTTTTTATCATGATGGAGTGCGCATGATCCATCTTTCTTGATTTGTGCGTGATGCTGTCCTGGAAATGAATGCAGAAATGTCCCGGAAATCCATTTTGCAGTGCTCCTTTTCCATGTGGCATTCCATGCATGGAGGCAGCATACTTATGATCTTCCGATAAAATTAAAATTGCCCTCCGATCCCAGCTCCACGTTCCCCTGTAAATTTCTTTCATTATTTTAGTATCTTCATTTGTTAAAGGTTGAACATCAGCATGATAAGATCCCGCTCTTCTTTGTACTTGAAAGGTACGACCTGTATCCAGATCAAGTACAGTAAAACTGCTGTAGCGAGGTAACGCACTGTTCGCTTCATTCCAGGTGATAAGATCACCATAATGCTTGCCGTAGAGTTTTTTCATATCTTTGGCCAATTGATGTGCTGCTTTTTCGGGTAGTACTAATACTGCTTTATTATTTTTTAAATCATAAATGTTCAATTGATGATCAACGGCATACCTTTTTTTTCCATTCAGACTGATAAAGATGTCTGTCGGCGGGACAGGGTAGGGAATCTCTTCCCACTTTCCTTTACGAATGGTTTTAATCATACTTTTGGGCAAAGGCATATCCGTAATATACTGGGAATCCAAGGATGTTTGTGCGTGATATTGTGCTGTATCGTCCTTGTCACCAAATGCCAAAGCCATGCCCGGTCCAACAGGACTATAAAATGAATAGGCGATGACTGTTGCTAATACTACCAAAGTGAAAATTCTTTTCACCTTCCATCCCTCCTTTTTTTCATATAAATAAGTACCTTAGTTATTTTGTCAAAAAAGCAAATAAAGTATGTTGAAATTTTTTTCGTACACATTAGTAATATAATACTTTTAGGATAAGTCGGGTGAGAATGTGTGATTGAAGCTTTGTTATGGGGAGCGGTAGCTGGTGGGGCGTTACTTCTTGGGGCTGTGGTCGGTCTATTTGTGCCAATACCTAGAAAAATCACTGGTTTTATTATGGCCTTTGGAACAGGGGTCCTTATCGGGGCCGCATCTTTTGAATTATTAGGAAAAATTGAGGGGCGGGAAGGGTACAGTTATGTTATTTTTGGCTTCTTGATCGGGGCTACCCTGTTCACTTCCTTGGAGTTTATTATTAATAAAAAAGGAGGGAAAGGACGGAAGCTTTCGAAGGAAAAAAGTGAAGGGCATTCAGGTATGGCTATTTTTATCGGTTCGATCATGGACTCTATTCCCGAATCAGTCATAATTGGGGTAAGTCTAATAAAGGAGAATACGGTGAGTTGGGTCATTGTATTAGCCATCTTTATCAGTAATATACCGGAAGCTCTATCAAGTTCCGTAGGTCTAAGAAAAGATGGATATACGAAAAAGAAGATACTGTTTCTATGGACCATTGTATTTATTTTAACTACGTTAAGCTCACTTTTCGGCTTTATTGTCTTCAAAGAATTAAATGAGCTCTATATGTATATGGTAAGTGGCCTTGCAGCGGGCGGGATTATTGCGATGGTGGCTTCCACCATGATGCCTGAAGCCTTTGAAGAAGGAGGACCCATTGTCGGTCTTCTGTCTGCACTGGGATTATTATGCTCCTACGTCCTATCAAGTGGAATATTATAAAGACCTCATCCATGATGCTCGATGAGGTCTTTTTGTAATAGCAATATCAATTTATAAATTTATCCGACAATTTGTTGATTTTCGTGGAAGGCACGTAGACTCCTGCGGGAGGAAGGGACATGGGAGACCCCGCAACGGAGTGAGGAACAATTTTAAGCAAATTTTATAAGTAATGAGGCCTTAATTTATTGCTTAATTGCGCGGTCAAAAAACTCTTCCAAAGTAAGGTCATGTTCATCCATGTAAGCCGCTACTTCCTTGCCGACATAACGAAGATGCCATGGTTCATATTGGTACCCTGTAATAACTTCTCCATCATGCGGATAACGGATAATGAAGCCATGCTCACTTGCACGCTCTTTTACCCATTTCCCTTCAGGGGTTTCACCGAACTCTTCCGTCAAATCAAGACCGGCAGAGCGACTAGAAATGTCCATCGCCAATCCTGTCTGATGTTCACTATGCCCTGGAATGGCGGATACTGCATTTGTCTTTTCTTCTCCCCACTTTTTCAAGTAGGTATTATAGATACCATACTGTGTTTCATATGAACGGTAGCCAGAGACTGCAAAAATCTCTACATTTTCCGTTTCGGCAGCAGCAAACAAATCTTCCAGTGCACGCGCTGCTTCTTCACGTAAATACTTCTTGTCGAAGTCCCCTTCGAATGAAAACGGTACTTCAGGAATGGTCAAGTCTTTGGGAACATAGTCAGCAGGAAGGGACTGATTTTTGTTCACAAGTACCAGAATGTTGTCCGTGTTTTCAATCACCTTTTCTTCATTTAAAACGGTGAAAAACGGCTCATCTAATATAAATTGGTTCTCGTCCGTTTCTGGAGGTGCCTCCGTCTCTGAATTTTCATCTGGCTTCTCCTCTTCCACAGGCTCTTCATTTTCAGGAACCTCTTCTACAATCTCTTCTGTTGTTTCTTCGTCCATAAAGTACTCCCAGAACTTCCAGTTGAAATCATTTAATTGGTTGGAACAACCTGTTAACAGCAATAAAATTACCAGGACAGAGAAATGTTTCTTTTTCATACAATAATCACCTTTTTACTATTCTAATATAATTATTATGTGTGGATTCGTTTTACAATAAAAGTTTCACTCAAGGTGAAACATACTTAAACAGTGTACCATTAATCCCTAACTCAGTAAAAAGATATTACTGCTAAAACAGAAGATAAGAAAAAAGTCACTATCCTACATTATGCGATCAATCAGGATCTTTGACCACTTTTATATAAACTTTTCTATGACGAGGACCATCAAACTCACAGAAAAAAATCCCCTGCCATGTACCGAGAACAAGATCACCATTATGAATGATTATCTGCTGGGAGCTCCCAACTGTCATTGCTTTTAAGTGAGCTGCTGTATTACCCTCCATATGGCGGTATTTCGGGTGTTCCCACGGGTATACTTCATCGAGTCGCATCACGACGTCTTTTACAACATCAGGATCTGCGTTCTCATTAATGGTAATCCCGGCAGTAGTATGGGGACAATATACCATCGCATGCCCCTCTTTAACACCTGCTTTTAACACCAAACTCTCGACCTTAGCCGTGATATCTTGCCACTCATCCCTGTTAGATGTTTGCAGATTGATGGTATGTAACATTTATATCATCCTTTCATTAGGTGCTTCTGTAATACATTAATACACTTATTCAACAACCATTAAACTCTTCTTACATCTAAAAAAGCCCTTGAAAGTTATCCCAAGGGCTTTAAAAAATGATTATTTTTTAGTTACTGCTTCCAATGCCACTTCCATCATGTCGCTGAATGTGGACTGACGTTCTTCTGAAGTCGTTTCTTCTCCAGTTAGAATATGATCACTAACAGTTAGAATGGATAGCGCATTACGGCCGTATTTAGCAGCCAAAGTGTAAAGCGCTGCAGATTCCATCTCAATTGCAAGGATTCCATATTTAGCCCATTTTTCAAGCTCGCCATTATCATTGTAGAACATGTCGGCAGTGAAGACATTCCCAACTTTCAAGTTAAGCCCTTTTTCCACTCCCACGTCATAAGCCTTTTTCAGAAGGTCGAAGTTAGCAGTCGGTGCATAATCCACCCCACCGAATGTCAAACGGTTCATTTGGGAATCAGTGGATGCACTCATAGCCAAGATGACGTCACGTACCTTCACATCCTTCTGGATAGCTCCGCATGTTCCTACACGAACCAGGTTTTGCACATTATATTCATTCATTAGTTCGTTAATGTAAATGGAGATGGAAGGTACTCCCATGCCAGTACCCTGTACAGAGATTCGCTCACCCTTGTAGGTACCAGTGAAGCCAAGCATTCCTCTTACTTCATTGTAGCAGACCGCATCCTCAAGGAATGTTTCTGCTATATATTTTGCACGTAACGGATCTCCAGGTAGTAGAATCGTTTCCGCTATTTCACCTTGTTTTGCTCCAATATGTACACTCATTATGTTACCTCCTAATAGCTCTTGCCATTGTTACTTTACAACAATGACTACTATACCATATATTACCCATGTTTCAAAAGAATCTCTCCTAAATAAAGCGCATTCTTTTACAGTTGCAGCAGAAAATAAAGGGGAAAGATATTCTCCTTTCAGGAAGGTGATCCGATTGAGAAAGAAGCTAAAGCAAGCTGTAGAACATGCAAATGAAACGAACACAACGAAAAAGAAAACTGCTGAGCCTAACACATCCAGACGAGATAAACAAAAAAGCTAGAATGGCGACGCTTAACTAAAAAAGGAGCTGAGTTAAATGGGTAAAAAACACCGAAACAGAATTAATGGGCAAAAGAAGAACAACCATATCAGTCCTGAAGCAATTGAAGCGGAACACACAGCTCATAAGAAAGAACACTCACCCAAAGGCCGCAAAAACGGGCCAGGAAACCATATATAAAAACAAAAGGGCAAAGTTTGAGCTTTGCCCTTTCCCTTAATTAGCGTACTGCCACACGATTTATTTTTTTCCACCCACCAAATTCCAAGCGGTAGTAAGTTATTCCTAATGTACCTTCATCAATCATAAGGACATCACCTGTTGCAATAAATCTCCCCTCGTAATTACGTGGGATGGAATCTGTTACATTGAATTTCTTATATACTTTATCCACCACATCCTGATGACTGGTTCCCTCCATGGTTAATCGGAAAATGGGATTGTACCCTTTAGATTCTCCGTAATTAGGTGTTTGCATAATGGTGACATCAAATTCCCCTGTACCCATCTTCATCATTCTTTTAAGAGCCAACATCCTTTTCACCCCTCAACCATTTCTATATATAGTATTAGCAATTCACCTTGTCGAATCCTTCATCAAATTATAAAAAGTTTTGTCGAAAAGAATAATCATGTGTTGGAAAACCTATTGGATATCTTTCGAATCATGAAATTCACATCTCCCTCATAAGATAACCCTGAGGTGGTGATGTTATGTTGTTTAAATGGTTTTCTGATGCTTCATCCAAACCAAAAGATAAGTTGAAGGTTCAGGTATGGACCTCAGCAGATAAAGTGCAATTGACCAAAGAATGGACAACAACCACTTCTCCTCCATCACCAACCGCCATTGAGCAAGAACTAATCATGAAAATCCGCAACAAAACAGCAAACCTCAATCGCAATAATGTAACAAGAACCCATGCTTACCTGGACTATTATCTAAAGCATCCAGAGATCCATTGGAGCCTATTGGCTCACATGGTTTCAAGAAATGGGGGCTGGAATATGACAGACTTGAAGGCGAGTCATATATCCACAATGCTTACCTATGAGAAAACCTCCATCTTGTTTCGATTTCTTGAAAAAGCCAATCATCTCATCTTCCAAGATGCTTATCCACAACTACTCCTATATGAAGAAAGCAAAAAGTCTGGTAGACCCCTATTTCATCTACTCTCTGAATTTCAAGTTTCACCTTTCATGAATCCCATATGGACACTTTTTTGGAAAAATAACAACAAAAAAGAACTTCTTACCGTTTCATTGATCATTAATGAACAGAGTTTCATCGAGCATAACCTTCTTCAAAATCCTTTCTTTCAGCAAAAAGTTCTATCCAGTTTCACTTATCAATTACAGGAAAAGCTGGGTTTTACGCTAGTCCTCTTTCCGTATAGAAAAGGTTCCAAAACTTCCTTGACAGGACTTGGAGTACAACAATTTTCCAAGGTTGCGACACGCGTTGAGATTGGTAAAAAACTTTATGTCCTTTTGTTTAAAAATCAGAAGGTGTTGCAGGGGTGTTTGCGTTTCAGCAGGGAGAATTCCCATACTGGATCAAGAGAAGATTATTTCCCTGCCGTTTTTTCATCTGAACCTACTACAGCAAGTAAGATATATAGTCCAACTATAAACGCATCATGGCCGGATTATGATCACCCTCCCATTACACCGGTTGCATGGTTTAAAGACATTCAGGAGGCCAGCGTTTTTTTTCGTCTTCCTTCGAACATTGAACCGGCTGATATGGAGAAAAGACATATATATAACTTAATGAAGCTTACTGGAATGTCTGAACTTCATGGGATTTTTTTGAAATTAGGAAAATGACGAGAATGATTCTTTTCGTAAGTTTTAGAAGTTGTAGAGTGTTTAAATTGTTTAAAGTTGGTGAAGAGGAACATGAATGTCCCAGTTAAAAAAGCTGCCTCCAAGGCCAAACACTCGCCAAAGAAACAGCATTGCTTGTATTATTTTTTTCTGAAGGAATTTTTTATGTTTTTTTATTCTATTTCTTCATCAATAATGCACTTTTCCAATAAATAATCGAACATGATATCCGCCAACTCTTCAATCTCGCTTTCAGCTGGAACATACCCACGCCTTACCAGCTCATTGTAAAAGAACTCGGCAATTTCCTCTGTATCAATAACTACTTCGATTTCTTTCACAATATCACCCCTTTTTAAAGGTTTATGTACGTCTATATAGATATATGTCTTACTCTCTATATTAATCCATCCTATTGGACAAATGCTATCTTTGTTTTAAAAAAATTCAGAAAAAGACATATAAAACTTCTTCCTCGCATAAATTGGGACAAAAGGACAAGCATCCACTTGAAGGGAGAAATGATGATGAAAAACTACTTGGCAAGCTTAGAAAGATTAGGAGAAGAGGAAGTGTTATTACCGCTCTTAGATAAATTATCGGATAAACTAATCCTGGCTACAGGAATAATAGGTGCTCCGTTTTTCATCTATTTGCTCTTTCAATTCTCCTTATTATTTTTCTAGTTGACTATGTTTTTTTCCATCCATGTATTTTTTTAAGTTTTTCATGACGAGATTCATAACTTCTTTGTATTCCTCATCACCAAAAATATCATGCAATACTTTGTAGTCATTGTAGACATCCAGAAGGCCATCAATTATTCGTTGATACTCTTTGTTAAATTCCTCTTTTTTATAATGTTTGTTTGATCCCGTCATCGGATTATACAACTCCAAGCTTGTATTTTCTTTGTTGAACATATAGGACAATCCAAGTTTGTGAATAAGAATTTCGGCATGCTCATGGTGGACAACCATGGTTAGCTCTTCCTCACCTGCTTCTAACCATTCTCCGTCTGACAATCTTGTCAGCTCGTAAATGATGTCTTCCCAAGAATCCTCTTTATATCTCCAAATTTCCGTGCGGAACCCAACAATTTTAAATAATTCATTTCCATATCCGGCAACATGAACGATGTCACCGATGAAATAGAGATACTTGATATCAAGACGTTCTGTTACAAGAACTTTCCCTTCATATTCTGAAACAAAGGCTAATGTTTCTTCTTGATACAGCCCATCGCTCGAATTCACTTCATATACATACGCACCATCAATTTGTTTCATGTCCGTCACTTTACCGACAGTTCCATAGATGGTGATGACAACAATATCGCCAATTTTATATTTCGGTTTATTTGGTTTCTTGTTCTTTCCCATGTAATTTTCTCCCCATTTATCACTGTGGCTTTGATAGTAATGTATTATATGCAGCAAGAGGTGAAATCGCCAAAGCGTAAGGGCAAAAAGTATAAAACGAATGTGTTTTAGGCTAGATACCTATGAAAAATAAAAACGCACCATAAAATCGGTGCGTTTCTAAAATATTTAAGCATCTTCCTCATAAAGTTCCCACGCCTTATCAAACGTAGACATACTCTCTAGGTACTGTCCGTTCATCTCCAAATAGCTGCTGATCTCATGGTAGTCCTCAGAGTTCTTTGGAAAAGCATGGTCATCATATGCATGGTTGGCAAATATACTTATATCATCTTTTTTCAAAGCATGACGAAATTTCATTATATAATGGTAAAACGACTTACTCATCAATCATCCACACCCGTTTTTTCTCTCATTCTACAACATAATGAGAAGGTGGGACAACCTTTAGCTGGTGAAATCGAAGTAGTTTCTTTTCAGCAATCTTTGTTTTCCCATAAGCTGCGTATAGCTTAGCTCTGCTTCTAACTCACGAGTGTTTATTAAAAACAACTGATCTTCTATTTCTTTTACAATGGAGTCCTCTTGATATTCCATCCCGCAGTCAACGCAGACAACAGAAGGTGTCTCGGTTATCGCAACCGCTTTTGTTCCATCGGGCAGTTCCCAATATACTGTTCCGGTTGAAGTTGTTGCATTTAGACTTTCACACCAATTACATTTCAACAATCTCCACTCCTAACTGGTTTCGCTCTTTTTATCTTCTTCCCCTTCGGAATACTTTTTCTGTTGGGCCTGATATTTTTTCTCTTTTAATACATCTCGTTTGTCACGTTTGTCTTTTAAAGACGTATGTTCAGGATTCGTTTCATAATCCTTGCGCCGGTTCAAACGGTTTAACCCTTCCGGTACCAGGTTAAATTGAGAATCATTCATAAGCGCAGCAATGCCAATATTGGACCGCTTCTCTTCCATGTTCGGATAGATTTTTCCAAAATATGCTTCCGCCCTACCTGGAACATAATTCTCCGGCTCCGGATAAGTGGTGATAACTCCTTCAAAATTCCGCAAAACAACTTTATTGGCACTTTGAGAAATAATATAGTTCGGCTGTACGGCAATTTTCCCACCGCCACCTGGTGCGTCTACCACAAAGGTTGGAACGGCATAGCCGCTCGTATGGCCGCGTAACCCTTCGATAATCTCCAGTCCCTTGGATATTGGAGCCCTGAAGTGGCCAATGCCTTCCGAAAGATCACATTGATAAATGTAATACGGTCTTACACGTATTTTTACAAGGTCATGCATTAATTTCTTCATGATTGGCACACTGTCATTGATTCCTGCCAGGATTACGGCCTGATTTCCGACAGGGACGCCAGAATTCACGAGCATTTCACACGCTATTTTGGATTCTTCCGTAATTTCAATGGAGGTGTTAAAATGCGTGTTCAACCAAACAGGATGATACTTTTTCAAAATATTACAGAGGTTTTCAGTTATTCGTTGAGGGAACACCACAGGTGCACGCGTTCCGATACGAATGATTTCAAGGTGAGGAATTGCACGCAAATTCTTCAAAATATATTCTAGGATCTGGTCGTTGATAAGTAGACCGTCCCCTCCTGAAATTAAACAGTCCCGAATTTGTTCATTGGCAGCAATATAGGCGATGGCTGCATCAAGCTGTTTTTTCGGTACACCCATGCCAATCTGACCCGAAAACCTTCTTCGCGTACAGTACCTGCAATACATCGAACATTGATTCGTCACTAAAAACAATACTCTATCAGGGTATCTGTGTGTCAGTCCTGGGACCGGAGAATCTTCATCCTCGTGGAGTGGATCTTCCAAGTCGTATTTAGTCTTATATATCTCTTGAGAAATTGGGACAGATTGCATCCGGATTGGACATTGGGGATCATCCGGGTTCATTAAGGATGCATAATATGGAGTTATATTTAAAGGAATGGTTTTGGTGGAGATCCTCACACCATCCTCTTCCTCCGGTGTCAAATTGATCACTTTTTTCAAATCTTCGAGCGTGCGAATGGTATTGGTCAGTTGCCATATCCAATCATTCCATTGTTCTTCTGTTACATCCTTCCACAATTCGATACCCTTCCAGTGGCGTTCAGGCTTGTATAAATCCATTTTCATCTCTATCTCCTCCCTTTCTTACATCATGCAATAACCGTGCCAACTATGCTGATGCCCATATATTACTTATATATGTAAAAGGGGAGAAACTTGTTATTGAAGGGAGTGCCGAATATTCAGCACTCCCTTCCTTTTAATGTTATTAGCTACTTATTATTTAGCACTTATTCTTGCTTTTTCCTCCATTTTAGCTAACTTGTATTGTAAGGTTTGTCTCGGTATATCCAGAAGCTTGGCAGCCCTTAACACATTCCCTCCTGAATGGAAAAGCGCATCCTTAATTATCGATTCTTCTGTTTCCTGTAGGATATCCCTTAATGAACCTGTCGTTTTTCGAATCGGCATGCACATTCTTTCTTGTTGTAATTTTGAAGGGAGAAGTTTGGTGGAAAGCGGTTCTTGTTTTGCCCTTAACAGTAAATACTCTATCGTATTGATTAATTCCCGCACATTTCCTGGCCAATGATAGGATTGGAACATATCCAATACCTCGGGATTCAATGGATGACTGATACGGGGTAGAAGCTTATCTTCCATCAATACTTTAATATCCACTGCCCGCTCCCTTAATGGAGGGATATAGATCGGACAGGTGTTTAACCGATAATATAGGTCCGCTCTGAATGTCCCGTTTTCCAGACAAGTTTCCGGTGATTCATTCATCGCGGTAATAATTCTGACATCAACTTGAATCGAACTTGTTCCCCCTACACGTCTTACTGCCCCCTCTTCCAGCACTCTTAGCAGTTTTGCTTGCAGCTCCAGGGGCATGGAGTTCATTTCATCTAGAAACAATGTACCACCGGTGGCCATTTCGAATAACCCTTTTCTATCCGTTGCCCCGGTATAGCTCCCCTTCTCGGTCCCAAATAAAATACTTTCGAGGAGAGTGGAGGGGATTGCCCCGCAATTTTGGGCAATGAATGGTCCACGACTTCGTGGCGAATGGTGATGGATTCCTTGCGCAACTATTTCTTTTCCTGTTCCCGTCTCCCCCCAAATGACAATTGGCAACTTAGAGGAGGCAAATAATTTAGCATCTTGAAGCATGTGTTTACATACAGGATCACGTGTGATGAAATCAGTTAATTTGTAAGAAACCTGGAATGGGGACAGTTTTTTACGATCCCCTGCTTTCTGGATTTTAGCTTGCAAGTCCAGTAGTTTATTAGAAAGAGTATTCAATTGTCCATAATTTTTGGCAATTTCTACTGCCCCCAATAATTTTGTCTCATTAAGTATTGGAATAGTTGTATTCACCGTTTCAAGTAATTGACCTTTTTTATTCTCATAGCGCTGGTTTTCATGATAGATTGGTTTTTTAGTATGAAGCACTTTCAGAAGTGTACTTGTTTCTTCCGTCAAGGAAGGAAAAACATGCAATAAGTGTTTTCCTAATACTTCTTCTACGGCCATTCCATCATACTCTGCTGCCACTTTATTATAGTAGATGGTGATGCCATCCTTATCTACTGCATGGATAGCTTCATCAATCCCATCGAGAATGGCCATCAGCATCTCTTTGGATAGATTGTGTGTTTGCATCCTAACCACCCGCCTAATTCCTGGCAGTATATGCCGACTTTTCGGCAGTTTTATTTGATAAGTCCTTGTACCAGACATTCATATCTTCTATTTTATCAAAAATATAGCAATTGTTTTTTAATCTTCCTTTATATGTGTAATGGAGATTATGCAGTACCGCATTCATACCGAACGAAAGCGCACGTGCAATGGAATAGCTACAATATATGTGTCTTTTGACAAGCTGGTTTTCAAGTTCGCGGATTATATGATTCATATATCCTCCCTTGCGCATGAAAGGCAAGGTAGCACAATCCGTAATTTCTGCATTTTTATATTTGTCGTTTATTTCCGCTGAAGCTGCCGCAATGATCTTACCACGCTCTTCAATCAACATAAAAATGGTATTATCATTCATCTGTTCGATAATATATTCGGGATCTTCAATTGGAACCGGATATATCGGGAATACACTCTGATAAAAAGTGGAAAGTAAAGGTGCATCCTTTCTATCAGCCATGCGCAACGACAACCCTTGATCTAGACTTACTTGCTGTTGCCCCTCCTTATTCCATACGCCATCGAGAATCCCGTCCTCTTCACACCATTTCCCACTCTGATATCGATCCGAGTTTTTATATTTACATAGAAAATAGCCATCCCCACCTAAAAAATAGCCAGGCACTTTAGCCTCTAAAAGGAATCCCTTTTCTATGAGGGGTTCGACCGACTCAATTCTCGCCTTCACGATAACCTTTTCCACATGCGTTTGTTCACTTAATCGATTGATGGTATGGATGATCTCCTCCATATTCCCTCTGAAATCTTCTATTTTTAATCTTTTGTTATAATAGTCCTGATAGGCAGACAAATAGAATGAATCATTTTTTAATTGCAGGACTTCACCAGTTTTAATATTCATCATATCCCCCCTCCTATTTACTTTCGCTAAAAATTAGAAAAATCCCCCACTTTTTTAATTTCTTTCTGAAGATTTATTCGTCTGTGACCGTTTCATCTGTTAAAAAGCTCTTATTGCGTATTCCGGACCGTTTAATATGAAAATCTGACGTGATTTTCACTTCTGCTTCAGAGAATTTTGCATCCCAATCATTTTCTACCTCTTTGAACTTCTTTGGAGAGGAACGGTAATACACTTCACCAAATCCAAAAATATCAGCCTCGTATTCTTCCTGCATTTTATTAATGGTTGTATGAATCTTCTCTTTAATATAGTTATTTAACGCTTGTTCATGTTTATGATAAGTTTCTATTTTTTCCGTTGTTCAGCGGAAAGTTGCGGCGCGTTTATGGTCTCGACGGTGACGAGAAATTTTCCTTTTTCTCCTTTTTCTATCGCAATACCAGTGACAATCGAGATTTCATTCAACTCTACTTTGTCCCAACACCCTGTTAATAATAGGAGGATAGAACAAACACTTAACCATTTCCTCATGAGAAATTCCCCTTATCTTTTGATGGTCCACTGCTGGTTCCACTTTCCCCCGTTTTCTTAGTATGTTTGGGCTTCAGATAGGATGGACGGGTGATATTATCCCAGACTGGCATTCGGACGAACACATCTTTTTGATCCTCTAATAGCATAGGAGCTACAGGTGCCAAATAAGGTACACCATAGGAACGTAAATTTGTCAGATGTATCACCATAATGACAACTAAAAGGAGAACTCCATACAAGCCAATCAGGGCTCCTACCAGTATATACCCAAAACGAAGTATCCTCGTGGCGATGGAAAAATTATAGATAGGTGAAACAAAACTTGCGATTGCAGTCAATGCCACAATAATAATCAACACGCTCGATACCAATCCAGCCTCCACAGCTGCTTGTCCGATTACCAGTGCTCCGACAATAGAGACGGTTTGGCCTACAGCCCGTGGCATACGTACTCCAGCCTCTCTTAACACCTCAAACGTCAGCTCCATAAGAAGAATTTCGATTACAGCCGGAAAAGGTACCCCTTCCCTTTGCGCCTGTACACTGATTAACAGCGATGTGGGAATGAGTTCATGGTGATAGGTTGAAATGGCTACATAAAGAGACGGAAGTAACAGGGAAAGCATAAAAGAAATATACCGGATGATCCGGATGAAAGATGCCATGTAGAATGGTTGGTAATAATCTTCGGTTGAAATGAAGAAATCCGTAAAGACAGTTGGAACACTCAAGGCGAAAGGACTGCCATCAACCAGAACGGCAACTTTTCCCTCGATAAGATTGGCAGCTATATTATCTGGTCTTTCCGTGTTATATGTAAGCGGAAAGGGTGTCAAGGTTTTGTCTGTCAGGAATTCCTCTATATTCCCACTGTCAAAAAGACCAACCACGTTCACCTTTTCAATACGGCTTTTCACTTCTTTTACTAGGGCTTCATTGGTGATATTCTTGATATAACCGATCACTACAGCCGTTTTTGTATCCTGACCTACACGATATTGTTCAAAGCAAAGGTTAGGATTACGTATTCTACGCCTTATCAGACTGATATTCGTATTCATTGTTTCTGTAAAACTGTCTTTTGGACCTCTGATGATTGTTTGGGTGCTCGGTTCCGATACAGTTCTCTTTTCGATACTTCCCAAATTGATGCAAAGCGCCTGTTCAATTCCATCTATGACGATAACGGCATACCCATTAAGCAGTTTCCAAAAAATTTGGTGGTAATTTTCTGCGAATTTATAAGGAACAGAAGCAAAAAACTCTTTTCTGAACTCTTCAAGATTACCTGACTCTAATAAAGCATCTGACCCTTCAGCAGAGACCAGCGGCTCATAGATTTCCTCTGTCAATCTGTCTTTAGAAATCAACGTTTCAAAGAAATATACGATTGCATCGCGCTTTCCTACGATTAAGGTGGAGTAATGAAAATCTATAGAAAGAGAGAAAGCTTGTTGAATTATTTTGTCATTGTCTTGAAGCGATTTCAATAGAGGTTCTGGAGTTTCTGTTTCTGAATACAGCTCTTTTTCTGTTGAGCTAATATCCTGCTGTTGACCCAAAAGGAAATCCTTTATCCTCCCCATCCTACTCCCCTCCCTTTCTCTCCGTTCTTTCTTCTTGTACGTATAAGAACAATCACAAATAGTAAAACTGGCAAAGCAAACTGAAACGGAAGATGTACAAAATATGGTACGATCTCCAGCCCTTCTTCAATATGCTCTGCAAAATTATCCGTAATGATAATGGATGACAAACAGATAATCGACCCGATTGGGAACAGGAATGAACGGTACTCCCTTTTTGAGATATGTTCCAACCCTTTCACAGCCCCGAAGAAAAATATACCGATTTTCACGATAATACCGAACATCACGACAAATACGACTACTATATCCACCCGCTCTATAAAATCCAAAAGGGAAATCTCCCTTGCAGCAGAAAGAAGCGGGAAATTCGCTCTTCCTTTCATCTCTTGACCAAGCGTCATTACTTGAATGACCGCAGAATAGACCAATACAAGCGTACTGAAAACAATGCTCGCAACTGCAAACCCTTTAGCCTTTTTATATTTTGTCACCAGCGGCAGAACCGTAGCAAAAGCAATCAACTCACCGAAAGGAAATGTCAATAAACTAGGAAATACCGCCTTTAAAATGGGGCGAAACCCATCTTCAAGAAAAGGTCTTAAATTTTCGAAGTGAATCTCACCGGATAGCAGAATGAAAAGACCGACGAGAAATGTAAAAGAAAAGACATAAGGGAAAAAAATCTCCGATGTTCTGGCCATTACTTCAACACCTTTATATAGCATATAGACAATGGTCAACATGATGGAGATGCTGATTATTTCAATCGGAGTATAGATGAAAATGGTAGACACGATTAGTTCCCCAAAGTCCCGTAGTACTCTCGAAGACAGATAGATGAAATATAAAATATATAGAAGACTGACAGCTACTCCCAACCACTTTCCAAGACAAAATTCTATAAGACCAAAGAGATTACTCCCTTCTTTTCTTCCCATCATAAAGTGTAGCAACAGGAAGTATCCCACACCAATCAGGCCGGCAATCATGATTGCTAGCCACACATTCTGCTTCGCTTCCCCTCCTATTCCAACAACGGTTGCACTACCCATTTCAAAAATCAGGAGGAGGATGAAAAATTGCCATAATGAAATTGTTTCTTTATTTCCCATTGGCACCGTTACTCCCACTTTTCTTATTTTTGAAACGGAGATCTTGAAGGATAGCTATAAAGATTCCGAATAAAAATGTTAAATATACCATCCATTCTCTTAAGCCCGGGTCAAAAATGAAAATACGAGAAAAACATTCCATCCAGTTCATGTCATAATAATGACAATCCAGAACCGTGATGAAGCAGATCATGCTGATAAATATAAAAGACGTTAAGAAAGTAACCATTTTATTGCCTCCGGACTTCATATACATGATAGTATTTTCTATTAAGCCCAAGATATGTGAACTAGTAATGCCTTTATGGAAATGGGGGATTTTTTAACATATAATTGCAAAGAGGTTTCCTGAACTCTTCATTAATCAAAAAAAGAACCCCTTATAAAAGAGATTCCAAAGCACAGCAAAAATTAATCGGTGACCTCGCACCAGTTCATTAAAAGAATGGCAATGATTTCTGCCGCCTTCATCATTTGATCAATGGAGATATACTCATTGGGGTAGTGGGCAACTTCTGTTGTACCGGGACCGAACACAACCGTTGGAATACCAGAGAGCTGTGTAAATAACCCGCCATCCGTCCCCCAAGGAGAAGCTTCCAATATTGCGGGTTTTTGGACAACTTCTGTATAAGCATCCTCTATTAACTTCACAAAAGGATGGTCCACCTCAACCGATCCAGGTACCCATTGAGCCCCAAACCACTCTAGTTCTACAGGATGCTTTTCAAACCATGGATCCTCTTCACTTATTGCACCTAACCATGAAGCAAGCTCCTGTTTGACGTCTCCGAGCTTTTCCTCTGGACCTACGCCTATCCTTCCCTCCAGTGTTATCAGGTCAGGTACCGAGGATGGCCAGTTTCCCCCTTCGATTTTCCCTAGATTAATTGGAAGTGGAATGGGGACTCCTTTATATAGCGGATCAATGACGCGGCTGTTTCGAAGCTTTTCCAATTCTCTTATTTTATCTATTACAAGGACACTCTTTTCTAAGGCACTTACACCTTCGTATCTGGTCCCACCATGTGCAGACTTGCCCTTCACTTTTAGGCGGAACCACATGGACCCTTGCTGTTTCGGGAATATTTTCAAATTGGTAGGCTCCGGAATCAATACTGCATCTGCTGTGTAGCCCCGGAGGATAGCAGCCAATGTTCCGGCACCTCCACTCTCTTCTTCAATAACACTTTGGAAGATAACATCCCCTTTAAGTTTCACTCCTGTTGACTTTAAAGCATTGATTGCAAGCAATAATGCTACGTTACCACCCTTCATGTCTGTGCTTCCTCTACCGTAAACTTTTCCATCCACCACTTTGCCCTCGTATGGGTCAAAGTCCCATTGGAGCAGGTCACCCTCTGGCACCACGTCAATGTGTCCATTCAGAATAATGGAATGCCCTCCGCCTGTACCTTTCCAGACAGCTACTACATTTGGCGAATCCTGAAACTGTTCACGAACAGAAACGAAATTTTTATGCTTACTCATTTCCTTTGCATCAGGCTCCCAGATGTCTATTTCCAATCCGAGTTCTCTGCACGTTTCGATCACGACTGCCTGGGCAGAGCTTTCCTTTCCTTGTACACTTCTTTCCTGAATAAGTTTCTGCAGAAGTTTTACTGCATTAACTCTATTCTTATCCAGCCAATCCTTCCATTCAAATTGTTTCATCTCACCCACCCCTCCTCGTCATTCACCATAGAACCCTATATGAGTGCAGGTGATAGTTTAAATGTAGCATCTGTACTTGCTGTCACCTGCTCCAAAGTAACCCCTGGCATTAACTCAAGAAGTAGCAGACCTTCTTTTCCCACTGCAAAAACTGCCAAATCTGTTATGATCATATCCACACACGCTGGAGTTGTAATTGGTAAACTGCAGGATTTTACCACTTTCGAGTGACCATACTTATCTGTGTGATTCATCAGTACGATAACTTTTTTGGCTTTTTGAGAAAGCTCCATCGCTCCGCCCATTCCTGGCACCTTTTTTCCTGGAACAATCCAGTTTGCTAGATCACCTTGTTCGCTAACTTGAAGGGATCCTAATATTGTGATGTCGAGTTTCCCCCTTCGAATCATTCCAAAGGCAAGAGAACTATCGAAATAGGAAGCTCCCGCTCGAATGGTTACAGGGTATCCTGCTGCATTGCACAGATTTCCGTCTTCCTCACCGGGGTGTGGAGTGGAACCCATACCTAATACGCCATTTTCGGCTTGAAAAAACACATGGGTACCCTCTGGCAAATGATCCGGAACCAAAGAAGGAATGCCAATCCCCAAATTCACTACCATCCCATTTTCAATTTCTTGTGCAGCTCTTTTGGCAATCAAGTTCCGTATGTCTTTTCCCATACCCATGACCAGTTCACCCCTTCACTTTGAATCATATAATCCACATACACGCCAGGTGTAATAATCTCTTCTGGATCCAAGTGACCAAGTGGAACGAATTCTTCCACCTCTACAATCGTTTTCGCACCAGCCATTGCTACAAGTGGGTTGGTATTCCTTGCACTTTTATCGAATACAAGATTTCCATATGGATCCGCCTTTTTGGCATATACAATAGACAAATCTGCGGTGAGAGCAGGCTCTAAAATGTACTCTTTTCCACCAGAAGAGACGATTTGTTTGTTTTGTGTAACAATCTGGCTGGTTATGCCAACATCCACAAGAATCCCACCCAACCCTACACCACCAGCCCTCATCCTTTCAGCAAGCGTACCTTGAGGGCTGAACTCCACTTCCAATTTTTTGTCTGTCATCAATTGACCAGCTACTGGATTGGAACCGATATGAGAAGCCACCAATCTTTTTACCCTGCCTGCACAGACAACCTTTCCAATTCCGATTGTCGGAAAACCAGCGT
The DNA here is from genome assembly GCA_001636495.1 of Sutcliffiella horikoshii. Classification (GTDB taxonomy): domain Bacteria; phylum Bacillota; class Bacilli; order Bacillales; family Bacillaceae_I; genus Sutcliffiella_A; species Sutcliffiella_A horikoshii_A. The sequence goes on along the minus strand of KV440964.1, from coordinate 2,558,106 downwards.
CATTACCGATAAGGGTCAAGTCTTTGACTCCGGTCTCGAGAATAAGATCCACCAGCTTCGAAGGTGTTCCTACCCCACCGAAGCCTCCGAACATCAAAATCATCCCATCAAAAAAAAGGCGAGCGACATTCTCAGCTTCTACGATTTTGCTAAACGTATTATCTACTTTTCCCACCCCGTGTCACCCCTTACAATAATCCTTGAAGATCCTTTAGTGTCTTTTCTAGGATGGAAATCAGTTCATCCACTTCTTCTTTAGTTATGGAAAGTGGCGGTGCAATTATAATTGCATCCCCACCTACTCCCTCTATTCCTGCTGAGGCGGGATAAATCAAGAGACCATTCTTTTGAGCCAGCTCCACAAGCCTCGTTGTAACAGCCTTGTCAGTTGCGAATGGATATTTGGTCGTGTTATCCTCCACCATTTCAAGGCCCAGTAAAAGACCTTTTCCTCTAACATCTCCAATGAATGGGAAGGCTGTTTTCAACTGCAGTAGCTCCTCCAGCAAGTAATCGCCCATCACCCGGCTATGTTCAACAAGGTCCTGGCTTTCCATATATTCCAAAACCGCAAGGGCCACAGCCGATGATTGAGGATTGGCACTATAGGTATGTCCGCTCATGACAATCTTAGATCCTTTTAGAATGCCCCCTATGATACTCTCGCTCACCAAAGTTGCAGCAATCGGTGAGTAGCCAGCACTCATTCCCTTCCCAATGCAAATAATGTCAGGGGTTACGCCCCAATGCTCCATGGCAAACATCTTTCCCGTCCTACCGATTCCTGTCATGACTTCATCGGCAATAAAATGAATAGCGTGCTTTTTGCAGATCTCGGCAATCCTCTGGTAATAGCCATCAGGAGGACAGATGGCTGCAGCGGCTGCTCCAATGATTGGCTCTGCTACAAAACCTGCTATGTTATCTGCTCCGATCTCCTCGATTGCCCGCTCCAGATCTTCCGCACATTTAAGTCCACACCCCGGATACTGCAAATTAAACGGACAACGATAGCAGTATGGCGGTTCCACAACTGGTGACTTTTCCAGCAAGGTCTCAAACCTTCTTCTCCGTTCCGCATGTCCTGACAAAGATAATGCTCCAATCGTAATGCCGTGATAGCTTTTCCACCTCGATATGATCTGATTTTTATGAGGCTTACCAACTTCCTGCCAATATTGGATGGATATTTTCATTGCTGTTTCGACCGCTTCCGTGCCACTGTTAACAAAAAATGACCAATTGATATCTCCAGGAGCAATGTTCATTAATTTGGAGGCAAGGTTCTCCGCCGGCACACTGCTGAATTGGGAACGATAGACAAAAGACACTTTACTCGCCTGATCAGCCATCGCATCAATGACAGCTTGTACATGATGACCAATGCTTGCCGTTACCGCACCCGAAGATCCGTCCAAGTACTTCTTCCCGGTGACATCATATAGAAACACACCGTTTCCATGGCTGATAACTGGGTAATCTTTATCAAGTAAAGGCTTAATAAGATAAGATTGATCCATAAACGATTACTCCTTTCCACCTGCGTACTGTAACCGTTTACTAGCAATAGGGAAACTCCCCGTTCATGAGGCTTATAAGATCCGGCAGTTAAAGAGCTAGCTTACTACCATTCTATGTTCATTAGAACGAAATCTTTCGTAGTAAATGGGCAACTAATAAAATACACGCGATTCCTTTCAGAAGATTGGATTTTCGGTGCCACATAAAAGTAAAGAAGCATCACCCCAATACAAGCGGGTGATGCTTCTTTCATACTTTCCTTATTTGCAGTAGCAAGCTCCAACAATAATCAACAAAATGAATAGTACTACGATCAAAACGAATGTATTTCCACAGCCATGTGCTGGCGCAACTTGAGATGGATATCCGCATGGTCCACAAGTGTAGTAACAGTAATCGTGCATGGTCATCACTCCTGTTTTATATTTACACTTCTACACTATGAACTAGGTGGCTGTCCTGTATGTGCGTTTGCCCATTTTTTAAAAATAACTATTGCCGCTTCTCCATTTTGTCAATAATCTGCACCATATCCTTTAACGTACTTTCCACTTTATTATTGTCATTGGTTACCTGTTCTACACTTGCGCTAATTTCCTCAAGACCGGCTGTCGACTCTTCCATCAGGGCGGCAAATTCACTTGTGTAATGATCGGTGTTGACCGTTTTTTCTTTTACCGTACCTGCAAATTCACGGAATTGTTCTGCATCAGATAATAGGCTGATTAATGTTTCACTGATCTGATGAAAGGACTGGTTCACTTCATTGGTGGCGTCCATATTCTTGCCCATCTTAGCGATGTTAAGTTGCAGTTGATGTAATACTTCTTCTTTAGTTTGGTGTAAAGAAGCAAGGTTTTCCGTGATTTCCTTAGTAGTATCTCCCGTTGAAGTAGCAAGCTTCCGGATTTCCTCCGCTACTACAGCAAAGCCTCTTCCTGCTTCTCCTGCTCTGGCAGCTTCGATGGAAGCGTTAAGAGCAAGGAGGTTTGTCTGCTCTGTAATATTTTTAATATGTTGGGTCAATGTATTCGTTTCATCGATTTTTTCGGTAAGGACTTGGAATACTGCATCCATTTCCTTGACGTCTCTGGAAAAGCTGCTCATATTCTGTTGCAGTTCACTAGCCAGTACCTTCCCCTGTTCGGCTGTCGATTTGGTAGTATTAGTTGTCATATAAAGAGTAGTAGACCTGTCAACCATATTATCCATAAGAGTGGACACATCATTTGTAAGTTCTGCAATTCCACTGATTTGGTCTGTCTGTTTTTGACTCCCTGCAGATAGCTCCTGAATGGTCTGGGAGACTTCACGTTGGGATTGGATATTCATGCTGATACGTTCATGCACTTTATTGACATGTTCAATTAATTTCATCGCATCTTGTTGAAAAGCATCCTGTTGCCTTTGCCGTTCTTCACTTACAAGTTGCATATTATTCACAATGCCTTCAAACTGGCTAAAAAGCTTCTTGCCTATTTTGACCTGAACAAATGTGATGACAAAAAGCAAAAAGAATAAGAGAATGATATTCCCCAACTGCCCTTCCGTCATCAAGTTTCCGTTCAGGAATGACCATAAAGAGTATCCGAATAACAACAAACTTCCAATTCCACCAACAATAAAAACATTGCGGTTGAAATAGATTGTCGCAAGCATTAATACGAAAAATGGCAAAATAAAACCTGAAATGGATGCACCACGGTTTACTAAAATAATGAAAAATACTGCAAACGTTACCCCGACCGTGAAATAAGGCACTACTATGTGAAACCAGTTATTCCACCTTGTCAGAAAAAATAATACCGCCCCCAGGCATAGGGCCACGAGAAGAGTCATCGTTATTAATGTGGCAGCTGGAACCAGAATGTTAACCAAAAGCCCTGCACTATAAGAAATAAAGATGACAAAAAACATCAGCTTGTTTTTGTTGACCAAATCTTGAAACTTCAACTCTTTCACACTTAGAACCGACATTGCAAAATCCCCCACTCCATAGTCCTTGCTTCTATCTCTTTTCTTAAGAATTCTATTTATGTATTCTTCATACTCCTTCCTAAATCCTGCAATAATTCTGCTATTTTGTTGAAATTTGACAGAAAAAGAGGAGTGCTCGCTGCACTCCTCTTTTCTGACTATCATTATCATGGCTCTGTTAAACGCCGCTGTTGATTTCCGCAATAGGCTTCGCTTTCCGCGGGGCGACCTTGAGCCTCCTCGTTTCACTGCGGGGTCTCAAGATTGTCGCTACCCTCCCGCTGGAGTCTACGCCTTTTGCTCCAATCACCAGCTAGAAACAGGTCATAATCAACAACTTACTTTTAAAAGCATTTATCATGAAAACAATCTTTTGTACTCTCCATAGCCTTCTTTTTCCAGCTCACTTACAGGAATGAAACGCAAGGAAGCAGAGTTGATGCAGTATCTTAGTCCACCCTTTTCTACTGGTCCATCTTCAAAAACGTGTCCAAGATGAGAGTCCGCTTGCTTACTGCGTACTTCTGTACGCACCATACGATGACTAACATCCATCTCTTCTTTTATCGTATCTTTATCTATTGGCTTAGTGAAGCTTGGCCATCCGCAGCCGGCATCGTATTTATCTAAAGAGCTGAACAAAGGCTCGCCTGATACTATATCAACGTATATGCCTTCTTCGATATGATTCCAGAATTCATTTTTGAACGGGGGCTCGGTGCCGTTATTCTGTGTTACTTCAAACTGTATAGGGGTTAGTTTATTTTTTAAATCCATATCTGTTTTTTTCCAATGCTCTTTTATAAAGGCCGCCCGACCGGAACCTGCCTGATACATTTTATAACGGAAAGGATTTTTCTTATAATAATCTTGATGATAATCTTCAGCAGGATAGAAAGATTTGGCAGGTAGAATATTGGTAACGATAGGGTCCTTGAATCTGCCGCTCTGATCCAGTGTTTGCTTCGACTTTTCAGCAAGCTCCCTTTGCTCCTCTGTGTGATAAAAAATGGCTGTTCGATAGGAATCGCCACGGTCGTGGAACTGACCACCTGGATCTGTCGGATCAATCTGGCTCCAAAAAACATTCAACAATTCCTCATAGGGAAAAACCTGAGGATTAAATGTAATTTGAACCGCTTCATAATGTCCTGTTGTTTCAGAACACACTTCTTTATAGGACGGATCTTCTGTGTGTCCTCCCGTATACCCAGAAACAACCTTTTCGATTCCCGCTTGTTCATCGAAAGGTTTAACCATACACCAAAAACATCCTCCGGCAAAAGTGGCCATTTCAAATTTTTCAGTCATCCCTACTCCCACCTTATAATTATTATTTAGATGAATTATAGCAATAACAATCTTAAAATCCTAATGGTATGCTTGGTAAGCTTTTTAGTTAGTGTGATAAAATGTAAGAATATATTAAGCAGGAGGTTTCAATAAATGAACAGGAAAGTGGAAGTTTACATATTATCTGGGTTTTTAGGAAGTGGAAAAACGACTTTATTAACCCAAATGCTGCAACAAGAGCAAAAGGAAAATCGAAAAGTAGCCGTAGTAATGAATGAGCTTGGCAAGGTATCCATCGATTCTGATTCCGTTCCAGAAGATACCCCTCTATCTGAGCTTTTCGACGGTTGTATTTGCTGTACCATACAGGAAAAATTAGAATCTACGATGCAAGGGCTGTTGATGGATAAAGAGTTGGAGGCTATCTATATAGAAACCACTGGTGCGGCCCACCCCATTGAAGTTTTGGATACAGTCCTCTCTCCGATTTTTGCAGATAGATTCTCAGGTGCCCGCATCATTACCCTGCTGGATGTCCTTCGATGGAAAGACCGGGCAAGCTTGTCTGTTCAAGTTAGACAGTTGATCAGGGAACAAGTGAAACATGCCGATATGCTAATCCTCAATAAAACGGATTTACTAAGCGAGGGAGAAGTGTCTAGCATCTTGTTTGAGTTGCAGTCCATTAACCCACATGCAAATACCCTTCTTACCACTTACGCAAAGATTCCTGATAACAGTTGGAAGCGAACGAAACAACTAGAAAAAGGAAGTCATGCAGGAGCACATGTCAACAAAGCACTTCATTTAAAAACATTCGTCTATCAGTTTTCCACCCAAATTGATTTGGATGAATTTGAAGACTGGCTAAGAAACCTTCCTGATTCTGTTTATAGAATCAAAGGCTATCTTTCCTTTGAGCATACTAGTAGCGTGTACCTTTTTCAATACTCGTACGGGACACCACTATATTTGAAAGAACTTGTGAAAGTACCTCTTAATCTCGTCATTATTGGGGAAGATTTAAACATCGACCTGCTAAAACAACAACTAGCATCGTTGGAAAATAAATAATTTCTTTATCATAAGCTCCTAATTCTTTAGTGAATAGGAGCTTTTATTATGGCACGCGGTTTTTCAATCATGATTAGTAGAAACACGAATATCCTTAATATTAGAGATAAAATCGGTATTTTGAAAAGCTCTTTTCTCAAAGATTGTTGCTATTCACTTGTAAAAAGTCGGCAATTGGACTTTTTACCGCATAAAGACTCTAAGGTGGGCATAAAACCTATCCGGATAGCCGGGAAAAGAGCACGATAGTAAGGAATATAACGGTTGGTTGAAAAATACGAAAAAGCAACAAAGTTTACGAAAAGAGCCTTTTGAAAAGAGGGATAATATGATTCTTATAGCAGGAGAATCTGTTTCAGATACCTCCGTATTTCCGTTTAAGGGATTGGAAGAAACTATATTTAAACGTTTACTTGATGACCAAGAGACTTACTCTTATGATAGTCCGGAAGAATTGGAATTTGAAATAGCCTTACGGAATAACATTGTTGCCAGTTCCAACCTAATGGCAAAAGGGGAAGCGCGATTTGAAACATTCGCTGGCACCCAGAGTAACCCTGTATTCTGGCAGGTAACTGATACTGGCGGTTTATTACTGAGAAAAGACGTAAAACCATCTGATGCTATTTCTGATATTTTTACAAACAGCGGGGAGTATGCCTACGAATGCGCTACAGCTATTGTAATGATTTATTATCATGCAATTCTTAATACAGTCGGTGAACAGTTCTTTAATAAATACTTCCAAGAACTTTTTTTATATAGCTGGCATTTTGATTCTGATCTTGTTATGCAGTCCACTCACACGTATCACTTTATTCCGGGTGATGTCGTTTACTTTAAAAATCCGGATTATAATCCCATTACCTTTTGGTGGAGAGGGGAAAATGCTGTGGTAATGGGTGGCGGGAAGTATTTCGGGCATGGACTTGGAATAAAGGATGCGGATTATATCATTGAATTTTTGAATGGAACTAGGAAGCCGGACAGTGACCAACCGGCCTATCTGACGGATTATGTGGCAAGACCTTCTTTCACACACTTGGCAAAGCTGTTTTTAAATCAACGCGATATTGTTCGAGCAAAGAATTATCACCCTATCATTTTCCACAATAAAGATTCCATCTCTTGTGACCGATACCTCTATTATCTATATCGTCACTATCTGGAAATCTAGAAATACCCTAATAAGAAAAACAGGGTAAAAACCGCCCGGTCCTTTTGTTATGTTAATTGCCGCTGTTCCTTTCCGCAAATGGCCGCGCTTTCCGCGGAGCGACAATCTTGAGCGTCCTCGTTTCACTGCGGGGTCTCAAGATTGTCGCTACTCCCCCGCTGGAGTCTTCGCCATTTGCTCCAATTCACAGCTGAAAAATATATTAAATACTTGGTGAAAGCCTTCTTGACGTATTCTCTACCGCTGGGAGGTCTTTTCTAACCAGGATGAAGACCTCTCTATCTCGATTTTCACGTTAGAGAGGTTTTCATAACTCTGATGATGAAGACCTCTCCACTTCAATTTTCACCCCAGAGAGGTCTTCATAACCAGATTGATGATATTGCTACTCGGCCGAGGGACAAGAATTTGTGCGGCTGCAGTACATCGCACACAGATAATGCGCATTTTAAAGCAATATACGACATTTTCTCCAATACACAGCTAGAAACCAGTCACCTCTGTTAGATAGTTTTTAGTTATCCTTTCCGAAATGGTATTTCCTTGTTGATTGGAGTGGAAGGCGCGAAGACGCCAGCGGGAGGAAGGGACAGGTGAGACCCTTGAAGCGGAGTGAGGAGGCTCACGGACCGCCCGCAGGCAAGCGAAGCGCCTGGAACGGAAATCAACAGAATTATACACTTTCTTATACTTAAACAAAGGACTGAATCCTCATAAAGGAGTCAGCCTATTTGTAATTTTGGACATATCTCAATAATTCCAAAGCACGATTCCCTTCCGCCTTAAGCAACTCCTCCCAAACTTCATCCCGCTCACGATCCAATCTGATAATGTAATAGGCCAATTTCATTGAATCGCTTAGTTGCTTTGCTTCCATCCTACTCCCTCCCCCTTATCTATCAAAGTTGAATATTCCTTTTGGAGTTCACTTAGCGTGTACGAGGAAAGAAGTCCGTGATCCAGAAAATAACCTGTTGCAATAAGCTTTTCAATATAGAATTCTCTTGCATCATTAATGGCATTCTTTAGAATTTTAGACAATTGCCTCACCTCTCTTTAGAGAAAGTTTAGACGATATCTTCCTATTCTTCCTCCTTTATGTCAGAAGTCTTAACATGAAATAATCTATAGAAGAGATTTAATTGTAAGGAATTCTGACAAACACACAGGAACTTCCCCTTTATTTGTACTATAATGACTGTAAGAGATGTAGAATAGGATGTGATTTGCCATGACACAGGAAGACCCTTCTTTAAAAGAGAGAAAAGTCATCTCAATCGGCACTGTTCGTGATCTTACAGGTTTATCGGAAAGACAAATCAGGTACTACGAAGAGCGGAAATTGATATTTCCCGCTCGTTCCGGTTCTGGAATCAGGAAATACTCTTTCTCAGATGTAGAGCGCCTTATGGAAATCGCCAATCAGATGGAAGAGGGCGTACAAACACATGAAATACGCAGAGAGTGGAAAAAGAAAGAAAAAGAGAATGAAAATTGGAAGAAGCAAATGCTGAAAGGCCAAATTCAGGCACATTTTAAACAAAATAGAAGTTGATTAACATTTTTAGAATAAAAGTAATAAATATAAGTACTGCACCCCAAGGCTTATTCCATCCTTTAGCGGATTGGAATAGGCCGTTTTTCTTTGCTATTTAAACATTGGGATAGTGGCTTTAGTTAAATCTTAACGGGAGACTTTGGATATGCTACCATTATCACATCATGAAAATTTCTGGAGCGTGAATCAATGTTCGAATTACTACTTACGATGCTAGAGCGCCTCGGAATCATTGTAACAGTGGCCTTCATCATGACAAGGCTCCCTTTCTTCCGTCAACTGATCAACCGTCAGCAGATTGGAAGGGATCAGCAATTTTATGCCATTCTTTTCTTTGGCTTTTTCGGGATAGTTGGTACATACACAGGACTGACCTTCAGTACGGAAACCTTGGGCTTTAACCGATGGATCACGGAATTGAGCCAGACAGAAGCAATAGCTAATTCTCGTGTCATTGGTATCGTGATGGCAGGACTCCTCGGTGGATATAAAGTGGGGGTTGGTGCCGGGGTGATAGCAGGTATCCATCGGATGAGTTTAGGTGGATTTACTGCTTTTTCCTGCGGATTTTCCGCCATTGTAGCTGGACTATTGGCAGGGTTTATAAGGAGTAAATACAAAGGAAAACGGATTAGCGTCAAGGTGGCCCTTTTAACAGGGGCATTAGCTGAAGCCATCCAAATGGGCATTATCCTGGTCGGCTCGCAGCCTTTTGAGAGAGCCCTGAGTCTTGTAGAAAGCATCGGACTTCCGATGATATTGGCGAATGGAGTAGGTTCCGCCCTATTTTTCTTGATCATATTGGCTGTGATTAATGAAGAGGAAAAAGTGGGGGCGGTTCAGGCACAAAAAGCGCTGTCACTTGCCGAAAACACCCTCACTCACTTAAGGAAAGGGTTAAATATAGACTCAGCCGAGGAGACATGTAAAATCATATACAATGAAGTGAATGCAAGTGCGGTTGCCATGACCGATAAGGAACAGATATTAGCTCATGTTGGCATAGGGAATGATCACCACCGCCCCCTTTCGCCCATTCAGACATATAGCACAAAGCAAGTACTTGAACTTGGAAATCTTTTGGTAGCCGGTAAAAACGACATCCAATGTCAAGACTCAAGCTGTCCATTAGGAGCAGTTGTTATTGCACCATTGAAAAAGAGGGAGAAAACAGTGGGAACCCTCAAGTTCTATTTCTCTTCCGAAAAGGATATCGATAATGTCGTCATCCAGCTCATCAAAGGACTAAGCTCCCTGATGAGCCACCAGCTGGAAATTTCGGATGCCGAGAAGGCTTCTAAACTGGCGAAGGAAGCGGAGATAAAAGCACTTCAAGCTCAAATTAGTCCTCACTTCCTGTTCAATTCCTTAAATGTTATTGTATCCTTGATAAGGACCGACCCGAAAAAGGCCAGGAACCTGCTCATTTCCCTATCACGTTTCTTCCGCCAGAATTTAACGGCAACAACTGTAAAATGGACAACGTTGCGAGAGGAACTCAAGCATGTGCAGGCATATCTTTCTGTAGAAGAGGCGCGTTTTGTAGACCGTTTAACGGTAGTATACGATGTGGAGGATTCCGCCCTACCCTATTTGGTGCCGCCGTTATCCATGCAACCTATCGTAGAAAATGCGGTCAAGCACGGATTAAAAGATGTAAACGAAGATTGTCAAATCATCATCGAAATTAAAGCGACACCTACTGATATTTTGATCTCTATTTCAGATAATGGAATAGGAATGTCCGAAGAGAGAATCTCGCTTCTTGGTAGGGAACTCGTTACATCTTCTACCGGGACAGGGGTGGGACTGTATAATATCAACAAGAGACTGACCATGATGTTTGGAAACGAATCCAAATTGCATTTTAACAGTGCACCTGACAAGGGTACCACCGTTTCCTTCCGCATTCATAAAAGATTAAACGAGGATGATTGGCCAAATGGATAAAATAAAGATTACAATAGTGGACGATGAACGGTATAGCCGCGATGAACTGAAACACTTGCTGGGGGAATATGATTCGATACAGATTGTAGGTGAAGCTGCATCCGGAGAAGACGCGTTGGTGGCATGTATGCAACAGCAACCCGATGTCGTATTTCTCGATATTGAAATGCCTAAGATGAATGGGCTGGATGTTGCGAAGCATTTGAAAGAATTGAAAAAATCCCCCCTTATTGTCTTTGCAACCGCATATCCTAACTTTGCTGTAGACGCTTTTCGTCATGAAGCAGTTGATTATTTGTTGAAACCTTATGAAGAGGAACAGTTAGAACAAACCATCCAACGTCTTCATAAGCACCTATATTCGGATAAGGAGGCTTTAACAGCTACCTCCTCCTCTAAACTTGCTGTAGAACATGATAATGAAATTTATTATCTCGATCCTTCGGACATTCTCTATATCAGCCGTGAGGACAGGATATCCCGTATTTATACGAAAGAGGCAAACTTTGAATCGAAGCTCGCCTTGAAGGATTTGGAAGAAAGGCTAGCGGGGTACCCATTCTTTCGAATCCATAAAAGCTATCTTGTGAATTTGAACTATATATCCAAACTAACCCCCTGGTTTAACGGTGCCTATATGCTTGAACTCAAAAACAGTACGGAAAAGCTGTCAGTAAGCAGAAATTATGTAAAATCACTTAGAAATAAACTCGAACTATAACATGTCAGTGTCGAAAACTGACATGTTATTTCATTTTACATACATCTTAAACAAAGCAGCCCCAAATGTAAGCCTTTTCACCCTATAATGATGGTACTCCAAAAAACAGAGAGGGGTCATCATTCATGTATACATTTATTGCAGGTATCATCTTGCTTATATTAGGTTATTTCATCTACGGAAAATTTGTGGAAAGAGTTTTCGGTATTAAAGATTCAAGAAAAACGCCCGCCTATTCCAATCAGGATGGCGTCGATTATCTACCTTTAGGAAAAAATAAAAATTCCTTGATTCAACTATTGAACATTGCAGGGGTCGGACCGATATTTGGACCTATACTAGGTGCACTTTACGGACCGGTTGCCTTTTTATGGATAGTGTTAGGATGTATTTTCGCAGGAGCTGTGCATGATTACCTGACTGGAATGATATCCATTCGTAACCGCGGAGCGCATTTACCTGAACTAGCCGGTAAATTCCTCGGTAAATTCATGAAACACATGGTTAACGCTTTTGCCATTTTACTTTTACTTTTAGTTGGAACCGTTTTCGTAACTGCTCCAGCAGGTTTGATTCATACATTGGCTGATGGGAGCATTGCTCTTGGTGCTATCATTCTAGTTATTTTCATCTACTATATCTTCGCCACCATGCTGCCTATTGACAAAATTATTGGCCGCTTGTATCCAATCTTCGGTGCATTATTGTTAATCAGTGCATTAGGTGTCGGTGCATCATTGATTATAACGGGAGCTCCTATTCCTGAATTGAGTTTCACGAACATGCATCCTGATAACGTGCCTATCTTCCCGTTATTGTTCTTGACGATTTCCTGTGGAGCACTTTCAGGTTTCCATGCAACACAAACGCCTATCATTTCCAGAACGACACAAAATGAGAAGCAAGGCCGTCGCATCTTTTACGGGATGATGATTGCAGAAGGTATCATTGCAATGATCTGGGCTGCAGCAGGTATGAGCCTGTTCAACGGATCTGCAGGGCTGAGTGAGATCTTAGCAAACGGCGGACCAGGTGCAGTTGTAAGTGAAGTATCTGTTACGATGTTAGGGGCTATTGGAGGAACCATGGCTGTTATCGGTGTCATCATTCTACCTATTACATCTGGGGATACAGCGTTCCGTAGTGCACGTATGATTATCGCAGATTATTTCAAGATCTCCCAAAAGAAGATTGTCAGTCGTCTCTGGATTGCCATTCCACTTTTCGTTATATCTTTTGTATTAACAAACATTGATTTTGAGTTACTCTGGAGATATTTCTCTTGGGCTAACCAATCCACGGCCGTCATTGCCTTGTGGGTAGGCGCAATGTATCTTTTCATTGCCCGAAAACAATATTATATCGCGATGATTCCTGCTATCTTCATGACAATGGCCACAACCACCTATATTTTGAATGCCCCAATTGGCTTCCGGTTGCCGATTGAAGCATCCTATGTAGGGGCAGCAATGTTCACAATTATTATCATCGGGCTCTTCTATGTAAAAGCAATAGCAGCCCGCAAAACGGATTTTAAACTCGATGCGGAAGATCTATCAGATAACAAAGTTGCATAAAACGCGAATACCTACCTGTCTATGCAGGTAGGTATTTTTTGCTTTTGAATAAAAATTTTCCTTTCAGAAAAAACTAACGGTAAAGGAGGCGGATTATTAATGGCATCCCCTTATTTATGTCCAAATTGCAAAACAAACCGTTCCCGTTTCAACATTATCGATCAAGTGGCAAAATCCGTTAAATTGAACCCGCAATCAGGTGAAGTGGTGGAAGAATATACACCCGGCAACATGGATCCATTCCATATTCCTTATAAAGGCCCTTCCCAAAAAATTCAATGTGCCACTTGTGGTAAGGTGGATGAAGAAATTACTTTCATCAAACATGCAGAATTGCAAAAAGGATAAAAGCCTTCTTATGAGGGCCTTTATCCTTTTTTTGGCTCTGTATTGTTGAGCAGTCTTTTATTGTTGTTTCAAGTCGGTGAGAAACTTGTTCAATATATCTATGGTTGCTTGAGGTTCTTCGAGCATCCCCATATGTCCAGACTTTTTAAGAAGAACCTGAGTTACATGCTCCCCTTCTGCTACAAAGGTCTTTTCTGGAGGGATAATCTGGTCTTCCTGGCCTGCAACGAGTAAAAGAGGTTTGTCATACTTTTGGAGCATATCCGTTTTATCTTGCCTCTTTTTCATTGCTTCAAGCGCACCGATGGCTCCATTGATTTTTGTAGAATACCCGATTGTTTTTATAAACTCTACTTCCCCTTTGAAAGTTTCCATGTTTTGAGGGGAAAATAGTTTTTTCGACAACTCATCAATAAAACCTTTGATTCCGTTCTTCCGAATACTTTCGATCGCTTTTTCCCTTCCGTCTTTCCCTTCCTCTGAGTCAGGATAGGAAGTGGAATGGATCACTCCAAGCCCTTCAATATAGTTATTATATCTTTCCGCAAAAGAAAGAGCGATGTACCCACCTAGGGAATGTCCGATTATGGTAGCGCGTTCTACCTCCAGCTTGTCCAACAACAGTTTCAAATCATCAGCCATATCATCAACAGTGAATGAATCTTCCGAGACTGCTGATTGACCATGACCTCTTAAATCGATGGCTATTACTCTATAATACGGAGATAATCCTTCCGTCACATACTTCCAATACGCATGGGATCCACAAAATCCATGCAGCAACACGACTGTCTGGCCAACCCCTTTATCCTCATAAAACAAGGACACATCACTCTTTATGACACTTTCAAACTCTTCCATTCCATTCACCCCTTATTTGTACTCTTCCCTTAACTTACCACTGACTCCTCGATCCTAAACAAGATGAAAGGTTATACTAATGGATTTTTTACAATGTAACAGTTATTTAAGTGGAAAGGTTAATAAACGGTTTTCCATTGCATATCCATGTAGCAACAGGAGTTATTGGAGGTGTGAGGACATCCATGTCTATTGATGAGCATTATTATCATGCAGTTCAATACCAGTTGCTTGCTGACTACTTTAAATATGTGGACCCGGAAAAACATATCCACTTTTATAAAATGCACTACTTTCACTTCCATAAATGGCTACAGAGGCAACACTACAGGGAGGATGAAGAAACAAACCCAGTTTCCCTCTCTAAAATAAGGGTGGTACATGCTTCACCAGGTACAGCTCCCTTGGACATATTTATGAATGAGGAAACTATATGGAGAGACCTTCGTTATAAAAACAGCAGTGTGTATATAGAAACAGATAAGATGGACATTCAAATTTCCATTTTAAAAACAGGATCAACCGGTTCTCCAATCCTTTCAGGAATGATCCAGATTACCCCAGACAACAGTTACACTTTAGCAATAGCAGGCACCGGGGATGACCTTCAATTGATCTTGATAGAAGATGATCCTTCCGTTCCGCAAAGTGAGGCAAAGTTGCGATTCTGGCACCTGTCTGCAGAAGCTCCTGCTGTAGACATTGCAGTAAAAAAAGGCGATGTGGTTTTTTCTAACATTAAGTTCACAGAGCTTTCGGAATATCTTGGCCTTACTCCCATGACCGTTGACCTGGAAGTAAGACTTTCCGGCACGAAAGATGTCATCCTGCCGCTTAGCCGTGTCAGCTTAAAACCTGACCTGGCTTATACAATCGTTGCAGTAGGTAATATCAATGATAAACCTGAACTGGAAACGATATTTTTGGTACCTTAATGCAAAAATGCTCAATCAATAAATGATTGAGCATCTTGTTTTATTTATTTAGCACCAAGCAGCACCAACGATGATTAAAAGAATAAACAATACTACGATTAACACGAAAGAGCTTCCGTAACCACCGCCGTATCCTGCACCTGCTACTTGACCGTAACCGCAACCACACCAACTCATAGCTGTCACCTCCTCTACAAGGGTATATATTTCACATTAGTGATTAGTAGTGTAGTACCCCTGCACCAACAATCACCAATAAAATAAACAGAACAACTATTAACGCGAATCCTGACCCATAACCAGAACCACCCATGCTCTACACCTCCCCCTCTTTCCTAATACATAATGTATTCACACAGAGGCTATTGGTAAAGGCAAATGCCCAGTTCCAAAAAAATTTGGGTGGAATATATATTTCCACTTAAAGTACTCATGTTGATAAACAAAAAGAAGGCTGTTCTCATGATCAACTTTGACCACAGAACAGCCTCCCTGATTAATCCTCTACAGGAACCAACAATCTGAATCTTATATCATTATTTTCTACATCGAATTTAGTGAATTCTACTTTCGTATCACTTTGAAGCTCCAATTCCTGCAGAGCTACGTAAATGCTCTGTTCATTAGGAATGATTTTAACCCAACGTGGTAAAGAATAGTTATCTGCAACATACTTAAGCACCATAGAAACCGGTACTTGTAATCTTCCGATGGACATGGAATCCTGCCTTAAAGCGACATCTCCATTTTCCTGGACCTCCGGTATGAAGGTCATTGTCAAAGGAATATCCCTTTCAAAAACCTTCATTTCTCCACGTAATTCCACTCGGTCTGTCAGTGCCACTTCATAGTTCAAAGGTCTTTTGGTTTCTTTTTCAAGATAGTAACGAATAAGTTCGTTCAAGTCCTCTTTGTCTGATTGTATATTGAATGCCACCCTTTTTCTATCGTCGCCATTGCCGTTCAGCTTGAAGTTCGTGTGCTTTGGCAGGAAGACCATAAAGATGGCTACTCCAGCAATCAGAATATTTATTATGAGCAAACCGAGAAAAGCTGTTTTCCAATTGATTACTTTTTTCACCATTAATCCTCTCCACTAATCTTCTTCTAACATTTCATCCGCCGTACTTTCTTCATTGAATCGTTTTATTTCTTCAATAATATTATTTCCTATTAACTGATACCCTTTTTCATTAGGATGAAACTGGTCATCGTCCAGAAGATTTTCGTTTGGATCTATGAAAATGTCCTGAATCGGAACGTATGCGGTATTTGGGTATTCATCCAAAACGGAAACAGTGGTTGCATTCCAATTTGTAACTACCTCGTTCATTTCATCTATCTCTTGAAAAAATTGATAAAAGGGATTGAACAGACCCACAAGGTATATCCTGCTGCTGTCATTATGCTTTCTTATCTCACCTAGTACACTGTCGAGCCTTTCTGCATATAGCTTCTGTTCTTTATCAAAGAGAGAAAAATTCAAGTCTAAAAAGTTTTCCCTGATGACCTTCATCAAATCATTCCCACCAACAGTTATAAAGATTACATCAGCGTCTGCCAAAGCCTCCTGCACTTCAGGATCCTCCAATCTTTTTAAAAGGTGATTGGTACGATTGCCTCTTACTCCAAGATTAGTGACACTAGCATTATCTAAATAAGGTTTACTCTCATAAAATTCTTGCACCTTTGCGGTGAATCCTCCTTGTTCTGACTTGTCACCCACCCCCTGAGTAAGGGAGTCACCGAAAAACACCAACTTGAAGGAACGGTCGAAGAAGTCCTCTGTAACCTCTTCCTTTTCTTCAATGCTAACTATTTTATTCTTGTTTTCCTCCGTTTCTTCTTTTTTGAAAAAATCTCTAAAAAGCTGTTTTTCACTTTGGCTTTCTCTGCGTTCTTTCGCTTTTTCCAACACGTAACTGGATGAATTTTCTGAAGAACAACTAACCATACTAATTATCAGGAAGCCCAATAGAGCAATTTTACAGAATTTAATCATTATACATTCTCCTTATTTGTTAAGGATGGAATTGTAGTACTTTAGAATGAAGACAGTATATTTTTTATAACATACTCCAGTATATTTTTCAAAACCTTAAGGTTACTTACTAATATTGGAATATGTAAAAAGGAGAAGAATTATGGAGAAAAAGAAAAATGAAAAAGAAATTCTTGCCTGCAATGAGGAGATTTCCAAAGAACTATTTTCCAAGGAACTCCATGTTATTGTTACAGATGGCCTCAATGCCAGCCGCGATTCTGACGAGGAAATGAAACAACCGGATCACTCCTGAAAAACCAAGAGTGATCCGGTTCTATTGTTGATTCTCGAGAATCTCAATATGTTCAAGTATCTCTTCATAAGGTACATCCAGACCGTTATAGCTTTTTATGATAATTCCTTCTTGATCGATTAAGTAGAAGCTTGTTCCATGTACAACTTCTCCACCGTTTTTAGGTTTAGCAACAATTGTTTTGAAGTTAGCGGGACCAAACTCTTCTATTTCCTTTTGGGAATAGCCTGTAAGGAAGTCCCATGTTGAAAAATCAGCCTGAAAGTTCTCTCCAAACTCCTTGAGAACTCCCGGAGTGTCCACTTCAGGGTCGACTGAAAAGGAAAGGAATTGAACATCAAGATTTTCTTCTGCCGCCATTTTTTGGAGTCTAGCCATGTTAGCAGTCATTGGGGAACAGACGGTTGTGCAATTGGTGAAGATCATATTGGCCACGGTAATTTCACCCTTCAAGTCCTCCAACCCAACCTGTTCATTTTCTTGATTTATGTACTGAAAATCTGCCAGTTCCCAATTAGTTTTATCAGGTATTTCACTGCAAGCTGCAAGTATGACAGCGCTTAGACCTATCAGAAATATTTTACAGTTTTTTAGCAAGAGTTTCACCTTATTTCGTAGATTGATTAATCTTTTTCCAATCAAATCGTATCACTTCTAATAGGAAGTTAAAAGTAGCTCTTGAGGAAAGTCATAAAAATAACACATTTCACTTCCAGAAAGGGGCACGGAATGCAAAGAGACTCTGAGTCAATCAGGATATTATCTATTACGTCTACTTCATTTATTCTTGTACTTGGAAACTCCATGCTTATTCCGGTGCTGCCTGAAATACGCCATGATCTTCATTTGACACAGGTCCAAGCAAGTCTCATTCTATCCATATTCTCTCTTGCGGGGGCTATTACCATCCCTTTCCTCGGATATATCTCCGATAGGTTTTCCCGGAAGGACGTTATTCTAGCCTCCCTTATGCTATATGGAGTTGGAGGCTTTGTCTCAGGCATAGCTTCAATAGTAGATTCGCCTTTTTCATTTGAAGGAATTATTTTTGGGAGGGTTCTTCAAGGGATTGGCTCCGCTGGAACTGCTCCTATCGCAATGGCAATCGTGGCTGATTTATTTACAGGAAAGAAACAGTTGAAGGTTCTAAGCCTAATGGAGACATCCAACAGCCTTGGAAAAGTAATCTCGCCATTGATTGGGGCATTCCTTGCATTGATTATGTGGTATTATGTATTCTTCGCTTTTCCAATCGCATGTGGCATTTTGTTTAGTATGTTTTATAAATTTGTGGAAAAAGGGAAGCCTCCTTCTGAAAAGGTCGCATTTAAACGCTATTTTCGTCATCTATCAGGGGTGCTAAAAGAAAATAAATTTTATTTATTTACAAGCTATAGTGCAGGTGCACTTTGTCTTTTTCTGCTTTTTGGACTCTTATTCTATGCCTCCGATGTTTTGGAAAACAGGTTTGAGACGCATGGGTTTCTAAACGGCGTCATGCTCTCTTTCCCTCTCTTGTTTCTGACTATTGCTTCTTTCCTCACTGGAAATGCAATTGGCAGGTTCATTCACTTGATAAACAGGATAATAGTAATGAATTTCCTTTTACTTGCTACCTTTCTGTTCGGATTACTGCTTCTTGAAAACCTTTGGTGGACAATTTTATTGATATCTCTGGTTAGTACATCCATCGGTATCGTTCTCCCTTGCATGAATGCCATCGTCACCAATGCTGTTGAAATGCAAGCGAGAGGGTTTGTAACGGCTCTTTACGGTTCGGTAAGATTTGTCGGAATCGCTTTGGGCCCTATGGTATTTGGCTATTTCATGGATTTTTCTGTATCCATAATTTTCGTATTATCTGCCATACTCTGCTTCATACAAGCAGTTCTGTGCTTTCTCTTCTTACGCGAAAGTCAGAATAAGCTTTCGGTTCATGCTATTATCAATTGGGTTTCCATGTTTAAATTTTCTCTCCAAAAAAGAAAACAAAGAGGCTGACCGTATCGGCCAACTTCCTTGTTTATTTTAAGATGATGGTTCGGTTAAATACTGCTGTTGATTTCGTCATCTGCGTTTTCTGTTCTTCGCTTTTAGAAGTTGATCCATACGGTCTGCCGAAGGTTTTGTTTCTTTTGGTGTCTGTTCTTTTTCTTTTTTAGGTCTAATTTCATTCATTTCGTTCATTTTTGTTTCTTCCCTTTTCACAACCTTTTTAGGGGTTACGGAGTTCCTTTGGATGACAGGTGCCTTCCATTTCTTCGCTGTTTGTTCTTTTTCTTTTTGATCGACATTCTTTTTCCTAAAGGCCAAGAAAATTAAACCAAATCTCCGTATGAAAATTTCGATAATTAATAAGAAAAACGCAATAATGATAAAAGGCAACCAGACCGTTTGGCTTTGATAAATATTTTTATGGTACGGACGAAACACATCCTTGGGATCTTCTAACACCTTCCCTTGTTGGTTGGCTGTGATCGTATCCAATAAATCCATATTGACAGGCCTTTGTTCAAATTCCGTTGAAAAAGGGACCACCATCCCGCTTGTAAAAGTGGAGATAGTCTCTCCTTCCTCTTCTTGTGTAACATTGAGGAAGTAGATGTCCGGTAATGCAGCAAATTCCACCTCGTATTGTCCAGGGCCCACCATCTTATTTTTGGCTTCTTCCAAAATCTGACCTTTGTTGTTTGAAACAGATATGGAAACTGGCATCAATATTTCATCGACTGCTTCCACTTTGATAGAGGCCATCCCACCATTAACAGAGGTGGTGATATCATATGCGCCCTGCTCGTACGACGGCAAAGACCATGTCACCATTTCGTTCCAAAAAGCCGTCCATTCTCCCCAGGATGGAAAGCCTCCACTCCATGCACCGGATACATCAGAGGTCCATGCTATCGTTCTTCCAAGACCGTAATTCATACGAGCAAGAATAGGATCTTCCTTTTCACTTGAAATGATCTGTTCGGCTCTCGATTTCAGTGTCGTCGCAATGTAGGTGTTGAGGAAAGGGGTACCCGCTTCAAATCTTCTAGACCAATCATAGCCTCCATATACGGTTGGTACATGTGGATTATCTTCAATATATGTTTTTGTCGTTAGTGCAGTTTCTCTTGAAAGAATACTTGGTACTGCGCTTGCTTCATATACCTCGTAGAACCTTCCTGTTCCCATTTCTGCCAGTTCTTCGAGCAACGAAGTATCTGCATCTCCACCAATAGCCACCGTCGACAATGTTACATTGTTCGTTAAGCCCTCCTCAATGATTTCTTCATAGGGGCCATCATTGGACTGTCCATCCGTTAAAAGGATAATGTGTTTCCTTTTTAAATCCATCTCTTTCAATTGTTCATATGCTCGGTTGAGTGCTGGGAAAATATCTGTACCTCCGCCTAGAGCTGTCGAACGAATCGATTCAATGACCTCTTCTTTATTCTTGATCGGTTCCGTCTCCACCACCGTCCAAGGTTCTGTATCAAAGGCAATAAAGCCAAAAGTATCTTCTTCCTTCAACAATTCAACGGACCGGGCAGCCGCTTCTTTAGCCAATTCAAACTTTTCTCCCATCATACTTCCGGATCGATCCAGGACAATGATTAAGCCAAGAGATGGAACTTCCTTCTTCCCTTTCACATCCATGTCCACAGGAAGAATTTTCTCAATGGGGGTTTGAAAATAGCCACCAAGGCCATATGATTCATTGCCTCCTGTCATAATGAACCCGAGACCGAAATCCCTCACCGCTGTTTCTATCAATTCCATCTGGTTACCACTTAATAGGTGACCGGACACATTATGAAAAATAATGCTTTCATAAGCCAAAAATCCACTAAGCGTCGTCGGTAACAGACTTGGATGGATTCGATCCACCTTCCAGCCGCTTGCATCCAACGCTCGGAAGACATTGTCACCCGCACCTTCTTGATCTACCATTAGCACTTTAGGTTGACCAGAAACCTGTGTCAAAGAATGAGAAATATTGTTTTCCACAATCTTATCATCCTTAGGAAAGATTTCTGCCTTGAACGTGTACAATCCAGGATCCGTTAAAGGGAAAGTATAGGTATAGTTATTCATTCCTTTTGACACGACAATCTCTTCTTTAATAATGGTTTCATTATTCTTGGTGATATGTAAGGTAGCAGTCGTGTCCATATTAGCCACTAAGCCGACCTGGAAAGGTACTGCCTCTCCTTCAAAGCTGGATTGCGGCGTATGAAAGGATTGAAGGGATACATCTTCCACATATGGTGGCTGAAAGGCCATGGCATCCATTTCTATATTTCTGCCTGAAAAGAAGGTGGATTGTTTGATACTATCTCCATTGGTTTCTACTCCATCACTCATTAAGACAATCCGGCCTTTGCGATCATCTGGGATATAATTTGCTGCAAACTTCAATCCTTCCTCGATATTAGTGAATTGAGAATTGTCATTCACGGAAAGCTGCTGAACTGTCTCTTGCTGATCACTAAAAGAACGTTCGAGTTTTGGCTTTTCCGAAAAGGTTACAATGCTATAACTATCTTCTTCTTTCTTATGCTTGATAGCCTCATTGATAGAGGAAAGAATTTCACCTTCCATCCTTTTGACACTATCGGACTGGTCAACAAGAAACACGGTATGTGTCCCTTTCACAGAGGAAAGAAGAGAGGGCATACATAGCCCAAGTATAAGTAACAAATAAATGGTGCTCCGTAAGGAAAAAATGACATATTCCTTTTTCCGTTTTGTTTTCTTTTTTCGCCAGAACAGAACTAGGCTGAATATGACGGGGATAAGAAACAAAAGCATGAGAGGGTGTTCAACTTGAAATTCCACGTCTGTAAACCTCCCATTCTACCAAAAGTACCACAAGAGCAAGTATCAAGAACAGATAAGAAATTTCCTTGTTGGTTGTTGTTTCCTTCCCATCTGGCGTAGAAACCGCTGATAGACTAAAACTCTCTGTCGTTTGGATCGACTTTTCCGAATCCTCTAGCAAGATATACAAATTCTTGGATGCCGTGTTCTTGCCCTTCGTCTCTCTTAAGGTATACAACCCGGGTGTCACAGGGAGATCGATCGGCTGCTCAAAAGTATCAGATGTAAAAACTATCTTTGCATTCTCATCAAGGATTTCTGCCTTTTCTACATCAGAAGCCGGGAAATAGTCCATGGTCTGACCGGGATAGAAATAACCCAACATATTTCGATTCTGGGTCAACTCTTGAATAGAATGGAACATAAACAACGGGAAACCAGGATGAAGAGGCCAGTCACTCGAACCTAGTTCAAATGTCACCACAATTATGGGATCTCCTTCGTAAGTTCCGGAAAGAATCAATGGAGTTCCCCCTCTGCTGGCCACGACATCCAATGAATCAAATTCTTCAGTTTGATAAGCCTTTTCCACATAAACCTTCTCCATTTCAACAGACTGAAGCAGGGGGTGAAGTAGGCTTGTGGCTATTTCACCTGAAAGGTCCAACTCTTTTTCCCCTTCTACTCCAGATAGGAACACCAGCTTAGGTCCGGTTGGCCAGTCTGATTCTGCCATCCCTTTGATGAGATGAACACCCTCAAAACTGTTCCCCTCATCAGGGTTGGAAGAAAGATGTATGACATTCGTGCTTGCTATTTCTACAGCCTTTCTTGCAAAGGGATGTATGTCCTTATGAACATATACGTTCGGGTCCTGTTGTTGCCCAAGGAATGCGAACTGCTCGTTATCCAACAAATACTGTTCATCTCCACTCAATTCTGCTTTATACATATTTGATAAAGGTAGTTTTTCGAGATAGATGGTCTTTACCTTGTCAGCTTCCACCGTCTCTGAAACCTGCTGTACTACTTTATCTTGGTCATCATATATGGTAAGGTCGAGAACGCTCGATTCCTTCCCTTCATTTTTCACGGTCACTACTCCCACTGCATGATTTTCACGAATGGCTACTCCGAATGTTTCAATAGCCAGATTCTCGTGGGCAGATCCAAAATTATGTGCAAAAAATGCTGTGTTCTCATGTAACTCCAAAGAAGTCTCCTTGGAGAAATTGTCCGTGAGGAGTTGAATGTTTCCTTTTTCTGACCCCAGAAGACTCTTAGCCATATTGATGGAATCGATCAGGTTAGAAGAAGCGTAAGTGGACTGCAACCCTTCCACAATCTGTACCACTTCTTTTTCCGATTTGGTCCTTTCTATCAGAATTTCAGGGGTCTCTTTTGCCAATATCACCGTTAAATCTTGATTATCAGCTTTATTCAATGTCTGCACCATTTTTTCCTTGGCCAAATCCAGACGTGTCTTCTCTCCTTCCATGGCTGTCATAGAAGCGGATGTATCCACAATGAAAATGATATGGTCCCCCTCTATCCCTTCCTTTTCAAAGAAAGGCTGGGTTAAAGTGAAAATCAGAAATAATAGTGCCAGTAGCTGAAGATATAATAGAAGATGGTGCTGCAGCTTCCTCCACCACGCCTGAGCCTCAAATTCATTCATCCATTCCTGCCATAACAATACAGAAGGAATGGATTTCTTTTCATATTGCTTCCGGAAAAAATACATCATGATTACGAGTAGTAAAAATGCACTGAATAAAAAATAAATTGGTGCTGTAAAACCCATTCCCATCACCTAATCCAACCTTTAGAGGTCATCCTTTTAAATAGAATATCTTCCACTTTCTCCGCTGTACTGCAAACAAGATAAGAGATTCCCCTTTCAAAACAGAAGCCTTCAAGCATCTCCATCCTTTGTTGCATCTTTTCTTTATAATTCTTTCTAGTAAAATCGGAAACTGTCACATTCACTTCCTGGTTGGTTTCGCTGTCTATTAGCATATAATCCCCATCATAACTCGGGTTTAATTCATCCTCATCTAATACTTGTAGCAGATAAATCTGCTGACGATTAGCTTGAATCAATTTCAGCGTATGGATGATGGAGTCAAGAGGCTCCATTAAATCACTGAGAACAATGGATACACTGCTTTTTCTTTGCACACACTCTCCAACCGCCTCTGAAAATAACAAAGAAGATTCCTTGGCTTTTACCTCTTCTACATATTGCATCATCTGAAAAAGATGGCCCTTCCCTTTACGATACAAGTAAGGGGCCTGTTCCCCATGGACATCAATGATAGATATCCGGTCGTCTTGAGAAAGAGCCAGATAAGCAAAAGATGCGGTAAGTGTTTTAGCAAGTCTCCATTTGACAGGAGAACTGGCCATGGAATTGGTGCAATCTAAATAGATCGAAGCGGAAAGCTCCTGTTCATCCAGATATCGTTTGATATAATGCTTTTGGGTGCGGGCATAGATGTTCCAATCCACTTGTCTCAGGTCGTCTCCCTGCTCATACATGCGATAATCGGAAAAGTCATGAGATGCACCGAACCTTGATGATTTTCTAGTCCCTTTATGCCAGCTTCTTTTCAGTTTACCGGCTTGAAGCGTATAGGATTGCAACTGTTTGGTTATCGTTGAATTCAACATATCAGTTACCTTACATTCAACGCTTTATCAATATGTAAGATGACATCTTCTAGAATAATATCCTCCTTGATTCCGGAAGCTTCGCCTTCAAAATTCATAAACAATCTGTGTCGAAGGACGGGTATGGCAGCATGCTTGATATCCCCTTTGGAGACATGAAAGCGCCCTGAACAGAACGCCCTGGCTTTTGCTACCTTTATTAAACTTTGGATTCCACGTGGACCCACACCGTATCGAACATATTTCTTCACTAGATTACTGGCATGTTCTTCTTCTGGATGGGTTGCCATAATAAGCTGAACCGTGTAGTCCAACAATTCCTGTGAAACTAGTATTTCCTTAACTGCCAACTGGATTTTTTGCATCTTCTCAGTATTCAAGAGCTTTTGAACTTGGTAGGACTCGGTTCCTGTTGTTCTTTTAATAATCTCATATAAATCTTCCTTTTTCGGATAGCCCATGTTGATTTTCAGAAGGAAACGGTCCATCTGTGCTTCCGGTAACGGATAGGTTCCTTCCATATCAATTGGATTCTGTGTTGCCAGCACGAAAAATGGGGATGAAACCTTTCTTGTTTCTCCCATGATGGTGACAGTCTTTTCCGCCATCGCTTCTAAAAGCGAACTCTGCGTCTTCGGGGTCGCGCGGTTTATTTCATCCGCTAGGACTATATTTGAAAAAATCGGCCCTTCATGAAACACAAATGATTGCTTCCCGTTGTCATGTATCTCAATCATTTTTGTACCAGTAATATCAGATGGCATTAAGTCAGGGGTAAACTGAATTCTTGAAAAATCAAAGCTTAACACTTCTGATATTGTTCTGATAAGCATGGTTTTCCCCACACCTGGCATCCCTTCAAGCAAGGCATGCCCGTCAGATACCATAGCCCAAATTAGTTGCTCAATCACTTCCTCCTGACCGACAATCACTTTACTGATTTCCTGTTTCACTTCTTGTAATGAATCTTGATAGTATTTCAATTCCTTTTCTTTCTCTTCCAAACTGATCACTTAATCTGCTCCCTTCGGATCCACTTCACTAAAGTATTGTTTGACGATGTTTTCCAGTCTTGAAGGCAATTGCATTCTATCCAGCGATTCCCTGTATGATTTTTCATAGGAAGAGAACACTTCCCCATATGGTCTTGCTTCCCCTCTTAATGTCGGGGAATCGGGAGCGTCTTCATATTCGGATTGCCCTTCCCCGGTAGGACCGTCATCTGTTTCATTCCGACTATCACTTTCGATGTTGGACGGCACCGTAAACGTCTGCTCACCTACACCGATTCCTGCACCAGGTCCACCGCCGCCTCCTCCTTGCCCTTGACCCTGGCCTGAACCTTGACCTTGCCCTTGACCCTGGCCTGAACCTTGACCCTGGCCTTGACCCTGGCCTTGACCTTGATCTTGACCCTGACCTTGACCTTGACCCTGGCCTTGACCTTGACCTTGACCGTGGCCTTGACCTTGGGCTGTTTGATTTGTTGAAGGATTGTTAGAGTTGGACAATGTTAATTTAGAGGGATTCATCCCAGACTGTGACATTATACTGTGTTGATTCGACGCTGCTGATTGTAGAGCATTCTGTAGCGACTGCATATCAGACAATGCGGCGATATCCTGTAAAAGCTCCTCAAGTTGATCTAATAATGCTTCCAATTCCTCATCGGTCATTTCATCCAGGTCGAGTCCCTCCTGATTAAGAAGACCTTCCGAAAGTTTTGAAATCTCCTCTTTCTCCTCTTCCGATAAAGAACCCATTTTATTCTTCATTTCATTAAAAAGTTTTTCAAGTTCTTCATTTTTGCTATTCAATGCAAGGTTTGCCATGGAGTTTTCAGGCTGATTTTTTGCAAGTTCTTTGAGACTAGCTTCTTTTTCTTTCAGATCCGTAAGCTTTTCGTTCAGATTGTTCTCTTTCTCCATAAGCTCTTTCAGCAATTCATCTGCCTCTTTTTTTTCTTGAAGTTCTTTAAGGTCTTCCAGTTCTTCTTTTAACCCCTGTTTCTCCTGTAGTTTCTCTGCATCCTTTTTCACTTCCGCTAAGGTCTCTTCCACTACCTCGCGTTCCTTTTCTACCGCTTTCGCTTCCAGCATTTTACTATTCGGAAAAAGAATCAGCAGAATCGCTGCAGCTGCAGTAAATAACGTAATCAGAAGTATTCTGGGATAAACATGTTTCAACTTCGCCTCTTTAATTTCATTTTCCTTTTTCCTTAAATGGATTAGCGCCTCCTTGCGTTGAAGCTGTGCCAGTAAAGAAGAATCATGAACATAATCGAGAGATGTGGTTAGTCTGTCTTCTTGTAGAAATTGATCGGAAAATCTAGCTGCCTCCCAAGTGGAAGGCCTTTTCCTCCAATAGAGAAAGAATACGGCAATAAACGCCGCCACTCCAATCCAAATAGCCTTTTCAAAAATGTATGGAGTGACTATTATTCTCGCTACTATTAGCACACTCAAAAAGCTGGCGCAAAATGCCAGCAAGGCAAATTGCGCGTGTTTAGAAAGCTTTTGAACCCTTAGCTTTCTTCTGATGGAAAGAAGAAACCTTACAATCTGATCATTTTCTTTCATTGTCATCTACCCTTTACGTGGTTTCATATTTGGGCGTAATTTTTTTATACTGAGTAAGATCAACACGACAGAGATAATGAGGTACGAACAAACCAATCCAACACCCAAATGGCTTTCGATTCCAGTGATTTGCTTAAGCTGCATGGCCGATCCAGGTTCGAACAATGCCAGCAATACTCCAAATGGATTAAACATGGCAATGAAGTAAGGAATCGGGTTGGTTTGTGGACCGGTTGCTCCGTATGCAGTAAAATTTATTGTAAAAATGGTGATGATGGCCGTTCCTGCCGCAAGGAAGAAAGCCACTCCATACGTACAGACCATTGCAACAATTGTCTTTCTGATTAATGTCGAAAAGAAAACCCCGATACTTCCCAAAGTTGCCATGGAAAGCAGATATACACCGAAGGTCATAAGCAAAAGCTTTGGCGAAATCCCGCCAAATAAGAACACAATGCTATATAGCGGCAAGCTGGAGATGACAATCAATAACAGAAACGATAGTGATGATACCAACTTGCTGACAATGATACTTGTCGAGGACTGTTGGGTAGTCAGCAGAATATTCAGGGTCTGCTTTTCCCTTTCACTGCTGATGATTCCAGCTGTCAATCCCGGAGTCATGAAGAAAATCAAGGCAAGCTGGACAAATGCCAAGATCATGAACATGTTTCTACTGTTTTCAGCCCGGAACATCCCCATTGTGTTGTAACGGGTTTCCATATAGATATAGAATAAAGCAATCAAGCCAAGCACTCCCAGGTAGAAGAAGATACCCAAGAAGCTCTTGAAACTCCTGAAGCGTAGCTTGAATTCTTTGTTTAACATGGGGTTAATTAATTGCGCTTTCATTATTCCACACCCTTTGTAATTTCTAAGAAGATGTCTTCAAGGTTTGATTCTTCCTGGCTTAAGCTTAGAATCATCACCCCAGAATCCAATGCATTCCTTAGTAAAGCAACTTGCTCTTCGTCCGACCCTTCAAAGGAGAACGAGATTAGATTTTCTCGCTGCTCACTGACCTGGATATTTGATACGGTTGGAATATCCTCAAAGTAGCTTATTGCCTTCTCCAAGTCCTTAAGTATTAGAACCCTTAATACTTTATTTGCCTGCAACTGTTGATGGATCTCTTCAACCCTTCCCGTTGCCACCAGCTTTCCGCCATTGATGACCCCAATCTCGTCACACATCTCAGCAAGCTCTGGGAGTATGTGGGAAGAAATCATGATTGTTTTGCCCATGTTCTTCAGTTCTCTTAGAATTTCCCTCATTTCAATTCTTGCTCTTGGATCCAATCCGGATGCAGGTTCATCCAAAATCAACACTTCCGGATCATGTATCAATGCTCTTGCAAGGCATAGCCGCTGCTTCATTCCTCGTGATAATACATCTACATAGGCATCTTTTTTATCCGTTAAATTTACAAGCTCGAGAAGCTGCGGAATCAGTTTCTGCCTTTCCGCCAAAGGAATACCATAGCTTGCTCCATAGAAATCGAGGTATTCGTCTGTCTTGAATTGATCATAGACACCAAAGAAATCAGGCATATAGCCGATAAATTTACGAACCATTTTTGGATTCTTGGTAACATCATACCCATTCACAAAAGCGGTCCCGGATGTAGGTGCGAGCAAGGTGGACAGAATGGAGAAAGTTGTTGATTTGCCCGCGCCATTATGACCGACAAATCCAAAAACGGTTCCCTTTTCGACCTTTAAATTCAATGAATCCAACGCTGTAAACTTTCCATATTTTTTTGTAAGATTAACGGTCTCTATCATTCTTTTAACTCTCCCTCTACCTGAACTCCCGGCACTTGCATATCGCTATCCATATTACCAATGACCTTTACGGTTAATACCAAGGTTCCCTGCTCGCTGATATAGTCTTCAAGATTTCCCTCTAACGTTATACTAGCTTTATTCTCTAAGGGTTCTAGTTCCCCTTTTTTATGATTCACTACAAAATATTCCAAGTCACTGTTTCTAGCCCGCAATTTTAATTTCACTTCATTGATTGTTAAGGCGTTAGATAGATCTATCATTTCTGGCAAGGTATATTTGAAATCATACGTTCCTCCCCCGAGATACACATACGGCTCGCCAAAATCGAGTCCATTATGATGAATCATACCGGAAGCATTTTCTGATATTGCCAAACTTGGTGTAAGGTGTTCTTCCGTAAAACTGAAGCTTCCCCCACCAGAGTTGCTGATAGAAACAGGAATTACTACAAGATGGGTGGCATTGGATTTCGCTGATTTTCCATCCACTTGAGCTTCCATCAACCCTTCTGTTACATATCCGACAATAATCGGTTGATCGGCCATTAGAAAAATGTCTTTCCTATTTAATAAAAGGTCAAGCATCTGGAACTTCTTATAATCTTCCAACTCATGTTTTTCAATCTGGTTAGAACCTGGGCCTTGATGATAATAGCTTGTGAATTTCGGAAATACTTTTGTGGCAGAAGCATTATTAGGTGCAGTCATCGCATTTGCTATGTTTCCACCAGATAATTCATATTCGAGATCTACCGTTTCTCCGGCCTTAATATCTCCAAGGACTTCGGAATTTCTACCTGACAAAAGAAAAGCATCCTTTAGTTCGTAGGTCAACTGATTGGAAACGGTCCCTTGCACTTTCCCGTTTTTCACAGAAATATCGTACTCAACTTTCCCAACTTGCAGATCATGTACATTACCAAGACTAGAACGGGTTGACCAATACTCTACATCGTTAAACGTAATATCTGTCCCTTTTGAAGTAGAATTGATAAATGCGTACTTTTTCATCATGTCAAAATTTTCATTATATCCATACATAACCGGAAAGAGTGTAGCGTGATTGTTCGTTTCCAGCTTATAATCGCCACCACTGTTCGTTAATATGCTGGTAACACCATATCCACTGACGGTTTCCGTCTGATTATCCAGCATAAGAATACTCGCTTCATTAACCTGTGTCCCGGATATCCTATCCTTCGCCCCCATCCCAAATACGGCTATACTAGTAAAAATGGCAACTGCAGGAATGATCCACCAAGCCTGTTCCCGCTTGTCGGTCCTCTTCAAGATGAAATAAAGCACGGGAATCAAAAGAATTAAATAGACGATAAAAGCACCAATCAACAAGGGTACAGAAACAATCGAACCAGGAAATGCTTCCCCAATCGGACTTAATTGGTAAGACAATTCCTCCATGGCAGAAGCCTTGTAATAATTCGGTGTTTTCGAGGTAGCTTTCTGAAGCACACTTGTCCACCAGGAGTTCCCTTCCTTCCACTCTCCCCAAACAGGAGATGATAGATTAGCAGTTATCTGTGTAACTGTTCCAGTACCCACAGTCTTCAGAAGAGTGATTGGGGTATCCTTGTCCTTTGTCACTACCAGTGCATCTTTTTGCAAGATTTCTCCAGTGAAAATCGGCAGGTTGGGAAAGTTACTTTCCTGATTCATTTTCGAAATAGTGGTCTCCTCTTTTGGTTGTAAAAGAACAAAATCCTGAAGGTCCCCAAGATCTTGGGCAAGCCCAACTTTCGTATCAAACATTAGCGATCCGCCATTATGGACCCAGTCCTTTATTGCCTGCTGCTGTTCAGATGTTAATGTTGACAACGGAAAGTCATGGACCAATATGATATCGAACATTTCAAGCCCAAAAGACTCTTCGGGAATATTACCTTTGTTTATATTTAGCATTTCCATGCTTTCAGATTGATATTTAAATAGTTTTAAAAAGTTGACGGCATCATGGTTGTTGCTTAGGACACCCAACACCACCCGGTTTTCCCCGATGAATCTAGGTTGTGAACTCACATTACCCGTTAACTTTATTTCCTTGCCTTTTTCTACTCCACCTTCATAGAAATGGACGTAGTTATTTTTTGTACCTGAGAATGCATAAGAAAAATGGTCAGAAGTCCCTTTTACGGAAAGCTCGATAGTTTTAGAACTCCCTGCTTCCAACTCAATCGGAAGGACATAGCTTCCGGCCATATTATATGTAGGACTTGAAAAGATGACAAAATCCCCTTTTACTGCATCACCTTTGTTAATCACTTCAATTCTGATAGGATGGCCTTTTCCCATCTGGACTTTATTATCCACTCCGTATTCCACTTTCACCTCTAAATTTGCTGCAGCTTCTGTGAATGTCGGAAACATGAACATGCTGATAATAACCAACAGCACGCAGTGTTTCAGTATCGCTAATGTTTTCACTTTTTCTTCCCCCTATGTCTAAACAGTCTCTCTTTTTTCTATAACTATATCTAAGACGTACACCTGAAGGGAAAAGTTTCAAATATTAGAAAAAATTAAGAAGGGGGTAAGGAGTTCCGCTTTTTCTTCCCTATTAATCCATAACACCTGTGCGCAAGATTTCAACATCTATGTCAATAGCAACCTCCATATTCTGATACAGGTTCCTCCATTCTTCCTTGTTGAAGGAATCGTAGCCTACCTTTGCACGATAATAGTTGCCGAAACCAACCGGATCAGCTCCAACCTCTATAAAGCTTTCAATCATCCCCTTCAATTGACGCTCCATTTCCAGACTGATTGAATCTTCCATCTTTTTTAATGCCTCCGGATTGCCCAAGTCATAGTCTTCCGTAATTTCCTGCATTCTTGTCATGACCTTTGAATAGATGGTGAATGTTGGTTTTTCTATTTCCAATAATTTAATATCTGTTTTGCTTCTTAAGTGATCTAGAGAAACATGCACAGTGTCCGCTTCTTTGTTGTTTTTCGAAAGAATGTACTCACTGACCTGCTCTTTTGGAAGACTCACCTCTACATTTCCTGCATCATATGGTTCTAACAACAATTTCAGATAAAAGGCGGACTCTGTATCCATCTCTCCAACGACCATATCATCCTGAAATAACGAGAGTCCTTCTATTACAATTGTGTCTTCCTTGAAATTCAATAAAGGCAAAACCGGGTCTCGCCCTTCACTGTAATAGCATTGTAAGAATTCATGTAAGGTAGGAGATATGAGTGATTCTGCTTTTACATTTTGCCCAATGAGATTATATAGGTAGGTGCCTGCGTTGGTGACATCCTTAGAATTTTGGGAATACGTCATTAGCTCATGCGCAGGGATAGAACTAACCGCCAAGTAGGACATGGTTCCGACTTCTGCATCTCTCGAAAGGGTATCAATAATAGAGATAATCCCCTCCTCGGCAAGCTCCCTTCCATAAACCGCAACCCTCAATTGACCGGAGACAAGCCTCCTGCTTGATGATAGATTTTCCTTTTGTCTAATCCCTTTACTGGTATTGGCAAGCGACGTGACCATCTTTGTATTGTTTGGGTGCAGAGGATCAAATTCATAATAGACAATAGATCCTTTCAAAAGTCCATTTTCTTTATCATATCCAATTGCTGTAACAAGCCCGAGTTCCTCTAAAGGCTTCTGGTTGACACATCCGCTTACAAGTACAATAAGACAAAGCCATATCATTCTTTTCATCCTGACAGCCTCCCTGAACGGACTTTGTTACGAATAAACACGACCCCAGATAGAACAATGGAATAAACGAAGATTGCATAAAAACCAAACACCCCTACAAAATCAACAAACTCATTAATCAAGATTCGTTTATTGAAAAAGAAGGTACCTCCTAGAACCAAGCCACTACAGATGAATACTAAGACCTTTTGTTTTTTATGAAATATTCTCTTCATCCCTTTAGACGCTGCCCAAAGCATAAACAATGTATTTGGTAGGATGATGACGAGCCATAAGGATACAGCGAGGAACTCAAACCTCTCTAGGTTTGGAAACTGAACAATCTTAAACATGGATAAGGTTGCCCAAATGGTTTTCTCCAATTGCTCTCCGCTATAATATCCGATTGCCACAAACGATACTGCTAAAATTAACAGGAAAGTAAAGAACACACCCAGCTGGGCAAATTTGTGTACTTTCTCTTTTTCCCGAATATATGGATAGGTAAAGTACAACATTTCCAACCCTAAAACAGTAAAGGATGTTTTATAGGCGCCTTTCAACACTTCTTTTGGAGATGCTTCAAGTATCGGAAGAAAATTTGTCCAATCCATATAACGAATGGGCACGATTAGCATGAATACTAACCATATTGTTAGAAAGAACCCTAAAAAGCTTACCCCCACTATTGTTTTAATCCCCCCGAAAACACCATAAATGGTGACAATCAGGAGAATGGCAGCGATAGCCCAGGTCTGCAGGTCAGGAAACACCCATGCCTGTACAATTTCCGTATAATTTAAAACAATCGACAACAATCCTGCCAGGAGGTACAGCACAATGATCAGATTTAACAAGGTACCGACCCATTTGCCGAATAGTAGCTGGTGAATTTCAAACAGGTCCAAATGGTGAAATGACTTAAGTATATAGCACATGGCAAAAACTACGACTGCCATACCCACATAACTTAAAATAATGGAAAGCCACGCATCCTGTCGGGCTTCGAGGAAGATAACCCGTTGAATTCCAGCAATCCCCACACCCGTTTGATTCGTATGGACAATAAAGAAAATCAGATAAGCCGAAAATAGAATAGGCTTCTTGGTAATAGTAGGGGTATTCATTTCTCCACCTTATTCATCTATGTCTTTTGAGATATTGTCTCGGAAGCTGAAAAAGTTTCTCTTTTTAGGATTTTTCCTTATGAGATCAATAGGAAGTCGTAAAAGTGTATTTTTAGCATGATCCAGATTAAAAGGATAAACAGGCTGAAGATAAGGTTTTCCAATACTAGTTAGCCGGATTAGATGGATTAGCAGAAAACACAAACCGAGACTGATCCCTATCCCACCCCAAACACCTGCCAGAATTAGAATTGGGAACCTTGTCACTCGTACAGCCGTTCCCATAAGATAACTCGGCGCTGTAAAGGATCCCAACGCACTTAAGGCTACAACAATGATTAATATATTGCTCGTAAATCCAGCTTCCACTGCTGCTTGTCCAAGCACAATACCACCTACAATACCCATTGTTTGACCTACCTTTGTAGGAAGTCTCGCACCCGCTTCTCGGAGAAGTTCAATCATTATTTCTAGTAGCAAGGCTTCAAAAATGGGGGTGAAAGGAACTTTGGAACGAGATTCTCCAAGTGAAACAAGCAATGTCGATGGGATCATTTCATAATGATAGGTGATGATAGCAACATATGCCGGTGTTAAAATGACAGACAAAAACATGGTTACATACCTCAAGAACCTGATAAAGCTTCCCATATTCCATCGCATATAAACGTCTTCTGTGGACTCAAAAAAGTTAAAGAGAGATGCTGGCCCCAAAAGAACCATTGGGCTTCTATCTACAAAAACGGCAACCATGCCCCTTTCCACGCTGTAAGTTACCCTGTCCGGGAGTTCTGTTTGGACGAATTGCGGGAAAATGGAATAGCTATTATCTTCTATTAGCTGTGCCAATACAGAGGTATCGAGGATATCGTCCACCTCAAGGGAATTGATTTTCTCCTTGATTGACTCGACCATTTCCTTGTCAGCCATTCCTTTCAAGTACACAAGCCTTATTTCGGTTTCATTTCGATTGCCAACTCCAAGCTTTTCTGTACACAGGTCCTCTGATAAAATATTCTGCCTGATTATGCTTATATTGGTGCTCAAGGATTCAGTGAAGGAGATTTTCGGCCCGAAGACCAGCGATTCTGTTTCCGCTTTTTCAAGGCCCCGTTCCACTTTCTTCGCCACATTGATTAAGATGCCATTCTCACCACCTGGAGAGAATAAAAACACCTGCCCATCAAGAAGTTTATTTACCACTTCTTTTTTATCATGCGTCAAAATCGATTGTGTAGAAGGTAGTTTATAAATAACTTCATCCATCCGTAAAGGGGAATCCTCCGGAAACTCTAGAATGGCAGGAAGAATAGTCGTATTAAGTGCCTGGAAGTCCACGAGGTTCTTCAAATAGATAAAAAGTAAAGGGGTTTCTTTTCTTTTCAGTTCATAAAAGTGAAGATCCGGACTATTTTGAAAGGTATTTTTCAGGAAGTCTATAAGCTCTTCTACGTTATAGGTTGAAAGACTGTTCTCTTTCACCACCAACACCCTTCCATTTTTCGGCATTCAATAGTAGGGTTACCAATCTAACCTAGATTATGAATGGCGGTAAAATTTTAGTTATTTGGTGTATCACCGCTGTTCCTTTCCGCAAATGGCTGCGCTTTCCGCGGGCGACAATCTTGAGCCTCCTCGGCTGGAGTCTTCGCCATTTGCTCCAATCCACAGCTAGAAATTACGAAAACTAAAAGTTAATGCTTTTCCAAATAGCTAGCTTAAATCGCTATTCGTTAATTTTTAGATGAATGAAGTCACCTTGTTGATTGGAGTGTAAGGCGCGTAGACGCCCGCGGGAGGAAGGGACAGGTGAGGTGAGGAGGCTCACAGACCGCCCGCAGGCAAGCGAAGCGCCTGGAACGGAAGTCAACAGAATTATCTGCTTTCTAATTCTTAAACAAAAAAAGCCTTACTTTTTTAATTTTATCGGTCGGCTTGAATGTTGTTATTATTTAGTTCTTCTGTTAATACTTCCATCACACGGTTGATAAATGTGGTGTAGTTGAATTCCATTGCTATTCTATGAACAGGATACTCAGCCAACTGTACAAAATTCCGGAAATCACCGATGGTTTGGCCGAATGCAGGACCTCCCGAAGTCACAATCCTTACTGGTTTTATTTCATACAGTATCTCTTCTTCATTAAATACACCCCATAATGTTACTACGTCATGTAGGGGTGCACCTGGAATGGTCGGTATCTGGGATTTATAAAACTGCCAATAATAATCCATCATCGGCTTAATGATCATACCTAAGGGGTTGTTTTTTTCTCTATTGATTTTATCAATATAATTCACCATGTCTGCTGTCAAAATGGCTTGTTGTGTCACGTTAAGCGGAAAGATCGTGAGTTTTTCTGCATAATTAAATACGATATTCGCAGCATACGGATCTCCAAAAATGTTTGCTTCTGCTACTGGAGTGACATTCCCAGGGAAGTTGAATGTACCTCCCATGACGAAAATCTCCTTCACCTTTGCGACCGTCTCGGGATAGAGAATGAATGAGGTGGCAAGAGAAGTTAGTCTTCCTACACAGACGATGGTTATTTCCCCTGCGTATTTTTCTATAATTTCATATATCTGATGAAAATTTTCAAATACATTGTCCGTTTCCTCAAAATCCTCAGGAAGCACATACCCTCCGAACCCTTCCGGTCCATGAACTTCAGGATAGTAGATGGGAGGGTCGCCGATCATGGACCTTTCCGCCCCTCCAATTAGAGGAACATCATACCTGCCTGTGTTTCTCTGAATATATTTAGCATTTCGGATGGCGGTTCTTTTATTTACATTTCCGTATTCGGCAACCACACCAACGATGTCCACGTGTTTCTCATGGTAAGCGTAAATGATAGCCATAATATCATCTATTCCAAAGTCAGCAAACAAAAGGACTTTTCTGCCCAAATTCATCCCTCCTCGCTTCAATATCTTTATATTTATGTTTATATTTTCTCGTCTTTGTAGACAAACCGAGACAAACATACAATCAAGCAGACAATCGGACGAATAGTCTAATACTGATTAATAGGATAGGAGGAAGGAATCATGTCGCAATTTTATAATCAATGCCGCCGATACCAAGGACAAATGGTGACTGTCAGATGTCGGGATGGCTCATCTCATCATGGAAGAGTTGTACGGGTATCACCGAGCCATGTTTATATTCAACCAACAGGAAGAAATAGAATAGGTGGATTTGGAATTGGATTTTGGGGCGGAGGTTACGGAGGTTATGGGTATAATCCAGTAGCTGTTCCACTTGCGTTTGTCACTGGTGTCGTGTTAGGCGGACTATTATTCTGGTAAACGGCAACAAGGCTTCTAATGATCGGTAAAAAGTTGACAGTGCGACTTTTTGCCGGTGTTTTTATCACTTCTTACAAAGCATTTCGTTCACAATAGTGTTGAAAACGATTTAGATTAGTTATGTTATAGTATATAGGTACAGTTTATGTGAACGAGGTGTGAAATATGAAAAGAATGGTAGTTACACTAAGCTGCATCATGGTATTCACTGTTGGATGCTCTAGCACTCAAACCGAAAACAGCCACTCCAACCACGCTGAACAAGAACAACATAACCATAATGAAAAACCTTCTTTTTTTCAGGGGGATTTGAGGGAAGAGACAACATCAGTCGAAGAGTTGCCCTCCTTTTTAACGGACAAGCCTGATGATATGAAACTGATTTATACAGCTGCAGCAAAGCACAAAGAAGTACTTGAACATATTCCGTGCTATTGTGGATGTGGTACATCGGCCGGTCATAAAAGCAGTTATGATTGCTTTGTCCATGAGAATAACGAAGATGGTTCTTTAGTATGGGATGATCATGGTACCAAATGTGGGGTATGCTTAGAAATTGCAGCAACCTCTGTCATGGAATACAGTAAAGGAAAAAGTGTGAAAGAGATCCGGGATATGATTGATGATGCATATAAAGAAGGATTCTCTACACCGACTCCCACTCCTGAACCGCCAAAAGACAACTAAAAAAATAAACAAAAGCCTTTCCATTTAATCGGAAAGGCTTTTGTTCTGAATAATCCCTACTCAACGTAATACATGAACGCCATTGCACCAGGTCCAGTATGGGTGGAAATGACAGGAGTTGTAAAAGAAATTTGAATATCCCCAAAACCTGACACTTCATATATTGCTGCTTTTAACGCTTCTGCATGCTTAATAGAGCCTGCATGTGCAATTCCGACTCCTTTTACCACTTTACCTTCAATATCTTCTTTGAATTGTTTGGTGAAAAACTTGATAACTTGAGAATAGCTCCTTGCTTTTGTAACAGGTGTATAAACACCGTCCGCCAAGGAAGCGATTGGCTTAATGTTTAAAAGAGAACCGATAAGGGCTTTTCCTCTTCCAATTCTTCCACCCTTGACCAAATTATCCAAAGTGTCCACCATAATGAATAGTTCAGTGTTTGAACGTATTTCTTCAAGTTTGCTTACAATCTCTTCCACCGATTTCCCCTCATTAGCCATTTTGGCAGCGGCAACAACCTGAAAAGATAGTGCGTAGGAGATAAAACGAGAATCCAACACTGTTACATCAGCTTCACTAATGCTTGCAGCGCTTTCGGCAGATCCTACTGTTCCGCTCATGCCACCAGTCATATGTATAGATAAAATTTTGCTCCCATCCTCACCAAGTCGGTTGTAAACGTCGACAAAGGTACCTACAGCAGGCTGAGAGCTTTTCGGCAATTCATGGGAATCCTTCATCTTGTCCATAAATTCATCGGGCTTAATTCCAAATCTATCTATGTAGGACTCTCCGTCAATTGTAATGGATAACGGCACAATTTCTATATTTAATTCATCAATTATGGACTGATCTATATCGATGGTAGAATCAGTAACTATTTTTACATTTGTCATTAAATTCACTTCCCCAATTATATCCTTATGTAATTATTATACCTTCCTATCATGGATGTTGAAACCAAAACAACTTAACTTTCTTAACATATTGGGCCGTTTATTAAGCAAAAAAAATACAGGGACATATCCCTGTATTAATATTATCACATATACCAATCTTTAAGCATTATTTTTTAATATATCTGTTTTTACGACATCGCAATAAACCGGCCACTTCAAAACTGTGCGCAAATATTCATTGAAAGAATAGACTTGCTTTGGTTCTGCTTCAGACAGAATAATGCGAATAAATGCTTCCAATCTGACCCTAACCAAAAAATGATAAGTGCTATCGTCCTCCAATACTGGAATTTCAATGACTTTTACCTTCTGTCCCTCTTTAATCGTGAACTCTAGGCTTTTCCATAGCAAAATATCAATCCTCTTTTTTCACCCGATTAACATTATTATACCCTAAAAAATCTCAAAAGTATCAACTTTCATTAGACAAAATGAAACAATTTTAGACCTGCTGTATACATTCCGCACCATTGTTCTTCGGAGAGTTTACAATGGATGACACTTGATATGAATGCATGTAGCTTTCTTCATAGGGTTGCAATAAGGAAATCAGTTGCTTAACATCCTGCTCCTTTTTCGAAAGCCAAATCTGCTCCTTTTCCTTTTTAACAATAGCAGGCATTCTGTCGTGAACACCTTTTACTAGATCATTCGGCTTGGTTGTAATAAGTGTACAGCTTACCAATTCATCTTCCCCATGCACCCAGCGGTCCCATAATCCTGCAAAAGCAAACGGCTCTTCATTCTTCAGGGTGAACCTCATTGGGCGTTTTTCTCCTGCAACCTTTTTCCATTCATAAAAACCGTCTGCAGGTATTAAGCATCTTCTTCTTTCCAACAGCCGGCTGAAGCTCACTTTCTCTTGGAGTGTTTCTGAACGTGCATTTATCATTTTATTTCCGATTTTCTTATCTTTTGCAAAGCTTGGTACCAGTCCCCAGTGAAGATAGCCCGCCCTGTTTTTGTAGGATCCTTCTACAATGGCCAGTATTCGTTGACCAGGTGCTATATTGTAGCTGACTTGGTAATTCAGGTCCTTTGCATTTTCTAGAAAGAAACGTTCTTCTAATTTATGTAGTTCTGTGGTTAATGAGAATCTTCCACACATGCATTGTCCCCTCCTTTTTTGCTATTACCATTGTACTTTAATCAACCGAATTATATACTTTCTGACTTTAAGAAAACCGTGCAGAAACTGTTCGATCCTTTAATGAGCTAAAAAACTTTAGTTGTTTGGTGTATCACAGCTGTTCCTTTCTGCAAATGGCTGCGCTTTCCGCGGGGCGACCTTGAGCCTCCTCGGCAAGCCTGCGGGGTCTCAAGATTGTCGCTACTCCCCCGCTGGAGTCTTCGCCATTTGCTCCAATCCACAGCTGAAAAATATGTGAACTGCTTGGTGAAAACTTTCTTGAAGTGTTTTCTATTGCAGGGAGGGCTTTTAAAAACCAGCATGAAGACCTTTCCACTTCAATTTTTACGTGAGGGAGGTCTTCATAACTCTGATGAAGACCTCTCCACTTCGGTTTTCACGCCAGGGAGGTCTTCATAACTCTGATGAAGACTTCTCCACTTCGGTTTTCACGTTAGGGAAGTCTTCATAACTAAGATGAAAACCTCTTCAGTTCAATTTTCATGTCAGAGAGGTCTTCATAACTCTTGGTAAAGACCTCTGAATTTCGATTTTCATTGTAGAGAGATCTCATAACCAGGATGAAGATATTAAAAATAAGCCACTACATAAGTAGCGGCCGCTTTTATTATAATTGCTGTCTAATTTTGTCCTGTACTTCCAAACCAAGTAGATTTCCATCCACTTTTTCTTCCTTTGCCAAGAAGATCGGATCATGAACGGTCACCTTCACACGGGCTGGTTGAAAACCGAATTTACTTTCTTCCATGATTTTGTAGGATCCTGAAATGGTAATAGGTACAACCGGAACTTTGCTGTCAGTTGCCAGGCGGAGTCCACCTTTTTTAAATTCTCCCATTTCGTTCCCCTTACTTCTTGTCCCTTCTGGAAAGATGACAAGAGAATGTCCATCTTTTAGGGTCTGTACGCCTTCTCTTATCGACTGGACTGCTTTTCTTCTATCTTTTCGATCGATAAAAACACAATTCATCGCTTCCATCCACCTAGGAACCAATGGAATCTTTTTCACTTCTACTTTTGAAATAAAACCTAAAGGCTTTTGTAGAAAGCCGATCAAGATCGGTACATCAAAATTCCCTTGGTGATTACTTACGAAGAGGACCGGGCCTTGAGGGATTTTTTCTTGACCTACTACCTCTATTTCTGACCCTGTAAGTTTCACCAATGTTTTAGCCCAATGTTTTGGCTTTTGATGTATGATGGTATCTCTTTCTTCCACTGTCAGGGATTCGTCCAAGTTTTTCACTTTTTTGATTGTCGGCAAACTGTAAATGAGATAGCCGAAAAAATAAATAAACCACCATATCGTACGCAACATTTCTTTCTCTCCCTATACAACACACCTATTTATCATTTCTCATAGGGGTATTACTTTAATCTCTTATATTTTCTAAAATAATAATCATACGGATTTTTCTCATCCTTGATGCCTTTTTGCTCGGATATCAATTCCCATTCACTTTCATCAAGGGTTGGAAAGTAGGTATCTCCCTCAAATTCCTCATCAATATACGTCAAATAAAGGAAATCAGCAAAAGGTAATGCTTCCTTGAAAATATGTGATCCCCCTATGATGTAGAGTTCTTTGTTGTCCACATCTAAAGATTTAATCTCTTCCAAAGAATGAAGCGTTTCACACCCATCTGCGGAAAAACCCTTTCTTGACAAAATAATATTTTGTCTATTGGGAAGAGGCTTTCCTATGGACTCGTATGTCTTTCTTCCCATGACAATGGTACTTCCACTGGTAATCTTTTTAAAGTAAGTCAAATCAGCAGGAATTCTCCAAGGGAGGTCGTTGTCCTTACCGATGAGATTATTCCTGTCAGTTGCTACAATAATGGAAATCATACACTGACGACCCCTTTGATATGAGGGTGTGCTTCATAGTCGACAAGTGTAAAGTCTTCATAGCTGAATTCAAATATAGAAGTAATTTCCTTATTCAGGACCATTTGGGGCAACTTTTTCGGTTCTCTTTGCAATTGCAACTTCACTTGATCAATATGGTTTGAATAGATGTGGGCATCCCCTAGAGTATGAATGAATTCGCCAGGCTCCAATTCACATACTTGCGCCACCATCAACGTTAACAACGCATAGGAGGCAATGTTAAATGGAACTCCGAGAAATACATCCGCCGATCTTTGGTACAGCTGACAGGACAGCTTCCCATCCGCTACATAAAACTGGAACATTGTATGACATGGCGGAAGTGCCATTGAGTCGACATTTGCCACATTCCAAGCAGAAACAATCAATCTTCTGGAATCAGGATTACGTTTTATCTGATCGATCAGATTGGTTATTTGGTCTATATGTTTGCCATCCGGCGTCGGCCATGATCTCCATTGATATCCATAAACTGGCCCAAGCTCCCCATTCTCATCTGCCCATTCATTCCAGATACGTACACCATTATCCTGCAAGTACTTCACGTTCGTATCTCCATTCAAAAACCAAAGCAGTTCATGAATAATTGATTTGAGATGCAGCTTTTTCGTTGTAACTACTGGAAATCCTTCCTGCAGGTTAAATCTCATCTGATAGCCGAAAGTACTAAGTGTACCTGTTCCGGTTCTATCCTCTTTCTCTGTACCATTATGTAAGATATGTTCGCATAAATCTAAGTATTGTTTCACTATTCCTTCACCTCGTAGACCATCATTTTTCCTTAGTACATTCTAACATAAAATTAAAAATAAGTATCATCGTGCAAAAAAGAAAAAGCATCCTACAATAGGAATGCTTCCTTTAATCCTTCTTGATATAGAAATCTCTTGTCAAAGGCATCTTTTCCATATTTTCAAAGAATAAGAACGTTTGTGGGGCGTGCTTTGCCAGTTCAAGTCTTGAAACATCATTAAGATAGTACATGGCAAATGCCTCGGCAAAATACTCTTCCGGAAAGGTTTGGAAGTAGCTTCTGTTTGGAAAAATGGAAGTCACTTCTTTTTTCCATGCTTCTTGAAAAGCGTGGTTATTCCGGACATTCCCTAGTACATAGCGATCAACAGAATGAGCCAACTCGTGCAGTTCAAGATTAAGGGAACCATGTCCCATCCCTTTTTTACTATGACCGATTTTTGCCAGAACCAACTTTGAACCGCCGATACCGGGGACATCCTCCCAATTTGACCCATTCATACTGTAGCCTCTAGGTTTCACTCCTTGTAAATGCTCAAATCCCTCCACTTCTGTCAGCTTTCCATTGAACAAGTAAAGATGGACATTTTGCTGAACCAACCCGTTTAGGATATTAAACGGGATATTTGATACATGTTGTATCATCACTGCTGCTTCCTTTTCCGAAAAATCTCGGGACGGGAGGTATATCAGTTGATTCATCGTTTCTCTGTTGGGGATATCTTGAAGAAAGCCTTCCATTTTTGGAGAATCATAATATTTAAGAGGAATTGCATCTAGACTCGCATATGCTTTCCAGTATATTGGTATAATTGTAAATACGATTAATAATAGGATTGCCAAAATACGCCGCTTCATCATTACGCTCCTTCTCATGATGTCTAAACAGGGTGATAATAATTTATCAGAAAATTCAATTCTTTTATACTAGTATTATATCAGGAAAAGGTTTTAATTTGAATGATATCTTTGTAATATTGCATTAATATATGGTATCAATTTTTTCCAATTATTAAATAAAAATAAAAAAGGCTAATTAGCCCTTTTTTATTATGCTTTTATACGATTACCTCTTCTTCGTTTAACTCCGCTTCTTCAATATCTCTTGATCGATGTGCAATTCTGCTTGCAGCCGCTGCAGCAAGTGCGCATACAATGTCATCCATGAAAGTATGTACTTCTTCTCCTTCATGTTCATCTAGCCTTTTGATGATTCCGAACTTTTCTTTATCTAAAAACCCAAAGTTGGTCAATCCAATTGATCCATACACATTGACGATAGATAAAGGAATGATCTCATCAATTCCATATAAAGGCTCGTCTGTTTCTACAAGGTATTGAAGTGGTTCAGGAAGTAATTTCTTTTCTGCCAATATATCAAGGGAAATACCGGTTAAAACAGCATGGACAATCTCTCTTTTTTCCAGAACTTTTTCTACATTATGAATACAGTCTTCCAGCGTGACGTTGGTAATGTATTTTTGTTGAAGCAGAAGAACGATTTCGGCGATGTCCTTAATTGTAACCCCTCTGTCTTCCAACATTTTCTTTGTAGTCTCTCGCATTTGCTGAAGTGTGTACTTTCT
The DNA here is from genome assembly GCA_001636495.1 of Sutcliffiella horikoshii. Lineage (GTDB taxonomy): Bacteria > Bacillota > Bacilli > Bacillales > Bacillaceae_I > Sutcliffiella_A > Sutcliffiella_A horikoshii_A. Next base: position 2,513,821 of record KV440964.1, on the reverse strand, counting down.
CATCGCGACCCCTTCTTTCTCTCTAACTCAACCATCTAGGTGGTGTGTTTTTTGCCCAATAGATAGACCCCAATGTATGGTGACCTTGAAATTCATCATGGTATGTATGGTAATGGAAATTGAAGTAGTATCCATCTAAAGGTGGATGATCTTTTCTTACGTGAAAACGAATCAGATCTTTCCCAGTTTGCGCGTGGTAGATGTGAAAGATTTTTTCACTATCTCCCCCTGTCGGATTTTCGGATATAGTTAAATTATTCAGATCCTCTTCCGGATGCTCTTCTGCAAGTTGATTTATCACTTCTTCCATTTTAGGAAAAACGATATCCTTGAACTCGTCCTGAATTTTAGGTCCAATACGGGAACCGAATTTTGTATAGCTTTGAATTTCTGCCTGTTCTTTAGCCAGTGATAAGAAAGCTTCTCTGGTAAATTCCTGATCTAAGGGTTCAATGATATCATTTGAATAGTTAAAGTCTTTATTGGAAAAATCGCCAAAAGATGAGTCATCTTTTTTGTCATCTACGGTCAAGTAGGCGGGTGGCGATACTGTACCGAATGTAAGGGCTGTTATGAGGACTACTAATGATTTCTTTAACCATTTCGGCATGATAGTCTTCCTTTCTATCTCTGTTTCTATGGTGCATCAACTCTATTAAATAATAAAACTAGTATATCATAAAAGTAAGAAAATTTTATCAATTTATTTTGTAGATTTTCATATCAAAAACCTTTTGTTACAATTTCAGCAATTATTTAATGAACAAATCCGTTTTCGAATATTTCTTATTCATTTATTTGTGTTTTTTTGTTAATATTAAGAAAGAGTACATATTGGAGGTAATTATCATGGCAGATGTTGCTATTATCGTATCATGCTTTGTTACTTTAGGAGCCTTAGTTTACTTATGTTTCGCAGACTGATAAGAAAAGCATAAAAAACTCGCGTTGAGACTGACTCAACGCGAGTTTTTTAATTAGGTGTTTTGGAGCGTAAGAAACTTGACTCCCAGGAGAGGTAATAACACCAATCATTTAGAAAACAGCCTTTAATTAATTCTTCTTCGTACTTTTCCTGTTCGATGATATCGATTTACCGTCAACTTCAATATTTGTTGTCCCCTGTCCTTCTACCTGAGGAGAGGAAAGCCCTACATTCCCAGGCTTTTTTCTTTTTCCACCCAAGTGCTGACACCTCTTTTCTTCTGGTAATTTACCGTCACAAATAGTGTGCCCAACTGGTCTTCTAAGTTTTCACATATCCATAATGGAACTTTGCTGTCTTCCTTTTAAGAACAGTAAATCCCAACCTTTCAAATCTTTCGCTTTTCCAATGATCCTTTAGTACAACCCGGTGCCTTGCGACTCTTTGTGCGTCTCGAATGGTCTGTTCCATTAATTCGTCTTGCACCCCAACATTTCTAAGTGGAGCTATACCATTTGATTCTTCTATATGTTCGTGGAACATGGGATCGAAATACACCACATCAAAGCTATCATCCGATAATTTGGAAAGTATAGCCTGATGGTTGCCTTGAAGGACTTCAATACGCTTCATTGCTTCATTCATCTGGTGCATATCCGATTCCCAAGTCTTAAGACCCGTTTTAACCAGGTAGGCCAGCAGCTTATTACCTTCAATCCCCACAACTTGACCTTGCTTTCCTGTTGCCATACTGGCCATGATACTATCTGAGGCTAAACCGAGCGTGCAATCTAGAAAGGTCATCCCTTCTTTTAGGTCGGTGGCCTGTAGGAAGGGCTCCACTTCTCCGTTAAGCCACCTTTTCACTCTGAATGCTGCTGTATTGGGGTGAAAGAAAATAGGGTCACCACCCTCTATTCTGTACCATTCAAAACGGCTCTTCCCAATGACAAGAACATCCTGTTGCTTTTCTTTGAAGAGTGTATGGATTGATCTCTTGTTTCTTTGGAAGTAATGATACCCAAGATCATTGGCAACTTTTCTTGCGGTTTGAATCATCTGTTCAGTTGTTCTCCCCGCGGTGGTCACAATCATATATGTACTCCTTTTAATAGTAACTTTACTTTTTAAACGAAAAGCTCTGTTAAACGTCGCTGTTGATTTCCGCAAAATCAACAACTAACTTTAACTAAGCAAACGATAAAAGGGATGCACTAGATTCTCACATCCCCTCACTTATTAACAATATTGATGAAACGCCGCTTGCAGGTTGGTCATGATGTTTTCCATCGTATTCGACTCTATATCATGTCGATGGATAAAGTGTACGACTTCGTTTCCTTTCAAAAGGGCCATGGATGGGGAGGATGGCGGAATATCACCGAAGATCTCTCTCATTTTCGACGTGGCCTCTTTATCCTGTCCTGCAAAAACCGTTACAAGGTGATCTGGGGTATTATCGGCTTGGATAACGGACTGTGTAGCTGCTGGGCGAGCCAATCCGGCTGCACAACCGCAGACCGAGTTGACTACCACGAGTGTGGTTCCTTCCACCTTATTGAAAAACGCCTCTACTGCTTCACTTGTGGTCAATTCCTCAAATCCTGCTCTTGCTAATTCGTCTCGCATCGGTTTTACTAATTGCTTCATATATTCTTCGTATGCCATTGACATAGTATATTCCCCCTCTTTCATTTTTGCTGTTATAAAAGTGACTAATTATTCCGTTCTGTCATTTGCTTCCAAACGGAACCCTTAGCTTCTTCTCCACCTTCAATACGTTGAATCGCCATTTTCACTTGCATGCTCACTTCAAATTCAGGATCGTTCTCCGCTTGATGCAAAGCAGGCAGAGCTGTTTCATCTCCCACTTCATATAAGAACATGGCAGCCCTCCATCGCACCAATTTATTTTTATCCTTCAGTGATTCTATCATGACCGGCATTGCCGCTTTATCGCCAAGGTCAGACATGCAGTCTCCAGCCGTTCTTCTTACAGTTACAGATTTATCTTTCAGTGCTTTGGACAAGTATGGTAAAATATCCGCTTCTTCTAGCATGCCAAAATAGACGGTTGCTAAACGACGAATGGATCCTTTTTCATCGTCCAGGGCCTTTGCCAATACTGGAATGTCTTCTTCTTTTGGATCCATTTGGTCCAATGCTGCAAAGCGTTTAGACCAATCAGGATCATCAAGCATTTCCAGTGTCACTTTGTAACGTTCCTTAGATTTTATTGTATTCGATTTATCAGCATTTTCTTCTTGTTTGAGCATTTTTTCAAGTCGTTCTTCAGTAAAAGTCGCAGAAAGCTCTTCTACAATCTCGGTACCAACTGCTTCCAAATCGCCATAGCGGACACCATGCTCTTTCCATTCTCTTTCCAGCACCACATTATCCTGCTTTTGTTGTGCGGTTAAAATGGCATTCTTAAACCGATCAGGTAAACCGACACGCTTTTCCTGCTCCCCGTCCGATAACTTCACTTGCATCGGGATGCCTTGAAACATTTGGACAAACACTTTCACTTCTCCAAAACCTTCTAATGATTGCTGTTTACTCGACTCTTGGTTTTCTTCTGATTCACCAAAAGCGGCTCTTACTTCCGAAAGTATCCCTTTCCAGTCAAAACGAGCATTTCTCTCTACTGCCAAAAAGTCGGCAACATGATAGACCCCTTTCACACCATCAATCGTTAAAATATCCTGGATGATTTCAGGTGCTTGGTTACTGTTTTCTTTCGTATAATTGTTCCTTGCTCCTGCGGGTAACTCCTCGCTCAGAATTACTTTCATCGTATTAGGACTTGGAGTAGGTTCAATGGATTGTATATTCACTAGAAAAAACCCCTTCTATTTTTTCTTGCTACCATGGTAGCATATGTTTCCCTATCACTACACGTATAGCGCTTATGATTGCTCCTTGATTTTCTCGATTTTTTCAGATAGCTCTTCCCACCTGTTCATCGCCTCTTCCAACTGTCTGTTCGTTTCGTCTTGCTCAGCAAGCCACTTGCTCACTACTTCATAGTCGCTGCCGGCTTTTGCAATTTCTGCTTCAATATTCTCAAGCTTTTCTTCCAAGTTCATGATCCGTTCTTCAATCGTATCCCAATCTTTCTGTTCCTGGTAGGATAGCTTTATCGTTTTCTGTTTTTGCCGCGTAGAAGATTGCGCTTCCTTCTTTGCTGTTTCCATTTGCTTCTCTTCTTTTCGTTTCTGTTGCTGTTCTTGCACATAGTCTGTATATTCTCCGAAGATTCTTTTCACTTTTTTATTTCCCTCGAGGATGAACAGTTCCTCCACGACTTTATCTAGGAAGTAACGATCATGGGATACCGTGATAACCACTCCTGGGAACTCATCCAAATACGCCTCCAAAATGGTCAATGTTTCTGTATCCAGGTCATTAGTCGGTTCATCCAAGAGTAGAACGTTTGGTTGAGACATCAGGATTCTTAGTAGATAGAGCCTTTTTCTCTCCCCGCCTGAGAGCTTTCTTATCGGAGTTCCATGGGAGTGAGGAGGAAATAGAAATCTTTCTAAAAGCTGGGAAGCGCTGATATGCTGACCATCTTCCCCTTTAATGACTTCCGCTTCTTCCTTGACATACTCAATCATTCGTTGCTCCAGATTCATATCCTGCTGTTCCTGTGTGTAATAACCAAGCTTAACCGTCAGGCCGACATCGACCTTACCGCTTGTCGGAGTAATCTTTTGCGCAAAAATATTTAATAGACTTGATTTCCCCACGCCATTTGGACCAACTATTCCAATTCGGTCTTTTTGCTTGATTAACAAGTTCACCATTTCAAAGATTACCTTTTTGTCATACTCCAGCGAAACCTCTTCAAGCTCCATTACCTTTTTCCCCAAACGGGCAGAGCCTGTGAGGAGTTCCAGTTCTCCAGTAGAAGAGGTAGATGCCACTTTCTCATCAAGATCCTCAAAGCGCTTGATTCTTGCTTTTTGTTTCGTTGTTCTTGCTTTGGCGCCTTTTCTCATCCATTCCAATTCTTGGCGATACAGGCTTTTTTGTTTTGCCTCTGTTTTTAGTTGTTCTTCCTGCCGTAATGCTTTTGCTTCTAAATAGTCTCCATAATTTCCGGAGTAGGTATAAATAGTACCATTATGTAACTCAAAAATTTTATTCGTGACCTTATCCAAGAAATAACGGTCATGGGTGACGAGTAAGACAGCTCCCTGATACTTACTTAAGTAATCCTCCAACCATTCTATCGCTTCGAAATCAAGGTGGTTGGTAGGTTCATCAAGAATGAGCAAGTCTGCAGCTTCAACGAGTGTCTGTGCAAGTGCTACCCGCTTTTTCTGGCCGCCTGATAAGCTTGCGATTTGCTGGTTGACTTCGGTGATACCTAGTTTATTAAGTATCGCCTTAGCATTGGCGTTGGCATCCCAAGCTTGAAGCTGATCCATCTGAGCTTGCAAATTGGCGAGGCGCTCATGCAACGTTTCATCCATCGGTTTTTCCTGGACCTGCAGAAGACAGCTCTCATATTGCATGATGATGTTATTTGTTTGTGACTCCTTACTGAAGATCTGCTCCATTACAGTATTAGACTCTACGAGAGCAGGCTGCTGGGAAAGAAATCCGATGGTGTAGTCATTTGATGCGGTAATGGTACCCCCATCAGCAGTTTCCAGTCCCGCAATGATTTTTAACAGGGTTGACTTCCCTGTTCCATTAACCCCGATCAGACCGACCCTCTCTTTTTCCTGGATACTGAAAGAAGCTTTATCCAGTAACACTTTCTCTACATAAGTCTTTGATAGACCTTCTCCAATTAACATTTTCATATGCTTATATCTCATTCCATTCTTTCATAAATTGATCTACGAATTGTTCCATGAATGTATGGCGTTCCAAAGCAATCCTTTTCGCTTCTGCCGTCTGAAGCGTATCCTTCAAAAGAAAGAGCTTCTCATGAAAATGATTGATGGCAGTGGATTTTTCTTTTCGGTATTGTTCGTAGGTCATCTCGTTTCTCACTTCTATTTCCGGGTTATACATCGCTTGCCCTTTCGCTCCGGAATACATGAATGTACGCGCCGTACCAATGGCACCAAGCGCATCCAATCTATCAGCATCCTGTACCACCTTCCCCTCAAGCGTTTCCAGAACGATTCCTTTTCCGCCTTTGAAGCCGATGTTTTCTATCGTATGTAGAATTTCATCTATATGTAGTTTGGTCAAAGGGAGTTCAGCCAACAGTTCAGCTATTTCTGCTTTTGACTTTGTTTTGTCATTGGTCATCTTATCGTCGAGCACATCATGCAAAAGTGCAATGATTTCCACCATCAAAAGGTTTGCTTGTTCCTCTTTCCCGATATATAAGGCAAGTCTTCTGACTCTTTGAATATGGAACCAGTCATGTCCAGTTGTATCATTATTGAATATGGATTGTACGTATTCTTCTACTTTATGTATCACACAAGTAACTCCCTTTTCGTTTGATTCCATCTTATTTTACCATGAGTGAGTAGATATCCATACCGATTCGCAATGGAAAGCGTTTCTATAGTGTAACATAGCCTATGGATCTCTCATAAAATAGGAACAGAGCTTCAAGAATACACGAAAAAAGCCGATGGCAGTCCTGACCATAACTCCAGGTGGTTGCACATCAGCTATTTAGGAGGAGAGCACATGTACTATCCTCGTACATTCAACAGTCCACAAATTGGCACGGCATGGTTTGGAACGCATGTCACGATAATCCATTGCAATTATCATACCGGTGAGACGCTATCCTTGTTTCAAAGCGATCATGCTCCATATGAACCTGTAGCAAAAACTTGCGCTGAAACCCTTTCAAGATATATCAGCATCGGCTATACACTTATTGGAGCCTTCCCTCTTAATGACAGGGAAATACAATATGTTCTACAGTATAAATGAGCTTTTATTCGTTATACCACGAGATTCCTATTGTATTCACTCCGGCATGCACGGCTATGGCAGTCGATAACGGAAATGGGTTAATCGGGATATCGGGATATTTTTCCCTTAAATCAGCAACTAGACTATCTGCATCTTCCATATTCGTCCCATGTAAAACAAATAATTCTTTGATAGTTGCTTGAGCATGTGCCTCGTCCAAGAAATCTACAATTTTTGACAACGCTTTCTTTTGGGTGCGCACTTTTTCTGCAACATCAAGCTTTCCTTCTTCAATACGAATAATCGGTTTGATCTGGAGAAGGCTACCCAATAATTTTTGAACTCCTGACATTCTACCGCTACGGTGCAGCTGTTCGAGGCTTCCAATCAGAACATAGATATCACATTTTGTTGCCAAGTCATGGAGGTAGTCTAGAATTTCTTCATGCGACTTTCCTTCTTCTTGAGCTTGTATACCCTTTTTTACCATTGCGGATAATGGGAACGAAATAACCTTTGAATCCACAGTGTGTACAGGGATTTCCACAAGCTCCCCGGCTTGCATGCTTGATGACACTGTACCGCTTAGATGACTCGAAAGGTGAACCGAAATAATTCGGTCATAGGATTCCGAAAGCTTATTATACAACTCCACAAATGCCCCTACAGAGGGTTGAGAGGTTTTGGGTGGCGTTGCGCTTGCCTCCAATTTTGTGTAGAAATCCTCTAAGGATAAGGTGACCCCATCAAGATACTCTTCCTCTTCAAAATATACCACCATCGGTATGCTATACACATCAGGATGATTTTTCAACATCTCGTCCAAATATGCCGTACTATCAGTTACCCATGCTATCTTTTCCATAAAAACTCCCCCGTTCTCTATATCTTTTATCCTATTTTATTCTACTATTCTGATAATAATACTTGCAATCGTGGAAATACCCTCAATGCGGTGTCATGGAATACAGCTTGATGAAAGTCTTTAGGTATAATTCCTTTGATGAATTGTATATAGCTTCCAACAGATATAAGCGGCCAATCCGTCCCAAACATCAACTTTTCGTAATGATCGCAGTAGTCGAGAGCGTGCAAGAGATGCTGTAGGAACCTTGTCTGTCGATGGCGATTAATTTCCCGTTCTGTCCCTACAATCAATCCCGAAAGGTCCGCAAACATGTTTCTGTTTTTATACACAACCTCTGCACCATCCAGTACCCACGGGTCACCGAAATGTGCCATTACAAAGGTGACATCCCTGTTTGCAACAGCTACCTCATCTAGTGTCAATGGATGTGAATATTTTAATAGGCCCCTTTCTGAATATGTATCTCCGGTATGAAATACAACAGGTAATTGGTATTTCGCTGCGAGTCTATACACCGGTGTATAGATTTCATCATAGGCATAGAAGGGGTAATAGCCCAAATAGATTTTCATTCCTACCACATTTAATTTTTGTATCTCTTTTTCAAGTTGTATGAGATTCTCTTCTTTCATCTTATAAGGGTTAATCCCTGGACAGTATCCCATACTTGGTGGGATGGATGGTTCAAGGTCAAGCCCCATCGGCGTTTCACTTCGATTGTCCGGAAATCCAAAAGGTTCCGTTTCTGTAACCCCCATCGCCACCGCTCCCACTACGTGATGTTGCTTCCATTCTTTCAGGAGCCCATCGTATGTATAGGATAGGCAGGAAAGGTTTTCTGCGGTGTCCTTAAAGCTCTTAATAGTTGAAAAATGCACATGGGCGTCGATGATTTTCAAACGTTTACTCCTTTCTTCGAATAGTGATATTGTTATTAATTCGATAGTAATATAGAAAAACCCTTCTCTAAATTTAAGAAAAGGGTTTTCTTTTATAATAGCTTTTATAAGTCACCGTTATTCTTTATTATCCCAAAAAACAAGCTGAATTTATTATAGTAACTTTTCAATATCATTTTTCATTTTTGATGGTGAAGTTGCAGAAGCAAAGCGTTCCACCACTTCTCCGTTTCTATCCACCAGGAATTTGGTGAAGTTCCATTTCACCGCTTTTGAACCAAGCAATCCCTTTGCATTTTCTTTTAAATAGTTAAAAAGTGGATGGGCATCATCACCGTTTACGTCCACCTTGGAAAACATCGGGAACGAAACACCATAATTTAATTGGCAAAACTCGCTGATGTCTTCTTCTTTTCCCGGCTCCTGATTGCCGAACTGGTTACATGGGAACCCAAGTACTATGAATTGTTTATCCTGATACTCTTTAAAGATTTCCTCCAGCTCTTCAAATTGCGGAGTAAAGCCGCATTTGCTTGCTGTATTGACAATAAGGATGACATATCCTTTATATTCCGATAACGGGACTTCATTACCTTTGATGTCGATTGCAGAAAAGTCATAGATTGTACTCAACTTATTCACCTCGTCTAATTATTTTTTGGAGTATGTGAAGCACCTAGAGTCTGCACCATTTGCTCCAAACAACAGCTAGAGACTCTAATTGTTAAAATCATTATGAATCAAAGGGGGGATTTCTGTCTATGTTGAGTATGCTGAAGCGAGTTAAGACTTCGGATCATAAATGTCAGCATATCTCTCAAGTCGTCTATATTCTCTTCATGGATTTCAAATTATCAAATAAGGTAGGGTCGAACATCAGAATAGACCTACCGCTTTTCCATCCTCATCCACATCCATATTTAACGCTGCAGGTTGCTTCGGCAGTCCTGGCATCGTCATAATGTTCCCCGTCAAGGCAACGATGAATCCAGCTCCAACAGAAGGCTTAAGTTCCCTGATGGTGATGGTGAAGTTTTCTGGTCTGCCAAGCTTTTTGGCATCATCGCTCAAGGAGTATTGCGTCTTTGCCATACAGACTGGGAGGTGTCCCCATCCTTCACCAACAATTTGCTGAAGTTGTTTCTGAGCAGCAGGCAATAATTCCACTCCAGATGCACCATAGACATTCTTTACAACCGACTCCAATTTTTGTTCCAGTGAGTCTTCAGCCTTATAAAGAGGAGTGAACTCAGACGACTTGTTTTCCATCTGATCAAGAACCGTGGTGGCGAGATCGATTCCACCGTCCCCGCCTTTTTCCCAGACTTGGGTCAATGACATAGGAATCTGGTTATCTTGGCACCACTGGCGCACAAAATCAATTTCAGCTTCGGTATCTGTAATAAATTCATTTAAGGCGATAACATATGGGAGCCCAAACTTTTCTACTGTTTCCACATGTTTTTTCACATTTTCTATTCCCTTACTCAAAGATTCAATGTTTTCTTCTTTCAGCTGATCCTTAGACATCCCACCATGCATTTTGATCGCACGAATGGTTGCCACGATCACCACTACTTCTGGGTTGAAGCCAAGTGCTGGTGTTTTGATATGAAGAAATTTCTCGGCCCCAAGGTCTGCTCCGAATCCTGCTTCTGTCACAACATAATCACCAAGTTTCGCCGCCATTTGCGTGGCAATCACACTGTTACAGCCATGAGCTATATTGGCAAAAGGTCCGCCATGAATGATGGCAGGCGTATGTTCCATCGTCTGTACTAAGTTTGGCATGCAGGCATCCTTAAGAAGTAAAGTCAATGCACCTTCTACTTTAAGATCCTTGACGGTTACCGGTTTTTTGGTGATATCATAGCCAATGACAATTTTGGAAAGCCGTTCTTTCAAATCACTTAAGTCCTTTGCCAAGCAGAATACGGCCATAATTTCTGAAGCAACGGTAATATCAAAGCCATCCTCACGAGGAACACCTTGGGAAGGTCCGCCCATCCCGATAACCACTTTACGGAGCGCACGGTCATTCAGATCAAGCACCCTTTTCCAAGTGATTCTTCTAGTGTCAATTTGCAAGTCATTTCCTTGATGGATATGGTTATCAATCATTGCTGCCAGTGCATTATTGGCAGTTGTGATGGCATGTATATCGCCTGTGAAATGAAGGTTGATATCTTCCATTGGCAACACCTGTGAGTATCCCCCGCCTGTTGCACCACCCTTCATTCCCATTGTTGGCCCAAGAGATGGTTCCCGCATGGCAATCATTGCCTTTTTTCCAAGTCTATTTAGTGCCTGACCTAGTCCCACCGTTACCGTGGACTTCCCTTCTCCAGCTGGAGTGGGGTTGATCGCGGTAACCAAAATGACTTTCCCGTTTTGTTTCGTATGTAAGCGTTTTGTAATATCAAGGGAGAGCTTTGCTTTATATTTTCCATATAGCTCTATTTCATCTTCTTCAATATCAAGCAGACTTGCAATGTCCATAATCTTTTTCATGGATGCTTGCTGTGCAATCTCAATATCGCTAAGCACTGCAGTATTGGTATGCTTCATCATTTATTCCCCCGTTTATATAACTAGACTGATTTTTGACTTTAAAACAATGATATTATTGTACCACTTTTGGATAAAATTATGGGTCAGTTGTGCTCAAAGCCCTTTCGTTCTTGGAAAATAAATTCACAAAACATTAACAAATATTTTGAAAAAGTTTAATTTTCCGTCAATAAACAACTGCTAACATTTGTTTAAGGTCTTATTTATTTGTTAGGAGGTTTTAGAATGGATAAGAGAAATCCAAAGATCATTATTTTAACAGCTTCTTACGGAAATGGTCATTTGCAAGTTGCCAATTCCCTTTACCAAGAGTGTTTGGCCCGAGGATTTAAGAATGTACGTATTTGTAATCTTTATGCCGAATCACATCCCTTCTTTTCCGAATTGACTGAAAAGCTTTACAAAAAAAGTTTTACTTTCGGCAAGCAATTCTACAAACTGTTTTATTACGGTACGGATAGAATGCAAAGTAAAAAATTGCTTCGCTGGTATTATCAATACGGTTACAAACGGTTGACCTCTCTTATCCAAAAGGAAAAACCCGACGTTTTAATCAACACCTTCCCAATAAATTCTGTTGCTGAGTTTCGAAGAAGAACTGGCATCGTAATTCCGACTTTCAATATCATAACCGACTATTGTCTTCACAGACTTTGGTTGCACAATGAAATTGATAAATATTATGTTTCGACCAAGGAACTGAAATCCAAAATACTTACAGAAGGCATTATGGAATCCAAGATTGTAGTAAGCGGAATCCCCATCCGCCCTGCATTTTCAGAAGTGCTGGAAAAGAAGCTACTATTTGAGAAATATCGCTTTTCATCAAATAAAGATTTGATTCTCATACTTGCCGGAGCCCAAGGTGTGCTTAAGAATTTGAAAGACACCTGTGAAATACTCCTTAAATCAACGAATCATCAGGTGGCAGTAGTGTGCGGCAACAACCTTTCCCTTCGAAACGAGCTTGCTTCTTTGGTAAGCAGATACGGAAACCGGTTCCAGTCTTTTGGATACGTAGAAAAAATCGATGAGCTTTATAGGATTGCAAGTGTCATGGTTACAAAGCCCGGAGGAATTACCCTATCAGAGGCGACCGCTATTGGCACCCCCCTTATCCTTTATAAACCAGTACCAGGTCAGGAAACGGAGAATGCATTGTTTTTTACAGAAAAAGGGGCTGCCATCACAGTCCGTCAACAAGATGTATTAATAGATACTATTGACTCTTTACTTGTTGATAAGGAATGGCAAATGTCCATTCACACTGCATTAAAAAGGTTGCACCTCCCCCAGTCGCATCAAGTAATTTTGGATGATATCTTGACGGAAAGTGAGAGAATTGTTAGTTCACTGGTTCTTCAAAAAAATGGGAATCAAGATAGCAAAAAGCTTGGAAGCTGACTTTCAGCTCCCAAGCTTTTATTTAATCATGGCTATTTTCGTAAACTTTGTTGCTTTTTCGTATTAACAAACTAACCGCTATATACCTTACTGTCGTGCTCTTTTGCCTGTTTTACTGTATATTCTACTTGCTTATTTTAGAGTATGTAAGAGGACAAAAAGTCCAAATGCCGACTTTTTGCTAGTGATTAGCAACAATCTTTTAGAAAAGAGCCTTAATCATTCTGAATCACTACCGCCCTTTGCCTTTGCAGCCTTACTTTTATAAGGCTTGTTGCTTTTGGCTTTATTGGCTGCTTTCTGCCAACGGCTCCACCCCTTCTTACCAGTTCCACGGCCTGTGCCTCCGCCCTTGCTCTTTCCACTACTCATCGCCTTCACTCCTGTATATGATCAATAAAATTATTATTTGTTTAAACATCTAGCTTACTACAGGAGAGTGTTTATGAAAAGGTTTTTTATATAAGGGGCTAAAGCTTTATTCACTTGTGGTGTAAACTTCTTCAAATGGCTGAACGACCACAAAGCCGCTGCCGGCGAATTTCATTTGGATGGATTCTCCACTACCTCTTCCAAAGAAGGTCCTCAGTTGGACGTCAGTGACAAACTCCGGCTGTAGATTGCCCGACCACGCTACAGTAGCATTTGGATCGGTATAGACAGGCTGTCCAGGATACACCATCAGTGTAAGTGGTTCATAGTGGGAGGTAAAGGCCACCATTCCCTGTCCTTCTAATCTTACATTGAACAACCCACCAGCCATCATGCCGGCGACTCTTCTCATCAATTTGATATCCCATTCCAAACCTTTTTCAAATGCAAGAAGATCGTTTCCATTAATAAATATGCTATCTCCTTCTAAATCAAGGATGGTTATTTTCTTCCCTTGATCAGCAACGTATAGTTTGCCTTTACCAGAGGCTTTCATCAACTGCGACCCTTCACCCGTGAAAGCTTTTTTCATGAGTTTTCCTATACCGTGTTCGAGGATCCCTTCCCTTTGAAACTTGATGGATCCTTCATAGGAAATCATAGACCCCATCTTTGCCCATATGTCTCCATCCAGATTTATTTCGAGAATTCTTTCCGTCTCCAATTCGAACAAACCCTGTCCCTTATCCTCTTGTTTACTTTTTTGAATAAATTGTTGAATGGAATACTTAGACATAATGCTTCGCCCCTTTATTTTTTCTGAAGCATGAACACCCACATGAACGTTAATGACTGCTTCAGGATGCGCGGCAAGTTCGTAGTGTCCAGCTTTTTTGCTTCTTCCTTATATACGGGCATACCGTCCAAAAGTTCCCATCCATTTTCTTGTGCAAGTTGTTCAAACTCCCAAGGCATCATGGTGTTACAAATGGCTTTTTGATTATATAGTCTTGAAAAGCTGTTTCCACGTGGACCTGCTGTTGGACCTAGTAAGCCTAAAAACAATTTTCCGTCTGTTTTCAGCACCTTGTGAAACTCCTCCAATACTTGAAGTGGTTGTTCCACCCATTCTATGGAGTTGATTGCCATGACCGCGTCCATTGATGAAGCGTCCAAATGAAGTGCTGTCAAATCTCCTTTTTGAAAAATCACATGCTTATGTAACCTTTTTTCCGTTGCACGATCAATCATTTTCTCTGATATGTCAATACCGGTTACCTGATAACCGTTCTCCGCCAAAAGGAGGGATCCGAAACCGTCCCCACAGCCTGCGTCCAGTATATGTGACCCTTCTGTTAACCTCGCCTGGATGAACGGCACAACGGTCTTCCTGCTTCCATTCAGCCACCTGTTCTCACTATTTTCATGCCAAAAATCAGCCCGTTCGTTCCAGGCTTTTTCCGTTTCCTCATTCCAATTGAACGACTTCATCTAAACCCACCTCCGAATAATTTTATTCTACAAGGAAACGCTACAATCGTATAGAGAAAGGAGGATTAACTTTGAGCGAAACATTTGTGGCAGTGCAGAAAAATGGCGATGGAAACATCACTGGTTTTAAAACATCCACCGGAAGAGTCCTCTCCTATCAAGAAGCGTTGAATGATGTAAATCAAGGTGTAGTCATTGGAGCAAATGTATTTAAAGGCAAAGATGGCGAAATGTATATTCGAGGGAATGCGGATGGAGATCCTACCAACAACTTGGATAACTTACCGATGTTCTAACCTGCCGAAAGGAGACAACCATCATGACGAAGAAATATAACAAAGGCGGAAGCCAAAACCAAAACAGTCCTACAAGCAGCAATACAGGCGGAAGCGAGAAAGTTGCTGGTGATAACAGCAAAGGAAACAAGCGAAATAAAGATCAGAAGGATAAAACGGAGCTATAAAGTGAATTTAACTTTTCAGGCTGTTCAAAAGAGGTATTACTCTTCTGGACAGCCATCTTTTTTTGATTGGTAATTTTCAACTATTCCTTTATAATTTTCAGTATATATTCTATTTATAGATACCGTTAATTAGTAATCTGCAAAGGAGATTTCAAATGTACATACCTAAACAATTTAATAATGAAAATGAGGATGAGATCATTCGGTTTATTCAGGAGAATAGCTTTGGAATATTATTCTCCGAGCATGATGGGTTCCCCATTGCCACACACCTTCCTTTTATCGTTTCTCACAAGGAGGATGGTTCCATCATCCTCCTATCGCATATGGCAAAAGCAAACCCTCAATGGAAATCACTGAATGACACTCGTGCCCTTGCAGTATTCACCGGTCCTCATGCCTATATTTCCGCTTCTTGGTACGAAGAGGAAAACACTGTATCTACCTGGAACTATGTAAGTGCACATGCTAACGGAAAAATAGAGATTGTCCAGGATGAGAAATCGCTGAAACATATATTGAAAGAAGCAACGGATTTCTATGAAAAAGGGTTTGAAAACCCATGGGGACTAGACGATAACCAAGACACTGTGGATAGTATGTTAAATGGAATTGTAGGCTTGAGAATGCAAGTGGAGAAGCTAGAGGGTAAGTGGAAATTAAACCAACACCACTCCAGGTTAAGGAAGGAACGTGTCATTGAACAACTGAAAAAACAGACTCATTACGACTCAAACGAGATTGCGAAATTAATGGAAAAAGATCTTCATAGAGCAGACAAAATAACTAAGGGATGAACCCAATGGGGTTTATCCTTTTTTCATTGGGTGCGTGCTATTAAAGATGCGATATAATTTTATATTCGATTAAAAGAATTCCCAAAGAAAAAATCTTCCATTTTTTATGATATATGTTTATAATATTCATTTGTCAGTGCTTTCATTTGGAAAGTCTAGGAGGGTTAGAACATGATTGAAGTAAAAAACATTAGCAAACACTATCGTTTGTTCGAAAGGGATCCGGGTCTGTCTGGCGCGGTGAAAGCATTGTTCAAAAGAAAATACGTGAAGAAGACAGCGGTAAATGATATTAGTTTCACCATCCCCAAAGGTGAGATAGTAGGGTATATCGGGTCTAATGGGGCAGGTAAATCCACTACCATCAAAATGATCAGTGGAATCCTCACTCCTGATGAAGGCTCTGTAACAGTGAATGGTATCACCCCATACATAGAGAGAACAAAAAACGCCAAAAGTATCGGTGCCGTTTTCGGACAGCGGACCCAGCTTTTTTGGGATATTCCAGTACAGGAATCTCTTGAACTATTAAAACATATATACGAAGTTCCGCAAGATGTCTATGAAAGAAATCTTGCTAGATTTAAAGAAGTGTTAGATTTAGAAACGCTTTTACCCATTCCGGTCAGACAGCTTTCACTCGGGCAAAAAATGCGCTGTGAGCTGGCAGCAGCCTTTCTACACAACCCATCCGTTGTATACTTGGATGAGCCGACAATTGGTCTTGACGCTTCGGTAAAAATAAAAATCCGTCAATTCATTAAACAAATGAACCGGGAACATCAGACCACTATCATTTTAACTACCCATGACATGCAGGATATCGAAGAGCTTTGTCATCGTATCATCATTATCGACAAGGGCAGTGTTATCTATGATGGAAGCCTGCTTGCTCTAAAGCAGCAAACAAGATATAACAGGACAATAAAGATGGAAATTGACTCCTCCAACCTATTTATCCTCCCTTCTTCCTTGAAAACGTCGGTTCATCTTGAAGAACCGGAGGAAGCAAATCATTTTTTGTTGCATTTTAACAGCACGGTGATTTCTGGAAGTGAGATTATGAAGGAAGTGATGAAGGACTACCCGGTCCAGGACTTTACCATAACAGAGCTCGGTATAGAGAAAGTGGTACAGGAAATATACGAACGGGGGCCTGAACATGCGGAAGTACTTGGAGCTGTTAAAGTCTCAAATTAAAGTCGAGACAGCCTACTTAGCCTGGTACTGGGCTGACGTCGTCTCTACATTGCTCCGGTTAGTCATCATGTACTTTTTCTGGGTGGCGGTATTCCAGAATCGAACGGAGATTTCTTCCATTTCTTTTGAATCCATGACCACCTATGTTGTCATTGCCATGATGTTAGAAAATTATGTTTCTGGAGCCGCGAATGAGATGGCCAGGAATATTAAAAATGGTGATATCGCGTTGGAATTACTCAAGCCATATGATTATCTGACAAAATTGATTTTTATGGATTTGGGTTCTAAAGCCAACAGTTTTGTTCGTACAACCATTCCTATTTTTCTAGTGGCCATTATTTTTATCGGCATTCAAGCCCCCCTTTCCTGGGAAAGCGCTGTCTTATTCTTTGCCAGCATGCTTGTAGGAATCCTTATTGGAACACAAATAGACCTGATTATTGGAGTATTGGCATTCTGGACTGTCAATGTATGGGGGTTAAGGGTATTGCGCGAGGCCATCGTCAAATTCTTTTCGGGTGCGCTCATTCCTCTCACCCTATTTCCCGGTTGGTTCCAGGAAGTGAGTAGCTACCTCCCCTTCCAGTCGATGATCTTTGTACCTGTCGCCATATACACAGGACAAATACCAATGGGACCTGAAGCATTTATCGCATTCGCCACCCAATTGTTTTGGCTTGGCGTCTTATTTGTCATCGTACGTGTCGTCTGGGCTCAAGCAGTAAAAAAAGTGACCGTGTTTGGAGGGTAGCCCTATGTGGAAAAAGTATAAACGATATGCGTTCTTATACGGAAAATACTTTAGCAATCATTTAAAAGTAATGATGGAATATAAAGCAGACTTTTTCATCGGATTGTTTTCTGTTATGGTCCAACAATTTACCGCACTCTTCTTCTTGAAAATAGTATTCGATCATATAGAAGTTCTCAAGGGTTGGACTTATTATGAGATTTTGTTCATATATGCAATCGCCTTTTTAGGTCGCTCCATCCACCATATATTCTTTGATAATTTATGGACGCTCGGATGGCAGTATATAAGGTCGGGTAACTTTGACAGACTATTATTGCGACCAGTCAATCCCCTCTTTCAAATAGTAGCAGAAAGAGTGCAACAGGATGGATTCGGGCAGCTGATCATCGGCGGAATTGTCCTGACAATCGCCAGTGTAAACTTGCAGATTGAATGGACGATACAGAGTTTACTCTTACTATTCGTTTTCATTCTTTCAAGTGGGATTCTATTTGTAGCCATCAACCTATTTTTTATTACCTTTTCCTTCTGGATGGTGGACAGTCTTCCAATTGTCGTTTCGGTATTTCAGTTAAGTGAATTTGCTAGGTATCCTTTGACCATTTACCCAAAGATTGTCACATTAATCATTACCTGGCTCATACCTTATGGATTTACGGCCTATTACCCTGCAACCTATTTTTTCGAAAAAGAATCAATGGTAGCGATGGCACTCATTACTCCTGCCATTGCCATCCTTTCATTTATGATTGCCTATTGGTTCTGGAATAGAGGGATCCGCGCTTTTACAAGTACCGGAAGTTAATTTATATCATAAAAAAGGGCAGTAATCGCCCGGTCCTTTAAAGCAACAAACTTTAGTGGTTTGGTTGATCGCCGCTGTTCCTTTCCGCAAACGACTTCGCTTTCCGCGGGGCGACCTTGAGCCTCCTCGGGCTACGCCCTGCGGGGTCTCAAGATTGTCGCTACTCCCCCGCTGGAGTCTTCGCCATTTGGCTCCAATCCACAGCAAGAAACCAGTCATCTCATTAAGATGGTTTTTAGATATCCTTTCGGTGAATGAAACCACCTTGTTGATTGGAGTGGAAGGCGCGAAGACTCCTGTGGGAGGAAGGGACAGGGGAGACCCCGCAGGCTTGCCGAAGGAGGCTCCCGGACCGCCCACTGGAAAGCGTAGTGCCTGGAACGGAAATCAACAGTATCATATACTTTCGTATATTTTAAAAGAACCCACAGAATGGTTTTTAAATGCCCATATCACCTCATCCTCAAAAGTTGCTTTCGCTCATTGAACAAGGTTGGATAAGAGAGGAAGCCAAGCATAATGCTTGTTACAGAAGCCGTCGTCAAAAGTAAAAAAAGTATGAGCAACTGAAACTGCACCGCTTGTAAAGGACTTGCACCTGCAATGATTTGTCCGCTCATCATTCCAGGAAGCTGGACAAGCCCGATTGTTTTTTGGCTTTCAATGGTGGGAATCATGCTTGCTTTGATCGCCCGAATGAGTTGTGTATGGATCGCCTGTTTGGTTGTTCCACCAAGAGAAAGGATTAAATCGATTTCATCCTCTCTTGCTTCTACCTCTGACATAAATCTATTTAGAAATAAGATTCCAAGCACCATCGAGTTCCCAATGATCATGCCACTGATCGGAATGATATATTGCGCGGTTGGAGGAGTGATTTGGAACCCAATCAAAATCCCTTGCGTCAGGAGTTCAATAAAAATAAAGGTAACAGCCACTTTCCATGTGATTCCTTTGATCCGGGTCTTCTTTCTGGCAACATTCTGTACGGCAGCAGCAATCATGATGATGACCATTAGCGTGATAAATAAATACCCATCTGATTCAAATACAAATGTGAGCAAATAACCGACGATAAATAGCTGTATCACTGATCTTACAACCGCGATAATGGTATCCTTCTCCAAGCCCAGCCGGAAGGTTTTGGAAAGCACAATAGGTATGAGAACAAAGATGAGTGCGATGGAAAGAGTCAGTGCGTTCATTCCAAATCCCCCCTAAGAAAAGCTTGTACTTTTTCATTTCGGGAGCTTTCAATTTCTTCGCTTTTCCCCGCTTCCAACAGTTGCCCTTCCATTAAAAACCACGTGTAGGTTCCAACCGTTAGCGCCTGTTTCAGGTTGTGAGTAATCCATACAATAGTCGTACCGTATTTCTTACTTACCCTTTGAATCAATTCATTGATTTCTTTTTGGGATACTTGATCCAAAGAAGCCGTTATTTCGTCCAATAGCAATACCTTTGGCCGGTTAACTAATGTTCGTGCAATGGACACCTTTTGCCTCTGCCCCCCTGATAAATCCCTGACGTTCTGATGTAATTGATCATCTCCAAGACCAACAACATTTAAGATGCTTATCGCTTCTTGTTCCGCAAGCGAACTATTCTGAAGCCGCAATGGCAAAGAAAGGTTATCAAACACATCTCCATCAACCATCGGGGCACTTTGAAGAGCAATTCCAACCAGCTTACGAAGCTCTGTCGGTTCATACTGGCTAATCTCTTTGCCATTTATCTCAATTTTCCCGGTAGTAGGAGAAAGTAGACCGTTTAACAGTTTTAATAAGGTAGTCTTGCCGGCACCCGATGGACCAACAAAGGTTGTGATTTCTCCCTCATTTATGACACCTGTAATTCCTTTTAGAATATGTATATCTTCGGTTTTATAATGCACGTTACTTAATCGTATTGCTTCCTGCAAACTTAACCCTCCTTCCTTCTGTTTACACTTCCTACTATTCCCTTGTCAGGAAAAAAAATAAGGCCGAGCATTACTACCCGGCCATGGAATCTTAAAATACAAATTGAATTCTGTCTTCTTTCCACTCAAGAGATGCGTTGAATACCTTTTCCCCTTTTTTGAACCCCTTAATCTCATCGGTTTTCCCTTCCCCTAACAGCTTTTTCGCATTAGTAGCGGAGATTGTTTTTCCGAGGATCTTTTTGGAGATGGTGAAATTGCATTTTTTAGAATTGTAGTTGGAACATCCATAGAAAGAGCCTTTGTCCACAATTTCTCCATCACATTTTTTACAGGTGCCGACTTTGGTGCCAATTCCTGCCGCACCACGGCCTCGGCGCTTTCCTTTGGCATACTTGAATTCACTGATATCCATTCCCTCAAATGACCATTGTTCACTCTGTTTTTTGGCATCCTCTATTAGTTTTATGGACAGCTTTTTGGCCTGTTCCATGAATTCTTCGGGTGACGCCTTCCCTTCCCCGATCTCATGAAGCCTTTGTTCCCATTTCGCAGTCATTTCAGGACTTGCTAGAATACTTGATCCGATAGATTGGATAAGGAGCTTACCTTTATTGGTAGCAAAAACCTGATTTTTCTTAACATCGATATACTTTCTATCTTTTAACACACCGATAATTCCGGCTCGGGTCGCTTCTGTTCCAAGACCCTCCGTTTTGTTAAGCACTTTCGTGAGTTCACCATCCTCCAAGTGTTTGCCTGCGGTTTTCATCACAGTAATCAATTGACCTTCCGTATACCGTTTAGGTGGTTGGGTCTTCCCTTCTTTTGCTTTCACATCATGCACAAGACCTGTCTCGTGATTTTCAAGGGAAGGGAGATTTTGTTCTTCTTCATCCGTTTCCTTGTCTTTTTTATTTCCATAGATGACAGAACGCCATCCAGCTTGCACCTCTTCTTTGCCTTTTGAGAAAAATGTGGCGCGTCCATCTACTAAGGTATTAATCGTAGTATAGTCAAATATCGCTTTATCATAGTGAGCTGCAATAAGACGCTTTGCGATAAGTGTGTAAATTTTCTCCTCATCAGGTGCCATCTTGGATGGATCGATAACCTGCTCCGTCGGTATAATGGCATAGTGATCGGTTACCTTTTTCTCATTTACCACTCGTTTATTATTCATGACAGATGAAAATGGGAGAGGAAAATAATCTTTGAATGCATTAAAGGAACTCAGCTTCTGAAGAGTATCAGGAAACATAGCTGCCTCTTCCTTCGTCACAAAGCTTGAGTCAGAGCGCGGATAGGAGATAATCCCTTTGACATATAACTTCTGAGCAATCTCGAGCGTTTTCTGTGGTGAAAATTTATACATGCTGTTGGCAGTGGCCTGTAAGGCAGATAAGTTAAAAAGGAAAGGCGGCTGAAATTCTTTTCGTTCCTTCTCGATATTGTCAATCCTTGCCTCTTTCTCCTTACAGAACTGAACTATTTTTTCGGCTAAGTTAGGGTCATCGAGCCTTGACTCCTCCTCCTTATGCCATTTACCTTTATATTTCTTTCCATTCATTTTGAAGGTTGCCAGCACCTCCCAAAACGGTTTTGATTGGAAATTCTCTATCTCCATCTCTCTTTTTACAATTAAAGCAAGGGTTGGTGTCTGCACCCGACCAGTAGAAAATACATCCGAAATCCCTTTCTGTTGCAAGAGCAAAGTATAAGCCCTGGACGCGTTCATCCCTACCAACCAGTCCGCACATGATCTACTTAAGGCTTCATAATAGACGTTTCTGGTTTGATGTTCCTCCAACAGGTTTTCGAATCCTTTCTGTACCGCTTTGGGCGTCAAAGACGATATCCATAAGCGTTTAAGGGGCTTATGACAGTTGCTGACAAGAAGAATGATGCGGATAATTGCTTCACCTTCCCGCTCTGCATCACCTGCCATAATGACTTCTGAAACCTCAGGATGATGAACTAATTTTTTCACTGTTTGGAATTGCTTCCATTTGGATTTGGTTACTTTGTGTTGGAATCGTTCGGGTATGATTGGGAGAGTTTGCAGGGACCATCGTTTCCATGCCTTGTCGTATTCTTCTGGGGATAACAGTTCACAAAGATGTCCTACTGCCCAAGTCAACAAGGCACCTTTCGGGAACATCGGTTGCGGGGGGATTTCTACGTACCCATCCTTTTTCTTGAAGGAAAATGGAGCAGCAAGCTTCAATCCTTGGTCTGGCTTTTCAGCAATAATTAATTTCACTACATCTTCCACTCCGCTCTATGTAAAAATAAATGTAGGAAAAGAGTGCGTATCCCCATCCCTTTTCCTACATTTATTATAAAACCAAAACATTTGTTTGTATAGTTACGAGGATACAATATTTTTGACGGGAACTATGTTCTGCACAGTTATTAGCGGATATGCACTCTGTTGAGTCTCCCCTATCACGAGATAGTCGTCAATCTGCACCGCAAAGGACTCCATGAAATAAATGTCCTTTAATGCCGAGCACAGGCTTTGGTAGATAATGTCCTCGTTTAAAGCATACAGATGAAGATTCGTTTTGATCCTTAAGATCATTTCCCTACCCTCATAATGTGTCCGCAGCATAGCTTATCCCTCCTTTACCTATATATATGAAGAGATTAAGAAAATAAAACAGGTACAAAGTTTGAGACCTTGACTCTTATATAGAGTTTATTGTATATTGAAATTGTCATTTAACCGCTTTCTTTTTTTCTGGAATTTGGTTGTGATAATACAATTTTACGGCACATTGTGCGCTATTTTTAGGAGGAAAAAGAACGATGCAAAACGGTAAAGTAAAATGGTTCAACAACGAAAAAGGGTTTGGATTTATTGAAGTAGAAGGTGGAGACGACGTATTCGTACATTTCTCTGCAATCACTGGAGAAGGATTCAAATCTTTGGAAGAAGGCGATGAAGTTTCTTTTGAAATCGTAGAAGGAAACCGCGGACCACAAGCTGCCAACGTTACAAAACTTTAATTCAACGCTATAAAAAAATATATATTTGAACAAGAAAGAGACCGCCAATTTGGTTGGTCTCTTTGCTTTTTTACTTTTCATATTATATTTATTTACAGTGAATATCTTTGCCCACTTTTACCGATTCTAAAAAAAGAAGGAGGCTGTATAAATGGATAACCAACAACATAATAACAATACTGAATTACACACAGGATATAACGATTTAGCACAAGTGGAAGTTTCCATCCAATCTGCTGAAAAAATGGTCGGGTCAGCTACTATGAGCCTTGATTCGGAAGCAATGGATCATGCAGAGAGAGCTATTTCCAACGCAAGATCCTTACTTAATGACGCAAAGAGTGCAGGTACTGGCCTTGATACAGATTTTCTTCAGAACTGTGAATTGACGCTTTCCCAGTGCGAACACCAGCTATCTGAAGCACGAAAATGACCGCCTAATCGGCGGTTTTTTCTTTGAATGGGTAAGGTGCTGAGATAAAAGTCATAATAAAAAACCAGCTAGCAAAGCGCCAGTTACTTGCGCTCCACCAACTGATCTCCCAGTTTCTTTATTTCAGCACCCACTGTACATTCACTGATACAGAAGGATTGAGCATGCGTCTTTCCATAATCCTTCCGCAATGTCTGCTTCACAAGACATTCCGTACAATAAGTATCTAAAATTTCACCAACCTCCATCAGTATCTTTTTACGATTGATCATTCTCTCTTTTCACTCCTATATTCACAGTAGCAATTTGCTTTCAATTGGTGTACCTTCCAATGCCTGTTTTGCAAGCTGATGCGCCTCTGTGTTATCTTTTCGTGTGATTGGCTCATAGATAGGCCTAATTTTCAGTGTTTTTAACTTCTCTTCTATTTTATCCAGCCAACGGTTGAAAAGTTCGTCATAACAAGGCCATTCTCCGGAAAGCTGGTTAAGAACAACAAGGGAATCTCCCTTGAAAGTTACTTCCATCGCACGTATTTCCAGATGCTCCAGCTGTTGTACAAGAAAATAAAACGCCGCATATTCCGCTTCGTTGTTGGATTCCAGTTCCTCCAGCCTTGCATTTATTCTATATCTGTAGTCTTTTCTATTTTGATTATAATAAACCACATTTCCGATTCCCGCCAGTCTGGTGTCTGAATCATATCCACCGTCAAAGTAGGCGACAACGTCCGATATTCCAACCTCACTCTGTTTGATCCATTTATTAATTTCTTTTTTTGTCCATTCCGATCCATTCTGGTCAAAGAAGGAAAGTCGTTTCACTCTTCCCGTCTTTTCTATATCTTCAGCAAGCCTTAGCGCCAGCCTGATATCAAGCTCCTCACTTCTGAAGGTTGTTTCTATATGTTTTGGCGTATGGTAGTGCCACTCTAACGTCAATTTCATGTTAAGGAGCCCCTTTCCAACTAACTGTATCTTTCTTATACCCGTTGGTGCCAAAAGGTATCAATGATTTGGCTTTATTCCTTCGCTGTTATTGTGTATTCTTATCTTATCACAGGACATAAGGAAATATGTTTGTGTAACACTTATTTAATAGGCAGGGGAATTGGATGATTGAAGTTTATATAGATGGCGCTAGCGCCGGTGACCCAGGTCCTTCGGGTGCAGGAATATTCATCAAGGGCCATGGTCGTGCAGAACAATACAGTATTCCACTTGGGTTCATGTCAAATCATCAAGCGGAGTTCCATGCATTGATTGAAGCCTTGAAAATTTGCACGAAACAAGGCTATCAAATCGTCTCTTTTCGCACCGATTCTCAGGCTGTGGAAAGTGCCATGGAAAAGCGATTTTCCAAAAAACAGGAATATCGGGTACTGTTGGAAGAGGCATTATCCTTATCCGATCAACTCGACCTCTTTTTCATCAAATGGGTACCGAGCAAAGAGAATAAAATGGCGGATCAATTGTCTCGGAAAGCCATTCAATTAAATAACAAATAATTTGTTGTTTTTAGACGTCGCTTCTGGCGTTGGGACATTTTCATACTTATATATAAAAGGACTTTCCCATAAGGGGAAAGTCCTTTTATATAATCTTTTTTTCCTTGGCCAATTCGAAGGCTGCTTTCTTGGAGTATACCTGTTCCTGTTTGATCATTTCCAAGAATGAGACAAAAAAGCTTCCATCAAATTGCTTTTGGGCCTTTAACGTAATTTCGATGGCTATGTTGACCAAGTAGTCGGAACTGCCTGTATAATGCTTGCCAAATTCTATAAAGCCAAGGGAATCTTCTCCAAATTTAAAACCCTTTGCGGTAAGTTGTTGTAGGTATTCTTCTGTACTCCATGATTTTTTCATGTCTATCCATCCT
The DNA here is from genome assembly GCA_001636495.1 of Sutcliffiella horikoshii. GTDB lineage: Bacteria > Bacillota > Bacilli > Bacillales > Bacillaceae_I > Sutcliffiella_A > Sutcliffiella_A horikoshii_A. The sequence goes on along the minus strand of KV440964.1, from coordinate 2,488,124 downwards.
TTTGTTCATCCCCTCCTACAATCTTACCGCAAAATTTGTCGTTTGCCCATTAAAGTTTGTCCCAAAGTTCCAATTTTTTCTTTTTCGGAAGAAAGCGCATTCCCAGAAATGCTAAAGCAATTCCAAACAAGGCACCTCCAACCACTTCCTCTGGTTGATGCCCTAAACGCTCTTTTAAACGTTTTTCCAATTTGTCATGGATATTTTTATCCGGCTTTCCTTCAAGCCTGTCCAATTTCTCTGCAAGGTCGTTGACAGCTAGGGTAATCTCTCCTGTTTGTCTTCTTACTCCTTGAGCATCATACATAACGATCACTCCAAAAATGGCTGAAAGTGCAAAATCGATTGTCCGGAAGCCTCTTTTCAAAGCAATGATGGTAGCCAGAGCAGATACTCCGGCAGAGTGGGAACTTGGCATCCCCCCGGTTTCAAAAAAGGTATTCCATTCCCATTTTCCGGATCTGAGATATTTTATCGGGATTTTTATGAATTGTGCCAGCATGATGGCACTGAATGCAATTTTTAGTGGTCGGTTCAAACTAATCACCTCCCAATTAGTTTGAGTTAGATTGTACCTTACAATTCAACATAATTTCCTGAAGAAAAAGGAAAACTATCTAACGGAGGTGAGAAGCATGAGCAAAAACAAACCTGCAAACAGAGGAAAAAAAGCACCAGGTATCAATCCGCAAGGTTATGGACAGGATGCAGAGTTTGGGCAAGAAGTACATTCCAAACTTGAAAATAAAGCAAAAAAAGACAACACAAAAAGATGAAAAAGAGAAGATGATTCGCTCATCTTCTCTTTTACTTAGCAGACCTTATTAATAAAGGCATGTAGATTTTTGAACTCCAACTCATCAAATTTACTTGCGACCTTGCTACGATCGATTGTGATTGTGGCATCATGAAGTTCACAAGAAATCGGTACATCACATTTAATAGTTGCGAGCTCCCTAGAAAGGTGTAATAAATCCAAACTCTCTTCAAATTTCTGACGTTGGCTTTTCGTTAGTGCTTCCAGATTTTCAAGGATGCCATCAACAGTCTGATACTCCATCAACAGCTTTGTAGCGGTTTTTTCTCCGACTCCTTTAACGCCCGGGTAATTATCACTACTGTCACCCATAATCGCTTTAAGGTCTATCAGCTGCTGCGGTGTTAGCCCCTTCTTCTCATAAAATCCATTCTCATCCAACACTTCATAGTTGCCATAGCCTTTTAAAAGCAGAGCCACTTTAATATTCGGTTTGATAAGCTGCAGAACATCTTGATCACCCGTCAGAATCGTTACCTCCGCTTCTTCCCGATAAAGTTCAGCAAGTGTACCCAAGCAATCATCCGCTTCAAAACCTGCAAGTCCGATATTCGGGATATCGAACGACTCCACGACTTCCTTCACAAGGTCAAACTGAGGAATTAATTCCTGTGGCGGCGCTGGTCTGTTTGCTTTATAGTCATCAAACATTTCGGTACGGAACGTCTTGCTTCCCATGTCCCAGCAGCAAACAACATGTGTAGGCTCGAAGGTTTCCATGGAAGTGATCATATGTTTAACAAATCCCTGTACTGCATTGGTCGGGATTCCGCTGGATGTGTACATGAAACGATTATAGACACTAGTGGCAAAAAATGATCGAAATAATAAGGCCATTCCATCTATCAGTAATACTTTTTTCACAATAGCACTCCCTCTCTTTTCCGCTTATGATTATAGCACAGATTAGGGTGTGAGGACAGATGGCTCGCATCTCAAAATATAGAAAAGCCATCACCCCTAGAAGGTGATGGCTCAATTATTTAATGGTTTTTCTTGTTCGTCATTTTCGCTGCTTCATATTCCGCATAAGAAGCAAACTCTGTATCCATGTTACCTTTTTGCTTGGCGTTATTGTTACGCTGCGCATTTGCATTTCCTTTTTTCGTACGACCCATTCTAAATCTCCTCCTTTACATTGGGATCCCTTTTAGTTTGTGTAGGGAATCAGTAATTTACAGGAGGGTAAATTTAGCTTTCTATTTTAGATATTGGGTTCTTTGTGTAACTTATCCAGTCACTCCAGCTACCGGCATAAAGCTTGACATTATTATAACCTGCTTCTTTTAGGGCCAAGATCGTCGGACAGGCGGTAACACCGGAACCACAATAGACGACAATTTCTTTAGAAGAGTCCAGCTTTAAAAATCTTTCTTTCAAATCTTCTTTCTGTTTCCACTTTCCATTCTCCAGACTATCCATCCAGAAAAAGTTCAGAGCACCTGGTATATGGCCGGCAACCCTATCTATCGGCTCCTCTATCCCTTTATACCGCTTTGCTTCCCTTGCATCGAGAAGATAGGCGGTTCCATTCTTGTAGGAAGAAAGATGAGAATTGACTTCCTCCATTTCAACCACCAGGTCATCTGAAAGCTTAAAGGAAAAATTTCCTCGTTTTTCCTTTTGGGGAACATCGGCAGTTACAGGAAAACCCTGCTCCAACCACTCTCGGTAGCCACCATCCATAACCAGGACATGTTTATGCCCCATAATCTGCAAAAGGAACCAAAGTCTTGAGGCCATGGCACCGTTCTGGTCATCGTAAAGCAGTACCGTTCCATCGTCATGGACTCCCGCTTCTTGCAATTTACGATACAGTTTTTGAAAATCAGGCAGCGGATGTCTGCCTCCATGAGTATTGATTTCTCCGGAAAGATCTTGATTCAGATCCATATAATGGGCCCCCGGGACATGATGTTCTTTATATTCTTCCAAACCTTTTTCCGGTGCATGAAGATGAAAGCGGCAATCAATGATAATGAGCTCATCCAACTGCTCCTTCACCCATTTTGCTGAAACGATCTGCGTCATGGTCTCCCTCCCCGTGTTATTTACTTCTAAAAACAAATCCCTCCACCATTTCCTTTGTCACCAGTTGACGCTGAGGAGCGATACCTTTTCGTGCAAGTTCATTGATTCTTTTTGTTACCTCATTTATTTTTTCGGTTGTAAATGATTTGTTTTGCTGGCATAGTACAATTGCCTCTTCTATGTATGCCTCTCTTTGCTGTTCAAGTTGCAGAAAGTTCATCACGACTTGGTTTTGTTTCCTAGAATGCTCACTGATTGCTTTGTGTACGCTCATGGTTGTTCCTCCATTTTTCTCTGTTCTTTTTTCATTAATTGTAATACGTTCTCTTTAGGTTGCCAACAATCGAATCTGAAATGTGGCTTCGTTTCGTATCCAAGTCTACTGCAACGATATACAGTACCTCTCTCCAATTTTATCACTTGATAATGTTTACAGGTGGCACATGCATGAAATCGATTAACTTTCGTGATCACTCTCACCCTCTATTCCCAACTGCTGGAAAAACAGCTCCTCTAACACTTTAATTTGCACCACTCCATTGTCCAGCCGAAACGAAGACCTTTCTGTCGCAGTTAAAAAACCCTGTACTTTGGTAGGAAGTTGAACGATCATCGGATGTTCGTTCAACCATTCTCCCGTCTTCAAACGATATAGTATCGATAGCTCTTCCTTATTGAAAAGGCTGCTATTCTTTTCAAGTTCCTTAAATTGGATTGTCACTTGATCTTGGCGGACGACCTGTTCCAGCATCAGAGTTGCACGAATAGCGTGTACTAAATTAGAGCAATTTTTATTATCGATCCAGGCTTGAAGGTTTTTCTTCGCCATATTTACATAATGGAAGGCTAGCACCTTTTGTGAAAAATCATTTAAGACAATCGCTTGCAATTGGTGCATGACCGGGTTCCTCTCTCTATATACAATGGGTGATACCATCCACTCGTACAAAGATGGATTGGACTTCCCGGCCAGCAGCAGCGCTTTTTTAAGATCCCACCCCTGTATGTCCAACTCTTCATCCTGGACGGTGATGGTATCATCATTCCTTGATAAGGAAAGGTAGTTCTTAAGCGGAGCAATATAGATGAACCGGACATCGAAATCACTGGTTTCGGATGCAAACCCATAAGCCCTGCTTCCTGACTCACAGGCATAGAGAATATTGACATTATGTTTCCACTCGATCTCTTTCAGTGCATCCTCTATACGGCTCACCTGTTTTCCTCCTTAGTTCCTATGCGGTTGAATGTGTTCCAGTACCCGTTCCAACTGCGGGATGTCTTGTTCCTGCTCGAGTGCAGACTGCATCCCATCAAAATAATCATGAAGCTGTTTAAGGATATACTGCCTCACTTCTTGCAAGGCATCTTCGAGTTCATTTTTATAATGAACTGTCAGGTTCTCCTCGCTGCCCTTCAAGTAAATATCCATCAGAGGAGAAAGTTCCTCTTCCAAAAACTGAGCCATTTTCTGTTTTTCATTTTTCTCGAAGAAAGCTTTTGTGTTGCGGTAATAGCCTACCGTTTGTTTTTCAAGCTTGGAAGTGATAGAAGGAAACGTACTTTTCATTTTATACGGTTGGAATTCCTCCACCTCTAGAAAACGTAAGGAAAGCTGACCTTCCAGCTTTTTCGCTTCGGTTTCCAGTTCTTTTTGCCAGGAGTGCAGCGTCTTCCAAATGAAATTCTCTGCCCGAACAGTTGTTGCTCTTACTTCCTGTGAGAGATTGTGGGAGATATCAGTAACAAGCTCATGTAGACAACTGTTCAGCTGCACTTTCATATTTCTCCCGTCCTCTCTGATTACTGCCGGATTAAAGCTTTCTTTGAAAAAATCAGAAAAACGTAATAATGTTCGTTGCTTAACATAGTAAAGCAATTCATTTATTTCCTGCTCAAGTAGCGTGAAGAAGCTATCCGTTGAGTATTCCTTAATATGTGCTTCTATCGCAACTTTATTGTTGGTATGGAATAGTTTTAATTTCTCTTTTTCATCCGATCCAAGCTTTGCTTGCTGGACAAAATGAGCAAATAAAGCGACCGCTCGGTTTAGATCTAATTGCGCTGCATGTAAACTCATCTCCACCAGGTCCGCCTGTATGAAATCAGAAAATGCTTTTTCAAAATCATTCATCAAGGAACTTTTCAAGAATGGATGTTGGAAGAGTTGCCCTTCTTTTTCTTTAAGGGCAAGCAGACTTGATACAGGATACAATCTTGGATGACGAATCCCATATGTCGTCAATTGTTCTTCTACATAATCACAGACCAACTCAAGCTCCTCTTCATTATTTGCAAGGTCTGCTGCATTTACGAGGAAGAACATTTTATCCATGGCAAACGCGTCCTTCACTCTGCCCAGTTGAATAAGGAATTCTCGGTCCGCTTTTGAAAAAGCGTGCTGGTAATAGGTCACAAAAAGGATGGCATCAGCATTCTTAATATAATCGAACGATACATCCGTATGCCTTGCATTAATTGAATCCGCTCCCGGGGTATCCACTAGTGTTAACCCTTGTCTTGTAAATGGACAATCATAGAATACTTCAATCCATTCTACAAAACAGGATTTCTCTTCCTGAGCGACATATGCTTCAAATTCATTAAGCGTAACCTTTTGAAGCATTCCTAAGTGAGAACTCATATCCTCCCAACCTTTTAGGAAGGCTTTCAAAAAGTGAAATTGAGTCTTCTTGCTTGCATCTAGTTCAAGATGGGTATTTTTAGAGATAATACTCTTTATTGTCTGACCAGCTTCTTCAAGGTTTATTAACTTGGTGTCAAAAATTAGTAAAGCCTGTTTTACATCCTCAAAAATCTGTTCGGCTGTCTTCATCTGCACACTAACCGTTCCATGTGGATTTCCCTTAGAGACAGGAGAGATCTTATTGATGGAAGCGGTTGTTGGATTAGGTGAAACAGGTAGCACTTTTTCACCAAATAAGGCATTGGCAAGGGAAGACTTACCAGCGCTGAATGCGCCGAACAAAGCGACGGTAAAAGTTTGATTCTCTATTTTAGCTGCTCTTTTTTTCAAGTCATCCACAATCGTCTGGAATCCATGAATCCCTTTCAAAGAATTCGCTGTATCCTTCAGCCCTTTTAAAAGTGACGTGGGATCATTCTGCTTCATGATATCTTGGACAACTTCTTGGTTCTGATTGTCATGTTTTAACTTGTTTGAAATGGATGGCAACTCATCTCCACGAACTCTTTTATATGGACGGTTCAGATATTTGGAAAGAAGCTCAACCTTAGCATCAAGTCCCATTAGTGTTTCTTTGTCCATTACGAGGATGCTATTTAATGCCTCATATTGTTCTTCGAGTTCCATATGAAGAATGGTAATGGCTTCTTGTGCATGGTGTACCGTTTCCAGTCTTTTTACTTCCACCTTTAAAGCTTTCGTCTTCTTCTGCACCTGTTCATCGAGTTTTTCGAAAAATCCTTCCATCAATTTTTGCACCTGCTTTTGGTACTCTAATTTTATGGAATGGGCGAGATCTTTTGTATAGTGCAATACAGCATTTCCGGTATAACCAGCACCTGGTTTCACATGGCCTGATATAAACCCGTCCGTAATAGGAACCGTAATCTCTTGGACTTTCTCAAATATAGCGGTTGAATAGAAATGATGCTCCTTTAAAAAGGAGATGATATGCTCATGGATGAACTTCTCAATTTGTGTTTTCACACGCTCGCCCAAATCTTTTCGAAGGGCAACACTTCTTTGCCCCCGCTCTTCCTGTGTTTTTTTACTAGAGAATAGTAAACCCACTTTAAATCCTTTTTGCTGAGATTCAAGATACCTCTCCGCAAGCTCCCTCATCTCAAAGGGCGTGATATTGGCATTTTCTAATATTCGCTTTGTCTGATCGATAAATTCCTCTTTTATCATAGCAGTTTCAGACTCGATCCGATTGAGTTTTCCTATTGCATCCCTTAAGGTTTCCGATACATCTTTTGGTAGCCCTTCGCTTGATTCGATAATTTGCTCTTGACGCTCCATTTCTTCTGACCTTTGTTCCAGGAGCCATTCTTTATGTTCATCCAGTACATTTTGGAGTGCCTTTTCAATCGTCTTAGGTAGAATATCCAGTTTATCTTGTCTAAGGATATCAATTGTCTCTTTAACGATTGCAAGGTCATTAAGAGGATGATCCGTGTCTTTCAGGCTTGTAAAATAAATGCTTGCCGGCTCGATTCCCCAGTCGTCGAAAGATTCTTGAATTCTTGCGTTATAGGTAGAGAATGAAATCTCTTCCTCCCTGTGCTTATCTATTTGGTTCACAATCAAGTAAATCTTTTTCTCCTTGTCCTGAAGTTCTTTAATAAACTTTAGGTTCACTTCCGATTGGACGTGATTATAGTCCATCACATAGAAGATAACATCCGCCAAATGCAAGGCAGATTCAGTGGATATACGATGGGCATCGTCAGTAGAGTCAACCCCCGGTGTGTCCAGCACAACCATGTCCGCCGGAAGGTTTTCAAAAGGAAACTGATATTCTACGGATTCCACTTGATCCCCATTTTTGCAGTATGCCTTTACATGTTCGAACGAAACGGGTGGCAGGATCTCCAGTGATTCCCCTTCAAAGAAATGAACATGTGCAAGCTCTTCTCCATTCCTGATCTGGACAACATTGGCAGAGGTTGGTATCGGACTTGCAGGCAAAATGGCCTCTTCCAACATTTCATTGATGAAGGATGATTTCCCTGCTGAAAAATGCCCGCAAAATGCTATGCTCAATTCTTTCGTCGTGTTTTTATTTAGAAGTTCGGCGACTTTTCTCGCACTTCTATGATCACCGTGATTATGTAATTTTTCTAGGATTAAGTTTAGTTTTGTTTGTAGCAGGCTTGTGTGCTTTTCTTGATGTTGGGTTTGCTGCTTTGGTTTGTTTGGTCCCATTTCTTATGTCCCCTTAGTTGTGTGTATCTTTTCTCCGTGCTCCCAGTCTATTTTACTTGATATTGCAGTATTTTCCCACTTTACTTGCCTTATTTATAAATATTTTTCTTCAAGAAACATGTGCATGGATTTTCTGCTAAGGATTTTGTTTCAACTCCTGTAGATTTCCGTTCCAGGTGTTCGCTTTCCGCGGGGCGGTGCTTGAGCCTCCTCGGCAAGCCTGCGGGGTCTCAAGTCTACCGCTACCTCCCGCCGGAGTCTCACACCCTGCACTTCTATCTACAGGGAAATCACTTTGAGCAATGGGCTGAAGCATAAAAAAACAGGGACTTCTACGTGTACTGATGTAGAAACCCCTGTTATGTATTATATTATTTTATCGATTTAGGCTCACATGTTTGCTGTAAAACTACTTTCATTAATACGGAATACGCTACAACAGTTGTACCAATCAACAATAATGTCATGTTGGTATGTCCCCCTCGTTGATAGTGATAATTATTATCATAATCATATCAGCTTCCGAGCTAATTGACAATGACTTTCAATCAGATTCTTTCTGAAAAGTTGGAGAAAATCGATTCCGCTCCTCCATATAAGAAGCATAATTCGTTGTCATGTCCGATAGAACCCTTTCCTCAAGCGGAATTCTTACACTTAACATCCAGGCATTCAACAATGTAAAAACTATGGCTGTAAAATAGGCATTAAACATTAGAGGGATCAGCATAATTTCCAACACCACAATAGTATAATTGGGATGACGAAGAAATTTGTACGGTCCAGACTTTACAATCGATGCATCCGGCAAAATCAAGACCTTTGTATTCCAAAATCTCCCCAATGACTGTATGGCCCATATACGAAGAGCTTGTGTCAAGATAAACAGGGTAAGAATGGCAGGCCAAAAGGCACTCAGCGTTTTATCGTACACAATGACTTCCAATAGCAAGCTAGCCAAAAATGCTACATGTAAACTGACCATATATTTATAATGTTCCTGCCCGTACTCCACAGCACCTTGGGATAATATCCATTGTTCGTTTCTTCTGGCAATGCCGAGCTCAAGGACTCTTTGGGTGACGATAAATGCAAAAAACAATGTGAAAACCATTCTTCCTCACTCCCACTCCAGTAACAGCATTTCAGAACTGAATCCCGGTCCAAGTGCAGCAGCAATCCCCTTGTCCCCTTTATTCGGATTCTTTTCCATGATTTCTTTCAGAACATACAAGACGGTTGCGGAGGACATATTCCCGTATTCTTTGAGTACTTGTAAAGATGTATCCAGCTTGTCAGCTTCTATTCCAAGGCATTCGTGGTATGCTTCCAATACTTTTTTCCCTCCCGGATGTAGAACGAAATGTTCCAAGTCATCCATTTTTACACGATGGTTTTCTAGGAATCGACTCACATTAGGAGCAAGCCAGTTCGTAATGATTAAAGGGATGTCTCTAGAGAAGACCACGTAAAGCCCATCGTTCTTAACTTCCCATCCCATCACATCCTCCGAATCTTTCATTAAGGTCGATTGACTACCTAAAACTTTCGGGTAACACCTACTGTCATCCACTTGCACCTCGTCACCAACCATCAGTACACAGGCGATGCCATCTGCAAAAAGGGAGGTTCCTACCAGATTACTTTTTGATCGATCATTTTTTTGGAATGTAAGACTGCAAAGTTCCACACTTAATACTAGAACTTTTGCGTGAGGAAATGCGAGACAATACTCATACGCTCTTGAAAGACCAGCCGCACCACCTGCACAACCGAGTCCCCATATAGGAATTCTTTTGGTATATGGGGAGAACGGAAGGACATTCATTATCCTTGCCTCAATACTTGGTGTCGACATTCCTGTTGTGGATATATAAAAAATAGCTTCGATGTCTTCATGAGCTATAGTTTTTGAAAGCGTTGCTGCATTGTGCAAGCAAGCATTTATCGCTTCTGAACCATAAGCCACTGCCTCTGTTATGTAAATATCATTTTTCTCTTCGAGTGTATGAGGTTCTCTGAACCATTCAACATCCCTTGCAAAATGCCGTTTTTCTATTTGGCCATTTTGAAAGACGGTAAGAAGACGATTAATATCTTTGAAAGACTCTTCGAATAACTCTTTGGCAAATTCAACAACCGTATCCTGTTGGATCGGGTATTTTGGTATGGACGTTCCAACAGACAGTATTTTTGGCATAATTCGTGCACCTCATCCGATTTGGTACTGTTAATTTTTCCATATTTTATATAATTATTCAGTTAGAAATACTTCGAAAGGGATATGTTGTAAGATATTTGGAGGAATAAACAAAAAAAACCTCCCCATTTTTCTGGGAAGGTACATTTCGTTTTAAAGGAGTTGTTGTGTTGTGCACTTTTATTATAACGAATACAACTTCTTTTATCACTATAAATTATTGGAAATCACTTTTTGTAGAACTTTGCCATCCATAGTTCATCTACATATTCCCCATTGATGAAGGCTTGCTCTTTTTGGTTTCCTTCTTCATGAAATCCATATTTTTTATACAGTTGATAGGCAATCTCGTTGGAAGAAAAGACTGTTAGAGATAGTTTCCTTATATGTTGCTCACACCACATATCGGTATAATCCATAATCTTTTTTCCAATTCCTAACCCCTGAGCTTCCTCTGCAAGCCACGTACGAAAAAGACCTGTATGTCGCTTCATTTGTATTTCACCTCGAATGACTCGGGCAATTCCTACCACTCGTCCATTGCGCTCTACGCCAATATACATATTTTCCTTTGCTTTCATATCACGTATGAACAACTTTTCTTCCTCAGGAGTTCGAGGTACGTCCTTCTGAATGTATTGACCGGCAGCAATAATACTCTCAACAGCAGTCACTATATCTTCTGCATCCGCTTCTTCCACCGGACGTAAAATTACTGTGGATTCATCCTTAGCTGTAAATTCAAAACGTAAATCTAACATGTTGATCCTCCTGTAAACTCTTTAGGTATTACATCCTACTGCATTTACTTTTATTGTTCAACAAAAAACACTTTATCAACCAGTAAAATGGTGAAAAGTTTTAATTTGCCGTTGGATACAAAAAAAAGACCAGAGATTAACCCCTGGCCCTTTCCCCTATCATGTTAATTGATAGATTTTATTGTATTTGTCTTCTAGATACTTAATTAGATGGTCCGCATTCAATTCCTCACCTGTTACATCTTTCAGAATTTCCAATGGCTTCTTCAACTTTCCATATTGATGAACCTTATCTGTCAACCAATCTTTCACCGGTTCAAGATTGCCGTTTTCCAGTAGCTCATCATAGTTTGGAAGATCCTTCTGCATCGCCTGCATGAATTGGGCAGCATACATATAACCAAGTGCATAGGAAGGGAAGTAACCGAAGCTCCCTCCAGACCAGTGGACATCCTGTAATACACCTTTCGCATCATTTGGTGGTGTGATGCCTAGATAACTTTGATATTTTTCATTCCACGCCGCAGGAAGATCCTTTACTTCCAATTCACCATTAAATAAGGCTTTTTCCAATTCATAGCGAATCATGATATGTAAGGAGTAAGTCAGTTCATCCGCTTCAATACGTATTAGAGAAGGTTTGGACTCATTGATTGCCAAGTAGAATTCATCTAAACTGATTTCATCGAACTTTCCACCTGCATAGCTTTGAAGGCTACCATAATGACGTTTCCAGAAGTTTTCATGGCGTCCCACAAAGTTCTCATAAAATAAAGATTGAGACTCGTGAATTCCCATGGATGTCCCGGAGCATAATCCTGTCCCCTGTAGCTCTTTAGAGATGTTTTGTTCATATAGGGCATGTCCACATTCGTGAATGGTTCCGAATACAGCCGTACGGAAATCCTCTTCATCATATTTAGTGGTCACTCGTACATCTCCTGGATTCAGGCCTATTGCAAACGGATGTACAGTTTCATCCAATCGGCCAGAGTCAAAATCATAAGCTAACTCTTTTAAGATTTCCAGACTGAAGTCACGCTGTTTATCTTTTGGGAAATGAACTAATAGATCTTTGGCTCTTGGCTGTACGGAAGAATCAGCGATGTTTTGGACAAGCGGAACTATCCGGTCCTTCAATTTAGCGAACACCTCATCTAATTTCTCCACTGTAATTCCCGGCTCATACATATCCAATAATGTATTATACTTGTTTCCTTCATAGCCCCAGTATTCAATAAATTTATTATTGAAATCCACCAGCTTTTCCAAGTACGGCTGAAGTAAGGAAAAATCCGATTTTTCTTTTGCCTCTTCCCATACGGACTCAGCCTTTGTGGAGAGAACAACATATTCCTGGTACTCTTTTGCCGGTATTTTTTTGTTTCTTTCATAATTCTTTTTGCTTTCTAAGAGCGATGCCTTTGTTATTTCATCCAGTTCATTGAAATTCTCATCGCTTAATAGCTGAGTCAAATAGCTTGCCATCTCTTCAGACGTTGACATCTTAAAAACTTCAGAGGACAAGATCCCTATGACATCCGATCGACGGTCGACTCCCTTTTTAGGGGCTCCCGTTCTTAAATCCCAAAATATAAGAGATAGCGCCTCATTATAGCTGTCCATCTTGTTGATATGATTCAAGTATTCTTCTTTTACTGTACTGATCTCTACCATATATAATCTCCCCCATTTATCATTAGAGCTACTGTTAAGAATACACAATTTTCTCACTAGTTTGCAACAAATTTAAAGCTCACTATTTTTTGATTACAAAAAAGCACCGAATCATTTTCCGGTGCTCTTTCATAATTAGGCTTTTATAATGTCACTGGGCTGGTAGGGAGTACCCCTTCTAGTTTTTCACGAACATCTGCCTGTAATCCTGAAGGAAGATATAAGGTAACCTCCCCTTTATCTTCGGTGGTACGAATGAGTCGTCCCATCCCTTGGCGAAGACGCAACAGCATGTACGGAACATCCAATTGCATATACGGGTCATCCAACCCTTTACGTTTAGCAGCAAATACTGGATCATTCGGAGGAAATGGCAAGGACCAAATCACAACGTTGGACAATGAAGGTCCTGGTATATCCAAGCCTTCCCATAAATGATAAGCACAAAGAACAGCCCGTTCTTCATTTTGGAATTCAGAAACTAACACACTTATTTCCTTTTCCCCTTCATATAGGAATGGATAGTCCATGTTATTGGCATTTTCAGACTTAAACTTTAGTAATTCTTCTTTAGTGGAGAAGAGCACAAGCGTTCTTCCACCATTTCGTTCGATGGATTCCAATGTTTTGTTGAATTTCACATGGAAATCCTCTTCAACCTCCAAAGAAAGTTTCATATTCTCTTCGTAATCAAATGGAGAATTAATGGAAAAGGATAAATAGTCTCCTATTCCTAATGAAGATGCAAGATAACTAAAGTTTTCATTGTCAGATAAGGTTGCAGAAGAAAAGATAAACGGAATCTGTTTAGAAAAGACATTCTCCTTTAAGACCTCTTCCACAGTTTTTGGCATCACAACAAGGGTCAGATCCTTATTTGCATGTTCTGCCCAAGCTATCACATCTTCTTTTGACAAAAGTAGCTTTAGTAGGAATTCAATAGAATCTAAGTATTCCTCCACTATATGCAGCTGATAATGATCTACCGTATGGAGTTCCCCTTCGAAAACAAGTTGATTTCCTATCTCTTCTATTTTTTCTAAAAGGTCTTTGGCACTTTTTACAAGTCGTGTATCCATGGCAATGTCTTTACGTTCTGAGCCCTCAATACTTGTCAGATTTTCTTCCAGCATTTCAAAAAACAAATCGTTTGCCTGTAAAGAATCCTCTACTAGATACGCAAATTCTTCCCTTAAGTCATTTCCTAATAAGCGGGTTAGAATTTCTTCTACTTGCTGATTTTTAATTTTGTACGTTAGTGCTTTTTGCGCAGCAAACTCCAATAAATGCCCTTCATCAAAAACGACACTTGATGCTTCTGGCAATAAAGGAAGCTGTCCTTCGCGCTTTCTTTTGTCAAACGTCCAAACATGTTCCATGTAAAAATCATGAGAACAGATAATAAGATCTGTAGATTTTCTGTAATGATCACGGGATAGAGTTTGTCCACAACGATGTCGTTTTTCACAGCTGAAACAGTCTTGGAACGTATCCCATCCGACCATGTCCCATTCCTCGTCATTCAGTTTTGCGTAATCTTTGCGGTCTCCATAAGGATGGAAAGATTGCATCGCAGCTGGCTTTGTCACAAAGCTTGGAAGTGCATCATACACTTCATCTATGTTGTCATTATCATACTTATTTACGGCAATATCTAATTTGTTTAAACACAGGTATTGTTCCGGAGATTTTGCTAGACGTACATCCATTGTAATGTCTAGAACTTTGGAGAGCTTTGCAATGTCTCCTTCTTTTTTCACAAGCTGCTCAATCAAAGATTCATCGGCACAGGTTATGATAGCTGGTTTCCCCATATATCTCGCATAACAGATTGCATACAAAAGGTACACCATTGTCTTGCCTGTTCCTACACCGGCTTCTGAGAATATTACCTTTTTCTCTTTAAACGCTCTTTCCAGTTGGAAAGCCATAAAGATCTGTTCATCACGCAATTCGAATCCAGCTTCAGGTAGGATGTCGTAAAATACATCCCCGATCCATTCGTTCAGGCGATCAAAAAAGGCATCCCCTTTGTTCATTGTAAATGGCAGACGATTGTTCATTCTATGTACCTCCGAGAAAAAGTTTGCATCTAGTCATTATCTACTATTCAGGGAGTACTTGTCAAGCTGGGTATTTAGATATGTGGAAGGGGTATACTCTTTCGGCCTTTTTATGGGCTAGTGACTTTAGTTGCTCCATTCGCGTCATGAGGACTTCTGTTCTTCGATTTCCCCTCCACTGAAGTCTTCATCCACCTCATGAGGACTTCTGTTCCTCGATTTCCCCTCAACTGAAGTCTTCATCCACCTCATGAGGACTTCTGTTCTTCGATTTCTTCTCCACTGAAGTCTTCATCCGCTCTATGAAGACTTCTCCTTCTCGATTCCTGCTTAACGGAGGTCTTGATACATCAACTCCTAATAAAAAAACCTCCAAATAGGAGGTTTCTCTTAGTTCTTAGTAATATGGATAATCTCATCATCAAGCAGTGTGGCATACAGCATTGCTTTTGTATATTCATCACGTGCAGCGTTCATTCGTTCTACACATTCATGATTATCTAGCAGGTTTTCACTCGCAAGGCGCTGATAGCTACTTTCCAATGCTTTGGAGATTCTCATAAAATCATTCACGTGCAAAGGCATAGAAACCCCTCCAAACAGTATTGATAGAAGTATTCTATGCCCAATTTTTAAAATTTATTCATTCAGGCAGTGAAGGTAATAATGATGATTTGTTTAATTCTCTTTGCTTGATGATCGGTCCTTGGAACCCTTCTTATCGCGTTCTTCTTCTTTTTCGTATTTAATCTCTTCTAGTGGTAGTTCATCTATGGGCATGACAAGCTGATCACGGTTTTTCTGTTTTTTTTCGTTTTCTTTAAAAGCTTTCTCTTTTTCATTTCGCTCTAATAATGTTTTCTCTTTACTCTGGTTTTTCAACACAATCACTCCTTTACAGACGTAAATTCCCTGTGATTGGTCCAATTAAACGTTTTTATCCCTTTTTGGGTGGACGCTTTCCCCAGTATTGATACAAATCTGTTTTAATAAAGCCATTAAACAATTTGCGTTTTTTGGTTGCTTTTTTCCCGTAGAAACTTTCAAAGCCTTCATGTGACGTCAGCATATAGACGGACCACGTCTCTAGTTCAGAGTAAGCCTTCCCCATCTCCCTATACATCTTCTCCACTTCCGGTCGTTCCCCTAGACGCTCTCCGTATGGAGGGTTGCCGATAATAACACCATATTCTTTCCTTGTGGTAAAATCGCCTACTTGCATTTGCTTAAATTCGATTAGTTCCCCAAGTCCAGCCTCAAAAGCATTTTCTTTCGCAATGGAAATCATACGGTGGTCAATATCATATCCCGCAATATCCAAAGGTTGATCGTAATTGGCCTTGTCTTCCATCTCTTCACGAGCTTTACTCCATAAGTCTTCCCCTACCCAATGCCAATCTTCAGACACAAAGTCTCGGTTAAATCCTGGTGCAATGTTTTGTCCAATTAATGCCGCTTCGATTGGAATGGTACCGGAACCACAGAACGGGTCCACAAACGGCTTGTCAGGATACCAGTTAGTCAGCATAACAAGGGCTGCTGCAAGAGTTTCTTTAAGCGGAGCTTCCCCTTGGTCAGCTCGATAACCACGTTTGTGCAAGCCTATACCTGAAGCGTCAATGGTAATTTGAGCAACATCTTTTAATAGTGCCACTTCTATTTTGTAAACAGCACCTTTTTCATCCAACCAGGCAGACTGTATGCTGTAATGCGCCTTCATTTTTTCCACTACTGCTTTTTTCACGATGGCTTGGCAATCCGGCACACTGAACAGTTTGGATTTCACCGACTTACCAATAACTGGGAATTCTGCGTCTTCAGGAAGATAGTCTCCCCATGGAAGTGCCTTCGTTTTCTCAAAAAGTTCCTCAAAAGAGGTCGCTCTGAATTCTCCAACAACCACTTTAATGCGGTCTGCAGTTCTTAACCAAAGGTTTGCTCGACAGATAGCCATTGCATCCCCTTGAAAAATAACTTTCCCATTATCTACTGTACATTCATAACCTAAATCCCTTACTTCCTTGGCAACAAGAGATTCTAAACCCATTGCTGCTGTTGCGATTAATGTATAGTTCTTCATTTGAGATTCACCCTTACTGAAATTCAATTTCTAATATGTATTATTGCCACAACAAGTATATAAAAATATCCACTCTATCAAAGAAAGCTCTCCTGGCAACAGGAGAGCTTATGTTACATAATCATCGTTGGATGCGACATTCAATCAATAGTGATCTGTAAGCCATGTTCTGTTCCTTTGTACTGCAAACGGATCGCTCCTTGTACGCAGGTGGTAACCATCTGTCTACAGAAACTTAAAAGTATCTGTCCCTCTCATCGTTTGATTCCTTAGAGAAGGTGCCCCTACCATTATTTGGGTTTCTCGCTCGAGGGGTTTACCTCGTTCCACTCTTACAATTTCTTGTAAGACTACGTCACTGTGGCACTTTCAAGGTATTAACACCATATCTAAAAAGACTTAGGTGCGTTCCCTGCCGTTAGCTTCGTCCGAAAACCAAGCTACCCTAGCTTATTTTTTCGCTAGGCACGAACACTACAAGCATCTCAGCCTGTGCGAGCATGGACTTTCCTCTACAGCCGAAACTGTAGCGGTTACCCAATCACTATTGATGTCAGCAAGATATAGTATAGTAAATTTAAGCGATGATTGCAACTGTAAATTACTGTCAGTCGTATAACTTACTTCCGAAAACATGTTTCTCAAGGTTCGAAAGCCTTCTCAGAATATCAAAGTTGGTAGATCCACTATTGGTATTTGTCTGTTGCGGCTTTTTACCCGCTTCTTCGACCTGTCTCTTCAGCCTTGCGTTTTCTTGGACCAATAAATCATATTCTTGGTAAAACGTTTCGTAATCCTTGATTACCACATCTAAAAATTTATCCACATCTTCTGCTTTGTAGCCTCTCATTCCTGATTTGAACTCTTTTTCCAGGATTTCTTTTGACGTTAATTTAATTTTATCTGATAGCATAAGTTCCTCACCTCTACGCGAGTGCCCATTTTTAAAAAACTTCCCAAGATGGGTCACTTGTCAATTTCTATTTTTATTTTATGGTTTTCTTATTTCATTACCAATTCTGTGTGTCATTAAACTGTTCCTCTTCTACAACAAGCTGAAGTTCATAGCTGTCGATTATATATATAGGGTAATCGGTTAAATCCGATTTTTTTCGGGCGAGCTCGATAATATATTGAGGACTACCCGGACCCTCTTCATCATAAACCACTAATAGTCCATCTGACTTATCTACGATGAACTGGTTTTTTAATCGTAGCTGCAGAGGGGATTCGTACTTCTTTTTTGTAATGGAGTCAATATGATTAGCTTGTGACAAAATAAACTCGTAATACTCCTTATTTTGCTCACTCCATTTTTCTTCCTGCTCGAGAAACGGGGTGAAAACAGCCAATTTTAGATTTGGATATGTGACTTGAAGGTCATACACCACTTCCGCTGCCCAAAGCTCCACTCCCAGCTGTCCACTGATAACAATCCATTCTAGCTCATTGTTCTCTTCCAGTAAAGCAGTGAGTCTTTTCTGAACCGCCTTTTTAATATAGGCGATAGCTGGATCATCTTTTTTAAATATTTGAAGCTCTTGTGGTTTATAACCAGTAATTACTAATACTTTCATAAGCACCTCTACCTAAAATAATAAATAGAAAGCGAAAAAAGCGCAAGTTTTATACGAATTATGTAAAGGAAAAAAGAACTGACTTGAAGCCAGTTCTTTCTCTACAATATTTATTCAAGCAGATTGTGTTAAAATCCGCTTATCTTCCATAGCCATAAGGCTTACATTGACCAGGCATGCCGCCAGGTCCCATTTGTCCCATTCCAGGACCTTGTTGTGCACCCATTACTTGACCAGGCATTCCCATTTGACCGTATCCAGCATTAGTTTGTGCTCCCATTACTTGACCAGGTTGACCACCCATACCCATACCAGGTGCTCCACCCATTCCAGGGCCACCAGGGCCACAATTGAAGTGTTGGTGAGATACAGAATCCACCATGGAATCCGTGTGCGGGAAATAGTGTTTGTGTTGGAACTGTTGGTTGTTTACATATGTTGTGTGTGAAGGATGAATGTGAGGAACCTCAGTAGTAGAATATAGATTTTTTACACAACATTTAGTAGGATGGACGATTGGTGCCATCATGTTAGGTCTGCATTTGTTGTACATACTCTTGATCTCCTTTCAATTTGTTTTTCTCTTTACATTAACAAACTATGAAAGAAGTGAGGTACATGTACTAATACAAACACCTATTTTCACAAGATATATACATTTGCCTACCATTTTTATAGTAAAATCGTATAAATATTATCCTTTAAATTGGAAAGCCCAAATAACGTGAGACCGATAACCACAAAAAACAAGCATAAAATAAATCTAGACAACGTGCTCTCTCTCCCATATTTCTAAAGTAGTTTTGCCATTCACAATTGTTAATTTTACATGGTAAAAAGCACGTTGACAATATATGTTTTACAGAAATTTGGACAAAATGTGAAAAAAACTTCATTTATTTAATTTTCTTTGCAATCGTTTCATTCTCTTTTCAAAATCAGCTAAAATGGAAGGCTTGTTTTTCAAGAAACCCTTATTCTTTTCCATGTAGAAATCCATGGACTTTTGCGTATAAAACAAAGCAAGCGATAAGTCTTTGTCCCTATGCTCGAGGATTTTCGCCAATTCAATCCCAGCTTCTTCCTTTTGTAGATTATCATCATGTTGATAGCATTGGAGGAACAACCTTTTTGCTTCTTCGTAATTTTGCTCTTGTTTCTTCATCATCCCCAATTTAAAGGTTGCCTCCCAAGAAGAATCGAGTATGTTCTTATATATTGTCGCTGCCGCTGCCTTTTCTCCCAATGCATCATACCAGCGCCCTACCTCATACTCTTCCTCTTTGTTTCTTTCCTTGTTCCTCACCAAAAGGAGCTTTGATAAATGGGCGTACAAGGTAATAAGGGTGAGCACATCCCATTCATTGTGTTTAAGCACACCTTTAATTCCCTGCATTTCATGTGTCTTTACAAAATCAAAATAAATCATAGGGGCCAAAAAACCAGGTACGTCATCCTTACGTTGAATGCCCAAAATCTCCTTCTCTACATTTGCAAGCCTAACTGATTCCATTTTACTTTTCCAAAGCCTTCTTGAAGCATGCAGAAGATCATAATGGCCGAAGGAAGGAAGTTTCGGGACATGCTCTCTTATTAGAGTGTGACGTGTCCTAACTTGTGGCCAATCAAATGCCTTTCCATTATAAGTGACTAATGTTGTGTAATCTACTTCTTCTAGAAAACTTTGATAAAGCGCGACTTCGTTACCCGGGCCTGGAAGCAAGTGTTGCCTAACGATTACTTTATCTTTTAATACCCTGGCATATCCAAGAAGGAATATAGTGGTTCCCGTTCCTCCACTCAATCCGGTAGTTTCCGTATCAAAAAAGAATAAGTCTGAAGCATGATGGCCTTTTGCAGATAAAGGATGCTCCACACCCGATGCCTGCCACTCTTCCATCACCGGCAAAAGTTCCCCGAGCCTATACTTTCCATGCCGAAAGTCCAGATCATACGCCACTTCACGAATGAAACAATACTCCCCATTGGCATAGTATGGCTTAGCTCCAAAAGATTCCCACTCTTTCAGATTTGGTATTTCGATCTGACTGGACGTAGAATCCTCATTTGGTTGTGCTACTTCACTCTCAGTTGATTGGGAGGAATCAGATTGTAGATGTTTCTTCATCCTTTTCAATTTATTCTTCATGCTCATTTTTTCACCCCACTTTACACAAGCTGTTGAAGAAGTGATAATGCCAACTGTTTGGAATCCTCATCCGGATAGTCTGCACCAATACACGATGGACATCCAGAGCGGCATGGACAGCTTCCAATCAGTTCGCTTGCTCTATTGAGTAATTCATTTATATGAGAATACGCTTTTTCGCTTAGACCTACCCCACCTGGATAGCGGTCATAAAAATATACCACTGGCTTTTCATCGTGGGTAGACTTGACTTGTGGGACTACCTGCACGTCCATCGGCTCACACATCAACAATAGAGGAGCAACATGCTTCAAAGCATGAGCGATGCCTAGCAAACTTTTTTCCAAATCATCGCCTTTTAGGCTTTGGGTGATTTCCTCCTCCAACGTTATCCATGTTGCACTGGTCTGCAGCTCTTCTTCAGGCAGATAAATCGGCCCTGAACCGATGTTTTCATGCGTTTCAAATTTAATTTTCTTGAAAATGGTAGCCATCGCCCTGACAGAAACATCCCCGTAAGAAATGGTGCCGGCTGTATAATCCATCTGCTTGTCCACTTCCAAAACGTCCAAGGAAACCGCAAGATTTGCATCGGTAAAGTAGTCGACATTCACTTCCCTTACAAACGCCTTCTTTTCTTCCCAATCCAGCTTCTCCACTTGATATTGTACTCCTTGATGAAGATAGATGGCCTCATCATGAAGCAGAGTCATCGAGCTGAAACGGTCCATTTCTCCAATCACTTTATTTGCCGGTTCAGAGCTCTGATCGACAATAATGACATTTTCCTGAGAGGCTGATCGGAGACTGATGTTATGTGCTGGAAAAGCATCATTCATCCAATGCCACTTCCCGTTGTTTTCATGGAGGACCCTCTCTTCCGTCAAATAGTCAAGAATATCTTCCAGCTCCACACCATCAAATGTATCACCTTGTTTAAATGGCAGTTCATAGGCGGCACATTTAATGTGATCCACAAGGATAATGAGATTATTCGGATTGATTCTGGCTGATTCGGGATTGCTTTTCAGGAAAAATTCAGGATGCTGGATGACATACTGGTCAAGAGGGTTTGAACTCGCAACCATCACAATGACAGCCTCCCCCTGTCTTCTTCCTGCACGTCCCGCCTGCTGCCATGCACTTGCAATCGTTCCTGGATAACCTGTCATGATACATACCTGCAGCTGCCCTATATCAACACCCAGCTCAAGTGCATTTGTGCTGATGACACCGTAAATCTCTCCATTTCTCAAACCCTTTTCAATCGCTCTACGTTGTGTGGGTAAATAGCCCCCACGATATCCCTGAATGGACTTTTCCCCAAGCTGATCCTTTACAAGCTCTTTCAAATAGGTCAATAGAATTTCTACCCTGACCCTGCTCTTGGCGAACACAATGGTCTGAATTTTTTCCTGTAGGAATTCAGCCGCTAGCTTTCTTACTTCCAATGTGGCACTCCTTCTTATATTGAGTGGCTTATTGACGATTGGCGGATTATAGAAAACAATATGCTTCTTACTCGATGGTGCCCCATTATTGTTAATCAGTTCAAAGTTTTCTCCAGTTAGCTCTTCTGCCAATTCCTTTGGATTCGCTATTGTGGCAGAGGTACAAATGAATGTTGGATTGCTACCATAAAAATTGCAGATCCGCTTCAGTCTCCTGATTACATTTGCTACATGGCTGCCAAAAACGCCCCTGTAGGTATGCAGTTCATCTATCACGATGTATTCCAGGTTTTCAAAGAGGGAAACCCATTTGGTGTGATGTGGCAAAATGGCGGAATGTAACATATCAGGATTTGTAATAACGACATGCCCTGCTTTTCTTACCTTTTGTCTAATCGTCGGCGCAGTATCCCCGTCATATGTATAGCTGTTGATTGGAACACCCATCTGTGTGATGATTTCGTTCAATTCACTTTTCTGATCTTGTGCAAGTGCTTTGGTAGGAAATAGATAAAGTGCACGAGCATCATTGTTCTGGACAATCTTTTGAAGCACAGGCAGATTGTAGCACAACGTTTTTCCAGATGCAGTCGGAGTGACTGCTACAAAGTGCCTTTTATGGATGGCTGCGTCAAAAGCAGCTGCCTGATGTGTATATAGAGAGGAAATCCCCCTGTTGGTCAATGAATGTAACAGTCTCTGGTCTATCTCTTCAGGGAACGGAACGGATTGCGCTTCTTTTGGCGGGACCGTTTCCCAATGAACAATATTTTTAGCTATCGACTCTTCCCTTTTCATCCAATCAATGACTTCATAAATCGTTTTTCTCCATTTCATACGCTCACCTCATTGTCTACATTCTATTTTATCGAATAAGCGTTCGGTTCGTAAAGTCTAAAAAAGAAAAACCAAGCACTTGTTCAGCACTTGGTTTTCCTATCTGGTAATGTATTTACATCTTCTGATTTTGACTATAGTTGTTGATGACTGCTAAGACTTTGGTGGATTGTGTCATGCCGCTTTGGCATAAAGGGCAGGTAGGGACTTCGATCTCACTGTTCTTGAAGTTATCTCTCATCCAGCCGTTGCAATCCTCTGATTCACATACCCATACTTTCGTTTCCTCAGTAACGATTTCTTCAACTTCTCTTCTTCCAAAAGCCATAGTACCACTCTCCTATCTGTTGAGGTGGGGCGCAGTTTATCCTCACTAATATACTCTTAGTATTCCAATTTACGAGGAAAAAATAAGAAAAAAATAAAAAAAGCATCCTCGTCATACAATCTCTTCCATTAAATTATAACATATATCCAGTGAAAAAGCATGCTTCAGGTCATTTTATTCACGATACGATTTAACCATTTTATATTGGTTTTTGCGACAATTTGCGGAACATTATTCGATAAAGCATAGACTGTTTCATCCTCTTTAATTATCTGAAACCCGGCATCAATAAAAGTAGGTATCTCCTCTTTATTAATACTTGGAACAATGACGATAAAACCGTATCTATCCATCTCATTTTCAAACTTCTGACATAAAAAGACACTCTGTAAGTGTGAATCCGGCTCCAATTCTATCCTTTCCATCACAATAAGATTATCCATCCATTTCTGATAATAGATATTCCCTTGATCAGAGGAATAGACATACATTGCTTTATGTTGAAAAAGTGGACGTGGAAGATGATTGCTTCTTTTGGAAACCGCCTTAAATAAAGTTGCGGTGCCTTTCCACCTTTTGAAAAACAAACCAAAATATATAAGCACAATTGCCAAAAGCACACCGAAACCAACGTCTTGCAACAACGATTGTGTATCAAGAGAAAAAAGGTCTTCGAGCCTCTTGGGTACAATTCTTTGTATATAAGAGATTTGCAACGAACCCACGATTACATAAATCAATGCAATAGCTAATAGGATGATACCGTCAATAAGTCCTTTTACAAAAGTATATTGACTGCTTTTTCGATAAAAGAGCTTTCTTGAAAAATACAATAGTAGCATCGCGACAAGTAAAAGAACCGCTTCCCAGAAATGGAACCCTTTCGAAATACTTACTAGTATTCCAAAAGCAAGAATGAAAAAGGTAAAATAATAAGCCCTCTTAACCCTATCCTCAATCGCTCTAGCTAAAACAAGTAATGTAATCCCTATCGTAATAGAAAACTGATGGGAGATTTGCATCATTTCCAAGGATAGGAATTCATTCGCAATGCTTATTTTGCGGACGATTGCAGGAATGACCGGAAACAATACTAATAATACACCCACAATAAGTACCCAGATAGAAAGGGTCCGATGGCATAGCACCGCCCACGATCGTCTTTCCGGCAGCAGTGATTTCCATGCTTTCTCCTTGAACATGAAGTATAAGAAAAAAACGATACTTATGAGAAAAGGTATTACATAGTAAACTAACCGATACAATAGAAGCAGTGCCACCAGTTTCTCCTCATATACTCCAAAAGAAGCGAATCCGACCAGAACGACAAAATCAAAAGCTCCTACACCACCAGGCACTGTACTTAATACACCTGCAATGGCTGCCATAAAGAAAAGAGTGAAGGTAATGACTACAGGAACGTCGACATTCAACAGAACAGATGTCTGCCAGAACACGATTCCAGCGAAAACCCATTCCAAGATGGAAACGACTATCAGCATAAGCTGATGTCTTGTTTGCAAGCTTTTTGTGAAATGGCTTGCTATTACGATAAAGAACAAATAGCCGCTCATGATGAGAAGAGGCAATTTTAAAATAGGATACGCTAAAAGCAAAGTAGGGTTTGACCATTCATAAAGGACGATCCACCAAGCAAATATTGATAGACCGCAGAGCATGTAAGGAAGAATGATCGTAACACTTTTCAACAAAACAGAAAAATCCCTTGTATATTTCCGATAATACATCGTTCTTAACCCTACTCCTGCAAATCCACCAAAACCCATGAAATTTGCAAAGGAATTGGAAGAGAAACCGTACACGGCCAGCTTGTTTGCGCGTATATTCAACTTCAATTTCCGAGCGACGTATAGATCGTAAAATATCATGGTAGAAACCGCCAAAAACCCTAAAATCACAAGCCAAGTAAAAGAGAAAAATCCGATATCCCTTATCTTTTCCATTACCAGTGCCATATTAATGGATTGAATTTGTTTTTTTCCTTCAATATATAAAACAATTAAGATGGTTAACGGAAAAACAACTTTCAGTACTTTTAAAAAATATGTATTTTTTAATAACTGCATAACAAACTTCCTTTTTTAACTTCTTAATTCCAAAAATATCATAGATTGTACGCGCTTACCATGAAAATTTTGTCGATTCCTCCATCATTAAAAATGTAACCCATCTAGACCTGGTTCAATATAGTAATGATAAAGAGCAAGAAAGGAGCAATTCCATGAAAGATGAACAGGATAAGCTTCCACAAAAAAGACCTTCCCAAAACAACCTTATGACGTCCATTGATGCTTTTTTCCGTAGTTCCCCAATAAAAGGTATGTTGCAGCAAATGGATGATATATTCGGGAATACCTTTGCAGACGCTACCCTACCAGTAGAAACAAGGGAAACTTCGGGAGAGTTTATTGTAAGCTGCAAGCTTCCGGGAGTAAAAAAGGAACAGATTAGTATTGAAACCTTTGACAGGTATTTAACCATCTCGGTAAAGAATGAAGAACAACTGGAAACAATAGATACCACTTCTCAATTTGTAAGCAATAGCTATTCGATGAAGGAATCTAAACGCACTATCCCTGTACCCGCTTACGTGAAATTGCATGCTTTACAGGCAAATTACCGTGATGGTCTTTTGCAAATCCGTATACCTAAGAAAAACATTAAACAAATCAATATTGGGGATTAGTTATCGGATTCCGAGCTAAAAACAAAAACAACGCAGAAGACCAGCTGCGTTGTTTTTGCATGTTAGTTTTTATGTGATTTGGAACCATATTTTGCATTTTCTTCAGGTGTGGAGTCCATCTGAATGCTTGCCATCTCTTTAGCCGTTTCTTCTCTGTGTTGGTTATTAGGGTATTTATTTTTACGTTCTCTGTTATCATTTTTGTTTGTCATGACATTGCCTCCCTTTCATACATTTCCTTATTAGCTTGGATAGAAGCGTTTGATTTTATGTTTGGAAATGAATTTCAACCTATGTTCTACATAATTTTCTTATGTAGGCACAGGATATACTCTAGGAGGTGTACATGATGAGTAAAGAACCCTATAAAAAAGTGTACGCAAGTCCATCCACTTCGCCTTCATTGGTAATTAAAACGAATCTTGATGATAAACAAAAAGACGAAAATCCATATTACAGTTCATCCCTCAACCACCAAGAAGAAGAACAGCTTGACAACTTCTTCTTTGAACAGGAACCTAAGGGTGATTACCACAAATAAAAAGATGCCTTTTTCAGGGCATCTTTTCGTCAGGATCAAAACATCTATGCTTTAAACGTAGCTGCAATACCTTTGAACATGTTATTCAACTGGTTCACTGTATTCATCATCTGACCCGCAGTATCCATCATTTTTTTCATATCCACATTCCCGTCTTGACCTTTGAATTGATTCATAAAAGAATTCACCTGAGATGTTTGCTGTTTAGCTGATTGTGACTGCGTCGGATATGGATTCATAAATGGCATGCCCATCTGGTTTGGCATTAACCCTCCATTCGAGCCTCCACCCTGAGCCATTCCAGGCATCTGCATTCCTAAAGGGAATCCATTTTGCCCCATTCCCCCCATCTGCATGCCTTGCGGATAGGGATTCTGACCTCCCCCACCCATTTGCATATTTGGTGGATATGCATTTTGTCCCATCTGATTCATCATATTAAAAGGAAAGCCTGAAGATGGAACATTTCCTCCTGAAAAGGGCATCGTATTCATGTAGTTTGGAGCCATTCCCTGTTGGTTCATCCAGCCTCCACCCATAAACTGCTGAGGGAACATCCCTTGCATTCCTCCACCATTACCGTTAGGCAGAATGTTGTTTAAGAAAGGAAGCTGATTTAATAAAGACATGTTGCGATTATATGATAAATGTCTAGGTCTGCCATACATTCTCCTAAACATTCAAACCCCTCCTCTTTTCTAGCTATACATAACATATGAACACGACCCAGGAAAGGTGCCTATTAGGATCACTCAAACAATGTAGAAAACGATTCCCTTTCGAAGGGAAATCGTCTAATCTAATTTGCAAAATTCGTCTTTATTTGTCGGAAGTTTCATTTTTTAAAAAACAAGAAAAATGATGATTGCGTGCTATCATAAAACTAACTTCAAAAGTGGGGGGATTTGGATGGTACTAGAAGAGTTGCGTCACAAATTTGTCGCTTGTAAAAGCT
Organism: Sutcliffiella horikoshii; assembly: GCA_001636495.1. GTDB lineage: Bacteria > Bacillota > Bacilli > Bacillales > Bacillaceae_I > Sutcliffiella_A > Sutcliffiella_A horikoshii_A. Next base: position 2,461,035 of record KV440964.1, on the reverse strand, counting down.
ATGAACCGATGGAACACAACGAGTTAATGGATTTTGCCAGACAGCTTTATCTTCGAGGAGACTTGACAATAGGTCATTTTCGCAATCTGATTCGTGAACTGGAAGCAAAAGGTGCTGTTCCGCCTAATACATTTGAAGATATTTTAGAATTAACATAATACTGCCTATTACCTTGAGACCTTTTATGGTCTCTTTTTATTTGTGGATAGTAATGAGAAATACATTTGTGTGGAAAGCTAAGTGAAGTAAAGGAGGGAAAGAGATGAGTCGTGGAAAAAGCTTTAACCACAAGAAAAAAGGGCATGAACCAACAATAGGTGCAAAACCTGCTGAGAAAAAGGTTTTTGAAAAGGTGGAGTATGCAATTGAGCCTGTAGCAACTGCTGAGGATCCACCCGTAAGCAACAAAGCCGAAAAGGATCGCTCATAAAAAAACGATGAAGCCTGACCTATTCCCTGGCCAGGCTTCACCATCATTTTATTTTAGATAGGGTATCATTCAAAACATATCTAATGGATTGGATCATGCCCTTGAAACGTTTTTCACGCGTATCAGGATAAAAACACTGCACTGTAACCATGTTTATGTTTTCAACTGTGCTATCTATCTGTTGGGTATGGATGTACTTTGGCTGTTCCGCCAAAATCCACTCTTTAACAGTCTTTTCCCATTGCTGAACCGTTACATACACTTCGTCCGCAAAGGGCTTGACCGTATGAAAAAAATCGGGATCTTCATTCTTGACTCTGGATGAATGAAAGATTTCTTCCACCCTGTCCAAGTAGTCCAAAATTTGAGCAGATTGTTTTTCAACACTCTTCTGATTGCCAGACATTTTACCTTCACCTCTAGCAATACATATTACCATAACTTCTTACACAGAGTAAGCACTCTCATTAAAGTTGATTGCTTTTGGGGCTTGCACTTTTGACATACGATGTTCAGCCATCACTTTTTCCACTTCATCCAACGTAACATGCAAGCGATTGATCTGGTGTTTCATTACCTCTTCCATTTCTTCTCGCTCTATTTTAAGTGAACTTGACATCGTCTCCTCCAATACATCCATTTGAAGCATCATTTCATGGAACAAGTCCGTAATCTCACTTCTGGAAACCAATACATTGTTGGACATACGAAATCCCCTCCATACTTTGTTAATATATAATTTCGTCGTGCCTGTCCTTCTACCTTCCTGTGTGACAAAACTAGAACTAATTCGTCAAAGAAAGTGTTTATTTGCAAATCCTCTACCATTTTTCGCATGATTACACACCAATTAGTAAAAAATACAATGGAATCAAAAAGCAAGGAGGAGGTCTGACCATGTCCAAACAACAGAAAAACCAACAACAACAACGTAAAAATCAAGTGGAAAGCGCACCAGGGCAAGAAGACAAAAAGCTAAAGGGGCCAAACCGCCCTTCAACATGATGTACGAAACATAAAAACAGCTCCTTTCAAGGGGAGCTGTTTTCTATAGCCAATTTTTCAATGCAATCAAGCTGTGCATCTGATGTTGTTTGTGAACAAACCATTTTGTAATGTCCATTTCTTTGCTTATTACTGTAGAAACAGGACTTCTCCATTTCGAAATATGTTTAGCCTGTCCGAAAACCCAATCATCCTTAGCTTTCACCTTTGCATGTGAAATAATCGGATAGACCCCCCTTAAAATAGGAGTTTCCCTATATAAACCTTCATGTAAGTATTGTTCATAGTCAAAGCGGGATCCAGTATGTTCCGTTTTTAATGAGAAGTTATAAAATGAATCGTTTACTTCATCGGAAAACAAAAGAGATGCCAACTTCTTTCCAAGTTCGATTCGATTATCAAGCTTTTGAAAACCATGAACAGAGTAACCATAAAGTCTTCCATCAAGTGTCGGAAAAATAACACAACTAAAATGTCCCAAGTCCTGAAATACATATACACTTGTACCAAATACCTTTCTTTTCAACCTTTTGTTATGTAAAACCGGTTCTTGTATCAGATTTTGTTCGTTGATAATCAAGGAAGTAACTAGCCTCTCCTTATCCCCCGTTTCCCAGAAGTATTGCCATTCTGCTTCCATGAAACATGAAACGTTAAATTCTTTCAATAAATGAAATAGTGGTTTGTTATAATAGATGGATAATTCGTATAGTAATAATTGTGGAAAAGCATCATTAAAAATCAACCAATTGGCCATTTCATAAGTTAGGAAAATCGGAAAACGCTTTTGCCACTCCAAAGCAAGAGCAAACCACCTTCCTTGAAGGTCCGTCATATTCCATCCGGCATTGCGAGATACCATACTGGCCAAAAAGGCCCACCTTATCTCAGGATTCCTATTATAAAAGGCCGCATAAGCCTTGGTACGGGAGATATTATCGATATTGTATTTTGCTGTATTTTTTTTAATAGTAGTGATAAACTTATTTTCTTGAAAGGAGTATCTGTACTTCTCCCTTCTTTCTTCTATTTGCACATAGAGAGAAACATGCTCCAATGCCATTGTCTCCTTTCATCTACAATAAGTAACAAAGATTACAAAAAGATGACGTTTTTTTCTAATATAAGATTAGTTTTAGTCTAGAGGGGGAAATTTATGAATATCCGTTACCCAAACGGTAAGGTATTTCAGGCAAATGGCAGTACACCTTCCAAAAAGACTGGTCCTACTTTGTACGGTAACAGAGGAATGAGTTTAGAGGATGATTTGCATGATTCCAATTTGTATTATCTTCATCAGGGATTAGCGGTTGTCCATAAAAAGCCTACACCCATCCAGATAGTAGACGTTCATTATCCGAAAAGAAGTGCAGCCGTCATTAAGGAAGCCTATTTCAAACAGGCGTCAACTACAGACTTCAATGGGGTATATAAAGGGAAATATATCGACTTTGAAGCGAAGGAGACAAAGAACAAGACCTCCTTCCCCCTTCAAAACTTCCATGAACATCAGATTCAACATATGCGACAGGTTGTGAAACAAAATGGAATCTGTTTCGTCATATTAATGTTCCGTCTTTTTAATGAAGTGTACCTGCTACCAGCTGAGAAATTATTTCATTATTGGGAAAGGAAAGAATCCGGGGAAAGAAAGTCTATTACTAAACTAGAGGTGGAACGTGATGGATACTTAATTCCACAAGGCTACCAGCCTAGAATCGATTATATTAAAATTATTGACATGTATTATTAAAAGCCCTGGAATATCTGTATGAGTAAAGAAAGGCAGGTCTGAAAGATGACTGAAAAGTATCAATCAAGAGAACAGAGAAGAAGAGCAATGGAAGAAGAAAGAAATGCCAAAAATGGAACAAAGAAAAAAAGTTCCAAGAAAGGGCTTTTCAAAAAAATATTTTTATCTGCACTTATTATTGGAATTGTAGGATTACTTACCGGTATTGGAACTTTCGCTTATTATGTGCAAAGCACCCCACCGCTAGATGAAACGCTTCTTAAAGTCCCTGTACCATCTAAAGTTTATGGAATGGATGGGGAGCTTGCTGCAGAAATCGGAGGTCATGAAGCACGAGAGTATGTTGATTCGGATGATATTCCTGATCTTGTAAAAGATGCATTCCTTGCGACAGAGGATGTCCGTTTCTATGAACATAACGGAGTAGACTACCGACGACTTGCCGGAGCTGTATTGGCGAACGTCACTAGAGGATTTGGTTCTGAAGGTGGTAGTACCATTACGCAACAGCTCGTTAAACTGTCTTTCCTATCAACTGATAAGACGTTGAAACGTAAGGCGCAGGAATTCTACTTGGCCTATCAACTGGAATCCCGTTTTACCAAGGACGAAATACTGGAGATGTACTTAAACCGTATTTACTTCTCAAACTATGCATATGGCATCTCAAATGCTGCAAAAAACTACTATGGCAAATCATTGGACGAACTGGAGCTGCATGAGGCTGCAATGCTTGCCGGACTTCCTCAAAGTCCGAATAGCTACAACCCTGTAACAAACCCGGAAAATGCTGAAAAACGACGTAATATCGTCCTTAGCCTTATGGTGAAGCATGGCAAGATCACACAGGAAGAAGCAGATGATGCCAGAGCGACACCTGTAGATTCGACTTTGGCAGACGATGTGGAAAAAACAAATTACTCCAATAAATACAATGCATTTATTGATCGGGTTATTGATGAACTATCCGACCAACTTGGTGATGTAGATCCTCAAGCAGACGGATTGGAAATTTATACAACGCTGGATGTAAATGCCCAAGAGCAAGTGGAGTATCTTTTGTCTGATGAAAGTGGTATTCCACATCTAGAAAATGAAGATTATCAAGCTGGTATTGCTTTAATTGATACGCAAAGTGGTGAAATCCGCGCGATAGGTGGCGGACGGAACCATATGAAGACAGGTACAAACTATGCAACCGGCATCAAGGTTCAGCCGGCATCCGCAATCAAGCCGATCCTTGACTATGCTCCTGCGATAGAATACCTAGATTGGTCCACATACCACCAGATTAATGATGAACCATATAAGTATTCGTCTGGTACAGAATTGAACAACTGGGATAACAAACATAAAGGGTTTCTTAGCATGAGACAGCATTTGGCTGACTCCCGAAATATACCTGCTTTGAAAGCTCTGCAAGAAGTAGGCCTTGACCGCGCTCGTGATTTTGCCGTTAAATTGGGCATCCCTCTTGAGGAAGAGATTAACGAGGCTTATGCAATTGGTGGATTTACTAATGGTGTCTCCCCTCTTCAAATGGCTGGAGCGTACAGCTCTTTCGGTAGTGGCGGGGTTTACACAGAACCATTTGCTGTAACCAAAGTTGTCTTCCAAGACGGTACAAGTGTTAATCTAAGTAAAGAATCAGAAGTGGTAATGAAAGACTCTACCGCCTTTATGATTACAGATATGCTGAAAACTTCCGTTCGTAGCGGCCTAGCTACCGCTGCTAACGTGTCTGGGTTAAATATTGCCGGTAAATCAGGAACCACCAACTTTTCAAAAGATACCATCAATGAATTTGGTATTCCAAATGGCGGAGTCCCTAGTACATGGTTTGCAGGTTACACTCCTACCTATACAGCAGCAGTTTGGACTGGATTCAGAAGAACTGGCGAAGATAATTATTTGCGCCCTATTGATGGAGTGAATCAAGATCAGTATTTGTCCCGCATCATCTTTAAGCAACTAATGGAAAACATATCCACTACAAGCGAAGATAAGGCAGACTTCCCTGTTCCTAACAGCGTCGTTCGGGTTCCAATCGAGAAAGGATCAAATCCTCCATTAAAAGCGAGCGAGTTTACTCCTTCTGATCAAATTACGAACGAATATTTTGTTAAGGGAACTGAACCAACTGAGGTCTCTAAAGAATATGACAAGCTTCCTACTCCTACTGGCTTCACCGCACAGTATGATGAAGAAGCAAATGTCATCAATCTAAACTGGGAATATCCAGAGGACCGTAAGGAAGGTGTAACCTTCGTCATTAACGTAGCAGTTAACGAAGGCTCGCCTCAACCATTGACGGAAACGAAAGATCTTGGATTGGTCGTAGAGTCACCGGATCCTGGCGCAACATTCAAATTTGAACTGATTGCCGTACAGGATGAAAACAATGAAAACAAAAGTGACGCAGCTTCGCAAACAGTGACAATACCTGAAGCTGTAGAAGAAGAGGATGAAAGCATTATTCCTGAGATCCCTACCCCTCCTGGAGATGGTGAGGAACCGCCTGGGGATGGTGAAGAACCACCTGGAGATGGTGAAGAACCACCTGGAGATGGCGAAGAGCCGCCTGGAGACGGCGAGGAGCCTCCTGGGGATGGCGAAGAGCCACCTGGAGATGGCGACGGTGAAGAATCAGATGGTACTAATACACAAGGTAACACTAACCGTAACGGACAGGGTCAGCGTGGCAATAACAATGACTCTGACTCTGACGACAACGACTGATACAACAAACAAAGAGGCTACCAAATACATGGTAGCCTCTTTGTTTATAGATAGGTTTTTACCCTATAGGAATATGCACTACTCCTGTTGATCGTAGAGAAAGGCGCGCAGACTCCTGCGGGAGGAAGGGACATGGGAGACCCCGCAGGGCGCAGCCCGAGGAGGCTCCCGGACCGCCCGCGGAAAGCGAAGCGCCTGTAACGAAGATCAACATGCCTCTTTGTTTATTTCTGTAACGCTTTGCTTTTATAAAAGAGCTTAGTGCACTCCGTAAAAAGCTGTTGCAATTGAATGAAGGAATGAAACAACTCCGGTTTTTTTATAATAAAGTCAAGCCTCTCATCCACATTCATCGGTTTCCATTTCAAAGACTGAACGTCCCTTTTCCAATCATTCACACTTCTGACAGGCTGTCCATTCATCCAAAACTGCATTTGGAGATACCATGCTATGGCAGGTATCATCTCGCCCTTCGCTGCTTTCCGATCTCTTTTATCGTGCAAGCTATTGAGGAAGCTCTCCTTTGCCTTCCAGCTCATAAGGATTAACGGAATACTATCGCTTGTATTCTCCCATGGAAGACTATATGGAGCTGCGCCAAGATAGTAGGCAATGTCATATTTGAATGGAGCGGTGATGATATCCTCCATATCAAAATGAGTGGTTTGGATAGAGTCCTGTTGGGAATAAAAATAAGGATGTACAAACGCCTCAGGAATCTTCATTAACCCACCTTCTTCTTCATTCTCTTCTTTCCTTCTCTACACATCTCCAGCAACGGACAGCTTTCACATTGAGGGTTTTGGGCTTTACAATGATAGCGGCCAAAGAAGATAAGACGGTGATGAGTAGCTGACCACTCTTCAATCGGAATTTTTCTCATCAAGGTTTTCTCTACTTCCAACACACTATCCTTCCACTTGCAAATCCCTAGACGCTTACTCACTCTTTCAACGTGGGTATCTACCGCAATAGCGGGTACACCAAAGGCTACAGATACTACTACATTTGCCGTTTTTCTTCCCACCCCCGCCAATTTAACCAGTTCATCCCTCTCTTTAGGAACCTCCCCACCATACTCTTCAAGAAGCATCTGACATAGGCTGCGGATGTTTTTGGCCTTGTTTCTGTATAGACCGATAGAACGGATATCTTGTTGTAGTTCTTCCAATGATACTGCGAGATAGTCTTCTGGTTTTTGATATTTTTCAAACAGATTTTTTGTCACTTTGTTGACGAGTGCATCCGTACACTGCGCCGAAAGTGCAACCGCAATCACTAACTCAAATGGGTTTTTATGATTTAATTCACAATGGGCGTCTGGGAACATTTCGCCCATAATCTCGACTACCTCTTTTATCTGTTTCAGGTTTAACATCAGTTGGTCCTGCCTTTCGCTATTGATTAATTGATAGAAAAAGGAACACGCAACTCTTTCATTACGTGTTCCCTGTTGTTTAATCAAGCCAGTTGTAAAATGGAACCGTGTTGTTGCTTGACTTATTTGGTGGAACAGAAGTAGGCTTTTGCTGGTTCTTACGAAACTTTTTGCCATACTCATTTGCCTGGTTAATTGTTTTAATTCCGTTCTTTTTCCATTCGAATAGAATCCGATCAATATAGCGGAAGTTCAATTTGCCTGATATGACAGCTTCTCTTAAAGCAGCTTTAATGATGGTTGGGTCGTGATGATCTTGATCCATCCACATATTTAGTGATTCACATTCAAATGGGGATAACGGTCGACCGAATTCTTGCTCAAATACTGTATATAAATTAATTTCCTGCTCTTGATTCGACTGTTGAGAGACTTGCTTGTTTTGGTCCATCATATAGTGAATCATTTTTTCCCATAGGGGTTGGAGAGAATAGCGTTCGTATTTGATGGAGTACTCATCCATTTCATCACTGATGGATACATACCCTTTTTGAAGTAGATGACGGAGTATTTCCATACACTCAGAAGGATCTATCGTCATCTTATCTGCGATTTCCATTGGGGTTGGAAAAATAATACCGCTTTCCACAAAAGAGTGTACATGCAGGAGAAGTAAAAATTCTTTTTCATTTAACCCAAGATTAACATAATTATTTAACAAGTATTTAGGAACAGTCAGGTTTCCCTCTTCCATAAATTCAATAAATTGCTCTTTTTTCATTTGAGACACCTCTCCGATAAGTATAACAAATTTATAGGACTTCTTCATAGGGGAATATTTTTCATGGGATTTATAACTGAATTTATACTTAGACAACATAAAAGCAGCCACCCGCCAAAATGGTGGGTGGCCAATATTATTAAGGGTATAAGCGGTTTAGTAACCTTGGGAATGGAATAGCTTCACGTACATGCTCTGTTCCGCTGATCCAAGCCACAGTACGCTCTAGACCAAGTCCAAAGCCGGAATGAGGCACGGACCCGTATTGACGAAGCTCCAGGTACCATTTATAAGCGTCAGACTCCAGATTATGCTCTTCTAAGCGTTGTTTTAATAGATCATAGTCATGGATACGTTCGGAACCACCAATGATCTCTCCATAGCCTTCTGGAGCAATCAGGTCCGCACATAGCACCACGTCATCACGTTCCGGATGTGGTTGCATGTAGAAAGGTTTAATTCCTACTGGATAGTGTGTGATGAATACAGGCATATCATAGCTCTCTGCAATGGCAGTTTCATGAGGAGCACCGAAATCGTCGCCCCACTCGATATCGTCAAATCCTTTTTCATTCAAGAATTTAATGGCATCGTCATAAGAGATTCTAGGGAATGGTGCTTGGATTTTTTCAAGCTTAGACAAATCTCTGTCCAAGATCCCAAGTTCCAATTTGCAGTTCTTTACGACAGATTGAACAATGAATGATACATATTGTTCCTGAACGACAAGGTTGTCTTCGAATTCGTAGAACGCCATTTCCGGCTCAATCATCCAGAATTCAATTAAATGACGTCTTGTTTTGGATTTTTCGGCACGGAATGTCGGTCCAAAGGAGAATACTTTCCCGAGCGCCATTGCTGCCGCTTCCATATAAAGTTGTCCACTTTGAGAAAGGTAGGCATCTTCATCGAAATATTTTGTTGCAAACAATTCAGATGTACCTTCAGGGGCACTACCAGTCAGAATTGGCGGATCCACTTTGGAGAACCCGTTTTCATTGAAGAATTCGTAAGTTGCACGGATGACTTCGTTTCTGATTTTCATGATGGCATGCTGTTTTTTAGAGCGCAACCATAAATGACGGTTATCCATTAGGAATTCTGTTCCATGATTTTTTGGAGTGATTGGATAGTCCACAGCTTCATGGATCACTTCTACTCCCGTTACACCAAGTTCGTATCCAAACGGAGATCTTTCGTCCTCGCGCACAACTCCTGTTACATATACAGAAGTTTCTTGTGTGACCGATTTTGCTGCTTGGAATACAGACTCATCCACTTCTGCTTTTACGACTACTCCTTGGATGAAACCAGAACCGTCACGTAATTGTAGGAAGGCAATTTTCCCACTTGATCTTTTGTTGGCAATCCAAGCACCAATGGTTACTTCTTCCCCAACATGTTTATGTACTTCAGCTATTGTCGTTTTCACTACTTTATTCCCTCCAGCATTGTTCTTGCAATGTATTTACATTTTTATGTACATATCCTCTATTATACAAGCCTGTAATAGGGTAAGCAAACAATTTTCACAGCATCATAAATAGAGGAAGGCTAAGCATTACTACTTAGCCGTCACTTTTGCCATGTAGTTGGAAATTCGCTCCACAGCACTTTCTAACAGGTCTAGACTTGTGGCATATGAAAGACGTACATAGTCATCTGCTCCAAAACCGGAACCAGGAACAAGTGCGACTTTTTCCTCTTCTAATAATGCTTTTACAAAGCTGTCCACGTCTTTAAAGCCAGCCATTTTAGCCGCTTCAATCGCTTTCGGGAATAAATAGAAAGCTCCTTGTGGTTTAAGGCAATGGAAGCCAGGAATCTGATTCAGCTTTTCAAAAATGATATTCAGTCGCTCTTCAAATGCTTTTCGCATCACTTCTACATCATCTTGCGGCCCCTTATATGCAGCAATCGTTGCATATTGTGAAATAGAGGTTGGGTTTGATGTACTATGGCTTGCGAGGTTTGTCATCGCACTGATGATGGCCTGGTTACCAACAGCATACCCGATTCTCCAGCCCGTCATAGAGTGTGATTTGGATACACCATTGATGATGATTGTCTGATTTTTCAGTTCTGGAGAAAGCTGAGCGATAGAGACATGCTTGTTTCCATCATAAAGCAGCTTTTCATAAATCTCATCAGAAACAATCAAGATATTATGCTCAAGGCACACTTTTCCTAACTCCTGAAGTTCTTCCCTACTATATACCATACCTGTTGGGTTACTTGGGGAATTCAGTACTACCGCCTTTGTTTTCGATGTGATCGTTGCCTTTAATTGTTCAGCAGTTATTTTGAATTGATTTTCTTCCTTACCCTCTACATATACTGGTACACCTTCAGCTAATTTAACCTGTTCAGGGTAGCTTACCCAATATGGAGTAGGGATGATTACTTCGTCCCCTTCATCAAGGATTACTTGGAATAAAGTATAAAGGGCATGTTTTGCGCCAATACATACAATCACTTCAGAAGGCTTATACGTAAGTTCTTGATCCTGCTCAAGCTTGCTGATTATTTCCTTTTTCAATGCAGGTAATCCGCCAGATGGGGTGTATTTAGTAAAGCCCTTATCCATCGCCTCTTTTGCAGCATTCAGAATGTGTTGTGGTGTATTGAAATCCGGTTCCCCTGCTCCAAGTCCTATCACATCATGACCTGCGTCCTTCAATTCTTTCGCTTTTGCTGTAATTTCCAATGTCGTAGATGGTGTTAATGTTGATACTCTCTTGGCTAATTTCATTTGTACTTCCTCCCGCTACCATTAAAAGATTATTCGTTGAAAGTATTCTCCATTATCATACTTGATGTAATGAAAGTTATATTGATTATTACTGTCCTTGAACTTAATTTCCCACAGTGGTGTGTTTTTTTCCATGGCCAATGTAACGGAAATGATTTCTTTGGGCTCCCTGTCCGTCTGGAGATAGTTCAATACTTCTTCTTTGGGTATTCCATCTTCCGCACGGGTTAACACGACTTCCTTGTTTTCGTCTACCCATACGACCATCTCTTCGTTCTCCTCATTGGTTCCTTGCACAATAATGTAGGCATTAGTGCCATTGTATGTTGATATCTGATCCACCGTCATCAGATTTGTTTCTTGCTTTGCGATTTCTGCTGCGTGTTCCATTTCTTTCTTAACTGGAGACATCGCTGTTTGGTATATGCTAATGACCTGCCATAATATAATGATGGCAATCATGATAATGCTGATTAATATCCACTTTTTCATTTCATCACTTCTTTATGTACGATATATGGTGAAAACTGCTTTATCTTGGTTTTCTTGGTCAAGTGCCAAGCCAAACATAAGGTTTTCTCTTTTTAACGTTCTGTTCAATGTATCCACGATTTTATACAAATCGGATGAATTTTCCACTGTTACAGTTGATATAATTTCGATTTTACTTTCCATCCCAAAATCCTCCTGCGTTCAAACAATTTTTGTTACTCATACTGACCGGTAGAGTCGGTTAGAATATAAGTACTGAATCACCTATAGTGTTCAAACACATTATAACAGTTTCTATTCAGTTTAGTACATTGATGTACGTGAAAGTATAAAATTTTACTTCTATCCCACACCAACTTGAAAGGTGAATCTGTCTATAAGAGCAGATTCACCCTTTTTTTAGGATATGGAACGATATGCATCCAGTGTAATCGTAAACACCTGGTAATCATGATCCTTTGCTTTCACAGAAATATTTCCTACCTGACGGGTCTGATAGATGTCCATCCATGTCTCATGGAGGCGTTCCAATACGTCCGTTATTCCTTTTTGTTGGTTCTTATGGAATACTATGGCAACTTGGGGATCACATTCCTTCAGAAAAGCTTCTGTCGTACCGGAAGGACTGCCGAAATCCCCCACTTTCAGGATGTTTACTACACTTAAATCTTTATCTTTCATGAGGTTGGCTTCTACTTCTTCTTTTGCGCTGGTCATGTAAAGAATGTATGTGCCTTTGTATTCCAATAATAAGTCCATGGCAAAATGATCGTCTTTGCTTCCTTTACTCAGGACTTCACATGTTAGGCCATGTAATAGTTCATCCATTTTCCCGACTTTCCATGTGACATTCTTTATTTGTATGGGAAGGTCAAAGGAAGAATCAGGTAATACGACATTATTAACTTGTACATTCTTTACCAAACTTTGCAAATTGCCGATATATTCATCTGCCTCACTTGTGACAATAACAGAAGTCAGCTCTTCGACGCCGTAAATATCGAGATAATATAATAGCTCTTCCCCTGCTTCCGGCCCACCGGTATTAAGAAGAATATTGTCCCCTGTACCTGATTGTATCAATGTACTTTCACCTTGTGATAAATCAAAAAATGTGAAGGCTATTTCATTTTTGGTTAAATTTAAATGAATTCGCTCCACATCATGAGGGAGTTCTGGCTGAAATATCCCCCAATTGAATAGCATTAAACAAATGGTCATCATATTCCACATTAAGTTCATCCATTCCACTTCTTAGTTATGAATATACTGTATTAACCTAACTAAAAAGGCACTAATTCATACTATTCAACAAGGAAAAAAATGAATCTTTTCTAACGATTGCATTTGGAATGGCGTCTATAAACGAACGGCCGTAACGTTTATCCACCACTCTCCTGTCAAAAATAAATATATCTTTTGATCCGCCTTCTTCTAGGAACACGCCAACCATTTTCTTAAATCTCAAAACGGCAATTGGCAGGGAAACATCTGTAAATGAATTACGCCCTTGTCCTTCCACATTAGCAATCCTAGCTGCCATCAGCGGTTCGTCCATCGCTTTGAAAGGCAAACGGATTACCACCAATGTGTCTATAGTTTCATCAGTCAGGGATACTTCTTCGAGAAAGCTGTTCGACACTAGCAGAATGGATTTTTCAAAATTGGAGGCTGCCTTGAGAATCTTCTGTTTTCCTCCTGTCATGCTGCTTTGACTTACAACCACTGTTTCCTCGGAATTAGGTAGGGACTTGATTTCCTGGTAGACTGCAGCTAGCATTTCAAGCGACGAAAAAGTGACAAGGATCCTCCCTCCCTTTTCTTCCAGTATCTCTTTTATTTGGATGGCTGCCATTTGGATAAAGGCTTCATTTTTCCCCCTTGTAATGGTCGGCATGTCTGTCGGTATAAACACACCAGGATAGCCAAACCCTTCATTTGCTTCATAAGTGACCGTTTTAGGATAAAAATCGGTCAATCCAAGCTCTTCTACCATATAATCGAATCGATTATCTACACTCATTGCCTGTGAAATAAAAAGGACGCTGCTTTTTTGCTGGTAGAACTTTTCTGCTAGGCTCTGTGAAATGTCGATGGGCTCCTCATAGATCGTGACGGAATTCTTAGCACCCTTTGCCAAGACATCAAACCAAGTAAGCGCATTGTTCCTCTTCTCAAATAAGAGGGAATGGAATGTGTCCCTCATTTGTTTTAATGGAAGGAGGTCAGATTCATGATGGATTCCCATTTCTACACCTCGCTTTTCCAAAGAAATGAGAACTTCTGTCAGCTTCATGCAAAGACGCTGTGCCGCTTCGAGGACGGCAAACCAGCCAGGGGAACTCTCTTTCAACAGGTCATATCTATAAATGGATCTTTGATGGCTTTTCTTGGTCCTTGAAAGGCAATAGCTTCTAATCATCCTAAATGCTTCATCCAGTTCTTCCTTTGCCTGCATAACTATGGACGTTTCCTTTAGTTTTGTCAGAGCAAAATATATATCCAGGTAGCTTATTTGTTTACCGAGGAATCTGCTCACATTGTGCTGAAAAAAATTAGCATCCTCCACTAGAAAATAATCCAATCCCTTAAAAATATCCTGCTTCCAAATTTCCTTTGCGAGAAATTGATGATTGGTAAAAATTACATAAGATCCATCCATTCTTCTTACAGCATTTTGATAAAAACATAAATCTTCTTTCTCCTGTCTCTTCGTTCTTCCGTATGAGCAGTTTATCGCATCCCATAACAACCTTCCACCAGATGAAAGGGAAAGTTCCTCCATGTCCCCTGTATCTGTCTCCGTCAACCATACAAGAATCTGTGCTTTAGTCAGGACTGCATCATAATTATCATCTTCCTCTTCTAGAGCTGCAGAGAACCTAGACAGACTTAGATAAAAGAATTTCCCTTTGATTTCAGAAAGAAAGGACACGGATTCCCGATTGATTTTGTGAACCAGCTTTTCTAGGGTCCGCTTTGTATCCGATGTGACAGAAGAAATGGCAACCTGTTTGTTTTGTTGAAGAGCAAACACTATTGCGCCCCATACATGATTTATCTTTTTGGCTTCAGATGGAGGTAATTCCAACAGCCCATGTTGACGGGATTCAAGAAGATTACTCACTTCCTTCCCCACCGGCTTCAGCAGTGTCAAAACTTGATCTAGGAACTTCTTTTTGTTTTGGTCTTTTTGCTTAAGACTATATACTCTGATCTTTTTAACAACAAGCTTATCGTCGTATAAAACATAATCTTCGGGTATGATGCTGCCTTCTGTTTGAAACAATAGATAAATGTCACTTTTCATCGTATGTAAAAATGTATGTAACTGATTTACTGTGACGGGAGGAAGCTTGTTAATCTTCTCCAATAGCTTTAGGAAGATAATTGCGGTGGCTTCTGCATCACTATCTGCTCTATGCGGATTATCATGATTAAGCTGATAATAGATGGACAGATCTGTTAATTTATAACTTTTTTGAGTCGGTAGCAGAATTCTTGCTAGTTCCACTGTATCAAAGGTGTTTCCAGAAAAGGCAGGAAAGCCACTTGATCTCAATTCATGTTGCAAAAATGACAGGTCAAACGGGACATTGTGCGCCACCAAAGAAGACCCTGCCAGCATTTCATTCAACATCGGTGCAATTTGCTGAAAGGTTGGAGCACGGTCAACCATTTCCTGTTTAATATTCGTTAACTGCTCAATAAATGGAGGAATGGCACATTCCGGATTTACAAAGCTTGAAAAACGCTCGACTATTTCGCCATCTTCAATTAAAACAGCGCCAACTTGTATTATTTTGTCATTTTTCTTCGGGGAATTCCCTGTCGTTTCCAAGTCGAGAACCACAAATCGCTGTTTCATTTAACTACACCTCATTACATCTGAAAAGAATCTATATAAAAGGTACCATAGACACCATATGAAAAAAATACGTATTTTTATTTTTCCCATTGATCTAATAGAAAAACCCCCTATTCACAAGGGGGGTTCATTAAAAGTTAATGTATCCTGATAATGGCTACATGATAGTGGCAGCAGGCTCTGTACCAAGCATCTCGACAATTTCATTATATTCGTTCATGACAGCAACTTTAGGTTGATGCTCTTTCACTTTTTCCTCTGCCATCATTGCATAAGAAATGACGATAATGACATCGCCTTCTTGAACTAGTCTCGCAGCCGCACCATTTAGGCAAAATTCTTTCCCGCCTCTTTTACCTGGAATGATGTAGGTTTCAAAGCGGGCGCCATTGTTGTTGTTCACAATCTGGACTTTCTCGTTTGGTACCATACCAACCGCTTCCAGAATATCTTCGTCAATTGTAATACTCCCGACATAGTTCAAGTTGGATTCCGTTACTCGGGCACGGTGTATTTTTGCATTCATTAATGTACGAAACACTTGTTATTCCCCCTTATTGTATGAAAAGACAATGTTGTCAATTAATCTAGCTTTTGAGAACTTAACTGCCAGAGCAATAATGATGTTCTCCTCTTCCAATGGCGTTTTTACTTCCTGAAGGGTAGGGTATGCGTAGATTTCCACGTATTCCGCTTGGACTCCAGTATGAAGTGTGATAAATTCCTCTATTTTCTTCTTTATATCACCAATTGCCATTTCCTCTTTTTCAATCAGCTTTTTACCGAAGATCAGAGCTTTATATAGGTATGGAGCTTTTTCTCTCTCGAATTCGTTCAGGTACACATTTCTTGAGCTTTTCGCCAGACCGTCGTTCTCCCTGACCGTACCTACTCGAACCAACTCCACAGGTAGATGATAATCGTTTATGAGGCCATCTATCACCGCAACCTGTTGAGCATCTTTCATTCCAAAATAAGCCGTATCCGGTGTGACAATTTGAAAGAGCTTCATAACGACGGTTGCTACCCCATCAAAATGTCCTGAGCGATGCTTTCCGCAAAGAACATCTACTCGTTTTTCCACTTTAATAATGGTTGTCCGTTCTGCTTTGTACATTTCATCCACACTCGGATAGAACAGATAGTCAACTCCAAGGTCCTTAGCAATTTCCTCATCCCGTTTTCTATCTCGGGGATAGGCATCGAAATCTTCATTGGGTCCAAATTGCAAAGGATTGACAAATATGCTCAACACAACGACATCATTATGTTCGCTTGCTTCCTTAAGCAATGTCTGATGTCCTTCATGCAAAAAGCCCATTGTGGGTACAAAGCCGATCTTTTTGCCTTTTTGCTTCTCTATTTTTATGACATGCTGCATGTCTTTAATTTTTTTTACAATTTCCACGCTACTTATCCCCCATATAGTCGATGCAAAGTCTCCTCTTTCATGGTAAAACTATGTTCCGCTTTAGGAAATGCTTTATCTTTCACTTCCTCTACATATTGACGCAAGCCGTCCTTCATCAATGTTTGGGAGTCCGCATATGATTGCACAAACTTTGGTACACGATCTACTCCATATTTGACCACATCATGGTACACAAGTACCTGGCCGTCCACATCCACACCTGCTCCAATTCCGATGACGGGAATGGAAAGTTGTGCGGCAATGTCCCTCGCAAGCTGCTTTGGCACGCATTCCAAGACTAGAGCCATCGCACCTGCTTCCTCAGCGGTCCTTGCATCAATTATCATCTTCTTCGCACTTTCCACATCTTTCCCTTGTACTTTGTAGCCACCAAGAACTCCGACTGATTGGGGAGTAAGACCAAGGTGTGCCACCACGGGGATTCCTGCACTGGTAAGCGAGGAGATGACATGGAACACTTCCCCTCCCCCTTCGACTTTAAGTGCATGCGCCCCAGATTCCTGTACAATCCTTTTGGCATTTAAAAGGGTGTTTTCCATGGATAGATGATAGGACATAAATGGCATATCGGTAACAACAAAGGTAGAGGGTGCGCCACGTTTTACCGCTTTCGTATGATGGATCATATCCTCCACTGTAACAGGAACAGTAGATTCGTAACCAAGGACAACCATCCCGAGGGAGTCACCTACGAGAATCATGTCCACTCCCGCCTCTTCTGCAAGCTTGGCGGATGGGTAGTCGTATGCGGTTAACATGGCGATTTTCTCATCATTCTTTTTCATTTTCAAAAAATCAGACGTAGTTTTCATTTTCCTTCCTCCTTTTTTAATAAGGAGAGGAAATGAACCGAAAAAATCCTTCTTTTGCGCATGCGAAAGAAGGATGGTTGGATAGCAATAAAAAACAAATTCAGTTCAATCCCTCTGTCCCAGTCCTTTGGATCAAGGCAGATATTCGGTTGGTTGTTTTCATGGTAATACAATGGTCAGGTGCAGTTCTGAAAGATACTGCCCATCTCAACTATTATAGAATATGTTTGGAAAAGATGCCATCATTTAATCGCTTCCAATTTGTATATCTGCTGAGTGAATATAGTGAATCACTTTTTGGTCATCTTCTAACATCAGAACTCCATCTTCTGTGATTCCTTTTGCTTCACCCTCCAAAGTTCCTGTAATTGTCCGGGCGATGATTCTCTTACCGATGCTGATGGCATAGGACTCCCATAGCAGTTTAATCGGGTAAAATCCATGCTCCAAGTATTTATGGTACAGTGTCTCAAACTTGACTAGAATGGTCTGGATAAGCTCAGCACGATTCACAGATTCTCCAAGTTCAATGGACAAGGAGGTGGCAATGGAATGAAGCTCTTCCGGGAAATGCTCCAATGCCTGATTGACATTTATCCCCATTCCAATAATGACGGAATTGATTTTATCCGCTTCCGCTTGCATTTCGGTCAGAATTCCGACTGTCTTCTTTTTATAAATCAGAATATCATTCGGCCATTTGATATCCGGACGCAATCCCGTCACGTCTTCGATGGCTTGTGTGATCGCCACTGCCGTCAATAATGTCAGTTGAGGAGCTTTTGCAGGAGGCAGATTGGGGCGAAGGATCAAACTCATCCAGACGCCTGTGTGCTTTGGTGAATGCCAAGCTCTGCTCAATCTTCCTCTACCGGAGGTCTGTTCTTCTGCAACAATCAAGGTTCCTTCCGGTGCGCCATCATGCGCTAACTGATGTGCGATCTTTTGGGTAGAAGTGACCGATTCCTCAAAATGGATTTTCCGACCGAGGGCTTCCGTTTTCAATCCCAACGAAATTTCATTGTGCGAGATCTTATCTGGAATGGTCTTAATCCGGTATCCTTTTCTTCTCACTGCCTCGAGCTCATAGCCCTCTTGCCTCAAGTCTTCAATATGCTTCCAAACCGCCGTTCTTGAACAACCTAGTTCTTCACTGATTTTCTGCCCTGAAAGAAAATCCCCCTCTATATCCGTAAACATTTTCAATAGTTTTGATCGTATTTCTGTAGCCAATTACATACCCACTCCTTCAAAGCCGCTCTTTCATTTTGTAGTTCCTCATGAACCAATGCCATTTCCAAATCCTGATATAGCATGGCAATCCATTTTCCTCGTTTCTCTCCTGCTATCTTTATAAGGTCATGACCATCAATAACGATGTCTTTTAGACTGTGAATAGGCAGAGAATTGTATATTTTTTGGATTTGGATACTTGACCCTAGTTTGTCCCATCCTAGAACCCGCATCACTTGATGAGCCTCTAAAGATTGCTCAAGGCCTGATCTGTATATAATTTCTTTAGCCCATCCCTTTTCTTTGTATTGATTGATCACGTTCAGATTCTCCTGAACAGACTTACTCACCTTTTTCGGCAGTTTCCAACTGTTCAAGAAACCTTTCGCATCGTCCATTTCTAAGACAATAACCAACAACGTCCAAAGGGCTGAACGGCTTTTCAGCTCATATACAGGTAATTTAGCAAGGTCTCGCAACCTATTCCCCTTCTCACCAAAATGAGGGAGGAATGCATAAAGCCCGGTTGTCACCAAAAGCTCGAGCGCATTTTTAACGCCTTGTCCTTTCAGGAGTTTCTCCATTTCCATCGTTTTCCTTTCAACGGAAACCATCTCCAACAGGGCTCGATCTTTCTGGATGCCCAAAAACGTATCCGCCTCCACGGAAAATGACAATTGACTGGAAAAGCGAACGGCACGCAACATTCGTAAGGCATCTTCTTTGAATCGCTCTGTTGCTTTCCCCACTGTACGAATCACTCTTCTTTTAATATCACTTTCCCCATGGAACGGGTCGAGGATTTTCCCGTTCTTTGTCATCGCTATTGCATTCATGGTAAAGTCCCTGCGCTTCAGATCTTCCTCCAGGCTCTTCACAAACGTCACGTTGTCAGGATGCCGGTTATCCGTATAGGTTCCATCTGTCCGGAATGTCGTCACCTCATAGCTTTCCTGATCTGAGGTAACAACGATGATGGTTCCATGCTCTGCTCCAACATCAATCGTTTTTGGAAAAAGGGCCTGAATCTCTTCCGGAGTGGCAGAAGTCGCAATGTCTATGTCACCTATCACTCTATTCATTAAGGTATCACGAACAGAGCCCCCCACAAAGTAAGCCTCATGTCCGTTTTCTTCTAGACGTTCAATAATTAGAATACCTTGATGGAAGGGTTTGTTCATCGTTTCTCCCTCAACTTTCACTTGGGTTATCGATTAATTGCTTGTACATATCTTCGTACTGTTCCACTATTCTCTGAGAGCTGAAGTGCTCTTTTACCCTCGTGATGGCATTCTCAGCAAAAGTAGTATGTAAAGTAGTATCACCCAGAATCTTAATAGCATTTTTTGCAATGTCTTCTACATCACCCACATCACTCAGGAAACCGGTCTTGCCATTGTCAATCACTTCCGGAATCCCTCCAATTCTTGTTCCGACAGAAGGAACGCCACACGCCATCGCTTCCAGTAATACAAGGCCAAAGCTCTCCTTTTCAGATAAAAGAAGCATAAGGTCGCTGATGGAGTACAGATCTTCCAGGTTCTCCTGCTTTCCAAGAAACAGCACTTTATCTTTTAGCCCCAGTTCTCTCACAAGGTTGCATACGACCGATATTTCTGGTCCATCGCCGACAAGCAACAGCTTGGATGGAACCTGCTTTTCAATAAGGTGGAAGGATCTCACTACATCTTGTACTCGTTTCA
This sequence comes from Sutcliffiella horikoshii, assembly GCA_001636495.1. Taxonomy (GTDB): domain Bacteria; phylum Bacillota; class Bacilli; order Bacillales; family Bacillaceae_I; genus Sutcliffiella_A; species Sutcliffiella_A horikoshii_A. Next base: position 2,440,657 of record KV440964.1, on the reverse strand, counting down.
CTTTACGAAAATTAGAGACATGGATGATGACTTTCTCTTCCTCTGCTATTCCATATTGCCCTTTTAGGTCCTGAGTGTCCTTTTTGTAATATACACGCTCATCTATAAAGTTATAAACAGTTTGAATTGCCTTTTTCGGTTGGAGTAAATCATATGTCTGTTGAACTAGTGACTCGGATACAGCCGTCACCACGTCCGACCCCTCAATTCCAAATCGGATCATATCGTTTAATGATGGATCATACCCCAAAACCGTAATATCTGTCCCATGAAGGGTTGTTACAATCTTCAATTGATCATCTGTCATTTTTTTTGCCAGATACGCACACACCGCATGTGGAATCGCATAGTGTACATGTAACAGATCCAGTTTTTCCCGTTTTGCCACTTCTGCCATCTTACTTGCCAATGCCAAATCGTAAGGTGGATACTGGAAAACGGAATATTGGTTCACCTGCACCTCATGGTAGTAGATATTGCTATACACTTTATTTAGTCGAAATGGCATGCTCGAGGAAATGAAATGGATCTCATGCCCCTTCTCCGCCAAAAGCTTCCCCAATTCCGTTGCAATTACCCCTGATCCTCCTACCGTTGGATAGCAGGTAATGCCAATTTTCAATTTCAATTAAATCCCACCTAATAAATCATAATTTAGGACAAGTGGTCCTTTTGCAAAAAATCCTTCCGCATACATGGAGCCAACCTGTTTTCCATATGCACGTTCACGGCTGATGACCGCCTCTACATACCCGTTGGTCAACGGTGTGTCCACTCCATCGGGATTTTTTTCAAACTGGCTTGTATAGACTTCAAGCGCCTTCGTCTTCTTATCAATCTGGTTTGTAATATCAATATAGAATTCCGGCTTATGCAACCCGTTTATCTGATAAAAATAAAGATTCTCCGGTTTATGTGCGCTTTGCACCATAGAATCTTCCACTCGTTTGATACCTGAAGAAAATACAGCTTCCTCCACTAATTTGGCACAATTCCCATGGTCAGGATGGCGATCTTCATAAAAAGGGGCAAATACAAGGCGAGGCTTGTATTTTCTAATGACAGATACAATCTCTAGTATGTATTCTTCTTTCATAAACAGACCTCTATCTGGCAATGAAAGCTGAATGCGTGCATCCAATTCGAGGACCTTAGCAGCTTCACTTGCTTCCTTCTGCCTGATTTCAACAGTTCCATTGGATGACCTTTCCGCATAGGTCAAATCACAGATTCCGGTTGTATAGCCTTGTTCTTTGTATTTAGCAAGGGTACCGGCCATTCCAATCTCCACATCATCGGGATGAGCCCCGAATGCGAGGATATCCAGTTGATCAGTCATTGGGTTCCGCCTCTTTGCCATGTACAATTTCTCTCCAACCGAGCTCTCCCCTTGAAAGACCATGAATTAATATTTCAGCAGTCCCCATATTGGTAGCTAGCGGAATAGAATAAACGTCACACAACCTCAATAAAGCAGTGACATCTGGTTCATGCGGCTGAGCAGTCAATGGGTCTCGGAAAAAAATGACCATGTCCATCTTGTTCTGTGCAATCAACGCTCCAATCTCCTGATCTCCACCAAGTGGTCCAGATTGAAATCTATGAACAGATAACCCAGTTGCTTCGGAAATCCTTAGACCTGTCGTTCCTGTAGCAAAAATTTCGTGCTTTTCTAGTACCGTTTTATAAGCCGTAGCAAATTGAATCATATCCGGTTTTTTCTTATCGTGTGCAATTAACGCTACCTTCATGACCGTTTCCCCCGTTACTCAATGATATTTTCCAACCCGTATACCAGTACTTCCAAAGACACGATAGTTTCTACAGACAATTTTACCCCTGACATGAAGCTTGCACGATTGTAGGAATCATGTCGTATCGTCAAGGATTGTCCTTCTCCACCAAACATCACCTCTTGGTGTGCAACGAGACCTGGAAGTCTGACACTATGAATGCGGATACCGTCTTTCGTTTCAGCCCCTCTTGCCCCTGTGATCGTTTCTTCTTCCTCTGGGTGACCTTGGCGTTTCGGCTCCCTTGTCTTGGATATCAGTTCAGCTGTCTTGATTGCGGTCCCAGATGGTGCATCCAATTTTCGATCATGATGCAATTCCATGATTTCCACGTCTTGAAAATGCTTTGCCGCCATCTGTGCGAATTTCATCATCAATATGGCTCCTACAGCAAAGTTCGGGGCAATGATGACCCCCACTTTTTTTGACTCGGCAAGCTCCGTCAATTCCTGAAGTTCCTCTTCATTAAATCCGGTCGTACCGACAACTGGTCGAATTCCATACTCCACAGCAAGTTTCGTATTGATTTTCCCGATTTCAGGTGTGGTCAAATCTATCAGCACATCAGCTTCCACTTCTTGAAAGCATTTTTCCGGATCACTATAAATAGGTGCCTCAATGGATGGAAATCCGTCCACCTCGGAAAGCATCTTCCCCTCGTTCACCCGATCCAGGCATGCCACTAATTGAAAATGATCCACATTATGTATTAAATCCACCGCTTCACGCCCCATGCGTCCACGCGGTCCAGCAAGTATTATCTTGATGTTGTCCATTATTTCTCTTCCTCCTCAATTCTTGTCCATCTATCTTTATCCCGTGTCTGGAACTTCTCCATAACCCGGTCGTGCGCTTCTTGTAAATCTATGTTCAAGGAGTTAGCGAAGCAAATCATGACAAACAGCATGTCACCTAGCTCTTCCTCTACTGTATTCTCTTTTTCTGTACTCTTTTTCGGCTTTTCTCCGTAAAAGTGGTTGACCTCACGAGATAATTCCCCAAGTTCCTCCGTCATTCTCGCAAGCATCGCCAACGGACTGAAATAACCTTCTTTAAACTGGGAGATATAATCATCCACTTCCTTTTGCATTTGTTGCATTGTCTTCTCACTCATACACTTCTCACCTCACTTTATCATGTTAGCTAAAACCCTATCATTTGACAAATGTTTGAGCTTGTCTGAACAAAACAGAAATCTACAGACCGTAAATTTAATTCTCATTTACTTATCTTCTTTCTGTCTATTATAATAGAGAGGTTGTAAACTATCTAGGTCTTGGAGGTTCACCATGTTAAAAGGCTTAAAAATCAAAAATATCATTTACATTTTAATTGGATCTGCCATCTTCGCATTTGGATTAGTAAATTTTAATATGCAAAACAATCTTGCAGAAGGCGGCTTTACCGGTATTACCCTGCTTTTATACTTTCTTTTTAGATTCGATCCTTCCTATACAAATCTATTGCTTAACATCCCGATATTTTTCATCGGCTGGAAGTTGCTTGGAAGAAACACGTTCTTCTATACGCTGATCGGAACATTCAGTTTGTCCCTTTTCTTATGGATCTTCCAAAGGGTTCCGTTAATGTTCCCGCCCCTTGAAGATGATTTGACGTTGGCGGCATTGTTTGCCGGGGTGTTCATCGGTATTGGTCTTGGTATCATTTTCAGATATGGAGGAACTACCGGTGGAGTGGACATCATCGCACGACTTGCCCACAAGTATATTGGATGGAGCATGGGGAAAGCGATGTTCTTGTTTGATGCAGTGGTCATCGTACTGTCACTCATCATGTATCTAACCTACCAGGAAGCGATGTATACACTTGTGGCAGTGTTTGTTGCGGCACGTGTGATTGACTTCATGCAGGAGGGTGCTTATGCCGCCAAGGGTGCAACCATCATTTCTGATAAGCATGAAGAGATAGCTTCTAAAGTTCATCAGGAGATGGACCGCGGAGTCACTATCCTGCGTGGACAAGGTTCCTTTTCAAAGGTGGAGCGGAACGTCCTCTATTGTGTAGTTGCGAAGAATGAGTTGGTCAAGCTGAAAAATGTCATCACTTCCGTTGATCCGCATGCATTTGTTGCAGTCAGCGATGTGCATGATGTGCTTGGCGAAGGTTTTACACTGGATGAGAACAAGAATCCGGTGGAGCGGTAAGTTTTTCTGTCATTGGCTGACTGTTTCTTTTGTAAAAGGTCTTCATCGAGGCGATGAAGGCCTTATTTCTTGGAAAATCACTTCAGTTTTCTTCGTGATTGTTATAATGACAATTCCAATCGGAAAATACTCTCGAGATTGTCTTTATGACCCTTGTAATGACAATCTCATCCGCAAAATCCACTCGAGATTGTCTTCAACCATCAACATCAATTATTCCACTTAATAGCCAAAAAGCAGCCCAAAAAAGGGCTGCTCCATCTACAAAATCATCTACCTATTCTATTCCCGACTTCCCAAATATATCAATATAAACCTCGTCAACTCGGCCACTGCCACAGCAGCTGCTGCAACATAGGTCAATGCGGCAGCATTCAATACTTTCTTGGTTTCACGTTCCTCGTAGTTATTGATGATACCAAGTGATACTACCTGATCCATCGCCCGGTTGGAAGCATCAAACTCCACCGGCAGTGTGACTAGCTGGAACAATACCGCAGCTGCCATGAAAATGATTCCGACAAGAATCAGGTTGCTTGCTCCAAAAATGAGTCCCGCGAATATAAGGAAAAATGACATATTCGAACCCAGACTTGCTACAGGCACAAGCGAATGGCGGAAGCGTAGAAAGGCGTAATCCTGGTTGTCCTGGATCGCATGACCAACTTCATGCGCTGCAATCGCTGCACCAGCGATGGAATTGCCATGATAGTTATGGGAGGACAACCGGATAGTTTTCGACCTTGGATCATAGTGATCGGTCAAATGTCCTCTTGTTTCCTCAACATTCACATCGTAAATCCCATTATCATGTAATATTTTTCGTGCGACCTCTGCTCCAGGCATTCCTGAAGAGGAAGCAACTTTGGAGTACTTTTTATAAGAGCTCTTTACTCTAGACTGTGCCCACAACGGGACAATCAGTAAGACAGCGAAATAGATCAGATACATTCCTAATCCCATTAGTAAGTCCCTCCTTAGCTTTAAATCCGCTAAATATAGTCTTCCTATTAGGATTATTTTATTTGTTCTTTTTTATCCCTGTCAATCTTTAAGCTTTTTGCGCATCTCCAGCTTCTTCGCACCTAAGTACTTACGGAAGCCTACATAGGACAGCGTCAGCAAAATAAAGCTTCCTGTGGATATCATTACCCACAATAGCGACGGATCTGTTTCATCCTCTTTCAACTCTCGAAAGAGTGCTTTCAAGTCCGCTTCAATCACTTCCATATCATCGAATTCCTCAGTATGGGAAAGTAATGCTTGTCTATTTTTATCCAAATAGTCGATGTGAGCATCAACCTTCTGGATATGTTCAGGCTTGACATCGAGTCTAATGCTTGGATGGATCATATCGTATTCAAGCAGCAAACGTCTATATAACTGTTCATATGAATCGCTGTCACGAGTGTCAACAGAGTCCTTTAGTTGTTGAAACGTCATCACTATGGTGTCTTCCATCTCCACCCACATTGGTTGATGCTCAGATGTCATCGCATCCATTGCAAGACGTAATCTGATGACAGCCCTCACCTTCTCCTCATGAGGAAGGGTCACATCACTTAAAGAACTAAGTGATTGCTGATGTGCAACCGAAATGATTCGCACTTCTGACATCGGAATCTGCTGATTGGCAACCATGAGTTTTGTAAATTCATCGGAAAATATATCGAGCAGATTATGGGCCTCCACGTATCTCTCCGTTTTTACAAGTTGAAGGGCATCATCCATGATGAAGTTAAGCGCAAAAGGCTGCAGTGGTTCATGAGAGTGCGCCTTTATTCCAGTAGGAAATATAAGTAGTATTAGTAGTATGGCAATTATAAGTTTTTTTGCTTTCATCGCTTGTCCCTCCCATATTCTCTACTAAATGTTATGAGAGAGTGGACAAGGTTAGAACATTAATCAAACGATATCTTCATTCTGTTTTGCCTTAACGAGAAATAATACGCGACCGCAATGGAAAATATGCTAAGCCAGAACGTAAAATAGCCGATTTGTGGTAAATATTTCATGAGACTGCCATACCAAGGCATCATTTTGAATACGTAGTCGATAACATCGTTATGTAAAGTCCAAACCCCGGCTACAACAAGATGCCATAACTTAAAACGATAGTATGGGCTATATAATACACCTTGGACAGCCATCGCACCATGGGAAACAATCAGCATATAGCCTTCTATCGGCAAGTAGCCCGTCTCAAAGAGCGTTAAAATATTCATTACTACCGCCCAGATTCCATATTTCACAAGTGTTATAATCGCCAATGCTTCAAAAAGCCTGAAATTCTTTTTTAAAATAAACCCCACAAGCACAAAGCAGAAAAACAGACTTGCGGTGGGACTGTCCGGAACGAAAATAAGAAAGATGGCAGGTGTTTGTTCCAGTTGATACCCATACCAGATGTAACCATAGATTGTACCTAATGCGTTGATTATCAATACCAGCCATAACATCACTGGTGTTTTAAGTAGGTGTATAAACCAAGTTAACATGCTATATCCTCACTTTTCATCAGTAGATGTTTCCATTATACAAAAAAGCTGGCTAAATTAGCCAGCTTTCTCATTATTCTGCTTCCGCAGCAAGTTCATTCATTTCAACTAGGTAGTCAGCAAGAACTTGAAGCTCTTCATCTGTACCTTTAAAGATACCAGCTCCCATTGCACCAATACCATTAACCGCGATATCAGCATACTCTTCAGCAGTTCTATCCGGGTTATCTAGTAAGTTCGGACCCATTCCAGGGTTACCCTGCAGGTTGTCTCCGTGACATGATAGACATGTATTTTCCTGAAGGATTGTATATCCTTCTGCCTCCATGTCAATTTCAATGTCTAGCTCATCTGTGATTTCCCCTTGCTCTGCAGCAGCTTCCCAGTCATGAGAATCTACAGACTGCCAAGTTAAGAAGAAGATAGATGCGATACCTAGTAGCATTAAACCAGTTGCAATTGGACGCTTACTTGGGCGACGTTCTGGTCCGCGATCTAGGAATGGAGCAAGTAATAATGCACCAAACGCAAGACCAGGCATGATCATAGCACCGATTACAGTGTATGGTCCAGCTGCATAACGATATTTAAGTAATTCATATAAGAATAAAAAGTACCAGTCTGGTAATGGGATATACGCAGTGTCAGTTGGATCTGCGATACGCTCTAGAGGCGGCTCATGAGCGACAGTCAAGCATAGGAATGCGATTAAGAAAACCGCACCAACCATCCATTCTTTCAACAAGAAGTTTGGCCAGAATGCTTCCGTTTTACCAGGAAACTCTGAGTAGTCTTTTGGGATATTAGGTTTTCGTACTGCTGGGACACGGGAGTCGCCAACAAACTTCATACCTTTTCCTCTATGCATATAGGTTCCCCTCCTTTGTTATCAAAAATAATGAATCTTATAGCGGTCCAGAAATACCTTGCTTACGGATCATGACGAAGTGAGCTCCCATTAATCCGAAAAGGGCAGCCGGCAAGAAGAATACATGAATCGCAAAGAAACGAGTCAAAGTCTGTGCACCGACAATTTCAGGGTGTCCGGCAAGTAATGTCTTCACTGCATCCCCGATGATCGGTGTTGCTGCAGCAATCTCAAGACCTACTTTTGTAGCGAATAACGCTTTCATATCCCAAGGTAATAGGTAACCTGTGAAACCAAGGCCTAACATGACAAAGAAGATTAGTACTCCTACAACCCAGTTAAGCTCACGAGGTTTTTTATATGCACCTTGGAAGAAAACACGTAGTGTATGTAAGAACATCATTACGATAACCAAACTAGCTCCCCAGTGATGCATACCGCGGACGATTTGACCGAACGCTACTTCATTTTGAAGATAATAAACGGATTCCCACGCATTTTTAATATCCGGAACATAGTACATGGTCAGGAACATTCCCGATAATACTTGGATAACTGTTACGAAGAACGTCAATCCACCGAAACAATAAACAAATGCGGAGAAGTGATGTGCTGGGTTTACGTGCTCAGGAACCTCGTGGTCAGCGATATCGCGCCACATCGGCGTAATATCTAATCGTTCGTCAACCCAGTCATAAATCTTATTTAACAATTATTACGCCTCCCCTTTAGGTTTCGCGCTACCTAGATATACTTTACCATCTTCCACTTTGTGTTGATACACATCAAGTGGAGCAAGTGGTGGAGTATTAGGTACGTTGTCACCATTTTTGTAGTACAAACCATAGTGGCACGGACAGAAGAACATTTCTGGGTTGTTAGGATCAGAAGCCCAGTTCACCGTACAGCCAAGATGTTTACACACAGGTGATAGTGCAATCACATCACCTTTTTCGGATTTGAAAATCCATGCAGATCTTGGTTCTTCAGATTCGTACCAAGCATCAACTTGATCGATTTTAAAGTCAAAACGTTGCGGCTCTGTAGTTAGTTCGCTTTCATCACAAACAGCGACCATATCTTGGTCTGCACCCGCTTTTAGTACCGGATCAATCGCAAAACGGACCATTGGCATCAGCATACCTGCTGCCATGAAACCGCCTACACCAGTAAGAGTATAGTTCAAAAATTGACGTCTAGACACGCGATGGTTTTTCTCGCTCATTGTTTTCCCCCCTCTATAGAAAGAACTATGTCCATACGGACAGTAGATGATAACACATAGAAAACTAGGACATTCTCATGATATATCAATCTTGTCCCAAGGTCAATAATCTCCTGCCCCGAAAAAATGGCAAGGTTGTGACTTATTTTAGATACTCTAAAAATATTTTCTGATTTCTATTGCTTTTTTAATATCATTTTGCTTTAAGGGTCCCTTTGGGGGTATTTTGTGCAATTTTTGGTACTTTTAATCCTGCCATTTTTGAATGAACATCGGCAAAAGTTGGTTCATTTGATCTTGAATGATTTTTTGCTTGTACTTTTCTTCCATATCCTCAAGCGGAATGGCAGGCAACCAGACTAGTTTTCCTTCTAATTCTTTTTCAAACTGGCTCCAGGATGAATCAGATGTCATAAGAAAGACATGTTTAATGTTATCTTTTTTAATATGTAGAGTTAAGTTATTAAGGTGGTTCACTTTGTTCTCCGGTAGATCGGATTCAACATAGGTGTAAGACGGTAATAATATTACTCTCCCTTTAAACTGTCTTTCTAATTCATAACTTAGTATGTTTATGTATTCTCCATGGGATGCGATTGATTTGATGTTGTCGCTGAAGCTGATTGGAATTAGAGGAATGATAACGGTATCAATATATTCTTTAGATTGTACGTACTGTGAGATATCTTTGCTTGTCCATTTCATGAGTGATTTTCAGCTCTTTCTTTTTGGATTTTTGCTCGTCCTTTTAATATAGATTTTATCTAGGTAGAGGTCAAATATTTTAATGTGTATACCTGATGACATAATAAATACCCCAACCTGGATGGTTGGGGTCAGCTAAGAATACCTATAACCTCTTCAGTTGACTTGTTAATTTTCGGAACGCTTCTTCGTCCTGGCGATCAAGGGCATCGTCAATCATTTTAAGCAGCTTTTCTTTTTGGAAGGTGTAGATGGACTCCTCTAGCATCCGTTCTGCGAGGATCCGGTCCTTCTCATTGAATTGGGACTGCTTTGGCATGAAAGGGTTATCTTCGAGAACCGCAGCATATTGCGGCGAGTGATAGACAGAACGGAAATTCAATTGGATGTAAATATCCTCATCTCGATTAAGTCTTATGTCATGAAAGGATTTTTCGGCGTCTGTCGTCATCACATTTTCTTTATAGAACCGGAACGGCACTTCTTCTACACAATGGGTTGACATGATAATACCGCGTGGGCAAAATTGGGCTTGCTCGACAAAGTGAACTTTCTTCATCAACTGGTCATGACTCATCAAATAGTTTAAGATCCATACACATTCACGTCTTTTTAACTGATAGTTTCCCAAGAACCACCTTATAAAGTCCTTCTTCTCGTTGACAGATACAGGGGTAGCCACAACTATCGTCCCTCCTCTGCGTAGAATATTCCCTACTCTTGTAAATTTAAATACAGGTCCTGCAACTCTATGTTGGTTGGATCTAGTTGTATTAGTTTCTCAAAAAGCGGCTTTGCTTCTTCACGTTTTCCTTCCTCTAATAAAAAGTGTGCATAATCATAAAGGAAGCTGCTGTCATCTTTAAAAGAAGTATATGCATGACGGTAATGGTTTAATGCATCAGAATATTTTTCCGTTTTCTGGTATGCGACAGCTAGGTCCCAATCGTATTGAGGATCCGTTTCACCAAAGTTGATGAGCTCTTGAAGGCAGTCTATAACATCTTCATAGCGTTCTTCCTGCAAGAAGATTTTCGTTAGAGTTAAAGCTGCTTCTACATAACCTGGGTCAATGGCAATGGCTTCCCTCAACAATCTTTCAGCCTCTTGAACATTCTGCTGCTTCATTGCCACCTTTGCTCCATAAACCTGCAGCTCTTTGTTATATTCATTCACCGCTAACCCTTCTTTTGCAACGCGCAGGCTGTCTTCCAATAATCCTTCGTGCTCATATGCTTTTGCAAGATACAGATAAAGAGAGGAGTATTCGTAATCCAATTCTTTTACCTGATTAAGTTTTTCGATACTTGTCTTGAAAAATCCTGCCTGAAAAGCGGTAAATCCGTATTGAAATAATACGTCAATTTTCAACTCTTTCTGCAGGGCCTGGTCGAAATAAGGCATTGCCTCCTCAAATTGACCTGTAGCACTGTAGCATTCTGCCAACCTTTCTTCCAAGGAAAAGTCCATGTCCCCTTCATGGGAAATGACAGCTTCATAATAAGGGATTGCTTTTTTATAATCCCCTTGGGAGAGATTCAATTCTCCTAGAGCCAAACTAATGATAGGTTCATTCGGGGCAAGCATTTTCGCAGCAAGAAGCTTTTGCTCACTTACTTCAAAAAGACCTTGTGCCTGATAAAGATCTGCCAAAAGGAGCAGGGACTGGACATAAACCTCGTCCTCTTCCTGGATATTTTCAAGCAAGGCCATTGCTTCATCCTCTTCATCAAGGTCAATATGCACTTCAGCCAAGGAAATGATCAGGTCCGATTCATTCGGGAACTGATAAAGTAAATTCTTGAAAAGTTCCTTCGCATCTTCAAGCATACCGAGTTGCTGATAGATTTGTGCAGCCTGGAAGAGGTCCTCTTCACCGAACAGTTTTTCATTTTCTTTCAACAAGGAAAGTCCTTTTTCGATTTCTCCATTATCTATTAGTTCTAGAGCTTGATCAATTACTGTGTAAGTCAACATTCTACTTCCCTTCGTTTTAAAATCCAGAGTGTACTCCGGAGCTGGCGCTAGAGTTGGGCATTATGGGAGCTTTCATTTAAAAAGAAATGCCCAGGAATAGTCACCGTACATTCATTACCGAAACCGGGTCGGAACAATACATTCTCACCCACTCTAATAATGGTACCTTTATGAACTGTAACTTCTGGAATATGACTATCATAATCCAGATTTTCAATTGTTTCAATAATATGGCCTTCTGGTGACAAATAGAGATTATAGTCTAATTCTCCACCAACCCTTAAATCTCCTTTTGTTGGATAGATCCCAATTTTCATCAAAAGGTCTAAATCAAGAGGCTTTCCTGCTTCAGGACAATGGACAGAGTGTGACAACCTCTCTTCTTTCATAATTGCTTTCCATTCTTTTTTCTTCTTCGCATTCTTAGTTGGAGAGATGTTCTGCCAACACGGAAGAAATGTGATTGGGAATTGATAGAGGGCATCCTTAATCCATCCCCAAGGTATAGAGGAAAGTTCACTATGATCCTCCATTTGCAGAAAGACAGCCGAAACCTTGAGCCGCCTGCATTGTCGGACAAAGGAAGCAGTAAGCTTATGAAAGGGAATCCTTACTGCAAAATAATAATCTATTGGGCTATTGAGTAATATAGTTTTAGCTTTTTTCAGTGAAGATAAAAGATCTTGTTCCCGTTGGATGGTAATTAAAGAGAGAAGGGTTGTACAGCCTTTTTTCAAATAGTTCTCTGTAATGAATCGCTTAAATTCCTGAAAAGGCATTTGCTCAATGTTATCTGCCAGCATGACATGACCTGGTGTCAGCACATAGGGGGAAATATCCATTCTCATGGACCGCGAACTAGTAAAGGGTCCCTCTTTCATATAATGGATTTTATTGTTTTTCACGAGTATGTTGCTTTTGAGGAGTGTGTTCTTATTCTTGACCATATTTGCAGCTTCCATAATATATTCCATAGCATCCCCCTCTAACATTCGTCTTAAGACAAGCTATGCGGAAGGATAAGGATATATGCTTCTTACTTGATGGGGATGGGATGGAAACTAGAATGAGGGGAGGGCGGGAGTTACGCATACCCCAAATAGGTATGCTCGGTTGCTTACGGGCGAAAATCAGGATTTACGGGCGGTTTTTAGAAAATACGGGCGATTTCCACATTTACCGGGCGACTTTTAGAAAATGCGGGCGATAATACGATTTTACGGGCGAACAGGTATCATTAAGCATCCCCAACTCTCCATATACCCCCTTATCTCCAACTCCCTCCCAAACCCATAGATTCGGCAGACTCTAAAACTTACCATCTCACCAATAAAAAGAGGCCCAAAGTGGACCTCAATCAAACAAAACTCTTACTTACCTTAACCTCTTCTCAAACTTTCCATATGCTCAAAGAAAATCGGGTAGGACACATTAATTGCTTTATCATTTTCCAGCACTGTCTCCCCTTCGGCTATCAAACTTGCGATGGCTCCCATCATGCCTATCCGGTGATCGCCATAGCTATCAAGAGTGCCACCATGCAACCTTGTCTTCCCTTTGATGATCATGCCATCCTCTGTTGCCTCGATATCCGCTCCGAGCTTTTTCAGTTCGGTCACAACTGTGTCAATTCGGTTCGTTTCTTTTACCTTCAGCTCTTCAGCACCCTTGATTACTGTTGTTCCTTGCGCCTGTGTTGCCATCAGGGCGATGATCGGCACTTCATCTATCAGGCGAGGGATGATATCACCGCCAATTTCCACCCCTTTAAGGCTGGAGGTTTCCACAGTAATATCAGCATAAGGCTCAGGTCCATCTTCTACCACATTTGAATAGGAAAGGCTTGCTCCCATGTTTTTCAGCACTTCGAGAATTCCAGTACGCGTAAGATTGAGACCAACCCTTTGCAAGGTCACGTTGCTATTAGGTACAATGGCTCCGGCAACCAGGAAGAACGCTGCAGAGGAAATATCTCCAGGTACTACAATATGAAGGTCGGAAACGAGTTCTTGACCGCCTGCCACACTTACCTTACCTGCCTCCTCCTCTTTCACTTCCACTCCAAATGCCCGCAGCATCCTTTCGGTATGGTCACGTGATTTGAAAGGCTCGGTCACACTTGTTACCCCTTTTGCCTGTAATCCGGCCAAGAGGATGGCAGACTTCACCTGTGCACTTGCAACAGGTGAGACGTAGTCAAGTCCGCTTAATCCGCCACCCTGTATGGAGATTGGCGTGAAGTTTCCATCCTGATTACCTTGAATTCTGGCACCCATATCCCTCAGTGGACCTGTCACCCTCTTCATCGGCCTCTTGGCGATGGACTCGTCCCCAATCAAAACCGAGTGAAAAGGCAAGCCGGACAATATCCCCATCATTAAGCGGGCTGTCGTACCTGAGTTCCCGACGTCCAGGACTTCTGATGATTCACTTAATCCCTCTAAGCCTTTTCCATACACCGTTACATTGGTGCCATCCTGTTCAATTGTCACTCCAAGCTTTGAGAAGCAGCTGATGGTGCTTAGGCAGTCATCACCCGGAAGGAAATTCTCCACGGTCGTTTTTCCTTTTGCCATGGAACCGAACATGACCGAACGGTGGGAAATAGATTTGTCGCCGGGTATTTGGATAGTCCCTTTCAACCCGCTTGCTGTGTTTGTAAGCTTCTTCATCTTTCTTCTCTCCTATCTAGACAATATAGGTTTCATACATCGTATATTTGCGTAAGCAATCCTCTGCAGATTGACGATCATCTTCGGATTGAAAACTTAACCTCAGCACCCCATAGATTTCTTCTCTTGTTTCCATGATGCGAATATTGGTGATGCTGATTTTTTCTTTGGCGAGGATACCGGTGATTTCCGAAATGATACCAGGATAATCCGGTACATCCACATATAGATCGTAAAAAGAAGGAATTGCGCCCTTCGCCTTAACAGGCAGACCGTCACGGAACTCCTTTGCCTTTCTAAAAAAATCGAGCAAGAAGTCTTCATTATTTTGTGTCAGGTTATCTTTTACCATCGTCATTTGCTCCATCCATTGATCTAAGAGCGTTAGAATGGTTTCTTTGTTATGTATGAGGATGTCTTTCCACATTGTTGGATTACTGGAGGCTATCCTCGTTATGTCCCGGAACCCTCCAGCCGCAAGTCTTGAAACAAACGGATTGCTCCCTTGCATATCCTCCGCTTGATGGACTAGCCCGGCAGCCACTACATGTGGAAAATGACTGATCACGCCTGCCGCTAGGTCATGCTCTGTAGCAGACATCGTAATAAAGTTGGCTTTCGTTCCTGCCAGCCACATTTTTGTAAGGGCGATTTCCTTAGGGTTCGCGTCCTGATCAAATGGAGTCAGGACATAGAATGCATTTTCAAACAAATGACTCCTGGCAGCGATCACCCCGCTTTTGTGGGAGCCTGCCATCGGGTGCCCTCCAATAAAGGTAACATTTTTCTGAGGAAAAAGAGTAGCAGCAAGTGATGTGATACTCCCTTTCGTGCTTCCTACGTCCGTAATGAGCACCTGTGGTTTTACAAAATCAATTCTACTTAAAAGCTTTAACACTTCGTTGGCCTGCATGACCGGTACAGAAATGACAATAAAGTCAGCGTCGGCCACTTCCTCTTCATAGGACGAACAATAGTCATCCACGACCTTCAAAGATTTCGCAAGCTTTGCCTGCTGTTCATTGATATCAAATCCCACTATCTGTGCTAGTGGATGCTCTTTTTTAATTGCAAGGGCTATGGAACCGCCGATCAGCCCAAGCCCGATTATCATCACTTTCCCCTTCATTCGCTTCACCGCCTGATGTCTATATGTAAATAGAGAGGATATCTCCTCTCTATTAGATGGCTTGCTTCATTTTATATTCCTTCAAGAAGGAAATGATTTCTGCATTTTGTTCCCGAGTCCCTACTGTAATGCGGAGACATGTCGGAAAGCCCAAAGCCTTACCTGACCTGACAATATATCCTTTTTTCATGAGGTACTGAAACAGTACATCGGCATCTGTCTGGAAATCAATCAAGATGAAATTACCCTCAGATGGGTAATAGGCAAGTTTCATTTCCTGGCAAAAAGAATAATACTGCTCAAGGCCTTCTTTATTCTTGGATACGCATTCCTCTATAAATGCCTGATCTCCTACCGCAACTTTAGCAGCAGCTTGAGCCATGGAACTTGTGTTAAAAGGCTCTCTTGCCGGTTCAACCAAGCTGATCAGTTTTTCATTGGCTATTCCGTAGCCGATACGGAAGCTCGCAAGCCCGTAAGCCTTTGAGAACGTACGCGTAATTAAAAGGTTTGGATAAGTCTTTAACAGGTTCACGGTTTCTGGGTAGTCTTCTGCGGTTACATATTCCTTATACGCTTCATCAACTACAACAAGCGTACTACTAGGTACTTTTTCAAGGAATGAAAGCAATAGTTCTTCTTTAATATAGGTTCCTGTCGGATTGTTAGGGCTGCACAACCACACAATCGCTGTATTCTCATCGATTGACCTTAGCATTTCATCTAGCTGGTGATATCCATCCTCCAGGGGAACCTCCCTGATTTCGGCACCTTCAATGATGGCATTGTGCTTATATTGGGGGAATGAAGGGGTGGGCATCACCGTATTCTTCCCTGGCTCCAACATAGCACGGCATAGAATCTGGATGATTTCATCGGAACCATTACCAAAAATGAGCTCCTTTTCGCTTACGCCGGAATGAGAAGCAAGCGTTTCTCTCAGTTCTCTTGCGTATCCATCCGGATAAGTGGCAGCCTTTCCAAGTTGTTCTACTAGCGCCTGTTTTACACTAGGAGAGCAACCATAAGGGTTCTCATTGGAAGCAAGTTTGACTATTTTCTCTAAGCCTAACTCCCTTTTCACTTCATCCATCGTTTTACCTGGCTGATATGGTGTCAGGTTAAGCAGTTGTTTTTTTACATCCATTGTCGACAATCACCTTTCTGCTAAAAGTGGAGAAATAAGCTCCTCTATTTCTTGTTTTAATTCCTTTAAGGTATTTTCTTCATCAACTTTAAACAGTTTTTCTCGTTTTTCTATCATTTTAATGAGTGCACTTCCTACCACGAAACCATCACAATACGGCTTTAAGGTCTTTATGTGATCACTCTCTGAAATTCCAAATCCTACTGCAGTGGGAACTTTACTTTTTTGTTTGACTTCTTCAAGAAAAGAATATAACTCTTTTGAAAATTCCTTGCGAACTCCAGTCACTCCAAGCGAGGAGATACAGTAAAGAAATCCTTGTGCATGCTCCGTAATGGTGTTCATCCGCTTTTTGGAGGTCGGAGCAACCAATGAAATATATGTTATAGCATGTTCGCTACATTTCTCCCGTATTCGTCCGCTTTCTTCAAATGGAAGATCAGGGACGAGAAGTCCATCCACCTGATTTTCTTTCGCTAAAGCGAAAAAGGACTCTTCCCCTAATTGTAACACAGGATTATAGTACGTAAAGAGGATGATCGGAATTTTCAGTCCTCTTCTTCTCATTTCCCCTGCCAGTTTCATGGTGCCAGTAATGGTCATTTTATGTGCCAGAGCCCGTTTGGAGGCACGTTGGATGACCGGTCCATCTGCAAGGGGGTCCGAGTATGGCACACCTAGCTCCAGCACGGATGCACCCGCTTCCTCTAGTAAGAGTGCTAGCTTAATCGTCAGTTCTGGTGTAGGGTCTCCTGACATGATAAACGGAATAAAAAGTTTGTCATGCTGCGGTAATCTCTCAAGATACGTTGTCATTCCTCCGTCCCCTCCATTCGCTTCATTAAAGTATGCACATCTTTATCGCCTCGACCGGACAGGCAGATAAGGATGGTCTCAGACTTTTGCATTTTTGCAGCCTCTCTATAAGCAGCTGCTAGCGCATGGGCGGACTCGATTGCAGGAATGATTCCCTCTTCTTTTGCAAGAATATCAAGTGCTTCCAGCGCTTCTTCATCCGTCACGCTTTGGTATTCAACTCTTCTGCTATCTTTTAAATAGGCATGCTCCGGACCAATTCCTGGATAGTCCAGACCTGCAGAGATGGAGTACGGCTCCACAATCTGTCCATGCTCATCCTGAATCAAATAAGTAAGGGAACCGTGAATGACCCCCTTCGTCCCTTTCGTCAACGTTGCGGCATGAAGCGGTGTATCAATCCCTTTACCGGCTGCCTCCACTCCGATCAGCTTCACATCATCTTCTACAAACGGAGCAAACATTCCAATGGCATTTGAACCGCCTCCTACACAGGCAATAACCGTATCAGGCAGTCCACCCTCTCTTTCCTGGAACTGCCTCTTCGATTCCTCTCCGATCACACGTTGAAATTCTCGCACCATGTACGGGTAAGGATGGGGCCCGACAACAGAACCAATCATATAGAAATGGTCTTCACAGTGTTGCACCCAATACCGGATGGCCTCATTGGTCGCATCTTTCAATGTTTTATTACCGCTTGTAGCTGGCACGACTTCCGCTCCAAGAAGCTTCATCCGAAATACATTGAGTGCTTGCCGCTCAATATCCTCTTCTCCCATGAACACCTTGCATTCCAGTCCGAATTTTGCGGCAACCGTTGCGGCCGCCACTCCATGCTGCCCCGCTCCAGTTTCTGCAATGATTTTCTTTTTCCCCAACCGTTTGGCAAGCAATGCTTGCCCGATAGCATTATTTATTTTATGAGCACCTGTATGATTAAGGTCCTCTCTTTTTAGATAAATTTTCGCACCGCCAATACGGTCTGTAAGCTTCTCCGCATATGTCATGGCAGTTGGCCTGCCAGAATACTCCTTCAAATAGTAATGATAGTCTTCTAGAAAGCCTGGATCCTTCATGGCTTCCTGTAAGCCTTGCTCAAGCTCTTCCAAAGGGAGCATCAATGTTTCAGGTACATACTTTCCCCCAAATTCGCCATATCTTCCGAAACTATCTGGCGTTTGCACGTTTGTCATGTTCCATCACCATACTTTCTATCAGGTTCATTTTTTTTCTACTTTTAATGAAGTTCTCTTCTATTCCACTAGAGAGATCGATGCCAGGTGGTGCATATGGCAACAGGTCCCCCAAAGTATCTACATTAATTCCTCCTGCAATGAAGTATGGAATCCCATACCTAACAGACAGATCGGAGTAAAGCGGAATATGCGCCCAATCAAATCTTGTCCCTGTTCCTCCGTATTGATTTCCGTGTTTTCTATCAATCACAAAGCCATCAATCAGGCCCATAAAGCCTTCCATTTTACCTACGCTTGTTTCATTCTCGTGATGCATCACCTTCCATATCTCTGCATCACACTCTGCCTTCAGATCTCTAATAAATTCAGGGCTTTCCTCTCCATGACATTGGACGATATCAAGTGGAACGGTTTGAACGGCATGCATGATTTCCTCCTTGGATTGGTTGACGAAAATGCCAACGAGACGCTTATTTCCAGGTGAAGTATGCCTAATCCATTTTTCCACCTGCTCAGGTTTAACCTGACGCTTGCTCTCTGCAAAAACAAAGCCTATATAGTCCACACCTGATGCTATTGTGGTCTCATAGTCTTGCAAGCTCTTATTGCCGCAGAATTTTATTTTCGTCCTAGACATGCTCCAGCTCACCGAATAGCCTTTTCACTCCCGTACCCGGGGAAAGATCCCTCATGAACGCTTCCCCAACAAGTACTGCATTCGCACCAAAGCCCTTTACTTGAAGAAGGTCGTCTGCAGTAAGAATCCCGCTTTCGCTGACAAGTAAGGAAGAGCTTGGAATATGCGCTGCCAGTTCCCTGGTGGATTGAATATCCGTTTCAAAAGTTGCAAGGTTCCGGTTATTCACTCCGATTATCTTAGGCACAATCGTTTGGAGAAGTTGGGAGAGCCTCTCTAAACTATGGACCTCCACCAGCACATCCAACCCGGAATCGGTTGCTTGTTTATATAGCTCTTTTAACTTTTCATCTGTCAAAATCTCAGCTATTAATAAAATCGCATCTGCACCAATACGAGCACTTTCCTCCACCTGAAGGGAGTCAATGATAAAATCTTTTCTCAGCACCGGTAGGCTTGTTGTCTCCTTCACCATCATCAAATCATGTTTGGATCCCTTGAAGTAGGTCTGATCTGTAAGCACCGAGATAGCATCCACTCCAACCCTTTCGTATTCCGCTCCGATATCAATGGGGGCAAAGCTTTCTTTCAAAATCCCTTTGGACGGGGAGGCCTTTTTCATTTCCGCTATGACACCCAATGGACGTTTCGGGGTGGCCAGTGCTTCATAAAAGGAATAGTGTTGCACCTGTTTTTGGGGAGGAAGCGTTAGATTAGCCACTTCCACCTTTTTTGTTTCGACAATTTTAGTTAACATGTTCACTCATCCCCACTTTCTTCATTAGCTGCAAAAGCTCATATGGCTTGTTGGTTTCTATCAATTGCGTGGCAAGCTCTACCCCTTTATAAATCGTATCCGCAATTCCCGAAACATAAAGCGCAGCACCTGCATTCAAGCAGACAATATTTTTCGCGCTTCCAGTAGCTCTGTTTTGAAAAATCTGCTTAATCAGTTGAGCACTCTGTATACTGTTGGATACTTGAATGTCTTCCAACCCACCACTTTCCAATCCGAAGTCCTCTGGAGCGATGGTGTAGGAGGTTATCATCCCCTTCTTCACCTCCACTACATGTGTTTTTCCAGTGATGGTTATTTCATCCAACCCATCATATCCCGATACAATCAGTACATGCTCTGATCCAAGTTCATTTAGTACTTCTGCCATTTTAAATGCATAATCCGATGAAAAAACACCTATCACCTGCTTCTTGCAACGAACAGGATTGGCAAGTGGCCCGAGAAGATTGAAGATGGTCCTGAATCCGATTTCCTTCCTCGGGGCAACCGCATGCTTCATTGCCTCATGGTATATTGGGGCAAACAGGAAGCTCATTCCTTTACTTTGAAGGTTTTCTGTTGCTTCTTCCAAGGTTTGCTGGACAGGAAGGTGCAGTTGTTCCAACACATCTGCACTACCACTTGAAGAAGATACCGCCCGATTTCCGTGTTTGGCGACTTTTGCTCCTCCGCTTGCAGCGACTATTGCAGAAGCAGTGGAAATATTAAAAGTGGAGGCTCCATCTCCTCCTGTTCCACATGTATCTATTAGATGAGGATGTTCATAAGTTATCGGTTTCATATGTCCTCGCATCGCTTTTGTGAACCCAAGCATCTCATCAGACGTCTCGCCCCTGAACCTCAAAATGGAAATAAAGCTTGCAATTTGACTAGAGGTCACCTGTCCATTCATCATTAGGTCCATTGCTTTTTCTGCTTCTTCCGCTGAAAGGTGGGCTCCATCAATCAACTTTGTTAAATAGGCTTTAAACATAACTGCATGACCCTCCCGTCTTTTTTGCAAAATATTTATTGGCTATTTGAATGGTCTCAATCAAGGCGGACGCTTTATTTATCGTTTCCTTATACTCTAGCTCTGGGACGGAATCAGCCACCACACCTGCCCCTGCTTGAACAAAGAAGGAATTTCCACGTTTTTGGATAGTTCGGATAGTGATGCAGGAATCAATATTGCCATCAAACCCGATATAACAGATGGCCCCGGCGTACGTATTTCGAACGGTCGGCTCTAGCTCCTGCAGGATCTGCATCGCCCTTACCTTTGGTGCCCCTGAAACCGTACCGGCAGGGAATGCAGCAAGCAAGGCATCCACAGGTGTGAAGTTCGGGGATAGTTCCCCTTTTACAATGGAAATCAGATGCATGACTCTAGAAAAATAAACAAGCTCTTTTATGACCGGAGTGTGTACGGAACCGTAAGTGGCCACCCTTCCCAAATCATTTCTTGCCAGGTCTACAAGCATGTAGTGCTCCGCCTGTTCCTTTTCATCCTGCATCAGATCCTCAGCCAATTCTTGGTCTTCCTGCTCCGTTTTGCCTCTCTTCCTTGTACCGGCAATGGGATGGATTTCAAGTTTTTTATCCTCGATCTGTATCAGCCTCTCGGGAGAGCTTCCGATCAGCTCCATATCGTCATACTTTAAATAGAATAGATAGGGTGATGGATTTTGCCTCCGCAATACACGATAGACATCAAATCCCTCTATGTTTGATTCCAGCTCGAATCGTTGTGACAGCACACATTGAAAAATATCTCCAGTTTTGATAAGGTTCTTGATTTTTTCCACGTGCTCGATGAATCGCTCTTTCGTATAGTTAGAATGGACAGGCAGATCTTGCTTCTTTTCGTCGACTTCAATCAGCGCATCCAATTCTTCTCGTTTCCTAATCTGGAATACTTTTGTGGAAATTGACTGTTTCGCCTGTTCAAATTTCTCACGTTTCTCTTCCATATTCTCTGTTCCATCCAGTCGTACATAATGAATGAAATGCAATTCATTCTCCTTATGGTCACAAACCACTATGTCCTCGCAATACAATAGGTTGGCTGTATGTTCTCCACTGTAGGAGGGGTGCATAGGAACCTTCTCTATTGTCGGAATGAAATCATAGCTTAAATAGCCAACCACCCCTCCTGTAAATCCGATCTTTTTCTCCAGATGCTTTACCTGTAACATTTCATTGGCTTTTTGAATGACCTGATTCAACTGTTTGGATTGGTAGAGCGTTTTGTTGGTCTTTTCTTCCTGTAGTGAAATGGTGGTATCTTTGGCCGATATTTTCCAGAATGGATTCAATCCGATAAAGGAATATCTCGCCCATGCTGAATTCGGCTCTTTACTTTCCAAAAGATAGACCGCTTCTTTTCTTAATGCCTGAAAAATGGATACAGGTGTTAATGTGTCTTCAAAAAAACTTTCGATAATGGGAATGGTCTTGTATTGTTTGCTTGCATGCAAAAACTTCGCAAACTGTTGCATGTTGATCTCCTCCATTTTCACCAAATGGAGAATGAGCTTGTAACGAGGTGTTACAGAATGGGGGAAAAACAAAAACCCAAAGACAGAGGATAGTCTTTGGGTAGATTTATAGACATACATTCTAACCTCAGCTAATCTCAACTCATTCTCAGCTATTCTCTTCTCAACTCGACTCGTAAAAATTCACTATTGCTATTTTGGCTCTTTAGCCCTCAACTTGATTCTCTAAACTAAACTCTAAACTGTTTTATTGCTTGTAAGTACTATATGATAGAAGATTCCTAATTGTCAACCGTTAATGTTTTTGCAAGATCAGGTCGCAGGTTCACCGCCTCATGCAAATAGATATGCTGGATGTCGCGCTGTGCTATTTCCGTATTCACGGTCATCATAACCCTGATACAGGAAGGTAGGGAGTTTGGTACTGCTATTTCTTTTGTGCACATTACAGGCACATAATCCCACCCTTCCAAGCTGCGAAGCGCTTTGGCCGGGAAGCATGCCGTTATATCTGCGGTAACAGATATCAATACTTGTGCAACATCTTCTGCCACTATGTTGTTCGCCTTGATCATGGACCGTAACAATTCCTCGGTTTTTCCAATTATCTCTTGTTCCGAATTCTCCAGTATGGTTGTGGCGCCTCTTACACCTCTGATCACCGAATTCCCCCTTCGCGTGTTAATTCCAACATTTCAATAGAACTCCTTCAATGTTTCTAATATTAGCTCATCAGACACCGAGTGCAGTTCCACGTTTCCGACTGAACGGATCAATACCATATGTATATGATTGTCCTGTGTTTTTTTGTCCTTTTTCATCCAACCTAGAAGATTCTCCGGAGTTACCGATGGCTGAATTTGGGTTGGAAAACCGTAATGCTCCCAGGCCGCTTTCAGCTCGTCTGCCAAAAGCAAATCTGGATTCAGTTTTTCGCTCAACCTTGTGGCAAAAAGCATGCCGAGCGCCACTGCGTCACCATGTGTCATCTTGCCATACCCATATGCAGCCTCAAGGGCATGTCCAAGCGTGTGACCAAAGTTCAAAATGGCGCGAAGACCCGTTTCTTTCTCATCACTTGAAACGACCTCCGCCTTAATTTTGATTCCATTTTCCAGGCAAACAAGAAGCCTATCCTCTGTCAAGTCGTTTATATTGTTGATACTTCCCTTAATCCAATGATAAAAATCTTTGTCCCATATGAGGGAATGCTTCACCACTTCCGCAAAGCCTGAACGCATTTCTTTTTCAGGCAAGCTCTTGAGGAAGTCCACATCATAGATGACGGCTTCGGGTTGATAAAAGGAGCCAATCATATTTTTCCCTAAAGAATGATTAATGGCCACCTTTCCACCCACTGCACTGTCATGGGCAAGAAGCGTGGTTGGAATCTGAATGAATTTTATGCCCCTCATGTATGTTGATGCAACAAACCCTGCAATATCCCCAACCACTCCACCACCAAGGGCAATGATAGCAGAACGACGGTCCAACCCATTCTCTAACGCAAAAGTCTGAATGGCATAATAGTTCTCAAACGACTTCGCACCTTCACCGTTTGGAAGTTCAAACGAGTGAACGGTAAAGGATTGTTGCTCCAAACTTGATTTCACTTTTGCCAGATAAAGTTTTGCCACACAATCGTCTGTCACAATCAACACTTTTGTTGGAGTGTTTTCAAAAGAACGCAGGAGGTTTGGGAGCTGCTCAACGGTCCCTTTACCCAAAAATACGGGATATTCTTTTGAAGGGGTCTGAATGCCTACCTCTTTCCACTTAGAATTTTGCGGCATGGTCTCGCATCCTTTGAACATTTTCCTTAATCAGATCCATCCGATCCTGTCCGAACTGTTCCACAATGGCCTGAGCGATTTCCCAAGCGACTACTGCTTCCGCCACTACACTCGCTGCCGGGACTGCACAGCTGTCCGACCGTTCAATACTTGCCTGGAAAGGCTTTTTTGTATCAATATCTACACTTTGCAGCGGCTTATAAAGTGTTGGAATCGGCTTCATGACACCTCTGACCACAATCGGCATCCCCGTTGTCATACCACCTTCAAATCCTCCCAGGTTATTGGATAGGCGGTAGTAACCACGCTCCTCACTCCAGGCAATTTCATCATGTACCTTGCTCCCCGGAAGGCTTGCAGCTTGGAATCCTACACCAAACTCTACACCTTTGAAGGCATTGATGCTCATGATGGAAGCAGCAACCTTGGCATCCAATTTACGGTCATAATGAACGTAGCTTCCTACGCCTGCAGGCACTCCCTCTACGATCACTTCCACGATACCTCCAATAGAATCACCATTCTCTTTAGCTGTATCAATCGCGTCCATCATCGCCTGCTCCACATTTTCATCATAACAGCGAACAGGAGAAGCTTCCGTTTTCGCTTTTAGGTCATCCAGGCTGATGACTTCTTTCGGGTCGGCTTTCACACCGCCAATTTCCGTTACGTGACCGGCAACCTTGATACCGAGCTCTGCGAGGAACTTTCTAGCAACCGCTCCAGCAGCAACCCTTACCGTCGTTTCTCGCGCAGATGAACGTTCCAGAACATTTCTCATATCACGGTGACCATATTTAATCGCACCATTTAAATCTGCGTGTCCAGGACGCGGTTTCGTCACTTTGCGTTTGACCTCTTCCTGGTCTTCCTGTGAAAGGGGCTCTAACCCCATTATTTTCGTCCAATGCTTCCAATCATCATTTGTTACCGCCAGGGTAATGGGAGAACCTAACGTTTGACCATGACGAACTCCGCTCAGTATATCAACGGTATCCTTTTCAATCTGCATTCTTCTGCCACGGCCATGCCCTTTCTGTCTTCTTGCCAGATCATCATTTATATCCTCGACAGTCAGTGGCAGCCCAGCTGGGACACCTTCCAATATGGTTGTTAGTTGCGGTCCATGCGACTCGCCAGCAGTCAAATATCTCATCGTCATCAGCCTCTCCTTTATCTCTTTAAAGCTTTTAAGCGTGTAAGTAAAATTAATTATTTAATACTATATCATAAGTGTAGCGGATTGTTCTAGTAAAAAAAAGCAGGTTGTGGGGTTAAATGAACTTTCGACCGACTTGAAAATAGCCGAAATGTTACACTTCCTTCTATAGAAAAAACCCCTGCTATAGGGGTTTGGGTTTTCATATTACACTTTCCGGTAAAAGAAAGTATCCACCACTTCAAATCCATACTTTGCAGGCTGGAAAATCTGTTCGGTACTTCCTACAAAAAGTATTCCGCCTTTTTTCAAGGCATTACTGAACTTATGGTAGAGCTGTTCCTTTGCTTCCTCCGTAAAATAAATCAAGACGTTGCGGCAAACAATCAGGTCGTGTCCTGGCTCGAACGGATCTGACAATAAATTTTGTTTTTTAAAGTTTACGGTCCTTTTTATTTCATCCTTGACTTTATATAGTCCATCCTGCTCTTTGAAATATTTTCCTTTAATACTATTCGGAACTTCCTGAAGTGAACGCTCTTGGTAGGTTCCAAGCTTCGCCCTTGCAATGACATTCGAATCGATATCAGTAGCATTTACGCGTATATCACCTAACGGCAGGAAATTGCTGAGCACCATAGAAAGTGTGTACGGCTCCTCACCTGTGGAACAGGCAGCACTCCAAACTTTCGGCCTCTTATTCTCCTTCAACATCTCAGTAAGAATCTTATTCTCCAAGATCTCCCACCGCTTATAATTTCGGAAGAACTCAGAAACATTTATGGTCATACGGTCCAAGAATTCTATTAGCTCTTCCTGATTTTTTTCCAACAACTGATAATACTCTTTAAAGCTCTTATATCCCTTTTTCTCATAGAGGGAGGTCAGCCTTCTTTTCATCTGCCCCTCTTTATACAAGGACAGGTCGATACCTGTCTTTCTTTTTATCTGTTCAATAAATTGATTGTAATCGTCCCGCATCCCATTCATCTACTTTCTCTCTATATCTATAACTACAGTATAGCTGATTTGGGATTGGAGAGGAGAGAGATTTTTTTAGAACAACTGCTAGCTTTAGACATTCTACGAGTTCAATCTTTAACTTTTAACGTTTAGCTGTGGGATTTTACGCTCGTTCTGGACGTTAGACCATATACCCTTTAACTTCTACCGTTCAGCAATGTGCTTCTACATTTCCCAAACGTTCTTCTACATCTTAGATTCCAAGTTCTACCTCTTCGCTCTCCAACTACCTATTTTTAGATTAGGTAATTGCAATTCTACTTAAGTTTTTGCACTCTTCCTAGAGGAGTGGGATTTGCGACGACCTCGGTCGCTGAGCACCGATTCCCTACCTCCTTCAAAATGAAAAAAAACAGGATAAAGACCTTTCCACTTCGATTTTTATGGCAGAGAGGTCTTCATAACTCTGATGAAGACCTCTCCACTTCGGGTTTCACGCCACGGAGGTCTTTATAACTCTGATGAAGACCTTTCCGCTTTGGGTTTCATGCCAGAGAGGTCTTCATAACTCAAATGAAGACCTCTTCACTTCGCTTTTCACGCCACGGAGGTCTTCATAACTCAGATGAAGACCTCTCCACTTCGGGTTGCACGCCAGAGAGGTCTTCATAACTCAGATGAAGATCTCTTCACTTCGGGTTTCATGTTAAGAAGGTCTTCATAACCAGGATAAAGATATTGCTACTCGCCCGACGGACAAGAGCGAAGCGCCTGGAACGAAAATCAACAGAATTATTTACTTTCTTATTCTTCAATAAGAAAACACCTCTCTCAAAATGAGAAAGGTGTCTTAGATAAAGCGTTTTCAATTTGTGGTATTAATAAATCCAGTTGTTCACGTCTCTTTTATATTCCACTAGGCCTTCACCTTTGAAAAATAGACCTATTTCGCGCTCTGCACTCTCGGAAGAATCAGAACCGTGAATGATGTTCTTGCCAACGATAACTCCGTACTCGCCACGGATAGTTCCAGGAGCCGCATCTTTAGGGTTTGTTGCACCCATCATGTGGCGCGCGGTAGCGATTACATTTTCACCCTGCCAAACCATTGCGAATACAGGACCGGAAGTGATGAAGTCTACAAGCTCTCCGAAGAATGGACGCTCTTTATGTTCACCGTAGTGCTCTTCTGCCAATTCAGTTGGAATTTGCATTAATTTAGCACCAACAAGTTGGAAACCTTTTTTTTCAAAACGAGAAACGATTTCACCAACAAGGTTACGTTGTACGCCATCAGGCTTAACCATCAAAAATGTTTTTTCCATAATAATTTCTCCACCCCATTACGATTATGTAAGGTTAGGCAAACCCTAACCTACCAAAATATATCACGGTTTTTGCAGTTTCGCAACAGAAGATGGAGAATTATCGTAATATTTTACAAAGTTCATGAAATTGGGCCTAATATTTCCGTTTTCCGATATATTTTGCCACATTGTTAAACGTCCGTTTGGCGATTCCGTTCGGGAGTTTCTCTAGCTCCTTGAATGCTCTCTCCAAATAGCGGTCACTTAACGCAAAAGAACGGTCGATAGCATCCGACCCTTTGATCAACTCAATGATATCCTTTATTTCCTTCGCATCACTATGTTCATCGATTCTCCGTATCTTTTCATTCAATACGGGCGATTCCATTGCATAGAGAACTGGAAGCGTTATATTCCCCTGTAGAAGATCGCTTCCGGCAGGTTTGCCAAGTTGCTCTTCAGTGGAGGTGAAATCGAGTATATCATCGGTAATTTGGAAGGACATACCGACATAATAGCCGAACCAAAAGAGGCTCTGATGGACAGAAGCAGGGACACCAGCTGTGATGGCCCCAAGCTGACAGCTGACTGCGATAAGAATGGCTGTTTTCCTTTTGATTCTTCGCAGGTAGGTCCGCAAGTTTTGATCATAATTATATTTATCTCGAATCTGTTCGATTTCGCCTTTACAGAGTTCAACAATGGTGTTGGAGAGGATACGGTGAGCCTCTATGTCATCCACCTTAGTCATCAGTTCTAGAGATCTGGCAAAAATATAATCGCCCGTGTACATGGCAATACGATTATCCCATTTTGCTTTGATGGTCGCTTTCCCGCGTCTCAACTCTGCATCATCAATAACATCATCGTGTACAAGAGAAGCCATATGTATAAGTTCAAGTGCTACAGCGACATTCTTTATTTTATGAATATCGTACTCGCCAAGCTTGGCCGCCAACAGAACAAAGACAGGGCGGATCCTTTTCCCGCCTGCCTGCAGCAGATGCAAGGAAGCCTCTTGAAGCAAGGCCCTCTCCGTCTGGATAGTCGCTTCCAATTCATCTTCAATTATTTGCAAATCATTATTTAAAAAGGAATACATCATCTTTAATTTCATGTAGGTCACCTTTACAAACTATTTTCTAGGTTTAACTCCTAAATGCATGGCAGCGACTCCACCGGTATAAGCCTTTACCTCTACTGGTTGGAAACCTACTTTTTCATACATTTCTTTTAGCTCTTTCATTCCCGGAAAGTCTTTTGCCGATTCGTGTAACCATGCGTATTCATTATAGCTTTTGGCGAATACTTTCCCGAGCATCGGCATGACATATTGGAAATAAAGAAAGTACATTTGGCGGAAGCCGGGCATGGTAGGCTGAGACGTTTCCAAACAGACCACTTTCCCTCCTGGCTTGACCACTCTGTACATTTCTTTCAGGACTTGAAAATAGTCAGGTACATTTCGCAACCCAAAGCCGATGGTTACATAGTCAAAGGTGTTATCCTCAAAAGGAAGTGACATGGCATTACCATGAATCAGTTCTATGTTGTCGGCGCCTAATTCTTTGACTTTTTCTTTTCCAATGGAAAGCATATTTTCACTGAAGTCCAGCCCCACCACTTTGCCATTTTTACCGACAGCTTCCGCCATAGAGATGGTCCAGTCAGCAGTACCGCAACATACGTCCAATGCTTTGGAGCCTGACTTTACATTCATCCTTTTCATCGTATCCTTCCGCCATGCTACATGTCGTTGAAAACTAATGACAGAATTCATCTTATCGTAGTTTTTATATATTTTTTCAAAAACGTTGTGCACTCGCTCTTCTTTGGATGGATGTTGCATGGCTTACCCTTCTTCCGCGTATCTTTTCGATGAAAATGGTATTTCATAGAAAAGTTCTTGTATTCTTGTTTCTAATAAATTATTCATCTTGGGAATGGAATGAGTCAATTGCTCGATCGTCCGTTTCACGTGATCAATGTATCTATCCATCAGGTATAACATATATGTTTCCTGGTCCTTGGATGGATCATTCTTCTCCCCTTTAGAAAAGGCGATTCGTCTTAATGTTTCAAAAAGGAAGGAGGACTTTTCTTGACAGAAGCTTTTCCGCTCATTAATTAAGCGCTTTAATAATAAGAAGTTGAGACTCAATTCTTTAAGTACTGAGTCGGAAAAATAGCTCGAAACGGATTGGATAAGAGAGGATTCAATCTTCCCCAAACTATCCATCAAATTTTCAATGCCTTCAAGTTCTTTTTGATAATAGGCAATTTTATGTTCATTTATCTGTTTGATTGAGTGGGCTAGTGTTCTGATCATAGAGATGTCATTAACTTCTGCCAGAAGGCTGTAATATAACCCACTATAATAATCTCCAGCAAGTACAGTTAGTTGACGGCTTTTTGCATCGTCCTCTTCCAACTGATCCGCTTTCGCGTTTGTAACCATATCATGGGTATCTAGGGCGATTTGAACAAGCATGGTCGATAATATGTATTGTTCTTTTTTTTCCTCGGACATCTCGATGGATTCCAGGACTGAATAGAGGAGCAACAGCTTATCCTCATCTATGATAGGGTATTCAATATGTTTTATTAAATATGGATGTGTAATCAGATTATGTAATTTTTCTTTGATTAACGATATATGTATATGACTCACTAAAGACCACCCTTGTTCCCTTTACTTGACTGACGGCCGTTTCGCGTAGGCGAACAAAGCCTAACTTAAATAGACAAAGTTAATTATAGCACATTAGTGAAGCATATTGTTAGAATGGGCTATCTTTCTTTAGTTTAACCCTGTTGAGAGTAGATAATAAGAAAAGCAGAGAAATAAATTTTCATCTGCTTTCATAGCGTTATTGTTGCCAAGTTTCCTACTGCTGTTAATTTCCTAGCTGATGAATCAGTCTGTTTCCATTTCTCCATGGGAAGATTGGATGAGTGCTTTTCCTCTAATCTTGATGGCGGACGTGTGCTCCGTGAATTGGGCAATCATCACTTCTCCACTATCAAGTTTTTCAGAATGATGGAAACGAGTGTCCGTTCCGCGTGTTAGACCAATTACACTTACTCCATCTTCCTTCGCTTTGATTACAATGAAATCGTTCGAGTTTGTTTGACCCATGACCATCCTCCTTGTTTATAAATCGCTAAATTTAAGTTTTAGCCTTTGATTAGTGATAATACTTCCGCTCTTGCTGCTGCATCATTCTCGAGGACACCACGAACTGCAGAAGTGATGGTCATGGCACCAGGTTTCTTTACGCCACGCATCGTCATACACATATGTTCAGCTTCCACGACTACCATCACACCATGAGGATCTAACGATTCTACAATGGACTCGGCAATGGTTGATGTGATTCGTTCTTGTAGCTGAGGACGCTTTGCAACCGCCTCCACTGCACGGGCAAGTTTACTTAATCCAGTCACTTTTCCGCCTTTAGGTATGTATGCTACATGCGCCTTCCCAAAGAATGGCACAAGATGGTGCTCACACATGGAAAAGAAGGAAATATCCTTAACGAGCACAAGCTCTTCATGCGCTTCTCCGAATACTGTTTTGAAGTGTTCTTTAGGATCTTCATTTAGTCCCGAGAATACTTCTGTGTACATTTTAGCCACTCGTTTAGGTGTATCTAGTAGACCTTCACGATCAGGATCTTCCCCGATTGCTTCCAAAATCATTCGTACTGCCTGTTCTATCTGAGATTTATTTACTTCTGTCATGTCATTTATCCTCCTACATTACCCCATAAATAGCTGTAATGTTATTCTAGCATAAGTTTTTTTAAAAAAGCAAAAATAAAGAGGCGCAAACTGTGCGCCTCTTTATGCTGACATTCATTTGACTATGTAGCTGTCAATTATTTCACAGCATCTTTAAGTGCTTTACCAGGTTTGAAAGCTGGTACTTTGCTTGCAGCGATTTCGATCTCTTCCCCAGTTTGTGGGTTGCGACCTTTACGCGCAGCACGCTCACGTACTTCAAAGTTACCAAATCCGATTAATTGTACTTTGTCACCGTTTTTAAGTGCGTCAAGAATTGTATCGAAAACAGCATCAACTGCTTTAGTAGCATCTTTTTTGGAAAGTTCACTAGCTTCAGCAACTGCATTGATTAAGTCTGTCTTGTTCATGCCATTCACCTCCTCCCAAAGGAGTTAATCGCTATTCTAAACCAAAACTTAGTTTTAGTCTAGTAAAAGCCTTTAGTATTAACATTTGTTCACAATTTTGATTGATTCTATACATGATAGAATCGCTTAATCTTGTAACTAGGCTTATATTAACCCATAAAACACTAGATTTCAACAAATTTCTCGCAAAAAACTGTGTTTACAGGAATAATTCGCCATTTCAGAGAAGATTTTCTGATTGTAGATTAACATATGAATATTGTTATATCAAGTGATTCTCCATCTTTACTACAAAAATAAGCTCCCCGTCTGTGTGTTTATACCACAGTCGAGAAGCTCTTAAACATACTCACCATAAATTCTTTATAAGATTATCGCAATCAGACCGCCAGAGCCTTCATTAATGATTCGCTCTAACGTCTCTTTCAGCTTATATCTTGCATTCTCAGGCATAAGTGAGATTTTCGCATGGATTCCTTCTCTTACAATGGAACTCAAGGAGCGTCCGAAGATATCAGAATTCCAGATGGACAGTGGATCATCTTCAAAGTCCTGCATCAGATAGCGGACAAGCTCCTCACTTTGCTTTTCCGTTCCAATGATTGGGGCGAACTCAGACTCCACATCCACTTTAATCATATGGATGGAAGGCGCCACAGCTTTTAATCTGACCCCGAACCTTGATCCTTGTCGAATGATTTCCGGCTCCTCCAGACTCATATCGGTTAATGCCGGTGAGGCAATGCCATAACCAGTCTGTTTCACCATCTTCAGGGCATCAGAAACTTGATCGTATTCCGCTTTGGCATAAGCGAAATCCTGCATCAATTGCAATAAATGATCCTTCCCTCTGATCTCCACCCCTACCACTTCTTTCAGGATGTGATCATACAGGTCGTCTGGAGCATATAGGTCAATCTCTGCAATTCCCTGCCCCATTTCTATTCCGGCGAGCCCGGCACGGTCAATGAACTCGTATTCGCTGAAATGACCCACCACTCGGTCCACGTCACGAAGACGCTTAATATCCTTCACCGTGTCCTTCACAGCCTCCTGATAGCTTTCTCGCAACCAGTGGTTGTCTTTTAGTACCATCACCCAGCTAGGAAGGTTCACATTCACTTCAAGAACTGGGAATTCGAATAATGCCTCTCTCAGCACATTGTACACATCAGATTCCCTCATGCTCTCCACACTCATTGCAATAACAGGGATATCATATTTTTCGCATAGTTCTCGTTTCAGCGCTTCCGTTTCCGGATGATGTGGCTGAACAGTATTGATTACCATGATAAATGGTTTACCAACTTCTTTTAACTCCTCCACAACTCTTTCCTCAGCTTCGATGTAATCTCTTCGGGGAATTTCCCCGATGGAACCATCTGTTGCAATGACTACACCGATTGTGGAATGCTCCTGAATCACTTTTCTTGTGCCAATCTCCGCTGCTTCATGGAACGGAATTGGCTCCTCATACCAAGGAGTATTGATCATTCTTGGACCGTTCTCATCTTCATACCCTTTTGCACCTGGAACGGTATAGCCCACACAGTCTACGAGACGAATATTCACATCAAGGCCCTCATCCACTTTAACCTTTACTGCCTGGTTAGGAACAAACTTAGGCTCTGTTGTCATGATCGTTTTTCCTGCTGCACTTTGCGGCAGCTCATCTTGTGCACGAGCTTTATCGGACTCGTTTCCTATATTCGGCAGAACCACTAGCTCCATGAACCTTTTGATGAACGTTGATTTCCCTGTACGAACAGCTCCTACGACCCCTAAATATATATCGCCGCCAGTACGTTCAGCGATATCTTTGAAAATATCTACTTTTTCCAAGTGATTCCCTCCCGACATTTATCTTGGGATTTACATTTTCTAGTAAGGATATAATCTATGACACTATATGTGTATGATGTTGTCCTAATTAAATATGACTACTATTTATAAGAAAATTCATCCCGGGCTTTCTTTTTTTATTTACATTGAATATGACCTGCATATTTTCAGTTGTTATTGAAATTCGTTTACATTAAAAAAAAAAAAACAAAAAACCCTTCTTTAGAATGTATTCTCTAAAAAAGGGTTCATGACAATTTTTCTATTCAGGTTTTGAAATCACTGGTTCATTATTCTCATCTAAGGTATATGGCAGGGAATATGCGGGTACAAAAACAGAGTTGTCCACAATGATGTCACGGATGTCATCACCTTGTTCATAATCATGTTCGTATTTTTGTAAAAAGTCATATAAGTCAATGGAATAGTCCAATTGCGCTTGTCCGGCACTATTAAGGATGAACGGCAGGTTCTTTCCGGAAATCGGGCTTTCTGCAAAAGGTTCGGTCGAATAGCCCAGCTTTTCCCAATCTATCTTGAATGCTTGATCATTAATCACTTCTTTAATTGGTGCATATCCATTATTTGAACGTTTGTACATATCAATCCTTAGATTGATATCTCTTATTTGCTCAGCAACCCTCAAATCAATCAGTTTGACCGATGGATTTTCCTCTACATCCACTAATACATATAGATAGACTCCCCCACTCTCGTAAGCTGTCCCGGGAGGCTCTTGTATGTATCTTGGTGAAAGCTTATTGAAATCAATTGGGTACTTCTGATAGATTGGGGTTTCCATATCTCTATCTTTAATTGGCAATAAACCACCATTCGCTTCCCGATATTGATTCACTGAGGACTGAACGGCTTCCAACTGATCCAAATACGGCACCTGGTTTTGCTTCATGCGGTCTTGCGGGTATAAACAGCCTGAGAGCAAGGTACTAACCACCATCATTCCTACTAAGAGGAAGAACTTATTTAATGTCATACATTATTCCTTCCTTCATCTCTTATTGTTCCGGGACCGGACCGCTGAATACTACATAGAAAATAATAAGTCCAGCAAGAACGATCAATAAAAAAGCAATGGTGTTCAGAATCCCTCTTACAATGGTATTTTTAATCTTAAATCTAGTAAAATAAACGGTCATAACGGATATAAACATGAATCCCATTGCTACAAATGAAATCCACATCTTCATCAATGCAGGTGACATCCTCATCTCTCCTTTTCCGTGAAACATTATAGCATAAGATATACATGAAAAAAACACCATTCATCGTATAAGAACGGGGCATTTTGGCAGGGGTCATAAATTGGACAAAATTATGAAAAATAAACAAACACCCATATCTAACAAGCGCATAACTTATAAAGAAGAAACGATAGGAGGGTGCGCTTAGGTAGTAATCCATAATTTTTACAAGCTTTTTTGCAATAAATAGGCATTTGGCGATGCATGTATGTAAATTGCCGCATAAGATGTGTATGAGGATATCACTGGTTGAGCTGTGGGATTGGATTATTTAGTCTTATATATCATGCTGAAGTAAAAATGGCCCCTTTTACTTCAGCTTTTTTTATTGTTTTTTACACCGCTAGTGATTTCCGCAAATGGCTTCGCTTTCCGCGGACCTTTTAAAAAACGCCGCCTCCTTTTAAGGGGAGTGGCGCTTTGAAATTAGATTTAGACTCTATCACCAAGAAGCTGTGCAAGATCATCCAGTTCTGTAGTTTTGGTTCGGCTCATGAGCTCGTCTACCGCGTCTTTTGGGTCCACCCCGTCAAAAAGTACATGGTATAGAGCGGAAGTCAAAGGCATTTTGACTTGGAGTTTTTGGGAGAGTTGGTAAGCGGCCTTTGTCGTACGTACACCTTCCACTACCATTCCCATATTTTCCAATACCTCTTCAAGTTTCATCCCTTTTCCTAACATATTACCCGCACGCCAGTTTCTGCTGTGGACACTTGTGCATGTTACGATAAGGTCCCCCATGCCTGTAAGGCCGAGGAATGTAAGTGGGTTTGCACCCAAGCAGCTGCCAAGGCGAGCTATCTCGGCAAGGCCCCTTGTTATCAATGCGGCCTTTGCGTTATCACCATAGCCAAGGCCATCTGTAATACCCGCTGCCAAAGCAATGATGTTTTTTAGTGAGCCACCGATTTCAACGCCTACCACATCTGTATTTGTATAAACGCGGAAATGCTGATTGATGAAAAGGTCTTGCACTTTCTCAGCCGCTTCCACATCCAGTGAAGCAGCAGTTACTGTTGTAGGCTGTCTGAGGCTCACCTCTTCGGCATGACTCGGGCCAGATAGAACGACCACCGCTTTGCGGACAGACTCCGGCAACTCCTCTTCAATCACCTCAGATACACGCAGGTGAGTATCTGGCTCGATTCCCTTACTGACATGGACAAACAAGGTAGGAGAGGACAAGTAGCCTTTCACTTGCTGACATACTTCCCTCATCGCTTTTGTCGGTACGGCAAGCACAACGGCTTCTACCCCGCTAACAGCCTCTTCCATGGAGGTGTATCCAACGATCCGATCTGATAGGATAATGTTTTTTAAATATTTTTCATTTTTATGAAACTTGTTGATTTCATCTATTTGAGCCTCTTTATGCCCCCAAAGACGAACTTCATGGTTATTATCTGCAAGAACGATTGCAAGGGCTGTCCCCCAGCTTCCTGCTCCTAAAACAGCTACCTTTTTCACTAACTCACTCCTCCCTGTTATTTACGTGGACGTGCGATAAGTTTAATAGGTGTTCCTTCAAATCCGAATGCATCTCTTATACGGTTCTCAAGGAATCGCTTGTAAGAGAAATGCAGTAGTTCTGGATCATTTACGAAAATGACAAAGGTAGGCGGTTTAATGGCAACCTGAGTCGCATAGTAGATTTTCAAACGTTGCCCTTTGTCTGTTGGTGTTGGGTTCATGGCAACTGCATCCATGATGACATCATTCAACACAGTTGTCACCACACGCATGGAATGATTTTCACTCGCCATTTCAATCTTCGGTATCAGAGTATGAATGCGTTTTTTTGTTTTTGCAGACAAGAAAACAATCGGAGCATAATCAAGGAATAAGAAATGATCTCTGATTTTCTGTTCAAACTCTTTCATTGTCTTCTCGTCTTTTTCAACTGCATCCCATTTGTTTACTACGATCACAATCGCTCTACCAGCTTCATGCGCGTAACCTGCAATCTTTTTATCCTGCTCGATGATGCCCTCTTCTCCATCAATTACGATAAGAGCAACATCTGAGCGTTCAATCGCTCTTAACGCACGTAGTACACTATACTTTTCGGTAGTCTCATACACTTTCCCTTTTTTACGCATTCCTGCTGTATCAATGATAACGTAATCTTTTCCGTCATACGTATAGGGGGTGTCAATTGCATCTCTAGTGGTTCCGGCAATGTCACTTACAATAACTCGATCCTCTCCAAGTAGCGCGTTGACCAAAGAAGATTTACCAACGTTCGGACGCCCAATCAGAGAGAATTTGATAATATCGTCATCATAGTCTTCCTCTTGATTTTTAGGAAAATTATCAATTACGAAGTCCAGCAGGTCTCCCAGACCCAAGCCATGAGAACCTGAAATAGGAATCGGCTCCCCGAAACCTAGTGCATAAAAGTCATATAAGGTATCTCTCATATCAGGATTGTCCACTTTGTTTACAGCAACTACTACAGGCTTTTTAGAACGGTAAAGTATTTTAGCTACCTCTTCATCCGCTGTCGTCAACCCTTCGCGGCCATTTGTCATGAAGATGATAACATCCGCTTCATCAATGGCAATCTCCGCTTGCTCACGGATTTGTGTCATAAATGGAGCGTCACTTATCTCTATTCCACCAGTATCAATGACATTAAAATATTGGTTTAGCCATTCTCCAGAGCTGTAAATTCTATCTCTTGTCACTCCAGGTACATCTTCTACAATGGAGATTCTCTCTCCAACAATTCGGTTAAATATAGTGGATTTTCCCACGTTTGGTCTTCCAACGATCGCTACGGTTGGTTTTGGCATGGTGACCACCCTCCCATTTTTCTAATGTATATGTAAATATTCTCATTCATAAAAACAAGAAATTCTACTTATAATTTTGTGATAATCTTAGTCTTTACTAAAGGTTGTTTTCGGATACTTTGTTGCTACAACGAGTTTCAATCTCCAGTGAGCTAATAAAAGAAACCCTCCTGCAAAAGGAAGGTCTAACTTGAATAGTTTAACATTATTCAGTCCAATAAGGAAGTCTGACTTTTTTCACAAGTAGCATTCTATGTCTTAATGTTTGACGATGACATACAATTCTTCACCTAGCCCATGCGCAATTCCATCGAGAATCGCTTCCAAGTTGGCAGCGATAAATTCCATTTCCTCTTTCGTCTCACAGGTGAAAATGGGTGCTCCTCCAGCTATTTTAGAAGTATTGGTGGTAATTACAGCAAGAATATACTTTCCGATTTCAATTTCCATCCTTCTTCACCTTCTTTTTCAGGTTCTTCGTAGGCATTCTAATCGCATTTTCCAATGTTGGGACCTGTTCGAGGATTGCCATCCCTATTTCAAGGTCCTGTTCTTGCGGTAAAAGGAATACCCCTACACGTCCATCATCTAGATCCCTCTTTGCCAACGGAACGAGGGCAGGGGTCCCGGAGTCACGATAAACACCTAATGCAGTGGACATGTCATGAAGTATCGCTTGTCTTTGACCAAGATTCGCAATAGTTGTCCGGGCATTGAAGTTCTTAGGCTTCAATATAAACCCCATTCCATATTTCAGCACCTCTTTTTGCCGATCAGGCAAACCTATATTCATGATATATATGTTATCCACATATAAACCCGCCCCTTCAAAGTGAGGCTTCACATATTCAATATCCACGATATCCTTCAATTGCCCGCCTGTCATCAGCTTATGAGAAAGCAAAGCGGCTGATATCCCGACAATCAATCCAACCCATACATTAGCCGCAAGATACGCAAGGGTGGCGAGAAAAGCTGTAATCATGACCAAATAGTTTCTCCCCTCAAACGCAATGGCAATTCCCTCTATATAGGTGTTCCCCCTCGGTACCAGTTCATAGGCATCCAATTCTGTAAGCGTATTTCTTTCCATGTTCCGAACATCTCGGAATTGGGAGGCCGCCAGAGCCAAAAAGGTAATTGCAGCAAATTCTTGTTCCATAATAGCTGGAACGGCGATTGTCCCAAGCCCGGAGGCAATGAAAGCAAGGGATAGATGAATGATTTTCCCATGTAAATAGGTAGGATACTGTCGATAATCTGTCACCAGCATATACATTCTTGTCGCAAGACCTATTAATACTCCGAAAAGAATCGGATAGGTATATTCGTTCATCCTTGTCTCTCCCTTACACGTTTTTGTATGACCGAATCTAGATAGATTGTAACCGTTTCAAAAATCATCCATGTGCCAAGACCCGCAGACGTTAAGAAGAGAACGGCCAAAAATTCATAAGAACCTATCACAGAATAGGAAAAAACACTATTTAAGACCATGCTATTCAAAATCTCCCCTTGCAAAACTCCTGTAAGCATAAAGACGAACCTTTCCCACTTTGTTTTGAACAATAGTAAGGATAAATATAGAAGAATGAAGGAAAGCATCCACATCCTGTCAAGAATAATCCACACCGGATCGTATATTTCAAAAATGACGAAGCATACATATGCCAGGGACAATGTACAGATGGAGAAATAATGAAGAAAGTATTTTTGTTTCATTGTTTTTGCTAATAAGATGATTGCTGTAAACACTAGAAAAATAAAAGCAATATTCACGTTAAATCCAAATAAGTTCATGTAAGTTGCCGATCCCGCCATTACTAGAAGCAACAAAATAGACAGAAATGTACGAACAGATGACTTTGGAAAGAAAAATGTTATGATAATCCAACCTATCCACCCAAGAAAATAAAAATAAAGCCCTGCCGTTTCCATTTCCCCATCCCTCCTTTCACCAAATCATTATGCCTAAAAACAAGGAATACTAATCATGTTTGACAGTATGTTTTCGTTGAAAAAGAGAATAATAATCCTCAACCAACCGAAAAGAGGTGATCACATGGGAAAAGATAGACAAGAAAGAAAACTCAAAGCCCAAAAGAGAACGGAGTCGGATCGAGATCAATCTCTAAAGTACCCTGGAGCGACAAGTATGGAAGGTCCAAATGAAGCACGAGAAAGAAATAAGTAAAAACCAATATATAAATGCTAACAAAAAAACATCGCCTTCCATCCTATAACTAGGATAAAGACGATGTTTTTATATGCAATCTATTCTTCTAGGGACCTATTGCTATAGACAGCACAATCCACTCTGCGCTGATTTAACCAATGATAAGTTTCACCACTTATAATCAACGGAACTTGCTGAAGTTGATCAATAGTAGAAGCGCCAAGTGCCGTCATCACCCACTTTAATTCATCATGCGTTTGATGAATTAGCTTTACGAGTGCTTCTTGCCCCTCTTCCATATATACTTTGAGAAAATAACCCGCCATTCCTACACCCGAGGCTCCCAAAGCTATGGCTTTAGCAATGTCCATTGGACTTTGGATGCCACCGGAACCAATAATAGCCTTTTGGGGCACAGCATTTTTCACTTCGGCTATGGATACGGCTGTAGAGATCCCCCAGTTATCAAAAAATTCTAACCTACTCGTACGTCGTTCATTTTCGATTTTAGAGAAGTTAGTGCCTCCGAAACCACTGACATCCACAACCGAAACCCCCACATCGAATAGTTTCTTCGCGGTTTCCCTACTGATGCCAAATCCCGTCTCTTTCACAATAACCGGAACCTGCAAGGAACTTACCATACGCTCAATCCTGCGAAGTGCTCCGGTAAAATCTCGATCTCCTTCCGGCATGACTAACTCCTGTATGACATTTAAATGAATCTGCATGGCATTTGCTTCAAGCATGTCAACGGCACGCTTGGCTTGATCAACAGTTGCCTCACTGCCCAAATTCGCAAAGATGACGCCATCTTTGTTTATCTCTCTTACCACTTCATAGGTGGCTGCCTCATTGCTATCTTTTATTGCCGACATTTGAGATCCAACAGCCAAGCCGATGTTACATGCTTTTGCAACCTCAGCCAACCCTTTATTAATCTCTAATGTATCTTTTCCGCCTCCGCCTGTCATAGCATTGATAAAAATAGGCGAACTTAATGTAAGTTCGCCTATTTTTGTATTCAATTTTATGTCAGTAACGGCACGGTCAGGCAAGCTTTGATGAACGAACATGACATCGTCAAAACCGGTCTGTCTTAACTGCCCTGTTGTTAATGCATGTTGAATATGGTCCATTTTCCTTTGTGCTCTGCTCACCGTTATCACCTAGACATAGTTATTTTGACTGCTTTTATGATCAATGGTTCCCTTTAGACTACTTTTGATTTCCGCACTGGGCTTCGCTTTCCGCGGGGCGACCTTGAGCCTCCTCGGGCTACGCCCTGCGGGGTCTCAACATTGTCGCTACTCCCCCGCTGGAGTCTTCGCCTTGTGCTGCAATCAAAAGTTTGATATTCCATCTATCTATAAAATTAATTTAACATCTATTATTTCTTTAATTTGCTTAGTTTATCCCCGATCATTTCACCCAATTGGAAGCCACCGGACTCTTCCGATTGATTATATTGGCTGTAATCCTCTTCTTCTTCAGGCTTTTCTAACTCACGAATACTCAATGAAATTCTTTGGTCGGCTTCATTGACGTCCAGCACTTTCACTTGGACTTTGTCACCTTCCGACAATACTTCATGTGGAGTACCGATATGTTTGTTGGAAATCTGGGAAATATGAACCAACCCTTCCACTCCAGGGAGTACTTCAACAAAAGCTCCGAAGGATACCAGGCGTTTTACAATACCCTCTGTCACACTGCCAGAGGATAGCTTTTCTGAAACTTGAGACCAAGGTCCAGGCAATGTCTCTTTAATAGATAAAGAAATTCGTTCATTGTCACGATCGACGGAAAGGACTTTAACATTGACTTTTTGCCCCTCTGTCACTACATCGGACGGCTTTCCTACATGCTCATAGGATAGTTGTGAAATGTGGACCAAACCATCCACACCACCAATGTCAACAAATGCACCGAAATCTGTGATGCGTTGCACAGTACCTTCTAGTACTTGACCAGTTTCAATGGTATCAAGCAATTGAAGCTTTTTATTCTGCATCTCTTCCTCCACCACTGCACGGTGTGAAAGAATGACACGGTTTTTCTCTTTTTCAAGTTCTACCACTTTAAATGTTAATGTTTTTCCTTTGTAGTCAGAGAAATCATCAACAAAATAGTTTTCTACCAAAGAAGCGGGAACAAATCCGCGCAC
The DNA here is from genome assembly GCA_001636495.1 of Sutcliffiella horikoshii. GTDB lineage: Bacteria > Bacillota > Bacilli > Bacillales > Bacillaceae_I > Sutcliffiella_A > Sutcliffiella_A horikoshii_A. The sequence continues at coordinate 2,398,929 of KV440964.1, read as the reverse complement.
TCCAAGGTCTACCACAAGTCCACCTTTTACGACATCCTTGATCTCAGCCTCGAATACTTCCTTTGATTCAAATTTCTTTTGAAGATCTTCCCACGCAAGATCAGCGTCTACCGCTTTTTTGGATAGAACAAGTAATTCCTCTTCCACTTTTGTCACTTTAAGTTGAAGCTCCTGACCTTCTGCCACCACATCTGTTGCTTTTTCCACGTGAAGGCTGGAAAGTTCGCTTATCGGAATGATTCCATCTAACTTACTGCCCTCAATTGATACGAGGACCTGCTTTTCTTCTACTTTTGTAACTGTTCCAGTTACTTTGTCGCCAACCTCTAAATTGTTAACTTCTACTTGATTCATGTCTTCCACCATCATTATTACCTCCTCCATACAAACCAGCTAATCCATTATTTATGTAAGTAACGGTATACGTTACGTAAGTATGCAGGCAAAAGCCTAGACATACGAACTTAACAAAAGTAGCATTTGTTTCGTGTAATAATTCATAAATTAACGGATGTTAACTTACTTGATTGATTGGACAGATCAATTAGAACTGCCGAGTTTTGATTTGTAGAGATGCATCTAAACAAAATCCTACAAATTTAGCTTCCTTCTACTAACTTCTAATAAATAGGACATTTTGTCAAGTCAAAACTCTTAAACTATCTGTTTTTTTCGATAAGTTCCTGAATGGAATTCATTACCAGTATCGTCGCTTCCTCTGCAGAAATCTTTTCCATTCGGTGATGGGTAAAATCAATCGGCTTTCCATATACCACTTTCAATGGCTGAAACTTCTTATAAGGGCCAATTATGGCACACGGTACGATTGCAGCATCTGATCGAAGAGCGAAAAACCCAGCACCTGCCAACCCTTTTCCAAGTTCTCCTGTTTTACTTCTGGTCCCTTCCGGAAATAACCCCAGCACGTGGCCCTCCTTTAAAACTTTTAACGCTTTTCTTAACGCTTCTCTGTCACTCATCCCTCTTTTAACAGGAAAAGCATGAAGTTTAGGCAGGAGGCTTTTCAGGATAGGCACATGAAAAATCTCTTCTTTTGCCATGAAATGTACAGTCCGTGGAGAGGTAATTCCTACAACAGGAGGATCTAGATTATCGATATGATTAGAGCATATCAGAACAGATCCTTCACTAGGTATATTTTCGCTCCCAATCACTTTTATGCGGTATATAGGCTTTAGCACCACTGAAACAATGAATTTGGCGAATGAGTAGAAAGTCATGGTCGCCCTGTCCTTTCCGTCTGCAGGACAACCAACTCCATAATCTTTCCTACGACTTGATCAATAGATAATGAGGTCGTATCAATTTCTTTTGCATCTTCTGCTTTTTGAAGAGGGGCAATTTCCCTTTCAGAATCGAGTTTGTCCCGTCTTGCAATTTCAAGTTTCAGCTTTTCCAGATCAGAGTCGAAGCCCTTAGAAAGGTTTTCTGCATGCCTTCTGTGCGCTCTTTCGTCAACGGATGCAAGAAGGAACACTTTTACTTCAGCATCAGGTAGAACATGAGTACCAATGTCTCTTCCATCCATTACTACCCCACCTCTTTTGGCAAGAATTCGTTGCCTTGCCACCATTTCCTCACGAACGCTTTTATGTTTTGCGACGATTGATACATTATTTGTCACATCATGTGTACGAATCTGTTCTGTTACATCTTCATCATTTATGTATACGTGCTGTGTTTTGTTGTTAGTGGCACGCAAATCTATCTCCATCTTTTCTACCAATTTCTGCAAAGACGTCTCATCCTCTAAATTGACATCATGTCTGATCGCCTGGAAGGTAATTGCTCTGTACATTGCACCTGTATCAATATATAAATATTCCAATTTGTCTGCAACGATTTTTGCTACTGTACTTTTCCCTGCCGCTGCAGGGCCGTCGATGGCTACTGATAATTTATGTTTCATAGTTCCTCCTGAATTCACCTTTAATCTTTTTTTACATGAAAAAAGCAGGTTATCCCTGCATTTCCACTGTTTTCACACACCTATATTTTATCATAATCATCTACTTTGGTCGAATGTTTCTATATGTTCCATAATCTTCATACCGCCTACCCCTTCATATTGAATTACTTTGCTTATAAAAGGAGCAGCCTCAGTGTATAGAAGCAACCCTTGGGCACATATCATGCAGATCAGTTGGATGACTATTAGTTTTATGATGATTCTTTCCACTCTTTTCATCTATCTTTTCTCCCATTCATCCTGACTTAGTTTTTATTCCTAGTATGGATGATTATGGAAAGAAATATGCTTATATATGTGTCTTTCGTAATAACAATTGTTGTTCAAAGCAGTACTTTATGATGATTTGCCTTTCGATTTCCTTAATAGTATCAAATTGCAGGGAGGCCCTTACTCTTTTATTTCCAGCTTCCACTAGCCTTATCACTTTGCTCTTCAGCTTTAAATAATGCGTTTCTCCATTATTGAGGTGAAGGACAAATGTTGTAAGAATATGTTCTTTTTCCGGTAATGTGGCATTGTCAGGCAAAATTACCGCAGCCCCCCCTGCACTAATATCATGTGTGATTGTTATGAAAGGGGTGAAATGCCTTGAAAGCGGATGGACCGATACATCCATATTACTTTCCACCCTTACATATTGTCTCCGTTGAATTTTTGCAACCTGATCATAACCGGGAAAAGATAATTGCATCATCGGTATTGCCTGTTTAATCCTTCCTAACACTTCACTTTCAAAAGTATAGGCAACACTCTCTTCTGTCACATAAGAAATAAGTAATTGGGTTCCATTTAAAATATATGTAGTTCTGCCATTTTCGTAATGTGAGGGATAGTCCACGTAAAATTCCCTATCCTTTACTTCCTGTACTTTACATCTATATTTTTCCACTTTATCATCATTTCGCACTTGCAGTGTTAATACGACCCCTGGCTTTATCAAAAAACTGCCTCCCTTGCACCCCGTTGTACCTTTAACTTGCTATTATTTTCTATTTATTCCTATTAAACCATTTTACGAAAAAAAGGAAAAGCCATTTTTGGCTTTTCCTCCATTTTATTACAAATCATAAAGCAATTCCGGATTTTTAAGCTTTGCCACTTTTTCTTCGCGTCCATCGTTCGCATTGATAAAGATCTGATATGTGTCATTATCTATCGTACCCAAGAACTCATAGCATAGGACCTCTTCCCCGAGATCGTTATTAATGATGGCCAGATAGTCTTCCATAATCATTACTTTGTCATTGATCTTATCTGTTGCCTCTTCGACCGAAATTCCCGGTTCCGGAATATCGCGCAAATGGTGTGACATCAAGTATTCCTTCGCAGAGAAACCAACAATCTCCCCTGTTTCCAGACTTACTTTCATCTTGACGGCATCAGGGTAAACCCTCACTCCATTGACATTGGAAACGAAAGTGAAGATTCCAAGCTTATTGTATTCAACGCTTTCGTATAAATCCAGGGTATCGAATTTATTCTGCTTTAAAAAGTTTCTCGCTTTTTCCGTCGCTTCATTGAGGCTTATATTCTTCGTTTTGGCCTCTTTATCCTGGACCAGATAAATAGGGATTCCACCTTTTTTCGCTATATCCATATAGGTGTCCTGCTGATTTTTATCCACTATTTTCAAACTATAAAATCCAAATTCGGATCCTTCACCGTTTTCGGTGATGACAATCTTTTCATTGCCTTCAAGCTCTAAGTATTTATCCGCAATCTTCTTAGCATCTTCTTCTGTTATGGTCTTACCAGAAAGTTTACTGAAGTTCTTATCCTTCTGGTTCATCGATGTGAATGTCGGTCCGAAATCTGCTTCATCATAGCCTTCTACGTTCTTTTCCACCGTTTTAAATCCATTGATTATGGTATTATCTTGTGGTTGGTCTTTAGCGGATAACGCAAGCTCCACATCCATCCAACGCAGGTTATTGCTCATGACCATACTCTGAACTTTTCTTAATTCTTGCTTGATTTCATCTGACTTCTGGTACAGAGCCTGAAGCGTTCCGTACTCTTCATCTGATAAAGGGTTTTTATCCAGGTCCCTTACAGCAACTTGATAAGTGTAATCCCCAGTATTGGTCAAGAATTCTTCTGTCTTATTAAAAGGAAGCAGTGTCAATGGCAACTGCCCAACATCATTCTGGGCTTCCGATGTAATCCTCCAAACCTCAGCAAAGGATGGGGACAGCTGTTCTCTTGAACTCATTGCTAGAGTCGTTCCTATCTTATCATGCAGCAGGTCCACGTGGTAAACCAGGTCATGGAAAGCACGTTGGTAGTTATTTTCCGCATTAATGAGGACTGCGTTTTTATCTTGATGCTCTTGATAACCCCAATACCCTGTTCCTGCTACCGCAATTGCTAAAACAGCGATGATAACAAGTCTCAACATAATTTTTCACCCTCTTCATTAGTCACAGAAAATGTGTTTTCCTATTCTTTTAATTTGTGGACGTCCCCATATCCAGCCACTTGTCGCTGTATCAGGATTAAAGTAATATGTCGCCCCTTCTGATGGATCCATTCCATTAATCGCGTCGACTACCGCTCTCTTTGCCGTGTCATTCGGAGTCAACCAGATCTGTCCGTCTGCCACCGCTGTAAATGCAAGTGGTTCAAATATCACTCCTGATACAGTGTTCGGGAATGTTGGCGAGTTGATCCGATTCAAAATAACCGCAGCTACTGCTATCTGACCCTCATAAGGTTCTCCACGAGCTTCTCCGTAAACCGCATTTGCCATGAGTTGAATGTCGTTCTCCGAGAAGCCTCCTGGCATATTGGTCGCACTTTGCGCTTCTCCTTCATCCTCTGCAGGCTGATCTTCAGGTGCAGGCTCTTCCTGAGGAGCTGGTTCTTGCTCTTGTGGTGCCGGCTGTTCTTGCTCAGGAGCGGGCTGCTCTTGTGGTGGCGCTGGCTCTTCTTGTCCAGGGGTAGGCTGCTGCTCTGGTGCCGGTTGTTGCTGTGGTGCCGGTTTGCCTGTTCCCTTTTGTGGTGCCGCTTCTGGTTTCTGATACTGTGTCTTTTGTTGTTGCCATTGGTTGCTTGCACCCTGCTTCGCTTTTTCCACGGTTGCAGGAGATGGCTCAACCTGATATTTCAGTTCCATCCCACCGTAGTGGGTGAAGCGTTTTCCGGACTTGAGCTGCTGATGAACCCAATCCTTATAGAATTTAGTCGATTTGTTCAGCATATCTTTTGTTTTAGGACCAACAAGCCCATCCACATCATCTAGTCCGAATTCCTGCTGAAAATTCTTAACAGCCCAATACGTAGTCCAACCGTATACTCCATCAATTCTTGCATGGTAATACCCATTATATTGGAGGCGTGCTTGCAATTCGACGACATCATTCCCTGTGGCGCCTTTCTGGATTATCTGCTCCGAAAAGGCATCTACTGAGGTTTGATTTATCGAAAATAACATACATGTGCTAAAAAGAAACATACATGAAATTAATAGTAACCTTTTCACCTTACATTTCCTCCTTTGACTTCTTTAAACAATTGTTACATGTATTTTCCGTAGATATTGGTATTTTATGCAGGGTCATATGGAGAAAAGAGGTATTCCATAAAATGGATGAAGGTCACATTAAAAAAAGCCCACAAAAAAGTTAGTTCGTAACCACTTTTTTGCGAGCTATATTTCCACTGTATTTGCAAGCTTTACTTTCCTTAGACCGAGCCACCATAAAAACACCATGAATGGCACCATATACAACCCCCAATATTTTTGGGAGAGAATAATCATGTCATACATACCATGCAAGAAAATAGGGGCGATCAGCGACAGGAATATGCATAATCTTTTTTTCCTGTTGTTAAAGGAAAATTTCCCTTTTCCAAGATAGTATCCCATAATCACACCGAATAAAGCATGACTGGAAACAGGTAATACCGCCCTTCCTAAAGCAAGCTCCACTCCATTGGCAAGGAGAAAAAGAATATTTTCTGCTGTCGCGAAGCCAAGGGAGACAGCAACACCATATACGATTCCATCATAGTGCTGATCAAAGTGGAGGTTCTGGTACACAAGATAGATAAGAATAAACCATTTAAAAAACTCTTCAAGCAGACCTGAAAGTAAAAATGCCTTTACAAAGTGAGAGGTGACACCTAGTTCAAGTTGAATCACATATTGAATAAACATGAGCGGAAACACCAGCAAGGCACCAAAAAGGAAGATTTTAAATACATACGCTATAGGTTCTTTCTTGAAAGTATCTTTTAAATAAAAGTATGACAACAATGCTAAGCCTGGAGCAATCCCGGCGGATACAACTGCCAGCATAAAAAAGCCTCGTTTCAATCTGTTTTTTTTAATCGTAACATGTTATCGTAATTAATGAAATAAGATGTCTAAACTTTTGGAAATTGTTTGTAAATAGATGAGGTGACATTCAAACATGAAGAAAAAGAAAATAATGATTATCCACACCGGTGGGACAATTTCAATGTCTGAGGATGAACAAACCGGGGCTGTATCACCAGGGGAAAGAAACCCTTTGACAACCATTCCATTGATAGTTGATTCAAAAATTGATATCCACAGTCATGAATTATTCAACCTTCCTTCTCCACATATGACGACTCAACATATGCTGGAGCTATCGAAGTTCATCGATCTCCAAGTTGTTGAAAATGCTATAGAGGGTTTTGTTGTAACCCATGGGACAGATACTTTGGAAGAAACGGCTTTTTTCCTTGATTTAACAGTCCAGACAAGAGTTCCTGTGGTTTTGACCGGCGCGATGCGTTCCAGTAATGAAATTGGTTCAGACGGACCTTATAATCTCCTTTCGTCTGTAAAAGTTGCTGCAAGTGAGGAAGCTAAAAATAAAGGAGTCCTTGTTGTTCTTAACGATGAGGTACACACTGCCAAAAACGTGACCAAAACACACACTTCAAATATTGCCACGTTCCAGAGCCCACAGTATGGGCCGATTGGAATTGTGACAAAACGCGGAGCCTTCTTCCATCATTCCCCTGTCTCAGAGGACAAGTACGATGTAGAGGCTCTAACCAAAAATGTCATGTTATTGAAAGCATATGCTGGGATGGATTCAAGTATTTTCCTCGCCTTGAAAGACATGAAGGTCGATGGAGTCATCTTAGAGGCACTTGGACAAGGGAACATACCTCCCACTGCTGTGGACGGGGTCAAGGCACTCAGAAATGCGGATATCCCGATAGTGATGGTATCCCGATGCTTCAACGGAATTGTACAAGATATCTACGGCTATGATGGAGGCGGCCGGAAATTGAAAGAGTTGGGTGTCATCTTCTCCAACGGGCTAAATGGACAGAAAGCACGAATCAAGCTGATGGTAGCCCTTGAGAGCACGAGAAATACGACGGATTTGCAGATGCTGTTTTTAAAATGATTGTAAAAACAAAGGAGTGCTCACACATTTGTGAGCACTCCTTTATTGGTGCCGCTTTGAATTCTCGCTTGTGGATCAAGCTTACTTTATCTTCAGCCCCAAATCATTCTCGCTCTTGGATACATTTCGCAATCATGCCACCATGAAAACGGCCATTTTCGATAAATATTTCATTTGCATTGTTTCCGGCTGCAATAACACCAGCAATAAAGATTCCCTTCACATTGGTTTCCATCGTTTCTTCGTTGAAGGTTGGACGGCCGGTTTCTTTATCGATTCCAATCCCCATTTTAGTCAAAAAGGAATGATCTGGATGATACCCGATCATAGCAAACACATGATCATTATAAATAGTTTGCTCTTCACCGTCTTTGTTCATAAATGAAATGTCCTTTTCGGTAATCTTGGTCAAGTGTGATTCAAATTCCATTCGGATGGTACCGTTACGAACCAGGGCTTCAAATTCCGGAAGAATCCAAGGTTTAACGCTAGGTGAGTAAGTTTCCCCTCTATAGATCACGGTAACATGTGCGTCTGCATTTACCAGCTCCAAAGCTGCATCCACACTGGAGTTTTTACCTCCAATCACCGCTACGTGCTTATCGAAATACGGATGACCTTCCTTGAAGTAATGGGACACTTTATCCAAATCCGCACCCGGAACTTCAAGCTTATTGTGATTATCATAATAACCTGTAGCAATGACAACATGTTTAGTTGCATACTTTTGTTTAGAAGTATGCACTACAAATGAGCCGTCCTCCAGCTTTTCCACCCGCTCCACCAGTTCAAAAGCGTTCACTTCAATTTTCTTTCTTTTCACTACTTCCCTGTAATAGGTCATGGCCTGCATTCTGACTGGCTTCCTATTTTCCGTAATAAAAGGGACTTCCCCAATTTCAAGCTTTTCGCTTGAACTAAAGAAGGTTTGGTGAGTTGGGTAGTTATATATTGCATTTACGATATTTCCTTTTTCTATGACAAGCGGAGATAGACCGGCTTCCTGTAGTGCAATGGCTGCTGACAGGCCGCATGGGCCACCTCCGACTATTATGGCATCTCTGTTTATCACCGTTGTTCAACTCCGTAATATATATTTAATTTCCTACTAGCATGTTGTTGGTCTCCGTTGCAGGCTCTTCGACCAACAACAAGATATCTGGTTTTCATACACTTCAAAAATCCCCTATCACTATATGATAGGGGATTGTGAAAGCTTAAGCAAATATTATATCCAGCCTCTGAAGCGTGATGCTTCGGCCATTTTACGTGCTCCAACCATGTAAGCGGAAAGCCTCATGTCCACACGGCGGCTTTGTGATGTATCGTACACATTGTTGAACGATTTGACCATCACTTTCTCTAGCTTCTCTTCTACTTCCTCTTCCGTCCAGTAGTAGCCTTGGTTGTTTTGTACCCACTCAAAGTAGGATACTGTCACTCCCCCTGCACTTGCAAGCACATCAGGAACAAGAAGGATACCGCGGTCGGTTAATATTTGTGTACCTTCAATGGTAGTTGGCCCGTTTGCCGCTTCTACCACAATTTTCGCACGAATGTTATGAGCGTTCTCTTCTGTAATCTGATTTTCAATGGCTGCCGGTACAAGAATGTCACACTCAAGTTCCAACAATTCTTTATTGGAAATCGTGTTGTTGAATAGCTTTGTTACGGTTCCGAAGCTGTCACGACGGTCCAATAGATAATCGATGTCCAAACCATTCGGATCATATAATCCGCCATAAGCATCAGAAATACCCACTACTTTTGCTCCTGCATCATGCATGAATTTGGATAGGTAGCTTCCGGCATTACCGAAACCTTGTACAACTACTCGTGCACCTTCTATATTAATGCCTTTCTTCTTGGCCGCTTCACGGATACAAATGGTAACCCCTTTTGCTGTTGCTGATTCTCTCCCATGGGATCCGCCCAATACCAATGGCTTCCCGGTAATAAATCCAGGAGAATTGAATTCATCAATTCTGCTATATTCATCCATCATCCAAGCCATGATCTGTGAGTTGGTAAATACGTCAGGAGCCGGGATATCCTTGGTCGGTCCAACAATCTGACTGATTGCGCGAACATAACCACGGCTTAATCTTTCCAACTCTCTAAAGGACATTTCACGTGGGTCACAGACGATACCGCCTTTACCACCACCATAAGGTAGGTCTACAATTCCACATTTTAAACTCATCCAGATGGAGAGTGCTTTTACTTCTTTTTCCGAAACGTTGGGGTGAAAACGAATTCCCCCTTTGGTCGGTCCTACAGCATCATTATGTTGGGCGCGATAACCAGTGTAGATTTTTACAGATCCGTCATCCATTCTTACCGGGATTTTCACCGTTAACATGCGCATCGGTTCTTTTAGCAATTCATATACTTCTTCAGGATAGCCTAATCTCTCCAAGGCTTTATGTATAACAACTTGTGTTGATTTTAATACATCCAACTTGTCTTCATTAGAATTCTTTTTTTCATTGCTTTTTTCGGCTACCATAAGTAAACCTCCTAGATTGTCTCACATAATAAGATTAAAATAGTCCATCTTCATGACATAGTATACACCTTCCGTACAACTATGCAAAGATGGTAAATAAACTTTTATTAAAAAAATGTAACCGATTTCAAAACGTAAGAATTGTCAGAAAATACAAACAGCCTATACTACAAAAACTATATGTAGAATAGGCTGTATATTAGTTGAAATACTTATTCAATTGGTCCATTGCATGATGGTCCATCAATTTCTTGCCATATTCCTCTACGCGGTGAGTGGTCATGGTGGACGGCGTGCCATATTCAGATAACAAAGCAATCAATGTGTCCATGTCCATCCTTATATCCACATCTTCTTCCGATAGCAGCAAGTAAAACATCTGATCATGGGAATAGATGGTACCGCCGTGAATATGAAATGCTTTAAGCCTTTTTGCCATATCAATAAGGTGATCAAAGGACTGGAATACGTAAAATAATTCCTGACTTTCATCCACTGTTACTTGCATTTCTATATAATCGTCGTTGAACTCTTCTTCCAATTCTTCCTGCTCGGTTGAAGTCACAATGACAACCATCCCTTGCGCCTGAAGAGCATAGACTTCTACATTCAACGAACCGCTCACTTCAAATCCCAATTCCGCACTAGCCTCATCAATCATGTCTCGAAACAGCTGATGAACCTTTTGCGAATCCTTCCATAAATCCTCTTTTGTCAACCCGCGGTCTTCCAAGTCATCAAATGTGAGAAATATCTTTATCTTATTGTAGTTTAACCGTTCCAGCCGCACGAAAGACTCCTCCCAACCTTTACACCCTTTAACTCCTTAAACTTCTTACATTTTATGATAAAAGGTGTAAGTTGGTTCGTGGCGAATTTCCATTGTTGGAAAGGAAATTTAATTCATCCTTACTCTCAGCCATTCTTCCCAATCTTTCATCGTATTGCCGATCAGATGATCATGATATTCCTGTTTCTTGTTTTCAGGCATTTTATCCACAGCAGTACCGCCTATTCCGATTATCAGGTCTGGATATTGTCGTTTAAGCTCTGACACCATTTCCAACGTTTTAGGCAGGTTAATGGACAGTGTACAAGACAGGAATAAAAATTTTGGCTGAATCTCTTTTAAGACGACATGGATATCGTCATCTGCGATACTAGTACCAAGATAGATGGTTTCAAAACCTTTTCTTCTTACAAAAAGCGTATATATAAGTAATCCGAGTTCATGCCACTCCCCAGGTCCACATACGGAGACCGTTTTTGGGAGGAAGCCGTTTACCGGTAATCCGTGAAGAATCATCCCGATACGAGAACGTAAAAATGCAGAAGCAAAATGTTCATGGGCACTTGAAATTTCATTATTCTCCCACATATCACCAATCTTAACGAGCAATGTTCCCAGAATATCAATAAGTACCTTCTCAACCGAATATAAACTAAAAATCTTATCCATCAATTCATGCGCTTGCCCTTCATTGAACTCCAAAAGAGCTTCCAGCAATTGATTAAGTAAGTCAGTGGACATATCTTCTTGATCCGTATGTGCGTGGTGATCCGTTTCCAAAAGAGCTTGATTGTTCTTTTCGAATAGTGATACGGCTTGACTAATTGTAAAGCCCTTGTTCACCTTCTGCATTAACCACTTGAGTATCCTGATATGCTCTTCCGTGTACAAGCGGTGACCAGAATCATTTCTGACAGGAGCGATAATTTGATATCTTCTCTCCCACGCTCTTAATGTTCCCGGCTGAATTCCCAGCATTTTAGATGCTGCTTTAATATTGTATTTACCTTCATTATTTGACATACAGATCCCTTTCTCTCCTAACAAAATCCATACTTGAATTATATAGTACGAAATCAGTTGTGTAAACTTTGTATAGGTTTTGAATAGGTATACTACAGATTATGATTTACTTTCGAAAAGTAAGTATTTGCATTACCGTGCTCTTGTTGTAATGGTCAGTATGTGTGTTTCTGGAGGTGCGCCTAAACGGAAAGGAACCAACGACGTTCCAAATCCATTACTAATTAATTGTGTTGTATATGGCAAATGTGTGATTCTACCTTTCTCGTGGGGACCAAAACCAAAGATTCGGATCTGCCCCCCATGTGTATGTCCACTCAATACGAGACTGATACCTTCTTTTTCAGTGAATTTTTCCACAATTTCAGGTTCATGACTGACCAATATTTTGAAGCTCTCCCCAGTAGTTTCCTCCAAAGCCACATCGAGACGGTCCCTTTCATGCACCAGATCGTCCACCCCTAAGACCTCCAGCTTATCTCCTGTATCACTTTCAAACAGATAACTTTTGTTATCCAATATCTTGACTCCATGGTGCAAAAGCAGCGAATCCAGTTCATGATGCTCCACTTCATAATCATTGTTTCCCCACACAAAAAAGATAAGGCCCAGCTTTTTCAGTTGTTGGATATTCTCCTCTACCTGTTCAAACGGCACCTTCTTTTCTGTTAGGTCACCACCGATTACAACCAAATCTATGTTTTTTATTTTTTTTATAAAACTCGGATCAATTTTCCGCCTATGAATGTCAGAAATGAAGAAGATCCTAACTTCCCCAAAGCTACTTGGGAATTCAGGAAAAGCAAGTGTCTGCTCCACTATATTTTCTTGCTTAGCCTGATTGAACATATAAAAAAGAAGCATTCCCCCTGCAAGAGCAACAACTCCCAATAAGACCAGGACCCAAACCATATAAAACTTCCCCTCTTGGAAAATATATAATATATAATATATATGTACCATGATCTCTTTTTCGTATTTTCTACGGCATAAAAAAAGTTGCGACCACTTACTCTCGCAACTATACCATAAAGCCCTAGAATTGTACCAAGTATGATTATTTCGTCTCATGATATAAATTAATATCAAATTCCCTTTTCATCATATCAAAAACGTGATGTCTTTGTTTCCAATCCGTAGGCTTAGACCAGTAATCATCACTTCTCTTCACCATTTCTTTACGTAGTTCATGATATTCTTTCTCCGCCTTATCCTTCTTGTAAAGGAGATATTTAATCATTCCAAGCTGAAATGCGATGAACATGACAATCCAAAAGTGCACAGTCCGATCAAAGAAATACGAGAAACTTGCTGAATAGGAAGGAGATTGATGGAATATAAAAAAGTAAACATATGCCAGGAATAATCCTACCGTTACACAGCAGGATATTCTCCATCTCCACTCCCGTTTCTTGAAAGTGTCCTGCTTCCGCTTTTTATTAACCAGCAGCTGCAATGTCTGTTTTGTAGCTTCATCAGTATGATGGTTCAGCATTTTTATTTCCGGTTCCATAGATATCCCCTCTTTCATAACCTGTCCTATTACAAATTATGCAATGGAAGGGGACAGTATGATTCGCATGCCTATCTATTAATCGGAATAACCAGTTTCTGACCTACTTTAACCTGATCATTAATAAGGTTATTATAATCGCTGATGATTTTTTCTCCTTCTCTGCTACTGAAATACTTCATTGAAATCCGGAATAGATTTTCACTTTCCTGTACAACGTGCTCCACATATTGCACATTAGACTGTTCTTCCACTACAGCCTCTTCGGTAACTTCTTCCGTTTCAGCACTTCCAGAAGAGCTTGTTTCTACAGGGACACTAGCTTCTGTCACTTCTTTCGCCTCTTCTGTCTTACCAGGCCCGCTCGATACCTTACCGTTTTCCTCGTCCGCTATTTCCTTTTGTTCAACCTCTTTAGAAGAAACTTGCTCTGCAGCAGATGTTTCTTCCTTATCCGCTTTATTTTCTACAGTATTGGCTGAAACATTTCTCGGTATGGAGATTGGTTCTACATTTTTCACCGGTGGTGTGAAAAACTTGTCCAGGAAGCTGGAATCTTTGTCATTAAAATGGATGGCCAAAATGCTTATTGGAATAAGAAGAAACAGCACACCTACGAGTCGCACAAACGGAAAGTTTAGCTTCCATTTAGTTTTCGTGTTTCGTTTGTGTGCATGAAGCTCACTTCTAGAAGGGAGCTTATTTGATTCTTTTTGCACTTCTTCCCGTAAACCGTCTGCCTGATCCAAGCCTTTGTTATTATTCATGTTCCCCACTCCTGCCCTTTTTCATGGTCTTTAATTTTCACATAATCATGTCTAATCTTTAATGCAAGTAATACATCAATCAGAAAATGCGCCCAAATTGTGACAAACAGGCTTCCTGTCGCTTCATAGAGGTATCCGAGGAGGAAGCTCACCAGCACGACTGATAGGAATAGTAGCCATTTGTGCAAATACCTGATATGTAATAACGCAAATAGTACACTCGCGATCCAGATGCCAAAATGTGTTTGAATGACCCCTCGGAACAAAAATTCCTCTGCTGTAGAAATGATAAATGCCAGCAAAAAAATATGAGGGATACTTCTCGTCTGGAACATTTTTTCGTTGATTCCGCCATCGTCGAAAAGATTTCTCGGGACCCACTTCATCAAAAGCAAGTCAACACCAACAACACCTATCCCCACTACTGTTCCGATTATAAAGATATCCACCGGCTTCCATTCCAGAATCTTCAGGAAGGATGCGAGATTATCGAATAGTATAACTGCAAGGACCACCCCTATAACAATAAATGCAAGTTGGGAAAGGTAGAGGTGGTAAACAAGCTCTTTTGGACTCATATCTTTTATCAATTCTGCTTGTCTGTTTTTCACTTTTCAACTTCCTGCCAAAAAATATTTTTCAAAAGACGCTGCCAGGAAAGCGATGTCTCCATTTCCTCCGACAAGTCCTTTTCTTTCTCGCTAAAATCATCCAAATCTAAGCCACATACATCACAGCAGTGTAATGGAGATGAAATTAGTTCTTCATCAAAATATTGAAGGATTTCTTTTCTTCTACAGATGGGAGAATTCGTCCAGCGGTTGAACTCTTCAAGTTTCCTTCGTTTAACAGTCGTTCGTTCTTCCATATGTGTTTGAATGGAGGCAATACAATCATTGGTCGTTTCCGTTGATAACCTTCCATGCTCTTTTATGAACTGATTCACCTTATAGGAAAGATACCTCCAATGGGATTCCTGCTCTGGTGCCTTCTCCATCCAATCCTTCAATGGGACTTTGGAAAGATCGGATACTTCCCCATAAACAGCGACCAATTCATGGATAATGTAAGACACCCAATTTGGATCAGGAAGCTCATTTTCGATTATGAATTCTGGTAGCATGGTATCTTCCAAGCTTTTTAATAAAATCGCAATACTACTATTGCCACCCCTGCCCGCACGTCCTATTTCCTGCACATAGGACTCAAGCTGCGTTGGTTGATGATAATGAATTACAAACCTTACATTGCTTTTATTGATTCCCATTCCAAATGCACTGGTACAACAAATAATATCTAGCTGATCCACCAGGAACTGCTGTTGAATCAAAATCCGTTGCTCTTGAGTAATTCCTGCGTGATAATAGGCAACTCGCGTTATTCCGTTCTCTTGTAGATAGTCACAGATTTCTTCTGTTTTTGCTCTGCTAGAGAAATAAACAATCCCCGGAGTCCTGAGGGATTGCACCAGTTCAAGCAATCTCTCTTTTTTTTCCTGATTACTATGCAAATGCTCCACCTTTAGCGCGATATTAGGCCTATCCACTGAATTGATATGAAGGGCAGGTGACGTCATATTCAAATATGCATGAATATCGTGGATGACGTTTCTGGTTGCTGTAGCTGTGAGTGCCAAGCTAGGTGGTCTTCCCAATGATTCCTTCACCCTCCCCAATTTCAGATAATCCGTCCGGAAATCGTGGCCCCATTGAGAAACACAATGCGCCTCATCGACTACAAACAGATCTATTTGAAGGGACTGCAGTTTTTTTACCCACTTTTCCACCTGAAGCATTTCAGGCGAAATGAAAATGTATTTATACGAATGCAGGTCAAGGGACAAAAGTCTTTCTCTTTCTGAATAAGAAAGGAAGGAATTAAGCGCAATCACGCTCTTTTCTCCACTTGCCCTTAACTGTTGTACTTGGTCTTCCATTAATGATAACAGGGGGGAAACTATCAGGACGGCACCTTCTAAAACATAGCCAGGTAACTGATAACAAAGAGATTTCCCTCCTCCGGTAGGAAGTAACGCAATGACGTCCTTGCGTGCAAGTACATCTTCTAGTATTTCTTTTTGACCAGACTTGAAGGATGAAAAACCGGTTTTAGCTTTTAACAGATATTCTAGACTCATCGCCATCCCCCATCCTTGTCAGTACTAATCTTATTTGAAAATAGCTGATTTCTTGATTGGTCAATCTCTCTTTGATTTTTCGAAGTTGTTGCGTATGTAAGTCGCGGATGACTCCCTCGATCTCTTCTATTTTCTCCTTATCAACATAAGGTTTTATAGAGAAGTGGTTGGAATGCAAGGCAATCTCAACAATATGGTCCTCGATTGTGCTTACCTTGAGACGCCTTATCTTTGCGATGTCATGTAGGTTTAGACCTTGGTTAAGAAGTTTCAAAGTTTTCTGTGTCGTTTCCGTTAGTTGCGGTCGCGCCAACAAATCACGGCTAACAGAATGAAGAGATGGGTAATACCCTGCCCCCTCTTCTTTTTCGAGGTTTTCAATGAAGAAATGCAGAACAGCTTGGAATTCCATTTGAATCCAACAAGGGTCTGTCTGCAACAACCTGGCAATTTGTTCGGCTGTTCTTCCTACCTGTCGATGCCCCGTCAACATCAGTGTGAATATGGTGGCTTGTTCCGTTGATACCTGTTGTAAGAGATGGTTCGTCTCTTCATAAAGATCATTTAGCCACTGTTCTTTGGAACAACCTTTTTGTCGAAGTAGATGAGTTTTAACCCATCGTTGAACGGCATCCTCATATTGGATAGGCAGGAAGGAATTATCCTTCGCCGCTAGATTGGAAAGGGTTTGAACAAGCAAGGAGTATCTCTTCCAAAAATGAGTACTTTTATCTTTATATAAGAAGCCGTTCAAATATGGAGAGAAAGGAAACATCTCTTCGTACTCAGTTAATTTCCCCAGCCCTATTTCGGTAATTTTATAATGTTCTGGCTGTATTTCTACAATCAGACCTCGTGCTTCCAAAGATTCTATATTCTGTTGAAGGAAATTCCGGTTTAATCCTGGAAAAAGGCCATAAAGAATACCTAATGAAAAAATATTTGCATCTTGTATTGTTTGAGAGGATTTCTTCCCTCTAAATAAATGAAAAATGCCCGAGATGCTTCTGTCTCCGCGAAAAGCACGGAGACAGAACAAGCACAAAAATTCGAATGATTTCATCAAAATTCTACACCTTTCTTCCCCTACAGTCATTTTATCAAAATTTTGTAAAATGCGACATGTTTATCGCATCTTTTACTCGGGTAATCTAATAATATCTTTATTGAACCCTTATGTGATAAGCATTCTCATTGACTTTTCTATTGAAAAGTCGGGAAAACATCTTTACAATATAAAATATGAGGAATTCGTTTCCAACTAATAATTGGAAATGTTCATTCTATTGACTAGTTACTAATTGGGAGGTTTATTTTCATGGCAAAATATACGATTGTTGACAAAGATACTTGTATCGCTTGCGGTGCATGTGGCGCTGCTGCTCCAGACATCTACGATTACGACGATGAAGGCATCGCTTTCGTAACACTTGATGACAACCAAGGAATTGTTGAGATTCCAGATGTATTAGAAGATGACATGATGGATGCTTTCGAAGGCTGTCCTACTGACTCCATCAAAATTGCTGATGAGCCATTCGACGGCGACGCATTAAAATTCGAATAGTACACGCGAACCACAATCCATTGAGGATTGTGGTTCTTTTATTGAATGCATAATCGCTGTGAAATGTTAAGACTATAAAGGGATTAACCTGATGATTGAAGTGCAAGGTGTGAGACTCCAACGGGAGGTAGCGGTAGGTTGAGACCCCGCAACGAAGTGAGGAGGCTCAAGCACCGCCCCGTGGAAAGCGAACACCTGGAACGGAAATCTACAGGAGTTCAACAGATATACAACAAAAAGGCCGCAAAACTCATAACCCGAGTTCTGCGGCCTCTACTTATACGTTTTTCACTTCTAACTGACGGTCAAGCCATATTGCCAGCTTCTTATATAGCAGCAAGAACAAGAACGTGACAATCAGCCCTTTCATAATATTAAAAGGCAAAATACCCTTTACAATGCCTTCAATCATTTGTGCAGAAGATCCTGTCGGGACACTCAAGAAATAAGCGAATGCCGGCAAGAAAATATAATAGTTCAGAATGCTCATAAACACTGCCATGGATAGGGTTCCAGCAACTAGACCAAGTCCCAATCCTTTTGTGCTACGGATTTTATTGAAAATAAAGTATGTCGGCAAGATAAAGAGCACTCCAGCTGTAAAATTGGCCAACTGTCCGACAGGAACACCAGTCATGCTACCTTGTACGATATAATGCAGTATATTTTTGATTGCCTCAACGGTAATACCTGCAACCGGTCCAAAAATAATGGCGGCAAGCAATGCAGGGACGTCACTGAAGTCCACGGATAAAAATGGTGGCAACAAAGGCAGTGGGAAGCTTAACCACATAAGCAGATAAGAAATACCGCTTAACATCCCGACTGTTACCATTTTTTTGATGCGTTTTGATTGATTCATTTCTTCTCTCTCCTTTTCAAATGGAGATCCACCTCGTACGAAAAGAGAGATTTCAAAGTTTTCGTTTACTTCTTGATGCCATGCCACGAAAAAAACCGCTTGTTGTTTAACAAACGGGAGTCTAGAAGGCACCAGGAAATAAGCGTTGAAAATAGGATATTTTCAACTACTTTGAACCTCCATCTTCTCCCATCCAGACTATACTGTCGGCTTTGGAATCGCACCAAATCCTGCCCCAAAAGGCTCGCGGGCTTAGAGAGTAAATCTCATCACCGCCGATCGGGAATTTCACCCTGCCCCGAAGATAGATCATATTATTTAGTTACGAATTTATTATACTCGGAAAATAGTAAAAAGGGAAGAGAAATGAATCAACATTCATTTTTTATAGGTGTTTTGAAACAATAAGCGCTTACAAAGGTTCGACCTGTCGCAAAGTTATTGACAGTCCTCCCTGTAGATGATAAGTTATCAGAAATTTTATAAAACTTTGGAGGGATAGCGTTTATGTTTCACGTGCTTGTTGCAGACTCAATTAGTTCTGACGGATTGACTCCTCTTTTAGAAGCGGAGAATGTCAAAGTATATAGGAAGGACCGGGAAGAGGATACATATAACCCTGAGGACATTCAAGCACTCCTAGTGCGAAGTGCAACTCAGGTGGATGAGGAACTTCTTGCCTCACTACCAAACCTGCAAGTGGTTGCAAGAGCAGGCGTCGGGGTGGACAATATCGATATACAGGCTGCTACAAAAAGAGGCGTTGTGGTAGTTAATGCGCCAGATGGGAATACCATTTCAACGGCCGAGCATACTTTTGCCATGATTTCCTCCTTGGTGCGCCACATTCCACAAGCTAATATGAATGTTAAAGGTGCCCAATGGAATCGAAAGAAATATATCGGAACGGAGCTTTTCAGTAAGACTCTTGGTATTGTAGGATTTGGTCGAATAGGGAGCGAAATAGCCAAACGTGCGAAAGCTTTCCAGATGAAAGTGGTGGTGTACGATCCTTTCTTGACAGAAACACGTGCTGAAAAATTAAGCGTTGCCTCCTTGCCGTTGGATGAGGTAATGAAGGTGGCCGATATTATTACGGTACATACCCCTCTTACCAAGGATACGAAAGGACTTTTCAACAAAGACAACATTTTATCTCTGAAAAAGGGCGTCTATCTTGTTAACTGTGCCCGTGGTGGAATCATTGATGAAGAGGCCCTTTTGCATTATTTAAACACAGGCCATGTAGCTGGTGCCGCACTTGATGTTTTCGAAGTGGAACCACCAACCAACCGTGACTTGGTGGAGCATGAACATGTAATTGTAACCCCACATTTGGGTGCCTCTACAAAAGAGGCTCAATATAACGTAGCCTATCAAGTTTCCAAAGACGTTCTGGACTATTTAAATGGGCAATCTGTTAACACAAGCATCAATCTTCCAACCATACCTAAGGAGATATATAAGAAAATACAGCCATTCTATCAACTCGGAAAGACGGTCGGTTCCATCCTTTCTCAATCGGCCAAAACGCCTATTGAGGAAATTGTCGCAACGTATGCAGGTAAGATTACAGAGTGGGAAACTTCCATCCTTACAAAAAGCGTCATAGCTGGCTTTTTACGAAACCGGGTCGATACAACTGTGAACGAAGTAAATGCAGCCACTATTGCAAAAGAAAGAGGCATCAACTATGGGGAGAAACATACCTCAGAAAGCTATGGATACTCCAATATCATACAAGTGGAGGCGAAAGGAAAAGGTGTCCACCTTGTCGTAAGAGCGACATTTATTGAAGGATATGGCGCAAGAATTGTTCATATGAATGGCTTTGACATCGACTTTTCTCCTAGTGGACATTTGCTTTATGTTCAGCATAAGGACCGTCCGGGGGTAATCGGACAGCTCGGGAACATTTTCGGCAAGCACGAGACGAACATCGCAACAATGCATGTTGGTCGAATGCTACAAGGTGGAAAGGCAATCATGATGCTCTCATTTGATCAGCCGTTGGAAAAGTCCCTTGTAGATGAAATCCTTCTCATACCGGACATCTCTTCCGCGATTATGTTAGAGTTGTAAAACTTTATCACAATATAAAAAGCAAGCCAGAAAAATGAATCATCTTTCTGGCTTGCTTTTATTTTTTCACCCCAACTCCACTTCTACCCGCTCTCCCTTATTAAACGTCACAAGGGTTCTATATCCAACAGCTTTTGCAAGTGCAATAGCCTGGTCATAAGCAGCCCCTACATGTTCAGGAACATGGGCATCAGATGATAGGACAATCGGCACCTTTTTGTCATAGCACATCTGTAATAAACGTTTATCCGGGTAAAGCTCACCCACTGGTTTTCTTAAACCAGCAGTACTGATCTCCACACAGGTCTTGGAGTTTGCAAGTGCAGTCGACGCCCGATCATACTGCTCTAAGAGAAATTCTTCATCCTGGGGTACATATTTAAAGATTTTCACTAAATCCAGGTGGCCGATTATGTCGAACATGTCTGATTGAGCAAGTGTGACGACTTGGTCGAAGTATTTGGTGTAGACTTCATATGTATCACGGCGATCCCACTCTTTTCTGAATTCGGCCAAATCGATTCCAAAGTCTTCTACCCAGTGGATGGAACCGATCACATAGTCAAACGGGTAAGTATCTATAAACTTTTTCATTTCCGCATGCTTGCCTGGTGTGTAATCCATTTCTATCGACATCTTCACGTTGATATCCTGGTTCCAGGCCTGCTGAAACAACTGGTAATAATCCGCCATATCATAGTATCGTCGTTCTTCCACCCATGGATTGCTGAGGATATCTTTAGTCTGATAGAAATGGTAAGCATGTTCTGATATTCCAAACTCTTGAATCCCTTTTTGCTTGGAAACTGTCGTAAACTCTTTCAGGTAGTCCAGCGTAAGGGTACCTCGTTCAAGATGGTTATGATAATCTGTAAGCATATGTTTATATGTCCCCTCTCTTCTTTTTTGCTAATTATACTATTATTTAAAGAGAGTTTGGGGAGTATTTTCAGAATTAACGGAAACTTAATAAGATGGATGCACTTATCGCATCCTTCCCTTTATATTAATGGTTATTGTGCTGTGTAGCCACCATCCATTACTACAGCCTGTCCTGTTACACCCTTGGCCTTGTCACTTGCTAAGAAGAGTGCATAGTCCGCTATTTCGTCTACTGACAAAAGGCGTTTTTGTGGGACTAGTGGGTAGATGACCAGTTCCAATGCTTTTTCAAGCGGAATATTTCTTGTGTTGGCAAGGTCTTGTAATTGATTTCTGACTAGTGGGGTATCTACATATCCTGGACATAGAGCATTCACTGTTATGCCATGCTCAGCCCCTTCTAACGCAGCAACCTTCGTTAGTCCGACTACTCCATGCTTGGCACTGTTATAGCCAGCTTTCCCGGCAAACCCGATTAAACCATTTATCGACGCCATATTTAAGATACGTCCAAAACCATTCTTTTTCATTAACGGGAACACATGCTTTGTAGCCATAAAAGGCGCGATGAGCATTATTTTAAGCAATAGCTCGTATTTTTCTGTTGAGAACTCTTCAATAGGTGCAACATGTTGCATCCCAGCATTATTGATTAGGATATCCAGAGATCCGAAGTGTTCATATGTCTGGTCCAGTGCACTTTTTACTTCTTCTTCATTTGTTACATCACATTTCACCCCGAACACGTCATGTCCTTTACCTTTTAATTGATTGACCGCTTTTTCGATTCCTTCTTCATTGATATCAGATATAGCGACCTTTGCCCCATGTTCCGCAAACCTTTCTCCTATTTCATACCCAATTCCTTGGGCTGCCCCTGTTATAAATACCACTTTATTCTCGACCATTTTATTTCCTCCATTCTATTTTTTCATATAATTCCAATGCTTGCCATGATTATTGCAACCACTAATGCAATGGTTGGGATTAATAGTGCAACTACCGCAATATCTTTATATGAATCTTTATGTGTAAGACCCGTTACCGCAAACAGCGTAAGAAGGGCACCGTTATGCGGCAATATCGAGGCACCAGATGCAATTGCCGCTATTCGGTGAAAGGCGTCTGGATTCATACCGGTGGACTGGGCAAGTTGATAATATTGATCTCCCAGAGCTTCCAAGGCAATACCCATACCCCCAGAAGCAGAACCAGTAATCATGGCCATTAATTGGACCGATAACGCTTCTGATATAAGTGGATTTCCTTTTATTCCAAGAAGCAGATCAGTCAATGTATCAAAGCCCGGAGCAGCAGTAACAACAGCGCCAAAACCTACTGCGGCGCTCGTATTAATGATCGCCATCACGGAACCTGATGCCCCACCATTAATTGCTCCAATAAATGATTTGTATTTTTTAATATTAAAGAGCATGATAGCAAGTGTCCCCACAATCAAAGAAGGGATGATATCCCATTTAAAACCATTAAGAGTAATAACTACAATGACTAATGGCAGGAAGGATAGAATCCAGTTAGGCAGTTCCTCTTCTTTAATCTGCTTCACTTCCTGACCACCTTTTGGATCGTCAAACAACTCGTCCGCTTTAGTTAAACGGCCTTCTCTCCATTTCAGGTAGAAATACCCCCCAACTGCCATTATCACGGCAGCAACGATTCCCATGATCGGTGCGGATAAAGGGTTGGTTTTAAAGTAGGGAATAGGAATCAGGTTTTGAATTTGAGGTGTGCCCGGCAATGCCGTCATGGTAAAAGTAAAGGCACCTAGCGCAAAGGTTCCAGGAAGTAATTTCCTTGAAATATTCGCTTCCCTGAAAAGGGCAATGGCGAGTGGATAGATAGCAAACACCACAACAAATAAACTCACACCACCGTATGTTAATACCGCCGCCGCTATTAACACACCAAGTATAGCCTTTTCCTTTCCTATCAATTTGGTGATTTTAAAAGCTACCGCTTGTGCAGCACCTGTATCTTCCATCAACTTTCCAAAAATAGCGCCAAGTAGAAACACAGGAAACCACTGTTTGGCAAAATCAACAAATCCCGTCATATACGTTTGAGTATAGGCTGGTAAGAGATCAAGTCCGCTTAATAACGCTACAACGGCAGAAACGAGTGGAGCTATCCAGATAATGGACCAGCCAAGGTAAGCTAGTAACATTAAAAGCACCAATCCAACGATAATACTGAACATATGTACCCTCCTTCATATGGGAGCAATGGATTTCTTCCTATATATGGAGGTAGTATTTACTTTTTAGGATGGGAATATGTGGAAGATGAGTTACAAGTACATAAAAAAGCGTGCACTCAGCACGCTTTTTTACTTACTCATTATATGGAATAAGATTAGGTGAAAAAGGGACGCTTACCTCTTCATTGAGTGTGATCGTACCAATCGTTCCAGTTTGGGAAGATTCGAAAACCACACCCTTTAAGCCGAATTCTTTTGCTACCATCAGCATTGCCTCAAGGGCAAAGATGGTTTCGTCGTTATCTTCAAGCACGCTATTGTCAGCCAACTTTATGCGGGCTACCGCTCCATCATCTTCCAACGTTACCCTATCCACTTTCACCGTGTCTGGGATGGATGGCTCAAGCATGCTATAGTCATACTGTTCCGGGGCACTTGTCATAGCCTTAAATGTGTCCCCTATCGTTTTAAATCGCTCATGACCGGCAACTAATAGTAGAATGGATCCCGTATAGTATTTATAATAGGCACGTTTTTGATTTTGTTCAAATTCAATTGGGCCTTCGTATACTGTATTACCTATCTCAACATTCACTTTATTGCCATTATCACTCAATTGTACTTGAGAATAATGAAGACTGAATGTATCTATTAGTTCTTTTTTGAATAATGGGTCCTGGAAAGAAGAAATACCTTTATTCATCTTGGTAACGTCTACGACCGGAACTCGATTTCCCGTAGCGTCAATTTCTTCTGTAACAACTCCATTATCATTAATGAATGGCTTTTCTAAACCATAACTTTCAAATGCTATGTTGCCACGGACTTTGTTTAATGCGTCTACATATGTTTGCCCTTCCTCTTTCGGAACAATCACGGTTAATGGAGTAGTTGATCCTCCAAAAGGAATAGTATCCGCATTAGACAAGGACGCACCGATCGTCACAGCATATTCTTCCGCCTCATTATAAGTTGGCAAAACAAAGCTTCTTCCATCTGCAGTCATCATTTCAACTGTTGCAAAATCACTTGCGTCCTTTTCATCCTTTGTTGTAGACTCTTCTCCCTCGCTTACGTTTTGCCTCGTGGATTCCATTGCAATCCCAGCATCATCGGTTTCATCCGCATCCATTGTTGCCATATCCATGCTCTCTTCCGCCCCACTGTTTGCATTAGAACCGCTTAGGCTCATATCAAATTGCATGTTATTGACAAACATCGGTCCGATTACAGCCAAAATGACCACAGCAGCTACTAAAGCGATTGCGGGCACTAGTTTCGGACGCCTTGTGGAACTCGTCAGCTTCGGTTGAATTTCTTTATATATATGTTTCGGGTCACGATCATCTTTAATTTTAGGCATTTGCCTCAGAAGTTTTTCTAACTGGTCTTCATCGTTATGACGCATTGCTGTTTCCTCCTTTCTCTTGAAGTTCTTCCATATATGCCTTCAAGACCTTTAAGGCTCTATGCTGAGTTGTTTTCACCTTACTTTCCGTCCACCCCAGTATCTGGGCAGTTTCCTGGATAGATAAGGCCTGTATGTACCGCAGGACAAGGACCAGTCGGTGGTCGACTTTACATTTATCCAAGCACCGGTACATTTGTTGAACCTGTTCATTCTGAAGAGCTATCTCTTCAGGCAGGGGAGCATGGTCCCTCACTTGCTGTTTATTCCAGTCAAATGTTTCAAGTAGTTTGTTTTTCCATCCTTTATGTTTACGGAAGGAATCGATTGCAACATGTTTGGCTATGGAAAAGAGCCATGTTTTCTCGCTGCTTTTTCCTTCGAAACGGTCATAAGAACGCAAAACTTTTATATAAACTTCTTGAACGAGGTCTTCCGCTTGCTCCTTATTGTTCACCATGTAATATAAGAATTGATAAACATCCTGGTGATATTTTTCATAGAGCTCTTGAAAAACGGTATTCATAGTTTCCCTCCGTTCATTTCATTAGTCGCATATTATAGTGAAAAAGTTACATTACAAATATATTAAAAAAATTACAATTTGACTAGATGTATTTGGGTGCTATTTTCTTGCAAGATTCGCTTCTCCTTTTAAGTATACTGGATGTCCATTAGGGATTATAGGGATTTTTGTAGGCATTTGCCCTTTTGCTTTATACATATTTCGACCTAATGCTTACCT
Organism: Sutcliffiella horikoshii; assembly: GCA_001636495.1. Classification (GTDB taxonomy): domain Bacteria; phylum Bacillota; class Bacilli; order Bacillales; family Bacillaceae_I; genus Sutcliffiella_A; species Sutcliffiella_A horikoshii_A. Next base: position 2,373,040 of record KV440964.1, on the reverse strand, counting down.
AAAAACAGAAAAAAACGTCACCACCCATCGGGTACTGACGCTCGACCTTCATTTCTTATACGAACTGCTCATCTGATACTCAGGTAGAGCATCCTTTCTTTTAACAATAAAGGAAGCTTTTTCGTTAAGAAGTCTGGAAAGAATCGGATATAACACGATAAAAAATACGACATTTCCAATAGCATGATTAATATCGAACGGCAAGCCAGCCAGGTAATAGGGGAGAAAAGGAAATCCCCCAATCACCATGTTTTGAATGGAAAATACTAAACCGAAAAATAATCCACAAAGGCCTGCGTACAAAGAAAGTATAAACACAGGGATTTTCTTCAACCAGATGCCGATAGCCCCACTCAATAAACCGATGACGGACCATGCGAAAATTTGGGTAAAGGTCCACATCCCTGTCCCCAGGACAAGGTTGGTTGCAAAAGTAGTACCAACAGCAAGTATGACTCCAGCAAGTGGCCCCATCCAAAATGCACATATTATTATTATGGCTGTCACCGGTTGAACATTTGGTACAGACGAAAAAGCAATTCTACCTACAACGCACAAGGCAATCAGCATTCCTAGAAGGGCTATCTTTTTGGTAGTCATATTTATTCCACCTTTTGATAATCAAAATGTACTTCGTCGTTCTCCTCTAATGTGTAATCGTTTGCTCCTACCATCAGGCTTTCACCATTAACAGATATGTTCCAATAATAATCTGACTCATCCTCTGAACCGAGTCCATCAATACCTACTATGAAGTCTCCACCAAATCCTGTTGTTAGGTCAAAGTTACGATCCATGACTTCCATCAGCGATTCTCCTTCTTCAAACTCAACCGTGTCTTCGCTGATTACTTCGTCGCCTTCTTTAGTCAGTTTGATAGAAGTTGTCAGTTGGTTTTCTTGTTGCTCTTCTGCCGGTGCCGTATTATTGGCGTTTTGGTTTGCTTCGTTTGTTGTTGAATCTGCACAGCCTGCTAATACAAGTGTTAGTGCTGCAAATAATGTTAATAAGTAGTTTTTCATTTTTTATTTCCCCTTATGTAAGTTAATTGTAGAACTGTGAAACAAGTTGAACCTGTGTTCTCCTCCTGTCTTTCTAGAGGCCACTGAAAAAATACATAATTTTAAGTTTTGGTTAAACAGCGCTGGTGATTTCCGCAAATGGCTTCGCTTTCCGCGGGGCGACCTTGAGCCTCCTCGGCTGCGCCTGCGGGGTCTCAAGATTGTCGCTACTCTCCCGCAGGAGTCTACGCCATTTGCTCCAATCCCCAGCTAGAAACCACAAAAATACTACGTTTTCAATTTTCAATGGCCTCTCTTTCTTTATGGTGTCCCCTCTTCAAGAAAGGTTTTGAGCAAACAAAAAACCTCATCCAATTTTCAGGATGAGGTGATAACGGCATAATAATACATCAAAAAGGCATAGTTGTGCCGTCTCTCCTACTCAACCCCCGAAGTATTGAAACTGGTACAATAATTGGCAGGTCTACTGACTTATGCTTCCTCCTACTTTGAGCCTTCCCATATGCGGACCTAATTTCTTAAGCCATTTCATACAGTGGTTATCTCATTTCGTCCACATTTACAGTTGCGGGGACAGTTTTGGCATTTCACCAAATTCCCTATTAAGTCACAAACGTGACACCAACTATTTGTTAGCTATTAAGTTTACTAATTTTCATATTACAAGATATGCCTAAGGATGACAAGAAAATGTTTCATACAAAACAAGATTTTTCGCTATTGCTCAGCATATTAATTCAGCTTTTGCGGAATAAACATGGAAAATGTCGTGCCTTCATTTTCTTTCGAATGGACCGATATGGTTCCTTGATGTGCCTCTACTATATTCTTCACAATGGCCAAACCTAAACCAGTACCTGCGCGTCCCCTGGTTCGTGCTTTATCCGCCTTATAAAAACGTTCAAACACAAACGGAACATCTTCTTCCGGAATACCGTGTCCTGAGTCTTTAACATCAATTTTCACACCGTTATTCATCATTTTTACATGGATAGAGATAGTTCCTTCGTCTGCCGTGTGACGGATAGCATTATCGACAAGGTTCGTCATAACTTGTTCCATCCGATCAACATCCATTTGGATGAAACCTTTCCCATCTACATTGGATTGCAGGGAAATCGATTTCTCTTTGGCCAACCCCTGAAATTTACGAGTTATCTTCTCTACAAATGCAGTGACGTCAGCCTGTTCATAGTTTAAGGAAATATGACCAGCCTCCATTCTTGCCAAATCGAGAAGGTCATTTACAAGTCTACCCATCCGCAAGGATTCATCATAGATGACGGAAGCCAATTCTTTTTTCTCTTCATCTGTTCCTGCTATATCATCCACAATCGCCTCGCTATATCCTTGAAGCATGGAAATGGGTGTACGCAGTTCGTGAGACACATTGGCAATAAAGTCTTTCCTAAGCTTGTCAAGCCTTCTCTCTTCCGTCATATCCCTGATGACAGCCACTGCACCACGAATATGTGTCTGAGCGTAGAGCGGACTCATTACGATCACCCATGTACGTCCCTGGTATGCCAGTTCGATACTTTGTTCCTTTTCTACCGATATGGCCCTCTGGAACATTTCTCTTACCTCAACAGGAAGGTCCTCACCACTTGCATTCCCCTCCTGATAAAACCATGCCTGCAAAAATTTCTCGGCAGGTGGGTTTGTTACAAGGATAGTACCATCACGATTCAAGGTGATCACTCCATCGGCCATACTACTAAGAATATTAGCGAGATGTTCTTTCTCTTGATTCAAGGCATTGATATTAAATTTCAGCTGTCTTCCCATTTGGTTAAAGGCCATTCCGAGTTCGCCGATTTCGTCGGACGTCAAGATAGGCACTTTTGTATCAAACTTTCCACGTGCAACCTCAAAGGCTGCTTCCCTCATATTTCTAAGTGGTGCTGTAATCCTGGTGGATAGGAAGAAAGCAAAAATGGTCGTCAGAAAGATAGCGAACCCCGCAGCAAGCAAGATGAGTTTGGTTGTCTGTTTGGTTGTTTCTTTAATGGCAAGGAGAGACTGATAGACAAATACGGCCCCATCCTTATTTTCATCAATATGCAACGGAATCCCGACTATCATTACTTCCCCTTGCATTTCATCTGCGATATCCAGATCCGGCAGATAGGTTTTCTTTGTCACAATCGGCTGATCTTCAAATACAAGGGAGAGTTCAGGGTCGTTCAAAAAGAACTCTGCAGGAAGGTGGTCGATTTCAGGATTAGGAGAATGCGAATACTCTCCTTTATCAGAAAAAATCACCACCCGTGACACTTCATCAACTAGCTCCCATGCAATAGCTTTGGAAAGTTCCATATCTTCATGCTGCTCCAGTATCAAAGAAATTTTACTTGCAGCCTGTGTTAGATCCTTCTCTGCCTCCTGTACATGATAGTTTTCGAAGAACTCAAGTAACAGGATCGTGAGAACAAATAATACAAAAGAAACTAAAAGTAAAACGGTAAGCCAGAGCTTACCTACTACACTTCTCCAAATCATGATTCATTGCCAACCTCAAATTTATAGCCTACGCCCCAAACTGTTACAATCATTTTGGAAGCTGGTTCTGATACTTTGTTTAATTTCTCTCGAAGGCGTTTTACATGCGTATCAACCGTACGTAAATCTCCGAAGAATTCGTATTGCCATACTTCCTTCAACAGTTGTTCACGATCAAAAACTTTGTCCGGAGATTTTGCCAAGAAATAGAGAAGCTCGTATTCCTTTGGTGTAAGATTAACCTCTTTCCCTTCAGATGTCACACGATGTGCGTCATTATCAATTGTTAAGTGAGGGAAAACGATCACATCTTTTGTGGTCGTCTCGGTTTTAAGAAATGTAGTACTTGAGGAGCGACGTAACAACGCTTTCACACGCAGCACCACTTCTCTTGGACTGAAGGGTTTCACGATGTAATCGTCCGTTCCTACTTCAAAGCCTTGCACGCGGTTTGTCTCTTCCCCTTTTGCTGTCAGCATGATGATAGGTGTTGCTTTTTTCTCTCTTATCTCTTTACAAACCTCCATCCCGTCCATGCCAGGCATCATGATATCCAAAAGGATGACATCGTACTCTTTTTCTAACGCCAGTTCAAGCGCAGAGTGTCCATTGTCCGCCTCTTCGATAACGTAGTTCTCCCTTTCTAAATACATTTTCAGCAATCTTCTGATACGTTCCTCATCATCCACTATAAGAATTCTTACTTCTTTTTCCATCAACAAAAACCCCCTTATTAAATTCTGTAGGAAGAGCCTCCACAACATTGTGAAGGCTCTTTATAGTTATTACATTGCATAAGAATGGAGTCCGGCAATGATTAAGTTTACTCCAATAAGGTTGAATAATATTATGGCAAAACCGACAAGTGTCAGCCATGCAGATTTCTCGCCTTCCCAACCTTTGGATAGACGCAAATGCAAGTATGCTGCATAAAACAACCAAGTGATGAATGCCCACACTTCCTTTGGATCCCAAGCCCAAAATCTTGACCAGGCGATTTGAGCCCAAATGGCTGCAAATATCAGCCCACCAAGTGTAAATACAGGGAATCCGATAGTAACGGCACGGTAGCCGATTTCATCTACCATGTTAAGGTTGACTTTCGAAACAGCAGGCTTCAATGCTTGTCCAATTGGCTTTCTCAGTACCAGACGTAAAATCAGATAAAGGATTGCCCCGCCAAGAAGCGACCATATCACAGTGTTCAATTTCAATGTATTAATCCATGGAGATAGATTAATAAGTGAATCCATTCGGTTTTCTGTCAATAATTCCCCTTCATTCGGCCCTACAATAGGATACAAATGGTATTCCACCTGTGCTTGTGCACCCTCTTTGTTAATGTAAGAGAACTGGGCCTCGTAATCCACTGCTCCAAATCCGATGGAGACGAAGATGAATCCAAGGAATGAAATTAGCACATAAAGAGTGAATTCAACCCAAAATGGCTTCTTCCCTTTTTTAGTATAATCTACCACTTTCACAAGATAAATCAACCCTGCGGCAAAGCTTACGGATAGGATAGCGATTCCTAATGCAACTGTGGAAACGTGAATCGCCAACCAATGACTTTGCAACGCTGGGATAAGCGGAGAAATATCACTCGGAAACATAGCAGCGTATGCTATCAGCAATAAAGCAATCGGAAGTGTAAATACTCCCAGTGTACTTGTTTTATAAATGAAATATATGACGATAAATGCTAAAACCATCATCATCCCAAAGAATGTTGTAAATTCGAACAAATTACTAACAGGTGCATGTCCGCCGGCTATCCAGCGGGTGATGAAATAACCCAACTGGGCAATAAAACCTAGAATGGTAATACTGATTCCTATTTTAGCAGCTTTATTACCCTGTTTTCCACGAACGGCTCCGCCAAAAAAGGCAGTACCGACTAGGTAAAGAATAAATGCAGCATAGAGCAGATTTCCACTGAGCTGTGCCATCTTTAGACCTCCTCTTTCTTTTCTCTATCTTTTTCCTGTTCCTTTTCCGCTTCCACTTGATCAACAGGAATAGTGATGGAAGTATGTTCAAAGGCTTTGTTGATTTCGTTTTTCAGACCGAACCAATTCTTATTTGTATGACCTGCAACCAGAATATCATCGCCAATTTTTCTAATCCAAACACGGCGGTGGTTCCAGTACATCCCCTGGATGACACCAATCATAAAGATCGCTCCACCAAGACCAAGAATCCACAGTGTAAGGTCTTTCCGAACGGTCAAACCGGAAACATTACGTGTTTCAAAACCCGCAAATGTCATTTTGTTATCATTGGTACCATTTGGTTCGATGTTTTGTCTAATCGCAACTAGTGCTATTTCTCCTTCAGGTTTCTCGGGCGTGATCATCCGGAAAACAAAAGCAGGATTGTTCGGCACCCTCGTCTTGGTTGCCGGCTCTCCCCCATCTAACGTGAAGTCAGGGAAATAGTTAACGAGCTCTATCGAACTGCCTTCCCCCAGATCATAACTTGATTCAGGGTTTAGTAGATCTACTTTGATTGTACCAAAACTGTCGCCAGATTCCTTATTTTCAAGGTTGAATGACATAGTCTTAAATTCATTTAACTTATAATCCACCTGATAGAAAGCAAAGTTATCATGCTTCAATGGCTGGTTCACCTGAATCGCATGATCTTTAACTTCTTTTAATTCCGGCTCTGCCCCCACAATGAATTCCCCTTGTCGCTCATAGAGAACGGCATTCGTCTGGAAGTTACTTGCAATGGCATCCTCGCCAACTCTGGAAATGGCAGAGCTGAATATTTCGTCCGATGATTCACTATTATAAGTTTCAAAAATAAAGCCTTCATTTTTCAGATAATACTGGCCACCTGTGCCAGGCACAAGTCTTGTCTCCCCTTCACGCACCCAAACGACTTCATCTACGTACATGCCTGGGAAAAACCGCAGCATGGCACCTATTAAAAATATGATGATCCCAATATGGTTAACGTATGGACCCCATCTGGAGAAACGGTTTTTCTCTGCAAGGATGTTTCCATCTTCTTCTCTTACTTTGAACTTTCTTTTCAATAATCCCTGTTTCGCCTTTTCAATTTCGGCTTCCGGATCCCCAATAACACTGGTAGTACCATACACACGCTGACGCTTCATGAAGCTCTCGTGTCTGGTCACCTTCTGGGTTTTTAACGATTTATGTAAAGGAATAAACCGGTCCAGGCTGGCAATGACCAAGGAGATACCAAGTGCTGCTATCAGAAGCATATACCACCATGAACCATATAAATCATGGAATCCAAGCGTATAATACATTTTTCCGGCAAAACCGTATTCCTGTTCATAATACACTTGTGGTGGAATGGTTTGGTTAATATAATCTTTTTGTGGAAAGATCGTCCCTATGGAGGAAGTAACAAGGATAATAAAAATTATCCATATGCCGACTTTCACGGACGAAAAGAAATTCCACACTTTATCTACGATGGTTTTGTTATAGGTTTGCGAACGTCTTGCACTACCTTCGTAGCGCATATCCAGTAGTTTTTCTTTTCCTTGGTCATTTTCTGTCGGTTTTCCGCAGGCCTCACAAAGGATGGTTCCCTCTGGATTGAGGTGTCCACATTCACATTTAATTTCATTCATACGTAAAAACTCCCTATTAATCAGGCTTGATCATTTCCATGAATTCCTTGACTCTTGCCTCTGTCAATTCACCAGAACTTTTTTTCACGACCTTACCATTTTCATCTATAAGGATAGTGGTCGGCAAAGGAAGGATTCCATATGCCTGTCTTACCTGGTCGTGTTTATCCATAGGAATAGGAAACGTCAATTTGTGACGATCTCTGAATTTCTCAACTGCCAGGTTCGTTTCTTGGATATTCACTGCAATAATTTCCACACCTTGGTCTTTATATGCTTGATATTGGTTTTCCATATAAGGCATTTCCCGCTCACAAGGTTTACACCATGTTCCCCAGAAGTTCAAAAATACCCCTTTTCCTCGGTAATCAGATAGCATCACTTCATTACCTTCAAGATCGGTCAGTACGAAGTTAGGCGCCTCATCCCCTACATCCACAATCTCCTTAGATTGAAAGAAGGTTGTGTACATTGTATATCCAATCGCTAATAAAAGAAGCAGCAGAATGCTTGTCCGCATCACTAGACGTTGCTTTTTATTCATCTACACACTCTCCTAAAACTGAGACATTTCATCCTTGTTATTATATCATTTACTACTTTTTACATAGATAATAGATTATGAAGGTTTTGTGACACCAAGAAAAGCGGAGGGTGCCCATTTTGGGACGTTTGATTGTCCCAGGCACCTGTAGCTAGACAATCAGAAAAGCGGAAGCTGCCTCTTAAGCTTCCTCCGCTTTTCTTCATTCTATTACTATTTCTTTGGCTTCGTCGCCATCACACGGAGCTGCTTCACTTCATGTGGAGTCAGTTCACGAGCTTCACCGGCGGAAAGGCCCTGCAAAGTCAGAAAGCCATAACGTTCCCTTTTCAGTTTCATAACCGGATGACCAATCGCTTCGAACATACGACGAACTTGACGGTTCCGGCCTTCATGAATGCTGATCTCGAAAATGGAAGTGTTTTTTGTTCGCTCCATAGAGAGCAATTTCATTCTGGCTGGTGCCGTCTTGCCGTCTTCAAGCTTAATGCCTCTCTCCAGGCTCTTGATAGCTTCACGGGAAGGAATCCCCTTTAGCTTGGCAACATACACTTTTTCCACCTCTGAAGTTGGATGCATCAAAGCATTTGCGAATTCTCCGTCATTTGTCATAAGCAACAGACCAGATGTATCATAATCCAAACGGCCTACAGGATAGATTCGTTCTGATATATATGGAAAAAAGTCGGTAGCAACCTTCCTGCCTTTATCATCACTTACACTGGAAATAACACCTCTTGGTTTATATAATAGAAAATAGACAGGTTCCTCTCGTTCAATAGGAATTCCTTCCACTTCAATTTTATCGTTAGGATTTACTTTGACCCCAAGTTCTCTTACTACTTTATCATTAACTTTTACTTTACCTTCTTTTATCAATTCTTCTGCTTTTCTTCTAGATGCTACACCTGCATGTGCAATTACTTTTTGTAACCGTTCCATTTCTTTCACCTCATTCAACATCTTACCCGACTTTTCCGAGAAAAGCCAAGATTTCTCTTCCACTATATTGTTCCCAATGTTCACAAACTCTAATTATACCTGTACATGCTATCAAAAAGAAAGAAAAATAATAGTATCTTAGTACTACTGGCACTACTGCTTTATTAGGTAAGAGAATTATGTCCTTTTTCATATTCCCATCATTTCCCTTAAGGGTTATAATTTTACTAGTAAGAGCAACTTTTTATTTATTTTTTTCTATTATGGGGGAGGAACTACCATGTCTTCTGAGCGCATTAAGGATTTATTAGAAACATTAGGTACGTATCATCAGACTGATATCGTTCATACCATCTCTTTAGGCTCCAACTACTCCATGACCCTTTCCTACAATAACTGCACAAACTGTTATGAAATCGTTCACTCTGATTCGGACGATATCGCCGTCTATGATTCTTTGGAAGATGCTATTTTGGCGGTGAAAAATAAAATGGACCACCAACAGGAAAATATCCGGGCGGTACCGAAGATCAACCTATAAATTCCCAGGACATTTTCTCTGATACACCAGATACATGCGCACCATTAAAAAAGCAGGACGGAAAATTGTTCATTTTCCGTCCTGCTTTCTTATTACGGAGTTATTGGGCACCCACCCGTATGATGGCTGTCTCTACATCGCAAAAAAGAACGTCACTACCAGTATGGATACAATTATCCCAACAATATCAGCAAGCAGCCCCACTTTCAGGGCATCTCCCATTTTCTTTATACCTACAGCACCGAAATAAACGGTAATGACATACAACGTCGTATCTGTGCTTCCCTGCAGTACGGAAGCAAGCCGACCCATAAAGGAATCAGGTCCGTAAGTGGCGATCATATCCGTTGTCATTCCAAGTGCCGCAGTACCAGATATAGGACGAATAATGGAAAGCGGTACAATCTCTGCTGGAACACCGATTGCCTGCATAGCAGGTCTAACGAATTCCACTAGAAAATCAAGTGCACCGGATGCCCTGAATATTGATATGGCTACCAGCATACCCACCAAAAATGGAATGATGGAAATAGCTATTTTTATTCCCTCTTTACCGCCTTCCACAAACGTCTCATAGGTGGGAACTTTTTTGAATGTTGCATAAAGGAGAATGAATCCGATGATCAGGGGAATCAGCCATAAAGATATGAGTGAAATAACCTGCATCGTCTACCTCCTCCTTGCCATTCGGCGATAATAGAAAAATCGGTCTATGGTAATGGCGGCAATGGTGGAACATAAAGTCGCTACAAGAGTCGGCCCTACTATCTCTGTCGGAGAAGCGGAACCGTAGTTCATTCTGATAGCAATGACCGTGGTGGGAATCAATGTAAGACTTGAAGTGTTTATAGCCAAAAATGTTATCATGGAACGGCTCGCTTCCACTTTTCCCCCATTTAACTCCCTTAGTTGCTCCATCGCTTTTATTCCCATCGGCGTTGCCGCATTTCCGAGGCCAAACATGTTTGCAATCATATTTGATAACATGTAACCCATGGCAGGGTGATCAGGTGGGACCTCTGGAAAAATTCTGCGGATAATCGGCTTAAAAAGTGAGGCCAACTTCTCAAGAAGTCCCGCTTCCTGAGCTATCCTCATCAGTCCGAGCCAAAAAACCAATATACTGATAAAACCAATGCAAATGGTGACCGCTTCCTTAGCACCAGAAAAGATTGCTTCATTTACTTTGTCCATAGTTCCGTTGATCATGGCGAAAATGATACCAATAATCGTCATCGCCACCCATATGATGTTTACCATGGAAGTTTTCCTGCCCCAATGAAAAAGATATTTTTAAACAGCTTCCAAAAGCCGCCTTCCTCTTCAGTTTTCTTTTCATAATATATTGGTGTTTCTACCACAGCTTCATCCTGCACAATTACGGTGTACTCCCCTACCACTTCTGGAATGTTCTCTTCATCTTTCCATTCCCTTTTCGGCTTTTCAAGCGTAATCTTTACACGAGTATTGTCTCTTTCCTTTTTAGTCATCGGGTATTTTATATCGCGGGAGAGCATGACTTTCCCTTTATAAAAGTCGTCTTCAATGTCCCTTAACTTACCTTCTTCCGCAATCTCGTACAATTGATAATCCACGAATGCACGGTTGAACATATAAATATGGTCTTTCCAATCATCAGGACCGTTCAATGTCACCGAAATGACATCCAAACCTTCTTTGGATGCAGTAGTGATAAGCGTTCTTTTAGCTCGTTTGGTGTATCCCGTCTTTCCTCCTGTAGCATATTGATACATGCCAGTTACAAGACGATGTTTGTTCGTCCAGCTTCTGTCCCATGATTCCCCTGGAGCAGCCGGTGCACGGTACACTTTCGTGCCTGCAATCTCTTTAAACTTATCGTTTTGCATCGCATATCTAGTTAAGATTGCCATGTCATAGGCAGTAGAATAATGGTTTTCATGATCATCCAATCCATGTGGATTTGCAAATTCCGTATTGGTCATGCCAAGCTCAGCAGCTTTTTCATTCATCAGGTAAACAAAGCCCTCCAAGCTGCCTCCAACATGTTCGGCAATGGCAACGGCGGAATCGTTTCCGGAACGGAGCATCAGTCCAAATACGAGGTGCTCAAGTTTTATTTTTTCACCTGGCTTTAGATAGATGGATGACCCTTCCGCCCTGATTGCTTTCTCACTTACAGTCGCAATCTCGTCCATTTTCCCCGATTCAATTGCAAGAATGGCCGTCATCACCTTGGTAATGCTTGCTATTCTCTGCTTGTCGTGAGCGCTTTTTTCATAGATGATCCTTCCACTCTCCTGTTCTATCAACACTGCATTCCGTGCACTCACGCCAACCTGTTCCGCTGTTGCTATGTTTGAAAAGCCTATACTGAATATCAGCAGCGATACAATGACGATGCTGAACACCATTCGAGTTAGAGACATCCAATCCCATCCCTTATCTATTTTTGTACAAGTTTATGCGACACCTGTCCAAGATTATGAATGGTTTTTATTAGGACACGCACAAATAGCAAACAAGAAACAGACAAAGGAGAGGTTCGCACCTCCCCTTTTACCTCTATCAATATGGTTTCCACTTCAACCTAGATGCTTCCTGGTAGCGTTTTTCTACATCTTTCCAATTCACCAGATTCCACCACTTGTCTATATAGTCTTTACGATTGTTTTTATATTGGAGATAGTAGGCATGTTCCCATACATCCAACCCGAGCAGAGGAATGGTGTCCCATTGGGTGAAGAGTTGCTGCTTTTCCGTCTGTAGGATTTCTAATCGGTGTGCACGTGGTGACCAGACAAGCAATGCCCACCCTACACCTTCCACTTTATCCGCAGCTTCTGAAAAGTGTTTTTTGAACTTATCATAGCTTCCGAAATCCTGAATGATCTGTTGCATCAATCTTCCGCTAGGTTGACCACCTCCATTTGGAGACATATTATCCCAAAACATGGTATGCAAATAGTGCCCAGATCCGTGGAATGCGGCCTCCCGCTGCCAATGTTTTATCAAATCAAAATCTCCAGTTTCCCTTGCCTCCAGCATCTTCATTTCCGCTTTATTCAACCCATCAACATAGCTTTTATGATGTTTCAGATGATGAAGCTCCATGATGTCCCTTGATATATATGGTTCAAGCGCATTATATGGATAAGGAAGTGGAGGAAGTGTATGCTGACCGATCGGTACTCTCCCACTATTCACCCTACCAACGTTTATCCTCTGCATTCCATTCGCCACTTCTTCCACGCACTTCTTAATATCGAGGACTTCCGTTTCATAGATGTAATCAGATTGTCCCGCATTCTGTACCCTTCTAAGGATCCCTCTAGCTTCCTCTAACCAACTATTTCGGTGCTCGTTTAGATCACTCTGATTGTTGGTCAATGTGTCCAGGCACCATTCTTCCACATCCGCTAAGAACTGCTTAAAAACAAGTTGATTTTGCTTGATCATTGTCCCCCTCCTCTGCACTCATCGTTCTATTCTATGCATAAACTGGGCGATAAGGAACTTTGGACAGAGGGAAAATAAAAACACCCAGTCCAAAGATGGATTGAGTGTTTGACTATTAATTACTTTGAATCATTTTGGTACGGTAGTCTGTTTCGTAATATTCCAGTTCTTCACGAACCGCCTGAAACTCACTTTCAAGGCCACGAATCACCACTTTCAAAGACTCCGGTGGGGCTTCGTGAAACTGAATGGAATTCTTCCCTGTATAGGCAGAGCGACTGTCCTCATACCAGGCGTCATTTCTTGGCGCAAAAAACTCTTCAATGCACTGGTGATAAATAGTATAAAGCACCTTCTCAGCGGCAGATTTTCTGAACGGTTCACTTTTAAGGATGACTTGGCATGCATTTAGCCCCTCATCACAAAATACAGCAAGACGGCGGGTATTCAATAACAGCAGCTCCACGTATTCCTGCTTTGTTGAAGATTCTTCCATCAACGTGGACAAGGTAGCTTCGTTCAAGAATGTGTTCAATTGATGTACTGTATTTCCTAAAAAACTCTCAACCTGTTCTGTTTGTGATTTAACAATTGTATTTGCCATTTAAGAATGACCCTCCAACTATTATTTTTTCTATCTGGCAGTTTCTAATAAGTTACGTAAGGAAAGCTTAAAGTATTACCAGCTTGGCCCATTTCAAGAGGAAGGCTGGCCTAGAAAGTGAAGGGGAGCGGTAAGCTTGTATTCGCCATGTTGCTGCAGCCCTTCGAAAATCTCTTTAAGTTTCGGAATATCAATCCCTTCGAAATAGCCAGCAAGCTCTTCCTTAGTGTTGATATAAATTCGCTTTCTTTGGCGAAAACTCGGATTTTTTATCAAGCAGGTGATGGCTACCAGATCTTTGAACGTTATCTGCTTATCCCCCATTACAAAAACGGGATCTTCCTTCTGTTGCATTTGCGGAATAAACTCTGCAAACGTTTCGTCGAAATAGCGAATGTAAAGCACGTGAAACGTCTTTTCTACTCCATCATCTTCAAAGGACACTTCGGAGCGATTAAAGAAATCTTCCGAGGTGTTGGATTGGGCTTTTTCTAACTCATACCCTTTAATTTCAGTTATACGCATGTGTTCACTCCCTATTGCTATTCATTCCTATGAACTTGACTGTTGATATTTCACTCCTATCAACATGGAGTCTATCAACACGGAGCTTTGTTAAAGCCTTCTATACAACTATTTTACCATATTACAAAGAAATAATCTTAAGATTCAAATGTTTCTTGAAACTTTTCAAAAAATAAATCCGCTTCTTCGTCCATCTCTTCCATGTTTACCGTTAACGGGGGCAGTTCCTTGATATCCTTTAAAGCAAAGTAGTCTAAGAACTCTTTGGTGGTGCCATAAAGGATCGCCCTTCCGGTACCTTCTGCACGTCCCACTTCTTTGACAAGGGCTTTTGCAGCCAATGTCTGCAGAGGCCTTTCACTTTTGACTCCCCGGATATTCTCGACTTCGGTCCTTGTAATGGGTTGTTTATAGGCCACAATAGCCAAGGTCTCAAGAGCTGCCTGAGAAAGAGTTTGGGATGTAGGAGATTCAACCAGTTTTTTCAAGTAGACAGAATGCTCTTTCTTCGTCGTAAGCTGATACGTCCCTGCAAGCTCTATAAGGGTTATGCCTCTGTCCTTCTTCTTATAACCCTTTTTCAAGTCTTCCAAAATTTCGAGTACGACAGGTTCCTCGACCTCAAGAACCGTTGTAAGCTGCTTAAGTGTCAGCCCTTCGTCCCCTGCGGCAAAAAGAAGGCTTTCGATAATCGCTTTCCAATTAATAATATCCAATTTCCTCGTTTCCTCCTTCCTTGTATGACACATATATATCAGCAAAATTATTATCCTGCTCCAACAAGATGCTGTTTTTCTTTAAAAGTTCCAGTATCGCCAAAAAAGTCACCACAACATATTCCTTGCTTGATTCAGGAAAAAGCTCATAGAAATGTTTGCGACCCTTGAATTCACGTAAATCCTGAATCAATTCCTCCATTCGCTTTTCTATGGGAATTTCTTGTCTCGCAATTCTTGTTTGCATAGGTTTCTGAATTTTTTTCCGACGCATCAGTTTTTGTAAAGCCCCGAGCATGTCATAGAGCGATACGTCCAATTTAACCTCTTCAGGTTCCACGTTCTTCATAAGACCACTGAGGTCACTTGGTGGTTTTGTAAAGAGATGGCTTCTTTCTTCTTCCAACTCTTTCAAGTCATCTGCCGCTTCTTTATACTTTCTGTATTCAATCAGACGGTTCATTAATTCCTCACGGGGATCCTCTTCAAAATCAGCAAATTCTTCTTCCTCATTCAAGAGCTCTTCCTCATGCTTTGGTAAAAGCATTTTGCTTTTGATCTCAATAAGCGTTGCAGCCATTACAAGGTATTCGCTCGCAACATCCAATTGCAACTCTTTCATGGTATGTATGTAAAATAAATATTGTTCGGTAATCTGAGCAACCGGTATATCGTATATATCAATTTCCAACCTGTTAATTAAATGTAATAATAAATCCAATGGGCCTTCAAAGGCTTCCACTTTCACGTTGTATTCCTGCACAATCATTCATCCACCTAACATAAACATCAAACTATACAATAGTATAGAGTATTCCGCACATATTTTATAGAGTTTTCATGATTATGTTAAAATATTATTAGATTTACATAAAGGGGGAAATCCTTTGTATCCGAAAGCTTATCTTGATTATTTATACCATTTTCATTGTGATAGAGACTATTTCGAATGCCATGAGGTCCTAGAAGAGTATTGGAAGGAAAAAGATGTTGCTGATCGTGAGATGCATTGGGTCGGACTTATTCAAATTGCAGTCGGACTATATCATCATCGACGAGGAAATTTCAAGGGGGCTTTGAGGATGCTCCAAAATGCCCATTCGATTATCTGTAAGGAGTCGGCAGCAATTAATGCGTTAGGGCTTGATAGTGGGGAACTGGTTAAATTGTTGGAAGAGAGAATGGATTGTGTACGAATGGGAAAAGCATATAGCAGTTTGAGTTTGCCGATTGCAGATCCTGAACTGCAGCTATCTTGTGAGGATATGGCAAACAAATCAAGAAAGCCTTGGGGCACTGCCAGTGACTTACTTGATGACTCATTAGTGAATAGGCATACACTCCGGGATCGCTCTGAAGTGATTGACGAGAGGCTACGCCAATTAGACCTGCGAAAGCGACGTGAAGCGAAAGATTAGATGAGTTTACTTTAGTAGGATTAAGCAAAGGTCTAATGTGCTTTGCACATCATAGAAATATGATGTTTTTTGTCGAACGGCAAGTATTTGGTGCTGTTCGGTTCGTATTTTTGTTTTTCGGACAGTATTTGCTCCCGTTCCGCTCGTATTTTCGTTTTTCGGACAGTATTCGTTCCCGTTCCGCTTGTATTTTTATTCTCCAGACTGTATCAGACGAGAAAACCCATTATCACATCAAAAAAACGACGCGCTTTCATTAGAAAGGCGTCGTTTTCCACATATTTTGCAGTTATTCACTGCATTCCTTTTCATCTAAATCACATTTTTCAATAAATGCAGTTGTATATTGTGTTGTTTTCACGGCTTTGTTTGGATAGGTTTCCGTGAGCGCCACGACCATTTTCTTGCCAAATCCTTGCCCGCGATGGGATGGAATGACACTGATATGTTGAATGGTGAAGCTATCCTCTTCTAACTCGATACCAATCAATCCAATAATATCTTCTTCCTTCCAAAGGAAAAGCTGCCAGTTTTCTTTCTCTTCGTAGTCTCTCATGGATTGCTGCAATTTCTTCAGCTCTTTTTCAGTCGGCATAAAGGACATGAGGCCCATAGCAATTTTCTCAAAGCTCTTCTTATAACGAATTAACATATATTACCCCTCATTATCGAAAAAACTTTCATCAGTGTAACTACAAATAGTATAGGAAAAATTACAACCGAATGTTCCTATTTGAAAGATTTTCTTACTCTTAAATATACATTCTATCCAATCAAAGCTTTAAAGTACACCCTTTTGAAATAAATCTTAAAATTCGCGTAATAAATTTGCCATTTCAATGGCAGCCGCCGCAGCTTCCCAGCCTTTGTTTCCGGCTTTTGTACCCGCTCTTTCAATGGCTTGCTCAATTGTTTCGGTGGTCAACACACCGAAGATTACCGGAATTCCAGATTGCATGGACGCCTGGGATACTCCTTTTGCAGCCTCATTACATACATAATCAAAATGAGGAGTGGAGCCGCGAATAACTGTACCAAGTGTAATAACTGCATCATAGTTCCCGGAATCAGCCATTCTTTTGGCCACTAATGGAATCTCAAAAGCACCTGGTACCCAAGCTACATCCACCTGACCTTCTTCTACACCATGTCTTCTAAGGGCATCCTCCGCTCCGCCAAGAAGCTTGCTTGTAATAAACTCATTAAATCTTCCAACTACGATTCCAACTTTAAGTCCTGTTCCTACTAAATTACCTTCGAATACTTTTGCCATGAAATGTTCCTCCTATTTTTACGGTACTGTATTATCATACCGGAATAATTTATATTAAAAATGCAACATATGCCCCAATTTAGAATGTTTGGTTTTTAAATAGTTTTCGTTCGCTTCTTTTGTCGGCATCTGAAGTGGCACTCGGTCCACTACCTCCAGCTCATATCCTTTTAACCCAGCAATTTTTCTAGGGTTATTCGTTAACAGTTTCATTTTGGAAACACCAAGGTCCCGGAGGATTTGTGCGCCGATTCCATAATCTCTTAAATCCGCACCGAATCCCAGCTTTTCATTGGCTTCCACTGTGTCATAACCCTGCTCCTGCAGTTTATAAGCTCGCATCTTGTTCAGTAGGCCGATGCCGCGACCTTCCTGTCTCATATAGAGCAGCACTCCCTTACCTGCTTCTTCAATTTGAGCCAGTGCTGCATGCAGTTGTGGTCCGCAATCACATCTGTTGGAACCGAACACATCTCCTGTTAAACACTCGGAATGAACTCGCACAAGCGTTGGCTCATCAGGGCTTATCTCCCCTTTCACCAATGCCACATGCTCTTTGCCATCGACGATATTGGAATATCCGATGGCCTTGAACTCTCCAAACTCGGTAGGAAGCTTAATCTCCACTTCCCTCTGAACAAGTTTGTCCTTTCTGTTGCGATATTGGATTAGATCCTTGATGGTTATCATTTTCAAGTCAAATTTATCGGCAATATTTCTAAGCTCAGGTACACGCGCCATGGATCCATCTTCGTTCATAATTTCACAGATCACTCCAGCTGGATAGGAACCGCTCATTTGTGCCAAATCTACCGCTGCTTCGGTATGTCCGGCCCTTCTCAATACCCCACCTTTTTTCGCTACAAGCGGGAAAATATGACCAGGCCGCTTGAAGTCCCCTGCTTTTGAAGTGGGAGACAACAGTTCGAGTATAGTTGTAGACCGTTCAAATGCAGAAATACCAGTAGTCGTTGATATATGGTCGATACTTACAGTAAATGCGGTTCCATGAGAATCTGTATTGTGGTTTACCATTGGAACAAGATCCAATTTGTCTGCAAGCTCCTCCTGAACAGGAACACAAATCAATCCACGCCCATGTGTGGCCATGAAGTTAACAACAGCCGGAGTTGCCTTTTCTGCAAGAGAAACAAAATCCCCTTCATTCTCCCTATCCTCATCATCACAAACAATGATGACCTTCCCTTCTTGGAGATCCGTCAATGCTTCTTCAATCGTATTAAACATTTTACTCACTGCTCTCACCTCACCTTATTTGAATCCGTGCTCTTCCAAAAACGATGCTGACATACTAGACTTTGGAGATGGTCCTGCATGTTGTTGTTTCAACAAGTGGTCCATATATTTTGCCAGCATGTCCACTTCAATATTAACGGTATCTCCTTTACCTTTTCCTCCGAGAATGGTTTCATTCAACGTGTGTGGAATGAGTGAAATGGTAAAGCTATTGTCCGATACCCCAAAGATCGTTAAACTAGTACCGTCAACCGTAACAGACCCTTTGAGCATCAAATAGCGTGAAAGATCTTCATTGACGACGATGGTATAATAGACAGCATTTGCCACTCTTTTCTTATCTTGGATGGTACCTGTGCCATCCACATGTCCGCTGACAAAATGCCCTCCAAACCTACCATTGGCAATCATGGCTCGTTCAAGGTTCACTTTCGAGCCCGCTTTTAAAGCCTGCAAGGAGGTTGCACGTACCGTTTCCGGCATCACATCCACGGTGAATTGGTTAGGAGAGAAAGTTGTAACAGTCAAACAAACACCGTTAACTGCTATACTGTCGCCAAGCTTTACATCTTCTAATACCTTCTTCGCTTCTATTTCTAGAACGATTGCCTGATCGCTTTTAATGATTTGTTTGATTGTTCCTATTTCTTCAATGATTCCTGTAAACAAGTGGTCATTCCTCCTTCCCATTTAATTTGGGTACCGAGACTATCTTTAAGTCCTTACCTATTTGCGAAAAGTCTTTTATTTCAAGATCAAGCGTTTCTCCCATCGTTGCAAAACCCTCTCCACCTATTAACGTTGGTGCGTCTTTTCCACCGATAAGCTTAGGTGCAATATAGGTTATGACCTGATTGATGGCTTTCTCTTTAAGGAAACTGCCATTAACCGTTGCCCCGCCTTCCACAAATAGTGATGTTATCCCTTCCTCTCCAAGTAAAGATAAGAGTGAAGGGATATCCACTTTCAACGTTGGAAGTGTAAGAACTCTTACCCCTTGTGTGTTTGGAAGAGCTGCCACTTTTTTACCATCCGGCTTCGAGCCTGTAATAATCCAGGTCGGTGCCTCTCCATCTGTAACCACCTTAGCATCCAATGGTGTACGTAAAGCAGAGTCTAGAATAATTCTTATCGGGTTCTTCCCGCCTCTTGGAAGTCTAGTCGTTAAGCTAGGATTGTCGGCTAGTACTGTACCCACCCCGACCAGGATGGCATCATGTTGATGTCGGTATTGATGCACATCCAACCGTGCTTCCGCTCCTGTAATCCATTTGCTCTCACTTGTGTGTGTTGCCGTTTTCCCATCCAAACTAGCAGCGGTTTTTAGCGTCACGAAGGGTTGCTTTGTCTTTAAGTAGTGAAAGAATACTTGATTTAAAGCTAAAGCCTCTTCCTGACATACTCCCACCTCCACCTCTATATCAGCATGGAGAAGTTTCTCTATCCCTTTTCCTGCTACAAGGGGATTGGGATCGACTGAAGCAATGACTACTCTGCTGACTTCGGATTGAATGAGTAAATCCGAGCAAGGTGGTGTTTTTCCATAATGACTACACGGCTCCAATGTGACGTACACGGTCGAGCCTTTTGTTTTCTCACGCCCTGCCATCTGTATGGCATTTACTTCTGCATGTGCTTCACCAGCTTTTAGATGTGCACCAAATCCGGCAATCTCCCCATCCTTTACGACGACTGAGCCTACTACAGGGTTGGGAGAGGTCTGGCCTGTTGCACGCTTTGCCAAATCTATGGCAAACTTCATATAGTATTGATCGTCCAATGTGACCCCTCCTTTTTTACATACGGTTCTGTTAAACACCGCTGTTGATTTCCGCAAATGGCTTCGCTTTCCGCGGGGCGACCTTGAGCCTCCTCGGCTTGCGCCTGCGGGGTCTCAAGATTGTCGCTACTCTCCCGCAGGAGTCTCCGCCATTTGCTCCAATCCACAGCTAAAATACTCCTTACATATAAAAAACCTCTAAGCATATGGCCTTAGAGGTTTGGTGGATTAAAATTGCGTATAGGAAAATAAACAGTGCTCATAAATGAATTTTTCACTGCTTGCAATCTATAATCCTTCTCCCATCCAGACTTTCACTGTCGGCCCTGGAGTTGCACCAGATCCACCGCTTTTCTCTTCCAAGAAAACCGGGTCACGGACTAAGAAGCAACATGGCTTCATCACCGCCGGTAGGGAATTTCACCCACCCCCGAAGGACATCATATGTAGTTGTCTATCATTATTATCTTAGCATATCTTCACGATAAGTAAAATTTAAAGTTTCAGATTAGTATGTTAAACGATGAAAAACCAGTAAATCAGTCCCCAAACAAGCGACATCGTCAGCAAAACACCTAGTAGAATCCAATTCTTTTTATTCAAAGTAGTTCCCTGCTTTCTTTCCGTTATAAAAAAAGAGAGAGCATCTCTGCTCCCGCTTTTGTCTTATTCAGCGTCCGTTATTTCTACTTTCTCCATAACATCGCCATTTTTCATATTTCTAGCAGTTTCTAAACCAGAAGTCACTTTACCGAACACAGTGTGAACACCGTTCAAGTGAGGTTGTGGTTGATGTACGATGAAAAATTGGCTGGACCCAGTATCTCTTCCAGCGTGAGCCATTGATAGGCTTCCCGCTTCATGATTATGTGGGTTTCCTTCTGTTTCACACTTGATAGTAGTACCGCTTCCGCCAGCACCAGTACCAGTCGGGTCTCCACCTTGGCTTACGAAACCAGGGATGACACGGTGGAATGATACACCATTGTAAAATCCTTCGTTCGCTAATTTTTCAAAGTTAGCAACCGTGTTAGGTGCTTCGTTTGGATAAAGTTCGAATTCAATCTTTTCGCCATTTTCCATTAGTATGTATCCTGTTTTTGCCATTATGAACATCTCCTTGTATCTCGATTTAAAAATGAACCAGTTATAATCATACATGATTATAGTAGGAAAAGGAAGTCAGATGGCAGGTTATACTACTATTTTGTTAATTGATCTCTTGAACACCGCTGTTGATTTCCGCAAATGGCTTCGCTTTCCGCGGGGCGACCTTGAGCCTCCTCAGCTTCGCCTGCGGGGTCTCAACATTGTCGCTACTCCCCCGCAGGAGTCTTCGCCATTTGCTCCAATCACCAGCTAGAAACCTCTATCACTAAAAAAGCCCACCCATTTACAAAAGGGTGGGCAATATTAAATTTTTGATATTATTTGACGATCTTACTTTTTGCTTGAAAAGGTAAATCCAGTCTAACTAAATCTTCAAACGTTTCACGGCGGATGACCAATTGCGCTTCGCCATCTTCCACAAACACTACTGCCGGTTTGGTGATTCGATTGTAGTTGTTAGCCATGGCATATCCATACGCTCCCGTACAAAATACTGCCAAGTAGTCTTCATGGTTAGCTTTAGGTAATGGCAGGTCCCAAATGAGCATATCACCGGATTCGCAGCATTTACCCGCAATAGATACTTTGTCATCTGCTTCATCTTCCACTCTGTTTGCCAGTACTGCTTCATATTTAGCCTGATAAAGAGCTGGTCGGATATTATCGGTCATGCCACCATCAATAGCCAAGTAATGTCTTATGTTTGGAATCTCTTTTTTCGACCCTACTGAATAGATGGTAGTACCAGCATCGCCTACCAGGGAACGGCCAGGTTCGATCCAGATTTCTGGCATGGTCAATCCATGATCGGCTACAAAGGATTGTACATCTGAAATAATTTCCTCTACATAGACGGATGCGGGAAGAGGATTATCTTCCTCTGTATAACGGATTCCGAATCCGCCACCAAGGTTTACGACACGCGCTGGGAATCCTTCTTTCTCGTTCCACTCTTTTAATGTTTCAAAGAGCTTTTCTGCTGCAAGCTTAAATCCAGTTGTTTCAAAAATTTGTGATCCAATATGGCAATGTATCCCCAATAAGTCTAAATGCGTTGCCGCGGAGGCAATTTTCATCGCTTCATACGCCTGCCCGCTTTGCAAATCAAATCCAAACTTGGAATCTTCTTGACCTGTTAAAATGTAATCGTGGGTATGTGCATTTATTCCTGGCGTTACACGAAGCAGAATCGGCATAACATAGCCATGTTTCTCACAAATTTCCTGAAGCAGCTTCAGTTCTAGGAAGTTATCGACAACCACACAGCCGATTTTCTTCTCCACTGCCATTTCAAGCTCCTCGATACTCTTGTTATTGCCATGGAAATGGATACGTTCTACTGGAAAATCTGCAACGAGAGCGGTATATAGCTCTCCGCCTGACACTACATCTAGAGATAAGCCTTCCTCTTTCACTAATTGGAACATCGCAACAGAAGAAAAAGCTTTACTGGCGTAAGCTACTTGGGCTTTTACACCTAAATTTTTAAAGGTTTTCTGAAAATCACGCGCACGCTCTCTTATTAGCGCCACATCGTATACATATAGGGGAGTGCCGTATTCGTTGGCAAGGTCGATCGTGTCGACTCCCCCTATTTCCAAATGTCCTTTTGCGTTCACTTTACTAGTTCCATGAAAATACATCTGCCGTTTCCCCTCACGCTTTTAGTTTATATGTAGCTCTATTTAATACCATATTCTCTACTAGAGAGATGTGGATGTGTTCTAGCCCTGTTTACAAAATTTAAGCAAAAAACAGCTAAACAGAATCTTTAGCTGTTCGAACAATCACTTTCATTCTGCACTTGATTAAACTAAACTCTACCACATCTAAACCCCTCTATCAAGCGAATATTCTTACTAGTTTGTTATTAGGGCTGCCTGAAACGATTCTTAGGATGAACGATACTAGGCCGGATTTTTGCACCTGGAGTACTTCTGCGGATCATGATCATAAATAGCGCTTTTGGGCTAAATGGAATCAATGGCCATAAGTATGGCGTGTTCAAAGAGCGAGTGCCTGCCAAGAATAACACAAATACGGTCACCCCAATTACCAACCCTGGTACATGGAACAGTGCAACAAGTACTAATAACAATAATCGGACTATCTTATTAGCCACGCTTAATTCATAACTTGGTGTGGTGAAAGATCCAATTGCCGCGACAGCCACATATAGAATGACTTCCGGAACAAACAACCCCACATCGATGGCGATTTGACCAATTAAAACTGCAGCAATCAGACCCATTGCAGTTGATAGGGCAGTAGGTGTGTGGATGGCAGCTAGCCTTAAGAACTCTATTCCGATATCTGCGAGAAAGATCTGAAAGACAACAGGGATGTTGGATTCTTCATTCGGTCCGACGAAACCGATTTGTTCGGGCAACAGGCTCGGTTCTAAGATCATTAAAAACCATAGAGGTAAAAGGAACAAAGATGCAAATATTCCGCAAAAACGGACCCAACGCACAAACGTCCCGACAGCCGGAGATTGACGATACTCTTCCACATGCTGAATATGATGAAAGAAAGTCGTTGGCGTGATAATGACACTTGGAGAAGTATCCACCATGACAATAACATGACCCTCTAATAGATGCGTTGCAGCAATATCAGGCCTTTCCGTATAGCGAACAAGCGGATAAGGATTAAACCCCTGTTTAACGATAAATTCTTCCACTGTTTTATCCGCCATCGTCAATCCATCAATATCTATATTCTTTGTTTCTTTTCTCACAATATCGACAAGGTCTGGATCCGCTACGTCCTTTATGTATGAAAGACAGATATCCGTTTTTGACCTTTCTCCAACCTGAAAAATTTCATTGCGGAGCCGTTCATCACGGATTCTTCTCCTTGTGAGTGCTGTGTTTACAATGATATTCTCGACATATCCGTCACGTGCACCACGAACCACCTTCTCGGTATCCGGTTCTTCTGGATTTCTTCCTGGATATGAGCGCGTATCAATAACAAAACCACTATCTTCTCCTTCAAGCAAGACAACGATAAGACCGCTGAGTACTTGGTCAACCACTTCATCTAAATATTCAATTTCATTTACTTGCTGGTTGACTAAACGATTATGAACTATCTCTTTTACTTTATAGGTTTTCTTTTCAAAGTCATTGATGTGAAGAAGCTCTTCCATAATTTCAATGATGAACATCGTGTCACAAAGTCCATTTACATAATAGATGTTCAGCTCTTTTTTTAGTACGGTAATCTTCCTTACACCCAGGTCAAAACTGACCCCCAAACCTACTTCATCTTTAAAAAACTTTTCATTAATCGTCAGCTTCGGTGATATTGGTATTTTTTCCATTCCATTGTGAGACATCGTACCCATTCCTCTCTAAAATGATTTCGACCGCTTTGCTCGTAATGGGAGCTCCTCGACTTACATCATCTTTCCGTGCCATTTTGCCAATATCGCCGATTCCGACAATAAGTGGAAAGTGCAATTCATCTAAACAATACACGGTGTCACCGTTTATTCTTCCAATATCCATTTCCTGTATTCCACTTTTATCAACACCATGTGAAGAGACCTGAAGATCACGATCCACAGTGACATGCACTCTTGTCCATTCTGACTGGTGAGTCTTGGATGCTACCGCAATAACACCCAACACCTCCATTTGCGGGTGTGTTGCTACATGCTTCAACGCTCGTTCGCCAGCTCCTTCCCCAAGAAAGCCACTATCGTCAAACATGACAAAAACGGGTTCACTTTTCGCCTGTAAAATAAGCTTCACCAGTTCCTCACCACTAAGCAAAGTAGGGTTCCCAAATGAAGCCGAAATGCATCTGCCACCATAATGTGCAGCAACATATTGTATCGTTTTTTTGGCATATACATCTCCATCGGTTATTAAAATGACCCGTTTCTTTTGCATGAGTATCTACCCTTTCGGTTTAAAGATAAGTGCAACGATAAAGGCGAATAGAATAGCAGCCGATATCCCCGCTGATGTTAATTCAAAAATTCCCATCCCTATCCCGATAAAGCCATGTTTTTCAGACTGATGCATGGCACCGTGCAGTAATGAATGGCCGAAACTTGTAATCGGAACGGTTGCTCCGGCACCGGCAAAGTCTATCAGCTTGTCATAGATCCCAAATCCGTCCAGAATGGCGCCTGCCACAACAAAGCTACTCATCACATGTGCCGGAGTCAGCTTGGCAAAGTCCAATAGAAGCTGTCCAATCACACAAATCAATCCACCGACCACGAATGCAATTAGGTATTCCATTTACTCCACCCTCTCTAACACGACACCATGAGCAATGGTCGGGATCGATTCTTTTTGTTGAATCATGGTTGGACTCAAGAGTGCACCAGTCGCCACAACCAACACTCGTTTCAACATGCCTGTTTTCAGCTCGTTTAAGATGTGGGCATAGGTTACGACGGCGCAACAGCCACAACCGCTCCCGCCGGCAAATACCTCTTGATCTGGCCTAAAGATCATCAACCCGCAATCACTGTGCTTCACCGTGATATCAAAGCCTTCTTCCTTCAACAATTCTTTAAGGATCGGACTACCGACTCCTGACAAATCCCCAGTTACGATAAGATCATAATGGTCCGGACTAACATTCAAGTCTTGGAAATGGGCCTGGATGGTATCCGCAGCTGCCGGTGCCATTGCTGATCCCATATCAAAAGGATCTGTGATACCAAGATCAATCACTCTTCCGATGGTTGCAGAGGTGATTTTGATTGGACTCGGGCTTTTGCTGACCAACGCCGTACCTGACCCGGTAACGGTGAATGTAGCCGAATCTGGTTTTTGCCCGCCGTATTCTGTAGGATATCGGAATTGACGTTCAGCCGTTGCATTATGGCTGCTTGTGGATGCTAGCACCCTGTTGGCAAATCCGGCATCCACCAGAGCAGCTCCCATTGCAAGGGTTTCCATGGAAGTGGAGCAGGCACCGAACATACACAGAAAGGGAATTTGGTGATGGCGAGCAACATAGTTTGCCGTCACATTCTGGTTCAAGAGGTCACCAGCAAGGAAGAAATCGATGTCCTTAAATTCCAGGTTTGCTTTTTCAAGGCAGGAGAGGATGGACTGCTCCATCAGTCTTCTCTCGGCAAGTTCCCAATTGTCCTCGCCACAATGCAGCTCCTGATACTGCTTATCAAATAACTTTCCAAGCGGTCCGTCCGCTTCTTTAGGCCCTACGGCTGTACCGGATGAACTGATATAGATTGGATTTTCAAATACCCAGCTTTGCTTACCAACGAGACGCATTCACACTCCCCCTTAACCTGTAAAACTCATATTAAGAAGATATCGAATCATTCCAACAACGTAAGCGGCAACTACTCCGAATACGATAACACTTCCTGCAAGCTTGAACATATTGGTGGCAACTCCAAGAACGATTCCCTCACTTCGATGCTCCATCGCCGCGCTTGTCATAGAATTTGCAAAGCCAGTAACCGGAACTGCCGACCCGGCACCCGCAAATTGACCAAGCTTATCGTAAATTCCAAAACCTGTAAGAAGCGCAGAAATAAGGATAAGGGTAGCTACAGTAGGATTACCTACATTTTTTTCTGAAAAATTGAATACATTCATATAGAAATTTTGAATTCCCTGCCCAATCAGACAAATAAAACCACCTACTAGAAAGGCTTTCACACAATTAACTACGTAAGGGGGCTTTGGTTGAAACTTTTTAATGTTTTTTTTATAATTGTCCTTTAGCTTTTCTCCCATTTCTGCGAATCCTCCTTTTACAAATTAACAAACACAAGCCAATGATATAATGACCCAATGATTTTACCGAGTACAATGGCCATCAGCAAAATCGCCATCTGCCCGTCCACTCCGATACGCTTAGCCAGGATTGGCAATACATTGAGAACTTCCGTTAACGCTGCAGCCAAAAGCCCGATAAAAACTCCACAAAACAGGCCAATCGGAATTGCAAGGAAAGCCGGTAGATGAAACGTAACGGTATTCAGGCTGATCCAGCTTCCAAACAGCGCCCCGCCTATGACTCCCCATTCATATCCGTATACAAATTTTGTTGTCTTGGTAAGCTGTGTCAGCCTAGGGATGATACCCAATACTGCCAAAAAAGCAACAAAGCCGGAACCAACTGCAAGACCACCGGCCAACCCCAGAAATACGACGAATACTATATTAATGGTCATCAATTTTCTTCGAGCTCTCCTTATTCTCATGCATGATCACATACTGATCCAGATCTTGCTGATAATTGAACATCTCCACTTCAAGAGGGCTGGGCTCTTCATTAATCCGCTTTCTGAATACATGATTAAAAAATAAGATCATCCCGAGCCCGAGACCTATAGAGTAAGGAATTTGAAGAAGCAAGGGCTTATCATCCTCAAGCCCTGTGATGGTCTTGAAAATTTTCTGATGGACAATCCGCATGCTTACATCCTCATGGAAGTTCATAATGGCAAGTGCAGCTCCCAGAAAAAGCAATAGCCAGACCGCAACAAAAAACAAGGGCCGAAACTTCTTTACCTTATACACTATTTCCACTATGGTCTGAGCAGGGCCAAAGGTTTGGATGTCCAGTTCTGGTCCTGCGGATCGAATTTCTTTGATGATCCTCATCACATCGAGCACCACGATGGATTTGTCGCTCATATTCACTTGGTGAATGGCTATATTGCGAACGAGCTCTATAATATCGGTGTCTCCGACAAGTTGCGCAACATCCTCCAATTTTATCGTTTGATTTGGACGAGCTTGTATCCGATGACGAAGGCGAACGTACAGCGGTTTATCCATCTTCCAAACACATCCTGCCAAAAGATATTGTATATGTAGTATGGATTAATGGGAGTTTTACCATGCAAAGGAAAAAAGAACACCAAGAATTACCACGGTATGGAAGCACATTTAACGAAAAAAGGCCCAATGTGACACCGGGCTTCCGGCATCCACATCAGGCCAATCTATCTTATCCTATTCAGCTAATATCTTAACGCTATCTCGAACCATCAGTTTTGTGGGTATGACCACTTTCTTGGAAATGGCCCGTTTTGTATTCATCCGTTCTAATAAGAGTTCCACCGCTGTTTCTCCCATGAACTCCGTATGGACTTTAACAGTTGTCAGTGGCGGATGGAGGAAGGCTGACGTTGGAATATCATTAAAGCTCACGATGGATATCTCTTCCGGTACTTGCACTCCATTTTCGTGCAATGCTCTTAAACATCCCACCGCCATGGAATCACTGCCTACTATATAAGCAGTAGGACGATCCATATGGGCTAACGCCTCTTTCATCAGACTGTACCCATCCTCTGCGGTAAATCTACCTGTATGAAGATAGGTAGGATTATAAAGGTTTCTCATGGACATAAATTCAAAGAAGGTCTGTTCCCGTTCATCTTTTATCTTCTCTTTGCCATCAAGATATTCGACACCACCAATATAACCGATACGCGAATGGCCTGCCTCAAGCAGGAATTCCAGCACTTCAAGTGTAGAGGTCCTGAAGTCACTCACCACGGAATCATGTTCCTGGCGTTTAGGGGAATAATCGACAAACACAATATTGTCTGTACCTTCATGAATGATATCTATTTCTTCTTCACCAAATTTACCGAGAGCAATGATTCCATCTAGTCCTTCCAACCATTCAGGCTGAAAATCACTTCCTTGCTTAAACAACTTCACCAATTCAAGCTGACGTTGAAAGCATTCCTGCTCAATTCCAAGTCTAATTGCCATATAATAGGGGTCACCAAGTTCCTGCACTTCTGAATACCAGTGAATGAGCCCTATCCGCATCTTTTCTTTTGGTGGTGATTGAAGACTATTCCGTTCACGCAATGTTTTATAATTCAATGACTGCGCTACCTCAAATACGCGTTTCTTCGTTTCGTCCGCAACCGATAGCGTGTCATCATGATTAAGAACTCTTGATACAGTCGAAATCGATACGCCGGCTTGTTCCGCAATATCTCTTATTGTTGCCATTACATTCTCCCATCCCTACATTTGTAACAAGCATCCCATCAAATTAATCTTCAGCTTTCACGATTTTGCTTTCATACGGCTGTAGCGTGATATCTTTAAATGCCTTTACAGTTTCCGTATGATTCATCAAAAAATGATAGTTTGCTCCATTTAATTTTCTGCTATATACTTCGACGCCTTTTTCAGAAACTTGATAAGGAATCACATGATCCTCTACGGTTTCTTCGGCGAAATCCTGAATGATTTCTTCCCCAATTCCTGCTCCTAAATAATAGACGGAACCTTTTCCATAAACATTTTTTGTTACAGCGGCCTCCGGATAGAATGGGTCATCATATCGGTAAAGGGTTTTGGCTGCCTGTGGAGTGATGATGTCTCTCCACGTGGTGCATTCACCTGTTCTGCCTTCATATTTTCCCTCTCCCTTAATTCTAACGGATTCACCTGAAGAAAGCGATTCAATTTCATGAATGGTAATACCGGAAATTTCTGCAGCAAATCCAGGCAGTGTCTTTTGGAAATGGATATTATTATTTTTATCCTTGATACCCGTCCGGTAACTGAAGTAGACCGTACCACCTGAGGAAACGAATTCTTTCAGGCGCTCACCCAACTCTTCATCGATAATTTGCAATGTTGGGACAAGCAACACTTTATACTTAGAAAAATCCCTTGTTGTCGGAACCACATCTATATTTACATTGAGATTGTAGAATGGCGTATATAGTCGCAACGCTTCATTCATGAAATCATAGCTCTCTGTTTGTGTCTGGAAACGCCATGACCAGATGTTGTCATAATCGTATAACAACGCTACATCCGATTCGATGGGGCTTTGCAATACTTCCTCATATGGTCGTATCGTTTCGAAGACGGACTGTACTTCTTTGTATTTTCTACCATAGTGGTTATCATGGTCCACCACTCCATAACAGAATTGCTCTGCTCCTTTTGTCATGCCTCTCCAGCGGAAATAGAGAAGATCTGTACAACCATGTGCAAAGGCCTGATAGCTCCACATTGCCGCTTGGTTCGGCCTTGGAAGATATCCAATTACATTATGACCCTGGGCACCCATGAGCTCTTCGACAATCCAGAAGTTCTTATCGAGTAGACCTCTGTTGAAATCATGATTTAAGGCAATAGCCGCTGGCGTAATAGGCTCTGCAAGACCGCCCCATACCGGGTAATTATCATATGAGACAAAATCCATCGGTTTCACGTTTTCTTCATGATCAAACCATTTATCAAAGAACCCTCCTGAAACATTTGTCGTCACTTGCTGATGAGCACCTTTCAATTCTTTAACGATTTCAGTTTGCTCATGTGCGTAACTGTTGACGGAAAAGGAGCGGAATCTTGCCCAATCCAATTCCAGAGAAGGGTTATGTGTGGTGATAGTTTTGGTGGGCATCGGTATTTCCGAAAAATCATTATAAGTTTGGCCCCAGAAAATGGTTCCATATGTTTCGTTTAATTTGGCAATGGATCCATCATATTTTCGTGCCAAGAACTCTTGAAAACCCTGATGACATTGATTACAGTAGCACATGTCACTG
This sequence comes from Sutcliffiella horikoshii, assembly GCA_001636495.1. GTDB lineage: Bacteria > Bacillota > Bacilli > Bacillales > Bacillaceae_I > Sutcliffiella_A > Sutcliffiella_A horikoshii_A. The sequence continues at coordinate 2,342,211 of KV440964.1, read as the reverse complement.
CCTTCATGACCAAATTCGTTATCAATCTGCCATGCAACAATTGCTTCTTCGTTTTGATAATGCTCCACAAGTTTGCGAGTTATCTTGGCACTGTACTCCCTATATATCTTTGAGTTGAAGCAGTACTGGCGTCTTCCGCCAAACACACGCTTTTGCCCATTTTCATCTTCTGACAAAATAGAAGGGTGCTTTTTGGCAAGCCAGGCAGGAAATGTGGCAGTCGGGGTACCAAACATGACGGAAAGGCCCCTCTCCTTCGCCTTTGCAATAACCTCATCAAAGAAAGTAAAGTCATATTCCCCTTCCTCAGACTCCATCAAATGCCAAGCAAATTCCCCTATTCGAATAATGTTTGCACCAAGGTCTTTGATTCCATTCAAATCCTGTTCGAGCATTTCTTTAGGCCAATGCTCCGGATAATAGTCCACTCCCAAATACATGTTTATTCTCCTCCCACTATCATCCCAAACGACCAGGAGGACTTACTTCCCGGTTCCACGCTTGAGGCTTTTTTGATGGCATGTGCCACATACAGATTGTCATACACTCCTGTACAAGGTTCCAAAGCGATGTTGTAGTCACCACGATATCCACCTTGTGTTTTCCAAACTGCAAGATACGGAATCTTGTCATGAGGATAATCATACATCAGAACACTGCCTGATTCGTTGTCCCTGACGCCGCATTTTCCCTCTTTCGCTCTTTCCATAAAATAAAACTTTTCGCAATTCCCTGCTGTTGCCGGCTCTACTTTTGATAGGTCCATCACTTTGCCTGTCTTATACGAGTGCGTCAAAGGATAAGGATGGATGGTCCCCCACTCTCCGAGATGCTCTGTTGCATGCTCAACAGACATGATTGTTTTCATATGCTCTTCTGTCATAAGTTCAGTAGATGTTGAACAGTTAAGCAGGGCATGCGGTGTCCATATATAATAGAAAGGGTTTTCTTTATCTTTGTTCAAAACCGTATAATTAAATTGTAACCTCTTCTCATCAAGAGTTATTTCCTTTTTTAATGTATAAGGGAACACCGGGCTTTTCACTTGGAAGATGAGTGTTCCTTCTTCGACCTTCAGTTCCCATGGTAATGCCCAAACCTCGCCGTGGTCAGGAATTACCTTCCCATTTTCAGGGTACAAGCAACGGTCTATACTTGGAAAAACATCATCAAAACCACTGGAATCATAGGCACTAAAATCAGCGCCGTATTCTGGAATCTCAAGCTTCTCTTCTTTTGCTTGAAAAAGCCATTCCTTATTACGTTTCTTATCAATCAGTGAGGCCAATTTCCCCCCATACTCCGGAAGGAATACAGCTTCCATATACTCATTTTCTAAGATGATGCTATTTAATCCTTTAAAAGTTCCATTCCTCATACTTTCACCTGTAAACTTTGGATGAATGCATCCAATGCCTCTATTCCTTGTTCGTTTTGCTTAAATACTCCTGCATGCTCCAACACTTGTTCAAACTTGTAGCCTACTTCATCCTGTAAGATGGACGGCCATTCTATAGATGTATCATCTGATTGATATTTCTGTTTAAGCTCTATATACCAGTCCTGATGCTTGATCATGTTATCTTCCCAGTCTTCCACTGGAACATTTTCGTTCAAGTATTTCTCCATCAGTTCAAGCTCATTCTTCAGTCTCCCTGGAAGAACGGCAAGTCCCATTACTTCAATCAAGCCAATGTTTTCTTTCTTGATATGATGCAGCTCTTTATGTGGATGATAGATGCCACCAGGGTGCTCCTCGGAGGTTTTGTTATTCCTCAAAACCATATCGATTTCAAATAAGTCTCCCCGCCTTCTAGCGATAGGGGTAACCGTATTATGCGGTACACCATCTGTATGGGAAAAGACGTTCAGCTCCTCATTGTTGTAGGAAAGCCACGTTCTCCATACCTTTATCGCCATCTTTAATACATCATCTTTTTCCCCTACTATCCGCAGCAAGGACATCGGCCACTTTACCATACCGATCTTCACATTATCTAATTCATATTCCTTGATTAATGAGGCACGTTCAATCGGAAAGGTGTAATGCCCGCCCTGGAAATGGTCGTGTGATAAAATAGAACCGCCGACTATAGGCAGATCAGCATTTGATCCTACAAAATAATGTGGGAACCATTCCACATATTCGAGCAATCTATTAAAAGTATCACCCGATATCTTCATTGGTACATGTTCACCATGAAATACAATGCAATGCTCCGGATAATAAAGATAAGGTGAATATTGCAGGAACCATTCTTCCCCATTTAATCCAATCGGGATTATTCTGTGATTTGAACGGGCCGGGTGCGCCAAAGTACCTTTATATCCTTCGTTCTCCTTACAAAGCAAACACGTAGGATAATTGCTTTTGGGCAATGTCTTCAGTTTCTCTATTTCCTTTGGGTCTTTTTCAGGCTTTGATAGATTTATGGTAATGTCCAGTTCTCCATATCTAGTGGCAGTCTTCCACTCCACATTTTCCGCAATCCTGTCTTCCCGTATATAATTGCTTGCCTTGCTGACTTGATAGAAGTAGTCTGTTGCACTTTTAGGGTTGTTGCGATAGCGCTCCTTGAAGGCTCTTGTTATTTCAGATGGCCTTCCCATCAGACAATCCATAATTTGAGCATCCAGAATATCCCTCTCTGTAACAGTATCTTCTACCAGCCTGTTATTTTCATAGGCCCAATCCAATATGGAAGCAAGTGTTGTATGAAAGTCTTCCTGACTTGATTGAAGGGACGGATGTTCGCTTACTCCTGGTAGTTCCAGGACCGCGTATAACCGATTTCGGATGTAGATTTTATCTTCTTGTGGAAAAAGCTGCATTTCTTGTCCGTATTGAAGCAAACTTTCCACTTTTTCATAAATATCAATACCCATCACTATTCACCTCGGTATCCGTTAGGCTTTTTTTGATGCCAATGCCAAGCAGTTTCAATAATTCCCTCTATAGAAGTATAAGTTGGTTTCCATTTCAATTCTTTAAATGCCTTTTCAGATGACGCAACCAGAACTGCCGGGTCTCCATCTCTTCTTCTTTCCGTCTTTGCAGGTATAGGATGCCCTGTTACTTTCCGAGCTGCATCAATCACTTCTTTCACTGAAAACCCATTGCCATTTCCCAGGTTATAGACTCCACTTCCGCCTCCTTTTTCAAGGTGATCAATTGCGAGGATATGTGCTTCAACCAGGTCTTGTACATGGATATAATCGCGGATACAAGTTCCATCAGGAGTATCGTAATCCTCACCGAAAATAGAGATTTGGTCTCTTTGACCTAACGCTACTTTTAATATCAACGGAATCAAGTGAGTTTCCGGTTCATGATCTTCCCCGATATCACCTTGCGCCCCTGCAACATTAAAGTACCGTAAGGCAATATTTTTTATTCCGTGTGCTTTATCTGTCCATTTCATCATTTTTTCCATCGCCAGTTTCGTTTCCCCATAAGTATTCCCGGGAAGCGTTGAGCTGGACTCTGTTATCGGAACCTCAACAGGTTCTCCGTACACCGCCGCAGTGGAAGAAAATACGATGTTCTTCACATTATGCTCACTCATCACTTGCAATAAAACTTGCGTCCCATGGACATTGTTATCATAGTATTTCAATGGGTCATGCATACTTTCGCCCACTAGTGAATTCGCGGCAAAATGGATCACCGATTTTATTTCATATTGTGAAAATACCTGTTTCAGAAAAGTGCTGTTTCGTATGTCTCCCTGTTCAAAAACAGCTTCGGGATGTATAGCTTTACGATTACCAGTTTCGAGGTTATCCACAACTAACACGCTTCTGCCTTGTGTGATCAATTCCCGGACAGCATGGCTGCCGATATATCCTGCACCACCGCAGACAAGTATCATGTGATTTCCTCCTTTATATCAATCTCTTTAGCTCCATCACCAATCTTTGCTGTATAGAAATCAGCTGCCCAACCGATTCTTTCCTTGTAGGCAATACCCACTTCTTCGATAAATGCTTCCACTTTATCATCTTCCACAATATTTACCGTGCAGCCACCAAATCCTGCACCGGTCATTCTTGCACCGATCGTTCCGTTCTGTTTTCTAGCTAGCTCCACTAATGTATCCAGTTCTATCCCCGTTACCTCATAATCTTTTTTCAAAGATTCATGGGACTGATTCATCAATACGCCAAATAAGGAAAGATTACCGTTAATCAAGGCCTGTGCCGCCTTTTTTGTTCGTTGGTTTTCAGTGATAACATGTCTTACTCTTTTGATCTCTGTTTCTTCTAGAAGCTCTGCATGATCGTTTAACTGCTGAAGCGTAATATCGGAAACTGTCTGAAGAGGTAAGATGCCTTGCAACTTTTTCAAAGCAGATTCGCACGACTCCCTTCTTTCGTTATATGCAGAGGTTGCTAATCCTCGTTGCTTGTTTGTATTTGCAATAATGATTGAATATCTATCTAGTTTTATTGGTAAATACTCATATTTAAGGGAATCACAGTGTAACATTACAGCATGATGATTTTTCCCCATTCCAATTGCAAACTGATCCATAATGCCGCAATTGACTCCAATAAACTCATTTTCAACTTCTTTCGCCAGCTCCACCATTTCTAGCATCGATAAACCGGCTTCAAACATTTCATTCAGCATGACTGACGTGACTAATTCAATTGAAGCAGAGGAAGATAATCCTGCGCCGTTAGGAATGTTTCCTTCAAACACAATATTCAGTCCCCTTACCTCCACACCTTTATTAATGAAGGCTTTAATCACACCTTTTGGATAGTTGGCCCAGCCATCTTTTTCATCATTTACAAGGTCATCCAATGAAAAGGTAATAACTCCTTCCTCCGGGAAGTTCACAGAGTATAAATGACATTCCCTATCCTTTCTCTTTTGGGCCACTGCGTAAGTCCCTATCTCCAATGCACAGGGCAATACATATCCCCCGTTGTAATCAGTATGTTCTCCAATCAAGTTCACTCTGCCAGGAGCAAAAAACACCCTGTTAGAATCCCCTGAGCCAAATATATCTTCCATTGTTTTCATTAATTTCTTTGGTAATGTCATTCCTTTTTCCCCCAGTCCAACGCTTCCAATACCCAAACTCTTGATTGATAATCTCCTACTAATTGTGTATGTTCGTTTATCCCTGTACCTGTAAAAAACGAGGGAACCTGAAGTCCTATATGCATCAATTCATCTCCACAAAATGTGGACCCATTATTATGGTTTCTATATAGGAAGTCCGGTTCCAAGCCAGCCAATTCAATCGTTACAAAGCTTGGGTTAGGGACGGCCTGTTTTCTATAAAATGCAACAATAGCTTTCTTTTTGTCCTTTGACACAACCATCCAAGCCGTATCATTGGATTCAAAAGGACTCTTCAATCGGAAGAACGTACCAAACTGCAACAATTGGCGATGTTCTTTAAAGAAAGCAATCTGCATGCTTACTTCCTCTTTTTCTTCCTCGGTAAAATTGGTTGCGTCCAATTCATAGCCAAATGCACCGAACATCGATACATGAAACCTGGTAGAAAGACTTGTCACTCTGCCAGTCTGGTGATTCGGCACACTTGACACATGTGCTCCCATCATGGATGTTGGGTATGCATAGGAGGTTCCGTATTGTATATTCAGCCTCTCGATTGCATCGGTATTATCACTCGTCCACGCTTGCGGCATATAGAAGAGCATTCCAGGATCAAAGCGATTACCTCCGCTTGCACAGGATTCGAATAGAACATCAGGAAATTCCTGCGTAAGCTGTTCGAGCATTTCATACAAACCTAGCATATACCTGTGGGCCACTTCTCCTTGCTGCCTGTTGTCTAGAAACCCAGATCCAATCTCCGTCATATTCCGGTTCATATCCCATTTGACGTACTCAATATTGGCCGAAGATAGGATCTCCCTTAGCCTGTTTAAAATACATAAGCGTACCTCTTCTTGAGTAAGGTCTAATATATATTGATTTCTTCCATGTGAATGATTGGAGCCTTTATGTTTCATCACCCATTCTGGATGCTTTTTATACAAAAGGCTTTCCTTTGAAATCATTTCTGGCTCGAACCATAGACCGAACTTCAATCCACGATCATTTACCTGTTTTGCTAAGCCTTCTAACCCGCTTTTCAATTTCTTTTTATCTTCAAACCAATCTCCCAAGGAGGTGGTATCATCATTTCTATTTAAGAACCAGCCATCATCGAGGACGAAGAGCTCAATCCCAACTTCTGCTGCTACATCCGCTATATTGAGAAGCTTTTCTTCATTGAAATTGAAATAGGTGGCTTCCCAATTGTTGATTAGAACCGGTCTTTCCCTGTCTCTCCATTTTCCACGGGCCATATGCTTCTGAAAAAGATGATGATAGGATTGGCTCATGCCGTTGTACCCTTGATCCGAATAAACAAGCAATGCTTCCGGCGCCTGAAAGCTTTCATTCGCCTTCAACTGCCAACGAAAATCAAATGGATTTAAGCCAATATAGGCTCTTGCCGTCTCAAAATGATCGACCTCCACCCCAGCTAGGAAATTACCGCTATAAACGAGACTGAAACCATACACTTCGCCGCTGAATTCATTTGCGCCTTTTTTGGCAAGAGCCATGAAAGGATTGTGCTGGGAACTGCTTGTGCCCCTTTTGCTATCAATAGATTGAACTCCGTGCTGGAGCTCACGTTTATGCAGATGCCTCTCACGGATCCAAGCTCCGTCCAGTTGCAGCATCGTATACTCCTTTGTAGGAAAATCCACTGAAGAACTTAGTAATCTATTGATTTCGATATGTGTTTGGCCATGATTGGTCAGCCTGGAGCTTCTCGCTAACCCATTTTGATTTTCAAAAACGGTATAGAATAGCTCCAGGGTAGCTTTCTGCTCGCTATCTTCTAAAATGATTGTCAAAGTAGTTGCCTCATCATCATGCTCTACATATGAAGCAGGAAGACCTTCTAACCCTGGTTTCCCCTTTTGTACGGTAAAACTCTTAAAACGAAAATCACTTATTCTACTCCCGTTTTCATGCCACAGTTGGATAGCCGGCTCCCTGTAGTCTGAGGTCCCATAGGAGGGGAACTCCTGTTTAATTGCTTCAAGAGAGAATCGACCATTCCCTTCAAATGGGAAGGTTGCATTACCTATATCCTCATTAGGGCGAACGATTAAATGGGAAAAACTCTCTCGATGCGTTACCTTTTTTCCGTAATACAAATGCTCCAGCTGTTCATTTTCCATGACGTGAAACAGATAACTGAAATCTTTTCCTTGTAGATGAAACTGTAACAAGTCTTCATTTATGAATATTGGCATCTAGCTTCTACTCCCCTACTATTACTTAACTGCACTTCCAAGCATCCCGGAAATAAAGTGACGTTGTAACGCGAGAAAGAATACGATAATCGGTATAGTTGCAAGTGTCACCCCAGCCATCACTTGACCATAATCAATCCTAGAAAGCCCGAAAAGACTTGATAGTGCAACAGGCATCGTGTACATATCTGTTGAGGCTGTAGCAATCAATGGCCATAAGAAACTATTCCACTGGAACATGAACAGGAAGATCGCCGTTGCTGCCAAGGCCGGTTTCATGGAAGGCAAGACAATCCTGAAAAATATCTTCCATTCACCCGCTCCATCAATTCTTCCCGCTTCAATAAGTGAATTTGGGAATGCCAGCATATTCTGTCTCATAAGAAAGATGGCAAATGGATAAGCCAGGTTTGGCAAAATCAACGCTTTGTATGAATTTATCCAACCAAAGGTAACCATCATTTTAAACAAAGGAACAACCGTTGCATGATATGGCACCATCATGGAAAGCAAGAAAATGATAAATATTATGTTTCTTCCCTTAAACTCAAATTTCGCAAATGCATAAGCAGCTAGTGTACACACAATCAAACTCAAAATAGTGTAAGTACCTGCCACAAACATGGAATTAAACATCACCCTGCCGATCCCGATGGAGTTGTTCAAGTTCGTTACATTTTCAATCAATTGGCCGCCCGGCAACAATTCCGGTGGCTTGGAAAACATTTTACCACTTGTATTGGTAGCTCCAATCACCGCCCAGTAAAACGGAAAGAGGGACACAAGTGCACCAAGTCCTAAGCCGACATATAAGAATATTTTGTTCAAAGCTCTCGTTTTTTTCTTCATTTGTCATCACCCGTCACTTTGAATTGTATAAAGGATACGATCGCAATCAGAACAACTATTACATAAGCAATCGTTGAAGCATAACCAAAATCGAAATAGCGGAAACCTGTCTGATACAAATACATGCCAAGTGTCAAGGTTGCATCACTTGGTCCACCTTTTGTCAGCACGAACGGTTCATCAAATAATTGAAGTGTCCCGATTGTACAAAGGATCGCTGTAAAAAGAATGACCGGTTTCAACTGAGGGATAGTGATAGAAAAGAACTGCCTGATTTTCCCTGCACCATCCATACTGGCCGCTTCATATATCTCATCTGAGATATTCTGCAGAGCTGCCAAATAAATGACCATGTTGTATCCCGCCCAGCGCCAAGTCATCGCAATAATTAAGGACGCCTTTGCCCAGAAAGGATCAGACAGCCATGGTATACTGTTTAATCCTAATGCATTGATTAATTGGTTGATTACCCCATCATTCATCAGCATGATAGAAAAAATGATCGAATAAGCAACTAATGATGTAACAGCCGGTAAGAAGAAGGAAACTCTGAATAAGCCCTTCATTTTCAACATTGCAGAATTTAAAAGTGTTGCCAGAACCAGAGCGAGGAAGAGCATGATAGGAACCTGAATAATTAAAATGATAAATGTATTCTTCAATGCCTTCCAAAAAATTTGATCGGATAATAAACGTTTATAGTTAGCCAAGCCGTTGAACTCCATTGCACCGCCTGTACTTGTCTGAAAACTTAATACAAAGGAATGCAGGATGGGATATAACATGAACACGGAGAACAAGATAACAGCTGGAGCTATAAATAAATATGGAATATAAGATTTCGTTCTCATAGTCAGCCTACTTTCTTTAGTGAATAGAAACAGATTTTTACAAAAACCCTTTTAAATGAGAGTGGCTGACGTAACAGCAGTCCCCACTCCGTGTAGGAGTGTCTACTAAACTATTAGTCAGCCATTTTTTTAGAACGGATTAATGGGAATTAACGTCGCGCTGCGTACGATCGCTCAAACGTTTTGCAGCTTCTTCTAATGCTTTTTTCGGATCTTTTCCGTTGAACACATCAGCTTGAGCCTTAATGGACTCATCAAGTGCTAGGGAATAATCCTGCGTATAATAGGCAGTTGGAACGTCGCTCATTTCATCCGCAAACAACTTCCAGATATCCTGACCACCGAAGAATTCAACAGGACCAGTGAATACATCGGAATCATAAGTGGAAGAAAGGGATGGGAACAATCCGTATTTGTCCATTGCCGTTAGCTGTACATCTTCATTCGTTGAGAAAAATTCCATAAACTCATAAGCAACATCAGCATTCTTTGAGGCTGCTGGGATCATAAAACTGCTTCCTCCCAAGTTGGAAGCTCGATTTCCACCTTCTTCAAAGGCAGGAAGAAGGAATACTCCCCAATCGCCTTCAGAATCCTTTGCTTGATCAACGATTGTGCCGTAATACCAAGCCCCAAATGGAACAGTTGCTACAGACCCATCAATAGTAGAAGATACTACACCATTCCACCCGTCTACATCTTTGATTAAGCCTTCGTCATCAAATTGCTTTAGCATATCCATTGCCTGAACAGCTTTTGGATTGGTAAAGTCAATATTTCCTTCACTATCAAAATAGTAAGCATCCAGTTGATTCAACATCATCCTGAAAGTAGGATCGTCCTTGAATTTATCCAGCGGCATGGCGAATGCCCCTGTCTCTTCTTTAATTTTCTTTCCTGCTTCGAGGAACTGATCCCATGTTTCGATAGATTCAGCGTCCACCCCAGCCTGTTCAAAAAGATCTCGGCGGTAGAACATTCCAGCAGGACCCGCATCAAAGGAGAATGCGTAGAAATCTCCATTTTTAGAAGTTAACTCTTGTTTGAAATTCGGAAATAAGTCTTTATGCTCGTCAAACCCCTTATCGGATAGATTTAGGAATCCTTGTGGAAAAGCTTCTACATATCCTTGGATGCGATCATCTTCCACAAGGACAATGTCAGGAAGTCCGATACCGCCAGCCGCAAGACCGGTAGACAATTTGTCATATACATCAAGACGGCCGATGTCCTCCACCTTTAATTCAAACCCAGGATTTTCTTCCTTGAATTTTTCAGCAGCTTCCTCTAAAGCTCCAACATTCACATTCCATGCCCAAGCGGTTATCGTTTTATCGCTGCCAGAAGCATCGTCTCCCCCACTGCAACCTGCCGCAATCAACATCACTGCAATAAGTGTGATAAAGAGCTTTGAAACTTTTTTCATAGAACTTCCTCCCCTTCAGGTCTCTTTAGTGACGCCGAATTGTAAACGTATTCATTTTTTAGTAAAAAATTTACTTAGTTAGATAGTATTAATATAGTATGCATGTGTAGAAATTTTCTAAAAAGTAAACGTTTACAACCTTTGATAAAATTTTAGTAAAAATATATGGTCGTGTCAATGATTTTATTACTATTTTTTACTTCGGGTCAAGAAATAAATTTCAATAAAAAAAACGTATGGATATCATTCATCCATACGATCTTTCATTTGCTGCAATATTTTCTTTTCCAGACGGCTCACCTGCACCTGTGAGATTCCTAGTCGCTGGGCGACCTCTGTTTGGGTCTGGTCCTTATAGTATCGCAAATACACAATAAGCTTTTCCCGTTCATCAAGTTCTTCAATGGCCTCTTTCAAGGCTATTTTATCGAACCAGCGATGCTCGGAATGATCAGCGATTTGATCCAAGAGTGTAATAGGATCTCCATCATTTTCATAGACGGTTTCGTGGATGGACGAAGGCGCACGTGCAGCTTCTTGTGCCAGAACTACTTCTTCCGCTGTAATCTCCAGGAATTCCGCTATCTCATTGATAGTTGGTACCCTGCCATATCTTTTGGACAGCTCATCTTTCGCTTTCCTGATTTTGTTCGCCACTTCCTTTAGCGAACGGCTCACCTTTACACTACCGTCGTCCCGAATGAATCGCTGAATTTCCCCGATGATCATTGGAACCGCGTATGTGGAGAATTTAACGTCATAGGACAGGTCGAACTTATCCACCGATTTCAATAAGCCGATGCAGCCTATTTGGAACAGGTCGTCAGGTTCATAGCCTCTGTTCATGAAGCGCTGAACAACAGACCAGACAAGCCTCATGTTTTTTTGCACGATTGTGTCACGTGCTTCCTGTTCACCTGATTGACTTCTTTTTATCAGTTCTTTCACTTCATGATCTTTTAGATATGTTTGTGCTTGGTTCTTGACCTCGACATCCATAGGCTTAGCTCCTTAATTACAAAGCGCTTTGCTCTTAGCTAAATACTTGGTCATACGGATTGAGGTGCCTGTTTCTCTAGATGAATGAATTTCTACGTAATCCATAAAGTTTTCCATGATGGTAAACCCCATACCAGAACGCTCGAGCTCAGGCTTAGTAGTGTATAACGGCTGTCTAGCTTCCTCTACATCATCAATTCCCATACCTTCATCCTTAATGGTGATATGGACAGCTCCGTCCTCTAATTCTACAGAGATGTAAACAGTGGCTTTAGGGTCGTTGTCATAACCATGAATAATGGCATTTGTCACTGCCTCTGATACTACTGTCTTAATTTCAGTCAACTCATCCATGGTCGGATCCAATTGCATGATGAAAGCCGCTACAGTTACCCTTGCGAACGATTCATTTTGGCTAAGTGCAGAGAATTGCAGGTGCATTTGATTATTCATTATGCCACCCCCAGTTTCTGCAGGGCATTTTGTTCGCTTTCTTCAAGACGGATAATCTTGAACAATCCTGACATTTCGAATAGTCGTTTAACTGCTGGGGAAATAGAACAAACCACCATTTCTCCACCGTTATTCTTAATTTGCTTGTACCGGCCAAGTATGACCCCAAGTCCCGAGCTGTCCATAAAGGACAATTGCTCCAAATTCAAAATAATATGAGAAATCTGGTGTTTTTCAATAATGGCTGTGGCTTGATTTCGCAAGTTTTCAGCTGTATGGTGATCCAATTCTCCTGCTAAACGAACACAAAGAACATTCTGTTTGACTTCCAAATCAACGGTAAGACTCACTGCACTTTCCCCCTTGTGGAAACTTTGTTCAGTGAGTCAATTTCTATATTTAAATTCGGAATTCCTGCCTAAAGACAAAACTAGTGGTATTTCGCTAAAATCCTTTGTTCTAAAAAGCTCTTTCCTCAATGATTGTTGCTATTCATTGTAAAAAGTCGGAAATTGGACTTTTTACTGCTTACATACTCTAAATTAGGCATGCAGGCTAACCCGTATAGCCAGGGAAAGAGCACGATAGCAAGGTATATAACGGTTGATTTAAAAATACGAAAAAGCAACAAAGTTTACGAAAACAGCCTTCTAAAAAGCTGTTAGCTTTACTTTTTTTACGATTAATCTAGTTTTGAAAAGTGTCCCATAGACCGTTTGAATAGTTGCCACCAGCTTGCTTCCATGCTGTCTTTTCCAGCTACAAGGTCGCTTTCAGACAGAACTTTGCCGTCTTTTTTCAGGACGATGATACCAACTTTATCTCCTTTTTTAACAGGAGCCTTCACATTTTCATCGACTGTAATTTCTTTTTCCACATTATCAACGTTCTCGCCCTTCTTCGTCAGAACAGAAATTGGTTCACTGGTAACGACATCCACTTCTTTTTCGGACCCTTTGCTGATATCAACCTTTGCAACAGCTTCGTTTCTTTCATACATCGGGTGCGTTTTATACTGACTGAAAGCATAATCTAACATGTTCGTGATTTGTGCATTCCGGTCTTTAGGTGTTGGTGCACCGAACACTACTGCAATGACACGCATATTGTCTTTTTTCGCAGTCGCTGTCAAACAATATTTTGCTTCTTGTGTAAAACCGGTTTTGACACCATCCACGCCAGGATAGAATCTTACGAGCTTATTCGTATTGACCAACCAGAATTTCTTCTCTGAATCTTGACGAAGATAGTCCTCGTATTGGCCAGTATATTTTGTTATGCCTTCATATTTCAATAATTCCTTCGCCATGACAGCCATATCGTTTGCAGTGCTGTAATGATTTTTGGCAGGCAAGCCTGTCGGGTTTTGGAAAAGCGTATTTTCCAGTCCCAAATCCTTTGCTTTTGTATTCATGCGTTCCACAAATGCGGCTTCAGAGCCTGCAATACGCTCAGCCATCGCCACAGATGCATCATTTCCAGACGCAATGGCGATCCCGCGAAGCATCTCATCCGTGGTCATTTCTTCACCAGGCTCAAGGAAAATCTGCGATCCTCCCATCGATGCTGCATACTCACTCGTTCTAATTTTTTCATCCCACGTTAATTCACCTTTATCAATGGCCTCCATAATCAAGAGCATTGTCATGATTTTGGTCATACTCGCCGGCGGCAATTTTTCGTGTCCGTTTTTCTCATATAACACTTGACCAGTGTCGCGTTCAATTAATATTGCTGATCTTGCATTCTCTGTAAGTTGAACACCTTTTTCTTCCGCCCCTACAACAGGACTAAATGCGGAAAAAGTAAAAGCAATGGCAATTATTGCGGTTATTAACTTTTTCATCCTTAGACCTCCAATCATATTCCATACTTCACATTTTTTCCAAAAAGATTAGTTTTATACTAAGTTTTGGAAGTGGAGGTAAATTATTTTATCAATACAAAAAAGCACTTACCCTTGGGTAACTACCACTGGTCTCAGATACTTTGGAATATTGGCCGGGCCTTGCCTTTGCGCTTCATCCCTTGAAGAATGAAGACTTCTCTTCTCCTTTTTTCTTGCCATGGAGGTCTTCATCACGGCGATGAAGACTTCTCTTCTCCTTTTTTCTTGCAACGGAGGTCTTCATCACGGCGATGAAGACTTCTCTCCTCCTTTTTTCTTGCCACAGAGGTCTACATCACGGCGATGAGGACTTCTCTTCTCCTTTTTTCTTGCAACGGAGGTCTTCATCACGGCGATGAAGACTTCTCTTCTCCTATTTTCTTGCCACAGAGGTCTTCATCACGAAGATGAAGAATTAGCATGGGAACAGTCTCCACAATTCGATAATTTCAAACATAAAAAACAGCCCCACCAAAATGGCAGGGCTGCTCTTAACGTAATTCATTATTATTCAGAAATCGTATCATATACAAGCGGCGGAACCTTCACGTCTCCACCTACCACTTTAATGCTTTCATACAATGCCTCTTTCACTTTCGTAAGATCTTCTTGGTTGCTGTGGATCGTTGCAAGTGATTCGCCTGCTTCCACTTTGTCACCAATCTTTTTGCGAAGGACGATACCAACTGCAAGATCGATCTCAGAGTCTTTCGTTGCACGGCCAGCACCTAGAAGCATAGCTGCTGTCCCAACAGAATCCGCAACGATTTCAGATACAACACCTGCTTCTTTTGCTTCAAGCTCCACCACATGTTTGGCTTGAGGCAATTTCTCGGGGTTATCGACAACGGATGCGTCTCCTCCTTGAGCTTCTAAGAACGTCTTCAACGTTTCAATTGCTGCTCCAGATCGGATAACTTCTTCAAGCATACCGCGAGCTTCTTCCAGGGTAGATGCTTTTTCTGCTAAAAGAACCATATAGCTTCCTAGCTCCAAGCAAAGCTCTTCTAAGTCTTTTGGACCTTCGCCACGTAGAGTGTCGATTGCTTCCTTGATTTCTAAAGCGTTACCGATCGCAAAACCAAGAGGCTGGCTCATATCAGAAATAACAGCCATTGTTCTGCGACCAACATTATTTCCGATGTCCACCATCGCTTTTGCTAACTTTTTCGCTTCATCTAAGTCCTTCATGAATGCACCGGCGCCCGTTTTCACGTCTAGAACAATTGCGTCCGCACCAGCTGCAATCTTTTTACTCATGATAGAGCTTGCAATCAACGGAATGCTGTTTACAGTTGCTGTAACATCACGCAAAGCATAAAGTTTTTTGTCAGCTGGAGTAAGGTTTCCGCTTTGTCCAATAACTGCAACTTTATTTTTGTTAACGTAGTCGATGAATTCCTGGTTGTCGATTTCCACGTGGAAGCCTGGAACGGACTCCAGCTTGTCGATCGTTCCACCAGTGTGTCCAAGTCCACGTCCGCTCATTTTTGCAACCGGTACTCCAACAGCCGCTACAAGTGGAGCAAGTACTAATGTAGTTGTATCGCCAACCCCGCCAGTACTGTGCTTATCAACCTTGATTCCTTCAATTGCAGATAGATCGATTGTGTCACCGGAGTGTACCATTGCCATCGTCAGGTCAGCACGCTCTTGGTCACTCATTCCTTGGAAGAATATCGCCATGGAGAATGCGCTCATTTGATAGTCAGGTATGGATTCGTCTGTGAATCCTTTGACAATGAATTGAATTTCTTCGGTTGTTAGTTCTTTTCCGTCTCGCTTCTTTTGAATAAGGTCTACCATTCTCATCCCGAAACACCTCTTATTTTCTATAAAATAGACTCTATAAAACGCCGCTGTTGATTTCCGCACTGGGCTTCGCTTTCCGCGGGGCGGTGCTTGAGCCTCCTCGCTACGCTGTGGGGTCTCAAGTCTACCGCTACCTCCCGCCGGAGTCTTCGCCCTGTGCTACAATCAACAGCTGAAATAATCAGTAGAAAAAACTAGATTACATTCCTTTTACAATTGTTTTTACGAATTGAAGGAAATTAGCTTTTACCATTTCTGTTGTTTCCATTACTTCATCATGTGTTAATGGCTGGTCAAGGATTCCTGCAGCCATGTTGGAGATACAAGAGATTCCAAGTACTTTCATGCCACTATGACGGGCAATGATTACTTCAGGTACCGTGGACATTCCAACTGCATCGCCGCCAAGTGTACGAAGCATTCTTACTTCAGCAGGTGTTTCATAAGATGGGCCTGTGTTCCCCACATAGACACCTTCTTGAACCTTAAGGCCAATTTCTGCCGCAACGTCTCTTGCAAGTTTGCGCAACTCTTTGCAATATGGCTCAGACATATCAGGGAAACGTGCTCCAAACTCATTGTTGTTTGGACCAATCAAAGGATTGGTGCCCATGTTGTTGATGTGATCGGAAAGAATCATCAAGTCTCCTGCTTCAAAGCTTTCGTTCACTCCACCAGCAGCATTGGTAACGATTAATTTCTCCACACCAAGATATTTCATTACGCGTACAGGGAATGTCACCTTATCCATCGCATATCCTTCATAGAAATGGAAACGACCTTGCATCGCGATGACGTTCTTTCCTTCTAGTTCACCGATGACTAATTGTCCTGCGTGACCTTCGACAGTGGAAACAGGGAATTCAGGAATCTCTGTGTAAGGAATAACAACAGGATTCTGGATTTCTTCCGCCAATACTCCAAGTCCTGATCCTAGGATAAGTCCGATTTCTGGTTTGTTTGTTAATTTCGCACTGATATATTCAGCAGATTTTTTAATAGCATCTAAATTCATCTTTACGTTCCCCCTAGTTTAAGTCTTGTAAAAAGCTTTTTCCGTGTTTAGGCATTCTTGTATTGAAGTTATCCGCAATCGTAGCACCGATATCAGCAAAGGTTTTTCGGATGTCCAACTGCTTGCCTTCTTCATGTTGTGGTGAATACACTAGTAATGGGACATATTCACGTGTGTGATCTGTTCCTGGAGCCGTTGGATCATTACCATGATCGGCTGTGATAATTAAAAGGTCTTGCTCTTGAAGGTTCGCAAATACTTCAGGGAGGCGTTCATCATATTCCTCCAATGCTTTGCCGTAACCCTCAGGATCCCTTCTGTGGCCAAAGACTGCATCGAAATCTACCAGATTCAAAAAGCTGATACCTGTGAAATCCATCGCTGTCGTTTCCACCAACTTATCCATGCCGTCCATATTCGAAACGGTACGAAGAGATTTGGTTACACCTTCTCCGTCATAGATATCGGAAATCTTTCCGATGGAAATGACATCGTAGCCACTATCTTTTAGTTCATTCATAACCGTACGTTCAAATGGTTTCAACGCATAGTCGTGACGGTTGGAAGTACGCTTCCAATTGTCTGCTTCTCCAATAAATGGACGTGCAATAATGCGGCCAACCATATATTTCTCATCTAATGTCAGTTCACGCGCAATTTTACAGATGTCATATAGTTCTTCGATTGGAACGACACCTTCGTGAGCGGCAATCTGAAGCACGGAATCTGCAGATGTATAGACAATCAACGCGCCTGTATCAACGTGTTCCTGTCCCAACTGATCAAGGATTTCTGTTCCGCTAGCAGGAATGTTTCCAATGATTTTGCGACCAGTACGTTCTTCAAGCTCTTGAATAAGCTCATCAGGGAACCCGTCAGGAAATACACGGAAAGGGGTGTCAATACGCAAGCCCATAATCTCCCAGTGACCAGTCATGGTGTCTTTCCCACTTGACGCTTCTTCCATTTTCGTATAATAAGCAAGGGGTTTTTCCGCTTTTGGTACACCCTTTACTTCTTCAATATTACTAAGACCGAGTTTTGCCATATTTGGCATGTTCAACCCGTTCATGTGCTCTGCGATATGACCTAGTGTATTGGCACCTATGTCACCGAACTTCTCTGCATCAGGAGCCTCACCAATTCCAACAGAATCCATCACGACAAGAAACACTCTTTTATATGTATAAGAACTCATTTCGTAACCTCCTACAAACGATCTCATTTTACTTCTTGTATTTTCCCCTTTTTTACAGAGGATAGTCATACATGTGTGTACTTCTAATTGTCAGAAGTCTGACCTCTAAATCCAGTATAAACAAGCGCTTTCAAACTTGCAATTAAAAAGATAAAAAAAGACTGTTCAGATAGTTTGAACAGCCCTTCTATTCCCCAAAACGGACATGTATTTAGGCTCTTGGGTGGAACATGGAATAAACATCCTTCATGCGGGTTTTTGTGACATGAGTGTAAATTTGGGTTGTGGAGATATCGGCATGTCCAAGCATCTCTTGTACCGCACGGAGATCTGCTCCATTTTCCAATAGATGTGTCGCAAAGGAATGCCTTAAGGTGTGTGGAGTTAGCTCCTTTTCAATACCAGCTTCCTTTGTCAACTTTTTCAAAATTTTCCAAAACCCCTGCCGTGTTAGTCGATTTCCGTGGAGATTTACAAATAAAGCATCTGTGGTTTTCTTTTTGGTTAATTGACTCCGGCTTTCTTCTATATAACTGGCTATGGCATTCTGAGCCATTTTTCCTAGAGGAATGATTCTCTCCTTATTGCCTTTTCCAATACATCTTACAAACCCCATTGTCATATGGACGTCACTTAGATTCAGGGAGATGAGTTCTGATACACGCATACCTGTCGCATACAGAAGTTCTAACATCGCTTTATCCCGGATTCCAAACACCTTGGAGACATCTGGTCCCTCAAGTAAGGCCTGTACCTCTTCCACTGACATTACCTGAGGAAGTTTCTGCTCCTGCTTTGGTCGGTCAATATGTACGGTTGGATCCTGGGTTGTAACCTTCTCCCTAAGTAGAAACTGATGAAATGAACGTATCGAGGCAATATGTCTGGCTATCGTTTTGGACGATTTCCCTTTTTCTGTGAGGAATTTTAAGAACTGAATAATGGTGGCACGAGTTACCTCATCCAAGGATGATACCTCTTCCACCTTATTTAAGTAGAGAAGATAGGATTTCAAATCCCGCTCATACGACACCACTGTGTTCGTTGCAAGTCCCTTTTCCACTACCAAGAAATGAATAAAATCTTTTAATTGATCCTGCAATAACCTCTACTCCCCGTAATGATAGAAGAACACTAAGCGCTGCAGCCAGCCCTCGTCCCTTTCCTCCACCATTTTTGTCACTTTCACCGCCGCACCCTCCGGCTCATCATAGCGGTGATAATTCTGATACTCTTGATTGATCCACATGATTCCATAGTAGAATAAAACCGTGCAGCCCGTAAATAAAATGAATACTTTAAATGTATTATAGCATGAATCTATAATATTCTTCATGAAAGTCGACCTCCAGTTGGGCAAGTTTTTCCATTAACTTGTCTTATTAGAAGGTATGACAAAATAATGAAGATTTATACCTTAAACCCTATGATTTACTCAAAATAAAAAACCTTTTCCCTTATGGTAGGAAAAGGTTTATGTATTTTCTTCTTCTGTTGGATTTTCCGGATCTTGACATCGATGACATATTCCGTGAAAAGTCAATCGATGATCTTTGATCTTAAAGTTCCAATCGCGTTCTACTATCGCCTCAACATCTTCCAACAAATCATCCTGAATTTCATCTACCGCTCCACACTCGATACAAACCAAGTGATGATGGAAATGCTTGGCTCCCTCTTGACGCAAATCGTATCGGGATACTCCATCGCCAAAATTTATTTTATCGACAATTTTAAGTTCAGTTAGTAGTTCCAATGTACGGTAAACCGTAGCTAGTCCAATCTCAGGTGACTTTTCTTTAACGAGGAGGTAGACATCTTCCGCACTTAAATGATCCTCTTCATGTTCAAGCAAAACACGGACTGTTGATTCCCGCTGAGGAGTTAGCTTATAGCTTGCGGAGTGCAGTAATTTTTTTATGCGATCTATCCTATTTTCCATCTTTCGTTCCCTCCCTCGCTTTACCTTTTTATTTTATCGAAAGGGCGGGAAACTGTCAAAGAAAAAAATAATCATTATAAACAAGCGTATATAATAATTATCATGTAAGTATTAATCTAAAAAAGAAATAACCGATTTCATAAACACAGGTGATATCAACGCTTCAATTAACGATGCTCCAACAAGCAACAGACAAATGAAGCCCATCGCCATGCTATACCTGATGAATTGCTGGAAAAATGGTTCCGGAATTCTTTTCACGAACTGTTGCCTGATCATTTTCAGGGAGAATGCCACAGATAAAGTTCCAATGATAATATAAGCTGGTATGGCAATCATGTTCTGTGGAAGGATGGCTACAAAAGATAAAAGGAATCCTTTCCAGCTAAGCTGGTTCACAAGAAAACCTACAGTGAAACCCACCACTACGCCTTTCAGAAATAGCAAAATCAATATAACTGGAAGACCAATAATAGAAATACCTAGCACCCACATCAAGAGGACATACTTAATATTATGAAAATAGCTCTGAAAGAAGATGTCTTTGGAATTTGCGAACTGCCCTTCTTCCACTTGTCCAAAAAACCTGCTCAGGTACACAAACAGGTCCTGCTTTTGTGAAAAGTTCATGCTATTGACCACAATGGCCCCAAATATCACTCCCATAAAAAAAAGTACAACGATAAACAGATATAGAGAGGAGTGTTCTTTTAAATGCCCTAGTAAAATAGTAAACCGCGACTGTTTTTTCATCCCTCTTCCTCCTATCACTCTCTTAGTAGATTGTATGATAGAGGTGAAGAAGTATGACTGGAGTGTGGGAGAAATTTTTGTTGGCCTTTTAGTGATTATTGGCGTGCATAGGAGACTTTATTTCTATGAGGACCACTTTCCCTTCTGGAGGGAGTCATTGGTGCTCTATGAGGACAATCTCCCGGGCCTTTCCCTTCTGGAGGGAGTCATTGGTGCTCTATGAGGACAATCTCCCGGGCCTTTCCCTTCCAGAGGGAGTCATTGGCAACTTAAGAAGAGATTTCTCCCCTCCCGATAAAGCTTGATACTGAAATCATCATTCAGTCAAGTCCATATTAATGTGTAAAAATAGTTACAATGAGATCTAATGCTAAATGTGTTAAGGGGTTAGGTTTTTAAGTATTGGTCTTAAAGGTTTAGGGTGTATTCCTTACCCCCTAGGGGGTAAAATTTTTCCTTTTTATAGCCCAGTCAATGTAAACGCTTTTTTATTTAAGTAACAATCATTAATGTGACAGTTCACATAATTCCATTTAGGGAATTAAAAAACTATTTTATTTAGATATGGTGTATATACTTTGACTTACTCCATTCTTCCTCCATTTTCATCAGTACAGATCCAATTATACGTATTGCAGATTGATCGTTGGGGAAAATCTGAATTACCCTTTCTCTTCTCCTTATTTCCCTATTTACTCTTTCTAGCATATTGGTTGTACGTAAGTGTTTATGAAGTTCAGCTTTTTGAGAATGAAACTGCATTGCATCTTCAAACCCAGCATCCAACGTTTCAATTACCTTAGTAAACCCTTTTACTTCGTAATACTTCTCAATAAAGTCGCTCTTCAGTTCTCGGCTCAATTTAATGTTGGATGTTCTAAAGATTTCCTTGAGTTCTGTTTTTGCTTCTGAAGAGTTTTTCTTAGGAAAGGAGTCCATTATATTCCTAAGAAAATGAACACAACACCTTTGCCAAGAGGTTCCTAAAAAGGATTCTTTTATAGCAGCCACTAATCCTGCATGTGCATCAGAAATCACCATCTTAGGTGATTGTATCCCCCTTGACTTTAAGTGATCAAAGAAATTAGACCAACTATCTTCTGATTCCCCATGGGTAACCCTTAACCCAATAATCTCTCTATGTCCTTCTTCGTTTACACCGCAAGCTATAAGTACTCCTTTTGAAACAACCCTATCGTTCTCACGAACTTTTATATACATTGCATCAACATATATGTATGGATAATAATGGGTGTTTAATGGACGGTTTCTCCACTCATTAACTATTGGATCCAATGATTTAGTGAGATTAGATACTAGTGATTTAGATACACTTTTTCCGCACAGTTCTTCTACAATCTTGGTAACTTTACGAGTTGAGACTCCATTTACAACCATCTCAATCATAGAAAGAATTAGAGCTTGTTCGCATCGCTCATACTTTTGAAAAACAGAAGTTGAAAATTCACCATCACGAGTTCGGGGAACCTTTAATGTGAGTGAGCCCGTGCCAGTAATTAATTCACGTTCATAGTAGCCATTCCGATATCCTCTGCGGTCATCCGTTCTCTCGTGAGAGAGAGCATTAATATATTCATCCCTTTCTTTCTCCATAAGCGAATTCAATACAAGGGCTAAAGATGCTTTTACCGGCGATCCTAAAGAACTTTTTTCTACCTCGGCTTTAAGTTGTTCCAAATTTATAGTAATATTAATGTTGGTCATTATCATTGCCTCCGTGTGTGGTTGTTTTTCGTCGAACACATTGTAACACGGACATTGATAATGGCCTTTCTTTTTACACAATTATATAGACTTAATCCATCATTCATCACTTATTCGACCAAATCTGCCTCCGCCGCCTGCTTTAAACACCAACTTTCCGCTCCGGGCAGCCACAATCAGTGACGCGACTTTCTCACCGACTACTTCCACCAACTCTTCGTAATTTGCTTCATGCAATATTCCCATTTCCGTGCCAAAATCTCCCCTTAACTTCTCTAAGGTTTTCGGCCCCAAACCTGGTATGAAATCCAATGGCACCTGATGTATATATGGTGGACGAGATCTCCCTGATTCAGAACCATCAGCCAGCTCTGCAATTCGATCGGAAACTCCTTTTACAAACTTGCTATGCTCACAACCAGTACAAGCATCCGCCAATCCCATACGCTGAGAAAAACACTTCTCACAAACCGTCGTATAATACTTCCCAAGCTTCGGACTCAAACCGTAATTTGCAATCACTCTGCGACCGTCTAGTTCTCTCAATGCAAGGCGCAGCTCCTCAAAATTCGGCTCCTTCATTCTAACTTTCTGATACTCCCTAGCTATCTTGCCCACCGAATGCGCATCCGAATTGGACAGGAAAACATATCTATCCAACTCACTAAGGCCACTGGCCATAGAAGTATCCGCACTTAACCCAAGCTCGACAGCATCGATCAACTCGGGCTCGAACACTTCTGTCAAACTCCTTCTAACACCCTTTCCATATAGGCTCTTAAATGGTGTGAAAATGTGGGCGGGTATAAACAGTCCACCTAAACTATCAACCATATGCTGAATCTCAACCGCATTCTCATAGACACGCTGCGTGGATAACGTCACATTTTTCATACGCTTGCTTAGCCAGTTTGAAAACTCTACCATCTTTTCAACTGTCTTCATATAACAGAGTGCATGGATTAACCCTTGGCAGTTTTCATCATGAATTTCAATTTCCGCCCCCAGAATAAGTGTGATGTCACCAAATCGAACCCCGCCACCAGTCAACTCCGTAAGCTCTCCCGAAGCAAGTCCATTCCTTAGTCCAATTAGAACTTCCGGCACCTGGCAATCAATCACACCGACCATGTCCAAACCCTTACGAATCTGTGCCTCTTCCAAAACAGCCTCCAATGTCAACTTATTGGAGGCTGTAATCTTGACCGGTTTGCCACTAGCAGTTCGGCCTAAATGTATATGTAAGTCTACAAAATAATCCTGCATCATTTATCCCTACTTTAGCAGCAAAGTTTGCATTTGCAAATACTGCACCGCATAAGCCGTTTTTGCATCATAGATTTCCTTGTTTTCAATCATAGTCTGTGCCTCTTTCAACGAAACTTCCATCAGGTCCACAAACTCATCTTCATCTAAATGATGTTCCTCGGTATCTTTTCTCAGCCCCTTCGCAATGAACAAATGTACCAATTCATCCGCAAAGCCTGGGGAAGTATAAAAAGAAATCAACGGTTCAAGGTCATCACAAGTGTAACCGGTCTCCTCCTGAAGTTCCCGTTTTGCCGTAACAATCGGCTCTTCTCCCTTTTCAAGCTTGCCTGCTGGGATTTCGACCAATGCCCGCTCCATCGCTTTTCTGTATTGACGGACCATGACTATTTTTTTTTCATCTGTAACTGCTATGACAGCCACTGCGCCTGGATGTTTAATAATCTCTCTTTTACTTGTTTTGCCGTTTGGAAGTTCTACGTCTTCCAAGTAAAGATCAATGATTCTTCCTGTAAATAATTTTTCACTATGTAAGGTTTTCTCTTTTAAATGAACCATCCTGACCACTCCTTGTTCTGTTGTCTTCCACTTCTTCATACATTCTACCATACAGGGGATGGGAGGAAGCAAAATGAAGGTCTATGTTCGTCCAAACAATATCGTTTTGGTGGGGAAAGCTTGGGAAATCAGAAAGAAACTCCAGGAATACGCCCTTCATCATGTTTATGTAACCACCTGGATAAATGCATTAAAGGATGGGACAGATAAGCATCAATACTAAATTCAGCATAAAGTAAAGGTAATCATTTGTGAAATGGCCCTTCTTTTCGGTAAAATAGCCAAAAAGGAGGGTTTTTTTTGATACCTAAAAACCAACTTGGAAAATCTGAGTTATATGTTAGCCAGCTTGGCCTTGGTTGTATGTCTCTTGGAACGGAAGAAAAGAAAGCGACTGAAATTGTAAAGAGAGCACTTGATCTTGGCATCAATTATCTTGATACAGCCGATCTCTATGATTTTGGCAGGAACGAAGAAATAGTCGGAAAAGCTTTAAAGGGGCAGCGCGATAAAGTCATTCTTGCCACCAAAGTAGGAAATAGTTGGACTCCCGGTAAGGAAGATTGGGAATGGGATCCCAGCAAAGAGCATATTCTCTCTGCAGTTAAGGATAGCTTACATAGACTGCAAACCGATTATATCGACTTGTATCAGCTACACGGAGGGACAATCGATGATCCTACAGAAGAGACCATTGAAGCTTTCGAAGAATTGAAAAAAGGCGGATATATACGTGAATATGGAATATCTTCCATCAGGCCAAATGTAATTAAGAGATTTGTTGAAAAATCATCCATTGTTTCTGTCATGATGCAATATAGTATGCTTGATACACGACCAGAAGAGTGGTTGAATTACTTACACGATAATAAAATCAGTGTAATAGCACGCGGCCCTTTGGCAAAAGGGTTGCTTTCAGAGAGTGGGCTTGAAAAGCTACAAGAAAAATTCAATGGAAAAAGCTATCTTGATTATAACAATGAAGAACTCACCGGTATTTTGCCTAAGCTTACTCAACTTTCTGGTGAAAAACCGCTTCAAGCTTCTGCTTTCCAATACTGCCTGGCACATCCAGCAGTTGCAGCAGTAATTCCTGGGGCAAGCTCCATTGGACAATTAGAAGCAAATGTCAGTGCCATCCAGGAACAAGAGATATCAGCGGATGAATATAAAGCCTATAAAGAACTTGTTAAACAGTCGGTCTATGAAACACACCGCAATTAAGCAGTGTCCCGTAACGGGATGCTGCTTTTTTTACTACATAGACATTAAAAAAGTTGAAAATTGAAACTTCTTCCATACTTCAACGTATAATAAATAACTCATTTTTTGGAGGGAGGAAGATTTTGAAAAAATATATTATTACATTATTGCTTGTATTAGCAGTAGAAATTGGTATCCTCTTTGGCATCTCCACCTACTTTGACTTCAACCTGTTAAGCACCATGTTTTTTGGTTCACTCTTCTTTGTCTTTATCGCATTCTTCACAAGCTCATCGGGGGATATTTTCACAAAAAATTCCGAAGCAGCAGTATTGGACTCTATGGCTGGCAGATATACACCTAAACATACAACACCCACTTTAAAGATGGGACCTTTCTTACTAGGATCAGTGCTATGTGTAATAGTGTACTTTGGAATGGCATTATTCATAAGTTAAATAAAACCGTTTAGAGATAATGATGCACTTTAGACCATTATCTCTTTTGTTTTTCCCACATTAAATTCTATTTGAACTCTTTCCAATTCTGGTTGCTTTCTTCGAACAGCTCTTCAAATGATTTATTTTTCTCTTTTAATCGTTTTTCTTCTTTTATTTTTGCTGCTTGTTGTTCTTTTTGCAGTTGTTCTGTTTGGACAAGCTTGTCTTTCATGGATTTAAGTTTAGAAAACACATCCCCTTCCAACTGATCTTTTAATGACACTTTCTCTTCCTTCATATGAGTCACTGGACTTTGATTTTTCTTATGCTTTTTCTTCACGAAAAACTCACTCCTATCAACTTTTTCTATTAATATAGCAAATTACTATTTGTCCATAAACAACCCAAAAGATTAAAATATATTTTTAAAGATATAAATTATTACTTTATAATAATTATAAAAAAGTATTGATTTTCGCATGATAACTGTTATCATTATAAAAGTAATCTTACTCTTTTAATTGAGGTGAATGATAATTGACAACAAATAATAGACTTACAACAAGCTGGGGGGCTCCAGTCGGAGATAATCAAAACTCCATCACTGCCGGTTCTAGGGGACCAACCCTCATACAAAACGTACATCTCTTAGAGAAGCTTGCCCACTTCAACCGGGAACGCGTACCAGAGCGTGTAGTGCATGCCAAAGGGGCAGGAGCACACGGATATTTTGAAGTGACCAATGATGTTACAAAATACACGAAGGCAAAATTCCTTTCAGAAATAGGAAAACGCACCCCATTATTTGTCCGTTTTTCTACGGTAGCAGGTGAGAATGGCTCCGCGGATTCAGTTCGTGATCCACGAGGATTTGCAGTGAAATTCTACACGGAGGACGGGAATTATGATTTGGTCGGAAATAATACACCGGTGTTCTTTATCAGAGATGCCATTAAATTTCCTGACTTCATCCATACACAAAAGCGCCACCCTCAAACGCATCTAAAAAATCCAAATGCTGTTTGGGATTTCTGGTCCCTATCACCTGAATCGCTTCATCAAGTGTCCATCCTGATGTCTGATCGTGGCATTCCTGCGACTTACCGTCATATGCATGGTTTCGGCAGCCACACGTTTAAGTGGGTGAATGAAGAAGGCAAAGGTGTTTGGATTAAGTATCATTTTAAAACAGAACAAGGGATCAAAAACCTGACTGAAGAGGTCGGAACGAAGATTGCCGGTGAGAACCCTGATTATCATACAGAGGATCTATTTAATTCGATCGAAAAAGGAGATTACCCGGCATGGAAGCTTTATGTCCAGATTATGCCTTTGGAGGATGCTGATACTTATCGTTTTGATCCATTTGATGTGACGAAGGTTTGGTCACAAAAAGACTATCCGTTAATGGAAGTTGGACGGATGGTATTGGATCGAAATCCGGAGAATTATTTTGCTGAGGTCGAGCAGGCAACTTTCTCTCCTGGAACACTTGTACCTGGTATTGATGTATCGCCTGACAAAATGCTGCAGGGCCGTCTCTTTGCTTATCATGATGCACACCGTTACCGTGTTGGAGCCAATCACCATGCACTGCCAATTAATCGTGCACGCAATGAAGTTCAGAACTATCAACGCGATGGCCAGATGAGGTTTGACAACAATGGCGGAGGATCCGTCTATTACGAACCGAATAGCTATAATGGACCTACGGAAACGCATGAAAACAAGCAGACTGCCTATGTCGTTTCAGGCGTGGTGGACAGCGTAGGCTACGATCACAATGATCACTATACACAAGCTGGGGACCTATACCGCCTTTTAAGTGAGGATGAGCGTTCCCGCTTAATCAAAAATATAGTGGGGGCAATGGCTCCAGTGGAAAATGAGGAAATCAAGCTTCGCCAAATCGGCCACTTCTACAAGGCAGATCCGGAATACGGCACCCGGGTTGCAGAAGGGCTTGGATTAAAAATCCCTCAGAAAGTACGCTAGTAATATAGTTCACTAACTTTATATTTCTCTTTTATTCTCACTTCTGTCAAGCAGGCACTGTTTATTGGTGCCTGCCTTAAATCTAAACAAAAGGAGGTTATCTTCATGAACACAAAGATATGCAAAACATGTGAAAAACCTGCAAAGCAATTGAAGCATTCCATACTATGTGGATGTGGAGTGAAAATACGAATTAGATAATAAGGCGCAGCATCTTTAATATTCAATCCAAAAGCCGGCAATATTAATTGCCCGGAAAGGCTGCTCCCCTTCAAGCTCCATATAGCCTTTTCCAAATACTAAATACCAATCATAATAGTATTCTCTCACATGAAGTATCTCTACATTCGTGCTTATCCTGTCATCGTCCTTAATGACGGTTGTCAGTTTAGCGCATTCAAAAAATAGTAAGCACTCATACTCCTCTTTGGAATGGATATATTCTTCAAATGAACTTGGGTGAGTGGGGACCCTTATAGTAGCAAATACTATTAACACAATGGCAATCAAAAATACAAACTTTGATTTCTTTAACACTTTAATTGGGTATAATGTAATTATTATCCCCATTATTCCTATCAAACTTATCCAGAGTAATGGATCATAGTTAAATACTTTGGAACCTACAAAGGAATTTACTGAAATGAAGCATAAATAAACGAATACTCCCCTTCTTTCTCCGAGATCTTGGAGTTCTTTTTTATGTCTTGAACTTAAAAACAAAATAAATATAGAAAATAAAAATATGAAACCCATAAAAACAAAATTCACAATCAAACCTTCATTCAGCTCCATCTCTCTATGTGATACTTATGTATTCCACTTTTCACTCCAATTTCCCTAGTTTAAACTAACATAAAAATAAG
The DNA here is from genome assembly GCA_001636495.1 of Sutcliffiella horikoshii. GTDB lineage: Bacteria > Bacillota > Bacilli > Bacillales > Bacillaceae_I > Sutcliffiella_A > Sutcliffiella_A horikoshii_A. The sequence continues at coordinate 2,313,670 of KV440964.1, read as the reverse complement.
ACTGGTAGAATGCAAAGATCCAACCAGCCTCCTACCATCTAGCTGCCTACTTTCTCAAGATAAACAAACTTATTCTCTTTTGACATGGAAACAGAAGACAGGAGAATTCTCCACCCTTTTAAAGGACTACCACATTTAAAATGCAATGTGTCCATTTCTCCAAGTTCCAATGTGTAACTTCTACTTACACACCAATCAACCTTTATCTGAAAGGTGTAGGTTCCCGGATCCAATTCAACGGTTTCTTTTCCACCATTTGCAATTTCACCAATAATTTTTTCATTCGCTAAGATCTGATAGTTTCTCATCTTGTTTGCAAATTGATCATCCCGCTCAAAAATTACTTTAGCCATTCGCTCTTTCCTCCTACTCTATCTCAATAAATCATACCAAAATTTTTACCCGTTTACTGAATTTTACAAACCTTTTCCATCTACTATAATTTCTTTCATTACTTTAGGAAGCTCCCCAAACGCCCCTAGGAAAGCGAAGCCTAGTGCGGAAATCAACAGCGGTGTTTAACAGAGCCAAAAAAAGGTAGCTTTATCGCGAGCTACCCTCTCCGTTTTCTCATCATTCTATACAAATCTTAGTGAAAGGAACGCCAAAAAGCTCCTTTTTTATCAATGATACTAGCAATCTGCTTAAAAGGTATTTCAAAGGTTGGAAACCCTGCTGCATATGGAGCTATTTCATAAGGTGTAAAGTAAAGGAACAAGGAATCACTCGACACGTAGAATGGCTGATCAGGTTGAATTCCTTTAAATGCATCAGGGAAATAGTTATCAGGATTTTCCTGTATTTGCTTTGCAACCAAATCACTTAACACTTTTACATAGTCACTGTTCGGTGTGAACAAATCTTTTAATACATAAAATTTACCAGAATCAATGTCTATCGGCACCATGATTTGTGTCGGCATGCCGTGTGCTGCACCAAACGGATAGTTGTAGCCGTTAAGCTCTAGAATTAATAAGTTCTTTTTATAAAATTGTACAGAAAAATCACCTGTGTAATTATAATCCAGCTGTTTATCTGGTGGAACGGGAATGATTTGAGATTGTGTGCGTAATTCTTCGTTCACTTTTTTCTCTGCTTCTTTATTTTTCATTCCTTGTAGCTGGGGGAAATACACCAGATAATCTTTATTAGGACGGTACTTTTCCTCTCGGATAGAAACATTCCTATTTACCGGGATGACCGAATTTTGCGCATACACAAGATTTCCGGTTTTATCGTAATAGGATAACCTTTGATCCACAAAAGCTTTTACTAGCTGTCCTTCTATTGATAGCGTTCCAATGCCATCTATGACAGGAAGATCTTTTGCCTGCCGCCCGCTTTTGTTGATAAAGAAACTTTTAATTCCTTGAGTTACAGAACTATATTCCCCTTTATAATTGTTCACTGCATCATATTGAAAGTCCGTGATAATCTGTCCACTCACCGTATCCGCTATGGCATATGTGGAACCAACAAATGGTTCTTCAGGGTTAATTGCTCTCCCGATTGCTGCTCTGTTTCCACCAAGCTGATTAATATCGTTGTACCTTGGAGAAATGATATAGTTCCCGGCTTTATCAATTAAGCCGAATTGATTTTTATAGTCAGTGGAAGCATTTACTACTGCTGTTCCGCCTTGAAAAGGTAAGGCCATGCCGAATTGCGGTTTAATAACGACTTTGCCCCACTCATCCACATACCCCGCCTTATCCTGGTAGGTTTTCTTAAAAGAAATAAGTCCTTCACTCAAACCGTTCATCTGTTCATACGAAAAGGTTTGCAATTGTGTTCCTGTTGAATTTAATAAGGCATACAACCCATCGTTTACCTGAACGAGCGCTTTTCCATCACTCATATCAAAGGCATATTGGTATCGGGCAGGAATGGCAACATTACCGTTAAGATCTAAGTATCCATAGAGTGTGGGTCCCCCATTTTTGATTTCCTGGAAAACTGCACGGCCTCCTTGATAGGGACTGATAAACGAATACGGCCTTTGGGTCAATACTTTACCTTTCTCATTTATAACAACCGAGCCGCCTTCATTTAACATGGCAATGGCACGGCCTTCTGTAAAAGGGAAAATAGAGCTGTACATAGGGCGAATCACAAATTTTCCGGTTTGTGTAATAACTCCTGTTCCTCCATCTTTGCGGACAATCGCCAACCCATTCTGCTGGAATTCTCCGGCATCCTGAAAAGTAGGCTTCAGTACAAACTTCCCTTTTTCATCTATATATCCCCATTTTATTCCTTCAATTGTTCTAACGGACGCAGGAAACAGACGCGGCTTGACTACTCTTCCGAACATATATAAGATCACCCCATTAGTTTTTGATATCTTATGGGATTATGCCTTAATAGGTGAAGGCTTAACTTGTACAGGAGAAGATAAGATCCATATATTGGAATATAGACATAAAAACAAAAAGGTGCACTCTCACTAGAGTTACACCTGCTTATCGTTCTCTCTTAAAACTCTATAATGATGTTGGACAAGTCCTGAAGGGAATGATTTACACTCAAGAAGTTCAAGTTTACTTTCGCTTTCCGTTTCTTTAAATAATCTCACACCATCCCCAATTAACGTTGGAATGGTGGAAATGACATACTCGTCAATCAGGTCCTGTCTGATGAATTCCTTAATCACTTCTGCGCCGCCGTCAATGAATATATGTTTCTCACCATTTGACCATCGGATGGAATCGATTAATTCCTTTATATCACCAGAATAGTATTCAACAAGTTCATTTGATCCTTTTCTCGAGTTGGACAGCACATAGGTTTTTCGTTCTTTGTGTGGAAAATCCACGCCGAAGGATAGTACTTTATCGTACGTTCTCCTACCCATAATCACCGTGTCTACTTTTCCCACAAACTCCCCATACCCATAATCTTCATCAGGTGCATCTACTAAGGAAAGCCAGCTGATATCGTCGTCTTTTTTTGCTATAAATCCATCCACACTTTGTGCAATGTACACAATCACTTTTTTTGTATTCAGCATCGCTCTTCGCTCCTCTATATCAGCATTTACTTCATTGATAGTAGCACCAAAACAAAACAGGAACAAGCACCCTGTGCATTGTCCCTGTTTCTCTACACTACTGTTCCGACACTTCCAGAGGAAACATCCCCGCTTCCTTTAACGGTTCGAAATCTTCATCATCCATGGACATTTCAATGAAAATACCATCTTCATCTGCTTCAAATACTTCTGCCAAATGAGCGGCTGATTCCTCTAATCGACCTAACAACGATAAATAGCATGCACGATTATATACTAGCTGGGCATCTTCGGCATTCAATTCTAATGCTCGATCCACCATTTCCAGCGCAGCGAGGAATTCGCCGTTTAACCTCAATGCTATGCTAGCTTCGTTCATAATTTGAGTGTCGTCGGGAGCAATCTCCAATGCTTTCCATATTGTTTCCTTCGCTTCGACAAAACGGTTGGATTCTCTATATAGGAGGGCCAGCTGGTAGTAAGCAATTGGATCGTCAGGTTCGAACTCAATAACTTGCAGATAGGCTGCTTCTGCTTTTCCGATATCACCTAGTAGTTTGAGCACATATCCATATTGTGACAGATACCTAGCAGCTTCTTCTTCCGCCAGACATCTTTCCACCAGCTCTTGCGCTTGAAGCAAGAGTGGTTGATGTTTTTTCTCAGGTGCTTCTTCTTCTAAATACTCAAGGATTGTAGAAGTTAGTTGGTAAGCAACGTCAGGATCCCAATGGTATTTTAAAGATTTTTCGTACGTTTTGATGGCATCCGTTTTCATATCAATCTGCAAGTAAACGTCCGCCAACCAGAAGACCGCTGTGACATTCTCCCTGTCATACTTGAGCGCGTTTTCGTAAAGGCTGATCAGTACGCCAAAGTCTACGCTAGCTTTGCCAAATTTTTTTAGCTTCTTGAACCAATTTCGTTCGGACAAATCGTATTCTTCCTTTTCTCGTCTCTCGAGAAGCACTTTATCATAGGCAGCAGCCGTATACATGCTGACTTTACTAGTTTGGTAATCAGAAAGCTTTAATTTGTTAACCACCTTTTCTATGGTTAGCATAGATCCAGCTTTCACATGAATTTCTACAAAAAGATCATACAGACTACGATCCTCTATCTCTTTACATATTAACGGAAGAATCGCTTTCTTGGCTTCCGCATATTTTTTCTTATTTAACATGATTTTAATATGATGCATAAGGAGAGGTGTTTCTTCCGGTTCTATGGCAAGGGCTTTTATCACAAGCTCTTCCTCTTTTCCGTGGTCACCCAACTTCCCATAAACATATCCAAGGCTGTCATATATAAACGAACCATTTCTTTCATTATATAGATTTTCCAATTCCTCTTTTAGTTCCATCAAATCGTTTTCCACTAAAAGAGAGGCTAAATATTCAATATTTACGGCATACGGATTTAGACCAAACGCCTTCCGAATGTGATAAAGCTCTTGTACTTTGTGGTTTAGCCGTTGACAGATATCAGCAATATTTATGTGGGCTTGAACATGCGTCGGATCAAGTTCAATAACTTTTTTGTAATATTTTCTCGCTTCCTTATCTTCTCCGAGCTTAACCAACAGTTCCCCTAACCGATAAAGCGGGAGAATTTTGTATGAGTTGGAAAGACCTACCTCATAACAATCTTTCGCTTTACCCCACAATCCGCTACTTTCATACAAACATCCCATATAGGTAGAATAGAGATAGTTTTCCACATCCTCTTCGTGTTTGGCCTGCAGGAACTGGATTCCTCTCTCATTATACGGAGTATCTTCAATTAGATTGACATAGAGTTCCAATGCGTCATCGAGATTTGCAGGCGCGTGATCCATTCCTTTTTCCAATAAAGCCAATGCTTGCTCGAGATGGCCAGGTGGTGCATCCATTGCCAGTGCCGCTTCCCACATATATCTCCCTGCATTCACCAAATACTCACTGTCATCCTGGAACTTTTCATATTGTTCATTCAGCCATACGTACGCGTCATTGAATTTCCCTTCTTCTTTTAAGAGGTGACCAAGATTCACCCAGCCAGCTGAATCCTCTGGATACTTCTCTGTTGTACGTAAGAATAATGATCTTGCTTTATCATATTCTTTCTGTCGCTCATAGTAGTCACCGAGTTCAAGAAGTAGGAGAATGGCTTCTTCCGATTCTTTTAACCCCTTCTGTAAAAGTGGCTCCACCTTCTCCGGTTGCATCCATACAAATTCGTAAAGATGTGCAAGCTCGCGATATGGTGCGGCTATTTCCGGATCGAGTGAAATAGCCGTTCGGAATCCTCTTTCCGCATGCCGGTACCGTTCCAGTTCTTTGTCGCATCTGGCTCTTTCAAACCATGCGTGCCCATGCGTTTTCACTTCCTTTAACACCGAATTGAATTGTTCTCTAGCCTCTATAAAAAACGTATTATCGAACAGAATCATTCCATGGTTGATTCTGGTGAATGTATCTAGGTCATTGATATCCATTGCAATGAAAGAATAACTCAGAGCCTGTTCATCCAGCCCTTGGAAGGAAGTTGAAAGCGCAAGGTAGGACCACAAAACAAAATCATCCGCTTCATAAGTAATTCCTTTTTTGAAGGAGCTTGCCGCTTCTTCATGTTCGTTCTTTTCATAATGAATCCTTCCTTTTAGGTACCAGTAAGCTGATTGATAATACTGAGGTTTTACTTGTTCAAGATATTCCTCTGCTTGGCTCCATTTTTTTACGCGGACATAAGCCATGGCGATGATAAGGTATTTATATTCTTTTTCAAAATGGGACTGTTCTACTACGGATGCTGCTTGTGACAGTAATTCTTCCTCTTCATTCTTAGCAAGGAATTTCAAATAACTTGCAGCCACAATGATGTCGGTTATGCCATTACGGATAAAAGTTTTATCTTCTTCCGTAAATTCCTCGTTACAATTTTCCCCTAGCCACTGTATTCTCGCGGCAACTTCATGTTCGTGTTCATTCAAGTACTCTATTGATGTAGCCTGTTGCGATGGTACGACTGCAATAGCTAACGCGTGACTATTGCTGAATTCTTCCTGAAACTTCTCATATTCCACATAGATGACATCTGTTAAGTTCGGATCCTGTATAAGTAGGCACTGTAAATTATCATCATATCCGACCACCACCTGCACATGGGAGGAAGTAGGATATTCCAAGCTCATGATGACAGAGATTCCTGATTGTAGCAGCTGTTTAATCAGGTCGACATTGCTATAGAAATATTTGCTATAAAATCCCCTTTGCTCCAAGAAGGTGATCGCTTTAGAAATACTGGAACCTGAAACGGTAAAAATAGATTCTGCCACTTCCTCTTGAGAAACGTGGATATTATACATACTCAACACCATTTCAAGACTGGCAGGTACACAGTAGTTGCTCTTTTGAATAGTAGGCTTGAACTCCCTAATAAAGATGGATTCTCTTTTTACCTTTTCTGGCAGGTGTTTAAAATGGCTCTTAGAGGCAATCGTTTCATTTTGTAGCAAGAAATGACGTAAAGCTGAGATATCATGTTCATGGTAATAGCTCTCTGCAACCCAAAGGCTGTTGACCGTCTGATAGCTATGAAAAGGAGTGATCTCCTGAAGTGACTTAACTGTTTCTCTCAGTTCAGTCCACTCTTTCGTTTTATAATGGAATCGTAATTTTTCCATTTGCACTCTTGGGAAATCCGGGTATTGAAGAATGGCACGGTCGATATAACCTTTCGCTTCCCTCCAATTCCCCTGAAGCATATAATGCCTGATCAACATTCCATAGGCATAGACGCCGTCCTTCTTATCTTGTAATCCTTCAAGAAGGAACTTTACACCTTCATCCCATTCACCTTTCTGAAGATAATAATAGCCCCAGCGGGTGTTCATGGAATTGGATGTCATTTCTTCACACTTTGTCATATACTCATAAGTTGCTTGATAGCGTCGCATCCGGATGCAGGCAATAGCCAGGTTATATAAGATTTTTTCTTCTTCTTTCTTTGTGATGTCTTTTTGTAATAATGTTAACAGCAAGTCCTCCGCTTGTACGAGCTCCCCTTGGTCCATGAGCTCCTCACAAAACCAGATGGTGGATGTTATCGTTTTCTTTTTTCTATGATTAGCTCTTATCAACAAACCGGAAATATCATCCATCAGCGCAAGGTCCATCACTTGAAGAATGGGTCTCAATTCATCATCCGAGAGAGCTAGAACCTCCCGGAACGCCGACAATTTAGGTTTGTTTGTATAATCGATGAAAGCATCCCTAAATAATTGGAGCGCAGCTTGATAATTAGCCTCATCCATTAATTTTGCCAACTGCTTAATTTTCATCATGAATTCTCCTCAGATCCCATTCAAAATTTTTACATAACTAGATTAAATATACGACGATTCTTTTCTCTTTACCATCTATTTTTCATAGGTGAAAAGTACTGTAATGAAAAAGAAAAAGCTGCCCAATTTAGGCAACCTTTTCTCGCAAGTTTCAACCACTTTTCTTTAAGCTTCCTTTTTCCATCAAAGATTCCTTTAATCTATATACAGAGGAGATATACTCAATATGCTCTGACCTCATGATATCTATCGGCGTGACATCCCCTGTGACTAAATCCTCCACCAAATCTATCCCTATATGCTGAAAAGCTTTGTCAATTATTTCAGAGCAGATATAACGGTCCTGTTCATGGATAATGAGATTCCAACGGAAATATCGTTTGATGCATAATGATAATAATCGCCACCAATCATACCCTTTGGAAGTGGAAACCTTATTATGAAGAAAATGAAGGAGAGCTTCTTGTTGACCCTTCGTCAGATTCATTTTAAGTCTGTATAAATCATATTCTTTATATGGGTTCTTCATGATTTCCATTTTCCTGTACAAATCGACCTCACAAATATGCTCTTCATCCACTGCAATGGTCACATGGCTGTATTCAGATTTCAGAAAAAAACGGATAAAAGGGCTAAAATTGCAATTCCCTTTCACAAAAAGCAAATCTCCCACTTCCATTTTCATAGCTAGCTCCACCCCATCATCTATGTATAATAGTTAAATAATCCCTATACGCATTTTCCTTAATTATATATCATATGTCACAGATTTTTAATTAAAAAATCCTTAAAAAAACAGATACCTGTTCGAAACAGAGACAGGGTTGGTTCATTAACCTATTTCCTATATAATGAGTTTACCAGAACCAAAGGAGAAATTAGACAATGGACAAAAAAGATTTGGAACAAGCAATCATACAAAACTATCAAAAAGAAGAAAATATGATGATATTGGTTTTTGCACAGTGGTGTATCAATCATAACCTGGACCCATTTACACTTTATACAAAAGCATATCCTCACCAAGCAAATAACCCTGCACTTGCTCAAGCATTGGAATTGACGGTATCAAAGGAAGAGGCTGGAGACATTTCTAACGATACGGTGTTAGGGGTTCTTTCTATGTTTGGTAATGACGATCTGGCATTTGTTGTGTCCGAGGAGATGGAGAAGGTAAAGGGAAAATAAGTAAACTATCTTTTAAACTCCTGATAGTTCGCTTATTTATAAGGGGGTGCTTGAGTACCCCCTTACTTCGCCTGAGAGTTCTTAAGTCTACCGCTATCCCCCATGGGAGTCTCTCACCCTGCACTGCAATCAACAGTGGGGGGATTTTCATAGGATATTCTCAGAGATTGTTGATATGCTACTTATTCTGCACAATGGGAGTGGGAGTCAATCCTTTCTCCATTTTCTAGCCTCTTAAACTTATAATTATAGCCCTATTTCCTTATTCAATCATTTCCTCTTTCTATTCCCCCCACTCAAAGCGTTTTTCTCATCAGTATAGATGCTTATTTCAACTATCATCTGATGTGAATCCCCCCATATTTCACATCAATTCCCCCGTCATCATCAGAATCCCCCCAAAGAACAGATTATTCCCCCCATAACAGAGTGAAATTAAACCAGTGAACAAGATATTCCCCCCATACTTGATAATTTTCCCGCCATCACTTTTATTTACAAAAAAACAGCGTACGCAGGCTGATTGCTGCTTACGCCGTTTTTTTATTTTTCCCGTGTTTAGCAACCACGTTTCCTCTGCTCGCCCAGATAATCAAAGGCAATAACAAAAGGGATAATAGTCCACCACCTATGGAAAGCATGGCATAACTTGTATGGGATACTATCATTCCTGACATCATACCACCAGTGGCACCTGACAAGGCTACCAGCACATCCATGGAACCTTGAACCTTTGCACGTGTGGAAGGGATTGTTGCATCAACAATCGTTGCAGTGCCACTTATCAAACCAAAGTTCCAGCCCAAGCCTAGTAAGGCCAATGCCAAGATCAGTACAAATAAACTGTCACCAGGGGCTGTGGCAGCGACAATCCCGGCAAGTAGCAGTGTTATCCCAGCTGCCGACGCCATTGCCGTGCGACCGAATTTATCGACCAGAACTCCGGTAACTAATGATGGTAAATACATGGCCCCGATATGGATTCCGATTACAAGCCCGATAGCATCTAGCCCATGTCCGTGGTGCCCCATATGAATGGGCGTCATGGTCATGATTGCAACCATTACCATCTGAGTCAGAACCATTACAGATGCACCAACGATAATTCCACGGTTATTTTTTGAAGGACTTATATTTTGGGTATTCTCCGTATTTATAGGGGTCTCTACATCCAATGCTTTAGAAACCAGTAAAGGATCCGGTTTCATGAAAACAAGTAAGATCAATCCCGCCATTATAAAAGCAGCCGCTCCCAAAATAAACGGTCCCGCTAATGACGGAACACCTATTGATACTGCAAAATCTCCCATCACACCGACTAGGTTAGGACCCGCTACAGCCCCAAGAGTAGTCGAAACTAGCGCAATACTTATGGCTTTACCTCGTTGTTTAGCAGATGCCAGATCTGTTCCCGCATATCTCGCTTGAAGATTGGAAGCCGTCCCAGCCCCGTAAAATAGCAAGGAAAAAAACAACAACCACACACTATTGGTGACAGCTGCAAGTACCACACCTAGTGCACTAACTCCTCCGGTTAAGAAACCGCCTGCCAAGCCAATCCGGCGTCCATACAGTTGCGATACACGCCCAATCAAGTAAGCTGCCCCAGCTGAACCTAGTGTCAATAAGGCAACGGGAACACCGGAATATGCATCAGTACCAAGCATGTCTTGAGCCAGCAAAGCCCCTACTGTGATACCTGCAGCAAGACCTGCCCCTCCGAATATCTGGGATAGAACAACGATAAAAAGTGTTCGTTTATATAATTTTTGTAATTTTTCTGGGGAAGCGACTATCTCTTCCGAAGGTGTTTTATGATTTAGCATTATTTTCTCCCTTTTATTCAAAACGAACTTTTCTTCCTATTTTAGCATGCTTCCATGGTTAGACCTTGCTGTTTTTAACATATATTTCATCCATTCATCATAAAGAATTTTAGAAGAACTTTTAAGGGGTTGAACATATGCGAACAGAATACAGACAATGGTCCCAATATCCCTATCAAGGAGAACAAACTCCACCTGTCGGAAATCCTAATGCAGCCTCTTGGCCGATGTTTTTCATCAGGAGAGAGGGAGGCAATAGATTCCTAGATCCTTTCGGAAAGGAAATTACTTGGCAAATAAAAAATCCTTTATCTATAGACTGGAATAGTGAACTACTAATTGTAGAACAGGCGATGAGTGTTTTAACCCCACAACAGATCCAAAGCGCACAATACTGGGCAACTGGTGAAATAGCAGAAAGATTTTCTACCATGCTTTATGATTTCGCTGAGCAATATCCGATGGGATCACCAAACTGTGCACGCATGCAAGGTTTTTTCCATGCCACCATGAATGATGTTTTTGTTGTTTGCTGGTATTTAAAATATTTATGGGATGTTGCCCGTCCCAACCAATATGGGAGAAATATTAGAAAAATAATGGATACACCACGATTTCCAGCCTATCCTTCTGCACACGCATGCTTAGCAGGCGCGGCTCTAGAAATAATGACGTATTATTTTCCTCAAGAGCAAGCCCGAATTAAAGCAACTGTGGATGCTTCGGCTCAGTCCCGTTTGTATGCAGGAGTGCATTTTAAGGTAGACAATGATGAAGGGTTAAGGCTTGGTCGGCAAATTGGCAGGATGGTTGTGGAAGTGTTGAAGGTTCAGAATGTGAAACAATAAGGTAGTTTGAATTTCGTTTCTATGAAACTTTTCAACCTTTTCATCGTATAGACTTATTATGAAAACACTTTGAGATCTAGTTTCAGTCCCAGATTGTCTATATTTAATGATTCTTTTAAAAACACACTCTACAAGGAGCAACATTCATGGAAAAACTCACAATGAAGCGCTTAATGAACCTATTGGGCCTTCTAATCTTATTAGGTATGATTATCATGGCCTTTACCAACCCCTTAACCATAGATCCGAATTTAGGAGTCTATCAAACCGAAAAGGCTGTTATTAAAGGAAAAGAGCTATATAAATTTGCAACCTTTCTACTAGTTTCGAGCTTCATTTATTTCCTTCTAGTTCAATTATATTTTTCAACTCCAATTGGTCAAAAGGTATTTTTCATTGTTCTTACTGTTTTAGCCATTACCGCCCCAATAGTTGCTATATACATTGAAAGGTGATTAATTGTTGAATCACCTTTTTTGTCTATTTAAGAAATCTTGAATCATGATTACTTCCTTTTTCATTTGCATAATCAATAGTAGTCAGTGTTTTTATCATTCTTTTAATTGTGCTTATTACTAGTAGCGGTTCATCATTCTGTATATAATGGGCACTATTTTCAGCAAGTATAAATTCACCTTTGGTCGTGAATCTTAAAATCTCCTCTTGCATTCTGTTCCATAAAGCTTGAGATTCATTGGAGTAATGCTCTTTTTTCCCCGCTGAAACTACGATTGTTGGGGTGTCAGTAATTCTATTACTAAAATGAAGCTGGTCCAAGCTTTCCTTGAATTCATGAAAGTCTCCTTCAAGAGTGAACTGTTTATTGTAAGCCTCTTTGAATTCTTCAGACATGGAGGGTAGAAACCTTTCTAGATATTCTTCAGGAGTAGTGTCTATCAACACTAAACCAGCTACCTCCTGAGGGTACATATTATTAAATAAACGCATATTCACACCACCGTATGAATGACCTATGAGAATATAGGGTGCCGATACATTCTTACTCTTTAAGAGTTCTCTTAACTCCTCTACCATAAATAGACTGGTCCTCGGATTAGAGTTTCTTTCGCTTTTCCCAAGTCCAGCTCTGTCATAAAGAATGACCTGAGTTAACTTTGAGATAGCAGGATAGATGGATTCCCATGCTTTGGAGTAGTCTCCATACCCAGCGTCCATGATGACAGTCGGGAATTCACGTAGCTCCCCGTATATTATACAATTCAAGTGAAAATTGTTAGTATTTAATCGACCTTCATTCATTTCAAATCCCCTTACTTTAAATAGCTAATATTCTGCTTTTGTATCTCTATATCTATTTCGGGCTTATGTAATTCCGCCAGTTTAATAACCTCATCTACTAATTGTTCCAATGTAACAAGATTTTCGATCGGGTTCCCTAGTAGAATTTTATTCATTCTTGGAAGAAAGTAATCGGGTTTTATATGCATTTCTTCTATTTTATGCGGCATCCACTTATATGCGGGATGATGCACATATATGGAGTTTAATCCAAACAGAACCCCCATCAACTTCTTTTGCACATCACACAATACATTGTAAAACATCAGCCAATCCTTTCGTTCTAAGAGAGCACGCCGGTTATTCCACCTGGCTCCAAAATCAAGATTCTCTGAAATCATCTTGGCTGCGAGTTCACTTGGATATTTAACCACACTTTTTTTAACACATCAATTACACTCTGACCATACAAACCTACCCCATTTTGAATGGAAGCAATTAGACACTGTTTATCAAAACTAACTTCAGATTTCACCACTACATCTTCTATATGAGATTGTATGGTGGAAGTTAGAAAACTACTAATCTCCAATTTAACTCCGTCATGTGTTACATATGACTCTGACCATTCTTCGTCTTCATAAGGATGGTAGGTAAGTATTCTCCCTTCTACAGATCGAATAGGTCCTATCCGATTTGCATCCGTAGGGGCTTCCTTCCAAATAATATGTAATTCAATGTCTGAAAACTCATCCTCCCAACCCAATGCAACGGAGCCAGTTAGGAGGATGGCGTCTACCTTTGAATTCTGTTTGTATATGGTTGCCATTTCTATGGCTTTATGTTTCAAGCCCATAAATATTTACCCCAATCAGTTTTTTCAATTTTATCTTACATGTTTCCTTTGCCAAAAATTTTATAGGACTGATCCCTAACCACTACAGTCTTAGGTTGAAATCTAATTAACACATTAGACGAATCTAGGTTTTGAAACCTCTGGTCCCATTTAGTCTCATCTTTTCCAAGATATTTCGAAATGATTTTATATGCTATATCTGAATCAAAAGGCTCTACAACACCATTTCCACGGAATCCTGCATGGTACACTTTTCCAGTAGTAAAATCAAAATCTACTATTCCAATTGCACACTTTGAGTTATTCTGAATTCTTTTTGGAAAGGTGTCTTTGGCAGTTCCAATTATCCATAATTCATTTTCCTCCCAATGAAACCAAACAGGAGAATCTTTTGGGATTTCCCCCTCAACGGTTGCCAAATGAGCAAACAAAGGTTTTCCTAACATTGCTTCTAGGTCAAAGCTTCTCTTTTTATCTCGGATAATTTGCAAAACTACCCACTCCTAACTATCTTTAAGGTACTCATCCAAATGATGCTCTTCTATAATTTCAACACATCGTTTATTCTCTACATAAGAAAGAATATGTTCCTTAATATTCGGATATAGAATCACTTTATCTAATTCTGTTAAAGGGACCCATTTCACTCCTGTCTGATTTGGATCTGGGTTAGCGGGCAGTCTTGGTTTACAACCTTCTTTGATATTGCAAACAAACATTAATCCCAAAGAATGCGTGTCTCCATACTTATTTTGGTTTAAGTGAGGTGCATATTCATAAACAAACGCCAATGGGCCAACTTCCACATTAATGGACGCTTCTTCTTTCGCTTCTCTTTTTACTGCTTCCTTTACCGTTTCGCCTGGCTCTGTACCTCCAGCAGGCAAGTTATAATGCAATCCATTTTCGTCATTGAATTCAATCAATAAAATAGATCCGTCCTGTATGATCAATGCACCAGCTCTTACTCTAATATGAAATGACATCTATCTAGTACCTACCTTTTTATTTTAAATCACTCGCAATGGTTGCCTCTTGATAGTTATGTATAATCCAAGAAACCATTGTAGTACTATCCCTGACGTTTTTTGACTGAATATCCTCCAATAGTTTCCGAACTCCTATCTCACATGTGTCGAAACCTTGAAACATGCGGTAAATATTTTCGGGGCTGATATAGGAAGTATTTGGGCATTCCACTAACCCGTCAGTAGTCATAAAAATATGATTTTCACCAGTTCGCAGTTCCTTCACACCCGTGCTATAACAAGGTACGTCCTTGTTAAATGTACTTTCTTTACCGACCCATTCATAAAAGCTGCGGTGGTTCTGTTGGTATTCACCTAGCCGCTCCAGTTCAGGGTGATGCAGTAGCAGCAAGCAGTCTCCTACTGAAAACCACCATAAATACTTCTCTTTGCGTAATGCAAATAAACAGGCTGTCTCACCCTGAACATTCTCACACTCCTGTATGAACCTCTCGCTTTGAAAGATATCCAAAATCAAGGCATTCAGACTTGTAAATAAATTTTTTACCGGCAATGCAAAAATGTCCAAAAACCTTTGTTCGTTCTTTTCCATTGTTGAAATAACCAATTCGGCACTCTCCGCTGTAAAATGGGCATCTAGTAAAATTACAAACTCCCAATCTTGTTTTTCATCACACCAGATTAAACAACCATCCTCGTTTTTATATTGTCCTGTAGTGGAATTGCCCCCAAAACGACCTAGAATGACCTCTTCCCCAACTTTCATTACACTGATTTCGTCCACAAAATGTTTCTTGCTTCCTACCCAACTTTGTTTATTTATCACTGTTGCATCCCTCTCTTAACTCCCTAAATACTTTGTTGGAAGCTCTTCTTCCATAAGTTTTTTCTCGAAATAAACTTTGTACGCTTTTGCACTCGGCCTTGAACTAACAATATGCTCGAGCTTATTGTTCACATAATGGAGCGCAACACCGTCATCAGTTGCAATACCTGGGATAATTTTATTACTTGCCACCAATTCTTGATAAGACGGTCTCCTTTTTGCTTCCCCATCATAATGAGGACAATTGCTACCTTCTAGGAAACCTAAGCATGGAATAGGCTCCAATACATCACCAAAGGAATCAGTCACACCTTCTTGAAACCAACAAATGGACCCTGCACTGATGCCGGCCAGTAAAACACCTCTGTCATATGCCTTTTTTAGAATGACGTCTAGTCCCCATTCTCTCCAAAGTACTAGTAGATTTCGAGTGTTGCCACCTCCGACATAGATGATATCTTTTTCTAATAAAAATGTTTCGAAGTCTCTCGTCTGAGGATTAAAAAGAGAAAGATGAGAAGGTTCACATTCCTGCTTCTCAAAAAACTGATAAAACCTAGCAATATAATTATCCGCGTCACCGCTCGCAGTGGGAATAAAGCATATTTTAGGTGTGGACTTACCTGATTGTTTAAGGATATAGCGATCTAACAGTGGGTTCTCAGGTTCCATAGAAAAGCCTCCTCCACCGAGGGCAATTAGTTGTTTCATAATCCATTCTCTCCTTTAAAAGTGTTCCGAGTTAATTATGGTATATTGTACCATATAGTAAAGCTAGATAATTTAGAATTATCTCATTATATAGAAATGTGCGCAAAAAAACACCGAAGCTAAATCCGGTGTTCTAACTCATTAAATGACATTTTGTGCTAATGAAGATATTGTGCTAGAGGTGTAATTTTTAAGGGGGATGTTAAGAAGCTTTTAGATGGTTAACTTATACTTCTGTGTTTTTCTCTAATCTATTCACCCTAAATTCCAATTTGGCGTTCTTCTCAATTAGAAGATCAGTATCAAATTTAAATGAATCAAGTCTTTCGTTTGTGGCGTTAAGACGTAGATCAATCATTTTCATATCACGACGGTATTCAACTCTATATTGTTTGAACTCGGTTTTTAACGTATCTACATCACTTTTTAATGTGCCAACATCACTCTTTAATTTGCCAACATCACTCTTTAATGTACCAACATCGCTCTTTAATGTACTAACATCGCTCTTTAATGTGCCAACATCACTCTTTAATGTTTCAACATCGCTCTTTAATCTACCAACATCACTCTTTAATGTACCAACATCGCTCTTTAATGTACTAACATCGCTCTTTAACTCTCTTATGTCTACCTTCATCTCATTGATTCCTTGAAGGATTTGTTTCAACAGCTCATTTTCCACTTTATCTCACCTCCCTTTTTGTTATTATAGCATGTCTATAAGATATCATGTACAACATATCATCATTTTATAGGTAAAAAGACCCGAGTGCAACTTTCAGAATAATACAAGATCAAGTTAACATAGTGTTTTATAAGGAGACTTTCTTTCCTTATCTTTTCCCAAGCTTCAATCAAGGGGCTGATTGAATTGTACAAGAATAAACATAAACAATTAATCCTATTTTTAGGTGTAATTTTATTGCTATTTATTGTTGTAAATGTTGTCCGTCACGTTAGAATTTATGTTGTTTATAGTTCAGGTGTAGGTCCATTCTTTATAGGAGGACTAATAATTTTGGGCATAGTGGTTCTTTATTTTAGAAGATGGAGGTATTAATTCAAGAACAATATAGCTAACGGGACCTAAAACCTTGTCCTAATTAAGATTTTAATCTCTTGAGACGATTTTGAGGACCTCTCTGCTCCTGATTTCTTGTCAGTGAGGTCTTCATAACAGCGATGAGGACTTCTCTAATCCTTTTTCCTTGTCAGTGAGGTCTTCATAACTGTGATGAGGACTTCTCTTCTCCTTTTTCCTCGTTACCGAGGTCTTCATAAAGGCTATGAGGACTTCTCTTCTCCTTTTTCCTCGTCACTGAGGTCTTCATCCCAACGAATCCAGCATTGCATTATTTTATAATTTCTTAAACAATAAAAAACAGGAAGGATTCGTGCTCCCTCCTGTTTATGTTAAAACTTTAAAAGGCCTCAAGCTTCACATGCTCATCCACAATTAACGTCGGTTCCGTAGAGTTCTGGATATCCTCCACCGTAAAGCCGCTTGCAACTTCCACAAGCTTTAAGCCCTGCTCTGTTACATCCATTACGGCACGGTCAGTGATAATTCTGTCCACCACACCTTTACCTGTCAAAGGTAATGTGCACTCTTTCAAGATTTTTGCTTCCCCTGCTTTATTGACGTGATCCATAATGACGATGATTCGCTCTGCACCGTGCACAAGGTCCATTGCGCCGCCCATGCCTTTAATCATCTTGCCTGGAATCATCCAGTTGGCAAGGTCACCGTTTTCGCTAACTTCCATACCACCCAGGATTGCGATGTTCACATGGCCCCCACGAATCATCGCGAAGGATTCGGCACTGTCAAAGTAAGCAGCTCCAGGAATAGCAGTGACTGTTTCTTTTCCGGCATTAATCAAGTCTGGATCCACATTTTCTTTTGTCGGATATGGCCCAATACCTAAAAGGCCATTTTCCGATTGTAGCACTACCTGTTTGTTATCGGATATGTAATTCGCCACAAGAGTGGGCATACCGATTCCAAGGTTTACATAGTAGCCATTCTCTATTTCTTTTTCAGCTCTTTTTGCTATTTTTTCACGGTTATTTACAGTTGTCATCGTTTGTTCCCCTCCTTGCTAGTCTCTTGTGGTAACGCGTTCGATTTTCTTTTCTTGCTGACCTACGATGAGTCGTTGAACATAGATGCTTGGTGTCTGAATTAGGTTTGGATCCAAATCACCGATTTCTACAAGTTCTTCCACTTCAGCGATGGTCACTTTTCCTGCTGCAGCTATCATTGGGTTAAAATTGCGAGCTGTTTTATTATAGATGAGGTTCCCCATTTTATCGGCTTTGGTTGCTCTCACTAAACTGAAATCAGCACTGTATGCTTCTTCAAGTAAGTACTCTTTTCCGTTGAATTCACGAACTTCTTTGCCTTCCGCAATCGGTGTCCCAACTCCCGCTGGTGTATAGAACGCAGGGATTCCAGCTCCGCCCGCTCTGATTTTCTCCGCAAGCGTACCTTGTGGTGTTAGTTCTACTTCAAGCTCTCCAGATAATACTTGACGCTCAAATTCTTTGTTTTCTCCAACATACGAGCCAATCATTTTTTTAATCTGTTTGTTTTTCAAAAGAAGTCCAAGACCCCATTCATCAACGCCGCAGTTATTGGAAATAACCGTTAAATCTTTTACTCCTGTTTCCACAAGTGCAAGAATTAAGTTTTCCGGTATGCCGCATAATCCAAATCCGCCAACCATGATGGTAGAACCATCTTGGATGTCTTTAACCGCTTCTGTAAAGGATGTATAAATTGGTTTCATCTTAAGTTGCACCTCTCTCTTTATATGTTTTCTACAATGGTAGCGACACCTTGTCCGCCGCCAATACATAATGTTGCAAGACCTTTTTTCGCTTCACGGCGTTTCATTTCATGGATAAGCGTTACTAGGATTCTAGTTCCACTTGCACCAATCGGGTGACCTAGGGCAATTGCCCCTCCATTAACATTCAACTTTTCTGGATCAAACTGCAATTCCCGGCCGACAGCAAGTGCTTGTGCTGCAAAAGCTTCGTTTGCTTCCACAAGGTCCATTTCTTCCATGGACTGGCCACCTTTTTCCATCGCTTTTTTCACAGCAGTAACAGGACCGATGCCCATGATGCTTGGGTCTACTCCACTGCTTGCGTTGGCAACGATTCTTACAAGCGGCTTGATACCAAGCTCTTCCGCTTTTTTCTTGCTCATCACTACAACCGCCGCCGCTCCGTCATTAATCCCAGAAGCGTTACCAGCTGTAACAGAACCATCCTTTTTAAATGCAGGACGCAAGCCTCCAAGCTTCTCAGCTGTGGTTCCTTTTCTAGGAAATTCGTCTGTATCTATCGTCAGAATTTCTTTTTTCTTCTTCACTTCCACAGGCACGATCTCGTCTTTGAATTTTCCGCCTTCAATTGCCTGGACCGCTTTTTGTTGGCTGTTTGCCGCAAACTCGTCTTGTTCTTCTCGTGTTAATTCATACTTGGTGCAGAGGTTTTCCGCTGTCACTCCCATATGGTAATCGTTGAAGGAGCAAGTAAGCCCGTCCGATACCATCGTGTCGACTAATTTCTGGTCACCCATACGGAATCCGTCACGCGCACCTTTTAACAAGTAAGGAGCCTGAGACATATTTTCCATCCCACCTGCGACGACAATGTCGGCATCTCCGGCAAGGATTGCTTGAGTTGCAAGGTGAACTGCTTTTAACCCTGATCCACATACTTTATTGATTGTCATGGAGGACACTTCTTGCGGAAGGCCTGCCGCCATCGCCGCTTGTCTTGCAGGATTCTGGCCAAGACCTGCCTGCAGTACATTTCCCATAATTACTTCATCTACACTATCTGGTGCAAGCCCGGCTTTTGCGAGCGCTTCTTTAATGACAACTGATCCTAACTGTGGAGCGGAAACATCTTTAAATGCCCCACCAAAACTTCCAATCGCTGTTCTGACAGCGCTTACAATAACTACTTCTTTATTCGACATAATTTCCTCTCCTCTCGACTGATTAATTTCGAGATTCATGTCGAAATTCCTTCTTTTTTTATAAAATTTCTATTATTCTTGCTTTTAGCACCCTCTATTCCCTAATATTAGGGGTAGGGAGAAATTATCCGTGAAGGGGGAGAACAACGATGAATTTACCGTCCAAAGCAACCATTATTGAAGTGGGTCCACGTGATGGTTTGCAAAACCTGAAAACATTCGTACCGACTGAGGCTAAGATTGAATTTATTAAAGAGTTGAAGAAAGCTGGAATTCCGGAGATGGAGCTTACCTCTTTTGTCTCACCCAGATGGGTACCACAGATGTCAGATGCCGCTACCATTATTGAAAGCTGCAACGATAAAGAGACTAGAAATTTTGTTTTAGTCCCAAACCAGAAAGGCATAGAGAGATTACGTAGCACCTCTTGTAAGAATGCTGCTGTTTTTGTAGGTGTGAGTGAAACGTTTAATAAGAAGAATATAAATAAAACAACTGCAGAAAGCTTAATGGAATTGGAGCCTTTAATAAAAGACTTAAAAGATCGAGGATACTTTGTAAGAGCGTGTATTTCTACGTCATTTTACTGCCCGTACGAAGGAAAAATTTCAATCGAAGATGTATTGGAATTATGTAAGCGCTTCGTTCAATTTGGAGTGGATGAGTTGAGCGTTGCAGATACGATTGGGATGGCAAATCCGCAGGAATCCTACGCACTCTTTTCTGCTTTAAAGGAAGAACTTAAGGATGTCATGATAACAGCACACTTCCATAACACCCGCGGAATGGCACTGGCTAATATCTTTGCAGCCCTCCAGGCAGGTGTGGATAGGTTCGACACGTCTGCAGGGGGGCTTGGCGGTTGCCCATTTGCTCCGGGCGCATCAGGTAATGTTGCCACAGAGGACGTCGTCTATATGTTTGAACAGATGGGCATTGAAACCGGCATCAACCTTAAGCGCGTAGTAAGAGCATTGGAAAACCTCTTGCCTCATCTGGATAAGCAATATGAAAGCCAATATTATAAACTTGTACAAGCTAATGGAACTGCTGTCCCTCCTGGTGTATAAATCTCCGCTCCCTTACTCACATTAATTAGGGAGAATAAGGAAGGGAGAGACCTATATGTCAAAGCATAATAAACATAATGGTCCGAGCCAAAAGGGACAACCCAACGCTGAGAACGCGAAACAGGTAGTTTCTGCTGAAGAAGTGGAACGCGCGAGCCATCCGACAAAGCGTCAGAACTCGGAACAATAATCTTTGTTTTATGGAAGGAAACTGCAGCAAAATTTTTGCTTGCAGTTTCTTTTTATGGAGGAATACTTTTTATGTATGAGTACTAAGTCCTAGGTGCAAATAGCATAACACCCACACCGACCAAACAAATCGCTGCTCCCACCCAATCATAAAAATCTGGAGTTTTTCTATCTACGCCCCACCCCCACAGGACGGAAAGAATAATGAACACCCCTCCATAAGCAGCATATACCCTACCAAAGGAAGGAAAGCTTTGAAACGTTGCCAAAACGCCATAAAGTGCTAGGGCAAGTGCGCCCGTCAAGCCCAAATAAGCAGATTTCCCCTCCCTTAACCAAAGCCAAATTAAATAGCCACCTCCTATTTCAGCTATGCCAGCCATAAGAAAAAGAGCAAAAGCATGAACCACTATAAACACTCCCTAATAATCATTTCAATTCTATCTACCTTACACGCTAAATAAGGTCTAAATCAACGGTTAGTTACATATTTTGTAGGAAGTGTTATAAGAGACGAACTCCTATAACCCATTCCTAATGAAACAGGTGAGATCTCTATGTATTTCGTTTACTTTATGGAAAATAAGAACGTTGTATTAAGTCAGTACCGGAAAGAGCTGCCGTATGTGGATGAGGAATTGAGGATAAAGGGACGAAAAGGAAAAGTCTTAAGTGTCATTCATGTCGATGACCGTCAAATTAATGTCCAAGTTGCCTTGGAGAAAGTGGTCAAGAAAGGATTTGTAGACTTAACGAAAAAGAAGAAAAAATAGGAAATCAAAGGCCGCCCATCCACTGTGCGGCCTTTTCTAGTTTACTTCATATCCCTATACCATTGTGGGATATTCTCCCTAAAATCATCATGATCTCTCAAAACATCCATAGCATATCGGGATAATAGATCATACTGCTCGTCTCCCATTCTCTTCCCCCACACGAATGATGACACCACATGCATGGCACTATAAAGAGCAAATAGTTGCCAGAACTCCTGACTGATTTTCCCTCCACCATTATATCCATCAATTGCACCAATGGAAAAAGGAACACTTACCTTTATTCCAAAGAATCCAAGTTTTTGTAAGTCATGTAAGGGATCTCCCCAGTCCATCCTCTGAAAATCAATAAACCCAGTGAATTTCTTCTCCTCGACAATGAGATTGCAAGGGTGAAAATCATCATGCTGAAATCTGTTAGGACGGCCATCCATTAAATACTCATTGGATTTTATATAGCTTTCGAGTTTGTTTATTATCTCTTTATCAATATCTTCAAGCTGCTTCAATTCTTCTATGTACCTATCACTTTTTCTTTTCTTGAATATGTTCCATGGTTCGATGCCTTCAGGAGCAGGATACTCATGCAATTTTTCCAGTTCCTTCCCTGCTTGAAACCCTACTTGATACTGCTCTTTTTCTGTCAAACTACTTAACGCTTCATCCCCGTCCTTGCCTGGCAGATATGTCAATACCATATAAGCCAACCCTAGATTTTCCTGAGCACCAAACTCGATTGCTTCTGGCACAAAATCCGAGAGTGAGGATAACCTATTAATGGTTTCAAATTCTTTCCTTCTATGATCTGCATCTTCTAAAGGAAAAAGACGGATAAGATACTTATCATCAATTACGAACTTTTGATCGTTGGAAAATCCCTTGGTAAGCTGCTGGACACTGTTTGCTTCTCTCATGAACGGAATTTCTAGCTCAATAACTTTATCCAATTAACCCCATCCCCTTTATTAACGTATGGACATTATATTATCCCTCATAACCTTATATCGGTCCATAACATTATGCACCACTTATTCCTTCTCCCACTCTAAACTCAGTTCCAACTCTTGTATTGTCTTCAGATGATCCTTGTCGCTCTGTATTTTATAAAGGTCATCAATATACTCTCTTCCTACTGTAATCTGGATATTGCCTGTTTCCATCCTGTTATCCTTTTTGTTAGATAGCAGCAAATTAAGCACATACTCCGCTTCTCCTGGTTCCTTGTTGAGTTCCCTCTTTAGCTTAAGACCTGATAAGTCTTTCAATATCTCTCGTATCGTCTCTTCTTCTTCAATCAAAATTCTCTCCTTGAATGAATAGGTACCTCCCTCTAATTCAAGCTTTCTAATTTCCAAATATCGAATCTCACTATCCTCATGAACTTCTTTAAGCACCGTTGCATCAGATGTAGTGGAATTGATTTGGTCAAACAAATAGAAGCCTCCAATCAGTAACACCAATGCTACAGATATTGGTCCGAAACGGTTTTTGCGAAGTAAGAGCTTTACTGCACCGACAAGTAATACTCCAAACACCACTAAACTAATAAGAAACTTTAACGTAAGAACACCATCAACCATCCAACTCCCCCTTTTTTTATTTTCTATTAATCTATAACAATTTTAACATAAAATTACATATTTAATTATTTTCACAACACGCTTCTTCTGATATTGCCTTCTGCATTTTATGAGAGTACAATTATCCTTAATTAACTTAACAAGGAAAGTGATCAAATTGGAAAAACGCCTTTACCTCATAATAGCTATCTTATTTCTTTCCTTTCCTTGTTTGGCGTATGGAGAAATCGCACACGCTTTTCCTTTATCCAGAGATACCATATCCACCCATAGTGACATACAAATTGAACCAGCCGTACAGTCTCCTAGTACCAACGGCTGGCAAAAAAAGAAGAAGGATTTTACTTATCAATCATCACTTTCTTTTTCAATTGTCATTCATCATTTTCCATACAAACACTCAATCAGTCGAAATATCCTAGCAAAGCCGCACCTATTCCTTACCCCTCACTTTTATCAGGGAGGCTATCTCTCTTCTTCTGTGATTTAGATACTGCATCGACACTAAATCACAGAAAAGAGGAAAAAGGTTGAATCAGAAATCTGAGTTTCAAAAATCCATGGAGACTTATGCGTCTTTAATTGCTATGACAGCTTTGTTCATTACGTCGATTGTAATTGCAGCTGTGGTAACCGACCATAATTTATTTTCGATGTTACCGAAATTTTCTTGGGACATGGTAAATAGCTGGGACGATATCTTTAATCGATAAAATAAATAAAGTCGACTTGCTTAGGATCCATTTCCTAAACAAGTCGACCTTTTTTATCTATGCTGATCTATTAAAATTGAATTGCCATCTGGATCTTCTATTGTAAAGCTTGCCGGTCCCTTAGTTGATTCATCTGCTTCTGTTAGCATTTTAATTCCTTTTTCCTTAAGATAATTTTGAAGTACTCTGACATCTGTAAATTCATCTAAGCTCTCTGCATTTTGATTCCACCCTGGATTAAATGTCAAAATATTTTTCTCAAACATCCCTTGAAAAAGTCCGATAACACAACTTTCATTCTTCATAATCAACCAATTCTGGCTGATTTCTCCTCCCATTACTTCAAAGCCTAGACACTCATAGAATTCTTTTGATCTATGGATATCTTTAACCGTTAAACTGACTGAAAATGCGCCTAGTTTCATCGTTCCTCCTTCTGGATAGGAATGCCCTAGCCGTTTAAATTTTCTCCTCCCTATTATATCAATATTACGGAAAGAGAAAGTAGAGAATTTTCATTCTATTTATTTTATAATAATCTCTAGGGGGAGATATAATTGAATTTTACATATGAAGCAGTACTAAAAGGTGAGAAATTATGAATACTATTTTCAGTGAAAATCTCGAGAAGTATGCAGACACTAAAGAGTATGATCGTATTCATAAAGATTTTTTAGTAGATTTGCCACTAATTCTCGAATGGGTACCAAAGAGCGGTCCTATTATTGAATTTGCATGTGGAACGGGAAGATTGACTATTCCACTGGCTGAACAGGGTCATGAAATGATTGGTGTGGATATTCATGGAGGGATGCTCGAACGGGCAAAGTCCAAGGCTATTGATAAGAATTTGACCATTCAATGGTTCTTACAGGATTGCACTCAGTTATCTCTTAAACAATCCACTAAATTAGTGTTCATGAGTGGTAACTCCTTTCAACACTTCTTGAGCAATGAGGTACAGGATGCACTTTTTCAATCCGTCCACAGACATCTAGAAGATGGTGGGATATTTATTTTCGATACAAGAAATCCAATTATAGAGGAGTTATCAAAGATGGATGAGTATGAAGAGCATTTTACTCATTCTAATGGTTTGCAGGTGAGCGAGTATCATAAAGAAACTTTTAATCCCATGACACAGATACTTCACTGCGAGACGGAAAGAAGGTTCTTTAAGGGGGGGAATTTAGAATCTGTAGAGAAGGATAAAATTTCATTACGCTATGTCTTCCCTTTGGAAATGCGACGTCTTATAAATGAACATGGATTTAAGTTATTACATGAATATGGAGATTGGAATAAGAATTCATTAACTCCTAATAGTTCCCAAATGGTTTATGTGTGCCAAAAAAAATAACAGGAGGGAGTAGTTATAATAGCTACTCCTTTCTATCAAGGTCCTTCTGATCTACATTAAATTCAATTAAATTATTCGATGGATCCAAACAAAAGATTTGTGCAAAACCGCTTTTGCTGTGAGGTTTTTGCACGATTTCAATACTTTTACTTTGAAGAAATTCCACCGTTTTATAATAATCGTCTACTCTGATGGCAAAATGACCATCTCTACTGTCGATATTATCTTTGTGCCTCAAGGTTTCTGCCTGTTTATTTTCTATTAAATGAAGCTGTGAATTCCCAACCTCATACCATGCACCAGGAAAGTCAAAGTCTGGTCTTTTCAACTCAGGAAAACCAAGAAGTGTTCCGTAGAAGTGTTTTGCTTGTTTCACATCATTTACTGCAAGGCTTACATGGTGCAATTCCGATATTTTCATCGTGGTTACACGCCCTTTCTAAATAATTTATCCTTAAAAGCATAGCATACATATAGACTGATTATCAGAAATTAATTCCCCTCCCATTCCCTTCAGGCTTATCCAAATGATAAACTATGGTATATATATCCTTTTTGGAGGTTTTACAGTGAAACAGCTAAAACGCATTTTAATTGTTATGGGTATTTTACTTTCCTATATTCTGTTTATCGGTATTTTTTTCACCAATAAAGTTATGTACATTCGAAAAAAAACAAATGAGGAAATCCTAGAACGGGAAAAATTGCTCGGCCACTTTAAAGAAGAGGTTTATTTGAAGTTACCTAAACGAGAACTGACCATTCCTTCCCCACTTGGATACAATATTTACGGGGAAATGTTTGATGTACCGGGTTCAACCCGTTATATGATTTTCAGTCATGGTGTGACGCAAAACACCCTCAATTCCATTAAATACATGAATATATTCCTTGAAAGAGGTTGGAATGTCGTATTATATGATCATCGTAGACATGGTAAATCTGGTGGGAAGACAACAAGCTATGGCTTTTATGAAAAGCACGATTTAAAAGCGGTCGTAGATTGGGTTCGCGAACATGCTGGAAGTGAAGCAACCATCGGAATTCATGGAGAATCCATGGGTGCTGCGACATTACTGATGTATGCCGGGGGAATTGAAGATGGTGCCGACTTCTACATCGCTGATTGTCCTTTTTCAGATCTTGAGGAACAGCTGACTTATCGTTTAAAAGCGGATTTCAAAATTCCAAAGCAGCTTGTCATGCCAATTGCCAATACTTTTTTACGCATAAGAGATAAGTACTCCATCAGAGATGTCTCACCAATCAATGTTATTGAAAACATTGATAATCCGGTTTTGTTTATCCACAGCGAACCTGACGACTTTATTCCGATTATGATGACACAGCAACTTTTTGAAAAAAAGAAAGGTAAAAAGCAGTTGTATGTCGCTAGAAACGGAATGCATGCAATGAGCTATAGTGAAAATCGCGAGGAGTACGAAAAGGCGATTGATGAGTTCTTAGAGGAAATTGGTTTTGGCTTGAAAGAGTAAAACCTAAGGGGCAACCATACCGGTGGTTGCCCTTTTTTGTTGGTAAGAATAATTTCCTATTATTAATTGAATCATAAAGATAGCGACAATTATGAAGGAGTGAAAGGAATGGATGAGCAAATCAAAGAATTGAATGCCTTTTTGGAGGGCGAGTTCATGGGCATTCATGCATATGAGCATTATATTAAAAACACACAGGATGAAGCGATAAAGAAAGATTTGCAAACAATCCAGCAAAACCATAAGATGCATGCTATTTTTGTAGCGGAAAGAATTCAGAACCTTGGTGGCGAAGCAGTAGATGATGTTGGCCTGGTCGGAGCTTTTCAGGAGAGAGTGCAGCAGGTAAAGGGCTATCCTAAGGATTCTCGTGCGATTATTGAAGGCGCTATCCATGGTGAGGAATTCGTTTCTGATATGATGGCGGAGTTTGTGAAGGGTGACCTTGATTTGGAGAGTAAGAATATGGTGCAGTCCATATTGAATGAGCACAAGCAACATATTGAGCTATTGAAGAAACATTTGCATTAAAAATAGTAGGTGGACGTCTTCATCTGTCCACCTTCTCTGTTAGTGTTTTCCATCAGTTTCTCTTTTTTCAAATACATAAAGTTCACCATTATTAGCAATTTTAAAATTCGGCCCCTTAAACCCCCGTCTTATCAATTCTTTTCTTAAGAACATCATGATACCACCATGACTGACCACAAGAACATTTTCATTTGATGATAGAATAATATCAAGAGTATTACTTAAACTTTTAAGTAGCTCTTTTCTTCTAACCGGTTGCGACTTATGGTTAAGCAACCATGCCGCGCGAATAAATAAAAGATGCATTTTGAGAGGAAGGCGTAAATCGGCAGGGAGTATTGGTGCCAATTTGATTTCACGCAATTCCTTAAGGAGGTGGATTTCCCCGTTAAAAACTGCTCTTGCCGTTTTTTGTGCTCTCGGAAGATCACTCGAAAAACATTTTTTCCATTCCACACCACCTAAATTGATTTCATTTTCTTCCACCTCAGAAAGGTCATATTCCTCCATCCAGCTCAGTAGTTCGTTTGATGACACTATTTTATTCGGATAACCCCGTGTCACTTTGAAATGCCGTATCAAGCCTACTTTCAAGTCATCACCTCTATATAATGCAATCAAAAAATTATTTATCATCATATTAGCATAAAACCTTTTGTGTTCTTCCCTAAATCTCATATATTTTTATATAATTAAAAGGAATATAGAGACAAAGGAGAATCTGGCATGCTGGAATATTTCAACGTAAACATTACTCCCTTTCAATCAGAAAGAAGAGTTAGTGTTCTTTTACCTAAGGGGTATGAAACATCGGACAAGCGTTATCCTGTTTTATATATGCATGATGGACAAAACCTGTTTATCGATAGCGAGGCTAGTTTTGGGGTGAGTTGGGGGATTAAAGATTATTTAGAGCAGCAGTCAGACCTTGAAATTATTGTGGTGGGTATTGACTGTAATCATGAAGGTTTTGAGCGTTTTAACGAATATGCACCTTGGGAAAATAAAGAACTTGGACAAAAGCTTTTTAACGATGACAAGCTTACAGGCGGTAAAGGTAAAGAATATATTGATTACCTAACTTTTGAATTAAAACCTTTGATCGATGAAAAATATCGGACCATACCAGATGAGACGGCTATGGCAGGTAGTTCTATGGGTGGATTGATTTCTACTTATGCAGCTTGTAAATACCCACAAATTTTTAAGCGAATTGCTTCTTTGTCTTCTGCATACTGGATTAATCAGAGTGAAATAGAGGCATACATAAAAGAGTGTGTTTTGAGTGAAATTGAACGATTTTATTTGGATGTCGGGACAAAAGAAGATACCTCTTTTATCAACCATCAAATTTATATCGACTCTAGTCAAAGCGTGAATGATTTATTGGTGGAGAAGGTCGGTAAGGTACGCTTTGATGTGGTGGAGGATGCAGTTCATAACGAGGCTGCTTGGCGCGAAAGGCTTCCTGTAATGTTTGAGTTCCTTTATAAATAGATTGAAAAGGACTCACCCCCTACGAGTGAGTCCTTTTCCTATTTATTTCTTAAAACGTTTCATATGTTACAACTTCATCTAGCGGGAAACGTAATGTGCCGTGCGCTTCTGTAGCTGCTTTACCAACGGAAATCAGCATTACTGGTACATAGCGCTCAGGGATTTTAAATTCCTTTTTAAAAGCCGCTCTGTCAAATCCACCCATCGGTACTGTATCATAGCCCTTTTCTTTAGCAGCAAGCATCAATTGCATGGAAGCAAGTGATGCATTCATTACTGCTTCATCACGGGCAAACTGGTCGTTTGTGTATGCTCCGTGAATTTGATTTGTAAGAATTTCTTTGACTTCAGGTGTCATAAAACCTTTCTCCACGACTTCTCCATACACTTTTTCTGCATTGTGATTTGCTTCTAGATCACCTAACACCGCTATAGTAACAGAGCTGTCCACCACTTGCTGTTGGTTATATGCGATTGGAAGCAGCTTTTCTTTTTGACTAGCCGACTGAATCACAAGGAACTTCCAATGTTGCAGGTTCCATGAAGATGGTGCAGTAATGGTTGCCTCTAGAATATCTTGCAGGTCCTTTTGAGGCATCTCATATTGCGTATATTTACGAACTGAATGTCTTTCTTTCATCGTTTCAATTGCTGATTTAGTAGTTGTGTTATTCATGAAGAAATCGCTCCTTCTTCTGGTTGAATTTGATTACTAATAATTTTTAACACAAGAATATCTCAATGTCAAAATGTATGCTTTCAAGATACTTGGAATTTTCATGCATCCCTAGAAACTACTGGAATCACACTCCTGCTTTTTTATAGTTTCCCCCATCATCAAATAAAAACTCCATTCTTTTATTAGAATGGAGTGCCCTTCATTTATTTTAATACTACTATCACGTACATACAACCTTCTACTCCCGCCAAAGAACCATGTAGTGTATCTTTAGGCAAATAAATTCTGTCACCCTCCTCGCACGTTACCAGTTGCCCTCCCACTTCCATGGAGATGCTCCCCTCTAAAATATGTAAAATTTCATTGGTTGGATGGGTGTGGCTTGGATGCGCCTTTAGGGGCTCATCTTTCTGGACCTCTACATAACCAGTACCCTTAATTGGCAGAAGTTCTATTATAATTTCTTCTAGAGGACCTCCTACTCCACGGTCAATATGAAAATCGGTAAACTCTGTCTTAACCCTATAAGTGACCTTCGCTTCATCTCTTTTCAAGGATGCGTGAAATGGACATTTAGTTGTTTCCGTTTTGTTATCATCCATCAGAAAATATTGCCTCCATTCTCTGGTTTCCGCTTTTCCATACCAATTTAAAGCTGGATGTACAGAAATCTCATCATAGTCTTCCAACCGTTCTCTAACCGTTTTTTGAGAAAGCTTTCCTAATTGAGTGTCACCACTAATCCCATCGAACACCCATCTTGGCTGGAACGTGATCATAAAAGTGGATGACTTCCTGCTTGCTCTTTTTTCATGAACTGGTGTGTTACATACAACAAATATCGGTTCATTATGAAAGGAGAATTCCCAAAGATAATGTTCCGGATTTGTAGGGATTTGTTCCGGCCATTCTTTTTCATCCAATTGATGTAGCTTAGAAAGTATATTCCAGAACTGCTTTTCATACTCCACCATTGTTTTCTCTTCTTCTGGTCTGAAAAAGACGACAAAAGATGTGTTCCTACCGAGTCCCCTTGCTTCCTCCAAGTATCCCTTCAGAGCTGATGCTAGTTTCTCAATTGCCTTTTGAAGTCTGGGATTTTCAATAAATGCAAAACGAAGGGAGCCTTGCTTGAACCCTTCCACACCAAATACACATGGAAAAGGCCTTGATTCCGACAGCATATCCTTAGTGAATTCAGAGAACACATGCCTGCCCCATGGAGGAACACCTTTAAGTGAATAGAGTGCTTCCATATCTACTTGATGCATCCAATTTCCTCCTTTAGATAAGCAAAGTACTAATAATAGATACGAACAAATAAGCCCATCTATGCATGAAACTGCCCTTCTTCCACATATAAATTTATGGACAAGTCTTAGCGTTAGGAGTTAATTACATGGAAATCTTATGGACCATCCTTCACTTTATAGTGCTTGGTATAAGCTTGGCCGCTCCAGTCGGGCCAATTAATCTTGAGATGATCAAACGGGGGATTGCTTCCGGATTTTTTGCCTCCTGGCTGGTAGGACTGGGAGGGATGAGCGCTGATATCTTATTTTTATTAGTTATATTGATTGGGATGGCACCGTATCTTCAGATAGCGTGGGTAGAGCTATGCATGTACGGTATTGGAGGCACCCTTTTGTTATACCTTGGCATAACCACCACATATCGTTCATTTTCTAAAATAAGGATTCTTGAAATTGGACAACCCATTTCAAGGAACTCATTCTTCGTTGGATTCGGAATTGCCGCTTTTAACCCAATTAATTTTGTCTTCTGGTTTGGTGTTTTCGGCTCTTCCATCCAATCTCTTTCTGAGAGTAGTTGGTTCATTGCAATAGTCGGATGCGTTTCGTTGTTGCTCGGAATTTTCTTATGGAATTTAAATATCGCCTTCACCGTACACTTTGCCAGAGCTTTCATCAAAGAGCGCATCCTTAAAACTGTAAATCTTGGAGCAGGCCTATTCCTGATTGCTTCCGCTTTTCCATTCTTAAATAAGTTTCTTAACCTGGTTTTTTAGGCAAGATGCGTCCAACAAGAAAAGGTGCTTCCCATTCACTTAATGGATCAGCACCTTTTTTGAATTTAGTTATTTTTCCTTTTCATATGACTGAAAATTAACCTGATTTGCCCTCGATGATTCAACTCATCCTCAAACACGTGAAACCAACGGAAATAGTTGTTAGCCAAATGTTGAGGCCCAAAAGGAAACTCTTCATCCAACCAACTGTCTTCTTTTTTCTTTAGTTGAGATTTGGTATTTTCTCGAATTTTGGCCAGTTTTTCAATATAGAAGGAAGCAGCATTACCTTTCGTCTGGTTGTACGCTGTATCTCCTAATGTCAAACCGGCCTCCAGTTCCTGCATTTCTTCCTCTGTAGGTTCTCTTTCTTCGAAGGTTAATATTTGATAAACCTCTTCTACACACGCAATATGTAATAATAAGCTACCTATAGAATTACCTTGACCATTAATTCTATAATCCAATTCTTCCACCGATAAATGTTGAGTCGCTTCAATTGTAGTTCGTCTTGCATATTCCATCATAGCTAATAATCGACCAACCTCATGTGTATATCCTTCAGTAGGTTCCAAAATAAATGTTTTATCCTTTGTTGTGGTCATGATATTCCCCCCATTCTTATAGTTACTGTCCATACTCATCAAATACTGTCGGAAAATTAAAAATACTGTCCAAACTTCACCCCTTACTGTCGAAAAACTAATAAATACTAGCCAACCGACAAATAACGACAAAGCGTCCTTCTTTTTAAAATCTTGTTGCCATTATAAATTCGCTAAAGCATGAACTTTAACCTTCCTAAATTTTCTATTTTCTATAATTCCTTCACCATAAAAACACAATTTGGATCTTCTTCGTAATCAGCAAACGGCTTACAATAATCGAATCCAAAACTTTTATACAGTTTCTGCGCAGGATAAAATGCCTCCATCGAACCTGTTTCCAGATACAATTTCTGATAGCCACGTTCTTTCCCCGCTTGAATAATGGATTGGAGAATCTGGGCACCTATACCCTTTCTTAAATGAAACGACGAAGTCCTCATAGATTTCACCTCACCACTCTTGGCATCCAACTCCTTAAGAGCTCCACAACCGACAACCTCATCGCCTTCCCACACGCTCCAAAAAGTAACATCAGGTTTTCTCAAAGCATCAAGGTCTAAATAATGATTGCTTTCTGGCGGAGAAAGCAGATTTAAATTTCTCATGTGCTCCTCTACAAATGCTATGACAGTGGGGTGTGTGACATCATCTATCTTAATTTTCATTTTGCATCTCTCCTCTTTGCTGCTTTTTACAAATTAGTCAGCTAACATGTATGTTACTTATTCATTTCTTTCCTTACCTTTTTTAATTGTATAACCATATATATATTAAAAAACATGGATGCAAAAAGAAATGTGTAGAGCATTTCTTCCATCCCCATCGCTCCAAAAAGTAAAGAAAAAAGGACTACTAAAATAGCAAGAATAATCCCATTAAACATTAAATTCCCTCCTCTATAATGGAAACAGCATGGTTTGGAAACTTTATTGCAATTGACGCCCCTGAAGAGAAAATCACTTCAAAAGATAGTGTACAAGGATCGACAGACAGAAATTCTTCATATAACCAATTATCCATATCACGATTCATTACAGATTTCTCGTTAGAATAGTTTTCATGATGATACTCCAAAAAGGACACATTATTAAATATTAGGATACTTTTACTTAAACCATCGTCATGACTCAAAATTAGCTTTAAATCCATTTTCCTTAGACTTTTATGCTTTATTTCAAAACTTAATAGTTGGTAATCATGAAACCCCCAACCGTTAAAATGTTTAAAGACCTCCCGTGGCATCCTATCAGCCAAAGCTTTATAGGATAATTTATAATCTGCTAGGTTCTGATCCCACTGGTCCTTAATTTTCTCTTCTTCTATCTGACTTAAATTCTCAACATTTTGAGCAAGAAATAATTCATATGTAAAATATTTCACTTTCTCTTCCCCTTTTCACACCTGACCGATACCTTATTTTAGCATTAAATTCCAATTAACGACTACAAAAAAAAATGAACCCAAACAGGATTCATCTTACACTTTTTTAACAAACTCCGTCTTCAGCTGCATAGCCCCAAATCCATCAATTTTGCATTCAATATCATGATCGCCATCCACTAGTCGTATATTTTTCACCTTGGTTCCCTGTTTAACAACAGAAGAACTGCCTTTTACTTTCAAGTCTTTTATGACTGTGACTGTATCTCCATCAATAAGGGTATTTCCATTTGCATCCTTATACACTTTCTCTTCTTCCGTTCCCTCTGAACCTGGGGTCCATTCATATGCACATTCAGGACATACTAGTAAGTTTCCATCTTCATATGTATATTCAGAATTACATGTTGGGCAGTTTGGCAGTGTTGACATTTATGAGTTCCTCCATTTACGCTCTATTTTTCACTCTTTTTAGAATAGCATAGTTTTTCCTTAAAATTAATTATACATTTTTTCCCTCTATTGCTAATTTACATGATATAATTCTTTAAAATTCAAATCCGAGGTGAATCTATGATAAACCAAAAATCAGAAGTTAAAATGTTTCCAACTAATCTAATGAAACAAAAAACCACTACCACTAAACTTGCCATAATTCTTCCTGGAGCCGGCTACACTTCTCAAGGGCCTTTATTGCACTTCTCTTCAGGACACTATTTCAAACAGGGTTTTAATGTCCTTCAAGTCAATTATCGGTTTAGCGATGCGGAACTTAATCCCTTTGATGCAGAAGGGTTTTCAGCAAATGTTCTACATACGTTGGATGAAACTCTAAAAGAGACACATTATGACCAATTTGTTATTGTGTCAAAATCAATAGGTACCATTGCATTGGCAAATCTATTAAGACAACCTACTTTCGAAAATGCTTCTGCAATTTGGCTGACTCCACTGCTGCATCGGGATGATGTGTATCAAGCTATATTAGAGGGTGAAAATAGCTCTTTCTGCATTCTTGGGGATAAAGATTTTTGCTATCGTGAAGAACGATTTGCAAACCTAAAATCTAATCCATCTTTAAAAACACTACTTATCCCAAATGGAGATCACAGTCTTGAAGATAAAGAGGATGTATTAGGTTCTATTGATATGCTTAAGAATGTTATAGAAGGTGTTATCCAATTTTCAAACTGAATACACCACAGTACAAGGCGCACCTTGTACTGTTTTTTTATGAGTACGTAAGTTAAGTATCATTGACAATATGTTAATAATACTTTACATTAAGTATATAAAAATTAACAAAAAGGAGAACCATATGCTTAGTAATCGGGTGAAGGAATTAAGGGCTCGCCATGGCTTTTCCCAATCTGATTTGGGTAGCTTAGTCGGCGTAACTAG
Source organism: Sutcliffiella horikoshii (assembly GCA_001636495.1). Taxonomy (GTDB): domain Bacteria; phylum Bacillota; class Bacilli; order Bacillales; family Bacillaceae_I; genus Sutcliffiella_A; species Sutcliffiella_A horikoshii_A. The sequence goes on along the minus strand of KV440964.1, from coordinate 2,278,544 downwards.
GCAAACAATCGGTTTTATTGAAAAAGGAGAATTTTCGCCATCCATCGCTTTGTCTTTAAGGCTTGCCAAGCATTTGAAAGTAAAAGTAGATGAGTTATTTTGGTTAGAAGGAGAGGATGAAGAAAATGAATAAAGATTTACGGATTCAGTTGCCACTGTGGACTATCACTTTTTGCATTCTTTTGATGCCGCTAACGTTTAGTCTGGTCCAGTTAATTGATTTAATAATACATAATTTTGATGCTCTTTTCGTAGCAAGCGGCACAGAAATCTCCTTTAATTGGGGCATAATGTCCATTCAACTTTTCATGGTTAGTATCATATTACTAATCTCTTTCTATATTGCATTTTATCTTAGGTATAGAAAGCATAATAGAGAGAATCCTAGTAAAAAACTGTACTTCTTTGTTTTTTATAAACCTGGTGAGATCCTTGAAGATGATGAAATGCTGCAACAAGTATCGAAAAATGCAACGAAAAAGGTATACATACTTTTTGCAAATGCACTTCCGGTACTTGCCTTTCTGATGGTGATACCTCTTCACCGATCTGTATTCATTATGGCGATCCTGCTTGTTATAATCTTTCAGAACCTTCTTTTTTACAATGAAATCAATCAATACTATTCTGGCAATTATACATTCAGCAATAAAGGTAAAAAAACAGGTCGAGAACTTTCGCAAGTGAATAAAGGAGTGGTTCGAGGCATTGCGATTGTTAGTCTAATTATTGTAGCTTTATCTATAGGAAGAATAGCTCAAATCCATTCTAATTCGCAAAGTATCCTACCTCAGATGGAAGCTTGTATGGATGAGGGTGGAACCGCGGTTGTTGAAAGTGGCAGCATCTGGAGCCTTTCAAAATTCACATGCAAATAGGCATTGCTCGAAGCAATGCCTTATTTTCTTTCCAATATGCTTTTGATTTGATCCGTATACATCCTATCTAAACTTTCCGTTGTATAATGAAAATTCTCCATGCTTGATTCCTTAGTTATCCCAATCTCTATTAAACGAGTATCAAGTTTATTCAAAACAAAGGTTGGATGTTCATCTTCATCTTCATAACCGCCCGCTTCATCATTCAAATCTATTATTTTTCCATCGCTTAACTGTATCTTGTAATAGAAATCACCTCTATTGTGTGTGAAAGGAAGGTAAAATTTATCCCCGCGAACGCCAGCTTCTATTTTCACTACATCATTAAAATCATACTTCTTGCCTTGTGGATGCAGGAATGAATAATCAATGATTTTCTCCTCTGTTATTACAGTGACTGAGGAAAAAACAATATAGAAACCAATAATATTGGCGGCAATGAAACCGATCAATAGAACTTTACGCTTTCGAGTGATCTGGGCCTTTTTCCTATGTTTTCTAAAGAAGAAATAGAAGAATACTAGAAATAAATAGATGACTATAATAACGATAAATCTAGAGTATGGATATTTAAAAATCCATAAAATGTAGTCATCAGGTACAAAAATTGTGTTTTGAAAAAATCCTATAAGGATAAAAATTGAAAAACTTAAAATTAGAACCAATAAAGATCCTAATATGTAGACTAAAACTCTCCCTGCTACTTTCAATTTCATTTCTCCATTCTAAAAATATTTATAATCAACCAATAGAGGAATCAATAAAATTAGCAAACCCCTCAATTCCTCGATGAAACTGAATAGATCCTGCCACGATGATACAAGACATACCAAAGCCGCTTAACAAGCCCGTAAATGTTCGGAGAAAGTTATTGCTAACTCTCCAGCCACGGACCTGTGAGTAACCATCTACGACCATTGGAATGTTCAGTAAAATACCGATTAGAACCATTTTAAAAAATGCGACGTCTGTTGCTAGCCATAGTAATGGAACCACACCAAGATATCCCAACAGTATGGACATACACCTGTAGCACATAGGGAATTGCCTTCCACCTATGACTAGTGAGCGCTCCTTTCTTTTATGACAGGGAAAAAAACGCAAGGTGATAATAGAATTTATATAATCTTTCATATTCTTTTCCCCTAATTAAATGGATTGCAGTCACAGTCTGTGCAATCCAAACCATTTGATTTACCTGAAGACCTTGAAAGTGGAATATCGCAATAGTAACAATCGCACCCTCCGTCACTTCTCGTTTTCTTATTACTTCTTTTCATATAGTAATGGATGCTTGCAAGCAGTCCAATCAAACTAAGTACAAGAAAAATGATACTAACAATAAGCTCTGCTGTTGAACTGGCTACGACAATGCCATAAATACTGCCTATTGAAGTTATACATAATAAAGCCCATAAAATAAATATCATCTGCAACCCTCTTTTGTTATTAGTTAAACCCACTCCATACAATTCTTTTCTTATCTTAAAAATCCTGCTTCTATTTGTCGAATATGTATCTTTCTTCCTATCAATTTCATTTCGACTCCAAGTCCTTCCGCTTATTTTTCGAAAAACTATTCTGAAAGCGATACCTTATCAGATAAAATAGATGGGGAGATATCTCCTAACTGAATACGAAAAGGAGTGTTGAAATGAGAAGGTTGGTGGTCATTTTGTTAGTAGCATTGCTAGTTATACCGATTTCTGTTAATGCCGGCACCATTGGTGGGAAAAATAATCCTGGTGGTGTGCCTGGTCAATGGTATGTTGGAGACACACCAAGCACCGTTGATCCGAACAAACCTGTCCTTGTATTCATTCACGGAATAAACAGTTCGTCTCGTACATGGTGGGAAAGCAATAATATGTACCAGACAGCACTGAATAATGGATATGAAACTGCGTTTATTGATGTCCACCCTGATAAGAACATGTGGGATAACGGGGCCATTATCAATAATAGGATTCGTGATATAGCCAACCATTTCAACCAAAAGAAGATTGTGATTGTCGCACACAGTAAAGGCGGCATTGATGCTCAGAACGCCCTTGTCCATTATGGAGCGCACCCTTATGTGTCTAACCTCATTACATTATCAACCCCTCATTACGGGTCTCAGCTCGCAGACCTCGCATACAGTGGCTGGGCAAGCTGGCTTGCCAGTATTCTTGGAAGTAAAAATGATGCAACCTACTCGCTTCAAACCGGTTATATGAACAGCTACCGACCTCAAATGGATAATCATACAAATCGTAATCGCAACAGAATTTATACACTAGCTGGTACCGGCTGGGGCAGTTTCGGTTCCTCCCTATACTGGGGTGGTCTGTACTTAAGCTCATATGGATCTAACGATGGTGCCGTCACCGTCAACAACTCCCGCCTTACCTATAGTACGGAAGTAAGAGTAAGCAACTGGAATCATACGACAGTCCGAGAAGGCGTTACGTTCCAATACTTCCGTCCCTATCTAACAACTACACAAGCGGCTGGCTTTGCACTTGGTGAGGCAGCTGCTACAGTCGAGCCTCTGGAGCAAGAGCCAATCAATATAAGTGCACTACATCGTGGAGGGCAGTTCCAGAAAGAAGTGAAAGAAACCTTCGCAGTGGAGGAAAACGTTCAAAAGATTGATCTAGATTGGTTGAGCGACAAGCAGACAAAAGATATTGAAATTATCAGCCCATCCGGGAAAGTTTATAAAAACTTCGTCCATTCCGTCGATCAGGAGATTTTCAAAGGTGGGCATCACCACACATTCCAGATTCCGTCACCTGAACAAGGCCAATGGACCGTAAAAGCCAAGAAAGACAAAGCCGCCTACTTGATGACGGTTGGATATCATACCGATTTAAATGAGGAAGTGGTCTTGGAAGATGACACATTCGAACTGAAAAATAAAGGACAAAAAGTGAAAAACATGAATGTAGATGTCAAAATCAACAAGGATGGAAAGGCAAAAGCTAATTTCGGAATGAAGGTAGCTAACAAAGGCAAGGTGGACGTGGACTTTAAAGAAGAAGGTGTCTACACCATCACTCTAGATGTGAAAGGTACCACAAAAAACGGGAATCCGTTTGAACGGACAATTGTAAAATCCATTTATGTAGATAAAAACGGAAATAGATACTGATTTCAAGAAAGTGCTCACCCTTGAGGGATGAGCACTTTTGTTAATCAATTTGTATTTTTTTAGTAGAACGAAGTACGGAATATCCTATTAGCAAACTCGCAATAAACAGTTGTGAAAACATAAACGCCTTTGCCCCTGCTGTAGGAGAATCCATTAAAAATATTGCACCAATCAATAGGAAAATTCCTAATGATACTACAAACATATTCACGAATCTTTCCTGTTTAATTAATTTCTGCCCTAAAGCAACTAATATGTAAATAGAACTTATCAGCATGATAATGGGAAAGATCGGTTTAAACTTAATGGCATACACAAAAAAGTCTAGTTGTGATATGTTTCCCTTTTCCACCACCCCGTTGTTCATCCATGAAGTGATAATTGCAGTGTGCTTCCATTCAAAAGTGTCATCTACCAACCCACTCCCCTCATACCATGCAGCGAATGCTGCGATGAAGAAAAACAAAAATGCCACACCGAACGGTATAGTTTTCTTCAAACTCATATTAATCCCCCTTTTATATACCTTCTATGAACTAAACGATTCTAAAAGCAAAAAGGTTTCATCGGTCCGTTTATTTACTTTTACATTAGGGAACTACTACAACATTGAGGAGGTTCACCTATGAAAAAAACAATCATCTATGCTGCCGCCTTAATTGTCGTTGCTCTTATAGGGGCAGGTTTCTATAATGGCTATCAGGACAATAAGGAAACAACTGATTCGGATCAATCATCGAAGACGATGGTTACACTTGGAGACTCATTGACATATGGAGTCGGTGATAAGTCTGGTGAAGGTTACGTAGAAAATTTAGAAAAACTGATTCAGGAAGAGAAAGGCGCAAATGTAAAAGTGAAAAACTACGGCATCCCCGGACAAGAATCGGACGGTGTTGTAAAGCAAGTAAAACTTACTAACATTCAGAACGACATTCGCAACGCTGATTATATCATCCTCTTTATTGGAACTAATGATTTAATTCAAAGCAATGGCGGCGACTTAAAAGGAATCAATGAAGAAAAGATCAAAGAAGGCGCTGTGGAATACGAGGAAAATATACAAGAAATTCTAAATACAATTCGTCAAGAAAATAAAGATGCTCCAATATTATTTCTCGGATTATACAATTCTTATCCCGATTCCGCTGAACATGAAAACATCATTGTGGAGTGGAATGCGAATAGCCAAGAGATTGTGGATGAGTATGAGCGGATTAAATTTATTTCCACTAACGATCTTTTCAAAGAAAAGTCAAAGGAGTATTTCAGTGATTCCTTGCATCCTAACGAAAAGGGATATGATTTGATGACTAAAAAGATCGTTAATGAATATGATTTTTAAGATTGAGAACGCTCAGGATTGAGCGTTTTCTCCTTTAATTGCTGCCCATAGATTTTAAATAATCCCCGGCATATTCAATATTAAATCTATCCCCTTCATGGACTAATTGGTTTAGCAGATGAACATGTCCAACTCCATATATAATCAATAGACGATCACTTTCGTAGGCTAGACTGTCTATATTTTTATAGATTAGTAAATTACGATAATACCAATAATTTGCGACCCATTTAGCACCAATTGGATTGTCATATTCCCCAATTAACGCCATATCCATATATAATTGATGATTCTTCTTCACTTGTTGAGTTTCATTCAGGAATATAAGGTATTCTCCGATTGTAGCTGTCTGAGACTTTTCGTTGGCTTCTGCTACCATTCTTTCTAAATCCAAGAATAGTTGCGTAGACATTTTCGTTTGATGCGTTTGCATGTGTTCAAATATATCTGGTGCACCTTCTTCTTCGTTCCAATCTACTGCGAATATGTTTGAATGACCTAATTCTCTTGCTAGTTGGAATCCGATTTGATGGCGTTCATTAGCAGATATTTTAAAATTTCCAGCTATGTAATCTTGATACTCATTTGTTAGTTTCATTTGATACTTTAAGGGATACTCTAATACTATTTTCGTAGGGGAGAATTCTTTCAAACAACTTATAATATTACGTATCTCCAACTGTTTACGTGGCGAGAAAATGTCCACCTCTTCCGTTTTTGCATAATCTTGAACAGCAGACTTTTCAAAGTGATCTGTACCTACTATCAATATTGCTGGTTTATTGGACATCGAACTACTCCTTTACTTTTCCCCATAATTATTTAAGATCTTTACCATGTTCCAGGATTCATTTCAACGTGTTCTTCCCGCAATTCAATAAGCGAGATACTTTTGTTTAGCCCCGCTATCTTTAACACTAAACTCTCCACTCCAAACATTTCAGTAAAGGTATGGCTACCTACCAAAAGATTTATCCTTGCAAACCGAGCATATTGAATGGAATATAAGCTTGCCTCTCCAGTTAGATATGTGTCGCAGCCCTGTTCCAAAGCAAATTTAATATGATCCGTTGAGTGCCCTGCACCGGTCAATACACCCACTTTCTTTACCTTGTTCCCATTGTTTTTCCACGCTCTTACAGGCTCGTCCAATTCAATTCCCAATCTATCTACAAGAGCCTCAAAACTTTTAGCTTCGTCAAACTCACCTATACCAGGAACACTACCGCTCTTGTACTCGGAAAATCGTACAATGTTATCAATTCCAATTCTGTTCATCAATGAAGTGCAAGTACCAAATTCAATATAATCCAGTGGCCCATGGATCCAGAAATGGCTTATGTTATACTCTTTTAATCTCTTTGTACATTCATCTTTTAATCCATAAATGAAATCCCATGCGTCATGATGAGTAATGATTAAATCAACTTGTTCAGCTTTTGCCTGTTCAATTACTTCGATTGAAAGATTGGTTGAAAATCCTATCGTCTTTATCATGTCATTGGAAGTGTTGGTAAATCCGTAATCATCATTGAATTCTTCTAATAATTCTATTGGGAAAAGCTCATTAATAGTGGTATTAAATTTTGCAATGTTCATAATTTCCTCCCAATACTTTTCGTGTGTATACTCTGCATATGCCAATTATTTCAAATAGTAATCATTAACTCAATACTAATTTTTTATTAATACAAACTAATATAATAGATTGCTAGGGTCAATAGCTCTATATCTATTTTCAAAAGAATAAAATTGCTAACTCGACCTAAAACCACGTCTCAAAATCATACTCACTTGGAACATTTTCTCGTTCTTCGCATAGCTTCGGAATATTGGCCTTGGCCGGATCTTTCCATTGTGCTCATCTTAACTATTCAATAAAAACCAAGGGCTTCATAATGGCGATGAGGACCTCTCTCCTCCTAATTTCTCGTAACTGAAGTCTTCATAACAGCAATGAGGACCTTTCTCCTCTTGATATCCCGTCACTGAGGTCTTCATAACGGCGATGAGGACCTTTCTCCTCTTGATTTCTTGTCACTAAGGTCATCATCCCGTCGATCAAGTATTACTTTGAAGACTAACCACTATTAAACAATTAAAAACTAAAAACAGGCTTTATTCGTTATAGAATAAAACCTGCCACAATCATTATTTTAAATTTCCAACTCACGTAACATCTTTTTCCTCGAATAAAAGTAATAAACCGTCTGTATCAGTAAGTAAACTCCCGAGATTCTTGCAAAATGAACAAGAAATTGCGGATTCTCCATGATTCCACCTACATCTTGGGCAAAGGAAATAATATAAACAAATGCCAAGGTGCAACCGAGTAGCGGAGCAAAGAAGAACAGTACACTCATTTCCTTTGAAACAAGCTTCTTTATCTCTCTTTTCGTAATCCCGATTTTAAATAGCTTTTTATACTTGGCCTTCTCCTCTTCCGTGTTGGAGAATATGTTTAGGTATAAAAGGATGAAGGATCCAAAGAAGAAAAGAATGCTGATAAAGGTGGTGACAAAGAACATGATTCTAGATGAGTTTTTGATATAATTGTAGTTTATCACTTTAGATGTTGGCTGAAGAAAATACTCTTCCTCTTCCTCTTCCTCACTATAGCTAAGACGGACACTTTGGTAAGGCGGAGTAGTGTTGTTATACTGCTCTAATCTATTCTTCAATTCATTTATCACTAGTTTACTAGCTTTCCAATCTTGAAAATTCAAGATGTGTACCTTCATCTTATCTCCTGTTAAAGCATTGTTTATTTTCACAAACTCCTCATCACTGATGACTATAATGGAAGTTGGAATGATCCTTGTTCGATTAATTATTTGATCGATAATGGTTTCTTTTAACGTGTACTCCATTTCATTACCTTCTACGTTAAAAGATAGCCCATGTTCATAAGTGCTATCTGGAAGGGCATATTTAGGGATATCATTTATTAGATAGATATATTCTTTACTATTTAAAGTTTCCTCTCTCCCCGCAATTCGATTAAAATCTGATAAACCTATAAATACGTATTCATAATAAGCTTCTTCCCAATAACGATCACTCTCATAGTACGCAAACAATTTTACCGATTCGTGTTCTTTAAGAGGATTATCTGCCTTATTCACAATAGAATACAATTCTTCCGAGGATATGTTATTTTTCGCCTCTGTTTCAATGAAAGTCAGGTCATTAGGATTATCATCCATCACCTGTTGCTCACCCATGGTATTGATAATCAATATAGTTGTACTGTAAAAGATGGTGACCATGCTCATAATTGTCACAAGCAGCATGATGGCTGTCAGTTGTTTAAATTTAAATTCAAGACTACTTAATGGAAGGAGCTCATTGTAATAAAAAGGTTTATGCTTCTTTGCTAACTTCATGAAAAAACTCATACCTTGAGACAGAGCTACATAAAGGCCCATTAGTATGCCCAAGGTACTCATGAGAAGGTATGCACCGGCATCACTCGCCATTGAGGGGTTCGAAAATGTACTATAAAGTAGCACTGCACTCCCAATTACCATCAATACTCCCAATAGACCAAACATCGGACTTCGATGCTTAATGGCGTCTGCCACTCGATCACTTTTCATATTTTGAGATACCGTTTTTGTTAGTGTCAGGTAAAGCGTGATGAGAACGGAAATAAGGAAGATTCCAAGGTAAGCACCTATTGAATAACTAAACATTTCTAGTGAGAGATTAAATGGAATCTCCCCTAATCCGGTTACTTTTATGAAAACTAGAAAAATCAATCGAGAAAACACCATACCAGATACAATCCCTGTAACAATGGAAACAATGGCAATCAAAGTATTTTCTAATAATAGGAGCCTGGCTATATCCCTTTTAGACATCCCAAGTGTCATCAAAAGAGCAAATTCTTTCTTCCGTCGCCGGGTAAAAATCCGATGAGCGTAGGTAATGAAAAATACGGTAAACAATACAAGTCCCACACCTGGTATCCTGAGTATATCCCTTATACCTTCAATTACTTTAACCTCTTCAATCGCTTGATTAAAATAAATAGTCGAATACATGAAAAGGAACAACACCGCAAAGCTGTTACATAAATAATAAAATAAGTATTTGCCCTTGTTCCCTTTCGCCATCTTCCAAACTAGTTGATTAAATGTCATGGCTCCTACCTCCCAACACGGCAAGATTGTCCATAATCTGGTTCAAAAACTCCTTTCTGTCTCCTTTTCTGACAATATAGGAATCTATTTTTCCGTCTTTAATGAAAACAACCTTTCGGCAATAGCTTGCGGCGAATACATCATGTGTAACTACAACGACGGTTGTGGAGAGCTCTTTCACAATTTTCTCGAAACACTCCATGATGACTGTGGATGATTTCGAATCCAGGTTTCCGGTTGGTTCATCCGCAAAAATAATGGTAGGATCATTCACCAGAGCACGACTAACGGCCGTCCTTTGTTGCTGCCCACCGGAAATGTTAAAAGGATATTTATCCAATATGGCGTCTATGCCAAACAACTCGGATAGTCCCTTCACCTTCTCCTCCATTTCTGCCACTGATTTTTTCTCCAACACCATCGGAATTAGCATATTTTCTTTCACAGTCAGACTATCTAGCAGGTTGAACTCTTGGAAAACAAACCCTAATTGTTTTCTTCTGAAAAGGGCTAATTCATCCCCGTTCATTTCACTGATTTCTCTTCCTGCAATCAATACTTCCCCAGATGTAGGTGCATCAATTCCACTCATCATATGAAGCAATGTCGTTTTTCCACTTCCAGACGGACCCATGATGGCGATGAATTCGCCTTTTTTTATAGAAAGGTTTACACCATCGATTGCAGTTGTTGCTCCTTCCGCACCGGCATCCCCATATACTTTTACTAATTTACTGGCTTCTAAGATTGTTTCCCCCATTGTATGGCCTCCTCACGCAACTTAAGATGCAAGTTATCTTCTATTTATATCTTTATAGTACTAAGTAGCCGTTTTACCTGCCATGGAACAATACGAAAAAAACCTTACACTTTTGTAAGGTATCGAATCGTGACAGTTGTCCCCTTTGAAGGTTTCGAATCAATCGAGATCCTATGATTCAGCCGGTCCGCGATTTTCTTACATAGATATAGCCCTATACCTGATGAGTTTTCGTATTTCCTCCCGTTTTCTCCAGTGAAAAATGCTTCAAACACTCTTTCTAGGTCATAGGACTGAATGCCAACCCCTTCATCTGTTATAACTAGTAGGACAGCCTCTTCTTCTATATCCACTTGAAACTTTATTTTTTTGCTTCCTTCTTTTCCGCTTGAATATTTAATGGCATTGGAGATGATCTGATCTAGCATCGCTTCGTTCCATTTTTGATCTGTAATGATGGAAACAGCTTGTTCCTTACTTTCCAATACCGGGAAAACTGATTGATAGATAAACTCACTTTTTCGATTATTTATCACCTTTCGCAAGGATGATAGAAGGTCGATTGATTTTATATCCAAATCATTTTCGAAGCTGTCCATCCTGATCATGGTCAATCCCTGTTCAATGGCAGTATGTAGTCGTTTATTTTCCAATTGTAATTTATCAATAGCTTCCGAACTGGTTTGTGATTTCTTCTCATTCTGTATAATTAAATCCATAACAGATACCGGTGTTTTCAAGTGGTGCATCCAATGAGATAAGAAATACAGCCTTTCTTTATTCTTTTCGATCTGTTCATTCTTTTCCCTGGAATGTTCGTGGTTCATTTTTTTAATCCAATTATAAAAACCCTTTTGCTCTTCTGTATACACCTTCATAACTGCATGCTGATTTGCGAGCTTCTTTTCTATCGCTTCATTTACCTGATAGTAACGGTAACCATCAATGAGAAGGTAGACAATTAGGAGAAATACCCCTACAGAAAAAGGATATAGTATTTCTGTATTGGCAGGCTCAATCAGATGGAAAAAGGTGATAACAGCAGCCATATTAAATATATAAAACGAAATGAGTAGACTTCTATCTTTGAAGAATCTCTTTAATATTCTCTTATCCATTTGTTTTGTCTAACTCAGCAGGCACACTCAGCATATAGCCCACCCCTCTTTTACTTGTGATGACCTTTGGGAGTCCAAGGGAAGAAAGCTTTTGCTTGATTCTAGTCATATTGACCGTCAATGTATTATCATCAACAAAGATTAACGAGTCCCATACTTCTTCAATCAGTGTTTCTCTTGGAATAAAAGTATTGTGTTGTTCCATTAATTTTTTTAACAATATGTATTCATTTTTACTAAGTTCTTCGCGCTTCCCCTCAAAATGAGCTGCAAGGGTTTGACTGTTTATTTTCAAAGAGCCTACAGTTAGACTGCCACTATCTTTTCCTGCGTATTCCCCGTAAACCCGTCTCATGGTAGCCTTTACTTTTGAATGTAATAAGTCAAAAGTGAAGGGTTTTGTTATATAGTCATCCGCTCCAAGTTCTATAGCCATAATTTGATCCATCTCGGTACTTCTCGCAGAAATGATGATGATAGGAACGGTTGATTGTTGCCTAATGCTCCTGCATAAAAAGTATCCGTCATAGTATGGTAGATTAATATCTAATAAGACAAGGTCTGGCTGGGCTTTTGCAAAACCCTCCATGATATGTTGGAAATCCGTTGGCTGATAGATCACATAACCGTATCGTTCTAAATGCCCTCCGACAAGTTCACTTAATTGCCTATCATCTTCAATAAGCATGATCTTATGCATGTTTTAAATCCCCTTTTATTTTGCCACGACTGTTTTTATGTATATTTTACCATACAAGTTACACCCGACTCTCTAATAATCGATACCACAAAATTCCCATTGGGAAAATGAACCGAATTTTCTAGTGTAATTAAAGGATTTTATTCTGAATTTTCCCAATATAAAATTTTCCTTTATTGTGCTAAATTATTCTTGTGTTACTAATTGAGAGGAGTTGAGCAGTAGGATGAAGAAAAAAGGTCAATCAAAGAAAGTGTTTTTATCCGTTTTGTCAGCCGCAACGATTCTATCAACTGTTGCGTTAAGCAGTCCATCAACAGGGGGAGCAAACAGCTTTGAATTAGATTTCAAGGGAGTCAGCCAGATAACAGAGAAGAAGGCAGTTTCTAAAGATGGAAAAACCGGTGAAGCTTCCTTTCTAGCAAATACAGAAAATAGTAAAATACCAAATGGCTTGAAGAAAAAGTTAGAAGCTGTACCGAAAGACAACAAGCTTCATATCGTTCAATTTGATGGTCCAATATTAGAAGAAACGAAAAAAGAGCTGGAGTCTACAGGAGCAACCATTGTAGATTACATACCGGACTATGCATACATTGTGGAATACAAAGGGGATATTGCAAAAGCCACGGACGGCATTGCTCACCTTGAATCAGTAGAGCCATATCTACCACTTTATAAAGTCGATCCACTTTTATTCACCAAAGGGGCTTCTGCTTTAGTAAAGGCTGTTGCACTTGACGCAAAACAAAACAATAAAGAAATCGATTTTAAAGGTATAGACGAAATTGTTCAATATGCTGCCAACAATGATGTTCTCTACATTTCTCCAAAGCCGGAATATAAAGTGATGAATGATGTAGCGAGAGGAATCGTCAAAGCGGACGTTGCCCAGAACAGCTACGGATTATATGGACAAGGGCAAGTAGTTGCTGTGGCAGACACAGGTCTTGACACCGGTCGCAACGACAGCTCCATGCATGAAGCTTTCCGTGGGAAAATCACAGCTTTATATGCGCTAGGAAGATCGAATAACTCCAATGATCCAAATGGTCACGGTACTCACGTAGCAGGATCGGTGCTTGGAAACGGAGCAACCAATAAAGGAATGGCACCACAGGCAAATCTAGTGTTTCAATCCATCATGGACAGCAGCGGCGGATTGGGCGGTCTTCCTTCCAACCTGAGCACATTGTTCAGCCAAGCCTATACTGCCGGGGCACGAATTCACACCAACTCATGGGGTGCTGCAGTGAATGGAGCGTACACAACAGATTCCAGAAACGTGGATGACTATGTACGTAAAAATGACATGGCTGTTCTTTTCGCAGCAGGGAATGAAGGACCAAACGGCGGGACCATCAGTGCACCGGGTACTGCGAAAAACGCCATCACAGTTGGCGCGACCGAAAACTTGCGTCCAAGCTTTGGATCTTATGCAGACAATATCAATCATGTTGCACAATTCTCTTCTCGCGGACCTACTCGCGACGGACGTATCAAGCCGGACGTAATGGCACCGGGCACATACATTTTGTCAGCACGCTCTTCCCTAGCACCAAATTCTTCCTTCTGGGCAAACCATGACAGCAAATATGCCTACATGGGCGGAACTTCCATGGCCACACCGATTGTTGCCGGAAACGTGGCACAATTACGTGAGCACTTCATCAAAAACAGAGGAATCACTCCTAAGCCATCCTTGTTGAAGGCTGCTCTAATCGCAGGTGCAACAGATGTTGGTCTAGGCTTCCCGAACGGCAACCAAGGTTGGGGCCGTGTAACATTGGATAAGTCTTTAAACACAGCATTTGTGAATGAGACAAGCTCTTTATCTACAAGTCAAAAGGCAACATATTCCTTTACAGCAACAGCAGGCAAGCCACTTAAGATCTCTCTAGTTTGGTCTGATGCTCCTGCAAGTACTTCCGCTTCTATAACGCTGGTGAATGACCTTGACTTGGTGATTACTGCTCCGAACGGAACGAAATATGTTGGAAACGACTTTACTGCTCCGTTTGATAACAACTGGGATGGCCGTAATAACGTAGAGAATGTATTTATCAATGCTCCACAAAGTGGAACATATACAGTAGAGGTTCAAGCATACAATGTGCCACAGGGTCCACAGGCGTTTTCATTGGCGATTGTGAACTAATTTTGATTTTGATTTTAGGAAGCTGCTGTAGTTGAGGGGAATAACTCTCGATTGCAGTGGTTTTTTTTATTGGTATTTTGTTTTTTGAGGAAAAACCCGTCACTTGATTGGCTAATCCCTTCATAAAAAGAGGAAATCCCGTCACAACTGACCGTTTTTCGGGTTCTCTATTTAACTGGAGGATATCCCCGACAAACAATCCCGTCACAAGGAGGGGAAAACCCTTCACAACTCCGTGTAATCCCTTCATAATACTAAAAAATCCCGGCATAACAGTCAACAATCCCGTCACAACAGCAACCTCAACATAAAAAAGCACCTAGAAGCATACCGGCTCCTTTTAAAAGAACCGTCACTCCCAGGTACCTTCATTTACATTCATTCTATTCTTCGTTCGTCTCACCAGTATTCGTTTCATTCTGTTCCATGTTTGTTTCGTTGTTGTTCATTTCTTCATTTTCAGCGGCGCATCCAGTGGCAAGAGCTAGTAATAGTACGGAAGATGATAAAGCCAAAAACCATTTCTTCATAATGGAACTTCCTCCTTGAGCTATGCTTGATTTATTGGATTACATGTTCCATCATACAAAAAATCAGCACCAAAAAAAGCAAATTTACCATTAATACACATCAACTATACATTGTTTACTTCAACTTTACGTCCCCTAAACATCAGTCGTCCGACTCTTCAAAAATAACCTCATCCACATGATGCTTCTTCATCTTATTTCGGAGCTTCCGGTTTTCTTTCGATTCAAACACAATATCCATGTCGTAGTCATCGGTGTATAAGTCTTCCGATTTGATATAAAGAGATAGTCGCTTATGGTTGAAAGTTTCCATCCGCCCTTTCACTAGAACCTCCAAATCCCCCTTATCATCTGCCGGTTTATAAACGATTCCGAACTCACCAATGGATGGTATCCTTACATTGTCCCCCTTTTTAAAAATAATCTCTTGTTTTGTCTTCTCTTTTTCCGGATGCTTCATCTTTCTGACATACTTACGGTTCATCGCAAGCTGCCTCTCGAGTTCATGCTTTGGCCTATCCGTTTTTTCGCTGTAATCTACTGTTTCTTTATAAGTTATTTCGTGTGCTCGTTCTATTAACTTAGGGTGCATGCCAAGTCGCAATGCAATGGCAAAGGCCTGGCTGCTTCCTCCTTCTCCAACGATTAGGCGGTACGTTGGTTTTAGGGTGTCCACGTCGAATTCCATGGAGCCGTTGCAGAATCCCTCCTGCTCATTTGCGAATTCCTTGATTTCACTGTAGTGGGTTGTGGCAAGCATCGTCGTTCCCTTATTATATAGCTCTTCTAAGATGGAGGTAGCGAGACCCATCCCTTCTGCTGGATCTGTTCCGGAACCCAGCTCATCCAAGAGCACCAGCGTTTGCGGTGTGGACTCCGCCAAAATTTCAATGATATTTTTCACTCTGGAAGAGAACGTACTCAATGACTGCTCGATACTCTGACCGTCCCCGATGTCCACAAGCACCTTGTGAAAGATGGCAATCTCGCTTCCTTGTTCAGCAGGGATGTGCATTCCACACTGAGCCATCAACGTCAGGAGTCCCACCGTTTTAATGGTGACCGTTTTCCCACCAGTGTTCGGACCAGTTATGACAAGTGCATCATAGTCCTCACCTATTATCAGATCTAAAGGCACAGCGTTTTTTCCAAGTAAAGGATGTCTTGCCCCGGCTAATCGTATGACATGGTGTTCATTCATCTGAGGTGACGTTCCACCCAACAATAAGCTATGCTTCGCCTTTGCAAAAATAACATCATAACTGACCATCAAATCCATTGCCAGTTTGATTTCTTTTTCATGCTCCTGGACCAAGCCGGTTAAAGCAAACAGAATCTGCTCCTCTTCCGCCTCTTCCTGGTACTTCAGAACACTGATGGAATCTTGCATGATACTGATTTCCTCTGGCTCCATGAACACGGTGGATCCTGAAGCAGAAACATCCAGCACAACACCCTTTATATTATTTTTATATTCTTTTTTAACAGGGACAACATATCTGCCATTTCTAGTGCTAAATAAACTTTCCTGAAGATATTTACTGTATTTGCTCGACTTGACCAATTGCTCGATGCGGTTCTTTATTCGTTCCTCCAATGTGGAAATCTGCTTTCTAACCTTCAGCAGCTCTTTGCTTGCGTAATCATCCACCCTCCCGTTTCGAATGCAACGGATGATTTCTTCCGACACGTGAGATAGCTCCACAACAGAATACATGTAGCTCGTGATAACAGGCGCTGCAAATTCTTTGTCTTTCATAAACCGCTTCAGTTTTTCAATGGTATCCAAGAAATCATATAATCCCATCAGCTGATCAGGTCTGAATGCAATTCCTTTGTGGAGATTTTTGAGAATGTATTCAATCCCTTGTAAGCCATGGATCGGCACGCTTGAACTTATGGCGAGAATCTTCTTTCCTTCTGTGACTTCATTTAACCATGCTTCAATCTGTCTTTTATTAAGGGATGGTTCCAATGCCAATACGGCTTTTTTCCCTGGTTCTGAGAGAGCAAGGGCTGCCACGTCTTTCTTTAAATCGGTAAATTGTAAAGCTTTAATTGTTTCGTTATTCATTGTTTTTTCCTCCTAGTAATTAGTAAGGAGTTTGTGGATGCAGCCACTAAAACCGTGCGAGGAAATGGTAAGAGCAGGGCCGTAACTATATTTACATATAAAAAAACACAAAGAACAACACTCGTCCTTTGCGTTTTGAATGGTAGTTTGAAATTTGAATGCAGGATAGGCAAATAAATAAATAAATACCTATACTCATGCTGTAACTATCATTTTATGGAGCAGGCGCAAACCCGTGTTCTTAACATTTCGCTATGAGAAAAAAAGCGTACTCAAACAGAGCTCGACTTTGTCGAACTTTTCTCTCATATCGCACGTATTTGATTACGTTTAGTTAAGAACTACCTTTTCCATAAAACAAACTCCTTCTGTTTGAAGATATATCCATTATAATTGATACACTTTTGAAAGTCACGCCTATTTTACCTTGTTTAAAATAGCTTAGTAAGTCCCTGTAATTCAGTTGCTTACCACATAGTGCTCCGTTTTCTCAGGTATATCCTTCAATGCCTTTTTCAGAAATTCAGGGTAAAGGATAACTTCTTCTAGCTCGGAGATTGGTACCCATTCATAGACCAATCTTTCGCCTTCTATGCCGTGAAATTGTCCAGTTGGGATGGGTTCTTCTATCTTGTTTGAAACGATATAGTAGAATCCTATTTCATGTACTTTTTTTCCACGATACTCAAAAAAGTTTTCAGCCACCCATACTAGCCTTTCAATAGTCATGGACAAGTCCAATTCTTCTTTGAATTCCCGTTGCAGGCTGGCTGGGGAAGCTTCGTTCATCTCCACTCTCCCACCTGGAAGAGACCAGATATGATCATCGCTTGCTCTATGTAATAAAATACGGTCGTCCTGTATCCAAATCCCCGCCACTCTATAATTGAAAACTGCTTGCTCAGTGTGAAAAACAACATCCATGGTTATGCCTCTCCTTTCAGATCGCTTACTAATTTTGTGATTTCTTCCGTTAACGCCAATTGAGTAGGAATAATCCATAATAAGATGGCAACAAGCAAAAGAAGATATATCGCAGCATACCTTTTCCTGTGTTTTTCAGGCCGTAATGCTTTGAAATAATTCACTGAAATAAGGATGGTGAATAATAAAAACAAAGAAAATGTCATATTCCAATAATGATCTGCCTCTGATATCAGCTCGATTGCCTTGATTGCTTCATTAATTGGAATTTGAAGTACTTGCTCATTTTGGAAAAAGCCTCTTTCAATCGTCAACATGCCGTTTCCATGAAAAGAATAGGAGTATCCTGTCAAGTTGAAATTTGTCATCGTCGTAAAAACCACAAGGCTTATGTATGTAAGAATGAAAATAGAAAACAAGTAGAATTTTTTCAGTTTAGAAACGCTCCCCTCTTCCATCCTCTAAAAACTTCTCAAATACCACCCGATCTTGGCCCATGCCATCATAATTTTGATGGATAGGTATGCCGTTCCTACTCATGTCCCCTTCTTTCATGCTAAAACCCATTTTTTTATGAAAGTTGATAGAGGTTGTATTTACAGGGGAGGTGACGCAGCTCACTTCCTTGCACCCTTGGTCCTTTACTGCCTGGAAAAAATGTTCGTAAAGCCGTCTTCCTACATTCTTTTGGCGGATCTTCGGGTTTACGCCAACAAAATGTATGTATGCCTGCTCCTGATGGGATGGAGAAATGAAACCTATCACAAACCCTACGGTCTCCCCGTTTTCTTCTATTATGAAACTTGTGTCTTTAAAATGATGGATAAATAACCTTGGCAGCATGTCAACCATATCCCGACCACCCCACCACGTATTCAGGTTAGTTGATATACGAAGGAAATCACCATCTTGGATATTTCTTATCTTCATGAGGTTAGCTCCTTATCTTTTATTCAGCAGGAAGCGCCAAAAAATAATTGCGGATCTCCTCTGGTAGTTCCTTCACATCTAATATTTGTAATCTATTTGTCCCTGGTGTAGTCATGATTAAATACGTTTTTTCTTTGTATTCAAAAAGAGTGAACTGGGTTATTCTATTTGGTGTGTTTTCAAGTTGACCCATAAAGTCGTAATCTTCTTCCTTAAAGTTCTCATTATACCCTTCAAGAATTAGTTCAGTTGATTCTTGATAACTCTTTGAGAAACGTATAGCTTGATAAAGTTCTAAAGAATTTTTGGGTGTATAGAAAAGGACATAATATGTCGTGCCACCTATAATTACACATCCTATTAAAATGATAATAATGATGTTATACTTTTTCCCTCTCCCTTTTTCCATTTAGCTACCCAGCTCCCCCACTTATTCAAGCGTATTCAATCTATCGAATGGATAATAACGCAGAACCACTTTCCCCATTACATTTTCTTTTGGAATCGAGCCTATTTCCCGGCTATCCCTACTGTCATTACGGTTATCTCCCATTACAAAAACGTGGTCTTTTGGAACAATCATTTCATCAAATGGAAAATGCATCTCTTCTTGTATGTATGCTTCCTCCAGCTCTTCTCCATTGCGATAAACCGTTCCCCCACGATATTCGAGCTTATCCCCTTCTACCCCTATCACTCTCTTAATCCAGTAATTATTCCCCTGCTGTTCTTTTAATAATGCACTAACGAGAGGGCTTTCCTTAAAATTATCAGCCAGATTTCTTTCGCGCTCTACCCTGCTGTCTATTACTACAATATCATTATATTTTGGTTCAATTCCCAGCATATAACCACTCTTGAAAATGAGCACTTTATCGCCTTCTTCCTTATGAGCCCAAACATCTTCCCCTGTCAAAGTTGGTTCCATGGAGCTTCCCTTCACTGTAAAAGGTTGGACGATTAATGCACTAACAAGAAAGGCAAAAAAGAGTCCGACAACACAGGCTTTTCCCCAACTAATAATTTCATTTTTTAGTTTTGTTGTTTTCATATGTACCACCCTTGGCCTTAGACGAATTTTGGAAGGAAAAGGTTTCGTCTTCTTCTTCTAATTATTATTCTACCATTTGAAAGGCTATCTTTTTTAACTCTTCCAAACTATTTATTACCATATCGGCTTGCGCCAACTCGTCTTCTTGTGCAAAATCAAACCTGCATCCAATAGCCGTTAACCCATTTTGTTTTGCCGCATTTATGTCAGAGAGGCGATCCCCAACTACCGCTCCATATTCAATGGCATATTTTCTGATAATTTCCCCTACCAGCTCCGTTTTTTCCAGCGATTCAATCTGATCAATACTGAATACTTCTGTCACCCATCGGTTCAGACCATACTGCTCCACTATCGCTTTAAGGTAAGGAGTCTGTCCATTGCTTGCTATGTATAAATCCAAGTTCTCCTTCTTCAAAAATTCTAAAACATCAGTTACACCAGGATAAAGTGCTCCCTTGTCATTCTTAATATTGTCTATCAGTTTGTCATGGAATAGCTCATTTGCCATGACTCTAATTTTGAGTGAATGTGACGGCAAAAGGGTTTCCCACACCACAGGAAGGGGTACTCCCATAATTCTTCTGTAGGTATCAATGGGAG
The DNA here is from genome assembly GCA_001636495.1 of Sutcliffiella horikoshii. Lineage (GTDB taxonomy): Bacteria > Bacillota > Bacilli > Bacillales > Bacillaceae_I > Sutcliffiella_A > Sutcliffiella_A horikoshii_A. Next base: position 2,258,192 of record KV440964.1, on the reverse strand, counting down.
TTGGCTTTTCTTTCTCCCAAACATTCATTTCCGCTAAAAGACTGAATGTATCATCTAAAGCCAACTCTAGTATTCTATCTGTTTGAAAAAGAGTTCCGTCCATGTCAAAAATTATTGCTTGCATTGTTATCTGCTCCTCTATTTCGTTGTTTATTTTTCTTGAAGAAGGGAGGTATCTAATGTTTCAGACTCAATTACCAACGCAAGCATCCCGCTCTCGCTTCCTGATTCATGCCATTCTCCCTTATCCCACATGACTCCCTCCCCACTTTTTATGGAGATTCTTTCTCTGTCTGTTCCAGTTACCCACCCTTCCCCTTGGACAACAATGAACAACTGCTGCACGGTTGCCTGATGATATCCCACCACACCGCCAGCATCCAATTGAATAAATCCTATACTATTCTCGTGCTTGTTTCTACTTACTTTTATAAAATGGGAAGCCTGTGAATCGTATTGCTTTATCGGAAAACCTACTTCTTTATCAAACCGGAAAAATTTCATTGGTTACTCCTTTCACCCTTACACATTTTTAAACAAAGCTCCCTGTCTTCTTGCAAGCCGTTCCATTACATTGACCAGTAAGAGGGCAATCATGAAATACGCGGTACCTACCATTAACTCATTTAACAAGAGCGGACTTATTGCATTGTTTTCCAACTGATAAATGGATCGAATCGCTTCTATGCTGTTGGTAAGAGGCAATACTCTTGCCACAGCCTCCATCGGTCCTGGAAGCAGGCTGACCGAAAAATTCACTCCACAGAAAACCTGAAGTGAGGCGATCATGAAATTCACAAACAAGTTTACATTAGAAAACAATAAACTTACACATGCAAAAAGTAACGAAAAACTTAACAAGGAAAACATAGTGACGACAAATAGAAGGAGCAAATGACCGAGTTGCTCGAGCGGCAATACAATACCGAACAATAACCTCGCGATGATAAGCCCTACTATAAAAACAAACAATCCGTCCAGCAACGGCACTATCGCTTTTCTTGAGATGATGACAAACGTTGAAGTTGGGGAGGCAATATTCAACTCCAATGTCCCATATTGCCTCTCCCCCCTGAACATCGACATAAAATTAATCATCATCGTCCGGCCGGTATAGAAAACAACGTTACCAAGTACAACATAGGACGAATACTCAGGACCCGCAATCGCACTTACCAATGTGGCAAAAAATAAATAGTGCATGAAAGGATCCAGAACCCTGAAGAGAATAAACAATCTCAATGTTTGAAATGAGTATAGGGCTTTATAAGATAGATAAGTAAAGCCGAATTTGTTTAGCAGTATCATTTATATGGCCCCCAGACTGCCATGGTTTCTTAGCACCATTTCCATTCTTTTGATGATGAAAATGGACAGCAGAAAATACACAACACTTACAAGTAATGCAACGCCCATGGTCGTAAACATTTGCGGTGACAATGCAAGGGTTTCATATACCCCCTGAATGCCCCACGTCATCGGAATAACATATGCTACCGCTCTAAAAATCCATGGCAAACTGTCCACCGGCAAAAACACTCCACATATTAAAAGAACCGGGATCAAAATTAAATTCTGATAATCAAATACATTTTGGAACGCAACAAATACCATGGCAAGTATCATGCCGACAACACTTAATGAAAATAACAGTACCAGAACGGAAAGGAAAAACAGCCAATAATTTGGTATTCCGATCGGCAATTGAAAAATGAATCTTGCATATACAAAGCTTAGAATCATGGATAAAAGAGCGATAAATGCATTACTGATCGCCTTTGTCAAAATCACTTGGAATAAAGAGACCGGCGCTGCAATCAAAAGCTTCAATGTGTCGCTCCATTTTTGTGCAATTAACGCCGATCCTGAAGAATAAAGCACATAACTCCACATGCTAATCAAGGCAGATGCCACTACAAACTTCTCTACGTTTACATCCCCACGCATTTGCTGCAGGAAATAGACGATAGCCAGGAACATCAAGGGCTGGAAAAATAGTAGGAACTGATACATTTTGTTTTGAAAGTTAGTAAAATATTTGAGCTCTCTTCCTAATAAGAAGAAAAAATTCATGCTCGTCACCCCACATCCTTCATGTGGTGTACGTACGCATCTTCTAACGATATCTCACGTCGTTCAAGCTTAATGACATCGCCATACTTTGCAAGATATTCATTCAATTGCTCCAAATGGGCTTCTTCCACTCCCACCTGAAACATAACAGAGTAATAAGGCGCTTTAATTTCTGTCACGTCTACCTGTTGCAGGAACTTATCCTCTTTTAGTTTGCCAGTATCATATACTTGCATAGTAGCTTCAAACAGCTTTAGATGGTTGCAACTCTCTTTAATATGTGTCGGGTCACCAATCATACTGATTTCTCCATTTTTAATAAACGCAATTCGATCACACAGCTCATCCGCTTCTTGCATGTAATGTGTCGTTAAAATGATGGTAATACCTTTTTGGGCAAGGTCTTTCACAATATCGCGGAGAAGTCTTGCACCAATCGGATCTAGCCCTATTGTCGGCTCATCAAGGAAGATTATTTTCGGGTCATTGATCAAGCATCTTGCAATATGTAGTCGTTGTACCATTCCTTTAGAGTATGTATGTATTTTCTGGTTTTCTGCCTTTATCAATCCTACAAGTTCTAGTAACTTGGTAATCAGATGGGACTGCTCTTTGTTTGGTATTTTATAAAGAGTGCAGAAATAGTGCATATACTCTGTTGCTGTAAGACGGCCGTAAACTCCGCGCTCCCCTCCGTAGACGAAGTTTATTTTATCTCTGATCTTACTGCCTTCTTTTACCACGTCATACCCTAGCACTTTGGCGCTTCCTGCAGATGGTAAAAGCAACGTCGTCAAAATTTTTATCGTGGTGGTTTTCCCTGCACCATTCGGTCCAAGAAGTCCAAACACTTCCCCTTCCATGACCTCGAAGTTTATTTGATTAAGTGCCGTCTTTTTATCCCCTTTCATTTTGTATGTTCTTGATAAGTTCTCTACCTCAATTGCTTTTTTCATATTTTTGGCCCCATTCTGAAAATTATAACTGTTATTATAGAGAAGATTGGGTGAGGTGTAAATAATTGGTTCCATATTCTCCGAGAATATAGGAGATTTGTTTATAGTTCTTTATCTCTCGCCGATACACAAAAAAGCCGAAGAACAAAGTTCCCCGACTTTTCCGCTAGACCGACCTTACCCTAGCACATCCGTAATCCCGTCCATATTTTCCGAGATCCATTCAACCGCAACATCCAAATTCTCAAACTCTTGAACCTCAAATGTTACTTCATCCTGAAGCAGCCATACATCTTTGTCTTCATGATTAATGCCACCAATCGACCAGTGCAACAGGCTGTATGGATGATTGTGATTTAAAAATGAAGCCCATGTTTTGGACTGGGCCACATTTTTCAATGAGTTGATTTTACCCCCATTGCTCATTTTGCTCCCTCCACTACCAATAAACTCATACGTGGATTTAGAATCTGACTCGGACATTTCAACATATAGCAGTTTGCACTTTCCACAAAATCGACTTTCATGTCTTCATCAAAAAAGACAAGCTTGGACTTTTCCATTAGTAATGGTCCTATGTTTGTTTCTAGCTCTACATCGTCATCGTCTTTTTCCGGTGTGATCCATAGTGCGGAAACTCCGCTAACGACACATCCGCATCCATCTGTATCATATTTTAGCTTCAACCATTTTCCTTCTTGGTTTTCAAGCTTTGCTTTTACTCTTTCTGCTGCTTTCTCTGTGAACGTTACTTTCACGTTTCATGCCTCCAACTGTTTCATTGTTAGCCTGATTGTACCATATATTGCTCATTAGTATAACTAGAAGGCATTAGGAAAGGATGGTAGTGGATAAGTTCTTGTTGTCAAAATGGATAATTGTAGGTACGATACTAATATCTTTATAAGAAGGAGGAGATTACCAATGTCAAAAGTAACAATTAAAGTAATGGATAATGGAGGCTTTCGTGTAACCGGTGATGTGGAGTTAATCGATGCAGAAGGAAACAAATTTGAGGACAAGCCGGCATTCACTTTGTGCCGTTGCGGCCTATCTAAAAAGCTACCCTACTGTGATGCTTCACATAAAGGCAATTTTGAGTCCTGTGTGCGGGCTGCTCAGGTATTGAACGACTGATTTGGCGCAGCCGCCACCAGTAAAGCCTTGAGGGGGAAAACACTCCCCCCTCCTTGCTATTATGAAAAATGTAGTCGCTGGAGTTTCGGAAGGTAAAGAAACAAAAAGATAGAGCGTCCCAGACTGAATACAACAAAAGCCAGCCAGATTCCCTGATTTTGAAGTGTCGGTACGAATAACCAGATGACCAACAAAAATAGAAGTAGTGCAAGGAAAATAGAGTTTCTAATAGACTTCGCGTCTGTTGCCCCTGAAAATATCCCTTCTAGTTGCAAACCCCAAAAACCCACAAACGGGAATATCACCAACCACACCAAGTTTTCAATGGCCATTGCCCTCACCGAGTCTATACTAGTAAACAATGTGACAATACCATCTCCAAATAGCATCATGATGATAGCCAGCATGACAGCAGTTCCTAACCCCCATACTGCAGACAGATTTACAGCTCTTTTAAATAGGAATGAATCTTTTCTTCCTACAGCCCTGCCCGTCAAAATACTGGAGGCATTTGCAAATCCTCCAATTAAATAAGCCATTATATAATGAATTTGAAGCAGAATTGCGTTTGCCGCGAGTGTTACTTCTCCCATACCGGCACCCTTGGATGTGAAAATTCCGGTCATAACCAATAAACATACCGTTCTTAAAAAGAGGTCCCTATTTACTTTTATCATTTTCATCAAAGGATCTGGATTTAAAATCATGCGAAGCTTTACGCTGGAGAACCCTATTTTGTTATGTCTGGCAATGACGAATCCACCAAAGAGAACCACACTTATTTCAGAGATAAGTGTGGCATAGGCTACTCCAGCCACCCCCAGTCCTAAAACCAATACAAATACAATGCTAAGGACTATGTTCATCACATTCATAACGAGTTGGGTGGCAAGGGATAGCCGTACCTTGCCCATTCCGATTAACCACCCAATAAACACATAGCTTATAAGGATAAACGGGGCACCCCAAACGCGAATGGAAAAATAGGTGGAGGCAAAGGAAGATACCGCTTCGCTCCCTCCAATTACATTTATTGCAATATGTAAGATCGGCTTTTGAAAAATGATAAAAAACAAGCCAAATATTATTGCGATAATCATCGGCCTTAGTAAAGTTAATATAGTTTCATTGGTATTATTTGAGCCATGTGCCTGTGCAGTAAAGCCACTTGTACTTACTCTTAAAAATCCAAGAAGCCAGTACATAGTATTGAAGATAACAGCACCAATTGCCACTCCACCTATGGAAGAGGGATCAGGCAGCCTTCCAACAACCGCCGTATCGACCGCTCCGATTAGCGGTGTGGTAATTCCAGCAATAATTAGGGGAAATGCCAATGCTACATACTGCCTGTTACTAAAGGCTGCTTTCTCTTTTGCTACTACTATATTCATTCCTTCTTTTCCTTTCTGTCCTTAAAACGAAGCAGCCTTAATCAATGCCTTCGTATATGGATGCCGCTTATCGTGGTATAGGTCTTCCAATGGGAACCGATCCACTACAATTCCATTTTTTAAGACGATTATCTGGTTGCATAAAAAGGTGACAGCTCTTATATCATGCGAAATGAAAAGTATCGTCATTTCTTGTTTTTCTTGAAGGTTCTTTAGTAACTGTAGGATTTGCTTTTGGACGGTAACATCAAGGCTTGCGGTAGGTTCATCACAAACTAGAAGGCCTGGTTCTAGACTTAGTGCCCTGGCAATACTAACACGCTGTTTTTGCCCTCCACTTAACTCGCCTGGAAACCGCTCCAACAGATGCCCGCCTAGACCCACCATTTCAAGGAGTACTTTCGCTAATTCTTTGCGGGATGCCTCTTTTCTATTTAGAAAAGAGGGCTGAACCTCCTTGAAATTATCTAATGGTTCCAAAACACTTTTCCATATTGGAAGTTTGGGATTAAGAGTGCTGTTAGCGTCTTGAAATACCATTTGGACTTGTCTGCGGTACTCCCGCAACGCCTGTTTCTTTTTTGGCACAATTGGATTCCCGTTAAATGCTATATAACCTTCCTTATAAGGTTGAAGACCCAATAGTACCTTCGCAAGCGTACTCTTTCCACTACCGCTTTCTCCTACAATCCCAACACACTCCCCTTTATTTACTGCGAGAGACACATTGTCTAGGGCTTTAACGCCTTTGGAATATTCGATCGCGAGCTTCTCTACAATTAATTGACTCATATGGACATCACCTTCTCCCTATTCGACTCCACCACATTTTTTTCTCCAGGTAGAGCCAATACACAACCGCATAATTTTTTCGTATAAGGGTGTTGATGATGACATCGAATCACTTCGGGAGTTCCACTTTCTACAATCTCACCATGTTCCATCACATATATCCTATCCGTCCGCTTGTAAGCCTGGGTAAGATCGTGTGTGATCATCATAACCGCACACCCCGTCTCCTTTCTCATCTTTTCAATATAATCCAATACCTTTTCTCCACTCATGACATCAAGCGCAGTGGTCACCTCATCGCATATTAGCAATGAGGGCTTCAATGCTAGGGACATGGCTATAGCAGCCCTTTGTACCTGCCCTCCACTTAATTGAAATGGATAACTTCTATAGACTCTTTCTGCTTCTAAACCCATTTCGGTAAGTACATCCAATGCTATTTTTCTTGCTTCTTTTTTGGAGAGAGAATGATGCGCCTGTATGGTTTCCATTATTTGTTTTCCTATTCGGATAAAAGGCGTGAAACTCCCTCTGTAATCTTGAAAAATAATTCCTATCTCTTTCCCAAGAAGCTTACGGTGTTCCTGATGTGACAGACCTAATAGATTTCTATTTTTATAGAGGATCTTCCCTTTTACATTCATTTGTCCTGGAAGCAGGTTCAAGATGGCTCTAGCCGTCATGCTTTTCCCGCAACCACTTTCCCCTATCAAACCAATCATTTCCCCTTTAGCAATCTGTAGATTTAATCTGCTAATGATTGCTTTAGACTCATTGTGTGTTTCTACGACTAATTCTTCAATAGTAAGCAATGGTTCACTCATCGATTATCACTGCCCTTTCTAATGTCAAAGTGATCTTTTAATCCATCTCCCAATAAATTGCATGTTAAGACGGTTATCATGATGGCAAGACCAGGATAAATCATGAGGGAAGGCACTGCTTGAAAATATCCTCGCCCTTCATTCAACATGGCCCCCCATTCCGGAATTGGCGGTTGTGCTCCAAGTCCGATGTAGGATAAGGCAGAGATCATGAGTATCACCTTACCTACATCAATGGCTGCCATCGCAATGATCTCCGGTAACACTTGTGGAAAAAGATGCATGCGAATTGTTTTCCATGTACTAGAATGAGAAATCTTAGACACAAGAATATACTCTTTTTCCTTTTCTGCCATAACCAGACTTCGGACAACCCTCGCGTACATGATCCATCTGACTAAAATGATGGCGAGCACAATATTGGTCAGGTTCGGACCCAAAATGCCGGCAATAGCTATTGCCAGGATAAAATCGGGAAATGCCAAAATACCATCTATTATTCTCATGAAAACGGCATCTACTTTCCCTCCTATGTAACCGGAGAGGAGGCCGATAGGAACACCAATTACAATCGCAAGGAAAATCGCAAGCAATCCAAGCCCGATGGTTAATTTGGCTCCATACAAAATTCTTGAAAAGACATCTCTGCCCAATTGATCTGTCCCAAGCCAATGGATGGATGAAGCCTCTTTAAGCCTATTTCCCATATCTATTTGGAAAGGGTCATGGGGAGCCATTGCGCTTCCAAACAAAATGACACCAGTCAGTAAGCTCGCAAGAATGGAACCAATCACTAGATTAGGATTACGAAGAAGACTAGTACTTTTCCATTTTATCGTCATGCTTTCCATTAACTTATCTCCCTTCCATGCCTAATCTGTGGATCTATGATCAAATAGAGCAAATCAACCATTAAATTGGTCATGACCACTAAGAGACCTATCACCATAATGTATCCTTGGATTAACGGATAATCCCGTTGCATCACTGCTTGAACAATCATTTCTCCCATACCCGGCCAGGAGAATAGAATCTCAATTACGGTAATCCCTCCGAGAAGACTCCCAATACTCAAGCCAAACATAGTTACAAGGGGTACGAGACTACCGCGTAAAGCATGAAATAAAAGGATTCTTCCTTTTCCCAATCCCCGCGCATAAGCCGATTCGATATATGTACTCTGCAAGGTAGAAACGAGCCTTTCCCTCAGTAATTTTATATATAAAGGTGCCATTGCAATCCCTAGGGTGATAGAAGGCAGGACAAAGTGGGCAAGTGTTCCCTTCCCCATAACTGGCAGCAGATTCCACTTTAATGAAAAAAAGTAGATGAGTAGTAACCCAAGCCAAAAGCTAGGGATGGATGCACCGAGTATGGCAAACCATCTGCTGATATAATCCGGCCACCTTCCTTCATATACCGCCCCAAGTACACCGAGGGGCACAGCAATAACAAAAAGGGCAATCAGGCCTCCTAGGGATAAGGCGAAGGTTGCTGGGAGTCTATCCAAAATGATATCCAATACAGGCCGCTTAGAGATAATAGACTCTCCTAAATCCAATTGAACTACATTCCATAGCCATTGGACATATTGGATTAAAATCGGTTTATCAAATCCATATTCTTTCATGACCCTTTCTTTATCCTCTGTGGTGGATACAACATCATCCACTTTCAATAATGCCCTGACCGGATCTCCCGGGGCTATTTTCATCAGGACAAATGTTGCGAAGGAAAGCATCAAAATCATAATAGTCAATTGAAATAACCTTGAGCCGATAATAGAAACAACCTGTCGCATTTTTCCACCCACTTCTTTTCATGAAGAAAAGTGAAAGCATCTAGGATACTTTCACTTCATCATTTTATTTTACATCCATCTTGTTTGTTATTAGGTAATATTCTTCTGATCCTGGCTCCCAATCTTTCACTCTATCATTTACGCCTACGATAATGTGTGGGTGCAAGATGAAGGAGTGTGGAACCTCTTTCTGTATAACAGCCACAGCTTCTTTCTGTAGCTCCATTCTTTTTTCCGGATCTGCTGTAGTGTTTAATTGTTGGGTTAATTCATTTAATTCCGGAATATTAATTTGGCCAGGATTCAACGCCCCCTCCGGCAAATAAGCAACATTAAGGAAGTAACCGCCATCCCCACGGGGAGCTGTCAGGTTAGAGTAAGTCACCATATCCCACTCATCCTGTTTCTCCCATAAATAACTATCAATGTTTTCGATGGTGACAATTTCTATTTTAACTCCGGCAGATGCAGCTTCGCCCTGCAGGTATTGAGCAAGCAATGGAAGCTCAGGTCTTCCTGGGTACGTTGCCAGCTTAAGCGTGAGCACCTCTCCGTCTTTTTCCATCTTTCCGTCCGCGTTCTTCTGATAGCCTGCCTCTTTCAACAGTTCTTCAGCCTTTTCAGGGTCATAGCTGGTTGGTTCCGTTTCACCCGCAAATGCAAAGTTAGGATTAAATGGGCCTGCCGCCTCTGTTGCGTGACCGTTCATAATTTCCTCTACTGCTACTGGACGGTTCACTAATAGGTCCAATGCTTTTCTCACATTTACATCCTGCAGTGCAGGGTTAGCGTTGTTATAGAGTAGAAAATGGACTCGAAGGCTTGGTACCGACTCAACCCTTAGTTTATCGTTGCTTTCAATCGGCTCCAACGACTCAGGTGGAAGATGATAGGCAATATCTGCTTCACCTGATTGAAGAGCGAGTGCTCTAACATTTCCATCTGAATTGAATTTAATTTTCACTTGATCCAATTTTGCTGCTCCGTCCCAATAATCCTCATACCTTTCTAAGTTCACTTCCGTTTCTGAGGTGAAGCTTGTGACCTTAAACGGGCCAGTTGCTATCGGCTGCTCATCCATATTTTCTACATCCGCTTTAACGATGGAGGCATTTGTATGTACCAGCTCGGAAAGAAAGGCCGGGTATTCCTCTGTATTGATAAACGTTATCTCCTGTCCGTCTGCTTCCATTGACTCGATTTTCAAACTAGATGAGATGGCTTCATTCGTTTCCAGCACTCGTTCAAAGGATGCTTTCACCGCTTCTCCATCAACTTGGGTCCCATCATGAAAGGTAACACCCTCCCGAATCTTAAATGTCCAGGTTTTTTCTTCTTTTCTCTCCCATGCTTCTGCCAGCCACGGCTGAATTTCCAGGTTTTCATCAATTCGAACCAATGTTTCGGCCACTCCAGCACGCACCCCCATCCAGTCCTGATGCGGATCCATTGTTTTGGAAGCAAAACTGAATAGCATCGTTACAGACTTTTCGTTGGATTCTTGTGATGTTGTTTTTTCATTTGCACTACTGCAACCTGTGATTGTTAATAACAATACGATGAAAATGGAAAATATCCGTAATTTTTTTGATTTCATATTTTTCTCTCCTTTTAACTAGGCTCTTTTCTCAAAAATTGTTGCTATTCAGTAGTAAAAAGTCGGCAATTGGACTTTTTACAGCATATCTACTCTAAAAAAGGCATGTAGTTTATTCGATCCAGCCGGGAAAAGAGCACGACAGTAAGGAATGTAACGGTTGGTTTAAACTATCGAAAAAGCAACAAAGTATACGGAAACTGCCTTTAACTATTCAGCCTTAGCAAGACTCGGTTTGATTTTAGCTTCAGGCATTTTCTGTTTGGAAAGCGCAATGGATGCGCCAATGATTAATGCACCGCCAACTAGTGAGAGGACTCCTAAAGTCTCTCCCCAAAAAACAAATCCCCACATTACATTAAAGAAAATTCCTATGTATCGAACAACCTCCACTACCATGATATTTTCATGTGTAAATGCACTCGTTAACACGAGCTGTCCTATCAGTGACACCACTCCGATACAGAGTAGGTAGAACCATCCAAGAGGCGTCGGCCACACAAACTCATTCCACATAAGAGGGAGAGAAACAAGTGTACCTGTTGCAAGAAAATAAAAAACAATCTCGTACCTATGATGTCTCGTGCTCAAATAACGAATCGAGGTGGCTGCACATGCCGCTAAAAAAGCGCTGAGAACACCGACTAGTGCATAAACAGTGTACGAATCATAACTAAATGGGTTTATCAAAAGCATCGCACCCAAAATGAATAGAGGGAACAGCATAAACATGTTTCTGTTCATTTTCTCTTTCAGAAAATAGCCGGAAAGCATGATGGCAAAGAAGGGCGATAAATGCGCGAGAATACTTGCATCCCCAAGAGGAATATGGGCAATGGTGTAAAAATAAGCCAACAGATAAAGTGCTCCAAGGGCTCCACGTAGAACTAGCATCGGGATGCCATTTTTGGAAAACGCTACTTTCGCTTTTCGCATAAGGAAGAAAATAAGAAAGGCCCCAATAAAGCTACGAAAAAATACTATTTCAGATACTGGAATGGTTTCACTTGCAGCTTTAACAAAAACATTCATTATGCTAAATGTTAATGATGACGCAATGGCAAGTAGGATCCCTTTATTCAATACTCCCCCTCCTAGAAAAGGCCTTACAAAACCCTGTATAACAGAATGATTACGATTTAAACACCATGCCTGTTTTTTGTCTTTTTAAAGAATCGCACAACAAAGCGTAATGATTACTATTTGCATCATTCACTATACACCTCCCCTTCTAAACCGTCAATATCAAAATTACACGACGCATATCGTTGCATAATAAAAACCTTGAAGGAATGAACATTCCTTCAAGGTTTTTACGTAAATGAAAGCTAAAAAATTTCCAGCAGTTCATTAAGTGAATGAATAATATAATCATATTCTTCCACTTCTCCAAAGCCATAGCTAGCGTAGACAAAAGGAATACCCGCCGCCTTCGCTGCTTGTTGGTCTCCAAGTGTATCTCCTACATATACAGGGCTCTCAAGTTGATTGCGTTCCATGATTAATTTAATATTTTCACCTTTTGAGAGTCCTGTTCTGCCTGGATTCTCGTAGTCGATAAAATGTGTCTTCAATTGATGGTATTTATAAAAAGCTTCTATGTATCCTTCTTGGCAATTACTCACGATAAAAAGTTTGTACTTTTGAGATAAGCTCTCTAACACTTCTTCTAACTGTTCGTAGAGCTGACCTCCTTTTTGCTCTAGAAGCACTGTCTCTGCTTCGCAACATTTATTCGACAATTGAGTACGATACGTTTCTTCTATATCTGGAAAGAAAATCTTTTCTATTTCATGCATTTGCAGCCCCATGGTAGCTTTGAAATCCTCTTTTGTTAACTCTTTCTCAATCCGATTATCATTTTTCAGAACTTTATTCCATGCTATCAATACTGTTTCCACAGAGTCCCACAATGTGCCGTCTAAATCGAAAATGATGCTGTCCATTTGGTGCCCTCCTTTACTTTATCCTTCTTTCCAAGTCTTCTACTCTTGCTTCCAATTTTTCTATCTGCTCTCTCTTCCTAGTAGAAGAACGCACCATTACTATAATTACAATAATAAAGGTTAACGGGACAAGAAAAGCAAACAATTGAAAGATTAGATCGCCAAGGGTTATCATCATATCTATCACCTCAATATTAAAACTGCTTTTCTATTGTATCGTAAGTGAGCATTTTTGTGTTTATTACATTTCTTTCGTTAATTCGGCTTTCTAAGCTTTTGCATCTTATTTTGCTTTCGGCGGAAAGAACCCCTCTGGACTTCGGACAACTTGTTCTTCAGGAAACACTTCACGTACCTTTTCAAATACATCTTGCTGAACATCTCCATCTAGCCATTTTTCTTTTTCTACTTCCTCATACTTTTCATAAACACCTAGACGGGCTGTTCGCTTTCCTCCACTTCCGTCCCCTGTAAAATCGTCCACACAAACCCTATCCACTATTCCCCCAAGCTTTAACGCGAATTCTTCGGAAAACGGTAAGGCCGGTGCAATGGCAACCTGGGTTCGCACTCCATCTTCATGTAACGTTTTTAATGCTTTAAGCCTTGCAGGGATTGGCGGTGCTGCTGGTGAAAACCTCTTACGCACCTCTTCTAGGTCTGTTTCTACTGTGATGCTTACCATCACGCGGTCTCCCAATTTCTTTAGGAGGTCGATGTCTCTAGTAACCAATGAGCTTCTTGTTTGAACAAAAAGAAAGTCAGGTGGCTCTTCTGCCATTACTTCTAAAAGGGTTCGGGTAACCTCTTCCTTTTGTTCCACCGGTTGATAAGGGTCCGTACTGGATGACATAAAAATACTGATGGGTTGTCCTTTTTTCCGCAACAGTCGCAGTTCTTTTGCGAGCTTCTCTTTGACATCCTTCTTTACATCCACCCAGGTTCCCCATTCCTGTTTTCGGAACAAGCCAACCGGACTCTGTCTGACATAGCAGTAGGAGCAGCCAAAGGCACAGCCGATATAGGGATTCAGGGTGTGCGTGTAGCCTTCTAAAAAGCCACTCGCTTTGGTCAGCAGTTTTTGTGGTGTTTTTTCGGTTATTTCAACTCTCATCCTCTGGTTCATCTCCTTTTCTTCCATTCATATCAATATTTTTCTCTTGTTGTTTCCATTATTTTCTCTATACTAGAAGTATCACATAACAAAAGGGGTAGATACATATGGTACTTACAGTTTTAAAACCTATTTTTGCCGAATCTGCAAGCAATCTTGTCAATACAATCAGTTCTTATTCCGGAACGGTTTTGTTCAAAAAGGAGCATTGGGTAGTCGATGCGAAGAGCTTGCTTGGTGTCTTAGCGCTTGCGCTTCAGCCAGGCCAGGAAGTGGAAGTTACTTCTGATGAAGGCGAAGAAGTATTCGAGGCCATTTTGGCGCTTGGGTATTTTGAAAAGAAATAATAATGGAGCATCCTTCCTCACATATGGGAAGGATGTTTTTTTATGTTAGGAAATATCCAAAATGTCATCTACGCACAGACTGCCGGCTTCGCCGAATTTATCGACCACGTGCAATCGTCTTTGGTAGGCATCAAGATGATGCACCGCTCCAACAAACAGATGGTATCTTCTTTTTTCATAATAGGTAATGGTTACTTCCTTACCCGTTTCCATGGCTTCGCAAAACAGCTCGTTCATTTCTTCAAGCCGCTGTTCATCCATTTCCGGCTTGCTTTGGTATAGGTCTTCTTTGGTCCAATCGCGCAGCATTTTGACATGCTCTGGCAGCATCATGGACGTCCATTTAATGGTTCCACGGTCTCGTATCATCATCCACATTCCTTTCTCAAGTTCTAGCTATTGTAAATATCCTAAGCCTTATGTCCGCCAACCAACCTGCTTCTGTGCACGGCCGTTCCGGCATTGGTATAGGACACAGCCCGCAGTAGCGCATTAGTTCCGTATTTCCCGCGGATGGTGTCCATCACATAGCCGAGTTCACGCTTTTTCGGCTGTTCGAGTTCAAACAGATTCAATTGCATTTCACTGTCCTCCACAATATTGGAGAGGGACACAGCAATTTTCCGGACGGTTTTTGGTTCATAGTTTTCCTCAAATAACTCAAGACAAGTACGGTATAAGTCCATCGTGACGTTGCTGGCGCGTTCCATTGTCCGCGAGCGGTGGAATCCTCCTCCCAGTTCATCGCGGCTGTAGCCAATTCCAAGGCTGATGGTGCGCCCTGCCTTGCGATGATGGCGTGTTCTTCTTGCAACTTCCTCACAAATCTCCAAGATAACCTGTTTAACCTCTTTCGGATCAGTATAGTCGCGCATTAAAATCTGGCTTTTACCAAAGCTGATCTGCCCCTGAATAATAGGGGCGCCAAGGTCTGATAAATCAATCCCCCAGGCATGATAGTACAACTGGTTTCCCATCACACCAAATTTTTTCTCCAGCAGCTCGAGGGGATAATTCGCGAGCTGTCCAACATTGAAAATTCCCATTCGGTTTAACGTTTTTTGTACTCTGGATCCAATCCCCCACATTTCACTGAGAGGGGAAAGCGGCCAAAGCTTGGTTTTCACATCGTCATAGGTCCACTCCGCTATGCCCTTCTTCTTTGCTTCAAGATCCAGGCAAAGCTTTGACATGAGCATATTGGGACCAATTCCAATAGCGCATGGCAGCTGAAACTCCCGCTCCATGTCCTCTTTTATTTTTTGAGCAATCGTGGTGGCATCTCCCCAAAGCGCCTCTACCCCATCAACTTGCAAGAAGCTTTCATCGACACTATAAGTATGGATGGCGTCCTTTGGGACATATCGGTTGAAAAGTCGGGTGATTTCTGTGGAGATGCGCAGATAGGTTGCCATCTTCGGGTTTACAATATGGATGCGTTTGTCGTTCGGAATTTCAAATCGGCGTGAACCCGTCTTAATTCCAAACTCTTTTTTTAGCATGGGCGAGGCTGCAAGTACAACGCTCCCCTGCCGTTCCGTATCCCCAACAACCGCCAAATAGCAGGTGAGCGGATCAAGACCCATCATTACTGCAGAGCAGCTGGCATAAAAACTTTTCATATCTACACACAAAATCTTGTTGTTTGGCATCTTGCTGTAATCCATGTCCACGAACCTTTACACCTCACTAAAACAGAAAGTATGTTCGCATTAGTAGTATATACCCAATAATAAGCGAATATACGTTCGGTTTCAATGGTAAATTCCACTACATATTTCGACAAATGTCATTTTTGCCTACTAACACACTGTAAAACCGTTATAATAATGACAGATTGAGGTGAACGATGTGGAAAGAAATTTATTAAAAAAGATGATACGAAACTGCTTTATTCAATATCAACATGATTTTGATTCCATTCCGCTTAGTGATGTGGAATATGAAAAGATGGCAGAAGAAGTGAAGAAGATGATTAACTTAAATCAAGAATCGGATGTGCATGAGGCAATCAATGATGCGGTATATGAATATTTGAGTAAATGGTAAGCACTAGTCCAATAAGGAACAGTGCTTTTTTAGTTACATACAGTTGTGAAGGGTAAATTAATTCATAAATCCCATACAATTACACAAGATAAAAGCAGAAGGTCATCACCAAGAGGAGGGGCATTATGAAGAAAAAACCTGTGCTGGTATTATGGATTATGGTATTCATCTCTATTCTGACGCTCCCTTTTCTTGGGAAGCAACACTTTAAACGCTATTTGCCAGGAACTGTGTTTATGTCTATATTGATCGCATTAGAAAGTATTGTTGCAGAAAAATATAAGTGGTGGGCGATTTATAAAAAAATCCCTCCATATTTTGTAAATGAGTTTGCATTCATAGTTGGTCCGTTCTTTGCGGGTTCGCTTTGGATATTGCGCCTAACATACGGCAGATTCTATTTGTACTTCCTATTGAATGCATTTGTGGATGCAATGTTTGTGTATCCTGTATTTACAGTATTCGAAAGGATAGGAATATTTGAAATGAAGAAAATGAACCGTCAACAGTTATTTGGGCTATTTTTAATAAAGGCACTATTAATGTACGGATTTCAGGGGCTTTGGGAGAAGGTCTTCAGAAACAGGTCTCAGAAGAAGTCAAATGGAACGACCACCCAAGAATCTGAAAAAGAAAGACCTTACGCCATTTCCACAGCAGAATGAGCGCCCTTGTAGCGCAGCCATTCAACTAGTTTGTTGTCTGAATTTCCACGACGAACTGCTGCGTCGAGCGGAGTAAATCCGTCATAACCGATCCAATTGATATCGGCACCGCAATCAAGGAGGTACTTTGCCGTACTCAACTGTCCGCCGTGACATGCCAGCCAGAAAGCTTGCGTGATTTCAAAAGCAGAAGGAAGCCGATCAACTTCAAAATATGCTTTTAATTCATCCATCATCCCAAGTGCCGCAGTATTCCACAGTTTGGTCTGTGCTCCAGCCTCTACTAGCCGGCGAGCTGCATTCCACTGTCCGAAGGCAACGGCGTCGTCCAACGGGGTCCCTCCAGCAATCACTGCTCCTGTGGCATTTATGTCCGCTCCTGCATCGAGAAGCGCTTCGAGCACTTCCACGTCATTACTGCTCGCAGCCCAATGAAGGGGTGTCTCCGTGTGGTGCCCTGTGAACCTAGCATCCACCTCTGCACCGGCTTCAATCAACGTTCGTACAGTTGCTGCTCCATCGGGAAAGTGACCAGGCCAGTCCGTGGCAACATGAAGCAGTGTGCGGGACACACCAAATGTATCAGAATTTTCATCATGATAACCTCTTGAAATTATTCTTGCCGTGGCAAGGTTGGGATGATCAGCAAGTAAACGCTTAAGTGATGGTACATCCGCGATTTTAATTGCTTTAATGACCTCAACACCTAAATTCTCCTCTTCCAAAATAAAATCCATATGTATCATGCCTCCATTTAGTGTGTACGCTTACAAAAAACATACTCTGTTACCACTTACTGTCGAAGAAGACCTTTTTACTGTCCGAATCGAGGTTAATACTGTCCGAGCGAGTTTTTAAAATACAAGCCAAACTCCCCTATTTACTGTCCAAACTCAAAGCAATACATGCGAACCGACAAATATCAACAAACACCGACAAAAACTACTCCACACGAGGGGAACCCTTGCAAAATGAACAAAAGACGCCCTGCACCAATCACACAAGACGTCTTTCCTAGGGGCATTATCCCTCTTCCAGTTCAACCGTAATCTCCACTGGCTCACTGTCATCCAACAGATTCTTCAGTGTCACCTTGTATTGATGGTCTCCCTCTTCTGACACTTCCTCGACATGCCACGGGTTACCTGCTTCCACTTCTTCTAATGCCTTGGCAACTGCCTGTTGCTCATGCTCATCTTGGTCCGCATCCACCATCACTTTTATGGCGCCAGACTGGGCTGGAAAGGATTCGGCTACGATGCCAGAGTTCCAGACTGTCACTTTCATTCCCGTCTTTAAATCTGCTGCTTCCAACGTCTCACCCTCAGAGTTCTCCACCTTCGTACTCTCTTCAAGGGTGTACATGGTAGCAGATGTGCCAGAACCGCCACTGCTTGGGTGCTGACCCGTCACTAAAATACGTGTTTGCCCTTCATCAGAAACCGAAACGATATAACCTGTCAGATCCTCGACGGCCTGCTCCTCGTCATCCACCGGTTCTTCATCCGGAATTTCTTCACCTGAACCCGGATTGGAACCCAAGCTGCTGTTGTTGTTGCCACCAGCTGTTCCACAACCAAACAAAAGAAGGAAACAAGCCAGCAATGACATGAATTTTAGTGTTTTCATCCTCTTATCACCTCTTGACCTATTGGACGAAACATAAAATAAAAAGTTACAGAATATTGATTATTTTTGTCGAAATGCCTTGCCGCCGAACTTTTCGACCACTCCCGGAAACACCTGATACAGTTTACTGGCCATATTCATCCAACCAGGAAGATTAATTTCCCGTGTACGTGTGAACATCGCATCAGCAATGCGCGCTGCAACAATTTCAGGCTCTAACATCCACTTGTCTACCTTCTGCTTATAACTACCGGATGCATCCGCTATATCGAAAAACTCCGTCCTAATTGGACCTGGGTTAACAGATGTTACAAAGATATTCGTATCATGAAGCTCCATTCTCATACTGTTGGTAAAGCCTAGAACCGCATGCTTCGTTGCAGCATATACACTCGATTTTGGTGTCGCGATCTTGCCAGCCTGTGAAGCGATATTGATGACATGCCCTTGATTTTGCTCCAACATGGACGGCAGGACCATTTTCGTGCAGGCAATCAAACCATATACATTCACTTCAAACATTCCGCTCATATCATCCAGAGACAGATCCGCAATATCATCAAACTTACCGTATCCTGCATTGTTCACCAACACATCCACAGCTGGAATCTCCGTCATCAATTGCTTAAACGTCCGCTCAATATCTGCATGATTTCGGACATCCAGCTGGTAATAAAGTGCATCTACCTGATGGTTCATCTGTATCTGCGTTGCCACCTGCTCCAATTTATCCAGGGATCGTGCCATCAGTATAGGAGTCGCTCCTCGCTTGGCTACTTCAAGTGCGAGTGCTTTTCCAATACCGCCTGATGCACCGGTGATTACAATATATTTACCTTTAAGACTCGCCACAGCTTACATCCCTCCTGCTTTATATGTAAATGGCTTAGTAGTAGCATCTTCCATAATCAAACCTTTTTCAAGTAGATAGTCAATCTGACCAAGTGTTTCAGAAAGCGTTAGCAACAGTTGTTTTTCATAGACAGATTTGAAAAGAAACTGACAAATTTCATAAGCAGTTGCAGACTTCTCCTTAAGAAAACCCTCCACTTTGTTTGCACGTTTATCCTGCTGCTTCAAACGGGTTTCCAATAATTCATGTACATTTTCAACGATATCACCATGACCAGGTAGAACACGTGTGATTGGCAAGCGTTTCATTTTTTCAATGGAATGTATGTATTCGAGCATCGATTTCTTTCGATCGGATTCACCAACATAAGGCGGCTCCACCAACGGGTTAGGTGAAATATCTGCCAGAATTAGATCTCCCCCTATCAATGTCCCGCTCTTTTCATCAAAAAGAACAAGGTGGCTGCTTGCATGTCCTGGCGTTTCAAAAATGCGCCAGTTCGCCAAACCTTCCAACCGGTCCCCTTCCCCAATAATGGAAGTAAGGCCACGATGACAGGAAAAACGTAAAGGCTTATCAATAGAATGCAACAATGGGTAAAAACGCTCATCCACACCCATCTGTTCAAAAAGCCCTTTATAATAGCTTTCATGCATCGAAAAATAGCGCTGATCCTGGGTCATCCAAGGATGGGCGCGCTTATGACCGTAAACCGGAATATTGGATGGGAGGTAATCCAGCAAGCCGACATGATCTGGATGGTGATGTGTCACTATCACCTGATCAATGTCCAATACTTTTAGTCCGTGCTTGTTCAGTTCACGCTGAAACACTTCCCAAGCCTCCATAGTCTTGACTCCGGCATCCACCAGTGTCACTTTATCGGTAATGATAATGTAAGTATGTACGTCCCCAACCGCAAACGGGGTCGGGATTGTAATTTGCTTTATCTCTTGCTTACAAGAAACCTTGTTCATCATAATCCCCTTTTAACATGTTTTTGTATGTATATATGTAAGAAATGATTAATAAAATTATAACAAAATAATTGACCCAAAAGGATAAGTGAATAACCATTCAATTATAGAATGCACTAATTAAGGAAAAAAAGAAAGGGGTATTCCTCAATAACTAATATAATTTCCCAGTTCATTTTTTTGAAATAACGTCCAGTGCGATTAAGCATTTGTCCGTGCTACTGAATTTGCATATCACGTATACCTCCTATGACACGCAAATTTCCTCAGTTCCACTAATTTCGCGTTTCATACAACCTCTATGACACGCGAATTCCCTCAGCTCCACTAATTTCGCGTTTCATACAACCCCTATGACACGCAGATTTCCTCAGCTCCACTAATTTTGCGTTTCATACAACCTCTATGACACGCGGATTTCCCACGCTCCGCTGATTTTGCGCTTCATAGGCTTACTAATACATGGAGATAGCCGGCCCACCACTTCCTAAAAAATCTTAAAATCGCGACAAATATCCCCTTGACTTTCCCTTTCTTCCGTTGCATAATGTATAAAATTACAAATGATAACGTGACGATTGGGACCAGTAGAAAGATGCAAGATGAAAAGAGATGGAGGTTCACCGGCTGAAAGACCTCCTCATCCCCTGCTCTTTCGAACCTACCCAGGAACAATCAGGAAAACCTGATCGCCCTCCCACGATACGGGAAACGAAGCTGGGTTTAACCAACCAATCAAGGTGGTACCGCGGATAAGACCTATCCGTCCTTACATATAGGACAGATAGGTCTTTTTTCTATTCTTAAAGGAGCGTGTTAACGATGAAGATAGCATTTATTGGTGCCGGATCAATGGCTGAAGCGATTATGGCCGGACTATTGAAACAGGAAATCTGTGCAAAAGAGGATATTACGGTGACGAACAAACAGGATCAACACCGCCTAGAAAACCTAGAAAACAAGTATGGCGTAACCATTATGGAAAATAAAGAAGCTACAGTAAAAGATGCAGATGTAATCTTCTTGGCCATGAAGCCTAAGGACGCCAAAGATGGAATTCAAGCAATTAAATCCTACGTAAAGAAAGAACAGCTTATTGTTTCCGTACTGGCGGGCATTTCGAGCGAAGTCATCCAAGACCTTTTTGAGCAAGATGTGCCTGTCATCCGCTCCATGCCGAATACGTCTGCTGCCATTGGTCTATCTGCTACTGCCATCGCCAAAGGCGACTTTGCAAAGGACGAAGATTTGGTACTGGTGCAGTCACTTTTCTCCGCAATCGGTCTATGCACCATCGTCGAAGAAGATCAGCTTCATGCCGTAACAGGCGTTTCCGGAAGCGGCCCGGCCTATATCTATTACATTGCAGAGGCGATGGAAAAAGCAGCATTGGCTCAAGGTTTGGATGTGGATGTTGCCAAAAAGCTTGTCAGTCAGACCTTGATTGGGGCCGCACACATGCTCCAAGAGACAGATAAAGATGCAGCTGTCTTAAGAAAAGAAGTCACAAGTCCAGGAGGAACGACTCAGCGCGGGATTTCACTTCTAGATGAACGAAAAGTTTCAGAAGCATTCGAGAGCTGTATCGAAGGGGCGACAGAACGTTCCAGAGAAATGGGAGCGGAAATGGCGGAGAAGTTGAAGGAGAAAGCGTCGAAATAATAAAGGAAAAAAGCACTTGGAGAGGTATGAACTGTACCTGTTCCAAGTGCTTCTTTAAAAAGATCTTATGGTTGATTAGTAATCTCAATAGCCTTCTCTATTAGTTCATCTCTTCCTTCTTTTATTCCTTTTATGGTCGGCGTCACATAAATGTCCGGAATAATTCCGACCCGTTGAGTTTCCGTGCCGTCCGGATAATACACTCCAATGCCTGTAATGGATGTTTCAATGCCACCCGGCAGAGTGAGAAATGATATATCCCCATCCGCAGCTGCAGTCGTACTTCCAATCACTATTGCGTTTTCGGCCGTACGGAAAGCCATCGCGTAGTACTCAGCCATGCTTTGGGTGACTTCATTGATAAGAATGACAATCTTTCCATTGTATTGTTGTCCATTGTCTTCACCAACCTGTACAGGGTCTGTCATCTTAAACATACCAGGATGTTGTAGACTTCCATAAGTAAATTTGGCAAATTCTCTACTGTCGGGCAGCAAGTATTCGCCAATTTCAAAGACTCCGAAATCCGCCGGGTAACTTCTTAAGTCAATAAAGAGACCTTTAGATTTATCTATTTCTGATTGGTAATCCTTTAGATAGGAACTGAAGAATCCACCCATATACAAATAGGCAATAGAATTCGATTCCAACAGCTGGAACGGCTCAGTTTCATTACACCACCCTTTTAACATCTGTTCATTTTTCAATGCTATCACCTCCTGTTGATGATGGATACTGCTCATAATCCTCCGGTACTGTCCAGGCGGGAGGTTGTAAGTTCTTTTAAAAGATCTTGTAAATGATTCCTGAGTCTCAAAGCGGTAAAATAATGCAATTTCCAGAATGGAATCATTGGAATAAATGAGCTTTTTGGCTGCATTCGCAATCCGCCTGTAACGGATATATTCGGATGCTGTAACACCAACTTCAGCCTGGAACAATCGCAAGAAATGATATTTGGAGTAACCCGCAACCTTTGATAAATGGTCAAGGGATAAATCATTATGTAGGCTGTTTTCAACATACTCAATCATACTTTTTACTATAGTATTGTTACTCATCTCTTGACCTCCTTACCCCTAATTTTAGCAAATTACCAAGATTCACTTTTGACATTTATTGCTTTTCTAACTATTTTCCACCATGAAAATAAAACCCAACAGCTTGTGGTACTGCTGTCAGGTTTATTTTTAGTTAGAATATAAGGATTCTCTAATCGCGCTACTTTTTATGGATGAATAGGGAACTCACAACCGGAATATCTAAAAACCATTTCGAATCCACAAGCCTCTGCGACTGCAATGGACGGCTTATTATGTTCCACACAGTCCCAGTAAGGTATTTTTTTCGCTTCCACGCATGCTTGAATGAAATGAAAGGTTATATGCTGGGCCAACTTTTTCCCACGATGCTCTTTCGCCGTTTCAATAGCAATAGCGTGTAATGTTCCATCTGTAAATAAAGTAAAGCAAGTACTTACAATTTCATTATTGAAAGTGACACAATACCCAATACCACTATTAAAAAACTCCCTTATCGAAGACCAAGAATTCAAAACTTTATCCACCATAACTTCCATGTTGGTCACTCCTTTATTAGCATAAAAACAGTGATCCATTTTATGTACTTTATATCCATTATGTAAGAAAGCTTCTTTAGGTAATGCATGGAAGTTGCCCCTATACTGGTAAACTCGTTGATTCCAGCTAGCAAGTGGGCGATGTCGAAAAGTTCCTTCTAAGCTTTTATGCCAATCAGCATGATCGCCAAGTGCTTCAAACC
Source organism: Sutcliffiella horikoshii (assembly GCA_001636495.1). Lineage (GTDB taxonomy): Bacteria > Bacillota > Bacilli > Bacillales > Bacillaceae_I > Sutcliffiella_A > Sutcliffiella_A horikoshii_A. The sequence goes on along the minus strand of KV440964.1, from coordinate 2,234,594 downwards.
ACCTTAGACCAACCTTTGCTGCTTCGGGTTTTATTTTCTCTTCAATAAAGCTATTCAACTCTTGGTTAAATGAAAGATTGTTCTCATTTCCAAAAAAAATGAAACCGTCGTTATTCCCTTGCCATACAAAACCTGTGGAAGGAAAAATTAGATCATCCACAAAGACTCGACCTGAATTGAACCCCCGGATTATTGCCTTCACTTCTATAAGTCCATTGTCGTGTAATAGCTTTATACACTTTTTAAAATCTTGCTTTTTTAACTCAATAATCATTGGCTACCCCTTCTTTGGAAAACAATTGATTTTTAAGCCATCACACAAAATGGCTTGATAGACTTTATTGAAGCCACTGTAGTAGTTTTGTAAATCTATAGGTTCTATAAAAATTCTTTCAGAGGATTCATACTCTGCCCTAAAACTATGAAACTTCGTAATATCCATTCTATAAAAAACCTGATATCCTAATTTAGGATAAGGATTATCTTCATTCCAGTTTGGATTATTATGATGATCGACCACTATGGAGCCAAGCAAGCTGCAATCTCCTTCCACATACCCCTCCTCCATTGCTTCCCTTTTAAAACACATTTCTGGAGTTTCATTAAGTTCGATATGCCCACCTGGAAAATCCCATCCTCTATCTCTGAGATTGACCAGCATCAACTTATCCTGATAAAAGCAATATCCGTGAACGCTAGTAATCAGATTTCTTGGCGGAAGTTGAGACTGCTTCTCCCATGTTAATTGAACGATTGACTCGCCCCAAGTTACTTGAATAGATGTCATGAGCATCATACTCCTGTCGTTAATCATATATAACAATTTTAACATAATTAACCATAAATAATGATTTATTACACAAAAAAGAAGCTACCCTCGGGTAACTGCCAAAATGGAATTATGATCCCAGATTCTTTGGAGTATTGGCCTTATCTTGCCTTTGCGCTTCATCCTTTACCATTTCAATGAAATTTCATTGTCACCAAGGTCTTCATATCGACCATGAGGACCTCTCTTCTCCTTTTTACTCGCCACTGAGGTCTTCATCCCGACCATGAGGACCTCTCTTCTCCTTTTTCCTCGCCACTGAGGTCTTCATCGATTAAGTCTATATAATTGTGTAAAAAGAAAGGCCATTATCAATGTCCGTGTTACAATGTGTTCGACGAAAAACAACCACACACGGAGGCAATGATAATGACCAACATTAATATTACTATAAATTTGGAACAACTTAAAGCCGAGGTAGAAAAAAGTTCTTTAGGATCGCCGGTAAAAGCATCTTTAGCCCTTGTATTGAATTCGCTTATGGAGAAAGAAAGGGATGAATATATTAATGCTCTCTCTCACGAGAGAACGGATGACCGCAGAGGATATCGGAATGGCTACTATGAACGTGAATTAATTACTGGCACGGGCTCACTCACATTAAAGGTTCCCCGAACTCGTGATGGTGAATTTTCAACTTCTGTTTTTCAAAAGTATGAGCGATGCGAACAAGCTCTAATTCTTTCTATGATTGAGATGGTTGTAAATGGAGTCTCAACTCGTAAAGTTACCAAGATTGTAGAAGAACTGTGCGGAAAAAGTGTATCTAAATCACTAGTATCTAATCTCACTAAATCATTGGATCCAATAGTTAATGAGTGGAGAAACCGTCCATTAAACACCCATTATTATCCATACATATATGTTGATGCAATGTATATAAAAGTTCGTGAGAACGATAGGGTTGTTTCAAAAGGAGTACTTATAGCTTGCGGTGTAAACGAAGAAGGACATAGAGAGATTATTGGGTTAAGGGTTACCCATGGGGAATCAGAAGATAGTTGGTCTAATTTCTTTGATCACTTAAAGTCAAGGGGGATACAATCACCTAAGATGGTGATTTCTGATGCACATGCAGGATTAGTGGCTGCTATAAAAGAATCCTTTTTAGGAACCTCTTGGCAAAGGTGTTGTGTTCATTTTCTTAGGAATATAATGGACTCCTTTCCTAAGAAAAACTCTTCAGAAGCAAAAACAGAACTCAAGGAAATCTTTAGAACATCCAACATTAAATTGAGCCGAGAACTGAAGAGCGACTTTATTGAGAAGTATTACGAAGTAAAAGGGTTTACTAAGGTAATTGAAACGTTGGATGCTGGGTTTGAAGATGCAATGCAGTTTCATTCTCAAAAAGCTGAACTTCATAAACACTTACGTACAACCAATATGCTAGAAAGAGTAAATAGGGAAATAAGGAGAAGAGAAAGGGTAATTCAGATTTTCCCCAACGATCAATCTGCAATACGTATAATTGGATCTGTACTGATGAAAATGGAGGAAGAATGGAGTAAGTCAAAGTATATACACCATATCTAAATAAAATAGTTTTTTAATTCCCTAAATGGAATTATGTGAACTGTCACATTAATGATTGTTACTTAAATAAAAAAGCGTTTACATTGACTGGGCTATAAAAAGGAAAAATTTTACCCCCTAGGGGGTAAGGAATACACCCTAAACCTTTAAGACCAATACTTAAAAACCTAACCCCTTAACACATTTAGCATTAGATCTCATTGTAACTATTTTTACACATTAATATGGACTTGACTTCTTCATCCCGACTATGAGGACCTCTCTTCTCCTTTTTTCTCGTCACTAAGGTCTTCATATCGACTATGAGGACCTCTCTTTTCCTTTTTCCTCGCCACTGAGGTCTTCATCCCGAAAACAATTCCAAATAACTTTTTCACAATTCCTAAACAATATAAAAGCCTGTCCAGAAAGCCAAGACTCTCCAAACAGACTTAAAGCAATTATAAATTCTTCACAAAATCAGCCAATATCGGCGGAAACTCTTCAAATGAAAACTTAACATTCAACCTCTCTGTCCATTGATGAGGGTCCTTCCCGACCGGCCCCAAATTGAACACTGGCATCTGCAACGCTTCCATCTCTACAAAAGGTAATGAGTAAGTCGCCCCATACACCGGAATATTAAATGGCAGACGATCTTTTGCAGAAAAGTCTCCTTTTCCGATGAAACTTAAATCACATAAGCCCGAAAAATATCGTTGCTCATTAAATTCAACATCCGCTTCCACTTTCCACTTTTGAATAAATTGGCGCGCAGAGTCTAATAATTCCTTGTTGTCTGTCGCAACCGCCGGATAATATGGTGGTGCAAAAAACAGGATGATCATTGGTCCAAAGTCCTTACATAAGGACGCAACTTCTTCTACCACTTTGATAGACTGCTCTCTTTCATCTAAATGGGAGTTGGAAACAATCACCGAAGAAATTCTCATGTCCATTTCCTGGTCCCCATGAATTGCCTTTGCTTTTTCCAAAAGCTCTTCATAGGTATATACCGCTACGTCCACCGGCATTTCGGTAAATGACGTGAAGCGTTTAAACTGTTCTGCTTTCCCTTTGCAAAACTCATTGATATTCTTAGCCGCCTGTTTTGCAATACGAAGGAAATCTGCCTCCCAATCAGTGAGCGATTTCTCCATAAACAAAACATTATATAACGTCACAGCCGTGTGAGGGATTTGTACGGAATACTCCATTTTTAAATCCTTTTGAATCAGGCTTGTAGGTGGTGGTGTTACTTCCGCTCCAACCTGTTCACACAAATCTGTGTTCCACTCCATCAGCTTTTGAATTTCTGAGACCATAAGATTAGCATTCAGGCCAGCCAAAGGTTCCCCGACATGTGTTTCTTTTCCGTAACAGAAGAACCCAGGCAATAGTTTTCCTATCGCACCTGTATATAGGTAGAGATTGTTATCTCCAGGATATTTTTGAAACATCGGCTCGGAATTGACACACGCCTTATAGTTTAACTCGTGTCTTTGGGCAAGGTCAGCCAAAGCCGGCAGTGCCTGTAGCATTCCTTGCGAATTCACCTCTTCATCCGGAACCGCCAATAAAAGGAGGTTTACATCCCATTTCTCCTCAATCGCTTTTTCTAGGAGCGACATTTGAAGAGCAAGTCCCGCCTTCATATCCATGACCCCTCTACCAAACAACCAATCGCCTGATAAAAGATGTTCCCTCGCTTCAGCAGGAAGGGTGGCTACATTATTTTCAAGCTCCCGGGTCAGTTCAATGGGCTGGAACGCAAGATCTTTCAGAAATCCGTAGTCCTCTACTCCTACCACATCAAAATGACTGACAAGCACAATTGTTTCTTTTTTTTCAGACTGTTTCACTAAAGCGGTTACAAAAGAACGACCATCTTCCATACGATGGAGTTCCAAATTACCAGGGTTCTCTTGGAAATAATCCAGATGATTCAGTTGATAATAAATAAAGGAAGCTAAGCGCTTCTCTTCCCCAGATAAAGTCACACTTCCATGCTGGACAAGGGATACAAGTAGATTAGTCAACTGCTCTTTCGTTTGCCAGTGCATCTCCCATCCTCCTCTAGTTCGTTGTATTTTTCTCCTATCATACTATTATTTTCAGAAAAAGAACACCTATCTTTTGGTGGGAACAAAAACGTTTGATATAATATTTTAGGTACTCGAAATATATAGGAGGAATCATTTATGAAATCAGCATTATTTTCCCCATATACAGTAAAAGGTGTCACACTGAAAAATCGGATTGTCATGTCCCCAATGTGCATGTATTCCAGTCATAATGAAGACGGGCATGTTCAAGATTGGCATATGACCCACTATGTCTCCCGTGCAGTCGGTCAGGTAGGTCTTATCATGGTGGAAGCAACAGCTGTCCAGCCACAAGGGCGCATTTCCCCTCAGGACCTTGGCATCTGGAACGACGAACATATTCAAGGTTTCAAAGAATTAAATAGACAAATTAAGGTCCATGGATCTAAAACTGCCATACAGCTTGCTCATGCCGGTAGAAAAGCAATGGTAGACGGCGACATCTATGCGCCATCCGCCTTGGCATTTAATGAAAAAATGAAAACTCCAGTGGAAATGTCTACAGAAGATATAAACGAAACAGTCGCTGCATTTGTGGAAGGCGCAAAGCGTTCCAAGGAAGCAGGATTTGATATTATCGAACTTCATGGTGCTCATGGATATTTAATCAACGAATTCCTATCACCTCTTACGAACAAACGTAAAGATGAATACGGTGGAAGCACCGAAAATCGCTACCGTTTCCTACGTGACATTATTGAAGGCGTAAATGAAGTATGGGAAGGTCCATTATTTGTCCGTGTATCTGCAAATGACTATGACCCTGAAGGCTTAACAGCTGAAGACTATGTAACATATGCAAAATGGATGAAGGAACAAGGGGTGGACCTTGTAGATGTCAGCTCAGGTGCGGTGGTGCCGGCAGCGATTGATGTGTACCCTGGCTACCAGGTTGGCTTTGCTGAAACCATCAAGGCCGGTGCAGACATTGATACTGGTGCGGTTGGACTGATCACTTCCGGTTTGCAAGCGGAAGAAATCTTACGAAATAATCGTGCAGATTTGATTTTTGTTGCAAGAGAGCTACTGCGTGATCCTTACTTACCGAGAACAGCGGCTAAACAACTCGGTGTTGAGATTGAGTCTCCAAAGCAATATGATCGTTCTTGGTAAGACAAACGGCCACTCATCGAAGAGTGGCCGCTTTTTTTAAATGGATGACTCAAGCAGGTTTTTCTTTTCTTCTTTTACAGAAAGCAACTCTTCCTCCATTTGCTCACGCTGTGCTCTTAAGCTTCCAAGCAACCTAGAAACCCTTCCAATTATCTGAGACGTCTGGTCATAGCTTTGTGTTATCTTCCCATGTACCATCCAATCCACAATCAGTCCGTCAAAGAAATAGTCAGCAAATGTCAACATCCCTCCCACTTCTATCGTGGAATCAAAGTGATGCTTGATATCAAGTAACTCATCTTGGAACACTCGGAGCTTATTCTGTGCCTGATGAATATGTTTTTTTGCTTCATCCAATCGGCTATGCTTCATCGCAGTGGAAACCATTCCGCCGCCGAACATATCAAACGTGGACCAGCCTTTTGCAGAATCCAAGGAAGATAGCGCACGCTCTAATGCGACAAGGGCTAAATCACCGGCACCAATCGCTTCATTGTACGATTCGTTTGCAAATCCGCCTCTTTATCTGCTAATTCATATAATTTGACACTCCATATAGAATCGGAGTCTTGTATAAGCCTTTCTTTTTCACGGATAATAGTTTGGTATCTGACAGGAGCATTGACAACAGGGGCAAGTAGCGCTCGGAATTCTGCCAGTTCCTGCTCCACATCCTCAATTGTCTCGATCGCTTCTGTATATTTCAGTTTTGCAGCAAGTACTTCCTTTTGCTCTTGATCAAGCTTTTCCGTTTTTTTTCCGATCATCGAATAGAAAACACTTGTCAGTGTAAAGCGTTCAAGACGAGCAACATCCTCCTCTTCTTTTTCTAGAAGAGACTCTAACTGATATTTTTTACGCTTTTCTTCTGTTAAATATGTATTCAATCTTTCAATATGTTCTTCATACTTCGCTTTTTTACGCATATTGTCTTTCACTTCTAATAACTCTTGGTTTAAATCTGTGAACAAACTGACTCCCCCTTTTCTCTTTATATACTATTACGTATAGAAATAGTTTTAGTTTCAACTAAATGAACTCTATTTGACTCTCATCAAACTCGTCCATAAAAAATCCTCACCAAACACTTCAGCCGGCTGCGAAACTTTTATCATTTTCCTAAATTCAAGAATCTCAAAATCCGCTTCGAAAAGACGTTTCAGCCTATCTTCTGAATAACCAATCCCTCCGTTCATGCTTCTTTGTACATAAACATCCCAGTCAAAAGTTTCTGATGCACCTTTAGTATTAAAACAGACCAAACCGAAGTGCCCACCTTTTTTAAGTGCTTTCTTAATCGTTTCTACATAGCTCAGTCTGCGATGTGGAGCAAGATGATGGAATAATCCACAGTCGTAGATAAAATCATAAGTGTTGCGTTCCGTTTTAAACTCAAAAAGAGAGGAATGGTGAAAATTAATATCCACATTTTCAGAAAGAGATCTTTCTCTGGCCCAAGTAAGTGCATTTTCCGATATATCAATGGCATCTACTCCACAGCCCTTTTTTGCTAGATATATCGCATTCCGTCCCGGCCCACATCCAATCTCTAACACTCGTTTAGGTACAAGTCCATTCTCAAAATAGGAAACTAGATTTTCATCCGGACCATTCACTTTAAAGAATGGGATTTCCTTGTTTCTATCCTCATAAAAGTCATTCCAAAAAGTCATCGGCTCTCGTAAAAATCCGTCTAACATTTCGTAAAGATCTTCATTATTTACAATTTCTTTAGCCATCTTATCTCCCCCTTACCTTATATGTAATATTGTACCAATCCCCTATCTATCCAAGGTTACAACGTCTTTAAAGTTAAGTGAAATAACTAAAATTGGAAACTTGTATCCCCTTCTAAACCTTTATCTAGTGCAGATCTATAGCCTCTATTCTTCCTTTTATGCCATAGATTGACCTGTAGGGTTACTACGCTCTAAAAGAGGTTATTCCCCTTTTACAATCTTTCAGGATCACAATGGCTTTAAAGTCCGCTCTTTATTTTCGTAACATTTGTAATATATATGTAATGAACAACTAAAAAGAACGATTACCTTGATAGTAATCGCTCCCTCTTAATCAAAAAAATCCATATGATGTTTGTCCTGTTTATAGTAGTCCAATCTATCCATCAATGTCCCGGTATGGAATTCGAACTTATGGCCATCCAAATCAGTGAAATAGATAGATTTTTTGTCTTTTTCATCTCTTGGTCGTCCCGGAAGTATGTTGACATTTAGATCATGAAGCCTTTCTATCAATTTATTAATATCAGATGGATCAACAGAAAAGGCTATGTGTGTATAGGAATGCTCAATCTCAGCCCTAGGAATATCCTTTTCTTCATTCAAAGCAAGCCATATCCCATTCAAATCAAAATAAGCCGTATTTTTTCCTTTTACTAACAGTTTTGCGCCAAATACGCCTTGGTAGAACATAATCGACTTTTCAAGGTTGGAAACCGAAAATAATAAATGATTGATTCCCTGTATCATGGATGAACTCCCTCACTTTATCGCAATCACATCAAAATCATTTACAACGAATGTGTTTGGGAAAACTTCTCTTGCCTCTTCAATTAACATAGTTACCTCTTCTTTTTGGTACCTGGCACTTATATGGGTAAGCAACAATTGTGAAGCCCCTGCCTCCTTGGCAACTTTTGCGGCCTGAATGGTTGTCGAGTGAAAATATTCTTTTGCCAACATTTCATCCTTTTCAGCAAATGTCGCCTCATGGATAAGAACATCGGAGGCTAATCCTAATTCAATGGATGTCTCATTGTATCTCGTATCCCCAAGAACCGTAATCACTTTTCCTTTTTTAGGAGGACCGATGAAATCTTTCCCTTCCACTATTCTCCCATCAGCTAGCGTAACCTGTTTTCCTTGTTTCAAGGTTTGAAGATGTGGACCAGATGGAATATTGTTTTCCTTGACCTTGTCCATCAATAAGGCTCCCGGCAGATCCTTTTGGACGATGCGAAATCCATAGGAAGGAATACCATGGACAAGCTTTTTTCCAACAATAGTGAAGTCCCTTTCTTCCAAATGAAGTCCTTCCTCTTCAAACTCTTCTATAATCAGTGGATATTTCACATGCGTCATACTCACTCGTAAAGAGGTTTCGATATAATCTTTTATCCCTACCGGACCGTAAACCGTTAAAGGGGTTTCCCCACCTTGAAAAGAACGACTGCTCAACAATCCCGGTAGTCCGAAGATATGATCCCCATGTAAATGTGTAATAAATATTTTAGAAATCTTTCTCGGTTTTAATGATGTATATAAAATTTGATGCTGCGTAGCTTCCCCACAATCAAATAGCCACACAGACCCTTCTTTATCATCTATATGTAATGCCAACGAAGATACATTTCGGTGCTTCGCCGGAACACCAGACCCTGTACCTAAAAACGTCAATTTCATTTTTCATCCGCTCCTCTTGTTCCATTATACTCAAATATGAAAAATTCCATAAGAGAATCAAGGAATATAGTACAATGATAGTATCATGAAAAAGGAGAATTGATGCTATGAATAAGATTACGACAATCGTATTTGACCTAGATGGCACTCTTTATGAGGACACCCATCACTTTCACTACTATGCCGATCTTCTGAAAAACAAATTAACCCCCGAAAAGCAAAAGGCATTTGAGAAGGACTATCTGGCAGTCGGCGCAGGGAAACATACACTTATGATTGGAAGAGTCTATGATGCCGAACAGGACCTCATTCTTGCACACCGTGACGGGACAGTAACACAAGGCTGGACATGGACTGGTGAAGAGGTACCAAAAGAGAGATTAGCAAACTTATATGCTGAGCCGCTTCAATTTGACCTACTCAATATGCTCAGTATCGGAGACCTATGGTGGGTACCAGTTTCCATCGCTAAGCACTACGGATTAAGCAGTGAAGAAGCCTATCATGCTTTTTTACAAACAAGAGAACATATGATGACAGATGATTTCCTATTGGAACCTTTGGTGGAGTTCGCAGATGTATTAGAGAAGTTGCACACAAAATACAAGTTGATTCTGATGACCAATAGTCCTCAAACGGATAGTGATGTCATTTTAAAGAAACTTGGATTCACTTCCTATTTCCACGATAAAATTTTCGAAGCCAATAAACCGATAAACACTGCAGACCGACTTGCATACATATCCCAAAAGCATGACGTACCTTTTAATCAAATGTTAAGTGTGGGCGACAACTATATTAACGAAATTCTCCCAGCCGCACGCTTGGGATGTAAATCAATCTGTATCGATCCCAACGGAATTTTTGAAAACAGTGAAGCCACACATACTGTCGCCGGTTTGGCAGAGCTTGCGGTGACACTAGAAAATTGGTTATTGAAATAACACCCTTAAATGATGGGTGTTATTTTTTTTGAAAAAACACTTGCAAAAAGAACACCTGTTCCCTTATAATAAAAACAGAACAAACGTTCTAATAACCTATGAGGTGATACTGATGAAAATAATTCAACAATCTTTCTACGTAACTCTGAAATTATTAGCTGTTTCCGGCTTTGCCATTCTTTTTTATTTTATGATTACAGATAAGACAAGCAATGCCCCTATGTTTATGCTAAGTCTAATGACTTCCCTTAGTATGATAGCAATCCCTGGAATGAAGAATGTTATCAACAACCAAGAAGAGTCCCATCATGGTTCCTAACCCTCCTTCTGTTTCAAAGGAAACTGCCCTCCAAATTGCGAAGAGGTTGATTGATTATAAAATTACAAATGACTTGGATTTAATTAGTTCCGTTGTTCATGTTTGCAAAGAGGATGTGGTTTCCTATCTAAAAAATCCGACCATTCAAAATAAAAAAAGCCCTGCGAAAGAACATCACAGGACTGGCTAATCAGTTATTATTCTTTTCCTCTTCTACAGGGTTTTCAGGAATGATGACTGGTGCTACTCCTCCACCACCGTTTCCGCTTCCCTGGTAATACATCGGTACTTTACCTGGTATAATTAGATCCCCTATCTTCACAGAGTTATTGATTTCCATCGGTTCCTCCACCAACGGGATGATAATATTCATTTTCACACTAACATTCACGTAAATCTCAATGACGGTATTATTTATCCCTGTTTCAATTACTTTTGTTTCTACATTTGAAATGACATCTCCCAGTATTTCAAAACGCACAGGTATTTTCGGACCTAGATTCGAAAAAAGTGTGGTTTTAGTCGCCATCCCCAAAGGAACATTATAAACAATTCCATTCTGCTTTTTTGATTCTTCATAATCTATATTCAAATCATTTTTATATGATTCCAACCCTTCAAGATTCCCTTCCTCTAGAAAGTCCAGATATCTTTGGACTCTTAACGTGGTTTCCGAAATCACCCTATTGACTACCCTGTGATTTGTACCAAAAGCCACATGATCTGTCCCTTCATTTAAGACGATTATCAATTCCTCGGGATTTAAACTGTCAGCAATCTTCTTAGAAACCGCATCGTTTATGGCCTGTGTTGCAATTTGACGTGCTTTTGTTTCCGCGATACTTCTTAAACTCGGCTCCAGATTTTTATTAATAATAACCAAGCTAAATACTGTCAAAATGTTAAATAAGATAAACGTAATTAAAAAAACATACCTTAATGGCAATGGCCCGCTTTTCAAAAGGGAAGTTCGACGCATTCTCTTCATGGTTGCAATCCTCCTCCCCTTATATATATAGTTTTATGGGACAGATTATTAATAATTTTATACATCACAAAGTCAAAAACAAAAAAATACCTGCAAACCCAAGAAGGTTCACAGGTGGTATGATTGCTTAGTCCAAAAAATCTTTTTGAAAACTTGTAGTAATCTTAGCTTTTGATCCGGTATCGGCTGTTTTTTTATTTCTAATTCCTTTTTTAATGATTCCCTTCCCATACTTCTCTTGCAGGTCCTGAAGGGTTTTATGCAATGGTTCTTTTTTGGCATCCTCTTGAAAAGTGAATAAATCCAGCTGTTTAACAGAGTCATCTTTTTCCACCAGGTCCTGAGCAGTTACACCAAGTAATCGAATAGGTTCACCGTTCCAGTGCTTTTTCAATAAAAACATGGCAGCCTCTTTTATATGATTTACTGATTCAATTGGGTTGGAAAGCTTTCGGCTTCTTGTCACCGTATGATGAATTCCATATCGTATCATCAGCTGAATGTTGTTACTTAGCACTGATTTTCTATCCATTCTTGCACTCACAGATGATGCCAGCTTCTCGATGGTCTTTTCTATTACACGTTCATCATCCGTGTCTTTTGGCAATGTCGTGGAGTTGCCAATACTCTTGAATTCTGACACACTCTCAGGATCCACCGGACGGTTATCTTCCCCATTTGCTCTTTTCTTCAACCTCTCTCCATTTATCCCGAGGAGGAATTTTAATTGATAGTCATTACCATGGGCAAGCTCACCTATAGTAGTAATCTGAATCGAATTTAACTTTTCGGCAGTTTTAGACCCAACACCATGCATCTGCCCTACTTCCATCGGCCAAAGCTTAGTTGAAAGTTCCCTTTTTCGAAGAATCGTAATACCCATCGGTTTTTTCATATCGGATGCCATTTTGGCAAGGAACTTATTTGGCGCAATTCCTATACTACAAGGTAATAAAAGTTCCTTGTTTAATCTATTCTGTATTTCTTCCGCAATCTGAATGGGTGTCAAGGAACCGCTGCAACTAGTAACATCCATATACCCTTCATCTATAGAGACTGGCTCTACTAAATCTGTATATTGCCGTAATAGGTCAAACATCGCACCTGAGCTCTTCCGATAGCGATCAAAGTTCGGCTTACGTACGATTAATTGGGGGCACTTTTGTTTTGCTTCCCAGAGAGGCATCGTTGTCTTCACACCGAAGGCCCTTGCTTCATAGCTACACGTAACAACAATTCCTTTTCTTTCTTCCACGTTTCCGGCTATAGCAAGTGGTTTCCCACGCAAGGATGGGTCATAAGCCATTTCTACCGAAGCATAAAAGCTGTTCATATCCACATGAAAAATAATTCGGTGTCCTTTTTTGGGTATTTCACTCATTAGAATCCATCCTACTATTTGTTATCTATATTATATGAGATTAAGGCAGATTAACAAAGAAAATAGCATATAAATAGCTTCTTTCCAACTATGAGCTCCAATCTGCTAAGGTTATTTTTGTTTTCCCATTAATATCGTTAAAAGATTGTTTAATGCCATGAGCTCCTCTTCATCCATCGATATATTTTCAAGCAATCGGGTCGGGATACATTCTGCTTTTTTATACAATTCTTTTCCTCGTGAGGTAAGTGCTATTACAACACTTCGTTCATCTTCTTTAGAACGACTTCTAGTAAGTAACTGATTGGCTTCCATGCGCTTTAACATCGGTGTCAGTGTGCCGGAGTCAAGAAATAATTTTTCTCCTAGCTCCTTCACAGAGATAGAATCTTTCTCCCATAATACTAATAGGACCAGATATTGGGGGTATGTTACTCCTATCTCATCCAATAAACCTCTGTACAATTTTGTGATTCTTCTCTCTGCCGAATAGATCTTAAAGCAAAGTTGTTTTTCTAACTTTAGATTACTTTCCATACATATATCTCCTCTTATACCCATCATTACAACTATTGTACCTCTCACTACTCTCATGCACAAACTTCTTTTGCACAACTTAATTGTTGACTTCATATTAATTGGGAGTTATGATAGAAGAGAAATAAACATTGTGCACAATATAATTTTACAAAATTTAAAGGAGTGATTTTTCATGGATGCATTATATACAGCTAAAGTAACGGCGTCAGGTGGAAGAGCAGGGAAAATAAAAAGTGAGGACGGAACATTAGATATTGCTCTTGCTATGCCAAAATCGCTGGGTGGTACAGGAAAAGAGGGAGCTACGAATCCCGAACAACTTTTTGCTGCAGGTTACGCAGCTTGCTTCGATAGCGCACTAAGCCTTGTTGCACGTCAAGCAAAACAAAAAATCGAATCTGAAATTATCGCTGAAGTTTCAATTGGAAAAGATACAGATGGAGGCTTTAAATTAGCTGTGGTTTTAAATGTTGAGATTGGTGGAGTTACGGAAGAAGAAGCGAACTCACTTGTTGAGCAAGCCCATCAAGTATGTCCATACTCCAAAGCTACTCGAGGAAATATTGATGTGGAATTGATAACAACTGTTAGATAATGAAAACAGGCGCCGTATTGGCGCCTGTTTTGGCTGTTGATAAACCCTTACACTATCTTTTTCGTTAGATTTATTTGTTAAATTACGTCACAGGCGCTTCGCTTCTAAGTTCTGTTTAATTCTTAACCTCTTGTTTTTCGACTGCTTCTTTTATGCTTTCCATCCCGTTAAGGCTGTTGACTAAGCTACTTGGATCGAGAATCGCAATCAAGCGGTTTTCTAAATTGACCATGCCCTGGATATAGGTGGTTGTTTGTGAACCAAACAGATTCAGAGACTTTACTGATTCTTGTGGGACATCCATAATTTCTTTAGCATCTTCCACTATTAGGCCAACAGAAAGCTCTGATAATTGGACCATGATGACCCTAGTTTTATCTTTTGCTTCCAAAGTCTCCGTAAACAAAATATGTTTTGTATCGAGTAGAGGAATTAACTCTCCTCTAACTTTCATCAAGCCTTTCAGGTAAGTTGCCATTTCAGGTAAAGCAGTGACTGTTCCCAATTTTTCGATGGAAACTACATATTCCACTGATATGCCATATTCTTCACCGTTCACTTCGAAAATAACTAGTTTTAGGGATTCCATGACTTTTCTCCTATTCGCCCTTTTTCTTCTATTATAAATCAACCAAATAAAAAAAGCTTGGCAATTTCACCAAGCTTTTCCACATTATTTTGCTACTTCCTTCATGATGCTTACAACCAATTCCGAAGTTTTGATCAATTCCTCAATCGGCATTCTTTCATTGGTAGTATGAATTTCTTCATAACCAACTGCTAGGTTTATTGTTGGAACCCCAAATCCTGCAATTACATTAGCATCACTACCGCCACCACTGCGCTGTAGCTCAGGCGTTCTGCCAATTTCTGAAACAGCACGCTTCGCCACTTCCACCACATGGTCGCCATCGGCAAATTTGAATCCTGGATACATAACATCCACTGTCACTTCTGCACGGCCACCCATGTCAGCTGCTACTGTTTCAAATGCATCCTTCATTTTCGCTACTTGTGCTTCCATCTTTTCTGGAACTAAAGAACGTGCTTCCGCTAAAATATCCACGCGGTCGCAAACGATATTCGTTGGTCCGCCACCTTCAAAACGGCCGATGTTTGCAGTTGTTTCTTCATCAATACGACCTAATGGCATTTTCGCGATGGATTTTGCAGCAATCGTAATAGCAGAAATTCCTTTTTCCGGTGCAACGCCTGCGTGAGCCGTCTTACCGTAAATAGTTGCTTTTACTTTTGCTTGTGTTGGAGCAGCTACAATGATGTTCCCAACTGTCCCGTCACTATCAAGGGCAAAACCGAACTTCGCTGTTACTAAAGCTGGATCTAAAGCTTTTGCTCCTACAAGACCGGATTCTTCTCCAACTGTGATAACGAATTCGATTTTTCCATGTTCGATGTGGTTTTCTTTTAAAACTTTTACCGCTTCAAGCATTGCAGCAAGACCTGCTTTGTCGTCTGCTCCAAGGATAGTCGTACCGTCTGTCACAATGTAGCCGTCTTTTATGGATGGTTTAATCCCTTTACCTGGAACAACCGTGTCCATATGGGAGGTAAAGTAGATAGTATCTACTCCTTCTTTTGTACCTTCGAGTGTACAGATCAGGTTTCCAGCACCATGACCAGTCTCATTCATGGTGTCATCTTCTACTACGTGTACCCCCAGAGCGGAAAACTTCTCTTTTAACACCTTGCAGATCTCCGCTTCGAATCTTGTTTCAGAATCCACCTGAACAAGCTCTAAAAATTCTTCGACAAGTCTGTCTCTGTTAATCATATGTATGTTCCTCCTACTACTTATTAAATCCAATCCTATTATAACCTATTGCAGTGATTTTTTCCTTGTTGAGCCATCAACAGATAAAAGATAGCAGGCACTTTGCCTACTATCTTCTACAAACTTTACAACGGGATGTTCCCATGTTTTTTATAAGGTCTCGTCTCCTTTTTATTGCGGAGCATTTCTAGTGATTGTATCAATTTAATCCTTGTCTCTCTTGGATCAATCACGTCGTCCACCATTCCTTGGCTAGCCGCCACATATGGATTGGCGAATTTTTCACGATACTCTTCAATCTTCTGGGCTCGTGTTGCTTCCGGATTGTCGCTTTCATTTATTTCTCGGGCAAAAATGATGTTTGCCGCACCTTGAGGTCCCATAACCGCAATTTCCGCATTTGGCCATGCGAATACAAGATCTGCCCCGATTGATTTACTGTTGAGCGCCACATAAGCGCCTCCATATGCCTTCCGCAAAATGACAGTCAGCTTTGGTACAGTCGCTTCCGAATACGCGTAAAGGATTTTCGCACCATGACGAATGATCCCTCCGTGCTCCTGTTTGACACCAGGGAAGAATCCGGTAACATCTTCAAAGGTAATCAATGGAATGTTGAAAGAATCACAGAAACGGATAAATCTTGATGCTTTATCGGAAGAGTCGATATCAAGTCCGCCCGCCATCACTTTAGGCTGGTTACAAACAAGTCCGACGACTTCACCTTTTAGCCTTGCCAACCCTACTACAATATTTTTAGCGAAGTCTTTATGGACTTCCATGAAAGAACCTTCATCTACCACCTGGTTGATGACAATTCGCACATCGTACGGTCTGATTGCGTCAAACGGAATGGCATCCGCTAGGTCTGGACGGTAGTCATCGCCCTGTTCGCAAGAAATACGTTCTGGCTTTTCTTCATTGTTTTGTGGAAGATAGCTTAGCAGGTTACGTACCTGTGCCAGCACCTCTTCCTCTGAGGAACTGGAAAAGTGAGCATTCCCGCTTATCGCATTATGTACCTTAGCTCCACCGAGACCTTCTGAGCTGATTTTCTCCCCTGTCACCGTTTCAATTACCTTTGGACCTGTGATAAACATCTGACTTGTTTTTTCCACCATGAATACAAAATCCGTAATAGCCGGTGAATAAACGGCACCACCAGCACATGGTCCCATAATGACCGAAATCTGTGGAATTACTCCTGAATAGATGGAGTTTCTGTAGAAAATATGACCATATCCATCCAGAGAAAGAACTCCCTCTTGAATCCGCGCTCCACCAGAATCATTCAACCCAACGATTGGTGCACCATTTTTCGCCGCCATATCCATGACATTGGCGATTTTTTTAGCGTGCATTTCCCCGAGGGCTCCGCCAAACACGGTGAAATCCTGTGAAAATAAATAAATTGGTTTACCATTGACTTTTCCATAACCTGTGACAACACCATCTCCGGGGCCTTTTTTCCCTTGAAGGCCAAAGTCGTTGCAACGGTGTTCGATAAATGGGTTAAGCTCCACAAAAGTACCTTCATCCACCAAAAGCTCAATCCGCTCTCTTGCCGTCAGTTTCCCTTTTTCATGTTGCTTGTCAATGCGGTCGTCTCCACCGCCAAGTTCAACCTCGCGACGTTTATCATAAAGCTCGTTTATTTTTTCATAGATATCAATTGTCATGGTGTTTCGCCGCCTTTTCACAGAATTCTACCAGTACGCCATTGCTAGCTTTAGGGTGCATGAAGGCGATATTCGCCCCTCCAGCTCCAACACGGGAACTTTTATCAATCATCGGTATGCCCTTTTCAACCATCTCTTGAATTCTTTCTTCTATTGAATCTACACTTAGTGCCACATGGTGAATCCCTTCCCCACGTTTTTCAATAAATTTAGCAATCGGGCTGTCTGGAGAAGTTGGCTCCAACAACTCTAACTTACAATTCCCTGCATTTATAAATGCCACTCTTACCCTTTGCTCCGCTACATGTTCCACCGCTTCAAAGGTCAACCCCAATGTTTCTGTATAAAATGGAAGCGCTGTCTCAATAGAGCTGACAGCTATCCCGATATGATTTACATTTTTAATCATGCCAATCCCCCTTGTTGTATGTCCCCTAACTATGACTCTATATCATTTCGACTTTTTGTGCAAAATCCCTTCCTTTTTCGTGTAGAATCCTTACTTGAGAAAGAAAGGGAATCCATGTAAAATAGGGTTAGTAGAATTAATAGGGAGTGAATAAACTCAAATGATGAACCGTAAATTCCAAAAGGTTGTCGTATATTTAATGATCGGCGTTATGCTTATTACGACACTATTAGCTGGAGCTTCCATGTTTTTTTAATAGATTAATAAAGAAAAACGAGCCGGTAATGAACTTGGCTCGTTTTTCTTTTCATTGTATTTAAGTGTAAAGGTCAATTAGGTAATCAATATTAAACATAAAAACAATGAACACCACACTCATTAACAAAGTGATTATATATTCTTTAGATTCTTTGATATAAATGTATTGAAGAATTGCTTGGAAACTAAACAAAACCGTAAACATTATCATAAATAAGTATTTTAATTGAAAAACCCCATTGTCAAGAAGTGGTGGAAAGGTCACAAAAATTATAACAGCGCAAAGGATCCTACCTAACATATCTATTTTTTTTGCTTTTGGATCTGTTAGTTTGACACGCTTAATATTCAGTACCTTTCGTACTACTACATCAACAAGTACAAGTGCTAAAGCAACCGTCAGCATCAACCATACAAAGGTCATGCCAACACCCCTTTCTTAAAAGACTTTGCGGAATTACGCAATTAGTATGAACACAACAAAGACTTCTGTTCTCCGCTTTCCCTTTCACTGAGGGCTTCATAAGCTCTATGAGGACCTCTCTTCTTCGATTTCCATTTCACAGAGGTCTTCATACGCTCCATGAGGACCTCTCTTCTTCGATTTCCATTTCACAGAGGTCTTCATACGCTCCATGAGGACCTCTCTTCTTCGGTTTTCCCTTCACAGAGGTCTTCATACACCGTTCTACCCCCACATAGTGAAAATCTACCCCTTAGTAATACGTTAGGAACCACATAAGGTTTCATTTTATTATTCCCATCATAAAAACCGAACCAATACGGTCCGGCTAATTTTAAAAACCTAGCATTCTTGGAATAAATAAAACAGCATCCGCCCAATACGTGATAATCAATAGTATAAGAATTCCCATTATCAGAAATGGGGTTGTAGCCTTTATTAGCTTTTCAATTTTCACATCCGCTATGGAGGAAACTACAAACAATCCAGTGCCAACAGGTGGTGTTAAAAGTCCAATGGTCAAATTGATACAGATGATCACACCAAAGTGGATAGGATCTATCCCAAATGCAACAACAAGAGGCATCAATACAGGAATCAAAATAATTAATGCGGCAATACCGTCTAAAACTGCACCAAGCAATAGAAGCATCAAGTTAACCATCAATAAGAAAACTAGCGGGTTTTCTGAAATGCTTAGCATACCTTCAGCAACAAGTTGTGGTATTTGTTCAAAGGCAATCATCCAGCCAAAGATGTTTGCCATCGCAATAAGAAACGTTACGGTGGCTGTACTTATCACCGTGTTCATCAATAGCTTGGGAATGTTCTTTAATTTTAACTCTTTGTATAGAAACATGCCTACTATAAGCGCGACGAAACATGCGACCGCAGCCGATTCCGTCGGGGTAAATGCACCGCTTAAAATCCCGAAGATAATGATGAATGGAACACTTAATGCAGGTATGACATACAATCCATGGCGTACAATTTCTCTGATCGAAGCTCTTTCACTTTTAGGGAAATTGTACTTGTATCCCATAAAGGCAATTAGAACGATAAAACCTATTCCATATATAATTCCGGGAATTATTCCCGCCATGAATAATCCACCTATGGAGGTTCCAGAGAGAGTCCCATAAATAATGAATATCATACTTGGAGGAATGATGGGGGCGACAATGGAGGAGGCAAGGGTTAGCGCGGAGGAAAACTCTCTTTTGTACCCTTCTCTTTCCATTTCCGGGACCATGACTTTACTCATCATCGCTGCTTGAGCATTTGCAGAACCTAATATGGATGCAATAAACATATTAGATATGATCGTTACGTATGCAAGGCCACCTCTTACGTGACCGATTAATGTTTTAGAGAACTTTACGAGCCTTGTCGTGATTCCACCACTATTCATCAACTCTCCTGCGAGCATGAAGAGCGGGATTGCCAATAGTCCGAAATTTTCCAATCCAGAATACAAACGCATAGGTGTCGATTGAAGCAGAACCGGGCTACCTACAAGTAAGAAGTACAAAACAGTTGTCATTCCTAAGACGAGAGAGATGGGAATACCAATAAGTAAAAACACAAAAAACAAGACAATTACTAGAATCGTCATTTTACTTCCCCCTCTCTGAAAACAACTAGAAAGTTAGTCAAAATATGAAACGCTGCACACGTAAGACCAATTGGGACTGCACTGTATGGTATCCACATGGGTAATAGAATACCACTAGATTTTTGCAAAGCTACATTGGGAGATAGAATCCAAGTGTAGGTATAATATAAAATGATCAGAAGAAATAACAACATACATAGATGACCAATCAGAATCAATGCCTTCCTTATATTGATTGGCATATACTCCAGGAATATCGAAACAGAAGCTTGGGACTTGTATTTCAGTCCCAAGCTACCTCCAATAAAGCTGATCCAGATTAATAGAAAGATAGATACTTCCCCGGCCCATGACAAGGGGGAGTTCAGGAAGTATCGGAAGGCTACAGATAATGTTATGATAACCGCCATGCACAACATTAAGAATGCACCGAGAAATTTCTCGACTTTGGCTATTCCGTCACTGATTCTCATCATTCTTGTGGCTTCCCCCCTTTAAAACCTATTTTCTATACGTTTCAATAAATTCTTTAATTAGAGGATCCGCCTCTTTGTATTTCGCATCAAACTCTGCAATCTGGTCTGCAAATGCATCAGCAGGAATATCATAGATTTTCATTCCGTTGTCGCTTAACGTTTGCCTGAACTCTTCCTCCTGACCAGAGCGAGTGTTTACTGCAAAATCGGTGGCTACTGTCAAAGCATCGCGAATTAACTTTTGGTCTGCTTCAGACATTCCCTCAAATGTGGATTTATTTACAATGGCAACGGATGGCCATACCATATGGTTGGTAACAGCTCCATATTTTACGACTTCATAGTATTTATTAGTGATGGCAGCATCCAAATCCATGTCCATACCATCAATTACACCTGTTTGAACGGCTGCATAAACTTCTGGAAGTGGCAATCCTTCAGGTGAGGCACCTGCAGAACGATAAAAATCTTGCATCGGTGGGCTTGGTGTAACACGAAGTTTCAAACCAGCCATATCATCAGGTGAAGACACTTCCTTGTCTTTGAAAAGCATGACACGTTGACCGGCAAACAGATAATCTAATCCGATAAGGCCTTGCTCATCTAAAGTAGCTAAAATCTTCTTAGAAACGTCAGATGTTCTTGCTTCATGTGCAGCATTGATGTCTTCAAAAGCATATGGCATAAACCATGCGGCAAATGAAGGGGATCGGGAACTCATATAAGCTGCCGTAATTAATCCAAAGTCTACAGATCCTGCTTCAATCTGTTGGACCATATCTGCTTCAGTACCAAGTTGGCTTGCTGGATAGATTTCCACTTTCATTCTTCCATCGGATTTGCTCTCCAGTTCTTCTGCAAATTTCTCTGCAGCCTGATGCCACATATGATTGGTTGGGGTAATATGTGCTAATTTAAATGAATACGTCTTGCCCGATTCATTTCCGCTCGTTTCGTCTCCTCCACATGCTGCGAGCAACAAAACCAGTGACATGACCAAGACCAAAACTATACTTCGTTTCACCCTTTTCATCGTTCTCCCCCTTTTTTTCTTTTATTCAATATATTGTGCCTTTGTAACACCGGCTGTTCCCCAATTTTCCTTAGGTATCTCCATAAGCAACACCCTCACTTGTTCAGGAGCGGTTCCTAGGGTTTGAGTGATGGCTTGAGTGACATTTTGAATCAGCTCTTGCTTTTGTTCAACACTTCTTCCTTCCAACAAATGAATGTGAGTAATCGGCATTTAGGTTCTCCTTTACATCTCGACGTTCAGCTTTAATGTTCCTAAATGATCATAGTGAACCTCAATTAGATCACCTTGATATACATTAACTGCTTCCGTAATCCCACCTGCAAGAACCACCATTCCAGGTTGTACGGAAAGACCTTCCCGATGCAGCATTTTCACTAATTCCACTATAGACTTCACAGGATGATCCAATACTGCCGCTCCTACACCTGATTGAACCGTCTCACCATTTCTAGACATTGTCACTCCAACCTTATCCCAAGAGGTGTAGTATGGAGAAAATGCCTGATTTCCTAGAATGAACTTGGATGATGATGCATTGTCAGCCACAACATCCTCTAAAGTAAAGGAGAAGTTTCGATATCTGCTGTCAATGACCTCTAATGCAGGGAAGATGCACTCAGTTGCCATCCACACATCACGAACTGTAATTTGTTCTCCTTTAAGTTCTTTGTTGAGAATAAACGCAAATTCTGGCTCGACTCGCGGATGAATAAGGTTACCAATATGTAAGGTAGGCTCTGTCAATTCCATGGAAGCAGTTAATCTACCATAAATAGCCTCCTCTACCCCTACCGACAATTGTTTTGCCTTACTAGTCAACCCCATCTTCCAGCCAATTAATTTGTCTCCATTATTTATAGCCTGGTCCATGCTCAACTTTTGAATTTCATAAGCATGCTCCACATTCATTTCAGGATGAGACAGTGTAATTTTATCCATCTCTTGTCCGTTTTTTTGGTGATCTGACACTTGTTTTGCAATTTGAAGTAAGTCCAATATACATCCTCCTCTTAGGCTTTCGCGGTCTTTTTGGCCATCTCAGCAGCAATATCGACAATCATATCTTCCTGACCGCCTACAACTTTCCGTTTACCCAATTCTATTAATATATCTTTAGCATCTACCTTAAACTGTTTTGCCGCTTTGTTGGCATGAACCAAGAAACTTGAGTAAACACCTGCATATCCGAGTAGCAGGCCTTCCCTTGTGATTTCTTGAGGCTTCTGCAAAATAGGTGCGACAATCTCCTCCGCCACATCCATCATTTTATATACATCAATACCAGTTTGAATATTTAGCCTGTCAAGTACGGATACCAGTACTTCTGTCTGTGTATTACCAGCTCCTGCTCCAAGGCAACGGATGCTTCCATCTATTCTAGTTGCCCCTTGTTCTATTGCGACTAAAGAATTTGCCACCGCTAATGAGAGATTGTTGTGGGCATGGAACCCAATTGGTATATCCAAGCTGTTGCGCAAACAATGCACTCTTTCTTTTACTTGATGTGGTAAAAGAGCTCCAGCAGAATCGACGACATAGACCACGTCCGCCCCATAGCTTTCCATCAGGCTCGCCTGTTCGTGCAATTTTTCTACTGATGCCATATGAGACATCATCAGAAAACCAACTGCCTCTAAACCTAACTCCTTAGCAAGTGAAATATGCTGTTTCGATACATCCGCTTCTGTCACATGTGTAGCAATTCGGGCGATTTTTGCTCCACGGCTTGCCGCTTCCTTTAAATGCTCCAAGGTACCAATCCCCGGAAGAAGCAGGACTGCTATTTTCGCTTGTTTTACAACTTCTGTTGCTGCACTGATCAATTCCATTTCATTGGTATGGGACAATCCATATTGGAGGGAAGATCCTCCTAAACCATCTCCATGGGACACTTCTATAACAGGGACATTCGCTTCATCCAGGGCTTTGGCAACGCTTGTCACTTGATTGACCGTAAATTGGTGACTGATGGCATGACTACCATCCCTAAGAGCAACTTCTGTAATCCAAATATCACGCTTCACCCTGCTTCACCTCCCCTCTCTTACATTGTTTTTACTGTTCTAGCTTTACTCCCTATCATTCTCTTTGCTTTTTCCTCGCCAACTTTTACGGCAGCGGCTGTCATGATATCTAGGTTTCCTGAGTAGTTGGGTAGGTAGTCTCCAGCACCTTCCACCTCTATGAATATACTGACTTTATCTTCTTCAAAAATCGGTTCCGTTCGAAGTCGGTAGCCTGGTACATATTCTTGGATTTCTTCCACACGTTTATTTATTGCAAGGATGATCTGTTCTTCGTTTCCTGCAAGATTTTCGACTTGGCAGTATACTGTGTCCCTCATGATGATCGGTGGTTCTGCAGGATTCAGTATGATAATTGCTTTTCCTTTTTTGGCTCCGCCAATTTTTTCTATTGCATGCGCTGTAGTAGTGGTAAATTCATCGATATTCATTCGTGTACCTGGTCCTGCACTTTTACTTGCGATGGTGGCAACTATCTCTGCATACTCGACATTGCAGACTTGATTAACAGCATAAATGATAGGGATGGTTGCTTGTCCACCACAAGTAACCATATTAACAACAGGTTCTTCCATGTGCTCCATCAGATTGACTGTTGGAACAACAAAAGGACCGATTGCTGCCGGAGTTAGGTCTATCAGTTGTTTCCCGGAGTCTTTCAATGCCTTTGCATGGCTATAGTGAGCTTTTGCTGAAGTTGCATCAAAGAGTATGTCTGCAAGGTCTGATTTTTCAAGGAATCCATCTATACCATTCATGATGATGGAATGTCCGTATGCTTTGGCACGACGTAGGCCATCTGAATGGGGATCGATGCCGATCATAGCTGTTAGTTCGAGAGATTTGGAACGATGCAGTTTGAGCATTAGGTCTGTACCGATGTTGCCTGAGCCAATTATGGCTACTTTCACCTTTTTCATAGATGCCTCTCCTTTCTTTGGTTCTATTGAAACCTGACCTTAACTTCTCCGAGTGTTTGGAATTTGGCTTCAAATTCATCTCCGGCTTCTGCATTGACAGCTGCTGACAGGGCACCTGATAGGATGATCTCTCCTGCTTTCAGTGAAATGCCGAACTCGGATAGTTTATTGGCAAGCCAGGCAACACAATAGGCTGGGTCACCTAAAGCAGCTTTTCCAATGCCTTCGTTTACAAGTTTTCCATTCTTAAAGAACGACATCTTCTCTTCTTTAAGATTCAGTAATGGAGGAGGAATCATTTTTTCACCTAGTACATAAAGGCCTGAAGAAGCATTGTCTGCAACTGTGTCACAAAGTTTTATTTTCCAATTCTCAATCCGGCTGTCGACAACCTCCAATGCAGCTACCATATAATCTGTAGCATCCAGCACATCCTCCACAGAAACATTTGGCCCGGATAGATCTTTTTTTAGAGCAAAAGCTATTTCTCCCTCCACTTTCGGTTGAAGAAGTTGTTGCCTAGAAATCATGCCTTTGTTCTCGACTTCCATCGAGTGAAGGAGATGACCATAATCCGGTTCATCCACTCCCAGTAGCTCTTGCATTGCAAGCGAAGTAAGGCCGATTTTTTTTCCGCTGATCATTTCCCCGTTTTCCTGCTTTATTCGGATGGTATCCAGTTGGATTTGGTATGCTGCTTCCACCGTTAAATTAGGCTGAAATTCTGTCAAAGGAGTTATTCCTTTTTTGGATTTTTCAGCGCTGATTAACAGGTCTGACAGTTCTTTCGTTTTAATGACCAAATTCAGAACCCTCCTCTCTATTATTAGAGTTTTATCGTGACATTCGATAATTCACTGTAAAAATCAAAGCTGTGCATGCCGCCTTCCCTGCCGATTCCGCTTTGTTTCATGCCGCCGAATGGCGTTCTTAAATCTCTTAAGTACCACGTGTTGATCCAGATGATTCCCGCTTCAATTTCCCTTGCAACACGATGCGCTCGGCGCAAGTCATTTGTCCAAATGGTTGCCCCTAACCCGTAATGGGTATCATTTGCCTGCTCCAGCACCTCTTTTTCTGTTTCAAAAGGCAGAACAGTTACGACAGGGCCAAAGATTTCTTCCTTCACACATCTTGCATCACGGTCTAAACCAACCACGATAGTCGGTTCAATGAAGTACCCTTTATCCATAGATTCCGGTCGACCTCCACCAGTTAAAATGGTGCCCCCCTCTTCTTTTGCCAATTTTATATAGGAAAGAACTCGATCATAATGTTCTTTACTAATCACTGCACCTACTTTTGTAGAGCTGTCAAAAGGATCTCCTGTCTGAAGTTCTTTCGTTCTGGCTGTAAACTTTTCTAGGAACGTGTCATAAACGGAGCTTTCCACATAGATTCTTGAACCGCACAAACATACTTCCCCTTGATTCATGAAACTTGATTTTAGCGTGGTATCAATGACTTCATCCAAATCGGAGTCTGCAAAAATGATATTCGGATTTTTTCCTCCAAGCTCATAGGAAAGCTTTTTCAGTGTAGGAGCTGCCGCTTTCATGATCGCAGACCCTGTTTTTGTTTCTCCGGTAAAAGTTATCGCATCTACATCTGGATGTTCCGTTAAAGCCGATCCAGCAGAGTCGGCGCCAAATCCATGAACTAGGTTAACCACCCCGTCAGGCACTCCGGCTTCCTTGCATATTTCCGCAAGAACCGTAGCAGTCATCGGGGACCATTCGGCAGGTTTCATGACCGCTGTATTTCCTGCGGCCAGACACGGAGCAAGTTTCCACGTTAGGAGGAGTAAAGGCAGGTTCCAAGGGTTGATCATCCCCACAACCCCTACTGGTCTTCTGATGGAGTAATGAAGGGCCACATTATCCTGCTGGTAAGATTCCCCACCCATGGATGTTAAGAAGTCCGCAAAAAAATAGAAATTATACGCAGAACGGGTAATGTCCATTTCTAGGGCCAGCTCATATGGCTTGCCAGTATCGAGCGCTTCAAGGACAGCCAGTTCCTCTTTTCGCTGTAAAATTCCATCGCCGATTCTCCTTAGTAAATCGGAGCGTTCTTTCGTAGTGAACTTTTTCCACGGACCCTTTAGCGCTTTTTTGGCAGCGGTGACTGCTCTATCAATTTCCTCTTTTCCACCTTCCGCCACTTTTCCGATCACTTCTTCTGTTGCCGGGTTAATATTATTAAAGGTTTTCAGATTGGTAGAATCGATGTAACTGCCGTTAATAAAGTGGCGACAATCTATTGGTTGGATTTTTCCAGGAATATAATCCTTTACTTGCATCAGACAACCCTTCCTTTCTACAAGGTATTGTTAAACTCCGCTGTTGCTTTCCGCAAATGGCTTCGCTTTCCGCGGGGCGACCTTGAGCCTCCTCGGGCTAATGCCCTGCGGGGTCTCAAGATTGTCGCTACTCCCCCGCAGGAGTCTACGCCATTTGCTCCAATCAACAGCTAGAGTGTCCAACTACCAACTAAATTCATTAACAACGCTTTCCAAAATTAAGACTCCCTCTCATCTAAGAGAGGGAAGGAGTCGTTACTCTGCAATTTCAACAATCAGTTCTATTTCGATGGCCGTATTGTTGGGAAGCTGTGCCATCCCCACTGCAGAACGGGCATGCTTTCCTCTTTCTCCGAATACCTCCACCAAGAGATCTGACGCACCGTTCATCACTTTGGGCTGATCGGTAAAGTCTTCCGTACTATTGACAAAGCCCAGCATTTTCACCACTTTTTTCACTCTATCCAATTCACCGAGTTCATGCTTCAATACACTTAGCAGATTAAGCATCGATTGGCGGGAAGCCATATATCCCTCTTCAATGGTAAAATCCCTGCCCAATTTGCCATGATATTGATCCACTCCCTGTCCGGCGGTAAAAATTAGATTACCAACTCTAACATGGCTGACATAGTTACCAACTGCAGGTCGCACATCCTTTAACTCAAGACCTAATTGTTTCAGCTTTTCCTCTGGAGTCATCAGCTTTTGTTCCATAGTCAAAATCGGTCTCCTTTATATTCAAAAATTCCAATGCATTTTTCCCTAACAACATCTTTTTGTCCGAATCTGATAGCCCCTCCATTTCATCTATCACTTTCCCTGGTGGAACTTCTCGTAACAGGAATGGATAGTCAGAACCCATGATCACTTTATCCATACCAAATCGATCTATTAGATATTTCATCGTAAGAGAATCATAGTTTAAAGAGTCGAAGTAAAACTTTTTAGCATAATGGCTAGGAGGATGTGTCGTAAGCCTTAGTTGCGGCCATACCTCCCACCCTTTATCCAGACGTGGTAAGACATATGGAAATGAACCTCCACCATGGGCAAAACAGATCCTAAGGTTCGGGAACTTCTCCATTACCCCACTCCAAATCAAACTTGCAGCAGCAAGAGCAGTCTCACTTGGCATGCCAATGGTGTACATGAAATTATGCCTTGGCGTACGGTCCTTCGCCATCGTTTCCCAAGGATGAATAAATAAAGGTACATTCCACTCCTCAGCCATTTTAAAGAACTCGGTCAAATGCGGGGAATCGAGGTTATCCCCATTTACATTTGTACCGATTTCAATTCCGGCAAGCTTGAGGTCATGCATACATCGATCCATTTCCTGGATTGCCACTGCCGTATCTTGAAGCGGGGCGGTTCCTAATCCGATAAATCGTTTGGGATATTCTTTCACTGTCTCAGAGATAAAATCATTTTGAATCTGTGCCATTTCAAGTGCCGCCTCTTTATCAGCCCAGTAGGAAAATGTCACAGGTATCGGAGAGAGTACTTGAATATCCACACCCTCTCTGTCCATATCCTGTATACGCTTATCCGGACACCAAACTTGATCGGTCACTTCCCGAAATACCTTTCCAGCGACCATAATGTTTGCCCCACACGTACAAGTCTGATTTAACGTTGGCCAGCGGTCTCCGCCATATTTTTCTGCAAAATCCGGAAACTCCTTTGGAATGATGTGAGTGTGAAAATCTATTCGCATTTCCACACATCTACTTCCTCTGGCATCACATGACCGCAATGGTCGCATGTGCGCAGCTGTTCGCTTCCGTTAAACTCCTCTATCGCCCCTTTAACCTGGGTTTCAATATTGGTCAATTGAACTGTCACTCGATGCATTTCTTCATTACAGTTGTCGCAGAACCAAACGAAATCTTCCAGTTCTCCTTTTTCTCTTTTTCTCTCTAATACGATTCCGTACGTGTCTGCCACACGGTGGGGGGAATGAGGTACATTGGCTGGGAGCATGAACATCTCCCCTTCTTTCACGGTTACCACTTCCCTCTCTCCGTTTTCATTGATGCATTCTACATAACAGTCTCCTTTTACTTGATAAAAGAATTCATCGGATGGATCGACGTGAAAATCCCTTCTTCTGTTCGGTCCACCAAGCAGCATCGCGATAAATTCGGAATCCTCCCAAAGAACTTTATTGTTTACCGGTGGCTTCAACAGATGCTTATTGTCCTCTATTACTTTCATAATGTTCATAGATCTCGTTTTCAATGCCATATCTAATTCCTCCTCAATTATTTGTAAGCGCTCTCATATCGCGCTAATATAACCCAACTCTTTTGAAATTTGCCTGGAGGTCCGCAGAACACTTTGGATGATGGCCTGTTTCTGTTCCCCTTGCATATAAGAAATGGGCCCAACCATGTTGAGCGCGGCTACAGTTTGCCCTGTGTAAGAATGAATGGGAGCAGCAATGCCGTATAACCCCAGTTCATTTTCATTATTACTGATCGCGTACCCTTGTTCTCTTATCTCTTCCAATTCTTTTTTTAGCTTTTTTACACAAGTAATGGTATTTGGCGCTCTTTGTAACAGACCTTTAGAAATGGTAGGCTGGATGAATGACGGATTAAAAGACAATAATATCTTTCCTGTACTTGTGCAATAGGCAGGCTTTCTGGCACCTACAAAAGTCGGAACAGGTACGGAATTTTTGGCAGAAACCTTGAGGACAAACCGTACCTCCCCGGCATCAAACATACCGATATGAACGGTTCCGTTGTACTGTCGGACAAGGTCCTCCACAATTGGAATCGCCTCACTGTAGATCTCCTGCTGATACATGACATGGTTACTCCACTCCAGTAGCTTCCAGCCAAGGCGGTACTTTTTTCTGCTGTCTTGAATCAAAATCCCTTCATGGCATAGAGTACTGACGATATGATGAACCGTACTTACGTTCATCCCTAACTTCTCTGCAATTTCCCGGTTTCCCAAAACTGGGTCATTACCTGTAAAACAGTCCAAAATCTTTGCTACTTTCAGCACAGAGGATATCATGTCTTCGCCCCTTTTCCATCAAAGTTCTACAATAAGTATCAGAATATATGTAATATTCTAATATTTATACAAAGAACGCCATTTCCCTTTATTTTAGATGAGATTTTTTTCTGGCTTAGTGGTATCCTTTAGGGCCTTGTCCGCCATTTCAAATTTATTCTTACGCTTATATTGGTTATAAAAAATGGCTCTCTTTCTAATTGGATCCCCAGTATAATAGCGTTCATATTGCAATAAGCGTTGTCCGAATGCTTCTCCACAAAGATCCCATGCAAGCTTAAATATGCGAACACGTTCTTCTGCGGACACTCCTTCTCTTCCTCCAAAATACTTGTCCAAGTCAGGCCGTAATTCTGTATTTTCGAAGTCCGCACCTGTAGGAGACATAAGCAAACCACCCGCTCCGATAATCTGCATCACTTCAATTGCCCGTGGATACATCTTTGGTAACAAACCTCTGATTGTTTCAAGTGGTGCAGGCGCTGGACGATATTCGCCATCCTTTGTGACCTCATACTCATATTCGGATACCCGTAATAATGCTCGAATGGTCTCTACCGCTTGAACTAACTCACCTAGATCATTTTGCACATTCAAAAATCCGTCTACTCCGATCGAATCTGCAACTTTACAAGCGACTTCCGTTGCAAAGGCTAGTTTCACATATCCTCTGACTCCAGACTGATGTGCAGGCTGCTGAGCAATTCCTGTCATTGGATACAAGGAATTGGCCGCTTCCACATTGTTATACATAAATACTCTGTCCCACGGTACCGACACATCATCAAATGCGAGAATAGCATCCATTTCTTCGTACCTAGAAGCCAATGGATGATCAAACACAGACCTCTTTCCATCCTGCATCGGCTCGCGACAGATAATTCGTAAACCAGGCGTATCAATAGGAATGGCAAAGGCCAATGCATATCGCTCATCTCCTGGTTGGAAGCCTGGGAAGGAGTAGATAATCACCTCATCTGTGATAGGGGCCAATGTTGCAAGCATTTTAGCACCTCTTACCACTAACCCATCTTTTGTTTCTTTTACAGTCCCTAAGTGAGTAAACAAGTCCTTTTGTTCATAGGAAGCTTTACTACGATCATTTTGTGGGTTAATAATCGCATGTGTTAAGAAGAGGTCATTATCCCTGATATGACGATAATAATTTCTTATATTTACTGACCAGTCCGGATTATATTTATCAAGGAACCATGAATTGCTTGCCATAGATGTAACCACTACATTCAAGAAATCAGGGGTTCTGCCCATCAAACCAAATGTTGCTCTTGCATAGGCTTCAAATAATCGGCTGCGGGCCATAAGATCTTCATGAGACCTAGGTACAAGAAACGCATTGTTCACACGCTCCCCTGTCTCTTCACACACATGAGTAATCTTGTCCTGATACTCGGGATCAAACTGCATATCATAAAGTTTGGCAATTTCATGTATTGGCTGCTTGAAGACGTCTTCGTTATATAAATCCTCCACTTTTCGACCACCAAGCCAGACTTCAGGCTTTCTAGCTCTTAAAGAGTTAATGTATTGCTCCCCTGTCCTGATTCCCATTCCATTTCCCCCTTTTATTGAAATCGCTTTCATTTTATTGCGTTCTGTCTCCAAAAATATGTAGTTTCACCTCCATACAAACTCTCTTTCTAAACTATAGGTCGAAAGTTTTATCAAAACAATCAGAAAATTTCAAATAGTGAAATCCCAACAAAAAAAGCCAATTCTTTTTGTTAGGAAAAGAACTGACTCTTTTTAAATAAGATTCAAACAGTGAAATTACTAGGTCACTTTATAACACCTTTCTCTTTCCCAAGCTCTTCAAAAGATTTTCCTGTCTTCACAATCCAGATCTTTGTCCCTACTGGTACCCTGTCAAATAATGCTTCCACATTTTTATTTTCCAAACGTATGCAACCTTGTGTCACATATCCCCCTATTGAATTTGGATTGTTTGTTCCATGAACACCATAGGTACGCCCGTCCGTATCTTCCGCATCAAAACCAATCCACCTTGATCCCAGCGGATTTTTCGGATCGCCACCAGCGATATCTTTCTTACGATAGTACGGATTAATTGCCTTAACAGTGATGGTAAACTCTCCCTCAGGAGTAAGTTCTTTAGATTTCCCGGTGGCGACCGTATGCACCTCTTTCAATTCTTCCCCTTGAAAGTAGGCAAGCTGATTTGTTTGTTTGTTAACAATAATATATGGATCGCCTGGAAGAGGATTTGGTCCAAGCGGCCAGAGTGGTGAGGTCACCAATGCGAAAATCAACGAAAAAATGAACACCTTTTATCCACCTGCCTTTTAGGTATAGTGTGGTTGAAAGCTGTTCATTCCATTCGTTTACCTCTTTGTTTTCAATCCGATAAAATCACTTTTAAGGATTAAGTATTGCTCAAATTCTTTTAAAAGATGACGAAGTGCAGCTCTCGTCTCAAATTCTTCGCGGGATTGTGGCAGCGGCATTTCTTGAAAGGCTTCATGCATATCGCGCAAACGTTGTAAGAAAAGATAAGCAGTATTGCCTGCATGAATGGCATGCTCAAGATCTTCAATAAAATCTGCCACCATATGCGCTTGCTCTACATTCTGTTCAATGGAAGCCACAATCGGAAGCATCCGTTCCATCACATCCAGCTGCTTTTCCCTCATTTTAAAATAAAAATAATGATGATTTTCCTCACGTCTGAAATGGTTTTCTACATCTCGGAATGCCAAGCTTTTCGCTTCTTTTAATATCTTATTGGTAGCCGGTATCTCTTCCCCACCCCAACCACGGTCTCCATGGCGAAGATAATAGGCAATTTCAGAAAACACCTTGTGAAAGTTTTCTTCTACTTGTAACTGATAGCTTTTTAGTTCCTTTTCTACACTCGGCATATATGTATTCATAATGAGCGCTACCCCTATTCCAATGGAGATGATGCTCAGTTCATTCACTACTAGTCCTAATGAATAGGCCTCAACTGAATAGACGTGAAGAAGAATAACGGAACTGGTGGCTATTCCCTCTGTTATCCTCAGCATAACTGTGACAGGTATAAAAAATAACAATAATAATGCGATGGATACCGGGTTGTACCCTAACAGCTCAAAGAAAACAAAGCCGAATAACAGGCTTAAGGAGCAAGCGGAAAATCGGGCAGTTGCCACTTTCCACGACTTCCTTACCGTATTCTGAATGCAAAGGATTGCAATGATCCCAGCGGATGCATAGAAGTCCAAATTGAGCAGCTGAGCGATACTGATTGCAATCCCTGTACCAAGGGCCGTCTTTGCTGTCCGGTATCCGATTTTAAATTTTCTCATCCATAAAACTCTCCCGACTTTCATTTGTTCAATGTATCACATAGTACTACTATACATGAAATTTGGAGGGAGTTGTTTACTTATTTACGCCCATTATTCTAAAAGCTCCTCAAATTCATTAACCAATTCCTCAAACCGTTTTAACGATTCTTCAATCGGTTCTTTTTTACTCATATCCACTCCTGCTCGTTTCAATATATCAATTGGCGGTAAACTCCCACCTGAGGAAAATAGCTCCTTTAATATCTTATTCTGCGCATCAGCACCCCCGTCTTCTAGTTGCTCTGCAAGGGCTGCGGAAGCGGCAAAACTCGTTGCATATTGATACGTATAGAAGCTTGAATGAAAGAAGTGTGGCACTCTGGCCCATTCCATTGCAATTTCCTTATCTACTTCCATGTCTTTTCCATAATACTTTTTATTTAGATCATAATAGACTGCTTTAATGGCTTCAGCGTGTAGAGGCTCTTCATTTTGCCCCATTTCATGAATAATCTTTTCAAACTCCGCAAATTGCGTCTGACGGAAAAGCGTTACCCGGAAATCTTCCAAGTATTGATAGAGCGCATGAATTTTCTCTTCCTTCTTTGTTGCTTCATCCATCAATTGCTTATGGAGAAGGTGCTCCTGTAAGGTAGAGGAAACCTCCGCCGTAAATGTCACATATCTTGCATCTTGATAAGGCTGATTTTTATTGGAAAAATAAGAATGCATCGCATGTCCCATTTCATGGGCAAGTGTCAATACATCACTTGGCAGACCTTGATAGTTCAATAACACAAATGGATGGGAATCATACGATCCAATCTGATAAGCCCCTGTTGCTTTACCCGGTGTGTTATAGACATCTACCCAATTGGAAGAGAGACCTTTGGATAAGGTTTTTATGTAGGCATCCCCTATTGGTGATAACCCCTTTAAAACTATTTCTTTTGCCTCCTCATAAGGAATCTTTTCCTCTTGTGTATAAGGAGATGGTGCAGACAGATCGTACATATGCATGGAGTCCTCAATTCCAGCATATTTCTCTTTCAGTTTAAGGTATCGATGAAATAGTGGAAGCCCTTCTTCGACGGTGTCAATTAGTTGTGTGTAAACCTTAGGATCGATATCGTTCCCCTCTAAATGCGCTTCTAACGAGGAAGAATAATTTCTCGTTGTGGCAAAAAAATTATTTGCCTTAACAATATTAGCAAGCATAGAAGCAAAGGTATCCTGATAATTTCCAAGGGTCTGGTAATAGGTCTGGAAAGCAGCTTTTCTCACTTCCCGGTCTTTACTCGACATGTAGACAGAATATAAAGGTACAGACATTTCATACGCTTTATCCTTTACCGTAAAACTAGGGAGAACAAGGTCTTTAGACATCATCGTAAAAAGCTCGCTTGGTGCATTTACGATCGGCATCGTCTTAATTAACATCTTCTCCATTTCTGGGGGCAAGGAATGCACTTTATCCTCATAAGTATCTTTTAGATGACTGTAGTAAGGCTTGAGTTTTGGGCTTTCGAGGAGTTTCTCCCACATTTCTTTATCAATTGCCTGCAATTCATTCGAGAACCACGCTGTCCGCTCCACCACATATATCATCATATTTTGACCTTCATCAGATAGGGCCTGAGCAGATGTGTTGCTAATATCTACATCCAGGTTGATTCGGGAAAAAACAAATATTTTCTCCATCAATCGAAAGAGCTCAAAGTAATCCTCTAAAAGGGTAAGGATTTGCTTATCATTGTCCAGCTTTTCTTCTTTTTTTGCAAAACGGTCTGCCAACTTTTTCGCTTTATATACATCCTGTTTCCATTGCGTTTCATTCTTATAGAGAGTTTGAAGGTTCCATTTATATTCGGCTGGAATTTCAGCGCGCGATTTGTAGGTTGGGCTTTCTGCATTAGTCAAAGTTGACGTAAAACTTAGAATGACGGTTATTAATAGTGATGTAATGATTCGTGTGGTTTTCATTATGGGCCTCCCTTAGTTTTCTGCTAAGGGTTAGTGTTTGTTTTCCAGCTTTTTCTATACGTTTTCTCCTACCATTTTAACTTATTTACTAACGATACCAATTTGTCAGTGTCTTCAAACGGCCAATGCATGATCTCCTGTTTTAAAGAAGTAAGTGTACCATATCCCTTTACAAAGCTGTTTAGCCTCGCCACCAAAGTGGCATTGGTAAAGGCCTCCTCCGTAAGGAAATGCTCTCTTAATTTTTGAGTTGCACTTGAATATCTTTTTAGGTAATATTTCTGATGCCTTTCTTCAGCAAGAGTGAATTGGTCAAATGGTGCAATTTCTGTTCCTATTGATGCGGAGTTTGTATCTTGAATTTCTTGCTTCATTTTTTCTAGGGCTTCTTTTTGATAAATGTCATGGTATAAAAATATAGATAAATATTGCCTACCTTTATAGTTTCCACGGTTGGAATTGTGTGAGTTCCAAAATTGACGGACAATGACTTCAAAAGTTACTTGGGTAGGATCAAAGTCGATTTGTAGACATTCGCTATGATCTCCCATCTGTTTGTAGGTAGGTGCAGGGGTAGTGCCACCTGCGTAGCCTACTCTTGTGCGGATGACTCCTTTTATATACCCGAACCGGGCATCCGTTCCCCAGAATCAGCCCATGCCTAGAGTGGCGGTTTGGTGATTGTGATTATGGTTGGTCATTGTTTGTGCTCCTTTCTTTTGGAAAAGTAATTGTTTGTTAGTGTTAAGTTAGCATGCAAAATTATGTATGAGAAGCTGCCTGTTGTATGAGGACAATGTTTCTACTTTTCCGGCATACTTTGTCCTCATACACGCTCTATGAGGACAATGTTTCTGCTTTTACCGCATACTTTGTCTTCATACACGCTCTATGAGGACAATGTTTCTGCTTTTACCGCTTACTCTGTCCTCATACACACTCTATGAAGACAATGTTTCTACTTTTCACGCATACTCTGTCCTCATACATAATAAAAAAAACCAGCTCTTCAACAGAGAGCTGGTCTCACCTCATTCCTACAACATCTTCTCCAAAAACACCTTCGCACGCTCAGACTTCGGTGCTGTAAAGAACTCCGCAGGGGGAGCATCTTCCACTAACATACCATCATCAAGGAATAATACGCGATCTGCTACTTCACGGGCAAAGCCCATTTCGTGCGTAACAATTGCCATCGTCATTCCAGTATGAGCAAGTGCCTTCATTACTTCAAGCACCTCTTTTACCATCTCTGGATCCAGTGCGGAAGTTGGTTCATCAAACAACATGACTTCCGGGTCCATCGCAAGCGCACGGGCAATTGCTACACGTTGCTTCTGCCCACCGGACAAGCGATTAGGATATTCCTTAGATTTCTCGGCCAGTCCGACTTTTGCAAGTAGATCCAACCCTTTCGCTTCTGCTTCCTTTTTAGAAAGACCTTTTACAGAAACAGGAGCATATGTTAAGTTGTCAAGAACCGTCTTGTGAGGGAACAGATGAAAGTGTTGGAACACCATCCCCAAATTCTGACGAACCTTGTTAATGTTCGTTTTTTTATTTGCCACATCCTGATCCTTAATCCAGATATGCCCGGAAGTTGGTTCTTCCAATAGATTCATACAACGGAGCAGTGTGGATTTACCAGACCCCGATGGCCCGATGATTGCCACTACTTCCCCTTCTTTAATTTGTGTCGAAATCCCCTTCAACACCTCTAGCTTGCCAAAGGATTTATGCAAATCTTGTATTTTAATCACTGCGTCTCATTCTCCTTTCAATGAGCTTGCCAATCAATGTCAGGATCATCACTAACACGTAATAGATAAGTCCAGCGAACATAAATGCTTCCAAGTATGCATACGTATT
The DNA here is from genome assembly GCA_001636495.1 of Sutcliffiella horikoshii. Lineage (GTDB taxonomy): Bacteria > Bacillota > Bacilli > Bacillales > Bacillaceae_I > Sutcliffiella_A > Sutcliffiella_A horikoshii_A. Next base: position 2,197,676 of record KV440964.1, on the reverse strand, counting down.
CGATGCGGTCATAAAAGAACGCCTCATGACATCCATAACCCCGATGACCGTGACAATCGCAGATTCTTTTGTAAGAGTAATATATTCATTCATAAGTGCAGGTAAGATATTCTTTAATGCTTGCGGTAAAATAATATCTTTCATCATTTGTCGATACGGCACACCCAAAGCCATTGCAGCTTCACGCTGACCTTTGTCAACAGCCATAATTCCTGCACGGATGACCTCAGAGATATATGCCCCCGAGTTTAAACCAAATGCAAGAATAGCAGCAGTGACCGGTTCAAACGTGATGCCCGTTGCTTGCGGCAAGCCGAAAAATATTAACATTAGTTGAAGCACAAGCGGTGTTCCTCGAAAAATGGATGTATAAACATCCGCAAAAATTCTAAGTAATTTAATTCTACCAATTTTACATAAAGCCAACAGTGTTCCAATGATAAATCCGATAATACCAGCAAGTGTTACAACTTGAAGCGTTACCTTCACACCGGCAAGTATATAGTCCATGGAACCCGCGATGGCACTGAAATCTAGGAAGTCGATCGTCAAGTGCTACCATTCCTTTCTATCATACTAACAAGAAAATCAAAAGGGCCTCAAACGCACCCTTTTGATTTCAATTAGGTTTATTCTTCTTCTCCACCAAACCATTTGTTAATTAGCTCTTCCATCTCACCGTTCTCTTCCATTTCTTTTAGAACACGGTTGAATTCTTCCGTTAATTCGCTACCTTTTGGAAGGGCAATTGCCGATCCTTCTTCATCAGACTCAAGTGTAAATCCGGTAAGATCCGCATCTTTTTCCATAAAGCCTTTCATTACTGTATCTTCAATGATTGCTGCATCAAAACGGCCTGTTTTCAAATCCTGAACGATTTGCGGGATGCGGTCGCGGTTCTCAATTGTGATATTCACTTCTTCCGCAATTTCTTCTGCTTTATCATACTGGATGGAACCCATTTGAACCCCTACTGTTTTACCTTCTAAATCTTTCAAACTAGTAATGTTGCTATCTTTCAATGAAACGATCATGTGGTTAGCAGTATAATAAATATCTGTAAAGTCTACTTGTTGAGCACGATCCTCAGTAGGAGTCATCCCTGCTAAAATAAGGTCAATGTTACCTGATTTCATCGCTGTGATTAAACTACCAAAATCCATATCTTGAATTTTCAATTCATAACCAAGTTCTTCTGTAATAGCTTTTGCAAGATCAACATCAAATCCGATAATCTCTTCTCCAACTTCTGTATCAATATACTCAAATGGAGGGTAGTCAGCGGAAGTGCCCATTACCAATACCTTTTTTTCCCCTTCTCCACTCGTTTCATCCCCATTACCTGATGTACCACACGCAGATAATAGCCCTACTACTAAAATACTAATTAATGAATACAAAAACCATTTTTTCACCATAATTTCCCCCTATTCTTTTTTCAGAAAAGTTAAAAATTTAACCTAATTATGAAACAAACCTACATTTAAATCAAGTATTATTATGATGTATGTTTATTCGAATAAATGTATTTTAACACAGGTTAATATTTATGCAATATAGTTTATAAAGATAAATAAAGTTTTTATATTTTTATTATTCTGAAATATACTTATAATGTTATAGTTCCATTGGTCCAGGGTCATGTTATAATTACAATGACCTAGAAAAGGAGGTGAATTGAAATGAGAGCAGATGGAAAATTGGATTTAATACTGAATAATATGATGGAATTCCAGAAGTCTCAGGAGGAAATGAAGAAAGAATTGAAAACGTTAAATGTAAAAACTTCCACCCTCTCTGAGAATCAGATGATGATGAAGGATGAAATTAGTGGGCTTAGTGAAAGGACATTCATGCTCTCAGGAGGACAGCATCAAATTAAAGAAGAGCTTCATTCTATAACAAACAAAACAAGCACACTTCGCGAGGAATTCTATTTGTTCAGGCATGATGTGAACGACCGATTTAATGAAATTAACGCTACTTTGAACAGAATAGAAGAGGATCAGACAAAGGATATTGAAGCGATACTTGAAGAAATATCTGCAAAACTGGATGAAAGAGATCAACGTGATTTTGAATCAACATAAATTCACCTGAATTTAACCCTATGGAGTTTGTCCCCGTTATTACTTCTCTAGCAAAAAATTTAAATTCAAAAAAGTGCAGGGGTCCCTTTTATAAAGTGATTCCTGCACTATACAATACTACGCACTCAACTCTACAGCCATGCGTTCTTTTAGCTTCCTTCTGGCCCGATGAATCTTTGACTTCACTGTAGCTGGATTCATTTGCAAAGCCGTAGCAATTTCCCGCTCCTTTAATCCTCTTTCCACTTTAAGTACAAGTAGATTCTTATCTTCTGTTGTGAAGTCTTCCATTTTTTCACTAAAAAGCTCCTTTAACAGATTCATTTCTACTTCTGCCTCTACATTTTGAGCTCCTACCTTACCAAGACCATCTAACATTTCTAACTCCATTGAACATCCTCTGCTTTTTCTCTCTCGTCTGACAAAATCAATAGCCGTTCTGGTTGCAATCACGCAAAGCCAGGCACCGACCTTTTCAATCTCATGCAAGCTGTCCAACTTTTTAAATGCTTTCAGGAAAGTTTCCTGTACATTGTCTTCAGCCAACTGTGGGTCGCGGATAATGGCAAGGCTCGCATGAAATACTCTTTCGTAATAAAACTTGTATAAGTTTGAAAAATCCACTTACTCCACCACTCTCATACAAATATTCACTTTAAAAAGATCACCGTCTGTTTCAATATCCAAACTGCCCTCATGAAGGTCGATGATGGATTTTGCAATGGCAAGCCCAAGGCCTGACCCTTCTGTATGCCTAGAGGTGTCTCCTCTTTTAAAGCGCTCATATAATTCTTCACTCTGGCCATTCAATTCATATTTTGAAACATTCTTAAATGTGATTTTTGCTTTGTTTTCAAACTGTTGTACATGGATATAAACACGTGAATTTTCCAAAGAGTATTTAACGATGTTCCCTATTAAATTATCAAATACACGCCACATTTTCTGTCCATCAACCATGGCATATAGAGGTTTATCAGTATTTACAACACGAAATTGCAAATTTGATTCCTTCAATGAACTATCATATTCGGCCAGTGCCTGTTGTAGAAGCTGATTAAGATCCACTCTCTCTTTCGCAAGCTCTATATTCCCGCTTGCCATTTTTGATACTTCAAATAAATCCTCAATCAATCCCTTTAAACGTTGTGACTTTCTATCAATTATCTCCAGGTACGCAACCCGGTCCTCAGCAGTTAGGTCTGTCTTCTTTAGTAGCTCCGTGTAAGTGATGATGGAGGTCAACGGTGTTCGAAGGTCATGGCTGACATTTGTAATCAACTCTGTTTTCAAGCGCTCACTTTTTGCCTGCTCGTTTAAAGACACCTTTACCCCTTGATTCAATACATTTAGGTTTGCTGCCATTTTAGAAAGGACGGAATTCCCCTTTACTTCTATTGGCTCCCCTAGTTTACCTGATGCCATTTCCTCTGTTTTAATCGATATTTTATTAAAATAACCGATACTTTTTATTACAAGAACTACTGTTGGTCCACCGACAAAAATGACAAAAAAGAAATATAATAGAAAGAAAAAGAAATCGATAAAAACCATAATAGCTCCAAAGCCTAATCCAAAAACAACTCCGAGAAGAAGGAAAGCTTGGATACCTGTGGCTGTATTTATAAATGCATCTTTAACGATACGGAAGAGATGTTGATGAATTTTTTTACAATATCTTAGTACTCTTAAAGCCACACTTTTTGTCCACTCTTGTTTAAAATCAGACAAATGCCGCATCCCTGCTATCCAATATCTTATTTGGTAGTAGGTCAGTAAACTTAAGCACGCTGAGGCAAGTGTACTAATTACAAATTCAGTAGCCCATACAGTAGAAAAGCTGTACGTCAATTGATTGATACAATCATGCATCCACATTAGACTGAATAATAATAAAAAAGTAGAGACTCCCACCGCTGCAATCCTAAGGTCAACCGGAATTATTTCATATAGGTTTTGCCACTTGGCCGCTTGTAATGGCAGAGAAATAATTTTCAACATGGTGACAAACCATAATAATAATACAATCAGTGAACTTATCCCAAGTCTCCAAAACCAAGTCCTATTCTCTTCATAACTAGTTTTAAGAGTCATCAATAGGCTATCGGAAGCAAGTTCTGATGGCACACCAATCTTCCCATTAAAATCACCTCTTACATCCGTCAGTGCTTGGTACAACCAATCCTCATAGGGCCAATTGTATGAATGAAAATACCTATCTCCATGTATCGTGTAATTAGTAACATATTGCATGTTGTTTTCACTGAATAATTGTTCTTTTGAACCAAATTGGGCATCTGTGTTGGTATAAATTTCTCCGTTTTGTTCAAAAAAGTATAAGATCTCATCGCTTAATAGAGATGAAACAGGAGGGAAGTTACTCTCATCATCAAAGTAATCATCCACTAATTTTTCCTTTTCTGCTCTTATTTTCTTCTCTACATGCTCATCACTTGAGAAATTTTTTCGAATATCCTCTAATTTTGCATCTCTTTCAGCTATTACCTCCTCTGGATTCTCACTAGATTCCCCGTTTTCTGCTAGTTGAATTCTTTCTTCATATTGATAGCGGATGTTATCTAGCTGGGCGTCCAATGAACCGTACTCATATCGATGTTCTTCTATTTCTTCCATGGTAACGGTAATTTTTTCTTTTACACTTTCTACTGACACAGTTCCAAGTTGTTCGCTTCTAATTAAAGCGTTGGCATATTCGCCAAGCTCACTATGGAACTCATCTGTTTCAAAATAATTTTTCTGTTCAAATCGTTCTAAGTTATTGATAAAATAAAAGCTTCCACTTAACGCACAAACAAAAACTAGTGCCATTAAAAAAGCTATAATTCTATTTCTCCATCTTGTACCCAATCCCCCATACCACCTTTAAATATCTTGGATTTTTCGGATCTATCTCTATCTTTTCTCTAATTTTCCTAATATGTACCGCTACTGTATTTTCCGCATTGTAGCCAGGCTCTTTCCATACCCGCTCGTATATATCATTGATGGAAAATACCCGTCCCGCATTGGTCATCAATAGCTCCACTATTTTATATTCAATCGGAGTCAACTTGACCGGATCTCCTTGAACTGTAACTTCTTTCAATTCTTTATCAATGGTCAATCCATTCAAATCAATGACTTTCTTGATTCCTTCAAACGTTCCAAGTGTGACATACCTCCTGAGCTGTGATTTCACTCTCGCGACAAGTTCCATCGGATTAAACGGCTTTGTTACATAATCATCCGCTCCTACCTGCAGCCCAAGGATTTTATCGGTATCCTCACTTTTTGCGCTTAAAATGATGATTGGGATGTTCTTCTCTTCACGAATCCTGTGAGTTGCAGAAATACCATCAAGCCTTGGCATCATCACATCTAGTAAAATGAGATGCACTTCATTTTCATGAAGCATTTCTAACGCTTCCACCCCATCTTGAGCTTTTAAGACCTTAACACCTTCATTTTTTAAATAAATTTCGATCGCATCTCTTATTTCTTTCTCATCATCCACTACCAACACCGTATAGTTCGCCATCTTCAACCTTCTCCCACTTACTATTCTTTCTCTATGTACACATCATATATGGTAAATCTTAAGTATTATTGAAGTATTTTCTTAAGAATTTCTTAAGTTACTAACCTATTATATAATTGTTGGGAAGTGGGAAACGGTCTTTTCCCGATTATATTGTAAAAAATTGATAAAATAGTAGATTAACATTTGGTAATTGGGGTATTTTTACAAACAGCAGGACTTTCTAATAGTATTAATTACAACTTTCAGTACCTATAAAATAAAATAGTCACAAGGAACCCCTACTAAATTCCCTTTTTACATTTATTAGGCAAACACTAACCTTATTATGTATTAATCAGATTACCTTTCCATTATTATTAGTAGTAGTGAAACCACCATTAGGGAGGACAAATATGAGAGTAAATAAGAGATTAATTATTGGGAGCATAGGACTTTTAATAATATTAGGCGGGTGTAGTGATATGAGCAATTTAGGATCAGAAAACAGTAATAATGCGGGAAGCATCACGCAAGAACAACACGAAAAAGACATTTTTGTAAGTGTGCAAAGTTATAAAGGTGAGGAATACGAACTTAATAACGGTGAGCAAACAGGAAAAATCGCAAAGGAAAATAAGGAAGAAATAGAAGAAGCTGTCGTTAAGTATTTTCAAGATCAATACAAAACTGAAGTAATCGTACATAATATGGTCGGTGCAGTAGATGGGGCAACCGTATTTGTTGAGTCAGTTGGAGAACCGCATTTTCATACTTTTGCAATTATCCCCATTGATGTTAAAGAAAAAAAGATAAGGACGGATAGTGTATGGTCTCAGGAAGGCCAAGTAGAAAATGCTATGCACTCTGGACTGTTTGCAATGGTTTTTGAAGAGGAAATTAACAAGCTAAATGATTTTATCAGTTCGAAAATAGAAGAATACCCTATTGTAGGAATCACCGAGGAAGCTTTAGAAAGCGTTCGAGCAGGTGGATATAGTACTCCTTATTATTACACCAATACAAAAGGGCATGAGTTTGATTCTCTTTTGGAAAGTTATTTAAGCAACCCATCCGTTACTTCAGAGGAGTTAAAGGAAATTTTTAATAAGGAAAGTTATTCCGCTGATAAGATTATTTTCACTCTTGATTTGTATATGGAAGAAGCTAATGTAGAACCTAGTCAAGAAATCTTTGATTCTATTGTTGCCGATTTAGAAGCAATGGAAGGTTTACCAAAAGCATCTTATACGGTTCTTTTAAATGATAATAGGATAGATAAAAAATCAGCAATCGGACCTAAATCAAACACTTTAGAACGGTCTTTTCCAGATTATATTATCAAGGAATAAAGGAGTGAGGATATGAGTACCACTACCCCAACGAAGATCCCTTCCTCGACTAATGATGGTATTTTAGTAGAATTAGCAGGTTATCATGCGTATCTGGAGTATATGAGAGATGATACTCTTAAAGTAAATGGTGTGGATTTTACTGTACTTGATACTAGATATAATCAAAAACATGGATTAGATGCATTAACTGTTTATAACGATGTTACTGAAGAAATCACGGTTATATATGTAGGAACAAATGCAGCACAAGTTCAAGATTTAAAAACTGACGCACAATTATTAAGCGACTTGACTCCTGGCCAAATACAAGAAGCCCGACTATATTTTGAAGAAATGAATAAAAAGTTCAATAGTAGTGGAGGCGTCTCCTCCATCACAGGTAACTCCCTAGGAGGTGCCCTTGTTGCTGCTGTTGCAATTGAAAACCCGGAGGTTAATGCAGTAACACTTAACCCTGCCTTGCTACCGGAAGGAATGTTGGACCCTAATAAATCTTATGACAACATAACAAACTATTTCAGCACCTATGATGCCCTCACCCAGACTTTAATGGCACTCAATCTTGATAGAATCCCTGGCCATCGTCATGAAATTTACAATGGAATACCTGATTTTGCGATGTTAGGAACCAACCATACGGGTTATCTCCGTAATAATGAAGGCACTCAATATTATGAGATCGGTATTAAAGGACAGCCCGGTTATGGAAAGATTTATATTGATGCGGACTCCCATATTGTAACTAGCATTTGGACTGGTTACCCACTGTATGGAGGAAATTCAGAAAGAATAGAGATTGATAAGGAGCAATTGGTCGTATTGGCTGATGCCCTAAGCAGTGTTGTCACGGAAAGGTTGGAACTTGCAAGCAGTTATATGGGGAACTCTGTTGATATTGTAGAATATGAAGGAAATAATTTGTATCAGCGCATGAGAATTCTTCAGGAGCAGTTTGAAGATTTATTCAACAACCTCGTCGGTGATCCTGTATTTCGTAACATTACAGCAATCTCGAATCGACTTAAATCGGAAATTGATCGGCTCATTATTTTGCTAGACCTTGCCGAAGTGCGATGCAAATCGCTGAACTATGTGCTGAATTCCCCTCCCTCTGAACTTATTGAGCATCTTTTCAATAAGAATATTAGCGTCGAGTCGGTTTTCTCGGAAGCACGTCGACAGTTTAACGAACTTCGCGATGATGTAGATGGGTTAACAAACATTCTCCATGGTATTGTCATGGACTTAATTCCCGAACTCTTCCAGGGTGGCCAAGAAGCTTGGTATGATGCCATAGTCGGTGAGCTTAGGGCCCACTACAGTATCGTGAATGGAAACAGAGAGAAGCTACTCACAAATATAGGTGAATTCAAAAAACAGGTCATAGATGTTTCAGAAGCCTTCGATAAGAAGGATAAATCATTGGGTCATGCTATCCGTAATAACGGAGGGTCTATACTTGGTATTGACGGAGTGCAGCATACAAATACTTACACCCTTGAACAGTCTCCTTATCTTTTGATGAAAATGAAACTTAAGGATGCCCATGTAGATTTAGCATTTTCAAGGTTTTCTTCTGTAAGTCATAGCATGCTAATTCCCCTACTGAGCAAATTGCATATACTCACCTTTGCCATTGAAGGTTCTCTCGATACAATTAGCAGTTCTATCAAAGGTGCAACCAACTTAGCCTTTAATGGAACATTGGTTGGCAATCTAATTAGTATATTTAGTGATTTCGATGATCAAGTAAAGAGTAAAGTTTACACCTCTTTAGAACCAATCGACGAACTGACTTCCACACTTAGAGGAATTCGCAAAGGCTTAAACCAATTAATTCATGGCTACCCTACCCTTTTAACAAATTTCAAACCTTATTTGGATAGTGCGATTTTCGGTAACGACAATTTCTATAATGTCCATCTTTACAACCTTGCTTCTATTGCGATCCTTAAAGAAATGGATTTGCTCTTCACAGATATTGTCCACCAGCTTTCCTACCAGCAGGCCGTCAGTATCGATGTACTCGTAGAAGTTTCTGAAAAAGTTAAACAGAACATGGGGATCCTACAAGAACAGGTAGAACGAGGAACAATCTCTTAAACTAAAGTACACGTATAAGTAATACGTGTATTTTTAGTTTTCAAGAGATTAATATGATCTTAGATAGGAGTTGTTACGTTGGTTAGGTTATTGGTGGTTTTCGCAGGTATTCTATTGCTATTATCTGGTTGCAATCAGCAGAATGGTAAAAATACCAACGCTACTCAAGGAGAAAACAACAAAGTAGACGATACTTTGGTTCGTGTGCAGGACTATACTGGTGAAGGCTATACTCTTAGGAATGGAAACAAGTCGGATAAAATAGCTCAAGAAAATAAAGAAGCAATCACGAAAGCTGTGGAGATGTTTTTCTTGGAAAAATACAAAACAGAAGTAATGGTACATAACATGGTTGGTGCGGCTGATGGAGCTACCGTGTTTGTAGAGTCAGTTGGCGAACCTCACTTCTATACGTATGCCATTGTTCCAATTGATGTAGATCAGAAAAAAGTAGTTAGTGAAAATGTATGGTCTCAAGAAGGTCAGGTGGAGAATGCAATTAAAACCGCTCTATATGCCATGATTTTTCATGAGGAGTTTTCCAAACTTGAAAAGTATCTACTAGATATAGTTAAAGATTATGCAATAACTGGAATAACCGAAGAAGCTTTAAGAAATGTTCGGGCCACAGGATATAGTACTCCTTTTTATTACTCTAGTACAATGGGTGACTCCTTAGACTTCCTCTTTGAAGAATATATGAATGATCAGGAGATTTCCATATCAGAATGGAAAGACCTAATTGAACAAAACCCCTACTCCCCTGATTCCATATTATTTAGTATATCTTTATATATGGAAGAAAATGTTGAACCCGACGAAAAGATACTCAACCAAATTGTATCAGACATTGAAGAGATGAAGGGTATTCCTAGAGGAGCATATAACATCATCTTAAATGATAATTGGATCAATAAAACAACAGCGATCGGAGCAAAAGACAACTCTATAGAGCATTCTTATCCTAACGATATTATTAAGGAATAATATGCCGCTATTTATCTGAGACATATTCTAGAGAATTTAAAAATGAAATTAAGTACTATCTAAATGAAATTATGAGACTGGAGGTTTAAAACCCCATGGAAAGAGTTTTTATAATATGTTTAGCATTCTTCCTATTCTTAGCTGGATGCAGCAATCTACAATCAGAAAATGGTCAACCTGATAGTGCTAAGGCAGAACACAACAATAAAGATGATAGATTAGTTAGTGTGCAGGACTATACTGGTGAAGGTTATACTCTTAGAGATGGAAACAAAACGGATAAAATAGCTCAAGAAAATAAGGAAGAAATCACAGAGGCTGTGGAGAAGTTTTTCTTGGAAAAATACAAAACAGAAGTAATTGTACATAACATGGTTGGTGCCTCTGGTGGTGTCAGCGTGTATGTTGAATCAATCGGCGAGCCCCACTTTTATACTTTTGCGATTGTGCCTATCGATATAAGTCAGAAGAAAATCCATACAGATAAGGTATGGTCTCAAGAAGGCCAAGTTGAGAATGCCATTAAGACTGCCTTATTTGCAATGGTTTTCGACAAGGAAATAGCAGTTTTAGATAAATATTTAGAAGAACTTAGTAAGACAGAACCGATAACAGGTAGAACGCAAGAGGCATTAAAAAGAGTAAGCGCAGCAGGCTATGCTACCCCATTTTATTACACGAATACAACCGGAGATGAGTTTGATATTTTACTAGACCACTATCTCGAAAATCCGAATGTTAGTGCTAATGAAATAAAGAATATTTTTACATCTGAAATGTACACAGCAAACAGTATCACCTTTACCATTTACCTCTACATGAAGGAAGAAAATTTAGAACCGGATAATGAACTGTTTGAAAGAATTTTATCAGACATTGTGGAAATGGAAGAGTTGCCAAAGGCTGCATACAGTGTAATTTTGAACGATAATTTAATCAATAAAAAATCTGGAATTGGATATAAAGACAACTCGTTAAAACGGGCTACTCCTAATAAAATTATCAAAGAGTAATATAGGAGGACTTAAAACATGAATACTATATATAAATTTTCATTATTTGTATAGGATTTTCACTATTATTACCTGGATGCAGTAATTTCCAATCAGGAAATAATCAACCAGATGATGCTAGGGCTGAAAACAACAATAAAGATGATAGATTAGTTCGAGTACAGGACTATACTGGCGAAGGTTATACTCTTAAAAATGGAAACAAGACCGATAAAATAGCTCAGAAAAATAAGGAAGAAATCACAGAGGCTGTGGAGAAGTTCTTCTTGGAAAAATACAAGACAGAAGTAATCGTACATAATATGGTTGGTGCCGTTGACGGGGCTACCGTGTTTGTAGAGTCCGTTGGAGAACCACACTTCTATACATATGCCATTGTTCCAATTGATGTAGATCAGAAAGAAGTAAATAGTGAAAATGTATGGTCTCAAGAGGGGCAAGTGGAAAATGCAATTATTACAGGGATTTTTGCCATGATATTTGATCAATAAATAGATAATTATGAAGCATTTATTCATGATATTGTAGAAGAACATCCTGTTGTAGGCATAACAGATAAAGCTTTGATAAATGTTCGTGCAGGTGGTTTCGGTAATTCCTATTATTATATCAATAGCCGTGATCCCATGTTCAAACGACTCCTTGAAAAGTATTTGGAAAAGCCTGATACCACAAAAAAAGAATGGAAATCTTTCTTTACAAAAAATGATTACCCCTCTAAAGGTATCATTCTCACTCTTTATCTATTTATGGAAGAACCTGATACACAACCCAATGAAGAAATATTTAATGATATCGTTCAGAAACTCGAAAACCTTGAAAATATCCCAAAAGGTTATTACTCCGTTATATTAAATGATAATCTAATTGACAGCACTAATGCATTAGGATTTAAGGAAAGTTCACTAATGCGTGCTCATCCAGACCATATAGTCAAAGAATGACGATTATTAAATAGTCAAAACTAAAGCACGCCCTCTTACTGGCGTGCTTTTCCTATCATCTATTCAATTCTTCATATATCGGATTCAGCAATATCCCATCAGGATCCTGACTCAGCTCCCACATCATCGCTCCACCAAGTCCATTAGCTTTCAGTAATTCAGTTTTCTTCACGATCGACTCTTCATCATCATAACTGATGAACGTTTTGCCATCATAAAGGATTGGTACCTCTGTCTCTTCTAACCAATATCGCTCAAATCCGTTCTTGTTGATGTAGTCGGAATCAAGCTTGGCATAGCTAAATGATGTACCTCCATTGAACGACTGATACAAGCCGTTATTAGCCGCACCCGCTTCATGGAACACCCTCCCGTAGAACGGCATTCCCATTACCAGCTTATCTGCCGGCACACCACTTTTCACATAGGTTTCAATTCCGTCTTGCACACTCCACTGCCAACTGAACGCACTATTAGAATCTTTATACAATGGCGCATTCAAACCGGTCAATTCATCCCATTCCCCGTTGATGTCATAGGTCATTAACTGAATATAATCGACATATTGATGCAACTCTGATAATTCCATATTTACAGCATGAGATTCACTTGCTCCCGCTGCCATTGTTAGCAAATACTCTTTACCATCCTTCTTTTCTTGGTCGTTCAAGGTTTGCCTGATCTTTTTAAGTAAAAGTGTGTAATTTTGCTTATCCTCAGGCCGGTTCACGTTATTAGGATGTCCCCCACTCACCGGGTACTCCCAATCTAAATCCACCCCATCAAATCCATTTTCTAAAATAAAGCGCCGAACACTTTCGGCAAATTTGGCTCTGGAATCTTTAGTAGTTGCTGCATCAGAAAAATTCTTCGACCAAGTCCATCCGCCAACAGAAATCATTGTTTTCAGATGAGGGTGTTTCTTCTTTAGTTGTTGCAGCTGCTTGAAATTTTCATAGTCGCTCGCTGGGTCACCTACAACAATTTCTCCATCGTTTGATATGTTAGCAAACGCATAGTTGATATGTGTCAGTTTACTAGCTTCAATATCAGTGACCTGGAAACCGGAATAGCTGGCCCATCCCGCATAATAACCTACCATTTTGTACTCCGCTTCCGATTCCTCTTTATTTTCTACTGTTACCTTTTTCGTTGCTTCCGCCTTTTGACCCGCGCTATCATATACAACGACTTTTAGTATCTGCTCCCCATTCTCTACCCATGGATCGGTAGACCAGTTGATTGTGTACGGCGCTTGTTCCTTTTCTCCAATTAAGTAGTCGCCATTGCTAGAATAAAATTCTACCTTACTGATTGAGTTGTCATCCTTTGCTTCTAATTGGAGTTCTACATCTCCACTTACTACAGAATCTTCTTTCTTATCTGAAGAAGTATGGGTGAAATGAATAATTTCAGGAGGGTTGTCAGTTAGTTCCTCCTCCACTTCCGGTTTCTTTTCTGGGTTCGCATCAGTTGATACTGGCTTTGTTGAATTTATTAAATATATAGTTATGGCACTCACTATAACTAGGAGAGCCATAAGAAAAAACGTAAGTTTCCGTCTAAGTTGCATGTCCTGTTACTTCCTCCTATTAACTTGCCTAACTATTATTTTAATATGCTATGGGGAGAGGAAGTAGCGGTAAATATTAGCTTTAGATGCTACAACAAAAAAGCACTTGCCCTCTGGTAACCGCCAAAATGTAATCAAGGTCTCAGATGTTTTGAAATATTGGCCGGATCTTGCCCTTACGCTTCATTCTTGACTGATCCAATATAAATCATTGTCACCAAGCTCTTCATCTCATCTATGAGGACCTCTCTTCTCCTTTTTACTCATCACTGAAGTCTTCATCACCCCTATGAGGACCTCTCTTCTCCCTTTTTCTCGTAACCGAGGTCTTCAACACGTGGATTTAGGTTTACCCTAACGATTACTCCAATCTCCTACACAACAAAAAAATGCCGATCCCATAACTGGAATCGACATTTTTTAAAGCTTTCTTATAGCTCTTCACAATGCTCTTCGAAATAACCTTGTAGCTTTGTGATGACAGACATTGGCGCATGGCCTTCGATTTCGTGTCTTTCAACCATCGTAACGATCTTCCCGTCTTTGAGTAAGGCAAAAGAAGGAGAGGACGGCGGATAGCCTTCGAAATATTCACGTGCTTTCTCCGTCGCTTCTTTATCCTGACCAGCAAATACTGTAACCAAGTGAGTCGGGCGCTTGTCATAATGTACTGAATGGGTTGCTGCTGGGCGAGCAATTCCACCTGCACAACCACAAACAGAGTTCACCATTACAAGTGTCGTCCCTTTGCGTGCAAATGCTTCTTCTACATCTTCAACTGTTCTAAGTTGCTCATAGCCAGCGTTATCCATTTCTTCTCTGGCAGTGCGAACAACATCATTCATAAACATATTAAAATCGATATTCATGTTGTATCACCTCAAGTTTTAAACTACTCTTATCATACCAATTATTTTCAAATAAAAAAACAAAAAAGGTTTATTTTCTATTATAGCGGGTATTATAACTGTAACATCTAGATATCCATACCCCTATACTCCCTAGATGAAGGAAAGTGATATGCTCACTTTCCTTTTTTTGTGCCCTCTAATTATGTTTGTAACTTCCCACTAACTTCTCCACCGCCATAGAAACAGAAACTTCATCTTCTCCAATTTGCTTCTCTAAAACCGGCAACTGTTGTTTCACTATTTCATCCTCAAAAAACATTCGCTCTATCTGATCCTTCAACGAAGTATAAAACCAAGTCTTCTTTTGTGCATTCCTTCGCTTACAAAAAACACCTGATTCTTTCGTGCTATGCACAAACTCCTGAACTATATTCCACGTTTTATCCACGTCCACATTATGCAGCGACGAGCAAGTAAATGCCTTCGTTTCCCACCCCTCTGTTGCATATTGCAGGAAATGAAGGATTTGCTTGTACTCATGGGCAGTTTTCTCTGCCCTTGCTTTATTGTCTCCATCGGCTTTGTTCACAACGATTGCATCCACAAGCTCCATAATGCCCTTTTTCATTCCTTGTAGCTCATCCCCTGCACCCGTTAGAACAAGCAGTAAAAAGAAATCGACCATATCACGGACTATGGCTTCGCTCTGACCGACACCTACTGTCTCCACCAAAATGACATCATACCCTGCCGCTTCACACAAAAGAATGCTCTCACGCGTTTTCCTGTGTACACCGCCAAGCGTTCCACTTGAAGGAGACGGCCGTATGAACGCCTGTGGATGTCTTGCCAGCTGCTCCATCCTGGTTTTATCTCCAAGGATACTTCCACCAGTCTTGGAGCTGCTCGGATCGACTGCCAGCACAGCCACTTTATGGCCCTGCTCGCACAAATACAATCCAAACGCTTCAATAAAAGTACTCTTCCCTGCACCCGGCACCCCACTGATTCCAATCCGAACGGAACGTCCTGTTGAAGGCATAATCTCCTGGATGATTTCCTGACTTTTATGAAAGTGTCGTGTTGCATTGCTTTCCACTAGAGTAATAGCTTGAGCAAGATCGGACCGAACTCCTGCATGGATACCTGCAATGATATCGTCGGTACTCCGCTCGACTTTCCGGAGCACCTTTTTACGAGGCTTCCGTTCTTTAGTCATGTGTCTCTTCCACTTCTTCATAGCCAAGTCGTTCGTAGATTTCCTCTAGGACTTTCTCGGCTGCACGCGGAATGACCGTTCCAGGTCCAAAGATGGCGGAAGCGCCATTATTGTAAAGGAAATCATAATCCTGGGCAGGAATTACTCCGCCAATCACAACAATGATGTCTTCACGGTACAACTTTTTCAATTCTTCCACTAATTGTGGTAAGAGAGTTTTGTGACCGGCAGCAAGGGAACTGATGCCGATAACATGTACGTCATTTTCCACTGCTTGGAGCGCTGTTTCTGCTGGTGTTTGGAAAAGAGGTCCGATATCCACATCGAATCCAAGGTCGGCGAATGCGGTGGAAATGACTTTTGCCCCTCTGTCATGACCATCCTGACCCATTTTCGCAATCATGATCCTTGGTCTTCTTCCTTCGAGCTCTAGGAATTCTTCAATTTTATCCTTCACTGCCTTCATCTCCTCCTCATTGGAGAATTCACTGCTATACACCCCGCTGATAGAACGAATGACAGCTCGATGACGATTGGCTACCTTTTCTATGGCATCTGAAATCTCACCAAGACTTGCACGCGCACGGGCAGCGTCCACAGCTAGCTCCAATAGATTACCCTTCCCTGTGCGAGCCGCATCTGTCAGTGCTTCAAGAGCAGATACCACTTCTGTTTCATCTCTGTTTTCACGAAGCTCTTGCAAACGGAGGATTTGTTTTTTACGAACCTCGGCATTATCAATATCAAGAACATCAATACTCATATCTTCTTTTTCCAAACGGAATTTGTTCACGCCAATGATTGCTTCTTTTCCTGAATCAATCTTTGCCTGACGACGTGCTGACGCTTCTTCAATTCTCATCTTCGGCAATCCTGTTTCGATCGCTTTTGCCATGCCACCAAGCTCTTCTATTTCTTCAATATGAGCCCAAGCTTTATCAATCAATTCCTTCGTCAATGTTTCTACATAGTAAGAACCAGCCCATGGATCAATAACCTTGGTTATCTCTGTTTCCTCCTGCAAATACAACTGTGTATTGCGGGCGATACGGGCGGAAAAGTCTGTAGGTAGTGCAATAGCTTCATCTAATGCGTTAGTGTGCAAGGATTGCGTATGGCCATTTGCTGCCGCTAATGCCTCAATGCAAGTACGCGTCACATTGTTGAATGGATCCTGTTCCGTCAAGCTCCATCCCGATGTTTGGGAATGAGTCCTTAAAGCCATGGACTTAGGATTTTGAGGAGTAAACTCCTTCATCATCTTCGCCCAAATAAATCGAGCTGCCCGCATTTTCGCCACTTCCATGAAAAAGTTCATGCCAATTGCCCAAAAGAACGAAAGTCTCGGCGCAAATTTATCTATTTCAATGCCAGCTTCAAGTCCCGTTCTCACATATTCCAAACCGTCTGCAAGCGTATAGGCAAGCTCAATATCCGCCGGTGCTCCTGCTTCTTGCATATGATAGCCGGAAATACTGATACTATTGAACTTCGGCATATGCTTAGACGTGTAAGCAAAAATATCGCCTATGATTCTCATGGACATATCAGGAGGATATATATACGTATTACGAACCATGTATTCTTTTAGAATATCATTCTGGATCGTTCCGGAAAGCTTCTCTGGACTAACCCCTTGTTCCTCGGCTGTAACGATATAAAAAGCCATGATCGGCAGAACCGCACCATTCATTGTCATTGATACGGACATTTTATCCAATGGAATTCCATCGAACAGTACCTTCATATCCAGAATGGAATCAATGGCAACACCCGCTTTTCCAACATCTCCTTCTACTCTGGGATGGTCGGAATCATAACCACGATGTGTCGCTAGGTCAAAGGCAACCGACAGCCCCTTCTGCCCCATTTCCAGATTCCTCCTATAGAAGGCATTGCTCTCTTCCGCTGTGGAGAAACCCGCGTACTGACGGATTGTCCAAGGTCGGTTGACATACATCGTCGGGTAAGGTCCTCGTAGATACGGAGCAATACCTGGAAGTGTTCCAAGATGGTCGGCTCCATCCAAATCCGCCTGCGTGTAATTAGACTTTAATTTTATCTGCTCATTTGTTTCATAAAATATATCTTCCACTGTTTCCTTGGATAATGGCACTGTTTGTGTAGTTGTATCATGTTTATTCAGAGTAATCGTTGAAAAATCAGGCTTCATTGTCGGTCAACCCCATTTCTTGGTGTATCGTTACTAATTGCTCATAACAGTTGGAACGCAAATGGATAAAATCGGACACTCCCATTTCCTGTAACTCTTTTTGGCGTTCATCCCCCGGTAATCCGGCAATCAATACTTTTCGGTTAGGTGAATTAATAGCCATAACCGCTGCATTTAACAACTCCTCATAGGTGTCATCACTTCCACAAATGCAGACATACCCTGTGATGTTTTGATCAGACATCCACTCCACTATTCCTTTAGCATCTTCAAAGCTCGGACTTACGACAGGTTGAAGACCTCCTACCTGAAAAAAGCCCGATGCAAAGTCAGTCCGCGGTTTGTGTGTAGCTAGTGGCCCAAGGTTAATTAAAGTAATTGTTGGCGCTGTCCCCTGCTTTTCCTGATACAACTTCCCTTGATAACGCAAGCTTTCAAAGGCTTCTGATAATCTTAAAGGTTGAATTACCTGTACTTTTACTGGAACATGTTCATTTCCTTCGTTACGTTTGTTGCTTATTTGGCACTTTAACTCCTCTTGAAGGTTTGCATACATATTGGTACCGACCAACACTTTTTTCCTGCTTTGAACATCCTTAATGCGCTTTTCTTTAACCTCGGCAATGCCGTCCTGAAGATAACCCGTCCGCAGAGCTTCCACAATTCCACCAAGCTTGTCCAGTTCTTGGAACAGCTTCCATGCCTCATCAGCCAATTGATTTGTCAGGTTTTCCACATAATAGGAGCCTGCAGCAGGATCGACTACTTTAGAAAGGAAACTCTCTTCTTTTAAAATGTAATGCGTATTACGCGCGATTCTTCTGGAGAACGCATCTGCACCTTGTTGATAGCTGTCCACATTGATACTGTATGCCCCACCTATCGCTGCAGTAAATGCCTCTGTTGTCGTACGTAGCATGTTTACATATGGATCAAGGTTGGATTTCGTAAACATGGAGGTTGTCGCGTGAAGAATCATCTTCTGCGCTTTTTCATCTCCACCAAACGCTTCTACGATATTAGCCCATAAGATCCTTGCCGCTCTCAGCTTGCTGAGTTCCATGAAAAAGTCACTACCAATAGGGAAAGTAAATGCTATTTCCTGGGAAGCTTCATTAACGGTCAATCCTCTGTCCACTAGCGCCTGCACATATTCCACTGCTGTCGCCATGGCAATTGCAAGCTCCTGCACTGCATTAGCTCCACCATTGTGATAAGCATTGGACTGCACCCATACTGTTTTCAGAGATGGGGCATTGTTTTCTTTCCATTCTATATTGGATTTCATTTCGCCATAGTACTCCTCCAATGGCTGATTCAGCATACCTGTTGCTGCAAGCTCACCAATAGGATCCGCTCCAATTATTCCTTGCAAGTTCTTCGTTTCCATCCCGCTATCAATCAACGCATTGATGAACGTTGTTGTGCTGGTTCCTGCATGAATATGGAGATGTACTTTGTTTACTGGTATTCCACTGAATAATGCCTGAAGGTCTGAATAATCTTTAATGGATAAAGCATTATGGTCCATTGACGGATAAGTGGTAAAATGAATGGACTGCAAGCCGGTTCCCATCTCTTGTTTAAGTTGAGCATTCAACTCCTGTAATGATGGAGATGCATACAGCTGTTGACTTACCAACCATTCAGCCTGCTCAATATATTTTTTGGATTGGATTTCTTTTATATCATCTTCTATATAGACTGGATTTCGTATAATTCCTTCATATGTATTACTGTTAAGTTTGGAGGCAGGCTTCCCCTTTAGAGCTTTCTCTGCCTGACTCGTCCACTCTTCCATTGTCACTTTCGGGAAACTATTGTTCTTCATCTCTTTCAATCTACTCATCTTCATCCCCTCGTTCCCTCATATACGTAATCGCTTACAAATTTAAATTTTTAAAAAGTTCTTATATTTATTTTAATATAGTTATGGGAGCACGGCAAATAAAGAAAGCATGGGAATTACTTATTTTTCGGTGGTATTCGTTTGGCAAAAAAACTATACTTACTATATAAATGATAGTTTCTTAAAAAGGTAGTGATTTGTAGCGATGTTATACATATGGAATATTGAAAACATAATCAAAGAAACATTAACGGAACTTAACTTAGACATTAATTTTGAATTTGACAATAATCTGAAAGCGCCTATGAGTTTTAACATTTCCACTAACACCATCAAATTTAATTACTTACAGATTAATGGGTACAAAGCCAAGATAAACAATAAAATTAGAGAAACTGATGAGAACTTTGTGAAACTCATCCTCTTCCATGAAATCGGCTATTACTTGGATTTTAAAAAGAACAAGCATGACTTGAGGATATTAATGTATGGCGGAGAAGATGAAAAAGTAATCATGATGCGTCAAATTGAGAAAAATGCGTGGGTGTTTGGAAGGACCGTTGTGCCTGATCATCTGCTCGATGCTTATGATAAAATGCGGGAGTTGGATGCGATGTTCTTGACGAACAAATAAACATAATAACTGCGAAAAATTAGAGTGTATGAAAACATAGCGATTTCATACACTCTTTTATTTACTTATAGCGTTTCTAATCTTTCGTCTATAACAACTCCAACATTCCCTTTCTTATGTCCCTTTTCCACATAGCTGTGAGCAATTGATAATTGTTCCATCGGATAGCTTTTATCGACAACTGCTTTATATTTGCCCTTATCAATCAGTTCTTTCAAAAATCTAATATCGTCTTCTTTTTCCAATGCAAGACCAGCTATTATTTTATAGCCTCGTGTCACGCCACTCCAATATCCCTGCACCATCTGAGTAACTCCTGCCCCCCCGAGAATCCAGGTTCCTTTTTTCTTAAGAGTTCTCTTGACTGCTTCATAAGGTATTTTTCCTACTGTATCAAAAATCACATCATAATTTTCTCCAGCAATTTCTTCTTTTGTATAGTCAATTACTTTATCTGCCCCTAAAGACTTCACCATTGCCACATTTGCCGTGCTACATACTCCTGTAACCTCCGCACCGTATAATTTGGCAAGTTGAGTCGCTGCTGTTCCGACTGCACCTGATGCCCCGTAGATGAGAATTTTTTGATGATGTTGTATGTTTGCTTTTCTTAGAAAATGAATGGCAGTGTGCCCGCCGAAGGGAACAGTTGCCGCCTCAACATAGCTTAGATTGTGGGGTTTTAGTGCGATAACTCCGTTTTCTGGAAGACACAAGTACTCTGCATAAGCACCGAAATTCATTCCTGTAGATCCAAAGACTTGGTCCCCTGCTTTAAATCGTTTAACATCACTACCTACAGATTCAACTACACCTGAGAGGACACCTCCTAGAATGGTCTTTTTGGGACGAGTCAGCCCAAAGAACAATTTAACAGCAACCGGCTCCGCTTTTCGTAATCGCCAATCTGCTGCATTGACAGCTGTTGCGACTATTTTAACTAGAATTTCATTATCTTTTGGTACTGGTTTATCGACCTCTTTCAGTTGAAGTACCTCTGGTGGACCATATTTGGTATATACAACAGCTTTCATTTGCTGCCTCCTCTGGAAAACAGTTTTTTATTTACCTGCAATCATTGTATGTTGATTCACAAGAAAATACGTCCAACTGCCTGTAGAACAATTAAAAATAAAAAATGTCCGGCCAAATATGGCGTGCAAAACTTTCGGGCGTTTTCTCACAAGTAATCGGGTAAGAAAAACCAGGAAAAACCGCCTGGTCCTTTTTAAGCTACAAATCATTAGTTGTTTGGTTAACCGGCGCTGTTCCTTTCCGCAAATAGCTCCGCTTTCCACGGGGCGACCTTGAGCCTCCTCACTCCGTTGTGGGGTCTCAAGATTGTCGCTACTCCCCCGTAGGAGTCTACACTATTTGCTCCAATCCACAGCTAGAAATCAGTCATCTCATTAAATAGTTATTGGTTATCCTTTCGGTGAATGAAACCACCTTGTTGATTGGAGTGGAAGGCGCGAAGACTCCTGTGGGAGGAAGGGACAGGGGAGACCCCGCAGGCTTGCCGAGGAGGCTCCCGGACCGCCCACTGGAAAGCGAAGCGCCTGGAACGGAAATCAACCGGATTTTATACTTTCTTACTTTTGAACACAAAAAACCGACAAAGCCTTCCCTTAAGAAGGACCTTATCGGTTTCTACATACATTTAACCTATTAATAAATCGACGTATTCTCTTTAGACATTTTCTCGATGATTTCCTTAACGCGAGCTAAGAAGCGACCACACACTAAGCCATCAAGTACTCGGTGATCAAGAGACATACATAGGTTCACCATATCGCGAACAGCGATCATTCCGTGGTCCATAACAACTGGACGTTTCACGATGGATTCCACTTGCAGGATTGCCGCTTGCGGATAGTTGATAATACCTTGTGATTGTACAGAACCGAATGAACCAGTGTTGTTCACTGTAAATGTTCCACCTTGCATCTCTGCAGATGTTAATTTTCCAGCGCGAACTTTGTTTGCAAGTTCTGTGATTTCACGTGCGATACCTTTGATTGTTTTTTCATCAGCGTTGCGGATAACCGGCACATAAAGTGCGTCGTCTGTTGCAACGGCGATAGAGATATTGATGTCTTTCTTCTGAACGATTTTATCGCCAGCCCACATAGAGTTGATTTGTGGGAATTCTTTCAATGCTTGAGCAACGGCTTTTACGAAGAAAGCGAAGAACGTTAAGTTGTAACCTTCTTTTTTCTTGAATTCGCCTTTTAGAGAGTTGCGGTATTCTACAAGGTTTGTAGCGTCCACTTCGATCATCGTCCATGCATGTGGCGCTTCGTGTTTGCTGCGAAGCATGTTTGCAGCGATTGCTTTACGTACGCCAGTTACAGGGATTTCGATGTCGCCTGCTTCTATTGGTACGTTCACTGGTTGAGCCGCTTTTGGCGCACTTGCTGGTGCCGGTGCAGATGGAGCCGCTGGTGCTGCTTTCGGAGCTTCCGCTGCAGGAGCTTGAGCCGCTGCCGGTTTGGAATCTGCCGTTGGGATATTTCCGGAATCAATCACCGCTTGGATGTCTTTTCTTGTAATACGTCCGCCTGCACCGCTTCCTTTTACTTGCTCAAGATCTACATTGTTTTCTTGTGCAAGTCGAAGAACTGCTGGAGAGTAGCGACGTTTGTTAGGTGCGTCTGCATCCTCTTGAGCTGCTGGAGCTGTTGAAGTTGCTGGAGCTTCAGGCTTCGCTGCAGGTGCGCTTTCTTCTTTCGGTGCGTCAGCAGTTGCTTCTGCTGTTCCGCCACCTTCTGTTTCGATATAGCAGATGATTTCTCCTACTGCTAGTGTGTCACCGTCTTCTGCTACAAGTTCTTTGATTGTTCCTGTAAAAGAAGATGGGATTTCTGCGTTCACTTTATCTGTCATGACCTCTGCTAGAGGATCGTATTTGTTTACTTTGTCGCCTACGCTTACGATCCAGCGGCTGATTGTTCCTTCAGTTACGCTTTCCCCAAGCTGTGGCATTGTAATTTTTTCTACTGCCATGATGAGAACCTCCTTTAATCACTCTTCCACTTAAAAATCAGGTATTAGTATTGAGCTAGCTCACGCATCGCTTTTTCTACTTTGTCCGGGTTAACCATGGAGTATTTTTCCATAGTTGGTGCATATGGCATTGCAGGTACATCAGGTCCAGCAAGGCGCATGATTGGTGCGTCAAGATCGAATAAGCAGTTTTCTGCGATGATGGCAGATACTTCACTCATGATGCTTCCTTCTTTTGTATCTTCTGTAAGCAGAAGTACTTTTCCTGTTTTAGAAGCAGCTTCCATAATTGCTTCTTTATCAAGAGGATAGACTGTACGCAAATCAAGGATATGAGCTGAGATTCCATCTTGTGCAAGACGCTCTGCAGCTTGTAGTGCAAAGTGTACGCATAGACCATATGTGATCACCGTGATGTCTTCTCCTTCGCGTTTCACATCTGCTTTACCAATTGGTAGTACATAGTCATCTGTTGGCACTTCGCCTTTGATTAAGCGGTATGCACGTTTGTGCTCGAAGAATAATACTGGATCTTCGTCACGGATTGCCGCTTTCAGTAATCCTTTTACATCATATGGAGTAGAAGGCATGACTATTTTCAGACCAGGCTGGTTCGCAAACACTGCCTCAACGGATTGGGAGTGGTAAAGTGCACCGTGAACTCCTCCTCCGTATGGGGCACGAACTACAAGTGGACAAGTCCAGTCATTGTTAGAGCGATAACGGATTTTCGCAGCTTCCGAGATAATCTGGTTGACTGCAGGCATGATGAAGTCCGCGAACTGCATTTCTGCAATTGGACGCATCCCATACATTGCCGCACCGATTGCCACACCAGCAATTGCTGATTCTGCTAGAGGTGTGTCGATTACTTTATCTTCTCCAAATTGGTCATAAAGGCCAGTAGTAGCTTTAAATACCCCACCTTTAAGTCCAACATCTTCCCCAAGTACGAATACTTTTGAATCACGTTCCATCTCTTCACGGATGGCCATTGTTACTGCATCTATATAAGAAATAACTGCCATGATGGTTCCCCCTTACTCTGCGTATACATGCTTCATTGCTGATTCTGCATCTGCATATGGAGCATTTTCTGCGTATTCTGTTGCGTCGTTAACTTCTTTTGCGATTTTGTCATTGATTTCTTTTTCTTTTTCATCTGTAAGAACGCCAACTTCTTTCAAGTATGCCGCAAAGCTGACAATTGGGTCTTTCGCTTTAGCTTCGGCTACTTCGTCACGCTCACGATATGCACGGTCATCATCATCACTGGAGTGAGGAGTCAGGCGGTAAGAGATTGCTTCAACAAGAGTAGGGCCTTCGCCACGTCGGCCACGATCTGCCGCTTCTTTCACTGCTGCATACACTTCAAGCGGGTCGTTCCCATCAACAGTAATACCAGGCATTCCATAACCAATTGCACGATCTGAGATCTTTTCACATGCAACTTGCTTCTCGTAAGGTACAGAGATTGCATATTTATTGTTCTCGCACATGAAGATAACTGGTAGCTTGTGTACAGCTGCGTAGTTAGCGCCTTCATGGAAGTCCCCTTGGTTGGAAGAACCTTCACCAAAAGTTACGAACGTACAAAGATCTTTTCCTTCTAAACGGCCACCAAGTGCCACTCCAACTGCGTGTGGAACTTGTGTAGTTACTGGTGAAGAACCAGTTACGATACGGTTTTTCTTTTGACCAAAGTGACCAGGCATTTGACGGCCACCGGAGTTTGGATCTTCTGCTTTCGCGAAACCGGAAAGCATCAATTCAGTAGCTGTCATTCCGAATGTAAGAACAACACCCATGTCACGGTAGTATGGTAGTACATAGTCTTTTTCACGGTCTAGAGCGAATGCCGCTCCAACTTGAGCCGCTTCTTGACCTTGGCAAGAGATAACGAAAGGAATCTTTCCTGCACGGTTTAGTAACCACATACGCTCGTCAATACGGCGAGCAAGTAACATCGTTTCAAAAATTTCTAATACATTTTCATCTGTAAGCCCGAGAGCTTGGTGACGATTTTCTGCCATTTAAGTTTACCTCCTATATGTAGAGAGTTGGGAGCGGCTTTTACCGCTCCTTTTCCTTTTAGAACTGTATCAATCTTTGCTGTTGATTTACGCTGCAGTCGCTTGCTTTCCGCGGGGCGACCTTGAGCCTCCTCGGCTTCGCCTGCGGGGTCTCAAGATTGTCGCTAATCCCCCGCTGGAGTCAAGCGCCTTCCACTTCAATCAACGTTCCCTTTTACGAATGTATTGCTTTGCCATCTACTGCTAGGGCTGCTTCGCCGATTGCTTCGGATAGGGATGGATGCGGGTGGATGGTGTGACCAATTTCCCAAGGTGTTGCGTCAAGCACGCGTGCAAGTCCAGCTTCAGAAATCATGTCTGTAACATGTGGTCCGATCATGTGGACGCCTAGGATGTCATCGTTTTCTTTGTTTACAACTAGTTTTACAAAGCCGTCGGACTCGCCGTATACAAGGGCTTTTCCGATTGCACGGAAGGAGAACTTGCCTGTTTTAATGTCGAAGCCTTTTTCTTTTGCTTCTTCTTCCGTGTAACCAACAGAAGCTACTTCAGGGCTTGAGTACACACATTTAG
Source organism: Sutcliffiella horikoshii (assembly GCA_001636495.1). Lineage (GTDB taxonomy): Bacteria > Bacillota > Bacilli > Bacillales > Bacillaceae_I > Sutcliffiella_A > Sutcliffiella_A horikoshii_A. Next base: position 2,171,756 of record KV440964.1, on the reverse strand, counting down.
AAATCATAGAATAGTCGATTGGTGCCGGATTTTCATTAGCTATATGCTCCACTGCTACAATTCCTTCGTGAGAAGCAACGTGTGCAAGCTGTAAGCCGCCGATTACATCACCGATTGCGTAAATGTGGGACTCTTTTGTTTGGAAACGGTCATTTGTTGTAATGAAGCCTTTTTCCACTTGGATGTCTGTGTTTTCTATACCAATGCCTTCGACGTTAGCTTGACGGCCAACGGAAACCAACATTTTTTCTGCAGTAAAGGATTTTTCTTCTCCCTTGTGCTCGGCTTTGATCGTTACAGATCCGTCTGCTTTTTCAAGTGTTTCAGGAAGAACCTTCGCACTTGTCACCACTTTGATGCCGCGTTTTTTCAGCAAACGTTGCATCTCTTTGGAAACTTCTTTGTCTTCTGTAGGCAACACGCGATCAGCATACTCGAGAACAGTTACTTCCACTCCAAAGTCATCAAGCATGGAAGCCCACTCGATACCGATTACGCCTCCACCAACGATGATGATGGATTTAGGAAGTTCTTCAAGGGATAGTGCTTCATCCGAAGTCATCACTTGGCTACCGTCAATTTCAAGTCCAGGTAGAGAACGTGGACGAGATCCTGTTGCCACGATTACGTTTTTAGGGATTAACATCTCATTCTCGTCACCATTTTCGAACTCAACAGAGATGGTTCCTGGCATTGGAGAGAAGATGGAAGGTCCTAAAATACGGCCAGTTCCGTAAAATACATCTATTTTCCCTTGCTTCATCAGATGCTGAACGCCGCCGTGAAGCTGGTCGATGATTTTCTGTTTACGCTCTTGCACTTTGAAGAAATCCAATTTCACGTCACCAGATATGACACCGAACTCTTCGCTGTTCTTTGTTTGAGCAAAAACCTCTGCACTGCGAAGCAATGCTTTACTTGGAATACAACCTGCATGCAGGCATGTTCCACCAATTTTTTTCTTTTCTACTACTGCTGTTTTCAAGCCAAGTTGAGATGCACGAATAGCCGCGACATACCCGCCTGTTCCGCCACCTAGGATGACTAAATCATATTCTTGTGCCATTATTCCTTGCTCCCTTCTAGCTCTGTACTACTTTTGTGTCTACAACTGTTCCAGGGTATTCTTTTGCTGTTTCTTCCCCGCGTAACACACGAAGTGCCCCTTCTGTCAGGGCTTGCAGTTCATTTTCCCCTGGTTGTACGATGACGTCCGCAATCCAACTGATGCGCTCGGAGATCTGTTTTACAAACCCTTTTCCATAAGCAAGTCCACCAGTCAAAATGATGGCGTCTACTTTTCCTGCCAAAACTGCACTCGCTGAGCCGATTTCTTTGGCAACCTGATAGGCCATCGCATCATATACTAAAGCGGCGTTTTCATCGCCTGATTCAATCATCTGTTCTACTTTTACGGCATCATTTGTTCCAAGATATCCTACAAGTCCACCTTGTCCCACTAGTTTCTTCATGATTTCATCACGGTAATAGTCACCGGAGAAGCACAATGACACCAGGTCACCCGCAGGAACCGTTCCAGCACGCTCCGGACTGAACGGGCCGTCCCCATGAAGTCCGTTATTCACATCTACCACACGGCCGCCTACGTGAGTACCAACCGTGATTCCTCCACCCATATGGGTAACAATCAGGTTAAGATCTTCGTATTTTTTGCCCAGGTCTTTTGCAACTCTTCGGGCAACCGCTTTTTGATTCAATGCATGGAAAATACTTTTGCGCTCAATCAGAGAGAATCCTGTGATACGAGCAATATCGGATAGTTCATCCACTACCACTGGGTCTACGATAAAGGAAGGGATATTTAATCCTGTCGCAATTTCATAAGCGATGATTCCCCCAAGATTGGATGCATGCTGTCCTGCATAACCTATTTTCAAATCATGTAGCATTTCTTTGTTTACAGAGTATGTTCCGCCTTCGATAGGACGAAGCAGTCCACCACGGCCACACACTGCACTAAGCTTGGATATATTGATGCCTTCTTGATCTAATGTCTCAAGAATGGTTGTCTTTCTAAATTCATACTGATCGTAAATACTTGCAAAGGAATTGATCGTTTCGCTATCGTGACGTAATGTTTTCTCAAAAACAGAGCGTTCATTATCAAATACGCCGATTTTCGTAGATGTAGATCCTGGATTGATGACAAGTATGCGATATTCCTTTTCTAACACTGTTGAAACCTCCATTTCAGACGGACGGCAAACTTAGCGAAAATCAGGTTCACCACGTTTGCCCCTTCTGAGAAACTTAATATTTATTTATATTAGCGTCCGTTACGACGGCTTAAAATATGATGGCCGTTTTGTAAAAATTGACTGCGAGAGTTTTTCATTCTTTCAATACGCTCTTCTGCTAGACGGTCAGCTGCACGGTAAGTTGGGATGCCGTCACGCTTTGCGATTTCGATAACTCTCTCGATGTTGTCGTAGATTCCTTCTACTTTCTTCATTGCACGCTCACGGTTGTAGCCGTAAAGCTCATCTGCAACGTTGATTACTCCACCAGCATTGATTACATAGTCTGGTGCGTAAACGATACCCATTTCATGGATGATATCGCCGTGTTTTGTATCAAGCAATTGGTTGTTTGCTGCACCAGCAATAACTTTTGCTTTTAATTGAGGAATCGTCTCGTCATTGATTGTAGCTCCAAGTGCACATGGTGCGTAAATATCGCAATCAACACTGTAGATGTCGTTGATGTCTACTGCTCTTGCACCGAACTCTTCTACTGCACGGTTAACCGCTTCTTTATTGATATCTGTTACGATAAGTTGCGCGCCTTCTTCGTGAAGATGACGGCAAAGGTTGTATGCCACGTTACCTACACCTTGTACTGCTACGACTTTACCTTCTAATGAATCAGTTCCGAATGCTTCTTTCGCTGCCGCTTTCATTCCGCGGTACACTCCGAATGCAGTTACAGGAGATGGGTTACCGGAAGAACCGAATGCAGGAGAAACGCCTGTTACATAGTCTGTTTCTTCATAAATCAAGTCCATGTCAGCAACAGTTGTTCCAACATCTTCTGCAGTGATGTAGCGTCCGTTTAATCCTTGGATGTAACGGCCGAAAGCGCGGAACATTTCTTCGTTTTTGTCTGTACGTGGATCCCCGATAATAACCGTCTTTCCGCCTCCAAGATTTAAACCAGCCGCAGCATTTTTGTAAGTCATTCCTTTTGCAAGGCGAAGTGCATCTTCAATCGCCGCATCTTCATTTGCATATGTCCACATGCGTGTTCCGCCAAGTGCTGGCCCAAGTGTTGTATCATGTATCGCAATAATTGCTTTTAGTCCGGATTGTTTGTCTTGGCAGATCACCAATTGCTCGTAGTCGTAAGTCTCCATATATTTGAAAATTTCCATGATAAAATTCCTCCCCAAGATAGTAAATAATTTTAGTATGATTTACAAAAAAATATTTATTTTACAGAGCAGACCGCTAGTGCCAAGGAGTTTAGTTTACTCTCGGCGGAATCGGCTCTGGATGTTAACACGATTGGTGCTTTTGCGCCGGCAATGATTGCACCGACTTTTGCTTTAGCAAAATAGATTAATGATTTATATAGGACATTTCCTACTTCGATGGTTGGCACAAACAGGATGTCCGCTTGTCCAGCCACTTCACTATGAATTCCTTTATGCTCAGCTGCAAGTGCGGAAATGGCATTATCCAACGCCAAAGGACCATCAACGATGCAGTCTTTAATTTGTCCTCTATGATTCATTTGGGTAAGCAGAGCTGCATCCACAGTTGCTTGCATGGCAGGATTGACTACTTCCACCGCTGCCAATGGTGCAACTTTCGGCAATTCAATCCCTAATGCTCTTGCAACCTGGACGGAGTTTTGTAAAATTTGAAGCTTTTGATTGAGGTCCGGCTCCACATTCATTGCTGCATCTGTCACAAAAATAAGTTGCTCGTAACCTGGCACCTCAAATGCCGCCACGTGCGAAAGGACATTCCCTGTACGCAAACCGTATTCTTTATTCAATACTTCTTTCAGAATAGTTGCTGTCGGCACATTCCCTTTCATCAAGACATCGGCCTTCCCGCTTGATACAGCTTTCACAGCAAGCTCTGAAGCTTTCTTTGCACTATCCACAGCTATTATTTCCAACGCTTGATGGGATGCTTCGATATGGTGTTCCTTCAGTAGTGTTATTATTTTCTCCTCATTCCCAAACAATATAAATGAAGCCAACTGTTTGTTTAAGGCGTGAGAAACTGCTTCGATCACTTCTTCATCTTCTGCAGCTGCAATCGCTACCACTTTCGAGGTGAGCTGGGTTGCTTTGGTGATAAGTTCCTCTAGTTTCATTTTCTCAACCCTTCCTTTCTACTCCAATTTTAACTATGCAAGAAGCGTGCCAACTTAATAATAGTGAAAACGCTTTATTTCTACATAATTCAACACGCAAGTTTTTTCATACTTTGCAATAACTTGCATGCAGTATCATTCAATCGAAAACTTTTCCATCTTATAATAAAGATTTCTGATGGAGACCCCTAACTCTTTGGCGGTTCGTGTCTTGTTCCCTTTATTCTTCTTCAAAGTCTTTTGAATTATTTTTGCTTCATATCCCTCAAGCATTTCAGCAAGCGTATAATCACTTGATACTGTTTCTGAGGAGTCTTGAGATACCTTTTCACCGCTTGTAGCAAGCGGCGGGATATGTTCTGTATCGATAAACACTTCATTGAATTTCATAAAGATAATTGCACGACCAAGGACATTCTCAAGTTCTCTCACATTTCCTGGCCAGTCATACGCCGCAAGATGATTGATCGCCCTCGGCGTCAATCCCTCTACATTTCTTCCGTAATCCTGATTGATTTTTCGGATGAGGTGCTCACTTAACGCTTCGATATCTTCTTTTCTTTTCCGAAGCGGAGGAATATGAATCGGCATCCTGTTCAACCTGTAATAGAGATCTTCGCGAAACGACCCATTCGCTATCCCCTTTTCAAGATTGACATTCGTTGCCGCGATGACGCGAACATTTATCGAAATTGATTTCGTGCCGCCCACTCGGATGATTTCACTTTCCTGTAAAACCCTTAACAGTTTTGCTTGAGTATTGGCCGATAATTCCCCTATCTCATCAAGAAAGATACTGCCGTTATTAGCCTCTTCAAAAAGTCCTTTTTTACCGCCACGCTTCGCACCGGAAAACGCACCTTCCTCATACCCAAACAGCTCGCTTTCCAGCAACGTTTCAGATAAAGCCGCACAATTCACCCGGATGAACTTGTTATACTTGCGATCACTTGCATTATGAATAGCATGGGCAAACAGCTCTTTTCCTGTACCAGACTCTCCGCGCAAAAGAACCGTCGCCGGAGTCTTGGCCCCAAGCTTTGCCTGCTCAATCGCAAGACTCATCTCCTCAGATGAACCGATAATATCCTCAAAAGAGTACTTCGCTTCAAGCGTTCGGATAATTTGTCTAGCACGGTCAAGCTCGGTTGTCAGGGTCTGAATTTCAGAAACATCATGGATAACCCCTACACTGCCTTTAAGTTTTCCATCTACTATAATAGGAGCTACATTAACGATAACCTCTTTTTTCGAAGGACCTACTTTTAGGTTCACCCCACGAACAGCACGTCTGGTTTCGAGCACCCGCATATGCATACTTTCCCCTTCGGATATATCCGCCGTGGCTGGTTTTCCGATGATTTGATTTTCTTCAAGCCCGGTCAATCTGGAGTAAGCAGGGTTAATCATTAACCCTCGTCCGAACTCGTCCACTACTGAGATGGCTTCATCCGATGATTGGATAATCGCTTCTAGCATGGTTTGTATTCCTTTTAGGTTCGTAACTTCCTCTGCTAGATTCATGACCTCTGTTATATCCTTAAAAACCGCAAAAGCACCGATTACCATTCCATCCTCATCAATCAAAGGAGATCTCGTTGTAATGATTTTCTTGCCATTTTCAAGCAGCATTTCTTTATTTTTTTCCACTTTTTGCGTATGTATCACTTCTAGCAATCGGCTTGTTGGAATGTTTTCCAAAATGTGCTGACCAAGCATGTGCGCCTTTTTTATCCCTACAATCTTTTCCGCACTTTTATTATAGATGATTACTTTCCCTGCCTGATCTACCACCATCAATCCATCATGTAATAGATTAAAGATTAGATCACGCTTATGGGATTCGTATTTCATTTTTGCAATCAATTCTTCTTTCTCTTCCACCAATGTTGCCGTGATATGAGCTACCGTGCCTGGCACAAGAACCGTTTTCTTGTTCTTCGCATCGCGGATTTCCTTAAACACTTCATCCGACCCGGTCGCTTCAATGATGATATCAATCTTCTCTGACAGGAATTCCTGCCAATCCTGACCTGTCGTTATCCCCATCTCTTTCGCCAACGTCAATCCAGGTGCAGCCTGATTCACATCCACTACAGCATGCAGATTAAACATTCCTGAATGCGTTAACATTTTTAAAATCGCAGAGCCACCTTTACCAGCACCAACTACCAATACCGTCTGCATATAAAACCCCTCTACACCGGATACATTCATTTAACTCACTATCTAATCAAGCTATAAATTGAAAGAAAATTCACAGTCTTCTTTATAAGGTGTGAAATTTCTTGCACACTTTTATCTTAATTCTTTTCCCTCTTCTATGCAAGACAATTTCTGATATAATGTAAGTCGATAGCTTTGAAAGTGAGGCCAACAAAAGATATGCAACGAATAGTCGCTCTAATAATTTTATTGATTCCCGGAGTCATTGCCGTATATGGAATAAAGCTGATGCGTGATATGGTATTTAACATCGCTCATCCTCTCATTCCGTCCCTTACTCTGCAGTTTATTATCGGGTTCCTATTTTTCCTAATAGGCTTGTGGTTTGTGGCTGGATTTATTTTTCACCGAGATCGGAAGCGTAATAATGTTCAGAAAAGATTCCAAAGAAAAGAAGAATAACAGATGTTGTTGAGAGGAGCTAATGGCTCTTCTTTTTTTAGTGCTAAGGCTGTTTTCGTAAAATTTGTTGCTTTTTCGAATTAACAAACTAACCGCTATATACCTTACTGTCGTGCTCTTTTCCTGTTTTACTGTATAGTCTACTTGCTTATTTTAGAATATGTAAAAGGACAAAAAGTCCAAATGCCGACTTTTTGCTAGTGATTAGCAACAATCTTTTAGAAAAGAGCCTACGCAAAAAAACCAGCTGTACAAACAGCCGGTTTAGCTTTGGTATTTTAACTGAACTGCTTTTTGTGGATAATCCGTAAAAAACCCTGCACATCCCTCTTCAAAAAGCCTTTTCATTGTTTTTTCATCATTAACTGTAAACGGACGAACGGGAACGCCCGCATGTTGCGCCCGTTGGATGATGCTTGGTGTAGCTGCTTTAATGTGCGGATGTATCCCTTTTCCTCCCACCCATTTCGTGTAGTCCCACGGTTTATAAATTCCTTCCATATACAATACCGCCTTCTCCATTTCCGGAGCGAGTGTATGCAATCGTGCTATGCTATAGTGATTGAAGCTTGAAAAGATGATCAAATGCTCCATTTTGTATTTATCAATCAATGCCAGTACTTTCTCTTCCATCCCTGCATAAGGGACAATACTATTTTTCAGTTCGATATTTACGATCGTCTGCTTTTTACTTGCCCATTCCAGCACCTCTTCCAAAGTAGGGATATCGGCATGCTTGTATTGTTTTTTAAATTTATGGACCGCATTCAGTTTTTTCAGTTCCATCAAGGATAAGTCTTTTACCAATCCCTTGCCATCAGTCGTTCTGTTCACTTTCTCATCATGAATGACAACAGGAATGCCATCTTTACTTAGTTGCACATCAAGCTCTATTCCATCAGCCCCATCTTTGTATGCTTGTTCAAAGCTGATCATTGTATTTTCCGGATGTGTACCGGCAGAACCTCTATGGCCGAAAATCTTCGTCATTCTTTCACACCTTTCACTTTTTCACCTGTCAGAAAAAATTGTAAACCTGCTTGGTATTTAGTAAAATCTTTAAGAGAAGAGAGGTGAACCGAAATGCGTCCACTACAAATATCCGCCGAAACCGCTCAAAAGCTTGCTAAAGCTTTGGATGTACCCATCGAACAAGTAATGCATTTACCACAACATATTCTCATTCAGAAGCTTGTGGAGATGGAGCGAAATGAAAATGACGGAAATGAGGATTAGTCCTTTGACTTGATTGAAACCTATAAGCAACCATAACAAACCCAACATACACGTTCGCATGTTGGGTTTTTATTTTACACCTAATTTGATTCCTCACCCTTTCAGGAAGCTCTGTGCTCCAATCGCAACTTGTCTGCAACCATTGCAATGAACTCACTGTTGGTAGGCTTCGCCTTGGTCATGGAAACCGTATATCCGAATAGGGAAGAGATGCTGTCGATATTCCCACGGGACCAAGCAACTTCGATTGCATGGCGGATCGCACGCTCTACTCGGCTTGCTGTGGTGTTGAATTTTTTAGCGATATCAGGATATAGGACCTTTGTGATGGAACCCAATAATTCAATATCGTTGTACACCATGGAAATTGCTTCTCGTAAGTATAGGTAACCTTTGATATGAGCAGGCACACCAATTTCGTGAATGATACTTGTGATATTCGCATCAAGATTTCTACCTTTGTTTTCCGGGCTGGAGGAACGGATGGATGAGCTGGATCTCTTAAGGATTGGTGATGATTTTCCACTCACTTGACGGATATTTCCAACAAGATTTTCCATATCAAATGGTTTTAGGATAAAGTAGGAAGCACCTAAGTCCACTGCCTTTTTTGTCACGTCTTCCTGTCCAAAAGCAGTCAACATGATAACGTTAGGCGATTTTTCCAAGTTCAAGGAACGCATTTTTTCAAGCACTCCCAATCCATCAAGGTGCGGCATGATGATATCAAGTATTAACACATCAGGATTTTTATCTTGAAGCAACTGAAGACATTCTTGACCATTGTGAGCTACCCCTACAACTTCCATGTCCTCTTGCGCTGAAATGTACTCTTCCAATAGACCAACTAACTCGCGGTTGTCATCAACGACACATACTTTAATTTTCATATAACTAGTTTCCTCCTCAGTCCCTATACTTTCTTTAAAGCAGTTAAGCCTTTTATTTTATTCTAAATGTTAATTTCGACAATGCAACCTGTTTTCCTTTAATATTTTTAAAAAACCTTAAAAATAATATAAATTCTTTATTTTTCTCCAGAATACTCTTATATTCGACGGAATACGCAATTAATTACATTTACTGTAAATTTTGTCGAATAATCTTTGTTTTATCCATCATAACTCATCTAACCAAAAAATAAAAGAAAAAAAGCGAGCTGTTATCAGCCCACTTTCTTCTCTTTATCCTTTTGATAAATATCGATTCCTGCTTCGTTCAGCATCCATTCAATATGAACACCATAACCACTTGTAGGATCGTTGACAAATACATGGGTGACGGCACCAATCACTTTGCCATTTTGAATGATTGGACTTCCACTCATCCCTTGCACAATTCCACCTGTCTTTTCCAAAAGGACTGGATCTGTTATTTTAATTACCATCCCTTTAGTGGCAGGAAATTTCTGAGGAATGCTGCTGACAACTTCTACATCAAATTCCTCGACTTTATCGCCATCCACAACGGTCAAGATTTTAGCAGGTCCTTCTTTTACTTCTGTTGACAATGCAATTGGCAATGCATTGTCGATAATGCCATTCACAATATCATTGTGAAGCGTTCCGAAGATACCGAACGGACTGTTTCTTGAGATATCACCGATTGCTGATCTGTCGTTTGAAAACCTAGCAAGCTTTTCACCCGGCACTCCATTGCTTCCTTTATCAATGGATGTGACGGTCGATCGAACAATCTGACCATCTTGGACAACGATCGGCTTTTTTGTATCCATATCAGAAATCACATGACCCAATGCCCCGTATTTCATTGTAATCGGATCATAGAAAGTCATAGTCCCGATTCCAGCGGCAGAATCTCTAATATATAGTCCAATTCTGAACGAACTGTCCTGTTTGTCTTTTAAAGGAATAAGTTTTGTTTCAATTGTCTCTTTTTCTCGTGTGATGACAACATCAAGGGGACTTCCGGTTTTGCCGGACTCTTGTACAAATGGAGCAACATCACTCATCTGCTCGATGGTTTTGCCGTTGATTTTTGTTATAATGTCGCCTACTTGAATACCCGCGATTTCTCCAGGTGATTGTTTACCCTCGTCAGTATCGACCTGATGATGGCCGACTACAAGTACACCTAAAGTGTTTAACTTTACTCCAATGGATTGCCCACCAGGATACACCTTATATTCCGGTATGACATCCACATTTACTTGTTTGACCGGGATACCGGCAAGCTGTAACACAACCTGACCTTCTCCTGATTGCTTTCCTTTTAATGCTAACGTTTTATGGTCTGTCTCAATCCCTAGAGAGGAGGAAGTATCTTCATTCACTTTTGCAGTGACCGGAACCGAAGACTGGAAATGTATCCCTTGTCCTTCAAACATCGTTATTTTATTCGGGATTTGGACATACTCTTTAAATGGTTGACTTACACATAATACCATGACTGAAACAAGGAGAAATACACCAACAATTTTTCTGATTTTATCTTCTCTCAAACATTTTCACTCTCCTCGCTCCTATCCCACACCATTCATGGCTACATTATATAATTTTGCCTTGTCAGGCCACATTTATAACAACGATATTAATTTAAATGCTACCCATTATGGATAGTTATGTTATATGGGGGGAACGGGGATAATTATTGGGGAAGTGAGATTGTGGCGTTTTATGTAAAAGGTCTGATATAAGCCGTGGTTGATTTCCGGAAAACGGCTCCGTGATCAACCAACCAAAAAACCGTCCACATCATCAAATGTGAACGGCCCACTCTAATTCCTTACCCTTGCTTAATACTCCCGGCAATCTCCAATAACTCGCGCGCATGCTCTTTCGTCAAAGATGTTATTTCCACACCGGAAATCATCCGACCGATCTCACGTATCTTCTCATTCTGATTCAATCCGCGCACCTTAGTTTTCGTTCGTTCACCGGAAACTTCTTTGCTGATGAACAGATGCGTGTCTGACATGGCAGCGACTTGAGGTAAATGGGAGATGCAAAGCACCTGAGAGTCAATGGAAACTTGATAAATTTTCTCGGCGATAGCTTGTGCCACCCTGCCACTGACTCCTGTATCCACCTCATCAAAAATGATGGAAGTGATTCCTTGATGCCTTGAGAAAATACTCTTCAATGCAAGCATGATTCTCGAAAGTTCCCCACCAGAAGCAACCTTTGCCATTGGCTTTAACGGTTCACCAGGGTTTGTCGTAAGATAGAACTCCACGACATCCGCCCCGTTTTTCCCATACACTACACTGCCTGATGCCTTTTCCTTTTTCACATCCATATTTACATCAAAAATTGCTTTTTCCAGATAGAGGTCTTTTAGCTCTTTATGGATGCTCTTCATGAGCTTTTGGGATGCTTTTCTGCGTGCCTCCGTAAGAGACTTCGCTTCTAGTGCTAAATCCTGCTTAAGCGATTCCAACGATTCTTGAAGCTGGTGAATGTGTGAATCACGGTTTTGCAGGGTTTCTAGCTCCTCTTCTATTTTCGACGCGTATTCTAAAACTTCCGCGACCGTAGCTCCATATTTTCGTTTCAGTTGCTTGATTTCATTCAATCTGCCCTCGATGAAATCAAGGCGGTTCGGATCAAATTCAAGCTGATCTATTTCGTCTCGGATGCGATAAGATAGTTCCTCTAATTGATAATAGGAATTTGAAATGATTTCATGGACGTCCTTTAAATTCTTATCTATTTCCCCTAAGCCTTCAGACTCCGACATGGCCTGGCCGACCCAGTCAAGCCCCTTTTGCTCGCCGTGCATCGCATGATAACAGTTGTTAAGGGATTGATAAAGGCGTTCAAAGTTGCTGATTTTATTCCGTTCCTCGAGCAGTTCATCCTCTTCATTCATGCTTAATTCTGCATTGCTAATCTCTTCTGCCTGGAATTGCAACAAATCAAGACGGTGCGCAACCTTTTGCTCGTTTTCAGTGAGTTCCAGTAGCCTTTTTTCTACGTCCTTGTAGGATTTAAAAACGTCTCTATATGCTTGAATTTCCTTTTGAACAGCTAGTCCGCCAAACTGATCTAAAAGGGAGAGGTGAAGGTCCGGATCCATTAACTCTTGGTGTTCGTGCTGCCCGTGGATGTCCACCAATGTTTGCCCTACTTCCCTTAAGAGGGCAATGGTTACAAGCTTTCCGTTAACACGACAGACACTTTTGCCTGTGGCATGGATTTCTCTTCGCAAGACTACCATTTCATCTTCAATATCGATTCCAAGCTGCTGACAAACCTTATAGGCAGGGTGTTTTTCATCCTCAAGAAGGAATAACCCCTCCAATTCTGCCCTTTTTTCACCAAAACGGACAAATTCATGCGAGCCTCTCCCACCTGCCAACAAGTGAATGGCATCGATGATAATGGATTTACCCGCTCCAGTTTCCCCTGTTAAAACCGTTAACCCTTTGTCAAAAGAGACAGAAAGGGATTCAATAATAGCAAAATTCTTTATGGTCAACTCTGCAATCATACCATCACATCCTCACGTGATTTTATAGCATATTGATAAATCGGTCAGATAATTCTTTCGCATCCTCTGGGGTACGGCAGATAATTAAGCATGTATCATCCCCGCATATGGTTCCGAGTATTTCGGACCAGTCAAGATTATCAATGAGTACTCCAATGGCATTTGCATTACCTGGCATGGTTTTCATGACAATCATGTGACCGGCGATATCTATTTTGACAAACGCATCCATTAGGGAGCGCTTCAGTTTTTGCAGCGGATTAAAACGCTGATCCGCCGGGAGGCTATATTTATATCTGCCATCCAATAGTGGTACCTTTACAAGATGCAATTCCTTAATGTCCCTAGAAACCGTTGCCTGGGTCACATTGAATCCTAAGCTTTTCAAGCGATCGACTAGCTCGTCTTGGGTCTCAATCTCACTATTTGTAATCAATTCTCTAATTTTTATATGTCTTTGGCCCTTTGTCATGTTGGCACCCCTTATTGTCTATGTAACCTTTATTGCCTAGCTCTATGTTATTTCAAACCTTTTGATATGTACAAGAAAAAAGGAACAACCATAAATACAGTTATTCCCCTTTTTCAACCTTCAATTGTTGGTGAGCATCTGCAACTAAATCAGGTATGGTTACCTGGAGGTTATTCTCTGAGCTTTCTTCTGTATGCCCATTCCATTGCAGATGAAGGAGAAATTCAATGTTCCCCTCTCCTCCCGTTATAGGGGAGAAGGATGCATTCATCACATCATAGCCTTCCTTCAAGCTAAAGTCGATTATCTTCTCCATCACCGCCTGATGGGTCTTTGGATCCCTGACGATCCCTTTCTTTCCAACCTGTTCCCGACCCGCCTCAAATTGAGGTTTCACCAATGCTACCACATCACTTCCTGGAACAAGTAGCGTTTTTAAAACAGGAAAAATCAATTTCAAGGAGATGAAGGAAACGTCAATGCTCGCAAATTCAGGCATCCCTTCGTTCAGATCAACCGGTGTGACATATCGGAAATTGGTCCGCTCCATCACGACAACTCGCTCATCTTGTCTTAGTTTCCATGCCAACTGGTTATAACCGACATCAAGCGCATAGCTCAACTTTGCACCATTTTGCAACGCACAATCGGTAAACCCGCCTGTGGAGGCACCGATATCAAGTAAGATTTTGTCCTTCACGTCCAGGTCAAAGACTTCCAGCGCTTTCTCCAGTTTCAATCCACCACGGCTAACGTAAGGCATAAGATTCCCTTTTACAGTAAGCGGTGCATCTGTTGCTACTTTTTCACCAGGCTTGTCTAGCCTTTGTTCATTTGAATATACAAGTCCCGCCATAATGGAGCGCTTTGCTTTCTCACGTGTTTCCACAAGCCCACGCTCCACAAGGAGTACATCTACTCTTTCTTTTTTCGCCATATATATTTAAGCCCTTTTTTGTTTTCTTCTTGCTGCAATCAATTTAACATTTTCCACTACTTTTTCTTTCGTTAAATCTATTTCCTGTAGCAGCTCCTTCACGCTTCCATGTTCAATGAAACGATCTGGAATTCCCATTCTAATTACTCGGTTCGTGTACCCATTATCGCTTGCAAATTCCGCGACCGCACTACCAAATCCACCTTGAAGGACAGCTTCCTCTATCGTTACAAATGGAATGCCTGATTTGAAGAGGTCGTGCAGCAATGCTTCATCCATCGGTTTAATGAATCGAGCATTGACCACTTTTACAGAAAGATTTTCTTTCTTCAAGTAGTCAGCCGCTTCAAGCGCCATTCCAATGGTCGTTCCGAAGGTCAGGATAACCGCATCCATTCCTTCTCTAAGCACTTCCCAAGATCCGATCGGAAGTTCTTTTAGCTCTTCATCCATTTTCACTCCCAATCCGTTACCGCGTGGGTAACGTAGAGCAATTGGACCTGCGTCATATTTGTTTGCCGTGTATACCATGTGCTGGCCTTCATTTTCATCTTTCGGCATCATCAGGACCATGTTTGGAAGGTGGCGAAGGAATGCAATATCAAATACACCCTGATGCGTCTCTCCGTCCTCTCCAACCAAACCGGAACGGTCGATTCCGAAGAAGACGTTCAGATTTTGACGGCAAACATCGTGAACCACCTGATCGTACCCTCTTTGCAAGAAAGTAGAATAGATGGCCAAAAACGGCTTCATCCCTTGCGTCGCCAAGCCGGCAGCCATCGTAACAGCATGCTGCTCCGCGATTCCAACATCAAACATTCTTTCTGGGAATTCCTTGGCAAAATTCTCGAGCTTGGACCCCACAGGCATCGCTGGTGTCAGGGCAACGATACGTTCATCTTCACGTGCAAGCTTCCTAACTGTTTCACTGACGACACTGCTCCAAGCTGGTGGTGCACCAACTGGCTTGAGGAAATCACCTGTTTCGATTTTATACGGTCCAGTTCCATGCCATGTACCAATCGTATCAAGTTCTGCAGGCTCATATCCTTTTCCTTTTTTGGTGACCACATGGATAAGGACAGGGCCTTCGGTTTTTTTCGCATAGTTTAGGTTATCAATTAAATCATTATAATTATGTCCATCAATTGGACCTAAGTACGTAAAGCCCATTTCTTCAAAGAACATGCCACTGACAACTAGGTACTTCAAACTGTCTTTGATGCGCTCAGCCGTTGACGCCAGTTTCCCGCCAACTGCAGGTATTTTCTTGAGAAGCACTTCCAGTTCGTCTTTGACCCAATTGTATTTACCTGCAGTACGCATTCTTCCAAGGGCACTGTGCAGGGCACCAACATTCGGAGCGATGGACATTTCATTATCATTCAAAATGACAATCATGTCCTTCTTTTCGTGGCCGATATGATTTAGAGCTTCCAAGGCCATACCACCAGTCAATGCTCCATCCCCGATGATCGGAATGACATATTCGTCCGTTCCTTTAATGTCTCTGGCAGCCGCCATTCCCATAGCACCGGAAAGAGAGGTCGAGGAGTGTCCCGTCTCCCAGACATCATGCTCGCTTTCATTCCTTTTCGGAAATCCACATAGCCCTTTGTATTTTCTTAAGGTGCCAAATTCACAGGCTCTTCCTGTTAAGATCTTATGAACATAAGCCTGATGGCCAACATCCCATAGAAACTTATCTTTCGGGCTGTCAAATACCTTGTGCAGTGCTATCGTAAGCTCCACCACACCAAGGTTTGGTCCGATATGTCCCCCTGAAGTGGACAGCTGCTCAATAAGAAAGCGCCTGACATCTTCACTCAAACTCTCCAATTCAGCTATAGACATTTTCTTTAAAAACTGCGGGTTTTCAATCTTTGTAAGATCCAAAAGGGATCACTCTCTTTCCTTACTGATTTCGCTTATTTTTACGTTTATTTTTGTTTTCTTTCATAACCACGATTTTAAACTTGTCTTCTAAGATGTAAAACAGCTTGCCCACTTGAAAAAGAATCGGTGTCGAATAGCGGATGGCCATTGATTTCCCGAAAGCTTTTCCTCCCACTGTCACAGCAGCCACGACGCTTGTAAAAACCACTGCAACAATATAATGAAATAAGGAATCTTCCCTTTGGCCCATGGAAATGGTAAACGAAATCACCACAATTGCCGAGGCCGTTCCACTGATGATTCCAGATATATCCCCTATTACATCATTACAAAAGCTTGCAAAGCGGTCGGCACTTCTGACAATCTGAATGCTCTGCTTGGAACCGTTTACCCTTTCGGCTGCCATGGCATGAAATGGCGTCTCATCTGCCGCCGTTGCAGCAATACCCAGCATATCAAAGAAAATACCGATAAACACAATGATGAATACGATGACCATACCTATCGCCCATGTGACACCTGAAAGCAGATAGGTGGAAACGATTGAAAAAATAGCCGCTAACACGAGTGTGATAACGGCGATAGCTAAACTCCAATTTATTGCATCTTTCCATTTATTTAACATGGTATAATTTCCTAACTTTATATAAGTAAGCTTTTGTAGTTATCCTACATTTTATTATAGACATTTAATTTTTATCCACCAAACTTTAATATGTAAGAGTGGTCATGCATTAGGTAAAGACTGCGGCTTAGGTCCAGTAGGTTTTCCCAAGCAAGTACCAGATGTCGCCATACTGGCGGTTTCCCATTAAACCTGCCTTAGCTGTGTCGCCATCAGCTAGACTGGATTACCACTTAGTCCGCACTATAATCCCCAATGCATGTCTAGAATCAGAACAGTCTAGGAGTTTTCCTCTACAGCCTTTAACCAGTTCTTAGCCTCTTTTGCAGAGCAGATTTCATATGGAATACAAAGATAGTTTCACTGGCCTAGTGAAAAGATCCTATACCATAATCCCCTCCAACTCCACTCAAGGCAGGCTACGCTGTATATGTCCAACCCAGTCAGACATATAGCAGGTTTATCACCATTCCACCACATGCTTCCCTAGGGGATAAACATGGATGAGAATGGGCCTCCACGGAAGTAGGGTCTTCGCCCACATGCCATTGTGGATCGCCCTACTACCTTAACTCCCAGCATCAACCCAAGGCTGGGCGCCTCAAGCCGACACAAGGAACTTCATCGATGTGCCCTTTAGCGGATTTTTAGGCCCGCCTTCAGAAAAGGTAGACTGACTAGAATACTGCACCACCCATTTGTATCATATACTATATCACAAAAAGAGGAAATGCTCAATTTCCGTCTCTGTTTTTGTCGATTAATGGTCTCTTTTGGCAATTAGATCACAAAGTTGGGACAAAAGGTCGGATTCCAAAGGGATATCGGCAAGCAAGCGTTTCGCCTCATAAATATGATATTCCAATTTTTCCTTGGCGCCACCCATCGTTAACAAAGATGGGTAGGTAACCTTTTCATTCAGCGTATCAGACCCAATAGGCTTCCCAATTTTCTCAGCGTCCCCTTCAATATCAAGGATATCGTCACGGATTTGGAAAGCAAGCCCAAGGTGATCGGCAAACGCGTAAAGCTTTGAAATCTGCTCCTCGGTTGCATCTCCAAGGATAGCTCCTGCCACTATGCTGTAACCAAGCAACTTACCTGTTTTGTTTCTATGTATATACTCCAAGTCTTCAAGCGCTAGTGCCTTTCCTTCCCCTTCCATATCCGCCACTTGTCCCCCGACCATACCTATAGGCCCAGAGGCTTTGGAGAGCTCCTTCATCAAAGTGACCACTTTAATAGGTGACACACCTTGGTTTAACAGGTCTTCCATAACTTCAAAGCTGTATGTCAGCAACGCATCTCCTGCAAGGATAGCCATGGCTTCCCCATACACCTTGTGATTCGTTGGTTTTCCTCGTCTATAGTCATCATCATCCATACTTGGAAGGTCATCATGGATCAATGAATACGTATGAATCATTTCAACAGCACAAGCCACTGGCAAGCCCAGTTTTTCGGACTTACCAAAGGAGTTCAACGTTGCCAAAACCAGTAGCGGACGAAGTCTCTTTCCTCCGGCTTTCAATGAATAAATCATGGATTCCACTAAAACTTGTGGAGCTTCCACATCATTCATATACGAAAAAAGAGCATCTTCCACTAGTTTCTTTCTTTCCTTCATAAAGGTTTGCAAATCCATCACTTGTGCCAATTAAGCTTCATCCTCCTGTACTTGGAATGACTCGAGTTCCCCATTTTCTTTCAAGATTTTCTCCATCTCTCCCTCGACATGTGACAGCTTGTCATGACAAAGCTTGGACAATTTCATCCCTTCCTTGTAAAAAGAGATTGCCTCTTCCAATGGGACATCCCCTTCTTCTAGCTTTTCTACAATGGTTTCCAGTTCTTTCATTGCTTCTTCAAATGTTACTTGTTTCTTTTCACTCATTGTTCTTTCTCTCCTTTACTTCTTGTATTTCACAAGCTAATTGGCCATCTTGGAGATGCACTTGTATGGTCTCTCCTTTTTCCGCCTGGTCCACACTTTTTAAAATAGTTCCGTCTTGTTGATAAGCTAAACTGTACCCTCTGTTCATGATTTTAAGAGGACTTAGTCCATCTATTTTGGTTAATTTATGTTGAAATTCCCATTGTTTCTTTTGCAAGGCCTGCTGCATCAGCTTTGTCAACATCGTAGTTCGTTGTTCAAGGGTGAGCTTTTCGGTCTCCCATTGTTTTTTCGGATGGTTACGTTCAAGCAGGGAAGAAAGTTGTTCCCACTTAACATGTTTACGCTCTAGCATTCTTTTCATGGACACATCTAGATCGTCCAATACCCGATCAAGGTCCTGTTGCTTTTGTGCATATAGGTTTTTCGGAAATCGGAAAGCGTAAGACTTTTGCAAGGTGGTCAACCTATCTTTATAATGTTGCATCAATTTATTAGAAGCCCTATGCAAGCGGAATTTACGATCAGATAACCGCTCCATCAATTCATTTATGTGAGGGACAGCAAGCTCTGCAGCTGCTGTCGGAGTCGGGGCACGCATATCCGCCACAAAGTCGGCGATTGTAAAGTCGGTTTCATGACCTACCGCTGAAATGATTGGTAGCCTAGATGAGAAGATCTCTCTGGCAACGACCTCTTCGTTAAAAGCCCACAACTCCTCAATCGATCCGCCACCACGCCCCACAATCAATACATCCAATTCCGATAGTTGATTGGCCATTTGTATCGCCTTGACGATGGAAGGTGCAGCATTAACCCCTTGAACGAGGGCTGGAATCACAATTATCTTGGTTAGGGGATACCTCCTTTTCAAGGTTGTGATGATATCTCTAACCGCAGCACCTGTCGGAGATGTGATTACTCCAACTGCACGTGGATATTTTGGCAGAGCCTGTTTATGTTCGGCTGAGAATAGCCCTTCTTGCGAAAGTTTCTTTTTCAATTCTTCATAAGCCAAAAAGAGACTACCAACACCATCCGGCTGCATTTCTTTTATGTACATTTGGTAGGATCCACTTGCCTCATAGACCGTCACTTCTCCACGAACCAGCACTTTCATACCTTCTTGGGGCTTGAAAACAAGGTTTCTGTTTTGACCGGCAAACATGACGACAGATAATCGTGCATTCTGGTCTTTCAACGTGAAGTACATATGCCCTCTGCTATGTTGTTTAAAGTTTGATATTTCCCCTTTTAGCCATACATCCTGCATATGAGGGTCCACATCGAATTTTCGTTTTATGTATTTTGTCAGTGCAGTAACAGTTAAGTATCTGCGTTCACTCATAATATTAACTCCTTTTTCGAGTCTGCTTATACGAAAAAAAGACGGAAGAACGTGAGGTTCTTTCCATCTTCTAAGATACCATATTAACGGGAAAACGTCTTGTTTTCACTTGCTTCGTTTTGTGCCGATTCTAACGTATTCTGCAAGAGCATGGTAATAGTCATCGGACCGACTCCTCCAGGAACTGGTGTGATGTAGCTTGCCTTTTCTTTTACCGTATCAAAATCAACGTCACCACATAACTTTCCTGTTTCAAGCCTGTTTACTCCAACATCAATGACGATCGCACCATCTTTCACATAATCTGGGCCAATTAGCTTCGCACGACCTACAGCAGCAATCAGTATATCCGCCTGCTTTGTAATGGAGGCCAAGTCCTTCGTCCGCGAATGGCAATACGTAACTGTCGCATCTTCTTTCAATAGCAATTGTCCGACGGGCTTTCCGACAATATTGCTTCTTCCTATGACTACTACATGCTTCCCTGAAATGGAAACATTCAACGATTTAATCATTTCTACAATCCCATAAGGCGTGCATGGGAGAAAGGATTTCTGATCAATCATCATTCTGCCGACATTGACAGGATGGAACCCGTCGACATCTTTATTAGGGGAAATATGTTCAATAACAGCCAGTTCATCGATATGATCAGGCAAAGGCAACTGCACCAGAATACCGTGAACAGAGGTATCTTGGTTAAAGTGAGTGATTCTATCCAGTAGTTCCTTTTGTGTAATGGAGCTTGGATACTCTTCCAAAATGCTACGAATTCCCGCCTCTTCACAAGCTTTTTGCTTCGCTCTCACATAGGATTGAGATGCAGGGTCTTCCCCTACCAGAATCACGGCCAAGCTTGGTTGAATATTCTTTTCCGTATGTAGCTTTGACACCTTTTCTTTAATAAAAGCCCTTTTTTCGGTTGCAAGTTCTTTACCTGATACAATCACTGCTGACATGAATAGCTCCCCCTTATACTCACTTATGCATTATTTTTCAATTGTTGTTTTGACTTTGGACAAGACTGCGTTAATAAATCCGCTTGATTTATCATCGCCAAATGTTTTCGCAAGCTCTATTGCTTCGTTCATGCTCACATTTGCTGGAATCTCTTCCACGTACATCATTTCAAATACAGACATACGAAGGATAGTGCGATCGACTGTACCTAATCTATCCAGTGACCACTTTTCCAAATGGGCTTTCAGCGTGGAATCGATTTCTTCTTGATTCTCTTTTGTGCCAAGCACAATGCTTCTCAAAAAGTCGTCCGCACTCTCTCCTTCTTCCAATACATTTTCAATTGCTTCATCTGGTGCAACATCACTTATATCCATTTGAAAAATGGCTTGAAGCGCCTTTTCTCTTGATTTACTTCTTTTCATTGTTCGATCTCCTTATCGTGCCTATACTAGTATAAAAAGATAATAGCACATTTTTATAAAAAAACACATGTTTTTTGACCGTTTTTTCGGTCATTCACATACAAAATTCACATCATCGTCCGAAATGTTCGGAATTAACCGTTTTCATTTTCGCTCTGGGGGAGCTGAAAACGTATAATGAGACTCTTTTTTCTATCCATTTCATCATTACCTACATCACACGCTACTATACTTTTCCTCTAAAAGAGAAAGCGACTAAAATTGTACCTAATATCGGGGGCGAACACAAGGGAAACTTTAAGGAAGGGCCTATGTGATTATTGCTTCGAAAAGAATGATGGAAAAGCAAAAAAAATTGTAGGCACCCTTTTGATGAGAGTGCCTACAAGGTGAACGTTCTTTTAAATTTCTTGCTCTACTTCTACTTCATTCTTCTGCGTTTCAAACTGAACTCCAACTACATGAATGTTCACTTCCGTAATTTCAAGAGCTGTCATGTTCAATAATGCTTGACGGATATTATCCTGTACCTTTTGCGCAACAGTCGGAATGGAAATACCAAACTGCATCACACAGAAAACATCCACTTTAATGCCTTCTTCACTAAGATCCACTTTCACACCTTTACCGTGGTTCTTTTTCCCAAGTCTCTCTACCACGCCAGCAGCGAAGTTTCCGCGCATCTGCATGACACCTTCCACTTCGGAAGCAGCAATACCGGCAATGACTTCAATTACTTCTGGAGCAATTTCCACTTTACCAAGAGAATTGTTGTTTTCCATTTCCAATAAATTTCTTTCGCTCATAATTAACCCTCCTACTTTTATTTTAAGAATTCATGACATCATATTTTTCTAGGAATTTCGTATTAAAATCCCCATCTTTAAACTTCTCGTGATCCATCAGTTTCAGATGGAAAGGTATCGTCGTATGAACGCCTTCAATAACAAATTCGCTCAACGCACGCTTCATTCGTGAAACCGCCTCTTCACGTGTTGCCCCATAAGTAATCAACTTCGCAACCATGGAATCATAGTATGGTGGAATGCTGTAGCCTGGGTAGACCGCTGAATCCACTCGAACACCAAACCCACCTGGTGGAAGATACATCTCAATCTTTCCAGGAGACGGCATGAAATTCTTTTCCGGGTTTTCTGCGTTGATACGGCACTCAATTGACCATCCGTTGAAAACGACATCTTCTTGCTTGATAGATAGAGTTTCCCCAGACGCCACGCGAATCATTTCCTTGATCAGGTCCACCCCTGTCACCATTTCCGTAACTGGATGCTCCACCTGAAT
The DNA here is from genome assembly GCA_001636495.1 of Sutcliffiella horikoshii. Lineage (GTDB taxonomy): Bacteria > Bacillota > Bacilli > Bacillales > Bacillaceae_I > Sutcliffiella_A > Sutcliffiella_A horikoshii_A. The sequence continues at coordinate 2,149,231 of KV440964.1, read as the reverse complement.
CCGTGTGTTCATTTCCATGAAGTAAAACTTCTTATTCTGATAGTCATATATAAATTCTATCGTACCTGCACCCATATAGTCCACTGCTTCAGCAGCTTTTACCGCAGCATCACCCATTTGAGCACGAATTTCTTCGTCCAGAACCGGTGAAGGCGTTTCTTCTACGAGCTTCTGCAAGCGACGTTGAATGGAACAATCACGTTCACCAAGGTGAATCGTATTACCATGACCGTCTGCCATTACTTGAATTTCCACATGACGGAAGTCTTCAATAAATTTTTCTAAATACACGCCTGGATTACCGAAGGCAGTTGCCGCTTCCTGCTGTGTAATGGAAATTCCCTTTTTCAGTTCCTCTTCATTTCTTGCAACACGGATCCCTTTACCGCCTCCGCCTGCTGTTGCTTTAATGATGACAGGATAACCTATGTCATTGGCAATGGACATGCCGTCGTTAATGTTTTCGATGATCCCTTGAGATCCTGGAACGATTGGAACTCCCGCTTTGCGCATCGTTTCACGCGCAACATCCTTCGTTCCCATCTTGCTGATGGCCTCAGGACTTGGACCTACAAATGTGATGTTGCACTCTCGGCAAAGCTCCGCAAAATCGGAATTCTCTGCAAGGAATCCATACCCTGGATGAATGGCGTCTGATGCCGTCAATTTTGCCACACTGATGATGTTCGTAAAATTAAGGTAACTGTCTTTTGAAGCAGTAGGGCCGACACAATATGCTTCATCTGCCAACTGCACGTGAAGGGATTCCTTATCGGCTTCTGAATAAACCGCTACCGTCTCAATATTCATTTCTTTACAAGCTCGAATGATACGAACTGCTATTTCTCCTCTATTGGCAATCAATAATTTTTTTATCATGAGTGTCTCCCCCTCCTTATACTGTTTTTACAAGGAATAAAGGTTGACCATATTCGACTAATTGGCCATTATCAACCAGAACCTCTACGATCTCGCCTTTTACTTCCGCCTCGATCTCATTGAATAGCTTCATTGCTTCTACGATACAAACGACAGAGTTTTCGCCAACTTTGTCCCCTTCCTGTACGTATGCCGCTTGATCCGGTGATGGCGAAGCATAAAATGTTCCAACCATCGGAGATGTGATTTTATGTAGGTTCGCATCTTCTTGTTTAGGTGCCGCTGTTTCTTGTTTAGTTTCTGCAGCTGGCGTTTGAGCTTGCTGAGCAGGCGCTTGTGATGCTTGAGCCTGTTGAGGCGCCGCTTGTAGTGCTGGTGCAGCTACTTGTGTGCTCACAACTGTTTGTGCCGCATGCTTTTTCATTTTAATTTTGGAACCTTCATTTTCATACGTGAATTCATCTATATTGGATTGGTCAATCAACTTAATAATTTCTCTGATTTCTTGGATCTTTAACATACTTCGTTCACTCCTCGGTCCTTTTGATGATTAGTTGCTGCTTAGCTGTTACTATGTACATTTTAACAAAATAGTTCATATTCATCATACGATACAAGTTCCTTAAATTCAACTAAAAATAGTAATAGATATTATTACCTAGTGCTAAATTGGGTGGTTGGGCGGGATACAGGGCTTGTTGTGCTGATACGATGAATGAAAACGCTTTATCTCTTATTATAGGGGAATTTGGTTGTTGTGGATAGGGGTGCTATGCATTATAAATGGTCCAAGAAATATCGGGATTTCAATATAGTTACTACTGAAAAGGCTTGTGACGGGATTTTAATGAGTTGTGAAGGGATTTTCCGTAGTTGTGAGCGGATATTGCTTCGTTATGACGGGATCCTGTGTCAATATGACGGAATTGACTCTTGGGTTTTGTCACTTAAAATTCAAAGAGGCAGTTTTGATAGTTGTAATGCAGGGATTAGATACAGTTGTGACGGGATTTGTCATAGTTGTGACGGAATGAATATTTACTTCTTATAAACTGGGCTTAATATAAGTGAAATGCGCGAGAAAATATTATTTTAGATATTTCCTTAATATTTGAAGGATTTTGTCTACTATTAGCAAATATAGTAGTAACCCCAATAAAGGAAGTGATTTGTTGATTGTATTAAAAGAAAGAGAATATTCAATGAAGATCCAAGTGCTACAGGCACTTATTCGGAGGCTGAGACCTAATCACCCCTCTTTACCTGTTATTAAAAAAGATCTTGGTATGGCAATGGCCGGCTATAGAGGAGAGGAATCAATAGATTATTATTTAGGCATTTTACCTGAAATGGAACATGATATTACAGTATTTCATGATCTAAGGCTCCCCTGCAATAATAAGTATTTTCAAATAGATACCCTTCTTATTTCTCCTACATTCTATCTCATATTAGAAGTTAAAAACATGATTGGAACTCTTCAGTTCGATCCTGCATTCCAACAACTAATACAAATAATTAATGAAGACGGAAACGAAAAAAGAATTTCTCATCGTGATCCTATCCAACAAGTAAACATACAACTATCACAATTTAAATCTTGGTTGAAAGCTGCCAAGCTTCCTAACCTCCCCTGCGAATGCCTAGTCATAATGGCTAATGCCAATTCTGAATTAAGGGCGCTATCTCATCCAAATATTGTTCAAAAATTCGTCACAAGGAATACTGCTATTTCCGATAGAATCGTTGAGTATATCTCTGAGTATGGAATAGGAGAATGGGATAAAAAAGAATTCAAGAAATTTAAAAATATTCTTCTAAAAAACAATGAACCCTCTTTATTCAAGAACTTGCTAAATAAGTATGGTATTAAAAGAAGTGATATTTTAAATGGGGTACTTTGCAAATCTTGCGATACCCTCTCCATGAAGAGAAGAAGAGGTTGTTGGGTATGCGAGAAGTGTAACTATAAATGCTTCGATGCACATTTAGAGGCATTGAAAGATTATAAATTATTGATTTGCTCTACTATCACTAATAAATCTTTCAGGGAGTTTCTTGGTATCAAGTGTGAAAGTACTGCCTTAAGGATATTAACCTCCGCAAACCTCCCCTACCTCGGCTCTACCAGAAACCGGCGATACATCCTTTAATCTAGTACTCAAACAAAAACACCGAAGCCCCCTCATTCCCAGGACCCCGGCGTCTTTTCTATCCAATGAAATATTACTCACTTGCATCCGCAGTGCTGAATTCAAAGGCGATGTTTTCGTTGCGTACATCTGTGAATTCTTGGCGGACCATGTGGTAGATGTCGTTTGCCATTTGTGGTGAGTGTGCTTCGGTTTTCACTGTTACACGGATTTTGCCGTCTGTTACTCGGACAAGTGCGTCATCGACGTCCTTGCGGGAACGGATGGTGGATTCGAGAATCAGCTCTTTTTCCGAGATTTGTGCAAGCTCATTGTATTGGTCGACTGCTCTGGAGATCTCTTCAGCGGGAATTTCTGTACTTGCCATTCTATCTTTTAATTCTGCACGGTGTACGCTACGAAGGTTTTCAAGCTCATAGCGCATTTCGGCGAACGTTTCATCCGTGGAGATGTATTTCACAACAGCGCTACCGTCTTCCTCTGTAGCTTCTTCCCCTTCGACACCTTCAGCACCATCTGTTCCTTCAGCACCTTCTGTTCCTTCTTCTCCATCTGTTCCAGCAGCTTTACCGTGTTCACCGTCATGGTTTTCGGCAGTTTCTGTTGCAGCCGGCTGTTCTGCTTGATCGTTTACCATTTGTTCACCTGCTTGTTGGTCGCCGATGAAATAGTAGGCGGATAGTACAAAAACTAGACTTAGCATGGTCAGTAACCATACTGTTTGTTTTTTTAATAACATGGATTATTCCCCCTCGGATTTTTTTGGAAGTATGGCCACTTTGTGCTGCGGTACGTCGAGCACTCTTGTGACAGCTTCCAAAATCATTTGTTTAACATGTATATTTTCAGCGCCCTTTGCGACTACCAGAACACCTCGGATGACCGGCTTTTTCGTTTCGGAAACAACCGGGATCTCTTGTTCATTTTTCCTGATTACGAGAACCTGTTCGTCTTGTGAACTGTCTGTCACATTTCGCTCCCCACCTTGCTTGTCAGTTTCGACGGTTGTTTGTTGGGATGTGGTTTTGTTGGTCTGAAAGATTTTCTTTTCGGAGGCATCGATATTTACGACTACAGACACATCATTGACACCGATAATTCCTTCGAGTGCATCTTTCAGCTGGTTCTCAAAACTTGCCTCATAATCAGAGATAGTAGAAGGTGCGTTGGCATCATCACTATGTCCGAAAACTTCTTCGTCTTCGATTTCTTGCTGTTTCATGGCAGGCAGCACACCACCGCCTGGAGAGTTTGCACTGTCTTCTCCGAAAAACAGGGTGCCAAAAAGCATGAATGCTACACCTAGTATGAGAACTACTGTCATGTATTGATATTTTGCTTTTTTGTCCTTGGACTGATTGGATAGCAGAGATTTTAGCCATGGAATGAAAGCTTGGTTTTTCTTTTCCACCTTGTACTAATCCCCCCCTTCGACTGCTACAGATATATTGGTTGGTTGTAGTTGCCATCGATCTGCTAGGAAAGTTGCTATTTTCCCTTCTTCTTTCGAGGAAGGAGCTGGTTCCTTTGGTCTGGAGGTGTCAATTTGAACAGGCTTTACTACTTGAATGGCTGTCTTTTGTTCGGCTTGTTCGAGAAGAATCACAACGGATTCTATATTTTCTTCTATTGGAATTTCTGTAAGCTGGTCCTCATTTTTCACAACAACTTTCAGGTCTTTTACGGTTAAACCATAGCTTTCCCTCAACTCCTCCTCCACGTCTTCTTTCATTAGGACAGCCGCTTTATTTAAAATGTATGCAGCATGTGAGGCTTGTATTTCTTTTTTCTTCTTTTCTATTAAAATTTCTGTATTTTTTTCTGAAGTGTAGGACGAATGGGTCATTATTTTGGCAAAAAGCTCGTCCATGTCAGTAGAAAGCAGCTTCAAGATGGGGGTGAGAATGACGACGATCAACAAAAGGCCAATCACTAACTTCGTATATTTTTGCATGGAAGAATTCGGAAGCAACATTTCTACTACTGTCGCTAAAAGAATAAATAGAATGATACTGGTGATCCAGTCGGTTAAATAACTCATCGTTCCTCCTCCTTACCTGACCATCACGGTGATATTACCGGCTGCAATGATTACCGTTATGCTTAAGAAGAACATAAATGAGACAATCGCGAGCGCTGCAAAAATGTAGATGATGCTTTTGCTGATGATGTCCAGGCATTTAATGACCGTTCCGCCACCCAATGGCTGGAGTAGGGCTGCAGCGAGCTTATAGATGATGGCAATGGATAGTATTTTCACCGCTGGAAAGGCTGCAAGTAATATCAAGGTGGCAACACCAAGGATTCCCACCGTATTTTTCAATAATAGAGAGGCTGTAATGACCGTGTCTGTGGCATCGGTGAACATCCTTCCTATTACCGGAATGAAGTTTCCGGTCACGAATTTCGCGGTCCGAATGGCTATCCCGTCTGTCACAGCTGCTGTTGCCCCCTGTACGGAAATGACTCCAAGAAACACCGTCAAATAGATTCCGAGAATTCCGATACTAACGTTTCGTAAAAGCTGTGCCAGCTGCGTCACTTTGTATTGTTCACTAAGAGTACTGACAATGCTCAGGATAGCCGATAGAAACAATAGTGGTAATACGATATATTGAATCAGCAGGCCGCTTGTGTTCATTAAAAATAGAATAATAGGATGAAAGAAAGCTGCTGAGACCAATCCACCTGAAGATGCGATCAGGGCAATGAGCAATGGTATAAGTGCAATGATGAAGCCGGTCATGGCTGTTATTGCTTCTTGGGTATAAGAGATCACGATGTGGAAGCTGTTGAGTGCGATGATGATCAGGACCATGAAAACGACACTGTAGGCCACTTTACTGACTGTCTTTTGTTCAAAGGCGTTTTGGAGCGTTTGCAGGAACATGCTAAAGATAGTTAATAAAATAAGGCTGCCAAGAAGCTTTCCATTTGCCAAAAGTTCGTGAAATAGATATTTGATGAAACCTTTGGACCACTCTTTCATAGAAAAGGACTTGTCCCCTTTGACAAATTCCATAAAGGTCCCTTTTTGGCTTTCCGGCAAAAATCCGCCGTACTCCTGCATGATTTCTTCCCAGTATGCCTTTATTTCCTCCACGTCGACTCCTTCAATTTGCTCTGTCACTAGTTCTGACGGAGAAGAGGGGGAGGCTTGTACAACTTCGAATGGAATGAACAGTAGAATTAACAAGGCTGCAATGATGGCAAGAATGAGTTTCATAGGTATGCTCCCCTCTGTAGGTATCATTTTTAAGAAGGAATGAGATTAATAATGGTTTCGATGATAACGGTCAGAATAGGAATTGCCATTGCCAATATTAGTATTTTTCCGGCCAATTCGATTTTGGATGCGATGGCGCCCTGGCCGGCGTCCTTTGTAATCTGGGCACCAAACTCTGCGATATAGGCGATTCCGACTATTTTCAAGATGGTCTCAACATAAATAAGATTCACATTGGCATTTATGGCGATTCTCTCAAGCATGCGGATGACTTCAAACACTTGATCGACTAAAAATAAGAAGATGGCACAGCCGACAAATACAACCAGCATGAATGCGAATGTCGGCTTTTGCTCTTTCACAACTAATGCAAGAAACGTGGCGATTAAGCCAAGACCTACTATTTGAAGGATCTCGATAGGTCAACACCCCTTATCATTGGAACAGGAATACCGATTTAATTCTTTTGAACAGATCGTCGACGATGCTTGCTACCATAAAAAGAATGTAGATGAATCCGAGTAGGGTTACCCAGTGTGCGTATTCTTCTTTGCCGAGTTGTTTTAACACGGTGTGCAGGAAGGCTACGACGATTCCGATGCCGGCGATTTTGAATATTACGTCTACTTCAATGCCCATGGACGCTCCTCCTATTTTTTACGAATTGCTTTGTTCGTTTCTCTTTTTTTTGGCTCTAGTATGCGCCGCTGTTCCTTTCCGCAAATAGCTTCGCTTTCCGCGGGGCGACCTTGAGCCTCCTCGGGCTAGCGCCCTGCGGGGTCTCAAGATTGTCGCTACTCCCCCGCTGGAGTCTCCACCATTTGCTCCAATCCACAGCTAGAAACCTCTATAAATAATTCAACTTCGTCATATTACCTAAATCAACAAAATAACCAGCAGTAATCCGGAGAGGACTCCGAGGCTTTTGACCATTCGTTCGTAGCGGATTTGTTTGTCGCGGGCTTCGAGTTCTTCGCGTTCTAGATGTGTTAGGGCAAGCTGGATGTGCTTTTGTTGGGTGTAGCGATCGTGTTGGCCAAGTGTTTCGCCGAATTGTTTCATAATTTCAAGTTCTGCAGTTTTGTAGGCGGTGGTATTCCACACATCTTCCAAGCTTTGCTGCCATGCCTCTTTTACGGTCAGATTGGCTTTGTCCAATTTATAGGAGAAGCCTTCAAAGAACCAAGAGAGAGGTTTTTCCAACTGTTTGGCAATGTTTTTCGCAGCGTCAGAGAGAGGCGTGTGACCATACATGATTTCCGCTTCGAGCGACTGCAGTGCAACCTTTAATTGTCTCAATTGTCTCGGCCTTTCTGTGAGATGCCTTGCCGCTTCAAAGCCAGCCCAGGATGTTGCCACAATGATGAGAACTGCCCCAATTAATTTGATCATCGTCTCACACTCTCTTCCCGGTATATCTCCTCTCCCGCTTCATTCACAATTCTCTTGATGGAGCCGGGACCGTTGCTTCGGGTTAATTCAACGAATCTTTTCACTGCACGCAGGGATAATATCTCTCGAAGACTAGGTCTGCTCTTCAACTCATCAAATGAAAAAGCATGTACGGACATAAGCAGTCCCACCCCTGCATTGACCGCTTCCATGACCGCCTCGCTATCTTCCATTCTCCCGATTTCATCTACTACGATGACATCAGGACTCATGGAGCGGATCATCATCATCATCCCTTCCGCTTTTGGACAACCGTCCAACACATCTACCCTTTGGCCCAATTCGTGTTGAGGAATTCCGTGAACACAACCTGCAATTTCAGACCGTTCATCCACTATCCCGACCTTGCAAGATGCAACACGTTTCGTTTCACAGCCTGTGCTCATAATTCTGGCTAGATCTCTTAAAAGCGTTGTCTTACCTGTTTGCGGTGGACCTATCACCATCGTACTGAGCCATCTGTTTTTGTCATAAAGATATGGCAGTAAGGGTGTTGCCACTCCGATTTTTTGTTTGGCTATACGGATATTAAACGAAGAAACATCCCGTATCGCCTTCACTTTCCCTTGTTCTGTGATTACTTTCCCAGCTAGTCCTACCCGATGACCTCCAGTAATCGTGATGTAACCACGCTTGAGTTCTTCTTCCAGGGCATAGATGGAATGTTTACTGATTTTGTTCAATATATGAATCGCATCTGTTGCAGTCACCATATAAGATGGAAAAAATGGATCTCCATCAATTACCAGTTCCAATGGGCGATTCACTCGAACTCGGATTTCTTCCATTCTTTCTTTTAAAGGTGCAGCGAGTGTATCGATTACACCGGATATTTCCGGTGGCAAAACGGCAGTAATACTTGCGAGCATATAGATCCCCTTCTTGTCCTTGTGTTACTTACAATGTATGCACGCTTGGACAATATATAACAAACGGTTTGGATTTTATCATTTATAGATACCAAATAAAATAAAGCCCAATCCAATCGCGATGTATATCATTTTGGAGAAGGATATTTCGTCTGCCATGCTGATCAATCCAATCATCATAGTAGATATGAAGATAAGCGGCCCTACAACCGCCAACATGGAATTGACCACGACCGCTTTTTTTACATCATTCAAACTTAGCATGATGATGGCAGCGGTAATTTCTAATAGTCCAGAAAAAATTCGAATCCCAGCCATTGATAGAACGGACGGGTCGAAATGGCTTAATATCTTTTTCATTGATATTTGTCCTCCCTCTTGCAGTTGCACAATTAAAACGTCTTGTACAACCTATGCGGGGGGCAAAGAAAGAAGAAGTAAATTTAGTTTGAAAGGAACGTTGAGTTTTTGGGAATGCTAGCCAAAGGAGTAATTTGGAAAGGTGTGAGTGGTATGAGAGGTATCGGTAAGGTGTTTTGGATTTCGGTAATTATATCAGCGCTGTTTGTGTTCATCGGCGTGTTCTTTCCTGTTCCATTCAGTGAAGCAATGGATCAGGCAAACTCTTTCGTTCTTGGGGTTTTCGGCTGGTTTTATCAGCTGACAGCTACTTTCTTCCTATTGTTTGCTCTGTTTCTGATCTTCAGCAAATATGGCAAAATAAAGCTTGGAAAAGACAAGGATTTACCGGATTATTCTACCTTGACTTGGTTTGCGATGTTATTCAGTGCAGGGATGGGGATTGGACTTGTATTCTACGGGGTTGCGGAACCTATCTCCCACTTTGCCACTCCACCTTTTGGAGAGGGCGGGACGGCAGCTTCGGCAAAGCTCGGACTTCGTTATACATTTTTACACTGGGGATTTCACGCATGGGCCATCTATGCGACCATTGCCCTGTCCATCGCCTACTTTAAGTTTAGAAAAGACGCACCTGGGTTGATGAGCGCTACCTTGTATCCGCTTTTTGGAGAAAGAACGAATGGAACCTTTGGAAAAATAGTAGATATCATAGCTGTTTTCGCCACAGTCTTCGGTGTTTGCGCTTCTTTAGGATTAGGTGCACAACAAATAAACGGTGGACTCAATTACGTCTTTGGCATCCCCAACAATTTCGCCATTCAGTTAATAATCATGGGGATCGTGACGGTTTTATTCCTCATTTCTGCAGGAACAGGATTGTCAAAAGGAATCAAGTATCTAAGTAACACGAATATGATTTTAGCCACCCTATTGCTATTTGCAATGCTGTTTCTCGGCCCTACCACTTTTCTATTGAACCTGTTTACAACGACGTTAGGTGAGTATGTTCAAAATCTACCCAGCATGGGACTGCGCTTATCTCCATTCAATAAAGAGAATGCAGAATGGATTGAAGGATGGACCATTTTCTATTGGGCATGGTGGATCTCCTGGTCCCCTTTTGTCGGTACATTTATTGCCAGGGTGTCAAAAGGGCGCACTGTTCGGGAATTTGTGATTGCCGTGTTATTGGTGCCAACACTAGTTTGTGCGTTTTGGTTCAGCGTCTTTGGTGGGACAGGCATCCATATGGAATTGTTTGAGGGTGCCCAAGTTTCCGCCCAAGGCTTTGAGACGGCACTATTTTATGTGTATAAACTGTTGCCGTTCGGTACAGTATTATCCATTATCACTATCCTATTGATTGCTACCTTCTTTATCACAAGTGCCGATTCAGCTACGTTTGTCTTGGGCATGCAGACAACTAACGGAGATATAAATCCTCCTTTTTATGTAAAGTTAACATGGGGATTAATTCTCTCTTCTTCAGCTGTTGTATTGATGTATTCGGGTGGATTGGAGGGTCTGCAGACAGCTATCATTGTGAGTGCTTTCCCACTTACATTCGTGATATTAATGATGGCCTTTGCAATTGTTAAAGCCTTTCGACTGGAGGTTAAGGGGAAGGTACCTTTGAAAAAGACCAAGGAGAGTTAAATACGTAAAATAAAGTAAACTATTTGATGGAAGGGACAAAATACTATGAACTTTAAAAGTGAATTACAAGAAGCTCAAGATATTATCCATAAAGCACATCATCATTTAAAACAAGTCAGTTCAAATGCTACAGAGTCAGAAGCATGTTATTTTGCTATAGACGAGCTTGTAAAGGCTCAACAGAAAATCCAACAAGTTCAACAACAAATCAACGAATAAAAGACATGAATTAAGGCAAGAAAAAAGTACGCATTCCCCGAAGAGAGAATGCGTTACTCTTTTTTATTCAAATCGATTCCAATTTACAACTTCATCAAGCGGAAGACGTGTTTTCTCAAAGCCAGCCTTTGCTCCTTTACCAAGAGAAATTAACATAATAGCCTCATAGTTTTCTGGTACATCGAATTCTTTTATGAATTGTGCTTCATCGTAACCACCCATAGGAACTGTATCATAGCCTTTTGCCTTAGCTGCCAGCATTAATTGCATAGCGACAAGTCCACCATCGATGTGAGCAATTTTTGCTAAGCGTTCTTTAGTAAAAGAACCGTAACCATCTAAAATGCTATTTACATACATGTCTTTCACATCTTCTGGCATTCTTCCCTTTTCAGCGATTGCACTATAGATACGATCCGCATTTTTGTATGCTTCTCTGTCTCCAAGCACAGCGATGACGACAGAAGCATCGACAATTTGTTGCTGATTATTGGCGATTGGCAACAAACGCTCTTTTTCTTTTTGATCTTCAATAACTAGAAATCTCCAGGGTTGAAGATTACTAGATGATGGAGCAAGCGTAGCTGTTTCTAGAATCTCCAGGATTTCACTTTTATCCATTTTGAATTCAGGATCATATTGACGCACTGAACGTCGTTCTTTAGCGACTGTTAAAAAGTCTGTATTCTCTAACTGCTTTGGAGCTTCTTTCGTTGTATCTATTTCTTTTACTTTATTTAAATATTCTTCTTTACTCATCGTGTTTTTAGACATATTCATTCCCCTTTAACTGTATTTCCTACAAGAACAGTATAGGTTGTTAACTGTTCCTTTGTCAACTACAGTTAATCTAGCGCAAAATAAAAAAGCGAAACAGCAATGTTTCACTTTTTCATTAAGTCAGCTATGGTCTTTTGTTCTAAACCGGCTACGACCCAGCCTTCCATTTCATCACGAAGTGAACAGAGGGACTCGCGGGTAGTGGGAGCAAAACATTCTTTACTTTCTACATTAAAAAATCCTTTAGGAAATGTTTCTGCTTTCATGGCATCATAAACATCAGATAAATTAATTTCACTTGGATCTTTAACAAGGAAATAGCCACCGTCACGTCCTTCTTTCGCCTGTATTAATTCGGTTTTAACCAAATGCCTTAATATCTTTCTTAAAAAGACAGATTTAGAATTAAGCTTTTCTGCTAATTCTCCGCTCGGACATCGGCCCTCATTATTAGCAAGCACTACGAGTGCCTGAATCGCCATACTAAACCACTTTGTACTCGTTACCTTTTCACTCATTGTTTCACCTCTTCATCTACCTTTCATTCTGAAACATCTCCCATAAAAAGTCAAAGTGTTTAGGAAGTGGGTAGGTGACGAGCGATACCATAGGGAGATTTAGTCTTCCTATGTTTTCATTCCTATTATTTATCTGTTTGTTTTTGCTTCTTTTTCAAATACTCCGCACGTATTTTTTCAAGTTGCTGCTTTTTATCAAATTTAGCAGGCGTCTGTTTTTCATGAAACTTTGTCACAGCTGCCTTACCTTTGGTATCCAATTGATATTTCCCCACTTTGTTCACCTACTTTTTCTTGTTTTTAAAGAGAATCTATTCAACAAATATAATATACCTTATTTTACTGAAGTAAACCTCATTACTTTTTCAGGGTGTATTATCAATTCATTCATCAATCATTCCTCGTAATTCATTTACACTATCCATCATCGTTTGCGTGGCTTGCCTAAAAAGGAATCAAAAGCGATAAACCAATCCTGTGCATTAGTAGCTCGTTCATCTTTAATTTCAAATGATTGTTGGGTAAAATTTTGTACATATTCATTTAAAACATATTCTGTTATATAAATCACATTTTCTTGCATTAGGTCATCTATATACCCAGCTTCATCCAAACTCTAGAAACTGAATGACTTCTGGATCTATCTCATATTCTCAAATTAACTCCTGAAGATTCGCAGTCTTATTCAATTAAATGCCCCTAAAATGGAAAATAGGCGCTGATCCTGGTTCAAGGAAAGCGCCCAATAGCGGAAAATTAATAAATGTGAAAGATTTGCTAAATCGCTTCTTAGTAGTTCAACTTTTAGCTCTAGCGGAGCTAGCAATATTTAAATGCTTTTTCAGATTAATATCTTCTCTAATCATGGAATACATATATACATCATTAAATTTACCGAAGTTGTATTCATAATTTCGCAATAAGCCTTCTTTTCTAAAACCCTGCTTTTTCATTAATTTTTGGGATAAAAAATTTGGAGGATCAACTATAGCCTCAATTCTCTCTAAATTTAAGTTCTTATAACCGTAGTGAATAACCGCTTCAACTGCTTCACTAGCTATTCCTTGCCCCCAATATTCTTTGTGTAATTCAAAACCTATTTCCGCCCGATGATGCTTAGGACTCATATTTAGGAAACCACAGCTACCTATAACAACACTACTTTCCTTTTTTGTAATTACCCACCTAATCCCCGTTCCTTCCTCCACAATCGATTTGTACCATTTAATTTCTTCATTTAAAACCTCTTTTGATGACTTGTATGGTTCTAATCCCATATGTTTGACAACATCCTTGTCCGATAAGTATTCATACATGTCAATAGCATCTTCTGTTGCAACTTCTCTCAATATTAGTCTTTCTGTTTCTATGATTGGAAATTCACCCATAAATATCCCCCATTAAAAAATATATAGCTTAATTATCATATTAAACCCTAAATTATGCAGCAGAATGAAAAGGAGTAAAATAGCACAACAGGATAAATATATATACAAAATATCAATTCGCTTACTACACTAGCACCCAAGAAATCACAGTCTATTCAATTTTTGCGCCAGATTGTTGAAGACATTTTTTCTTATTCAATAGAGTAATTAAATAATAAACCAGCATCAGATACTATTTGAGAAACTTGTGCGAGAAAACGTTCACAGTTATCTGTAATAGAATCTTTAAAGCTAATATTTATTTCAATGATTTTGTCTATTGACGGAGAGTAAGTCGAGTGAATTTCTCCTGATTCAATAAAACTAAGATATGTATTAATCTTCTCTTGCAGCAGCAGTAAATGTTCATTTTCGTTATTCCAATCAAGACTATCGATTATCGTAAGAGTACAAATACCTGTTTCTTTATTAACTGCAATTATGTCAACTAGGTTTGTATTCTCCACTCCCACATTATTCACTCCAGTTTTTATATTAAATTATTATTATTCTAGAGGGCTTTTTAAAGTAAGTACCCAATTTTTATGTAACGAGCGACCCATTATGCTGTAATCTTCTCCATTTAATTTAATAAAGTTCTTCCAGTCATTTAACCCATTCATTTTAAAAAGCTACTACCAAATAGCCAAAACATAGGCATTAAAACCACCAGCAAAAACAAGCCAGTAAACATATACTTTATATATTGTTTTCTATTTACGCCTAGTCTCAATTCCCATAGCCCCAATGTTAGAAAATATAGTCCTACCAAAACTGAAACAATTGGAAGTACAATAATTAAATTAACCATTTTGCCCCCCTTAATAACCCCTTTTTAACTCTTATCCCATTCTTAAGTATGAGCGACCCACTATGCTGCAATCGCTCCAGATTGTTGAATAAGGTTATTGTCTTCTGTACTGTATTATTGTGACAGTTTATCAATATAAACTACTTCACCTTTAATATTGTAAGCAACATAATCAGCATTATATATACTGTCATTTTCTGTTCTAAACAGTCCAAACCTCTCACCTGTATCCTTACTAAGAACCTTGAAATTATGAATAATATCCTCATCTTTGGCAATTTGCACGCTAACAATTTCTTCATCAAATATCCTAAGTAAAATAGCGTTATACTCTTCTTCATTTCTATATGGAGAATCGAAAAACGAAAGATGGATAGGCTTATTTATCCCTTCTGAGGAAAAAGAGTAATCTCGTTTTTTGTTCCAAGAGAATAAGGATTTTTCGAGATACATTTCCATTTCAGTACCATCAACTGTTTTAAAAAAGGCTACTGATTCATTATCATTAATTACTTCAATGTGGTCTATGTCAGTGACATTCCAATGTTTATTAATTTCCCTTGCTATTTGTTTCTTATCGTCTCCTCCTGCGAAAAGCCAAAAAGAAATTAGTACAACCACAGCAATAATAGCCCCAATAATGACTTTATTTTTAAACATCTAAATCTCCCCCCTTTTTTTGTATTTTACTTCATTAAAAGTGCTCAGTTCTTATGTAAGGAGCGAACCATTGTGCTGCAATCGCTCCTATTTAGTTGAATATTGAAGTATATACAACAACAAAAACAACAAATAGAGAAGCACCAATGTTTGCATATCCCTGAAAAGATGTTCGGTCTTTTTTAAGTTCAATTAACCCCATAACAAAAGATAGGATACCTAATAAAAACAACGAATAAGGTAGTAAACCGAAATTTTTAGTTATTAAAGCAAAGCCTCCCAATGTGAAAACAAATATCGATAAGATTAATTTTAATACTTTTAGCAAATTTCTCCCCCCTACAAAATCTTTGCTCAACTCTTCATCCCAATTCTTATGTAAGGAGCGAGCCCTTATGCTGCAATCGCTCCTATTTTTGCAATTATAAAGAGATGTTTCCCAAGACATTTTTTATTACTACTAATGAGCCGATAATCGCAAGACCTATGTAAAAATAGCCGTTTTTAACCTGCATACCTTCCATAACTTTTTCAATACCTATTAGTAAGAAAAAAACTGATAAGATTGAAGGTATGCTATAAGTGGGCATATTAATGTCTTTTATGAAAAAATGAGTGAATGCCATAGTTAATACAAGGATAGCGATTATATAATTAATTTTTTTTAAAAGTTTCATATTTTGCCTCCGGATTTTTAATATCAAATCTGTAAATAAACTATTCCAGCTTATTTAAACTTTGAGCTATTCCAATACTAAGTATGTAAAGTTTAGTAACCTTGTGTAATCCTCCTTTTTTAGTAATTCAATCTTAAACAATCCTGCCCGATTGCTTAATACCAATTATTTCAAAAACAAGTGATAAACTCAATCTTTTATTTTCATTCAATATAAAAATCACGCTCAAATTTGAACGTGATTTTTCCTCTGCATTTCTGATTTCTAATTGTAGGTTTTCCATGATGATTCACCTTTCTAGTATTCTATGCTTTCTACTTTTATTTAGTATATAATTTCATTTCAAATCTGAATAGATAAAAAAAACCAGCCATACTAGACTGGTCTTATCCTTTCATTTTATCCCCTACAAATTGGACATCTGTTCCAACAATTATTTGCAGATTTGATTGGTTTACTTTTATGACCCCTTTTGCCCCATGCTGCTTTAATGAATTCTCTTGTACTTTACCCATATCCTTGATCGTTAACCTGAGTCTTGTTGTACAGTAGTCAACCCCAACAATATTTTCCTTACCACCTATATCATCAATAAAATTACGCGCCATTACTGAATATTTATCTTCACCTGTTCCTGTTTCTTCTATTATATTCTCTTCATCTTCCCGACCAGGTGTTTTTAGATTTAAGGTCCTAATGAGAAAATAGAAAACAAAGAAATAGACTGCACCGTAAGCTAACCCGATGATTAAAAGTAACAAGGGCTGTTGTGCTATCCCCCAATTTAGGATAAAGTCGATGGCGCCGGCAGAGAATCCGAAACCATGCTTAATATCCAATAAGTAAACAATAACCATGGAGCTTGCTGTTAATAATGCATGTATGACGTATAAAAACGGAGCCAGGAACATGAAAGTAAACTCAATCGGCTCTGTAATACCCGTTAAAAATGAAGTAAAGGCAATTCCAATCAGCATTCCTGATACAGCTTTACGGCGATGTTTTTTTGCTGTTGCAACCATCGCTAGCGCTGCAGCAGGCAAACCGAACATCATGACAGGGAAGAAACCGGCCATAAAAATACCAGCTGAAGGGTCACCAGCAAAGAATCGATTTAAATCCCCAGTAGCACCATTATATTCTCCAAATACAAACCATACTAAACTATTGAGTACATGATGCAAACCTATTGGAATGAGAAGACGGTTCAAGAATCCGAAGATACCAACTCCTACAGCTCCTGCATCTATTATCCACTGACCGATGTTGTAAATAAATTCTTGGATTGGCGCCCAAATGACACCAAATATTCCCGCTAAGATTACCATCACAGTAGCGGTAATAATAGGAACAAATCTTCTTCCTGCGAAAAACCCAAGCCAATCAGGCATTTTAATATCATGAAACCTGTTGTAAAGTAATCCTGCTACAACCCCTGATATTATCCCGCCAAGTATGGCCATATCAATCTCTTCATTGATTGCTTGAGTGCCACTTACTAATACCAGATATCCTATAGCAGCAGCCAAGGCCGCAGATCCATTATTGTCTTTGGCGAAACCAATCGCTATCCCAATAGCAAATATAAGTGCAAGATTAGCAAATACTGCGTTCCCTGCAATTGCGATAAATTCAATACCTAATAAGTCCTCTTGTCCAATTCTTAATAATATTGCTGCAGCGGGAAGCACAGCAATCGGCAACATTAGTGATTTTCCGATTTTTTGTAAAAAACCAATCATGTATGTCAATCCTCCTTCATCTTTTGTAAGTGCTTGCAACGAAGTAATATTAGCACATCTCACAAATAGTTGTCTATACCAATATTTCTAAAGAACACTTTATTCAAAGGTCTACAGAGTAAAAGTGGTATATACAACTATACATATTTCTGTTAGAATTAACATATAATAGTCGTGAAAGGAGACTTACATGAGTACTTTCTTAGATAGTTATTCCCTGCTTTCCGTCAATCTAATAAAAGAGAAAACAATTCAACAAACTGGGTTTATTAAAGTTAAAGAAGGAAAAATTTTCGAAATCGGAGCTATGGATCACTATCAAAACACTGAAAATCTGCAGGAAATTCGATTTTCCTCCGATATGTATGCTGCCCCAGGCTTCATAGACATCCATATACACGGTTTAAACGGAGCTGACACG
This sequence comes from Sutcliffiella horikoshii, assembly GCA_001636495.1. Lineage (GTDB taxonomy): Bacteria > Bacillota > Bacilli > Bacillales > Bacillaceae_I > Sutcliffiella_A > Sutcliffiella_A horikoshii_A. The sequence continues at coordinate 2,131,378 of KV440964.1, read as the reverse complement.
ATGGATGCTTCTGAAGAGTCATTGAAAACAATGGCAGCAACATTGCCACAGGAAGGTACAACTAGCTATTTAGCAACAACAATTACGCAAGAGCGATCTGATATTGAAGCAGCCTTACGCACAGTAAATAACTATTTAAAAATAGAGAAGAATGATTTAATAGGCAGCGAATTACTAGGAATACATTTAGAGGGTCCATTTATATCCCCGAAGCGTGCAGGTGCACAGCCATTAGAACATATTGTGAATCCAGATATCTCATTATTTGCAAGCTGGCAGGTTGAGTCCGGAAACCAAATCAAAGTGGTTACCATGGCGCCCGAACAGCCTAACGGGATAGAATTTGTCCATCATCTAACCAAAAATAAGGTCATCACTTCCATCGGACACTCTGATGCTGTTTATGATGAAATGCTCGACGCTATGGAAGCAGGTGCAGAACACGTTACACATTTTTACAACGGGATGCGCGGTAGCCATCATCGTGAACCGGGTGTTGTAGGTGCCGGACTTGCCCATAATGACCTGTTCATCGAAATGATAGCTGACGGTATTCACGTTCACCCTGCAGTCGTAAAAGCAACTTATCTTGCCAAGGGAGCAGATAGAATTCTTTTAATAACAGATTCCATGAGAGCGAAATGGCTCGAAGATGGTGAATATGAATTGGGTGGCCAAAAAGTCGAAGTGGCAAACAATACTGCCCTACTTGAAAATGGAACACTTGCAGGGAGTGTTCTAAAAATGAATGAAGCCTTAAGAAATATGAAGAAATTCACAGGCTGTACACTAGTAGAAGCCGTCAGAATGGCTTCTTCCACACCTGCAAAAAGACTTAATGTTTGGGAAAGAAAAGGAAGCATCGAAGTTGGGAAAGATGCTGATATTGTAATCATGAATCAAAATTGCGAAGTCCTGATGACCTTTTGTAAGGGTCAATTAGTTTATAAAGGAGAGTAAGGCCAAATGGATATTATCACCGCTAATACTTATGACGATCTAAGTCAAGTAGCTGCTGAAATTATTATAACTAAAGTTAAACAGAATCCTAACCTTGTTATTGGAATGGCAACAGGAAGCACACCAACAAAACTCTACGAATTTTTGATAAAAGACTATAAGGAAAACGGTACCTCCTATCAAGGTATAACTACTTTTAATCTGGATGAATATGTTGGTTTAGATAAAAATGATTCGAACAGTTATTACGAATATATGAATAGAAACTTATTCAAACATATCAACATCAGTATAGAAAATACTCATATTCCGAACGGAAAAGCAGAAGATCTCGAAATAGAATGCAGAAATTATGAACAGAAACTCCATAACAAAGGTCCTATAGATATCCAAATCTTAGGTTTAGGAGAAAATGGACATATTGGTTTTAATGAACCTGGAACCCGTTTTGACAGCAGAACTCATGTTGTAAAACTTACAGAATCGACTAGAAAAGCGAATGCACGTTTTTTTGAAACGATGGAAGATGTTCCCTCTCACGCTATCACAATGGGTATAGATTCCATTATGAATGCGAAAGAAATACTACTTTTAGTTTCTGGAAAAAACAAAGCCAAAGCTTATGAACAACTGATGAATGGCAGCCTTTCAGACTCCTTTCCTGCATCTATCCTAAAAAAGCATCCTTGTGTTAGAATTATTGCAGACAATACGGTTCTTCAAAACTCCAGTATTTTTGCTTGAAGGGAGATAAACAGGGTAAATGATAGATAAAAGTTCCCCCATACCATTTTATTACCAGCTAGAATCTTTCATTAAGGATCAAATTAATTCAGGTAATCTTGTTCCTGGAGATACTATACCTTCAGAGAGAGAATATGCCGAAGCTTACGGAATAAGCAGGATGACCGTTAGGCAAGCCATTAATTCACTGGTGACCGAGGGGCTTCTCTATCGTAAAAAAGGAAGCGGCACTTTTGTAGCACATAAAAAAATCGAACAGCCACTTCAAGGCTTGACCTCCTTTACAGAGGATATGAAAAAACGAGGGATGAACCCGAGAAGTGAATTGATTCATTTTGAAATAGTACCAGCCTCCATTAATATAGCTGATGAACTTCATATCAAGGAACATGCACCTGTATATGAGATAAAAAGGATACGTTTGGCTGATGGTGAACCGATGGCACTTGAGACAAATTACCTCTCTGCCAATTTAGTCAAAGGACTAACGGAAGAAGTAGTAAACACTTCCATTTATGCTTATATCGAAGAGAAGCTAAACCTTGAAATCGCCCATGCAGATCAGATGATTGAATCCATACAAGCTTCCAGTGAAGATGCCAAACTTTTAAAAATTAATAAAGATCATCCAATGTTATACATTAAGCGAAACACATTTCTACAAGATGGGACTCCTCTGGAACTAGTAAAATCCCATTATAGGGGTGACCGATATAAATTCTACATCAAAATGAAGAGATTCAAATAGTAAGGGAGAGGTTTCATGGATACGAGTTATTTATCAGCTGTTCAACAGCTCCTGACAAAAGTGGAGGAAAAAAACAGTATAGAGATAGAGCAGTCATCCTCTCTCCTTGCTGACTGCTTTGGAAATGAAGGTATTCTACATGTTTTTGGATGCGGCCACTCCCACATGATCGCCGAAGAAGTATTTTATAGAGCAGGTGGAATTGTCCCAATCAGACCTTTATTTGTGGAAGATCTCATGCTGCATAAGGGGGCTCTACGTTCCTCTGATTTAGAGAAAGATCCCTTGTTCGCAAAAACCTTTCTCCCCTCACAACCATTCCAACCAAATGATGTATTATTGGTTGTCTCCACATCTGGAAGAAATCCTGTTCCAATAGATGTTGCACAGTATGGGAAAAAGATGGGACTGAGGATTGTGACTATATCATCTCATGCATACCACACCCTTTCTTCTCGTCATTCTACCGGTTTACATTTAGCGGCTGCAGCTGATATTGCTCTTGATAACCTTATCCCTATAGGAGATGCCTTGATAACATTACATAATCATCATTCAACCAATAGTATAGGACCAGGGTCCACTATCATAAATGCAACCATCCTGAATCAAATAATTGTTAATTCCGTTGAACTTCTTATTAAAAAAGGAATGGAGATTCCTATATTTAAAAGCGGAAATGTTGACGGGTCTGAGGAGCACAATAACGAATTAATAAATAAGTATGGAAAGAGAATTGAATTCTTTTAAAAGTACCACCACTTCGGGTGCAATAGGAAAAGAGCCGGGCTGTCATGATCCGGCTCTTTTCCATTAAACAGTTCAAAAAAAACTTATCCTATATCATCAAGCGTTCTAAAAATTTGCCGGTAGTAGGATAACTTTATAACAAATTTCTCCCGAAGGTTTCTTAGCCATTCAGGATGCTTTTCTGATTCAAGGATATCTATTGAACGAAGGATTCTCGTATACGAATACAGTTGATGCATTCTTAGAAACCCCTCGATTTGTTGAAGGTAATTTTCATCCAGATTGGTTACCGTCCTATACCCTCTTATGAAGTTTTTCACTTGTGGCTACTTGATATCTTTCTTATTCGCAAGAACATCTCGTAACGCAAATACATTATCTCCCACATACTAATACCCTGCACTTTCTTCAAAGTCAAAGGCCCCAATCAAAACCTCATTCCAGCGTAGATTGTCAACTTCAAAATCAAAATGGATGATACCGAATTTCTCAGGAGTGAACCGGTCCATTCTTTTATTCTGAACATTTCTTCGCTTGCATGTAGATCATCAATTGCAAGATGAGAGTCGATCCATTGCAGATGATCGGCATAAGTGGGTCTTAGGGACATATACTACAAACCAAAGCAAATAAACCTCATCAACTAAATCTCCATATATGTTATTTGAAAGTTCATATAGAAGAGAATCACTGGGCTGTTCATTATGAAGCTGTTTAAATTCTTCTAGCTTGGCGAACTTCTTCTCCTCGTCTGTTAATCCAATAATATTTAAAAATCCTTCCCAAGACTCATCTTCCACTTCCAAAACACCTCCTGATAATTATGTAGAGAGCTATATCTCTATGTAACACTTATACCCGTAAAGTCCGCCAAATGTAAAAAAAAGAATAAATTAATCAAAAAAACCAAATAAGGTACAGATATAACTACCCCCATTCACCAAAAGAATTAAGTTTGTATTATATAATGTCCGCTTTTCTTACTAGAATAATCATTCCCAAATAACCCCTTACGAATTAACGAGTAATATTAGAAGAAAAAAGAGATCGCCGTAGCAATCTCTCATTGTCCAAATCTTTCTCCTATATTAAAGAAGATCGTTGTATCACATTACTTTAGATTATTTTAATGGTTTCCAATTTGGATTATGTTCATCTTTCTCACTAATTTTCCGATTAAATAAGCGCCGTTTTAGGAAATCTTTTTGATATTGCCGAAAGGAAGATTCATTTGCATCACCTTCATAATCAGGAGGATCATTAAATTGTATATCGTCATCTTCCCAAAAGAAAAGCAGATTTCACAAATTTCATAAGTTATGATAAATTCAGCATGCTTCCATTCCCGTGCAAATAAGGATAATATTCTTTAAATTGCTGAGGACTGCAGATAATTGCCTTTACAAAGAACGTATCTTTACGACTCCCCTTCATATAATTGAACTCTATATTTATTCTGCATCTTAAACAGTTCGTCGTACTCTGCTTGTTGGTAATCAAAGATTTCCGCAAGTGAATAAATAGGGTAATAAACCGGGTTCTCCATCCAGTTGCAAAAGAATTCTTCATGGGCATCTGTATAAGCACCATCAATATAGCAAGAAAACTCAATGATACTCTTTGACTCACCGTAAATCTCAAAAGGATAAGTGTGTTCGGCAGGGAAACATATTTCCATTTTCATTTTAATCGCCTCTCTTAAAGGTCTGAATAATTTATTTATTATCTTACCACGTAAAACTGTTTTTCTTTAGCTTATTAGTGTTATCAGCGTTTACAATAACCAGCTCTTAAGTTTAAGTACATCGCCTTCACTATTTTATTTAACATGTTATTTCACAATCTGGAGTTATTAATAAAGAGCGCTGACCCTTGGTACTGATAGCGCCCGTTTGTTTAATATCCACTTTCTATTGAATAGTATGGTCGAACTGCGGACAATTCCTTAATTTTTTTGAATAAAAATAAGTTCCAAGTGCAAAATATTGTTGCAACATTAAAAAAAGGTGGTGGTACCAATGAATGGCAATAATAATTTGTTTGGTGTAGGAATGATTGCAATTCTTTTAACATCTATTTACACTGCTATTTTAGCTTCACTACTTATGAAAACTAAAGAACGGGTTGATTATATATATCATCAGGAACGCTCTAATAAAGACGCTTAAATTTGGCGATGACTTCATCGCCTTTTTATTTTATTTTTTCGCTGATAAAACTTCCTTTTTTTACTTTCCATTTTTTAGTCACCCTGGGAAAAATAAAACGAGCGCAGCTCCTTGTTACTGGATCGCGCCCTATCCTGGAATAACTAAATATCATTTCTCATTCTAAAAATTAATTATTCTTTTACACTAAAGCTACCCTTTAGTAAAGTGAGGAGGTTGTAGCAGCAACTCCTTTGATTATTCAACTAACGGTTTAGCCCGATAAGTAAGTAGTGTAAGAGAATATTATTAGTAGGTGATACCTACACGTGTATTTATATAATCGTTACTTTTTATTTGGCTAAATGCAAATTCTGCTGTATCCGGCACTGAAATTTTAATACCACCCTCTGGCAAAAAATCACTTTCTGTTCGATAGTTACCTATCCTTTCTCCATCCGGCAAATATGTGGGACAGACAATCGTCCATTCTAGTTTTGATTGTTTAAGCATATCGTAAATTTTATGATGTTCTTCGGCTGCACGGACTGACTTGCGCTTTGATTCACTTGATTGATAACGTAATAAATTGGGGGTAATTCTACTTTGCAGGATCCCAGCAGTTCCTATAGTAATAATTCGTTGTATGCCTTCATTTTCCATTGCTTCGATAATAAACGGCATGCTTTCAGATAGAGTGGTTGCCCCATCTGTATTAAGTGCACTAATAACGACATCAATTCCATGCATTGCATGTACGATATCATCTTTATTTAAAACATTTCCTTGAATAATTGTTAAATTTTCATGATTTATTTGAAGCTTCTCTGGAGTGCGAACCAGTACAGTAACATGATGTCTGTCATGAAGGGCACAAGTAACTATTTGACTTCCAACTCGTCCAGTTGCACCTAAAACTAAAATATTCAAGAACAAACCTCCTTTTACGAATCCAAACATTACACTACTCTATAGAAGCTATTATATCGTCTTTAAGACAGGATTACTTTAAGTTTATAATTTCACAATCACTTTTAAATTTAGGGAAGAGATCTAATTTTCTTTAAAGAAGTTACTCCACAATCTGGCCCTTTTCATGCAGAAGGCACATTTTCTTACTCAAGAAATGCTCCCGATAGTTGAGTAAAAACCCTTTAATAAGAATCAAAACCAAGTACTAATTTTAGCAATTAAAAAGATTATCATCAGAATAATTCCAATCAACCACAAAAACACTGCCCACGCCCTTAATGTAAAGAAAGCAGGCAATTTCCCACACAAATATATTTCCGATTACTTCAAATAGAGATTCCCAAAATGGTTCTTTCTTATTTCCTTTTTTCCAAATATAAGTACCAATAAGTAGTAAAACAACGGCTATTAAAACAACAATAATTCCATTCATAATATGTCATAACCACCCATTGAGTAGTAGTTCTATTTAAACACTAATTATTAATGTTCCCATCTACTTGTTCAACTATCCTCCCTCTATAAAGAAAGGAATAACTCTAGATTCTAGCTTTCTCTTAAGATTTCATTAGGATTTATATTAATTAGACATCAAAGTCATGGATGCAAGTTGAAATTATGGTTATTTTTGGTGCGTTAGAAAAAAAGTGAGCGCCTATTCTTGTTCCAGAATGGCGCCCGTTGAATATCCTTTTCCTAATGAATAGTATCGTTGTACTGTGCAACAAATAACTTAGTTTTAGTGCACATATATAAAAAAGTTAAATAGCAACGCTTTTTACACGTTGCATATTTAAGTTAATTAGAAAATAGCAGCGCACCACATAGGACTTATTAAACAAAGGAACAATTATAGTTGCTCACCATTCTTTTTTACATCTCCATTTCCTATAATCTCAATGTCAACCGTTTCTTTTTTTACCATTTCTTTTACTTGTTCCATTTCTTCCACTTCACGTTTGGAAATAGATACTTCATTCACTTTGACAGGCTTTTTAGTTATTTGAACTTCCTCTTCTTTTATAGGAATCCGATACGCTTCTTCATCCCCTGCTTCAATGACCATTTCCTCCCGTCTAATTGGGACAGTAAATGTTTTTTGTTCTTCTACCACTTCTTTATGAACCTTTACATCCCCTGTTTGAACACGCTCTTTAGTTATATCCAATTTTTCCTCTCGCAGCAGCATTTTTTGTTCTCCAGACTCGGTTGTCTCATCTATTCGTTTGTCATTTCGTTTGGAAAAAAACGTATAGCTAATTCCACCGACGATTGCCCCTAAAATAAAACCTATTATGAGCGAAAAATTCAATACCCATCCAACGACGCTACCAATAAACGCTCCGATAATAATATACTTACCCATAGCGATCCTCCTAATTGATTTTTATTATTGTTCCCCATGCAAAAAAATTTTATAAAGAAATGAACTCAAAGAAAAGCCTGCTATGAGTGACTATCTCATAACAGGCTAAAGTAACAGTTACTTCTTAAGACAAGCTGAATATTATTTGAACTTCAAGTTAGTCTTTTCTAATAATATCCGTATCACCATGTTCTTCCACTTCAGCAACTTCTTTGTGAAGTACATCTCGTACTTGTTCTGTTTCTTCAACGGATCGCTTATGAGCAGATACTTCCCCCGTTACGACTGTATGCTTATCCACTTCGATCTTCTCAGCAGTAACTGGTATATGAACCGTTTCTTCCTCATTAATTGGTTCATCCGTAAGCTCATGGTCAACCTCTCGACTTTCGATAATTACTTGATCATGGGAAACAGGAACATTGACAGTTTGTTCTTCCTCGACGATATCTTTATGGAGAACTACGTCACCTGTTTCGACACGGTCTTTGTGAATATCTAATTCTTCTTCTCGAAGATCAAGGTGTGCTTCTTCCGCAGCGAATTCCGTATCTCTTACTCCCTCTACTTCTCGTACCTCTTTTTGTCTTTTCTTTCGAGTTTCTTCATTTTCGTTAAACCAGTCAAAAATGCCCATTGAGAAGACCTCCTAAGAAGAATTTTTAGATGATACGATAATTATCATGACCTCCGTTAATTGAAATTATTCTGTTGACCTAAGAATTTGTCCATAAGTTAACTGAACAAAGGGGATTTAATTAATTTGATTTGTAAAAACTAAACGTACAAATTTGATTACCAATTTTGTAGGAGTCCTATGACTATTCAGATTTTTGATGAGTACTTTTTAAAGAAAAAACTTGTTAATCAATGAAAAATTTCAATTGGTTAGAACATTCTGTGTTTTCTTGGCAGTGGTGGTTTGACTCAATGTTATTATTTATAACCATTATTTTTTGGAGAAAGAAAGATAGTTCAAACCGATTATTATATTCTGGTTTTTTCATTGCAATTTCTGCCTCCTTCCTTGACTTAATTGGTACTTCTCTTGGTTTATTTCATTATCAATATGAATTATTTCCTTTTGCTTCAAGTTATTTTCCTTTGAGCCTTGTTATGTTGCCGATATCAATTATGTTTTTTTACAAATCAAGCCATAAGTTAATCCATTTTTAAAAGTAGCTATTTATTTTGCTGTTGCATCATTTATAGTACTTCCTTTTCTTAACTTTATAGGAATTTTTCATCCGGTAAATTGGAAATATTTTTACTCTTTTCTGATTTTAATAGTCATTTTTTTAATTGCTTATTTTCTTGTTCAAAGAAATAATTTTGAAAAATCATATAAAGTAGTATTCAGTTACAATCAAATTAAAAAGGAAAAGGTTCTTAAAAAAGTAACGGGTTCCGTTACCTATCGCAAAAACTCTTTTTGCGTTATTAAATGCAAGTTACTATGTAGTTAAAATTGCACTGCTTTTGCAGTGCTTTTTGTATATAAAAAATAACCCAGCTCGAAAATGAACTGAGTTATAAGCCGTATATTTTGTTAAACCACTTATTCAACAATCGCCCTAGATTGTTGAATAAGAAATACTATCATTTTATTATAAAATCAATTTAGCCTCATTCTTAATCTTTATTATTACTTCATCATTATTAAATTCTAGAGGTACATCATCATACTCAAGTTGGTCAATCATTTCGCTAATGTTATACCATTCCATCAAATCTTCAGGATATTGCAGTTCTACAACAATTCGATAAATCTTATAAGCTAAATCAAAAATCTTAGGGCTATTTACATCCTCTAATATGTTTATTGCTAAATAAGCTATATAAGCTCTTGCACTGGTCTCGAAGGTGGGTGCTTGTATTCCGATTTCTTTTAAAGCCCTCTTAAAAAAGTCCTCTACTTCAAAGATATTGTCATCAAAAGATAATGAAGAAATTATATTTAAAGATGGCGTTGAAATTTGATTTGCTAATAAGAAATGGGACCATTTAATATAATCTTCCGTGGTAACACTTTCCTTTTGAATTTTATAAAACAAAGCATTCGAATCCATATATCTTAATCACCTCAAAGCTTCTTTTTCTTTAGTACAAAGGTGGCTTCTTATTCCACAAACCTGCCCGATTGCTTAATACCAATTATTTCAAAAACAAGTGATAAACTCAATCTTTTATTTTCATTCAATATAAAAAATCACGCTCAAATTTGAACGTGATTTTTTAAAAGTATTTGCTGTAGAGATCTTTTCGTAACTTCCCACTTAGCTGAGCATAAATTCTTGTTGTTTCACTTTTTTCATGGCCAAGTAAACTTTGTATTACTTCCAGTGGAGCTCCATTGTTAATCATATGCGTAGCGTAGCTATGCCTTAATTGATGTGGATGAATGCTCTTCTTAATCCCGGCTCCAGACGATATACGCTTAATAATGTATCTTATTAAGTCGATACTCATTCTTCTCTTAGGTCTCCTCTCGGTTATGAACAAACACGGGTCCTGGTCATCTCGCTCATCGAGATATCTCTTTAACCACAAGGAGCACCGAGTATTGAAATATACCTCCCGTTCTTTATCCCCTTTTCCATGAACGATGACCGAATTTGACGCGAAATTGATATCATCACGATTAAGTTTAACAACTTCGCCAATACGACAACCAGTTGAATAAAAGAATTCAAATAACGCATTCTCCATGGAGTTTTGACAGGATTCACGGAGGTGTTCAATTTCAAGTTCGGTTAAGAATTTTGGAATTCGTTTCCCAAGCTTTGGTTCTTTCAGCTTAGCTGCTGGATTCTTTTTTATTAACCCTTCGTCATTTGCCCATTTGAATAATGACCTAATACATCGAACTCTATGCCCCAAACTTGAGGGTTTTAGATGCGTGCTTCCCTTGATCAGATACTCTTTTAACTGATCTGTGGTCATTTTGTTCAGGTCGATATCCCCAAAGTAACGCAACAACATATTATATTGAAAACAATAGGTTTTTAATGTTAGCGGTGAATACCCCTCTATCTTTTTATCAAGCTGGTATTTCTCCCAAACTTGTGACAATAGCATCTACTTCACTCTCCTAGTTTACAAACCAATTAATCTTAAGAATAGTCTTGACTAGAAAAGTAGGTTTTATACGATTTTATTCAACAATCTAGGGGAATGGTTTAGTTTAGGATAGTACATAGAGGTTGGGAAACATAGGAAAAGGCGCTTTCGTTACTACTGAAAGTCGCCCGTTTTATTGAAAACCGGTTTAATATTTTATCCCTTTATTAGAAAAGACATCGACTTCATAATGTTCTAGGTCGTCTTTGGATAAGTTTTCTGTTACATATTTTTCAACTTCGGCTATATCATTTTTATTAAAAACGTCTATCCAGATAACTGGATCTTTATCGCCAATTTGAGTGCTTTGCACTTCAAATTTATCCCATACAGAATTAACAACTACCTCTGTACTATATGGCTCTTTTTGTGTATACCAAAATAACGCAGATCCTAGAATAACACATAAAGCTAGTAATCCAAACTTGCCTTTCATACCTATTTTCACTCCCACCGTTCACTATTTTTTAATCCCTCGCAACCTACAATACCAAATAAATCCAGCAATTCAAATAATTAAACTGCTAAATATATCTACTATGCCTTAAAAAATTACTATTAACTAATCTGGTCCTAAAATGAAAAGTGAGCGCCTATTCTTGTTCCAGAATGGCGCCCGATAATGGAAGATGCTAAAATCACGCCGTTTTTCCTATTCAAATAATTCTATTATTCGGTTCATCCAAATATTCAAATAGAACATTTTATTAAAAAAGAGAATTAATCCAATCGCTATCATTAATATTCCACCTAATTTCAAGAAACCTGAAGAATATTTTGTTAGCAGCTTCACTTTAGAAATAAATAATGCCATTATGATAAATGGTATGCCAAAGCCTAAGGAGAAAGCTGTTATGTTTATAAATGTTTCACTTGGATATAAAACATTAGCATATATTATAGCTCCAAAAATTGGACCGATACATGGTGTCCACCCTGCTGCAAAAATCAACCCTACTAGAAAAGAATTTAATAAATTTCCACTCTTTTTTACAAAGGGCAGCCTTTTCTCTTTTAATAAAAACTCCGGCGAAAAAATTCCTATCATGAATAATCCCATTGTAATAATAAAAATGGCCCCTAGCATTCTTAATAGGTCATTGTACTGGACAAATGCCTTTCCAAAATAACTTGCTGAAAACCCTACTAGGTAAAAAACGATAGAAAAACCTAATACAAATGCAACGGAATGCTTTAATGCTACACTTCTAATTTTCAGTTCATTTTTCTTAAGATCTGAAACTGAAATACCAGTAATATAAGAAATGAATGTTGGGTAAAGAGGTAAACAACACGGCGAAAAAAAGGAGATTAATCCACCAGTGAAAGCTAACCATATCGTAATATCTTCCATACTAACCCCTTATACTAAATTATTTGTGAACTAGAAACTTATTCAATTATTTTATTTGAGTTTCGCTTTAAATTGTTCCAACATCTCAAACGTTAACTCTCCATAATAACTATCTACAATCTTTCCATTTGAATCAATAAAGTATGTGGTAGGTAAATTCATGACTTGATATTGCCTAAAAACACCTTCTGTATCTAATAACACCGGAAATGATATATCAAGTTCATTGACAAAATTCCGAACACTTTGCTCACTAATTTCTTGACTGGTAATATTTACACCCATTATAACAACGTCTTCAGTATATTTTTTATGGAATTTATCTAATTCCGGCATTTCATTCTCACAAGGCTCACACCAAGAAGCCCAAAAATTAAGGATTATTGGTTTTCCTTTAAAACTTGATAGTCTTGTTGATGTACCATCTAATGCTTGTAATTCAAAATCTATTGCAGACTCACCGGGGCTATTATCAACTACACTACTTTGTTGTTCGGTAAAATGCAGAAAGAAGGCCGTTAAAACCAATGAAACAATAATCAAAACACCAAATGTTTTTTTCATTTTTTCTATCCCCATCTTCCTATGGATATAGGCCAATCCTAATTTTCCTACTATGTGTTATTCTATTAAATGACAGTGCTCTAACACTTTATACCAATTATTTCATAATCAATAAATTCCTACAATATGTAATTCTCCATCCAGTTCAATTAAATGAGCGCTGATCCCTGTTCGTGGATAGCGCCCGATTGCGGAATAACCATATAATTTAAAAAGAAAATGCTAATACCTCTTTTTCATCTTAAAGTAAGGACTAATTGAGTATATGTTTTGACATCCATTTGAGCAGATAAACTCCTATAAGACATCTACTTATTCATTTAAGAAAGATTGAATTGCTTTTTTATTCTCATCTAAATCTATTCTGAGTACTAACCCCGCGTGATCATACCTTTCATCTGTGTATGTCCCTTCCAATGGTATTCTCATGGATTCAATATCATTCCCCTTTTCAAAAAGCATGGACTGTCCAATGGAAAAAAGAAGTGAACTTTTCATATTTGTTTTAATATGAGGGGGTTATAGTCCCTAAAACCTTAGGAAGTTTCACTATATTATTTATTTCTGAGAATTCATCACTTAGTACTTTTAGGACTTCTTGTTTTCTACGTACTCTACCGAAATCACTTTCCTCATCTTGTCTAAACCTAACATAATCCAATAATTGGTCACCACTCAATTTGTGAGTACCAGCTGTAAGGGTAGAACTAATCCCTTTAGACATTGCCTTCTCTACATTAATTTCGATTCCTTCAGGAAAAGCCACATCCACTACTTTTGGAAAACTTTTAAAGTCAACCATTGCAAAATAATGAACATCAAGGTCAAAGTTTACCTTCAACGTTTTCCTAAATGTTTCTACTCCCCCATATGCGTGTGCAGCATTGATTTTGTTGTAACCATAATCCGGGATATCCACATAGGAATCACGCATAATAGAAATAATTTTCGTGCTTTTTGATTGTTCATCGTATTGAGCAATCATGATTGTATCTGTTCTGGATTCCTCTTCGTCCCTGGCATCAATACCTAGCAACAAAACGTTATATTTATCATCTCTACTTTTTACCGGTGTAAACTCTATTTCCGTTCTATCTAAGACTGAATCTTTTATTGAGTTTTCAAAAGCACCTTTATATTGTTAATACCCATACATAAACAAAGCAGAGATAATGATGAGTGGGAAAAAAATCATGAAAATTGAAAATCGTTTCTTTTTTGAGTCTCTTTTTTTCACTCTAGTTATCTTAGTCATAGTGGCATCCTGCTTTCCTTTAATGCTTTAAACTATCTTTCACCTTCTCCAACTCTTCCTCTTCTAGGATAAAATAGAACACGCCATCAATTCTCTCTACCTCTATCATTTCCGCTATTTCAACTTTGTTTATTTCTACTTCTTCCGGAAAATCCCATCCTATTATTTTTGATTCTTGCGGCTGCTCGATTGCACTCTTTAAAAATTCTGTTAAGAGCTGATAGTGTTCCTTTTCTGCCGTTTTTAACACATCTTCACTAGCTTGATCCCTTTCCAAAAGGGACGTTAACACATCTTTCCCTAATAATACTTGTTCACTTGAAGACGGAGTAATTCCTCCAATCTCGTCTATAAATTCGATTAGTTCATCTTCCGTTAACTCTGAATAAAAGTCATGGGGAACATGGAAATAATTTGTTAGGGTTTGTTGAACACCCTCTGTCCCACCGAAAGTAAATGCATGCATAACTTTATCCTCACCTCTATTTTTTCCATCTGAATCAAGGATAGGAACATATAGATCTCTAGGGATAGACAACACATTTAACAATCGGGTTTTAGGATTATAAGAAAGGACAAGATTCAATGATGTTCGATGGTTTTCATTTTTTACAAGAAGGAACCCTGTTTTTATCGTTTCAGTTGTAGAAGTACTCCGTATTTCCTGATTTTCTTGGATAAAAACATTAGGGGAGGTCAGCGCAAAGAATAATATAACTGCACTTATTAACCCCAAGAATGAGGTAAGTAATGCTGGCCTTGAACGGAGAAAAGAGAACTTTATAACATTCTGTTTATGAAGCTTATTGAATACTTCTTTTCTATCTTTAGAGTTGAATTTCAATTCATCAAAATCGGCAAAAAGCTTTTCCTTTTCCTCATTGTTCATAGATTTTATTCCTTTCCATTTCTAATTTAAGCCTTTCTCTCCCGCGACTAATTCTGGTCTTGACTGTACTGATTGATAACCCGAGAAGCTCTGCAATCTCTTCCATTGTTAATTCTTCATAATAATACAAGAAGATCATTTCCCGATATTTTGGAGGCAAAGTAAAAATAGTACTCTTCACCCTCCCCTTTTCCCACTTTTCCATTGCTTCCTCTTCCGAAGATAAAGAGATATTTTTATTAGCACTATATAACTCCATCATTCTAGACTTTTTATAAGACCAACTTTTTAAGTAGTCTTTACATTCATTAATGGTAATTCTGTATAGCCATGTTTTTATCGTAGATTCATGCCTGAAGTTTTCTAACTTCGTATAACATTTTACAAATGTATTCTGCACAAGATCTTTTGCAATTTCCCGCTCTTTTACATAGGAGTAAGCAAGTCGTGCTAATTGGTCACCGTACTCGAGCATGACTTTCTCCAATAATAGATCTTTCTCGTTTTCGCTCACGATATCCCCTCTTTTTCTCATTTAAGCAATGGTTTGACGATTGAGTAAGCCAAAATGTTTCAAAAATTATAAAAAAACATTTTTAACTAGCTCGCGTGCTCAGTTTTGTGACAACTAATCTCATAAAAAAAACAGGTCTTTAGGGTCCTGTAATTTTTCTTCTTATTCATGTTGTTCCTATTTAGCTGCCCTATTTCATATTTCAATTTTTTTAATTAAAAAATTCCTACAATAAGTTATTCTACATTCTTCTAAAAATAAAGTGAGCGCTGATCCTTTTTCCTGGATCGCGCCGATTGCTGAAGATAAGATACTTATTTATAGAATATTGATCTAACTATTTCTGCCAACTATTATTTAAAAGACCAACATCTATAACATCTAGTAAATCTTTTCGACTCTGGCTCAAATACCAATTAGAATTTTCACTTAGATCTATTTGTATTCTTTCTAATGACTCACAATCTACTTTTAGGATGTTAATTACTTTCCCCTTTGGTGAGATTACCATTGATGAACAGCCTTGCCTTGTTCTACATGTGCTATATTTGACGAAATAACATAGCGTTGATTTTCTGCTGCACGACTAATTAAGTGAGCGTTCCAAATATCAAGTTCTTCAGTATCTATAATATTAGTGAGATAAAAAATTACATTTGCACCATTTAAAGAAAGGAATTTCCATTGTTCAGGGAAACGTATCTCTCGACATAATTGAATAGCAACTTTAATATTTGCTTCACCATTATCTAAGTCAAAACAAGAAAGATCGTTTCCTTCTTTGAGAATTCCTCTTTCATGAATGGCCAAATTTACCTTTATATATATATGTTTAATTCCATTGGGAGATATGTAGATTCCCGCATTATACCAGCTACACTCTTCCCTTATACAGGAACCAAATATTAAATGAACATGGTGTTGTTTCGTATAGGATTGAAGGTTTAAAAGTGCTTGCTCTATTTTAAGAGCAATATTTTCATTTAAAAATCCAAGGTTATGTGAATACCCTGATAAACAGCCTTCAGGCATTACCACAATATCATTCTCTTTAGTTTGGGTTATCAACTTAACCATCTTATTAAGATTCTCTGTGACATTAAGTGTTGGTTTAAACTGGGCTAGAGCAATAATTAATTTCATTAGTTTCTCCTATGAATTCGTTTCGTCCTTTACAATGATTACATCCGATGCATTCGGGTAAAACATCTGGTCTCTATTCCTAGATACTTAGCTATTACGCTTTTTAATAGGATAATTTACTTATTTTACCTTGAAAAATTTAGTCTGCTTCAATTATCGCCAATAATAGCTGAATAGAGGTCTATATTTTAACAAACAGTTTAAATAAATCTTCTTCTGAAAAAGATTTTGTATACTCATCTAATTCCTCAGAAGGAAACCAATCTGCACCTCTGTCTGTTTTCCCGCATTTGACGGTATGAACAACCGAATTAGGTGACATAAATACATTGTGATGGACAAAAGGTAATACAGTTACACTCTGTCCTTCTTTTAAGTAATTCAATTTACAATTCTTACTATGATCTATCTCTCCATAAATAATCCAACCAGACTGGACTATGTAAATTTCAGTAGCTGCTTTATGATAATGACTGTTCTGCCAAGCACCTTTATTAGAACCTAAAGTCCGGCAATAGCCACTGCCATCAGGTCCTACTAACCTATATCGCTTTTCACCATTGTTCATTTGATCAAAATTTAATTTTATTCCGTCTTTTGTTGCTTCTTCAATACTTATTTTTTTCGGACAAAATTGCAATATCATATACCCCTTTACTTATATCTGTTTGAGCAGAAATTCTATCAATCCTTTGTATATTATTCTGCCTGTTTGCTTAATTCCAATTGTTTCATAATATAAATATTCCTACAACAAGATATTCCCTTCTCCAATATAAAAACGAACGCTGATCCATGATACAGAATCGCGCCCGATTGCCGAACGAAGACCTTCTGTTATCGTCTTATTAAAAAAAAGATCCAGATTGCTGATGAGTTTTATTGAAATAACTCACCAGTTATCTTAAGTGAGATTATTCACAAATTTAACACTCTAATATTAGGGATAAAAAATATCGACTATATTATCTGATAAAATTTGAAGAGGAGCATCACCAATATTACATAACATAACAAGTCCAAAGGTTTTGGCTGGTATCATGGATGCAAAACTACTGACTCCTGGATATCCTCCTGCATGTTCAATCACCTTTAATTCACGCAACTTTTTAATTTTCCAACCAAGTCCATAGCTTAACCCAGGCTCTCTTTGTGCAATCATTGAAAACATTTTACTTCTACTCAATTGACTAATGAATTTCTGTTCACTTGTCATTAGTGCAATTAAATATTTTGCCATATCATTTGCAGTTGAATAGATAAATCCAACAGGTGCCCCTAACTGATTATTAGGAGTCGGTATTTTTATAAAGTCGCTTTTACTATATAAATAGTACTCATTCATATTATAAGGTGAACCCTTTGAGGGGTTTATGTATGTACTATTCATGTTTAAGGGTTTTATTATATTTTTTGTTACATATTCTTCCCACGTCAAACCACTTATTTTTTCTAAAACATCAGCCAAAATTACGTATGCATCTGTACAATACAGCCATCCTTTACCTGGTTCATATGCTAAGTCAATATTTGAAAAATACTTTGTGATATCTTCTCTGCTTTTTATTTTAGTAATAGTATCTTCAATGTTTGGACATTGTTTAAAAATAAATTGGTATTCTGGGAGATCTTTTGCAAATTTATATAAACCTTTATCCAGTAATTTCACAAGCCATATATTATCTGGCAAACCAGCAGTATGACTCAGTAAGTGCTTAGAAGTAATTTCATTATATCTACCGCTCTTTGTACTAAAATAAGGTAGATATTCAATAATAGGTGTTTCTAAATTAAAATCAGTATTTTCTTCTAAATGTAACATTGCCATGGCAGTAAAACTTTTTGAAATACTCATTATTGAACTGACTGTATCTTGTTGCATAGGTTTCTTTAGTTTTAGGTTTGAATAGCCATAATCGAAAGTGAAAATACTCTCTCCATCAGAAACTATATGTAAACTCAGCCCGGGAATTTTGTTCTCATTTAAAAAGCTCTCAATAACCTGTTCTACTTTATCTAATGTCTCATGCATGGTCTGACCTCCTATATATGTTTCTCAACATAATGTGAAATATCCAAAGTAGTTTAACTATCCTACCCGTTTTCTTAATTCCAATTATTTCATAATCTAAAAATTCCTTCAATAAGATATTTTCTTTGGCCCATATAAAAACGAGCGCTGATCCTTGTGGATCGCGCTTTTAAAAGGAAGACTTGATATCAAGATAATTCTCATTGTTGCGAAATTGACCTTATGCTAGTCTACAATTGCTACAACTGAAATCGGTAAGTATACGGTGAATTAAAAATTTTCTTTTAACGATTTAATACTTCGATATCTTGAACAAGTTCAGGCAGTTCATCTTGAAATAAATGCCCGTAGTTCTCGAAGATCCTTGCCTTCGCGTGTGGAAGTTTATAGGCATAGTGTTCAAAATGAGAAAAAGGTACTACTTCATCATTTCGACTATGATATAGATAGATTTGTGAGATTTGAGGTAGTCTTGTAGCAAATTTATCGGAGAGTTCAAATTCTCTAAATAGCCAATCTTTATCCAGGCCCCAGTACGGCGATCCCATCAAAAACAAACCAGAGATGGATAAATTACAATTTCCTTCTGAGAGATACTTTAGGAGGACAGAGCCACCTAGTGAATGGCCGATTAAAATAACGGAACCATTTAACTCAGAAAGTTTCTCTTTTAATACGTTCTTCCATAAATCATAACTCGGGTTTTCAGGATCTGGCATGGCAGGGGAGGAAAAAATGTAATCCGAACTAATCGATTTTTGTAAGTAAGCGATTAGTTGGCTACTTCCCTGTTTCCCTTCCTGGGGTCCTGCGCTGTGAATAAACATTACTTCCTTTTTCAAATAATAACCTCCCTCTATAAAAATCTTTTTCGTTATCTTCAATTAAAGCTCCTAGATTGCGGAAGATTAATGTAGTGATTTTATAATGGTTTCCAGTTTGGATTACATTCAATTATCGAATTAATCCAGTCTTCTTTGTTTCCTGTTAATAACAAGAAATGAAAGCAAAGTTCCTAACAAAATAAAAATTCCTGTACCGATTATGACCTTTAATAGAGATGTCGAAAAATGATGTGGAATCATTTTAACTTCGTTGTCTACTGTATAGGTTTCTTTTACATATTTCACAGTCCACCAATCATCAGGAGTAGAGTGATTTGAAGCGAGATACAACCATATTAAAAAGCTAGAGAAAGTAAATAAAAATACGCCCATTATACTCTTTATAAAAACTCCCCCCTAAAATCCAGCCTATTTAATAATATAGAAATAATCCATTATGTTACAATCGCTTCAGATTGCGGCATAAGAAATTACCTAATCTTTATCAGCTTTACCCCTTTCAATGTCATCAAACGGAGTATAATTGTTACTTGGTAATCTCCTTTTCTTAATGGCTTTAAAAATTGAAAAACAGACGACAAACACTACGATTCCGATGAAAATATATGCCATATATGCTCCTCCCTCCATCTAATTTAAGTATTACCCTTTTAAAACAATCGCTCCTAGTTTGTTGTATAAGGGCTGCAATATTTATTGTGCTATTGCTCCCGTTAGCGAAAGAAAGCCTTTATTAATCTTTATTATCCCGTTTGAATTTTTTATTAAGATAATAACCCAAGAGTATTATAGATGTTACCATAACAAAAAAAGTAATAACTTTTACAACTTGTTTATCAAATAAAAAATAATAGGAAAATATTAACATCACAATAATAAATATCATTTGTAGTATTAGATAGAATATCCTTTTATCCAAAGTTATCCTCTCCCTTTTTATTTATTGTAACATTTTTAAAATTCTGTATTTCACTAAACTGCCCGTTTGCTTAATTCCAATTATTTCATAATCTAATAATTCCTACAATATGAAATTCTCTTTGGCCACGACAAAAATGGCGCTGATCCTTGTTCCTGGATCGCGCCCGATTGCTGAATAATGGTCATCCTATTTATGTACTTAATTATGGTGGTCAACTAAGATACTCTCTCCATTTAGTCCAAGCTTTCATATAGCTACTTAAGTCCTGAGGGTGCACTTTAATGCATGTGCCAATACGTGTATACAGTTGAAAAATCACCTCATCTATAAGCCGTTCTTCTGTGAAGGGTGTATTAACTTTCCATAGCGCAAATAATGGCAGCAGCGTTTCTATATTCAGGCTATCTGGAGATGAGCATAATGCATACGTAAAGTCATAAATCTTTGGACCAATTAAAGGTGAAGGATCTATAACTCCGACTAGTTTATTTGAATAATAGACGAAATTGTGGATCCCTGTATCTCCGTGAAGATAATATTTTTCCTCTTTATTATGATAATCTCTAAGTTTCTCCACTAACTCTTTAACTCTTCTATGGTCTTCATTAGGTAGATGGTTTCCTATGTTTTCATGAGCAAGCTGAAAACTAATATAGTTAAAATCTGACCAGGTACTTCTATGTATTCCATTAACCCTTCCCCATGATGTATCATTATTTATCTTTTTGTATTTAGTAAATAATTCTCGGATTAAAATGGTCATCCAATCTAATTTAGAACCACGGTTGTTGTGCGTTTCTCCGGGGATATATGTGTAAACTATGTAATTATCATTTTCATCCGCATAAATCACATCAGGTATTACACTTATTTCTTTGTATGCCAGCAGGAAATCTTTAGTTGAACTTATGATTTTCGGATCATCTATTTTGATAACATAGGTAGGGTTATTCTCTAGTAAAAGAGTATATATGACTCCTCTTGTAGTACCACTATTCATGCGTTTTAACTCTATTTCAGCATTTCTTAACATTCCTTCACTTTCTAAAACATCTATTATTTTATCGGTGTTTTCCATAAAGCAGCTCCAATAGATTAATTTAAACTACAACAATTATTATTCAGCTATCAGCCCTAGATTGTTGAAGATTGTTATTGAACTAATGGAGCGTTAGCTGAATAACTAAATCCAATTATTTAATGTCCATCCTTCAGCCAATCTCTCTTTAAGTAAAGTGTCATTCCAAGTTCCCCAGGGTGATAGTTGCTTTTGTTCATCGGACAATTTTTCAACTTTGTCCCTTTTCCAAGTATTATAATCAACAATATGCCAACAAATAAATTCACCATTTACTATATGGTTATCTCTAAATTTTTGAGGTAATTTAAAATCTTGTGGAATTGGATAATTACCCTTTTTAGCTACAATTTTTTGCTTTATTGCAGAACCTAAAGGGAAATGAATAAGATATAATTCCTTCTTTTCCACTATTTCTTTTTCTATAACATACCCTTCCTCATATAAATTAGGTAATATGCGGATTAGCTGTCCTATGGTTTCGTCTTTATGGACATATTGAAATAACCCTATACCATTTGATGTAACTATCTCAAAAACATCTCCAATCTTTAATCGTACCATCTCATCAGTCCCTATTGTTTTTACTGATTTTAACATACGTCTTGTTAAACTCTTCAGCTCGTTAGCTTTATAGCAAAAGTTATTCTGCACCGAGAATAAATGACATTATAATGCCAGTAATTAATCCAGATATAAATAAATTGAGAATAGAAAGTAAAGTCTTTCTTTTAAATGAAATAGCTTCAAACCGTATAAATAATTTAATCAATAAACTAATTAAAACAGCATATACACACACAGATATTATAAGGGCTAAAAATCCACCTTTTGTAAACGGTGACTTGAAGTAAATACTTTCATAGAAATTCAATATAAAAAATGGGCTAAATAGAATCACTTCATACAAAATGAACTTTAAATATTGCATTAGGTTACACCTCCTACTCATAATGTAACCACTGTTTATTCAACTAAACTGCCCGTTTGCTTAATTCCAATTATTTCATAATATTAAAATTCCTTCAATTAAATATTTTTTCGCCAACATAAAAACGAGCGCTGATCCTTATTCCAGGATCGCGCCCGTTTGTTGAATAAGAATTGAGGTTACTATTGTTGACTTTTATTTAGGTTGATACCCACTAGATTAATTATAGATTAGCCGGTTATTCTAGCGTATTGTTTTTATTGTTTCCTTGCAATATATTCCAAAATAAGAACATATAAATCCAGTGTTACTCCATACTGGTGTGGACTTGAAAATCCACTTTTAAATCAGGATAATACTCTTCTCTCCAATTTTTTAAATCATCATATGGAATTTGATTTCGAAAATATTGACCAAATCCAAAAATATCGGTTTTGTTTTCTTGAGCTTTTTCAAACATCTTATTAAACCGTTCTTCAATAAGCTTTTCTAGGTCCTTTTTGATCAGTTCATTCGAGATTCCTGCTTCTCGTTCCAAAACGTGTATTTTTAACTTTACGTCAATAGACACTACTGGTTTATTACTTTCCATTAACGTTTTATTTTCGATGTCGCTACTTGTAATCATAACACTTGCAAAACCAACATTCTCTATTTTTCCTTTTGCATTTTTGTTTTGGAACAATTTAATTAATTGGGTTTCATTAGGGTCGATTCTTTGAGTAAGTTCACCCAATTTTAAGGCAACAGCGCCCTTATAATTTATTACCGTATCCTTTCCAGGATCAACAATAGGAATGGTTATATCTTCAGTGTATGAAAACATACTACGATACACTTCCCAAATACGAGTACTTAAAATCTCGGGTGCCCAGCCAGCCCCTTTGTTAAAAAAATCATATAAAGAAGTGGAATCAACACCTAGTTTGTCGTTAATATTTGACAGCAGTTCCTCAATAGAAACATCTGTAAAAGCCAATTGTGCGTTTGTGGGAAATTCCCTTGAGGTCATCAAAAACGTCACAAGTTTCTTCAATTCTTCTTTGTTATCTGATAAATCCGATTGTATTATAACCAATCGCACATGTGAATAATCCACCGCATTTTCAGAGTTTGTTTTTATTTGTCCAAGGGCACTAGAAACATTTTCATCTATACTTGTTACTATTCTCGAAATTTCGCCGTCTTTTTTTGTTATGGGGATTTGCACCGTTACCTTATAGTCCTCATTGTTAACTTTGGAAATACCAATTACCAACGGGAGAACTCTTTTATCTATATCCTTAATATCCCAACATCCGCTGAGAAAGGTAACCAGAAACATTAATATCATCAAAGCTTTAACCCTCTTCATAAAACGCTGTTCTCCTTTTTATTATAAATCCATAGATATAAATGGTTAATGGAATTATTATCATAAAAAAGACCTGGGCCCCCACACTCCAAAAAAAGATTCTTTCTGTCCAAGCAAGACTTGGGACCATTAATGCACCTAAAAAAGCGACCACAGAAAAAGCAATAATCCAGTAGGAGATTTCAACCTTTATCCATCTCAATAATTTATTCATAATTCTTCCAATAACCCATAGTAAAACGGCATTCAGTATGACAGTGAATCCAATCAAAGATAAACCCAAGAACATTGATTGCTTATTTAAAAAGAACCAATCGACATCCACAGTATAAATTGCACGAACCATAGAAAAGGTCAATGAAATGGCTGATTCTTGACCAAATATCAATAGTGGGATATACACCGAAGAAAGAGAGAAGAACATTACACACATCCATGCCAGAAAAATGGAACGAAAAGTTAATGCAGTTTTGTATACCATGAATCCTAGGGGTAAGAAAGCCGAATATCCCATAAGATAGAAGAATTTTTTTTCTTTTAAAAAATTAATAGAAGGTGGCCAAATCGGAGCTGCGTTGTACCAATCAATATTTATAAAGGAGGTGAAAGTTATCATTAATAACAAAGGAATAACCATAAAGAATATGAAAAAGGATGCACGAAGAATAGTCCCTAAACCTGTTAAGGCGATATATGTTGTGATGAAAAAGAGAAGTACCAATACTGGCCAGGAGGGGGTGCGCGGTAAAAAAATCGAGATTATAACCTCAGTATGTAACTGATTATTAATGGTAACCAAAGCTGTTAAAGAAATTACAAATGGAATGAGAAGAATGAATGCAATTGGTTTGCCGATTTTCAAACAAATATCAATTACATCCTGTTGAGGAAAATAACTCAATCCTTTTATATAAATCCAAATTAAAAATAATTGAAGCAAACCTTGACAAAAAACCACTCCCCAATGTCCATAATTCGTTAGTTGCAAAATTAGATCCGGATAAAACAAATGGTTTAAACTTACATACATAATGATAAAGATAAATCCAATCTGTAATTTTTGAATCATTTAGCGTCACCTTTTCTATTAATATGAAACGTTGTGTAAGGGATACCGTTCGATTTTAAACTCGCCAGATATACAAGGATAAAAAGAATACCAATAAACATACCTAGCAGCCCAAAAATAGAGGCCAAAATTAATATAGGGTATCTTAACAGACGGATGTACAAGGAATTTTGTATACCCGAAACAACTGAACCCGAAATGACAATTGCAGTAATCACAATTACTAATAATGGGCTCACTAATTTTGCCTCCACCATCGCCTGGCCAAGGATGATTCCTCCAACCATTGTGATGGTTGGACCTACACTTTTTGGAAGCCTCACAATCGCTTCAAGTGTTAAGTCTACTAAAACTACCATTGTAATGGTTTCAACTAATGCCGGAAATGGTATGCCTTGCCTACTTTCCGAGACAAATAAAGCCAGGTCTATTTTCAATGCCTCAGGATTGACAGATACGACAGAAACATATAATGCGGGAAGCAGGACATTGACAATTGCCCCGATGGCCCTTAGTGTTCGAATAACATACGCAATTACTGTTGGGTAATTTCGATCACTAGAAACATTAAACATATCCATTAAGGTTTGAGGAAATACAAGCGCAAAAGGATAATTATCTAAAAAGAGCACAACTCTGTTCTTTTTCAAGAAGTGAGTTGCCTCATTCGGTAATTCTGTCTGAAAAACATGACTTACGATACTGAACCTGCGCTCACCAAAATATTTATTGAGATCTTCTACCGTATCAATATCTGTGTCAATTTGGTTTATCTGCCTCTTAATTTCCCCAATTAGAGCATCCGGAGCTTTTCCCTTGATATAAAGCATTGATAGTTTTCTACTCTCAAATTCTCCAATTTCAAAGGAACCATGATACAGACGTTCAGTGTTCAACCGTTTCCTAATCAGCCCGATATTAGTATCAATATCCTCGCCAAAGGCATCCACAGACGATAGAAGAGGGCTTTCACTTAGAGGTTCAGCAATGCTTCTTGTAAGATTTCGGGAGATTGGATCGACTATGGCATTCCGTTCATCTTTCTCTGATACAATCACTAATTTCCCTTTTAATAACGCATGTATAATTTGCTCGGAATCAATGTCGAGCTGATCACTGAGGTTTATAAAAAGCTCTTTTACCGAAGCTGAAGTTCCTGCAATTTGGCGAACATACAATTTTGATTTGGTTAAATCAATTAGGGTGTTAAATCCCATAAGATAAATAGGTGTGCTATCTTTTATTTCCTTCTCCATGAAAAAATCAGCATGGTCAGAAAACATATTTTGTATTTCTTTAACCAAATTCTCCATTAGAATGCTCCTTAGATTTTGTGTCCAAGTTAATTTTGCCAATAAACGAAATTTTTATGTATGCTGTACCACTTTATTCTCGGGCAATCCTTACTCTTATAATCTTGTAGAAACAAGTTAAACTTAAATTAATTATCTGTTTCTCAGATTAGCATGAAAAAATCAGGTGTTTTCGGAAAGCTTCTACAAAAATCTGGCCCAAACAAAAAAGCGCGTTATACGATAAACGCGCCCGATTGCGGAAGACTTTAATTCGAGATAACTTGTAATACGATCTACGATTAAAGCTCCAGATTACCTAAACAAGAAGATCTTTCTGCTCGGTTCAATTCGTTATTAAATGCATTCCTTTATTCTCTAAGATAAAGATTTAATAAACTAAAATGAAGGTTTTGCAGTAACCAAAACCTTCATCCATATATTTATTGTTTCATCACATTTCTAACAAACAATCCCTTGTTTTGATGAACGATCACACTTACTATTGCAAGCAAAACCCCTGATATAATAAATACGAATCTAATTCCCATAAAATCTGCTAGTAGACCCATAACAAGAGAACCAATTCCAAACATTCCGGTTCCGATAGCACCTAAAGAGGTATAAACCGTTGTTAACTGTTCTTTTGAAACGCTAGTTTGTATAATCGATTGTTGAGGTATACTCTTAATTTGTGCGAAAACCCCTACAAAGAGGGATAATATTAACGCAATGATAGGGATACTATTTATGCTAAATAATAATGTAACTACAAAACTTAAGAGTGAACCAAGAAAAATAAAGGTACCTAATCTCTTTTCAATAAAATTTGCATATTTAATACAATAGACACTCCCTAGGATTAACCCTAAAAAGAATGCACCATTAATAAAGCCCCACCATTTTTCATCAACATTTAAACCATCGCTGACAAACACATATAATATGGCAGCAATCCACACCGTTCCAGCAATAGTTTCAAAAAAATCGATCCAAGCGATTCTTTTTAATACTGGAGTGTTTATTATAGTTACCCATCCTTCTTTTATCTGTTCAAATTTACCTTTGGGTTCGGTTCTATTTTGATTTACATCTTCTAAAAAGCAAAGTAAGATGCTTGCAACCACGAATAATAATCCGACCAACCAGACCAATTGTTGAGAGCTCATAACAATAAGAAACATACTTCCTACAATCCACATAGATGCTTGTATGACCTGAGTAACTGTATTGGAAATTCCATTAGCTTGAATCAAATGTTCAGGTTCAACATAATGTGGAATCATTGTTTGTCTTATTGGATTGGCACATCCATCAAGAAAAGCAATAAACCCTATAATTAGGAATATTAAATAATAATTAGATGCTGTTATTCCGATCAACATAAAACCTAAAATAAAAAGCAAAATCGTTTTTCCTATTTGCGATCCAGCCATTAACCATTTAAGATTGATTTTTCCAATCAATAAAGGCGTTAATATACTAGATAAAAACATAGAAGTAGTAATCGTAAATGGTACAAATGAAGATGCAGTTGCAGAACCCGTTAATACGAATATCGTACTAATGACGCTAATCATATATAATACATCGCCAATATTAGCGAGAGAATTACCCAATAGTAATAATAAAAAGTTCTTATTTAATTTCATTTTTTATCCCCCAATTTTAAAGTTAAATCTTTAATGGGGAAAGCTTAAATTGGACTATTCATTAATTAATTGCTCCATTCTCTTATCGAATAAATCTGGGGGACTAGATTTATTACTAAATTTTTTAGGTTTCTAATCAAATGTTTATATGAATATTAGCAAAATTATGTGGCTTTCTTGTTTTGTAAATATTAACGTTTTCTTTGAGATTTAATTATTATTTCAAATAATGAACATTTACTCAATAGAAATTTCACATAAATAAAAAGCTTACCTTTATCCCAGATAAGCTCCTAGTTAATTGAAAAAATCACTTTTGCACGATCCAGTTCCGAAAGCCAGGTTAGGAAGGATAGTCATAAGAATAATTAAAAGACCTAACAGTATTGCTCCACCTTCAAAAGATAATATAGAAATTAGCCTTAAAGATTTTGGATCATCTTTTGTATTTAAATATAAGAACAATCCACCGAACATTAGAAAGATTAAACCAATCCCAAAACCAATTAAGTTGCAGATATAAATACCCCCATTCACCAAAAATGAATAAGCTGATGTATCATAATATCTGCGTTTTCTTCCTAGAATAATCATTTCCACCTGAAACCTTACGAATTAACGAGTAACTTAAGAAAAGAAAGAGATCCCGGTAGCAATCGCGATGTTCAATTCTTGCGCCCTATTCTTGAATAACAACTACTTTGATTTAAAGTATATGATTTCAGGATCTCCTTCATCTAAATTTTCAACTATACCACTCTCAATAAATCCGTTTGCATGAAATACTTCCTGCATACTAATGTTAGAACGATTAGTAGAAGAAAATACCTTCGTAGTAGGAGATATACTCATCATATAATCCATCAGTAAGCTTGCATTTCCTTTTCGTCTCTTGGACGGTGACACAATAATTAGTGATATAAAAGAGCATTCAAAGAAGTTAATATCGTAAATTAAAAATCCCTCAATATCATCTTCATTTTTCGCAATTATGCAGTGTCCTAACTCAATAGCATTCTCAATATAGTCTCGTCTGCTCGTTTTGCCAATAACCTCACAGTCTATATTCATTATTTTGTCCAGATCTTCGATATTAGCCTTAACAGCAATTTTCATCTTACTTCCCCTTTTTAAGCTTTCTATCAATCTAAAATCATTCTAGGATTGCGCCCGTTCGGAACAATAACCAAATAATTATTTAATCCAACTAGGAATGATTTCCCCGAAATATGTACCAATTTTCTTAACTTCATTCATAACGCGATTAATGCCCACTTCTGATAAAAACCAGTTTTCCTTTGTTATTTCATATCTATCAACACAAGGTGAAACTAGGAACTCACAATCTATTGGGAATTCAGCCTGATAGCATAATAGTGAACGCCGAGCATGCCCTGCTTTACAAACCACAATAGCTTTTCTCGGAACTATATTGTTCCTATGAAGAACTTCTAACGAAAAACGGGCATTTTCTAATGTATGTTGTGCCTTGTCTTCTTTTAAAATTGCTTCTTCAGGTATTCCATTTTCAATGGCAATTTTTCGTAAATACTCCCACTCAGTAGTTCCAACGTGTGGTTTATATCCGCCAGATGGAAGTATATAAGGAGCCATTCCTTGCTTATACAAGTCTGCAGCCTTCTCCATTAATTGAGGATGATTTGCACCAGGAACCAAGATTACATCTGCTGGAGAAACTACGTTTTCCACAAAAATAAATTCAGTAATACAATCAAACGGGTTAGACATCTGATAAACTCCTCCAATAATTATAAGGTTTCATTGGAATAGACTCACCGGTTTCCTAAACCATCATAATTGCAGAGTAATACTTTGATTACTTGTATCCATTCCCATAGAGTAATAACGAATGATTTTTCCTGCTTTCTTAGCATACTCTATTTCCTTCTTTGTGCTATTGCCTATATAACCATCTAAATCAATAACAAATATTTCATCTGATATATCAATTTTCCTGAAATGCATATCTTCAAATAATTCTTCTTGTTCCTTGGGTATTTTTATTCCTTCACTTTGTTCAAAGAAACCAAGACTAATTACTATGTGTCCTTGTAAAGTAAGTGATGCTTCTGCTTCTCTAAATTGTTTCTTAAATTTAGTAGATCCACATAAAGTAATTACCTTCATAAATTCACTCCATCCACACTCAATGTTTAACTGCAATGCTCATTAATGCTGCCATATGCTTAATACCAATTATTTCATAATCTAAAAATTCCTACAATAAGATATTCCAACTAGGCTTAAATAAAAATGAGCGCCTATCCTTGTTACAGGAAAGCGCCCTATAATGGAATAACTAAGTAGCTTCTTTTAGCAGTTTAATAAAATAATAAAAGTTCTATTAGCAGCCATACTAATAGTGTGTGTTCTCGTTTACATTAATCAGCAGTAATATGTTAAATAAATTCAAATATCCGTATATCCACCGAATCTAAGTAGCCTAATTCTTCTTTTAAGTCCCAAAGTCTTATATCAGAGGTTTCTTCATTTTCTATAAAAGGTTGTAGTTTTTTCACTTCAGTAAAATAAACTGGATTGTATCTAACTTCGCCAGTTATTGCTTTTTTTGATTTTAATAATCCCTTAAATTCTAAATTAGTCACTATTTGTCCTGTTTCCTCAAACAACTCTCTAATCGCACATTCTTTTGGAGTTTCATCACCTTCTCTACGTCCAGCTGGCAATTCCCATTGTTCACGCCATAAGTTGTAACACATAAGATATTTTCCTTCACATTTAATTACCGCAATGGAACCAGCTAATGTTTGATAATTAAGCATATCTTCTTCACATAAATTAATGAAATCAAGAAATTCAATTCCGTTGTCCTTGGTTAAGTTCAAATAGATTCCTCCTCTAAAAGAACACTAAATCAATATTCTTTAATCGATCTAAATCTCATTATCCGAAACCTTATACGGCAACCCCGCCCTATTTCTTAAAACCATTTGTTATAAATTGAATATACAAAAAATGTTTATCTCCTAACAGATTAGAAGCTACAACTAAAAAATGATATTATTTTTTGGCCAAAATCGTAAAGAGTCCAGGAATATTATCTTCAATGTGGTCAGGAGAATTTTCCGGAAAAGCCCATCTAATTCCTGCTTCTTCTTCTAAGCTTTCCATTGTTAAACCAGCAGTAATAATTGCAGTAACGATTTCACCTAAGCCCCATCTTCTAATACTATTTTTCTTTAATTTTTCACGTTCTTTTTCTGATAATAACAAACTATATGCTACCTCGACTTGTTTTACTTCCTTATCGAAGTAATTACCATTGGCAACTACTTTATTATCATCAATATTGATTAGCTTTGAAACAAAAGGATGATAGTCTCTTAATACAAATTTCCCACCAGGTCTTAACAGCTTAAACACTACTTCAAAAAGAGGATTTAAATCTATGAAATAATGCAATACCCCCAACTCTAACAGTACATAATCAAAATCCCCTAGTTGTACTTGATCTTGAGATGGTAAGTTCAATACATCTGAAACTACATAATTAAGGCTGACTCCCGATGCTTCAGCTAATTCAGTTGCATATTGTCTATTTCCTTCAGAAATATCTACCACGGTTACACTAGCACCTAATAAAGCTAATGAAACTGCTTTATTCCCTTTTGATCCTAAAAGGTTGATTACTTTCTTCCCCTTAACATCACCCATGAAGTCTAGATAATGGGACACAGTCTTCTTAGGGTTTTCTTTTAATAATTGAGAATAACTACTTGGTGATCCATGGCGATTAACCCAGGCTTGATATGCTGCCTGATTCCAACCTATTTCATTTGTTTTACTAAGTTCTTCTTGTCTCATTTGCTTTCCACCTTTAGATTAATTCAATGGTAATAAACAAATCACCCCATATTTAATACCAATTATTTCATAATCTAAAAATTCCTACAATATGTTAATTTTCGCCCCGGTGAAATAAAAAAAGCACAAATCCCTATTACAAGATCGCGCCGTTTGTGGAAGATCCAAAAGTTTGAAGAAAAAAGGGTCGCCCGTAGCAACCCTTAGTTTTAGAACATTGAATTAGCAATTTTAAGTAAATCCTCCACTGCAATATCTTTTTTCGTTGTTTTACTTATACCAATTGAATACCTTGAATTCTTATGTTGAAAGATAAGTTGATGGGCAGAAGGAACATTCTGATACAGTGCTTTCGTACCGCTCTTCAATGTATAATATTCATCATTTTCACCTTTTAACTTCTTTAAATCAGTATCAATTGGTGCTATTTTCACCTGAACTAATCCTTGTAAATCAGCATTCCTATACCTCAACATTAGTGTATCTTTATTAAAATCTGCGTCAATATGGGTAATGTCAAAAGGAAACTCGGAGGCTGCAAGTATAGAAGTATTCATTTTATCTTGATACTCTTGAATTGCTTTTGCTTCATTTATAAATGGATTAGAACCATCGAACACAACTCTTATATCAGTAACTTTTTCTTTATTAGATGTTACTTCCCATATAAACGCAATTCTTTCTGGTTCATTCTCTCCACTTTCAAAGTAGCCAATTATTACTCTTACATTTTCATTAGGGGAATTTAATCCAGAAAACCCATTGATTGGTGTTTTTTCTCGAATTTCAGGTATTTTAACATCAGGAACTGTAAATGACCTTGCTTGATTTTCACCGTTTCTAACTAACGTATGTATAAAGTTACTAACTACATTACCCTCTTTAAAAGGTGGTGTCGCCATCCCTGTTTGTGTTGATAAAAATAAAATGCCTAAAGTAATTATTGTTATCATAATTCTTTTCATTTTTAGCACCTCCAAGGTTATCTTTTCCTCGGATGTAAGTTTTATGTAACCTATAGTAATTGACTTTTTAGCTTAATAAGTCAAAGGAGCTGCCTTTATGACAGCTCCCACTCTTTCGTACTAGCGCCCGATTGCGGAAGATCGCTATTAAAGAAAAGCTCCCTTTAAGTACATTTCTTCACAATTTAACAGTATCATTTTTCTTTTAATGGAAGCCTTGGGTTTTCATCTTCATATATGGAATAAGTCCATCCTTCATTGGTCACATTAGAACACTTTTTATCAGTGCAAGAGAAAAGGTAAGTTTGCTTATCAGTTTTAACCGCTACATTTAAATAAAAGGGGAATACTCCTCCTTTAAATTTGTCAACAGTTGTATCAATAGAAATTATATTTTCAGTTTCCGCCAAACTTTTATAATCTTCACTATCAATGGTTTTTATTACCATTTCACTTAAAATAACCTTTTCCTCAGCCGTTGGGATAGACGGTTTCTTATATAAAAACCAATTTCCAATCAGAAAAACATTTAACCCTATACTTGAAATCAATAAAACTAATAGAACTTTAGACTTCCAATTTTTCACATTCCTCAGCCTTACATTGAATTTTGTTAAATATATTTATTAAGTTTAATAGAATAAGCATACAAAGCATTCTTTCTAAACGATATACGGTGCGTACCCAATGAGTATAATTATTAAAAGTCCCACCCTTTAACCTCCTTAGACTTTCTTAATATGCAATCTCTAATTTCATTAACCTGCTCTTTTACTTTAAGTCAATCCTTCACAATCTCTAATCATTTTAACATAAATATCCAATTCAACTCCCAAGTGTTATTACACAATCTGGCCCTAAAATGAAAAGTGAGCGCCAATTCTTGTTCCCGAATGGCGCCCTATTGCGGAAGATTCCAAATTTCCAACTTCCGATTCTACAGCAGATAGTGTAATAATCGACAGTAATAAAATTGAAGCGATCAGAATATTAAACTCCTAAAATAACATCCTAATGACTGCCTCTCATTAAAAAGAGGGAGTTTTCAAACCATAGACCCCTATTCTGATTTAAGTTGTATCAAATGAATTTATAAACTCCAGGGAATGCTGCTACTGTTTAACAGCAAACAAAGAGACTCCATTTTTAAATAAAGATTGTTTATAATGAAATCACTTTTTTTCAATTAGT
Organism: Sutcliffiella horikoshii; assembly: GCA_001636495.1. Lineage (GTDB taxonomy): Bacteria > Bacillota > Bacilli > Bacillales > Bacillaceae_I > Sutcliffiella_A > Sutcliffiella_A horikoshii_A. The sequence goes on along the minus strand of KV440964.1, from coordinate 2,097,675 downwards.
ATACAATTTTTATAAATAAGTTTGTTCAACAGTTTTCAAAAATCCTTCTACCACAGTGTTTTCTTTATAATACTGCCCTATAAGACTGTTAACTTTAAAAAAATCGCAACTTTTTATAAACTGGTTATCTTTTTCAAAATAGTGTAAGTTTTTAAATCCACATCGGCTCTTTCCATTCAAAAATTAGATTAGCATTTATTTGCATTAACCCTTATAGAATATATTCTCAAAATTGGACCGTTTTGGGGAGTGGGCAAAAACACTATATATCCACTATATCATAAGAGCTCTTCACTAATATTTTTCTTAATGCATATCCCTGCGAGGTTCGAGTATTAGTTAAATTCAATCTTAATATAATCGTGCTTTTCGTTTATAGGAGCTTAACACCATTCAAAAAATTTCTATATTAATGCCCTTTCTGGTGATATGACTATACCTTACTGAGATTAGTGAATAAAATGGAATATACTTGTTTCTATAGAAAGGAGATTTGATGTGATATCTAAAAGAAAGTGTTCTTGTCTATGTTCTATTTTTGAAAACTTGTCTCCAGGCAGAATAATTTCATTGATTATAGCTTCAACTACCAGTATAACTGGTACTTTTGTCAATTTTAATCCAAAGACAGGGCTAATTACTGTTGCTACAGCGGAAGGTCGAATTACGGTTATTTGTTGTCGGAATGTGGTGGCACTATCCTTCCCGCCCCTTATTACTTGTAGTTTTTTTGTTTACGTTACAAATGCTGGTACTCCAAGTCCGGGAGAGAGTGATACAGTATCAGTCATTGATTCAGGAACGAATACGGTTGTCGCAACGGTTGGTGTGGGGGATGCACCTCTTGAAGCGGCTGTCTTGCCTGATGGGACTCGTGTCTATGTACCAAATTTCTTCTCGAATGACGTATCGGTTATTGACTCGGCGACAAATATGACAATAGCTACTATTCCAGTTGGGGCAAATCCACTTGGTATTGCTATTTCGCCAGATGGTACAATTGCATATGTTTCTAATCATGGCTTAGTTCCAGGTGATGATGATGTATCAGTAATAGATACAGAAACGAATATGGTAATTGCTACAATTCCAGTTGGAGATGGTCCACAGGGAATAGCTTTTTCGCCGGACGGATCATTTGCATATGTAGCAAATGAAAACAGTGGAACGATTTCGGTTATTGATACAGCATCAATGATGGTTATTTCTACAATTCCTGTGGGGGCACGCCCTAGAAAGATAGTTTTTTCGCTTGATGGGACTCGAGCTTATGTTACAAATCAGGATGATGACAACATATCAATCATTGATACAGAGTTGAACACGGTACTTGGTACCATTAACGTAGGAGACTCACCAGTCGGAGCATCCATCACCCCTAACGGAACACGTTTGTATATTGTTAATAAAGATAGTAACAATGTTTCAATAATTAATACCCTGACAAATACGGTAATTGATACTATTGCTGTGGGAGGATCACCGGATCAAATCGCGATTACTCCTGATGGAACACTTGCTTATGTGACCAATCAAGCTGATAATACAGTATCTGTCATTGAAATAGCGACTAATACAGTAATTGATACCATTCCAGTCGGCCAGGCACCTACTGGAATAGCTATTGGAACGATATGCTAGAGATTGTCAGAAGCTAGCTATCTGTATTGCATTTTAGCATTAAAAAAATTTGCTCTTACAAAAAGAGGCTGGGACATAACTAGCTTCAAATAATGAAAAAGATGATTTTGACACGCTCAAATTCATCTTTTTTCTTTTTTTATGAGTTAAAGTCTCTATTTCCTCAGTGGTTGGCAGTGAATTTTCTCAAATTCACTGCCATTAACGCGAGGCCCATTTCATTTTCGACCTTCGATTTTCCTCTGACAGAAAATCGAGCGAAACGTAAATCAGCCTTCAAAAATCCAAAAACTGGTTCCACATCGATTTTGCGTTTTCGATAGATGGATCTCGTTTTCTCTTCTGAAAGCTTAGCTCTTACATATTCTTTTTGCTGTTCCCACTTTTCATTCACCATTAGTTTTCGATTGTTGCCTACTTTTGCTTTCGTACATGATGAACGGAATGGGCACTCCAAACAGTCTTCGGACTCATAGATTTTGAACTTTCGTTCAAAGCCTGTACGGTCATTGCGAGTAGAGTGGTATTGAAATTCAAGCCGTTTTTGATTAGGGCATGTATAGGTATCTGTTTCTTCATCATACTCCCAGTTGTCGGGGTTGAATATGTCTTGTTTGTACTTTTTCTTTTGTTCCTTCAAATATAGGTTATAGGTAATTAGTGCTTCTCGTTTTCTGTTTGAAAGGATATCGGTAAAGTTTTGTTCACTGCCATAACCTGCGTCTGCGACAATGTGTTTCGGTAACTCAAAATAATACAGCTCGATTTCATCTAAAAATGGTATCAACGTACGTGTATCTGTTGGGTTTGAAAACAAACTATAGGCTAGTGTGTATTGACCTTCCGTTACGATTTGTACATTGTAACCAGCTTTCAATTGTCCGTTTTTCATATAATCATCTTTCATTCGCATGAATATCGCATCGGTATCTGTTTTAGAATAGCTATTACGTGTACCAAAGGTTTCTAAGTCTTGTTGGTATTTTTGTTTACGTACGACAAAATCAATCAGTTGTTTACGGACTTGTTTCGGATATTTGCGCTCACCTCTTAAGGCTTTTCGTTGCGGAATGTCTGAGGTAGCTTCAATTTGTTTATCATATTTGGTTACGACTTCGTCTACTTTTTGAACCAATTGAGCGAGCTCTTCCACGGATAATTGCTCTGCAGTTTCACGTTCCATTTCAGGTATGATTTCATTCTGTAGGAGTTCGTTGTATAACTGGTTTGACTTTTCAATTAAACTTTCATGATATTTCTCGATGGATTTCCTCCATACAAAAGTAAATTTATTCGCATTCGCTTCAATCTTTGTACCTTCAATAAAAATGGCTTCTTGATCAATAAGTTTTGCTTCTACCAATTGGCATCGGAATTGGACAAAACACTCGCGAATTAGTTCTTTCACTTCTGGTTGCACACGGAATCGGTTAATGGTGCGGTAGCTTGGTTCATATCCTTGAGCTAGCCACATCATACGGATACTGTCTTTTAAGAGGGCTTCAATTTTACGTCCTGAAAAGACAGATTGTGTGTAGGCGCATAAGATAATTTTAAGCATCATACGCGGATGATAAGCCGGACAGCCTTCATTTCGGAGAAATGGTTCGAACACTTCTTGAGGGATACTTTCAACTAACTGATGGACATGGAGGGCAATATCATTCTTATGTAATTTCACTTCTAAATCTAAAGGCAAAACTATTTGATTCATGATATAATCTTTAAACATAAGGACCCTTCTTTCCGATGAAATTTTGTGTGGTAACTTTATTTTATCAGAAGTGGTCCTTATTTTAATTTAAAAATAAACAAAGCCGGCGAAATTTTACTCCTTGTAAAATTTCGCCGGCTTTTTCATTTCTGAGGAGGGTTTTGTCCCAGCCTCTCAGTGTGAGAAAGAAAACTAGAACATACCGTGCTGAGGATAATATCGATTAAAAATATTCCCCATTTAACTTTACCATTCATAAAAGTGCTCCCCGATCTATATCTACTCAAATAAAATACTTAAAGTTAAAATACCTTATTGGAAAATACTGCCCTTTTCTGGCATAACTTATAAATTCAAGATGAACTATCTAATTTCCCTTTTTACTCCAGAATATTGGCTCAATAAACGAAAAAGACGCGTTCTTAAATAAACACGTCCTTTAACTTGATTATAAAAGCTTATATCCGACTAAACGGGCCTGTCGTGCCAACCCCAAATGTTCAACAATCAAGTACTCCCCATGTTCATCTGTACCTTGTTCTAGAAGTGTAATTGTCGTTCCGTCAGAGTGAATGAGTACCTGTTCCATAGTTCGATTCAATTGATCCACCAATTTTCAGCTTCCATTATATCTCATAATTGATATTAATGAACATTCATACAGAGGTTTGGTTACTTATTTATTTAAATATTTGGCCTTAACATAAAAAAGAGCACATTTCTTGCTACAGAATTGCTGAAGATATTTAACTTTTAATAAACATCTCAGTAGTTTACTTTACGGTCATCCGCCTTAGGTGGTTGTTCCAACCATTGATTTTTTATCATAAGCTGACCATATTTTGCAAAAACTTTTAGATCTCTTGAAATTGCTGTTTCACAGTGTACAAGTAGATCAGCTCGCATACTCATAACAGCAGCATGACTGTAGTATGATATGGCAACACTAAACAAATTCCCTGCATGATAAAGCATAAGTTTATCAGAAAAAGGAGCAATAGATGAATTTGTAACTTCTGAATCCATTAACTTAGGAGAATGTAGGTCATCTTCAAGCAACACTGTAGAAAATAATCCAATGTGTTTATTTGCAACTTGCAATCCTTTTTCCATAAATTTACGAATCTCAATTAATTCACATACTTGACTAAATCCTAAAATAATTGCCTTTGTTATAATACTCTTTTTTAGATTAAAGTAAATATTTGCACTCTCCATTGAATTCAAGGGTCTTCGCTTACCAAAAACATCGGTTACATAAGTTAATTTTGTTATGTAATCAACTTGTTGTGGAGTAGAATAATATGGTGATTTCTCGTATAACTCCTTCGATATAAGAACATCAATTGACTTATTGTAAAGGTTCATGGAATCATTCACACATTGGTAATAAAAATCCCTTATATCTTTCCGTACTGAAGAGTTAAATGCAAGACTATATAATGAGGAACCATGCATTGTCATACCATGAATGTATTCCAACCAAAATGTCTCAGTATATAACGGTGGAGCTTCTAAATTAACATCCTCATCAGTAAACCCATTAGGAATTGGGAATTCTTCTTGAACGAAAAAACCTTTTAATTTTTGAATGTGACTATTTGATAAGGTTAAGGCAAACTCAAAAACCGAACTGATGTCAGTATCTTCTATACATTTTAACGCATATTTACTTACACAAATTGCCATAGTTTCTTGAATATAATGGGTCCATAAATTTGTTATTTCCGCAGAGGTTAACCTTTTATTAATCAAATCCAATTTTTAAGCTCCTTTCGTTGTAAACTTTTGCTGTTAAAAATGTTTTATTAATGTTCTACTAATGAAAGTTTTTTATTCCACTGTCAACTGAAACAAAATTATTAATCATTTTTAAAGCTTATTAACCGGTTCTTTTTATTTTTGTAACAATCTCCACTAAGCACTATCAAATATATCCAATTCCATTAAAACTGATTGTATTTTGCAGAAAATTGCAATACAAAAGTGAAAAAAAATGAAAAGAAAAGTACAGAGGTTTGTCACCAAGCGTTAGCAATACCTCCCAAACCGGTAGCTAGATCTAGATGTGTTTTCCCTGTGCCCGGAGAACCCACCAATACCACGTTTTGTCCTTTTTCAATAAAACTCAAACTGCATTGTCATCTTTAGATGTAAGGGCTGAAAAACGAATCTGTCCGGTCCACTCATAGTTAAATACCGATTTGCGTAAATTGTCATCTTTTGTTGATGACTTAAACTATTTAAACATTTTTTTACATTATCAAGAATTTTTTTCAGCTTCAAGGTTAAACTATGCAAGTAAGTAATTAGCTGAATTTAAGGTGGTTTTCCATGAATCAAAAGATAATACAAGCTGTTCATATTTATATATTATTTATTATGTCTACAGGATTCATGGTACATGTTCTAATTATCCCAGCTATATTATCAGCCTCTAACAGGGATGCCTGGTTAAGTGTCATTTTCAGTACGATACCATTTATCCTCTGGATTCTGCTTGTTTTTTACATTTATAAAAAGTTAAATACTCATGATGATATTCTCTCTTTACTTAAAAGAAAATTATCACAATCCGGGTTTTTTATAATATTTTCAATTGTATTCGGATTATATTTTCTAATTTCCGCCTTTATTACTCTTAAATATACTTTTTTTTGGGCAAATGCTAATTATACTTTTGAGGTCCCTAATTTTGTCATTGTATTGTTATTCGCTCTCATCTGTTTGTATGCGTCTGCAAAAGGAATTCGAACGATAAGTACGATTGCTTTTCTAGCGTTTCCAACAGTGTCATTTTTTGGATTTTTGGTAGGTTTCGGAAATTCAAAAAATAAGAATTATGAACTGTTATTTCCGATATTTGAGAATGGATACATAGATTTTCTTCAAGGTTTAGTGTATAGCTGTGCTGGTTTGTTTGAAATGATCTTTCTTTTGTTTTTAACGTCCTTTATTAAAGACAGATTAAAGATTAAATGGCTAATATTGGTTGGTATCATTCTTGTGTTTTTAATCCTAGGTCCACTTGTGGGAGCCATTTCACAATTCGGTCCAGAAGAAGCAACAAAATTGAGGAATCCAGCTTATGAGCAGTGGAAGCTGTTGCAAATTAGCGAGCATATTACTCGTCTTGATTTTCTTTCAATCTTTCAATGGCTCTCTGGAGCATTTGTTCGGATAAGCTTATCATTATTTATTGCAGTCAAACTATTTTTATTAAACAAAAAGAAAAAATGGGGTCTTCCTATCCTGTATTTACTATTAATCATTAGTGCATGCATTCCTTGGAATGCCACCTCATTTTTTTACTTTTTACAAAAATATTATTTCCCTTTTAGCCTAATTTTTCAAATTTGCACGCTACTGTTTTTTTTACTAATCATTCATTTAAAAGGTGATCAACATGAAGAAAGTTCAACCTAATAAAAAAATCGCCAGCATAGATCAATTGAAAATTTGGTTTGAAGGTTCTTCTGATACCGTGATAAAAACGAGGGACTATCAAGATCATACTTTGGAATTTTTGTATTGTCCTCAATTAGTAGATATGAAATTTATAAATGAGGTTATTTTTCCTACTATTAATGTAGTCATAGAAAAGAACGGCCACTTAAATTTTGAATTATTAAATAATGTTCTGGAGGCCAGTAAGCTTAAAGATATACATCACGTTAAAACAGAGACAGAGGAAAAGCTATTTTCAGGTGAATTAATCATTTTTAATCATCATTTAAACGATCTTTACTTTCTTCCCGTATCAAATCTTCCAAAACGAGGTCCTGAAGAATCTAACATGGAATCCTCAATTAGAGGGCCAAGGGATGGATTAGTAGAAAATATATCGGATAATATGGCATTAATCCGTCAGAGATTAAAAACATCATCACTAAAAAGTATTGAATTTACAATTGGCGAAAGAAGCAGAACGAAAATCTTATTACTTTATATAAATGATATTATGAATCCTTCTATTCTTGAAGATGTCAAAAAGCGATTAGATTTCATAAAGGTAGATAGTGTCGCTAGCAGTTATGAAATTGAGGAATTCCTATATGACAAAACCTTTTCTCTATTCCCTTTATTGGAGCATTCAGGCAGACCAGACTTCGCTGTTCAGTCCTTAACACAAGGAAGATTTGTGATCATAGTGGATGGAAATCCGACTTGCTTAATAGGACCCGCAAATTTAAATCAACTATTATATTCACCAGAAGACGCACATGATAGTTTTTTTTACGTTAGTATGGTCCGTGTTCTCCGGTTTTTGGCTATATCTACGACGATATTCTTACCTGGTTTTTATATTTCATTAATAACCTTTCAACTTGATCAAATTCCTTATCCACTTCTCGCAACAATATCTGCTTCTAGAATCGGCTTGCCTATATCTGCACCTATGGAAGTCTTTATTATGCTTGTTTTATTTGAATTATTTAAAGAAGCCGGGGTACGCCTACCTAAGGCTGTGGGACAGACTGTTGCTGTTTTAGGCGGCTTATTTATTGGTGATGCTGCGATTCGAGCAGGGTTAACATCTCCAGCCTGTTTGGTCATTGTTGCAGTTACAGTCATATCAGGTTATATCCTAAGTAATCAAACCATGGCAGGCAATATCGTGATCCTGCGATTTCTAGTTTTAGCCTTTTCAGGACTATTTGGATTATATGGCTTCTTTATTTCTTTTTTTCTAATTCTAACTAACTTAGTTTCATTAGAAAGCTTTGGTCAGCCGTATATGTCGTATTTATCCAAACCAAATGCATCAGATATCATTAAAAATATGTTGAAGCTGCCTTATCGATTTATGAAGAAGCGAAATCAAGCATACGAACCTACTGATAGCGATAGTCAAAAGGAGTAATATATGAAAAAGATTTTATTGATCTTCATGATAAGCAGTCAGATTTTTTTCCTGACTGGGTGCTGGGGTGCAAAAGAAATACAAAGTCAAACTTATATTTCAGCTTTAGGACTAGATTACGCTGAAGGAGAATTTATCGCCTATATTCAAGCCTTGAATTTTGCCAATATCGCGAAGCAAGAAGGCGCTTCTTCTCTGCAACAAGCCTCCTCCATTTTAATTGGGGAAGCTAAAGGAAAAACAATACAAGCCGCTTTAAGCAAATTAGAACAAAAGGCGTCATTACCTCACTACTATGGGCATGTTGAATCCATTCTTTTAAGTGAAAATCTTATAAAGGAGCAAATGAAGTCCGTCATCGATTTTATTGGACAAAATTCTTTACTTAGATACAATATATGGCTTTTTGGTACGGAACAGGATATTAAAGAAATTTTAACAAGTGAGAGCTTTTTTAATTTCTCATCTTTATATACAATCATCCATAATCCCAAAGCCTTAACTGAAAACAACTTTTTTATTCCCATTGAAAAGTATAATAAATTTATTTCGACCTATTACCAGCCAGTTGGTACTCAGATCATACCTTCATTAGAAATAAATAAAACTCATTACTCAGAGGATGAAGAAAAGAAAAATATTGCTGTTGTTACCGGAGGATTTGTCATTTCACAGAAACAATATAAAGGATGGGTAAATAAAAAAGATTTAGTTGGCTTAAAATGGTTTTCTAAAAAAGCTACTAATATCCCTCTCTCCCTCTTTGAAGAAAAAGTAAGTGTAATCATACAGAAACCTAAAAAAACAATTGAAGTAGTAAATGGTTATAAACCTTCCTATCACTTAATTGTAAAAGCCAATGCAGTATTGATTCAAAATGAGGAAGATATTAGTATAGATAAAATTAAAAAAGTATTAGAAAAGAAAATTAAAAGGGAAATATTAAAGACGATGGAGAAAAGTGAAGAAATAAATGCAGATTTGTTAAATATAAGTGAAAAAACATATCGATATCATCTGAAAAAGTGGGATGTAAGTGCAATTAATTCGATTGATAAAGAATCTATAGAACATATTGAAGTAAAGATACACATTGAACAAAATATAAACTATAAACATTAAAAGGACAATATTTGAAACATGGAAAATGCAATTGCTTTGCACACTTAGCAAAATGAATAGTATTCCACTTATATTTATTCTGGTTGGCCTATTTTTTATAGGTTATTCTTTAGATAGCCATGGTAAGATGTTCGCTCCCTTGGGACCATAATTCCGTCCGTTATACTGTGTCCACCCCTACTTGTAGATACATGTTTGAGGCTGGTTGGGGCTTAGACCCCGTCGTACAACAAGCGAAGCTATGACACTACAAGATAGACAGGGACTACCGGCAAATACATCTGGCTCCATGGAGAAAAACCCATCATTCTTCAGAAGTTATTTTAATAAAATTACTCTATCTCCTTTCAGTATATTTATAAGTGATTCGTTGTTGAATATAGATACTAGATATTTTCCCTTTCGTTTTGATTTTTCGAGGCTTCCAATGCAGCAAGTTGTTTAGAGCTTCGCCTCTAGCGAAATGGAAAGGTCTTGCTTTATAATGAGACGTACCGTAAGTTCATACTACGTCAGCTCGTTGCGTTCGGATAGTTCGTCTAATGTAAGCCGCATAATTGAATCGCCAGTTGCCTGACGAGAGAACAGTAGTAAAAATAGTACCTTATCATATATGTTTTAACATTATCTCGATTTCAAGTCTTCCAGATAATGGCCCTTAAATGGAATACTCTGCATCATATAATACTGACACAAAAGTCCCTAGTGGCTGCTATAAACATTTCTAAAATCCACTACTTCAATATTAGGTCTTTTGTGTCGGTCAGTAGATCAAAGAGATCCTTAACAATAGATCAATATATTTTATAAAGCTTCTTTAGCCAACCGCTCTAACTCTTCTTCTATTCTCTTCACTTCAATTCTTTCAAAAAGTGGTTTTATTTCTTGCAGATTAACGGATGTAACCTTTATTTCTTCCCAGCTTAGTTCTATTAACCCCAACATCACTTTCACTTTTTCACTAGAGAAAGGCAGGAAAGGATTTAACAATTGTGCGAGGTTTACAATGATATAAACACAATTAGTTATCGTCTTATCACAAGATGCTTTGTCTTCCTTAATTTGAATCCATGGCTTTTGCTCATCAAAATACTTATTTGCATACCGAACAAACTCAAAAATTTGCTCTAAAGATTTCTTAAATTGTCCCTCTCTTATTAAAGAGCCAACCTCTCTATAAAGTTCCTTCACTTTAACCTCAATTTCTGATTCGATTTCCCCTACTGGCGATGTTCCTGCGTAAGATTTCTCGATAAACTTCAACGTTCGATTGACAAAGTTACCATATGCACCAAGCAATTCACTGTTATGACTGTAGATAAATTCGCGCCATGAGAAGTCAGTGTCTCTATTTTCAGGGGCATTGATTGTTAGAAAATAGCGGATAGAATCTGCATCGTATCTTTCCAACATATCTGGAATCCAAACAGCCCAGTTTTGACTTGTCGAGATCTTGCGTTTTTCAATCGTTAAATATTCATTGGAGATGATATGTGTTGGTAGGGCTGGATTATCAATACCCATTAAAATGGATGGCCAAATGATCGAATGAAAAGGGATGTTGTCTTTTCCATGAATGTAATAGGAAGTGGTCTCTTTATTCCAATAGTCTTCTATCTTTTCATTGTGTTTTTTTGCCCATTCTTTACTGGCTGTCAAATAGCCTGCCACCGCTTCAATCCACACATATATTTTCTTCCCTTCAAAACCTGCTATCGGAACCTCAACCCCATTAGGGAGATCGCGTGTCGCTGCCCGATCTGGCACTCCATCATTTAGATATCTTTGTGTTAGTCTGATCGCATTCTCCCGCCATCTATTTTCTTGTTCAGCATCCTCCACTAATTCTTCCAAACGTTTCTGAAATTGACTAAGGCAAAAATAAAAATGCTCCGTTTCTTTTATAGAAGACTGGTTCCCACATATCTTGCATCGCTTTTCTAATAATTCCAGTGGATCTAGAATGGCAGAACAATGATCACATTGATCTCCTCGTGCTTTTGCGCCGCAATTAGGACATAACCCTTCGACAAAACGATCAGGTAGAAATTGCTGATCTGTCTCACAATAGGCCTGCTCAATCGTTTTCTTGTAAAGGTAGCCATTTTCGAGAAGTTGTAAAAATATTACTTGCACAGATTGATGATGGTGTTCTGCGTCTGTCCGGGTATACAAATCATAGGTAAACCCCAGTTTTTGAAAAGTCTCCGAAAATTCTTGATGATAACGATTTGCTATCGCTTCCGTTGTTGTATTTTCATGACTGGCTCTTATGGAAATCGGCGTCCCGTTACAGTCACTTCCTGAAACATATAAAACCTTTTCTCCTTTTTGACGGTAAAACCTTGCTAAAATATCTCCAGGTAATAATGCTGCTACATGCCCTAGGTGTAAGGAACCATTGGCATAAGGCCATGCGCCTCCAATAAAAATCGTCATCTTTTCATCCTCCTAAACTCAAATAAAAAAACCTCGCCTATAGACAAAATGATTGTCTAAGGACGAGGTTTATCTCGTGTTACCACCTTAATTTACTAATAATTCGCATTATCAGCCTCCATAAGTACGGAGTGAATAAATCACCCTTATACTCTGACATTTGTAACGAGTGCCAAATCTCGTAAAAGTCTATTTCTACATTAGAAAGTCGACTTTGCTGCTCAAAGGCCATTTTCAATCAACTATTCTCTGCTTCTTTTCAGCTACCGAAGCTCTCTGTAAGAAAATGAAGGCTGATTTACTTTCCTTATCGTCGCGTTTACGTAATATTTTTACTTATTATTACATAATTAATGGAAAAATAATAGAATTTTTTTCAAGCCTTTTTATGTAGCAGTGTTTGAAAAAGATGCTGCATGATCTGCCTTCACACAATCGATGGCAACGACTATTGAGATTACAATGGTTTCCATCTCTACATCTTGAATTTGAACGCTGTAGCTATCACCCCATGTGAACCACTTTTTGGACACTTCTCCTACAACTATTCCATGTTGAAGCACTTGAAAATCCATGTCCCACCAGTTCCCACGAACTTCAATTCCTGCCGCATCAATACTATATCTTGCTTTAAAAAAAGAAAATTCCTTTTTAATTGTAAGTATTTCTTGACCATTAACTTCCACCATAAACTTTGGCAAAAAGCTGAACATTTTTTTCGTAATGAGTGCCACTTCTTCTCGTTTAGGGGTCAAGATGGAGAAAGTTTTAGGAAGTCGCAAAAAGCTCCCTTCCACATAATAGATATCCTTTTCTTGATGATCCTTTACTGTGAATTTCTCGCTTATACTAAATACCTTTTGTTTGATAAATAGCTGTCTCATCTTACTTCCCCCTATTCGGCTTTTATTTATTTACGAATGAGTATTAGAAATGGTTTCAACATGTGAACCTCTTGTGTATTCCCCATAGGAAAAAAGACGTGTAAGAAATCATTTACTGATGTAACATTTCATTTCTCCCTTGAAATATGTATAATTTTATACATTGGGCTTTCATTTTCATTTTCAAAGCTTTCTAGATATGGGGAATATGTTTCGTATTTAACTTGAAAATAAATCTAAGGAGATTACACATGATTATTCGAGAAATGAAAAAAGAAGACAATGCAATAGTTAAAGAAATTATCCAAAATTCTTTAGAATCCCTTGGTCTAGCTATACCCGGGACTGCATATTTTGACCCTCAACTTAACGACCTGCATCAATATTATACTAATCTAGATCATGCTAAATATTGGGTAGTCGAAGTGAGTAAAGAAGTTGTTGGCGGAATAGGTATTGCGCCATTTAACAAGGATGATAAAGTTTGCGAATTACAAAAGCTTTATGTACGTACAAATGTGCAAGGGTTGGGAATTGGAAAACAGCTAATGGAAACCGCTCTGTCCTTTGCTTCAGAACATTATAAAAAGTGTTATTTAGAAACAACAAAAGAGTTGAAAACCGCCTGTTTATTATATGAAAAATTCGGATTCACATTATTACAAGAGCCACTACCAGGATCTGAACACTCGGCAATGGATGCATGGTACATAAAGCAGTTGACATCTAGAGAGTCTTAAAATTTATCAAAAAGTGGATGTCGGACCATTTACTTTCTACAAGCAAACACTAAAACTACTGGTATACGTTTCCTTCTGAAAAATTCTTCTTCACTACTAAAATGTTCGCGCTTCGGTGTACCTTCGCGTAAATCCTGTACGGTAAAACCCGCTTGTCTAAGTGCGGTAAAATATTGTTCAATGGTGCGGTGATACTTAACGACTATATTGTTGATCCAAGGCTCTTTCCTTTCACCCTCAAGGAAGTAATCATCCACAATCCAGTTACCTCGTTTATCACTAGTTTGCTTACTGGCAAAAGAGGAAGTTGTGAGCGGATGTTGAATGCTGAATACAAATCTGCCATCTTCTTTTAGGGTTTGATAAATATTTTGAAATAGGCGGTTAATGTCGGATACGTAATGAATAGCGAAACGAGAGGTTACGAGATCGTAAGACTCACTTGGGTATTGAAATGATTCCATTGTTTCATTATGTATAGTGGCGTCTAGCTCCAGTAAGTTAGAGCGCGAAGCTTCTACCATTTGTTCAGAACCTTCGACTCCTGTGTAGTGCCTTGCCCCTAAGTTTAATAGTTCTTTACCAAAAGAAGCATCTCCACACCCTAAATCTAATATCGTCACATTTTGAATGTTACCAACTAATACGTACATAATTGGACCTTCAATTGCATTATTGGGACTGTCTTCTCTATTTCTTCTTTTCATGTAATTTGAAAAGAAATCGCTTTGATCGTAAACACTTGATCCTCTGAACTCCATTAAAACATCTCCCTTTTTCCTATCTCTACCTATGCCCATCTTTCCTCGCTTGTATATATCCGTAATACGCACATGTGCCGTTCTGGTTTAAGTCTTTAACTTCAAATCCGCACTTCTCATAGAAACTGAAATTATTAGCAGATGTGTGTGCAAACCAATCACCGTGAGGAAGTTTTTGAACACAAAGTTCGACGATTTTCTGCCCGATACCTTTCCCGCGATATTCCGATAAAATAACCAAATCCAATATGTTAGCAACCATTATTTGGTCTGAGATCACCCTAACCATCCCAATCATCTTGTTCTGGTCCCACACCGTAAATGCCCAGGTTGAGTTTTTAAAAATAAGCGAGAACTTCTCCTTTTGCCAAGTGGGTGTATTCCGTGCCCATCCTGCATCCTCAAACAGAGCTTCCACAAATTCAGCAGGAACCCCCTCTGTACCTTCCCTGATTACGAAACCATTAAAATATTGGTACATTGATATCCTCCTCTACGGAAATTTGTTTTAATAGATTTATTAAGGCCCATAAACAATCATAAAGACCATTAGACACAGGTTAATTAATATCAATATCTTTCCAAAGATATTCCTAAAGGCTAGAACAGAGAAAATCATAGATATAATAAATGAAGGAATTGCAACTTTTGAGGGGAAATAGGTGAAATCTAAAATTCCTACCATGGGAACCAGTAAAATAAGGATGCATATTGAGGTAAATATGAATGAAAAAAGAAATGCAAGGGTGAGATAACTAAATGTGGTCATACTTCTTATGTGTTGTTTTTCATAATTATTATTTTCCATATATATCTCCTTTTTTATTAAGTTTTTCCTTATACCAATTATTTCAAATTTTTACTATTTAAACAATATGAAATTTCATAAATAAGAAGCTTACCTTTATTCAGATAAGCTTCCACAGTTATTATTTATTTTCTAGTTAACGGAAATAAAACACAGTCCTTAATCGTATCACAATCGGTTAATACCATTAATAACCGCTCAATCCCAAACCCCCAACCGGAAATCGGAGGCATTCCATACTCTATCGCCAATAAGTAATCTTCATCCATTTCCATGGCTTCTACATCACCGCCGCTTTTCAACAAGCTTTGTGCCTGTAATCGTTTTCTCTGTTCCACAGGATCAACTAACTCTGAATAGGCATTGATGATTTCAGCACCATTTATAACTAATTGAAAACGATCTGTTATTGCTTGGTTGTCATCATTTGCTCTGGCTAATGGTGATAAATCTATTGGGTGGTTAACTAGAAATGTTGGTTCGATTAAATGTGGGCGACACACTTTTTTGTATAGAAGGTCAATAAAGTTCCCTCTTCCTAATGTCTCGATATCCTCGCTTTCT
The DNA here is from genome assembly GCA_001636495.1 of Sutcliffiella horikoshii. GTDB lineage: Bacteria > Bacillota > Bacilli > Bacillales > Bacillaceae_I > Sutcliffiella_A > Sutcliffiella_A horikoshii_A. Next base: position 2,082,138 of record KV440964.1, on the reverse strand, counting down.
AAATGAATATTCCTTCGTTTTGTTTTTTCATATAAGCTTTTCACATCTGGATACAACTCAATATCAATGCCTGTATCTTTTAAAATTAATTCTCTAAATGATACAACATTCCACTCTAGTGAAAAATCAATGGATTGTCCTTGTATGCTAATAATTGTTGAGTCGAATGTTTCATTAAGAACATAGACAATCATTTCACGCATGAGTTGCATCGTATCTTCATAGTTCCAATATGCTGCATAGCCTTCCACCATTGTAAATTCTTGAAGATGTTGTGGGCTGACCCCTTCATTTCTAAAGCATTTTGCAAATTCGAATACTTTTGTAAAGCCGCTTACAATTAGCCTTTTTAAATAAGTCTCTGGAGCAATCCGTAAATTCAGTTCCATATCTAATGAGTTATGATATGTTTTAAACGGGCGTGCTAAAGCACCAGAGGAAGTATGTTGCAATACAGGTGTTTCCACTTCCATGAAGTCTTTTTCTTCTAAAAATCTACGAATCGCACGCACTAGTTTTGTTCGCATTAACATACGATTTTGTGTTTCTTTTGTCATTATCAAATCAATATATCGTTGTCTATAACGTGTATCCGTATTCGTTAAACCATGCCATTTATCTGGCAGTGTGTGTAACGCTTTCCCGAGCAGCATATAGTTTTCAATACGAAGCGTTTTTTCATTTGTTTTCGTGGAATACATCTTTCCTTCTACACCGATAAAATCGCCTATATCAAAATAATCGAGGAAATGACTCATCGCCCGCTCCCCAACCTCGTCTTTTTTCAGAAGAAGTTGCAACTTACCTTGTATGTCTGAAATGGTGATGAAACTGAATTTGCTAAATTGACGGATCCCCATGATTCTTCCTGCAACTCGAACACCTGATGTTCCATCCTCTAGTGAAGAGGCTCCGTATAGTTCGTAATTTGTCTGGAACCTTTCAGGATATACTGGAACCCCCTGTGACTTTAAAGCCTCTAATTTCTCCATTCTAAGGGCTGTTTGTTCTTGACTCATTTTTTATCAACTCCTATTTTTTATTTATCTATTTTTCTGCTGCCATCCAATTTTATAAAAACAAAAAAACTCCCACCCCCAAGATTATTCATCTTGAGGACGAGAGTTGTTAACTTCGTGGTACCACCCCAGTTTGTTGACATGTTGCCATATCAACCTCTTCGGGTACTTCTGTTTTTAACAACCAAATATACCCTATCTCTATAACGGGAGATCCCGTCGCAGTATCACTAAGAAATCTTAGATCCGTGCAAAGGCTCCGAGGCTTTTTTCATTAAGATCATTATTGCTTCTTCTCACCTACCGAAGCTCTCTGGAAATAATATACCTTAATTACTCTTCTCTTCACAGCCGTATATTCCGTATGTTTTTTAGAATATTAGCACAAATAAATCTTTAAGGCAATGTCCTTCCACCAAATTATTTCATTATTTTAGTTGAAATAGAGGAAATGATTAAGTTCTTTAGAATTTATTAGAGATGACAAAGAAAAAAGGAGTAATAGAAGAGTGATTGATCAAATAATTCCAGCGCTAATCGCTTTTATTGTTGTTGCCATTTTATCGCCATTATTTATCGCCACCTTGAGGAAACTTAAATTGATCCAACCAATAAGAAAAGAACTACCTTCCGATCATCAATTAAAGAAAGGTACTCCCTTAATGTTTGGTATTATTCTGTTTGTAGGGATTATACTTTCGATTCTTTTTTCGCCTACTCCCTTGATGTACTTCTTGTGTATAACTTACATTCTTTTTAGTTTCATTGGGTTTTTGGACGATTTTTGGAAGGCTTCTCGTCAAGATCCAGGGGGAGTATCAGGAAAAACTAAACTTATTCTTCAATTTTTGTTCACAGGTACATTGCTATATTACGTTATTATCGAATTAGGCATAGACACCAAAATTAATATTTTCAAAGACATTACCTTGGATTTTCCGTTGGTGTTATATGTCATTGTCATTACCTTATTTGTTGTAGGATCTGCAAACGCCATTAATTTTACAGATGGATTAGACGGTCTTTTAGGAGTTGTAGCAATTCCTACATATTTTTTCTTTTTTGTAGTTTCAGACAGACCAGAGGTGCAACTTTTCAGCTTAATTATGATTGGATGTTTACTTGGCTTTCTCATTTATAATATATACCCTGCAAAAGCATTTATGGGTGATACCGGTTCATTAGCTATAGGTGGTTCCCTATCCTTTCTTGCCGTCCTCGAGAAGGTCGAAATTCTAATTCCCATTTTGTTCTTTATATATTTTGCTGAGCAATTGTCGGTTATCTTACAAGTTTCTTCTTTCAAACTTAGGCATAAGCGCATTTTCAGAATGACACCAATACACTATCATTTTGGGTTAAAATATGGCTGGTCTGAAACGACTATTGTTACAGTATTTGGGTTTATTTCTTGGATTTGTGTGTTTATTTGTTTAGCTTATTGGAGATTTCTTCTATATCCATAAATGGACTAATAACTACTCCAATGATGATGAGGGGTAACCAGGCAATGCACAATATAGCGCAGTAATACAAATGGCAAAAATCTGCCACAATATAAATGGAAGCACTTATCAATACCCCGATGATCACATAAATGATGATGATTTCCATTTTGTCAGTGAACTCCTTTTTAATAGTATAAATAGGTGTACGTGGAAGGGTTCTTTTATTAGGCAAAAAAATAAATCCAGCCTTCTTTGCGGCTGGATTCTTTTACCCACTGAAATTACTTATGATACGGAACATACCCCGACTTTTCTACAAGCAATTGGCCTTCCTCTGATTTGATCCATTCTAAAAATGATACAAGATTAGGATTTGTTGCACTGGAAAGATGCACGGCATAAAACGGACTGACAAACGGGTAGGTATCTTTTTGTATAGATTCAATGGAAGGTGCCACTCCGTCCACCTTTAAGTGCTTAATTTTGTTGTTTTGCACCATCGTTTCAGAGAAAAAGCGGAACGAGAAACCAATTGCATTTTTCCTATTTTCATAGTCTAAGGTTTCTTCAATGATTCCCCCCATACCAGATACTCGCTGGTCACTTGGCGGGTCCATTAATCGTTTGGTTCCCATTACTTTTCTAAGCATCTGCTGACTGCCACTGTCTTCTGGTCGTTGAAACGCTATGATTGGCTCATCGTTTCCACCAAGCTCTTTCCAGTTTGTAATTTCACCAGAATAAATATTTTGAATATCTTCCACTGTAAGATTAGTAACAGGGTTATCTTTATGTACAAAGAAAACAAAGGCTTCTTTACCGACTGGCGTTAAAATAAGTTCCACGTCTTTCGCTTCTGCTTGCGACTGGATAGAGTTTGGAGGTTCTGGTACAAAAATGAGTTCTCTTTCTTCTTTGAGTAGACCGGCCCAAGCTCCTGAGGTCTGTGTGGATTGGACTTCACTCATAGTAGAATCATACGTGCCTTTTGGATAAACAGCCTGCGCGAAAGAGGCAAACACAGGGTATAATGCGGTTGACCCATCTAACTTTAAAAGAGGTTTTTCTAGTTGCATAGATGCTTCCCTACCCAAGTCCGCAACACGTTTATTATTTTGGAATGGTTCATATTGGCCTAAATCGACATCCTGGGTGCTCATAATTTTTAAGGAATCTTGATACCAAGCTTTCCCGCTTTCCACTCCAACAAAAAGAACAAATATACTAATCAAACAGAAAAATGTGTACTTCACTGCCTTTTTAGCAAACTGCCCCCACACCCATAAATTTGCGGAAATGAGCAGTGTGAGCACAAATGCAGCTGAAACAAAACCGTATAAATCCTTGCCAGTGGATATGGTTAAAATAATTGTTCCGTAAAACCCAAAATACAAAATAGCAATTGACAAGATAAGCGATCCAAGAACTCTCATGGTTTTTCCCCTTTGTAAAAATGTTTTAGTCAAACTTTCCTTTAGGGTAATTTTACACTAAAACAGTAAATATATCCATAATTATTTTATTTTTAGATTATTCACCAATTTCATGCGCCTGTGTTTTTCTTATTATCAAGATTTCTTACTAACTGCGGAATAGCTCCATTAATATAATCAACCATCTCAGATATCTTCACCAAATAATCTCCATCCTTATCCGGAGGAGGTACAGTTATAGAGCTTTGATCATCTTTATAAATTTCATTGAAAAGATAAATCTTCTCATTATATTCTTGCTGTATGTAATTCTTATGTTCTTTTCCCATTCCGATAATTACATCAAACTCATCTATAAATCTCTGATTAAATTGTGTTCTACTAAATCCATCCGTACTAATGTTTAATTGTCTCATCCTATCAAAATGAATATTGGAAAACGGACTCAAATCGCTATCTGCTTTAAAGCCTGCTGATGCAACGTCAATATGGGTTATATTTTTTTGTTTTAAGAAATGCTTCATACAAAATTCTGCTGTAACACTTCTTGTGAAGTTATCCGTACACAGGAACAAAACTTTCAAGGAGTACCCCCCCTTTCTCTACACCTTAATTAATATCTTCCCTTCATAGTTACGGGTCTCGATTAGTTTGTGCGCCTGTGCTGCTTCCTCTAAGTCAAACACCTTGGCAATAGGAAGCGTGATCTTTTCTGAAGCAAAAAGTTCTAATACTTTCTCGGCCACATCAGCTAATCTTGCCGGATCATGTTTTCTCGTTGTACCCAAGCTAAACCCTTTGATATTTCTACAACTGTTATGAACATCACTTGTTTTAAAGCTTCCTGGTTTGCCACTACTATTACCGAATTGAACAAGAGTGCCATAAAGGGCCAAACACTCTAAGCTCTTACTGGTTACCTCACCAGCAACGGAATCGAAAATAACGTTAGCTCCTAAATTATTGGTTAACTTTAAAACTTCTTCTACAAACGTTTCATAGGTACACACAACGTCTGCACCTAGATTTTCACGTAACCTTCTTTATTTAGATTTCCAACTGTTCCGATAATTCTCTTAACACCAGCTTGTTTGGCGAGTTGCACTAACATGGAACCTACGCCACCTGCAGCACTATGTATCACAATGGTATCAGTTGTTCTTACTTGTCCAATTTCATGAATCAGTATATAAGCTAAAATAGATACGGTTGGTGCTGTTGCAGCTTGCTTGAAAGAAAGACTGTCTGGAATTCTAAAAACCAATTGTTCATTTGCTACAACATACTCTGCATATGAACCATCTTCCGGAAAAGCTATTACCCGATCACCCACTGAAAATGGTGACCCTTCCGCAACTTCTTCAATCGTCCCAGCCACATCCAATCCAAGTGTTAATGGAAACTTACCCTCCCCTTTATTCCCCATGCGTTTTTTTATATCTGCATAATTTACACTCGTATATTCTGTTTTAATTAAAACTTCTTTTTCGTGAATTTTTGGTATTTCGATCTCAGTATAAAAGAGCACATTTGCATCACCGAATTCATTTTGAATGACCGCTTTCATCTACTAGTCCCCTTTTAATTAGTTCTATTCAAGTACTATATCTACTATTTCTCGGGTTTCTTCGTTTTCTATAAATGGTTGAAGTTTTTTCGAATCTGTCTCCAAGTTAATTCAATATAATCTCCATTTTTCTACTCTTTGTAGCCATACCAATAGATTCATAGAATCTAATTGCAGAAGGATTCTTTTCTGACACTCCCAATTTTACAATTGTTCTGAAAACTCATAGAATGCATTTAGTACATCATCGCCTAAGGGATGCGCAAATTCTTGGGTTTTTAAGGGTAATAATCCCTGATTTTCAAGTTCGTTTAAATATCTCTTAAATCCGTTATCAATAGCTTCTAGATAATTAATTAAATTAAATTGATATTTATAAATTTCGTCTTTGGGATATTTGGATATATGTTCAATAAAAAGGATTACACCATCGCTAGAAAATCGATAATAATCCGAATTCCCATGACAATCTAATTCCGCTTCGTTGACTTCTCCTCTATAAATTTGTGCAAGCGTAATCAAGAAATGTGGAATAGCAATAAAACCTACACCCGATTTAAAACTAAACAACTGTGTTCCATCTGAAACGTCAATCTTAATATCGCCACCTTCAAAACGAATATCAATAGAACATTTATATATAGATTTCATAAATTTCAACCCCTTTTACACTTTATACTTCAACAAAAGTGTAGTTCATTCTAAAAGTGCTTCCGCCCATCTAAGAACCACTATTCAAAACTATCATCGTTTTCAGCAATCTTTTTTAATTCCTTTGCACGTGAAATAATGAATTTTCTCATATATCTCTCTAAAAACAACTTGTCGGCAGCAACACCGATTAGACCTAAAGGCGACTGGTATTGGAATTGATCTATCACTATCGTCCCACCATCTGCTTCCAAAAAATGATGAGTGTGGGTAAAAGACTGGAAAGCTCCCTTCACCATAACATCGACAAACTTATGAGGGGGTTCCATAAATATCACTTCAGCTGTTAACCTTTGCTTAATACCAAAGTGAGTAGCTTCCCAGGTGACTGTATCTCCCTTTTCTAATAAGCCTGCTGTCACTCCGCCAACAGCTCTTTCCTTAGTTTTAGAGGTTGTTTGAATATGTATATCTACGTTCCTAGCTAGATCAAAACATTTTTTAACAGGTGCTTGAATAAATTGCTGATGCTCAATCAGAGGCATTAAACCTTCTCCTTTTTACAAGTACTCACTAATGTTTAATTTTATTTTATGTTTTTAATTCTTGTTAGAATCTCTGAAACACACACTGCTATACTCGCATTTAACATAATTAACACAGAACCTACCATTGTGGTACTTTCATAATCAGAAAAAAAATTCATTACAAAAAATATAAAACTAAAGAAAAATACGATAATACCAAAGACAAATAAAAACCTTTCCATAAACTCACTCCAACTGTTTAATCTATCTTCATCTTTCTTAAAGAGTTCCTAAGAAAAGAAGATAATCTCATTTACTGCCCTTATTTTGTATAGAATTTACTTCCCTGTAGTAATAGCAGTTTCACTGATAATTGAACTTAGTTTTAAACGTCCCATCCACTTTTCCGATTCACTTAGACTTCTCGAAATTCCATTTATTTCTTCGTGGTATTCTAAACCTTCAACAGGAGCGTAACCGATTTCTAGTTTTGCGATTCTATGTACAATCATTGCCCATTCGGCATCCGTCATTTTTTCTTTGGAATAATTATTTATATATTCTGCACTAGCCCTAGAAAACAAGCAGGAACCCCCTGTTATATCAACGTTTATCCCCAATTCAAGAGAACAAATTTTGTTTGTAATCTTTTCTGTTTGGATCCATTCCTCTGGGTGTGTATTCATTGCTCTTTCTGAACGGCCTAAAATAAGGTAGTCGCAAATCGGTAAATTAGAGGTTAATAATTTCAGCTCCTCAATATGGTTTGCTCCCCAGGTTAAAAGTCTGTCCAGGTCGCAATAATGATAATAATCACTATGCCCCGTGAGTCCCAAACTGAGCGCTTCTCTTCTTGCTGCAGCTGCTCCTTTTTTAGGAATTACTTTTACATTAAATTCACTTTTTTGTATTTGTTCCAATAGTGTATTAGACGATTCATCACTTATAGTTACATAAAGCTCTGAATAGATGTCCTCAAATTCTTTTTGTAATTCTTTAAACAGCTTAATATTTTTGCCTGTTGGGTCATGTGTAACTGTTAGGAGTGCTATATTTGGCAATATATTCACCTCGAATTAATTAATTTAGTGGCCCATTCATTTTTAAAATGCCTTTCCCCACCCTCACATACCCTCTGAAAAAAAGCGTGTTCTTTGGTTTAAGTGCAATGAGAACTGAATTGATCATATCTGAGGCAGAAATCAACGTGTTGAACCAACTTATGAATAATAAGATTACTTTCAAATCTCCTGAAACATAGAACGATAGAATGGCAGGCACAACCGATAATACAACAAAAGGCAAGCTCATAAAAACCCAGAATCTAGCTTTAGAGAGGATGGCATTTGTATTGATCCAAAAAAAAATACCGCTAAAAGTTAGGCTTATATCACCTTTTTGCTTTATGACCAAAATGTGTAAACATTCATGAAGAATGAAGACTAAGATACCAATTAAGATGAGTCCAAAAATATGTATATTTAAGAATCTTATGCTGAATATAGATGGTATGAATACAAGGACTAGCTGAAGGAGGTATACAAACTTCATATAATGTTCTTGGTACCAAATATTTTGTATAAAAGGAGTCCATTCTGACGAATCCAAACTCTCCTGTGATAAGTGGCGAAACCACAGTATCATAGCCATTCACCCTCCTCGCAACATTATTAAATTAAATGATCATTAGCATTGTTTAATCTTAATTTTTTTCTTTATTCTGAATATAGATCTGTTGCAATGTTGAATGGATATTATTCAAACTTAAAAAGATAAACGATAACATAATAAAAGTTACAATTTCACCTGTAAAAAAAGACACTATCCCAATAATTATAAAGTAAATTCTATACCACCAATTCATTTAATAGCTCCTTTCAAGTTAGACGTATTATTCATTTCACTTCATCAACTCTACTAACCTTTTACATAATACCAATTATTTCAAAACACATTGAACATCTCAATCTTTTTTTCAAAAAAATAGACACTTTACCTACTTCAGGTAAGTGCCAACCCTTAAGATTCCTTGTTAAAAGCAATGTAAATTTAACATTGCGAACTCTTCAAAAGATCTCGGTTTTTTGCCTGTCAAAGCAAAAAAATCATTGGTTATTGCTTTCGCTGTTCCCAGTCTTGTCATAAAATATAGAGCAACGGTAACATTTACATACTCCTTATCAAGCCCTCTCTCTTGAATATAATACTTTCTATATTTAAGAAATCCTGGTTTAGCATAAGTAATTGCTCTACCGGTTACTTTACTTAGAATTTCTGCAACCTGATAATAACTTAAGGCTTCTCCACCTGTAATTGTGTGGGCTGTATTTACATATTTCTTAGGGTTGGTTAATAAGGTTGCTATTGCAAGCCCAATATCCTCAGCATCAATAAAACTTGTCTTACTGTTTCCAGCAGGAATAAAAATCTGATTTAACTCTCTAATTTCAGGGGAATGAATACCTGATATGTTCTGCATAAAGAACCCTGGTCGAACATGGGCATAAGGAATTTCAGATTGTTCGATGTATTTTTCAATCTTATGATGTGGAGGAATTGGATTTTTCTCCACTCCCATTAGGGACAAAAATGAGACAAGTTTTATTTTATGCTTTTTCATAGCATCAATAAATGGATACAAATCCTCAGGCTTACCAAGGTGGGGAGGTCTCATTAGAAAAACCCTATCTACCTCCTCAAAGCCTATGTTAAATGTTTCTTCATCTGAAAGATCTAACATTACAGGAGTTACCTTTTCTCCAAACATATCTTTCAGTCTTTTAACATTTGTTCCAGCAGCAACCACCTGTTCTCCCCTTCTCAATAGTTCCTGTGTAACATATTGACCTATATTACCGGATGCGCCTATTACTAATACTTTCATCAAATCCCTCTTTTTCAAGTTGGTCAGTCATATCTTCTATACAAATTTGTGTTGTCTTTAGTGGAAACATTATATTTCCCCAAAACTCTTGAAATATTATTCGTACGAATTCTAACTCGATTAAATGAATTTGGCTCAATAAAATTGTATGTTATTTTTTAGAAATACATAAACTACTTTCAAACTTGAATGGGTATGGTGGGTGAATGTGAAAAAGGTAGGATATTCATTAAATGAACGAAAAGACTTTCTTTTAAAGGAGTTTCAATATAATACGGATATTGTATTTCGTACTCTCTCGCTTAGGGGTCACGAGATAATGTTGACTTATATAGACAGAATTGTTGATACTACAGCGCTTCAAGAACATATTATTAGGCCGATTCTTCAGCTTCCATTTAAGGAGAATGGGATAGGAGTAACAGAACTATGCGATGTTATTGAAATTGCCAAAATAAAAAGCGAGTCAGATTTTAATAAGGTTTTTTCCGCTTTAAATGATGGAAATACAATCATTATGATAGACGGTGAAGAAAAAGTTTTGGTTGCGGACACCGCAGACTGGAAAGAGCGAACTCCAACCGTTCCACAGACTCAGAGGGTGCTAAGAGGACCCCAAATAGGTTTTATTGAACTGGCTAATACAAATATTTCATTAATAAAACGAATTATAAAAAATCAGGATTTAAAAATAGAAGACTTTCAACTGGGGAATCGTACCAATACGAGTATACATTTACTTTATCTGGAAGATAGAGTAGACAAGGACATTTTGGAGGAAATCAAAAAGAAGCTACAGTCTATTCAGCTTTCATCTATCATAGATGCATCTTATTTAGAGGAACACATGACAAGCGATCAAGTCACCCCCTTTCCTATTATGCTTTCCTCAGAACGACCTGATACAGTTGCAGGTAATTTGTTAGAGGGCAGAGTTGCCATTATATGCGATGGTTCTCCTGATGTTTTGATTGCACCAGCTGTTTTTATTCAGTTCCTACAGTCTCCGGATGACTATTATGAAAAACCGTTTTTCCAATTCACACGAATTGTGCGTATCATATCATTTTTCTGTACAATATTTCTCATTCCTTTATACATTGCTTTTACTTTATTTCATCAGGAATTGATCCCAAGTGAACTTCTGATAAGCCTGACTGCACAAAGACTTGATGTCCCATTACCTGTAGTAATAGAAACGGTTTTATTTATGTTCATTTTCGAAGTAATTTTAGAAAGTTCCATAAGATTGGCAACAGGGATAACATTGGCTTTTGCCATTATAGGAACGATTATTTTAGGGCAATCTGCTGCGGAAGCAGGATTTGTTCAGCTTTCAACGCTGGTAGTTGTCTCTGCTACATATGTATTTAACTTCGCGATCCCTATTCATCCCTTTGCTTTTGCTATTAAGCTTATTCGATACATGTTAGTTTTTCTCGCAAGTGTATTCGGTCTTTACGGTGTTATAATAGGCTCTTTTGTACTTGTTAATCATTTTTGCTCTATCAATAGTTTTGGCGTTCCCTATTTGTCACCTTTAACTCCATTTAACAGCAAGGACCTAAAAGATACCTTCTTCCGATTCCCATTACGAAAAATAATAGATTCTCCCAAAAAGTATAACAAGGATGACTTAAAATAATAAACAAATAAGTGAGTGATGTATGATGAAGTATCTTTATATGGTGTTCGCCTTGCTCGCAGTATCCTCTGTTTTTTGGGGAGGTGATGATAAATTGGAATTAAATGACAAGGCACTAAGCTTTGTTACTTCCATTGACTATATTGATGAGGAGTTTGTGGTGGGTATCCAACTTATCAATCCTGCAGCTATATCAGGTAAAACACAGCTCCCACATTCACCGTATATAGTATATGAAGCAAGGGGATCAACCATTGACTCAGCAATCGATCAACTCACTTCGTATGTATCTAGGAATATAGATATGCGCCATCTAAAAGTAATTGTAGTGGGAATGGAGGCAGCAAAGCAAGGTAAGCTCCGTGAAATCATGAACTACGCTTTACGTCGTACAGAAATTCCAGTAGGAGTGGTTATGGTCTTATCTAAAGATACAAATGCTATAGACCTCCTTAATACATACTCCCCCATTGAAGGTTTTACTGCCTTTGATATTTCTAAAACAATGCGAAGGGTAGAAAAGGCCAGTTTGACCACACTAATGGATGTGAATATAGTTACCATACAGGAAGGAAAAGATTTTACCATCCCATTCATTAGTATTATGGGTGATATAGAAAAAGGAGGCAGCAAGGAGAATTACGAAACAACCAGTCCTGTACATTTATATTACAGTGGTATTGGTGCATTTAGAAATGAAAAGTTAGTGGTGGAGCTAAGCTATATACAATCGTTGTATTTGGCTCTGCTTGAGAAACATACTTCTGAGCTAACCGTCGTTGCTTCTTGTCCTACAGATGAGAACACATTCACTTTCCGAATTTATGATGGAAAAACGAAGTCAGAGAATGTAAAGCACTCGGAAGGCAATCTTCAGTATAGTTTTAACATTCAAGCTACTGGTGAGATTGTACAATATAATTGTTCACTAACCTTAAACAACCCTAATAATAATAATAAAATCAAAATGGAAATCCAAAAAGAAATCAATGAAAACATTCAGGAGCTACTTGTGGTTTCAAAGGAAAACAATATTGATTTTATGGGACTTGGAAGTTTATTACGGAAAAAAAATAATCATAAATGGGAAGAAATCAAAAAAAATTGGGATGCTGAACTTCAAAAAGCCGAGATAAAGATAATAACAGATCTAGACTTCCAAAACATTGGAAAATACGACGCAACTAGGTGATTAGAATGCCCCAAAAATCTTTAATAGGTGTGCTGGAAATAGCTTTTACCATGTTCTTGTTTTTGACTGGTACACTACTGACAATAAAAAATGCGCTTGAATTAGAAAATGATTCATGGATTATTCTTCTTGCAGTGGGTGTGGGTGGCATTATTTTATTCTTGCTTTATCATACTTTATGGACTATCAATGGTGATAAGAGCCTATACGAGATATTGCAGCTAAACCTAGGTAGAGTATTTGGCAAAGCTATAGCCATTTCTTACTCGTTTTACTTTATCCTAATTTGTTCTAAAGCATTAACAGACTTTACTAATTATGTTAACAGCAATCTTTTATATAAGACTCACCCTTTTTTTATTAAGACGAGTATCTTTTTAATAATAATTTACACTTATTTAAAAGGGGTGGAAGCATTTTTAAGAAGCTCTTTAATATATGGGGCCTGTATCTTAATAATTATTATTTGTATTCCTATCTTTGTCTTGATTAGCGGAGATTTTCATTTTGAATATACTCAACCCCTCTTCATCGGGGATTTTGAAAAAATATGGGAAGTTGTCCCCTACTTACTCACCTATCCTTTAGGTGAGCTTGTAGCTTTTATGATTCTTTTACCTTTACTCAATAAGGAGGGGAAAAAGAAAATAAGAAAAGGAGCAATAATAGCAATAATCTTATATACTCTGTTCACTAGTTTTACCGCTTTCTTAGCCATTGGGGTACTACACCCAAAACTCGCCTCTGGGTTTTTCTATCCGTTTATTATGTTAATCCAAGAAGTATCTAACTTTGATTTTATCGAAAGAGCAGATTTGTTAGCAGTTTTCTTTATTCTTTCAACAGCCTATTTTAAGATATCGTTTCTTGCGTATGCTTCAGCAAGACTCATTAAAGATGCATTCCCAGGCAACTCAAAGAATATGGGGATCATCATTATTTTTACTACATTGTATTTTTTGCCTTCCTATAAAGATGCTGATTTTTTGAATGAATTAATAGAAGGCAAATCAGCCATTTACTTTTTCCATTATTCGTTCCAGATTTATATTCCTTTTTTTCTTCTTCTCCTCACATTTTTGAAAAGACGAAAAAACAGGATTCTCATATAATTAAAAAGACACTTACCTTTTGGCAGATAAGTGCCCTATAGTTGATATTAGTGTCGCTAGATTGCTTTTTCCCAAAGAATAAGATTACACCAATTCTTGCTGCTAAAAATCGGCGAAATTGTTACTATTCGATTCCTTCATAATGATATAAAAGTAACTTATAAGCAGACCAAAAAAGGGTATCAAAACGGTTAGATAGTACATTGACAGACCTCTCAATTTCAGATATCTTTATTATTCTAATTTTTAAAAATCGATAAAGGAGTGTATTCAGATGGAAATTAAGATATCTGACTTGGTTGAAGCAAAACGTCAAATTGACTCTACGCTTAACAAATTAAGGGAAACTGTAAAAACTCTTGAAGCTAAAGAAAATCCTAATAGATATAAATCTCAAATTACTTTAGCCAAAAGGAGAATTGAAGCATTTGAGATTTCAGTGTTCCTTATTGAAAGAAAAATAATGGAACTTGGTGAATAATATGATTTTCAAGAGTAAAAAGAAGCTATAATAACTTTGCCATATAATACTCTTCATAAGCTTTATCATTTATCATAAGTGAGTTTCTTTTCGTTCCTTCTATATCAAAACCACTTTTCTTGTAAAGTGCTACACCTGACTCATTTTCGGTAACAACTGTTAACTCTAAGCGTGAAATGTTATGTTTTGTAGCCCAATTTGTAGCATGATTAAACAATATTGTACCTATTCCTTTCCCTCTAAATTCTTGTAGAATACCTATTACAAGATATGCAGAGTGCTTTGTTCTTTTAACGCTTCCGCCCATAACAAATAAACATCCAATTAATTTGCCATCTTCTTCTGCTACAAATATCGTTGAATTTTTTTGGTTGTCAATTGTTTCGATTCGTTTTTGCTGCTGTTCAAGAGTCATTTCTCGTTCCCCTGGCTCCATAAGCATAAAAGCAGATGTACTCTCAACTTCCTTTATTAGGATTAGTAAATTTTTTGCATCTTCCATTCTTATTTCTCTAATTATCATTCCAAACTCTCCTTATAGCTAATAAAATTATTAAATCCATTTCTATTCCCCCGTCTATATCCCTGTTTATCTATGTATTTTAAATTATTACTGCATACGTCCAACTGGTTTAAATTATTTGCTTGTTTATGTATCCTGCCCATATTTAATTTCACCTTACATAAAAATTTTGCATTTGGGCAAAATTATAGGAACAAAATTTTAACTTATTGGAGTATAACATTTATGATATTACTTTCTCTTTTATTAATGTTAGGTGGATTATTGATTATTAATGCAATTTACGCTTATCAAACTAAGCACATTGACTCTAATTTTTTTCATACTTTATGGTACTATATTAAACTTATACCTTTTTTCCTATCTGCGAGTATGATGATCGGATACGGGGTGAAATATTTAACAAAAATTGTAGATAACTTAACCTTTTCACTTATTGTATCTAAAGGATTGGAAATCCTAGTTTGTGTTGTAATTGGATACATATTTCTTGAAGAAATCCCTAATTGGCGGACTGGAATCGGTATTACTATTATTTTAATTGGTTTTTGGATATTAAAAGGAAGATAAGAAAGACCTGTAGAGTGGCAGAAAGGTTTTAAAATGACAATCATAACCGCTGTGAATGGGGCTCCATCCTCTGTAGGTAATAAGTTTCCTTCACCATCAAAAGAGTTTCCTAAAACTGAGTTTAACTACTTGCTTTACTTGTCGATTTAAGACTCAAGAGGTCTTTTCATTTCTGACACTAAGTCATTATTTCTTACCTTTTCGTTCTAGTAATATCGGTGCTATATTTAGTAAGATAGAAACAATTGTCAAAAACCATAATGCCCTTTCCATACCAGGTACTACATCCATTAAAGCTGCCCAATCTTCCACTGCTACCCAATCGGATACAAGACTGTATTCTGCACAAAGTGTTAATGCGGTAAATGACAATCCCATCGCCATAGCAAACCTATAATCCTTTCCTGCTGCATACATATAAAGATTTATAAAAGTGATAACTATTGCAATAACCCCTAGTATTACCCACATAAAAATTCCTCCATATATTTTTATAAAATAATGCATGCATTTTTTTCGTTTGCTTAATTCCAATTATTTCATAATCTAAAAATTCCTTCAATAAGATATTTTCCTTGGCCGAAATAAAAACGAGCGCTAATCCGTTGTTACAGGGTAGCGCCCATTAGTTAAAGAACGTATATATATTTCTAACTAGCCGCCATAATGCGGTGTGTTCTATTGATGATTTTTTCAGTGGAAACTAATTAATAATTCGTTTGTTAACTTCAATCGTAATGAATTCCGGCAAATAATTTGGTGTACATCCTTTTGATACCATTTCATCTTTGTAGAGTCCCGTTTTCTCACCAAGTTTTATACAACGTGCTCGATACTTTTCGTCATAAACGGCTATCCATCCTGCGGTGAAATTCATAGCCCATTGAACTTCGGGTTCTTCCTGCGTAATATTAGCTTCAATTGCAGATAGTAAGTCTGCGGTGTTATCAGGGGGTGTCTGACCAGTCCATCTCAATCGAGCTTGATAATACCAGTAGGCACGCCTTTGAAGAGCAGAATGACTATTTTCCCATGACACCATCAATGAAATGTTCTTCTTGTCTTTGGTGAGTTGATTAGCCATTAACCAATCCATTAAGTTATTTCGCTCATCAAATGTGTGAATCTGCATATCCTTATCCAGCTTATTTATCAAATCTTGCGATAGAAGTTTTTTGTCCATAATTAAGATTGATAGTAGTCTGGGTAAAAACTCTTCGGTTGACCACAATTCCATAGCTAATTCGTGATCTTTTTTTATGTCCTTTGCGATTTTACGTAAGTCTCCTAGCTTCGTTTTACTATTGACCTGCAATAGAATGTTTTCTGCTTTTGAAGAGCGTTTTAGTTCTGTATCCTTTTTTTCATCCATTTTATACAACTCCTTTTTTGACGGATGTATCTGTATTGAAAATTAGATGCTAGTTCTTGTTCCAGGATAGCGACATTAAGTAGAAAAAAACATTACTTATTAAAGCGTAATCCTTCTTCTTCTAATAAAGTTCTCATAGTTGGTAAAGAAGCAGGTCCAATACCATGGATTTTTAATATTTCTTTTTCCGTGTACTTTGAAAGTTTCTGTAAATTATCAACTCCTTCATGAACTAAGGCATTTCTTGCAGGTGAACTTAGTTTCGAGAGGAAGCCACTTTCAGACTTGCTCTCTTTATCACAGGTAGGACAACTTTGAAAATTTATGAACCTAGCAATTTCTTCACATTTTTTTATAGCCCAATGGTAGTGATCGACAGTGTTTGCTGCAAAATAACTGTATAAATTACTTGTTTTCGTCCATTTATATTGTTTTTTTGTCATGATTTGTTCATTGGTATGTGATTTAATTAGGTCCATTACTCTTTCATGACTTAACTTCAATTTTTTTATAGCTTGATTTAATGTAACATCTTGATAGTTTTCCCAAATTCGCATATTGAGTAACCCAATATTACGCCATTTATAACCTGGTGCTGGCATAAAAGGGATATCCCCATTTATTCCTTCCCTATGCCATCTCTCCATCATTGCATGCCATTCATACAGATGCATTAACACATCTCGGAAATTCTTATCTCTTTCTTGAGTTTCAATGGAAATGCCTCTTTTACTACTAGGTACGGTTTCAATTACTTCAAGTAATAACTTAAAGTTTTTGTCACTATCCAGCAATAGTATTTCTTTTTCACTTCTAGTCATCTGCTAGTCCCCTCTCCTTTTGTTAAAAACCTTTAGTGAACGTAGGATTTAGAGACAGAAAAAACCTCTATAATCAAACTCGTACGGAGGTACTGACTTTACTTCTCTAATATCAACTTTTATCCACTTTTTTTCTGTCTTAATTACTTTCTCCATTCTATTGTTTCCGTTTTTGTCTTTGAAGACAATGTAACCTTCAGTCTGATTTTTGTTGATTTACACAAATTTCACACCGTAGTATTCACCTATAAGCATATCCGTTAAACTAGAAGTCCTTTTATCGGAACTACCTAAATCATGATATAGTTTTTCGGTTTCATCATGGGAATTATATTCACTATAATTAGATACATCCAATTGAAAGCTGTTTATTAAATCTTGTTTAATTTCATTAATGTATTGATCTCTGAACTTATGAGAGATTTCTATACAAGTGTCACTGGCTTTAAATTCTAAAGCATTAGTATCAACTGGATTTAATACATTCAATAAGGATAAAAATATAACTAAATGAATCATTTAATGCCCCCTATATTTATAGGGTTATCTTGTCACAAGTTATAAATAACAATTCTCTTTGAAATACCTTCTAAAATTGCCGCGGGCTTTAGAGTAAAGGTTCAAGTTTCTTTTATCTTATTCTTAGTTTTTAAGACATTGGTAAGGATCAATTTTGATGGATTTCCAGTTCCCTTCAAAATCCTTTTTATACTGAGAAATTAAAACGTCTGTATCGTTTGATAATTGATAAAAGATGAAGCGATAATCGGCTCCATCCGTACCAATATAATCAATGGTTTTGATGTAACCGTCTTGTTTTGCAGGCAGCTGTTTTTTTATTAATTTGCACCATTCTCCATACATAATAGCAACCACGGCTTCCGCATCATGCTGCCAGAGATGATAGGCTGCACAAAGGAAGTCCTCTCCATACAATTTCATCTGTTCAATCTTATACAGGTTTTGCTCTTTTTTTAATTGGACATAACCATAATAATAAGCAAAATAGGTAACACCTTTTGATGAACCTTCGATGCTTTCCAGTTCAATGAAATAAGGAAAAATGTCTTTTTCATCTGGAAGTCTGTTCATCTTAATGAGGTTTATATGTCCAATTCCAGCAAACGATTGAAGATATTCATTATAGGAAACTCTTTTATGATAGTCTTTTGTAAAAAAATTATAAGCAATTGGATAGGGCAATTTTGCCATCCCTACCGTTCCGCACCCACCCAACTGGTTTTGAGTCAGGTTTTCTGCCTCTCTTAAAATACTAAAGTAGTTTAAAATAGTTTCATCAGCAGTCCGGGTTAATGTTGCAGGCAGTTTGATTTCTTCGTAGTTTACTTCATAATAGGGGCCGAAAAATTGGGTATTCTTGAAAAGGGTATTTTTTATAGGGAGGCGGGAAGGACGAAAGTATTTTTCGGCATCATGGTTACTTATGAACAAAGTTTGGTTTCGTTCAACTGGCTGTCCAAATGTTTGCGGTTCATATTGAGCTCCCATAACGAGAGTCATTTCTTTTCTTGGATAATGTTTGAACGCCCGATTTATCCATTTTGCAAAGTGTTTCAATTAGACTCCCCCTACAAGAATATAGTATTTTACCTTATTCACTTTCTTGTTTAGAAATACTCTACAAGGTACTTTAAAATAAACTATTTGACTTCAATTACAAATGCGTAGAACGAGTCAGCTTCTAAGTTATCATAGTTCCATCTTGCATCTATTTCATAATAGTATACACCTTGTTCAGAAGGCGTTTCCAAAGACTGGTTATACAATTTTTCTTCACCTTGTTTCATTCGAGCTATGGAAATATTGCTTGGTCTAGGAGTGTATTGAAAACTGATGTTAAATTTAGAATTTCCAGGAACTACTGTTGGTTCTCTTTCTTTAACAATTTCTGGAATAGAAGGATAGTCAGCGCATTCATACCAACAATACGTCCCCCTTACAACAGGAATATCAACTGAATCTATATAAATAACAGGAATTGGTGGTTTAGTTCCCTCTAATTTGTTGTTCCCTGAACAACTTGCAGTTATTATAAGCGTACTTATCGCTAACATTAACAGCATTATGTTTCTCATTCACCAACCCCCTATCAACATTCCATGAATATAAAGCACCTCGATAATCCTGCCCTATAGCTTAATACAAATTATTTCAAAATCTAAAAATACCTCAAATAAGTTAAAATGTTTTATAAACTCACTAAACTAACCGTAACTAATATGGCTGATGAAGCCCAAATAATAAAAAGAATAGCTACGAGATGATGAGATACTTCGTCTTTCATAGCTTTTAATAATGATAGGATAAAGGCATAACCAAACAATAAAAATAAAATTGCATACAAGAAAAACATTAAAAACTTCCTTTCTACTTTATAAAAGAATCACTTGAATTATTGATCGAACTGGTCTTCCATGCCAATTATTTCAAATTAAACCTATTTACTCAAGGTATATCTTAAAAATAGCTTGCCTTTTTTAACCTTCTGATTGAAATTGTGGATACAATCAAATGACCCCGGTACAATACCGAGGTCATTACTTTTTTTCATAAGTCAAAAATTAATGATTATGTCCATGCCCTTCTTCTTCAAGCAAGTGAGTTAGTCCTAATTCTTCTAGAATGCTTAGTAGATTTACACCATCTACTTCTTCTTTAGGTTCAGGGGCATTTTTCAGCAAAGTATTTTGTTCTAAATAATTTCTTACGACGAACCTCATATCCTTTTCACCCACAGTACCATCGTGGTCAAGATCTGCTAGACGTTCGTTTGAGCCGTAGTGCTTTTTCATTTCTAGAGCATCGAGGATATCAATGACTCCATCTTGATTTACATCTCCAGCAAGTGTCATCGCATAAAAAATGTATGTCATTCTACCTACGTCTACTCCGTTAAACTCATCTCCAAGGTGGCTAACTTCCACTACTCGCTCAAAGTGACCTGGTAGTTTAACAGAAAGTGTATATGGTTCATCTAACGTTGGAAGGCCTTTGAAGATATATCTTGCTGCATTATTTATAGTACCTTCATACACGGTTCCATCTTTTGAAGTCAGAGTAGCTGTAATTCCTGCGCTAAGCATGTCTTTCGTATAATCTAACCAAACACCGCTCATGAATGCTTCCGGTAGAATTCCGCCTTCAAGTTGCGAAACAGTTGGCAAGATGTTGAATCCTTGACCAAACCTTTGCACATCACTAGAAGCGTTTTCATCATGAAAGGTTGCCTTAGTTATATTAATATTCTGGATCCACTTTGCATAAGTAGTGTGATTTTCCTTCAAACTAAACGAAAGATCAAGTAACGGCATTTCATGAATACCTTCTATTTGACTATTTAATTCTAGCTGAATTCCCAACACTTCATTTGTACCAATGGTAGAAGAACTTGTACTGATTGTTCCTTCTACTCCTTTGTCATCTAGTAATTGTTGCAATTCACTACTAATCTTCACATCTTCAAGCGTAAAAATATTTTGTGGGAATTGTAATTCAAAATTTGCTTTTTGCATTTTTTCTATATGTTGTGAAGATAACTTAACAGATACATCTTCTCCATATTTTACATCAATATTTTCAGAAGCAAGCTTTACGTAAGGTATGCCTGCTTTGATTAAATGGTACGTTGAATGCGGATGCTCTTGCATCCCGTTCATCGCTAAGTCTAATGTTCTAAGTGTAAACCTTGTAGTATTCGCTCCTTCATTCAACTTCAAATCCGTAGTAAAACTACCGTCAGCTGCTACCTCTAAATTTTTCGCGTTATAACGTGTAAGGTTTAAAAGTGTTACTTCGTTAGAAGCTTGTGATGTTTCCATTCCATATTGATTTAATACACCTACGTGTTCATCGAAAACATTCCCAGAGATTGTTAGCCCATTCTCATCAACTTCATACACTCCTCCTCGGGTGCTCATTGATAATTCCGGCAGAGTATTTTCAATAAATAATGGCTGGCTTTTACTGAAAACTTTCCCATTATCAGCTCTTGAAATTGCCTTAATCTCATAATTTCCGGGAGGTGCTAATTGTTTCGCATATTCAACCGGATGCTCTTGATTACCTGTAAACGGGAAGTATAATCCTACAAATCCAAATTCCATCCCGAATAATGTGTCTTCGTTTATATCTCCTTGATAGGATTCAATGATGCCTAACGCCTTACCAGTATCTCTATCTTTAAGAACCAAGTCTAGGGCTACCATCGGGCTATTAAACGAGAATAAGACAGGAGTATAACCCATATAGCCATGATTATAGTCTCTTCGCGTTGTAAAACTCGTGTATGGAACAATTAATTCTTTAATCCCTTGTTTCATTAACACAGTGCCAAATGGAATATGGTATTGTTCGTTCTCGTCTTCCCTATTTGTCAAAACAACCATTCCTTCATAGTAACCAGGCTCTGCATCTTTAGAAAATTCGAGCGTCACATCTCTTGTCTTTAATTTTTTATGAGGCACAGTAATGTTGTTAGGTAAAGTTAGTTTCACTCCGTTTTCATCTAGTTTCTTTGAACCATTTGTATGGTTTTCTATAAAAGAAACCGAGTATTTCTTAACCTTGTTACTATTGTTGGAAACTGTAATTGGCAACTTATATTTCATTTCCTTTTCAGATGTATAGTAACTGCCAAAGCTTAAGCTGCCGCCATTTTCTACTAAAAGCTCTCCTTGGTGATTTTTTGTTTCCTGCCTAACTGAAATCGAGGTTTCAGTTTGTACCGCTTCATAAATATTGATTCTACCGGCACCACTTTCCCAAACACTTGTATCTCCGTTCAATTTTTCTGCGGTATTCATCAATGTTGCTTTGACTTGCTCTGGAGTAAGGTCTGGTTTAGCTTGAAGTAGTAGGGCAACTGCCCCAGCTACGTGAGGTGCCGCCATAGAAGTACCAGATGCTCTTCTATAGGAAGAGGTATAATCTTCTGTGTTAGTTGGATCCACTGTAAAGGAAGGAACCGTAGAGAAAACGTCCACTCCTGGAGCTACCACTTCCGGCTTAATGTCGTAAGTAAGTCGACTTGGTCCTTTTGAGCTGAATCCTGCAAGTACGTCCCCATCGGTTTTCACTGAAGATACATTAGAAAAAGATAGTTTTGTTGCTTCCTTTTCTACTAACTGCTTAATTATCAAACCTTGGTCATACGTTAATGAAAAACTAGGAATATATGCATTTGCCTCTCCTAAGTAAAATGGGATATGCCCTTCTTCCTGGTTGTTATTGTACATAACAACTGCCTTGGCACCATTTTCTTTCGCAAAAACCACCTTGTCATGTAGAGCAAAATCACCTCTGGCTACTAAAACAACTTTTCCTTGCACGTCTTTCCCTTGATAATCTTGCCTTGTCCCCTTCTGCACATAAACTATTTCTGTAGGGCTTTTCAAGAAGGACTGTAAATCTGCCATATAATCTTTACCTAGTAAAGGTAATTGTGTAAAAGTGTCATTGGCTGTTCCAGATTCATACGTTGCATCCATTGTTGGCCTTGAGATGGAGTAGCTGGATGCTCCGACTGCTATTCCCAGTGTGGAAGTCGCTGGAGAACCAATAGAGAAAGAGCCTAACGAACCCGAATTTCCTGAAGCTATTACCGCTACTACACCCGCTTTTACTGCGTTATCAATTGCCACTGCACTAGGATCAAATGGGTGGTTTGCAGAAGAGCCTAACGATAAATTAATAACGTCCATCCCATCTTCTACAGCTTTTTCAATACCATCAATGACGATAGACATCATTCCTGATCCATAGGGACCTAAGACTCTATAACCGTATAGGTCTACCTCTGGTGCAACCCCTGTTACAGCGTATTCCGATTCATTTGCCCCGTTTCCTGCAATAGAACCTGCAACATGTGTTCCATGTGACGTATAATAGGTGGTTTCTGACCATGGGTTTCTTTCCGGTTGACCTGAATTGAGCCAATCTTCAAATGTTGTTTCCATTGGGTCATTATCATCGTCTATTAAGTCATAGCCACCTTTGTACACTTGCTGTAAGTCAGGGTGGTTATAGTCAATTCCTGTGTCAAGGACCCCTACCTTAATGCCTTTACCTGTAATTCCTTCCTCATGTAATCTATCAGCATCGATTTGTTTAATACTATCAAGTGCAGGAGATTCATTCGAAACTTTAGGAGATGCTACAGGCTCTACTGTCACCTCAAAATCTTCCCAAATCGCTTTTACGTATTCTAACTCTGATATTTTCGGTACATCTTTGGAAGATAAAGTCATTGAAACTCCATTAAAAGTTAAATCATAATTTCTTTTTATTTTTGCTTTGGAATACTTAGCTTTTGCTATATTTTTGTGAACGAAACTTTTAAATTTATTATGTGTTTTACTTACTTTTTCTCTTTCTTTACTTAAGGTTGTAGAAATTCCTTTTGCTTTCTTATTTTCGACTTCCACAATTGATGGCTCCTCAGTGAATTGAACAATAATATTCACATCTTGGTCAGAGTGAATATTTAAATCAGGAAATAATATTTTAGACTGAATGCCTGTTGTTCCAGAGATTTCTCTCATTTTCTCACGATCATAACCTGTTACATTTTTTAAGTATTCTTCCACGTCATCAATCTGTTCACTTGTTGCTCGAACTTCATGTTGTCCAGGAAATACACTGCTAATTACCAATAAACATACGAATAAAACGGATAATAGATACCTAAACCTTCTCATTTTGCCCTCCTAGTTTTCTAAATTTTCTTTCTACTTAAGGCTATAATAGAGAAGGTTTTTTGTCAGTTGGGGTTTTCAAGTAATTCTTAAGACCTAATCATTTAAAAATTCTCATATAGAAAACCGTTGCAAGAAAACGGTAGAAACCTTACACTTTAGGAAGAAATTTGAGTGAGGTGAATGATATGAAGAAATGGTGGATTGTAGTGCTCGCTTCATTAATTGCACTAACTGTTTATATTACACTGGAAAGAAATGATTTATTTTATGTCGAGGTAACCATTCCTTCATCATTATTTATTAGTGATATTAATGAGGATGAGCTAATTTCCAGCTCAGAACAAGAAGGAATCCTGGTTACCAAAAATGAGGATGGATCCATGATATATAGAATGAATAGATTAAAACATTACGAGAAAAAGGCTGAATATAAAAATATCATTATACATACCATCCAAGACATCATAGCCGACGATGAGTACTATGAACCTATATATGATGTGACCCATAATAAATCCCTTAACCAATTTACCTTTTTCATAGATAGATCCAAGAGTGAGGGGAGTCTTGGTTTAGATAGAATCGTATCTTTGTTAATCGGCATGAATGCTGCTCTGTACCAATTGTACAATGGAGCTTCTCTGGACAATTATCACGTATATGTCCGCCTGCAAGACAAGGACACAGATGAAATCATTAGTGAGACAACTCTACCTTAGAGAAGAGGGTATCTCGTACATACTTATTCCGTATTAGTCAAGCTCCCCTGTGCTAGAATTAAAGAATCACTTAGTTTTTAGTGACTTAATAATAATAAAAGAAGGTCTTTTCATTAATTAAATCTGGCATTTTCTCTATATCTGTCAAAGTTGATTCAGGTTCGATAACCTTAATTATTCTTTAAATGCTAAACCAGCCTCTTCTAAGGATTTTTTTATAGTTGGTAATGAAGCTGGTCCAATACCATGGAGTTTTAGTATTTCTTTTTCGGTGTACATAGAGAGTTTTTGTAAAGTGTCAATCCCTTCGTGAACTAAGGCACTTCTAGCAGGTGAATTTAATTTTGATAGGAAGCCACTAACAGGTTTATTCTCTTTATTGCAAATAGGGCAACTTGTACAGTCGCTGCTTTTGAAATATTCATGCCCTTTTTCACAAACTCTTAAGGTTTTTTCTGCTTTCAAGGTTATCCCTCCTATTTTTGCATTCCATAGCACTGAGCCTAATTAGGATCGCTCCTTTTATATTCTCAATCACTAAATAATTCCAACCAATTAATAATCTAATGGGGCAGGTTCAATTAATAAAAATGTATGAGATTTAAGGAACTTAATAAGTATTTCATCTGTTTCTTTTGATGATTTACCTAGCCAAATTAGATGTCCCCATGTATCAAGGAGACATAATTCAGATGCAGGTATTTTTTCATGGGCAAGATAAGGGTGTTCTAATGGAACAGAACCATCATGTTTACTGTGCATAATAAGCGTTGGACAAGTTATGGCTTGTAAATTTTCAGTACCTATCTCATTTATCTGGGCTAAGTCAATAAAAAATCCATATCCTGATCGTTGTCGATTATTCATTTTTCTTATTGCTTCCACATCCTCCTTACTTAACATCTCCTTTGCTTCATCATGCGTTAATTTACTAAAGGAAGGAAACATTTTATTAAAGATAACTTGCGGAAAGAGATTATTCATAAAGGATATTAACTTCCATGTGTATTTTTCAGTTTTGGGACGAAATAATACCCTTGCAGCTTTTAATTCTTTATCCTTGGGTGTAAGCCATTCCTTTGTAACGGCAGATTGTAAAGTCAGCGAGCAAACCATTTCAGGATATTTAGAAGCAAAATATATACCACTAGGACCACCTGCGGACATTGCCACAAGGTGGACTTTTTTTATATTCAAATGTTTTAGTAACTTCATATAATACTCACATGCAACAAAAAGACTTTCTCCTACTTCTTTCGATGTACTTCCATACCCTGCTCTTGAAGGGGTAATTATAGAAAACCCATTGTTTAATAATGCTTTATACCCAAACTCTTCTTTACAGTTCGAATGTCCCCCGTGCATGACAAATATAGGTTCACCTTCACCAATAATAGAGTATTCTAGAGTTAACCCATTTGTAGAAAATTTCTCTAATCTTCTCTCCATAAAACAGCCTCCTTTTTTACAAAAAAAAATGCCTTTTCAATAAGTTTTCTTGTTCACCAGGATTTCTACCCTGATTACTTAATACCAATTATTTCATAATCTAAAATTTCCTACAATAAATGTTTTTTCCTCTAAACAAAATAAAAACGAGCGCTAATCCTTTTAACAGGAGTGCGCCCGATCGAAATATTACGTCCCCTTAGGGTTTGAATGGATTATATCCTCTTGCCACTTGTAGTAACCATAAATAACTATGGAAAAAAAGACAAATAGCACAAAACGACCCCATGGAGTAATGTTAACTAGCTCATAGATGCCTAATACTTCTTGAAACATATAATGTATAGGGAAAACTGCAAACAAGAAATCTATGATGATATTAGTAAGAAGATACTTCCGAAAATTTCCGTAGGTATAATAAAAAACCCAAAAAGTTATTACTGGGAACGCTCCAAATACACCAGAAACAAATAAGGGTTTTAACCATGGAATAAACGTCTCATTTATTACCCAATGTTTTTGATTACTAGCTACCACGTTATAAATGATCATTATAAAGGAGGCAAATATAGCTGCAGGCATAAAACGTTTTATGTATTCCTTTTTAACAAAAAATAACGTGAACCATGGAGCAATTAATATTGTCCATAATATTATTTTATTTAACAAAGTAATCAACCCTCTTATACTGCTGGATACTTTTATTATTTCATTCCTATCAATTATTATTCTTTCGTCAAAAAGACGCATTTCTTATATCAGAAATGCGTCCATTAGCTTAATAAGAAGTCTATTCAATACTAAGTACGGTGCTCTGTAGTCTCGGGTAAAAAATTAGGTCGTTAACAATTTCCAGTGCCCTTCTGAAACAACTTCAACTTCTCCGTCGATAACTTTGATGGCGGTTTGGTCATCAATCGCATATGCCGGTCCTTTTATTTCTGTTGCCCATTTTTCTGCGGCGTCCATAGTATTACCCGGTAACATCTCATGGTCCACGTGGGGGAAAATTGAAAAATTAACTATATTGAGCGTTTCATCTTTACCGCTTGGAGGAGTCCAGCCCACGAAATATCTTCCTATTTTAGGTGCCATCACCATACTACCGGCGCTCATTCCAACATAAACAATATCTAATGAGAGCAAAAGATCTACCAAACCGGATTGCTTCATCCAATGAGACAGGAAGAGGGCATCCCCTCCCGAAACCAACAGGACGTCAGTCTCCTGGACCAGCGGCACCCAGCGTTCTTTATCTATGCTTGGCAGCGCTGTAAGTTCTAGCACGCCAACGGACTTCCAGCCGAGGTCGACCATGGGATTTCCGGAATTCCCACTGATGAACTCCCAGGCCTTGACGCCTGGTCCAACCCACGGGTGTCCGTACATTGCAGTGGGGATACACAGAGCGTTAGAATCGGCTATTGGCTTGCCCAGCAAGTCAACCAATTCTTTGTGTATGCTTTTGTTATTGACGCCAGCAGATGTGAGTAGAAATTTCATAACCTCACTCCTTGTCTAGATTTTTAAACATTGGTGTTAGACAATATGATTGAACTATCCTTCTCGTTTTCAGCAAGTTCCACAAAAATATTGTTAATCCTTTCTGGATAAACGCAAATTAGGTTCATAATTACAATTCAACGATTTGATGGCCACGATCCTTGCATTTTTCTTAATTGAATAATTTGTCCTGTATGATATGCATCATGGAGCATGATGTCTAGTAATTTCCTCTCAAGTGAATTTTGATCAAGATCACGGTCGGAAATTGTAGACATTACCTGTCTTAAATTATGTTGAGCGTTTTCGGAACGTTCAACAACTTTCTTCCATTCTTTATCATCATTAGATTGATTGGTAAGATAGAAGGTTTCATTACCGTCGAGATTACTTGTCCATTCACTGCCTTCCAAGTTTGCAACAAGTCTCTCTTTGTAATAAATAAGATGATTAACGTTCTCCCAGATAGTATTAGTTGCCTCACCAAATGGCTTCCAGATAGCTTGTTCTGGTGTAAGTCCTTCTATAGCATTTCTGAACGGAACATACCAACTCTCTTTTTCGAATGTTGAATCTAGTACTTCTAAAAGATTGTCAATTCGTTTCAATGTAATCTCTCCCTTGAATATTAGAATTTGATGAGGTTGATCAACCTCAATTAATATGATTCCTTTATTTAAGGTTCTCCATTTTTATAAAACTTCCTGTAATACTTCGTATAATTTTCTCTAAACATAATAAACCCACACTCCAACTTGTAGAGATTTAGGTTTAAAACTAATCTAAATATTTCAATCATATTAGTAAAAGCGTTAACTCATCACTGAATTAACGCTCCCTAAAATATTCAATATTTATTTTATTAACCGTAAAAATCGCTTCTTACCAATTTGCAGTACTTCATCGTTCATCAGTACGCGATCTAGTTCATCGATGCTTAATTTTCCTTTATTGAGTTGTACACCGTTTTGTTTAATTAAACGCAGGAATTCGCTTTTGCTTTTAACATATCCTTTTTCCACTAATTGTGGAATGATGGCTAGGACGGTTTCGGCTCCTATTTCGATTAATAATTTTGGGATGTCATCAGGTATTTCTTTTTTGCTAAAGGCCGTTTCGTAGAATGTGATGGCTCTCTTAGTTTCTTCTTCTCCGCAGTATAAGTTAGTAATGATCTCTGCTAATTTAAGTTTGATATCTCTCGGGTTTGCTCCTTGTTCTAACTGTTGAATCCATTTTTGAATTTCTTTTGGATGTTCATCTGTGGCTAGTTCAAAGTATTTGATAATCAGTTCGTCTGGTACTTCCATTACTTTTTTGAACATTACTTCAGCCGGTTCATGAACACCGATATAATTACCAAGGCTTTTGCTCATTTTTTCTACACCGTCCAACCCTTCCAGTAGTGGCATGAAAATGGCAACTTGCTTTTCTAATCCCCACTGTTTTTGGAGAGTGCGTCCCATGAGAATATTAAATGTTTGGTCTGTACCACCTAGTTCGATGTCTGCTTGGATTTCGACAGAATCATATGCTTGCATTAATGGGTAGAAGAATTCATGGATGCCGATCGGCACTTGGTTGTTGTATCTTTTTTGGAAATCGTCTCGCTCGAGTATTCTTGCTACCGATGTGGTGGCTGCTAGTTTGATTACTTCCTCAAAGGTTAGTTTAAATAGCCACTCACTGTTGAATCGCACCGCCGTTTTCTCTGCATCCAACACTTTAAAGATCTGCTCACAGTATGTTTGTGCATTCTGTTTTACCTGCTCATCACTTAAGGCTTTCCGACCCTTTGCTTTTCCAGTCGGATCCCCGATACGCCCAGTGAAGTCCCCAATGATAATGACAATTTTATGGCCCAAATCTTGCATTTGCTTCATTTTTCTAAGCACTACTGCATGACCCAAATGAATATCAGGGGCTGAAGGATCAAGTCCTAATTTAACTGTCAGGGGTGTCTGCGTTTCGAAAGACTTCTGCAATTTTGCCAATAGCTCTTCTTTGTTTACAATCTCCTGAGCACCTTTCATGATGATGGTCAATTGTTCTTCTGGTTTTAACAACATACTAACATCTCCTTGGAATATTATTTCTAATATAGCAAGCTCTATAAGAACTAAAGGGTATAAAAAAAAACGCCCTTTTGGATTAACCAAAAGGACGATTCATCTCGTGTTACCACCTTTAATTCATAAGCAATTCACATTGCCTACCTTTGAAAGTACAGTCATATGACGATACTCTAGCACATGATTACGGGTGCTTCACCGGTGTAGCCTACACAGTCACAGTCATGACTTTTCGGTACACAGCTCCAAGATGTATTCACAATCGTTCAACATGCACCTCTCATCAGCCGGTAACTTTCTGTCTGTTTACATGATTGCTACTCTTTCTTATCATAGCCTTTGTTCTTATACTCCGAAATGTTTAAAACAAATCTTCGTTATGCAGATATTAATAGTTATTTTAGCGATTTATTTTTAAATGTCAATAAATTTATTTTTGCTTATAATACGTAATCCCCAACGCAAAGGCGAGCACAAAGCCTTTGACGATATCCATCGCATAATAAGGAACGGACATCATGACGAGGCCATTCTGCAAAATCCCGATCAATACCGCCCCAATAAATGTGCCAAATGCATTTGGCTTGCCTGCCCCTAAGACCGCAAAACCTATAAATGCGGCCGCAACGGAATCCATTAAGTATGGTGTTCCGGCATTGATTTCCGCTGTCATGATCCTTGACGCAAGCACCATTCCTCCGATTGCTGCTAATAAGGCGGAGAATAAATAGGCCGCTACTTTGTATTTATTTACTGCAATCCCCGAAAGCCTTGCCGCTTCTGCATTTCCTCCGATGATATACATGAACCTTCCGTGCTTTGTGTAGGTGAGGAAAATATGAACAACCACCACAATCGTTAGCATGATGACGATGATCCATGGGACCTGTCCAAATTTCTGAAATAGCGGACTGATTGTTCCTGTTGCAAACGTTCCGTCAGCCATGACCATATTTTGTGATATCGTGGAACCTTTTGTATAGGTCAACGCGATTCCCTGGATGATGAACATGGTCGCAAGCGTCATCAGCATATCGGGAATTTTCAACTTTACAATCATGAAAGAGTTAAATGCCCCTACTAAGAGTGCTGCTGCTATTGCCGAAAAGATGGCCACTGCCGTATTTTGCGAAAACCAGACAAACATGGAAAGGACGATGGCATTGGATAAGGAAGCAACAGACCCGACGGATAAGTCAAAGCCATTCACTGTCAGGGAGATGGTGATGCCAATCGCGATAATCGTAACAATCGAAATTGACCTTAAGATATTGATGACATTATTGGATTGGATAAATGCTGGGTTCGCTAGGGCAAACACGGCAATCAATACAAAAATGGTAAGGATGGTTCCGTATTTGTATAGAAAATCGAACAATTCAAAACGGAAAGCCGGTTTCGCATTGTCTTGAACTGGAATGTCAGTTTTCATTACTTTGTCCCCCTGTTGAAAAATATAAAAGCTCTTGTTCGTCTGTTTCAGCGGTGGAAAGTTCTTTGGTAACCTTGCCATCGTAAAGGACATACACCCGATTTGTCAGTCCAACTATCTCAGAAAGCTCAGATGATGCATAAAGTATGGCTTTACCACGCTTTGCAAGGGCCGCAATCAGTTCAAAAATGTCCCGTTTTGCGCCAACATCAACGCCTTTTGTCGGCTCATCAAAAATATAGATATCAGCTTCTGAAACAAGCCATTTACCGATAGCAATCTTTTGCTGGTTTCCACCTGAAAGGGTGTGTACACTTGTTTCCGGTGATGGCGTTTTAATGCCTAATGCTTGGATGATCTCTTGTGATTTGTTTTTCTGTGCTTTTTTATCAAGGAAATGCAATGCTTTCGTGAACGCATGTAGGTTTGCGGAAATCAAATTGGTTTGTACAGATTCGTAAAGGTTGAGGCCTTCCTTCCTCCGCTCCTCTGGGACAAATGCCATCCCATTCTGCACTGCCACATGGGGGCTGTTTACCTTGACCGTTTTCCCTTTGATTCGAATGGTCCCGTTAGTTTTTGGTGTATCTCCAAACAGCGCCTTGCACAGCTCCGTTTTTCCTGCTCCAACAAGTCCAGCTATTCCCACTACCTCGCCAGCACTTACGTGGAGGCTTACATTTTTGACTATAGTATGGTCAGTGAGTCCTTTTACTTCTAGGATTGGCTCCCCACTGGCTGTGTTGTTTGCTGGAAATTGTTGCTCTAGCTTCTGGCCAAGCATACACTCTACTATCTTTTCTGGCGTGAGGTTTTCAACCAAGTCCCTCTTGACTACGTGTCCGTTTCTCATAATCGTTATTTCATCACAGATTTCCACAATCTCAGGAATTCGGTGCGAAATGAAGATGATTCCTACCCCTTCTTCTTTCAATCTCTTGATGACAGAAAATAGTTTTTCTGTCTCCCTGTTGCTAAGAGGGGCTGTTGGTTCATCCAAAATCAAAAACTTACAATCTGTTGAAATGGCTCTTGCCAGCAGGACCATCTGCTTCTCTGCTAGGGTCAGTGAACTTACTAGACGCTTAGTAGAAATACTACTATTCAACTTCTCTAATTGTTTGGCTGCTTTCTTATGTACGTTTCTCCATTGGATCCACTGCTTGTTTCCGGAGTGCTGGACCGTCTCTTGTAGCATGATATTCTCTGCAACTGACAGAGTTGGAATCAACGCCGCATCCACTTCCTGATAGACAATTTGCACACCTGCTTTTTGGGAGTCAGTTGGTTTAGAAATAGAAAGTCCCTTTCCTCCGAGTTTGATTTCCCCGCTGAAATGATCGTACGCTCCTGCCAGCACTTTCATCAATGTCGATTTTCCGGCACCATTTGCGCCGATCAATGCATGCACACTACCGGGCTTTGCTGTAAATGTCACCTGATCTAGCGCTTTTACCCCAGGAAACTCAATGGATATATCTTTCATTTCAAGTGTTGTATTTGTCATTCTGCTCCCCCTTTCTAAAACATACAAACACTCTCTCCGGATGAAGAGAGTGCAGTCTATTATTTTTTGTAATGCTCTTTCAACGTGTTCATCCATTCCTCTAAAAAGGCATCCGATTCTCCCCAGCCTTCCACTACTGATGAAAGGTTGCCCATGTTTACCGCTTCACTTGATTGTTGCAATTCTTCCTGAGAGATTAAGGAAGCTTCCAAGTCATAAGTTTGCGGCGTTTCTTCCCCTGCAAGCTTTTTAGCAAGTAAACGAAGGTTTACCGCACCAATCAATTTTGGATCCACAGCAGCTGTGTATTTCCAAGGACTTCCTTCCGTACTGATTTCCTGAAGATCCGCATTGGAAACATCAATTCCGTAAATCTTGATTTCTTCACGTCCTGCTTCTTTCAGCGCACGTGCCGCTCCGACAGCGAATGCATCCCAAGTAGCAAAAATGGCATCAATGCTTCCTTTTGGATGCTTGTTCAACATTGCCGCAACCGCGTTCTGTGTTTGTACGGAAGTGTCAGCAGCTGCAACTCCAAAGCGTTCCACTTCATTCAGACCAGGATTGTTTTCTAATGTTTCTTTATACACATTGTTACGTCGAACCATTGGCGGAAAACCGTCAACCCATAGATACACCACATTTGCTTCCCCGTTGAAATCGTTGACCAGCTGATCCAGTGCTAATTTTGCCAACTCCTCATCATCTTGAGAAGTTAGCGTAACTCCATCAATGTTTGCAAGGTCTCCATTAGAATCGAATGTCACCACTTCTTTGCCACTGTCGATAAGCTGCTGAACACCTTCCACAGTTGCAGCATCGTCACCATGAGAAATGATGACTCCATCATAATCTTGGTTAACGGTTTGATTGATAGCATCATGGAATTTAGCACTGTCACCATTTGCAGTGAAAACATCTACTGTAAATCCAAGGGACTCCCCTTCCTCTTTCGCTCCAGCTAAAAATTGAGCCGTATGATCATCCCCGCCAATTTTCCGGATCACCTTAATTTTTGCACCTTCTCCATCAGCAAACTTCTCTGGTACATTCTCAATCGGCCCTGTCGGCTTACTGCTAGCCGCAGAATCTCCTCCTCCACTGCAACCTGCCAATAATAATGTTGCTGTAGTTAGTGCAACAATTCCCTTTTTAAAAAAGTTTCTGTTCATTCTTTTTACTCCCCTTTTTGCATAATTTGTCTTTTGTTAATTTGGGATAACCTAGCTGTTGATTGAAGCACAGAGCGAAGACTCCTGAGGGAGATAGCGCTAGGTGGAGACCCCGCAGGCAAAGCCGAGGAGGCTCCACCAGCGCCCCTAGGAAAGCGAAGCTCAGTGCGGAAATCAACAGCGGTGTTTATTCGAACCCAAAATAAAAAACCTCTCCAAGTAAGAGAGGTTTGAGCGCTAAATGAAAACAAATAGACTTGTCCCTCTCTCATCTTTCAAAACATCACTGTTTTGCAGGATTTAGCACCAATTCCAAACGGAACGGTTGCTGGGCGTCATAGGGCCAGTCCCTCTGCCACTCTTGATAAGAGATCGAAATATTTAGTTTATTAAAAGAATTAAGTATTACTTTACCGCCTTAAAGGAGAAGTGTCAATGATTTTTTTGATAGATATTAAAAGTATACAAGAAAACTTAGGAATGATAGTTTAAAGGGCTGTCCATCTCGCCTTTATAGGGGGTGATGAAGACCTCTCTCCTGCCATTTCTACCAAACTGATGTCTTCATAAGAGCGATGAAGACCTCTCTCCTGCCATTCTTATCAAACTGATGTCCTCATAAGGCCAATGAAGACCTCTCCCTTTAGATTTTAGCGAATCAGAGGTCTTCATCACATCGCCGCCAAGAAAACTCGTTACCTCCTCCCACCTAAAACTCTTCTCACACCAAAAAAAGAAAAGCCCCACCCAAAATGGTGAGACTTTCCCAGCATATTTTATTTCGCTACCACATAAACACGAGTCTCATAAGGCTTCAATGTCAATTCAGACACACCTTCATGCACAGCAACTTCATAGTTTTGAAGACGTAGGTCTGTAGAAGCAACCTCAAGGTCTTCAAGCTCTACTGTTACTTCTTCTTCACACAAGTTACATAATACAACCGCTACCTTGTTATCAAGCGTTCTTGTATAACCGTAAACTTGTGTATCATCTTCTAGAATCAGATTGTATTCGCCATAGACAAATACATCCTCTTCTTTACGGATTTTGATCATGTCGCGGTAGAAGCTTAATACGGAGTTCGGATCGTTCCATTGCTTCTTCACATTGATGG
Organism: Sutcliffiella horikoshii; assembly: GCA_001636495.1. Classification (GTDB taxonomy): domain Bacteria; phylum Bacillota; class Bacilli; order Bacillales; family Bacillaceae_I; genus Sutcliffiella_A; species Sutcliffiella_A horikoshii_A. Next base: position 2,047,206 of record KV440964.1, on the reverse strand, counting down.
TTTTGTAGTTTTCATTCACGCCCATCCATGGAGTACCTGTTGAGAATCCACCGTTTGGCTCATCGTTCCACTGCATTGGAGTACGGGAGTTGTCACGGCCTTTAGCCCATATGATCTCCATCACTTTTTCAGCATACTCCTCGCCTTTAGCACTTTCAATGTCATAAAGGTTTTTCATGCCAACATCATCGTAATCGTTAATGCTGTCAAACTTCACATTCGTCATACCAAGTTCTTGGCCTTGATAGATGAAAGGCGTTCCTTGCATTAAGAAATACAATGCTCCTAGTGATTTCGCGCTTTCTACTAGGTATTCTTTATCGTTACCCCATGTAGAAACCGAACGAGCTTGGTCATGGTTTTCAAGGAATAACGCATTCCAGCCATTCCCTTCCAATCCTTTTTGCCACTTCGTCAAAGTTTTCTTCAGTTGAAGAAGGTCTACGCCGCCTTCTGTTCCTTTTTCCCAAAGTCCAAGATGTTCGAATTGGAAGATCATATTGAATTTCCCGTTCTCTTCTCCAACCCACTCATCTGCTTGGTTCAATTTAACACCGTTTGCTTCTCCGACAGTCATGATGTCATAACGTGCAAACGTTTGCTCTCTCAGTTCCTCAAGATGCTTTTGGATTCCTTCCACATTCATCATGTAGTCAAAAGATGGAACATAATCTAAGCCCTTTGGATTTGGCAAGTCCGGGAAACCAGGCTCTTTTTTAATGTGAGAAATAGCATCCACTCGGAAACCGTCAATCCCTTTATCCAACCACCAGTTGATCATATCATACAACGCAAAGCGAACATCTTTATTTTCCCAGTTCAAGTCAGGCTGCTCTGTTGCAAAGATGTGCATGTAATACTGGCCAGTCTTCTCATCTAGCTTCCAAGCTGGACCATTGAAGATACTTTCCCAGTTGTTTGGCTCTTTGCCGTCCTTTCCATCTTCCCAAATGTACCAATCGCGTTTTGGATTGTCCTTAGAAGATGCAGATTCAATGAACCACTCATGCTGATCAGAAGTATGATTGATTACTAAATCAATGATAAGCTTCATTTCACGGTTATGCACTTCTTCTAGTAACTCATCGAAATCCGCCATGTTTCCGAAGTCTTCCATGATGTCCTGATAATCACTGATGTCATAGCCATTATCTACATTCGGAGACTTATACATCGGACAGATCCAAATAACATCTATACCCATATCTTTTAAATAATCTAGTTTAGAAATAACTCCTCGTAAATCACCAATACCGTCCCCATTGGAATCCATGAAACTTCTTGGATATACCTGATAGGCAACTGCTTCTTTCCACCATATCTTTTTCAATCTTGATACACTCCCTTATAAACTACACTGAACTATGATAACGGTTGCACGATTGCGTAACCGTTTGCACAAATCTACAAAAAAAATATCACTTGGAATAATTCCACTACTTTACTATACCATCTTTTTCACTAATTTCAACTCAAATTCTGAATTAGTTTCATTCATGAAATGATTGTAGATGGTAACACTAACTGGTAGGAATATTTTAGGAGGAAACCAATGATGAAATATATATGGATTTGCCTATTGGCCGTAACCCTTGTATTGGCCCCACTTCCCGTCCACGCAGCACCTGACGAACAACCTAAAGCCGCTTTCACCAGGTTCAATTCCTTGTGGCTTTTTGACGGCAATAAAGAAGCTCCCATTCATGAAAATATTATTGTTGGTAAGTTCAGCTGGTCGTTTGATGGAAAATGGCTTGTGTATGAAGTTAGACAGCTAGCTTCCGATTCGGGCGATGCAGAAATCTGGTTGTACAACTCTGAAACAAAGTCTTCCACCAAGTTAAAAATCGTTGGCCATGATCCAATGTGGAATCCTGTTGACCATACGCTTGCTTTCCTGACTGGGTCTATCCTTTGCGTAGTGGAGCTTTCTTCTGGAACACCTGTGATACATCAGCTAACTGGCGGCGTATCAAATTTCACCTGGGATGGGAAAGGTGTCAATCTAATAGCTTCAGCCAGCGCTGCCTTATTTCCTGATGGTTGGAGCCATCCGAGGCTTTACGAGGTCCATTGGGGAATCGAAAAGGAAGCGCATGAAATGGATGTAAAAGTAACTCCTCTACACACAATTGGATCTCCACTAAAGTATGAAGACATTTCTATACTTTCTGTAGATGTAGAGAACTTCTCCTGGTCACATGACGGGAAAAACTTAGCAATGGTAGTCGCACCAACTGCATCATGGTCTGCTGACAGCAATATGCTCAGTGTGTATGTAAAAGAAAACAAGCTTTTCATCCCACTTGGGGAAGTCCTGCTTGATCCCAACTGGATTAAATGGGCACCAACCAAGCCTCTTCTTGCCTCTATTCAGGGCGGTGGCCGCATGACTTCTAAAGGCGTCAAAAACAAAGTGCTGACAACTAGCACCATAATACCGAATTATAAAAAGACACATACGCCAAAAGGATTTGCGGATGTAGACTTTGACTGGCTGGATGATGAGAGGATTATAGTGGCACGGGGGCGTGAAACAAGCGAGGATTCCCAAGAATTCAAGTCTTCTCTGTATTTGATAAGTCTTAAGGAAAAAGAAGCTAAGAAGGTTACGAATACTCCTGATGGTAGTTCTGACGGTGAGCCTACTGTATTGCAGGAAGGTTCTCTCCTGGCATGGGTGCGGGAAGATGCGGAAGGTAGAAGGCATATCTGGAGAAGTAATGCAGATGGATCCAATGGCAGGTTGCTTGTGGAAAATGTGTTTGAAGTGGTTTGGTTTGGGAAGTAGGGTGTTACTGTTTTAAAGGACATTTACTAACAATCAGCTTAAACCATACCACCGATACTACTATAAATTCATAACAAAAGAAAAACCCCGCCACCAGAGCGGGATTTTCACTTTCCTAAACAAACTTACGCTCTTGAAACGTAAGAAGAATCGGTTGTATTGATGATCAATACGTCGCCTTCATTCACGAAGAACGGTACGTTAACGGTTACTCCAGTTTCCATTATAGCAGGCTTGGATCCGCCGGAAGCTGTGTCGCCTTTGATACCAGGCTCTGTTTCAGCTACTTTCAGTTCCACTGTGTTTGGCAGTTCTACACCAAGCGTCTCGCTATGGTACATCATGATAGCAACTTCCATGTTTTCTTTCAAGAACTTCAATTCGTATTCGATTTGAGCAGATGGAAGTTCCAACTGGTCATAAGACTCGTTGTCCATGAATACGTGCATGTCGCCGTTTGCGTAAAGGTATTGCATTTTACGGTTGTCGATTTGGGCTTTAGCCACTTTTTCACCAGCACGGAATGTTTTTTCCTGAATAGCACCATTACGTAGGTTACGCAATTTAGAACGTACGAATGCTGCTCCTTTTCCTGGCTTTACGTGTTGGAAATCCATAACACGCCAAATGCCGTTGTCCACTTCAATTGTTAAACCTGTACGAAAATCGTTTACTGAAATCATTTATTAGTTCCTCCTAAAGCTATGTAAAATAATGCCCTAAACGTATTGTATCCTTGAGACCCATACTCTAGTCTACACCACGCTCGATACATTTTTACAAAATAATAAGTTCTTTTGTAGAGAAGGAAAGTGTTTGGTTACCTGTTTCCGTAACAATCGTATCGTCCTCGATACGCACTCCGCCTAATCCAGCAACATAAATACCCGGTTCCACTGTTACAACCATTCCAGGTTCCAAGACAGTATCCGATTTCATGGACAATGAAGGTCCTTCATGTACTTCCATTCCAAGTCCGTGACCTGTAGAATGTCCGAAATACTCTCCGTAGCCTTTTTCTGTAATATAATCACGTGTTAGTGCATCGGCTTCACGGCCGGTGATTCCCGCCTTTATGCCTCTCATGCCTCTTAACTGTGCTTCTAATACGATATCATAGATGGTTTTCAGTTCGTCGCTTGGCTCACCAACAGCTAAAGTTCTGGTAATATCGGAATTGAAGCCTTTATAGTAAGCACCGAAATCCAGGGTTACAAATTCACCCTTTTCAATTACTTTGTCCGATGCCACACCATGCGGCAAGGCGGAGCGGTAGCCTGAAGCCACAATGATATCAAAGGATGAAGAAACAGCACCTTGTTTTCTCATGAAAAATTCTAATTCGTTAGAAACATCCAATTCTGTCAGACCTGGCTTGATGTATGTAAGGATATGTTCAAAAGCTGCGTCAGCAATTTGTGTAGCTTCCTTTAATATCTTAATCTCTTGTTCACTCTTAATCAAGCGTAACTTTTCAATAACGCCAGAAACAGGGACTAGATCCGCTTTTATGGTTGTTTTGTAGTTTAAATAAGATGAAAAAGTGACATGATCTTGTTCGAAGCCAAGCTTTGCTACACCAAGGTCTCTCACTACATTCGCGATTTCCTCTACAAGCCCGCCTTTATGCTGGACGAGATCAAAGCCTGTGCACTGTTTGGCAGCCTGCTCTGTGTATCTAAAATCTGTGATAAACACAGCTTTTTCTTCTGTCACGATTGCAACGCCGGCAGAACCTGTGAATCCTGTGATGTACTGACGGTTTTTCCCGCTTGTTACAAGTAAAGCATCAATACCGGAACCTTGAAAACTCTCTCTAAGTTTTGTTAATTTTGTCATCTTGCTATTCCCCCTTGTTCTGATTCAATAAAGCTAATAGTGCTAGTTCGTATCCGTAAAAGCCCAGCCCGACAATCTGGCCAGCTGTTACGGGTGCGGTGACGGATGTATGTCTGAATTCTTCCCGCTTATGTATATTGGAGATATGTACTTCCATTACCGGGACGCTGATGCTAGCAATGGCATCGCGTATGGCATAGCTGTAATGGGTGAACGCCCCTGGGTTCATGACTATCCCATCATAGTGACCTTCCGCATCGTGAAGCTTATCTATAAGCTCCCCTTCATGATTGCTTTGAAAACTGTCCAGCTCACATGAATGATTTTTTGCGAACATCTGTAGTTGCGCTTCTAAGTCCTGCAATGTTTGTTTGCCATATACTGCTGGTTCCCTTAGTCCTAATCGGTTTAGGTTGGGCCCGTTAAGAACAAGTAAGCGCATTCCTAAATCTCCTCTTTCTGTGAAATAAACTATAAACGACACCCGAATCCATAAAGAAAAGAATGTCCAATTACTGAACATTCTATCACATTCCGCTATTCCCTACTACTCATTCGATGAGGATTGTGTCTGCTGTTTGGAGTGTTGATCTTGGTTCTGCATTTCATTGTACTCAAAAGAGATAGAGTATCCAACAAACACCCCGAACAGAATGTATAAGCATACATTTGTTACGTTCGTATTAAGTGTAAGTTCCATCACTGTTTTAATGGAAGGAAACATGGGATTCAACAAAAAGAAAACGAGTCCCCAAATCGCAACCCCATATACGATGCCAATCCAGAATTGCTGGAACTTTTTTAATATGGTTGCATAAATCAAGGCTGCTCCTATGCCGAACAGTCCAAGTAGAATGACGCTGATTATATGACCAAGCCACCCTTTTTTCCAATCTCCTAAAGCCCAAGGCTGGAGGACCACATTCGGGCTGATTTCAGTGAAGCTGAACATGTACGCAAAATATCCGATAAGACTCCAAAATACACCACCTATAAATCCGGTAATGATGACTTTTGTCATAAAGCTCATCGGCTCTTCTCTTTGGTTCTGTTCCAATTGCTTTTTTTCACTCATCGCATGTCTTCCTCTCTTCCACATTTATAAACATATCTTTCCATAAGAATCGCAGAACCATACAAAAACACCATACTTTTTCCAACAAAGAATCTCAGGGAGTAGAGGTTTTTTGAAGATTCGGGTAGAATATTAAGTAATAGAAATTTTTTCTTCTTAGAAAAGTTAGGTTGGTGCTATTTATGTCAAAATATTCAAAACCTGTTTATGGTGGACAGGCTGTGGTGGAGGGTGTTATGTTCGGCGGAAAACGCCATTACGTGACAGCCATCCGCAGAAAAGATGATTCCATCGAATACCTTCACGTCCCTAGGAAAACAAATCCGACATTACAGTCTTTAAAAAAGATTCCTTTTTTACGCGGGATTGTCGCGATTGTAGAAGCGGCAGGTAACGGATCCAAACATTTGAACTTCTCCACGGAGCGCTATGATGTAGATCCAAGTCAAGATGAGGAAGAGATTTATAATAAAAAAGAACCATCCAAACTTGAAATGGTTCTAAGTGTAGCTGCAGTCGGTATTTTATCTTTTATTTTTGCAAAGTTCATTTTCACGCTTGTCCCTGTCTTTTTGGCAGAACTAACAAAACCGATATTTCCAGGCGATTTTGCTCAAGTTTTAGTAGAAACAGTTTTTAAATTAATGCTTTTATTGACATACATATACTTCATTTCCTTTACCCCGATTATTAAAAGGGTATTTCAATATCATGGTGCCGAGCATAAAGTGATTAACGCGTACGAAAACGGGAAAGAATTAACTGTAAGCAATATCCAAGCACAATCAAGATTGCATTACAGATGTGGAAGCAGCTTTATCCTGTTCACAGTCATTGTCGGATTCTTTGTGTATCTACTGGTTCCACTAGACCCTCTTTGGCTGCGAGTAGTCAATCGTCTAGCACTCATTCCTGTTGTTCTGGGAATTTCTTTTGAAGTCTTACAGCTTACTAACAAAGTACGTGATATTCCTGTTTTAAAAGTTTTAGGGTATCCTGGCCTTTGGTTACAACTATTAACAACGAAGGAACCAACGGACGACCAAGTGGAAGTTGCCATCCATTCTTTCAACAAACTTCTGGAGCTCGAACAAGATTCCGAGAAAAAGATTACAGAAGAAATAGTATAAAAATCTGCAACAAGCCTTATCCTAGAAAATATACTATTAAAACAATCAGTGGTGGTAACCGTTAAAAATAAGCATACTGGTTACCTGGGAGGTGGCGAAAATGAAGAGAAGCTATCGAAAACCAATATTCTTTACCCTCGTTTCCTTAGCAGCTTTTTATTTAATCATTGAATTATTTAGCAATCCAGGAGGGTTATTTACGAATCTCCTTTTAATTGTAGGAGGAGCAACCGTTTTTTATCTGATTTTCCGCTATTTTATCCAAGGTAGAATCGGAGGGAAAACGGATGCCAGATACAGTAAAGCTGTCAAGCAATCGAAAAAGCGATATGCAGCCCCAGGCAGTGCAAAACCCAATGTTAGTCCTATCACTAGCAGGGACCGTGCTAGCTCCAAACCGTCCGTTCCAAAACGTAAGACCCCTTCCCATCTGACCGTCATCGAAGGGAAAAAGGGCAAAAAGAAAAACCGGGCTTTCTTCTAATTAGAAAGCTCGGTTTTTCTATGTCAGTAGCACCACTTCATCAAAAATGCCTCCGCTCTCTTTTTACCAATTTCCACAAGCCCTCTTTTTCGTTCTTCGGTCAACGCAAATTCTGTTACCGCGATATGGTCCATCGGTATAAAAATTACGTCCTTCTCGTGACGACTAGATATATGTTTTGCATCATGCGCATCCTTCATTGTTTCAAACAAGGCACCAAACATAGTGATGGCGTTGTTAATCTGATTGACCGGACGATCCTCTTGTTTAGCGCTAAGCTGAATCCCTAGTACAGGTCTAACTTTTGGTATCCGGTCATTATCGAATAGCCAGATTGGAAAATTACTTAATACTCCCCCATCTACAAATAGATAGGTCACACCTTTTCCTTTTATTTTAACTGGTTCAAAAAAATAAGGGATGCTACAACTCATCCTTACCGCCTTTGCAACTGAAAACTTCTTGGGGTCGAGATGGTATCTGGGAAGATCATCTGGTAAGACTGCAATTGTTCCACTGGTGAGGTCGGAAGCAATGATTCTTAGCTGGTCCTTTGGAAGATCTCCAAATGTCCTAACCCCCTTTTCTGCTAGCTTCTGTTCTAGCCATTTCTCTAAGACGTCTCCCTTATATAGTCCAAGTCTCCAATATAATAACAACCACTTGGTTATCGGTGATGGCAATAGAGTCCTTCTTTGATCCAAAAAATTCATAATGTCTGTTTCATCGAGCATATTGTAAATTTCGTTTGCGGAATAGCCAGCTGCTGTGAAAGCAGCAACAATGGACCCTGCACTTGTCCCTGCTAGTCGCTGGTACTTCAGCCCCCTTGCTTCCACCGCCTGCAATGCCCCAATCAATGCAAAACCTTTTATTCCGCCCCCTGAAAATACACCATCTATCTTCAATGGCATCCCCTCCATCACACCAAGCCGTGACTCTTCCTCTTACATTTCTAATAAGCAAGAAGGGGAAATATACCATTTTCCTTGTTGTAATCAAAAAAAAGACAGACCTCACTGTCACTTGACAAGGTCTATCTTTTTATTGATTATCTTCATTTTGTTTCTGGATGGATTGCAGAGCTTCCACCCGTTCTTTCTCTTCTTCAAAGAATTGAACAAGATCCCCAATACGATCTATCGCATTCCAACTCAGGTGATGTTCAATGCCTTCCACATCTTCATAGATATTTTCTTCGTCCACGCCTATCACTCTTAAGAACTGCTCTAGTAACTCGTGTCGATATACCAACCGCTTACCAATCTTCTTCCCCTTGGAGGTCAGAACAAGCCCGCGATATTTTTCATAAATTAAGTATTGATCCTTATCCAGTTTCTGGACCATTTTTGTTACAGAAGAGGGATGTACTGCCAATGCTTCGGCAATGTCTGATACGCGTGCATATCCTTTATCTTCAATTAACATGTAAATCTGTTCTATGTAGTCTTCCATACTTGGGGTAGGCATAATATCCCTCCATTTCCAATCCACGTTCTAAGCCGTCATTTAAAATGATACCCTAACTTTAGAGGGTTGACAAGTTAGGGTTTTGTTACAGGAGGGAACTTTTCGGTTACTTCAAGTATGCATCTATCGATAAATCCTTAACCATATTTTTCATATTCATAGGCGTTAAAATTCAATATTTGTACATTAACCTTAACTTCCTGTAAAGAGTCCTCCTTTAAATAGAACTCTCCTGTTGTTTTTAACTTATTGTATGATTTTGGGTGTTTCCTGTACCAGTTCTCTCCAAGATTAAATAAATCCAATTGTTCTTTGATTCCGTCCGCATAAATTCTCTCTACTTTCTCTTTTAAATTTTTTTCAATGATAGCAGTTAATTTATCTATGGGAATCTCCCTCATTTTCCCCACAACATCTGCATTAACCGATATTTCCATATTCACTTTCGGCTCTGAAGAGTTTTTATCGTATTTAATTTTCAATTTAGGGCGATCGATGTTTAGGACAACGGAAAGCTTGCCGTCCTCTTCTACTTTCTCATTGAGGGAAATTCTCTTTTCCAGAAGCCATTCAATAAAGATTGAATCCTCTACAGGTATGTTTTTAATATATTTTTGATTGGAAAATACGCTAAATCCGTCTAAATACAAAATCGGATAATCTTCATCTGCGAACCATGTATCCCTATCAATTTTAACAACCGGTATTTTAGCAATCCCCATTGGCTCATAATAGTCCCTTAAAAAATATAGGAGAGAGGTCGGATTCAACTCATCTTGAGCAAGGCCCTTACCCTTTTCTCTATAAAGTACCGTATAGACTGCAGGATAGTCGAAAAGTGCTTTGGTATTTAGCACCTCCTCAATACTCTCTTTTGTCGTTACTAAACGGAGGCGGTGCCTGACCGAACGGTTCCGTGCAATTTCCTCCAGTACTTGTTCCGCTCTATCGTTAACAAGTTTTTGACTTAAGACAAGCGTCCTTACATGTCCAAAATAAATGGGTGGCTCTGATTTTTTATAAAGTTTACCGATGGCTAGGTTGATGGATTCTCCTCTTGCAGATGCAATATAAATCGGGACTGGCCCTACCGGTTTTCCACCTTCCTGCTTGGCGATATTAGCGAAATTCAACCCCTGCAAATAGACGATATATTCCTCACTTGTCTCATCATAATCCATTCCGATAGCTACAATATAGGTCAAATCTTGAATATTTTTAATTCCTGCACAACCTGCTAATGATAATGTGATTGCTGAAAGTAAGATTAAAGAAATTTTCTTCATACTTGGTTACCTCTGTTGGAGTCATCCGTATCTGTGGCAGCGCCTCTGGAACGGTATAACTGGACAGGGAGCTTCAGAAAGGACTTTAATATTTCTGATGCACTTATCGGTGCCAGAGATCCCAAGTAAGGTTCTCCAAAGGATGTTAAAGTCGAGAAATAAAACACGGCTAAAATAAACCCTAACACCACACCAAAGAGTCCAAATATGGTACTCAGAATGATAATGGAAAATCTAATGATTGTTACAGCCGAGCTGAGGGACTGGTTAACTAGTGTAAAAGATGCAATATAGGTTATTGCTGCAACTACCAGCATGGTTGGTGAGGTGAGTCCTGCCCTAATTGCAGCATCCCCTACAATTAACCCTCCCAAAACAGCCACTGTTTGACCGATTGCTTGTGGCAGGCGAATTCCAGCTTCATTAAACAACTCAAATAAAAACAAAATGATAAACATTTCAACAGCTGCTGAAAGGGGCAAGCCAAAGCGTGACACAGAAATGGTGGCAACGAGCAAATATGGTATTTGTTCAATATTGAAGGAGGAGAATGCAATCCACAATCCTGGGAGAAAACCGGAAATCATAATCCCAAGCATACGGATTACCCTCTCTAAGGAAACATACGCATAATTAATATAACTGTCCTCTGGAGATTTAGTCTGTACTAATAAGCTGATTGGAGCGTACGTAACCGTTGGATTGCCGTCCACAAATAACACAAATCTCCCTTGATTAAGTGATTGTGCGATAAAGTCAGGCCTCCCTGTGAAATCCATACTGGGAAAAATGGAATATGGTTTGTCCCTAACCAATGACTCTAATTCGTATGTAGAGGTCAGCACATCTGTTTCCACATTTTCCAACCTTCTCTTTATTTCTATCAGCACGTCCTTATTAATGACATCACTCAGGTACATTAATGCCACTTTCGTTTTACTGCGCTTTCCTATAGTGTATTTTTCAAGGCAGAGTGTTGTGGTATTCATTCTCCTTCTTACAAGGGAGATGTTAGTCCTTAAGTCCTCGACAAAACCATCCTTTGGGCCTCTAATGGACGTTTCTAAAGCCGATTCTTCCGGTTGCCGTTTAGGGAGATCCGTTAATTCTAAACTGAACAATCCTTCCTCAAATATAAAAAGGATATTTCCTTCTAGAAGATAGGAGCAAATATCCTCAACTGCCTCCTCAGTCAGGTCCTTCACTTGAAAAACAGTCTTTAGATGTTCCTTCATAGATATTTCTTTACTTTCACTTAGTCTTGGCAGAATGTACTGATTAAGATGTTGGACATCAACCATGGTTTCGAAATAGGTAATTTCATATTCATCTGACTCTTTCTGTTGTTTAATCCATGTAAAGTCTTGGCTTTTAAGAAACTGATTTTTCAAAAGGCTGACTTTCTCTTTCAAGGGTAAATCAGTATGTAGATTGGTTTCTTCGATTTTTTCCATTCTTTTCATCCCTCTTTTTTAGAACTAACAGAAGAAAGGCTGATATTAGTATTTGAAAAAGGAAGAAAGCCATACATGCTGGTAAAAAATAACGATAAATGAATTCATAAAAATAATAAGTTTCCATTCTAATATAAGTAAGCATAAATAGCATGGAAAATATTATTCCAACTACTATACGATTTGGCTTATAGTGGTTTTGCTTTTTAGAAAAAAAGCGGGACAGCAAATAGATGAACAATCCGACTCTGATAACAGCACCACTCAACCATTGAAAAAGGGCAAAAAAGTCGAGGTGTGAGATGTAATCTCCAATATTCAAGACCCGCCACTGTTCATAAGCAGGATATCTTAGGTTTGTGGCTTCTGTTGGCCCAAATTCCATTATGGAGGCTGTCAAAGGGCCCAACATTAATATGGTCAATATTGTAAGAAGGATAAATAACTGATGAAATTTAATCCTCTCTTGTGAAAAAGGTTGCAATAGCACTACGATATATACTTCGAGTAGACCAGAAAGAGCATACACCATCCCCTTCCAAATAGGCATATACCCTTCACTTAATATAGGAAAAAGAAGACTCGGATCTTTAATGGAAGTGTTGGTGATAGCTATGAAAATCCCAAAAATCATCACGATTGGTAATAATACACCGCTGGAAATTGCCATATACTTGACACCTCCAGCGGCAATAATGAAGCACACAATGATTACAATCATATTTATTACCGTAAGAGAAGCATCAGATAAAAAATAAGAATTCAACCATATTAGTAAATCCCTTATCGTTATAAATGCACTAACAAACAAGAAAAGCACAACGGGAAATGAAAGTAGGAATGATACAACCTTTCCTCCCCTCTTTTCTATCCAAGCAAAAAAGCCCTCTGGCGGACTGTTTTTTACAATAAAGTAAATGAGCCATATAAAAAAAAGGGCAATAGGAAAAGCAAGCAAAACACTTACCCAACTATCCCTTCCACCTGCATCGAGTAAATTAGGAATTAAAATGACATGATTCAATAAACCTGTCGATAAAATAAGCATCATGAACAATTGCCTTGGAATTAATACTTTAATCAAATTTTGCATGGGGAATCTCCAGTTCTAAATGGTAGTCTTACTTTTTCCATTTTATGTGAAAATTATGTGCAGCAAACATACAAAAAAGAGCACATCCATCGGGATGTACTCTATCTGATTACAATATTATTTTATTTATAGACCACACTTCAGTTGGGCACCGCAATCCGTACACGTATTGCATCCGCCAATTTCCTTAACAGTTCCTATTCGGCAAACCGGACATGTATTTCCGACTTCAGATCCGAATTGAACATTGGTTGAACGCAGATCGTTAATTGTTTCAACAAGTACAACCGGCTTCTTTACCACGTCTTCCATCTGAATCTGTTCACTATCATCCATGGTGTTTTCTTCCGCTTTCAGCGTCAATACTTGGGAGTCACGGCTTCCGTCTACATAAACGGTACCACCTTTTGCTCCACCTTTGTAAAGACGTTCGTATACTTTCTTGACCTGATCAACTGAATATCCTTTCGGAGCGTTTACCGTTTTGGAAATAGAGCTGTCAATCCAATTTTGGATGATGCATTGTACATCGGCATGCGCTTCTGGAGCTAACTCCATCGCGGAAATGAACCAGTTCGGAAGGTTCTCTGCATCCGCTCCAGGGTTGGCATTCAGGTACTCTTGTACAATGTCGGCTTTAACTTCGATAAACTTCCCTAAACGTCCACTGCGGAAGTAAGAGAAGGAGAAGTATGGCTCAAGTCCAGTTGACACCCCTACCATTGTTCCTGTAGATCCGGTTGGAGCTACTGTTAATAGGTGAGAGTTACGGATTCCAGAAGACAAGATACCTTCTTTAATGTCTTCCGGCATTTTGCTCATGAAGCCTGTTTTCGTGAATGCGTCACGAAGACGGTTGGTTTCTTCTTCTGTAGCACCTTCTAAGAACGGGAAGCTTCCCTTTTCTTTTCCAAGTTCAACGGAAGCACGATACGCTGTAACTGCAATCGTTTCAAAAACCTTGTCTACAAGCTCGTTGCCTTTTTCAGAACCGTATTCTGTTTCGCAATAGATTAGAAGATCGTGAAGACCCATTACTCCTAAACCAACACGGCGTTCACCTAATGCTTGCTTTTTATTTTCTTCTAAGAAGTAAGGCGTTGCATCGATAACGTTATCTTGCATTCTTACGCCGACTTCCACTGTTTGTTTCAGCTTTTCAAAGTTTACTGTTTTCGTTTCCTTATCCGCAAATTGAGCCAAGTTAACAGCTGCTAAGTTACAGACAGAAAATGGTGCGAGGGGTTGTTCCCCACATGGGTTGGTTGCTACAACCTTTTGTCCATATGCTTTTGCATTTGTCATATCGTTAGCATTGTCGATGAAGAAGATTCCAGGCTCAGCTGAGTAGGTTGCACAAATATTGACCAGGTTCCAAAGTTCTTTCGCCTTAATCTTTCTGTACACTCTCACCTTGTGACCAAGTTTCTCCCACTCTCGCACGTCTCCAACTTCTGACCACTGTTCATTGTAGATGGCCATTTCGTCTTTATCGTATGCTTCCACATCTGGGAAACGAAGATCAAAGTCAGCGTCGTTTTCAACAGCTTCCATAAACTCTTTCGTTAAGGTAATGGAGATGTTGGCTCCTGTCAGGAACTCTGAGTTATGAACCGTGTAAGTTCCGCCAACTTTTAGTTTCTGTTCAGCATCCTTGATGATGGCTTCTGTAAATCCGCCATATCCAGGGATGTGTTTGAAGTTTGTAACAGATTGGTACATCGTGATTTCCTGATCTGTTAATGGCGTGAACTTCAACTTGTCCTCTGCAGCTTTCTTGATGCTTTCGTCATTTGTATTTTCAATTAGGTAGCGTAAAATTCTCGGGTTTTGCATTTTGGAGATGATGAATTCTACGATATCCGGATGCCAGTCTGCTAGCATAATCATTTGAGCCATTTCGTTACGCCGATTCGCTTAATCGACTCTCTATGTCACCATAGAGTTCAGACCATATCTTACACTTTTTAAAGTGTCCTCGCACTTCGGATTCGCTTGAATCCTACTCTACTCACTTCTGCCATACTTCGGCATGTTTTCGATGGTCGTTGAACCTTCACCATTTCACAGGTGCTTGGCTGCTGATTATCTTTGACCGCTTGTTGTTTTTAAGCATTCACGCTCACCGTTTCCAGTCACGTTGTAGCCAACAAGTCATAAAAGACTTTCCAGCAATTCACGAGGTTTGTTTATAGACGAGGCACTTAAGCTGATTTACCACGTCTTGATCCACCTTGTTCCACAAGATGTGTTAATTTTGCAATGTCATCCAACCAGGAGACACTACCAGAGGATTTACCGTTCACCCCTCTTGCCAGCGCGTTTCGTGGACGAAGCGTTGATCCGTTTGTACCAACTCCGCCTCCGCGGCTCATGATTTCCATTACTTGTTTACGGTGTTCTGAAATTCCTTCACGAGAATCTTGTACGAACGGCATCACGTAACAGTTGAAATAAGTTACATCTGTGTCTGCCCCAGCTCCGTATAACACACGTCCTGCTGGAACAAAGTTCATGTTAACCAATTCATGATAGAACTTTTCAAACCATTCCTGGCGCTTCTCTTCTGTCGTTTCTACCGCTGCCAAGCCTTTTGCGTTACGTTTGGCAATTTGCTCGTAAAAGACTTCCAGAGGCTTCTCAATGACATCCAGGGAACGAACGACAACGCCCGTTTCGGCTTCACCTTGCTTTGTCAAAACTCCACGATACTCTTCTTCAATTAGTACAGAAGCCTTTTTGGTAGACCAGTCAATGTCTTGTATATAACCAAGACCTCTTGCAGGGAATTTAGGATCTTCTTTTATCGTTAATACAACAAAATCTCCAGCTGTAAGGGTTACTTTCTCTGTATCTTTGAATGCGTAACGATCGAGCATGACCAGGCGGGAAACACCTTTATGTGTGGTGGTCATGTCCTCTGAAATGGGGTGTACTTGAGGAAACAAGCCGATGTCCTTGTTCAAGCGTTCTACATTGATTTTCAATTTGTTTTCATTAATAGCAATCGTCATTATTACAACTCCTCTAAATTTCATGATGGACTTTATAAAAGTCCATCATGAATTTAATTACACATAACTTACCATACATATACCCGATTAGACAAGTATAATACCCATATATAGTATGTGTTTATTTTTCGACACTACTATATATTGATTTTCCGCAGAATAAATCTAAATTTGTCAAATTGTAAAACCGTCAAATTAGGGAGGAATATCAAGAGAAACGAAGATTATAATCTATTTTCGAGGCAGAATGACTTTTTTTGTCGCTTGCGCATTTTTACGAAATATAGGGAGCCTACTGTATCAACGTTTTAAGAAAATCCTTTCTATTTGACGAAAAATATTTTTTTATTTTCCATTCTTGACTTTTACATATCTAGTCAACTCTTTACACTACCCTACTACATGTAGTACAAAACAAAAAGATAACGAGAAATATGCTCCTCGTTATCTTTTATAATTCCACTCGTCTGTGGAATATTTTTTTTGCATTATGGCATAAACTTCAGCGAGTTCCGCTTCCGTTAGCTCATGTGGTTCAAGCGTAATGTTCAATCCTTTTTCAAAGCCATCATAAAAAGCTTTTTTTGCTTCTTCAATAGTTACTGGAGTATCGCGAAGGGCATTGATCGCCACCGCTTTATTTTTGAAGTTCTTCTGCATCCGTTCCTTCACCCGTTCACTAGGGTAGTTGAATAGGCTAAAAAGTAAGTCTTCATCAATATCTAGTAGGATGGAACCGTGCTGCAGGATTACACCTTTTTGACGTGTCTGTGCACTGCCGGCAACCTTTCTTCCCTCCACCACAAGCTCATACCAGGATGGTGCATCAAAACATACGGAGGAACGTGGATTTTTAAGCCCTTCCTTCTCTTCCTCTGTTCTTGGAATGGCAAAGTATGCATCAAGTCCAAGTGCCTTGAATCCTTCCAGTATACCTTCTGAAATCACCCGGTATGCCTCTGTGACAGTTTGAGGCATGTCTGGATGTTCTTCAGAGACGATGACACTATATGTCAGTTCCTTATCATGAAGGACGCCGCGGCCTCCAGTTGGTCTTCTTACAAATCCAAGACCCAATTCTCTTACGCGATCCAAATTGATTTCTTTTTCTACTTTTTGAAAATAACCGACAGATAAAGTCGGAGGATTCCAACCGTAAAATCGGATGGTGGGTGGAATTATGCCTTCGCTGTGCCATTCTAATAACGCTTCATCAAGCGCCATATTGAATGCAGGAGATTGATCCCTAGAGTCAATGAACCTCCAGATTTCTTTGGTCATGTTATGTACCTCTTTTATTTCTTTATGATAAATTAGTCTATCAAAACTCCCCTATAATTTCAAAGTTAAAGCTTGGCAGTTTTTTTATATGAATAGTAGAAAAGGATGACATTTTGGTCCAGCTTTTATATAATATACTTTGGTAGAAAAAGAAAAAGAGGGGTTGTCTAGTTTGGCTTTATACGTAACGTTAGGAATTTTGGCAGCATTCATTGCCTATTCAGTGATTATGTTCATCTATCAACGTAAAATTCTTACAACCTTAACGGAAGAAGAATTTCGCGCTGGTTATCGTAAAGCTCAATTGATTGATGTTCGTGAACCAAAAGAGTTTGAAGGCGGGCACATCTTGGGCGCGAGAAATATTCCTCTATCTCAGATGAAAATGAGAATGAGAGAGGTACGTCAAGACCAACCAGTCTATATTTATTGCCAAAACACCATGCGCAGTGGGCGTGCAGCTCAAATGCTGAAGCGAAAAGGCTACACCCAACTTTATTCACTTAAAGGCGGTTTCAAGCGCTGGGGCGGTAAAATTAGAACGAAGAACTAATAGAGCTCTTTTCTATTTACTAGTAAAAAATCGGCAATTGGACTTTTTACAGCTTAAATTATCTAAAATAGGCATGAAAGCCGTTCTGTACAGTTAAGAAAAGAGCACGGTAGCAAGGAATAGTACGGTTAGTTCAACCATACGAAAAAACAACATTGTATGCGGAAATAGCATAAAGATAAGAGCACTTGCAGGGTGAGTAACTGCAAGTGCTCTTTTGTATTCATTGGACGGTATTATTTATTGTTTGGTTGATCTGCTCAATGTGTCGACGTTCATGGAAGCCAATCAGCTGCACCCATTGCTGTGCGGAAAGATCGCCTATCCAGCGATGATTGAAGCCATATTTATGTAGCGCTTCATCATCCACTTCTTGAATGAATGTATTTAGGTTAGTTCTGGATTGCTCCAGTAGCTCGGTTAGCTCAGCTTTGGTGTATGGATGTTCAGATGGAGTGATGTCTTCTGGTGCTTCCACCTTATATGTTCTATTAGCAAGCATTTTTGCAAGAGGCAATTCTTTTTCTTCCACTTCATTCTTTACTTCAATCGCTTTTCTTAGGCCATTGGTAATTTTGTTTTCAATTAAATATAAGTGCTCTACGTTTTGAGAGACGGTCCAGAGGTTTTCGTGCTTTTGGTGCAGTTGTTCTTCTGAGATCCCTTTTAATAGTTCAAGTAGCTCTTCTCTTGCTTTATAGGTTTGCTCATAGTACATTTGCGTTCCCTCCCTTTGGTTCTAGTTTTATCTTAAGGGTTTTTGGGAAGTTTGAGAAGTGATAAGCAGTCAGGTGTACTGTTTTGTGACAATTTGGGGATAAAATGGAGTCGGGATGCTGCGGATATCAACAAAATATGGAATATATCAGTAAAAATTTCAATATATCAATAATTTTTGAGTTTTATCAATAATTTTCACGATATATCAACAAAAATTCGATTATATCAATAATTCGACAAAAACATGCACACTCACCACTTCCGCAAGTTTTCAACTACATAAAAAAAAAGAGGACAGGTCGCCCCGTCCCATCTCTCCATTCATAATCCCAATTAAGCTTCCTTCTTATAACGCAACACAGGCTTACGCGCTGCTAGCGTTTCATCCAATCTCTTAATCACTGTCGTATGAGGTGCTTCTTGCACTACTTCTGGATTTTCTTCTGCTTCACGCGCAATCTGGATCATTGCGTCAATGAAGGAATCCAATGTTTCTTTTGATTCCGTTTCTGTAGGCTCGATCATGATGCATTCTTCCACATTCAGTGGGAAGTAGATTGTTGGCGGGTGGTAGCCAAAGTCAAGTAAGCGTTTGGCAATGTCCAAAGTACGTACGCCAAGCTTCTTCTGACGCTTACCGCTCAACACGAATTCGTGCTTACAATGTCTGTCAAACGGCAGGTCGTAGTGCTCTGCCAAGCGGCGCATCATGTAGTTCGCATTCAATACGGCATATTCCGTTACTGCTTTCAATCCATCCGGACCCATAGAACGGATATACGTGTAAGCACGAACGTTGATGCCGAAGTTACCGTAGAATGGCTTCACACGGCCGATAGATTCTGGACGGTCATAATCAAATCCGAACGTGCCGTCTTCTTTTTTCACTACCAAAGGTTTTGGGAAGTAAGGGATTAAATCAGCTTTTACCCCGACTGGACCGGAACCAGGGCCACCGCCACCGTGAGGGCCTGTGAATGTTTTGTGTAAGTTCAAGTGAACCACATCAAAGCCCATGTCCCCTGGGCGAGCCTTGCTTAGAACCGCATTCAGATTTGCTCCGTCATAATAGAGCTTTCCGCCTGCATCATGGATGATGCTGGCCATCTCAAGAATGTTTTCTTCAAATAGTCCAAGCGTGTTGGGGTTGGTCAGCATCAATGCAGCCGTATCTTCCCCTACCACTCTGCGAAGATCCTCTAAGTCTACCAACCCGTTCTCGTCGGATTTTACGGTAATAGTTTCAAAACCAGCTACTGTTGCAGATGCCGGGTTTGTTCCGTGTGCGGAGTCAGGAACGATAACTTTTGTACGGTTATGATCATTGTTTGCCTCATGGAAAGCACGAATCATCATAAGTCCTGTCCACTCACCATGCGCACCTGCTGCAGGTTGCAGTGTCACTTCGTCCATTCCTGTTATTTCGATTAGGTGCTCTTGCAAGTCGTGCATTAACTCCAACGCACCTTGCACAGTTGACTCATCCTGCAACGGATGGATATGTGCGAAACCTGGGAAGCGAGCTACGTTTTCATTGATTTTCGGGTTATACTTCATCGTACAAGAACCAAGCGGGTAGAACCCAGAGTCCACACCGTGGTTACGATTACTTAATGCCGTATAGTGACGCATAATATCAAGCTCGGAAACTTCCGGAAGTTCCGGCGCTTCCTCGCGGATGTATTCGCTTGGGAAAAGTTCTGCTAAATCTACTTCTGGTACATCGTTTTCAGGTAGGCTGTATCCGATACGACCTTCTCTGGACATTTCAAAAATGAGTGGTTGATTTTGCTTTTTCATTGTTGATGAGCCCCCATTTCTCTCGCTAGTGTGTCGATTTCCTCTTTTGATCGCAGTTCAGTTACCGCAAGTAGCATGTGGTTTTCAAGCTCAGGATAGTAAGTACCTAAGTCGTAACCACCAATCAATCCTTTTTCAAGAAGCTTACGATTGACTTCTTTAATTGGAGTGGACAGCTTAACAACAAACTCGTTGAAGAATGGTCCGCTGAACGTTACTTCAAGCCCCGCCGCTTCTAAAGTGCGTTTAGCATACTGCGCTTTTTGGATGTTTTGAACGGCCATTTCCTTCACACCCTTTTTGCCAAGTGCCGTCATGGCAACAGAGGCAGCAAGTGCGTTCAATGCCTGATTGGAACAGATGTTAGAAGTCGCTTTGTCACGGCGGATATGCTGTTCACGTGCTTGAAGCGTAAGAACGAATCCGCGTTGGCCTTCCTCATCCACTGTCTGACCTACTAATCTACCCGGAACCTTACGCATCAATTTAGTTGTTACAGCAAAATAACCGCAGTGAGGTCCACCGAATTGGGTTGGTATACCGAACGGCTGTGCATCACCTGTTACAATATCAGCGCCAAATTTACCTGGAGGAGTCAAAGCACCAAGCGCCAATGGATTGGAAGAAACAACGAACATTCCCTTATCTGTATGGGCAAGTTTTTCAATCTCTTGAAGGGGTTCGATTTGACCAAAGAAGTTTGGATATTGAACCATAACCGCTGCAACGTCTGAAGACATCATTTCTTCAAGTGCCGCTACATCTGTCACTCCGTCTTTCGTTGGAATTTCAACAACTTCCACATATTGACCTTTTGCGTACGATGTAACTACCGCTTTCGCTTCAGGATGTACAGCACCTGAGATAAGCACTTTCTTCTTTTTGGTATGACCGCATGCAAGCATCGCCGCTTCTGCAAAGGCTGTT
Source organism: Sutcliffiella horikoshii (assembly GCA_001636495.1). GTDB lineage: Bacteria > Bacillota > Bacilli > Bacillales > Bacillaceae_I > Sutcliffiella_A > Sutcliffiella_A horikoshii_A. Next base: position 2,026,289 of record KV440964.1, on the reverse strand, counting down.
GGGCCATCATACATAGAGGAGTTTGCAACGTCCATGCCTGTCAGTTCACAAATCATGGTTTGGAATTCAAAGATTGCTTGCAGTTCCCCTTGAGAAATCTCAGGTTGGTAAGGTGTGTATGCTGTATAAAATTCAGAACGGGAAATGACGTGATCTACGATAACCGGCATGTAGTGATCATAAACGCCAGCTCCCAAGAAGGAGGCATGCTTGCGTAGATCTTTGTTCTTTGCAGCCAAATCACTAAGTTCACGCATCAATTCTGATTCAGATTTTGCCTTTTTGATTTTCAGTTCTCCGTCATAGCGGACGCTTTCTGGGATATCTGAAAAAAGTTCTTCTATGTTCTCTACACCGATTACTTGCAGCATTTCCTGGATGTCTTGGTCTGTCATCGGTAAATAACGATGTTTCATGTGAGTTCCCCTCTCCGGTTCGTTTTGGGTTTTTTTAATTTAAGCTCTTTGAAGTTAGATGGTGATAAAAAATAAGATTTCTAGCTGTTGCTTGGAGCAAAAGGCGTAGACTCCAGCGGGAGAGTAGCGACAATCTTGAGACCCCGCAGCGAAGCGAGGAGGCTCAAGGTCGCCCCGCGGAAAGCGAAGCCTTTTGTGGAGAGCAACAGCGGCGTTTAACAGAGCCTTAATTTATATAATAAGAGTCTAGTTTTTTGGTCGTTGGTAGAAAGGTGTTTTGACCACTTTCCCTTTCAGGCGTTTCTTCCGCACCTGTACTTCAACTTCGGTTTCAAGCTCCGTGAACTTCTTATCCACTAACGCTAGGCCGATATTTTTCTTTAAGGTAGGAGACTGTGTACCAGTTGTCACCTCACCGATTTTTTCCTCACCAACAAACACTTCATAGCCGTGACGCGGAATTCCTTTGTCAATCATTTCAATTCCTACAATGCGGCGTGGAGCACCGTTTTCTCGTTGTTCTTTCAATACTTCTTTTCCAAAGAAATCTTCTTCTTTGTTCGTTTTTACAGCAAAACCGATGCCTGCCTCGATAGGGGTAATATCCTTTGATAGCTCCTGTCCATATAAAGCAAGATTAGCTTCAAAACGTAATGTATCACGCGAGCCTAATCCACATGGTACAAGTCCATCTTCTTTGCCGGCCTCAAGTAGCTTGTTCCAGAGGTGAACCGCATCTTCCTGGTGGCAGTAGATTTCAAAGCCGTCTTCTCCTGTATAGCCGGTTCTGGAAACAAGTGCAGAGACACCATCGATATTTACATTTTCATTAAATTTAAAGAATTTTATTGCTGAAAGGTCTGTGTTTGTAAGCTTTTGAAGGACTTTCTCAGCTAAAGGCCCCTGAATCGCCAATTGTGCGATGCTTTCAGAGATATTTGTTACTTCTACTTCTTCTGTGGCATGGCTTTTTAACCAGTCAAAATCTTTTTCGATATTAGATGCATTGACAACAAGCAGGTAATCTTCGTCCGCTTTTTTGTAGATAAGAAGATCATCCACTGTCCCGCCGTCCGGATAGCACATCGCTGTATATTGCGCGCCACCGTCTTTTAGTTTGGAAACGTCATTTGTCATCATTTTTTGTAGGTAAGCAAGACTGTCTTTTCCTTTTACTTCAATTTCACCCATGTGGGATACATCGAATAAACCGGCAGTTGTACGCACCGCTTCGTGCTCGTCTTTGATGCTTGAAAATTGAACGGGCAAGTCCCATCCACCAAAATCGATGGTTTTTGCACCATGGTCTTTGTACACTTCATATAAAGGTGTTCTTTTAAGTTCAGTCATTACTTTTCTCCTCCTTTTAGTAACCAAAAGAATTTCAACCTACTAATTTCTCTTTTTGCTCAAAAAAGGACAGAGAAGCTCCTTTTTTCAAAAAAGAGTTCTCTGTCCCTTGCACCTGAAAGTTTACCTTATGTAGAAGGCTTTCCCCTTTGGTGGTTTATCCATGCAAAACAAGAATAAACACTCTCCAGAGCTGCGTCCAACAAGAGTCTTTTTGCCTGAGAGATTCACATTTAGTTTGCTTGCTCCTTCGGCGCTGCCGCATCTTAGTGGACAGTCTCTCCCCTTGTTCTCATTCGCAATATAATATTTTTTTCAAACATGGTCATACTAGATAGGAAGTTACAACATTCATGTTTATTGAGTTAGGGAAATCACCTTTCCAAGCTCACTATTATCCTACCATTAGACAAAGGATTCTGGCAATACTAAAACACTTACTATTATTATTTTTATATAGCTAAACGTTCGTCTTTATACAAGGTATTTTTCAATATTTTCTAATGAAAACGCTATCCTTTTACAACGCACTAAAAATTGGATAATTCAGAAAGGATGCACGGTAATGAATGTAGAGATTGTATTTGACAAGGAATGGCAGGAAGAACTGCTGAAACGAATGACAGATGATGGACCTTGGGCTAATTACGAATTATTCAAACTTGCATTGGAAGTAGAAAACCATCTTAGCATCCCGGAATTCGAAGGGTTGCTGGCTCCTTCCCACCTTCCACAGCTCACACCACTTCCCCACCAGTTGGAAGTAGCGAGGAATGTGGTCGAAGAAATGAATGGGAAGGCGATACTTGCCGATGAAGTGGGACTTGGAAAGACAATTGAAGCTGGGCTTGTTTTAAAAGAGTATATGATTCGTGGATTGGTCAAGAAAGTATTAATCCTCGTTCCCGCTTCCCTTGTCTCTCAATGGGCCATCGAGTTGAATCAGAAGTTCTATATCCCGGCTATCGCACAGCGTAAGAGCTATGTGTGGGAACAGTGTGATGTGGTCGTCTCTTCTATTGATACGGCGAAGCGGAGTCCGCACAGAGAGATCATCAACAGCTTGGAGTATGACATGGTAATCATTGATGAGGCTCATAAACTGAAAAACAATAAAACCAAAAACTATGAATTTGTGCAGAATCTGAAGAAAAAGTTCTGCCTTCTTCTTACCGCCACACCGATTCAAAATAAGGTCGAGGAAATATTCAACTTGGTTTCCCTTCTTAAACCTGGTCATCTTGGAAGTGAGAGCAATTTTGCCGAGGTATTCCGAGCCAAGGATCGCAAGCTTGAAAACGATGAGTATTTAAAAGAGCTGGTTAACAAGGTAATGATCCGGAACAGACGTGGTGACACTGGAATTGATTGGCCTAAGCGGAATGTGGAGTCTTGTATCATCGAATTCACCAAAGAGGAACAGGATTTATATGAAGCGATTAATCAATTGAAGGTCGATCCTTATGTACCTATTACCAGCCAATTCTCAATCATGACGTTACAGCGGGAGGCATGCAGCAGCAGGGAAGCTGTTTATTATACCGTAAAGAACATGATAGAGAGAAAGCAGCAAGAAAATCCACATTACCAACCGTCACAGGGACTGCTTAATATTTTTGCAAAGATTGACCTGGTTGGACGAAATTCCAAAGCGGAAAAAGTGTTGGAGCTGATTCATAAGGTAAAGGATAAAGTCATTATTTTCACGGAATACAGAGCCACTCAGATGTACCTCCAATGGTTCCTGAAGCAGAACGGCATTACCTCCGTTCCGTTCCGAGGCGGGTTCAAGCGCGGGAAAAAAGATTGGATGCGGGAATTGTTTAAAAATCATGTTCAGGTGCTTATTGCCACAGAGGCAGGGGGCGAAGGGATCAATCTACAGTTCTGTAACCATATCATCAACTATGATCTACCTTGGAATCCGATGAGGTTGGAGCAGCGTATCGGTCGTATCCACAGGCTCGGGCAGGAGCGGGATGTCCATATCTACAATTTTGCAACAAGCAATACCGTTGAGGAGCATATTTTAAAGCTTCTCTATGAAAAAATAAACCTGTTTGAGCGTGTCATTGGGGAGCTAGATGATATCTTGACGAAGATGGAGATCAAGAACCTAGAAGAGCATATTCAAGATATCATGCTCCACTCCAAGTCCGAGGGTGAAATGAAAATCAAAATGGAAAACCTCTCATCTATCATTGAATTTGCCGATCAGATGAAAAAGGAGGAAGAGCCACATGCAGCAGCGGGAAATTCATAGGTTTTTGGAGCGTTATTTTACAGCAAACAGCTGTGAGATCATCGAGAATACAAATAGTCATCTCGCCGTTCAGTTAACCATTGATATGGATAAGGAACTGATGAACCGTCCTTTCTATTGGCACTATCTCGAAAAGACGGGGGGGGTACCGAACCCGATGAAAATGACCTTGATCACAGATAGTAATCAAGCTTCGGAAGACCTTAAAGGGGACCATGTCCATTTTGGATCCCCTAGGATGCATCAGATTTTCGAGTCCACGAAGAGTCTTGCAGGGTATATCCGCCTTTATGAAAATGTTCAAGCGCACAACGGGGCGGGCCACCTCCCGCTTCATCCATGGCTGAATGTGAACATGAAAGTAAGTTATCAATGTGATCGCAAGAAGGATGTGATCATGTCGCTGGGAATTCACCTGATTACAGGGACCATATTGGAACGGTTCCAAGAGAAAGTAGAAAGAATGAACCTGACACCTAAAATACCCGATTTCTGTTTTACCATGACCCCCATCATCATGCCGGCTAGCGGACTATCGAGGCTTGAGCATTATGTGAATGGATTTATCGCAAGCCAGGATCACCAATGGGGAGATGAAGCAAGGAAACGCTGGGAAAAAGATCTCCAACTTTTACAGCATTTCTACGAGGATGACGAAGAAAAGCCTGAAGCATATGAAACGGAGAAAAAGGCCCTACAGGAGCAGTATGAGCCGAAGATTCATGTAACGATTATTAATGGTGGGCTTTTCTACCTTAGTCCTTCCTTTATAAACAACATACACAATGGGCAATAATCCTAACCCATTGTGTATGTTTAATTTATATAATAGAAAATCCAATATATATGTAGGATGGTAACCATACTGTATCCACAAACAGCTGTCGCACTCACCACTTTTAAGAGGACCGATTTTAATTTCAAGTTTTTTTTAATAAAAAACAATAATAAAAAGGAAACTCCCAGTTTAAAGGAAAGAAATAATAAAGGGCTTTTTTCATAGAGAGCTTTCATCAAAGGGTTCACTTCTTCAATCATATGAAATTGAAGGCCATAGTAAGTCGCACCTCCATCAAAAATATTTAATAGTAACAGTACGATTAAAAGTTTTCTGACCACGCTCTCCCTCCTAACGTTCTCTTACAAGAACTATTATACCCTTTTCGTTCTCAATAAAACAATTTATTTGTTCTTTTTTAAGAACGAAAACTTTATGTAATACCTTTAATTTTGTCCAAAGTAGAAGAAACCAATTCTGACCCCTAAATAAAGAAAAGGAGTGAGTCTGATCCATCGGATCAGTGCTCACTCCTTTTTCCTATCTATTTTATCGGTATCCATATCTCCGAGTAAAGGTCCGGGTTCGACGGATCCTCATCTGTGTACAACTCAAAATCCGGTGCTCCAGAATGCTCGTAGCTGTTGGATGGGAACCACTCTGAGAAGATGCGCTTCCAAGTGTCTTGCATGGCATGTGGCATCGGGCCGTGCACTTCAAAGACTACCCATTTTGAAGCAGGAATCTCTAACTTATCCAATTCAACTGGGATGTCACCTTCCATGGCTGCAGCTACCCAGTAGTCCATCACTTGCTCTGTTTTCATTTCTTCGGTGGTTCCTTCACATACACCGAGAACTCCTTTAATTGGACCATTATTGAGTTGGAATAACTTATCCGTAAAGCCTTCTTGGTTTACGTCCTGCCAGAACTTCGGAATCTCCATAGACTGTTCATCGTTAACACAAGAGAATCTTCTCTTTTTCCCAGCCACTGTAAACGCCTCTTTGTTCACTACACTATACTTCATCGGTTCTGCCCCTTCCAATGTCACCTGGATGACCAGGCGGTTATAAGTTTGCAGCTTCCCTTCATGCCTCCGCACTTCAGTTGGAGAAGTGCCGTGCTGCCTGCGAAATGCCTTCGTGAAAGCCTCGGGAGTGTCGTAACCATAGTTGCAGGCGATATCAATAATCTTGTTGTCCGTTGTAAGCAACTCCTGTGCAGCTAGCGTCAACCTTCTTCTTCTCAAATACTCTGCAACCGAGGTATCTGTCAGCAATCCGAAAGTCCGTTGAAAATGAAAGGAAGAAACATTTGCATGTCTAGCTATATCCTCAATTGTTATGTCTTCTGTCAGATTCTCTTCCATATATTCAATTGCCCGCTGAATCGATTCCACCAACGCCATATGACCTCACTCCTTATGTCTATCCTATCAGCGTGAACGATAGGATTCCTGTTCGTTTGTGCTTTGTTTTGGCAGGTTTCTTAATCGAGCTGCTTCTCGAATATTATCATGTAAATAGAATTCCGTCTGCGGGTGGTTGATAATTTCATCGGTCGTCATCCAATGAACAGCCTCTACCTCATCCGGACTTTTCGGATAAGGTTCTCCACTCTGCCATTCACATAGGAACACAATGTCCACTACCTCCTGACCATCCGCCAAAACAAAAGAGGTATTTCGCACATACGTCATCTTTTCCTGAACATTTATGCCTACTTCCTCCATCAGCTCTCGTCTCAATGTCCGTTCCAAAATATTAGAGGAAGCACCTTCAGGGTCGACCATTCCTCCAACAAAGGAAAGCATCCCCGCCGCATGTTCCTCCTTGTGACTCCGCTCGATCATCAGCCACTTGTCCTCTCTGTACACAGCACCTTCCACATTTATTAAAAACATCTTAATCCCCCTTATTTTCTTGCTTTAATTATCAGAGTCGACGGAAATCTGCGAGTCTTATAAAGAGAGTAGTATCGGTCCGATACCGGGGCTTCCTCATCATTAAATCCAGCTCCCGCATCACTTTCCACAACCTGTTCAATGGTAAAGCCAGCTTGAATCAGTTCGTTTATGTAGGTTGCCAGTTTTCTTGTATGGATTGTCATCGGTGCATCTTCCCCTTTGAATTTTTCAAAGGTGTGTAGGCCTTCTTGTTGGTAAGAGCTTTCGAGCGTCATAATGCCGTTTTCACTTTTTATATGGGCATACAATGGATGGTCCCAGCTGAAGAGGAAGCTACCACCTTCTTTCAGGTAAGAATGAATCAACTTCAAAGTTGCCTTCAAATCCGTTGTCCACCCCAATGCATAGATGGAATAAACACAATCGAAATACTCTTTTGGAAGGTCGATTTCCTGTTCCATCGGAGCACAGAATAAACGAGGTTGTAGACCTTGAAGGGTTTTTTCGGCAGCTGATTTCTGCTCAGAAGAAAGGTCCACTCCCCAAAGTTCGCCTGCTTGTTTTACCTCCGCCATATATTTTAAGGAATGACCACTTCCAAAACCAATATCCAACACCTTTTTATTTTTCAGATCATCCAATAGTTTCAATTCATCTTCCGTCTGTGAAAACGGCCCATAACTCGGAAGGGCATCCACCCCGTTAAAATAATGGGCGACCTTGTCCCAGCTTTTTCGATTACTTTCCAACAGTTGATTCATGACCATTACCCCTTTATATCTTTTATAAATGCAATTAACCTGCTTGATTCCTTAAACCCCATTCCAATGTGAAAATCATAGCTAACATGATTATCTAAGTGGATGTCTGAGCCTATTTGCTTACAGCCTTTCTTTTTTAACCAAAGCTCGCCTACTTCTACTAACTTTGCAGAGTATCCTTTCCTTCTATACTCTGGTTTCACATATACCCCTTCGATGTAGCCGGTTGGAGTTGATTCTGTCCCTTCCACATAATCGACTCTGATAGAGAGATGGATAAAGGAAACAAACTCGGTACCTAAGCGGTAAAATAGAATCTTGTCCCGGTTGGAAGCCATGATTTCCTGGAATGACTCCTGCAACTCTTCCTTGTTGCTTTCCTGCCAGAGATCTAAAGCCATTTCAGTGTAGTAGTCTATATGATTGTTTGAAGCAACTACAACGTTTTCATCTATACGATCTTCAGAAAATTTTAGCTTCAGCCTAGCAAGCTGCTCCCCCCACGAAGCAATCTCCGTTTCTACAAAACCAGCATTTTTATATAACTTTTTCGCTAGATGGTTGGTCGGTTCATAGCCAAGAACGACAAACGGGATGGAAGTGGTGTTTTCTTTATTAATATCCTTCAATACTTCATCAAGCGCAGCTTTTCCAAATCCTTTTCCTTGGGATTTTTCGTCGATCATCAGCCGGTAGATCCAGTAATTCCCGTCATCCGGATCAATCCCATACATCGCGAAACCAATCATTTCCTCTTCCTCATAAACTCCCATTGCTTTGAAATCCGGTAAGAATTGCACCTGTGCAAGGGAATAGAGGTTGGATGCCACGAAGTTTTGTTGATCCTCTGAAACTTTTAGTTGAATTGCCTTTTGCCAATTTTCAGCTGTTATTTCTCGTAGTGTAATTTTCATGATTTTGTCCCTCTTCTATTTTTTAGTTATCTTCATACCAATAGAATAGCGTGTATTTCCCCATTATCTTTAATGAAGGGTGATTCTAGATGACTGATGATAAAATTGACAAACGAATTCCTCAACCTATCAGGAGCGATGGTGCTGGAGCATTAGATTTTGGTCCCAGAAACGTGCTGAGAGATTTACAGAATCCTGATTTGCTTGTGCCACCAAAAACCGATGCTGGAATTGTTCCAAATCTGCGTTTCTCCTTCTCGGATACGTCTATGATTTTGAAACATGGTGGATGGTCCAGAGAGATTACGGTCAGAGAACTTCCCATCGCCACCACTCTGGCTGGTGTAAATATGAGTCTGACCGCCGGTGGTGTAAGGGAGCTCCATTGGCACAAAGAGGCAGAATGGTCCTATATGATACTCGGCCGTGCCCGCATTACAGCTGTTGACCAGGACGGAAGGAATTTCATTGCAGATGTCGGACCTGGTGACTTGTGGTATTTTCCACCCGGCATTCCCCATTCCATTCAAGGATTGGAGCATTGTGAATTCTTGTTGGTTTTTGATTCTGGCGATTTTTCCGATTTGAGCACTCTCTCGATTTCCGACTGGTTTGCCCATACCCCAAAGGAAGTGTTATCAGCTAACTTTGGAGTCCCAGAGAGCACATTTGACGACCGTCCAAAAGGGCAACTTTATATCTATCAAAGTGAGGTCCCCGGACCTCTTGAAACACAGGCTATCCAATCGCCTAACGGGAAAGTTCCATTACCATTCAAGTACGAAATGTTAAAACAGCCACCACTGGAATTTTCCGGAGGATCTGTTCGTATTGTTGACTCCACTGTTTTTAAAATTTCCAAAACCGTCGCCGCCGCCCTTGTGGAAGTGAAGCCTGGTGGAATGCGGGAACTTCACTGGCACCCGAATAATGATGAGTGGCAGTACTACCTTACAGGAAAAGCACGCATGACCGTATTTCTTGGCGACGGAACAGCCAGAACCTTTGATTACATGGCGGGCGATGTCGGTTACGTCCCATTCGCCACCGGACATTACATTCAAAACACAGGCGATGAAACGGTCTGGTTCCTCGAAATGTTCAAAAGCGACCGGTTCGAAGACGTATCCCTGGCCCAGTGGATGGCACTTACACCAAGACAGCTAGTGGACAGTAATGTCAACGTCAGTTCCTCTTTTACGAAGAACATACGGAAGGAAAAGGAACCAGTGGTGAAGTTAGCTCCATATACGTATAAGCCGAAGAATAATTAAAGACTTATAGATGGCCCTGGTTAGTGCGGACGGGGCTCTTTTTTGCTTGCATACCTTAGGGAAAAAACAGTAAAAAGGACAAAAGCCGCAATTCCCATCAACATATATGGAAGAATATCAGTCCAATGAAAAGGTGCTTCATGGAGGTACACCGCTTTTACCCATATATCTTGTTGCTCTTCGACTGCGATGGCAGTTCCAGAGTCGATTCCCTTAATAGCGTAATACTTCGTACCCTTTTCATAATAGTTGGAGGTGTCGCCATAATAGGCTCCAGTCCTATCATCAGCCATCCGTTTTACCTTACCAATCTTTTTCCCTATGTCTGAAGCATCCACAACTTCCTCTGTTACTTCATACACTCCACCTTCCCATGCAACAAACTTATATGCCCAGCTAAGTGCATAAGTTGAAGAGGAAGCCATTATGAAGAAAATTACAAACAATAATAGACCCCTTTTCATATCTCTATCCCCTGTCTATAATCTCTACTATTACTTCCACTTTCGATAGCCTAAAACCTTTCCGTCTTATCTCAAAAATCAAATTGACACTTCGAAAGTTTGGAAAATCTTTCTTTTAATTTTACCAAAAGAAAAAGCAGCAGAACCTCTCTTTTAAAAAGAAGTTCTCCTGCCCAAGTTTAGATAGCCCATTCACCATCAGTCATTATCGTTTCTAAAACACCCTCTGCCGTTTCCCCATCAATGCTCAGCTCTGCTGAACCAATCATGAAGTCAACATGAATCATACTCGTATTAATTCCCTTTGCTTCTAACTCTTCCTTGCTCATTTTTGCTCCGCCTTCAATATTGATTGGGTAGGCCGAGCCTAGCGCCAAGTGACAAGAGGCATTTTCATCAAACAGTGTATTATAGAAAATTACTTCTTGCTTGGAAACTGGTGAACTGTGCGGTACAAGCGCCACCTCACCTAAATGAAGAGCTCCTTCATCGGTTTCTAGAAGCTTTTTTAACACTTCATATCCTTGCTCCGCAGAAAACTCTACTACTTTACCGTCCTTGAACGTAAGGCTGAAGTTGTCTACTAGGTTTCCGTTGAGATTTAGTGGTTTTGTGGAAGAAACCACGCCATTTACTCCTGTTTTCACAGGTGCTGTAAAGACTTCCTCTGTTGGAAGGTTCGGAACAAAATAAGTTCCTTGGTCGTTGTTCATTCCACCACCAAGCCAAACCTGTTCTTTTGGAAGTTCGATTGTTAGGTCTGTTCCTGGTGCTTTGTAATGAAGCTTTTTATATTTTTTCGTATTCAGCACTTGTAACTTCTCTTGCAGGGTTTTGATGTGGTCATTCCATGCTTCAACAGGATCATTTTCATTAACGCGCGTTACTTGGAAGATATTTTCCCAAAGGCTTGCAACCTGCTCTTCAGGAGATTTTTTCGGGTAAAGCTTTGCTGCCCATTCTTGAGATGGCACGGAAACAATTGCCCAGCTGACCTGTGCCGTTTGAATATATTTTCGATAGTTTTGCATAGCTTTTGCCTGGGCTTTGTTAGAAATGGATACTCGCTCAGGATCTACGTCTTTTAGAAGGTCGGGGTTAGAAGCTACGATGGACATAAATGCCGCTCCCTCTTCCGCCATCTCTTCCATTCCTCTAACTTTCCACTCGCGAACATGTCCGAGAGCTTCTGTGGAGGCTGTTTCATATGTAATTTTCGTTAACTGCTCGTCGTTCCATTCTGTATGTACGTATTTGGCTCCTAGCTTGTACGCAATTTTAGCAACCTCTCTGACAAAAGGTGCAGCTGATATTGGGGCATTGATAACAAGCGGCTGGTTGGGTTGTAGATTAATCCCAACTTTCAACGCAAGCTCGGCATATTTGGTCAATTTTTCTTGTAGCACTATGGATTTCCTCCTTAGAGTCGATGAGATTATTGTATCATAGGATTACGGTTGTGGAATGTAGGTTCGATGAAACATTTTAGGGTTATGGGGGGATTATTGCGATTCGTGGGGGGAAAACACTTACTTTTGGTGGGAAAACCTTTTCGAATGGGGGAAAAACGAAAAGTTGTGGGGGGATTAAAAATCATATGGGGGAATAGATACTTTAAGTGGGGGGATTGGCAGCGCGAGTGGTGGGAATGGCGATTGATAATGACGAGAAAATGCTGTTGAATGGTGGGAATCAAAAGAAAGATAATAAATTGTCCTCATTTTTAGATAATACTTTGCAAAAGGTAATCATTTTTCCTGAAGCGAGCCTTGTCACAACTACGAATTTCAACAGAATACAAAAAAAGCCAACCTCCCCCAAGGGAAAGTCAGCTTCTTTCAATATTTCAATGCTTACACATTACACATTAAACTTCTCTTTCACAAATTCCACAACTTCTTCTGCTGTCCCCATGCTTAGAATCTCTTCACGATAGGAAACAGCTTCCTCCTTGGAGATACCACGCAATTGGCTTCTTGCAGGAAGGATGGATGTTGCGCTCATGCTGAACTCGTCAAGTCCAAGTCCAAGAAGGATTGGAATCGCGATTGGATCGCCAGCCATTTCTCCACACATGCCGGCCCATTTGCCGTTTTTGTGTGCAGCTTGGATGACATTATCCACTAGACGCAGGATGGCCGGGTTATATGGTTGATACAGGTAGGAAACCTGCTCGTTCATACGGTCGGCAGCCATTGTGTATTGGATTAAGTCGTTTGTTCCGATGCTGAAGAAGTCTACTTCCTTGGCGAAAATATCAGCCAAGACCGCTGTTGATGGGATTTCCACCATGATTCCGATCTCGATATTTTCGTTAACAGTTGTACCATTCTTCACAAGCTCTTCTTTTTCTTCCATAAGAATTGCTTTTGCTTGGCGGAACTCGTCCAATGTCGCAATCATCGGGAACATGATTTTCAGGTTTCCATAAGAGCTAGCACGCAATAATGCACGAAGCTGTGTGCGGAAGATATCTTGTTCCTCTAGGCAAAGGCGAATCGCACGGAAGCCTAGGAAAGGGTTCATTTCTTTTGGAAGGTTTAGATAAGGAAGTTCCTTATCTCCGCCGATGTCCAATGTGCGGACAACAACCGGTTTGCCTTCCATGCTTTCAAGAACCTCTTTATATGCTTTGTACTGCTCGTCCTCTGTTGGAAGTTCCGTTCTGCCCATGTAAAGGAATTCTGTACGGTAAAGGCCAACACCTTCTCCGCCATTCGCTAGAACACCCTTCACATCTTTAGGCGTACCGATGTTTGCAGCAAGCTCTACTTCTTGTCCGTCAGAAGAAAGACTCTTCTCGTTTACAAGCTTCGCCCACTCTTTTTTCTGCTCTTCATGCTTCTCTTGCTTTTCTGTATAAGTAGCAATTTCTTCTTCTGTCGGATCAACGATTACCACACCATCCAACCCATCAATAATAACCATTGTGTCATTTTGAATGGATTCCATGACGTTCTTTGTACCAACTACTGCTGGAATTTCCATAGAACGAGCCATGATAGCGGAGTGAGACGTACGTCCACCGATGTCAGTCGTAAATGCTTTTACATATTGACGATTAAGCTGTGCAGTGTCAGAAGGCGTCAAGTCTTCTGCGATGATGATCACTTCTTCAGAAATAAGTGCAGGATTGGATACAGTCACACCAAGTAGGTGAGCAAGAACACGTTTCGTCACGTCGCGGATATCCGCTGCACGTTCCTTCATGTACTCGTTATCCATTTGTTCAAACATATTGATGAACATTCCAGCTGTTTCATCTAAAGCATATTCAGCATTTACACTGTCGCTCTTAATTTTATCTTTGATTGGATTTAAAAGTTCAGGGTCACTCAATACAAGAAGGTGTGCAGAGAAGATTTCAGCCTTGTCCGCTCCAAGCTCCTTATGTGCGTGCTCCTTGATTTTTTCCAATTCACTTTTAGAAATCTCTACTGCTTTTTCAAATCTTTCCACTTCCGCTTGGGCATTGTCGATTGTCTTTTTTTCCACGGAAAGTTCCGGGTTTTCTAGACGATATGCTTTCGCAATGGCAATCCCGCTGGAAGCAGGTATACCTTGGATCGTGTTTGACATTATTCCCCTAACCCTTCTGATTTCAAAGTTTCTTCAATTGCAGAAATTGCCTCGCTCTCATCAGAACCTTCTGCAACGATCTTGATTTCCGCGCCTTGAGGAATCCCTAAAGACATAACTCCCATGATGGATTTCAAGTTTACAGACTTGCCGTTATACTCAAGGTTAACGTCCGCGTCGAACTTTCCTGCTGTTTGAACCAGTTGAGTTGCCGGACGTGCGTGGATTCCTGAATCTGCTGTTACTTTGAATGTTTTTTCTGCCATTGTAATCAAACTCCTTTGGAATATGTGTATTTTTTGATTAGAAACTATTCAACTAAAAGAACTTTGTTTCCCTTTATTCCTATACCCTGTAGCTTTCACCAGTAATCGCGGTGAATATGTAGGATAGAATATAGAAAAAGGCATGAGAGAGGGGTTCGTCTCTATAAAAGGGTACACTCGTCCCCTTAGTATGGATCAAAACCTCTTCACTCATGCCTGATCGTATCAGTAACACGTAAAGTTCTTATCTATGTTGAAAGCATTTGCATTAACAAGTAGTTGAACGCTTCTTAACTGTCCGTTGAGATTGTAGCACAAAAAACAAAAGCTTGGCAATACTTTTGACTCATCCTTCCTTCTTTTTCTTTTTAAAGAGCATCATAATTGCATATGGGATCACCCCGAAGAGCTGAAACGCAATAGGAGAACGCTCCTGTTTTTTGATTTGCCTTTGCTCGCGCTTCACTTCTTTCGGCTGATCCATGTAGGTTACTAACTGCTGTGTCACATATTTCACGTAATCATTCGTTTTCAATTTAGTCCACCACCAAAGAGATACTTTTATCTTTAGTGTTGACTGTTACTCCATGTTTTAATCGTGTTATGTACAGCGTCAACCGCTTCCTCTAGCGACATCCCGGTTGTATCCACCGTTATATGTGCTTGCTTATAAAAAGGTAGACGTCTTTTAAAAAGCTCCATGACCTCTTCTTTATTCTTCTGTTGCACAAGAGGTCTGGTGGTATCACTTTCTAAACGCTCCCAGATTATTTCCGGATCAGCGTAAAGAAATATCGTACAGCCATTTTCCTTCATCCAATCAATATTAGGCTGGACAGTGACTATTCCTCCCCCAGTTGTCACTATTGCATTACTGACAGGAAGGTCATGTAGTGTCTTTGTTTCTAATTCGCGAAAGTGTTTCTCCCCGTATTTCTCGAAGATATCCTTTATTTCCATATTCATATCCTGCACAATCACTGTGTCTGTATCGTAGACAGGGAGTCTTAGTTTTCCCGCCAACTTTTGTCCAATTGTGGTTTTTCCCGCTCCCATAAACCCTGTAAGATAGATGCTTTTCATTTTACATGCCTCTCTTTCTTTCGGGATGCCCCATTTGTTTTTTATTATAGGGCAAAAATACCTCTCTCTCCACTTCTTCCTTATTAAACAAAGCTGTTTTCGTAAACTTTGTAAAAAGTCCAAAGGCCGACTTTTTACAAGTTAATAGCAACAATCTTGGAGACCCCCCCAAAAAAAGTGCCTCCGGTCAAGGAGACACTTTTTCAACTGCGCCGTTTAGTTATCAGGCATGACCCAGATTATTTCCGCAGTTCGAATAAAGAAGCTGGAATCCCCAGCAACTAGAACAACATGGTCTGGTTTAACATCCTTCAGGTTACCTCTGATCGATCCTCGCGTAGTCTCAATTACCACTTCGGTTCCAACTATACTCTTTAACGTATGGTACACATACGGTTCTATCACCATATATTGAATAGGCATCTCATTATCCGCTTGATTCATTAGGCAAATACCTCCTTTAATACACGGTACATTTATATGTTTGGGACAGATGGTTGGTGATTGTATTAAATTGAATTAAATGTTTTCATGCCATTCAAGCACCTTCTTATTTTCCAAATCGTACAAGATGATAGCTCTATACACCCTTCCCATCGAGGTGGTACAAACAATGATGATTTCTTTTGCAGAACCAATATTTTTGGTTGTGACTTTGGCATCTCCTCTTGCAAAAACCAACGACGACGTGATGTCTTGTTGCTCATCTATCAATTGCCCCTCAATAAAGTCCCATGTATATTTCATCATTACATCCAAGTCGAATTGCTGTTTAACTTCATGATAAAACAGTTTTTCAAGCCGGTAATTTTCGATTTGATGAAGCAAAAAGGAGGAAAATAGGACACTCAGTATCAGGGTAATTGGAAAAATATAGCCCTTGTCCTGCCTATTCTGTATTCCGTATGAGAACAACTTTTCCAATTTTGAATTCATGAACCACATTGTCCCTCCCCTTCACCTTGCATACGACTCCGTTACCATCTTCTTCAAGAGAAATACTTTCCACTCTATGAAGGAGCAGCTCATGTCCTGTACCATTGACCCTCCGTCTGAGGTTATTTTGATAAAATTCATATGTCACCCTTTGATCGGCTTGGTTTATCATTACAATCCTTTCACCCTCCACTGAGACCCCCTTCGCATTTCTCATTTCTTTTGATGCCTGTTGGATGAATATTTCTAGTTCCAAAGGATGGATTCCATCGTCTTGTTCTGTCAATACAATAAGATTTTTTATTAAAAGCGGAAAAAATACTGTGAGAATTAGAACAACCGAAAAACTGACAAGCACTTCTAAGAGTGTGAAACCTTTTTCTTTAAGGAAGATAAACATAAACACATCTTTCTTGTTCTAACAACCTATAATCTGTATAAGAAACACACAGTATGTTTGGCTTGCTTCCTTCGTCTAATGTCAATCTATAGTCAGTCCCATTCCTATTAACAGTTTTGCCGTCAACCAGATTCGCTTCCAGTCGAATCTGGTCCAGTTCCAAAGTTAAAACGAACCTTGCCTGCTGCTCTAAAATAAAACCTTTACGTTCTTGATTCAGTCTCACAATCCCCGGAAGAAGGAGTGAAGCAATTACCATCCAGACCACCATTGCCCCTAGGACTTCTACTAGTGTAAATCCTTTAGCGTTTTTCCACATAGAAACGCCCTTTTCCAAGAGTAAAAACGTATTGGTAATTCTCCATACCGTCCACATAAATCCCTATTGCTCCGGATTTATTAATACTTCCATTACCATTGTAAGTGATCCGTTCCCCCATCGTACGGGGTTCAATCCTTATATCCCGATGGTATTCCCTATAAATCAGCTCTTGAATCTGAAAGTTTCCTGCCCGGATACGGTAATAGTTGTCCTTTGGTGTAAAGATGATATGGACGCTATTTTTTGTACTTAGGGCATATTGTTGTGCAAATAGGAGATCATTGCTCAATTGTTCGCTGAATTGCTCTCCAAGTTTTTTATCGCTGGTAGCAGTTAGATTGAGGATGGTCACGGACAGAATGATGGAGACTAAAGAGAGAACCAAAAGTGATTCCATAAGTGTATAGCCTCTAGCGTCCAAAAATCTATTCCCCACCATTTGCTTTCGCCTTATTATTGACAATAGTGATGGTGCTTCCGTTCGGACAGTTCAATGTGCCGGTTTCTTCATCAAACCGGTCTTCCAGATAATCTGACGTATTCAGATCATTGATGGATCCCGGTTGGGATCCTGTATCCAATCGGTATGCCTGTATCTGGGCATCTACCATGCTGAGCAGGGCATCGCATCCTTTATCTCCGATGATACTGGAGTTCTTTGTTACATTCGGAATCATAATTAAAAGCAATACAGTGATAACCAGCATGACCAGAAGCATTTCCACCAACGTAAATCCACGTTCATCCATTAATATCTTTTTCATCTATAATCCTCCTAATAGTTGAAACATCGGAATGAAAATACAAAGATATAACACAAAAACAAATGACCCGATCCCTAAAAATAGAACAGGCTGAATTCTGCCCAACAGCTTTTCGCTCTTCTCCTGCATTTTCACCAACAGAAGCTTGCTGTACTGATCAAGCTCCTGTCCCAACCTGCCATTCTTTTGCCCGTGCATTATAACGACATCCAACCCCTCCACGAATACTTTCTCGCTTTCAACCAACTTCTCCAATTTCTCCCCTTCCACCAAACGGTTTCGAAATTCTTTTGCTTTCGAATGGAAAAAAGAATGGTAGCGTTGTTGCTCGAAGACAGATATAGCCTCATTGATCGTTAAACCACTTAAAAGCAAACTGCTTAATTGTTGAGTGAAATAATGAGAATAATGTAGGGAGAGAAAGGTTTTGATGAGAGGAAACTTTAAAAGTAAATCCACCTTTTGAGATGGCAGCAATCTTTTTTCATAGACTTTATATGTGCTGTAGACAGCAAAGAACCCGACAACAGATCCTATCAGTACCATTGGAATATGGACTACCAAAAAGAAAAATACTGATATGACCGGACTTAAGGAAATATTCATCTGTGAAAATAGCAGATGAAATTGCGGAAGCAGAATCATTTGAACAAAGACAAGCATAATGATCACCAGAAACAGTAGCATGACAGGATACCTGAGAATGGAGAAGATTCTTTCCCGGTAATACCGCTTCCTCTCCAGTAGTGCTCCTCCTGATCGAAAAGCCTGCCCAAGATTTCCATGCTTCTGGGAAAAGAATAGCAGAGACAAAATATCCTGATTGAAATGCAGTCCTTCTAAAACTTCATGAACACTGTACCCACTTTTCAACTCTTGTATGGCATTTAGCAACCTTCTTTTTTTATCCGCTTCAAAATGGATGCTCATCAATTCCAACGCTTCCATCAGGGAGTACCCATTGTAATAGAGGTCTCCCATCCTTTTCAGGAAATCCTCCTGAACTTTTAGCGGCCAGCCCGTATTACCCTTTCCCATCATTCACCCATTTTTCGTATTCCCTTTGATGAATGAACCCGAGTGCAATCCCCTTTTTAATCACTTCCTTTAATGTGGGATAGCTTAATTCCACATTTGCCCCCTTACACTCCTCCATCACCATGGACAGCTCGCGGCCATATAAAAGTTCATATACACTGGCCAAACGATGATGCCGGTATTTCCTGCAGAAAGACGTACAGTCCCCTTGGCAAAATGGACATTTCAATTCCACCAGTCTTTGCGCCGATATGGCAATCAATGTCTGCTCCAACTCCTGTTGAGTGACTCCGAACTCCAACAGGCGATGAACGGCCCCTTTTGCATCCCTCGTATGCAAGGTGCTTAACACCAAATGGCCCGTTAACGCGGCCCTTATGGCAATTTTTGCAGTTTCCTCATCCCTTATTTCCCCGACCATGATAATATCTGGATCATGCCTGAGAATAGCCTTCAAGCCCGCCGCATAGGTTATTCCCGCCTTTTCATTCACCTGCACTTGCAGGACATGCCTGCTTCTTCGCTCCACCGGATCTTCAAGCGTAATGATATTCCGTTGCAACAACCCTTTTGATTCTTCCAAAATCGAATACAAAGTAGTTGTCTTGCCAGAGCCGGTCGGTCCTGTAAACAGAACGAGGCCGTGGGAATGCTTCATTAATGAAAATAGTTTTCTGGTAGAGTTCGGAAATAAGGATAGACGTTTCAAAGGGAAATGGCTGTCATCGTGCGGGAGGATTCTAATAACCAGGCTTTCCTGGTTCACTGTAGGCAAGGTCGAGAGTCGCAGGTTGATTTGTTTGGAGTCAAGATAAAGGTGTAATGCGCCGTTTTGGGGTTTTCTTGTCTCACCTATGTCCATTTCTGCTTGGAATTTAAGGTGGGAGAGCATTCGTTCATAAATATCAAGAGGTAGGTCTTCTTGGTCATAGAGGTAGTGGTCCAGGCGGAATAGTACTTTCGCGGACGCTTCAAGTGGTTTGATGTGAATATCAGATACACGTAAACGTATAGCTTGGCGAACAATTTCTTCACACTTTTTTTCAATATTCATTTGTCACCTCATTATTGTGTTGGTCTGTATTTTAGGTGGGAGAGGGTGAGCTTGGGTGGCCTGATGCAAAGGTTGAAATGTGGGTTGAGGGTCGTGTTGTTGCTGGGATATGGGTCAAGATTGAAGCTTACATTTCGCAGGCTCAAGATATTAAGGTCGAAACAAGTACTCCTTTCCAAAAAATTCCCTGCTTTAATATTTTTCTACACAGATTGACAGATTCCTTCAATTATTTTTATTTTTTTCAAAAAAATAAAAAGATCCTACTCTTGACTAAGAACAGGAACCTCTCATATATTCCTCCACTAACCTGCCAATCTCCTGTATAGCCCTTTTACCCATAGAGTTAGTAAACAGGTCATCGACAAGAACTGCTACCATCAGCTTCTTCTCTCCAAGGGTAACAATTCCGCAATCATGCTCCACACCCGGCAGTTCACCAGTCTTGTTGGCAACCTTCACCGAATCAAGATTCATGTAGAATGGCAGCTTATCCAAAAGCTGCTGACCTTGAAGAATTACCAACATCTGCTGTCTACTCTCCTCCGTAAATATATCTGACCTGCTGTTTAAGAGAAGCTTGAGACACGCCACCATATCCCTTGCACTTGTTCTGTTCTCAAACCCTACAGCTGCCGCTTTAAAGTCCATCATTTTCCGCTCAAGTTTCGTTCTGCTCAAACCGTACTTCGCACAGAACTCGTTCACAGCATCCATTCCCAAAATATCTATCACCTTATTTGTCGCAGTATTATCCGATACGGTAATCATCAGTGTCAACAAGTCCCATAATGTAAAATCCGTCTCACTATCCAATTGTGCAATGACACCTGCTCCACCGACGCGACTTTCCACATTTATCGTGAACCTGTCGGAAAGTTTCAGACGGCCATGTTCTACCTGTTTAAATGTAGCTAACAATATAGGGATTTTTATCAAACTTGCCGCCTTTTTCTGGGTACAACCATCCATTTCCAGATGCTGACCATAATCGTCCTCCAACACAAAACTAACGTGCCCGGCAGTGGAATCCACCACCGCCTGGACACGTTCCTTCAGCTTCATCAGTTTTGCATCAGTTCCCATCATGCGCACTTGCCACCATTTCTCTTACCTTATCAGGTCCTACAATCTTTTCGTTATATAAATGGCATGCCACATAATGGAGCTCTTCCACTTCCTGCCACTCAGGTACCGTTTTACTGCAAGCTTCCATCGCATGTGGGCAGCGGGTACGGAACACACAACCACTTGGCGGGTTGATTGGGCTTGGTATCTCCCCTTGGACAATTTGCCTTTCCCGTCTGTCTTCCACATCTGGATCTGGAATTGGTATTGCGGACAACAAAGCTTGTGTATAGGGGTGCAGCGGCTTCTTATAAAGTGCCTTACTTTCCGTCAATTCCATCATTTTCCCGAGATACATAACCCCTATACGATCACTGATATGTTTTACCATGGAGAGGTCATGGGCGATAAACAGATAGGTTAATCCTTTTTCTTTCTGGAGCCGCTTCATTAAATTCACAACTTGTGCCTGGACGGATACATCCAATGCAGATATTGGCTCATCAGCAATGATGAAATCGGGGTTCAATGCCAACGCACGGGCAATTCCGATTCGCTGCCTTTGTCCCCCACTGAATTCATGAGGGTAACGGTTGGCATGCTCGCGGTTTAGTCCCACATCCTCCAATAGTTGATAGACCTTTTCTGTGCGCTCTTTGTTATTTTTATAGATTCCATGCACTTCCATCGGCTCGGCAATGATTTCTTTTACCGTGGAGCGTGGATTTAAAGAAGCATAAGGATCCTGGAAAATCATTTGCATGTTCCGGTGAAAGGCAAACTTCTCCTTCTCGGTCAGGTTGTGAACATCTTTCCCTTTAAAATTCACTTCACCGGAAGTTTTTCCATAAAGGCCGATGATGGTCCGTCCGGTGGTCGATTTCCCGCATCCGGATTCTCCGACAAGGCCAAAGGTTTCTCCCTGATAGATATCAAAAGAGACGTTGTCGACCGCTTTCAGGGTCTGATTTTTCCCCAGAAAGAAATATTTCTGCAGATTTTTCACTTGAAGTAGTTTCTTTTGCATGTTTATTCCCCATCCTTCTGCCAGTACCTTCTTGCTGCACATAGTTCTTTTTCATAGATAGTGTTTTCCATAGGTAGAATCTCAATATCCCTGCCTGTTTTGGGTGAGTGTAAGAGTTTGCCGTCACCATAGTAGATTCCAACGTGGTGAAGTTTTCCCTTTCCTTCTTCATAAGCAAAGAACAGAAGGTCACCAGGCTCTAAGGCATCCAACGGCACTTCCACTCCCTCTTTTGCCTGATCATGGGCATCTCGTGGAATGATATAACCGTTTGCTTTGCACATCGTGTAGCTGAAGCCGGAACAATCCATGCCATAGCCACTCATGCCACCCCATAAATATGGGAGGTCGATGAATCTTTCACCTGTACGGACGATATCTGCGCCAGCACCCTTCGGAATGGCGGATAGAGCATCATAGACAGAAGTATCACTATCCCTCAGAACTCCGAAAGTTCCATCCGGAAGGGTGACCTTTACTGTACCCTCTCTTTTTTCCACCACTGGTAAAATGGTTTGAAAGCTAAGCTCCAGTAACTCCTTCTCGCCCGTTGTGGAAAATAAAAGGGCAAGGTTACTTGTTACGACTGCCACAGGACCCTCGGCAAGCTTCCATTCTGCCACTTTTGCAATCTGACATTTCGGTACCCAGCCAGGATATCCCCTTTCATCCTTTGAGGAACCTTGGGTCAAGGCAATTATATGATAATAGTTTTCTTTTTCTTCCAGGATCAGAACTTCCTGCCCGTAAAGCAGTTGAGACTGGATGAGATTGGCATCACAAAGTTCCAATCTTGTATCAAAATTAAGCGAATCTAACCAGCTTCTAATATCAGTTGGATTAGAAGTAGCTTTTTCATCCAGCTTTCTTGCTGAATCATAAGAGGTCCAAATGGTGGCTACCGGTACGTTTATGACATATTTACTCAATGCTGACTCCTCCTTTGACTTTCACATCCGTGATTCCTAATCCATTGGCATCCGGGAAGTTTATGATTCGCCCGTTATAAAGGATACCTCCTGTTACGATATCCTCAGCCAGCATGAGTGGTGCATCGAAATCAAATCGTGTGATGTTGCTTTTACTGGCGGCAAAATGAGCCGCTGCTGTGATGCCAAGCCTTGTTTCAATCATGCTTCCAACCATGCATTCTACTCCAAAGGCTTCTGCCATACTATTAATCTTCTCCGCCTGAAAGATGCCCCCTGACTTCATAAGCTTGATATTGATCAGGTCTGCACTGCGCGTTTTGAGTACCTGAAGTGCTTGCTCTGGTGTAAAGATGCTCTCATCCGCCATGATAGGTGTTTCCACCGAGTCGGTAACTTGTTTCAAACCCTCTAAATCGTGGGCGACAACAGGCTGTTCGACGAGCTCGATGTTCAACCCCAAATCTTCCATTTTTCGGATGCCACGGATCGCCTCCTTGGCAGACCACCCCTGGTTGGCATCAAGACGAATTTCTACCGCATCTCCTACACGACTTCTGATCTCTCTAATTCTAGCAATATCGCTTGCCATATCGTCTTTTCCCACTTTTACCTTGAGTACACGGAAACCTCTCTCTAGGTAAAGCGAGGCGTCCTCCCCCATCTCCTTCGGGGAATTGACGCTGACCGTGAAGTCTGTTTCAAGCTGGGATTTGGCTCCTCCCAAATATTGATACAGAGGCAGTCTGCTATGCTGTGCCAAGCAGTCATAGATGGCCATGTCCACCGCAGCCTTTGCGCTTGTATTACGGACAAGCGATTTATGTAGTTTTTGTAGTAGCGGTTCATAGTTTAGAAGATCTACATTTAATAGAATTGGCTTTAAAATCTGTTGAATGGCGTATTCCACACTATCCAGGCTGTCACCTGTGATCACATGGGTTGGTGGTGCTTCTCCCCACCCTATCATACCGTTGTCACAGGTGATTTTGACTACTACTGCTTCGGCAACATACACCGTACGCAACGCAGTCTTGAATGGCTTTGATAGAGGTACAGCGGTACGAAAAGTCTCGACTTGTTGGATGTTCATGTTTCCCGCTCCTTTCATTCCACTCCGGCTTCAATGGTTAATGTCTTGTTGTACGTATGGAGTTCTGCTTTGGCCCCATGCGGAATGGCGATGTTTGGAGAGCAGTGTCCAAATTGGAAGCCGCTCATGGTCGGTTTGCCTGCATCTTTTACATGCTGAGAGATGACCTCATCCAAGGTCAGGGAGGCTTTCCCTTCATCCGGTACACAGTTATGGAAATTGCCAATGACAATTCCTTCCGCATCTGCAAACTTGCCGGCCATTTTCAATTGATTTAGCATTCTGTCCACTTTGTAGGGTCGTTCGTCAATATCTTCAAAAAAGAGAATCTTCCCTTTGGTCTCCAGTTCAAACGGAGTTCCGAGCGAACTCACAAGCAAGGTTAGGTTTCCGCCAACCAGCTCTCCGGTTGCAATACCCTCGTTCATGACTTCAAGTGGGGAAAGTTCTTCTGTATAAACCATCTCGGTTGGTGCAAACAGCTGCTGAAAATAGGCTTTAGCTAGAGGGTGGATGGTATCCAGCCCGATATCCGAACTCAGCATCGGACCATGGAAAGAAGTTAAACCGGCATTTTGATAGAATGCCTGATGTAAAAAAGTGATATCACTGTACCCCCAGAAGATTTTGGGGTTATTTTTAATAATGTCATAATCTATGTCAGAGGCAATTCTTGCTGTTCCAAATCCTCCACATGCACAGAAAATCGCCTTTACCTCTTCATCCTGAAACATCGCATGCAGATCCTCCAGTTTCTGCTCATCTTTGGATGCAAGGTAACCGTATGGAGCATCCACATACTTGCCCATCTTGATTTTCAACCCTAGTTCTTCTTCCAAAAAAGGCAGTGCACGTTTCAGCTTATCCTGTTTCGGGGGGCTTGCAGGAGCGATGATTCCGACTGTGTCCCCTTTTTTTAAACGCAGTGGCTTCATTCTTTGCCACTCCTCTCCTGTATAGTTTCCGTCCAACTATGTATATGTATGGTGATGCTTCATCAGTATGTAATCCCTATTTCAATGAAAAGGGTGTTCAGTGAACACCCTTCTCTAGTTAATGCATATAATGAATTACTCTTTATCCGCCCATTTAAGTTCGATGTAGCCAACCGGGTGACGGACAATCCCTTTTACCGCTTCGTTTTGTAGATAAACGTGGTTGTAGAAATACAGTGGAATAATCGGCATTTCTTCAAATAATACCTTTTCTGCTTCATACATGTACTCAAATCGTTTTGCTTCATCTGCCTCATTAAGAGCATTTTGAATCAACTCATCATACTTGGAATTTGTCCAGCCGGTACGGTTCATGGAATGACCAGTCTGGAAATTCTCTAAGAAGTTGATTGGATCTGCATAATCAGCCAAGAAAGAGCTGCGGGAGAATTGGAATTCAAGGTTTCTTTGCGCATCAAGGAATACATTCCATTCCATGTTTGCAAGCTTCACATCTACTCCCAAATCGTCTTTGAACATTTGTTGAAGTGTTTCAGCGATACGCTTATGCTCATCACTTGTGTTGTATGTTAATGTTACTTCAGGTAATGTTTCATACCCTTCTTCTTCCATCCCTTTTTCTAGTAACGCTTTTGCTTCTTCTGCATTAAAAGATACAAGATCTCCGTTTGTTTCGCGGAAGTCATTTCCGGATGGATCTGTGAATCCTGTGGAGACAAATCCTTTAGCAGGCTCTTCATCTCTTTTTGTAATATAGTCGACGATATCCTGTTGGTTTACAGCCATTGCGAATGCTTTACGGATGTTGGCATTTTGGAATGGCTCCTGCTCCACACCGAAACGGAAGAAGTAGGTTCCCGCTTGCTCCCCAACATTCACTTTCCCTTCGTCAAATAACTTTTCACTAACATCAGCAGGAACTCCTGAAGTATCCAGGTCCCCTGTTTGGTACATTTGGTATTCTGTATTGGAATCATTCACCATCGCCCAGTGAACTTTATCAAGCTTCACAGCATCAGCATCCCAATATTGGTCGTTCTTAGCCATAACAAAGTGGCTTTCATGCTCCCACTCATCCAGGTTGAATGGTCCATTTCCTACGAATGAATCGGCTTCTGTAAACCATTGTGGATTTTCCGTAGCCACCTTCTCATTGATTGGGAAGAAAGCAGGGTTTGTGATAACACTCAAGAAATATGTTTGTGGAGCTACAAGGGTAACTTCCAACGTTTTTTCGTCAACGGCCGTTACCTTCACGTCATTAGCAGAGCCTTCACCGTTGTTGAACGCTTCTCCACCCTCGATAAAGTAACCAAGGAATGCAGCAGGAGATGCAGTGTCAGGGTTCAAAAGACGCTTCCAGGCAAATTCGAAGTCACCTGCAGTTACGTCGTCCCCATTGGACCATTTTGCGTTGTCACGGATATAGAACGTGTACGTTTTTCCATCTTCAGAAACATCCCATTTCTCCGCTGTCGCTTCTTGTGGTAGATGCTCGTCATTTAGGCGAGTCAGACCTTCCATCAAGTTGTTTAGTGCGTTCCAGGAATAGGAATCAAATCCGATTGGTGGATCTAATGAAGTTGGTTCAGATCCGTTGTTTAAGCGTAAAACTTTCTCACCAGAAGCGCTGTCGTTGTTGTTTGAGCCTTCGTTTGTGTCGGTGCCTGCGTTGTTGCTTGCGGTACAGGCTGCGAGTACGAATACTAGCATTGCCGCCATTAGTAATGACATTACCTTTTTCATGTGTTACTCCCCCTTTTTCAATTTTGGTTCTATAAGACACCGCTGTTAATCTCCGCACTGGGCTTCGCTTTCCGCGGGGCGGTGCTTGAGCCTCCTCACTTCGTTGCGGGGTCTCAACCTACCGCTACCTCCCGCCGGAGTCTTCGCCCTGTGCTCCAATCAACAGCTTTGGAATCTATGTACAATTTCTATTTCACTATAAGTCTTACCTTATAGTAGAAATCACTGTTTTTACTGGTTTTGGAGCTCTTGGGTCCTGAAGCCAGCAATCTACATGATGTTCCTCAGACAAGGTTGTCTTCATCGGATATACGCGCTCACAAACCTCCATCGCATACTCACATCTAGCTGCAAATGCACAGCCTACCGGTGGAGAAAACAGATCGGGTGGTGAGCCGATAATAGGCACCAGCTCTTCATCCTCCAAATCAAGTCGAGGGACAGAGTTTAATAGTCCTTTTGTATATGGATGCTCGCCTCTGTAGAAGATTTCTCTCCTATTTCCGGACTCCACAATCTTCCCTGCATACATGACGGCCACACGGTCTGCAACTTGCGCCACGACTCCAAGGTCATGGGTGATAATGATGATGGAAACCCCAGTTTTCTTTTGAATATCCTTAAACAGATTTAATATCTGAGCTTGGATTGTCACATCAAGTGCTGTTGTCGGTTCATCTGCTATCAATACCTCTGGCTGGCAAACAAGCGCCATTGCAATGACGATGCGCTGCCTCATTCCTCCGCTGAACTGGTGAGGATATTGCTTTAGTCGTTCTGTCGGACTTGGTATCCCGACAAGATTCAGCATGTCCACCGCTTGTTTCTTCGCTTCTGCCTTGGATACCTTCTTATGCTGGATAATCCCTTCCATGATTTGATCCCCAACCGTCAGTGTCGGATTCAATGCTGTCATAGGGTCTTGGAAGATCATCGAGATATCCGCGCCACGAATTTTCCTCATTTCCGGTTCGGAAACTTTCGTGAGGTCCTTGCCTTTGAAAAGGACTGACCCTTGTGTAATGCGGCCTGGCGGTTCTGGAATCAAACGCATGATACTTTGGGATGTCACACTTTTCCCACAGCCTGACTCTCCTACGATCGCAAGTGTCTCCCCTTTATGAAGGTCGAAACTTACGCCACGAACCGCTTTCACTTCTCCTCCGTATGTTGTAAAGGAGACATGTAAGTCTTTAACTTGCAGTACTTTTTCCATGATGTCACTTACCTCCTCAGCTTTGGATCTAGTGCGTCTTGTAATCCGTCTCCAAGCACGTTAAACGCAAACATGGTCATGGAGATGAAGAAAGCCGGGAAGAAAAGGCGCCACCAATGTCCGGAAATGATCGTGGATAATCCATCATTGGCCATTACACCCCAACTGGCATAGGGAGCTTGTACACCAAGGCCAAGGAAACTTAGGAAAGCCTCTGCGAAAATGGCTGCCGGAACTGTCAACGTCATTTGAACAATGATAGGTCCCATTGTATTAGGTAAAAGGTTTTTCCTTATAATCCGTGAAGTCTTCGTTCCAAATGTTTTGGATGCCAGTACAAACTCATAATTTTTAATTTGAAGTACCTGCCCCCTGACAATCCTGGCCATGCCAACCCACCCGGTAACGGTGAGAGCGATGATGATGGTCAATAATCCAGGTCCCATTACGACCATTAATAAAATAACAACTAAAAGATATGGTAAGCCATAAAGTACTTCCACGACTCGCATCATTGCATTATCAGTTCTTCCACCTTTGTAACCAGCGATACCACCGTAGATAACACCGATGATAAAGTCGATCAATGCGGCCATCAAACCGACAAACAAGGAGATTCTTGCACCATACCAAGTACGTGTGAAAACGTCTCTCCCAAGTTCATCTGTACCGAAAAGATGGGTGGATGATGGCGGCTGATTCTGGTTCGGCAGATTTGTCTGCGTCACACTGTGTGAGGAAAAAATCGGACCAAAAATGGCCATGATGGTCAAGAATACTAGAAATACCAACCCTGCCATCGCAAGTTTGTTCTTTACCAATCGGCGCCAAGCATCTTGCCAGTAGGAAAGGCTCGGTCGGACTACAGCTTCTGCCTCTCCCTTATTCTTATCTACGGGTGTGAACCATTCATCAGGGACAGTGTTCGGGTGATCTTCTTGAAGTTTACGCTGCGCCATATCAGTTCCCCTCCTTTTTATGAAGCTTAATACGAGGGTCTAATATCCCGTAAGCTATATCTACAAGAAAAAGCATCACGATCAAGAAAGCACTATAGAATACCGTCGTCCCCATAATGACCGGGTAGTCACGGGTATTTATGCTTTCCACGAAGTATTTCCCCATGCCTGGGATGGCAAAGATTTTTTCAATAACAAACGTCCCGGTCAAAATCCCTGCGGCAAGCGTCCCCAGGATGGTTACCACCGGCAGTAGCGCATTTCTAAGCGCATGCTTAAAAACTATTTTCACAGGGGATAACCCCTTTGCTTTCGCAGTTCGTATGTAATCCTGTGTCAGCACTTCCATCATGCTTGCCCTTGTAAGTCTCGCAATAATCGCCATCGGTCCTGTTGCGAGGGCTAATGTAGGTAGGATCATATGTTTCCAGCTTGACCAAGTGGCCGGCGGAAGCACCCCCCAAGTAACAGCCACTTGCTGTATCAGCAACGTTGCAAGGACAAAGTTAGGAATGGATATCCCGAAAACGGCAAAGGTCATGGCCATATAATCAATGACACCGTTTCGTTTCAGTGCAGCGATTACTCCCAGAAAGATACCGGAGAAGACTGCAATTGTTAAGGTGATCATCCCAAGCTCGAAAGAAATCGGGAATCCCCGCCCTAACATATCATTTACCGTCTGGGACGGCTGTTTGATAGATGGTCCAAAGTCCAATGTCGCTAATGTCTTTAAATACATCACATATTGCACCGGTATCGGCTTGTCCAAATGATAGTGCGCTTCCAGGTTACGCTGAACAACATCGCTTGTAGAGCGTTCTTCATTGAGTGGCGAACCTGGAATGGCATGCATCAAGAAGAAGGTCAAGGTGATGATGACCCATAAAGTTATGAGCATTGCTAGTAATCGTTTTGCTATAAATGTTCCCATTCTCCCACTCACACTTTCTTCACTATACGGTTTTTTATGTAAGGCTGTTTTCTAAAAGATTGGTGTTATTGATTATAAAGTTTGACCGTTCCTTTTCGCTGCAGTCACTCGCTTTCCGCGGGGCGGTGCTTGAGCCTCCTCACTTCGTTGCGGGGTCTCAAGTCTACCGCTACCTCCCGCCGGAGTCGAGTGACTTCCGCTCCAATTCACTCGTTTTTTATATTTTTGTAAAAGGAACAAACTTTGTTAAACAGCCTTATGTAATTTTAGAAACTTATCAGCAAAAAGTTGTTCTCATTGCCAATTCTGTCATTACAAGCATGGCTTGATAGGCTTCCTTTATATCTTTTGCCTGGAACTTGACGATGGTCGTCCCCGGCTCTATTTCGGTTCCGGGCATTAGGTTTGCCCATTCCGCTTGACCGTAATTGGCAAATTCAATGCGAAGCGTTGGATGATCAGGCGTTACCAGCGGTTTTATCGTATGTATGTTCTCCAACGCCTTGGATGTCTGTTCTTTAAGAAGTTCTTGCGCTTTGATCGGAGTCAGTGATTTCGCAGAGGACCGTGAAGCCGCTTCCTTTACTACCGCACAATATATGTCAGGGATGAGGTTTTGGGCTTCAAGTGCTGTCTGGTCATCTCCCGCCACCATGATGACCGGTACTCCATAATAACCTGCTACAAAGGAATTAAACCCTAACTCCCCGACCTGCACATCGTTAATGTACATATTCCTAACGCCAAAGATCATGGAGTGGGTCATGACCCCTTTCATGGAAGCCCTTGCATGATATCCGACAAAAATGGCCGCATCAAAGTTTTCATCCAGTCCCTGCACCATGGAAAAAGGCTTCACATCACCTGTTATCAACTTGGTATCGGGATGCAGCTCCTCGATTAGTATGTTATTCATTTTAGAATGGCTGTCATTGACGACAACCTCCTTGAACCCTTTTTCAAAAGCTGTAGTCACGACCGCATTCGCTTCCTGGGTCATTATTTTACGACCACGCTCATAATTATGTAGTCTCGAATCGACATGGCTATGATCTACTAGCCCACTAATCCCTTCCATATCAACCGATATATATAAATTCATCCATTTCCCTCCTTTCATGTTACAATTTTCTTAATATTATAACAGTATTATGATTATGATTCAATCAAACTAGGAAAATATGAGTCTAATTATTCACACTTTTCATACATATACATTAAAACCTTTCTAAAACACGGAGTTAATTTGAAACAATCAAAAATCTTTATACAAGTTTATGGATGAATATAATAGAGATTCTTATATAAAAACGTATTTCAATAAAACATTTTAGTATATTTTGGCATTTTATTTCATAAAAAAAGATCCAGACCGGAGTATTACTCCTTGTCTGGATCCTTAGACTTTTTATTTCAAAAGCTTTAATGACTCCTTGATGAATGCAGGGATGTCATCTGGTGTTCTACTAGAAACCAGCTGGTCATGGCACACCACTACTTCCTTGTCATGGAAATGTGCTCCTGCATTTTGCAGATCGATCTTGATGGATGTATATCCTGTGATATCTCGTCCTTTAAGAGCTTCTGCCGTGATAAGTAATTGCGGGCCATGGCAGATAGCAAAAACCGGTTTCCTATCATCCATGAATGCTTTCGTAAACGAAACAAATCGATCGTCCGCTCTGAGAATATCAGGTGAGAAACCTCCCGGAATCAGCAATGCGTCGAAATCCTCAGGACTGACATCATCAATTCCTGCGTCCGTGGTGACCTCCACTCCATCAGTTTTTCCTTTGACGGTTTCTCCTTTGGATTTCTCGATTACTGTTAACTTATGACCGGCCTCCTCAAAGGCTTTGGCAGGCTCCGTGTACTCTGAGTCTTCAAATTCATTGGTTAATAATACAGCGATTTTTTTACTCATTATAGAACGACTCCTTCTCAATTTAATCTACATATGTTTAAGTACCCGCCATCAGACAAACTAAACGTCCCATTAAGCATTCGGCATGAATTGCTGGAAGATAGCATCCTTCTGGATAGGGTAGATCTCCTTACCTGCCACATCATTGATGATGGTTTGATTTCGCATGACTGCAAGACTCAAATTTGTGGCTGCGGTACCATGCGAATGCTCCAGGTTGGTGGAAATATACATATGATGTTGCCTTTCTTCTTTCCAAACCAATCTAAATTTCTCATCAACTTTGAATTCTTTTTCACTTTCCCATTGAATTTCATCTTTTTTATCCCAAATCCACTGAGGAATGTGGGGCTTGTAGCCGGTGGCTAATACTACTTTATCCACATGGACCGTAAACTCTTCTTCTTTCTCCCACTGCTTACAGGACACGGTCAAGGAGCCTTTTTCCTCCTTAATAGTATTCACTTCAGTTAGAGGCTGGATGATAATTTTACTGTCCCGTCCTTCGACAGAACGGTTATATAAAAGGTCATAGATCTTAATTAAAGTTTCTTTATCCACTCCGTTACGAACCGAATCTAATCTTTCTAATGCTTCTTTTCGCTTTTCGTAAGGAAGGCCATGAAAGTAACGCACATAATCCGGAGAAAATACTTCCTGACCCATCTTCGCACTTTCCAATTGAGAAAAAATTGCGGAACGGGTGTACCAAGTAAGGGTATATTGGTGGTGTTTCTGGTCTTCCAACAATTCATAGAAAACTTCTGCCGCACTCTGACCTGAGCCTACCACTACCACGGATGCTGAATCTTTGATATCTTTTGCAGCACGCAAATAATCACTAGTATGCACAACATGTTCACTTTTTTCTATGCTGTCTGGTATAAATGGAACACTCCCTGTCCCAACAACGATATGCTTCGCCAAATAAGTAAATACTTCTTTTGTATCTGTGTGTCTTACCTTAACTTCATAGGCATCGCCATTGCTGGAGACTGAAATCACTTCCGATTGAAAGCGGCAGTTTCGAAGTTTTTCGGAGACCCACCTTGCATATAGGTTATATTCTCTTCTCGGAATATCAAAGCGTCGATAAAAGAAAAATTGAAACAGCCTGTTCTGTTTATGTACATAATTCAAGAAGCTGTATTGGCTGGTAGGATCCGCAAATGTAACCAAATCTGCTATGAACGGAACCTGCAGATCGGATTGTTCAATGAGCATACCTGGATGCCAATTGAAGCCATCCTCTTTATCAAAGAAAACGGACGTAATATTCGGCAGATCATCCATCAACGCGGCCAACCCCAAATTAAAAGGGCCAACTCCTATTCCAATAAGGTCATACATTTCATTCTTTGACATCTGACTCCCCCATTTATATCTATATTGTCTTATTTATACCCTGTTTTCCGAAAAAAAATCACCAGCGCTGGTTAACAGAGCCAAATAAAAAGGGACAGAGAAGAATCCTCTGTCCAAATAATCCCGTGTACGAAAGGAGAAGGAAGCTGCACACGATATAGTTTATGCAAGAATCTATGAACTGCTTGGTCATCTACCTTCTATCAAACGCACATTTTTTACTGCGATGGTAGAACAACAGTGACCGTTGTCCCTTTACCAATTTCACTTTCGATCTTCATCTGTCCTTTATGTTCTTGAATAATTTTCTTTGTAATCGTCAAACCAAGGCCTATCCCTGTTTCTTTGGATGTAAAGAAGGGATCTCCAAGTCTTTCTAAGTTAGAAGGGCTAATTCCGCTTCCACCATCTTTGACTCTGATATAGACACCTTCGACAGAATCATGCATCCCGCTAATTTCTATCTTTCCACCTGAAGACATTGCCTCCATCGAATTTTTAATAAGGTTGATGAAAACCTGCTTGAGATTGTTCTTGTCTCCCCTGATTACCATATCCTTATCGATATCCTTAATTTCTATGATGATATTATTTTTTCTGGCTTCGTTACTCACCAGGTTAATAACATATTGAATGATATCAAAGATTGAAATGAGCGTAAGCTCTTTGGTTTGCGGCTTAGATAACACTAGCAGTTCCGAGACGATCTCATTAATTCTATCGATCTCAGATAGAACCAATTCCACATGTTTCCGGTTAGCTTTCCCAGATTTTTGAATCAGTTGGATAAAGCCTTTGATTGATGTCAATGGATTCTTTATTTCATGGGCAATACCTGCTGACAGCTCCCCTACAACAGATAATTTCTCTTTTGTAACCAGCAGCTGTTCCGTCTTTTTCAGAGAGGAAATATCCCTTCCGATTGTCACAAGTGCTTTCCTGCGCCCATCCGAGTAGAATAAAGGAACTTTAATCACATCAAATGTCTTTTGTTCCCCATTTGCCAAACAAAAAGACTCTTCCTCACGAGAGGTTTGACCTTCCTCCCATGTCTTCCTGTCCGTTTCTGTACAATATTCAAATGCTTCCTTGAAATGCGGCGAATACTCTCGAAGATCGAGATCCGTCTTTCCTTTATAGTCGACATCTTGTAAATCATAGAGGGCAAGGCCGTAGTCATTAGTCTGAAGCCACCTGCCCTGCCCATCCTTGAAACAGACAAAATCAGGCATGTTATTGATAAGCGTAGAAAGCTCCTGTTCCTTCCGCTCCAAATCTTTCAATGCTTCGTGTTTTTTCAGCATCATATACAACAATAAAGTTGTAATGAGAATAAACAGCCAGCCTTTAAGTAAATTGATATATTCTGCTATAACGATATAATTATTTTGTTTTAGGACATATAACCAATAATCGGTTAGGCCAATCCATACGATTCCAAAGAACAGATAGATTAAAGGTATAAACTTAAGCCATTTCCTTTTCATAAAATACCTCATACATCTTAAAAATTAATTTTTTTGGGAAGATTAAAGATTTAAATTGCTTTTCCTATTATATCTCTTAATCCTTCATATAGATATAAAGTCCCACTTGGGAAAGTTGCTTCTCATTTCCAAGAATTACACTGTTTTTTCATTATACACTTTCCTAAACCAAGAATTCTACTTACTTTTGCAGTATAGCACTTTCTTCTTATACGAAATGGTAAATGTTTATGCCGTCATCAAATGGGTATATATCCAATAAACAAAGAATTTTCCAGGAGGGTTTAACATGGAGGAAAAGGATGTCAGGGTAGACAAAAGGGAAACTAAAGAAGACAGAGGAATGGTTGCGTCTACATTTATTAAATATACAGCGTATTTAATCATATTTTTCGGAATCATCTGGTTCATCATCAGCTATCTGCTCCCAATGATTCAATAACAAGTACAAGTAAAGACACATAAAAGGAAGCTGGGCCCTTGTCAATTAGACTTGGGCCCAGCTTTTTATTTGATTAGTACGCGGATCCGACAATTACTAGTAAAATAAACAATACTAGAATTAACACGAAGTTGTTTCCTAGGGACTTACCCATTTCAAACACTCCTTCCATATAGGGATACTACATTGTATGAAGGGGCAGTCCCATGTGTATAGACAAGTGTTCCACCTATGGGTAGCCAACCAAAAATTTTCTGTACTCTTAGTTTGATAAAGCTATATTAGAGAATCGTCCCGGAGAATTGGGGCATTTGCAAAGTGATAGACTGGATTTGATCACCGTTGATATCCACTGCCCACAATTTGTAATTTGGCTTTCCTCTCAACCAACTCTGATCTTGAATAAACAATACCCGATCTTTCTCCCGAAAAAATACAGGCTCTGTAATCAATGTGCGAAAACTTGTGATTGGTTCTACTTCTTTACCATCAGAGTCCATTGTGTACATTTCGTATATGAATTGAGATTTTTTACGAGGGTTTTCACTTGCTGCGGAGAACGCTACAAGGTCACCACCAGGAGATATCTTTGCACTGTAAATAAGATTGGTTTCAAAATCGAAATCCGGGTTTATGTACTCTTTCTCACTTGTAGTTGTATCCATTAAGACAAAGGAAGAGGTTAGACCTTCATCTTCATCCCTCATCCATTCCACAAATCCCAGCTTTGTCCCATCTTCTGTCAGGGAAAGGCTTCGCTTTTTAATACTATCGTCATGGGTAAGCCGCTCTTTATTTTCTCCCTTAGCAGAAATGGAATATACATCAATGTTTGTCGGACCTTCTTCCAATTCGTTTCCTTCTTGATAATCCTGCGCCACCAAATAATAGATGGTTTGGTCATCCTCAGAAAACACTGCATCGGTGATGAGCTCATCATCTCCTGATAGTCTGATCAGATTGCTTCCGTCACTATCCATAACGTATAAAGATTGCATTAACTCACCTTCCCCTTTCTCTTGGGAAAGGAAGAGGATTTTTTCACCATCAGAAGAATACCTTGGGTGCACATGACTCTCCGCCTGCCTTGGATATGTCAATTGATTTACATCACTGCCATCCACGTTGGCTTTATAGAGGGCTCCATCCCCACTTTGATAGAACGGGAACACAATAGATTGGTCGTCAGGTGACAATGTCACAGTCTCCCCAAACCCATTATCGATAGGCAACCAAGAACGGGTGAATCTTTCAGAAAAGAAATATAAAAGGACGGATATGATGATGACGAATCCAATAAGTGATATGGTGAACAATTTTAATGTTTGTTTTTTCATCGTAATTGCCCTCTCTCTTTCGTATAGATGGAAATTGCTACGATGGTAGTTTACCCATAATGGCAAATTTTACTTACAAAAGTTTGGCATGTACGTTGAGACTTTCAACGAAAAAAGCAACCTAATCATCCAGAATAGATTGCTTTTCGTTTATTATTTTGCCGCCTTCACAATTTCTTGTAGGATGATATCCAGTGTGTTTGGGGCACTATCCTGTGACATCTTCCTTTGCAACTGTTCTTTATCCATTTTTAATGCATCTAATTGTTTGCGGAGTGTATCACTTGTTAATTCTTCCTCGAATAGAACCTTTGCAAATCCTTTTTTTTCGAAGGATTCAGCATTTAATATTTGGTCTCCCCTGCTTGCATTGCGAGATAGTGGAATCAACAGCATTGGTTTGCGCAACGCCAAAAATTCAAATATAGAGTTCGCACCAGCCCTTGAAATGATAAATTCCGATGCCGCAAGCACATCTGGAAGCTCTTGGTTGATATATTCATATTGTTTATAACCTTTTACACCTTGAAGTGAACTGTCTATATTCCCTTTTCCGCAAATATGAACAATCTGAAACTGCTCTGTTAATTCATCCAAAATCTGACGCAATGTCTCATTGATCTTCTTTGCACCAAGGCTTCCTCCCATAATTGTAAGAATTGGCTTCTTCTCATGAAAACCGAGCCATGCCCTTCCTTCCTGCTCTTTTCCAGTAAACAGTTCTTCTCGGATGGGAGATCCTGTGAAAAGAACTTTTTCTGCCGGAAAGTGCTTCAAGGTTTCGTCAAATGTAACAAATACTTTTGTCGCAAACTTGGTGGCAATTTTATTGGCAAGGCCAGGGGTAATGTCCGATTCATGTATGATGACCGGTATTTTCAGCATTTTGGCCGCCATTACTACAGGCACCGTCACAAATCCACCTTTGGAGAAAACGACACTTGGCTTTTCTTTCTTTAAAATAAACAAGGCCTCCATTGCACCCTTAATGATGCGAAAAGGATCCGAGAAGTTCTTCCAGTCAAAATATCGGCGCAGCTTTCCACTCGAAATTCCATGGAAAGGTATCTTCTCATTACCTATTATTTCTTCCTCAATTCCTTTTCTTGAGCCGATATATGTAATATCCCAACCTGCTGTTTTCAATTTGTTCATAATTGCAATATTTGGTGTGACGTGGCCTGCAGAGCCTCCGCCAGTGAATACTATCTTTTTACTGGTCATGGTATCATCATCCTTCATGTCATTCTCTCTACTCTATATTATTATCGAAATGAGGCGGAAAGGCAAAAATTTAATAGTTACTCATTGACGTTAACACAAAGTGCCTATAAAAAAACAGGCTTATGAACTATTTCTGGTTCATCGGCCTGCTCTCATCAACAAAATATTTAGTTCACCTTCATTTTATCCCCCTTGAAGGTGGTGACTGCTTAGATAACTGATAGGGAAGCTGTTGCAACGACCTTGTTACATTCTCCAATTTTTGTTCAATTCGATGCAACAAGTAGAACGTGACCACAATCGGGAACCCTACTTCGCTTATCCATGTCCACCACTGTTCCATGTGTTATCCTCCTTTCTCCTGAAATAAGAAAGGTCTACCGTATTAAGTAGACCTCCCCTTTGTGCGTTATGCTATTTCAAAATCCGTTACATTTCGTTCAATGATCCTTGCGCTCTCTTTTTCGATAAAGTTTCCACCTTTGGATGTGAAAACATTCGCTCCAATAATGGCATCCATCGCCTGTTCGATTTCCACAGCTGTTAAGTCCGTTCTTGGATCGTCAACAGAAATTTTCACTGTAGAACCTTCTTCATTCAAAAACAGTAATTCCAAGGTAAACATTCGTGTTCCTCCTTTCTATTTGGTGGTAATGCGAGCTTTTGTTATCCTAGGAAGTGCAACTCACTTCGTCTTACAGTCGATATAGGAGTTGTTTGCAAACCCGAAATCGCTCCTGCTGCTTGTAAAAGTGCTGTTGCCTCTGCATCCACTTTTACATTGTTGTAATTCTTCGTACGGTACATCAATTTTCCCTTGTCATCTTCTCCAAGTTCATACATAAGACGAAGTTGGACATTTTCTACTGCGTAATCTGCCATGTTCTCACCCCCTTTCACCTTCTATATAAAGAAAAAGAGGAGAAAAGTAGTGAACGTATTAAAAAAAACAAAAACTATAGTTGTTTGGTTAATCGTCGCTGTTCCTTTCCGCAAATGGCTCCGCAGGAAAACGAAGCGCCTGGAACGGAAATCAACCGGAATATTCTTATAACAAAAAAAAACATCCCGGCCCATTATTCAGCAGGAATGTCTACGTCCATATTATGAAACGGATTTCTTTAAATCCAATTTTGCTTTTTGTCTAGATAGCTTCTGCAAAGCTGATTCATTATAGCCGACAATCAGTTTATTACCACTTGTAATAATAGGTCTTCTGAGCAGTTTAGGCTCTTCAATGATGATCTTGATTAATTCGGATAGGGTCAGTTCGTTTACGTCAATTCCAAGGTCCTTGAATGTCTGGCTTCTTGTTGCTAAAATCTCATCCATTCCCTCTGTAGTCAAGGATAGAATCTTCATCATTTCATCGTGGCTGGGAGTTTCTCTAAAAATATGCTTTTCTTGAAACTTGATATTGTTACTCTTTAACCACTTTTTGGTCTTTCTACAAGACGTACAACTTGGATAACTGTAAAAAATGATTTCATTCATTTTGCTTACCTCCCCGTTTTTATTGGTCATTTTAATAAGTTTTTTATGTTAATCTTATTGTATACCATTTGTATAACTTTTGTATAGTTAAAAGATAATTATTTTTTGAACAAAAAATGACAACCGTCTATTTTATTCCTCAAATGGAGGACGAATGTTTAAGTTTGCATTATAATGGAAATAAGTATGATAGAAAAATAGCTGCATAATCTGGATGCAGCTGGAGAAAAATGTACTTATCATGCAATCGTCACAAACTAGAAACAAACGCTTATTTACAAGTAAAGTATTGGTACATTATAATAGGTAAGTGACAAGCATAAGGATTAGTGCGTAAGGAGGGGATACATATGGATCGTATGTACCGTGTAATGGGTTTCTGGACTGGGATTTTCGCGGTTATGTTTTATCTTGGCCACATGACTCAAACGTCTTTACTTTTCTTCGGACAAACGGTATTCTTCATTTTATTAAGTTATCTTAAGCTATCTGAACGTATGTACATCTATATTTTCGGAGCATATTTAACAATTTTCTTTGTTGCCTTCTCGTATTGGACAACATTTATGATGGTGCCTGGCTCTGGTGGTCATTAAACATACGTAGCTAAACAATAAAAAGCGATGGACTTATGTCATCGCTTTTTATTGTTGTTCGTATCTATGATTATCTTGTCCCAAAAATTAGACCCTTTTTCATGAATGAGCACGTGAAAAGAATTACTCCAGCCAGCATCCATAATAAGGGTTCTTATCGCTCGGTTTTGCTTACTTTTTTCCGAGAATGGATCAGTGTCCTGATTATCCTGAAGGTAATCAAGTATTCCAGCTGCCACTAGGAATTCCCCCTGTCTCATAGTTCCCACATGGGAGAACCCCAAGGTATTGAAACACTCTTCTAGCGTATCCAGATGTATATGGGACGTTAAATCCATTTCTGAAGGAAAGCCCAAGGGATCCTTTATCAGTTCATGTTGATAATATCCACGAAGACTGCCCTCTCTTAAATCCGGGCTGGATAATTCAGAAAAACGGTATCCATAATCAACCGTTATGATGGCACCCTTAAGCAGCCATTCTCCAAGTATCTTCGCATAATCCATCATCGCTAAAGGGATTTCCATTCGCTGTCCCTCAGAAAAAGATAAGTTATTCTTGGCTATATAGGCAAGAATATCCTTATTATCGAGAGTACTGCTCTTCTCTGATAGTTTCCCAACTTCCTCTTTCACCACGAAAATTTCCTTTAACATTCCTTTTGAACATTCAATCACATGGACGGGTAAGGCATCGAACAATTCATTGGAAAACAGCACTCCCTTTCTAAGGTCTGTAGGGACCTCTTCTAGAGAAGAATAATAACGTACAGGTGCAGAGTCCCGGATAAAGCTTTTCTGCAATTTTATATGGTAGGGGCTTGTCTCTACCATGACGTACCTCATCGAGCCATAGAGAGATTCATCCAGGCAATGTATCTCTTCCAATAGATGTTTGGCAAATCTGCCATTCCCACCGCCTATCTCGATGATTACCGGCGGAATTCCGGACTCGTTGAAATACGTTACTAACAGCTTGGCAAATAGTTTCCCATAAACATTGTGTACATTGCTGCTTGTAATAAAATCTCCTTTAGTACCTACCTTATCCTTTGGTTTCATATAATAGCCTTCAAAGGGGTGATAGAGCACCGCCATCATATACTCTGCAAAGTTCAGTTTCTCTTCAGGGGCCTTCTCTATCAATTCTTGCAAAAATGCCGGGATCATTTCTTAAAATCCATTAAGAAATGGATTGCTATCCATTTCCCTCTCAACGGTTGTAGTCATACCATGCCCTGAAAGAACGGTGGTTTCTTCAGGTAGGTTCAAAAGTTTGTTGTGTATACTTTGTATAAGCTGATCGTGATTGCCTCCTGGGAGATCGGTTCTGCCGATGCTGCCAGCAAAAAGTGCATCCCCTGAAAATACAACCTTACTAGGTTCATGATAATAGCTCACACTTCCAGGTGAGTGTCCTGGAGTAAATAATATCTCTAATTCAAAATTAGAGATAACTAATTTCTCTTCCGTTTGAATAAGATGGTCTGCAGGCAAGGACGTAATCGGTCCTAGTTGGAAAAACTTTGAGCCATTAAGACTGGGATCTCCAAGCCAATTCTTTTCTTTCTTATGTAAATATACTGGAACATTCCAATGTTTGCGAACTGCATCAACAGCCCCGATATGATCAAAATGTGCATGTGTCAATAATATGGCTAAAGGTTTTAGCCCATTTTCTTCCAAGTAGGAATTAAATGCTTGCCCCTCACTCCCCGGATCGAAAACGATGCATTCTTTTCTTTCATTTATTAGGAGGTACGCATTTGTTTGTAGCGGACCAAGAGGTAACTGTGTCCATTTCATTTCTTTCCACACCTTTCCTTGAAGTATCTATCCATCTATTTTACACTAAGTAGAAGAACTTGAGAAACGAAAGGAAACTGCCGATGAAGTCGATGTTTGGATTAGAGATACAATGTGCCTATGACAAACCGCAATACTTTCAAAACCTCCTCTTGCAAATAAAACAGATTACCAGCATTTTTGATGTGGACGATAATTTACTAATTGCCAATACCGCACTAGAAGCAAAAGTTTTAAAGAACATGCTTGCAGATCGTTGTATCTTGGAGGAAACTTATGCTCTCTCTTTATTGGAAAACCCAGTTGCCAGTTCCTTATTTTCCGATTATGGCTTTGTAACAGAAAAGAACAATCATTTTCTGTATCAGGATATGGTCTCCATTTTTTTGATTGAAAGCGGTAAACAGGAAGATATCCACATGTTCCTTATACAATTGGAGGAATCCATTATTGCTACGGAAGAGCAATATAAAAAATCGTATATTATCGACAAAGAATATAAAGAATATATTATAAAAGTGGCCAAGGCATATGACATAGAAGTGTCATTTTTTGACCTCGACAAATAGTGCGAAAACATTTAAAATGTAATTGGAGTGTAATGTGCAATTACATACTTTATTTTTCGTGATTTCTTTCAAATAGTAATGATCTCTGAAAGGGGCGTTAACCTTGCCATTAGTTATTATCTTTGGACTTGTAACAATTTTATGTGTTCTAGGACTTGTCCGTTCCCTGAAAGAAAAAAACTTCTTAGGAGTTCTTTTCGCTTTCGGAACAGTTGCGGTGTTTGGTTGGTTTACAGTTATGACCATCATTCAACACGGTTACCCGGTAGCACACTAATTAGAAAAAAAGGAGCGCCTAGCGCTTGTACAAAAAAGAGTATTCCTCCCCTAGTGGAAGGAATACTCTTTTTTGTTCTGCGGATTTTCTTAATTATAAGCAATTTCTAAGTACGGGAATATACTGAAAATATAAATGATGCTAACGTTAAATGGTGAAAGACTTGGAAATAATAAAAGTAAAGTATCCATTTGTTTGGAGGTCGATAATATTGGCAGTAAAAACATTATGCGGAACTTGTCATGGATCTGGAAGAAAGAAACTCTTCATACTCCCCTTCTACAAAAAGTGTACAAAGTGTCAGGGGCAAGGAAAAATAACAAAAGGGTTTTTCATGTAAGCAAAAGCCAAGCAACAGATTGCTTGGCTTTGTTTATATTATAATGAGTTTGAACGTTTAGACTCAACCGCCCGCAGCTTATCATCCATTTGTACACTCTTATCACGACGATCATCTATTCTGATGTTGGTTGCCACCCGATGTAAGCCCTTTTGAAAAGGCGCTTCATGGATAACCTGAATAACATGCATCAGAGTTGGAAGTTCCCCTTCAATGATGGTACTCATTGGGGTTAACTTATAGTTAATCTTCCCTTCCTCTTTAAACCCTTCAAGGATATCTTGAATATCTGCTACGTAATCACTTACACTTGGTCCGTTTGTTCCGATGGGAATAACGGTAACATCGACTATTGCCATTTCTATCGTCCTCCTCTAGAAGAATTCTACCAGATCTATCGTTTCTTCCATTGATGGTATTATTATTTGTTCCAAATGATATCCATATAAACATAATTGACCATCGGGAGAAAATTTTATCGGTTTATTTTCAACATTTTCTTCAATTATTTTTTTCGTTCCCTCTGTAACGTCAATCTGCACAAATTGGAATCCACCTGTGTATGCATCCACACTTCCTCCAGCTAATGGTTCGAAAGTATAAAATGTTTCTGTGTCATCTACATAAGCGAAGTAGGGTATAAAGTAGTTGGAATACATGGTCAAAAGCGGTGCTTCATAGGAGAGGATGCTTTCCAGGTTCGGAAGACGGTAAAAGGCGTACACTCCCATATGCTCATCTTTAACATCCCCTACTGTAAGTAACAAATTATGATAAGATTGAAATGTTACTACTTTCTCCAAAATCTCGCTAGCTTCATTCGTTGTAAGGTTATACGTGTACAACGGCGCTTCCAACAAAGGCATTTCTTGGTTCCAATTGATAAAACCCAACTTGTCTTCAGACATCCATTGAACGAATGGGTCGTCCATATCTTGTTTTACCATAGTTTTCGTTTGTACATCAAGAATGAAGCTGTCATAGGACCAATCCTCTTTAAAAGAGGACACCAGCAACTTTTCCCCTGTAAAAGGGTCCCAAGAAGTGACAAGGTCTATGGATTCATCAAAAACAAACTCCGCTATTAGTTCTCCATTATCGGAAAGTACACTTAATTTCCCTTCTGTGTAAGAAGGGGCAGAACGGACCAAAAACAGATCAAAATCTTTATTGGCAGTGACAGAAATAATAGAATCAGCTGATTCAAAAAACAATTCCGATTCACCTGTTAGCAGATGAAAGGTTAGTACTTTTGAACCTGTTCCATCGTTGGCTATATACAATATGGTCTCATTATTTAACCATTCTGCGACAGTGGTTAATTGTTCAGCTGGTATGGAAAGCTTTTCAAACGATTCATTTTGAAAGATTATAGGATTGAAAGGTTTTGGTTTCGCATGATTAGATAGTAAAGGCGCGTTGCTGACTTCCTTGGGGGTTGGAGGAGATTGACATCCTGACAACAAGCAAAGAACAATTGTACCTATAATAAAAATTTTCTTCATTGCACCCCTCCTTTTTGCCTATCTTAATAACGATTATGAGGCAGGAAAGGTTTCAATACAAGAGAAAAAAACAAATATTCCTCCAGTAATATTTGTTGATTTAATCGGATTTTTGAGGTCATCTTTTTAAAAGGCTGTTTTCGTAAAACTTGTTGCTTTTTCGTATTTTTAAACCAACCGTAATATTCCTTGCTATCGTGCTCTTTTCCCGTCTATCACGATAGGTTTTTGCCTACCTTAGAGTCTATATGCGGTAAAAAGTCCTATTGCCGACTTTTTACAAGTATATAGCAACAATCTTTGAGAAAAGAGCCTTTTAAAAAGGGCTTCCGCCCACTTTAACAAAGCCTTTAGGCGTAATTTCCCCATTACATATAGAGGGAAGACAAGAAAATCCCCAAGGTTTTTGGGTAGATTGTATCATATTGGGATAATGGAAGAGGATTGATTCCTCTGCCAAGTTCGAGCGTAAATCCCGGCTTACGAAACTCCTGTATGAACCAATCTTTGAATCCTGCATGGCTATCTACATATTGCACACTCTTATACGTACTAACACGTTCAAATTCAAGCGCAATCCTCTCGCTCTCGGATGGTTCCAGCCCTTCATACCCCCAGTAGAACTCTTCTCCTTGAGTATGGACGGCAATCACCCTGTCAAAGTTCTCTTCTTCTACAAGTGTTCTCATCGCCTTTGCCTCAGGCTCTGTCAAAGGAGTATCACCAGGGTAATCACGAGGAGAAGGAACCTTTTCTTCTTTACGAATTTTCTCCACCATCCAATTTGCAGGAAAGTGCTTGTTAAGATCCACTCCTCTTATATTTGCTTTCCATCCCATAAAATCTGCCCTATCCTCATTAATCTGCTCCACCAGTTCCTTGAAGGGCTTTACATTTGGAGGTCCATTAAGCACCAAGTCGACACCATCCGGATTTACCATTGGAACAATGGACAGCTCCGTCTGTTCATATATAGGAAGACATGGCAGGCCCCTGAGTAGTACACCGTTA
This sequence comes from Sutcliffiella horikoshii, assembly GCA_001636495.1. Lineage (GTDB taxonomy): Bacteria > Bacillota > Bacilli > Bacillales > Bacillaceae_I > Sutcliffiella_A > Sutcliffiella_A horikoshii_A. Next base: position 1,981,414 of record KV440964.1, on the reverse strand, counting down.
GTAAGGGCAAGCAAGTAATCATTAAGGAGATTCATGATTACAGCACTTGTTATCCATTCATTGGCATGAAAGCTTCCGTTCCAATGGATCTTTTTGGTCCCCTTTCCTATTCTAATGTGATGTAAAGGTTTCCCCATAACGGATTGTCCAATAGAGGTACACTCGAGGAATGGATAAACCTCTTTCAGTCTGTTCAGGTCATGTAGCATTGTTTGATAATCATACTTTTTCATTGGTGTCACGATTATAGTGGAGACTTTTTCGGGTATTCGTATCACTTCTCCTGTTTTCAATTGAGATAGTCCCTTATCTTGATTCATCAATGATATATAGTCAATCGGCAGTCGTTTTTGATGGATGATTGATTGAAGGGTGTCCCCTTCTTTAACTTTATATGATGACTCGATGTAACCTGGTATGAAGATGGTATCTCCCTTATTTAGAAGAGTTCCAGATGATTCTTTCAGCTTCCTATTCGAATCTACAATTAATTGAAGAGGAATGTTGAATAATTGACTGTAATACCATAACGTATCCCCTCTCCTGCTCACTACCTTCAAAGGTAATCACCACCCATTATTCACGTCTATACATTAAACTTATGGGCGTCAGATAGGTTTTAGAACGCACGTTAGCGCAGCTGGGTTGGATGAAGACAAAAAAAACCGGGCAGAAACCGCCAGGTCCTATAAAAGCGCTGAAAAATAAGGGAAAAGTTTGATGAAAACCTACTTGATATGTTTTCTTTGGCAGAGAGGTCTCTTCATAATCATGATGAAGACCTCTCCACTTCGATTTTCCAGCCAGAGAGGTCTTCATAACCAGGATGAAGACCTCTCCACTTCGATTTTCCAGCCAGAGAGGTCTTCATAATCCGAATTTTATACTTATATATCAAAAAAACTGCCATGAAGATTGGTGGTCTTCATGGCAGTTTTATATTAGTTATTCACTTAGTTTGCTTTCGTCTACTTGAATGGATGTTCCATCATAAAAGCGTAGCAGGTCTCCGTACACAATCTTATCGGAGTACTGAAGCTCTTTCTTGGCTTTTTCCATATATGGTTCACATGCTTCTTGCTCTACTTCTTCTTCTGTTTCTTTGTCAAAGCAAGCATTCTTGGTGTAAACAACTTCATCCGTAACAAAGCTTCCATCACGGAATACGACAAAGTCATTACGTTCTTCAGAGAATAAATCCTCACCGAATTGAATGTCATTTTTTGTTTCCATTCCAATCAAATGCTTGATAGTAGGCTTAAGGTCAATTTGACCACCAACTGTATCAAATTCTTTAGGGTTTTTATCTGTAACACCAGGAATATGAACAATCATTGGAACGCGTTGAAGCTGTGCATTTTCAAAAGGAGTGACCTCTTTGTCTAAATACTGGCTCATCGCTTCGTTATGATTTTCTGAGATACCATAGTGATCACCATACATAATGATAACGGAGTTCTCATATAATCCAGCAGCTTTCAATTCATCAAAGAAAGTTTTAAGAGATTCATCCATGTAACGAACAGTCGGGAAATAACGATTTAAAGTTCGACTGTTAGAATCAAACTCGTCAACGAATCTGTCTTCTTCATCCAATACGAATGGGAAGTGATTTGTCAATGTAATAAACTTAGCATAAAACGGCTGTTGAAGTTCCTGCATATAAGGAACTGATTGTTGGAAGAATTCCTGATCTTTCAATCCCCAACCGACAGAGTTTTCTTCATTGACATCATAGCTAGCAATGTCAAAAAACTTATCATAACCTAATGAATCATACATTACATCACGGTTCCAGAAACTCTTGTTATTTGCATGGAACACTACTGGAGTATAGCCTTTCTCCTTAATTGCATTAGGCGTTGCTGTGTGGAAATCGTTTGTTCCGTGGGTGAAGAAAACAGCACCTCTGCCAACAGGATATAAGGAGTTATCTAATAAGAATTCAGAGTCGGACGTCTTCCCTTGCCCTGTCTGGTGATAAAAATTGTTGAAATAATAACTTTGATCTTTCAATTCGTTCAAGAAAGGAGTAATTGGTTCCCCATTGATTTCATTATCAATGACAAAGCTTTGTAATGACTCCATTTTCACTACGATAATATTCTTTCCTTCTGCAACTCCGTACAAGTCATCGTTCGGCGCTTTGTAATTAGCATTTATATAGTTTTGAACTTCGGCAAGCTCACTTCCATCTGCCATTGCGCGCTGAGCACGTGTCTTTGATTGGAGCACAGCATCATACACGTGATAATTGTATGTTCCTAAGTTTTTAACTAGGATTTCACGGTCAAATGTACGTGTTAATAGCTGTGGTCTTTCAGTTTCAGCTAATCCCAAGTTGAACAGGAAGATACCAACAATAGAAAGGAAGTACATTTTCCTTACTTTCGGTCTCCAAGTAGACATACTCACAAATTGCGGTGTCCATTTAGCTAATGCAATAAGGATGACTACGTCGGTAAACATCAATAAATCCATCGGAGTCATCAATTCAGTAATACTTCCGCCAAGATCGCTCATGTTACCTGATTGGAAAAGTAATGGGATCGTGATGAAATCATTAAAGAACCGGTAGTAAACGGCATTAGCATATAGCACAAAGGAAACGATAAAGCTTGTAATGATTAAATATCGTTTCATGCCCTTTTCCTTAAAGAACAGGGCCAACCCGGCAATAAGCAATATGAAACTCAACGGGTTAATAAAAAGGATAAATTCTTGTTTCAGGGATTCAATTGTAATGTTAAAACTTGTTTTATAAACAATGTAGGTTTTTACCCAAAGCAGGACAACTGCAATAAGGATAAAAGGTACTTTTGATTTAAAGGCTTGCTTCATCTTTTTTAACCTCCTTAAAGCGAAAGACAGGGAAGCTCTTTATTTTATTATTGATTATAATTCTGATTAGATGTATCAATGGCCTAATTTCAGCATGTAAAAATTTCGGCTACGACATATCTTAAAACTTTTTTTACAAAAAATCAATGGATAATTAATACTGCATTTACAACGAGGAAGTAGAATAGTAGTATTGGGCGATTTGTGCACCTATATATAATAGACGATGTACAAGCAAAAAAGTTTCATCAAAATGAGAAGTTGTTAAATTTCAAATAATCAAATAAAAAGAGACCTCCGTATAAGAAGCCTCCGTTACGCTCTATGCTTGCTTCTTTCTAACTTTTTACCCAAGTAAAAGAAAGAATAAACCATACACTTTTTTACAATTTTGTTTTAGCTAAATATGCAGCGCCGATCACACCAGCATCATTTCCTAAGGTAGCTTCTGCAATTTTCACTCCAACCTTCGTTCTTGGAAAAAGATACTTCACAAAATGTTCACGAACAGGATCTAATAGTTTGTCCCCAGCTTTTGAAACTCCTCCTCCGATTACAATTTTCTCCGGGTTCATGGCATTAGCCAGATTGGCGAGTGCAAGCCCCAAGTACGAGGACACTTTATTCACTACATATCGAGACACTTCTTCTCCTGCTTCAGCCTGCTCAAATATTACCTTAGCAGTCAACCCTCCCTGTTCAGCTACTTTTTCAAGCTTACTGCCCGGGTTCTCCTCCATCGCTTCCTTTGCCAGTCGCACGATACCCGTAGCAGATGCAATCGTTTCCAGACATCCCGTTTTTCCACAGTTGCAAGGGGCGCCACCTTCCGCTATTACTGTAATATGTCCGATTTCCCCACCGGCTCCATTAATACCATGGACAATTTCCCCATTTGTAATGATACCACCGCCGACTCCTGTTCCAAGTGTTACGCAAATCAGGTCCTTGGATCCTTCACCTGCACCTTTCCACATCTCACCAATAGCAGCCAGGTTCGCATCATTGTCCACTACTACAGGTAAACCTGTTTCCACTTCCAGAAGATCTTTTAAAGGATAGTTTTCCCATCCCAGGTTGACTGCTTCATATATTAAACCTGTTGCCATATTGACCGGACCGGGAGCTCCCATGCCAAGCGCTTTCAATTTGGATTTGGTTTCACCCAGTTCCTCCAGTTTTCTATCGATCGCTTTAGCAATATCGGTTGTGATATATTTTCCTTTTTCACTGATATTCGTTACAATCTCCCATTTATGAGCGATTTCACCGTATTGAGTGATGAACGCCATCTTGATTGTTGTTCCACCTAAGTCAACCCCGACTAACCATTTGTTTTCCATTTCCATTCACCTTTTCTTTATGTTAATTTGGACAGCTCTTGTCGTAAGATCATCATGGCAGACTGGAAGCGTTCTACATCCAACATGCCTGAGCGGTAAAGCTCCCTAATCTCATCTTCCATCATCTCTATGTCCGCAATTTTGTCACCTGTATAGATGAATGCCCCATATTTCTTCAGTAGCTGCCTTACATCATACATCGTTTTCATAATTTCACCTTTTCTTCATTACTACAACTTCATAAAAGGGTATGTACTTCATTTTTAGTATAAAGGAATCACTTGCAACGTCAAGCAAGAAAAATACAAAAAAACGGATGAAGAAATGACATCCGTTTTTCATTAGTCTCTATCTAACTCCGTTGTTGCAGATCGCAATGCAAGATAAATGAATGAAAAGCAACATTACCTATCCGGGTCTTCCGGATGCAAAATCGTCGGCCTTCTATTTTTCAAAGGGATAGGTGAACGTATCAATACGTCGCGGAATCCACGGTAATTGAATGGGATGAATGGCCATAGGTATGGTACGTTATAGGAATTCATCATCATCAAGAAGAGAACAAAGATAACCATTCCCACCATAAAGCCTACCACTCCAAACATGAAGGTCAACAACAACAGGACTATCCGGAACAGCCGGTTTGCCAGGCTGAGCTCATAACTCGGAGTAGCGAATGTTCCGATGGCAGCAATCGCCAGGTATAAAATAATTTCCGGAACAAACAGCCCTACCTTTACAGCCACATCCCCAATTAGGATTGCTGCTACGAGTCCAAGTGCGGTACCTAATGATGTTGGAGTATGAATGGCTGCCATTCTCAGCATATCCATCCCGACCTCAATAATGAGTATCTGGGCAATCAACGGAACCGCACCTGGTTCGCTGGGACCGATATAGGATAGCTGCTCAGGCAAGAGCTGTGTATTGGTTGCCAGGAGGTACCATAATGGCAAGATGAAAACGGACGCCCATACCGCAAGGAATCTCACCAATCTCAAGTAGGCTCCGACCACCGGTTTGTTTCTGTATTCTTCGGCATGTTGCAGATGATGCCAAAATGTTGCCGGGGTAATAATTACACTTGGCGAATTATCGACAATTACTAATACATGGCCTTCATACAAATGAGCAGCTGCTGTGTCCGGTCTTTCTGTATACCGTACTGTTGGATAGGGATTCCAATGCCTGCCCCCTACAAATTCCTCCAACGTTTTTTCTGCCATCGGCAATCCGTCTGTATCAATTTTCTCCAATGACTCCTTTATCTCTCTAACTAAATGGGGGTCTGCCAATTCATCCAGATAACATAGACTGATATCCGTCTTTGACCTTCTACCTACCTGCATATATTCCATTCTAAGGGAGCTGTCCCTTACTCTTCGTCGAATCAATGCACAGTTAAAGATCAACGTCTCGACAAACCCATCCCTTGACCCACGTACCACCCTTTCCATATCCGGTTCTTCCGGCCCTCGGACAGGATACGTTCTAGAGTCGATGATGACAGCTTCCTCTAATCCCTCGACAATCATGACGGTAGGACCCGCAAGCACCTGATCGACAACTGTTTCCAAATCGTCCGTTTTATCGATTTCCACATAAGGTATGTAAGTTTTCAAAAGCTTATCAAGTGGATGCTCCTCAAGATCCTCGGGAATCAGGTCAGACAGAAACTTCATCAGGAAAAGCATAATATCATCTTTTCCAAATCCGTCCACCAGGAACATGGCTATTCTTCTTCCTGCATAATGAAGATCCAGGAAAATCAGATCAAAGCTCTTGTCTACGGCCATTCTTTCTTTTAAATACGCTACGTCCTTATCAAAATCTCCTGACATTTTCTTCGTCGGTTTATGCCAAGTCAAAGTTTCTTCCTCCTAAAGTGTGACTTACCTTGAAATCATCACCTTTCATCTTTTCATTTTTTGCCAATACCTCCAAAAAAATTCAAACTTCTTTAAAAGAGACCAAAATAAACAGCAGCCGTAACGACCACTTCCTACATGGGAAGTTCAAGATCGTTACGGCTGCTGTTAATGTTAGATTACTTAGCTTACTCAACTGGTAGCTGTTGATTGATTTCCGATTGTAATTGAAGATAATTCTCCTCTGTAGAATTAAGCTCCAACGCCTTATTGATGGATATAGATGCTTTCTCTATTTCATCAAGCTCCAAATAGACGAGTGCCAGATTAAAATGCGCCTCATGTAATTGAGGAGCCATGTCCGTCAGCTTCTCCAACTGTACCCTTGCATCTTCTATCCGACCATCCTGGATATTGATAAAAGAGAGATAGAAAAGAATTTCAGGAAATTCATTTTCTCTATCTTCCAACTGACTGAGCAAACCACGAGCTTCCTTGTATTCTTCCTGCTGGATCAACGTTTCCGCTTGGTTCAGAATCAGGTTTGGGTTATCACTGTTGTACCCTTGAACAAGCAGAAAATATGTCAGAGCCACTGCAGCGCCAAGACCAAATATTCTTGGAAGAGGCTTTTTGTGCTTCGGTAGATGGACAATGGCCGATGCCAAGAACCCGCCTATCAAACCACCTATATGTCCGGCGTTATCAATACCCGGAATGGTAAATCCGATAGCGAGGTTAATTCCAATCAGTACCAGAATGTTTGCCCCCATCGTCCGAAAAAACAATTTCGGATACGTGATACCTACAAATAGAAGAGCACCAAAACATCCAAAAATTGCTCCTGATGCCCCTGCTGAAAGAGAAGAGGTGAACACAAAGCTTGCAAGGGAACCTGCAAATCCGGCAAATAAATAGATAAGCAGGAAGCGTGCATTTCCGTAGATCCTCTCTACCGCACTACCTAAATAAAACAAGGCCATCGTGTTAAGAAGAAGATGTAAAAAACCGATATGGAGGACAATCGGTGTAAAAAAACGCCACCATTCCCCTTCCAATATAGCCGGATTATACTTTGCTCCATATTGCATCAATGTCTCTGGATTCTGACTTCCTCCGTTTGTTTCCAAGAGATAAAACATAACAAGATGCAAAATGATAAACAAATAAGTAAAAAAGGGTTTTCCATGCTGAAAAATGGATTTTTCCATGTTCACTCTTTGGGAAGAAGCATTCAGGACACTTTGCTTAAGATGATAAAGTCCCATGTCATCCATTACTATATCCTCTTCTATTCGCACCTCGTCACCCGTGAGATTGGATATCTCATCCATCCCACTTGGTATATTCCCCTCATGTATCACTACCGAATGAATCTCGGCCTTATTATTCACAAATGGTTCCTTGATTCTGAACTCCCAATCATCCACCGGGGGATAGGATGAGACATATATGTTTAGCGCTTTTAAACTACGCTTACGCAATTGATTTTTAAAATTCAACACATGATGGGAAGCTTCCTCTATGTCCCGTTGAAGCCAGGTGCTCCAATCAAGGTCATGCCGATAAAGGCGAATGATGGGTGCCTTTTTATGGTTCAACCCTTCAAGCCAAACCTCCATCTGGTCAGGTGATATATGTAATATTCTATATTCTCTTTTTACAACAAAGTGTTGTACGAGCTGCCAAAAAACGATATCCTGTTTCAAATCCCCACCTCCTCGTTCTTTTATTTTATATGGTAGGTGCGGAAAAGTAAAAATATAACTATGATAACTAGAAAAGGACAGCACCGTTGACCGGTACTGCCTAACAAGACGACTTCCTAACACTAAGCTGTTGAATTCTCCAGTTTTCATCCGCGGAAAACGGTCTGCAAAAAGCGGTCACGGACAAATGGTATGTCCATGCCAAATGCCACGACAAACCTCCTGATGCTACTGATTCCCAAAATATAATTCAGGATTTTATAGCGACTCTGGTAAATGGCATATGTACCGACGACAATCAGAAAAATTCTCAGTAAGAATCCCATCTTCATCCCTCCTATCTTTATTTTGCTTAAAAATAGAAAAAACATGCCTCATAAGCGACATGTTTCTTTGGTGAGAAATCATTTATAAAATACTTTATCCTTTATTTCTTTAAGCACTTTGACTGAGTGGCGGAACTGCTCGCCCTCTTTTTCATTCAAATCAAGCTCGAGAATCTCTCTTATTCCATTTCGGTTTACAATCGCGGGCACCCCGATATAAATATCTTGACTGTCATAATCACCATCGAGATACGCAGAAACCGTCAAAATGGAGTTTTCATTCTGGAGGATGGCTTTAGTCAGTCTAACCAGCCCCATGGCAATTCCGTAATAAGTTGCACCCTTCCTATCAATAATATGGTAGGCTGCATCCCTTACACTCACAAACAATTCATTTAAATCTTCTTCTTTGTACTTCTCCTGTTTCGCCATCAGCTCAAGGATGGGTTTACCACCTATATCCGCTTTGCTCCAAACTGGTAATTCCGTGTCTCCGTGTTCTCCTATTATATAGGCATGTACATTGCGTGCATCCACTTGAAAGTAATCCCCTAGAACATAACGGAATCGAGCAGTATCCAGGATGGTTCCGGAGCCAATCACGCGCTCTTTGGGCAGTCCTGAAAATTTCCAAGTGGCATAGGTCAATATATCAACTGGATTTGTCGCAACCAGGAAAATGCCATCAAATCCATTTTCCATCACTTCATCCACAATACTCTTGAATATTTTTGTATTCTTTTCCACTAAGTCCAATCTTGTTTCACCAGGCTTTTGGTTGGCACCTGCACATATCACCACGATGTCCGCATCCTGACAATCCTTGTAATCGCCATACCAGATTTTCGTTGGTGTTGGTGCAAATGCAATTCCATGATTAAGATCCATTGCATCTCCTTCAGATTTTTCCTTGTTCAAATCAATTAATACGAGCTCTTCTGTTACTCCTTGATTCAATAAGGCAAATGCATAACTCGAACCGACAAACCCTGTTCCTATTAAAGCAACACGACTAATTCCGTTTCTCATGGTATCTCCTCTTTTCAGCTTGGTTACTGTTACATAATAAGTATATCAGAAAAGTTTGTGAAACACTGAGCAATATTTATCTATTTTGTTACATTACCAACTAATAGAGATAAGCATCATTATTAGACTTGCAAGGATGATGGAAGAAATATTCACTACATCATTGTTTACGAAAGACACACCTTTCACTAATATGGTCGGCTGATGACAGTGGACCTTTTTTTCCACCAGTTTCCCGCACACTTTACAGCGAAAGGCTGACTGGACAGTTGCTCCTAATATCGTATCGATAAAACAGCCGACCACACCCATTACAATAATCAAAAAAACGATCCCTGCCTTTATCTCGCCCCATAAAAAATAGGAAGAAACACCAATAATGGCAGAGCCGGCAATTGCGGCAAGGCTCCCTAAAACAGATATCGCACCTGAAGTACCTGGCTCTACTTTTTCCATACGAAAAATAGAGAATGGCCGTTTTCTGCTAAGTGTTCCTATTTCTGATGCCCATGTATCGGAATTTGCAACCGCAATGGACACCACAAACCCATATATCCAATATTCTGCCGGGGATAGGTATGCCATTATTGCTATCAGGGCTGGTACCCCGCCATTTGCCAGAACCTGCACCAAGTCACGCTGCGAACCTTTTTCATGCATATCATCTATATTCTCTTTCTTCTTACGGTTGTATTTGCTCCAGAAGCTTGAGGTTACAAAGAACAGCCCTATCAATAAAAGTCCATACCCTTGGAAACCCAAAGCAATGAAGATCCCCACTAAAAACGTCCCCAGCGCACCTGAGAAAGACAATGCCTTCAGCTTAAATCCTCCCAAAGCCAATACTACAATTCCTACTATTAATAGAATGTCATTTTCTAATAGTGCCGTCATACTCATCCTCATTTGTCACGATTTTATGTACAGGAATATCATAGCTATCTGTCGGGACTTCTTTTACCAGTTGTTGTTGAAATGCCATTGATACTGTCACGCCTAGAAAATCTACTAGGTAACGGTCATAATATCCGCCACCAAATCCGATCCGGTACCCCCCCATATCAAAAAGCAAGCCCGGAACCAGCATTAAATCCAGCTCCTCCTTGAAACAAGGGCTCACCTCTGACACAATCGGTTCTTTCAATCCGAAATATACGGTTTCCAGCTGGTCGAAGTCTTCAAGAAAATAGAATTGCATACTCTTATCTTTTGGAAAACATTTAGGAACGGCCACTTTCTTCCCCTCACGCCAAGCCTGTGTGATAATCGCTTCTGTATCCACTTCCGGAAAACGGGAAATAGTAACACCGATGATGCGGGCATCCTTCCATTCCTCTGAAGCGAATAGCTTATCCTGTATCACCTTGCACAACTTTTCGTAGCTTGCTCGATCTAGCTTACCTAATAAAGCTTTCATCTCTTCCCTTAACAATCTCTTATCCTTCACACTGATCCCCCCTATACAACCCTCTCTCCTATTACCATACCAAAATACGCGGAAAGCGAACACCCGGAACGGAAGGCAACCAGGTATTGGAATCCTATTGGTTACTTCAATCTCCCCTGTTGTCTGAAGTGCAGGGTGTGAGACTCCTGCGGGAGGTAGCGGTAGGTTGAGACCCCGCAACGCAGTGAGGAGGCTCAAGCACCGCCCCGCGGAAAGCGAACACCCGGAACGGAAGACAACAGGGAGTTCCCCAAATCCCTCTCCCACAATTTATTTTCCCCATCCCGAAAAAAAACTGGCATTCTAAAAAAAACAATGATATTATAGTAAGGTCTGAATTGAATGCAATATATGTTTGGAGGGATAACAATGCGCGTAAACGTAACTTTAGCTTGTACTGAAACTGGTGACCGTAACTACATCACTACTAAAAATAAACGTAACAACCCAGATCGTCTTGAGCTTAAAAAATACAGCCCAAGATTGAAAAAAGTAACTGTACACCGTGAAACAAAATAAGCAGCAGGATTTTCCTGTCTGCTTATTTTTTTTGCCCGTCAACCAGCTTCCACAGGGCTGATATTCTTCTTATTCTTTACTTTTACAGAAGTTCCTACCTTGTAACCATCACTTATCTGATACCTTGGCGCAACGGTCACATTTTTTATAGCTGATGAAGTGGTATGGTCTATTGTGACATCATCCCAGACAATGCTTCTGCTCAATTCGCAGTCCTTATTAATCCTCGAACTCTTTCCTATAATTGTATATTTCCCTATCACAACCTGATCCCCGAGGTAAGAGTCATTCCCGATATATGCAGGGCGATTAATGGTCACATTGCTTTCCATTTGTACATTGGAGCCCACCCATAGGTTCGGAAGCACTTCTTCTCCAGGAATGTTGACCTGAACCTTTTTATCAAGCATATCGTATTGGGCTTGACGGTAATCTTCGTGACTGCCAATATCCTTCCAATAACCATTTGCGTGATACCCATAGAGGCTCATACCGTTCTTGATCAGCTTAGGAAAAATGTCTTTGCTGAAATCATATTCTTTCCCTTTTTCCATCATACATAAAACAAACGGATCCACCACATATATCCCCGTGTTTACCACCTTGCTGAATTCCTGTTCTTTCAAAGGCTTTTCGACGAATCGTCTGATGTGCCCCTCTTTATCTGTTTCAATAATGCCAAATTTATTCGGTTTCTTGACTTCTTTCATGAAGATGGTGAAAAGCGCATGCTTCTGAGTGTGGTAGTCAACTCCAGCCATCAAATTGAAATCGGTCAATGCATCTCCACTTATGACAAGAAAAGGTTCATCAAGTAAATGTTCCGCATTTTTCACACTCCCCGCTGTACCAAGGGGGATATTTTCTTGTAAATAAGTGATTTGAACGCCCCACTGAGATCCATCTCCGAAGTAGTTTCTGATTTTATCGCTCAAGTACTGGAGGGTGATAATGATTTCTGTTATCCCATGTTTTTTCAAAAGCTCAATACTATATTCCATTACAGGTTTATTCAGCAGTGGCACTAGTGGCTTAGGGAGTTTTTGGGTTAATGGTAACAGGCGGGTACCTTTCCCACCTGCTAAAATGACCGCTTTCATAATCTTGATCCCTCCTACTGGACGGAAGAAGTAGTAACTGTTGATTTATAAACCGCCTCTGTCTGATCTCTTACATCTTCCCAGTTATATTTTTGTATCACTTCATTGATCGCATTCACACCGAGCGTAGTACGGAGTTCTTGATTTTCAAGCAACCCGTTAATCCTCTCACTTAAATCAGAAACATTACCGGGAGAAAAAAACACGCCTGTTCTTTCATGCTCAATAATGGAAATCATGCCACCAGTCTTTGCAGCAATAACTGGCTTTCCTGCTGCCATTCCTTCTAGCACCACCATACCAAATGGCTCATATAGACTTGGCACCACCAGCATGTCAGCTAGTTCTAGCATCGCTGCTTTTTCGGCCTCATTCAAAAACCCGATAAATAAAATGCTTCTTTCTAAACCGAGGCGTGAAACCTCCTTTTTATATTCTGAGAGCAACGGGCCTTTCCCGGCGATGATAAATATACATTCCGGGTGCTTTTCAAGTGTAATTCGTGCCGCATCTATTAAGGTAGTTATCCCTTTTTCCGGGACAAGCCTTCCCATAAAAAGAACGAGATGGGAATAGGACCTTTTCCCGAAAAAACCCAGGATACTTTCACTTTTTTTCCTTGAAATCTGAACTCCATTCGGGATGATATGGATTGCTTTATTGTCACGAGTTTTTATTTCTACTTGCTTTTTCATAAAGTCACTACAAACTATCAATACATCAGAATCGTTGATCAATAGATCTTCCCATTGATTCGTCAGTTGCTCAAAAGGGAGGTCCAGGTTGCTTCTCCCCTCTTCCAGAGCATGAATGGTTGAAATGGTCGGAAGTTTCAAACTCTCTTTGAGGTACCTGGCCGCAAACCCCACCAACCAATCATGAGCATGGACAAGGTCCAATTTATACTGGCTAGATAAAACACGTACCTGTTCCACCATGTTCATATTGGTCTGTGCGACAAATAAGTGAAAATCATCATAAGAGCAGGCCACTTCTTTTGCACGGTAGACCTCTACTCCTTCGACTGTTTCCATAGAAGGTGCTCCTAGGGTATGCGGTGTCACCACAAGCACATGATGTCCTGTATGGGCCAATTGCTTAGCCAGTTCCCATACATGCCTGCCAAGTCCTCCTATAACTGCAGGAGGAAACTCCCAAGACAGCATCACAATAGTAAATGTATGTTTTTTTTCTTCATGTAAGAAATGATTATGTGGCTGTTTTACAGAATAGAATACTTCAGAAGTAACAGATTCCTGAAATATCGAGGAATCTGTCGTGCGTAACGAATGGTTCGAAGAATGAGCGCTGCGGCTGTTGGTTGTTGGTACCGTTCCACCTTGATCAGGGAAGGAGACATATTTGCTGTTCCATTCATTAAGATGTTTCAACTTCCCTTCACTTCCTTTTTCCCATAGTAGGTGTAAGTTGCAGATAAGGATTGCCACTTTTGCATATCAATAAGCTTCAATGGTATCCATTTTTCAGAAGGTGCCATAAGCTGATTGCGGGTCCACTCCAATTTCAGGTCCTCGCTGTGGAAGAAAGGGAAAAAATCTTTATCCATTCCCACTCCAATCTCGATTCTAATAGTTTTAAAAACGGAGACATCAGGCAACACCAATACTCCTTGATTCTTATCTGTCATTATATCCAGGAAGTATTCTTGGTTTCTATCAGATTGTAAGCTTCTTTTCCAGCCTATTAATCTGACTATCAGCTTGTCTGAAGCATTTGCCTGATATACCTTTACAAACTCTTTCCTCCATTGATGGATGTTCCACTCAGCCAGAAACTGACCAACATCGTGTTCAATTAGATGAAAATATTCCTGCCCACTCTCTTTGATGTTCATGTTTCCAACCTCTTCCCCCGTAAATCTATCTCTTCTTTCATCTTATCACGTGAAAATTCTTTTCCACAACAGCCGGTTTTTGTCGTCTTTTGTGATAAAGTGTTAATTTTTTATGTCCGTAGACAAAAAACGTTCACAAAACCGTCATATGTTTCTGAGGAATTTGTCGAAAGACTATTTTTCCATCCCTACACCTATGATATAAAAAAGAGAGAAACTTTTATTGAGGTGACAAGATGTTAATTGCAAGTATTAGTTTGATCGTTATTGCTGTAGCTGTCATTGTGATTTCCTTTTTTATGAATGACAAATTTTCCGATTTGGAAAAAGAAATGGAACAATTATCCTTTGATGTTGTTCAGGACAAGTATAAGCTTGAAAGAAAAATGAAAGTATTAGAAGAAGAACTTCTAGGTGGATCCACTCCCATACATAAGAGCAAGGCAAGAAAGGTATCCAGCCACCAAAACGTCAGCGAAGAAGACGTCGCCATTTCCCTTTTTCAAAAAGGGTATACTCCTTCGCAAATCTCTCAATTCACTTCTACATCCATGGACAAAGTCGAACAGATTCTTCAATCTGCAAACCTTAAAGGGAATGTAGCCAATGAGAACTAATCTAAGGGCTTTCGCAATTGGAATCCTCTTTGCTACAGGAGTTATGGGTGTTGCCTATTCCATTGTAAATGCCGGAGCGACTACGTTAAGTGACGAGTCCGTAAAAGCTTACGCGGAAGAAAATGAATTGCACCTTTTAACAAAGTCTGAGTATAACGAGTTGTTGCCTGCCATTGAGCCGGCAGAAGAAGCAAAAGAAGAACCTAAAGAAGAAGAAGTGACGGAAGAGAACAACGACGAAGATGGTAAAAAAGAAGAAGTGAAAGAAAAAGAAAAAGAAGAATCCAACGAGCCATTCGAAATTGTGATTCCTGATGGAATGGCAACTTATGAAATTACAGCCTTATTGGCAAGAGAAGGCATTATCGAAGACGACAAAGAGTTTGATGAATACCTCGAAGACCGTAACATTGCAACAAAGGTCCGTTCAGGTACGTTCACCATGAAAAAAGGCATGAGCTATAAAGATGCCGCAGAAGTATTGATTAAATAGTCTTTTACGTTGAAAAAGCACCTCCCGGAATGGGTGGTGCTTTTTTTAGTCTATTTCTGTATTTTTCTATTCTTGCTTATCTTTAACTTTCAACAGTCTCAAGCTATTAAAAGTCACAAGCAATGTCGCACCCATATCGGCAAAGATCGCAATCCATAAGGTGAGCCAACCTGGAATGACGAGCAGAAGGGCCAATATTTTCAGACCCAACGAGAAAGCGATGTTCTGTTTAATGATGGTTAAAGCTTTGCGGCTAAGTCTGATGGTGAACGGAAGCTTTCGGAGGTCATCTCCCATCAATGCCACATCCGCCGTCTCAAGCGCAGTATCCGTTCCCGCTCCTCCCATCGCCACACCAACAGAGGAAGCAGCAAGTGCTGGCGCGTCGTTAATCCCGTCCCCGACCATCATCATGCTACCATGCTTATCTCTGAGTTCTTTGATATAACGAAGTTTATCCTCAGGAAGCAGGCTTGATTTTACATGGTCTATCTCTACCTCGTGCCCGATTGCTTCAGCAGTCCTTCCGTTATCGCCTGTCAGCATGTATAAATGGCGGATTCCCATCTCTTTTAATTCTTTTACACTAGAAGAACTACTATCTCTGATCTCATCACGGATACCAAGAATACCTATAATCCTATCCGAGGTTCCGATTACTATTACAGTTTTCCCCGTATTCTGAAGTTGATGGATCTTTTCAGCAAAATTCTCCATTTCAGGATGCTTTTCATTTAAGAACCAATTCGGACTTCCCGCTTGATACACGATACCTTCTATGGAGGCCTTTATCCCTTTTCCGGCCACAGATTCAAAATGTTCCATGCTATATACTGTTTCGGCTACTCCAACTTCCTCTGCTTTTTGGAGGATGGCTGAAGCTAACGGATGGGTGGATCCACCTTCTAGCGTTGCAATAATTCTTAGCAGTTCTTCTTCAGTATGATGAAATGTCTGCACATCCGTCACTTCCGGCGCTCCACGGGTGAGTGTTCCCGTCTTGTCAAAAGCAATGGCCTTGATCCGCCCCACTTCCTCTAGGAAGACCCCACCCTTGATGAGGACGCCATTCCGTGCAGCATTTCCAATTGCAGTAACGATGGCAATTGGAGTGGAGATGACGAGCGCACATGGACAACCGACCACAAGTACGGCAAGCCCCTGATAAATCCAAGTGTTCCAATCCAAGCCCAAGAAGAGTGGAGGAACAGTGGCAACAAGAAAAGCGATGATGATGATCAGCGGCGTATAATATTTTGCAAACTTATCTACAAATGCTTGAGAAGGTGCCCTTTCCGCCTGTGCCTCTTCGACGAGATGAATGATTTTGGCAATGGTCGTGTCTTCTACCCTCTTGGTTACCTCCACTTCCAACAGTCCATCTTCATTGAATGTACCGGCAAACACTTCATCATGTACACTTTTGGCAACAGGAATGCTTTCACCCGTAATTGCAGCTTCACTGATGGATGCAGCACCTTTCAGTATCTTGCCGTCCATTGCTATCTTCTGGCCGGGCTTTACAACCATCCTGTCTCCTATCTGTATATCCTTTACAGCTAGTTGCTGTTCTTTTCCTTCTATTAATATAGTTGCTTGTTTAGGTGATACATTCATCAGCGACCGAATCGAGGCTCTTGCTTTCTCCATTGAATAGGATTCAAGCGCTTCACTTATGGCAAAAAGGATGACAACAGTGGCACCTTCTCCCCATTCCCCTATTATCGCAGCACCAATAATCGCGATGGTCATTAATGTTTTCATGTCAAACTGCAGTCGGACCAGATTGTTTAGTCCAGTGAAAAATAGCCTGTACCCTCCTACCACAATGGAAGTGGCAAAAAGGAGTATGGTGAAAATATGATCTTCTCCTTGTTGAAAGAAAGCTATCCAGCCTGCAACAAGGAAAAGGAAGGATAGTAGAACGGTTGCATGTTTTTGATAAAATGGAACAGGCTTTTCTTCTGGTAGCTCTTCCTCTTCAGGCGTTACCTTTATTTTGTCAAAAGCACCAGCCTTTTCTATATCGCTTATATTTGCAACACCAGTTACAGATACTTTTGATGCACCGAAATTCACTTTTGCATCGGTAACTCCATTTATCTTTTTAACATTATTCTCGAATTTTTGTGCGCAATTGGCGCAAGTTAAACCTTGAATACGATAAACATGATCTTCTTGGTTAGTTTTCTGCACGATGCTTCACCTCTTTTTGATGGGTAAAGGCGATGTCAATCAATTGCCTGACGTGGTCATCATCCAAGGAGTAATAGACAAGCTTACCTTCTTTTCTGAACTTTGCCAGTCCTAGGTCCCGTAATAACCTTAAATGGTGGGAGGCTGTTGCGACAGTCGATTCGGTAATGGTGGCAACATCATGAACACAAAGCTCCACCGCAAGATTCAGAGCCTGGGCTATTTTCAATCTGGTAGGGTCGGATAGTGCACGATATATTTTCGCAACGTCATTTGTCATCAAATCATTTATCTGCGATTTCACTTCATTTACTTTGAGTTCATCTGCACAATCGTCCTGACATTTTACTAAATTCGAATTTGTCGCCATGGAAATCTCCCCTTTGATATTCAAACGTTCATTTGAATATTAGTATATGTCATACTCCAGAGAATAGTCAACACATCAGAGAGACTTCCATAAGAAAAAACCGGGCATAAACCGCCCGGGCCTTTAATGCAAGAAATTGAGCTAGCCTCCGCTGTACCTTTCCGCAAATGGCTGCGCTTTCCACAGGGCGACCTTGAGCCTCCTCGGGCTACGCCCTGCGGGGTCTCAAGATTGTCGCTTCTCCCCCGTAGGAGTCTCCGCCATTTGCTCCAATACACAGCTAGAATTCTTAAGTAAGTTTGATTAATGGCGACTTCAGCCACTTATTAGTAAGGCTCTTTTCTCAAAGATTGTTGCTATTCACTTGTAAAAAGTCGACAATTGGTCTTTTTACCGCACATCTGATGAAGGCATAAAACCTTTCCGGAAATCAGGGTAAAGAGCACGATAGGAAGGAATATAACGGTTGGTTGAAAAATGCGCAAAAACACCAAAGTTTACGAAGACAGCCTTTAGTAAAGAGGATTTTCGTTCTTCTAAGTGTGAATGAAATTACCTAGTTGATTGAAGTGGAAGGCGCGCAGACTCCCGCGGGAGGAAGGGACAGGTAAGACCCCGCAACGGAGTGAGGAGGCTTACGGACCGCCCGCAGGAAAGCGAAGCGCCTGGAACGGAAATCAACAGAATTATCTACTTATTCTTTTTAAAAAAGCAAACCGGCATATCCAAACCAATCTGCTTTTCCTCTCATATAAACAGTCATTAAATAAGATAAAACAGAAACCCTGAAATCGTGGACATAGTTATAACCGAAACAACAAAAGCGGCAACCAGTTTTTTCTTGAATATACTGTTCAACAGTGCCACTTCTGGAAGACTAGCCCCCGCAGAGCTAATCAACAAAGCCATAACAGGTCCCAAGGCCATTCCTTTGGCAATCATCATCTGGGAAATGGGAATCATGGTAGAAAGTCGAATATATAAAGGAATCCCTATTATTGCTGCTATTGGAACGAGCCACCAATTGTCTCCTCCTAGGTACTGTGTGATAAAGGATGTTGGTACAGCTCCGTGAATTAGCGCACCGATAGCAGCGCCGATTAATAAGAACGGATAAACGGTTTTCATAAGCGTAAGCGTTTCTGCTACAGATCTTTTCAGATCAATCCCTTTACTCTCCGGCTGATAGTTCTTCAGCAATACATTTTTCAATTGTTTTTCAAATCCTAATTTTCCTAGAGACAGCCCAATTATAATTGAAAGAACCGTCGTGGTTAGCGTATAGATAAGCGCAACTTTCCACCCAAGCAATGCTGTCATGATAGTTAGGATGGTCGGATCCAACACAGGTGATGCAAAAAGGAAAACCATCACAATCCCAAAAGGTATCTTCTTTCTAAGTAGTGTGACCACCATCGGTATGGTAGAACAGGAACAAAACGGTGTAATAAAAGCGAACACGACAGCCAATAACGCGCTAAGAAGCGTATTGCCCTGGTTGAGCCACTTCTCCATTTTATGAAAGGGGACCATAGATTGGATGATGGAAACGAGAAAGGTAATGAGAACAAACAGGACCGTTAACTCCAAGGCGATGTACATAAAACTTGTGAATATTTCTTTCCACATAAAGACCACTCCTATTATTTATTTGCATTTTGCAAGTATTTACTCTATAAAAAAGCAAGCTTTGAAACTTGCTCAATATAACGGCTTACAGCACATGCTGCTTATACTCATTGCTGCATTCAGTACCTTTAAAGAATCTACCACCTCAACGCTCTCTTTTTCACTTAAATTTGAAAAAACATTTGTTAAGTAATGAAGCATCTGTTGATTGATTTCGTCTTCCAAGTTCTTTCCCTTTTCAGTGAGATATAAGTGGTACATTCTTTTGTCTTCAGCAGATTGTCTTTTTTCCACCAGTTCCAGTTTCACCAACGTTTGAATCTGCCTGCTGAATGTCGTGATATCCATGCCGAGCGTTTCCGCCACTTGTTGCATGGAAGGCCCACCTGTTCTTGCCAGTTCATAAAGAATATGGCTTTGCACCTGTGAAATATCATGGTCCTCTACCGAGCAGCAATTCTTATTCAACATCCCGAACCGTCTCATCGTGACTTGAAGTATCGCCCTTACATCTTCCATTATTTTCACCTCTTACATTTATTATAGCTATTTATTTGCACTTTGCAACTATTTTATAATTTTTTTTATTCCTTTCAGCGCCATTGCATGAATTAGCGCTGAAAGGCTTGATTATTCTTCTTCCGGTAATAACACAATTTTCCCTAACTTTCCTTTTTCCTTAAAATAAGTCTGGGCTTCTCTAGCTTTGTCTAACGGAAATGTCTTATCAATGACGGGTTTTATTTTACCTTCAGCTATTGCCTGAAGCATCTCTTTAAATTCTTCTCTCGTCCCCAAGACCGAACCGTACATGGTAATATGTTTGAGATACAGCGTTCTAAAATCAAGATTTGTCTTCTGACCACCAGCAGAGCCTGATATACAGAACTTCCCTCCATTTTTTAACACTTGAAGGGACGTAGGGAATAAAGCATCTCCTACTACATCTAATACCGAGTCTATTGCTCCTCCATTCACTTTTAGAATTTCTTCAGAAAGATTGCGGGTTTTATAGGATAATACATGTTTCGCTCCTAATTCCTTCAATCTTTCCTCCCCTTTTAGGTCTCCTACGATTGCAATAACTTTCGCACCGAAGACTTTAGAGGCAATTTGCACATTTAACGATCCTACTCCACCATTTGCCCCTGTTACCATTACAGTTTCCCCAGGTTGAATTTGAATCTGTTTTACCATATGCCATGCAGTTAACCCACTTACT
Organism: Sutcliffiella horikoshii; assembly: GCA_001636495.1. Taxonomy (GTDB): domain Bacteria; phylum Bacillota; class Bacilli; order Bacillales; family Bacillaceae_I; genus Sutcliffiella_A; species Sutcliffiella_A horikoshii_A. Next base: position 1,960,850 of record KV440964.1, on the reverse strand, counting down.
GAGAATACAGCACTTTCCAAGTAACTAGGTAGGGGCATATCCAAACATAGGGAAGCAGGCCACACTACGTATTCCGCATACCCACCATCATATTCCGAACCTATAAAGGACATATCTTCTGAAATATGTTCCTTACCTTCCTCTCCACTAGACGTAAAAGGGAATAAGACAACGTCCTTTCCGATCATAGACTCTTCCACCTGTTCTCCGACTTTTACTATTGTTCCCGTTATGTCAGAACCAGGTGTACGTGGAAATTGTACCCCTTCTGGTCTCCAGCCGGACTTAGTACCAGTACCGTATGCCCCTTCCCTCATCCAGATTTCCGTATTATTTATCGCACAGGCTTTCACCTTCACAAGCACTTCATTTTCTTTTGGATCAGGTATTGGTATGTCTACTAACTCCAACATATCAACGTCCCCATATCCGGTAACTCGGACCGCTTTCATAGTATCATCACCTTCACTTTATCTTATCTATAGTATTAACCTATTCTTTCGAATTACGTATAAAAGATAGATGAAGAACTTCAAAATGAAAAAGAGCAAGCGTGGATAGACGCTTACTCATCCTCATCTTAGCAACAATCGCTATCCTTCATTCCTAAAAGTACTAACCCTTTCCCTTGAGGTGTTTCCTGAACATCCAAAACAAGGTCTGTTGTCATGCTTTCGATTTTCGGATCGATTGCCACTTTTATTGTATTTAAAGTTTCCACTTTATCTTCTGCTTTTGCCTCATCCAGAGACAATCCTAATTGTGGGCTTCCTCAGCCCCAGCCTGCAAAATAGACACGTATGTTGCTTGCCCCGTTTTCACGCAGGACATCATTTAGTACGTCTCTTGCTTCGTTTGAAACCTTCACGGCCAGTCACCTACCTTCTTATTAGTTTTTGCTAAATTCACTTTTAATTTTTAGTTTTTTTCGTACATGTTTTGTAGCACTTCTTTTAATTCGGGCTTCACATTAATGACAGGACGGATGGAAGTTGCTATACTCTCCGCTTCTTCCACAGTACTAGCTTTCCCCAAGTGAAGCAAGGTACCCATGGCAACTGTTCCTGTTCTGTTACGCCCACCAGAGCAATGGAAGTACACTTTCTTTCCTTCTTGTTGAGCTTGTACTACATATTCAATAGCGGCTTTTACCGATTCGTCCTGTTTGGCTGCATCGTCTACGATTGGCATATGGACTCTAGGAAGGTTATCTTCCATGTTATCCGTTTCCGCACGCAAGTCTATGATAACATCTAAGCCTTCATTTGTGTGTGCTTCTTTCACTTGATCCGCACCGCCGATAAATACATTTTTCATTAGTGATTGATAGTTTTTTCCGTTTGTCATATTCATCCACTCCTTACAACAGATTCTCTTTTTCCCATGGCAGGATAGCGCATTTATCTTTTGTGGACTTTACTCTTTGTATCCAGGGTAGTTCATGTTTTCCTCTGCCTGATAAAACTTTATCTTTTGTATCTGTAGTAGCAAAACTTTGATTGATAATCCACCAACGAGGGGTTATAGATGCACGCTCAAGATCAGCATGTAATCTTTCAGCCTCCAGTACAGGGGTTGCTTCAGGTAACGTAACGATAAGTACTGCTGTTTCTTCGGCACTGCGAAGGCGAGGAAGCAGATTTTGCACTTCTTTTGGCACCTCACCCGTTGAACGCAATAATTCCTTTTGATACGATTGAGCTGCGTCAAGCAGTAGCAATGTATGACCTGTAGGTGCAGTGTCGATGATGACGACTTCTTCATCCGCCTGACCAACTATCTTGGCAAACTTCTGGAATACCGCTATCTCTTCTGTGCATGGTGAGTTTAGATCTTCCTCAAGGTATGCAAGCTGTTCTTCGCTAAGTTCCTCTCCCGCTTGTTCCAAAACTTGCTTTTTATAGGATTCCACTTCTGCCTTAGGGTCCACTTTACTGATCGTTAAATGCTCTTTCCTTGTACTATCTTTTAAAGCGTGCTCCAAATGGGAAGCAGGATCCGTTGTGGTGAGGTGTACTTTCACATCTTTTTCGGCAAGTTTCATTGCCAACTTGGCTGCGAGGGTTGTCTTCCCAACGCCACCCTTCCCCATCGTAAATATTACACGAAGATTATGATGGACAACATCTTCTGCCACTTGATCAAAATCAGCAAGGTCAGTAAGTATTCCAGGGTTTAACTGACCCGGTTCCTCAATTTGTATCGTTTCTCCGTTTAACCAAGCCTTTAACGGGTTGATGCCAGTTAATGAATACGAAATATAAGGAAGATAAGTCATAGAAATATCGTCAAATATATTCATGGCAACTTCCATGGCCTTTTGTTGCTTTTCAAAAAAGGCCAATGATACCTCATCATTCATGACTGGCTTTTCCATTAAACCGTTAACAATAAGCTGTTGATTATGAAGGCCAATTTCTCGCAATTCCACAGAGGCACGTGCCGCCTCCATAATTGGCGATTCGTCAGGACGTGTTACAAGAAGCAACTGAGTTTGTGATGGATCTGACAGTGCCTGCACCGCCTGTTCATACAGTTCTCTTTTGGCGCCAAGCCCTGAAAGTGGTCCTAAGCAGGACGCTCCATGTGTACTTTCCTCCAGAAAATTGGTCCATGCAGACGGCAGGGAGAGCAGCCTGAGTGTATGCCCGGTTGGAGCTGTATCAAACACAATCACATCAAACTGCCCGGTTATCTCTTTTTGTGTAAGTAAAGTGGAGAATTGATCAAAGGCAGCAATTTCAACCGTGCATGCCCCTGACAACTGCTCTTCCATGGTAGCTAATACTGAGTCAGGGAGCTTTCCTTTATAAGGACCAATCACACTTTCCCGGTAGTCTCTTGCCGCTTCCTCGGGATCAAGGTTGCAGGCATAAAGCCCTTTGACACCTGGCACTTCAGATATATCGTTCGTCAATTCCGTTTCAAACACATCTTGCAGATTGGAGGCTGGATCGGTACTGACAATCAACACCCTCTTTCCTTCTTCGGCAAGAGCGATGGATGTGGCACATGCTGTGGAGGTTTTACCAACCCCGCCTTTACCTGTAAAAAATAGATATGGTGTTTGTATATTTGCTTGCGGTTGGAATGTTGGGAGCATAAAGCCACCCTCCTAATTGATTGAGTTTAGTGTAATGTTGAGTTTATTTTTTGGTTTTTCATGAACCAATTCCTCTGCATTCACTCCTGTCCATTGAGCCAATTCTTTATTTGAAGGGTAATCAGCCACCTTCTTTATTTCACCATCGACGAGAACAACCGGAAGGCACTCAGGTCCCTTTTCCATCAATAATTCATTTACCTTTTGATTCGTTACAAATGGTTCTGGCTCTGAGCCTAAATTATAGCGGGAAATTTCCATTCCTTTTTGCTGCAAGGAAAATACAGCGCTTGCCACTCTTGTCAGTTCTGGGTCTACACTTGGTCCACATACTCCTGTTGCACAGCACATTGCAGGGTCAAAAATTTCGATTTTAGCCATTTCTCATTTCTCCTTTCCAATCTTTCCGATATAGAAAAAATAGCCGAGGATTTTTCACTCGGCCATTTTTATTATTTTCCAGTCTCAGCAAATGTTTTGATACGATCGCCGATTTCGTCACGTACACGTTGGAAGAAATTCCACTTTTCTTCTTCCGTTCCTTCCGCCTTAGCAGGGTCATCAAAGCCCCAGTGTACTCTCTCTTTGTTCGGAGGAGTTGCCGGGCAAACATCTGCAGCATGTCCGCAAAGTGTTACGACAAGGTCTGCTTTTTTCAGGATTTCAGGGTCGATTGTGTCAGAAGTTTGGTTGGTGATGTCCACGTCCACTTCATTCATTGCTTTCACTGCATTAGGGTTTACGCCGTGTGCTTCGATACCTGCAGAGTATACGTCCCACTCGTCATTTAAATATTTTTTTCCCCAGCCTTCTGCCATTTGGCTGCGGCAAGAGTTACCTGTGCATAGGAAGTAGATTGTTTTTTTCGTCATGATGAAAAACTCCTTTTATTTGTATTTTGCTTAAACTCCTGTTGATTTCCGTTCCGGGTATTCGCTTTCCGCGGGGCGGTGCTTGAGCCTCCTCGGCTTCGCCTGCGGGGTCTCAAGTCTACCGCTACCTCCCGCTGGAGTCTCGTACCCTGCACTTCAATCAACAGGGATACAACATTAATATTTTTAGCCAATTATTAAAAGCCAGAAGTAGAGGCCGAGTAGTGTGATGAATAGGGTTGGGATGGTTAGGATGATACCTACTTTGAAGTAGTATCCCCAACTGATTTTCACACCTTTTAAGCTTAGAACATGTAGCCATAATAATGTTGCCAAGGATCCGATTGGCGTGATTTTTGGTCCAAGGTCGGATCCGATGATATTGGCATAGATTAGCGCTTCGCGTATTACTCCATCGGTATTGGTATCTTTGATTGCAATTGCATCAATCATGACAGTCGGCATATTGTTCATAAACGATGAAAGGATTGCTGCAATGAAGCCCATGGATATCGTTGCAACGAAAAGCCCTTCATCTGCTGCCATTTGGATGACGTCTGTTAACACACTCGTCAATCCTACATTTCTTAGGCCATATACCACCACGTACATTCCAATCGAGAAGAATACGATTGCCCATGGTGCGCCTTTCAAAATCTGTTTCGTGTGAATGACCGGGCTGTTTCTGCTTATTAAGAGAAAGATGATAGCTACAGATGCTGCTACGAAAGAAACAGGAATTCCAGCAAATTCACTTGCAAAGTATCCGACAAGAAGGACCGCAAGTACAATCCATGATAAGTTGAAAAGTTTCACGTCTTTAATCGCTTCTCTTGGCGCCTTCAATACGGACATATCATAATTTTCCGGAATGCTTTTACGGAAGAACAAGTATAGTACCACAATACTGGCTCCTAGCGCGAAGAAGTTTGGAACAATCATCCGTGAAGCATATTCCACAAACCCGATGTCAAAGAAGTCAGCTGACACAATGTTCACAAGGTTACTTACTACTAATGGTAGTGAAGTAGTGTCCGCAATGAACCCACTAGCCATGATAAATGGCAAGATCATTTTCTCCTTGAATTGCAGGTTCCTCACCATCGCCAGAACAATCGGTGTCAGAATAAGTGCGGCACCGTCGTTTGCGAAGAACGCCGCAACCACAGCCCCAAGTAAAGTGATGTAAATGAACATCCTCACTCCGCTTCCTTTTGCGAATCGCGCCATGTGTAGCGCCGACCACTCAAAAAAACCTACTTCATCCAAGATGAGGGAGATGATGATCAATGCTACAAATGTCAATGTGGCATTCCACACGATGCCTGTCACATCAATCACGTCTGTAAAGGTTACAACACCAAAGAGTAAAGCCAAAAGTGCCCCTCCACAGGCTGACCATCCAATGGACAGTCCCTTAGGCTGCCAGATAACAAATACTAATGTTAGTAAAAAAATCACAGATGCCAAAATTATATCCAGCAACAAAATCCCCCCTTAACAACAAGTAATTCTAAGTCCTTTTTCCTCGAGCTCTTTCATTTTCTCTTCCAGTGAAGGTACATGCACCAATATAGAAGTAATTAATGCATAGTGTGGGTGTTCTGTATTGATGGAATACATGATCCACTGACCTTTTCTCGATTCTTTTACCAAGCCTACTTCTTTCAGCTTTTTCACATGCTGACTGATGGATGGCTGACTCATTTGAAAGATCTCGACAAATTCGCAAACACAGCAATCATGATCCTGCAGTAGCGCCAACATCGAAAGCCTGGTTTTATCTCCTAAAATTTTCAGCGTGACTGCTGCTTCGTCCATTTTCAATAACTGTTGCATACCAACACCTGCCTTTGGAAAGGATAACTTATATAATGAAGTGCTTATATAACAATATGCTTATATAATAAAACACTTATATGTTCGTTTCAAGCTTTCTTTTGTAAAGAAATCGTAAAGATTAATTGCAGAATTATGTGTTAATTGATATACTAATTAAAGAAAGCGCTTCCAATATCGTATAAGTAGGAAAGGTGTTGCTGTGTTATGATGGATTATCAATACAGACGACGAGCTTTTCAGAACCTACATGTGGAACAAGAAGAAGCAAAAACTGACCTGAAACAAAAAGTTAAGAAATCCAAATCGATGATGGCTTCCATAGCCGCGTTTTTAACTTTCTTTCATCACACTTCTTAAGGGGCTTATAGGCTCCTTTTTATTATGTCTTTTTTCATTAAAAAAACCGGGACAAATTGTCCCGGTTTTCTTAATGGCCTGAAGTGGCCGATAGACCTACTCTATTTATAAGTGCTTTACTCTCATCATTTAATCCGACTATGTTAACTCTTTTACCTAGTCTTTGATACTTTTGCACCGTTTTTGAAATCGCGGTTACAGCAGAATGATCCCAGATATGTGTATTGCTGAAGTCGATGACAACATTTGTTGGATCATTATTATAATCGAACAAATCAACAAAATGACTCATCGTTCCAAAAAACATTTGCCCGGAAATTTTGTAGTGCATGGCATCTTCTTTCAATGTCATTGTGGCTTTGATCTTGGCCATCTTCCAACCGAAAATCAATGCGCTTAATACAACCCCTGCTGCCACACCTTTTGCAAGGTCGTGTGTGTAGACGACAATGGCAACTGTGACAATCATGACAACCGCATCGGCGCGTGGAATTTTGTGTAGCTCACGGATGGATTGCCAGTCGAATGTACCAATAGAAACCATAATCATCACTCCAACAAGTGCCGCCATTGGAATTTGTACGACTACATCACCAAGTACCATGATTAAAAATAATAGGAATGTACCAGCGACTAAAGCAGAAAGTCTACCACGCCCACCAGATTTAACGTTGATTACTGATTGTCCAATCATGGCACAACCAGCCATACCACCGAAGAAACCAGTAATGACGTTTGCAATACCCTGTCCCTTCATTTCGCGGTTTTTATTACTCTTTGTATCTGTCATTTCATCAACGATTGTTGCAGTTAAAAGGGACTCTAGATTACCTACGATAGCCAGTGTAAATGCATAAGGCAGTATAATCATGAAGGTTTCCCAAGATAAATCCACCATTGGGATATGGAAAAAAGGTAAGGTTCTGGATATTTCTCCTTGATCCCCTACTGTACTCAATCCAAATCCTCCACCAAAAAGAGTGATGGCAGTAATTACGACAATTGCCACTAAAGCGGAAGGCAAAGCTTTGGTCACTCTTGGTAGCAAGTATATGATTGCTAATGTGGCAATCACAAATCCGACCATTATCCAAGAACCACCTTTTTCTGGGGTAAAGTGCACCAATTGTGCTGTGAAAATTAAGATTGCTAACGCATTGACGAAACCGATAATAACAGCCTGTGGTAAAAACGAAATATATTTTCCCAGCTTAAATACACCCATCAAAATTTGGATGATACCTGTTAAAACAGTTGCAGCGAAAAGGTACTCAATTCCATGATCTGCTACCAATGTAATCATTAGTAAAGCCATGGCTCCTGTTGCAGCTGAAATCATTCCAGGTCTTCCACCCGTGAAGGCGATAACCACAGCAATACAGAAGGACGCATATAAACCTACCATCGGGTCTACACCCGCAATGATAGAGAATGCGATAGCTTCTGGAATGAGGGCTAATGCTACGGTCATACCGGCAAGTACGTCACCACGCACATTACCAAACCATTCATGTTTTAAGTTTGCTACGTTCATAGCACACCTCTTTCTTTATTATTTAGTTTTGTGACTCTCTACTCTCAAGAAAGTCGGGTCCGTTTGCAACAGAAAGAATCATACCACATTTAATGCAAGCTGCAAATCAGAGTGAAAACGGAAACATGTGAGATTAACTCTTACATTCTTTCTATTTCTAAGTTTTTCTCTTGTTTTGGTATGCCTGTAAAAAAATAGACAAAAAGAAAGCTCTGTTCTTTAAGAACAAAGCTTAACAAATTTAATCATTTAATTCATAATGGCTACCTTTTACAAGGTAGAAGATGTTTTCAGATATATTGGTCGTGTGGTCAGCCATCCGTTCGATATACCTGCAGATAAAGCTTAGTTGCGTGATTTCAGGAATCATATCTGGATAATCTTTTGTTAGTTGCAATAGTTCACGGATGTTTTGGCCGTAAAGCTCGTCCACCTGGTCATCCATGTCGGCAACCTGTTTTGCTAATACGATATCCTCATCATAATAGGCCTTTAAAGACAAGGACAGCATTTCCGTAGCAATACTGTGCATTTTCTCAATTTTTTCAATCTGCAACAAAGCTTGTTCACTTTTACCGATACGAATAGTGGACTTGGCAATGTTCACTGCGAAATCTGCTATTCGTTCCACATCTGTTGAAATTTTAATGGCAACAAAGATTCTTCTTAAGTCAATTGCGACAGGCTGCTGCTTGGCAATCAATAGGATAGCAAAATCATTGATTTCCTCATCCAGCCTGTCTGCTTTGTTATCTTCTTCAATAATTTGAAGGGCAAGATCCACATCTTTGTTTGTTAGTGCTGTGATGGATTTTCCCATCGCTACTTCCGCTAAGCTGCCTAGTTCCAATAATTTATCTCGTAATGTCTCCAAGTCGACATGAAATTGACGTAATACCATCTGACTCTTCCTCTCTGCTTTTAATTATCCGAAACGGCCAGTGATGTAATCTTCTGTACGCTTGTCTGCCGGATTGGAGAATAGCTTATCTGTTTCTGAGTATTCTACTACTTCTCCATTAAGGAAGAAGGCAGTTCTATCGGAAATTCGTGCAGCTTGTTGCATATTGTGTGTGACGATGACAATGCTGTAATCTTTCTTCAACTCTTGTACAAGCTCTTCTACTTTCAGGGTAGAAATTGGGTCTAGTGCTGAAGTTGGTTCGTCCATAAGAATAACGTCCGGTTCAATCGCCAAGCAGCGGGCGATACATAAACGTTGCTGCTGTCCACCGGATAGACCGTATGCATTTTCTTTTAAGCGATCTTTTACCTCATCCCAGATGGCTGCTCCACGCAAGCTCTTTTCAACGATTTCATCAAGAATTTTCTTGTTACGGATACCATGAATACGTGGTCCGTATGCAATATTGTCATAGATGGATTTTGGGAACGGGTTAGGCTTTTGGAATACCATTCCTACACTTGTTCTTAGTTCTTCCACTTTAAAGGATTTTGCTAAAATGTTATTCTCACGGTAAAGAATATCACCTGATACTTTGACACTTGGTACAAGCTCAACCATACGGTTCAATGTTTTGATGTAAGTGGACTTACCACAACCTGATGGACCGATGATTGCTGTCACTTCATTTTCATAGATCGGCAAGTTGATGTTTTTCAATGCCAAATTTTCTCCGTACCATAGGTTTAAATCTTTTGTATGATAAACAATGTTCTTTTCTTTTGGAATATTAGTAATAGAAGAAGGATTGTTCTTCGTCTCACGTTCAGGCACCGCAATTTGCATAGATGATTCCTCCTATGATTAAAATCTTCTTTGGAATTTATTTCGAATAATAACTGCAATAGAATTCATGACTAATAGGATGAAAAGTAGTACCACGATAGTAGCTGCTGCAAGATTCGCGTATTCTGATACAAGAGCTGCGTCAATGGTCCAGTAGTAGATCTGCATTGGAAGTACGGTGAACTTATCGAAAATCCCTTCAGGTAGCGGAATCAATAATGCCGGTATACCCAATACAACTAGTGGAGCTGTTTCCCCAATCGCACGAGATAACGCTAATATTACCCCTGTTGAAATACCTGGTAATGAAGCTGGCAACACGATATTTTTGATTGTCTGCCATTTCGTCGCACCCATTCCATAGGATGCTTCTCTCAAGTAACCAGGCACAGAACGAATTGCTTCTTGACTAGCTACAACTACTATAGGGAGAACTAATAGTGCCATTGTAAGACCACCAGCTAAAACGATGTTTCCAAGTCCTGCCGCTCTTACAAAGATAGTTAATCCCAAGATACCAAATACAATGGAAGGTACACCAGCCAGGTTAGAGATATTAGTCTGTAAAAAGCGTTGGAGGCGTCCTTTTTTTGCATACTCTTCTAGATAGATAGCCGTTCCGATTCCTAGGAACATGGTGATTGGTGCCACCACCAGCATCAGCCATACCGTACCCATTATGGCCCCCATAATTCCTGCTCTATCTGCCATCGTTGACAGTTTACTCGTAATAAATTGAAGATCAATCCAACCCATACTTTGAGAAATAACACGGTAGAATAAGATAACTAGAACGACAAGACCGATTAATGTAGCTGCCAGGAATAAGGACTTTGCCATATTATTAATCGTTAATCTTGTGTTCATTTTCTTTTGGACTTGCGCTGCATCCACATACTTCATCTTAATATTCCTCCCTGTACTTGCGAGAGATATACTGGGCGATCAGGTTCATGATGAGTGTAAACACGAACAATGTCATCGCAACAGCATACAAGCTATAATATAAAGTTGAACCAGCTGGTGCATCTCCACCGGTTACTTCCACAATGTATGCAGTCATCGTTTGCATAGATTGCGTCACATCAAACGTAAAATTCTTTGTACTTCCGCTTGCAATCGTTACAATCATCGTTTCACCGATTGCACGGGAAATAGCTAGAACAAAGGAAGCGATAATACCGGACATAGCCGCAGGAACAACAACCTTCCAAGCCACCTCTAATTTGGTAGAACCAAGCGCCAATGCTCCTTCTCTCATTGCATTAGGAACAGAGCTCATCGCATCTTCCGACAAAGAGGCAACCATCGGGATGATCATAATTCCCATCACTATTCCGGGACTGAGGATATTGGTTGATTGTAATCCTGGAATGATTGCTTGTAAGATCGGTGTTACAAAAGTGAATGCAAAGAATCCATAAACAATAGTAGGAATACCTGCAAGCACTTCTAAGATTGGTTTCAATACTCTTCTAACTCTATCAGACGCATATTCACTTAGGAAAATTGCTGACATCAGTCCGATTGGAATGGCCACAACCATTGCAATCAAAGAAGAAATCAATGTTCCTGTTAGTAATGGAAGTACTCCAAATTGAGCGTTTTGTCCTAATGGTTTTAACACACTACCTGTGAAAAATTCGACGAAAGGTACTCGTTTGAAGAATTCAACTGTTTCAAATAATAATGTAAAAATGATACCAAGCGTAGTGAATATAGAAATTGTCGTAATTACCAATAGAAATTTCGGCACAACCGCTTCAATAAATCTGTTTATGTTAAGAGTTGTCTTTTTTTCATTGATCAACTCTCGTACATTCAAGCTATCCTTCTGAGTAGCCAATTTGAAATCCCCTTTCATCCTTCACCCTGTAACAAGGACCATCCAAGGCCTATTAGTTGAAATACATAGAGGAAGATGAGCAGCCTTCAGCTCCTCATCTTCAGGTAGTTCCTTACTTTAAACCTTCAAGCTCTTCTACTGCAGCTTTGATTTCTTCATCTGTCAATGGAGCAAATCCTGTTTCACTTGCAATAGTTTGGGCATTTTGCATAGTGAAGATTGCAAAATCCAATACTTGTGCTTTTTCTTGTGCCAAGCCTTTGTTCAAGTAAGTGAATACTGGACGAGTGAAGTTAGCGTAGTCTCCATCTTCAGCAATTGTATCTAGAGATGGCTCAACAGGTCCGTTACCAAAGTCAACTTTTACAGCTGTTAATTTGTCTGTATTGTTTGCATAGTATCCGTAACCGAAGAATCCAATTGCATTTTTGTCTTTAGAAACAAGATCTACAAGTGTAGAGTATTCTTGTTGTAAGTTTGTACCTTCAGCTAAATCTTTTTCTTCAAGGATTTTTTCCCAGAAGAATTCGTAAGTTCCGTGGTTTTCGTTTGGTCCGTATGTTTTGATCTCTTCATCTGGGAATTCAGGACGTACGTCAGACCATTTTTTCTTGTTACCTTCAGCTAAGAAGATATCAATGATTTCTTGTTCAGTTAATTCTTTAGCCCAGTCGTTTTCAGGGTTGATTACGATTGTTAATCCATCAAGTGCAACTTTCATTTCGTGAACATCCATGCCAAGCTCTTCTGCTTGTGCTTTCTCTTCATCTTTAATGTGACGGGAAGCATTGTTAAAGTCTGTACCATTTTCCACTAGGAATTTTTTGAATCCTGCAGATGTACCAGCACGACTTACTTCAACAGATACGCCCTCTTGCGCTTCTGTCATGTATTTCTCAGCCATTACAGACATAAAAGGATATACCGTACCAGATCCATCAATAACTACACTACCTTCAAGTTCTTCTCCATCTGCAGCTGCTGTACCTTCAGCATTTGCTCCCTCAGAAGATCCGTTGTTCGAGTTGCCGCACGCTGCAGCAAATACTGCAAGAGATGCTACGATTGCTAGTAATAAAAAACGTTTAAAGCTTTTCATTTCTTAATTCCCCCTAAGGTTTCTGTTTAGTTGATGTTTCTGTTTGTCTTGCCCTACGAGTAATAGAATATAACTATTGTGTTAACCAGGTATGAATCATGTGTAAAGGTTTTGTAAATGTCGGTTTTTCTGTGGTTTTATCGGGAATAGTAGTGAAACTTGGTGAGAGATTCTTATTGCAAAAAACATATAAGGGTATATAGACACAAAAAAGCACTCCACTTCGGAGTGCTTTTCTACTATTATTCTGTATCTTCGGCTTCTTCTGTTTCTTGGTTTTCCCCATTTGCACGTTCTTTCTTTAAATTGAAGTAAGCATCCATAACAGCATCTCCAATACGTGTACTAATTCCTCCTGTTACATTAAAGTCCGTTGATGCATAAGGGACCATGATTGCAAAAGCAATTTCCGGATCATCATAAGGAGCATAACCTACTAGATTAAAGTTAAGCGTGTCATAGTAACGTTTTTCCCCATTTGGAAGTATCTCTTGATATCTTGACTCTGCTGTCCCCGACTTCCCAGCGGGTTTATATTGCTTCATTTTCGAACTGCTAGCCGTTCCCCTTGCTCCATGGTAGACCCTGATAAAGCCGTCTTGAACTCGCTTAATTTGACTATCTGTCATATCGACTCTGTTCAACACTTGCGGTTTGAACGGTTCAACAACTCCACCCAAGCCTTCTCCATTATTAGGCTCTCTAATTTCCCTAACTAATTGTGGCTTCATTCTATATCCGCCATTTGCAATAGTAGAAACGTATTGCGCCAATTGTAAAGTGGTGTAAGTATCATATTGTCCGATTGATAAATCCAGAAGGAGACCTGGCATACTAGTGTCTGGTCCTTCAACCCCAGAAGATTCACGAGGAAGATCAATGCCTGTTTCCACCCCTAACCCAAATTGGGCCAAATAGGATCTAAATGTATCATAGGCGGAAGGAGGAATAAATAATGGCTGTCTTGGCTGGTAATTAGCTCCAGCGATAGCCATGGCAATTCTAAACATATATACGTTAGAAGATCTTTCAAGAGCTGTTAAATCATTAATACTTCCCATATTCGTGTAAGAAGCTTTTTTTAGTGCATCGTCTCCACGACCGATATATACTGGTGCGTCATATAGATAGGATTCGGGTTGAATAACACCATGCTGAAACCCAGCAAGCACCGAAGCTCCTTTTACGGTTGACCCTGGCTCATATGCTTCTTGGATGGCCCCTAACGCGTTATCGTAAATTTTCAATTGACCGTCTTCTTCATCACGAATCAATTGTTTTCCAGCAAGTGAAAGGACTTCTCCTGTCTTGGGATTCATAACGACCACAAAAGCTCGATCTAAGAAAGTCGCTTTCGCGCTCGGTGTTGCTCTTGTTTGAAGCATTTCTTCGATTAAAACTTCTTCCACTTTCTCTTGGAATTCCATATCAATAGACAAGACTAAATCCTTCCCACGTTGTCCATCGTACACTTTTTCTTGATGAAGCAAGTTTCCACCAGTGTCTGTCACATTCCGGACCCTTGCCTTTTGTCCTTGTAGAACATTTTCATATTGCGCTTCTAGTTGTGAAGTACCAATTCGATCATTTCGACTATATCCACGTGCGAGATATTCTTTCACCTTCTCACTCGGTATTCCTGATTCTGAAGTCGATACTTTTCCAAAAACAGAACCCAAAGTTGATTCGTACGCATAGGATCTAATGAAATCTGTTGTAATATCCACCCCTGGCAAGTCTGACAGCATTTCACTTACCATTGCAAATTCCTTTGCGGTAACATCTTGATTTTTTATAATCTGAGGAGTAAGGGCATAGCCTTTATTAAATTCACGAAAAATGGCCAATACCGCTTCTTCCTCTTGAGTGATCTCTGCTAATTGCTCTTTACTAATTCGCTCTAATTGCAGGTCGTATAATTCACTTTCTTCCATTTCACCATCGGCAATTTTTTTTCGATCTTCATCTGTAATCAATTTTGCCGCTTCCTCAGGTCGAGTAAGAATCCAATAGTCCTTTCTATCCCTTTCCTGAATCTTTTTCGTATCCATCGTAATAACTTCGGAAAGTTTTTTCGCAACTTCCAGTTGTTCTTTAGAGGTCGTTGATTGCATGCGCGTGTATGTAATTGCATTTAATGGTGTATTGTCCACCACCACATTTTCATTGCGATCGTATATCTTCCCTCTTGGAACCAATGTATTCACCGTAACATTTTCTGTCCGATCTACTTCTTCACGATAGTCTTCACCAAAAACAATTTGGACAAATCCGAGTCTTAAAATCAGGGCGGAGAACAGTAAAAAAACCGCAAAAAACAAAAGGTTTAAGCGCGATGGGACATAATTCTTCTTTTTCTTTTTTTGCTTTTGATTGGTCATACCTTACACCTTTTCATTAATTATTTCGAGAGGCTAAAAAGCAACATGATTATAAAAAGTAAGAGACACCTATGTTAGTCTTTTTAGGTGTCTGTGTCTTTTTCTATTGTATAGGAAAACGCAATAAATTTCTATTATTAAATCCCTATTAAGGTGTTGATTCTCCCTCGCCGTCTCGTAAAGTTGTCACAATTGGATGTGGCTCTTCTTTTGGAGGTGGTGTATCCAACTCCACTTTACGAACAAACGGATAGATTAGAGCATGCCCAGCACCAAGTATACATAATAGGACAGGTATACTCTTGTCTGTATCGAAAAATATCACGGCAATCAAGAAAAGAATGATGGAAGCAGCACGGCCCATGTTCAAGAAAACTTCTCTCACCACAATATACTCAATTCGCATTTCTGCAGCTTTCCACCCTCGTCCTATTACATCATAGGTTAGCGACACATATGGTACTAGAAGAAGCGGGTAGGCTATGGCTATCGTCACTGCATAAAAGAGGAGCTTCATATAGGTCAATTCAAAAACGAGAAAGAAAATGGCTGCGTATAGAATCAATCCTCCAGCAAGAATTGCTTTCTTCCTATATTCTTTTTTGATCAGCCTTGTTGCCAGATAGTAGCATACAAAGGCAACAGCTGAATTGAGTAGCCCGAACGTCCCAAGTGCCATTTCACTATTAGTAGTAATAAACACTAAGACGGAGACCGCAAAAAGGAATGTCCCTTCCCTTAATCCCTGAAAAAAATGTGCATTTGTTATGTATCGCCAATTGTTATTGTTCTTTCTTTCTTCAAAAATGCGACGAAGTTCATAACGCCCTTCTGCCCCACGCCGTTTCAGAAACAGGCTTAGTATAACGGCAGCAAAGAACAGAAGAAGAGAAATGGTGAAGATGACGGTGTAGCCTGTAAACTTCTCTAAAGTGGAAATGATATAACCTGCGGCAAAAGGACCGATCATCCCGCCCACTGAAGTTAAAATACCTAGAAAACCATTGAAGAAATCCCTTGTTTCAGGTTCTGTTATTTCAAAAGTAAGCACATTGAATGCTAGCCAATAGAAACCATACCCTATCCCAAGTAATGCCCCAAGCATCAAAAGATAAGTGGAAGCCTTGTCTCCGATAAACAAAACAAACAAATAAAAAAGCGCTAAGAATACGACTCCTAAACGTAGCACAATGACTCGATCGATTTTTTTTGCCCATCTGCCTGCCAATATAAAAGTCAACGGCTGAAAGACGACTATCGCCAGATTGTAGAAGCCCAGGTCACTGAATTCACCTGATTGCTTCCATAGGTAGACGTTTACAAATGTATTGGATAGGGCGATGCTGAGAGAATAAAGTCCACCGATGATTAACAGTAGCATTAAATCTTTATTTACTTCCACATCGCCGATCAGTTTTTTAAAAGCTGCCATCATTACCCCGCTCCTTTATCTACGTTTATTGTGGCTTAAAGGAGTGGGAGTTATGTACTTTGATTTTTGCTGTGATTATTTCATTTTGAAGAGTTCTGTAATACACCGCTGGTGCCTTTCGCAAAAAGACTTCGCTTTCCGCGGGGCGACCTTGAGCCTCCTCACTTCGTTGCGGGGTCTCAAGATTGTCGCTACTCTCCCGCAGGAGTCTTCGCCTTTTGCTACAGGCATCAGCTATAGATCACATTAAAAATAAAAACTCCCATCCATTTAAGGATGAGAGTTTTTGGTTTATTATTTTGCCTCGTTGTAAAGTTTGCCTACTACGTCCCAGTTGATTACGTTGAAGAATGCGTTGATGTAGTCAGGGCGACGGTTTTGGTAGTTTAGGTAGTACGCGTGCTCCCAAACGTCAAGGCCAAGAACTGGAGTCTTGCCTTCCATTAATGGAGAGTCTTGATTTGGTGTGCTTGTGATTTCAAGTTCACCGTTGTTTACTACTAACCAAGCCCAACCAGATCCGAAACGAGTAGCTGCTGCTTTAGCGAATTCGTCTTTGAAATTGTCAAAGCTACCGAATTTGCTAGTTAGAGCGTCTGCTAATTCGCCGTTTGGAGAAGTAGCGCCACCTGGAGTCAAGATGTTCCAGAATAGGCTGTGGTTCGCGTGGCCACCACCGTGGTTGCGAACAGGAGTTTTGATGTTTTCAGGAACAGCGTCCATGTTGGAAATTAACTCTTCCACACTTTTGCCTTGAAGATCTGCTTGACCTTCTAGTGCAGCGTTGATACCTGTTACGTAAGTATTGTGATGCTTTGTGTGGTGAATGTTCATTGTCTCTTTGTCGATGTGAGGCTCTAATGCGTCGTATGCATAAGGTAATTGTGGTAGTTCGTATGCCATAATTATCTCCTCCTAATTTTTATGTAAAAAAATTGAACCAAAAAAGTTGGACCCCTTTTGATCCGTTAGTTTCAGATTACCAAAACTTGTACAATCTTTCAATTAATCTGCTCGGTCAAAAAATATTTATTTTAAATTGAAAGTTCCTGCGACAATCGATACATGCTCTCATCGATTTTATGTGGCTTGGAAAAAACCTCATCAAAAGAATAGTCCACAATCTGGTTTTTCTCCATCCCCACTGCTCTTCCGGCTTTCCCTTCCATCAGAAGCTCTACAGCACGTCCGCCAAGTCGGCTTGCGAGTACTCGATCGAATGCAGTAGGTGTTCCGCCCCTTTGAATGTGACCAAGAACGGATACCCTCGTGTCCAATTGTGTTTCATTTTCAATCAGTTTCGCAAAGTCCATCCCGCTGCTTACGCCTTCCGCCAATACAATGATCGTATGCTTTTTTCCACGCTTCTGACCGCTCTTAATACGACCAACCACATCTTCAAGCTTGAACCCAATTTCAGGAATGATGATAGTTTCCGCTCCACCGGCAAGCCCTGCCCATAACGCGATATCACCAGCATGGCGTCCCATAACTTCTATAATAAATGTACGTTCATGGGATGTAGCGGTGTCCCTTATTTTATCGATTGCGTCAATGACCGTATGAAGCGCGGTATTAAAACCTATAGTATAATCAGTTCCGGCAATATCATTATCAATGGTGCCTGGAAGGCCGATGCAAGGAAAACCATGTTCTGTCAACTTCTGTGCCCCACGGTAGGAACCATCTCCACCAATTACTACAAGACCCTCAATACCGTGTTTATTTAACTGTTCAATTCCTTGCTGTTGTCCTTCAAGCGTTTTGAACTCTTCACTTCTTGCAGTGTAGAGTACGGTTCCGCCTCGGTGAATGATATCTCCTACAGATCCTAGCTCCAATTTTTTTATATTCCCGGCCATAAGACCTGCGTAACCTTGGTAAATTCCATAGACATTTAAGTTATGATAAATCGCTTTTCGCACCACAGCACGCACCGCTGCATTCATTCCCGGCGAGTCGCCTCCACTAGTCAAAACACCAATCGTTTTCAAAACAAAGCCCTCCTTTTATGTATCTACAATTATTGCTATTACACTAAAGTCTACATTTCAAACACTTCTAGTATATCCTTATTAAACCATTCCATTAACCAATCCATCCACTGATATGCTATCAATCAAATGAAAATAAAGAAAACAATGATCATTACCGCTTGTATAATACCTTTCACAATCGCACTGCTGAACAAGCCCACTACAGACCCGAAGCCAGCCCTCACAGATGCTCTCCAATCATTTCTCTTAAATAGAAGTTCTCCTAAGATGGCACCGAGAAATGGACCAAGGATGATCCCAGCTACTGGAATG
This sequence comes from Sutcliffiella horikoshii, assembly GCA_001636495.1. Lineage (GTDB taxonomy): Bacteria > Bacillota > Bacilli > Bacillales > Bacillaceae_I > Sutcliffiella_A > Sutcliffiella_A horikoshii_A. Next base: position 1,942,325 of record KV440964.1, on the reverse strand, counting down.
ACAAAAGGACCAATCAGTAATCCAATCGTACTGCCCCAAATAGATGCATTGCTACCACCAAATTTCTTCACACCAAGCAAGTTTGCAAAATAATCAGCTACAAACAATAGGATGACGAATAAGATTGTAATGGTCCAAAAAAGAAAAGTAAGTTCTTCAAACGTGAAGAGTATCCCATAGAGTATAAATCCTCCCACTAAAAAAAGAACACTCGGGATAATTGGATAAACAAGCCCGACAAATGAAATGACAAATAATGCAATGATAATGATCCAGTAAACGACCTCCATGTTTGAACCTCCCTATTTTGAAAAAACCAGACCCTAATAAAGAGTCTGGTTCTTAAGTGTACGTTATTTGCTATTATAAAGTTTCATGATCTTCACCAAGAACAGCTTCGGCGATATTAACAGCATGATCCCCAATACGTTCTAGGTTACTGATGATATCAACAAACACGATTCCTGCTTGACCTGTGCAAAGCCCTTCATTCATACGCAAAATATGCTTTTTACGTAGGGAGCGTTCCATTCTGTCAATTCGGTCTTCTTTCAATCTTACGTCATTAGCTAAATCTTTGTTTTTGGTTCTTAATGCTTCAATCGCTTCCTTAACAGTTGATTGAGTCAATGTAAACATTTCTTCAAGATCTGTTTCAGCAGCATCTGTCAGTTCTACTTTGTTTCTGATTTGATAATCAACCAACTCGACAATATTTTCGAAATGGTCGCCGATTCGCTCGATATCACGAACTGTATCCATTAAGCTGGAATGCTCTTCCGACTCATTATCGGTTAGAGATGCAGAAGAAAGTTTAACTAAATAATCGGTAATTTTTCTATCAAGATTATTGATGGCACCTTCTAAGGAATATGCTTGCTCAGAATATTTAGCTGTACCAGTTTTCAAGTACTGGTGAGTAGATTCCAGACCTACTATTGAGAACTCACCCATTCTTAACACTTCTTCCTTCGCCTGTCCAAGTGCCAGTGAAGGAGATTGTTCGATGAAAATAGGATCTAAATGTTTTGCTTTATACTCAACAATCGCATCATCACCAGGAATGATCTTCGTCGCAATTAACGCCAGCAGGCCGATAAATGGGAACTGGATTATTACGTTGGCAATATTAAAGGAACCGTGTGCAAATGCAATTGTCATGTGTGGATTTAAGTTTAAAGTACTTTGTAAAAATAATACCAATTGTTCAAACGGAATCAATAACAATAAGACAATGGTCGTTCCAACTAGATTAAAGATAACATGTGATAAAGCAGCTCTTCTTGCAGCAACAGAAGCACCAATTGCAGCTAAGACAGCCGTAATCGTTGTACCGATATTATCTCCAAAGAGAACAGGTAACGCAGCATCTAGGCTAATTGCCCCTTGTCCATATAATTCCTGCAAGATCCCGATTGTTGCACTGGAACTTTGAACAAGGACAGTAAAGACAGTACCAACAACCACTCCAAGGATTGGATTATCACTCATTGAAACGGTCAAATCGATGAAGGCTTGTACTTCACGCAATGGTTTAAGTCCATCTCCCATCGTCTTCAACCCATAGAACAAAGCTCCAAAACCGAATACTATTTGACCGAAGTATTGAATCTTTTGATTTTTAAAGAAGAAAAGTAATACTGCACCCGCAGCAATGATAGGTAACGCATATTCATCGATCTTGATACCGATAATAAATGCCGTTACCGTTGTACCTACATTGGCACCCATAATTACACCAATTGCCTGGCGCAGCGACATGAATCCTGCACTAACCAACCCTACTGTTAACGCAGTTGTCCCTGAACTGGATTGGATAAGAACCGTTACTAAAATACCCGCTAGTACACCCATGAACGGATTTGTCGTAAAACGATCCAAGATATCTCTCAACTTATCTCCAGCTGACTTTTGCAGTCCGTCACCCATGTATTTAATCCCGAAAAGGAAAATACCGAGACCACCAATAAATTCAAATATTAACTTCTGAACATCCAATTCCAATACATTCAACCCCTTATTCCAAAAGACTTAATAATATCGACAAAAATCTACAAAACCAAGTACAATTATTAACCTAATTGCACACTAATGTAAATAGACTTTCTGATAAATTTACATTATCTTTACAAACCGTAACTTGAAATTTACATTGGTATCTGTTGAGCAATAAATTATTGTTTGCATACCCAAATTAAGGTAACATGAAAGTGGTATATTACATTTAAAGGACTGATAGGAATTGAATATTTTCTCTCAATTTGTAAAAAGCTTGTACTCCCCGAAAGCAATGGCCTCCTTCCGCTTTCAAGGAATAGGTAAAACCATCCTGTACGTATTTTTGCTCGTACTCATTACTTCTATTCCCATGTTTATTACTTTTGGAACAAGTGCAATGAAACTGGTGAGCAGTACAGATGATTTTCTGAAGAACGAAACGCCGGACTTCTATATACAAAACGGTGAATTTTTTGCAGATGTTGAAGAACCTTTTATTTCAGAAGAAGGCGGATTCACCATCATATTGGACCCAGACAATGAATTATCCTTGAACGAAATACGCTCCTACGAAGAAGTTGTCGCCATCCAATCCAAAGAAATCATCTTCCAAGGAGTAGGTACAACCGACTATGTGCCACTAAGTGACTTTCAAGGGACGGAAGTAACGAAAGATGACCTGATTTCATTCATGGATTCCGTTGGCAATTCTTTTCCTATTATTATTACTGTTCTCCTGCTGTTTGGTTATTTGTTTTTCACCGCTACTAAGTTTATCCAGATCTCTATATTGGCTCTTTTCGGATTGGTGCTTAAAAACATGCTGCAACGCACCAATTTACAATACCGACATATGTGGATATTATCTGCCTATGCTGTAACCCTGCCCACGCTGATTTTTGCAATCTTACAGGCTGCCGGAATTGCTTTACCTTTTTCTACATTATTAAGCTTTGCAGTTAGTCTGTTCATTTTGTTCCTCATCATCAAGGAAGTTAGAGTAAAAAAGGCAATCCCTAGAACACCAGGTGAATGAATATTTCAAAGCACCGACAATCAGCTGCAAAGATTGTCGGTGTTTTTTTGTCATACGCCTCCTTGACGGTCATATAGTGATAGAAAGCTTGGACAATTCAAGGAGGAAGAAAAAATGATCCGACTATTCGTTGTAGTACTAATCTTCATCACCATATACAGCATCTATTATGACTTATCCGCAGGTACTATCCCCCAGCCTGCAACTCCTGCAACGGCTGTTGTACCAACGACACTTAACACAGAAGCGGAAGCGGAAACCAAAAAACAGCATTCAAGTGAAAAAATGTACATAGAAGTGGAAGTCAAAGCTGGCGATACTGTATTGACGATTGCAGAGAAAATTGCCAATAAACCCATTCCGGTTTCCATTACACAGCTGGTGGAAGACTTCGAGCAAATGAACGAAGGAATCACACCGGAAAAAATCCAAATAGGCAAAACCTACAAGTTTCCTGTCTACTGAACATCAGGAAACTTTTTCACTTGTCAGAAGTGGTTACGATTGTTAAAATATGTTGGGAGTTAGTGGATAATACTAGCTTTTTCTTTGATTTAAAGGTAATCTGATGAAAGAAAGATGTTTTGATCTGTAGATCATTCCTAAAGGAGCGATTCACTCGTGAATGAAATTATACATCGTACTAAAACCCGCCCTGTTAAGGTTGGAGACATAACAATTGGCGGAAGCAATGAACTATTTATCCAAAGTATGACTACCACCAAGACACATGATGTGGAAGCAACAGTTGCAGAAATAAAGCGTTTGGAAGAAGCGGGCTGTCAGGTAGTCCGCGTTGCCTGCCCGGACGAGCGCGCAGCAAATGCCATCGCTGACATAAAACGACAAATCAATATTCCACTTGTTGTGGACATTCATTTTGACTATAAGCTCGCACTTAAGGCCATTGAAGGTGGTGCGGACAAAATCCGTATCAACCCCGGGAATATCGGTCGCCGTGAGAAAGTGGAAGCAGTAGTTAAGGCTTGTAAAGCAAAAGGGATTCCAATCCGTATCGGAGTAAACGCAGGATCCCTTGAGAAACGCATCATCGAGAAGTACGGCTATCCAACGGCTGATGGAATGGTAGAAAGTGCACTCCACCATATCAAAATATTGGAGGACCTTGATTTTCACGATATCATCGTATCGATGAAGGCATCTGATGTTAACCTTGCGATCGAAGCGTATGAGAAAGCTGCAAAAGCTTTTGATTATCCACTTCACTTAGGAATTACCGAATCAGGTACCCTATTTGCTGGGACGGTTAAAAGTGCCGCAGGTCTAGGTGCCATCTTAAGCAAAGGTATCGGAAACACACTGCGTATTTCCTTGAGTGCCGACCCTGTTGAGGAAGTAAAAGTAGCTCGTGAGCTGTTGAAGTCATTCGGCTTATCCTCTAACGCAGCAACATTGATTTCATGCCCGACATGTGGACGTATCGAAATCGACCTGATCAGTATTGCAAATGAAGTGGAAGAATACATTTCCACTATAAAAGCGCCAATCAAGGTGGCTGTTCTTGGATGTGCGGTAAACGGTCCTGGTGAAGCTCGTGAAGCGGATATCGGTATCGCTGGAGCACGTAATGAAGGCTTGCTCTTCCGCAAGGGTGAAATTGTCCGTAAAGTACCGGAAGCAACCATGGTGGATGAACTAAAAAAAGAAATCGACAAAATTGCCGAAGAATACTTCGCAAATCAGGCAGCAGAAGCCGAAAAAGCAAAAGCTTGACACCAATTGGTGCCAAGCTTTTTTGTTTTTACTTGGATTCGTTATGATTATGACTAGTTTTTAGCTGCTGATTGGAGCAAAAGGCGAAGACTCCAGCGGGGGAGTAGCGACAATCTTGAGACCCCGCAGTGAAACGAGGAGGCTCAAGGTCGCCCCGCGGAAAGCGAAGCCTATTGCGGAAATCAGCAGCGGCGTTTAACAGATCCTTTTCAAACAATAAGACTGATGAGGTTGCCCTCACCAGTCCATGGTGGTGTTAAAACAATGGTAGAACAAAAATCCCAACAACGATGGAAACGATACCGATTCCGATCGCCCATGCTCCTAACCCTGCTGCCCCACGTTTACGGGCAATAAAACCGACGATAATACCGGCAGCTCCCATAATGATCGGCAGAAAGAACAAGGAAAGGATAGATAACGCTAATCCCAGAATCCCAAGCCCTTTTCCGCTCATACCCATTACGTCCCTGCGCTCTTCTTCAAAAATCGCTTCTCTTTCCCTGCTTCTATCGGATCTTACAACAGGAGGCGTAGCCACTTCAGCGGCATGCTCTTCTAAAAAGTCCCGATGTCCTTTCGCTCTAGAAACATGAGGTTCTTCATAAGCCAAGTCTGAATCAAAACGGTCAAGTTTCTCTTCGTTTTTCTCAAATTCACTTGCCATTCGTATCCCTCGCTTTCTTAGGAAGTTAGGAGCATTTATTAGTATGAACAAGCGAACCCAAAATAATGGGTGTCAATCTTTGTTAACTTTTCTTACTTCTCTTAATGAAAATCATTCTACATAATAACAGGTATAAGGACAAAATATGATAAACTATGGTTAGAATAAAGACTGGAGGCAACTATGAGAAAACGATTCGGAATTGACATTGACGGGACATTGACTTGCCCCACTACGTTTGTACCTTTCATTAATAAAACATTGAACAAAAACATAACCTTGGATGATATCACCCAATATGATCTGACACCATTGATGGGCTTAGATGAAGAAGGTTTCTGGAAGTGGATGGACGAAATGGAACCAATCATTTACAAGGATGCCCCCCTGGCCAAAGGAGCAAGACCCATTGTGCAAAGATGGAATAACCAGTTTGACCTTTTTTTCATCAGCGCCCGCAGAAACCACCTTTATGAAGTAACCAGCAATTGGTTTACCAAGCAGGAAATTGATTATAATCATCTTGAACTGATTGGCACCCATAATAAAATTTCCGCCGTTAAAAAGCATCATATCGAGCTCTTTTTTGAGGACAAACACGATAACGCGTGCGATATCAGTGAAGAATGCGGAATCCCTGTCATTTTATTTGATACCCCCTATAACAGGGAACCAGTTCCATCCAATGTACACCGGGTTTCCGACTGGTTGGAAGCAGACCGTAAAGTACAATCGATACTTAATAATATGAGTGTGACACGATAATTCAGATAAACAAAAAACTGCGGCCCCCTAGAGGAGATCGCAGTTTTTTATTTTGGTCTGGACATAGCATCCAAGAGTTGCCCTTCTATCGCCTTTACACAATCTTCTGTGCTGATATCCTTATTGTTTGATCCCATATCTTTGACCATTTTCATGATGTTTACAAGATCTTCTCTTCTTAAAGAGGAAAGCTGTTCACTCTCTGCTGTCATCTCATACACCCTTACGCATCTTTTAGCACATGTTTCGTGTACAACCGTCTGTTTTCAGAGGGCACATACTGAAAATAGGTGGTAATAACTATATATGGGGTAATCAAAAAAATGTTACTTTAGACACACTCCGGGCATTTTCCATATATTTCAAACTTATGTCCTGTCACATCATAACCTTTCAAGTCTTCTTCCAGGCTTTGCATTGGACACGTTTCGATTTCCTTTGTCTTGCCGCACAGCATGCAAATGAAATGATGATGATGGTGCTTGGTTGAACATGTAAAACGGAAGTGCTTTTCACCGGATAGTTCCGTACTTTCCAATATACCCAAATCCACAAACACAGCAAGATTACGGTAAATGGTATCAAAACTCAAACCAGGATAGTTCTCCTTCATCGAGTCCAATACATCTTTGGCCGTCAAATATTTATCCTCTGTAGCAAAAAGTTCCAGCATTTCTTGCCTTTTTCCCGTATATTTAAATCCTTTATCTTTCATTAAAGTCAGCGCTTGAGAAACATTCACTTCTTTCCACCCCTTACTTTATTCCAGAGAATGGTGATGATTAAAATAAGTACAGATATGATGACAATCGTTCCACCCGGAGCTAGATCCAGATAGAAGGAAGAGATCAGTCCGCCAATCACAGCAATCTCCCCGAAAAGTATCGATAGTAAAATGGTTTGCTTAAATCCTCTGCTCAACCTCATGCTGGCGGCAACCGGCAACGTCATAAGAGAGGAAACGAGAAGGATTCCAACGATTCTCATCGATGCTGCTATGACAAGGGCTACCATAACAATGAAAATCAAATGGAACATGCGGGCATTTACACCAGACACCTTGGCATGTTCTTCATCAAAAGAAAGAACGAAAAACTCTTTATAAAAGACAACAATGGTGATAATCACTCCAACCGAAACAATGAACACCGTCCATAAATCGGCTCTTGTTACCGCGCTGACACTTCCAAACAGGAAATTGAATAGATCGGTATTGAAGCCGTCTGCCAACGAGATGAAAATTACCCCTAACCCTATCCCTGAGGAAAGGATAATCGGTATCGCCAATTCTTGATAGTGCTTATAGACAGCACGCAGCTTTTCAATAAAGAGGGCTCCTGTTACAGAGAAGGCCATCCCGAAATAGATCGGGCTCACGCCGACCATCAAGCCGAATCGCTTTTCCACAAGCAAGCTCGCTGCTATTCCAGCCAAAGTGACATGGCTCAAAGCATCTGCAATAAGGGAAAGTCTTCTTACCACCACAAATACACCAAGCAGCGGTGCAAGAAATCCGATAAGAATTCCTGTATAAAACGCGTTTCTCAAAAACTCAAATTGCATAAAAGCTGATATCATGACATATGCCCTCCATCGTGGTGATGGTGATCATGACTTAAAACATGTACATCATGACCATAAAACTGAGAAAGATCATCTGTACGTAATTTTTCAAATTCATCTGTCACACCATGAAAATGTAAATTTTTATTCAAGCAGGCTACATGTGTCACCTTTTCAGTAATCGTCCCTACATCATGTGTTACCAATATCAGGGTGATACCGAGTCTTTTGTTCAAATGAGCCAGCATCGAATAGAAATTCTGTACGTTTTTGATGTCCACCCCTACAGTAGGTTCATCGAGGATAAGAAGTTCTGGTTCACTGACTAGAGCACGAGCTATAAAAACTCGCTGCTGTTGTCCACCCGAAAGGTCGCCGATGTTTCTGTCAGTGAAGTCCTCCATACCAACTGCTCTGATAGCTTCCACTATCTGTTTCTTATGTTGTTTATTGAAGAAACGTAAAAGCCCCACTTTTGAAACGAGGCCGGTTGAGACCACTTCAAAGACAGTCGCGGGAAACCCTGAATTGAAACTGTTGGCCTTCTGGGACACAAATCCGATTTTACTCCAATCCTTAAACTTCCGGATATCTTTGCCGAATAGTTCAATGGTTCCTTTTTGTGGGCGCAAAAGCCCAAGGATACATTTTAAAAGAGTCGATTTACCGGAACCGTTTGGGCCTACAAGTCCAAGAAAAGCACCTTTTGGTATAGTCAAATCAATATTTTCAATTACATTTTGTTTATCATATTTATAGGAAAGTCCTTTGATTTCCAACACATTTTCCATGTTCATCACACCTTAAAAGATAAGAATCATTACGATTTTCTAACAATAGATTAGTATACATCAGCCGGGAGTAAAAGTAAATATAAGCGCACTGAAGATTGGAACGGAAATCAACAGAATTATATAGTTTCTAAAAGCAAAAAAAGCCCTATTCAGGCTTTTCATCAAGAAGCGGCAATCGATAACAAAAGGTCGACCCGTCTCCCACCTTACTATCAATAAATAATTCCCCATCATGATCTTCAATGATTTTTTTACAAAGTGGAATCCCAAGGCCATTCCCTTTCTCCTTGGTCGTAAAGAAAGGTTTTCCTACACGTTCCAGCACATCCTCGGCCATACCCTTGCCATTATCAATGACCGTAATTTCATAAAAGGAGTCAACCTTCTTGGCTCTAAGTAGAAACAGCTTGTTCTTCTGTTCTGGTGGGTATGCCTCGATTGCATTTCGCAAAAAGTTCAGCATGACTTGCTTGATCATCGCTTCATTGACAAGTACATGTTCATCCACTTCGTCAATTTCGACGTCAAAATCTATATTATGTAATAGACATTCGGATTGAAAAATATATACTAATGATTGAAAAATGTTCTGTGGCGGAATGAGCTGTTTTTTGACTTTCTTTCTGGACACAGACAAGAAATCTTCAATGATCGAATTCATCCTGTTGATTTCGGCCATGATTGTATCGTAATATTTGCTCCAATTGTTTGTAATCTGGGAAAGTTGAATGAATCCTTTGATGACAGACAGAGGATTTCTTAATTCATGTGCCATCCCTGCGGAGATTTGGGAAACAGACTCCATCTGTTGTTTATAAATAAGCAGGTTTTCAAATTTCTGTTGGTACGAACGGTCATGGATGATAAAGAATACTTTCTGAGACCGTTCAAAAAGGATCCCTTGTATCTGAAAGAGCATTTCATCATCATAACAGATTCTTTCTTTAAACTTTTTATTTGCTAATACCTCTTCATATATCTCAAACAACTTATCCTTTAAGAAAACAGGCGTCAATATTTCATCAAATTCTAAATTTATGTAGTCTTCTTCAACATCCAACTCCAATAAGGTCAAGCAGCGCTTATTGATATACTCAATTTTCCCGCCCTTTGAAAGCACAAGTATGGCAATGTCCAATGAGTGCGTCATAAATTCATTGACCTTTAAGGATTGTTCAATGGTCCCATAATGTAGTGGCAGGACGGTTGTAGCGTCTTTATTTTCAATGACATGACCAGATAAGTAAATTCGCTCACCGGAAAGTACACCGGTATAAGCTACTTCGTAGAAGCTGCCATTTATCCGATGAAATAGTATTCTTTTTACAGGTTTACCTTCTGCTTCGGTAATTTCCTGCAGATATATATACACCTCATGGCGATAGCTGGATGGAAAGCCGAGAAAAAAAGAACGGTCCTCTTCCAAAGATGAAAGAAATGTGCTGGCCCTCTCATTCCACTCTTCAATAAAGCCATTAGGATTAATTATGATTCTAAGATCTGCACTTAAATGCTGAAAGATATCTTGTTCTTTCTCATCTATAATAAACGACAAGGTGACTCCCCCTTGTTACCCCTTTAAAAATTTCATACGTTTATGGAATATTTTAATTATACAATAATTTCCCAACCGTTGTCATATTATTTCGTAAAGGTAGCCTTTTTGTTTTTTCATCATAGGCTACTAGGGGAGGGATAATATGATGAATATTTATCAGCAAATCGTCAATAAAAAGCTTCATAACATTACCGCAGAGGAGTTAATGAAGTATAGTGGGGAATATAATATTTCGTTGACACCCGATCAGGCAAAAAAGGTTTCCGCTCTATTACAATCGAAAAAAGTGAATGTGTTCAACACATCAGAAAGAATTCAATTGATGAAGGATGTCGCAAAGATTACAGGCCATGAAACGGCAAAGAAAGTGAATCAACTTTTTTTGGAATTCACTAAGTGAATTTCTTGAAATTTACCAAGTGAATTTTAAAAAATTCACCAAGTGAAAAAAGAAGCCAGGAACTTATAGCTCCTGGCTTCTTACTTTTAGTCATTCATGATCTTATTTAAGAGTTCCTCATCAAACTGCTTGTTTTTAAGCATGGCGATTTCATGCTTATAAGGCGGTTTACGGTCCTTCTTATCTTCCCCGACATATGGCGTCTCCAGAATCTTAGGTATATGCTTCAGCTGATCATGATGCACGATGTAATTAATCGCATCAAATCCGATATGACCATACCCAATGTTTTCGTGGCGGTCCTTTGCCGCTCCACTAACATTTTTACTGTCGTTGATATGAAGAACTTTCAGCCGGTCCAACCCGATGATATCATCAAACTGTTTTAATACCCCGTCAAAATCATTCACTATATCATACCCAGCGTCATGGACGTGACAGGTATCCAAGCAAATGGAGAGCTTCTCGTTCAGATGAACCCCATCAATGATTGCAGCCAATTCTTCAAAAGTTCGGCCGCATTCAGAACCCTTCCCTGCCATGGTTTCCAATGCGATTTGGACATTCTGCTCTTTGGTCAATGCTTCGTTCAGACCTTTGATGATTTGTGTAATGCCTATTTCCGTTCCAGCGCCTACATGAGCTCCTGGATGTAGGACAATCTGTTTTGAGCCGATCGCCTCTGTCCTTCTGACTTCTTCAGCAAGAAAATTCACACCTAACTCGAATGTTTCCGGCTTTTGTGAGTTGCCAATGTTGATGATATATGGAGCATGTACAATAATTTCCTTTAGTCCATGCTCTTTCATATGTGCAAGACCTGCTTCAATGTTCAAGTCTTCGATTTTTTTTCTTCGTGTATTCTGAGGAGCACCTGTGTAGATCATGAATACATTCGATCCGTAGGATGCAGCCTCTTCACTCGCTGCCAAAAGCATCTTTTTACCACTCATGGATACATGAGATCCAATCAGTAAGTTTTCCACAACATCACCTCTTTTAAAATCAGTCTTTATTTTAACATAAGGATGCCGTGAAAGGTTATCCAAGTGCTCCTATTATTTCTTTTTCAGGCGGCGCTGTCTTTTCTTAAATTGCTCTACTTCGTATTTGTGTTTCTTTTTATAACCTGGTTTTACTTTGGCAGATTTTTTAACAGCTGTTTTTGCAGCTACATCAATTTCGTTAATTTGCTTTTTGCGGTTTTGACGTTTGTTACGTGGACCAATCTCCACAAGTTCACCGTTCTTTAAATCCATTTGAGTGAACTCAATGCCTAATTTTTCTACCTGGGCCAAAGCATTTTCGTCTGTTGGCTCATATAATGTAATAGCATTTCCAGAATAATCAGCACGTGCTGTACGGCCTACACGGTGAACATAGAAGTCGAGGTCAGACGGAAGCTCGTAGTTGATGACATGGCTTACCCCGTCAATATCGATTCCTCTTGCAGCCAAATCAGTCGCAACTACATATTGATATTCAAGGTCGTTGATCTGTTTCATCATCTTTTTACGCTCACGAGGATTTAGGTCGCCATGAATTTTTCCAACTTTCAGCCCCTGCTCAAGTAAGCTGTCCGCCACTTCATCCGCTTTTTTCTTGGTGTTTGTAAATACAATTGCCAAAAATGGATTGTACTGTACAAGTACATCATGCAATAGTTTTGTCTTAGCTTTAGATTTTACCGGAATCAATAGATGCTTGATTTTAGCTGCTGTTACCTGTTTAGGAGCAACATGGGTATATCTAGGGTTTTCCATATATTTGCGTAAGAATGGCTTTAACTTTTCTGGGATTGTTGCGGAGAATACCATGATTTGCAGGTTTTTCGGCATTGCTGCTGCAACCTTATCAATATCTTCGATGAATCCCATATCGAGCATAAGATCTGCTTCATCCACTACAATCGTCTTAGCGGTATGGACCAACAGCGCATTTTCCACCATCAAATCCTTGATACGACCCGGCGTACCAACCACGATATGCGGCTGTTGCTTTAATCGGTCAATGGTTCGTTGCTTATCTGTCCCGCCGATATAGCAGCGTGCCGTGATCATTTCTTCCTCAGAACAGAATTTAGTGATTTTCAATACTTCTTGGTAAATCTGGTTTGCAAGCTCTCTTGTAGGCGCCGTAATAACAGCTTGTACTTCCTGCACGGAAGGATCAATTTTACTAAGAATTGGAATAAGGTAGGCATGTGTTTTTCCTGTTCCAGTTTGAGACTGACCAATGGCACTTTCCCCGTTCAATAAGGAAGGAATCATTCTCTCTTGGACTTCTGTCGGCTTTTGGAAACGAAGTTCTTTTACCGCTTCCAAAATAAACGGTTTTACATTGAATTTTTCAAACGTTGTATTCATCTATTTACCTCCACTTTTAAAATCATGCATGGAATATGAATCTATGTCATTATTTTAAAGTTCTATTTTAATACTGAATTTTGTTGGTTTTTGTCGTCTGTTTGTTCTTTTTAACCCAAACCACTATTATAAAGCAGTTTTTCCATTTTGGCTACACTACGGTTGTGCCCATTCTTTCCAGACAATAAACATGCCAAGCACCATTCGCATAAATTATAGGAGACTAGATAAGATTAGGCTTTTTTCCACTTTTCCTATCTTGTGGAAAGTATGCCGAAGCTGAACACAGAATCTATAAATTCTTTTTACGGAAGAAAGGAGGATTACCATGTTTTTTGGACCAAATCGATCAATGCCACCTATGCAGCAATCTCCTTTTCGCATGGGTCCCTCTCCATTTATGCAACAACAGCCGAATAACATGTTCAATATGTTTAATATGCCCAATCCGAATATGAGAAATATGTCCAATATGCCCAATCAGATGATGATGGGAAACCCTTCTCCCTTTATGGGTGGAGCCGGTAGAGGTATGGGAATGGGTGGAATGGGTGGACCTGGCAGAGGATTAGGAATGGGCGGCGGTGGAAATGGAGGCGGCGGACTGCTTGCCAAACTTTTCGGAAGGACTGGTGCTAGTAGCATTGGAAATATGGGCGGCCTCGGACAGATGGCAGCTAATACAGGGGCAAGAGGAGGACTAGGACAGCTGGCAAACGCCGGTACTCTTCAACAGCTCATCAATCCAAACAATTTGACAGGTATGCTTGGCAATGTTCAAAAAGCTTTGAAGATGGCAGAAGGTGTCATGCCGATGGTTCAGCAATATGGACCTCTTGTCAGAAATGTACCTGCCATGATCAAGCTTTATAGTGAATTGAAAAATGTGGATGATGCCGATGATGAGACGGAAGACACTTCCTCAGAGGAAAAGTCTGGTGAGGGTACCAAGGTTAAGGTGTCGGGAGACAGTGAGGATGCAGTCGCAACAAAGAAAAAAGTGCGAAAGAAACCAAATCCTGAAACAGATGAGGCTAAAGAGACACCTAAAGGCAGCTCAGCACCAAAACTGTACATCTAACGTTCCCTAATATCTTCTTTTGTACTAACCCTTCGTTTTATACTATAATAGGATGTAAGTAGTGAGAGAGTGTTAATCACTCTCTTTATTTATGTAAGGAGGGTTACCCCTATATGGAGATTATTAAAATCGCCCCTCGTGGCTACTGCTACGGTGTAGTAGATGCTATGGTGATTGCCAGAAATGCAGCATTAGATAAAACATTACCACGCCCAATCTACATTCTAGGTATGATTGTTCATAATAAACATGTAACAGATGCGTTTGAAGAAGAAGGTATCATCACATTAGATGGTGCAAACCGCCTTGAAATTCTGGACCAAATTAATGAGGGTACCGTCATTTTCACCGCACATGGTGTATCTCCGCAAGTGAAAGTTCGCGCCAAGGAGAAAGGGTTGACTACCATCGATGCGACATGCCCTGATGTTACGCGTACACATGATTTGATTCGTATGAAGGAAGCCCAAGGGTATGAAGTGATCTATATCGGTAAAAAAGGCCACCCAGAGCCTGAGGGCGCAGTTGGGGTTGCACCTTCCATCGTTCACCTGGTGGAAACGGCGGAAGATGTGGCGGATCTTTCCATTGAAAGTGAAAAAATCGTTGTCACGAATCAGACGACGATGAGTCAATGGGATGTTGCAGACATCATGGTGAAGGTTCAGGAAAAGTACCCACATGTGGAGCAACACAAGGAAATCTGCCTTGCTACCCAGGTTAGACAAGAAGCAGTGGCGGAACAGGCTGGACAGGCTGATGTGACAATTGTTGTTGGGGACCCTAAGAGTAATAACTCCAATCGTTTGGCACAGGTATCACAGGAGATTGCAGGAACCCCTGCTTATCGCATTTCTGATATCAGCGAGCTGAACGTGGAATGGTTGATGGGTGCCAGCACGGTGGCCGTTACGGCAGGAGCATCCACTCCAACCCCGATTACAAAAGAAGTCATTCATTTTGTGGAGCAGTTTGATCCACTGAATAAAGATACTTGGAACACGACGAAAAATGTTCCTTTGCAAAAGATTTTGCCGAAAGTGAAAAAGGCGAAAACATTATAAGGTTGGTCGCACCCTCTTGTTGGAGGGTGTTTTTTTGTTTTGGCCCCGGTTGGGACGGAGGGGTCATACAGGATTTCTATGGGGACAATCTCCGCTCGCTTTTGACTCCTGCGGGGGTCATACAACCTCTATGAGGACAATCTCCTCTCGCTTTTGACTCCTACGGGGGTCATACAATCTCTATGAGGACAATCTCCTCTCGATTTTGACTCCTACGGGGGTCATACGCCCCTTACCTTATCATATTTATCGTAGAAAAAAACCGACCCTCTAAAGGATCGGTTCTCTATGCCTCACATATACGTAAATGGATCAGTGTTCGTCCCGGAAACCAGGACGTCCAGCTCCCAATTCTTTTCCTGTGCAGCAGCAGATAATTTATCAGCCACGCCCTTCTTCATAATCTTTTCCGCATAATGTCCCGGATCGATTACATTCAGCCCGATCGCCATCGCATCGTGGGCCGTATGGAAATACAAGTCTCCCGTCACATATACGTCTGCACCGGCGAATTTTGCAGCATGGATATATTTATTTCCGTCTCCGCCCAATACTGCCACTTTTTTAATCTTGCTGTTCATATCTCCGACCACTCTGACGTTTTCAACTTCGAGGCCTTTTTTTACATGAGAGGCAAAGTCGGCTAAGGTCATACCTGCCTTCAATTTACCTACACGTCCCAATCCAAGTGAATCCATTTCATTTTCAAGCTTATACACATCATAGGCTACCTCTTCATAAGGGTGAGCTTTAAAAAGTGCATTCAATACTCGCCTTTCAGCACTTATAGGATAAACAGTTTCTACCCTTATTTCCTCCACTTTTTCAAGTTGTCCCTTTTTCCCGATATAAGGGTCCGTCCCTTCAAGAGGAAGAAAGCGACCTTCCCCTTCCACACTAAACGAACAGTGACTATAGTTGCCGATATGTCCTGCTCCTGCTTCACCAAGTGCCTCCCTAACCTCTTCTGCATGAGACACAGGAACAAACACACTGAGCTTTCGAAGTTCCTCTTTATAAGTCGGCACAAGCACTTTCACGTCTTCCAACTCCAAAGCGTCTGCAAGCAGGTCATTCACCCCACCTGCTGCCACATCAAGATTCGTATGTGCCACATATACACTGATGTCATGTTTGATGCATGTAGTGACAATCTTCCCTGCTGTAGAGTTGTCGGTTACATTTGGAAGAGATCTGAAGATTGGTGGATGATGCGCGATAATCAAATCCACATCAAGGGCAATCGCTTCATCTACAACCTCTTCAAGCACATCCAATGTCACCATCACCTTATGAACCGGTTTATTCAACGTTCCAATCTGAAGGCCAATTTTATCGCCCTCAAGTGCGTACTTCTTCGGGGAGAATTGTTCAAACCATTCTATTACCTGGAAACCGTTAACTTCTTTCAACTTCCAATACCTCCTCTACTAAACGGATTTTCTCACCAAGTTCCTTCATTTTCAGCTCATTCGCTTCCGTTTTTGCTGCTACCTCTAGCTGTGATACAATCTTCTTCCAATGTCCAAGCTCATGAGTCCACTTTTGGACAAACACATCATTTTTTTCTTTTGCAAGAAAGGGACCAACCAGCAAATGCGCATCTTTCTTAGAAGCATAAGGCTTTTCGCTATCCCCGCGCTCTGCCACCAAAATCTCATAGATTCTGCCGTCCTCAAGTAAAATTTGTTCTGCTACAAGTTCCCATCCATTTTCAAGCAACCATTCCCGGATTTTTTTAGCGCCAATATTCGGTTGAAGAATCAGCGTTTGAACTCCTGACAATTTCTCTTTTCCCTTTTCCAGGATGGATTGAATCAGTGTTCCACCCATTCCCGCAATGGTAATACAAGTAACTTCATTTGGGGAGATTACTTCCAGCCCATCTCCTTTTCTTACTTCAATAACGTTGTCGAGTTCCGTTTTGCGAACCTGCTGAATAGCAGATTGAAAGGGACCTTCCACCACTTCACCCGCTATCCCCTTCTCGATCATTCCTTGCAGGTATGCATAGCATGGCAGATAGGCGTGATCTGAGCCAATATCAGCCAATACACTGCCTTTTGGGATAAAAGAAGCCACTGCTTCTAAACGTTTAGATAGCTTTAATTCATTCATGTCTGTATCCTCTTTGCCTATGTATTTTAAATCCTTAATACCAAGTATAAAAAAAAACCCTTCACAAATGCAAAGGATCTTTTATATGTGTAACATTTTGCTAATAAAACAAATCTTACTCTTCGCCTTCTTCACTTTCAGCACCATTGGCAAGCCACTCAGCAAGAACTTCAGCTTCTTGAGGTGTAGCTAAGTTAGCTGGCATTGACCCTTGTCCATTGACGATAACGTCTTTAATCTCTTCTTGGGAAAGTTTTTCGCCAACATCAGTTAATGCCGGTGCAGCCCCTGCCCCTTCCAAGTTGCCGCCGTGACAGCCGATACAAGAGTTTTGTTGGTAAAGTTCTTCCGCAGTTAATTCTACTGTTTCATCTTCGCCTGAAGCGATTTTTTCTGCTTGATCAAGTCCAACGAAAGATAGTAAGAACATTAGTCCGAGACCTAATACTGCGATAAATGCAAAAGGTATAAGCGGATTACGATTCATGCTATTCAAACCTCCTTATGTACATGTACGTGAGTCTAATCTTATACAAGCACTCTCTATTTTACTTTATATTTTACTATAGGAAAAGACTAAAATGCCAACTTCTCTCTTAAATTCACAGTTTAGACAAAAACCTTCATCATGAATGATGAAGGTTTATATATTTCTTGACTATATTGTACCTCAAAATGTGACAACTGATGTGTTTTTAGAAATTATTTTTGTTAATAATGAAGTTCTGTTCTAACACCGCTGTTGATTTCCACAAACGGCTTCGCTTTCCGCGGGGCGACCTTGAGCCTCCTCGGCTTCGCCTGTGGGGTCTCAAGATTGTCGCTACTCCCCCGCTGGAGTCTACGCCTTTTGCTCCAATCAACAGCTAGAAATCCTTAGAAACTATTGGATAATTGCATTTTTCAAATCCCAAGCGTTCTGGCAATAACCATTCGTTGTACTTCGGATGTGCCTTCGCCGATTTCTAGGAGTTTGCCGTCTCGCATGAAGCGTTCAACGTGATATTCTTTCATATAGCCATAACCGCCGTGAAGCTGGACAGCCTGATCGGCTATTTCCATACAAACTTCTGATGCATATAGTTTACACATGGAAGCTTCTTTTGAAAATGGTCTACCTTGGTCTTTCAGCCATGCCGCTTTGTAGACCATATTTCTTGCCAGTTCCAATTTCATTGCCATATCGGCAAGCTTGAACTGGTTAATTTGAAAGCTTGATAGGGAACGCCCAAATTGTTTTCTTTCCGTAGAGTAAGCGAGCGCTCGCTCAAAAGCAGCCTGCGCAATACCCACAGCCATCGCACCGATCCCGATACGCCCTCCATCAAGTGTGATAAGAAATTGTCTGAAGCCTTCCCCGCGCTTACCTAACAGGTTCTCTTGAGGAACGCGTACATCCTCGAGTACCAATTCCGTCGTGTTGGATGCGTTGAGACCCATTTTTTCATAGTTATCAATTACTTGAAAACCTTTAGCATCCGTTGGAACGATAACAGCTGAGATTTCCTTTTCGTTTCCTTTTTTATCGGTGATCGCAGTCAATGCTAAATGCTTGGCGTAAGAAGCATTGGTAATGAAGCATTTATTTCCGTTTATGATGAAGTCATCTCCATCTTCCACAGCAGTTGTCTGTGTGCCACCTGCATCGGATCCTGCATTCGGTTCGGTCAGACCGAACGCGCCAAGTGATTCACCGGTACAAATAGGCACCAGATAGTTGCGCTTTTGCTCCTCGGTACCAAATAGATTTAATGGTGCTCCACCAAGTGATACGTGTGCAGAGTATGTGATACCCGTTGATCCACAAGCACGGCTTAACTCTTCTACCACAATCGCAAAGCTAACCGTATCTGCGCCTGCACCTTCATATTCCTCGGGAAAAGGTAATCCCATCATTCCCAGTTGTGATAATTGTTGAAAAACCTCAACAGGAAATTTCTTGTCGCGATCTCGTTGTAGTGCTCCAGGAGCTACCACTTCATCGGAAAACTCTCTAATTGTTTTCTTAATCATCGTTTGTTCTGACGTTAAATCAAAGTTCAAAATCTTTCCCCCCTTGTTGTTTGGAAAACATTAGCCGGAGCCGTTAATTTTCTACCATCCTACAAAATATTGAATGCGCTTTCATTTGTATTATAATAGATATGAGGGAATTTTCACAACTTTTTAAAATAATTAAATTATATGTAAATTACATTAAAATAATGTTCACCACAAGCAACAACATAGTGATAATGGATGCAATGTTCAAATAATACCACTTCTTCAAGTAACCCATTACAAACCAGATCATTGCCTGAAAAGTAATGATAATAAAGGTTGCCGGCAATTGGGAAGTATTTGTTTCCAACAGTTTGATGGATAGGATAAGAATTAATAATGCACTTACAATGACTGGGATATGTATCAGAAAATGTTCTCTTCGAAAAGTAAAATATCCGAAAAAGGATACCAGAATAAAAAAAGTTACCAGGACCATTTGCAAATGAACTGGCATTTCAGTAAAATAAATGACAAGAAATGTTATTGGAATCAGCAGGAGTATCAGGCATGCATATAGGGTGGAAAATATCTTCTTCTTTCGTCTTTCCAGTTGTTGAACGCCTTCTCCCTCGGTATATAGAGCCAATAAATAATCACAATATTGTTCCGGAAGCATACGGTTCTTCTTCCAATACTCGAGTTCTTCAACGATTGTTTGTTTCCTTTGTTTGTTCACGGATTAACACTCCAATTACAGGTCCAGTTGCAGATAACTGAATATTATAAAAGTAATGAATTGCAAAAAAAGAGAAATAGCTTACTCTTTTTAAGAAAAGCAAACTATTTCCATCAATGATTCTATTCGAGAAAATCTTTAAGGCGCTTGCTGCGGCTTGGGTGTCTCAGTTTACGTAGAGCCTTGGCTTCAATTTGTCGGATACGCTCTCTTGTAACTCCGAAGACCTTACCAACCTCTTCAAGAGTGCGTGTACGGCC
The DNA here is from genome assembly GCA_001636495.1 of Sutcliffiella horikoshii. Classification (GTDB taxonomy): domain Bacteria; phylum Bacillota; class Bacilli; order Bacillales; family Bacillaceae_I; genus Sutcliffiella_A; species Sutcliffiella_A horikoshii_A. The sequence goes on along the minus strand of KV440964.1, from coordinate 1,922,202 downwards.
GTCATCAAGTCCAAAACGAAGTCTCAACACATTCTCTTCACGATCTGTAAGAGTATCAAGTACATCTTCCAATTGTTCTTTCAACAGTTCGTATGCGGCATGATCGGAAGGAGAAGTAGCGTCCTGGTCTTCAATGAAGTCTCCTAAGTGTGAGTCATCCTCTTCTCCGATAGGTGTTTCAAGTGACACTGGCTCTTGGGCGATTTTGAGGATTTCACGGACCTTATCTGGTGTTAGATCCATATCTTCTGCAATCTCTTCAGGACTTGGTTCACGACCTAGGTCTTGCAACAATTGACGTTGTACACGTATCAGCTTGTTGATGGTTTCCACCATGTGAACCGGAATACGGATGGTTCTTGCTTGGTCAGCGATAGCACGGGTGATAGCTTGGCGAATCCACCACGTTGCATATGTAGAAAACTTGAACCCTTTACGATAGTCAAACTTTTCTACTGCTTTGATCAGACCCATGTTTCCTTCCTGGATAAGATCCAGGAACAGCATTCCACGACCCACATAGCGTTTTGCAATACTTACAACAAGACGCAGGTTCGCCTCAGCCAGTCGGCGTTTTGCTTCTTCGTCGCCTTCTTCAATTCGATTAGCAAGGCTAATTTCTTCCTCGGCGGATAGAAGATCGACACGGCCAATCTCTTTGAGATACATCCGAACAGGGTCATTGATTTTCACCCCTGGTGGTACTGTAAGATCGTTTAGGTCAAACTCTTCCTCTTTGGCAAGCTGTTGAGTGTTTGGATCATCATCGGATTCTGCTTCACCTATGATTTCCACTCCTTGTTCACCAAGGTACTCGTAGTATTCATCCATCTGATCGGACTCTATTTCAAATCCAGCCATTTTTTCGGCTATCTCTTCATAGGTTAGGACACCACGTTTTTTACCAACTTCTGTTAATTGTTCTTTTACTTGATCGATGGTCAATTCTGTTTCCATCTCTTTTGATTGCGCTGATTTTTCAGCCATCAACTGTCCCCTCCTTCCAACATTGAACGCGATAAAGAGGTATATTTATTGTTTTAACTCTTTTTTCATTTGGATTATTTCCATCGCGATTTGTGCAGCACCTAGAAAGTCACTTTGTGCTTCTGCCTGTTTCTTTTCTTGTTCTTTTTCTTTTATTGTTAACAATTTTGGATAATTAAACACCTGTTTCATATAATCATGTAACACCGCATCACTTAATTCTTCCTCAAGGGTAAGCATACCGAGTTCGGATATGATTTTTTTGAGCTCCTGTTCGGGGATGCGTTCCATGAAAATGCTGACGTTCGGCTCATACCCTTCTTCGTAAAAGGCATAGAGGTAAGTGGCAATGGCGCGATGTTCCTCTACTATGAAGGATCCTTCAATGGACGCCTGCACTTTTTCCGAAACAGCCCTGTCCTTCAGCATATGTGCCAGCAAATAGCGCTCTGCATTCAAATAAGCTGGTTTTAGCGCTTGCGAGAATATTTTAGGCTTGTTAGGTATATTTATTCTATTCTGTTCGTTGTAATCCTTTTTTTGAATCAAAGATTTATACACTTGGAACTGCTGCTGCTTTAAAGCATCCAAGGAAATCGAGAATTCATCTGATAACTGGCGAAGGTAATGATCCCGTTCCACCGCTTTGGTCAGCATGCTGATCTCCTTCAGAACGTCTTCCACATACCGCATCCGTTCGCCTTCATCTTTCATGTTTCTTCCTCTTCGCAAATACCTTAGCTTGAATGCCATGAACGTTAAACTTGCCCCTATTACATCCTGTTTGAATGAGTCTGATCCTTTTTTACGGATATAGTCATCAGGGTCCATTTTATCGGGCATCATCGCTATCCTTACATAGCAGCCTTGCTGTATCAATATGTTGGCTGCCCTATAAGCAGCTTCTATACCTGCATTATCTCCATCGTAACAAATGATGACACTATCCACATGCCTGCGTATGATACGTGCCTGATCCTCTGTCAAGGACGTCCCCATCGTCGCTATGCCATTTGGGAATCCCGCTCCATCAGCCGCAATGACGTCGGCAAACCCCTCAAAGAGGATAGCCTGTTCCTGCTTTCTGATATGAGGCCGTGCCTGGTGAAAATTGTAGAGGATCTTACTTTTATTAAAAAGTGGCGTCTCAGGTGAGTTCAAGTATTTCGGCTCTCCCTCTCCAAGTACCCGTCCGGAAAAAGCAATAACATTCCCTTTATGATCATGGATAGGGAACATGATTCGATTTCTGAAACGGTCGAAATATTCGGCAGTATGCTCTTTCTCAATCAACAGGCCTGCTTTTTCTAAAAGCTGTTGATTATAACCTCTTTTGGTAAGGAACTTCAAAGCAAAGTCCCAACTGTTAAGGGCATAGCCAACTCCGAATCTCTTCAAGGTTTCATCAGTGAAGCCCCTGCCGGTCACATAATCATATGCTTCTTGACCCTCTTTTGTATTTAACAGTAAATGATGGTAAAATTTATGCAATAGTAGGTGTGCGTCCATCATCCATTTTGTTTCTTTGGACTGTCCTGATTGCTCGGCATTCGAAAAGTCCGGCACTTCCACATCCACATTGGATGACTTGGCGAGCTTTTGTGCAGCCTCTACAAAACTTACACCATCTATTTCCATAATAAAGTTAAAGGCATTCCCACCGGCTCCACAGCCGAAGCAGTGGTAGATTTGTTTGTCTGGCGAAACAGAAAAAGATGGAGTACTTTCCCCATGGAACGGACATAGTCCGAAATAGTTGCGGCCTTGCTTTTTCAATTGCACATATTCACTTATTACATCAACAATGTCGGTAGACTTTCTTATTTGATCGATTGTTTGTTCAGGAATTCGATAATTCATAACAACACTCCGTGATTAACTATTTCTATCTCTACTCGAGAATTCCTGCAATTTTCGACAAAGTTTTTTTAAGTGATAGGACAAATCTTTCCCTGTCCTTCATTGAGAAAGCTTTTGGACCCTTTGAGTAGTTCCCTTTACGGCGTTCTTTCGCGGATAAAAATCTCATATGAAGGCTCAGTTCCATTTCACTCTCTTCATACTGTTTTCCACGAGGAGTGAGAACATAAACGTTTCGAGACACCAACATACTTGCTAGACCAATATCTTGAGTGACTACTACATCATTCTTTTTGGCATGATTCAAAATATATAGATCTGCAGATTCCTTTTCGTCATCGACATAGACCCAAGTACCTTCTGTTTTATTGGTCATGACATGGGAATAAGAAGCAACGTAGCAGACATCTATTTTATATGTATGACTGATTCTACTTATTTCTTCTTTAACAGGACAAGCATCCGCGTCCACCAAAATAATAGGCTTTCGTTTATTTTGCATGTTAAATGGTTTCTACATCCCTTCCCAAAAACCTTCTTTTTTCGCTATATTTTTTTCAGTTGTCGAACGAAACTATATGAATGCCCTTGACTTATAGCTAGTTTTAGTTTATTCGATAATGCTTCACTCTAAACCTTATCAAGTAATTTTTATCACAATTTTTTATTATAGTATAAAGTTTATGAAATGACCACTGTTTCGCACCGATTAATCAATGGATAGTTAGTCCATGAAAAAGAGCACTCCGAAAAGCGCTCAAATACTGGTGACAAACTCTTATTCAATTATATTACTTTAAACGTTTGTTATAGATGTTGGCAATAAGGTTGGCCGTTTCCTCCACCGCTTTGTTGGTGACGTCGATAACCTCACAACCTATCTTATTTACGACAGAATCAAAAAATGACAATTCTTCTTTAATTCTTTCCAGATTGGCGTATGCCGCTTTATCATTCAGGCCTAACGCTTTCAATCTTTCCTTTCGGATATCATTCAATTTCTCTGGACTGATTTTCAACCCGAAACATTTGTCTGGATTTACCTTAAACAACTCCTCCGGTGGATCTACCTCCGGAACAATCGGTACGTTCGCCACTTTCAAGCGCTTGTGGGCAAGGTATTGGGATAAAGGTGTTTTGGATGTTCGCGATACGCCAACCAATACGATATCCGCTTTGATGATCCCTCTTGGATCTCTTCCATCATCGTATTTTACCGCAAACTCGACTGCTTCTATTTTCTTGAAATAATCCTCATCCAATTGACGGACAAGGCCTGGTTGATATTTCGGTGTAACTCCGTACTCCTGTTCCATCAAGTCAACAAGCGGTCCAATGATATCGTATACTTGAACCCCTTCTCTTTTCGCGGCAGATACAAGGTGCTTTCTCATCTCCGGAACCACAAGTGTAAATGCGATGAGAGCTTGGTTGAGCTTTGCGATGGAGACCACTTCCGTCAAGGTAGCGATATCCTCTACATAAGGTATTCTCTTCAGGTGGAAGTTTGCTCCATTAAATTGGCTTATTGCCGCTTTTACTGCCAGTTCTGCTGTTTCCCCAACAGAATCCGATACGATATATACGGTACGCTTTTCCATGATTCTCCTCCAATCTAGATAATTTCATTTTGTGCCAAGGCAACCAGCACTTTTGTAATATTTGTTTTGGTAATTCTACCGATTACTTCATAGCCTTTGTCGGTTTTCTTGACGACCGGAAGAGCATCTATTTGTTTTTCAATGAGTTTTTGGGCTACATCAATGATAAGGTCTTCTTTAAAGCAAAACGTGACGTTAGGCATTCTTGTCATAATAATATTTACCGGGATGGATGTAAGCTCCTGTTTTCCGATACTTGCCCTTAACAGGTCCTTTCGGGAAAGAACACCCACAATAATCGAAAAGTTGTCCACTACAAAGAGTGTCCCTACGTCTTCGAGGAACATCGTGCAGATTGCATCATACACTGATACACTTTCATGCACTACGACCGGTATGGATTGGTGGTCATTCACCTGGATTTTGTTTATTTTATCAGATAATAGTTGGGAACCAGTTTTACCGGTATAAAAATAGCCCACTCGTGGCCTTGCATCCAGATAGCCTGCCATTGTCAATATTGCAAGATCCGGACGTAGAGTCGCTCTAGTCAGGTTCAGTTGATCTGCTATCGCTTCTCCTGTAATCGGTCCCTGTTCTTTTACAATTTGTAAAATAGTTTCTTGCCGTTTATTCAGTTCGATTGTCGTTCACCACCTATTGGGTTATGGAATGCGGTTAATAACTTGCCTTCCGCTTTTCTATTTGTGACATACTGTATATGTAATTGATATATACTAATTATACTGATAAACAGAAGAATTGGAAAGAGGCTGACTAAATATTGTGAGGTAATGCCTTTAGTCAGCCTCTTTTGCATGTTTAACTATTTTACCATAGGGTTATGGCTTTGTCTTTTCTAATTACTTGACGATGATCCCATTAACATTCCCGAAAATGGAAATGACTTTAGAAAGGCTATCCATTAATGCAAGGCGATTTGTTTTGATCGCCTCATCATCTGTCATTACCATGATATTATCAAAGAATGCATCAATGGCAGGCTTCAAGGAAGCAAGCTCGTCATAGGCCGTAACGAAATCCTGAGCTGCTGCCGCGTGTAAGACACGTTCCTTTTTATTCGTATATTGTCGATAAAGCTCCTGCTCTTCAGCTTGCTTCAATAGTTCTTGTTGAACATCGACAGTGTTTGTGGCTTTTTTAGCAATATTACATACACGACTAAAGGATTCCATTGTTTCTTTAAAGTTCGCTTCATTTTTCTTCACATCAAGCGTCTTGGCTTTTTTCACTGTGGAGCAGATATTTTCCAATGGAAGCTCTAGGGACGCCTCCACTATATCGTAACGTACACCGCGCTCGGATAGATTATTTTTAAGGCGTAATTTGAAGAATGCCAAAAGATCATCAAGAATTGCCTCTGTATCCTTCTTCGCAATCCCTCTCTCTGCGTAACGCTCCACTACGGACAGAATGAACTTCTCTAATGAAAGGCTCCACTGCTTGTTGATGATTGTTTGGATGATTCCTGATGCCTGTCTTCTTAACGCATAAGGATCCTGTGAACCTGTAGGAATTACCCCGATTGCAAAGAATCCGACAATGGTATCCATTTTTTCTGCAATACTCAGGATGGCACCTACATCAGTTGTTGGTGTTTGATCTTCTGCAGATCGTGGCATATAATGCTCATTTATCGCCCTTGCAACTACGGGACTTTCGCCTTTTGCCACTGCATATTTTTCACCCATGATTCCTTGCAGTTCTGGGAATTCATAGACCATGTGGGATACAAGGTCAAATTTATAGATGGATGCTGCTCGTTTCACGTGGTTTTTCGTTTCCTCATCTACATGTAGAAGTTCTCCGAGATCTGCCGCAATGGTTTGGACACGTCTTACTTTATCACCAGTTGTTCCGATTTCTTCATGGAACACAATTTTATCCAATTTTTTTACCGCTTCCTCAATGACCATCTTTTCGTCTTCTTTAGAGAAAAATGCGGCATCGGACAGTCTTGCTCGCAATACTTTTTCATTTCCTCTTGCTACAATATCCAGGTTCTCATGATTTCCGTTGCGGACCGTTACGAAATAAGGAAGAAGTGTTCCCTCAACGCTTTTTACTGGAAAATAGCGCTGATGTTCTTTCATGGACGTAATCAGTACTTCTTCCGGCAAGGACAGGTATTCCGACTCGAAAGTCCCAAACAATGCAGTAGGATATTCTACAAGATTGTTTACTTCTTCAAGAAGATCTTCGTCTACTGGAATGTTCCAACCATTTTCTTGTCCGATAATGGACAGTTGCTTCCTGATTGCTTCTTTTCTTTCCGCTGCATCGACGATTACGTAGTTAGAAAGCATCTCTTCCACATAACTTCCAGCATCCTTCAGTTCCACCTGACCTCCAAGAAAACGATGTCCAGAAGAAACTCGGTCTGACTTTACTTTTGCTATTTCAACCGGGATGATTTCCTCACCAAATAGGGCAATCAGCCATTTTATCGGACGAACATACCTTAGGTCCTCATCAGCCCAGCGCATATTTTTAGGAAAGTGCAGGCTTGTTGCCACAGAAGCTATAGAGCTAAGAATCTCATTCGTTTCTTTTCCTTCCACATGCTTTTGTACATGTACATATTCCACACCATTGATTTCTTTAAAATATATATCTTCCACGGTCAATCCTTGGCCTCTTGTGAAACCTTGTGCTGCTTTTGACCATTCTCCGTCCGGTGTCAAAGCGACCTTCTTGGCAGGACCTTTTGCTTCCAACGTAACATCTTCTTGTTTTTCCGCGAGCCCTTCCACTACGACTGCTAGTCTTCTTGGAGTAGAATACGCATGAACGTTCTCATAGGCAAGCTGATTCGTTTCCAGCCAGCTTTTCACTTTTTCCTGAAGCTGATTCATGGAATCCGTCACAAAGCGTGCCGGCATCTCTTCTAATCCGATTTCAAATAAAAAGTCTTTCTTATTCATGTGTGCTCTCCTCCTTTTTCAAAATTGGGAAACCAAGCTTTTCTCTTTCCTCATAGAAAGTCCTTGCGACTTTACGAGCGAGGTTTCTGACGCGGCCGATATAGCCTGTTCGTTCTGTAACGGAAATGGCCCCACGTGCATCTAATTGGTTGAACGTGTGCGAGCATTTAAGTACATAATCATAGGCAGGGTGAACCAGTCCATGGTCCATCTGACGGTGTGCTTCTTTCTCATAGATATCAAATAAAGAGAACAGCATATCTGGATCAGATGTTTCAAACGTATATTTGGAATGTTCATATTCCGGTTGCAAGAAGATATCGCGAACCGTGAATCCTTCCGTCCATTCCAGGTCGAATACATTTTCTTTGTCCTGGATGTAGGAAGCAAGACGCTCAATTCCGTATGTGATTTCTACAGAAACCGGTTTACACTCGATACCACCAACCTGTTGGAAGTAGGTAAACTGGGTGATTTCCATCCCATCCAGCCACACTTCCCAGCCAAGTCCTGCCGCTCCAAGGGTTGGTGCTTCCCAGTTGTCTTCTACAAATCGGATATCATGCTTTAGAGGATCAATTCCGAGTTTTTTCAGAGATTCTAGATAAAGTTCTTGGATGTTGTCGGGTGATGGTTTCATGATGACTTGGAACTGATGGTGTTGATATAGACGGTTCGGGTTTTCCCCGTAGCGGCCGTCGACAGGTCTTCTGGATGGTTCTACGTATGCGACATTCCATGGCTCTGGGCCGATGCTTCTTAGGAATGTGTAGGGGCTCATTGTTCCGGCACCTTTTTCTACGTCGTATGCTTGCATGAGGATGCAGCCTTGTTCTGACCAGTGGTTTTGCAGGGTCAGGATCATGTTTTGGATGTTCATTGTGACACCTTCCTTTTTTTATTGGGGTACTATTGAACGACGCTGTTGATTTGCGCGCCAGGCTTCGCTTTCCGCGGGGCGTGTGGTTGAGCCTCCTCACTTCGTTGCGGGGTCTCAACCTACCGCTACCTCCCGCTGGAGTCTACGCCTTTCGCTCCAATCATCAGCTCAAAGACTACTCTGATTTTAAGTATTCATATTACAAAGCGTCTTAACCTATTTGTTGGCTTGAGTACAAAAAGGGAGAACCTCTTGTCTCTATGCCAACAGTTGTTGTCAGCATAGGGACGAGAGGTTCTCCCGCGGTTCCACCCTATTTGTAAAAGGATAACGACCCTTTTACCACTTTATCCGTATCGCTCCAGAACGCCTTCCTTATCTCTTGATTCCCTAGCTCCCACCACCCTAGGTTCGCTTTAATCGAGTTTGATAAGTACTACTTTCCTTCAACGCAATCTTTATGAATGTAATTGGATAATATATGATTTCTTTTGCAAAGTCAATCCGGTTTTTCTTTTTTTTCAGGAAGATTCGCTTTTAACGAACCTATTTGTTTTAAAAATCTTTTGGATTTTAACATTATCCCTGAATAAGCTTCGTAATATTCATCTATGATGAAACGAAGCTCTTTTCTTGTCTCTTCTTTTAACGAAAGGTTGCCGATTCGATTCAGGTCATAGTAGTAAAAAGTACGTAACAGTCTCAACGTGGATGGTGATACTTTGATAAGATATGGATCCTTATGGAAGCATCTGTTGCAAAGGAAACCTCCTTCTTTTATGGAAAAGGCAAATGTTCCTTCCGTTGCTCCGCAAGATGCACAACGATTCAGTTCCGGTGTGATTCCAATTACATCGCACATCTTCATTTCAAAAATAAATGTCAATATTTCCGCATCAAAGCCTTCGTTTATATAGTGCAGAACCTGATAGAGCAGTTCATATAGCGCAGCATTTCGTTTGCCTTCATCGGTTGTTCTATCCATCAGTTCAACGACAAATGAGGCGTAAGCGGTAAGGAAGATATCCTCTCTGATGGACCTCATGGACTCCATGATTTCTCCTTGCTGTAGGCTTCCAAGCCCTGTTCCCCTTTGGAAGACGAAGGTCCCATGGGAAAACAATTGAGAGACAGCGGTGAAGCGGCTGCTCGGTTTGTTCGCACCCCTGGCCATCACTCCCACTTTCCCAAGCTCCTTGGAATAAATGGTAACAATTTTATTATTTTCTCCATAGGCATTCGTTCGAATGACAATACCTTCACATTTATGTAGCAAATCGTACACCGTCCATTTTTTTCAGGCTTTTAATCATTGTAAAGTTTGCAAAATAAAAAGGCAATCCACAACATCCGAGTGTGCAAATTGCCTTCATTATTTAATCATCTGTCATTATGAAATTGGTAAGTCACTATTCGCTAGCTCTTCTGTCTGTTCGGGTATCTCGCCATTATCTTTTTCAAGCTCTTTAAAAAGAAGATAGGTATCAATATTACCTGTTTCCTTAAAGACCCTCCAGGTAAAATCCAACATTGTAAACCCCACCCTTTCTGTAGTAAAGACCAGCAGCTTATTCCAATTCCTATATGACTATGATGACCGTAGAAGGGTCAAAACATGTTAGATAAATATTGTAAATTTCCTGTTATGATTTGACTGCGTTCCGCTCGTCTTCCCGATTAATATTCATCCTCGTTAAAACCGAAATCCCTAAGCTGCGACTGCTTATTACGCCAATCCTTCTGAACCTTTACCCATAGTTCGAGAAATACTTTGGAGCCGAGTAATGCTTCAATGTCCACTCTGGCTTTTTGCCCTACTTCTTTCAAAACTTTTCCTTGCTTGCCTATTACGATACCCTTTTGGGAATCACGCTCTACTACTATAGTTGCTTGAATATCGACCATGTCCTTATTTTCCCGTTTTTTCATCGAGTCGATTGCTACAGCAATGGAGTGCGGTACTTCTTCTCTTGTCAGATGAAGCACTTTCTCTCTGATCAATTCTGCCACGATAAAACGCTCCGGATGGTCTGTCACTTGATCTGCAGGGTAATACTGCGGTCCTTCTGGAAGAAACTTCTTAATTTGTTCCAGTAGAACTTCTACATTGTTACCTTGCAATGCCGAAATGGGTACAATCTCTTTGAATGGATACAGACTTTTATATGTTTCCATTAATGGGAGGAGGTCATCGGGATGGACTTCATCGATTTTGTTTATTACCAGATACACTGGTGTGGAAGTTTCTTTCAACTTCTCAATAATAAATTCATCACCTTTGCCCAATCCTTCTTTCGCATTGATCATGAATAGGACAAGATCAACCTCTTTTAACGTGTTTTGCGCTACCTTCATCATAAAGTCGCCAAGTTTATGCTTTGGCTTATGAATGCCTGGTGTGTCGATAAAAACTATTTGCGCGTCATCTTGTGTATATACACCCTGTATTTTATTTCTAGTCGTTTGTGGTTTGTCACTCATTATCGCAATTTTTTGGCCGATTACTCTGTTTAGAAATGTGGATTTCCCGACATTCGGCCTGCCAATGATGGAGACAAACCCTGATTTATAGTTAGTAGTTGTCTGATTATGCATCTAAATCCTCCGGTGAAAAAGCTCCTGGCAGCAATTCAGCTACTGTCAGTTCCTGAATATCACCGTGCAGGTTTGTCAGGATCACTTTCATTTCAGGTGCACATAGCTCCGAGATAACTTGACGGCAAGCTCCACAAGGTGGAACAGGTCGTTTTGTATCTGCTACAACAGCAATGGCGTCGTATTCTTTCATGCCCTCTGAATACGCTTTGAACAACGCTGTCCTTTCGGCGCAGTTACACATACTATATGCAGCGTTTTCAATGTTGCATCCGCGATAGACCTTTCCGTCTTTTCCTAATAATGCTGCGCCTACTTTGAATTTGGAGTAGGGTACATAAGCCAGTTCTCTTGCTGCTTTTGCTTCTTGGATTAAAGCTTCGATGTTCACAGTTGTTTCTTCCTTTCTTCTGTAAGCTTCAGGTGCGCGTTTCTTATATTTTACCTTAATTTCCATTGTAAATCACCCTCAAATTAAATAAAAATATAAAAAATTTTAAATTTTCAATTTATTTAAAGGTGTGCCATTACATAAGGGCCAAATAAGATTACACCAATTATAACAGAGATACAAGCAAAAACTAAGGCCGCAGAAGCCGCCACATCTTTTGCCGTTTTTGCCAGAGGGTGGAACTCCTCCGTTACAAGATCCACCGCATTTTCAATCGCTGTATTAATGATTTCAATGACGAACATTCCCCCTATAACCAGGAAAAGAATAAGCCACTCCACTTTTGTAATATCAAAGTATAAGGATAACGCAATCATCATAACAGCTATAATTACGTGAAATTTAATGTTTCTTTCTGTTCGAAGTACAAATAACAGTCCTTCAAAGGCATAGGAAAAACTGCGAGTAAAGGAACCCCGGTACCCTTTATTGTTACGATCGCGTGAGTCCATATGCATCCAAAATTTCCTTCTGTTTATCAAACATCACTTTTTCATCCGCTTCGTTTTCGTGGTCATACCCTAGCAAGTGCAATAGCCCATGAAGCGCAAGAAATCCAAGCTCGCGCTTTACGGAATGTCCATATTCTTCTGCCTGTTCTTCCGCTCTTTGAATGGATATGATGATGTCTCCAAGCATCCTTGGTGCTGCATCCTCATAATGAATCTCCATTTCACCCTCGCCCATTTCCTCCATGGCAAAAGAAATGACATCTGTAGGGCGGTCCTTATCTCGGTATTCGCGGTTAATTTGCTGGATTTTTTCATTATCCACAAAGGTGACCGATAGTTCAGCACCAGCTTGGATGGATTCTTTATCCGCAGCAAAGATCAGCAAGTCTTTAATACCCTTCCATTGCTCATCAGTCAGCCTTGACGTTTCATCTAGCATATCAATTTCCATCATGATTCTTCCTCTCCTTTCGGGTACTCGATTCTCGAATGAAAGATTCCTTGTAACGTTTCACAGAAGGATTGTCCGATTTCTTCAAGCTCCTTGAATGTCAATGCACAGTCGCTATATTGTCCATCCTGGAGTCGATCTTTAATAATAGCTTTTACAATACTTTCTATTTTATCGGGGGTTGGATTATTCAAAGACCTTACTGCCGCTTCAATGCTATCAGCAGTCCCCACGATTGCTGCCTCTTTGGAGGATGCTTTCGGTCCAGGATATCGGTACTCCTCTTCCTGGGTTTGTTCATTCTGCTCTTTCGCTTTAAAATAAAAGAACTTTAACAGGGTAGTCCCATGATGTTGGGCTGCAATGTCCACGATTTCTTTTGGCATATTATGATCACGCAGTATTTGAGCCCCGTCCGTCGCATGGGCGACAATGATATTCCTGCTCGTCTGAGGAGGAAGCTTATCATGGGGATTGGATCTTCCCATTTGGTTTTCAATGAAATAATGGGGCCTTTTAGTTTTGCCAATATCATGATAATAGGATGCTACACGGGCAAGCAATCCATTTGCCCCCACAGCTTCACATGCTGATTCGGACAAATTCGCAACCATTACGCTATGATGGTATGTTCCCGGGGTTTCCATAAGGATTTTCCTTAATAATGGATGGTTCGGGTTGGAAAGCTCCAATAATTTCATCGTAGACAGCATTCCAAATCCTACCTCGAAGAATGGCAAAATCCCGATGGTCAGGACAGCAGAAACCACGCCTGAACCAATAGCCATAGTCGTGTTAACTCCAAGCTCCAATAATTCAGTCATTCCAGATAGATCCCTGTTTGTGAGCAGAACCATCGCAATGACCGTTACCACGTTGATGAATGATACAAATAAGCCTGTCTGCAGGATGGTAAGACGTCTGTTATGCTGATTCAAAAACAGGACTGATGCCACAGCCGAGATGATAAGATAGGAACCTACTGTATAGTTCATCGCCCCCGGAACCATATTAAATATGAAGCTCCCACAAATTCCGAAGATAATACTCGAAAGTATGGCGATGCGGTCATTTATCAGCATTTTAATCAGCATGGCTCCCATTGCAACTGGTGCAATATAGCCGATTTCTGTCGTATTCATCGTTTGGAAAAAACTGAAGATCTTCAACAAAATCAACGTAATGGAAAATATTAACAAGTACATCGTCAAATACGTATTTTTACTATGAATGGTCGTGTCGATGTTTTTAAACAGATAAACCAGTGCGCAGATCATCAATCCAATAATAATCAATAATCCCACAAATGGAGCAATACTGTTTGATTGGTCAACAAACCCCGCGACAGTAAGAAGTCTATATATATCGCGATCTATGAATTGACCTGCCTTCACTAATGTATCCCCTTGCGAAATCCTTACAGGTTCAACGGAATCGATTGCCTGTTGCCGCTTCTCCTGCGTCTGGGCAGAATCATAGATGACATTAGGCACGACAGAAAGGCTCGAAAGATTAATGATGACACTTGGAACATTACCTGATAGGGATAGTTCCGTTCTGGCACTGTTTCTCGCCTCAGTCAAGTTCTCTAATGTATGTATGTCCCTAGACATGGCATTGTTGATTGCTGTAACAGAGGCATTTTTATACCTGATAAGGTCAGATTCCTTTGAAGCCAGTAAAAACAATAGATCTTCATCATCAAGTTCATCGTTCCATTGCTCAGGGACCTGACCGGCAAGCGACTCCTCCAGTAACTTCAGTTTCTCTGTATCTGTCAGTTGGACAGGTTCCGGAGGGTCTTGATCCTGAGCGGAATCTTCCTGTCCTTCGGATGGTGGAGTGGGAGGTACTGGCGCTTTCTCGAGTTCTGCCACCTGTTTCTTAGTATCAATTAAAACGTCAAAAAAGTTCTCCACTCTGGCAACCTGTTGGTAAGCTTGATCTTTGTCTCGATTGTACTGGTCAGGAACTTTATCTTCCGCTTCTTTTCTCAGATTCTCTGTTGCTTCCCTGTCTTCAAAGCTATGTGGTGCCACAATGGTCTTTTCTGCATTGGAAAACAGCTGTACATTTATTTTCTCCGGTTTCACGTTACTGAACATGATACCGAACATGATAAGCCCTAATAACATGTAAATGATGACATGATAAAACTTAAAGGACTTCAAGTGCTGAAAAGAAATTCTCCGTCGGTCCGATTTCTTTTTCACCTTTTTTTCCCCTTCCATAAACGACGTGCCGTGAAATTCTATCCACTACAAGCGAAAGAGCCCCAATAAAGGGGCTTTAATTTGATTCCAACTTATCATATGCTTCAATAATTCGAGCAACCAACGGGTGACGTACTACATCGGACTGTTCCAGCTCGATAAACTGGATTCCTGATGTATTCTTTAGTATGTCTCTTACAACCCTTAGTCCTGACTTCATTCCTTTAGGGAGATCTACTTGGGAGATATCTCCCGTAATCACCATTTTTGATCCAAAGCCAAGTCTTGTCAGGAACATTTTCATCTGTGCAGCAGTAGTATTCTGTGCTTCATCCAGTATGACAAATGCATCGTCTAATGTACGGCCCCTCATATATGCCAAAGGAGCAATTTCGATTGTCCCTCTTTCAATCAATCTTTGTGTGTGTTCAGATCCAAACACATCATGCAACGCATCATATAACGGCCGTAGGTAGGGATCTACTTTTTCTTTCAGGTCTCCTGGAAGGAAGCCCAGACTTTCTCCTGCTTCCACCGCAGGTCGTGTCAGGATGATCCGCTTCACTTGTCCATTTTTCAATGCGGTGACCGCCATCACGACAGCCAAATAGGTTTTACCCGTTCCCGCTGGACCGATACCGAATACTAGATCTTTTTTGCGGATGGCGGACACATACTGCCTCTGCCCCAACGTTTTGACGCGGATGGATTTACCCTTTACATTCTTCGTCAATTCTTCATCATAAAGCTCCAAAAAAGAGTCTATCTTGCCTTCTTTTGCCAGCTGTATGGCGTAAATAACATCCCTCTCACTGATGGAAACAGCCTTGCGGATAACTAGAAGTAGTTGTTGAATGACGATGTCCACTATTTCCACCTGTTTGGCATCACCGGAAACATTGACTGTTTCACCACGTGTCACAATGGAAACATTCAACTCTTCTTCAATTCTTTTCAGATGTACATCTTGGTTCCCAAAAAGTGCAATTGCTTCGTTCGGATTATTTAATTGTTGATTCATCATCACTAGTTCTTCTGACATTCATTAGTCTCCTTGAATAATTGGTTCGATTTTTACAATATTTTCAATGACTTGGTAATGTATATCTACCCTTACTTTACCATTCTCCTTATGAGTGCGCAAAACTTTTTCTCCTTTTATCTCAGCATCTTCGTCCAAATTGGAAAGAACCTTATTTCTTCCCATCTCGAGCGCCTGTTCAATCACTTCTTCGTCATCATAAATTCTCTCGACGATTTCCTGTTCGTGGATGGTTTTTCCTACATACGAAAATGGCAGCTTCCATTTCCAGAAATAAAAAGGTCGCTCCGCTTCATACTCTTCTTGCTTTTTAAAGTCTGGACTAAAAAAACCCCATACCGGTATCTTCAGACTGCCCACTTTGGCATAATGCCTGTTGTAAGCTTCCCCTGTCAAAACGGGCAGTGTCGTCTTAATAGGGATATCCACTTGTGTTAAGTACCACGTTTCCCCCTGCACCTCTCCTACTGCTGCAATGGACTTTTTATTTTCCTCTTTTCCTATCAATCCTGATACCAAAACCTGGCCTTTATCCACATAATCATTCACCTGAACAAGTGGTTGTCCTTTTTCTACATATATTTTTGCAACGATTGCTTTTTTCTTGGCTACCAAGCTTCTAGGTGATAAGGTTTCTATCTTTTTCGGTTCATTTTTTTCCACCACTTCAAAATGGTAGGATGTCCCATTCAAGACAACACCTATCCATGTAATTTCACTTATTGTGTCCGTTAAATTGCGCTGAATACTCTCGACATCCTGAATGAAAAATTGAAATTTCCCTTTTTTCACACCAAGCTTGTCCAGCTCCTGCATGATTTTATGCTCCGTTGCAGGATCAGCTCCCTTAATTTCAATGCTCCAGACCATATTCGATAATAAGAATACGGTAAAGAAGCAAGCGATAACCCCTACAATCAACCCGCTATTTTTGAGTGAATACTGTGCCAGAAAGGGCAATCCTTTTCTTGTCAAAAACCTAAATTTACAATCCTGTCTCTTAATGAGGGACCTCAGCTTCCTTACATCTTTTAAAAGAACATGACAAGTGTAAGCCTCCTGTCCCATTTTCTTTACATTCCATATCTGTATCCCGTTGCGTGTACAGTCATTGAGGAACCTTTCCACACCTTTTCCATGAATAATTATTTTTACGCTACCAGAAAAAAAGTTCATCCATTGATTTTTCATGTGAATCCCCCTAAATTATTCTTCCAAATACATTACTTGACTGATTTTTCCTTCCAACAGGATCTCTTCAGGCAATATAGTTCTAATCACAAACGAATCCCCTTTGACCAAGAGCTGTCCTTGTTTCAGCAACAAACGGATTTCCGTATCGCTGAACGTTATTAAACCCCGGTGATTTTCAATATATATATGTATTTGTCCTATCATCGTTATTCGCGGCAGATCCATCATCACATCTGCGGGTAATTCCATATTGTTAGTGATCCAATTGTTCATTCGGGAACGAAACTTCTTCAGCATGGAAAAACCCCCTTTCCTTTCATATGTATGAAGGGAGAAGGGGGTTTAACACAGAATTTTACGATAAGAAAAAACGAGCAAAACCAGCTCGCTCTAATCACCGCTGTTCCTTTCCGCAAATGGCTACGCTTTCCACGGGGCGACCTTGAGCCTCCTCACTTCGTTGCGGGGTCTCAAGATTGTCGCTTCTCTCCCGTAGGACAAGGAAGGCTACGGCAGCAATACATCGCACGCAGAAAATGCTCGCATTTTCAAGGAGTCTCCGCCATTAGCTCCAATCCACAGCTAGAAACCTCTAAACTAAACATAGTTTTTTAATAAACAAAAACCCCTGTAGGTATGTTTATCACTTCCTACAGGGGTTTTTCGTTTTTTATTTTCTTTTTGAAAAGTGTTCCGCGTAAACAGGACGATGAGGGTTTCTGGAACGAGGTTGGCCTAGTATTTCAGACCACATCACACCTTCTACCACACGGTTCGGTTTAATACGGTGTCTTGAATTTACAACTTTTCCTTCTGAAAGTTGAAGCTCCTGTTTTAAGATAGGACTGTCTTTTGAGATTTCCTGCCCTTTGATGGACAGTTCTTTCACTTCTTGAGACATCCTCTCTCTTATAGGTGCAACCTGTTCTTTCGTCTTTTCCACCTTTTCCCGAACTTTTTGTTCGAGTTCTTCAAGTTTGCCTTCCCCGAAAACATCTCTATCCCAATCAAAACGAGGCTTTTCTTCCTGCCTAGGAGTAGTGGCGCTTTCGCGTCTGTAATCCTCATAGTCGTCCTGTCTTTTTTGGGAAGCCTGTGAAGCAGCTTGTTGGCGTTGTTGACGCTGTTGTTGCTGTCGTTTCTGCTGTTGTTGCTGCTCTTCTTGCTTCTTACCTCTAAACAGGCTAGAAATAATACCTAGCAGCACAATCAATAGCCAGGGAGCCTGCTGAAATATATCAAAAATGATTTCCAATTGCACATCATCCTCCCTTCCTTAAAGGAGTTACAGGAAAAGAAATTCCACTTTTCCCGCTTAATCATCTACCTTATTTCTCGCCGTCTTCAGACTGATCTGTAAGCTTGCCGATTGAATCTCTCATGTCTGTATCAGCCGTAATGTTTTGGATGTTCATGTAGTCCATTACACCGATGTTACCAGAACGTAATGCTTCTGCCATCGCAAGCGGCACTTCCGCTTCCGCTTCCACAACTTTCGCACGCATTTCTTCTACGCGAGCGCGCATTTCTTGCTCTTGTGCAACGGCCATTGCACGACGTTCTTCCGCTTTTGCTTGTGCAATTTTCTTATCTGCTTCCGCTTGGTCGGTTTGTAGTTCTGCACCGATGTTTTTCCCGATATCAATATCCGCAATATCGATAGATAAGATTTCAAATGCTGTACCTGCATCCAAACCTTTGGAAAGAACTGTTTGGGAGATCAAATCAGGATTTTCTAATACTTTTTTATGTCCAGTTGCAGAACCGATTGTACTTACGATACCTTCACCTACACGGGCGATTACTGTATCTTCACCAGCTCCACCGACTAAACGCTCGATGTTCGCACGAACTGTAATACGCGCTTTTGCTTTCACTTCAATTCCGTCCATCGCAACACCGGCGATGAATGGAGTTTCAATTACTTTCGGGTTAACGGACATTTGAACTGCTTCTAAAACGTCACGACCAGCTAAATCAATGGCAGCCGCACGCTCAAATGTTAATTCAATGTTCGCACGTTGAGCTGCGATAAGTGCATTTACCACTCGGTCAACATTACCACCAGCTAAGTAATGACTTTCTAATTGGTTCGTAGTAACATCTACCCCTGCTTTATGAGCTTTAATTAATGGGTTGATTACACGACTTGGAATAACACGTCGTAATCTCATCCCTACGAGTGTGAAGATGCTTACTCTGACACCAGCTGCAAGTGCGGAAATCCACAGCATTACCGGTACAAATGTCAGTAGTACGGATAAAAAGATAATTCCTAGAACAACGGCTAACAATATTACTAAAGTAGTTGGATCCATATTCTAATTCCTCCTAAATATTATTCAACAGAATGGATTTCCCGTACAACGATACGGGAGCCTTCCGCCTTTACAATTTTCACACTTTTGTTCGCTCCGATAAAGTTCCCCTCTGTGACAACGTCGATTCGTTCTTGGTTGATCACAGCGGTACCTGCAGGCCTTAATGGAGTTAACGTAACCCCTTCCTGACCTACCAATTCAATTCTCGAGACGTTTGATACATAACCCTGCTCTGTATTAGTAGAATCCCGGAGCACAATCCGGTCGAACAAACGAATTTTTTTACCGAATACCGTAAATAGCAGTACCATCGCAATTATAGTTACCAACATAGCAATCAATAAGGATAACCCCATTCCTGCAATATCATCTGTTGCCAAAAAGAAGCTTGTAATTACTGCGCCCAGTCCGATAACACCAAGTATCCCACCAGGCACAAAGATCTCTAGAACAATCAGCACCACCCCTACGACAAACAGGATGATCGTTTCCATTCCCGCCAATCCAGCTACAAGATGGCCGTAAAAGAACAACAATAATGCGCTGATTCCCATTGCACCAGGAATACCAAAGCCTGGGGAGTACAATTCGAGTACTAGCCCGAGGGAACCAATGGATAATAGGATGGGAACAACAATAGGATCTGTCAAAAATCGCGCTATCTTCTCAGCGAAAGTCACTTCAGAAGTGACAACCTCGGCATTCCCATAACCTAAATTTTCGAGCAGTTCATCCAGAGTGGAAATGGTTCCTTCCGAATACCCGACCTCCAAGGCATTTTTAGGACCTAATGTAAGCAAAGATCCTTTTGCAGCTCCTACTTCCGGCAGGTCGATCTCTTTATCCGCCATAGCCATTGCATATTTAGGATCACGGTCATTCGACTCTGCCGCATTTTTCATTTCATTTAGCCAATAGGACTGCGCTTTATCCTCAGCAGCATTGCCATCTCCAGTAATAACGGCAGCTGCCCCCATACTTGCATTTGGCGTCATATATATCTCATCCGCATATAATGCTAAGTATGCACCAGCAGATAATGCCCGATTGTTGACAAAGGCAACTGTTGGGATGGAAGTCCCTTGGAAGCTGTCTGCAATTTCACTTGCAGCGTCCACAGCCCCACCTGGTGTATTGATTTCAAATACTATAAGGTCGGCCCCCGATTCCTCAGCGGTTTCAATGGACCTATTGATAAATGCAAGCAGTCCCTTCTCCACCGTACCATTTACAGGTATAACATGCACCAGCTTTTCGGCACTACTTGTGTGGGACGGAAAAAGCGGTAACGCCGATAAAATAAGTGCAAGCACAAAAGCGCTAACATAACTAATACGAAGAACTTTTTTCATCATGTCCTCCTCTCCAGAAACCTTTTCATTTTATTTTCACCGTAACCATTATGTAATACGCACGAAAAACCACAAAGTTTCATCGTTGTAGATTTTTTTATGAAATATAAGCTGAATGTGGCGGTTATGTGAACAACCATAATAAGAAAGGAAAATTTATTCAGGAGATTAATCAGGCAGACCCTTCCGCCAGATCTTGTCTAACACAGCTTAAAAAATAGCACCTTACATGGGTAAGGTGCTATTTTGGGTTTTTATGAAAGATGTTGTTGTACAAGTTTGTTAACAAGGCTACCGTCCGCTTTGCCTTTAACTTTAGGCATCAGCGCTCCCATTACTTTACCCATATCAGCTTTCGAAGAAGCATTAACTTCCGTAATCGTCTGTTGGACGATCGCAGACAATTCTTCTTCAGATAACTGCTCAGGCATATAATGTTCAACTATTGCAATTTCACCCTGTAATTTATGAACCAAGTCTTCACGACCGGCTTTATCAAATTCTTGGAGGGAGTCTTTACGTTGCTTTAATTCACGAGACAATACGGTAAGTTCTTCCTCCTCGGATAAGTCTCTGCCGTGCTTGATCGATTCATTTTGAATCGAAGACTTAACCATTCGGAGTACGGAAAGCTTCTCTTTGTCCTTATCCTTCATAGCTTGCTTAATATCGGTATTTAAACGCTCGAGAAGACTCATTCTTACACCCTCTTGTTAAAATTTACGCTTTCTAGCAGCCTCAGACTTTTTCTTTCGTTTTACGCTTGGCTTATCATAGAATTCACGCTTTCTTGCTTCTTGCAACGTCCCAGTTTTTGAAACTGTACGTTTGAAACGGCGAAGAGCATCTTCAAGCGATTCGTTTTTACGAACAACTGTTTTTGACATTCTAATTCCCTCCCTCCAGAACAACCACTAACATTTTCAGAAAATACATGATCCCATAAATGCAAAAAAGCATGTATAGAACATGTACTTCCCAATTATAATATATTCGCTAATGTTGGTCAACAATTATAAGGAAATGCTTTAAAACTATCTGGACTAACTATTATTCCGATATAGGTTTATCACCTTGGAATCCTTATTTGCCAGCATATATTGGGACCTCCCAAGGTATAGCGGAATCGAAAGCTTATCCCAATTTGGAAGGCCATTTTCAGCAAATAGCTCTTTATCTTTATAGAAGCCGGTCATCTCCCCTACAAACCAGTCATGATCTCCGTATGTTCTCCGGTCCATCACTTTACATTCGTACGCAATATAAGCCTCCTTCAGAATCGGGGAAGAAACTGTTTTTCCTTGTTCAAATTCAATGTTCAGTTCTTCGAATTTATTATGCACTTTTCCACTCAGCATGCCGGACTGTTGTATGTATTGGGCAAATTTTTCCGGCACAAAATTTATAGCAAATTCTCTGGAGTTTTCCATCAGGTGATGTGTATATCTTTCCTTCGCTATCGCAACCCCATAGATCGGAGGGTCGTATGAAATATAGGTGTGCCAGCCTGCCGCCATTATATTCTGTTCTCCGTTCCACTTCGCCGTCACTAAGGCAACCATGCCCGGATAGCTATGCATAACGGTATTGGTCGTCCACTCCTGCATATTCTCTCTCTCCTTTTCTTGTCATTCTTGTCCACCACCCGCCATATATTGAAAGGGAGGTGATGGGCTTGTTTTCTATTATAACGTTATTATCTGTCTATTTAGCGATTTTTTTGATTGGAATGACCGTCATGAGGTCGGGACTGCTTCAATTATCCGAAGAGAGAACAAAAGGTTATCTCACCAAATTTACTGATATGCCTTGGAAGGGTCTTTTAATCGGGATTTTGATAACCGGATTATTGCAGAGCAGTTCCGCCGTCATGGTCATTACTGTCGGCTTGGTGGCTGCAGGTTATCTTACGTTCTACCAATCGATCGGCATCATGCTTGGCAGCAACATCGGCTCCACCTTCATTACAGAACTTATCACTATAGATATTTCACAGTTGATTTTCCCGATGCTGATTATCGGATTTTTATTTTTGTTTTCTAAAAAGAAATTGCCTTTCAGTTTCGGGTCAACCTTGTTCGGTCTGGGGTGCTTGTTTGTCGCAATGAATGGATTTGAATCCCTGGCTATACCTTTGGCTGGTTTTCCGTCTGTGCAGGATATGCTTGCGATGACAAATGATCACCATCTATTTGGGGTAGGTATAGGGACCTTGCTTACAGCTATTATTCAATCAAGCTCGGCTACAACGGGTATCAGCATGAGCTTTTTAAATAATGACTTATTGTCTCTTCCTGCAGGGATCGCGATTATGCTTGGGGCTAATATCGGAACGTGTGTGACGGCCTATCTGGCCAGCATTGGTTCCATTAGAGAGGCAAAATTAACTGCGTATGCGCATATTTGGTTGAATGTGATTGGGGTGGCAGTGTTTTTCCCATTGATTCCATGGCTAGGAGACTTGGTGGCAATGCTTGCTTCAAGTGCCGATGTTCAATTGGCACACTCGAGTTTGATATTTAATGTTTTAAGTTCAGCCGTTGCGTTACCGTTTGTGAGACCTTTTGCGAGGTTTGTGGAGAGACTGCATGGGTGATGATGTGAATCAATCAAGTTTTTCATATAGGGGTAGGGTATTCTGGGGCTTTGTAGCTGCTAATTGGGCTAATTGTAGCTTTGTTCAAAATTATTGTGACTATTTTTTAGGTTATTGTGACTTTTTTCAAGGTTATTGTAACTTTTCTAGCAGTCATTGTGACTTTTTCGCCATTTATTGTAACAATAGTACAATTTGACCAATCACCCCTTCTACCTACCACATCCAGATATCCAGCCACCTCCTTTCTTTAAAAAAATAAAAACACCCCCTCATGTAAAAATCTGAGGGGGTGCCTATCTAAACCTTCACAATTACTTCTTAATAATCAGTATCTGCCGTTAACCCTTTAACAATAGAGATACCGGAACTTGCCCCGATACGTGTTGCTCCCGCTGCGATCATTTCTTCCGCACCTTTTGCATCACGAACTCCACCGGAAGCTTTTACTCCGATTTCAGGTCCTACCGTTTGTCTCATAAGTGCGATATCAGCAACTGTTGCTCCGCCTGTTGAGAAACCAGTAGAAGTTTTCACGTAATCCGCCCCAGCTTTTACAGCCAATTGGCATGCTCTTACTTTCTCTTCGTTTGTAAGCAGGCAAGTTTCAATGATAACTTTCGTCAACGCACGACCTTTTGCAGCGTCTACAACTGCACGGATGTCTCTTTCCACCAACTCATCGTCACCATCTTTAAGTGCACTGATGTTGATAACCATGTCCACTTCCGTGGCACCGTTTGCAATCGCATTAGTCGTTTCGAACGCCTTCACTTCTGGAGTATTTGCTCCAAGAGGGAATCCAATTACCGTACACACTTTTACGTTGCTACCTTCTAAAAGCTCTGCAGATGTTTTTACCCAAGTCGGGTTAACACAGACAGATGCAAAGTTATATTCTCTCGCTTCTTGGCAAAGTACTTCTACTTGTTCTTTTTTTGTATCGGCTTTCAATAATGTATGATCAATCATTTCTCCAATGTTTGTATGCATGTTCATACTCCTTTCAAGTTAAGAGGTCTGACCTCTAACATCATAACATGGTTCCATAAATTTGGCGAGTACAATGTTAGTATTGCCTTCAACTTTTTCTTCACCACAAAAAAGTGACCCCATAAATATGGAATCACTCTCTATATTTTCTTATGAACTTAACCGAACATTTTCTTCTTCGAGGCGTGGCGCATCCTCGAGTACTCGAACAAATTGTCCCTCGTTGTAAGGATATCCAGCTTTGACGATTTTTACCTTAACAAGTTTGCCGACCATTTCTTCTGTAGCCGGGAATACAACTTTTAGATAGTTGTCTGTATAGCCGACATACAAGCCTTGATCTGGTGCGTCTTTATAAATTTCTTCCGGAATGACTTCCAATACTTCGTCTTCAAAAAGGGAAGCATATTCTTTTGCAAGTTGGTCAGAAAGTGCAATCAGGCGGTGAACTCGCTCGTTTTTCACTTCTTCGTCGACTTGATCGGTCATTCTAGCTGCTGGCGTTCCTGTACGTTTGGAGTAAGGGAATACATGCAGCTCAGAGAATTTATGTTCTTTGATGAAGTTGTATGTTTCCATGAACTCATCTTCTGTCTCACCTGGGAATCCAACGATAACATCGGAAGTAATCGCAAGTCCAGGTAATGCTTCCTTCAATCGGTCCAAACGCTCTGCGAAGAATTCCATCGTGTATTTACGACGCATTCTTTTTAAAACAGTGTTGGAAGCAGATTGGATTGGAATGTGCAGATGACGTACTATTTTATCGGAGTTGTTCAGCACTTCAATCACTTCATCGGTTATTTGGCTAGCTTCGATGGAGGAAATACGGATACGCTTTAACCCCACTACTTTCTCATCCAACTCACGAAGAAGCATAGCAAAATTGTAATCCTTCATGTCTTCTCCGTAACCACCTGTGTGAATACCTGTCAAGACGATTTCCTTATATCCTGCATCCACCAATTGCTGAGCTTGTGTGACAACTTCTTGAGGGTCACGGGAACGCATAAGCCCGCGAGCCCAAGGGATGATACAGAACGTACAGAAGTTGTTGCAACCTTCTTGTATCTTAAGAGAAGCACGCGTACGGTCAGTAAATGCCGGTACATCCAACTCTTCATATACACGAGCCTTCATGATGTTCCCAACACCGTTAATAGGCTGGCGCTCCTGTTTGAACTGCTCAATATAATCAAGCATTTTCACGCGGTCCTGCGTCCCAACGACAACATCCACCCCAGGAATCGCCATGATTTCTGCAGGAGAAGTTTGCGCGTAGCACCCTGTTACACAGATTACAGCATCCGGGTTTTTACGGATGGCACGACGGATGACTTGACGACTCTTTTTATCGCCGGTATTGGTTACCGTACAGGTATTGATGACATACACATCTGATGTGCCTTCAAATTCTGTACGTTCGTAATTATTTGCTTTGAAGAGCTGCCAGATAGCTTCTGTTTCATAATGGTTCACTTTACACCCTAGTGTGTGAAAGGCAACAGTTGGCATGTTTTCCACCTCACATTAATTCAAAATGATACGAAATGGCGGCAAGTGCATATAGCGGTGCCGTTTCCGTTCTTAATATTCTTGGCCCAAGCGCACAAGGGACAAATCCATGTTCCACAAGTTTTGCGATTTCCTTTTCCGTAAGGCCCCCTTCAGGACCGAACACGCATAGGACCGACTCATCGTGTTTCATGTTTTGGAGGGTTGTGGCAAAAGCAGCCCGTTCCCCTTCCTTTGCACTTTCTTCATAGGCGACAATCTTATAAGTATAGTCTTTGCTCTTTTCTAAAAGTTGGGCTAGTGAAGCAGGCTCTTCCACTTTGGGAACCATGGAACGATGTGACTGCTCAGCCGCTTCCTTGGCAATCTTATTCCAACGTTCTACTTTCTTTTTGCCCTTCTTTTCGTCCCATTTCACAATTGAACGAGCAGCATTAAAAGGGATAAACGACTCGGCTCCGAGTTCTGTACCCTTTTGTATGACTAGTTCCAATTTATCTCCTTTAGGCAACCCGTTCGCAATCGTTACACGAACAGGTATTTCCGTTTCAGCCTTTATCCATTCTACAATATGCGTAACCACCATATCATTGGTAATTTCAGCAATTTGGCATAGAGCTGTTTGCCTGGTTTCCGAACAGCTGCATAAAAGTTGATCGTCCACGTTCATCCTCATAACCCGTACTATATGGTGAACATCTTCACCAGTAATTGTAATGGAGGCTTCATCTATTTGATTAGAGTCAATAAAATAACGTTGCACGATCATCACGCTCGCTTATTCTTCTTTTTTGGCAATAAAAGCTACCCAGTCTTCCATCATCATGGTTTCTTCAATTTTGAAGCCTGATTTGATAAGGGCGTCTTTCACATCTTGCTTTTTCATGCTAATGATGCCTGAGGAGATGAATGTTCCGCCGTTTTCCAACACGCGGTAAACATCATCCGTAAAACGGACAATTACCTCTGCTAAAATATTTGCAACAACCACATCTACAGGGCCTTCTACATTTTTTAACAGGTTATTTTGTTTCACCGTTACTGTTGGATGCACTTTATTCAGCTTGATGTTCAGTTTGGCTGATTCCACTGCCACATCATCCAGATCGAGAGCAAGTACTTCATCAGCACCCATCATGGCTGCAGCAATACTTAGCACTCCTGACCCTGTTCCTACATCAATCACTTTATCTTGAGGCTTGACGGTTCTCTCGATTGCTTGGATACAGAGTACTGTAGTGGGATGAGTTCCTGTCCCAAACGCCATTCCCGGGTCAAGCTCAATAATTTTCTCATCGGAGCTTACGGGTTCATATGTTTCCCATGTAGGCACGATGGTGAACTTTTCGGAAATTTTTACAGGATTGTAGTACTTTTTCCAAGCTGTGGCCCACTCTTCCTCATTCACTTCACTGATAGAAATATTGTTTAATCCAAGGTCAATATCATAGACCAAAAGGTTATTAATTGCATCTTTTATTCCTTCTACTGTTTCACCTAAAAAGCTGTTAACAGGGAGGTACGCTTTCATTACGACGCCTTCTTCAGGGTAATCATCAGGATTGAGTTGGTATATCTCTCCGAATTGATCTTCTCTTTCCTTCGTGAGTTCAAATGGGTCCTCTATCACCACGCCACTGGCACCTGCCTCATGAAGAATATGGGATATAGGTTCAACCGCCTCATTTGTTGTATGGATACTAATTTCTGACCATTTCATTCATACCAACTCCAATCCTGACTTAATGATAGCTACTGATACTTATTTTATTGACCTTTAAGGACACGTTTCACTTTTGCAAAAAAACTGTCTTCTTGCTCATCCGGCGTCTGACCGCTAATTTCAGCAAACTCGCGCATCAACTGTTTTTGTTTCTCCGAAAGTTTTGTCGGAGTAATCACGCGGATCTTGATATGCTGATCGCCTTGCCCATAGCCGCGCACATTGGCAATTCCTTTGCCTTTTAGACGGAAGTTGGTGCCAGTTTGCGTTCCACCAGGTACTTTTAGCTTAACTTTTCCGTGCAATGTAGGAACCTCAACTTCATCCCCAAGTGCAGCTTGAGCAAAAGTAATTGGCATTTCGCAGTATACATCATCGCCATCTCGTTCAAAGAATTCATGTCTTCTTACATGGAAGACAACATACAGGTCACCAGCAGGTCCACCGTTCACTCCAGCTTCGCCTTTACCTGCTACACGCAATTGTTGTCCCTCATCCACACCAGCAGGGATGTTGACCTTGATTGTATTGCGTTTTTTCACACGGCCTGCACCATGACATGTTGTACATTTGTTAGGAATGGACTTCCCGGAACCATTACATTTGGAACAAGTTCTTCTGTTGACAATACGACCAAACGGCGTGTTTTGTTCCACACTCTCTTGGCCGGTTCCACGGCAATTCGAACATGTTTCCACTTTCGTACCAGGCTTTGCACCTGTTCCTGTACAGGTATCACATGTTTCTTCCACAGGTATTTCGATGGTTGTTTCTTTTCCGAAAGCAGCTTCTTCAAAACCAAGAGTCATGGTGTATTGAAGGTCTGCCCCTTGCCTTGGCGCGTTCGGATCACGACGTCTTCTTCCGCCGCCTTGACCGCCGAAGAATGTTTCGAAAATATCTTCAAAGCCGAAGCCGCCGTCAAATCCACCGCCGCCTCCAAATCCTTGGTTAGGATCGGTATGTCCGAATTGGTCATAGTGCGCTTTCTTTTGGTCGTCACTTAGTACTTCGTAAGCTTCTTTGATTTCTTTAAATTTGTCCGCTGCATCGTCTGCTTTATTGATGTCCGGATGGTATTGTTTGGATAGCTTTCTGTAAGCTTTCTTTATTTCATCTTTCGACGCGCTTTTACTGACGCCAAGCACTTCATAGTAATCGCGTTTACTCATTAAATACCCACTCCCGTTTCATTCACATAAAGGTTATTGTATCACCTGAAAGAGGGAAAAAGCAATAAAAGTTGTATGCTTAACACCTCTTACTGGTTGACCTCCTTGTTGCCTTTCGTTCCAGATGTTCGCTTTCCTAGGGGCGGTGCTTGAGCCTCCTCACTTTGTTGCGGGGTCTCAAGCTACCGCTACCTCCCGCAGGAGTCGACCACCTTCCACTCCAGGCACCAAGGGTAGTTCTTATTTACATAAAAAGAAAGCCAAAGCCATGGCTTCGACTTTCTTTTTATCTTTATCAGAAAAGCCCTAGGACTTTATCTTACTTTTTATCGTCGTTTACTTCTTCGTATTCTGCGTCGACTACGTTGTCGTCGTTGTTCGCAGCGCCTTCCGCACCTTCTGCTCCTTGAGCCGCTTGTTGTGCTTGTGCAGCTTGCTCATAAAGCTTCATGGAAATTTGTTGAACGATTTCTTGAAGTGCATCCTTTTTCGTGCGAATTTCTTCAAGGTCGCCTTTTTCGATAGCAGCTTTTAATTCTTCTTTCGCGTCTTCCGCTTTTTTCACTTCTGATTCTTCCACTTTTCCTTCTACTTCTTTAAGTGTTTTTTCAGTTGTGAATACAAGCTGATCTGCTTCATTGCGTAATTCTACTTCTTCTTTACGCTTTTTGTCTGCATCCGCGTTCAATTCCGCTTCTTGTACCATGCGGTTGATTTCGTCCTCCGATAGACCTGAAGAAGATTTGATGGTGATCGTTTGCTCTTTGTTTGTTCCAAGGTCTTTTGCACGAACGTTTACGATACCGTTTTTGTCGATGTCAAAAGAAACCTCGATTTGCGGAACGCCGCGTGGTGCTGGTGGAATGTCCGTCAATTGGAAACGACCTAATGTTTTGTTGTCGCTTGCCATTGGACGCTCTCCTTGAAGTACGTGAATGTCTACCGCTGTTTGGTTGTCAGCAGCTGTAGAGAACACTTGAGACTTACTTGTAGGAATTGTCGTGTTTCTTTCAATAAGCTTCGTGAACACGCTGCCCATTGTTTCAATCCCTAAAGAAAGTGGTGTTACGTCAAGAAGTACAACGTCTTTCACGTCCCCAGTTAATACTCCACCTTGGATTGCTGCACCTAAAGCAACTACTTCATCCGGGTTAACCCCTTTGTGTGGGTCTTTACCAGTTTCTTTCTTAATTGCATCTTGAACTGCAGGGATACGAGTGGATCCACCTACAAGGATTACTTTGTCTAATTCAGATGCAGAGATACCAGCATCTTGCAATGCTTGACGAACAGGACCCATTGTACGTTCTACAAGACCGGAAGTAATATCATCGAATTTCGCACGAGACATGCTTACTTCCAAGTGAAGCGGTCCTGCTTCACCAGCAGTGATGAACGGCAGGGAAATTTGTGTGTTTGTTACACCTGAAAGATCTTTTTTCGCTTTTTCCGCTGCATCTTTCAAGCGTTGTAGCGCCATTTTATCTTTAGAAAGGTCAATGCCGTTTTCTTTTTTGAATTCTGCTACAAGGTAGTCAATGATAACTTGGTCAAAGTCATCTCCACCAAGGCGGTTGTCACCAGCTGTTGAACGTACTTCGAATACGCCATCTCCAAGCTCTAGTACGGAAACGTCAAATGTTCCGCCACCAAGGTCATAAACTAGGATCGTTTGATCTTCGTCCATTTTATCAAGGCCGTATGCTAGTGCTGCAGCAGTTGGCTCGTTGATGATACGCTCTACTTCAAGACCAGCGATTTTACCAGCATCTTTTGTAGCTTGACGCTCAGCATCGTTGAAGTAAGCAGGTACTGTGATAACAGCTTTTGTAACTGTTTCTCCAAGATATTCTTCTGCATAGCCTTTTAAGTGTTGAAGGATGATGGCAGATACTTCTTGTGGAGAGTACTCTTTTCCTTCTACTTCCACTTTATAGTCTGTTCCCATATGACGTTTAACAGACATGATTGTGTTAGGGTTCGTGATGGATTGGCGTTTTGCCACTTCCCCTACTTGGCGTTCGCCGTTTTTAAAAGCAACAACAGATGGAGTTGTGCGGTTACCTTCTGGATTTGGAATTACTTTTGGTTCGCCGCCTTCAAGCACAGCTACACATGAGTTTGTTGTACCTAAGTCAATACCGATGATTTTACTCATTTTGTTTTTCCTCCTATTGCAACTTACATTAATATGTAGTTATTTTTAGATTCGTGTTAACTGTTGATTTTCGTTGCAGGCACTCGCTTTCCGCGGGGCGACCTTGAGCCTCCTCGCTTCGCTTGGGGGTCTCAACATTGTCGCTACTCCCCCGCAGGAGTCTCGTGCCTTCCACTACAATCAACTATTGCTTTACTTTTACCATGGATGGGCGGATGATACGATCTTTGAGCTTATACCCTTTTTGGAACTCTTCCAAAACAGTGTTGGATTCCGCTTCTCCCTCTTCCACCTGCATGACTGCCTGGTGTAGGTTAGGATCGAATGACTGTCCAACCGCTTCGATCGCTTCTAGTCCTTCTGCTTTTAGTGCCTCCACTAACTGACGGTGCACCATTTCCATACCTTGTAAAAATGTTTTGATTTTCTCATCCTCTGAATCGACTTTAAGCGCACGCTCAAAGTTATCAAGGGCAGGAAGTATATCTGTAACAAGATTTTGTGCACGGTATTTCTGTGCAGCCTCTTGGTCAAGTCTCACACGTCGACGGTAGTTGTCAAAATCTGCTTGCAAGCGAAGAAGGCGGTTTTCCGACTCCTCAAGCTTAGCTTCCAGCGCGGAGATTTTCTCCTGTTCTGCAGAGACTTCCACTTCTTCCACTTTCTCCGTCGTTTCTTGCGTTTCTTCTATTGTTACTTCTTCTTCATTTTCAACTGTTGCTTGTTCGTTCTCGTTTACCAATGGTTTCACCTCCCTTAAAGTATGTAAATCATGTTGTTTTTCCATAGTGATAGGACGGAGCAGGAACTCCATCCCCTAACAATATTTCCATGCTCAGTCCTTTTGATACAGTTTATTGACCGCCTCGGAAAGGTCGGAACTGATAAGCTGCAAAAGACTGACGACACGGGAATATTCCATCCTGGTCGGCCCTAGCAAGGCTATGGTTCCGAGCTGCTCTGGTCCGATGGAATAGCTGGCAGAAATAATACTGCAGCCCTCCATGCCTGGAATGTTATTCTCACTGCCTATCTTGATATGAATACCTGCTTCTTTTGCACGAATATGCTGGGACAAATCCTTTCCCTGATCAATCAACAGCATAAGTGAACGAATCTTATTGATATCATTGAACTCGGGTTGGGCAAGCATGTTCGTTTTGCCCCCAAAAAACACCTTATCCTTTTCCTCCATATAGAGAGTGGAGCTTAAGGATCGCAAAATGTTTTCATAGTTCCCGATATGAGATCTTAAGAGTGTTGCCACTTCCTTATATAGCTTGTTGATAAGTTCTGAGAGGGGTACCCCCACCAAACGTTCATTTAAGATATTGACCATCTTCTGGATGTCGGATGAATCCATGCTGGCCGGAAAGGAAAACATGCGGTTTTCTACATGTCCCGTATCCGTCACAATGATTGCAACCGCCTGTTCCGGATTGATAGGAATGATTTGCAGGTTTTTAAGCCTGTGATCTCTTGCTCCGGGCCCAAGAACAATGGATGTGTACTTGGTCAGGTCAGAAAGAATCTGTGCAGATTTTTGTACGGTTTTTTCCAATTCATATATTTGCTCACGAAAGATGGATTTGATTTCAAACACATCTTGCTTCGTAAGCCTTTCCGGGGAAAGTAGGTGATCCACATAATAGCGGTACCCTTTTTCCGATGGAACCCTTCCTGAAGAAGTATGTGTTTTTTCAATGAATCCCAATTCCTCCAAGTCAGCCATTTCATTTCTGATGGTGGCCGAGCTGAACGAAATTTCATCTTTCTTTGAGAGCGTTCTGGAGCCAACAGGTTGTGCAGATCGGATAAAGTCGTCAATTATGACTTGCAATACTAACAACTGTCGTTCTGTAAGCACTCAGCATCACCTCTGTTAGCACTCTTATTCATCGAGTGCTAATTCTATAAATAAATTACCAAATACCCATTCACATGTCAATCAGATCGCACCAATAAAACCTTGAAAAACTTCATTGCCGAGAAATTTTCCTTTTTTTGTTAAACGGATAAAGTCTCCTTGCTGTTCCAAAAGCCCTCTTTGAATGTTTTCTTCAATCGGCCCTTTAAGAATATTTAGCATCTCTGCGTCGAATTTTCGTTCAAATTTAGAGATAGAAACTCCTTGTGTCTTGCGTAAGCCTAAGAACATCTCTTCTTCGATTCTTTCTTCTCTTGTCACCACATGTTCCTCTTTATAAGGAAATCCAGTCTCACTGATGGAATCCATATATTTCTTCAGTGGTCCATGGTTTGCACGGCGAACACCTTCTGTATAACTGTGAGCACCCGCTCCGATTCCGTAATAGGACTCATTATCCCAGTATGTGAGATTGTGCTTGCTCTCATAACCTTCCTTGGCAAAATTTGATATTTCATACTGGTGGTACCCATGCTTTTCCATTTCATTCAAAAGAACATCATACATGCTGGTTTCTTCCTCTTGAGTCGGAAGCGGGAGTTTCCCCTTACTCATCAGATTATAGAACACCGTTTTCGGTTCAATAATCAATGAGTAGGCAGAGTAGTGTTCCATTCCAAGGGAAAATGCCGTATGAAGGGTATCCTGAAAATCCTCCACCGTTTGATCGGGAAGGCTGTATATGAGGTCCACACTAATATTATCAAAGCCAGCCTCTCTGGCATGCTCGATCGATTTAAAAACATCCGTTTTACGATGAGATCTTCCTATTCTTTTCAAGAGGTCATCATTAAAGCTTTGAACGCCAAAACTTAGGCGATTTACCCCGCCCTCTTTTAATAACCGCAGCTTCTCAAGAGATAAATCTCCAGGATTTGCTTCAAAGGTATATTCTATGTCAGGCACCACATCAAAGTTTCGTTGAATGGATTCCAATAGGTAGGATAACTGCTTTTGGTTTAAAGCCGTCGGAGTTCCACCTCCAACAAAGATGGTTTCCAAATGTTGAGTCGGAAAACGATCTATTGTATTTTTCATTTCCACATCCATGAACTCCAAATAGGCATCCACTGGCTGATTTTTCAGAAAAACTTTATTAAAATCGCAATAATGACAAATATGCTCACAAAATGGAATATGGATATAGGCTGATTTAATCACAACAATCACACTTTCATTAAATAGTATCTAAACTATAGCACAGGCATTTCCATTATGAAAAAATACCGCATCTCTGCGGTATTTTTCGACTATAGCTTAATTAATCTATCACTTTTTCTTCGCTGCATCGTCCATTTTCAGGACCGCCATGAACGCTTCTTGTGGCACTTCAACAGAACCAACCTGTTTCATACGTTTTTTACCTTCTTTTTGCTTATCTAAAAGCTTACGTTTACGTGAAATATCTCCACCGTAACATTTGGCAAGAACGTTCTTCCCCATCGATTTAATCGTTGACCTAGCGATAATCTTTTGACCTACTGCAGCTTGGATTGGAACCTCAAACTGTTGTCTTGGAATAAGTTCCTTTAATTTCTCCACGATTATTTTTCCGCGGTCGTAGGCAGAATCGTTATGAACAATAAAGGATAGTGCATCCACTTTTTCAGCATTTAGAAGAATATCCATCTTCACAAGTTTGGAAGGCTTGTACCCAATCAACTCATAATCAAAGGAGGCATACCCTTTTGTATTCGATTTTAATTGGTCAAAAAAGTCATATACGATTTCAGCTAATGGAATTTCATAAACGATACTCACTCGAATATCATCGAGATATTGCATATCAATAAAGTTTCCACGCTTATCCTGGCAAAGCTCCATAACTGCTCCAACATATTCGTTTGGAACCATCACTGTTGCTTTCACATAAGGCTCTTCCACACGATCAATCGTTTGTGGATCAGGCATATTTGATGGATTATCTACACTCAGCTCTGTTCCATCCGTTAAATGTACCTGGTAAATAACAGACGGGGCTGTCGTAATTAAATCAATATTAAATTCTCGCTCGATACGTTCCTGAATGATTTCCATATGAAGCAATCCCAAGAAGCCACAACGGAAACCAAAGCCTAACGCTTGAGATGTTTCAGGTTCGTATTGTAGTGCAGAATCATTAAGTTCCAGTTTTTCCAATGCATCACGAAGATCATTGAATTTAGCTGAATCAATTGGGTAAAGTCCGCAGTATACCATTGGATTTAATTTTCTGTAACCTGGAAGCGGCGTAACAGCACCATTCTTCGCACTCGTGATTGTATCACCAACACGAGTATCGCCAACGTTTTTGATAGCAGCAGTTAAGAAGCCTACATCACCGACTGTCAGTTCATCCAGCATCAACGCTTTCGGTGTGAATACACCTACTTCGTTAACCTCGAACTCTTTTCCCGTTGCCATCATTTTGATTTTATCGCCAACCTTAACTGTACCATGCACTACCCTAATGTAAGCGACAACTCCACGGTATGGGTCAAATAAGCTATCAAAAATAAGTGCTTGCAAAGGTGCATCAGGATCACCTTGTGGCGCAGGAATCCTCTCGACAGCCTGCTCTAAAATATCTTCAATCCCAATGCCTGCCTTCGCACTAGCTAAAACTGCATCAGATGCATCCAAGCCAATAACATCCTCTATTTCTTGGCGAACACGCTCTGGCTCTGCACTAGGCAAGTCTATCTTATTAATAACTGGCATAATTTCCAGATTGTTGTCTAATGCCAAATAAACGTTTGCAAGCGTTTGGGCTTCAATACCTTGCGCTGCATCTACCACTAGAATGGCACCTTCACATGCGGCTAAACTACGGGAAACCTCATATGTAAAATCGACATGTCCCGGTGTATCAATAAGATGGAAAATGTATTCTTCCCCATCGTTTGCTTTATATCGTAATTGAACCGCATTTAATTTAATTGTAATTCCACGCTCACGTTCGAGATCCATGGAATCGAGCAACTGATTCTTCATTTCCCTTTGTGTCAATGCAGATGTTTTTTCTAAAATACGGTCTGCAAGCGTTGATTTCCCATGATCAATATGGGCAATAATTGAAAAGTTTCTTATCTTTGATTGTCTTTTTAACCGTTCTTCTCTGTTCATTATCTGTTTCACTCCTACACTTTCGGCAACGTACACTATTTCTGATTATATCAATTCGAACTAGAACATTCAATGAAATTTCCAAGCATTGATTTCCTCAGCAAAAAAAGAGAGCGTTCACATAGGATCGTAAAACTTATCCTTTATGATTTTCGCCCTCTTTTATAAGATTATTCCTCGTTCTTTTCCTCTATCGTATCCTGCACCTTATTAAAAAGTCCGCTCATCACGCCCGACATGCCATCGGCCAGCTTTTTCCCTGCAGAAGAAAATACATTATACGCCTTAATTCCTTCGAGCTTCTCCTGTTTCTCTTTCATATCCTGGGAATTTATCTGGCGTCCAAGAATGGTGCCATTTATTCCATCTGTTGTTTCTGCCACATGAAAGGCCTGGCCACTGAAGGCCGGATCATCGTACCCTTTCATTTTCCGCATCCCTTCATTTGCCTGTTGCATCCCCAAAAGCACTCCAAGAAATAGCACTAGAGAAATGAATAAACATTTGACCATAAATCTTTTCATCGCACTTTCAGCTCCTTTTCTGCATCACTGGGCTTCATCTTCAGGAGTTCCGTCCACTTTTTCTGCCTGCCAGTAGATTTCACTGAACACATCCGCAAAAATCTCAAGGGTCCGGTTCATCTCTTCAAATGTATTATCGACTCCCCCCACTTCAATTAGCATGGAATTAGGAGAGAGATCCTGATTATATATACCATTACGAGTCTCGACAGCCGGCGGGACAAATATACCTTTACTTAATCCCGGGTATTTCTGCTCCAATTTTTTATGGATTTGTTCGGCTAGGTACTGGTTCTGCTCATAGTTTTGATTTTTCTTCCCTATTACAAAATAAAGCCTTGCATGCGGTACACCGTTTATGTCCATCGTCGTGCTTTTCCTTCTCCCCGAATCCCGATGCACATCAATCAGGTAATTCAGGTGCTGATTTCCCGCCATTGCCTCTTCCACGATCGGCCTTGTCACGTCATAGGATTGTCCATACACCCAACCCCTGTTCTTCAAGGCTAAAGCGGTATCTGTTGTATCGATATCCGTTCCAATGCCACGCTGTATTAGTTCCTCCTGAAGCTTTTTGCCAAGGCGTGTTACATTCACTTCTGGATGACTTGCGGCATTTGGACTCGTCACCCCTTCAAGATAAGGCAGAAACGATTCCCGGGAGTGAGAGTGATAAATCAGAACTGTACGCTTGTCTCCCGTTGTCTGCTCTGGAGGTGGAACACTTTCCTCTTTATCTTCTTCCTCTTCCATATCGATGATCGAAGCTTGTCTCTCTTCTAACAGCACTTCCATCGGCGGAGAAGATTCCACCGGCATATCCGTATAGTTCACCCCTGAGCCCGCTACAAGAATTTCTCCGTCATAATAAGCAAAGCCCGGAATTTCATTGCGGATAAGACTGCGTGGATCATCTAGATTAATGCTTGTCGTCAACTCAAATAAGGCGGAAGCATAATTAGGTGCTTTCGCTTCACTTGATAATCCTTGTGTAAAATAGGCATTGGTATAGCCGAAGATATATAATAACGACTCCCCCGAAAACCTTTTGGAAAACTCATTGATGGAGCTCGAGGTGACTCGGTACTCTGGCTTGAGAGAGGTCATAATACCGGATACCGCAAATACAAGAATAAATCCTAAGATCACTGCTACGATTGATTTCTTAATGCTTGTCCCATTTAATACGACGACGTGTGAGGAGCGGTAGCCCTTCATTTTCTCACCCTTTCACATACTTGTTGCTACTATGTGTATGCAAAAGGGTGAAAAGTAGAACTATGACACCTAGTGTGTATAAGCGTCTACATTATCTTGATTTACATGGAAATGCAGTGCAGAGTTCAAACCTTCTGCGACAACATTGGCCATGTCTTCAATAAAATCATCCACTTCTTTCGGTGTTACCATCAAGTTATGACCAAGCGGGGACAGCACCTCATGAATCAGCTTGCGTTTTTCCTCTTCAGGTAAAGTCCCGACGATTCCAAGGAAATTTTTGCGGTGTTCTTCGCCTGGAAGGTCCTCTTCTGTCAGCTTCCGCTTTTCCCCAAATGTCATTCCCGCTGGAGCAATCGACCTAGAAGGACTATCTCCCTCCCTCATCTCTTTACCAAAATGCTTGAGGATGAAGTCGATGGTGTCGCTTGCCATCGAAACAGCATCGACCACAGTCGGAATACCAATGGCAATTACCGGAATACCAAGCGTTTCCGAGCTAAGCTCTTTGCGTTTGTTCCCAACACCGGAACCAGGATGAATGCCTGTATCGGATATTTGGATGGTCGCATTCACACGCTCAATCGATCGGGCAGCCAACGCATCAATGGCGATGACAAAATCAGGTTTTGTTTTTTCCACCACTCCCACGATGATGTCACTCGTTTCAATCCCCGTAATGCCCATAACACCCGGAATAATCGCACTAACCGGCCTGAAACCGTCTTGTACAGATTCCGGCTGAAGAGTGAAAAGGTGTCTTGTAATCAACAGGTTTTCGCAAACCAATGGCCCAAGTGCATCCGGTGTGACGTTTGTATTGCCAAGCCCTACCACTAGGCAGCTGGCATCTTTGGATATATTAAGGGAGGTAAGAAAGGCGCTGAACTCCTTAGCAAAGACGGTTTCAACTTTCTTCTGCAAGTCGGTATCCTTCTGACGGATTCCCACCGCTTCCAACGTGAGGTAGTTACCAGGTTTCTTTCCCGTCATTTCCGCTCCCTTTTCTGAAATGGTTACGGTTGTTACATTGATGCCATCCGTCTGCCTGTCTTTAACAACAACACCTTCTATTGCCGAAGCATGCTGGGATGTCTGGATGTTTTCTTTATGCTGATCCTGATTGGTCTGTTGGTTTGTTTGGGACTGCCTGTTTTGTTTTTCGAGAGCAATCTCATTTGCTTCTACCGCCAAGTCGGTTCTCACTTCATATTTGCTTAGATCCAAAGGTTGTGGTTGATTCATTATCTGTCCGCCTCCAGCATTGCCAAATTTTAGTTTTATTTTGACCCTACAACCATTTTTCATGCATTAGAAAATAGGTGTTTTACACTTTCAAGAAAATTCCCTTGACTCCCTATTGCATAATCACATGGGATTTGATAAAATATCACTTGTTCTCATAAGTAAAGAAATGTCGAGTTTTATATAATCTCGATCGTTGAATTGTATGGAGGTGAAAGATATGCCAAACATTAAATCTGCTATCAAACGTGTAAAAACTAACGATGTACGTCGTGCTCATAACGCTACTATCAAGTCTTCTATGCGTACTGCTGTGAAGAAAGTAGAAGCTTTTGTTGCTAACAACGATGTTGAAGGTGCAAAAACTGCTTACCTTGAAGCTGCTAAACGTTTAGACAAAGCTGCGCAAAACGGTATCATCCACAAAAATGCAGCAAACCGTCAAAAATCTCGCCTAGAGAAAAAAGTAAACGGAGCTACTGCATAATAAAAGGGCGATCCGGATGGGTCGTTTTTTTATTTTTTGTCCTTTGGGGGTCAGACCCCCAAAGGATTTTTTTGATTAATGGCGAATATATAATAATCCTGCGCTTTCTTACCACTACCTTATAAATCCCTAAACAACAAAAACCACCGAAAGTGGTTGTTCGGTGGAGTGACGGTTTTGTATTATTCAATTTTAGTTAGTTTTTATTTGATCGGTGCGAGCTTGATTAGTAACATTTCCATCGCAAGCTGTTTGTCTATTTTCCCGCTTTTCATCAAATAGTCAGCCTCAGCAAGATCGTCCACCATTTTCATTAACTCTGCTCGTTCGAAATACCTGCCCTGTTGGGATGCAAGCTTGACACGGTAAGGGTGCACCCTCAAAATACCTGCCATCTTCTGCTGACTATATCCTTGCTCGCTTAAATCCTTCACCTGATACAATAAGCGGAACTGATTGGCAATCAACGCGTGTAATTTGATTGGTTCCTCGTTGTTTCGCACCAAGTCATAAAACAGCTCCAATGCTTCTTCCACTCGTCTATGGACCATTTTCTCAATCAGTTCAAAAACGGAATGCTCAATGGATTTGGCTGCCAACAGCTTGACTGTATCAACGGTTATCTCCTGATTGGAAACACCGATGTACATGGCCATTTTATTGATTTCCTGAGCGAGGACGGAGAGGTTGACTCCCGCAATCTTAAGTAGTTCATCGGATGCCGCATCCCCCAGTTCTGCTCCGTTTTGCACCGCTTTTTCTTTCATCCAAAGCTTCAGGTCACGTTCCCCAAGCGGCTTGGCTTCAATGATTTCCGCCTGCTTTTTCAGTTCCTTGACAATCTTTTTCCGCTCATCCAGCTTCTCGTAGGAGGCCTGAATCACTAATATTGTATAGGGTGCCGCTTCTTGTATGTATGAAAGGAATCGGTCTGTATTATGCTCGACCTTGCTTTTATTTTTTTCCGCTGTCAGAAAGAATGGATTAGTCATTACCACTACTCTTCTTTCCCCCATGAAAGGAAGGGTTTCTGAGTCCTCGATGGCAATATCCACCGGTTGTTCTTCCATATCGTAAAAGGAAAGATTAAAGTCATGCTCTTCCTCATCAAGTGCGTGTTCGATGATGGCATCCCTTATTTCCTTCATTAAAAATCCTTCCGTGCCAAGTAATAAATAGATCGGCGCGAAATGTTTCGCCTTGATTTTTTTCAGTGCTTCGAATCCCATTGTTTTGCTCCCGTCATCTGTTTCTATTCCTTCTTATCGTACATGAAGGTTGAGCGGATTGACAAGCATCAATGGCTTGTTATCAATGAATGAAGAGCAAAATACAAAGTTAAAGGAGATTAGTTCTCACCTACAAAGAACTAATCTCCATTTTATATAAACGTTAACGATGCAAGCCCCAGGTAACTCGCCCGTTAACGATTGCCCCGTTTGGGTGTAATAATATGTTCTCCTTGAATTTCCGAACTATTTGTGACAACTCTTGTCAAAGGTGGAAAAGCAAAAATGACTGGTGGATTTTTTTTGCTGTATAGCTTATACTAATGTGTGATAGGAGGGATACTTATGAACGAATTTGAGAAAAGCGTCCAAAGTAAACGTAACGATGCAGTAGATTCTGGTGTCGGTTTTGTCGTATCCTTCGGTTTTTTCGCAACAATCTTTGCAATGGCAACATTGATTCATTACCTAGGATCTTAATGGCGGCATAAGAATACATACCGTCGTGATTCTTTTCCAAAGCAGTTGTGAAAAGAATGAGGATAACTCAAAAGCTTCGCTATAAAAGAGACTGCGTCTACATGGTGCAGTCTCTTTTTCATTTTCGATACTGTATCCTATGGTAGTACCGTGGAAAACGTTCCACCGTGACGTGTAAAATCAAAGATTATTGCTCCTTGCCTATCGGTACGGTACACTTTTGCCCCTATACCCTCCAATCTGTCGAGAACTTCCTGGTGGGGATGCCCGAAGCGGTTGTTTCTGCCGGCAGAGATGATGGCGATATCTGGTTGCAGGCTTTCCACAAAAGCCTGGCCGGAAGAGGTCTTACTACCATGATGGCCAGCTTTTAATACATCTACTTTTAAATTCGGGTAGCGAAGCAACACATCCCTCTCCCCTTTCTCTTCCATATCTCCAGTAAAAAGCCAACTTCTTTCGCCGAGAATCGCGTAAAGAGCGATCGATCCTTCATTTTTATTTTCATAAGCATGAGCTGGGTGCAGATATAAAAAAGTTGCAGCACCCACTTCCCACCCTGTTCCAAGAATAGCAGTCTGTATCTTTGCACCTCTAAGATTCGCTTCCCGCAGAATATTCTCTTCCAGTTCACTTCCGCCAAATCCAGCCGGAATCACCACTTCCCTTACCTTCATATGTTCCCAAAGGCTTCCGACATTCCCGATATGATCATAATCTCCATGCGATAATAGTAACTTGTCCAACTTTCTGACTCCTTCCGCTTTCAGA
Organism: Sutcliffiella horikoshii; assembly: GCA_001636495.1. Lineage (GTDB taxonomy): Bacteria > Bacillota > Bacilli > Bacillales > Bacillaceae_I > Sutcliffiella_A > Sutcliffiella_A horikoshii_A. The sequence continues at coordinate 1,880,715 of KV440964.1, read as the reverse complement.
AAAGGCACCAATACCCCTGAGCCGCTGTCAAATTTCTTTCTCCTCTCTTTCCACTCCTCTTGCGGGAAAGGGAATGTACCACCTGTATCGATCAAATACGTGCCTTTATTAAATGGAAGCCGTATGAATATTGCGTCTCCCTGTCCGATATCCAATACGACCACTTTCCCAGCTGGATTCAAGCTTGGAGCGTTCCACTGCAAACACAAACAGCTTACAAGTAAAGCCAAGGCAAACAGTCGCCTTCCCCTTTCCCACATGTAAAAAAATAAAACCGTTACCAGCACAAGAACTCCCATAACCGCAATGAACGGTTTTCCAAACACCAAGGTACCGAATGGAAGACCTGCAAACCAGATAGCAAGAGCATTCATGAACTGGAGGGGAAAAGAGAATACAGGCACAATCAAAGGAAGCAGTCCTGGATAAAATAGCAGGACAAAAAAGAGCATGAAAGCCGCTGGAAGGACAAATAACGAGTAAAAAGGGACAAACAATATATTTAACAACGGACTCCAGATGGAGAATTGGTAAAAATGAAAAAGCAATAACGGCAAGGAGGCCACCTGGGCAATAAAGGAGACATAGAAAATCTGAAGAAATCTATTTTTCACAGAGCTTAATTTCTTGGAAGACAGGATTAAAGCCAGACTGATCGAAAAGGATAGCTGAAATCCGATATGATATAAGAAATAGGGGTTAAGGAGGAGAACAAAGATGCAAGCCAAACCGATTGTATCAATCGAAAAAACCTTCTGTTTCAAAAGTAAGAGAATAAGGGCTACAGCTGTCATTGTGGCTGCCCTCATTACAGAAGGTGCTCCACCTGCAAAGATGACATATAGAGGTAAGAGAAGGATTAAAAGTGTGTTGACCGATTGCCTTGTCAGTCCGAATCGTATCCCCATATAAAATGCAGCTGCGGTGATAATTCCTACATGCAAGCCAGATATCGCCAATAGATGGATGAGGCCCAATTGTTGATAGGCATCCACTAACTCCCCATCAAGATAACTTCTGTCTCCAAAAATCAAGGAAATCATAAAGCCTGCGACACTTGGTTCAACATGATTAGCAATCGTGTCAATCCCATTGTCCCGGTACTTTTGAAGACCTTTCCATATAGAAATATGTTCACTTGGGGTGCATGCTTTTGGAAACACATCCAAAGAAAGTATCCAATGTTTTTTCTGTTCGTAGAGATAGTTCTTGTAGTCAAAAGCGTGGGGATTGGTAGCTTGCTGTGGGGATTTCAAAGAACCCTTCCATTCACAATGTTTGCCTATATTCAAAGATTTAATAAGGAGAATTTCTTCTTGCTCCTTCAGAAAATATTCCACCAACAGAGTTTCTTTTCGATCACTCATTATTTCAAAGCCGGCTTTATTTCCGTCTATTTGAATGGATGTCGTGATGGTACCGAGTACCAGCGTTTCATCTTCCTTGTGCAAAGATACGTTATTGGATTCGGTAAAGGTCATGTAGCCGCAAAATCCGGCACTGAAGAGGAGACTGAGAAGAAATAGCCTGTGAGGTTTTTTATCGTGAAGGTAAATCCAATATAAATAAACAAGGAGAAGGGAAAGCGGTCCCCAGTGAAAACCAGACCTGGAGACTGCAATTCCAAAACAGCTTGCAATGGCCAAATAGGTGAATAAGCCTGTCCTATTCTTCATCCGTGTTATTTCCCTTGCTTACTGAACAGCTCGGTCGATTGTTCATACCAGCGCTTTATTTCTTCATCACTAGCACCGGATTCCTCCAATCTTTCAATTAAGCTGTTAATGAATCCTATTTTTTCAGGATCGTTCAAACTGACTGCCATCTCTTCCAATTCCACGTGTTCCACACGGACATCAGCTTGTTCGAACATTTCCATAGCATATGGATGGTTCTTATATTCCATAGCAAAATAGACCGTTTTGATACCCGCTTGGATAATGGCTTTACAGCAATGGAGACATGGAAAATGGGTGACATATATTTCGGCACCGGTTGTCGGCACTCCAAATTTTGAGCATTGAAGCAAGGCATTCATTTCGGCATGGATGGTTCTGACACAATGATTATCAATGACATAACATCCTTCATCTATGCAATGGACCCCACCGGCAATGGAGCCGTTATAACCTCCAGCAATGATCCGTTTATCCCGCACAATCGTTGCACCGACTGCAAGTCTTGTACAGGTGCTTCTTAGTGCTAATAGATGGCTTTGCGCCATAAAGTATTGATTCCAAGAGATTCTTGTCATCTTCCGTCATGCCCCCTCATCTTCTCAACAATATCTCTAGTGTATCGGGTATTCTTGTCCTTCGTCAATTCAATTGGCTACAGTAATTTCATCTCTGATCTTTTCAAAGGATTTCTCTCCGATTCCTGTCACATTCATAATTTCCTCGATAGTTTTGAACAAACCATGGTCCGTCCTGTAATCGATGATGGCCAGGGCCTTTGCGGGTCCGACTCCTGTCAGGCTTGTGAGTTCATCCTGCGATGCAGAGTTGATATTTATTTTTCCGCCGACTGGGTCAGAGGCGGGGCTACTGCCTGATATGATAAGAACCTCCCCCTCGCCTTCTTCTCCCTCATGTGGAACGATAATCACCATTTCATCTGAGAGCAGTGATGCTAAGTTAACTTTCCTTGTATCTGCATCCTCCAAAAATCCTCCAGCCTTCTCCACTGCATCAATGACCCGTTCCCCCTCTTTCATTCTGTACACCCCAGGTTGAAAGACTGCACCTTTGATATCTATTAATACCTCTTCACTTTTTGGGTGTACGGTATCCATCACAACATCAACATCTTCTATAGCCTCTTCTTTATCTTCATCTGGTGCCTCCATCAGATAACTCACCTGCTGTTCCGCCTGCGTTTCAGCAGGAACATACAGCCTGGACCAAATAAAAAAACAAAATACCACAAAAACACCAACAACAATCAATACTTTTGATTTATGGACATACCACAATTCTTTCAACGCATTTCACCTTCTATTCATAAGTTTAAGTCTAAATACATATAGTGTATGAGAAACTTTTTGGATGGAGGAGGGAATAAAACATGAAGATTGGAATGATCGGCACAGGTAACATGGGGAGAATCTTGGTTGAATCATTTGTCGACTCGAAAGCAGTACCTCCTGAGAATATTACGATTACAAATCGTTCAATAGAAAAGGCATTTACATTGCAGCGAAAATATCCTGATCTACATGTGGCTGAAACCGCAGAAGAGGTGGTTCATCATGCAGACATCATCTTTCTATGCGTAAAACCATTGGATATTCACCCCCTTTTAACGAAAATAAATAAAGAGTTATCTGCCGAAAAATGTGTGATTTCCATAACAAGCCCGGTATCTGTTGGTCAGCTACAAACGATTATCAACTGCCAGGCGGCACGCATTATTCCCAGCATCACCAACCGCGCTCTTGCGGGTGTAACATTGGTCACGTTCGGTGATAATGTGCGGGAAGATTACAGGGAGTTTCTACTGAATATATGTTCAAAAATTTCAACACCTATTCATATTAAGGAAAATGTTACAAGGGTGGCATCGGATATTGTCAGTTGCGGGCCGGCATTTTTCAGTTATATCTTGCAGAGGTTCATTGACGGGGCTGTGAGTGAGACGGCAATCTCCAAGGAGCAAGCGACAGATTTGGCAAGTCAAATGATTATTGGAATGGGAAAATTGATTGAAAAAGATATTTATACACTTCAGACTTTGCAAGAAAAGGTTTGTGTAAAGGGCGGCGTTACCGGAGAAGGCATCAAGGTGCTTGAGAATGAGTTGGGCGATGTGTTTCATCATGTAATCCAAAAGACGCATGAGAAGTTTGATGAAGATCTTGTGGAGGTCAAAAAACAGTTTCATTGATTTCACTAATAAGGATATTCGTCATCAGCCGACAAATACCTTTAATTTTTTCAAAAAAAATAAAATAGGCTCCCTTAAAATGGGATGCCTATTTTTTTGCGGTGAAAAATACTCTCTCTGCATTTCCCGCTAAGTATTCGGTGGAATAATCACCTGTTACTGATAAAATCGTGAAGCCCGCATCCTCCAGCCATTTTTTATAGACCTCGACTGGGAAGGTGCGCTGGAAATGGAGTTCATCAAACCGCGTATATCGGTCTGCTTCCTCCTCTTGAACAAAGAAGGATAGCTCATGCTCGACACTGTTTGGATGCTCTCCAGGGAAGCTGTTCCATATGTAAGCAACCTCTTCTTCCGCACTCGTGAACGTGTTGTTCATGAATACCTGTGTCATTTTGTAGAGGGAGTGGACGTCGAATAATAAGAGGCCCCCTTCCCTCAACTGCTTATAGGCAGAGGAGAAGGTGTTTATGACGTCTTCTTCTGATTCCAGGTAATTCAGGGAATCACAGAAAATTGTGATGCAATCGACGTCCTGGAATCCTTCAAGCTCCGCCATGTTTTGCTCATAAAACGGAATGGAAACGCCAGCATTGGTTGCCTTCTCATGGGCCATGGCCAACATGCTTTCTGAAAGGTCCACCCCTGCCACTTCCCATCCCTCTTTTGCAAAGCGAATGGCAAGCTCACCAGTGCCACACCCGACATCCACTACTGAAAAATTTTTTGAATCACTTTTATAGTGTTGTTCTTTGGTAGCCTGAACAAAGGAGACCCACTTGTCATAAGGTACATCCTGCATCAATTGATCATAAATATATGCAAACTGTCCGTAAGCCATTTACATTAACTCGATTTGAATGTCTTCACGAGGAGCGTCTCCCCAAAGACGTTCCAGGTTGTAATAGCCGCGCTCATCTTTATGGAATACATGGGCCACGACATCCCCTAGATCAACAAGGACCCAGCGTGCTTCATCAAAGCCTTCCATTCTGCGGACATTTTGGCCGTTTTTATCAGCCGCTTCTTTGATTGCTCGGGCAATTGCCTGAACCTGTTTATCTGAATTACCGTGACAGATTAGGAAATAATCCGACACAAGGGAGATTCCCTGCATATTTAATGCAACCAATTCTTCTGCACGTTTATCATCTGCAGCCTTTGCTGCAAGTTGTAATAATTCTTTAGACATTTATGTTAACTTCCTTTCTTTAACCTTCATGGTCATATCGTTGTATGCGTGAAATGTATCAGGATAGATGGGCTGATTCCGCTTCAATAAAAAAGAAATGGTGTTCTTCATGGCCTGTATGACTGCGATATCAAGAGAATTCATGGCGGATTCGCGAACCTGTTCCACTCCTGGGAAATCCCGGCCCGGTTCAATATAATCAGCAACATAGAGAACCTTATCCAAAGTGCTCATATTTATTTTTCCAGATGTGTGGCATCTTATGGCTTCTAGCACTTCAGGGTCGGTAATCCCGGCCTCTTTCTCCACCAGGTAGGCTCCCACCGGTGCATGCCATAATTCATCATGATACTGCAAAAGATCCTGAGGCATTTTCTGATCGATGATAATTTGACGCATTTCCGCTTTGTCCCGGAATTTGGCGTAATCATGGAAAATGGCGGCAAGCTCTGCCTTATCAGCGTCAACCTTATAAAGGTCCGCTAATTTAACCGCCGTTTCCACCACCCCGAGAGTATGCACATATCTCCGCTCCGTCAGTTGGTCCTTCACCAGTCTTAATGCTTTTTCTCTATTCATATAGGCGTTTCCCCTCTATTATTTCTTTTACCCTCTCAGGCACCAGATATTGAGAAGTCCATCCTTCTTGAACCCGCTTCCGAATCATCGTGGAGCTGATGTCCATTTGTGGTGTTTCCACCTCAAGCACCGGATATTCCGAAGTGAAAGAGTACCCTGGACGTTTGACTCCCACAAAAGTGACGATTTCCAGCAGTTTCTTTATGTTGTGCCATTTAGGCAAGTACTCGACCATATCTGCCCCTATGATGAAGTAGAAGCTCGTATGCGGATTTCTTTCCTTTAATAACAACATTGTATCATATGTATAGGAGGGACCCTCCCTCAGAAGCTCAATGGTCTCCACCCGAAAGCTACCATTAGATTCCACAGCGGCATCAAGCATTTCAACCCTGATTTCCGTTGGCGTAATAGCATCTTTCTGCTTATGGGGAGGGATGTGGTTAGGCATAAACCAAATTTCATCGAGAGCCAATTTCTGTCTCACTTCATTAGCAATCAAAAGATGACCAAGGTGAGGCGGATCGAATGTACCGCCAATTATGCCTACTTTATTCATCATAATCCCTCCATCCATTTATCTAGGTAATACGATTTGTTTGTTTTCTTTTGATTCCTTATACAGAATGATGGTACTACCAATCACTTGTACAAGCTCGGCTTTTGTTCCGGCAACCAGCTCTTCTGCTACCACTTTACGATCTTCCTCGCAATTTTGTAGCACACTTACCTTCAATAGTTCTCTGACTTCTAAAGCCTCTGAAATCTGTTTTGTCATGTTTTCATTCACTCCGCCTTTTCCCACTTGGAAAATCGGATCTAAATGATGCGCCTCTGCGCGCAAGAATCTTTTTTGTTTACCAGTTAACATGATATTCCTCCTAGTTGTTCTTTCACTAACTTCTTCATTCTATCGGTATCAGGTAAGTGGCCTGTCCAGTGTTCAAACGCAAGTGCAGCCTGATAAGCAAACATGTGAACACCATTCTGTGTCACCGCACCTAACACTTTAGCATCCTTCAATAACTTTGTTTCATATGGGTTATAGATGATATCACTGAAGACGGCCCCCTGTTTGATCTTTTTCAATGGTACCGGAGACTCATCGGTTTTTGGAAACATCCCGACAGATGTGGTCTGTACCACCACATCATAGTCTCCAAGTCTTTCTATAGCCTCATCGAGCGATATGGTTTGTGCAAGGTGCCCAAGCGAAAATTCATGTATTAGATCAGCCGATTTGGAAGCTGTACGATTATAAAGGTCGACCTGGATGCCTTCTTCTTGAGCCAATGTATAGAAAATCGCTCTAGCCGCTCCCCCTGCCCCGATGATAAGGATGCGCTTATTGCTCAAACTCGTTATTTCTTTCAATGCTTCAACATAGCCTCTGCCGTCTGTATTATAGCCGAAGAGTATGCCATCTCTGTTCACTACGGTATTGACGGCCCCGATACGCCCTGCTGCATCATCCACTTCATCGAGCAGGGGAATGATGGCTTCTTTGTGGGGGATGGTGACATTAAAACCGCTCACTCCAAGTGCACGCATACCAACAACTGCTTCTTTAAGGTTTTTGGGCTCTACGTGAAAGGCTTGGTAGTGGGCATTGTAGCCTTTTTGATGGAATGCATCATTATGGATAAGTGGCGACATGGAGTGTTCAATGGGAGCACCTATGACTCCGTAAAGTTTTTTCATGACTGCCTCCCTCCAATTATACAAAAGGTTTATTTTACACCGCTGGTGATTTCCACACATGGCTTCGCTTTCCACGGGGCGCTTGGGGAGCCTCCTCGGCAAGCCTGCGGGGTCTCCCCTAAGCGCTACCTCCCGTAGGACAAGGAAGGCTTCGGCAGCTAAACATCGCACGAAGAAAATGCGTAGCATTTTCGAGGAGTCTTCGCCTTGTGCTTCAATCACCAGCTTATAGAATCATGCTAATGTTTATATTAAGGATTTACGAACCATTACGCCGACGCCTTTTGGTACGTGTGCGACCACTTTGATTCCAGGTTCATTGATCGTGACCCACCCTAGACCGGAAAAGACGATATCCGATTTCTCATCTTTTATTGTAAATTCATGTGCTACAAGTTCTGGGAAGGTATCCGCATAGTCTTGACCAGGTGGCTGGAGGAGGTCACCAAGATGCTCCTTGTACACATTTTCTGCATTCTCCAGCTTCGTCCGGTGGATATAAAGATCATTGGATACATAGCATGTAAACGAGTTGCGACCACCTTTTACATAATCAAAACGTGCCAATCCCCCGAAGAACAAGGTTTGTCCTTCATTCAACTGAAAAATTTTCGGCTTGATTTCCTTCTTAGGCGAGATGACTTTCAATTCTTTTTTATCCACAAAGTGTGCCATCTGATGGCGGTTGATGATTCCTGGTGTATCGTACAGAGAACTTCCGTTATCCAATGGAATATCGATGAGATCAAGAGTGGTTCCTGGGAACTGGGATGTTGTGATAACATCTTTCTCCCCTGAGAATTCACGGATAATTCGGTTGATGAAGGTTGATTTACCAACGTTCGTACAGCCGACCACATACACATCCTCACCTGCACGATAGTCCTCGATTGCTTGGCCCAATTCTTTTACACCGGTTCCTTTATCTGCACTGATAAGGAAGACATCTTCCGGTTTCAGGCCGAGCTCCTTGGCTGCTTGTTTCATCCAGTTGATCACCTTATTCGGCTTGACGGACTTAGGCAGAAGATCCACTTTATTCCCAACCAACAACACTTTGTTACTACCTACAAAGCGATGAAGTCCAGGCAGCCAGCTTCCATCAAAATCAAAGATATCAACAATCTTTACGACCAACCCTTTTGTCTGTCCGATTGAATTCAATATCCGGATAAAGTCATCATCCGTTAGGGAAACATCTTGTATTTCATTATAATGCTTCAAGCGAAAGCATCGCTTACAGATGACCGCTTCCTTATCCAATGAAGAAGGCGGGGCATACCCTAGTTCTTTCGGGTTTTCCGTCTGGATGGCCACACCGCACCCGATACATACTACTTGTTCTTCCATATCTGTTAGTCCTCCCAATTAATCATACCTTTACGTTTCATCCAGGAAAGGATACGCCTTTCCAAACGGCGATTGAACTTCGTCACAAACCCGTCCGTCTGGGCAACCGGAACGACAAGGATTGTGTGCAGCCCCAAACGGTTTCCTCCCAATACGTCTGTCAGAAGCTGATCACCGATTACCACCACTTCTTCCTTTTGAAGCTTCATATCTTTAAGCGCTCTTCTGAAAGCACGTCTCATCGGCTTTCTTGCACCATAGATATAATTGATTCCCAATGGATCCGAAAACAGCTTCACTCTTTTGAGCTTATTGTTGGAAACAACCGTCACCATGATACCGGCATCCTGCATACTCTTAAACCACTCAATTAAAGCTGGAGTGGCTTCAGGACGATCCCACTCGACCAATGTGTTGTCTAGGTCAGTGATGATTCCTTTAATACCTTTTTCCTTCAACTCTTGCGGCTTTATCTCAAACACGCTCTTTACGTGCTGTGCAGGTAGAAAATACTTAAACATCCTATCACCCTCTATTTGTTTCTATTATTCGGCTTTGTTACAGTCATGTTCACAAGAGCCATAAATTTAAATGGACATATCCCTTATCAATTTAAACACTTTACCATCTTACCTAAATTCCGTGTCCGTGTTAAGCAAATTATCGATATTTCTAGTGTTATCATGCATCCAATTTCTTATAAAAAGTGTTAAAAATAAAAACTTTTCGACAAATTCCTGACGATTTCAACACCTGTGGATAAACTTATCTACATTATACAGTCTGCCCTATCTCGCTTACTGGTAATTATAAACAGATTACCCACATGTTATCCACTGCTTACTGTGGATAACAGAACGGTTGTTCTGCGAAAAAATACGTGGTAGAGTTATCATACAACAAGTGAAACTATCATTATATGATCATCTTATAGAGACTAGAACTGACTATCACACACAACCAATTCGACAATACATAGTGACGAAACACTAGGAGGTGCAGGGCAGAGGCCAATCTGATGAGAAAACTTTCTGATGAACTTTTACTGGAATCCTATCACAAAGCGACAGAATTGAAATTAAGCCATGATTTTATTCTACTGATCGAATTAGAGATTAAACGCCGTTCCCTCAGCTATAAAATTAAAGCAACTTCCTAAAAGAGCCGGCATCCCCGGTTCTTTTTGTTTTTTGAGAATTGGATTGTAGACTCCAGCGGGGTTCTATTAGAATCCTAAAAAAAGAAAAGCTAGTGCCTCCACTAGCTTAGCCACGTTCCAATCTTTTGACCTACCTTAACCTCTTCTTTTTCCTTAATTGTTTCATCCATCACAAAACCGTTCTTTTCAAACAACAGGATAACAGTTGATCCAAAAGAGAAATACGCCATTTCTTCCCCTTTGACAAGCTGTTCACTTTCATGTGTCAGTTCAATACTGTTGACAAACATTGCCCCCACCTTCACGACAACTACGTGCTTCCCATTATTTTCGATTTCCGTTAATCTGCGATAATTTTTAGCTAGAGGTTCCTTGCCATATTTTAATCCCATTTGGTTAACAGGATAGGATTTCCCACCAAGTGTCCACTGTTTTGTGACATTCCCTGTAATAGGAGTGTGGATTTTATGATAGTGACTTGGACTCAGATAGAGTACCATGTAAGAGCCACCCATGTATTTTTTGGCAAGATCGGGGTTAGACAGCATTTCTCCTACAGAATAGTCGATTCCTTTTGCTGTAAGCAGAAGGTCGTCGGTAATGGCACCTGTTTTTTCTACCACCGCATCCACCGGGCTAACCACAGAATTCTTCCCAGAATCAATTGGTCGAACATTGGGCTTCAGGTTTCGTATGAAAAATTGCTGCAAGGTTGGGAACGTATCAATCTTCTCCTGCATTTCTTCTGTATTAATATTATATACCTTTGCAAACGACGGGATAAACCGCTTGCTCAGCTTTGAACTAGCGAACCTTTTAACAGCTGTCGATGACAGTTTATGATTCGTCAATTCAATGGACAGTCTATATATATTTTTCAACAAATCGCATTCCTCCAAGTTTGAATCTATCTATATTAAAGGGTTTTTATTCGAATAATTCTGGGGTCATCTTGACTCCATGAGTGATATTATAACATTTGGTCCGCAACTACACTAATAATTTTTAGTCAAAGCTACTGCCTAAAAAGAAAGAGGAATCTCCTTTGTGCGGAAATTCCTCTTTTCTTCTATTATTTACTTGTCAGATGCAAAAATTCTTCCACGTCTTCAAGTGATTTTTTCACTGCTTTTTCCCAGAAGTCACGCTGTGTCAGATCGACGCCAAGGTGCTTCTTCGCTAAATCCTCCACCGTCATGGACGCAGTATCTTTTAATAAAGCAATATATTTCTCTTCGTAATTTGCCCCTTCTTCCAAAGCTTGTGTATAGATACCCAGGGAGAATAAGTACCCGAATGTATACGGGAAGTTGTAGAAAGGAACCTGTGTAATAAAGAAGTGCATTTTAGATGCCCAGAACGTAGAATCGTATTCACCTAATGCATCACAATATGCCTCTTTTTGCGCCTCTACCATCAATTCATTCAGTCTTTCCACACTTACAAGGCCATTTTTACGTTCGTCATAGAATCTTGTTTCAAACAGGAAGCGGGCATGGATATTCATATAGAATGCGACACTGCGCTGAATTTTATCTTCAAGCAGGGAAATCTTCTCCTGTTCGTCCTTTGCATACTTCACTGCTGCATCGGCCACAATCATTTCGGCGAATGTGGACGCCGTTTCCGCCACATTGCTCGCGTAGAAACGGTTTAAAGTCGGCACTCCATGCATGGCATGCTGATGGAATGCATGTCCCAACTCATGAGCCAAGGTGGAGACGTTGGACAGCGTACCGGAATAGGTCATAAAGATTCTGGACTGGCCGGATACAGGGAAGCTTGTACAGAAGCCGCCCGGACGTTTTCCTGCTCTGTCTTCTGCCTCAATCCAGCGGTCCTCGAATGATTTCTTCGTAAACTCTGTAAGCTCCGGACCGAACTTAGAGAATTGCTCTATGATAAATTCCGCCCCTTCTTGGTAAGACAGGATGGTTTCTTCTGCAGATAGTGGAGCGGACACATCGTACATGTTCAGTTTCTCCAGACCCAAAAGCTCCGCCTTGCGTTCCAGGTATTTCTTCAATGTTCCTTTGTGATCGGTAATCACCTGCCACATCATATCAAGCGTTTCCTGTTTCATCCGATTGTTTTCAAGTGGCTCCTTCAAAACAGAATCCCAACCTCGTTGCTCGTACACTTGCAGACGGAAGCCTCCAAGGTGGTTCAATGCAGCTGCAATGGTTTCCGCTTGGCCTTCCCACGCTTTCTTCCAAGCAGATGATACTTTTTTACGGACTTCACGATCACCATTGGAAAAGCGATTTTGTGCTTGCCCTACTGAAAGCTCCTTTACTCCCCCGTTTTCTTCCACAGGGATTTTAATGGTGCCGACGATTGAATTATATAGCTTCCCCCAAGCATGATAGCCATCAACTGCGAGGGATGTTATCAGTTTTTCCTGTACAGCCGGAAGTTTATCTCCCGCTCTGCGTCTTCTTTCATTTAAAACATACTCCAAAGGCTGAAATACATCCCTTTGAATAAGACTTGTCCAAGAAGCTTCATCAATTCCTACCAACTTCTCATCCAATGCACCCAATTGAACTTGAAGCTTCGCATGCAATTGTGCCACTCGCCCTTGCAGTTGAGAAGCGGTCTTGTCCTTGACGTCCTGTGCAAGGAGACAACTGATGAATGCGGAAGCTTGAACTACTTTCTTGACCACACTTTCATAAGATGTCAATACGTCCTCCAGTGAGTCTGTAGAGAATGCTTGTATCTCTTGTTCGAATTGTTCTAACTCTCTTTGTATTTCTGTTAAATATGTATGAAATTCTTCTGAATTACTTCCGCCTTGGAAAAATACTTCTAAGTCCCATGTTTCCCGGTAAGTTTTAGTTGTCACGATGTAATGTCCCCCTTTTGGCATTATGAGTTCATTATAAACGAAGTGTGTAAATATTTCTACAATTCCAAACTATTTGGCACGCGTAAATTTCGCATTGCGAAACTTCAAAAAAAAGCCTATGCCCGAAAGCATAAGCTTATCTGTATAGGTGATTCTTACAATAATATGCGCCGCCAATGAGCAACAGGATAAACAGAATTACCAGAAGTCCATACAACCATCCACCATAAAATCCAGGCCCACATGGTCCAGGATATGGAGGAGGACAACAACCAAACCCAGGGTACCCGTACATACCAACAACCCCTTTCTCCATCTAGGTATCTACACTACTACCATATGCACATCCCACAAAATAGACAGGGCAAACGCGGAGAAAACGGGAAAAATTTTGGATTTGTTCATTACATTTTGGTTACGGGGATATTAAATTCCTGTGGGGGGTCAGACCCCCACAGGAATTTCCCCCTTCACATCGAAACCCCTTGGAGCTATTTGCCACCAAGGGGTTCTCACTATATCATACTATTGTTTTTTCTTTTCTTTTTCGGCGCGGTAGAATTCGTGGAACATTTTCATGAGGGCACGCTTTTCGATCCGTGAGACGTAGCTTCTAGAGATTCCGAGTTCTTTGGCTATTTCCCGCTGCGTTTTTTCGTCTTTCAGGTCGAGACCGAACCGGCCAACAATCACTTCCCGTTCCCTTTCATCTAGCACATCAATATAAACCTTAATTTTCTCAAGCTCCATATTTAGTTGAATGGTATCTATAACGTCTTCGGACTCTGATTTCAAGACGTCTATCAGACTGATTTCGTTTCCTTCTTTATCCTGACCTATCGGGTCATGCAACGATACATCTTTTTTCGTTTTTTTCAAGGCTCTGAGATGCATCAGTATCTCGTTTTCTATACATCTTGCCGCATAGGTCGCCAGCTTCGTCCCTTTTCCGGAGTGGAAGCTTTCTATCGCCTTGATCAAACCTATAGTCCCGATGGAGATCAAATCTTCCGAGTCTTCCCCAGTATTTTCAAACTTTTTTACAATATGTGCCACAAGCCGCAGGTTATGTTCAATAAGTAGATTCCTTGCCTCTTCATTTCCCTCTGCCATCAATTTGAGGTATTTCGCTTCATCCCCAGATGACAATGGTTGTGGAAATGCATTGTTTTTGACGTAAGAAACTAGGAAAACAAGTTCTTTGATTAAGTATCCTACCGATGCTAATATGCTTGACACACTTTCACCTCCATAGAAATGCTTAGGCAAGAGCCTAGTAGTAATTCTTATGTAGGAAAAGGCTTTCGTGTGCAAGTACACTTCAAAATAAATCCAAAATTAAGTGTCATACTAACTATTTCTAGAAAACATTAATTAATGTGCCAATTCTGACGATTAATGGTACAATTTCAATAAGAAGAACAAATGTTCAACCTGTAGAACAAAAAATCTTCCTATCGAAATAGGAAGATCTTAATATTGAATATAAGGGTATTTTTTCAATTTGGAAGGGATGGTACCTTTGCCCACTCTGACTACACTGTACTCTTGAAACAATGTTTCAAACCACTTAGAGACTTCTGAATAAGTTTTATTTTTGTAATCCACAAGCTGGGCAACCCTGTAACGCCTACGTGCCTTCTGCTCACGATCTACTACGATAAACCAAAAGCAAGTAAGCTCAAAAGTGTTCGTACTTGTCGTCGACATGATATCAACCTTCCTTTTTATTATAATTAATAAAGTGGTGGTAACTCATTCGTTTTGTAGTCATCAGATGGACCAGCATGAGAAGTAACTGCACTTGCGCCAAACAACGTTAAAGAAACTACTAGAAATGTTAAGATGAACTTCTTCATTATCATAACCTCTTTCTACTTTTTATTTGGATTACTGGAAAGCTATCTTTAATAAGTATTTTACACTATATTAAAAAAACGCAAATCCCCCGTTATCGAATGATTTTTCGAACAAATCTATGTTTTTCTTCTGTTTACTATGATTTTCGTTTCAAATTATAACTCTAGGAATATTTTATTAGTTAGGATGTGATATATTGTGGATTTTTCGTTAATTGGGAAAGAGATAAAAATCCTGCGATCTGCACTAAACTTATCACAAGCTGAGTTGAGTGAAGGGATCTGTACACAGTCACAGATCAGTAAGATTGAGAAGGGGGAGGTGTATCCTCTTGCTAACACATTATATTATATAGCAGAAAGGCTTGGAGTGGATATAAATTATTTTTATGATTTAGCTACAAACCCTCAACTTTCCTACGTAAATGAGGTTTTCACACAGGTTAAAGAATTATTAAATCGCAGTGAATTCGAAGAGGTT
Organism: Sutcliffiella horikoshii; assembly: GCA_001636495.1. GTDB lineage: Bacteria > Bacillota > Bacilli > Bacillales > Bacillaceae_I > Sutcliffiella_A > Sutcliffiella_A horikoshii_A. Next base: position 1,865,658 of record KV440964.1, on the reverse strand, counting down.
TACACTATAGTCGAGAATGAGAGAAAAAACCCTTTATTCGTCAACAACCGTAAAAACAAGCAATTTCTACTATCTACCGAAGGGGTATGCGTCTATCATTTAAAAAAGAATAAACGCGAGGCTTTAAGACTATTACAAAGTGCCCTGGACCTAACAAAAATGACCTCTAAATTGTTAGGAGAGAGAGAAATAGAAATTCTTAATAGCATGGCTATTGTGCATTTTGAGACTAAAAATTTCGATGAAGCATTAAAAATATTCAACCTTGCCATTAACAGCTATTTGAAAATTCCTTACCATCACGATCCTACAATTAAAACAAAAATTTTATATAACAAAGCAAAAACATTAACAAGAATGAACAAATTAGAAGAATCGAACGAAACTTGTAAACTCGCGGTAAAGTGGTGTGTAAGTCAGAACAGCTTATATGGTCTAGGAAACCTTTACTACCATATCGGCTACAATTTCAGCCTGCTACTTAATCATGATATTGCCATGGAATATTATAATAAATCTATTCAAATTTTTATCATCCAGGAGAATAAGGTGTTTGTTAAGCATATTAAAGAAAAAATTGATGAGTTATCCATCCTTATTGATTAAATTGATTAACGAAAAAAAACTAGGCCGCTCAGCCTAGTTTTTTTTCGTTTATTCGCCTAAAAGTCCTTTTCTTTCAAGAAACTCTTTTGCCACTTCATAGGTTGTTTTGCCTTCTACTGTGACTTGATAATTCATGTCGCGCATTTCATCGTCATTGATTTGATTTTCCAATTGATTTAGGATATCTTCCAGTTCTGGATGTTTATCAAGGGTCTCTTTTCTCAGTAATGCTGCTCCCTGATATGGTGGGAATAGATTTTTGTCATCTTCAAGGACCCGGAGATCGAATTGTTTAATTTCCGCATCTGTTGAGTATGCATCCACCAGGTTGACATCTCCACTTTCCACTGCCTGGTATCTTAACTTGGCCTGCATGGTTGTGAGGTTAGGGAAGGTAATGCCATACACTTCCTGAATGCCAAGATAGCCATCTTCACGGTCAGAGAATTCCAGGGTGAATCCTGCCTTTATCTCATTTTTTGCTCCATCCAGATCAGTAATGGTATTTATATCATTCTCTTCTGCAAAGTCCTCCGGCACCGCCAAGGCATAGGTGTTATTAAAGCCCATTGGTTGCAAGAAAACCAGTCCATCCTTTTCCAGCAGTCCTTTTTTTGCTTGTTCAAATACTTCCTCGTCATCAATGCTTACCGGCTCCTGTTCCAACAGGGTGACAATGGCCGTTCCGGAATACTCAGGATAGATGTCGATGTCTTTATTTTTGAGCGCTCTATAAACAAAGCTTGTATTACCAAGCGATGGACGTAACTCCACACTCAAGTCCGTCTCTTCTTCAATCAATAATTTGTACATGTTGATGATAATATCTGGCTCCGCTCCAATTTTACCACTGATGACAAGGTCTGCCTCAGTTGCTTTCATGATCGCAAATGGAGATAGGAAAAGAAGGACCACCACGATACCAATAATCAAGGCTTTTTTCCCGGCTCCTTTTTTAGCTGCCGTTTCAATCATACGTAAGACGATATCAAACAAAATAGCAAGGAGTGCTGCCGGAATTGCGCCCAACAGGATCAAGGCATTGTCGTTTCGATCGATTCCAAGAAGGATGAGACTCCCCAATCCTCCAGCTCCAATCAAGGCGACAATGGTTGCCGTTCCGATAATCAGCACCATTGCAGTACGAATTCCTGCCATGATAACCGGTAAAGCAAGTGGAAGCTCCACTCGGAACAGTCTTTTCATGGATGTCATCCCCATCGCTTTAGCGGCTTCGCGTAGTGATGGATCCACTTCCTTTATCCCTGTATAGGTGTTTCTTAGGATTGGCAGCAATGCATAAAGAAATAATGCAATGATTGCTGGTACAAACCCTATTCCAACAAGAGGGATAAGCAGCCCCAATAAAGCAAGGGAAGGAATGGTTTGCAGAACCGCTGTTACTCCGATAATGGGTTCAGCAATACGTTCCTTTCTAGTTAAAAATACCCCAAGCGGAACAGAAATGAATACTGCAATGGCAAGGGCTATGACTGATATTTGAATATGTTCAAGCAGGGCGGTCCAAAGCTGGTCCCCTCGTGCAGCGTATAAGTCCTGAAGGAAAGTCATTATACAAGCCCTCCTTCTTTGCTATGAATATGTAGAAATTGAAGGGCATTTTCACTTGTCAATATTCCTACCGGTTCATTTTCACGCATTACCGTGAGCACTTTTTCTTCGCTTAATACCGCCAACGCTTCACCAAGAGGGACACTGCTGTCCACTTCCCGCGAAGGTGTTACAGGCGGGTCGAGTTTCAGGTGCTCCAACAATTCTCCGATGGGTTGTTGAAGAACACTTCGTCTATCGCCAATAAATGATTTTACAAAGTCATCTTTAGGATGATTAATAAACTCTTCCGGTGTTCCCACTTGTACGGTTTCTCCGTCCTTCATTAGGCAGATCCGGTCACCAAGCGTCAGTGCTTCGTTCATATCATGTGTGACAAAGACGATTGTTTTTTGGATTTTCTCCTTTAATTTCAAAAAATCCTGTTGCAATTGCTCTCGGCTTAGAGGGTCAAGTGCACTGAATGGCTCGTCCATCAAAATGATGGGCGGATTTGCCGCAAGGGCTCTTGCGACGCCAACACGCTGTTGTTGTCCACCTGATAATTCAGATGGCTTGCGCTTTTTATAGGTAGAGGGATCAAGTCCCACAAGGTCGAGAAGTTCATCCACCCGTTTGGAGATATCCACTTTTTTCCAGGATTTAAGTTCCGGTACGATGGAAATGTTCTCTTCAATTGTCATATGAGGAAACAGGGCAATCTGCTGTAAGACATAACCAATATTCCAGCGCAGTTCATGAATATTATGGTCGGAGATACTCTTTCCATCAATAAGGATGTCTCCATTTGTAACATTATGTAATCGGTTGATCATCTTCAGTGTGGTTGTCTTCCCACATCCACTCGGGCCTATCAATACGAAAAATTCCCCTTCTTTTATTTCGAGGTTAAAGGATTGCACCGCTACGGTTCCATCCTCATAGGTTTTTGTTACATCTCGAAAGGTTATCAAAACCTGCTCACTCCCAGCCATTATTTTCTCTTTAGCATTTCCTAAAAGCACAAACAATAAATACCCAACTTTTCCACCTGTTAAACTTAGTTCAAAATTCTCTCCGGATTCTATTCCCTTCCGTGGTATAATTGGAAAAGATTTTTTTGGACAGAAAGGTGACAATAATGAAAACGATTTTACATGTATGGTGTTTGACACTTGTTCTTGTATTGACAGGATGCGCTGTTGAAGGTGGCTCCTCCAATTTGATGGAAGATGATTCTACCAAGGACGAACAGGTTGAAAATCAAACTCCCAGTGAAACAGCTACAGACGAAACGCAAACTGAACCAGAAGAGGAACACGAATTTCCACGCTCAGAGGTCCCACTTATTAAAGTCATTGATGGGGACACGATTAAGGTAATCATCAACGAAAAAGAAGAAAATGTGCGTTTTCTTCTAGTCGATACACCCGAAACCAACCACCCTAGGATGAACGGTCCACAACCCTTTGGACCGGAAGCGAAAGAATTCATGGAAGAATTTGCGGCAGGAGGAAAGTTGGAACTTGAACTTGATGTCAGTGAGCGAGACCGTTACGGCCGAATCTTGGCCTATGTATATGTGAACGGAGTCTCCGCCCAAGAAGAACTTCTGAAAAGAGGCTTGGCTCGTGTCGCATATATATATCCCCCAAACACACGCCATGTTGATCAATATCAGGAAATTCAAGAAAAAGCTCAGGCGGAGGGTGTGGGAATTTGGAGTGTCGAGAACTATGCACAGGAAGATGGTTTCTATCCTGAATATGTAGACAATCCTGATTCTGATTCGAAAAAAACTCAGGAGAATAATCCTGTTACGGAAAATTGTACTGTCAAAGGCAATATCAGCTCGAGTGGAGAGAAAATCTACCATGTAGAAACTGGAGCCTACTATGATAGGACTAACCCAGAGGAATGTTTTAACACCGAAGAAGAAGCAGAGGCAGCTGGATATCGAAAATCAAAACGGTAACCTTTAAACCACAAAACTAAAAAGGAGCCCCATCATCATGTAAGGCTCCTTTCTTGCATTATTATTGATCATCTTGTTCTTGAAGCAATTTCTTAAGTTTCCTCGTTTTTACAACAAAAAACACAGCCCCACTAAGCAGGATGACCGTAGTTCCCATCATTGAAAAAATCTGCATGGCTTCTTTTCCTGCATGTTGAAAAGCCACACCTATATATAAAAAAACACTGACGGTCGTTAATATCATGGCATATCTAGTATAATCCTGAATCTTTGCTTGTAACTCTTTCGCATTCATCTAGATTCCCCCCATCTACCATTCACTTTAACATAGTTTGTAAGTTTGTCCGGCTTGTAATTTTTTCCGCACGGTGAGGAAAGTCGGTGACTTCTACCTTATTATTCCTGATAAAGGAACCTTCTCCCCACTCTTTGGCCCAGGTTTCTTAGGAACTTCCTATCAATCTGTTAATTTCGAAAGTCAAAACTGTTTTCTCCTGGTAAATCTCGTTATAATGGAACAATAAATTGGGGAGGGGGGAACGAATTTGAAAAAACTATTCGTCGCGTTTTGCCTTTTATCCTTGCTGACTGCCTGTTCCTCTGCAAGTGATACGACGGAAGAAATCATTATTGTCGACAACCCAAGTACATCGAACGGTGAAATAGAAGAAAATACAAAAGATGGGACTCTCTACACGAAGAAGAATGATGAGGATGAATAATGAACCTAAAAAGGCCTTCTGCTACTTCAATGGCAGAAGGCCTTTTTCCTATATTCAGTTTTTATTAAAACTGATAAATAGCAGAATACTTTTCTTCTAGGTATTGAACCAGGTACTTTGCATCCAGCTCTTCACCTGTCACCTTGACAATCAAGTCGTTTGGAGAATATAGCTTACCATATTGATGGATGTTTTCTCTTAACCAACCTCGTATCGCCATGAAGTCTCCCTGCTCAATTTTATCGTAGAAATCAGGCATCTCTTTGATGAACGTATAAAGGATCTGGGCCGCATAAAGATTCCCAAGGGAATAGGAAGGGAAATAGCCGAACCCGCCGAAGGACCAGTGTACATCCTGCAGGACACCTAATGTATCTGTCGGTGGAGTTACCCCAAGGTATTCCTCCATCTTTTCATTCCAGACATTAGGTAAATCCTTCACTTCATATTCCCCTGCAAATAACCCTTTTTCAATTTCATAACGGATCATGATGTGAAGATTATACGTTAGCTCATCCGCTTCGACACGAATATAGGAAGGCTCCACCCTGTTGGTTGCTGCATAGAAATCTTCTAGGGAAACATCTTTCAATTGCTCCGGAAAGTGTTCCTGTAGATCCTTGTAGAAAAAGGTCCAAAACTCTTTACTACGCCCTACCATGTTTTCAAGAAAGCGTGATTGAGACTCGTGGATTCCAAAAGAGGTTCCTCTGCGAATGACTCTTCCCTCAAAATCAGGGTTCACACCTTGCTCATACATACCATGACCGGCCTCATGAATGGTACCAAAAATGGCAGAACGGACATTATCTTTCAAAAAACGAGTAGTGATTCGCACATCTCCAGTATTCACAGAAGAAGCAAACGGGTGGACCGTTTCATCCAGACGTCCGCCATCCATATCGAAGCCAATAAGCGGAAGTATGAATTGATTGAATTTTTTTTGTGCCTCGACATCGTAATCTTGTGCAAAAATATCCTCACGTGGTTGAGACTTTGAAGCTTTGATTTTATTTAAAATTTCCACGCTTTTCTCACGGAGTTCTTTGAACAGCACATCGAGTTTCTCTACCGTCAAGCCAGGTTCAAATTCATTGAGCATGGCATTGTATGGATGACCCTCATATCCATAGTACTCCCCAAATTTCTTTTTGAACGCCAAGACTTTTTCGAGGACAGGAGCATAGGATGCGAAATCATTCTTTTCACGAGCTTCTTCCCATGCCTCATTGGCATCATTGACCAAGATGACGTATTCCTGGTATTCCTCAGCAGGAATTTTACTGGATTTTTCATAATTCTTTTGGCGTTCTGCTATACAGGCCTTCGTAGCTTCATCTAATTGTGACCATACATCCTCTTTTGTTAGGAAAGTAAGCAGTTCTCCCATTTCTTGAGAAATCGATAATTTGAACGCTTCTGTCGATAATGTACCGCGTGCCTTCCCAAATAACGACCTCCCTTTCTTTGGAGCTTTCGTTTTAGAATCCCAGCTAAGCAGTCCCAATACATCATTATAATGGCAAAGCTTCTCATCAAGCTTGTTGAATGCGTCTACTTTCTCTTGTATGTTTGTTTCTAAAACAGGTACAGTTGACATGCGTTATCCCCCTAGTAAAAATAGTATGAAAATTATGTATACTCTACCTATTATATCAGATTTTTTCCGGGGGTTGATAATTTTATCATAAGAAAACCCTATAAGAGACTCGCTCCTATAGGGCCTAAATTTCTATTATTAACCTTCAATTGCCTGTTTCAGATCTGCAATCAGATCTTCCACATCTTCTATACCGACGGAAATACGTACAAGTCCGTCTACGATTCCAAGCTCTGCACGACGTTCAGCAGGAATGGAAGCATGCGTCATACGTGCAGGTACAGATATGAGGCTCTCCACCGCTCCTAGGCTTTCCGCCAACGTGAAGTACTTAATTCTCGCCAATAGCTGATCGGCTTTCTCTGCACTTCCGATATCAAAGGATACCATTCCGCCGAATCCACCTGCCTGCTGCTTTGCGACATCATGGTTCGGATGTTCTTCCAACCCAGGATAGTAAACCTTACCTACGAAAGGATGGCTTTCAAGAAACTCTACAATACGTCGCGTATTCTTCTCTGTCGCCTCCATACGCAGTCCAAGTGTCTTGATTCCACGCATTAATAACCAGGAATCCTGTGGTCCCAAAATACCACCTGTTGAGTTCTGGACAAAATGTAGCTCTTCAGCCAGTTTTTCAGAATTCACCACTACCAGTCCAGCTACCACATCACTGTGGCCACCAATGTATTTGGTTGCACTGTGAAGGACAATATCCGCTCCAAGGTTAATTGGTGTCTGCCAGTATGGCGTACTGAAAGTGTTATCGACAATTGTCAATAGATTATGCTTTTTCGCAACCAGGCTTGCTTTCTGGATGTCTGTTACTTTTAACAATGGGTTTGTCGGCGTTTCAATGAAGAGCGCTTTCGTATTATCTTGAATAGCCGCTTCAATATTTTCGACCTTGCTTGTATCAACAAATGTGGAGCTGATCCCCATTCGGTTTAACACCTTCGTCATGACACGGTAGGTTCCACCGTAAACGTCATCCGTCAGTACGACATGGTCCCCACTGTCAAACAACATCATAACCGCCGTAATGGCTGCCATACCGGAACCAAATGCAAACCCTGCTTTTCCATTCTCCAGATCTTTGATTAATTCTTCTAGTGCATGACGGGTCGGGTTTCCAGTTCTGGAATACTCATATCCCTTGAAATTCCCTACACTCTCCTGTTTATAGGTGCTGACTTGATAGATTGGAGTTGAAACAGCACCAGTATGTGGGTCACCGAAGATCCCACCATGTATCAATTTCGTTTTCTTATGCATATTAAATGCCTCCTTCATAAATCTTTTTGCTTAAATAGCGTTCGCTGCTATCGGCAAAAATCATCACTATGTTGGTTCCAGCTTTTGCGGTTTTGGCCTCTTCCAATGCTGCATGCAACGCAGCACCTGAAGAGCTTCCGACCAACAAGCCTTCCTTTTGTGCCAACTCTTTAACACGGTTGAACGCATCCACATCATAAACTGTGTGAATGGCGTTGAAATATGTCTCATCCATATAGCCTGGCAAAAATTCCATCCCGATGCCTTCCGTTTTATGCGGACCTGATTCGCCGCCATTCAAGATCGATCCTTCCGGTTCCACGATGACGGTTTTCACTTCCGGATTCTTTTCTTTTAAAAATTTTGCCGTACCCATGAAGGTTCCACCAGTTCCTGCACCCGCTACGAATACATCCACATTGCCATCTAACTGTTCCCACAGCTCAGGACCGAGCGTCTTGTAGTAGGTTTCGGGATTCGCAGGATTACCAAACTGCTGCGGACAATAGGAATTAGCGATTTCCTTGTTAAGCTCTTTGGCTTTTTCTATCGCCCCCTTCATTCCTAGTGAAGTCGGGGTGTGTACAATAGTCGCACCAAGCGCCTTCATAAGCTCTTGCTTTTCCACACTGAATTTCTCCGGCATGCATACCATCACCTTGTAGCCAGTCCCTACAGTTGCCAGCGCTAAGCCTATGCCCGTATTCCCGGCAGTCGGCTCAATGATGGTTCCGCCTTCCTTCAGTTTTCCGGAACGAATGGCATCCTCTAGAAGCTCTTTCCCCAGACGATCCTTGATGCTCCCACCCGGGTTATAAAATTCAAGCTTGGCAAAAAGGCGCACCCCTTCCGGCACCTCAAAATTACTCAACTCCACAACCGGTGTATTACCTATAAGTCCGTGGACATTTTTAAAAACATTCATCATGTATCCCCCCGCACACATTATCTCTGTGTGTTAAGCGTTTTTCAGCTCGCTTAGCATATTTTCAATCAGCATGGAAGAATGCAATGCCGCCTTGCTTAGGAACTGGTCGAAGCTGATGTTCGACTCTTTCCCTGCGATATCTGATAAGGCACGAATTACCACAAACGGCACTTCAAAGGAATGACAGACCTGTGCAATGGCCGCTGCTTCCATCTCCGCCGCCTGCAACTGGGGCATCTTTTCACGAACCGCTTCCACACGTACCGGGTCATTCATGAAGGAATCACCTGTTGCGATCAGCCCTTCCACAACCTGCATCCCGCTCACGTTTTGTGCCGCCTTCTTTGCAACGGTCATAAGCTTCGCATCTGCTTCAAATGCTGCAGGCAAGCCCGGAACTTGTCCATACTCGTATCCAAATGCCGTCACATCTACATCATGGTGACGAACTTCTGTTGAAATAACAACATCCCCAACGTTCAAGGATGGAGAGAACCCACCTGCAGAACCAGTGTTGATGACTACTTCAGGTTTGAAGCGCTCTAAAAGCAATGCTGTGCTGAGCGCCGCATTCACTTTTCCAATTCCTGATTTTGAGAGGATGACATCCACGCCATTCAGTGTTCCAGTATAGTATTCACAACCTGCTACAGTCGTTGTCTCCATGCCTTCTATCTTTTCACGCATGATGGTTACTTCTTCTTCCATTGCTCCGATAATTGCTACTTTCATTACGAGAATCCCTCTTTTCATAGAATGAGCGGACGGACTTCCTCACTTTTTCGAAAAGAGAGAGTGTGAATGCCCGCCTGCTACTGTTTTGTCGCTTCCATTACCCAGACAAAATGATTAAAACGCTGGTACTCCACTTTGAAACCATTCTTTTCAAAAATATTGGTGAGGACGTCCATCGTTGTATAATATTCCGTTTTCAAATCGTTGGCCAAGTTCAGAAACGTATGCTTTTCTGCCTGTTCAATTGTCGCTCTGTACGCTTCTTCATTTTCAAAGACCGTATCAGCAAATACTATTTTACCACCTTTATGAAGTAACTTTCCATAGTGCGCCACCGCTTCTTCCTTTTCTGCATCTGTCAGATGATGAAATGCATAGGTGCTGGCGATGGATTGGATCGATTCAGATGGTACTGGAAAACTCAAAAAGTCACCATCCTCCAGATTGACCGACTTTGGTAGCTTTTCTGCCGCCTTCTCTCTCATCGTTTTGGATGGCTCAATCGCATAAACTTTATGGCCATTTTTCAGCAGTTCTGCTGTGAGGTTCCCAGTCCCTACTCCAAATTCAACGACAGGACTTAGAGCTTTAGAAGCCACATCCTTCAGAATGTCCTCATATCCACGGAAAACCTCCGCATATTCCTGGTCCTTGCCGCTCACCGTTGCATCATAATAGTTTGCCCAATCATTAAACAGTTCGACGAATTCACGTCCCATTGATGATCACTCCACCTATAATTTATATAATTCCTATGAGTATAGTATGTTTTAAAAAAATAACTGTTCTTAATCTATCACATCTCGCTATTTTCTTCAACGAAATTGTTTGGTAAGATAAATATAGAATCCTAGTAATAAAAGGATGAGAGCGGTTGCAAACGTTCTGATTTTTCTGTGAAATAAACCCGATGAAAGGACTTGGAATTATGAACTTTGAATTCAGTTTATTGGAAGATAAAGTGGAGTTCTTTGAAGCACTTGACCCAAAGACATTAGAGAAGAAAATAAATGAACAAATTGACCATAACCGCGCCATAATGCTTGGCGTCCATTCTGTATCTCATCAGATGCATCTGGATGAGGAAGGCAGACGGTTTTATAGTGCGGTGGTGCATTTTAAACTGAAGGTTAAATGAGTTAAAGCGCTCGGGAGTGAGCGTTTTTTGTTATATTGCCATTACAGGAAATATCTCCTGCCTTTAAAGTCCCCTTCAAATCTGAGGTTAAGAGAAGCTAAGTATTTGGAAGTGGCTGTTGGGGTTGGTAGTTGAAGAAAACACCGTATTTCTTTATTTGTGACGGTATCTCCAATTAATAGTTTATGATCTAAAAGCGCTTCTAAATGTGTGACTTTAGAACACGCCCCACATTTTAAGCAATACCATGTTGACCTCTTTTTCTGCATCGGAGCACATGTACAAGAAGTACATATTACCCCAAGTATTAATTCATCGGGTGGTATCTTATAATAGGCAAGAAGATTAAACTTATCAGGTGTATGCTTTTTTATCATGACTTTGGATAGCTTAAGAAGTTCCTTCATACTAAGATGTTCAGTGGTGTGAATATCGTTAATTTCTTTTATTCTGTTTGGTAAGTTCGTATGGAATGTGACTTTCTTTCGAATGGAGGGTGTTGTTTTGATGAGAGTGGCACTTGAATGGGTTAAAGCTATGAGACTTGCGATTGGAATCGGGGGAAAATTATGCTTCTCTAACCGAAGTGCAAGCTGATGTCTTTGACGTGCCATTTGAGAAATAGGATCGCTTAATTTTTCTATACCGCCATTATCAGGTAAGTGTCTTAATAGTTGATTTGCTTGTTCGTCAAACTCTAAAATCCCATTTATATATTTTGAATCAATTATAATACAATGCGTCTGCGATATAAGAACTGTGTCCATCTGAAAATATCTACCTTTTGGATCTTCAAGCCTGAGACTATTAAGAATTAAGTATTTGTCATCTGGGAGAAAGGTTAAGAAATAATCCATTGCCACTTCTCCTTTATGACCGTAGTGCAACCTACCATGTTCTTTTTCTATCATTGGATATTTAGGATGGCTTTTTGGGACTCTTCGCATTCCTGCCTGGTGCGTTTGAAGCCTATTCGATTTTTCTCTTTGCTTTTTGATCATTTTTTACCTCCTTTTACTGACTTTTAACTGTATTCTCTTCATTTCACTTAATATCCTGCTTAGAAGTCAGCATTTTTTAAGCATTTGATTTGCGGGACGATTTTGAGATATTTCGTTCAAGAGTTTATTTTCCAAACTCCTACTTTTATTTTCCGTTCCGCAAAAATACGAGCCATTACGTACAATTTATTTTCCACTCCGCAAAAATACGAGCCGAAACACAACATTTACGAGCAGTTCGACAAAAAAACGCACCAACCGACACCACCCACAATTCTCTCCACCTTGATTTCCCTGGTACCAAAACCACCCGATTACCTATTTTCAACAACCCCAAAACCTAACCCGCTCCACACATTTCTACAACTTTCCCATTAAAAGCCCTTTAACACTTCAATCCCTTGACCTCAAGCCCTTCATCCGGCGCACGAGCAGCACAGCACGCCTCCCCATGCAAAACTCAAACCAATAAAAAAAGACCCACCCCAAGGGATAGGTCCAACACTCACACTTATATTACAACGACTTAACCTGCTCTACCTTGGTGGCCTTCCAACCTTTGTTGGTCACCCACTCCAAATATACTTTGAAGTTTTCCCCGGTGGATTTATCCTTAATGGAGGCCACTGCTAGATGCTCGCTGCCGCCATTTCCAAGGAAGTAAAGGGTATAGTCGCCACTGTTCAGACCAGTTGCGGCATGAACGGCATCAAGCTTTTCTTTCCAGTCCACATGCCCTTCGTCATAGACGGAAGTATGCGGTTCTGACTGAGTTGTGCCTACTGGGCCCCAGCCTGGATTTGTCATTGTTTTGATAACATTAGGGTCATCGGAGTTTTCGGAGACCTCTGTTTCAGAATCGTCACCCTCATTGGACTCCTTCTCTTCTTTTTCTTTTTCTTTCTCAGCTTTTTCTTTTTCAGCTTCTTCTTTTTCTTTTTTCGCTTCCTCAGATTCAGATTTCTCCTCTTCTTCAGAAGGAGCCGTTTCCTCGGATTCTTCCTCTGTTTCGTTCTCTTGTGTTTCGCTTAGTTCTTGTTCTTCTGTAGCCAGCTGATTTTCGCTATCAGTAGCAGGATCATTTTTCCCAAAGAACAGGGAAGAAGCAAGAACGATAATAAATATGAATACAACACCAATCAGGATATTCAAGATCATGTTTGTTTTTTTGCGCTTGGTTGTTCGGCCGTAACGTGAGCCACCTTTGTTAAAGTTTAAAGACACGATAGTCCCTCCTAGTCAGAGCCAAAAATAGTATAATTACAATAGCTTATTGTACCATCAATACTATAAAAAGCACAGTGAAAAGGATTGACATTATCTTTCCGGGTTTTCCCAATCGTACAACCGTTGAACCATATCTGCATAAACAGATGAAACATTATTCTCATCTAACACATCCAACTCCACCATTACCATGGCATATCTAGGACTTTGGATAGGAAAATATCCTGCAAACCACCTATTGAGCAGTTCCCTATCACCTTCTGCAAGTTTTCCCGTCTGGGCTGTACCACTTTTGCCAGCCACCTCATAAGGTAGACCACGCATCCTCCAGCCAGTTCCAGTGTCTGCTGCCACCACTTCCCGTAGAAGATGTTGAAGCTGCATAACCGTATAAGGAGATAGCTTATCCACCTCTCTGTCATGCTCTGGAAATGTATAGAGTGAAGTCCCGTTTTTATAAAGGATGTCACTCACAAGCTTCACTTCCTTTGATTTGCCGCCACGGGCAATGGTTGCCATCATGTTGGCCACAGCAAGCGGAGTCACCTTTACATCCTTTTGCCCGATGGAGGTTTGGGCAACAGCGAGCGGGACGCGTTTTTCATTATCATCTGTCCAGACGATGCTCTCTTTTTCACCGGGTATCTGTATGAAATCTTCAAAGCCGAACATGTCTCCCCTCCATCCGACTGTTCCTGTCAATCCTAATATTTCTGCATACCTATCCAACACGTTCGTGTCTTTTTCCGCCAACTGTTTTCCGATTTCTCCAAAGGTATAATTACAGCTTTGGGCAAAGCTGGTTTCCAGGTTAAGGGTTCCCATACGTTTCTTTTCATCGGTCAAGAGGTTACCCCTTATATCCAAGTCACAATTATACGTCATTTCTTTATCCACCATATTCTCCTCGATTGCCGCTGCTGTCACGACCGTCTTGAAGACAGAGCCAGGAAAATGAGGCTCAATCATCAGGTTATGGGCACCTGGACCTTTTAGGGGATTCTCAGGATCAATAGATGGGTTGGAGGCCATTGCAACGACTTCATTTTTGGCAATGTCCAAAATAACCAGGCCACCTTTTTTCACTTGGTATTCATCCAACACTTTCTCCGCCATCTGCTGGATCTCCTTATCTAGTGTGGTCTTGATAGATAGAGGATAATACGGGTTGGATGGTGACATATAACGTACATCAATACCAAATAAGGGACCACCGAAGCGGTCTACGTGATATAAGAGTTTGGTGGAGCCTTCCGGCAGGATGATTTCATCGAATGCTTCCTCCAATCCAGAAACACCGATTGGCGTATGTGGCGAATAGTTCTCTTTTTCCACCTTTTCCGAATAGCGTTTTACAAATGTTTCCGAGTCCTCTCGTGTCACACCAATTACATGTTCAGCTATGTTGTCCTCCAGCTTGAACTGGCGATACAACGCCACCACTCCAGGATAATCAAGCTCATTAATTCTCTCCATCTTCTCTTCTGTCAAGCTTTCTGAAAGCACTACCGGTTTTTCAGCATCAGCAAGCAGCCTGTCAATTTCGGATGTACTCATGCCAAGTATGCCGGCAAGCTCGCCTTTGGGCCAATCAAGACCGTTAAGAAAAGGGAACAATATGACACTTGGAAAATAATCATGGGTAAGCGGTTGGCCATTCCGATCGATGAATCTCCCACGCCCTTCGTCAATTACCAAAGATTGCGTCCGCTGTTTGACACTCGCTTCAATTAGATTTATATGATCATCTGTAAAGGATTCCGTGCTGATCAGCTGCACTTGTATCAGTCTTGCGACAAGCAGACTTAAGAGCAAGATCACACAGATTCCCAGTTTATTGATTCTCCCTTTGATTAACCGTTGCATAAAAAAACACCTCATCAACATTGTTGACGAGGTGCAATCTTTTTAATCAAGGCGGCTGTTTTCTATAGAAACCGATGTTATCGACTTGTAAGGTTGACCGTTTCTTTTCGCTTCAGTCACTCGCTTTCCGCGGGGCGGTGCTTGAGCCTCCTCACTTCGTTGCGGGGTCTCAAGTCTACCGCTACCTCCCGCCGGAGTCGAGTGCCTTTCGCTACAATCCACTCTTCCATCTAACTTTTAGATTGCAAGTAACTTTCATAAACAGCCTTACTTATTTTACAGAAACAATCTTCACGTTCATTTCTCCGCCTGGAGTCTGGATGGTTACTTGATCGTTTACACGTTTGCCCATAAGAGAGCTTCCCATTGGTGATTCGTTGGAAATGTTCCCTTCGAACGGATCAGCTTCCGCACTACCTACTATAGTGTATGTTTCTTCTTCGCCGTCTGGAAGCTCCATAAACGTTACTGTCTTCCCTAGGCCGACTGCATCTGTTTCTTTGTCTTCTTGGATGATTTTTGCGTTACGGACCATTTGCTCAAGAAGCGTGATACGGCCTTCCACGAATGCCTGCTCTTCTTTTGCGGAATCATATTCGGAGTTCTCTGACAGGTCTCCGAAGCTACGCGCTATCTTAATTCGTTCTACCACTTCTTTACGTCTTACGGATTTCAGGTTGTCTAATTCTTGCACAAGCTTGTCTTTCCCTGCTTGTGTCATTGGATATACTTTCTCTTGTGCCATGACTTTTCACTCCTTCTGTAATTGCATTCCCCAATTTACGTTGTTTCTTTATGGCAATAAAGTTCAAAGCCTATGTAAATGCGGAAAAAGATGTACCCATTAAATGGAATACATCGTCGCTCCTTCCACAATTGGAAAATTCTCTAGCTTATCATATGTTATTACAAAATCTCTTTTTGTTCAAGAATTGTTTGAATTTTTGTTACCATCAGGTCGATAGCAACGTGATTTTGTCCACCTTCTGGGATGATGATGTCTGCATATCTCTTCGTCGGTTCGATGAATTGGTTATGCATCGGGCGAACTACCGTTACATATTGTTCGATGACAGAATCAATGGTACGTCCACGTTCTTTGATGTCGCGAAGCATGCGGCGGATGATGCGGATATCGGCATCGGTGTCCACAAAAAGCTTTATATCCATTAAGTTACGCAAACGCTCGTCTTCTAATACCAAAATTCCTTCTACAATGATAACATCCTTCGGTTCTACTTCTATCACCTGAGTGGATCTTGTGTGAAGTGTGTAGTCGTAAACAGGCTTTTTCACGCTATCATATTGTAATAAGGTCTCAACATGCTTGATAAGCAGATCATTGTCGAATGCAAGTGGATGATCATAATTTGTTTTCAATCTCTCTTCCATTGGGACATCTGCTTGATCCTTGTAATAATAATCCTGTTCTAGCATCAGGATGGATTTCTCTGTAAAATGATCAAAAATTGCTTTCGTTACACTTGTTTTTCCTGAGCCAGAACCTCCGGCTACCCCGATTACGATCGGTTTTTTCCCCATTTCCTTACTGCCCCTTTCGCATCATGTTATTTGGATAGACCGGTTTTTCCACTCTGAATTTGACGATCTGTAATGGGTGACGAGCTGCATCCAACTCTTTGCCCTTTTCATCCCAAATTTTCTCTATAGTTTGTGTGAAGTTTTCCATTCCCGGACCGAAGAATTCGACATCCTCACCAGGTTTGAAAAAGTTTCTTTGTTGCATTGTTACCATTTGCGTTTCTGCGTCATAGTCAAGTACCTGTCCTACAAAGTCAAAGGCAGTCTTCTTGCTATGGTTACCAAACATCTGCTCTTTATACCCAGGAACTCCCTCAAAAAATGCTGGAGCCGTTTCACGGTTTGCACATTTATCAAGCTCTTCCAACCATTCTTGTTGGATGACAAAGTTATCAGGATCTGCACAATATGCATCAATTACTTTGCGGTACACACTGACGACTGTCGCCACATAGTGGATGGATTTCATACGCCCTTCAATTTTCAGGCTGTCAATTCCAAGCTCGATCATTCTTGGAATGGATTCGATCAGCTTCAAATCCTTAGGACTCATGGCGAATGGTGCATCGTCTTCACCAAACAACGCTTTCTCTTCTCCGTCCTTCATTTCATACAGGTCATAATCCCAACGACAGGATTGGCAGCAGCCGCCTCGGTTGGAGTCCCGCGCTGTCATGTGATTACTTAATGTACAACGGCCAGAATAGGCGATACACATGGCTCCATGGATGAACGTTTCAATCTCTATGTCCACTTTTTCTTTCATTTCACGGATCTCTTCTGCACTCGTTTCTCGTGCAAGAACGACACGCTCCAATCCTTCCTCTTTCCAAAATTGAACAGCTTTCCAGTTAGATAAGGATTGCTGTGTGCTTAAATGCACTTCAAGTTTCGGCGCCACTCTGCGGCATGTTTCAATGATGAGCGGGTCAGCGACGATAATTCCGTGCACCCCTGCCTCTCCAATGCCGCGAAGATAATCATCAAGGCCATCCATATTTTCGTTATGAGCAAAGATATTCGTTGTAACATAAATTCGCGCCCCGAATTTCTCGGCAAATTTTACACCTTCCGCCATTTCTTCAAAGGTGAAGTTTCCAGCGTTTGATCGAAGTCCGTATTCTTGCCCACCGATGAATACGGCATCTGCACCATATTGAACGGCAATCTTCAATTTTTCCAGATTACCTGCTGGTGCAAGCAATTCAGGCTTCTTCACAATAACACGTTTGCCATCTACTATTTTTGAAATCTTGTCATTAACATAGGTTGTCATATAGGCTACCTCCTTTTCTGCTTAATAGACTGTTTCCTTGAAAAAGAATCCTGTATCCAGCGGACGGTGATCCTGCTGTAGCTCTTCCATTTCACTTAGAAGATCGTCTTTAATTTCCTCGTATTGCTCTCTATCATCCACACATAAATCTATCGCTTTACGGTAACGTTTTGATACTTCCACCATATATTCAGGAGTCTGAAGCACTCCATCAATTTTGAAGCTGTCCACCCCTGCGTCAATCATCTCTTCTAATTCATCGATGATGCACATGTCGTTCGGACTCATGATATGTGTTCCATTCTCATCTTCATAGACAGGGTATTTATTGTTACGCTCTTTATCATGGAGAAGCATCGCTCGTTCTTTACCCTTTTCCACTTCCATCGTCTTCCCCTGGTATTCGAAGTAATGCCCGATTAAAGACCGTTTCGATTGGAACATGCAAGTCATTCCGTGTACTTGCACTTCAATCTCCACTTCTGCATTTTCTTTGATTTCCACAATGGAATCCATGTTCATTTCACGGGCAAGCACGGCGCGTTTGGAGCCTTTTCTGCCCCAGTAATTACAGGTGTAATAGTTGGTTGCAGTTGTTTCCGTATTCCAATGAAGCTTCATATCTGGCGCCACTTCTTTGGCAGCCATCAATACTGCAGGATCACCAAAAATCACTGCATCAGCTTTCACCTCGTTCAGGAATTGAAGATAGTCGGAAAGCTCTTCCACTTTTTCGTTATGAAAAAGGGCATTCATTGCAACATAGACCTTTTTGTTCTGACTATGTGCAAGCGCAATTGCCTCTTCCACTTCCTGTCTGCTAAATTCTCCTGCTAGACGAAGGCCATACCGCTGTTCGCCTATTACGAATGCGTCTGCACCAGCATCAATCAAATCTTTCATATTTTCGATATCAATTGGAGTCACTAACAGTTCCGGTTTCTTCAACTTGTTTCACCTCTTTTTTTACTGATGGCAATTCCATCTCCGACCGGCAGGATGGTAGTAATATAATTTGGGTGTTCCATCAGCCATCTGTTGTAACGGTCAATTTTTTTCACGAGATTTCTTATTCTTTTCGGTTCAATCGCTTCCTGGTCCTCTGCAACCAGTCCACGGAACAGTACATTATCTGTAATAATGACACCTGAGTCATTCAATAGGGGCTCGTACATTGTAAAAAAGCGCTCATACTGACCCTTCGCTGCATCTACAAATATAAGATCGAACGGTTCTTTCTGTTCTACTTGTTCGAGCACCTCCAGGGCATCCCCGAATATTAAATCAATCCGATTGTCCATTCCAGCTTCATTAATATGTTGCTTTGCTTGCATATATCTATGTTCATCCCGCTCGATTGTTACGATGGTCACATCCGGTATTGCTTGTGCCATTCGGATCGCCGAGTATCCGATTGCTGCACCGATTTCAAGGATTCGCTTCGGTTGCGACAGCCTTAACAGCTGGAGCAATGTCTCCATTCCAACAAGATCCATGATCGGAACATTATCCTCTTTTGCAAGCTTTTCCATTTTGGCAGCAATATCGTTTCTTTTGGGGACAAGGGAATCAAGATAGGTAATCACTTTATTATCATTGGCTTCCAACGTAGGCAGCCTCCTTTTTCTATATAAAAAGTCTCTATAAACAAAGAAAATAGAGGTGACCTCCATACGAGGAACCCTCTTAGCATGTTAATCCCTTTAGTTCATCACAATTAGTTCAAAACAACTCGATATATTTTACCACAAAAAAATGGGGAATGCGAGTTAATTTCGCACCTCCCCTACAGCCCTAGCTGTTGTCTTGGTTCGTGATATATTGGTTCTTATCGCTATTATGCTCTTCCAGTGTTTCGTTGAATAGTACTTTCCCGTCAGGAGTTGCCAAGAAGTAGTAGTACTCCGTCTCCGCAGGGTTCATTGCCGCCTGCAATGAAGATACTCCTGCATTGGCAATCGGTCCAGGAGGTAGACCTTGATGTTTATAGGTGTTATATGGAGAATCCACTTCAAGATGTTCATATAAAGTTCTTTCTTTGTGTTCCCCTAACGCATACAATACTGTCGGATCCGTTTGAAGCGGCATTCCAACATCCATACGGTTGTAAAAGACACTTGAGATGCTTTCACGATCTGTTTGTACTGTTGCCTCCGCCTCGATTAGACTAGCCATTGTCAGCAATTGATGTGGTGTGAGATCCCTGTTTGCCATTCCGATTCGAACTTCATCGTCCGAAAGAATTTCACTTGTTTTCTGAAGCATAACGTCAATGACTTCTTCGGCAGTTGGGTTTTCCACATAGAATGGATAGGTTGCAGGAAACAGGTAACCCTCCAGAGCATATTTGATATCCTCATCCAGTAATTCTTCCGTTACTACATTAGGATACTTTTCCATCATGCTTTCAATAAACTTCTTGTCATTGACTGTTTCTAGGAAATCTTCTTCTTTTAGACCGATTCTGTTTTCAAGGATAACAGCAATCTGTTCCAGCTGTCTTCCTTCTGGGATGGTAATTGTGAACAGCACATCCTGTTGTACCTTCCCTTCTTTCAAGAAGCCAATAATATCATCCAGATTCATGGAAGGACTCAATTCATACTCCCCTGCCTGAAAACCGGATTCATTTTTGAATTTCACGTAGTAGCGGAACGCTTTTCCATTATGGATAATTCCGTTTTCTTCGAGGATATTACCTATCGCGGTTGGAGATGATCCTATCGGTATATCTACCATTTTGGTTTCTGTTGATTCCTCGTTCACTGGTTTTAGTGCATTTTTTATATAGAAATAACCGCCACCGATTACGCCGGTCAAGGCAAGCATAAGAATGACGAACACGGTAAACACGATGCGGCGAACAATCTTCGCTTCAAAATGCTTCTCTTTCAACTTTTCTTGAATACTGTCCTTGCTATTTTTCTCTGACAAAAAAAGCCCCCCTCTCGCACACCAATTTATTATACAACAATTTCATTACGTTTTTGACAAAAAAACAAGCATTTTTGTTTTTCCGACACATTCCTACATCACATTTTACCATTTTTCACGATCGGCGCATTACTTTTGTCCTAATATTATTGAATTTATTAGGATTTTCCCCTTTCTTTGATTTAGTAGTTTTTCCATTTTCATTCAGATTAAAGGTTATGGTAAAATAAATGTGGAGGGAGAATATGAAACTTACACTATATACCGATTACTCACTGAGAGTTTTATTATATTTAGCTAGCGCACCTGAAGAGAACAAGCTTGTTCAGATCAAGGATATTGCGGAGTCCTATGGCATCTCCAAAAACCATCTGATGAAGGTTACCTTTAATCTTGGAAAACTTGGCTACGTAGAGACGATTCGCGGTCGTAACGGGGGCTTCAAGCTGGCTGTATTACCTGAGGAAATAAACATTGGAAAGCTCGTGCGCGAGACCGAGGAAGACTTCCATATGGTCGAGTGCTTCCAGGACCATTCCTCCTGTATCATTTCCCCTAATTGCAAACTTAAGGGTATTTTATATCAAGCACTTCAAGCATTCCTTTCGGTGTTAGACCGCTATACGTTACAAGATCTAATAACCAATAGAGAACAGCTGACCTCCCTATTGTTTCCTGAGCAGAAACAGGGTGAAAGCAGCACATAAAAAGAGAGCAAACAGAATTTTTCTGCTTGCTCTCTTTTGCTATTCTAATTCTCTTCTTACTCTTCTTCTTCGGCCAAGAATGTGTTCAACATTTCCTCGATCATATCCCACTCTTCATCCGTTTCAACCGGCTGAAGATCGCCACCTTGTTCTGACTCGCTAGGTACGAAACTGGATGCATGAATTTCGATGTCGTCCTGATCATCATCTTCCGCTCCAAGTGGATAGTATAATACATAAGACTTTCCAAACTCTTCTGAGTCAAATGTGAAAAGCACTTCACATAACTGTTCGTTCCCGTTTTCGTCTACTACTGTAATATTTTGTTCTCCGTGTTCCATTATGCTCACCTCTAATTTATTGTTGGCTGTCCAAATATCCTTGTAAAATGACAACGGCAGCCATCTTGTCGATTACTTGTTTTCTCTTTTTTCTACTTACGTCAGCAGAGAGGAGGATCCTTTCTGCTGCTACAGTAGAAAGACGTTCATCCCAATAAATGACAGGCAGCCCTGTTTTGGAGGTCAGCATTTCACCGTAGTGCTTGCTTGCTTCTCCCCGGGGGCCGATAGAGCCGTTCATGTTTTTGGGTAGTCCTATTACTACTTTTTCCGGCTTGTATTCTGCGATGATTTGTTTCAATCGCTTAAAGCCCAAATTTTTTACTGCTTCATCAATTTTTATCGTTTCCAAACCTTGTGCCGTCCATCCCATTTCATCACTGACGGCGACACCGACAGTTTTGGAGCCGACGTCTAAGCCCAAAATGCGCATGTACTACTCCTTGCGGTGCTGTTCTAAGTAGGACTTCACTAATTCTTCAATCAGCTCGTCCCTTTCAATTTTCCGAATAAGCGTTCTTGCTTCTTTATGACGAGGGATATATGCAGGGTCTCCGGATAACAGGTAAC
Source organism: Sutcliffiella horikoshii (assembly GCA_001636495.1). Lineage (GTDB taxonomy): Bacteria > Bacillota > Bacilli > Bacillales > Bacillaceae_I > Sutcliffiella_A > Sutcliffiella_A horikoshii_A. The sequence goes on along the minus strand of KV440964.1, from coordinate 1,843,664 downwards.
CAACAATCTGGTTAATCGGATTGTACCCTTTTTCCTGCAACGCCTCATAAACCGTTATTAATACGTCATCAACATTAGCTTCCAATGCATCTTCCGGAAAGTTAAACTTCATTGTTTTGTCAAAGGAGCTCATCATTTGCACCTCTCTCTTAGACTTCTTTTTTTCTATCTGCTTGTAAATTGTTACCTTTATTGTACACCAAATGTCGGCAATGTTAAACGGATTTTATCCAATCTTCAACAGATTGTAATGCAGAATCGACTTGTTCCGGGTTTTTTCCGCCCGCTTGTGCCATATCCGGACGGCCGCCACCGCCGCCACCGCAACGTGTAGCCACTTCTTTTACAACTTTGCCGGCATGGTAACCTTTTTCGATTAAATCTTTTGTAACACCTGCAGAAATATTCACTTTTCCATCTTGAACGCTTGCAAGTACTATAATACCAGAACCGAGCTTATTTTTTAAATCATCCACCATCGTACGCAGGTTATTCATGTCTGTACCTGCCACTTTGCTCACAAGCATCGTTACGCCATTGACGTCTTTTGCTTTGGAAGAAAGGCTGGATGCTTCGATGTTTCCAAGCTTGGAAGCCAAGGATTGGTTCTCTCTTTGCAATTCTTTCATATCCGAAAGAAGGACATCGATTCTTGCTCCTACTTCCTGTGGTTTAGTTTTCAGTTTTGCTGCAGCATCTTTCAATAACTGCACCTGATCGTTCAATAGACGATATGCACCTTCACCTGTTACAGCTTCCATACGACGTGTTCCTGCACCGATACCGGACTCAGACACGATCTTGAACAGTCCAATTTCAGACGTATTCGGTACATGACAACCACCGCAAAGCTCCAGGCTGTAATCTGCGACCTGTACGACGCGAACAATGTCACCGTATTTCTCGCCAAACAGTGCCATAGCACCCATCGCTTTTGCTTCTGTGATGGATTTATTTTCGATGACAACATTAAGACTCGCCCATATCTTTTCGTTGACAATCGCTTCGATTTTCTCGATTTCCTCATGGGTCACCTGACCAAAGTGTGAAAAGTCGAAACGAAGGCGGTCTGCAGTTACCTGGGAACCAGCTTGGTTGACATGCGTTCCAAGAACATCCTTCAATGCTTGGTGCAAGATATGTGTAGCAGTATGGTTTTTGATGATTTGAGCACGATTTTTCGCATGAACTTCCGCTTTCACCGTCTGCTCCCTGTTCAACACACCTTCTTCTACAACGATAGTGTGTAAATTCTGGCCATTAGGAGCTTTTTGAACATCCTTCACAAATCCTCTTCCGGATTCTGTCACGATATAGCCGTGGTCTGCAATCTGTCCACCGCTCTCTGCATAAAAAGGTGTCTCCGCCAAAATAACCTGGACCTCATCACCGGTCACGGCTGAATCTGCCAGCTGTCCATCTTTGACAATAACGGAAAGTGTTGTTTCTGAGGAAAGCTGGTCATATCCGATAAAACTGCTTTCTGAGCGGATTTCCCCAAGCACTCCAGATTGCACCTGCATGGAACTGGAATCTTGACGAGCGGAACGAGCGCGGTCACGCTGTCCTTCCATCTCTCGTTCGAACCCTTCGTGATCAAGAGACATGCCCTGTTCTTCCACATACTCTTCTGTTAGCTCAACAGGGAATCCGTACGTATCATAAAGACGGAATGCGTCTGCACCGGAAACCACTGTATTCCCTTCCTCTTTCGCTTTTGCTATGACAGTAGAAAGGATCGCCAAGCCATCATTCAGTGTTTCATGGAAACGCTCTTCTTCCGTTTTCACTACCCGTTGGATGAAGTCCTGCTTTTCTTTTACTTCCGGATAAAAATCCACCATGACTTCCGCTACAACCGGCACAAGATCGTACATGAACGGACGGTTGATGCCAAGTTGCTTTGCGTATCGAACCGCTCTTCTTAATAGGCGGCGAAGAACATAGCCACGGCCTTCGTTGGAAGGAAGGGCACCGTCTCCGACTGCAAATGTCACGGTACGGATATGGTCTGCAATCACTTTGAATGCGACATCTTTTTCTATATCAGTTCTGTATTTTTCACCAGAAACATTTTCAGTCGCTTCAATAATCGGAATGAAAAGATCTGTATCAAAGTTCGTTGGTACGTCTTGAATAACAGATACCATACGCTCAAGGCCCATACCTGTATCAATATTTTTCTTTGGAAGCGGTGTGTATGTATGATCTGGGTTGTGGTTGAACTCGGAGAATACCAAGTTCCAAATTTCCAGGTATCGTTCATTCTCGCCTCCAGGATATAGTTCCGGATCATTTTCGTCGTTACCATAGCTTTCTCCACGGTCATAGAAAATTTCCGTGTTCGGTCCACTTGGGCCTTCTCCGATGTCCCAGAAGTTGCCCTCAAGGCGAATGATTCTTTCAGCTGGAACACCAATAATTTCATTCCAGTACTGGTATGCTTCTTCATCTTCCGGATGAATCGTAACGGATAGTTTTTCAGGGTCAAATCCAATCCATTTTTCGCTTGTAAGAAACTCCCACGCCCAATCGATTGCTTCTTTCTTGAAGTACTCGCCGATGGAGAAGTTACCCAGCATTTCAAAGAAAGTGTGGTGACGGGCAGTTTTCCCTACGTTTTCAATATCGTTTGTGCGGATAGATTTTTGCGCGTTGCAAATACGAGGGTTTGCCGGAATGACACGTCCATCGAAGTATTTTTTTAATGTTGCGACTCCACTGTTGATCCATAGTAGGGATGGATCTTCATGGGGGACAAGGGATGCGCTAGGTTCTACCGAATGTCCTTTTTCTTTGAAGAAGTCTAGGAACATTTGACGTACTTGAGCGGATGTTAGGTGTTTCATGATATTTTCCTCCTTTAAATGTTACTGTCATTACTCCTGTTTCCTTCTCAGGAAAACAAAAAACTCCCGTCCCTAAAACAGGGACGAGAGTGTTCTCGCGGTACCACCCTGATTATGACAGAAAAATTCCATCATCTCTCAGATTGCTTTAACGGTGCAAGCCGGCAGGATTTTACCCTGCTCTCCGGATTAGCTTTCCCTTACCCTTCATCCTGGAATTCTTTCAGCCATGGAATTCCTCTCTACCTGAGCAATGTGCTCGTCAGGATGGACTGTAACGTACTCAGATCCTTCTTTGAATTAATGTATGTAGCTATTATGCTTCGATTATATGCAACAGAAAGTCCGTTGTCAATGTTTGATGAAATGAGCGGTAAGATGAGTCAGAGTCACCTTCATGACAGCAAATACCGGTACAGCCAAAATCAAGCCGACCACACCCGCAATCTCTCCACCAATCAGCAAAGCCAAAATGATGAAGACTGGGTGGATATGCAGACTCTTTCCGACAATTAAAGGAGATAATATATTGCCCTCTACAAACTGCAGGCCAAAGATGATGATAATGACAAGAAAAACCATTTTCACTGAAATCGTGGCAGCAATGATGACAGCAGGAAATGCACCGATAATTGGTCCAAAATAAGGGATAATATTAGTTATTCCTATAATCACACCAAGCACCAAAGGGTATTTCATTCCACTCAACCAAAGGCTAGCCGTTGCCAGAAAACCAATAATTAAGCAGTCAGTCAGCTGCCCTCTTATATAGCTGCCAAGGGAGATGTCCACATCTTTTAAAAAGGCCATACCTGGCTCGCGCCATCTCCTCGGGGTAAGATACCAGAGGGTTTTCTTCACTTGGTCATAATCCTTTAATAGGTAAAACACAATAAAAGGGATGACAATCAGAATGAAAAAAGAATTTAACAGTCCTTTTAAACCCGCTACAACCCTAGTCAAAAGATTGGATAACATCCCTTCAAATTCACTGAAGGTCTGATCTACCCTCTCATGAATTCCGTCCGGCCAACTGGAGGTGGAGCTATGAATCTGCTTGATCCAACCACTATATGTTTGAGCCAAACGTGGGAAGTTGTCTGACAGCTCCCACAGCTGATCAATGATGACAGGTATTCCTTTGTAGGCTAAGAGGCCGATTCCACCAAAGAACAAAAGATAGATGAGAAGAATTGCGATAGGTCTCGGCATTCCTCTGTTGTGTGTGTATTCTACTACCGGGTGCAATAGATATGTTATAAAAATACTAATGAAAAACGGGATACTAATAATAAATAAAACCCTCAAAACTGGCTCCCATAAGGGACTCAGCTTCATGAAGACATACAAAATAATCATAACGAGTAGAAGTGTACCTAGCCGTAACAGCCATTTCTTCTGATTTTCCAAGAGAAACGCCTCCTACTCGTTATTCTCTATTTAGTTATAAGTATTTATACGGTCATTTTACTTCAAGTCCAAAATAGAATCCGCAACCGTCTTAATGATGAACTGAAGGTCTTCATCACTGATTGACAGAGGTGGTGAAAGGGTCAGCACATTATTGAATCCTGCGACTGTGGCCCCGTTTTTCCCCACTATCAAGCCTTTCTTTTTGCATGAAGCAATGACCCCATTTATCTTCTCTATTTCAATCGGCTCTTTCGTACCCTTGTTTTTAACAAGTTCCAATCCGACTAGTAGCCCTTTTCCACGCACATCACCGACATATGGATGATCCGATAATCGTGATCTGAGTTCACTTAATAATACTGCTCCTTTTTCAGCAGAACGCTCTATTAGTTTTTCATTCTCCAAGATTTCAAGATTTTTCAATGCCAAGGCACATGATGCAGGGCTTCCGCCAAAAGTGTTGACATGACGCAGGTAATCATATTCTTCTGTCCCTTTGAATTGTTCATAGATCTCCTTCTTCACCGCCGTTGCAGACAGCGGGAGGTATGCACTGGTGATTCCTTTGGCCATCGTGATGATGTCGGGTTTCACGCCATAATTCATAAATCCAAATGGCTTTCCTGTTCTTCCGAAACCACATATTACTTCATCAACAATCAAAAGGGCGCCATGTTTTTTACAAATTTCAGCGACTGCCCCCATGTAATTGTCAGGCGGGGTAAGAATTCCTCCCCCTGTTATGATCGGTTCCATGATCATGGCTGCTATGGTTTCACTGAGCTCCCAGGTCATCACCTGATCTACATCCTTCACGCAGCGCATCTTCATGGGATCTTCCGTTTGGGCATCTTCCATCCTATATGTGTCCGGTGGCGGGATATGCACAAAGCCTGGAGCTAATGGTTCATATTTATATTTTCGTTGCGCCTGACCTGTGGCGGCAAGGGAGCCCATTGTATTTCCGTGATAAGAACGGTATCTGGAAACGATTTTGTAGCGGTTCGCATCGCCACGCTGGGCATGATACTGCCTCGCAATTTTAAAAGCTGTTTCATTCGCTTCTGAGCCACTGTTGGAAAAAAAGATGACGTATTCCTCCCCTAGCCACTCGTTTAGCTTTTCGGCAAGCTTGATGGCAGGGACATGACTTTGAGTTAATGGAAAATAAGCCAGTTCTTTCAGCTGTTCATACGCGGCTTCTGCAAGTTCCGTTCTTCCGTAACCGACATTCACACACCAAAGACCCGACATTCCGTCTAAATAACGGTTCCCGTCAATATCTGTTACCCACGCACCTTTTGCCTCTTTCACCACCATTGTGGAAGTTGGGTTATAAGGTTTCATGGAATGCCATACATAGCGATCATCCTGAGCCAATAAGTTGTGTTCTTGCGTCTGATTTACTTTCGCCATCCGATACACCCTTTCCATTTTTAAGGATTTGGGGAAATTCCATCGCCGCTGTTGATTTCCGCACAGGGCTTCGCTTTCCACGGTGCGCTTGCGGAGCCTCCTCGGCAAGCCTGCGGGGTCTCCTCTAAGCGCTACCTCCCGTAGGACAAGGAAGGCTTCGACAGCTAAACATCGCACGAAGAAAATGCGTAGCATTTTCGAGGAGTCTTCGCCCTGTGCTCCAATCAACAGCTGGGATATTCTATTAACTAATCCTTATTTCAAAAATCGAATCTTGATGTAATCATTTTTTTACGGGTAAAGAAATTCACTCCGTCTTTTCCGTTTACATGGAGATCTCCGTAGAAGGAGTCTTTCCAACCTGAGAACGGGAAGAATGCCATGGTTGCAGGCACACCTACATTCACACCGATCATGCCAGCATCAGCTTCTTCACGGAACTGTCTCACCGACTTGGCATCTTTTGTGTAAATGGTGGCACCATTTCCGAAACGGGATTTTTCGATATGAGACAATGCTTCATCAAGGTCCTTTGCCCGAAGAAGGCTCAGTACCGGTGCGAAAATTTCTTCCTTGGCAATCGTCATTTCAGGAGTCACGTGGTCGAAGATGGTTGGCCCAAGGTAGTTGCCTTCTGACATCTCCTCCATTTCCTTCCGTCCATCCCTGATGAGGGATGCGCCTTCTTTAACTCCTTGCTTGATATACGCAAGTACTTTTTCCCTGTGGCTTTCACGAATGACAGGCGTTAACAATACTTCCTCATCCATACCGTTTCCAATTGTCAGAGAGTTGGCCTTATTTTTCAATTCTTCTACAAATTGGTCATTATCACCGACAACTACCACCGCACTGCATGCCATGCATCGCTGACCGGCACTCCCGAATGCGGAAGTCAAAATATGCTGAGCTGCTTTTTCCATGTTCGCATCTGGCATGACCACATGATGGTTCTTCGCTCCTGATAGCGCCTGAACCCTTTTACCATTTTTCGCTGCGGTTTCATACACATATTTCGCTACAGGTTGGGATCCCACAAAGGAGATCGCTTTGACATCCTCATGATCTAGGAGACCATTTACCACATCATGTGCCCCATGGACGATGTTCAACACCCCATCCGGCGCTCCGGCTTCTGAAAATAGCTCCACTAACCGATTGGCGAGCATTGGCGTACGCTCTGAAGGCTTCAGCACAAACGTATTTCCGCAAGCGATCGCAAGTGGGAACATCCATAGCGGAACCATCATCGGAAAGTTAAAAGGTGTAATTCCCCCCACTACTCCGAGAGGATACCGGTACATACTGGAGTCAATTTCTTCTGCTATATTGGATAAGGTTTCCCCCATCATCAAAGTCGGGGCACCTGCTGCAAACTCCACGCACTCCAAGCCTCTCTGTACTTCCCCATGCGCTTCCTTGAAAGCTTTTCCGTTTTCGAGCACGATCAGCTTTGCCAGCTCCTCATGATTTTCCGTCAACAGGTGGTGATAAGCATACATAATACGGGCACGCTTAGGGACCGGTGTATTCTTCCACGTTTGAAAAGCGGACTTGGCCGCCTTAACTGCTTCCTCCACATCCCCTTTGGTCGAGATGGGAACTTTCGCCAAGCACTCTTTTGTTGCAGGGTTGATTACTTCCATCTGTTCCGTTCCCTTGGAATCCACCCATTTTCCATCTATGAAATTCTGCAAAACCGCTGTTTCTTTTGAAGTGATTGTCATGTTTTGTCCTCCTCATTCATTAATAGAATTTTTAGAACTTATGACTATTATCTGACAAAATAGAAAGGCTTTCATTAGACAAAATGTAAAATGGATAAGGTTTTGGCCCTGACATTTTGCCAGAAAAAAAGAAAGGTTGGTTTCCTGAGTAAACCAGCCTTTCTATACACGTTAGACGGAATATGTCTTGCTATCCCCGTCCAAATACGCATTAGTTGTATTCAAGTATTCATATACCATCACCATGAACTCGATCACCAATCTCTTTTCGGAATTCATGAAGTCCTCCCCCAACAAATTCTCGAGCTTCTGTATCCTGTGATAGAGTGTCTGTCTGACGATATAGAGCCTGCTCGCCGTCTCTTTCTTCGATCCGTTACAAGCTAGATAGATTTTTAACGTTTCGAGTAGCTTTCCATTATTCTTTTGATCATAGATAATCACAGGCTCCAAATATTCCATGACAAAATCACGTAGATCATGATGCTTTTGCATGAACGAAATAAGACGGTAAATATGAAGGTCTTCAAAAAAGGAAAAATGCTCTTCTTTCAGCAACTGTTCCTGTATCTGCAAAGCCTCCCAGGAAGATTGATAACTTCTCGAAAGCTGATCAAGCGGTTGGACGTATTTCCCTACCGCAAGGCGTAACGTGTAATTCCCTTTGTTATCTTTTTGCTTCCCAAGAAGGACAGAGGCACCTTCGAAAAGCCTCTCCTTCCAACCTCGTTCCTCCCTTCTGTTGATCAAGATGACTGTCAGCGTGTTTTTCATTTCCGTAAAAAATACCGAGAAACCCTGCTGTTCGAAAATGGAGCGGAATAAGAGTGTCAGATAGGTTTTGTCCAAAGAGGGCGCCAGCTGATTCTTCTTTTTACAAAGAAGGACTACTCCACCTTTATGAAAAATAGCTTCATTCCGTCCCAGAAAATCGCGGATGGATTCCTTGCTCTGACCACCTTCTAGCCAACTTCGAAGCCACTCGCTTTCTTCCAATCTTCTCTTTTCCTCCACATACAACCCTCTTAGAATATGCTGGGCGAGGGCTGTAACGGTTCGATCCAAAAGAAGATGGTCGAACTCGCTCATCGTTCGGTTTTGTGAAAGGATATGAATGATACCATGCTGTTTGTCGAGCACCTGCACAGATTCCTTTAAGTATTTTCCCTTTGGCGAATCGGACTTCACGGAGCAAAGGAGCTTTTTCCTTTCATGAATGGGTACATCAGGGATGAAGAACTTTTCCTGGTTACCGTTTTCGTATATAATCTGTGTTTCCAAATGTTCTTGTAGGTAGATGAGGATTTCAAGCTCATGGGTGATGGTTAACAATTTCTTGTTCAAGGTCTGAGAGTAGCTTTCCAATTGAGAGATCATCTGATATTGCTGGTTTATCAAGACAGAATGAATATCTTGCGTAATATCTACAAATGACACTTCCTGATGAAAGAGGATGAGAGGGAATTGTTCGGCATTGGCTAAATCAATTATTTCCTGTGGGATGGAGGAGATATAGGCACCTTTTTCAATACATAAACCGGCAGCTTGACAGTTTATCAGCTGTTGGACAAATGAACGGAACTTCCCCATATTCTCACCGAAAGATACTCCTGTGGATAATATCAGTTCTTGTCCATTCAACAGCTTTTCTATATTGGTTATCTCTACGACATGAACCCATTTCACTTGGCGGTGCATGCCTTGTTCCCCTGCTATTACTTCGGATCTTTCAAACTGTTTCCGATTCATAATTTCCTTTAGGGACAGCATGGTTTTCATCTATTCACCTCTTTCTTATTACTAGGTCCTAAAACCATACTTTTATTATAACGTAAGCTGGTGCGTAATTTAATTAAAAATTCTGACAAAATAACACAAAAGATGACATGTCCGGTATATCCCAACATGTCATCTTTTATTAACACTTAATTATTTATCGGAAAATACAACTGTATTTCCTGGACCATTTCCTGAAATTCCCCTTCGTCATTGAAGTCACTTGAATCCCAGTTCTCCAAAATCCAATTTACCAGTTCTTCGGGAGAATTGAAGAATTCCCCGCTCGAATCCGCCTTACGGATCGTAAACCTGTTGTTATCCTCATCAATGGTTACCTCACAAGGATAAGCGCTTTCTTTGCATTTCAATTGATATTCCATAAAAAGAATACTCCCTTCACGATGCAGTTTACATGATTTTATTCCAACCTTGCTCAAACTATGAGGATTTTATTAACTTTCTTGCCGCTGCTGTTTGATTAATAGGGAGGCAAAATATTTCCGCGAATCTGCATGTTTGATGTGTAGAGTCTCTTCATGAGGAATGTCTTTTTTTCCATCGTTCATTTCCAGGACAAGAAACGCTCCCTCTAAGTTCTCTTCTACATTCTTGATACGGAACCCTTTATTTATGAAAAAATCTATCTTATCTTTTTCTGCTATATATTGTTGATAATCACTCAAAAAATATTCCTCCTCTCAAATAGTCAGCTCGAAAGCTCCTTTGGTTCTTCGTAAGCATCCGCCTCATCGAGAATAACCCAATCCCTTCCGACGGTGATTCCAAGGTATTTTTCATCATCCGGGTCTTCGATTTCCGCTTGCTGATATTTTTTGAAATACCAATATTTCGCAAGGACGTAATACAAGCCTCCACCTACTACAAAACCGACAATGAACGAGTAGTTGGCCAAATAGTAAGCAGCCGCTCCTCCAACAAACCAAGAGATGAATCCAGCAATATTAAATCCTTTCGTGTATCGGAATTGTCCATTGTCTTCATACAAATCTTGGACATTTACTCTCCGTTTTCTCAACAAGTAGTAATCCGCAAACAATATCCCTACGATAGCAGATAGAATGCCTCCTACAATTAACAGGACCGGTATCAAAATATCAAACAGGTTCCATGGTTGAACGACCGAACCAACGACTCCTGCAATCACAACGCCCGCCCAGAACGGAACTTTCGGACCACCGACATTAGAGAAGATTGTTGCAGCTGGAATCAGGTTGGCGGAAGCATTGGTGGACCATTGTGCAAATATGATCATCAACAAAAGTACTCCAAGAACAATTCCTGTTGCAGCTTCCTGCAGCGCAACGACAGGATCGTAGTTCGATACTGCGATATAAGAAACACCACCGATAGCTACCATAAAGGTTTGTGTAATCGGCAAAGCAATCACACTACCTACAATGCTGGACTTATTCCGCTTCAGCCAATTCCTTTCATATTTTGGGGCTTTGATAAACCGGGAAATGGATGGAATGTCCGCAGCTAATGTTGCCCAGAAGCCCATATTACTGAAAATGACGATAAGGAAAGCTGTTACCGCTGCCCCTCCTGTCACCGGACTTTCAATCCATGACCATACCTCTCTTCCTTGTTCCAATGCACTTTCTGAGAGGGTGGTGTACATCCAGGCAGAAATGATTATGATGATTGGTGCAGCGAGATCCGCAAATCGTTCTACCGCTTTGATTCCCAGTGCCGTATTTAGTAGCTGGACGGCAGCAAATAGGAGGAAACAGACAAACCAGTTATCAAAGCCAGTCAATGTAAAAAGAATGGCGTTCATGGCGGTGGCACCAAAGAACGTATTGATACCAAACCAGAAGGATGCAGCCAATCCACGGATAATGGAAGGGATATGTGTCCCTATCGTACCGAATGGCGCCCGCATATATACAGGGAATGAGAGTCCATGTTCAATGCCGATGTCCCCTGTAATCGTCATGAATAAACCGATGGCAACACTTCCGATAATGGTCGCCACAATAACCCATCCGAGCGATAAACTTTGAACACCTGCTCCTCCAATGGCAAACGCTGCGAGTACCACTGCCATCCCAACCCACATGACCGCAAAACCTAATGTACCGATTTTTCTCGCAGAATGAGAAATCGGTAGAAGGTCCGGTGATTTTAAATAGCTTTCATTCTTTTTCATCTCAACACCCCATTAACTAAATTTAAGGCCCTGTTATACACCGCTGGTGATTTCCGCAAACGGCTTCGCTTTCCGCGGGGCGACCTTGAGCCTCCTCGTGCTTCGCCCTGCGGGGTCTCAAGATTGTCGCTATCCCCCCGCTGGAGTCTACGCCTATTGCTCCAATCACCAGCTATAAAACTCTTTAAATTAGACAAGGTAGATACAACAAATGCTTGACCTAAGTGAGTTTTGTAGGTCAAGCATACGGAGGTTGGCAGGATGTAGTTTTTAGGATTGGTAGTTTAAATGGACAGTGTTTCGTTCTGTTTTAACTGGGAGGTCGCTCCATACTTGTTCCGTTTTATATATTGCCCGCTTCCGGCCTTTCCGACAAACTGCTTATCGCGAACGACAAACTCTCCTCGCACCATCACGGAAACCGGCTCTCCGGTTACTTTCATTCCTTCAAAAGCATTATAATCAACGGCCATATGGTGGGTAGAAGCCGAAATGGTGCGCTCATGGTCCGGATTAAAAATGACGATATCCGCATCGGCACCGACGGAAATGGTCCCTTTCTTCGGGAACATCCCGAAAAGTTTTGCTACACGTGTGGATACGATATCCACGAACTGATTGATGGATATACGTCCCTTTTTCACACCCTCGGAAAATAGGATACTGACTCGGTCTTCAATCATCGGTCCACCATTCGGTATTTTCGTGAAATCACCTTTCCCTAGACTCTTTTGTCCGTTAAAGTCAAAAGAGCATTGATCAGATCCGAGTGTTTGAAGCTGACCGCTTTTGAGCGCATTCCATAAAACTTCTTGGTGCCACTTTTCACGCAGTGGCGGCGACCAGACATATTTAGCACCTTCAAAATTCGGCTTTTCCAAATAGCTTTGATCAAGGGCTAAATATTGTGGACAAGTCTCCCCCCAGATCTCCACCCCTTTGTTTCTTGCCTCTGCTATCTTTTCTACCGCCTCTGCACAGGATACATGGACCACATAAAGCTGAGAATCTGCAAGGGAAGTAAGCTGTGCAGCTCTTCCTGTTGCTTCTCCTTCCACCTCTGGCGGTCTTGTGAGTGCATGATAAATCGGATCCGTATTGCCGTTTTTCAATGCTTCCTTTGTCAGATAATCAATGACATCCCCGTTTTCTGCATGGACCATGACAAGCGCCCCAAGATCCTTGGCCGCCTTTAAGGTATGAAACAACGTGGCATCATCCGCCTGAAACACATTTTTATAGGCCATGAACACTTTGAAAGAGGTAATTCCTTCGCTATCAATTACTTGAGGTAGCTCATTTAAAACCTTTTCATTTATTTCGCCTATCATCAAATGGAAACTGTAATCGATGACCGCTTTATCTTTTGACTTGTCATGCCAGGTCTGAATGGCATTTTGAAGCGGCTTCCCTTTTTCCGTCAAGCAAAAATCGATAACGGTTGTCGTGCCCCCAAAAGCCGCAGCCATCGTTCCACTTTCAAAATCATCCTTTGTAACGGTACCTCCAAAGGGCATATCCAAATGGGTATGCGGGTCAATTGCTCCAGGGAATATATAGCATCCCTTTGCATCAATCACTTCTGCATCGGCTGAAGACAGATTTAGTCCGATGGAGGAGATCGTTTCTCCGTCAATCAAAATGTCCGCTTCATACTGGTCGCTTGCTGTTACAATTATTCCGTTCTTTATTAGTTTTTTTGCTGCCATTTTTGTTTCTTCCCCCTTATTTAACCGTATCCACTTCACATTGCTTTAATAAACCAAGGGCGGTCTGCCGGTCGTTCCATGTCATTGGCGGTTGTTCATGCGGAAGCTCCACCATGCTGATGGCATCCTCCACCGGACAGACGATTGAGCATAAATTACAGCCTACGCAATCCTCTTCCCTCACCTGTAAATAGGATCTACCTGCAGGGTCCTTCAGCATATCGATGCACTGGTGGGACGTATCCTCACAGGCGATATGGCATTTATTACAGTTGATACAAGTATCCTGATTGATTCTAGCTACTATTTTATAATTCAGATCGAGATTGCCCCAATCTGAGTACTTAGGTACAGATTTCCCTACAAGATCCATGACTCTTGCTATCCCTTTTTCATCCAAATAGTTGTTCAGGCCATCAATCATGTCTTCAACTATTCGGAAACCGTGGTGCATGGCGGCTGTACAGATTTGTACGCCTGTTGCACCCATCAGCATGAATTCCACGGCATTCTGCCAGTTCGAAACGCCACCCATCCCGGAAATAGGTACATTAATTCGATGGTTTCTAGCACATTCCCCGACCATATTAAGTGCGATAGGCTTTACAGCAGGACCACAATACCCGCCATGAGCTCCTTTGCCACCAACATGCGGGACCGTATTCCAGCTATCCAGATCCACTCCTGCAAGACTGTTGATCGTATTGATCATACTTACCGCATCCGCTCCACCTCTGACTGCTGCCTCCGCTGTCACAGTGATATCCGTGATGTTAGGAGTCAGTTTTACAATCACAGGAGTCTTAGCCGCTTCTTTTGCCCAGTATGTTTGCTTTTCCACCAGCTCTGGAACCTGACCTGAAGCAGAGCCCATACCGCGTTCCGCCATTCCGTGCGGACAGCCGAAGTTCAACTCCAGTCCATCCACCCCGACCGCTTCCACCTTTTTGACGATTTCATGCCATTTCTCTTGTTTTGGTTCGACCATCAAGGAAGCAATTACCGCCCTGTCCGGAAACCTCTTTTTAGTTTCCGCGATTTCCCTTAAGTTCACTTCCAATGGTCTGTCCGTGATAAGCTCAATATTATTAAAACCTGCCACTCGCTGCCCGTTAAAACTTACCGCAGCAAACCTCGATGATACATTGATGATCGGGTCCCCGAGCGTTTTCCATACAGCCCCTCCCCAGCCTGCTTCAAAAGCACGCTGCACCTGATAGCCCGAGTTTGTCGGTGGTGCGGAAGCTAGCCAAAAAGGGTTTGGTGATTTTATTCCTGCCAAATTTATCGATAGATCTGCCAATGCTTTCCCCCCTCACAAAATTATTAGGCCGTTTCTATTTTACTTTTCACCAATTTCTCATAGAGTGCGTAGGCGGTAAGCTTCCCCTGTTCAGCAGCCGTTACGACCATCGCCTCGCCCTGACCTTTACCGAACACGACGTCTCCACAAGCAAACACCTGCTCATGGGATGTCTGATGCGAAAACGGATCTATTTTCACCACTCCCCCATCATGTGTGAGTCCAAATTCCTCAATCAGTTTCGTGTATCTTGTCTGCCCGATAGCTTTAATGACAGCATCCACCTGCAGGGTAAATTCGGAACCTTCCACCTTCACAGGTCTTCTTCTCCCATCTGGACCTGGTGCACCAAGCTCCATCTTCACACATTCAATGGCCGTGACCTCGCCTTTTTCATTTCCAATAATTCGATTTGGTGCAGTAAGCCAACGGAATTCTACTCCATCCTGCTTGGCGAACTCGTACTCAAAATCATAGGCAGTCATCTCTTCCTGTGTTCTACGATATAGAATTTTCACATTTTCCGCTCCAAGCCTAATTGAACAGGTAGCTCCGTCTATAGCGGTATTTCCTGCTCCGATCACCACCACATTTTTTCCAAGGAACTTATCAGAAATAGAATTCGTTTTAGTGTCTTTGACGAATTCTATTGCGTCATAAACGCCATTTAGATCCTCCCCATCTATTCCAAGCATAGGAACACTTGACATTCCGATTGCTAAAATGACACCGTCGTATTCGGAAAGAATCTCCTCTACAGAGATGTCCACCCCTACTCTTGTACTTGTACGGATTTCAACATCTAAGCTTCTTACCTGGTCCACTTCCCAGTAGGAAACCCGTTTTGGAAGCCGGAATGAAACAATCCCATACGTGTTCAACCCACCCGCTTCCTTCTCGGCTTCAAAAATCGTTACTTGAAATCCTAGCAACGCAAGTTCCCTCGCTGCAGAAAGTCCCGCTGGTCCACCACCCACAACCGCCACTTTTTTACCATTGGATTTACCCTTTTCGAAAAGTGTCTGATCGTTTCGTATAGCCCAATCAGTGGCATATCGCTGGAGGTCGCCAATGACAATCGGTTTTGTATGATGGTTCAAAACACAAGCCCCTTCACACAACTCCTCTGTCGGACATACACGTGAGCAGCTTGCACCGACCGGATTGGCACTCATAATTGTTTTCGCGGAACCCTTCAGGTTGCCTGATGCAATTTTTTTGATAAAAGAAGGAATGTCAATACTTGTTGGACAGGCAACTATACAGGGAGCATCATAGCAGTACAGACAGCGATTTGCCTCTTCCACCGCTTCCCTATCCGTCAATCCGGGCTTTGCTTCCATAAAATTCACGGCCAAATTTTCCAGGTCTATTCGTTTCGTTGCTCCTTTCACACACCCACGCTCCTTTTTTTGCAGACTCGCAAGAAAAAAAGTGACCCAAATCGACGCATGTGCCCAGGATTCTATGTAGGAATTAGGTTCACAAACTACGAATGAGCCACCTCTCAACCTTTACGGTAAAAGTGCTGTCATTTCTTCATATGTTTCAGGTCTTCTATCACGATAAAACTGCCATACATCTCTCACTTCACGAATCAGTTTCTTGTTCATCTCACCGATGATCACTTCATCCTGATCTCTGCTTCCGATGGAAACGAAAGACCCCCTCGGGTCCACCAGATAGGACTGTCCATAAAATTCGCCCATCTTCCAAGGGCCTTCCACTCCTACCCTGTTGATGGCCCCCACATAATAGCCGTTTGCTACTGCATGTGCAGGCTGTTCAAGCTTCCACAGGTATTCAGAGAGTCCTGCCACAGTGGCAGATGGATTGAATACTATTTCCGCTCCCTTTAAACCAAGTAAGCGTGCTCCCTCAGGAAAATGGCGGTCATAACATATGTACACGCCAACTTTTGCGTATGCCGTATCAAAAATCGGGTACCCAAGATTCCCCGGTTTAAAGTAGAATTTTTCCCAGAAGCCGTGCCCCTGGTCCCCCACTCCAACCTGCGGGATATGTTGTTTTCGGTATTTACCAAGATATTTTCCGTCCGCATCAATGACCGCTGCGGTATTATAATAAGTCGCGATTCCTTCCCGTTCGTAAATCGGAAGAACAATAACCACTTCAAGCTCCTTTGCAAGATCCTGGAACAGTTTGGTTGTTGGCCCGTTAGGTATTTCCTCGGCTGCCTCATACCACTTAGCATTCTGTTCACTGCAAAAGTACGGACCATAAAAGATCTCCTGCAGGCAGATGATCTGTGCACCTTTCGCTTTCGCTTCCCTTACCAGCTTAATATGCTTTTCGATGGCCGCCTTCTTGTGGATCTCAACAGCTTCCTTGCCATCCACATCATTCGACGCCTGAATTAAACCAATCATCACTTTGTCGGACATACATGAACCTCCTTTTGATGAATGCTAATAAAAATAAATTGTTTGAATAATTAGAACTTTATATTCATTCTACTTTCTTTAGATGAGTATTTCACTATACATAATGTTAAATCATAATAGGCGGGGACTGTCCAAAGTGTAAAACGACAGTCAACTAGTTGATTGGAGTGGAAGGCGCGCAGACGCCCGCGGGAGGAAGGGACAGGTGAGACCCCTGAAGCGGAGTGAGGAGGCTCACGGACCGCCCGCAGGCAAGCGAAGCGCCTGGAACGGAAATCAAAATAGAAAACCCGCTCCTACTATAGGAACGGGCTCACATATTAAGAAAACAATCGCTTGGCTTGCTTTCTCATTTTCTTCATATTACGTTTGGAGGTCATATCTCCCAAAAAGTTTTGCACATCATTATTTCGGCTAAGTCGAGTGGCAGCGGCTCCAAGGCCAATCATTAACAAGGATGTCATAGCTCTGTTCATGCGACTCACTCCCATTTTTAGTTACATACTAATTTGTCGATCGTCTTCATGAAACAAATCATCCAAAGAACTTAACGTCCCATCCTCTTCCACCTGATGAGTATGGACCATTCCTTTGGAAACGGAAAGCTCAATAAAACAACCCCAACAATAATACTGATTCACACCGATTTTGCCGATATCTTTACTTTTGCAATTAGGACAACAAAGGACCATCATTGACACCTCGCGTTAGGATAGTACAGAAACGACGACGGTATCTTTTCCAATAACAAGATCTGTAGGATTCTTTATAATCTTCTTTCCTTCTGACAGATCTGCGAAAAAACCGTCCGTTACCTCATATCCTACGATTGTGCCCGTTTCCTCTTCGAAATATACATCATCCAAAAGACCAAGCTTATCCCCTTCTCCCGTTATAAACGATTTGCCTTTTATACCGTGAAAATGGTGATAGTACACTTGTCCGTCCTTTTTGGTAATGGGTTGAAGAGCGTGCTCTCCCACCATGATTCCTTCATCGCCAAAGGAGTGAATATATTCGAATGGAAGAAATTTGGCTCGATGGAAAATGCCTTTTCCATCGATGATCAGTCCTTTGATGCGCCCTGGTTCTTCCATGCAAAGATCTTTTACTCGGCCAACCTTATTCCCGGATGCCGTATCGTAAATTAGCATCCCAATCACTCGAGAAAATGTTCTCAAAGAATCCACCTCTTTTCGAACATTACTAGCTTTTGTTTGAATGGTTCTGATGATACTGCGAAAGGTTTTCCATTTTAAAATAGGTGTTTCAATTCAAAAACAGGCCAATTTTCTCCACCATTGACCAAGCAGTATTTCGCAAATCGAATAGTATGTAAAGAATTCATTAGAAGGAGGTGAAAATTTATGCCTAAATATTATTATTACAAAAGTGAACACAAAATGGCTATGGAAGACGACGCAGCAAAATTTGACTATAAGAAGCATGATAAGAAGGATCACTGTGAGAAGCATGACAAGAAGGACCATAAGAAGGATAGTTCAACATTAGTCGAATTTGCTTATCAAACATTCGATCCCATTGTAACCACACCCTTATCTCTAACCTTCCCTCTAAGCACTCAACCACAAGTCATTGCTACAGCCACTCTGAAGGATGTCGAAAAAGGGAATGTCGTATGGCTAAATGGCCTTTACCACGTAAACAACAACTCGCCGGAATTTGCAGATGTATTTACAAGAATTTATCGAGGGACCATCTCCCCTGCAAATCTAATTTATCAAAGCATTGTAGAAATTGACGCAGAAGGAAACGACGATGCAACAGAATCTGTTACTCAGTTTGTGGATGTGATTCCTGCTGATGCAAAAAATGTAACCTATTATCTGACAGCTCAAAAAGGTCCGTTTTCTGATGACTTAAGTGTCTTTGCATACGGTCCCATTACTTTTACCGCCGCAGAAATCAAACAGTAAGGTGAACACGTAAAAACCAAAAAAAGCTTGCCCATTGGTGGACAAGCTTCTTTCCTATTGGTAATTACCCTATTTTAGCCGATTGACACCGTCACCTATTCTTCATCCATAAAATCGTATGGACTTATATTTTCCATGCCGATGCTGGCGTCTTTCCAGAAAGGGACTTCTTGGAGGACAGGATCCATGACTTCTTCGTCTGGCAACGTTCCGGACTGTTTTATTTGAAGCCTTTCTTTCAATGATGTTTGCCTTGCCATTTCATCCGCTCGCTGCACTCCGAGTTTTAATGCTTCTTCTTCGCCGCAAAGAATTAAAAAACGTTTGGCACGTGTCACAGCAGTGTAAAGTAGATTCCTTCGTAACATCCTGTAATAACTTTTCACTACGGGTAATACCACAATAGGGAACTCACTTCCTTGAGACTTATGTATGGAACAGCAGTAGGCGTGGGTTATCTGCCCAAGATCCTGCTTCGTATAAGTTACCTCATTGCCATCAAAGGATACAATCACCATATCCTGTTTTTCGGTATTTTCTTTCGCATAAAAGATGGAGACAACTTCACCGATGTCACCATTGAAAACATGACTTTCCGGTTGATTGACAAGCTGCAGGACTTTATCACCTGTTCGGTAGACGACATTGCCGAAGCTCAGTTCTCTTCTTTGGTCACTCTTAGGATTAAAAAGTTCTTGAAGCATTTCATTTAGTTTGTCTATTCCAGCTGTTCCCCTGTACATCGGAGCAAGCACTTGAATATCACGTGCTGTATACCCTTTGCTTTGCGCATTTGCACACACCTTTTTTACTACATCCAATATTTGCGTTTGGCCGCATTTTATAAAAGATCGGTCTTTCTGTCCAGATGAAATGTCTGCTGGCACTAGACCGTCTTTCATATCATGCGCAAGCTCGATGATAGACGATCCATCTGCTTGTCTGTAGATATCTGTCAGCTGAACAGTAGGTATCACTTTGGAGGCGAGTAAATCTTTTAACACCTGACCAGGACCAACGGAAGGAAGCTGATCTTCATCTCCTACTAAAACAACCTGGACATCTTGTGGAAGAGATTTAAATAATTGATTGGCAAGCCAAATATCAACCATCGACACTTCATCCACAATAAGAAGTTTCCCTAGGATGGGATTTTCTTCATCATGTTGAAATCCTTCCGAACCGTTCCAGCCAAGTAGCCTATGAATGGTCACAGAAGGCAGCCCAGTTGCTTCACTCATTCGCTTTGCAGCACGGCCTGTTGGGGCCACAAGCATAATGGGGAATGGATCTTCCTTGCTGTAATCATTTGGTTCCAAAGAACAACCATGAAGATCCGCGTACAGTTCAACAATTCCTTTAATAACGGTCGTTTTACCTGTACCAGGTCCTCCTGTCAAAAGTAGCATCGGAGTCATTAATGCTTGCTGAATCGCCTCTTTTTGAGAAGGAGCATACTGAACCTTCAATCTGTCTTCTAGTTCACCTAATGCCAGCAAAAACTCCGACTCTGGAAACTGTTCGGCATATTGGGTCTGTTCCAGCACCCTTTGGATATTTGTCACCACCCCTTGCTCTGAAAAATAGAGACTAGGTAAGTACACTTTACCTTCTTCTGCTTTTAACTTTCCCTCTTCCGTCAGTTGCAAAATTTCCCGAGAAATGTCAGAGTCTGCAACTAAACCATGTTGCTTTTCGTTTAGTAGCCTGACGACCGCTTCGGTAAGCTGATTCTCGTACACATAACAATGACCATCCTGCATAGAATGCTGTTCCAACATATACAGGCAGCCTGCCCTGATGCGATCCGGATGATTGCCTGATATCCCGAAATGATTTCCAAGTTCATCTGCTCTAGCGAACCCAATACCTTCTACTGTTTCCACAAGTGCATAAGGGTTCTTCTGAAGCGTTTCGATTGTCTGATCTTTATAGGCCTGATAAATTTTCATGGAAAGCTGAGGACCAAATCCAAACTGTGACAGGGCAATCATGACCTGCTCTAACCCTTGATGTTCCATCAACGTGTCATACAGCAGTTTTGCCTTATCGCCGGCAAGCTTTGGGATGGAATCCAACACAGAAGGGTTTTCCAATATTTTAGAAATGGCATTTTCACCTAGTGCATCCGCTATTTTCTCGGCCGTCTTTCTTCCTATTCCTGAAAAGAGATCACTTGAAAGATATTGAACAATACCATGTCTTGTTTGCGGAATATCCTTACGAAAGTGCTCTACATGAAATTGAAGGCCGAATCGAGGGTGTTCCTTCATCTGTCCAAAAAATATGTATGTCTCGTCTTCATGGATACGAGGGAAATAACCAGTAACGACCGCTTCTTTTTCATCATATGCAACATTCGTCTCCGTCACCCTGATCCTCACCACTGAATACATATTGGATTCATTATGGAAAATGGTGACTAGATGCGATCCTTTTATAAACTTTTCATGTTCCTCGAATAAATCGAGAGAGGATTGTTGCTTTTGGTCCTTCATGGGATTTCCCTCCTTTCCCTAGTTTTCTTCTGTAAGAATTTTTTTCGCATGGGCAGCTAGCATATGATCTGCTTGGACGTCCAATGCTTTATCCAAATTCTCCAATGCTTTTTCCCTATTTTCTTGGTAGGCATAGGCAACCCCTAAATTATAATAAGCATCCGCATGCAATGGGTCCTCCTCTACCACCTTTTCAAACTCTGTTGTAGCTTCTTTGATCAAGCCTTGGCCTGCTAAGCACAATCCGTATTGGAATCTTGCTTCTGCATCTTCTGGCTTCAATTCTACAGCACGTTGAAAATACGGAAGAGCAAGCTTTGGCTGGTCAAATGGCAATAAAGTCATTCCTAGCATGAAGAAGATGTCACTGTCGTTCACACCTTTTTTCATCGCAAGTTCAAACTGATCTTTAGCTTCGTTCCATTTTTCTAGTTGATAATAGACATTTCCTAGACCGTAGTGAGCAGTTCCGATTGCGTCATCTTTTTCCAACGCACGTTCAAAGAACTTCATTGCTTTTTCCAGCTCGCCAACAGCACTCAGGACATTTCCAAAGTTCACATATGCTACCGCGTTATCTGGGTTCTGTTCAATTTCTTTCGAGAAAGCCGCAAGTGCTTCCTCGTATTTTCCTTCTTGAAGGTATTGAATACCTTTTGCATTATGGTCTTTCATCTGTTCAGACACCTCATCTATTTCATAAGTCTTTTTAGTATATCATAGAGAAAACCTCCATTCCTTATGGAATCGAGGTTTTCACTTTTATCCTACATACCAAAGTTTTTCATTATTTTTGAACACATGGTCAATCGTTCCCCCGCCAAGACATTCGTCCCCATTATAAAAAACTACTGCTTGTCCCGGAGTAATTGCTCTGACCGGTTCATCAAAAATCACCTTCACTTTGTTATCATCTAAATGCTGAATCGTCACCTTGTTATCTGCTTGACGGTAACGGAATTTGGCAGTTAGTGAAGTTCCATCGGCTGGTGGGTTGTCAGACACCCAGCTGATATCGGTGGCAGTGATGGAATCAGAGTATAGTAATTCGTTGTGGAAACTTTGCCCTACATACAGAACGTTCTTCACCAAATCTTTTCCGATAACAAACCAAGGATCTCCGCTTCCGCCGATACCAAGACCGTGACGTTGTCCAATTGTATAATACATCAATCCGTCATGCTTTCCCTTGACTTCTCCATCCATCGTCAACATGTTTCCAGGTTGGGCAGGAAGGTAACCGCTCAGGAATTCTTTGAAATTGCGTTCGCCGATGAAGCAGATACCCGTGCTGTCTTTTTTCGTTGCGGTGGCTAAGTTGGCACGTTTGGCAATTTCACGAACTTCTGATTTTTCTATATTGCCGATTGGGAACATTACTTTTGATAGTTGATCTTGACCTAATTGATTCAAGAAATAGGTTTGATCTTTATTGTCATCAAGTCCGCGAAGCATTTTGTACTCCCCGTCGCGGAACTCCACTTGTGCATAGTGGCCTGTAGCCAAATAGTCTGCTCCAAGGTCCAATGCATGCTCAAGGAAAGCCTTGAATTTAATTTCTTTATTACACATAACATCAGGATTTGGTGTGCGTCCCGCTTTGTACTCATCTAAGAAGTATTGGAACACTTTGTCCCAGTATTGTTTTTCAAAATTTACCGCGTAATAAGGGATTCCGATCTGGTTGCAGACACGAATGACATCGTTGTAGTCTTCCGTTGCCGTACATACTCCAAATTCATCGGTGTCGTCCCAGTTTTTCATGAATATACCGATTACATCGTAGCCTTGTTCTTTTAGGAGAAGGGCTGCTACGGATGAATCTACTCCACCAGACATTCCTATTACTACACGGGTATCTTTTGGTGTTTGTGTCATCTTGATCACCCCGTATTAAATTTATTTCAGTACTCTATATAACTCCTATTGATTTGCGTTCCAGGAGTTCGCTTTCCGCGGGGCGATGCTTGAGCCTCCTCGGCATGCGCCTGCGGGGTCTCAACCTACCGCTACCTCCCGCAGGAGTCTCACTCCTTGCACTTCAATCAACAGGGAAATCTTATTTACACATAAGCTAATTATTTTTTACGCGTAAGGCGTTTTACGACTTTGGCTGTTTCTTTGGCAGCGTGTGTGATGTCTTCGATTGTGTTTCCAAGTCCGAAGCTGAAGCGGATGGAGGATGCAATTTTGTCTGAGTCTTTTCCGAACATGGCGACTAAGACATGGGACGGGTCAATGGAGCCTGCTGTGCAGGCCGAGCCGCTTGATACTGCGATTCCTGCCAAATCCATGTTGACAAGCAAGGACTCCACATTCGTCCCTGGAAAATAAACATTCAACACATGTGGCAATGTTTCTTCTGATCCGCTGTTAATTTGAAACGAGACATCTTCTTCGTGCCAAATTTGAAGCATGGTTTCTTTAAAATTTCTATACAATGCCACTTTTTCTTCTGCTTGCTCCATGCTTAGTTCAATCGCTGTTTTCAAGCCAACGATGCCTGCTACATTTTCCGTACCCGCACGGCGTTTCCGTTCCTGTTCTCCGCCAAAGGTAAGTGCAGAAAAATTCGTGCCCGATCTAGCATATAAAAACCCTACTCCCTTTGGTCCGTTGATTTTGTGTGAGGACATGGAGAGGAAATCGATGCCTTGTTCGTCCACTTTGATTGGAAGAAGTCCGAAGGCTTGTACAGCATCCGTATGAAAATAGGCTGGATGTTCTTTTAGCACTTCCCCTATTTGCTTAATGGGCTGGATAGTACCCACTTCGTTGTTGCCATACATGACAGTTACTAGGATGGTTTGGTCTGATAGTGCCTCTTTCAAGTCATCCAGTCTAACCTGCCCTTGTTCATCAACAGGCAGATAGGTAACCTCAAAGCCTTCCTTTTCCAACTGTTCACATGTATGAAGAACGGCATGGTGCTCAATTTGTGTTGTAATGATATGCTTTCCACGGGATTTGTTGGCCCGGGCTACCCCGATAATGGCCAGATTGTCGGCTTCTGTCCCGCCGCTTGTGAAAATGATTTCCGTTTCTTTTGCTCCAATTGCGTTGGCAGCAACATGTCTTGCCTCATCCACCAGATGTCTTGTTTTTCTCCCAAAACCGTGGATACTCGAGGGATTTCCGAAATCTTCTTTCATGACAGGAAGCATACTATCGAGGACAGCCGGGTGCATAGGTGCCGTTGCTGCATGGTCTAAATAGATCTGTTTCAATGAGGACGCCTCCTTTCATTCTAGTTAATCCTATTTATTTCTTAAATATAGAACATGTAAGCTTCTTGATCTCCGCCTTCGTAATTGGCCAGATCGTCCAGAGTTGTGCTATCCAATACGTCTTTTACCGCGTCGCGAATACGGATCCATAGTTCACGCTTTGCCGGTTCTTCATCATCAATTACTTCAACAGGGCTGATTGGTCCTTCTAGAACTCGAATAATGTCTCCTGCTGTAATTTTAGTAGGCTCATCTGCTAAAATATATCCACCATAAGCACCTCTTATACTTTTTACCAGTCCTGCGTTACGTAAAGGTGCAATCAGTTGCTCCAAATAGTGCTCTGACAAATCATGCGTCTGGGCAATCGATTTTAGAGAAAGCGGACCTTCTCCCACATTTTTTGCAAGTTCAATCATAATAGTTAAGCCGTAACGTCCTTTGGTTGAAATTTTCATTTCCCAACACCTCTACTCTTTCTATTCAATTTCTATATTTGAAAAGTTACCTTTTTATCGTTTCTATGTTGAATTTTATAAAGTAATAAGTCCGTTGTTTTTTGACAGGCCGGCAGTGTCAGGCCGACGATGCTTCCAATGGTAAGACTGAATAGTATGGTTCCGATAAAAATGGGACCACCTAATAGCCAACCTAAACATAATACTACTAATTCCATTCCTAATCTAATATATTGCACTTTCCACCCTGTCACTTCGGTCAGAGCAATCATCAGGCTGTCCCTTGGGCCTGCCCCGCACCGCGATGAAATATAAACGCCTATTCCAACTCCGATAATAACAATTCCAAGGATAAGCATCGTGATTTTCCCCATGATGGTATCGGGTGTATGCAACTGCGGAATCATCAAGTACAGATCGATAAAGATCCCGACCATGAGCATATTCAGAAAAGCTCCCATCTGGGGAAGCTTTTTGGATATAATGGCGGAAATAACCAAAATAAAAAAGCCAACTATGATGGACCACGTACCAATCGTCAGTCCAATCTGGTAGAAAAGCCCGATATGAAAGACATCCCATGGCGCACTGCCAAGGTTTGCACGTATCATCAATACAATTCCAAATGCCATGATGAATAGTCCGATGAAATAGATGGACCATTTCGCCAAAAACAACCGTCTGCCTATACTCCGCTCACCTTGCATACTGTCTCTACCCTTCTATGTTCCCTAATTTCTATCTCTATATAAAATCTATCCTATTATAGCATAATTCCAAAGGTTTTACATTTTAAACCATGATGATAATTATGGTACAGTGGGTATGGGACATTAGATGTCATTGTAAGCAGGAAGGTGTTTATTTCAATGAATAACAAACCACTGGCCTTTCGGATGAGGCCGCGCACAATAGAAGAAATGGTCGGACAGGAACATCTAGTAGGGGAAGGTAAAATCATTCAAAGAATGGTAAAAGCCAAACACCTCTCCTCCATGATTCTTTACGGACCGCCTGGAATTGGAAAAACGTCGATAGCCACAGCAATTGCCGGTAGCACGCAATATGCATTCCGAACATTGAATGCGGTGGTTCATAATAAAAAAGATATGGAAATAGTGGCGGAAGAAGCAAAGATGTCAGGGAAGGTCGTCCTTATTCTTGATGAGGTGCATCGTTTGGATAAGGCAAAACAGGATTTTCTATTGCCCCACCTTGAGAATGGAAGAATTGTGCTAATTGGGGCAACTACGAGCAACCCTTATCATGCCATCAATCCTGCCATTCGGAGCAGATGCCAGATTTTCGAGCTTCATCCTCTTTCTGTGATCGAGATCAAGCATGTTATCATGCAGGCATTGGAAGACAAGGAACGAGGTCTTGGAGAAAAACAGGTTAAACTTGATGATGGAGCTTTGGAGCATTTTGCAAATGGATGCGGCGGGGATGTCCGTTCGGCACTGAATGCGTTGGAACTTGCTGTACTTTCCACAAGTCCAAATGAAGACGGGGAAATTGTCATAGGGGTGGAAACGGCGGAAGAATGCCTGCAGAAAAAAAGCTTTTATCATGATAAGGATGGAGATGGACATTACGACGTCCTCTCTGCTTTCCAAAAGTCCATTCGGGGCAGTGATGTGGATGCTGCACTGCATTATTTGGGGAGGTTGATTGAAGCGGGCGATCTAGTGAGCATCGGAAGACGCCTCCTTGTCATTGCCTATGAAGATATCAGTTTAGCCAACCCGCAGGCCGGGGCACGGACATTGTCTGCAATTGAAGCTGCTGAACGTTTAGGCTTTCCTGAAGCCCGTATTCCGCTGGCAAACGCCGTCATCGAACTTTGCCTATCTCCTAAATCCAACTCCGCCTATAAAGCGTTGGATGAAGCCTTGGCGGATATCCGGAAAGGACTTGTTGGGGAAGTGCCCGCCCACTTGAAGGATGCCCACTATAAGGGCGCTACCAGCTTAGGACGTGGAGTAGAATATAAATACCCTCATGATTACCCAAGCGGGTGGGTGGCACAACAATATTTACCGGACAAGTTGAAGCATAAATCTTATTATAAACCGAAAGATACGAGCAAATTCGAGACCGCTCTTGCGCAGATATATGAGAATACGAAGAGGAAAAAATAAGGGCTGAGCGAGTATCCCTTATTTTTTATGTTAATCTAGTAAACTTTCGTATATTATTTCTCTATTCTGGAAAAGATGGTAGAAAACGACCGTTTTAAGGAGTGGATTGAAATGAAAGTCAGACAGGATGCATGGTCTCACGAAGATGATTTATTACTTGCAGAGACTGTTTTACGATACATAAGAGATGGTGGTACACAGCTTGCAGCTTTTGAAGAGGTCGGGGATGCGTTAAACCGCACATCAGCAGCTTGTGGTTTCAGATGGAATGCCGAAGTAAGAAAGAAATATGAACCTGCAGTTGCCATCGCCAAGAAGCAACGAAAAGAAAAGAAGCGAGCGCAGGAAAAGCTGGCGAAAATGGATCAAAAACAAAAAAGCGGGCCAGTTCCTAAAAGGAAAGTCGAAAATCAGCCTCTGGAAATGCAGTGGCTGCCTGCACCAAAAGCCGCTTCAAGCGAAAATGATAACAAACTTCCATTCGAATATGATATGGAAGATGAAGAGTATGCACCACTTCCGGTAAGAAATGCAGCTGTTGCTTCCTCCATCACCCTGGATGACTGCATACATTTTCTGCAAAACTTACAACAAAGTCAAAACTCTGATTACCGCTTGCAGTTGGAAAGTGAAAGATTGCAAAGAGAAAACCACTTGCTGAAACAAAAGAATCAATCTCTTGAAAAACAACTTAAGAATTTAGAAGAACAACAAGTTGCGATAAACGAAGATTATGAAATGCTCGTCCAAATCATGGACCGCGCACGAAGAATGACCGGCGGCGTGCAGGATGAAGTCATGTGATAACTATAGAAGGTCCCGTCAAAATTGACGGGACCTTCTTTTAATTTACTGTTGACCACCAACACGCTGAATTTTTACATCTTTCAGGATATCGTTGATTACATATCCGCCAAGAATAAGACCTGCAACAGATGGTACGAATGCGTTCGAGGAAGGTGGCATTTTCGCTTTGCGAATTTCCGCCTTGTCGTTTCCAACTGTTTTACGCACGTCCTCACGAATGACAATCGGGCTTTCGTCCGAGAATACCACTTTAATTCCGCGGTGGATTCCTTCTTTACGAAGTCGTGTTCGTATTACTTTTGCAATTGGATCTGTATGGGTCTTTGAGATGTCTGCCATTTTGAAACGTGTAGGATCCATCTTGTTCGCCGCCCCCATACTGGAGACCATTGGTATCTTTCGCTTTAAACATTCTTTCATCAAGTGGATTTTATAAGAAATCGTATCTGATGCATCAATGACATAATCCAGACCGTAGCTGAAGAACTCTTCGTACGTTTCTTCAGTGTAGAACATTTTAAGAGCAATTACTTCACAGTCAGGATTGATGTCCTGGATACGCGCTTTCATCAGATCAGCTTTAGGTTGTCCTACAGTGGACATAAGTGCATGGATCTGGCGGTTCACGTTTGTAATATCCACATCATCTTTATCCACAAGAATGAGACGACCTACACCAGAACGTGCCAATGCCTCAGCGGAGAAAGATCCCACTCCTCCTATCCCTAATACAGCAACCGTACTGTTCTTTAGGGTCTCTAAACCTTCTATACCTATTGCCAATTCATTCCTTGAAAATTGGTGTAACATTGCATATCAACTCCATTTATCGCTTGTTTCATTTCATTTGTCTTTTAAAGATTGTACCCGAAATCGAATATAACATACTTTGGATGAAAAGCAAGTAGTCGGATAGGAATTTTTCTTTTTTACGAAATGGGTTTATATGCCTTATAATAAAGGGAATAGTTACTGGATATTTATTTTTTATTGAAGGCGGGGAGTTTGTAATGAAAAATCTGTTTAAGGCCTTATCTTTCTTCTTAGTGATTGGCAGTGGGTTAGTAACAATCTTTCGCTTGAACAGAACAAATAAGCAGTTGATGGCAAGGGAGACTACTTCGTTTCAGGTGAAGCAAACATTAGAAGCAATTGCTGCGACCTTGGAAAAGACAAAGGAAAATGAGCGTTTAGTGCAAGTTGAGGATTTGAAAGAGCAATCGAATGTCCAGAGCTCAAAAATGGTAGAAACGCAAAATGAACAAACAGAAGACGTGGAGCAACAAGCGAATCCCCCTTTGATAAAAGCAAACAAGAACGCGCGTGGCGAATACATCTATCATGTTCCTGGAGGAGTTTTTTATAACCGAACGACTCCGGTGGAATGGTTTCATACAGAAGAAGAGGCGCAGGCAAAAGGGTATCGGAAGTCTGCGAGATAATAGAATTTTAATAGACAACCTTCATGATTAGTGGGGGTTGTTTTTTTGTATATCTGATGTGGGAATGAGGACAATGTTGGGTGGTTTTTTGGTTCGACGGCGTCATTGGGTTGCTATGAGGACAATGTTACCTAGGTTTTTCACTCCATGGGCGTCATTGGGCTGTTATGAGGACAATGTTACCTGGGTTTTTCACTCCACGGGCGTCATAGGCACGCTATGAGGACAATGTTACCTGGGTTTTTCACTCCACGGGCGTCATTGGGCTGCTATGAGGACAATGTTACCTGGTTTTTTGGTTTGACGGGCGTCATAGAGCTGGTAAAACCATTATGTCTCAATCAAATCTTAGATAACTGACATCAAAAAAACCGGCACCCGCCATATGGCGAAGTACCGGTTTTTGATCCGTATGTAGGCAAGTCCCAATCGTGCCGTCGTCGATGCCTTCGTTTTGATCCCCGCTCACAGCAGGTGGGTGCTCTGTTTCATGCATGTAGTAAGTCCTCACGAGGAAGGCATTTACGCAGCGACGAAAACTCTGAGCTCCCGTATAATCTATTGTTCGGTCAAAACAATAGGTTATACGACGAACACATCAGGACTTGCGACTTCTTGAAATAATCTTAACACAGGGAAGTGCTATTTTCAAGCTATCACCGTATAGGAAAATTCTACTCTTTTTTGACAGCTAGCGACAAATGTAGCTCGTCTAATTGCCCACCTGCGACAGGACTTGGCGCTTCTGTAAGGATACAGCTAGCACTTGCCGTTTTAGGGAATGCAATGGTGTCACGTAGGTTTGTTCTGCCAGCCAACAACATGACTAAACGGTCCAGTCCAAGAGCAATTCCTCCATGTGGAGGTGTTCCGTATTCGAATGCTTCAAGAAGGAAGCCAAACTGTTCTGTTGCCTCTTCTTTACTGAATCCAAGTACTTCAAACATTTTTTCCTGGATGTCACGTTCATAAATACGTAAGGATCCTCCGCCAAGCTCATATCCGTTCAATACCAAGTCATAGGCTTGAGCACGAACTTCACCTGGGTTTGTTTCAAGCAATGGCAGGTCTTCACGTACCGGCATCGTGAATGGATGGTGAGCAGCAAAGTAGCGGCCTGCTTCTTCGTCATACTCCAGTAACGGCCAGTCTGTAACCCATAAGAAGTTGTATTTGCTTTCGTCGATCAGACCAAGTTCTTTTCCAAGCTTCAAGCGAAGAGCGCCAAGCGCATCTGCAACAACAGATTTTTTATCTGCCACGAATAGGATCAAGTCCCCTTCTGCAGCGTCTAAAGTTTGAATGAAACCTTGTTGCTCTTCTTCATTAAAGAATTTTGCGATAGGTCCTTTCAATCCTTCTGCTTCTACTTTTAACCATGCTAACCCTTTTGCTCCGTAAACAGCGACAAATTCAGTCAGGGCATCGATGTCTTTGCGGGAATATTTGCTTGCAGCACCTTTAACATTGATTGCTTTTACCTGGCCGCCGTTTAAAACAGCTGCGCTGAATACTTTGAATCCGCAGTCAGCAACTTGCTCGGACAGATCAACAAGCTCCATGTCAAAACGAGTGTCCGGTTTGTCGGAACCGTATCTGCTCATCGCATCCTGATACGTGATACGCGGGAAGTTTTCTGGAACGTCCACTTCCTTCGTATTTTTCATTACCATTCTCATCATATCTTCCATCATGCCGATGATTTCTTCTTGAGATAAGAAAGAAGTTTCGATGTCGACTTGTGTGAACTCAGGCTGTCTGTCAGCGCGAAGATCCTCGTCACGGAAGCAGCGGGCGATTTGGTAGTAGCGCTCCACACCGGAAACCATCAACAGCTGCTTGAAAATTTGTGGTGACTGCGGCAACGCGTAAAATTCACCTGGGTGTACACGGCTAGGTACTAGATAGTCACGAGCACCTTCTGGCGTGCTTTTCGTTAAAATAGGTGTTTCCACTTCCATGAACTGCTGATCGTTCAAGAACTCACGGATAGAACGCGTTACATCATGACGCATCTTTAATGTGTCAAACATAACCGGACGGCGAAGGTCCAAGTAACGGTATTTCAGACGGATATCTTCGTTCACTTCTGTTTTGCTGTCCAATACGAATGGAGGTGTTTTCGCAGCATTCAAGACTTCAATTGCTTCTGCTTGCACTTCGATTGCACCTGTTTTCAGGTTAGGGTTTACGGTTGCCTCGTCACGCGCAACCACTTTTCCTTTAATATATAAAACGTACTCGTTACGAACATTTTCAGCTGTTTGTAGAGCTTCTGCGGATACGTCTGGATTGAATACGATTTGAACGATTCCTGTTCTGTCACGAAGGTCTAAGAAAATAAGTCCTCCAAGGTCACGGCGCTTTTGCACCCAGCCTTTTAATTCAATTGTTTCTCCGATGGATGATTGTGGGACTTCGCCACAGTTATATGTTCTACCTTGCATCATTTATCTCTCCCCACTTTTCTTTTCTGCGATGTATTTTACAGCTTCTTCAAAAGAAACTTCCTGTTGCTCGCCTGTTTCCATTTCTTTAATAGAAACAACGCCTTTATCTAGCTCATCATCGCCAAATACGATGGTGTATTTGGCTTGCAGGCGATCGGCCGCTTTAAATTGGGCTTTCAATTTTTTGTCCTGATAGTCTTTTTCCGCTACAATTCCAGCTTTTCTTAGATCAAATAGTAGCTTTACTGCTGCTTCTTTTGCCTTGTCTCCTAGCGCCACCACGTAGCAGTCGATGGAATCTTCAAAAGGAAACTTCACATTCTCTACTTCCATAGCCGATAAAAGGCGCTCAATGCTTAAAGCAAATCCGATACCAGGTGTTTCCGGTCCGCCGATTTCTTGCACAAGGCCGTTGTAGCGACCTCCACCACAAAGTGTCGTGATCGCACCGAAGCCTTCAGATGTGCTCATGATTTCAAATGCTGTGTGGTAATAGTAATCAAGTCCGCGTACCAAGTTCGGGTCAATTTCATATTGAATGCCCAGTGCGGACAGATAAGCTACCACTTTATCAAAATAGACCTTGGATTCTTCATTCAAGTAATCAAGGATGGATGGTGCAGTTGCCATCAACTCGTGATCACGGTCTTTCTTACAATCAAGGATTCTTAATGGATTCTTCTCAAGACGGCCTTGACAATCCCCACAGAATTCGTTGATTCTCGGTTGGAAGTGGTTGATCAATGCATCTCTGTGAGCTTGTCGGCTTTCTTTGTCACCTAAGCTATTGATGACTACCTTTAAGTTGTTAAGACCTAAGCTTTTATATAATTCTACTGCCAATGCAATTACTTCTGCATCAATGGATGGATCATTGCTTCCAAGTGCTTCGATTCCGAACTGTACAAATTGACGGAAGCGGCCTGCCTGTGGACGTTCATAACGGAACATCTGGCCAATATAGTAAAGTTTTGTCGGTTGCGTAGGAGAACCGAACATTTTGTTGTTTACATAAGAACGCGCCACTGAAGCTGTTCCTTCTGGACGAAGCGTAAGGCTTCTGCCACCTCGGTCTTCAAAAGTGTACATCTCTTTCTGTACCACATCCGTCGTATCCCCAACACCTCTTAAGAACAACTCCGTGCTCTCAAAAATCGGCGTCCTGATCTCCTTATAATTATATAACTCACAAATTTCCTTCGCCTTCGCCTCAATATACTGCCACTTCTCCACCGTACCAGGTAAAATATCCTGCGTACCACGCGGTATCTGAATCGCCATTTACGGTTCCTCCTTGTAAAGGGGTCAGACCCCTCTTTCATTATTTAAAGTGGTAAAGAGGGGTCTGACCCTCTCTACGTTAATTCGTTACATCATCAAAGTATTTCACCATTTTTAAATACAAAAAAACTCCCGTCCCTTGTTTAATTATTAAACAAGGGACGGGAGTTGTATGTCCCGTGGTGCCACCCTAATTGAAGTAGGTTGAAGGAATATAAGCTTTATGCTTTGTTCCTTCGGTTACTTCCACTCAAGCAGTTAACGCCTGCAACGTCCATCTCCTAGTAGAGCATTTTCAAAGTCTGCTGCTTTTATGGTGCGGCAAACATGTGAAATCATGCTTTTTCAGAGTGGATCCTACGGAGTGTTCATTCATTGAGTCATCAAGGGGAAATGCTTTCAGCCCAGGGCATTTCTTCTCTTTCCATGTGGTTCCCAATTACTGTTCTCCATCATCGGTATCTAGTATTTTAGTCCATTAACGCGACTGTTTGTTATGTAAGATACTTGCTAGTATATATACTTTCAATTCTAATTGTCAAGGCTTTATTGAATTCGGTTCAATTGTTTTTTTAACGACTTTACATCACGCATCGTAATTCCAAACTCAGATGCCAGCTCCACGTAGGTGGAATCCTTCTCTTTTTCAATAAAATCATGAAAACTTACTCCAAAAACATCCCTACTGCCATAAGCACGATTATGTTTATCACTGAATTTCATCTTTTTACGCTCCTTTTTTGCTACACTAGTATATATCCTGTCCCTTTTTTCCTATTTCTTTCAGGTTTAGCAGGAATTTTTTCCACTTTTGTAGAAAAAGAAAGTTTAAACTTTCTTTAAGGAGGCCGAGAATTGCGTCATAAATTACATATTTTTCTTACTGCACTATTATTATTTACTACCATCTTTTCTTTTATGGATGCTTCACCAGCAGAGGCCAATAGAACCGTCGTGGTTGCGACTGATGTATTGAATGTCCGTGAAACCCCCGATGCGGATGGGAGAGTCATTGCAAAAGTCCTAAGAGGAGAATCGTATCCTGTAGTGGATAGCCAAGGGGAATGGCTGAAGATACAAGTCACTTCGGACAAGGCGGGCTGGGTGGCATCGTTCCTTGTAACAGAAAGCAGCCAAGGAGCCCGTTCCACCGCTTCAAGAGCTGCAAGTGATGCTGCTGTACAAATCCTGACAGACGACCTCCGGGTGAGATCAGGTCCTGGGACCAATTTTTCCGTGGTAGGATCTCTCCATTCATCCGCTGCGTCCGTTCAGTATCTTGAAGAAAATGAAAACTGGGTAAAGGTTCATTTCGACGGTATGGAAGGATGGGTTGCCAAAGAGTACGTCACCATCCTTGCCAAAAAGAAAGAAGAAAACACGGAACAACCCGATGTGCCTGTGGAAGAAGCTAAAGGCCAGGTTGCCACCATTACGACAGACGGCCTGAACATCCGAAGCGAACCTTCCACTCAAAGTGAGGTACTTGGGACATTATCTGATGGGCAACAAGTCGATGTGTTGGCAATTCGAGGAGATTGGTTGAACATTTCCTATAATGGCACGGTTGGTTGGGTTCACAGCGATTATGCAACTATCGGGTCCTCCAGTTCTGGCGGCCATGGAGGGAACACACCTAAAACAGGTGCAACCATCAAGGTGTCCGGACTTAATGTGCGAAGTGAACCATCTCTTAATGGAAAAGTATTGGAGCAACTTCCAAAGGGAACCAATGTAACGATTATTAGCGAAAAAAACAATTGGTGTGAAATTGAATATGGCAACGGGGAAACAGGTTGGATTGCAGGCTGGTTTCTAGAAAGAAGCGGTGTCACAACCCCTGCTCCTTCCACAACAAGCAATGAAGGAACAATAGTTATTGTTGACGATGGCACCAATATCCGAACCGCCCCATCCACCAATGCAAAAGTCGTTTTGCGGGCTAACGAAGGAGAGGAATTTTCGATTGTCGCTGTGGAAGATAACTGGTATAAGATAAAGCTAAAGGATGGCTCGGAAGCATATGTTGCCGGTTGGATTGTCGCCACAAAAGGAAACACACCAAGCATTTCAAGGGCCGGTGCCGAACAATACCTTGCTAACAAGGTGATTGTTATCGATCCAGGACATGGTGGCAGAGATGTGGGAGCAATCGGGGTGCAAGGAACGTACGAGAAGAATTTGACGCTTAGAACCTCCTTGCTGCTACAAGATAAGTTAAGGGCTGCGGGAGCCACTGTGTACATGACAAGACAGAACGACACATCTGTCCCACTGCAAGCAAGGCCACAGATGGCTAATTACCATCGCGCGGATGCTTTTATCAGTGTTCATTA
Organism: Sutcliffiella horikoshii; assembly: GCA_001636495.1. Lineage (GTDB taxonomy): Bacteria > Bacillota > Bacilli > Bacillales > Bacillaceae_I > Sutcliffiella_A > Sutcliffiella_A horikoshii_A. The sequence goes on along the minus strand of KV440964.1, from coordinate 1,808,313 downwards.
TGATAGCATTGACGATTCTAGTGTTACAGGCACAACAACGTATTACTATAGCCATTCTGACAAAAACCTTGCTGACAGCGTACATTCTTCCCTTGTTCAATTTACCAACTTAAGGGATCGAAGTGTGAGGCAGGAAAATTACTTGATTTTGAGAGAAAGCATGCAGCCTTCCTTACTTCTGGAATTAGGTTATATCAGTAATCGGGGAGAAGAAATAACAGTGCTCTCCGGTGATTTCCAGGAAAGGGCCTCCACCGCCATTTATCAGGGACTGGCTCAGTATTTTAGAGGAAACTAATAGAATTTTGACATAAAATAATATAGTAATAGGGAAATTTAGAGTAAAGTAGAGGACCTTCGAAATGAGAGTCCTCTTTTTTGTTGGGTTATGGTAAGTTTTTTGGGTTTTCAGGTACTTAAAGGGAAGTGTTTGTTCAGATATTTTTGTGATTGTGACTTTTTAAGAAGTTATTGTAACTTTTTCAGAGGTGATTGTGACTTTTTCCGAAGTGATTGTAACTTTTCCAGAGGTCATTGTAACTTTTCCCATGGTGATTGTAACAATGGTACAATTTGACCAACCCACCCAACCAGCCCGGCCACATATCCACCGTATTCCACCTCCCCCCTCCGACAACACAAAAAAAACGCCAACCACACACCTCATCCATAAGGCATGCAACTGGCGTCCAAAAGACAAAACCACAACTTTATTTACTTTCCACAATCAACGTCACCGGTCCATCATTGACAAAATCCACGTCCATCATAGCACCGAAGCTCCCCGTCTCCACGGATACACCTTTGCTGCGCAACGCGTCATTAAACGATTCATAGATGGTTTCTGCATGGTCCGGTTTGGCTGCACCCATGAAATTGGGACGGCGACCTTTCCGGCAGTCCCCATATAACGTGAATTGCGAAACTGAAAGAATCTGACCTTCGACATCCAACAATGAAAGGTTCATCTTGTCCTGTTCATCCTCAAAGATACGAAGGTTGACCACCTTATCAGCAACATAGGCAGCATCTTCAAGTGTATCCTCATGCGTAACACCTACGAGAAGCATCAATCCGCGATCAATCTTCCCAATAACTTCGCCATCAACACGGACTTCCGCTCTTTTCGCTCTTTGTAAAACAACTCTCATTTAAAAAAACCTCGCTTACTGCATAATTCTTCGAACCGCATAAATATCGGATATCTGTTTGATCCGCTCTACCACTTTGTGCAGGTGGTTGATATTATGAATGGCAATGGCCATATGAATGGTAGCCATCTTGTTTCGGTCCGATCGGCCAGATACCGCGGTAATATCGGTTTTCGTTTCATTGACCGCCTGCAGGACCTCATTTAACAAGCCACGGCGATCATAGCCTGTTATTTCGATTTCCACGTTGTACTCGCGGTTATCTTTCACATCACTTTCCCAATCAACATCGATGAGGCGGTCGTTTGTCCCCTCTGCTTCAACGTTTGCACAATCCGCACGATGGACGGAAACCCCACGACCTCTTGTGATGAATCCGACGATGTCATCACCAGGTACCGGATTACAGCACTTGGATAGACGGACAAGCAAGCTGTCAATCCCTTGAACGACGACTCCTGCGTCTTTGCGTTTCTTTACCGGAGCCGTTTTCTTCTTCTCGGCATTTTCGGTGATATCTGTAATCTGCTGTTCCTTGTCACGTTGACGTCGCTGTTTTTCTGTCAGACGATTTGCCACCTGGAGAGCGGTAATTCCGCTATAACCAACAGCAGCAAACATGTCATCTGCTGTCATGAAGTTGAATTTTTCTGACACGCGGTTGATATTTTCTGCATTCAAAATTTCTTTTAAATCAAAGTCCATTCCCTTGATTTCTTTTTCAACAAGGTCACGGCCTTTTTCCACATTTTCTTCCCGGCGCTGCTTTTTGAAGAACTGACGGATTCTGTTTTTCGCCTGGGAGGTCTGGGCAAGCTTCAGCCAATCTTGGCTCGGTCCATAGGAATGCTTGGATGTCAGAATCTCGATGATGTCACCTGTTTTCAATTTATAATCCAGGGTCACCATTTTGCCGTTCACTTTCGCACCGATTGTTTTGTTCCCTATTTCCGAGTGGATACGGTAGGAAAAGTCAATCGGTACAGATCCGGAAGGCAGTTCGATGACGTCCCCTTTAGGCGTAAACACGAATACCATATCTGAAAATAGATCAATTTTCAGAGATTCCATGAATTCTTCCGCGTTGGTGGCGTCATTCTGCCACTCGAGAATTTCACGGAACCAAGTCAGTTTTTCCTCGAAAGAAGCTCGGTCGTCCGCCTCTTTATCCTCTTTATATGCCCAGTGTGCTGCGATTCCATATTCTGCGATTTGGTGCATATCGCTTGTACGAATCTGGACTTCTAGCGGATCGCCCTTTGGTCCGATTACAGTTGTATGCAGGGATTGGTACATATTCGGTTTTGGCATAGCAATATAGTCTTTGAAGCGACCTGGCATCGGTTTCCAGCATGTGTGAATGATTCCAAGTACCGCATAGCAATCTTTAATGCTGTTTACGATGATGCGCACAGCTAAGAGATCGTAAATCTCGCTAAACTGCTTGTTTTGCTTAGCCATTTTACGATAGATGCTATAAATATGCTTTGGACGTCCGGAAAGCTCCGCAGTGATTTCCACTTCTTCCAAACGGTCGTTCACTTCATTCATTACTTCTGAAATATACTGCTCGCGCTCCGCACGCTTTCGCTTCATCAAGTTGACGATACGGTAATATTGCTGTGGATTCAAATAGCGTAAGGCAGTATCCTCAAGCTCCCATTTGATTTTGCTGATACCCAGTCGATGGGCAAGTGGCGCAAAAATTTCAAGGGTTTCGTTAGAGATACGGCGTTGCTTTTCTTGCGGAAGATGTTTCAACGTCCTCATATTATGAAGACGGTCCGCAAGTTTGATCAAAATGACACGGATATCCTGAGCCATCGCCACAAACATTTTACGGTGATTTTCTGCCTGTTGTTCCTCTTGAGACTTATACTTGATTTTCCCAAGCTTTGTTACACCGTCAACTAACATTGCCACTTCGGCATTGAAGGCATCCTTGATCTCCTCCAAGGAAATGGACGTATCTTCCACCACATCATGAAGAAACCCAGCCGCAATGGTGGATGGATCTAGATCAAGGTCCACAAGGATTCCTGCGACCTGTATTGGATGTATGATATAAGGCTCACCGGATTTTCGATACTGTTCTGCATGAGCGTTTTTAGCAAACTCATACGCTCTTTCCAAAAAGGCGATGTCCTCACCCTTTAGATAGCGCCTTGCATTATCTATCACCTGGTCTGCAGTTAATACTTGCTCATTTGCCATATTTCTACTCACCTTTTTGACTTTCTTTTTTTTATTTAGCAAAACCTATTAAAAAAGCGCACGCGCTATAGTAGTCTCGTTAATTCTTACCATTATGGACAAGATTCTTTCGTTCTTTACTTAGATATAACAAAAAAGTATATTGTTTTTATTATCGTGAAATTTTATGTAGATGTAAAGAGATTATGAGGGAAAAATAAAGATTTGTCGACAGATTTTTCAGGAATTGGTGTAAAAAAAATACTTTTCTAATAAAAGCGTTCTTTTTTCCTATCATTTTATTCTATTTGAGGGGACAGAAAATAGTACTGGGTAGTTTTTATCATATATGAAAAAAACTAGAGCAATTCAATTGCCCTAGTTCGTTCACCTAAAAATTAGTATTTCATTAATGTAAGGATATCAAATCCGTCGAGCTTGTCGCGTCCATCAAGGTAGGACAGCTCAATCAAGAATGCAATCCCTGCAACTACTCCGCCAAGCTCTTCAACAAGCTTGATTGTCGCTTCAATTGTACCACCTGTTGCAAGCAGATCATCTGTGATTAATACGCGTTGACCAGGCTTGATCGCATCTCTGTGGATAGTCAGTACATCTTTCCCATACTCTAAACCGTATTCCACACGAGCTACTTCACGTGGAAGCTTTCCTTCTTTGCGAACCGGCGCAAAGCCTACTCCAAGAGAATACGCTACCGGACAACCGATGATAAATCCACGTGCTTACGGCCCAACAATTAAATCTACTTCTTTATCGCGAGCATATTCAACGATTTGGTCGGTTGCATAGCGGTATGCGTCACCATTGTCCATTAACGTTGTTATATCCTTGAACTGAATTCCAGGTTTTGGCCAATCAGGAACGATTGTTACGAATTTCTTTAAATCCATCTTCTATTTTCCTCCTATGAATGAACAGTGCATTGCTTGGTTAGATGCTGATCAAACCACGCTTTCAATTGTTTATATGATGAGTATAAAAACAAGTTTTCAAGCACCACTTGCTGCTGCTTTTTACGATAAGTTGGAGACTCTTCGAAGTCCCGTTTTTTCGCTGCATGGTTTAAAGCGATAAAACCCTTGTCTATTGTAACAAATTCTAAGTCAAAAAACACCTGTGATATGAAATCTACTGTTTCTTTTGACCAGCCTCGGTGTTTGGCAATATCTTCTGCATGCTTGTTCAAGTCAAACGATCCTTTTTTGGATAGCAGTGCATAAAACCATTTGAAATGCTCTCTTGTCGGGATGGTGGAGAAGAAATGATTCTCTTTTTGATAGAACGAAGCATAAATTCTCTCAGGAGTGCCGTTTTTCAATAGATTTGAAAGCAATGCCTCCTCAGCAGGAATATCCAAAATGACAATATACTTCCCTGTGACATCCAATGTGTCATCACCATTGACATGCGTGGCAAACGGATGCAGTTCCGCCTGGAGCTTTACATCATCCAACGTACTCTCGTTAAAATATAGGATATGAAGTTTCTCTCTATCTATTCCTGCCAGTGTCTGGTTCAGCTGTTTAATAGAACGGATATCAAAAAGCTGCCAATCTGTTACCCTAATATCTTTTAAAAAAATTTGAGGCTTACGGAAATTATTCCATTCGTTAATGGACAGCTCTCCTAAAACATCAAGCGATGCTCCCGGCGAAACGTGATGGTACGTTTCCCCGAATCCAAATCCCACACAATCCATGGAGCTTCCTTTTTGTTCTATCACCAATTTCAGGTGATTGCTTTTGTTGCCGATCTGACGGATTTGCTGGGGAAGCACACCTTTGACAAGCACTTTTGGTTTCGGATTGGACACGCCAAATGGAGCAAGCATTTCTAGCTGCTCAATCGTTTCAAGTGTAACCTCATCGACTCTACATTCCATATCCACATCGGTGATGGGTGTATAATCCTCTTCCGATAAGATTTCGGATGCTTTTTCGTTCATTCTTTGCCTTAGTTCTTCCACATCTTCCATCTTCAATGTCATACCGGCTGCCATTGGATGGCCGCCAAAATGAGGAAGGATATCTCGGCATTCCGAGAGGTTTTCAAACAGATCAAAACCTGCAATCGATCGGGCAGATCCCTTTGCTAGCCCTTTTTCTTGATCCAGGCTCAGAACGATAGTCGGTCTGTAAAACCGGTCAACAAGGCGAGATGCCACTATCCCGATAACTCCAGCATTCCAATTGTGGCCCTCCACGATGATGAAGCTGTTTTCCTGCGGAGGATATTTCTCTTCCACTTGCGATATAGCTTCTTCTGTAATCTGCGTGACAATCTGCTGCCGCTCTTTATTGTAGCTTTCCATTTCCTCGGCAAGCATTTTTGCCTCTTCCACATCGTCTGTCATTAGAAGGTGCACGGCAGGATCTGCATTATCCAAACGTCCCACAGCGTTGATTCTTGGCCCGATGGAAAATCCAACTGTTTCCTCTGTAATCGTATGCAGCTCCACTCCACATTTTTGCAATAGCGCTTTAAGCCCGACCCTTGTGGTCTGCTGCATTTTTTTGATGCCCTTGGAAGCCAGCAACCTGTTTTCGCCCACTAATGGTACAAGGTCAGCAATGGTCCCGATTGCCGCTACCTCCAAAAGATGCTCTGGATTTTTCCCGAGAAGCGCATGAGCCACCTTGTAGGCAACCCCGACACCAGCCAGGTCATCAAATGGATAGGAGCAGGTTTTCTTTTTCGGATGGATGATGGCAAAAGCATCAGGCAGCTCCGGACCGGGTTCATGGTGGTCGGTAATGATCAGGTCGATGTTCAATTCTTTGGCAATTTCCGCTTCATGAAGGGCTGAAATACCTGTATCAACTGTAATGATGACAGAATATCCGTTTTCTTTTGCCTGTCTAAAAGCATGCTCATTCGGTCCATATCCTTCTGTAAAGCGGTTAGGTATATAAAAATCGACCAAAGCTCCTCTTTCACGGAGCGCCGTTACCATAACGGTCGTACTGCTCACTCCGTCTGCATCATAATCCCCGAACACAAGAATTTTTTCACTGTTTTCCATCGCTTGGTCGATTCGCTGAACAAGCTTGTCCATATCCTCCATCAGGAACGGATCGTGAAAATCTTGATCTTCTGTATATAAAAATTCCTTGGCTGCGTCTATTGTATCAAGCCCTCTGTTTACTAAAAGGGAAGCAATAAGCGGGGCAATTTTCAATGATTGGACTAATTGTTCAACTTGTTCACTCTTTGGCTCTTTCACATTCCATCTTGATTTAGAAGCTAACAATCTAATTCCTCCCTTAACTTTCCTAATTATACTAGAGAGTGAAATTAAAAAACAGGCCCATCATCTGGACCTGCGTCTTTCCCCTACCGATTCTACTGTATGTTCGTTTTCTTTTTTGGCTGCCGTTGCATCTGTTCCAGCTGTTTCCCTAGCACCATCACGCTGGTGTTGCAGCCTTCTTTTCACCATCATTACCTGATAGATCCCTATAGAACCTGCAATCACGATTCCCATTAACGTGGAAAATAAAATGACGAGTACCAAAGGCCATTCCGCTGTCCCAAATAGGAAATTCACTTCAACAGGAGCCACATTGAGAACCGCAAAAATAGCGATCACAATTGTGAACAACACTCCGGCTAGTAAATACCATTGAGTTTTCATGTTCATCTCCCCCTCTACTTTTTACTATTCAGAGTATGGATTTATGTGCACGAACACATCTTGCACCTCTTTGTTTTCCATTAACTTCGCCTTTACCCGCTTGCCTATCATATGGCCATCTTCCACTGTAATATGGGGGTCAACTGAAATTTTCAGATCAATGATGACATAATGACCATGTTCCCTCGCGTGCAGGCTATCGAGTTTCATAACACCCGGGACCGTGACAACAACATTCCGGAACTCTTCTGTGTCTTCTTCATGCATAACATGATCCATTGTATTATGGATGGATTCAGATCCCAGCTGCCAAGCAATTTTTATAATAAGGAGAGCAACCACTAATCCCGCTACCGGGTCAAGATAAACAAGCCAGTCCACTCCGATATAGCCCCCAAGGACGGCTCCGGCAATCCCGATTAATGCCGCAATGGAAGAAAACACATCTGAACGGTGCTCATACGCATTGACGATAATGGCATCACTCTTAATTCTTTTTCCCAAATTGTACTTATATCGAAACATCGCCTCTTTGACAATGATGGAAATGACCACTGCATAGATGGCTATCGCCTTTGGTGCTTCGATTGGTTCAAAGAAGGCCTGAAACGAAGACTTTCCAATTTCAAACCCTACGATAAGCAAAAGGACAGCAACGATGATTGCCGCTATATTTTCAGCCTTTCCATGGCCATATGGATGGTCTTCATCAGGAGGCTGCTTAGCCGCTTTGAGGCCTATGTATACTGCCATTGAACCCGCTACATCTGAAGCAGAATGCACAGCATCGGCAACAAGCGCCCGACTGTTGGCAACAACGCCTACCCACCCTTTCAAAATGGCCAATACGATGTTTCCGACCACACCAACCAATGCGGCAAATTCAGCTTTCTTAAAACGCTCATTATGGTCCATACCGCACACCCTTTCTATTCTTATTTTCTATTGTACCCGAACAGAAGCAAATTCTCCGAAAAAAAATGCTTAAAAAAATGCCGCAAAGCAACTATATGCTCTGCGACATTCCATTTATACCTCTGGTTCCGGATCTTCCACCGGTGCCTTTTTCGGTTTGCTTAACTGTTTGTGTTTCCAGATCAACCATAACTGCGCTGCGATGAACAAGGAAGAGTATGTCCCAACTACCAATCCGACCAATAACGCGACGGAGAAATTGGTGATGGACTCGCTTCCGAATATCAACAGGGCGATTACGGCAACCATGACCGTCGCGACTGTATTGATGGATCGGACGAAAGTCTGCTGGAGACTTCGATTCACCACTTCTGCTAGGTCTTCAAATGTTTTGACACGCTTTTTCCGCTTCAGGTTTTCACGTATCCTGTCAAAGGTGACGATCGTATCATTTATCGAATACCCGACAATGGTCAAGACGGCGGCAATGAAGGTGATATCAACCTCCAAGCGGACGAGACTGAAGAATGCAACGATAAAGAATGCATCATGGAACAATGCGACAATGGCCGCTACAGCAAAGAGCCACTCAAAGCGGATTGTTACATAGATGATGATTCCAACAGCCGCTATCAACACCGCAAAGAATGCGTTACGTGCAAGCTCCTGGCCAACCGTCGGGGAAACCGTACTAACACTAGGTTCAGATCCGTATTTCCCTTCAATGTATTGCTTGATTTCTGCAATTTCCGATTGGGAGAAGTCATCCACATATCGAGCAACCGCAATTTCATTGTTTGTACCAGCCAAGACAACATCTTTCGGCTCATAGTCGATAGATGCAAGCTCTTCGGTAATTTCCTCTGCAGTTAATCTGTTGTCACTCATGATTTCTACACGCGTTCCGGCTGCAAAATCAATACCAAGGTTCAGACGGAAAGCTGCAAGAAGGATGATTCCCACTACAATCATTCCCCCTGAGAACAGGAAGAACTTTTTGCGGTGTTTGACAAAATCCCAATGGGAGAAACGGTTAGGTGGCTCCGTGTTCTCATCCGTATTGTTAATATCAAGTATATCCTCTTTCTTCACACCAAACAGATGCGGCTTGTTGTTCAAGAACTTGCTGCTCACCCAAAGGCCGAGCAATAATCGTGTACCAAGTACCGCCGTTAAGAAACTCAACAGGATACTTACAATCAACATGGTCGCAAAGCCTTTTACTGAACTTGTTCCATAGACGAACATGACACCTGCTGCAAGTAAGGTCGTAATATTCGCATCCAGGATAGTGGACAACGAATTACGGTTGCCTGCCCGGAAAGCGGACATCGCCGACCTTCCAAGTTTCAATTCCTCTTTTATCCGTTCATAAGTGATGATATTGGCATCTACCGCCATCCCCACCCCTAAAATCAGGGCGGCAATTCCTGGCAGGGTAAGGACCCCGTTCATCAATTCGAACACTAAAAGAATTAAGAATATATAAGCACTTAATGTGAGAACAGCTACTAATCCAGGTAAACGGTATGCCACAAGCATAAACAGCAGAATGGCAATGATACCAATCATTCCCGCCAATACCGTTTTCTGAAGGGCTGTTTCCCCAAATTTCGCTCCGACAGATGTGGAATAGATTTCTTCCAATTCTACTGGTAGTGAACCGGCATTAAGCAGCTCCGAAAGCTCCTTTGCCTCTTCAATAGAGAAGTTACCTGTAATCTGTACACTCGTATCATTAAAAACACGATCTACACCGGCAGCAGAAAGGTATTTAGGATCAGCCTTCCCTGCTTCCGCCTCGTAAGAATCCACGCCTTCTTCAAAATCCAGCCAGATAACCATCAGGTTGCGACCGGTACCAATACCCATGTCACGGACTTGACGAGTTACTTCTGCAAACTCAGAAGCATCTCTCAATGTAAGGGAAACACTAGGTCTGTTATTCGGATCGAAGGATTGGGAAGCACCGTTTTCCGCTAAGGAAGAACCGTCCATCAACAATTTGTCGTCCACATCACGGAAGGTCAGCTTCGCTTCAGTTGATAGAAGCTCCCTTGCTCTTGACTGGTCATCCACCCCGGCAAGCTGGACGCGGATCCTGTTATCTCCCTCAATCTGGATATTCGGTTCACTTACTCCAAGCACGTTGACACGTTTATTTAACGCGCTGACGGTGCTGAGAAGTACATCCCTGCTTATTTCACTATTTTCATTTATTGGCGTAACCTCATAAAGAACTTCAAAGCCCCCTTGAAGGTCAAGGCCAAGTTTAATGTCTTTTGTAATTGGGTTCGTAAACACTCCTATTGTGCTTCCGATTAAAATAAGAAGTAAAAAGAATGCAACGATCCGTCCTCTTTTGACCATGCGTAAAATATCCTCCTTCTGCTCTTACAATCGATGAAATGAAATAAATGGTGTTATGGACACCTGGCCAGCTTACATGCTTCACATTTCCTGTATGTATAATTATGTAAAAATGTTCAATAAAAGCCGTTTCATGCCATCATGTACCATTATGATTCATCCATTAATGCCTGTCAATTTTTGCTGAAAATTTAATCTTTTTGCGTTTCAAAGTAGTTTGGTGCTTTGTATGCTTCAATTGTGATGTAACTCATATAATCGGTGATAGATAAACTGTACACATCGTTGACCAGTTCATACAGCCTTTTGGTTTCAGGGCGCTTCCATTTCTTTTTAGTCAAGCACTCCCACAACTCATCTTCGGATACGGTATCATATCCGAATAGCTGAAATTCCTCCAACTTGCTTTGCAGGACTGGCCCCAGTTCGTGTCGGAAAAGATCATAAGCATGTTCGTTGGTTTCCTTTTTCATTGTTCATTGAACCCCCATTCAATTCACTCTCTTTTTCATAATGCTTATTCCGGATAACCTTCTTTCCCTATCACTGCACCTTCATAATACTTGTCATGCTTGGCCCACTTCTTTGCATATAGATAATTGTATATGAAATCTCCGTAATTGAGAAGGCAGGGAATCGCATGACAAAGCAAACATTTTTAAAAGGGACCTTAATATTGATTGTGGCAGGACTAATTACGCGAGTATTAGGTTTTGTAAATAGGATCGTGGTGGCAAGGTTTATCGGGGAAGAGGGCGTGGGACTGTATATGATGGCCGTTCCAACTCTTGTACTGACCATCACCATCACACAACTTGGGTTACCTGTTGCGATCTCTAAACTGGTCGCGGAGGCGGAAGCCCAAGGCAATCATCGTAAAATAAAAAAAATACTGGTGGTTTCTCTAGCAACAACCGGAGCACTCAGCCTTGTCTTCACTCCCGCCATGATTCTCCTCGCTCCTTATTTATCCAACCACTTGTTTACAGATCCAAGAACCTATTACCCATTGATGGCCATAGCGCCCGTCGTACCGATTATCGCCATTTCTTCCGTTCTGAGAGGATATTTCCAAGGCAGGCAGAATATGAAACCGTCGGCCATTTCTCAGGTCATCGAGCAGGTTGTTAGAATTTCTCTTGTAGCAGCCTGTACCAAAGCATTGCTACCATACGGCATTGAATATGCGGCAGCTGGCGCCATGCTTTCCGCTGTCGTAGGGGAACTGATGTCCTTGCTGTACATGCTATTCGTTTTCAAAAATAAAAAGAAATTCCGATTGCGTGCAAAGTTCTTTAACTACGTGGGAGAAGGAAAGGAAACCTTCCGAGATCTTATGCGAATCGCACTACCAACAACCGGAAGCAGGATGATCGGGTCCATCGCCTGGTTTTTTGAGCCGATTGTCGTCGTACAAAGCTTGGCTATCGCCGGTGTCGCAACCTCAATGGCCACAAAGCAATACGGGGAACTGGTAGGCTTTGCCCTCCCGCTCATGATGCTCCCGTCCTTTATTACTTATTCCTTATCCACCGCCCTTGTTCCTGCTATAAGTGAAGCAGCAGCAAAAAAAAATAACATCCTTATCGAACACCGTCTCCAACAAGCTTTAAGGCTATCTTTTGCAACAGGTGGAATTGCGGTTGTGCTTCTCTTTGTGTACGCAGAGCCGATCATGTTACTCATGTACGGTAGCAGCAAGGCCGCCATCTATATTAAAGTGATGGCACCATTCTTTTTGTTCTATTATTTCCAAGGACCCCTTCAGGCAACCCTTCAGGCATTGGATCTTGCCAAGGCAGCGATGATTAACAGCTTTATCGGGGCTGCGATAAAGACGGCAGTCATTTTCATTCTGGCAAGCAAGCCCGAATTTGGAATCATGGGGGCAGCGCTCGGGATTGTCATTGGCATGATGCTTGTCACCTTGCTGCATATGGCTACCATCATGAAGGTCCTCTCCTACTCCCTTTATATTCGGGACTATGTGAAAAGTTTTATAACAATGGGTGTGTGCGTGGCGTTTGGCATGTGGATGCATGAACATCTCTGGCTGGATGTAAGTGTGGGGCAGCGCAGCTTGTTGATGATCTTGCTGACCTGCCTGTTGTATATGGTGTTATTGCTGATTTTTGGACTGGTGAAAAGAGAAGAACTTGCCAGGCTGCCTTTTTTGAAGAAATGGCTGACTAGGTGAGTAAAAGTTACTATCTTTGAATTGATTTTAGGAATCCGGCTTTTGGGCAGGGTTCTTTTTTATGGTAACTAGCGCTGGGGGCATAAGGTTTTATCCACTACTCATCCTTCAAATCAATAAAAAACACACCATTATCATAGCTGCAGAAGGATATGTTTTTGTAATCCTTATATCCCAAGGACCTTAATTGCTGCCGGAGCCAAAGATTGGTCTTATTGATTCGTTTGAGATGTTCCTCCTGTATCTCACCGTCCATAATCAGTGGAAGGTTCAAGGAAGCCTCCTCCTCTTGTTGATCATCGGAGGATGTCCCTTCTGCCTTTTGCTTTTGGAACACCGACAGTTTTCCGGAGGGTTCAAGAATCGCGAACTCTACGTCGGCCACATTTTTAACATTTTTATCTCGAAGCTGGATAAGCAGGTCGTCAAAGTTATAACGTTGCTTTTTCATCGCTTTTTCATCAATTTTTCCATTGTTTATGATGACACTGGCTTTCCCGTCGATGACATCCCTGATCCGCTGGCTCTTCAAGGATACATAAGCGAGGAATATCTGAATCGACATCAGTAAAAACATTGGCAGCATGGAATGGATAAGTGGATCCTTTGGGTTCTCTATCGCCATCACGGCCATTTCGGCAATCATGATGAAGACAACAAGATCCAGGACACTGAGCTCACCAATTTCCCTTTTTCCCATGACACGGAAGATAATGAGAATGAGAATATAAAGAAAAATAGTTCTCGCTATTATCAGCACGTACTCTTCCATTCAGTCCGCCCCCTAAAACGACATTTAAGCCCCTAAGTAAACACGATTATGTTTAGTCTTAAACGAAGTAACGGTTTTCATGACATGAAGTGTTTACCAAATTCCGTAAACAACTTCAAAGGCATGTCTAAAAATATATTTGTATTCTATTTGTTCCACCTGGTGAATATGCTTGTATTACTTAGCATGTACTAAGAAAGGGGTAGAATTCGGATGGAATCAAAACGACTTGGATTGGCCATCATGTATGGCCTGATCACCGTTTTTATGTTCGCAATAGCAATCAGTTTTATATTTTCTTTACTCTTACGCTTCACCTCTCTTCAGGAAACAAGTGTCGCCTGGATCATCGTGACCTTATCTTTTATCACGCTTTTCATCGGAGGCTTTGTGTCTGGAGGGAAAGGGAAAGAAAAAGGTTGGTTACTAGGAGGAGCAACAGGTGGAGCTTATACACTGGTCATCTTCCTTTTTCAATATTTAGGAAACGACTCCTTGTTTACCCTGTACCAAATGTTGTTCCATCTTGGGTTTATCGGAGCGGCCGCTCTTGGGGGAATTATCGGGGTGAACCTGAGCGGGGGATATACTTCAAAAGCATGAGCCTATTTTCCGGCATAAAAAAGAGCATGGTCCCCGAGGGATTCATGCTCTTTTTATGGAAAATCAGTCTTGGTTTACATCTCTAACCGCTTGACGGTCAAATGTAAGACGAGATCCGTCTCCTGCTTTGATGACAATCTTGTCCTCATCCAATGCATCCACGATACCGTGTAATCCACCGATTGTTACGACCTTGTCTCCTTTTTGCAGGTTAGTCTGCATTTCACGAACTTGCTTTTGACGCTTTTGTTGTGGGCGAATTAACAAGAAGTAGAAAATAGCAAACATTAATACTAAAGGTAAAATAGCACCAGCCATTCCTTCCATGTTGTAACGCCTCCTTTCTCTTAAGTCATGTATGGGAAGAGATTTTAGAAGTTTTTCGCATTCGGTTTATTGAATCCATATTTCTCAAAAAACTCTTCTTTGAAGTCCCCCAGACGATCTTCGCGGATCGCTTGTCTGACATCCTCCATTAATTTTACCAGAAAATAAAGGTTATGGTAAGTTGTAAGTCTAATTCCCAAAGTTTCGTCACATTTGATTAGGTGACGGATGTAAGCTCTGGAATAATTTGTGCAAGTATAGCAGTCGCACTCTGGATCTAATGGTCCGAAGTCACGTGCAAACTTGGCATTTTTGACGACTAATCGGCCTTCACTAGTCATTAATGTCCCATTTCGGGCAATTCTAGTCGGCAAAACGCAGTCAAACATATCAATTCCACGAATTGCTCCATCAATAAGGGAGTCAGGAGAACCAACACCCATCAAGTAACGAGGTTTGTCTGTCGGCAACCAAGGTGTTGTGAATTCTAGTGTACGGTTCATCACATCTTTAGGTTCCCCTACTGAAAGTCCTCCTACCGCATAACCTGGGAAGTCCATGGAAACAAGGTCCTGTGCACTCAATTTACGAAGGTCCTCATATTCCCCACCTTGTACGATTCCGAATAGTCCTTGATCTTGCGGGCGTTGGTGCGCTTCAAGGCAACGCTCTGCCCAGCGGGATGTACGCTCTACTGATTTTTTCATGTATTCATGTGTTGCAGGATATGGAGGACACTCGTCAAATGCCATCATGATATCAGAGCCGAGGTCGTTTTGGATATGCATCGCTTTTTCTGGTGATAGGAAAAGCTTGTCTCCGTTCATGTGATTGCGGAAGTGAACGCCCTCTTCCTCAATTTTCCGAAGGTCGCTCAAGCTGAATACTTGGAAACCACCGGAGTCCGTTAGAATGGCGCGGTCCCAGTTCATGAATTTATGGAGTCCGCCTGCTTCTTTGACGATTTCATTGCCCGGACGCAGCCATAGGTGGTAGGTGTTGCTCAGGATGATTCCTGCTCCCATGGATTTAACGTCTTCTGGAGACATTGTTTTAACGGTAGCAAGTGTTCCAACGGGCATGAATACGGGTGTTTCAAAGCTTCCGTGTGGTGTGTGGACGATTCCAAGGCGTGCGCCTGTTTGTTTACATGTTTTGATTAGTTCGTATCTGATTGCTGTCATGGTATTCTCCTTAGGATTTCTATAAAGCATTTCATTGATTTGGCTAACTCCTGTAGATTTCCGTTCCGTGTGTTCGCTTTCCGCGGGCGGTCCGGAAGCCTCCTCACTTCGTTGGAGGCCACTGAATAAGTAACGAACTTTAATAATCTGATTAACACCGCTGTTGATTTCCGCAAACGGCTTCGCTTTCCGCGGGGCGACCTTGAGCCTCCTCGGGCTACGCCCTGCGGGGTCTCAAGATTGTCGCTATCCCCCCGCTGGAGTCTTCGCCTATTGCTCCAATCAACAGCTTGAAACCATTAAAAAGATAAGTATTTAGGTTTTTCAGTGGCCTCCTTCGTTGCGGGGTCTTCCCTGTCCCTTCCTCCCGCAGGAGTCTCACACCCTGCACTTCAATCTACAGGGGTTAGTATTATAAAGAAACAGCTTCTTACATTTTTTATTACAGTATTAGCATGGCGTCGCCGAAGCTGAAGAAGCGGTAGCGTTGGTTGACGGCTTCTTCGTAGGCGTGCATGACGTTTTCGCGTCCTGCAAGTGCGCTTACAAGCATGATTAGTGTTGATTTTGGCAGGTGGAAGTTGGTTATCATGCCGTCAATGGCAGCAAACTTATAACCTGGGTATATGAATATGTTTGTCCAACCGCTTGCTTCTTTAAACTCACCGTGATCACGCGCGATCGTTTCGAGTGTTCTTGTAGAAGTGGTGCCGACTGTAATAATTCTTCCGCCCTTACTGCGGACCTCATTCAGAAGTCTGGCAGTGCCTTCTGACATCTGATAGAACTCTGCATGCATATCATGCTCTTCCACTGAATCGACGCTAACCGGACGGAATGTTCCAAGTCCTACGTGTAGGGTAATGAATGCGGTATGAACGCCTTTATCCTTTAGGGCTTGAAGCAGTTCTTCTGTAAAATGAAGACCGGCAGTCGGAGCTGCAGCTGAACCTGTTTCTCTCGCGAAAACGGTCTGATAACGGTCACGGTCTTCCAATTGCTCCTTGATATATGGAGGCAGCGGCATTTCTCCCAAGCTGTCTAACACTTCATAAAAGATGCCTTCATAGCGGAAGTCAAGCTTTCTGCCACCATGATCGCTTTCTCCTGTGCAAATGGCAGTTAAACGTCCGTCGCCGAACGAGACAATGGTGCCTTCTTTTACTCGCTTGGCAGGTTTGATAAGCGTTTCCCATGTGTCGCCTTCGAGTTGTTTCAAAAGGAGCACTTCGATTTTGGCTCCTGTTTCACTTTTGACTCCAAAAAGGCGTGCCGGCAGCACTCTTGTATCATTTAAGACAAGGCAATCGCCTTCTTTCACGTAATCCAATATGGAGCGGAAAGTGGGTTCATGTGTTAGTTCTCCAGTTTGTTTGTTTAGTACCATTAGGCGTGATGCTTCTCGTTGTTCTAGTGGAGTTTGTGCGATCAGTTCTTCTGGTAAGTGGAAATCAAATAAATCTATCTTCATAGTGTCACCTTTTCTTGTTTGCTATCTTAATATCTTGTTGACTCCTGTATCCTTCCGTTCCAGGTGTTCGCTTTCCGCGGGACGGTGCTTGAGCCTCACACCTTGCACTTCAGTCTACAGGTAGAATATTTTTATCTAAATCGGCCAATGAAATAAAATATTAGACTGAGTATGATGCTGATGATGATGGAGGTTACGATGGGAAAGAAGAAGGTCATGTTTCCTTTTTTCACGACGATGTCTCCCGGTATCTTTCCTACCACTTGCCATAGCAGTCCCACGATCAGGAGAACCGCTCCTAGCACCATCAGCATTTTAGGCAGTTCCATTATTCTTTTGGCACCTCCATATTGAAATGACGATATACCAGGTCTGTTACAACGCGGCCACGCGGGGTTCGTTGCAAAAATCCGATCTGGAGCAGGTATGGTTCATATACGTCTTCAATGGTGTGTGATTCCTCTCCGATCGTAGCAGCAATCGTATCAACCCCGACAGGTCCTCCACGAAACTTTTCGATAATGCCCATCAACAGTTTATGGTCGATATGATCTAGTCCGAGTTTGTCCACCTGCAGACGGTCCAGTGCCTCTTTGGCAAGGGTAGCGCTAATGGTATCTTTTCCTAACACCTGCGCAAAATCCCTGACGCGACGCAATAGGCGGTTGGCAATCCGCGGGGTTCCCCTCGCTCTTCGGCTTATCTCTGTTGCCGCATCCTGCTCGAGACCTATCTCGAGGATTTGGGCGGTACGAAGACAAATCTCGGTAAGCTGTGCTTCGTTATAATATTCCAACCTGCTCAGTACTCCGAAACGGTCTCTTAAAGGTGCTGTCAGCAACCCTACCCTTGTAGTAGCCCCGACCAGCGTGAAAGGAGGAAGATCCAGACGGACTGATTTAGAGGTTGGTCCTTTTCCTATCACAATATCCAGGCAGTAATCCTCCATTGCAGGATAAAGGACCTCCTCTATGGAGCGATGAAGGCGGTGGATTTCATCGATGAATAATACATCCCCCGGCTCAAGTGCAGAAAGGATTGCGGCAAGATCCCCCGGTCTTTCAATCGCAGGACCGGCTGTCGTACGGAGTTGCACCCCCATTTCATTGGCGATGATCGCTGCAAGCGTCGTTTTACCAAGTCCTGGCGGGCCATAGAGCAACACATGGTCCAAGGTTTCCTGGCGCATTTTTGCCGCCTGGATGAATACTTCCAGATTTTCTTTCACTTTATCCTGACCTATATACTGCTGGAGCGTCTGTGGACGCAAACTGTATTCCAAGGAATGCTCCTCCAAGGTCGCATCTTGTGATACCATGCGGTCATCCATCATTGGGTTCCCCCTTTCTGGGACAGGAATGCATGTCCCTGATTATTTTAATAGTAGCTGTAATGCTCTTTTAACATATTGATCTGTTGAGAGATCTTCTTTTTGCAGGGCAGGAACGACTTTCTTGATTTCCCGATCGCCATAGCCAAGAACCTTCAATGCTTCCAACGCCTCATCCAAAGCGGAACTGCTTCCTCCCGGGACACTAACGTCCACATCCGGTTGGAACAAATCTGGAAAAGCACTTGGAACAAGGTCGTTCAATTTCCCTTTTAAATCCAGAATGATTTGTCTTGCTGTTTTCTTCCCAACTCCGGGGAATTTCACCAGGAACTTTTCATCTTCATTCTCGATGGCGTGTACGACCTGGGCCGGCTGTCCGGATGCCAAAATGGCAAGCGCCCCTTTTGGTCCGATGCCTGTCACATTCAACAGTTTCATGAACAGATTTTTATCTTCGCGCGTTTTAAAGCCATAAAGGGCCAATATATCTTCTCTTACATGCTGATATGTATAGATTGTCACTTCTTTATCCTTGTCCACCCTGTAGATGAAAGGGTTTGGAGTGTTAACCTGATAGCCCACTCCCATCACTTCTACCACTACATATTCCGGTGACACATATTCTACAAAACCTCTAATAAAATCGATCAACGTAAAAATACTCCCCTTTATGTTCAACTTCTATTCTCCATTTTACCATGAATAGAACAAACAATCGGCTCAAAAGAAAAAGATAGCATATTTTAGTCTAATTGTTAAGATACAAAAGCTGTCATGTTTTACACAAAGGTTAGGAAGACCATATTCCAATCCTGCCAACAACACCAAAAACAGACCAGCATAAATGCCGGTCTGCTATTGTTTTTTTGTGGTATATGGCTTGAACGTTTCAAGCACTTGTACATAGTCATCTTTGTTTACCACTTTGATACCGCCTTTTAACTGTTCGTGCTGGTGGCTTTCCAGCTTGCCTACATCAATTTGGAAAAAGGATTGGATGATTTTAGATGCTTCCGTCGGTTTACCTTCATAGATCGTCAGTATGCCTTCTTCGGAGATGCCGAAGTAGCCGTTGGATTTCAGTAGTGGTGAAATATCGTCAATATACTGTTGAAATACTACCTGTTCTCCGTCAAGATCGATGACTTGCCACTCTTCATACTGAGCCCAAAAATCCTCCATCGCCCAAACGGTTTCATCTAGTATTTCCTCACTGACTTCTCCATCAAGATAGATTCGCTCCAACACGACCTTCAGAGTCACAGGACCGCTGACCTCAAACGCATCCTCGAGAACCTCTTCATCTACATATTCATTCTCATCTGCAGCACCTTCGAAAGTGGCAAACGTATAAAACAATCCAAACGCGGTTGCAAAAACTGTGACAAGTAAAATCCACTTTTTAAGTATGATGGGTTTCATTGTTACATTGCCCCCTCACATTCTGTTTAGTTTAATATCCTACTGAAGTATTTTGCTAGTCTTATCTTTTTTAGTTTGACCACATTTAGGAATATTAACCATGCATTGTGGGGAATTTTTCTAAACAATAAAACC
Organism: Sutcliffiella horikoshii; assembly: GCA_001636495.1. Classification (GTDB taxonomy): domain Bacteria; phylum Bacillota; class Bacilli; order Bacillales; family Bacillaceae_I; genus Sutcliffiella_A; species Sutcliffiella_A horikoshii_A. The sequence continues at coordinate 1,788,585 of KV440964.1, read as the reverse complement.
GGGCAGATTACACCCGGTCCTTTTAAAGCTATAAACTTTAGTTGTTTGGTTAATCGCCGCTGTTCCTTTCCGCAAATGGCTGCGCTTTCCGCGGGGCGACCTTGAGCCTCCTCGCAACACTTGCGGGTCTCAAGATTGTCGCTACTCCCCAGCTGGAGTCTACGCCATTTGCTCTAATCCACAGCTGATAACAGGAGATAAGCTTGATGAAAACCTCTCCGTTTCAGTTTTCGCACCAGAGAGGTCTTCATAAACTGGATGAAGACCTCTCCACTTCGGTTTTCGCGCCAGAGAGGTCTTCATTACCCGGATGAAAACCCCTCCGTTTCAGTTTTCGCGCCTGAGAGGTCTTCATTACCTGGATGAAGACCTCTCTACTTCGGTTTTCGGGCCAGAGAGGTCCTCATAACCTGGATGAAGACCTCTCTACTTCGGTTTTTGCGCCAAAGAGGTCTTCATAACCACTTAATCCTATACTTTCACTTAAAAAAAACAGCCTCCAAAAATCAGAGGCTGTTCAAAAGGGTTATCTTGTCATCGTGCGAGTAAGTCCACGCATTGTATCATCTAAGTCGCGTAAATGCCATTCGCCGTCCCTCAAGTCATTATCCACACTTTGGACCGTGTTATAGACACTTTCCTCCGTAGAGATACGTAACTGTTTATTTTCCACAAGAGGTTGTACCGCACGTTTGACCTCACGCTTTAAATTACGTGTATTGTCATTGTTTTCAGGATTTACCGCGACGATAACCTCATCCCCATTGATAAGGGCACGGGCGTTCTTCACGCCATCCACCTGTTCCGCACGCTTCACCAATCGATCGGCTAATCTTCCATCATAATTATTGTAATAAGATGGGTTGCCAACATGATCAATGCCATTCAAGCTTTCGTGATAATTTCTATCTGTTCGGCTAAATCGCGGCGTATCATACCCGATGTTCATGAACCCTCTGTTATCCGTTCTATTTCTTGTTTGTCTGACTCCCTCGTCCGTGTTACGTCTTACTCTCTTTTCGTCATAGATGACAGAACGGTCCAGAATTTCGTTTAACGGACCATCATTATCTTCCAGAAGACGAGCATTTCCTCTTTCTTCTGGTTCGCGACGTGTGCGGTCATTGTTTACATAAGGATTGTGTTCGCTTGTGTAGTACCCAATAGGTGTAGTTTCCTCATAATACCTATTGTCTGTTGCACTTTCCTTTTGGCCGCAGCCGGCTAGACCGCCAAGTAAAAGTGCCGCAGAGGTTACAGTGAATAGTGACTTCCTCAATGTAAAAACCCCCTAACGAGTCAGTTGAGTACAATAGATGTACTCTCCATTAGGGTGACTAGTTAAGGGGTGTTTTATTTTGTTAGTTCTCTCCAAGTTCTTAAAATTTTGGAGGGCCGTAAGCCAATTGACGTTTATGTTCGGTGCGCTTATGCATTCTATCAATGATTTGCTTGTCTTTTTCAGGAATTTCCTCGCCTTTTAGGTAGCTGTCAATCATGTTGTAAGTTGTTCCCATTTCATTTTCGTCGGTTTGACCTTCCCATAGTCCTGCACTTGGCGGCTTGTTAACGATGCTATCCGGTACTCCAAGTACCTTTGCCATTTCGCGGACTTCGCCTTTAGTGAAATTAACAAGAGGAACCAGATCTACCCCGCCATCTCCATACTTCGTGAAATATCCAGTATGCCATTCAGCTGCATTATCTGTTCCAACGACAAGATAGCCATAGTTGTTGGCTACTGCATAAAGAGTGGTCATGCGAAGGCGTGCACGAGTATTGGCGTCACCAAGACGGGATGTTTCCTCGTTCCATTCGCCTTTTTCCTTCAGTTGTTTTTCCATGGCGGAAAAAAGCACGGTATGTGTTTCAGAAAGGTCGATTGTCGTGTGGGAAATTCCACAGCTTTCAATTACTTCAAGGGCAAATTCTTGGTCTTTAGGATCACTTTTGCATGGCATGATCACACCTAGAGAATCTTCTGGGAATGCTCTTTTGATCAGGTGTGCGACAACGGCGGAATCGATTCCTCCACTAACTCCAACAATCGCTCCGTTCAACCCTGCATCCTTCACTTTTTCTTGAATCCATTGTACTAACTTGGCAATTTTTTCTTCCATTACGTATTCTTCCCTCCATTTGGCATTATTGATTATTGTATCAGATTGTTGTAATTCGTCAAAAATTGTTTGCGTAGATTCCAGGTAGAAATAAAAAAGGAGAGATTTGCATAACTGCTTGGTCCCCCATCTTCATCCATCGTTTGGGAGAACCGGTTTCCCTCTCGCAGGATGTCCATCGGAAAAGAAAGCGCAACCCAAAACCACGGATGATCCTTAAAGTTCTCCTCTAGAAAGGAATGCATTTTAAACCGGGTTCTATTCCATTTCAGGAAAGGGAGTATTCTGCTTGCATACTGAACATAGTCCCATTCAGCATTCCCTACTGAGAGAAGATCATAATCGATCAAATACACTATATTATCTGTACTCCTGATTAAATTATGACTTGCGATATCCCCGTGGAGAACAACATCTTCCGAATCAGTAAAATTCGCACTTAATGCATCAAGTGAAAAGTGACTATAATATAGAATTTCACTAATTACTCCGGGATTAAACCACTTTTCCAAAAAAGGTGCATACTGCTCAAACAATTCAAGGCGATTTCCCCACTTTTGCACGGTCGTTTCAGATGGAATATCGCAAGTAAGTTCTGGGATAAGTTGCTTGGAATAGTGGTGGAATTCCCTGAGAGCAAGCAATCCATCTACCCTGTCCTCTTCCTTCAAGTAAGTGAACCGCCTACTGGACGGGATAAAATATGTGAGCACCCAAAAAAGTCCTTGTTCTTCTAGGACATACCTTCCATCGCTGAATTCCTGATACATAGCCCCTCTACGGAAACCGTTTTTATGTAGGAGGCAACTGAATTGGATGATCGAATCGAGGTTTCCATATTCATGATAGCCTTTTAAAATATAGATACCTTCATCCGTATGGATTTTGAACAGGTTTTGTTTTATTTTGCTGTAGGATTGAATTTGCAGTTCCGTTTCATGGGTCAAACGGAAGAAAAGACGATTTCGATTGAAATCGTCTCTAAAGATCGTCTGATCAGTTTTCATCATCAAATTCCGGACCTTCAAAATCTGATCCTTCATTCCGCTCTTCATTGGCGTATCCATAGCCATATCCTTGCGGGTTATAATAGCCTGGAGATGCCATCGGATAGCCATATGGAGCATAACCATATGGTACATCGTTTCGATAGCCCTGTGGCGCTCCACAGCCGCAGTCTCCACCTGAGCTGGCTCCTGCCACTTGCTGCTGACCTTGCCCTTGACCTTCACCCATTGGTCCGAATCCTGCACCTGGAGAAACCGGTCCCATTGGATAGCACGGATAACCGCCCATTGGTCCCATTCCCATAGGTCCCATCGGCATTCCTTGTGGCATCATTCCTGGCATTCCCATTCCCTGCATCCCTGGCATCATTTGAGGCATTCCCATTCCTTGCATGCCTTCTTGACCCATTTGATCCTGAATGCCCATTACGGCACTTTCCATGTCTTCATGACTCATGTTCGGCATTTGGCCCATTTGTTGCAGCTGTTGCATTTGCTGCATCATTTGCTGTTGCATTTGACCATAATCCACGTCTGGAGATTCTTCGCCTTGTTGAATTCCCATCACTTGCGATCCATCCATTCCAGGCATCATTCCTGGCATTCCCATTCCTTGCATTCCAGGCATCATCCCTGGCATTCCCATTCCTTGCATTCCAGGCATCATCCCCGGCATTCCCATTCCTTGCATTCCAGGCATCATCCCTGGCATTCCCATTCCTTGCATTCCAGGCATCATCCCTGGCATTCCCATTCCTGGAGCTCCCCATCCTGGTCCCCAACCATGGTGATGGTGATGGTGTTTAGGTGGACAAGGTGGTGGACATAATCCGCTACCAGGTAAAACCGGTGATACAGGATAGCACTCTTCCATCTGAGGAGCTGGCTGATGTACACCCATCACTTGCTCAGGACTTTCCTCTTTCGGTTTTGGTATGTTCACAGGCATGTTAACATTTGGCATTTTTATGTTCGGCATTTTCATGTTCGGCATTTTGACATTAGGCATCTTCATGTTTGGCATCTTTTCATTCGGCATTTTTTCGTTCGGCATTTTTTCGTTAGGCATTTTCACATTCGTCGGCTGTTTCTGAAAGTAATTATTTACTTCCACTTCAGGAAAGTACGGTTTCAGCTGAGGCATTTTCGGTGTATATGGTGTTTTCTGCGCCTCTTTAACCGGTTGTTCTTTCACCGCAGGCTTCTTGGGCATCTCTTTGTATGGATGCTGCGCTTTCGGTGCCTGTACTCCCATCACTTGTTGAGGCGCTTCTTTCGTCACACCCATCACTTGGCTTTCTTTCTTGACAGGTACCCCTGCCATCGGCACTTTTATTTTCATTCCAGGCATAATCATGTCAGGATTGCTTAGTTGTGAATTCGATTTCTTTAGTTCTTCAAAATTCACATTATATTTCTGGGCAATCTTCCACAATGTATCCCCTTTTTGGACAATATGGATTTTCAAGGATTTTCCCTCCTTAGCAAAGTCTCTACAGTCTATGAGTCGAGTAGGCATTTTGCCACTATTCTTCACCTCAACATATGCGTGAAATAGGGAGTTTATGATAAAAAACATGGACACCGCAAGGAAAAAAGTTTATTTTCCTTGCGGCGCCCATTTTTATATTGACTATACTTTTGTAAGTTATTTGGATAACTCCCTGTAGCCTTCCGTTCCGGATGGTCGCTTTCCGCGGGGCGGTGCTTGAGCCTCCTCACAACGCTTCAGGGGTCTCAAGCTACCGCTACCTCCCGCAGGAGTCGACCATCCTGCACTTCAGGCTACAGGGGGAAATTAAGCATGTTCAAGCATTTTGTCTAAGGCGGATATGGCGTGGTCGGCTACTTCTTTTTCTACTGTTATTCTGTTGATGATTTCTCCGTTTTCAATAGATTCAAGGGCCCATAATAGGTGCGGTAGGTCGATGCGGTTCATGGTGAGACATGGGCACATATTCGGGTTGAGCGATACTATTTCCTTGTCCGGGTGCTGTTGAATGATTCTGTTGACAAGATTCATTTCGGTCCCGATTGCCCACTTGCTTCCTGCGGGAGCTCCTTCAATTGTTTCGATGATATATTTCGTGCTACCTGCGAGGTCACTTTGCTGGACCACTTCCCACGTACATTCCGGATGGACGATTATATTCATGTCAGGCTTTTCCGTTCGAAGTTGGGCAATATTGCCGAGCGTGAATTTTTCATGAACGGAGCAATGCCCTTTCCAGAGGATGACCTTTACTTTGGACGGATCCCCATCGTATTCTAATTCGTCCGTAATGGGGTTCCAAACAGCCATTTCTTCTAATGGTATTCCCAAGTCGTAAGCAGTATTTCTCCCAAGGTGTTGATCTGGCAAGAATAAGATTCTTTCTTTTTGGGTGAATGCCCATTCTACCATTTTGTGCGCGTTAGATGAGGTGACGGTAGCCCCACCTCTTTTTCCACAAAAGGCCTTGATGGCAGCAGTCGAATTTACATAAGTAAGTGGCAGCATCGTATCGCCAAAAACCTGCTCGAGCTTTGTCCAGGCTCGCTCCGTCTGATGGATGTCCGCCATGTCCGCCATGGAACAGCCTGCTCTCATATCAGGAAGCACTACCACCTGGTTCGGATCAGTCAGGATATCTGCCGTTTCCGCCATAAAGTGAACTCCACAAAAAACGATATAAGAAGCGGTTGTATTAGCAGCCGCTTGGGCCAGCTGAAGGGAATCCCCTGTGGCATCGGCAAAATCGATCACTTCATCTTTTTGATAATGGTGTCCTGGGATGAAAAGGTCGGCTCCCAGTCTTTCTTTTATTGCCGTTACTTTTGCTTTCATTTCGTCTGTTGTCATGTCACGATATTTTGCGGGCAGCATCCCGTTGTCTTTTTTCACTAAGTCTAATATATTCATCCTGTTAAACCCCTTTCGTCCCAACATTAAAACTGATATCCAACGCTCGTGCAGAATGGGTTAGGAACCCGAGGGAGATATAATCAACACCTGTTTCCCTGTAGGATGCGATATTTCTGAGGTTAATGCCTCCGGACGCTTCCGTAATGATGTGCTTCGGTACATGTTGGATGTAATCTTTGATTTCTTCTGGAGTCCGGTTATCGAACATGATGACGTCCGCTCTGGCTTCCACTGCTTCCTGAACCTGTGCCAGCGTTTCGGTTTCCACTTCGATTTTGATCATATGTCCGATTTTTTCCCGTACCCGTTTCACCGCTTCTGTAATGGAACCGGCAAATTCTATATGGTTGTCCTTGATCATCACTCCGTCATATAATCCAAAACGATGGTTGTATCCCCCTCCGCATGTGACAGCGTATTTCTCCAGCATTCTCAATCCCGGCGTCGTCTTTCTCGTATCACACACTTTGGTATGATCACTTGCAAGTGTGGAAACAGCTTCAGAGGTCAACGTGGCAATTCCGCTAAGTCGCTGGATTATGTTCAGCGATACACGCTCTGCCCCCAATAATGCCCTCATCCTTCCTTCCACCGTTCCAATGACCTCCCCTTTTTCCATCCGCTCGCCATCTTTTTTGTAAAGGGTCACTGCAGCATGTGAATCGAGCATGCCAAATGCTTCCTCAATCACTTGTTGTCCGACAAATACGCCATTCTCTTTGGCAAGAAATGTTCCAGTCCCTTTCTCCTCTTCTTGAAAGAGGACTTCGGAAGTGACATCCCTTTCCCCTATATCCTCTTTAAAGAAACCACGCAGCATCTCTTGCAGCATGATTGAATTCATCTAAATCCCTCTCCTTTAGCCCTGCGTTTTTCTCTATGGCATGCATGATTCTGACCTGTCTCCACGACTCCTTGGATACTGGGTGATCAGATCGGTAATGTGCTCCTCTGCTTTCCTGTCTTTGTAGTGCCGCTTCCGTAACCAGATAGCATAAATGAAGCATATGGATTTTCTCTATTTCCTCTAAACCAAAGATTTCTGTAAAATGATGAATCGCCTTCCAATAAGGTTGGAAGGTAAGCAGCCAATCCTTTAATTCCGTCAACCCTTCCGCATGGCGGACAATCCCCGCATGCTTCATCATCATCTGCTGGATGTCAGCTTTAGTCGGAAGCGGGACAGCTTGTTGCTGCAGCACATCCAAATCCCTCATGACAGATGAATGTTTGTTCCAAGGAACTTCATGATTGGAAGTGGTTATTTTCAGAAGATGTTCGGCAAGCGTTTTGGAAAATACAATGGTCTCCAGCAAGGAGTTGCTTGCCAGTCTGTTTGCTCCATGGACTCCATTACAAGCAGCCTCCCCGACGGCATATAAACCAGGCAATGTCGTTTCCCCATGAATCGTCGTATATATTCCTCCCATGTAAAAATGGGCACCGGGAACAACCGGGATACGCTTTGTTTCTAGGTGGATGCCCTGCTTTTTGCAAAGATTGGTTATGGCAGGGAACCTCTCTTCGAATTTATCCACTTCTTCAATATTTAAATACACCGTCTCCCCTTGCTCCAACTCATGAAAAATGGCCCTTGATACCACATCTCTTGGTGCCAAATCTTTAAGTGGATGAGTCGCTTCCATGAAACGGACACCTTTACTGTTTTGTAGATAGCCGCCCTCACCTCGCACCGCTTCTGAAATAAGCCCCACCGCTTTTCCTTCCACAGAGAGCATCGTCGGGTGAAACTGCATGAACTCAAGATCCGTCAATGCCGCACCTGCCTGATACGCAAGGGACAAAGCCATTCCGGTAATACTCTCATTATTGGAAGTATAAGGATAGAGCGCTCCGGCACCACCTGTAGCCAGCACTACGTAAGATGCGAGGTAATTCGTTCTTTCTCCGTTGGAATTAAAAGTCTGCACCCCGTAGCAACGTTGGTTTTCTACCAAAAGCTTGATGACGGTTTCATGCTCTACCATCAGTACCTTCTCAGAGAGCGTTGATTGCAGCCACTCCATCAGCTCCTTACCTGTCTGGTCACCGCCAGCATGCAAAATGCGCCTTTTCGAGTGCGCACCCTCCATACCGAGTGAAAATTCCCCCTGACCGTTTTTATCAAATTGCATTCCTTTATGGATCAACGCCTGCAATTCACCAGGACCCATTTTCGTCAGTATCTCCACCGCTTCTTCTTCGTTATGATAGCAGCCTGCCGAAAGGGTATCTTCATAATGCAATTTCCATGAATCTGTATGTTCGATGGCACAAGCAACACCGCCTTGTGCGAGAAAAGAATTATTATCATTTTTGCTGGACTTTGTGAAAATAATCACATTCATATGCTCACTTAAATAATTTGCAGTCAGCAATGCGGATAATCCGCTTCCAACTACAATGACATTGGGCTGTAAAATAGACACAAAAAAACCTCCTGTGTATATAAGTGTCTTGACACCTATATTTACATATTTTTATACTGATGACAAGAGATTTTTTTTTAGCTCTTATAAAGAACAGAAGATTGCTAGATGAAGCAGTTTGGCACACTTCAATGGGGAAGGAGTTTATATAGATGATTTATTTGGATTACGCGGCTACTACCCCGATGAGCAAGGAAGCCTTGGAGGCCTATCAACAGGTAGCACGTCAATACTACGGCAACAGCAGCAGTTTACATGACCAAGGTTCTGCCTCTTTCAATCTTCTAGAAACATGCAGAATCGAGCTTGCCCGGTTGATTGCCGGAAAAGCAGAGGGGATCTATTTTACAAGCGGTGGAAGTGAAGCCAACTACCTGGCAATCCGCTCCCTTCTGAAAGGAAACGAACATAAAGGCAAGCATATCATCACCACCCAAACCGAACACGCATCCATCCATGCTCAATGCAAGACTCTCGAAAAAGAGGGTTTTGAAGTAACATGGTTGCCTGTGGACTCAAATGGAATCCTTGCCTTATCCCAGTTAAAAGCAGCACTGAGAGAGGACACTTGCCTTGTCACCATCCACCATGCCAATTCAGAAACAGGGGTCCTCCAGCCGCTTGAAGCAATCGGCTCGCTTTTAAAGGAAAAAAACATCCTCTTTCATAGCGATTGTGTCCAGACATTTGGTAAAATACCAATAGATGTTGAAAAGCTTCATCTGACAAGCCTATCCATATCCGCCCATAAAATTTATGGTCCAAAAGGTGTGGGGGCAATCTATATCAATCCGAAAGCATCATGGAAGTCCCCGTACGAAGGAGCCAGTCATGAAAAAGGAATGCGACCAGGCACTGTAGATGTTCCTTCTATCGCCTCCTTTTTGACTGCAGCCCAGGTGTTGGCACCATCGATGCAGGATATGAAAGAAAAATATGAGACGCTGCGAATTTTTTTCTTAAGACAGATCCAGAAGGCATGGCTCCCGATATCTGTAGAAGGCGAGCATGTCAAAGGACTGCCACATATTCTTGGCCTGAGGCTTTCCGGGGTGGAAGGCCAGCACGTGATGCTGGAATGCAACAGGAAAGGCATCGCAATCTCTACAGGAAGCGCGTGTCAGGTCGGATCGCAATCACCTTCACGCACCATGCTTGCTACGGGAAAAACAGCGGATGAAGCCCGTGAATTTGTTCGCATCTCATTTGGAAAACAGACTACTATAAAAGATCTGGAGCTTGCTGTGCAGGCATTAAAAGAAATCATAGAAGAACGGATGAAAAGGAGCGGCTGATTGATGACCCAAGAAAAGAAAGTACTAGGGGAAGAACGAAGAAACCTGCTGTTGCACTGGCTGCAGACGGAAGACAAGCCGCTGACCGGCGGAGAGTTGGCTGGACGGACCAATGTCAGCAGACAGGTTATTGTCCAGGACATCTCCCTCTTGAAAGCTAAAAACGAGCCAATCTTGGCAACAAGCCAAGGGTACGTCTACATGAAACCTTTTGGGGAGCAGGTGAAAAAGGAGCGCATCATCGTTTCCTTCCATGAACCGCATCGGACAAAAGAGGAATTGTACATTTTAGTCGATCACGGCGTAACGGTGAAGGATGTGCGGATTGAACACCCGGTTTACGGCGACTTGAACGCTTCTGTCATGGTAAGCAGCCGCGCGGAAGTGGATGCCTTCATCCGTAAAATAAAACAGACCAACGCATCCTATCTTTCCCAGCTGACAGACGGCACCCACCTTCATACGATAGAAGCGGATTCCGAGGAAAAACTTGATGCAGCGTGTGCGGCATTGAAGGAAGCTGGGATGATTGTGGAGTAAATTCGAGAAGAAATTCTTTGCATAACAAAAGCCTGTCTAGACATGCACCTCTCTGCATCCTAGCCAGGCTTTTGTTATCTTAATAAATAACTATTATATCTCCCCAATACCTTCACCGAACAACCCAGCGCCTCTAACTCTTCGATGGCTGGCGGAATCAGCGGATGATTCATATCCTCATTGACATCAATGATGAAAAAATAATTACCTAAACCCGTTTTCATCGGTCTTGATTCAATCTTGGACAGGTTCAATTTCCTCCAGGCAAACACGGATAAGACTTGGTGCAGTGCACCGGACTGGTCGGTCGGCAGTGTCACCATCATGGTAGTCTTCTCGCCTGAGCTTTTGTATTCCTCATTATATAAGTTCACCGTTTCATCCCGATGGAGAATGATGAACTTGGTGTGGTTGTTGTCATAATCGTGGATGTTTTCCTGAAGGATTTTCAGATTGTATTCCTTGGCGGCAAGGGAATTGGCGATACACGCAGCCTTTTTGGAAAGCCTGTGATCAGAAATTAATTTAGCGGCTGCAGCAGTCGACGACGTCGTTTCATAGACCGCATTTGGGTACTTCTTATGTAAAAACTTATGGCACTGTGCAATGGCATGGGAATGCGAATAAATCACTTCCAACTCCTCGCCATGATCCACATTTTCCGGATGCACCAAGAGATGCTGACTGATGGGAATCGTAAGTTCCCCTACTATCGGAAGAGGGCAGTCGTGAATCAGATAATCAAGCGTGACATTGACCGACCCTTCTATGGCATTTTCAAGTGGAACAACCGCCACGTCCACCTTCCCCTCCAACACCGCATCCATACATTCCGGTATCGTGGAAAAAGCTTTTTTGCTAGCTTTCGGAAAAAATTTCGTAACGGCCATATCGGTAAACGTTGCTTTCGGTCCTAAAAATCCGATTCTTTGTTGTAATGGTGTCATGCTCTCTACTCCCCTATCTAAACTATGCTTACTCAGGGCAGCACCTTCCAGTTGGAATCCGGAATTAAGCGCCTGTCCCCAAGATCTCTACTTTATCTACAAATTCTAATCGCTTCAGCATCGAAAGTAAAGCGTTGATATCCCCTTTTAGCCCAGACATATCAAGAGAAAGGGTCACGTTTGCCTTCCCTTGTAGTGGAATGGTCTGGTGAATGGTCAACACGTTACAGCCGACAGTTGCGACGGTTGCCAGAAGTTGCGATAATGCACCTGTTTGATCTTCTAGGTGAAAAAACAAGGTCATGATTTTTTCTTTTACCATGGTGTGAAACGGAAAGACGGTATCGCGGTATTTGTAAAATGCACTGCGGCTGAGATCGACTTTCTGGACTGCTTCGGCAATGGAATCTACCTTCCCGCGTGCAAGCATTTCTTTCACTTCAAGCGATTTTTTCATCGCTTCTGGCAGGACATCTTCCCGCACTAAAAAGAACTTCTCCTCTAACATCGGATAACACTCCTTTTTTTCATAGGGCATTTGATTAATTTAAATGATCTGGTTTACTTCCTGTTTACTTCGTTCCAGGTGTTCGCTTTCCGCGGGGCGGTGCTTGAGCCTCCTCACTTCGTTGCGGGGTCTCAACCTACCGCTACCTCCCGCAGGAGTCTCACACCTTCCTCTTCAGTCAACAGGAGGAAATCTCTGCTAAAAATTGGTATATGTAAAGAAGAGAGGATAAAATGAATTATCCCCTCTGGCCAATCTATTCTACAAATTCGAATTCGTATTTCAGTAGACGAACGATGTCGCCGTCTTTCGCACCGCGTTCACGCAATGCTTCATCAACACCCATACCGCGAAGTTGACGGGCAAAACGTTTGATCGACTCTTCGTGATTGAAGTTCGTCATGACAAACAGTTTTTCAAGCTTTTCACCTGAAAGTACAAACGCACCGTCTGGTTCTCTTGTAATCCAGAAGCCTGCTTCTTCTTTTTCATGCTTGTACACTACACGCTGCTCAATCGCTTCTTCTTCATAAAGCGGATACTCCGGTGCATGCTCAAGCTCGTCTGCCACCGCATACAATAGGTCACGCAGACCGCTGCGAGTAAGGGCCGAGATAGGGAAGACTTTCACATCTTCGCCAAGCTGCTCTTTGAATATTTCAAGATTTTCCTCTGCATCAGGCATGTCCATTTTGTTTGCTACAACAAGTTGAGCACGCTCTGTCAGACGCATATTATATTCTTTCAACTCCGCATTAATTGTTAGGTAATCCTCATAAGGATCACGGCCTTCCAATCCACCCATATCCACGACATGGATGATAACCCTAGTACGTTCGATGTGGCGAAGGAATTGATGCCCAAGTCCCACACCTTCATGTGCACCTTGAATCAATCCAGGTAGATCGGCCATAACAAAACTTCGGCCGTCTTCTGTTTCCACTACTCCAAGATTCGGTACGATTGTTGTGAAGTGATATTCCGCAATTTTCGGTTTTGCTGCAGAAACAACGGAAAGAAGTGTGGATTTTCCTACACTCGGGAAACCAACAAGCCCAACATCAGCAAGTACTTTCAGCTCAAGGACAACATAACGTTCCTGACCTGGTTCCCCGTTCTCAGCCACTTCTGGAGCAGGATTTCTAGGTGTTGCAAAACGCGAATTACCGCGTCCTCCGCGTCCACCCTTTGCTACAACATACTGCTGGCCGTGCTCTGTTAAATCAGCCAATGTTTCCTTTGTATCATCGTCCATGACGACAGTTCCCGGCGGAACCTTGACAACCATCGCTTCTGAGTTTCTTCCATGCTGGTTTTTGGACATTCCGTGCTCTCCACGCGTTGCTTTAAAGTGGCGTTTGTAACGGAAGTCCATCAGTGTGCGCAAGCCTTCTTCTACTTGAAGAATGACGTCCGCTCCTTTACCACCATCACCGCCGGCTGGTCCACCATCTGGTACATATTTTTCACGACGAAAGGCAACCATTCCGTTCCCGCCGTCGCCACCTTTTACATAAATCTTGACCTGATCGACAAACATTGATTATTCACTCCGATATGTCAAAAGACGTGCCGACACTAATTGCCGCTTCATCGCCTTTTGCGTTCATTTTTTAAAGCTTGTAAGACACTTGAATGGTACTCTCATCAGATGTTATCTCATGTAGAACCACTGAGAATCCATCCGGCTGTGTTTGCAGCCACTCCGTTAAAAAGTCTGTATCTTCTAGTATTCCATTTATATCAAAAAAGAAACGAACTTCCGTCTCTTCTACATGCAAACTTAAAAACAAATGGTTATCTGCTTTTTTGTTTACCGCATTTTCCAGGTCGGTAAACAAAGAAGAAATCCATTTGTACAACATCTCGTCCACTTTTGACAAGTTCACAGGCTGCCCAATGACCTCGTACTCCATCGAAAAAAGTCTTGGCTCCCAATGGAAGGTGATCAAGTATTCCGCAAATGTGGGTGCATGCAAATTAGTCAAATTGGATTCATGATTGGCCTCGAGCACAATCTCATCTATCAAATTATTCACACGTTCCAAACGCCCAAGCGACAAATTCGCCTTAATCAACTGAATACGATTAAGCCAATCATGCCTCGAATGACGCAACACATCCAACGTCCCTCTTTTTCTCATAATACCGTACTCCTAGTCCCAACTTTAATTCCAATTCCTTCTTAACTATGTCGATTATAGCATAGAAAGGGAGAAAAAGGGCGAAAAGAAAGAAAAGGGGTCAGACCCCCAAAGGATTTTCGGCATTCATGTCGAAGGGGTACCAAATCGAGCTAGCACAGCCAAAATCGCAATCCTCATTTCCAATAAAAAAACCCTAACCTAAAATTTAGGCTAGAGTTCCTTTGGAATTATGCTTCTTGAGCAACAGGATATACGCTAACTTGTTTGCGGTCACGGCCTAGACGCTCGAAACGAACGATTCCGTCAACCTTCGCGAACAATGTATCGTCGCCACCACGTCCAACGTTTGCTCCTGGGTAAATTTTAGTACCGCGTTGACGGTATAAAATAGAACCACCAGAAACTTGTTGACCGTCTGCACGCTTAGCGCCAAGACGCTTGGACTGAGAGTCACGACCGTTTTTAGTAGAACCTACTCCCTTTTTGGAAGCAAAGAACTGAAGATCTAATCTTAACATGTATTCCACCTCCTACTTAGAAATGGTTATATAATTTCCATAGTCACGTTCAATCGTCTCTAAAGACACAACCATACCTTCTAGCAACAGCTGTACTTTCTCATGTGTCGACTCATCCAAACCGGATGGGACCGAGCACCTTAAAAATCCATCTGCACCCTGCTCAATATCAGGAGTGACCTGACATAATGACATGACCGCGTTCACCGCACCGAATGATACAGCAGAAACACCGGCACACACAATGTCTGCACCCTTTTTGGCAAAGTTAGCATGTCCAGTTATGGTAAACGATTGGATCAACTTGTGATCGTCTCGTTTAATTGTAACTTTAATCATACGATCACCTTATAATTACAGGTTGATAGCATCAACAGTAACTTTAGTGTAAGGTTGACGATGACCTTGTTTTTTACGGTAGTTTTTCTTCGCTTTGTACTTGAATACAGTAAGCTTCTTCGCACGACCTTGTTTTTCAACTTTAGCCGTTACAGTTGCTCCCGCTACTAGTGGGCTACCGACTTTAACATCGTCGCCACCAACGAAAAGAACCTTGTCGAAAGTTACTACATCTCCAGCAGCGCCATCAAGCTTTTCGATGTAGATCGCTTGACCTGCTTCAACCTTGATTTGCTTACCACCTGTTTCAATAATTGCGTACATTCTCTTGCACCTCCTCAATAGACTCAGACTCGCCAGTATCAGGTATATGTAACGAATTCACGTTCATATTTCATGGAACCTGGACTGTGCGGTTGTAGCACGGGTGCTACAAACTAACAAAGAACATCTTAGCACATTCCAAACCCTTATGTCAATAAGGTTTCAGAGCGTTTTTAACCTTTCTTTCGCGTCCTCAACAGACCCGGCAAACCTGACTTCAAAACGGGGCACTCCGACATTTTTCAAAAAATAAACCTCAAGGCCCGTTCTTTCCATTATATCAGAAAGTCTCATCAGTTTGTCGACAACTTCTGTGCTCGCTTCCACCACTACCGCTTCGACATCGCTTCCTTTAAGCTCCAGCAACTCCCGCTCCAGCTGATAGGTGACGGTATCCAGAGAGAACACGACCCCTTTGCCATCGCACGGCTCGCATGGCTGCAGGAGCATCTTCGTCAACGGTTCACGTACCTTCTTGCGTGTAAGCTGCAACAGATTCAATTCGGTGAACCCGATCACCCTCACATGGGAGCGGTCTTTCTGAACCGCATGCTGCACAGAACGGAGCACCTGCTGACGTTCCCCTTCACTTGCCATATCGATGAAATCGACAATAATGATACCGCCGATTTGTCTTAGGCGAAGCTGTCTCGCTATCTCGACTGCCGCTTCAAGGTTGGTTTTCAGCACCGTTTCTTTTTGTCCTGTCTTCCCTATGTATTTTCCGGTATTCACATCAATGACCGTCATCGCTTCGGTATGTTCAATGATGATATACCCTCCGCTTGGCAGCCACACAATCCGCTTCAATGCTTTCTCAAGCTCCTGCTCCATGCCCCTTCTTTTGAAGATGCCTTCTTTCCCTTGATAAAAACGGACAGGATAGCCTTTCTTTTTCAAAAGCTGGGAGGTATGGACCTCATCCACCTCTACAAGCTTCACATCAGCAGCAGATATCTCTCTAAGTATTTTTGATAAAAAATGATCTTCTTGGTGGACAAGAAGAGGAACCTTTACAGCCGCGCCTTGCTTCTCCTGGACTTCCAAGAACTGCCGTTGCAATTCCAACAGTTCCGCCTCCACCACCTCAGCAGAAACATGCTCACTTGCGGTACGTAAAATAACCCCTTCTTCTGAAGTCAGCCATTCTTGTAAAAGCTTGCGCCATTCCTGCCTTTTAGCATCGGACATTTTTTTAGAAATGGCTTTATACTTCCCGTATGGCTGGTACACAATATGTGTCCCTGGAAACTCAAGGAGACCAGTGAGCTTGGCCCCTTTTGCCCCCTCGCTCTCTTTTACTACCTGTACCAAAATCGCTTCCCCCTGGTGGACAAAATGGGAAATGCCCTTCTGTTCCTTTTCCGATTTGGAGAGGGTGGAGGTTTGATAAGAACACAAATGGTCGCGATGAAGATATCCTGGTTTCTTTTGTCCAAAATCAACAAAAGCGGCTTGCATGCCTGGCAGAACATTCACAACGCGACCCACATATATATTTCCTTCAATCGGATGAGAAGTTGGCCGGTCAATCAATAACTCGACAATTTTGTCATCCTCTTTTATCGCGACCCGTTTCTCTGTCGCTTTCATATCCATAATTAACTCTATCAATGAATTAGCCTCAGCTTTCGAAGTAGTATCAGTATGAATACAGGATATCTCCTATATCAATTGTCGTCAACTTCTCCTTGAAATAAGCATGCAACAGCTCATTTTCATCGAGCGGTGGCTGTTTGTCATTCCCCTTCATCACAATGATATTGTGCTTACAATCGCGTTTGAACCGTTGAAGTACCTGATGGATTTTCTCCTTCTCATCCACGACAATCGGAGTGATGGTCGAAAAAGAATTATTCTTTCCGTAATACCGCTCCATCAGGAATCGCATAAACATGAAATGCCTTTGTTTCCATTCCGTATATAAGGAAAAAAAGAGGAAGACCGTGATGATCCAGATATTGATATGCAACGGATCAATGAACAGGTACGTCGCCGTAAAAATCGCCAGAAATACAAAGGACATTTGCAACGTCCTTTCATGAGCCTGTGCAAAAGCCGAGAACCTGCTTAACAAAAGCCCCATAATCTTCCCGCCATCAAGCGGCCAGATGGGCAGAAGGTTCACCAGAAAAATCATCAAATTAAATGTAAAAAACAGTTCCCACATCCCCAGGGATAAATATCCCATCTTATATAAAAGAAACCCTCCCGCTCCCAGCCATATATGCTGCAACGGGCCCGCGAGTGTGACAACCAGCTCTTCTTTTAGGGGACGGTTCCCATGCTCCTCCATTTCAGCCACCCCACCAAACGGCAATAGCAACACCTGCTTAATTCGCCAATTATAGTGTGTAGCCGCCACCCCATGTCCCAGTTCATGAACCAGTACGATGAAAAATAGAAGTAACAGCTCCCGAAAGTTCGCAGTCATAATGGCCAGTCCCACCAAAAACCACATGAGAGGATGGACATGTATTTTTTGAAAAAGCCTTAGCCACTTATTATTCAAATGATATCACCTGCATAGGGTCGATAAATTCATTATCCTTTTGGATAGCAAAATAGAACATCCCTTTTGATCCATCCTCAAGCACCGTCGTCTTTCCCAGCACATCGCCTGTCTCAATATAATCATAGAGTTTCACTTCCACTTCCCCAAGCTGCCCATACCACGTATAGCTATTATCTGAGTGCTGTATGATGACCGTTTTTCCTGTGTCCTCCTTCACACCAACGAACGACACAAAACCACCATTCATCGCCTCCACATTGGAGTGCGCCATCGTTTCCACCATCACACCCTGCCCGTTCACCTCAAAACTCTCAAACACCCGACCCGAAGCCGGGATGACAAAATCATCTGGATTGACTTGGGGCTGTGCGCTATTATTCGGTAACGGCAAGAGTGCCAAAGACTTCCCAAATTTCTCTTCATACCAGCTAGTAAAAGCGGCGAACTGAAAGCTTTGATCCATCGTTTTCGAAACAAACTGACGCGGCTTTTCAAACGCACTGGAAGGGTTTTGAAACATGATAGCCACCACCAGCACTAGAATTGCTGAAGCCAGGATCTTGAACAAGAATAGTTCTTTGTTGAATAACGGATGTCCACCATTCTCATCAGGTCCACTTTCATAAGAGGAATAGCCTGATCCTCCATACCTCTCCTCATCTCGTAAAACGTGCGATGAGCCAATATCTTTCCTTTTCGGCAGCTGATTCTGCCGTTGCTTTCTACGTTTTGCGGCCCTTCTCTTAATCTCCGCTATCCGATCATTCATACAAACACCCTTCCCGCAAATAGGTTTGTACCATTTTATGACTTGTCCGGGGAGGATATGACGGGTCTACCAAACAAAAAGACCTTCCCTTAAAAGAGAAAGTCTATCTATGTTCTAAATTATTTATTTTTATACTACCGTTTCCACTTTTACTAGGTTTTTTGACGAAACTGGCACTTCCTTGAATATCTATCAAACCGTTCCCTTTTACACTAACATTTTGCTGAAAAACACTAGAACCTTTTATTCGAACTTCATTACTACCACCAATATCTAATGATTTGTTAAAAACTCCTGGTCCTTCAATTAATAAAAAACCTTTAGGAGAACCTTTTAAATCTACATTCCCATTAAAAATAACTGATCCATATATTTCTAATTTTGCCTGAGCTCTTATATCTACATGGTCATTAATTACAAAGCTTCCTCTTAATATACAGTGATCTTTTGCTTTTAGAGTAATGGTTCCATTTTTCTTTTTATTTAACAAACAACTTTCTCCCTCGTTAACAACAGGAGGAGTAGATGGATTTTCAATTTCTGGATCAGTATCGGGATCCGGTATTATTTCTGGGTCTGGATCTGGGTCTGGATCTGGGTCTGGATCTGGGTTTTCAGGATTCGGGTTGTAACTACTTGCATTGCTTTTAACTTGAACAACTTCTTTTTCTTCGTAAATTTGCCCATCAATTATTGCCCTGCTAGTATATTCAATAAGAACGTACCCGTCCTCTTCCGTGATTGCACTAAATCCAACTTGGAAAGATTGATCACTTGATTCGGAAGGCAATATGATTGGTAGGGATTCTTCAATTGAGACTAACCTATTACGTATTTCGCTAAGGCTCATCGTTGTTTCCCCGTTCAGTTCTCCAACTTTAGTACCAATCTCATTTCTAAAGTAATGTTTTCCCATATCTAAAAGATTTTCTGATTGAATAATCGTTTCTGATTTTTTATTTTGCATGGTACTGTTCATGACACCACTTACTAATGGTGGAGTAATCAAACCAATAACAACTATCAGTAATAAGGCTATTAGAAGTGTATATCCTGATTCGTTCTTGAATATCTCTTTCAATTAGTTATTCCCTCCTCTTAATCTTTCTGGTTAATATAGTGAAATGTGTCATAAATAAATCGTTCTTTTTCATTTTTCAATGGTTGACTTATGCGAATATGAAGACGGTATAAATCTAAAGTTTCTTCGCTACTAGTTTGACAAACGTCAATATATGTAAAGTAATCTTTGCTATTAATATGAAGAACTAGTTTATCAGGGTCAGTAGCATCTGGTTGCAGTTGTAAATCTTCAGAGAGGTAAGAACTAATTGAGAGTGGAGTAAGACATGATAAATTGCGGTTAGAGTTTTCTTTCAATAGGTCTATTATACTGCTTTTTTCCACACTATACAAAATAGTATCAGCAATATTCATGCTAGTTAAATTATCTTCTTCTCGTACAGAATGCAATAACGCTTGTGAAAAAAAGCTCAAAAATGATAGAATTATAATACTAAGTATAACAATGGATAATAAAACCTCCAGTAAAGTGAATGCTTTTTCTTCTTTGAAATTTTCCATTATTACCTACCCACTTTTCTACAGTTAACTTTAATACATGCTACTAATTACCTAAAAAGATGGTGAAAAATGTGTCTCCTAAAAGAATACTTAATGACCACGGCCTTACACTTATTGAATTACTGGCGACAATTGTCATAAGCTCCATGGTCATCGGCTTGATTACAAGTGTCTTCATTTCAAGCTTTAAGCAAAATGAACTAGTTAATAACCATAATAACTTAAGACAGGAAGCTAATCTTATTATTAGCAAATTGAGACAAAATCATCAAGATAATTCTTACAATCTCTGTTATGAATCAAATTATCAACTATATTTAGACAGTCAATTATCAAATCAACTCGCTTTAGATAAATACAATTTTTCCAATGTTGTCATTGAGAACTTGAATAAGTCTATTGAAAGTACTGGGCAATGCATAGAAAATGTGGATGTATTAGCTCCTTTGTTTATAAAATTTACTCTACATAACGAGAATGGGCAACAATTCGAAATGAATACAGTTATTAATAGATTGAAACCTCTTGAGTTTACCCAACAGCCTGTTGAAGATGAGGATGTTAAGGAAGAGATAGACGATAATCCGGATAACTATCAAGGTGATACCGCAGGAAGATGTACATATGAAGGGAATACTAAAACTAATGCTACAACATTCGCACCAACTTGGGGGACAAATTGTCCGGTTACAAAAGTTAATAATGGCAGTTTTATGTTATTAAAAGATGTTACTGTTTTCTCTCATATAAATGTTGACCATAATTTTATTGCTACAAAATCGTTTAGAATGGATAACACCGCTGATCTATATGTTGGACAAAGTGCGATTTTTAAAAACAACGTTAGTCTCTTCACAGCAACTTCGGCATTTATTACAAGTAGTATGATTGCCGAAAGAAATGTTGAGCTACAAAACAATAGCAATTTAACTGTAGGAAAAGATGTCACCATACACGAAAAACTAAATATGTATACAAATTCAGAGCTGCATATCGGAAGAAACCTTACTGTCCATAAACAAGTAACTTTAGAGAATAGTAGCAATATCCATGTAGGAAAAGATGCTTTTTTTAACGACTCACTTGATATAAAAGGTAACGCTATTGTGGAAATCAGTGGTGACTACACTATTAAGGGGTTAACAAAGCTACAACATAACACACAATTAGAAATTTTCGGTGATGCAGTTTTCCAATCACCTATTGAGCTTAGCGGAGGTCATGGAGGTAGAGTCTGTATTCAGGGTACTGCTAGCTTTTCCCCTTCTCAAAATACTAGTAGAATTTATACGATGTCTTCTTGCCAAGGACAGCCAGAAGGTACTATTTACGTATTAAATAACCAATAAAACCACCACAAAATTTGAGGTGGTTTTTTCTTATATTCTCCAAAACAAAACCGCCCCTATTTAAGAGACGGCTTCATTAAATCTTTAGCGTACACCAAAGAATTTTTTAATTTTAAAAATAACGCTCTTGTTTTCGTCTTCAAGAGATTGCAAAGGAACAGACTCGCCAAGGATGCGTCGCGCAATGTTACGATAGGCGATGGACGCTTTGCTTGTCGGATCCATGACAATTGGTTCTCCGCTGTTTGATGCGCGGATGACACTGTCGTCATCTGCAACGATACCAATGATGTCAATTGCAAGTATGGATACAATCTCATCTACATCAAGCATCTCGCCGTTCTTTACCATATGGTTACGGATACGATTGACGACAAGGCGTGGCGGTTGGATGTTCTCCTCTTTTTCGAGCAACCCAATAATACGGTCTGCATCACGTACAGAGGACACTTCAGGTGTTGTGACAACGATGGCTCTGTCAGCTCCGGCAATGGCATTTTGGAAGCCTTGCTCAATACCTGCAGGGCAATCTATGATGATATAATCATAGTCTTGCTTCAGTTCCATCACGAGTTTCTTCATTTGTTCCGGTTTTACAGCCGACTTATCACTTGTTTGGGCTGCAG
Organism: Sutcliffiella horikoshii; assembly: GCA_001636495.1. Classification (GTDB taxonomy): domain Bacteria; phylum Bacillota; class Bacilli; order Bacillales; family Bacillaceae_I; genus Sutcliffiella_A; species Sutcliffiella_A horikoshii_A. The sequence continues at coordinate 1,766,663 of KV440964.1, read as the reverse complement.
GCAAGAGCTTCAAGCATTCAAAGCGTTTATCATTGATCAAGGCCTGATGTGTTTTACAACGACCTTCCACAACGTCTACCAAGTCATAAATGATTCGGTTTTCTAGCCCCATGACAACATCGAGGTTTCTTAGCCCGATATCTGTATCTATTAAACATACTCTTTTTCCTTGTAAAGCAAGAGCCGTTCCTATATTTGCAGAAGTTGTCGTTTTGCCGACTCCACCTTTACCAGAAGTAATTACGATAGCCTCTCCCACTTGTTACATTCTCCTTTCAAGCCGTGTTAACATCGGTCTTAGTTGTGAAAGCAATTGTAAGCGGTCTATGACAATTTGATCTTGATCATTTATATAGGCGCATTCCATTTCACTGCTTCCTTCTAGTTGCTCACTTAAATCTGGAGCGCGGTTTATTGTGTTATCAATTGAAAGCAACGTAGGCTTCATCAAACTTGCTGCAATGATGGCATCCTTTTTTCCTTGGAGCCCGGCGTAGGCACTTCCGCGCAATGCGCCCATAACAAACACATTGCCCCCTGCCTTTACCGTGCCACCAGGATTGACATCTCCTATCAACAGGAGATCTCCTTCCACCTCGAGCACTTGTCCGGAACGAATCATCTTTGCGACCGGAACGATCTCGGATTCCTTTTTCCATTGGATGGCCTGTTCTTTTGTTACAACATCACTCTCAATGTCTTCCACAATAAAGTTTTTCTTGCTTCGAATTACATTACGTAATTGTTCCTGCTGCTTATTGGTTAAGTAACGATTTCCGACTCTTAGACGTACACCTAAGAGTGGAGCTTCGTCCGGATTGCTATTCGACGTTAATTTTGCTTCTATTTCAGCTAAAAGCTCTGGAAACGAGCATGTATCATCGAGATGCAGGGTTAGGCCCTCTTTTGTGCCCTTAATGGTTACATACTGTTGTTTTTGTCTATTCACGACGTTCACCTCAACAAGTATATAATTCGACATCGTCCTTCTATTTCCTTTTTCCTATATCCATAAAATAAAAAAAGATTGCTAGATTTTTTATGTAATGGAAAAGCCCGTCCCTTTGTTGGGGATGGGGCTTTTATATATCTTCCGTTCACTTTAAACGCCGCTTTTGATTTCCGCACCAGGCTTCGCTTTCCACGGGGCGCTTGCGGAGCCTCCTCGGCAAGCCTGCGGGGTCTCCCCTAAGCGCTACCTCCCGTAGGAGTCTTCGCCTTCTGCTACAATCAAAAGCTTGGTTTCTTTATAGCTAGAGCCAATGACTAAAAATATGTTCTTATAGTTCATCCTTTTGTTCGATTGCGAGTTTTTCCATGAACAGTTTGATTGGAAATAATAGCATTCCTGCGATGATGGCATTAAACACTAGTGTTGGCACCACACGCATGGATAAAAAATCGGAATGTGTCAACTGTGTTGTCCCAATCAGGGAGTGAATTCCAAAGACGAGGTGCTCCATTATGGTAATGGAAAGCAGCACCATCAGAAAGGATATCAGGTAATTTGTGTTCACAAACCGCAATATACCGGAGACAATATACACAGATACGCCAAATGCAAACAGGTAGACACCGAGGATATCCGTATAGACGATATCATAGAGGAACCCGAACAGCATGGCACAAATCAGGCCCACATATGGGCTCGTGTAGATGGCACAGAGGACGATGACAATCATCATATACCTAGGTACGATAATCCAGTCTTCCTTGATCCCCTGAAGGCCAAAGAAGTCGATGCTCATGCTTTCGAGGATAAACAAGAAAAGAAGCAGGGCTGGTAAGATATATTTTCTCACTCAGAGCCCCCCTCTTCTGTTGTTTCCTCTTCTACCGGCTCATCTCCCGATATTAATGTTCGTTTTACTATCATCACCTGACTGATGTTATAGAAGTTGGCAGCAGGTTTGACATAGGCCATCTGCGTCAACCCGTACTCATCTGCTACAACCTCTGTCACTTCCCCAATCATCAGACCTTCAGGGAATACACCGCCAAGCCCGGAGGATAAAACAGTCTCCCCTTCTTTAACTTCCGCTTGGTGAGGGATACGTTTAAGCAGCAGGGCACCCTTCTCTTCGTCATATCCTTCGATCAGACCAAAAATGTCCTCTTCTCCTTGTATGTACGCAGAGATCCGGTTCTTAGGGTCCAATGAACTTAGGAGCTGTACGGTGGAGGTGAAGGCGTTGGCATGCTTGATCTTACCGATCAATCCACCAGAAGTGATGACAGCCATATCCTTTTCCACACCATTCTGCTTCCCTTTATTCACCGTGATCTGCTCGACCCATTGATCAGGGTTTCTGCCAATGACAGTGGCAGGCTTTGGTTCATAATCACGAAGCGAATCGAGTTCCCCGATCACTTCACGGAATTCTTCATTTTCTTGTTCCAGCTTCTGTACCTTCGTTTCTAAAAGAGCATATTCTTCTAGTCTAGCACGCAGCAGTTTATTCTCTTCATACGTATCTTTTAGATAGCCTACATTATCAAAGAAGCCCGCGACAAAGTGTGCGGGCCTATAAAAGATAGATTGGACAAAGCCTGTCGAGTCCTTTACGAACTGTTCAGGCCATGTCAAATCGTCCCGTTCTTTTAAAGAGAAACCAATCAATGCCACCAGAAAAATTAAGCTCACCAACAAAATAATCAACCTTTTATTGAGGAAAAATTGTGGCATGACTTAACACCTACTTAGCGATAATCTCTTGATTTCTTTTTAAACTCATCAATATAATCCAATGCTTTACCTGTACCGATTGCCACACAATCCAATGGATTTTCAGCGATGATTACCGGCATTCTCGTTTCGTCGCTGATCACTTTATCCAGGTTACGCAGTAAAGCTCCGCCACCTGTCAGGACAATACCACGGTCCATGATATCTGATGCCAGTTCAGGAGGAGTGCGCTCCAATGTAGCCTTTACAGAATCTACTATGGCCGTTACGGTATCCTTCAAAGCTTCTGCAACTTCTTTGGCCGTGATTTCCACTGTCTTCGGAAGTCCAGTCAAAAGATCGCGTCCACGGATATCCATTGGCTCAATGCCTTCTGTATCGCCAGCAGATCCTACTTCAAGCTTCAACGCTTCCGCTGTACGCTCACCGATCATCAGGTTGTAGTTTTTGCGGATATAGGCGATGATCGCATCGTCCATTTCGTCCCCTGCTACACGGATGGATTGACTTGTTACAATCCCACCAAGTGAGATGATGGCCACTTCCGTCGTTCCGCCACCAATATCCACTACCATACTCCCTGTTGGTTCCCATACAGGCAAGTTGGCACCGATCGCTGCAGCGAATGGCTCTTCAATCGGGTAGGCATCTCGCGCACCGGCTTGGCGAGTGGCATCAATTACCGCTCTTTCTTCTACAGCCGTTATACCTGATGGCACACATACCATCACATATGGCTTACGGGAGAAGGAGCTTTTGTTTTTCAATGCTTGTTTAATATAATATTTCATCATGATGGCGGTCGTTTCATAGTCCGCAATGACCCCATCTTTCATTGGACGAAGTGCGACAACATTCCCCGGAGTTCGACCGATCATGTTTTTAGCATCGTTACCGACAGCGACAATCTGTCTGTTGTCAGTCTGTAATGCCACAACAGAAGGTTCACGCACCACAATTCCTTTTCCTTTAATAAAAACTAATGTATTGGCTGTTCCCAAGTCAATACCAAGATCTCTCGTTCCAAACATATAAGTGTATCTCCCTTTCTGATACTAATGCGTAATAATGGTAAATGAAAAGTGATAAAACGGACGAAGCATGCCCTTATATTTTCATAAACATGTGGATAACGTTAATTTGTAGAATTTTGATGGATTAAGAAGGTTGGCCTTCGAAACTCATGAGTAATATTATAGCGTAGGATATGAAAAATGCCTAGTATTACACGTAGCCTTTTTCTTTTAAACTGATGAATTTCTGATCGCCGATGATCAAATGGTCCAAAAGCTCTATGCCGATCAGCTTTCCGCATTCACTTAATCGTTTTGTCACATCAATGTCCTCGCGGCTCGGCGCGGGATCACCTGATGGATGATTATGGATGCAGATAAATGAGGCGGCAGATCGTCTGAACGCTTCCTTGAAGACCTCGCGCGGATGGACGATGCTGGCATTCAAGCTCCCAATGAAAATGGTCTGTTGATGAAGAACCTGATTTTTCGTATTCAAATAGAGACAAACAAAATGCTCCTGTGATAAAAAGCGCATGTCTTCCATCACAAAATTCGCAGCATCCTCAGGAGATCGGATCACATAGCGATCTTCATATTGCAAACGGTGTATTCTTCTCCCGAGTTCCACAGCTGCCATAATCTGGACCGCCTTCACCTTTCCGATCCCCTTTGTATCGGTTATCTCTTCAATAGAAGCATCCTTCAACAGACGCAGTCCTTCAAAATTCACAAGGAGTTTATTGGCCAGTTGCAAGACCGATTCTTCTTTTGATCCTGTACGAAGAAGTATGGCAAGCAATTCGTGGTTAGACAGGCTTTTTGGTCCATCCTGTATCATTCGTTCCCTTGGCCGTTGATCCTCAGGATAGTCTTTGATCATCAGTGCAGTCGTTTTAGTGGATTCCAATTTTCTTCCTCCCCTTTTTACGGATGGAGGGTCATGCCACGACCGTTTTATTGAAAGCTTTTCAACTCACGAATCGTTCTTGAAAGCGGAAGCCCCACAATTGAAAAGTAGTCTCCTTTGATTTCTTTGACAAAAAGCGCTCCGACTTCCTGAATCCCATAGGAACCTGCCTTGTCCATCGGTTCTCCTGATTGGATGTAGAACTCGATATCCTCATCGGTCAGTTCCCAGAATGTGACAGAAGTTTTCTCGAAAAAAGTCACCTCTTTTTCTTCACTCAGAATGGCGACTCCACTTATTACGTGGTGTGTGTTGCCGCTTAAGGTCCGGAGTGTGGCCCTGGCCTCGTCTTCACTTTCCGGTTTTCCAAGCACCTTGTCGCCAAGGACTACAATGGTGTCGGAACCGATAACAACGGACTCGCGATTTTCTTGAAAAATATTCTGGGCTTTCTGATAGGCAAGGGTTGTGGCAATTTCCTCCGGTGCCAAGGATGGGTCGAAGGTTTCTTCGATGTTGCTCACCTTCACGGTAAAGGGGAGATGTACTTGTTGGAGAAGTTCCTTTCTTCTTGGGGATCCTGAGGCTAAGATAAGAGGTTTCATGTTTTATCACCTTCCGCAATAGTCTTTTAAATGAGAGATACATTCTAATCCTATCATAAAGAAAGTGGGGTGAACAAACATCTTCCCACAGATTGGAAAGATTGTTTTTTGGAGGGGGAAAAGGCCCCAAAATCTTGTTTTGAGGCGGCCTTCTTCTATTGAAAATTGGTGATAAGTTTGACGTTGCTTTCCGCTGCAGTCACTTGCTTTCCGCGGGCGGTCCGGGAGCCTCCTCACAACGCTTCGAGGCCACAAAAAAATCTAAAAACTTATCTTTTTTATGGTTTCTAGCTGTTGATTGGAGCAATAGGCGAAGACTCCAGCGGGGGGATAGCGACAATCTTGAGACCCCGCAGGGCGTAGCCCGAGGAGGCTCAAGGTCGCCCCGCGGAAAGCGAAGCCGTTTGCGGAAATCAACAGCGGTGTTAATCAGATTATTAAAGTTCGTTACTTTTTCAGTGGCCTCCTTCGTTGCGAGGTCTCCCCTGTCCATTCCTCCCGCAGGAGTCAAGTGACTTCCGCTTCAATCCACTTTTCTATATGATTTTCAAAACGACAAGGACACAACCCTTGAATTAATAGAAGAATTTGGTTGCATCCAACAGTTTTTGTTGGGCATCCCAGAGTGCTTGGGTGTTATTGGATGCTTGGTGGGATTGTAGGTTTTCATAGGCTCCAGAGAGTGACGCCTTCCATTCTTTCATAGCTTCTGTCAGCTCTGAGTCCTGGATGGCAGCTACTTTTTCGAAGGATGCCCCCAGGGTGTCAGTGGTTGAAGCATCCAAGGAGCTTCCTTGTAAAAGAAGAGCCGTGGCAACGGTAAGTTGTTTGTACAAAACCTGGCCTTCCTGAAGAAGAAGGACGTCCTGTTCAGTTAGGGAATCAATCGTTTTTTCTGAGAGAGCCAGGTCTTTTGCATACGGTTCAAATCCCTTCGTTTGAGCCTCCCCGGCAATCTGCTTCATGCCTTCTACATTTTGTCCGACAGCCATGAAAACATAGGTGGGTTCAGAGCCTATCGCAACTCCTGGAAAACCGGCAGCTTTTAGGCGGTCAATTTCAGCGTTCGCTCCTTCAGCCGTTGAAAACGCACCTGCTTGAAGGACAGAAATAGTTTGAGCAGGAATGGTGGCATTTCCGTCCCCGCTAACTGCAGGAGTTGTTGGTGTATCATTCGTTTGATTTGTTACCGGTGCAGCGACTGGCACTTCTGGATTAACTGGTGTTCCGGACATATTCATGACTGCAAGTATAAGAAAGCCTAAGCATGTACCAATTCCGATTGCCATCCCAATGGACACTAGCAATTGCTTGGAGAAGGACGGAGGAGCAAGCTTTTTCTTTTTTCCAAAAGGGGGCGAACTCACTTTTGGTGCCTTGTCCTTTTTCAGCTGACGAAGATCTTCAATATAAGAGGTGTTCTCTGATGACTCTTTGGAGTCTTTTTGGGGTTCTTTCGGAAGCACCCACTCAAACTCGTCTTCCTTTTTTTCTGCTGCTGCGGCTGATTCGTCCACAATAATGATTGGCAGCTCTCCTTCAGGGAAGTCCTCCTTAATCGGGACCTCTTTTAGTTGGGACAGCACTTTCTCTTTAAAACACTTTTTTTTCTTCTTTCCATTTCCGTACGGTTTTTCTTTCCCATTTATCTTTATCTTCACTTGGTGATTGTCCACATTTCCCACCTCCGTTTACGTTTGACAAATTTTGTATTGGTTAGATTTGTTTTATCCTATCATAGGCCATAAAAAAAAGAACAAGACTTTTGTCGTCTTGTCCTAATTCTTTTCCGACACATTATCCAACTCAATGAAAAATTCGACTATTTCCACGGAAATAAAATTAGTTGGTGTCGATAAATGGATTCGTTCTATTACTTGGCTCCGGTACCGCCAATGGAGGAAGATCTTCCACCAAATCATCAAGCTCCGGATGATAAAAAGCGGATAGAGTTACTGAGTAAGTAAGAGATTCCTGTTCTTGTTCGGTGGACGTCACTTCCGGCAGACCTGAGAAGCTTACAGATTCAACCTGCGTAATCCGTGTTAGACTTTCCAGGGAAGAAAGAAAAGTAGTCAAGTCTTCATACACATCCGATTCCACAGATAGATTCACCGTCACTTTTTTCAGTCCTTCTGGTAAATATACTTCTTCCTGGACTGTTTCCTCTTCGTCTTCATGCATCGTCTCATACTCTTCCAAAGTTGTACCAGCAGGAATGAACTCCCCTTCCCCGAAGGTCATACTTACGATACGACTATCAGAAAGAACTTCAGCCTTTTCCAATTCCAAAATAAGTTGCTCCAAATAAGGGGTAACAGGAATCTTACGTTGCAGCTCAACCGTAGTATCGCCTGTAGCGTTAGCGGTTTCCTCTTGCTGCTCCAACACTTGGATTAGCTGCTCCTCAATTCTTTTCTCGTCCTGAAGCTGTTGTGCTCTCACTTCCTTTGGCGCATAGGTTAAATAATAGAAGCCAACGATACCCAATACAATCAGGAGAACGCATGAGCTTAGCAGGATGTAGTGTTTCTTTTCCAGTTCAATCATCATAGCTCTTCGTCCTCCTCCTCTTCCGTAACGGTATCGTTCTCTTCTTCCACTTCATCTTCCAATTCTTCTTCAACCGTTTGGAATGCATGACGGTCAAAGCCCAAAGTGTATTGTCCGATATACCTTGGCAGCACACCGACCGTTTCTTCCTCTCCAACCTCCACCGTCGATATGGAGGAGAGATCGATAGAATGGTAGAGCGAAGATTCGTTCAAGTGATAAAGGAAATAAGCAGCATCGCGGGACTCATCGAATTGGACGGATAAATTCAATAGTCCTGTTTCATCATAGGTAAAGCTTTGAATGAATCCCCGTTCCGGTAACAATCTGATTAGGTCCTGCATAACAGGCACCATCTCAAGCGGGTACTCTTCTGCCCATGCAACCGTATCTTCTAGACGTTTCGCAGAGGAGGAGTTTTGTGGACGGTTCATAGATGTTTCTTTGGCAATCCTCAGCTGCTGGACTATTTCAAGATCCTGCTGTGCAGTCTTTACATCGTTATTTATCATATTGGAGAATGTAAAAAGGATAATGGCAACGAATAATAGAAAAAATGCACAAATGCCATACACAAGGGGCGTGGTTATATTTCTGGATTTCTTCTTCGGTAATAAATCGATATCTACTAACATCATTGCACCTCTTTTAACGCCAACCCTAAGGAGTAGTAGTATTTCGGGTCAACCACCTCTTGGTCTTGTGTATAGACTTCCTGTTCGCACGTATCCACCTTGATAGATACCTTCTCTTTCAGTTTCGCCAAGATCAAAGGCAGATTCGGATGGTCTCCATAAAGAAGAACGCGGTTAATCTCCTCACTCCCCTGATTCAAGGAATATCGGAAAAAGTTCATGATACGCTCCACTTCAATGATGAAGTCCTCCAGGAACACATTGAACTGGATAATATCGCCTGCCCATTCCAGCTGGGTGTTCGCTACAGACACTTCCCAAACCTTCATGTCCTGCGGGAATGCAACGGTACGCATGAAGACTGGAACATGGTTCATGAAGATGCTCAGCGTGATACAGCTTACATCAAAATGAATGATTAACAGATGATCCTGTTCATTACGCTGGCCAAATTCATAGTACAGGCGATATAAGCAAAGGGAAGAGACATCTGCTGCCGCAGGTTTAAGTTTGTTGTCCTCAAGCAAGGTAGCCATCTGCGTCACCACCTCCTCCGGTGAAGCAAAGAGCACGAGCTCCGTCTTTTCCGAGCGATGAAGAACATGCACATCAAACACTGGATCCTCAAAAGGCAAATGGATGGTCGACCCCAACTCTAGATACAAATGACCGATGATTTCGTCATCCATGACATTGGAGGGAATCGTCAGTTTTCTAGTGACAACATACTGATCCGGAACAACAAAGCGGACACGCTTCCGTTTCAGTCCCCAGTCTTCTACACATTCCTCTAAAATCAGCCGAAAAATATTCTCATCGACAATTTTTCCATCTCGAATGATGTTCGGCGGCAAATATCGCTCATTTGTGCGCTTGACGGTCAGTGGATTTAAACTTTTCAACTCTACCATTCGAATGACATGGTCACGGATAATCAAATTTATGAAATTGTTTTGCTTAGGTTGCAGAAACGAAAATTCCATCCAGAAAGCTCCTTATGTAAGATGTAGTACTAGAAGAGTAAGGAAAAGTACCAAAAAACTAGCTCTTCCCCTTTAAAATAAGTGATAAGTGCAGCTAGTGCGATCGATGGTCCGAATGGAAACGGAACACCTCTTTTTACTTTTCCAAGTAGCATGCCAATTAGGGCTATAATCATTCCAATCAATGAAGCTAGGAAAAACGTGAGGATGACAAGCTCCCATCCTAAAACAAAGCCAAGTACCGCAAAAAGCTTCACATCTCCCCCACCCATTCCACCTTTAGAAACGATGGCAACCAAAAAGGGAACCAAAAATCCGACTGCCATTCCTATTAGATGATCGGGAATGGTTTGATAGGGGATGAAGAACCGTTCGATAATAAAAAGCCCAAAGAAGAATAACAAAATCTTGTTCGGAATGAGCATATAATGCAGGTCCGAGATGACGATGATAATGAGCATGGAAATGAAGGTCCACGCCACAATCAATTCATAGGTCCATCCCATCAAAAGTGGAGCTAGGACAAAAAGCACAGCCGTCAAAAGCTCGAATAATGGATAAATAGGAGACACGGACTTTTGACAGTGCCGACATCTCCCTTTAAGAAATACATATGAAAGGACGGGAACTAAATCTAGCCCCGTCAATGTGGTCTTGCAATTCGTACAATGTGATCTAGGTGTGACTATTGACTCACCCTTTGGTATCCGTAGGCCGACTACGTTGTAGAAGGAGCCTAGGAGGAGGGCGAATAAAATTATTGTTAGTAAAAGTAAAAGCATACTATAAACTATTTAACTGATTCTCTGGTTAATGAGCTTACAACAACTGGATCAGTTAAAGTATCTCCCGATCTTACTCCCCGAGGCTTGCTGTTCACAAGGTATACACTTTCAGGTTTACCTCCAACAACTTTCACGTAAGATGCTCCATTTCCTAACCCAGCAACAGAATTAACAATTGTTGTGGAAGTACCTTTAGAATATGATCCGCTATCAGGATCTTTTAAATCCTCAATATAATTTTCCTTTTCTAAGTAATTTAAACTAATAAACCAATCTCCGCTTTGATATTTTGGTTCACCTGTTATTGCTAATCTTGCTGAACTTACCATCTGCTGTGCATTTGCAACATGTGCATCCTTCTTACTATTATCAATCAACCCACCAATACTCGGTATAGCAATCGCAGCAATAATCCCCAAGATAACAACAACAGCAAGTAATTCGATAAGCGTTAACCCTTTTTCGTTTTTAAGCATTTTTCTACATTTTTGCAACATCGTAATTTTCCTCCCGTAATGGAAATATGTAGTAATCTTTCTATCTATAATTCTATTATACTATCTTTCAAATTTCAATAAGATTTTACACGTTTCTACATCTGAATGTGGTTAAATATATCGAACATTGGAACTAGAATAGATGTGACTATAGTCCCGACTATTATTGCGAGCAAAACAATCATTAATGGCTCGATTAAACTTTTGAGACGATCGGTTGCATAGTCTACTTCTTTTTCATAGAATTCAGCTATTTTATCAAGCATCGAATCCAATGAACCTGTGCTTTCCCCAATGGTGATCATCTGTGTGACAAGCGGTGGGAAGGCCCAATGCTCTTTCATCGGGCCGGTAAGGGATTCCCCTTTTTCTAGTTCTATTTTACTGCGTGCCAACACTCTCGCAATGACTTCGTTTTCGACAATCTTTTCCACGATGGAGATGGCCTGCAAAATCGGTACGGAACTTGAAAACAAGGAGCTTAGTGTCCTGGTCAGCCTTGCAATGACAGCCTTCTGTAATAAGGAGCCGAAGATTGGCATACGCAATAATGCATAGTCGATATAATACTTCGTATGCTTCTGCTTGTTCATTGCCATCAGTCCCGTTACAACGCCGACCATCATTAAAAGCAGTAACCACCAGAAACTCTGCATCCACTCACTTGCACCAAGTACGAACCTCGTAATTAACGGTAGGTCCGCTCCAAAGTCGCTGAACATGGAAACGAAGGTAGGAACAACGCCTACAAGTAAAAAGATGACTACCCCAATGGCAATGACTCCAAGCACCAATGGGTAAGTTAGAGCAGAGACAATCTTCTGCCTTGTTTCGTTCTGCTTTTCAAATTGCGTGGCAAGCCGGTCCAATGTGTCGTCCAGTGCTCCACTTGCCTCCCCTGCCTTGATCATATTGATGAACATGGTGGAGAAAACCTTCGGGTGCTTGGCTGCCGCTTCTGAAAGTGGGTTCCCCTGCTTCATCTCTTCCTCTACATCAAATAGCACGCGTTTCAATGCTTTACTTGATGTCTGCTGTGCCAGGACATTGGTTGCTTCTACAACCGAGATTCCTGCACGGATCAGCGTGGAAAATTGGCGCAAGAAGATAACGAAATCCCTCAGCTTGACGGGGTTTCCAATGGTGATTTCTTTTGTGAAAATGGATTCTGGGACCTCTTCCAGGTTCATCACCCGGATCCCTTTCTCCTTTAGCATCACAATCGCTTCCCGGCGCGAGCTGCTATTGATGTTTCCTGTCTGTTTGCCGGCCGTATTTCTGCCGGTATAGGTGAACCTAGGCATTTTGCATCGTCTCCTGTAGGAAGCTCTCGGCGGATATCCTGCTTATAACGCCTTGTTGGATGAGCTGCTTAATACTCATTTCCAGCGTATGCATGCCAAGCGCACGACTTGTCTGCATCACATTCTGGATCTGATGAATTTTTTCGTTGCGGATCAGGTTGGCCACTGCCGGTGTGTTGACGAGAATCTCTGTGGCAACCTTCCTTCCCTGTCTATCAATCGTCGGAAATAGTCGTTGCGAGACGATGGAAACAAGGACAGATGCCAGCTGAATTCGGATTTGTGCTTGCTGTGGACCTGGAAATACATCAATGATCCGGTCAATCGTGGATGGAGCACTTGTCGTATGTAATGTACCTAAAACAAGATGTCCTGTTTCCGCTGCCGTTATGGCTGTTTGGATCGTTTCTAGATCCCGTAATTCTCCAACTAAAATGATGTCCGGGTCCTGCCTTAGGGAAGCGCGTAAGCCGGTTGCAAAGGTCTTCGTATCAAAGCCGACCTCACGTTGATCGATCATGCACTGATTGTGGCGGTGTAAATATTCAATCGGATCTTCCAATGTGATGATATGTTTTTTCTGGGACTTGTTGATAAAATCAATCATGGATGCAAGTGTCGTAGATTTCCCGCTACCGGTTGGACCTGTAACAAGAATCAGTCCCTGCGGTTTATCCATCAGTGTCTGCAGGATGGAGGGCAGTTGCAGCTCCTCTAAAGACGGTATCCTTGTAGGGATGATTCGTATCGCAATTGCAACAGAGTTCCGTTGTCTGTATGCATTGACCCGGAAACGTGAGATACCAGGGACACTGTAGGAAAAATCCAGTTCGCCTATTTCATCAAAGCGGTCCCACATGAATTCCGGAATCATCTGCTTTGCTAATGTCTCTGTATCTTCCGGCGTAAGTGTTTCCTGACCATAGCGTTTCAGCTCGCCATTTATACGGAAGACAGGTGCCACCCCGACGGATAGATGGATGTCGGAGGCCTTGTATTCGTATGCGGCATGAAGCCAATCATTCATTTTTTCAATCACTGTTCTTCACCTACTCCGCCAAGGCGACACGCAAGATTTCCTCGGTCGTCGTCAACCCCTGTTTTACTTTTTCCAATCCGTCATCAATAAGGAAAACGGTATCCTGTTCATATGCCAGCTCCCGAATCGTGGAAACGGACTCATTGTTCATAATCATTTTTTTCATTTTATCGTTGATGACGAGAAGTTCGTGGATGGCAAGGCGGCCTTTGTAGCCTGTCATATTACATGTTCCACAGCCTTTTCCTCTTGGCACCTTTTCCACGGAAAGCCCGCGTTTTGCGAAAATCTCGATTTCCCTTGCTGTTGGCTCTTCCATTTTGGCGCAATCACGGCATACTTTTCTGACAAGACGCTGAGCAAGTACCCCATTGATGGAGGAAGCGACAAGGAATGGTTCGACCTTCATATCAATCAATCTTGTAATCGTACTGATAGAATCGTTGGTATGGAGTGTACTAAGAACGAGATGACCTGTCAGGGAGGCACGAATGGCCACTTCTGCTGTTTCCCTGTCCCGGATTTCCCCTACCATGATCACATTTGGATCCTGACGGAGAATGGCACGTAGACCCTTGGCAAATGTCATGCCGACATTGGTATTCACCTGAATTTGATTGATTCCCTCCAGCTGATATTCCACTGGATCTTCCACGGTAATGATATTAACCTCTTCACTGTTCAAGTGATTAAGGGCTGCATAAAGGGTCGAGGACTTACCAGAACCGGTCGGACCGGTAATCAGGATGATCCCCGTTGGACGGTGAATCAGGTCCAAAAAGCGTTCATTGTTTTTCCGGTTAAACCCTAGCTGGGCAATATCGTTCAAGGCGCTGCTCATATCAAGGATACGCATAACAATTTTTTCACCAAAGACCGTTGGCAGTGTAGAAACACGGACATCCACAGGATGGAAGTCAACATTCGTCTTGATCCTGCCATCCTGTGGCACACGGTGTTCGGTAATATCCATTTTGCCTAAAATCTTGATCCTTGCGATTAGCACGTTTTGTGTGTGCTTTGGCAAAGTTCGTTCTGTTCTAAGTACCCCATCGATACGATAACGCACGACGACCTTCGTTTCATGCGGATCGATATGGATATCACTCGCCCTTTGCTGAACGGCATTTTGAAGGAGTTGGTTCACAATCCGCACAATCGGGGAATCATCCTCTGTGATGCTTTCCTCCTGTACCTTCACTTCTATGTTCGGTTCAAAGCCGTCTAAAAGTTCGTCCATCGAATCGGTCGTTTCATAGTATTTATTGATGGATCGTAGAATATCGTCCTTCGTAGCGATAACCGGCTCCACTTCAAACCCTGTGGAAAGACGCAAATCATCCATGGCAAAAAAGTCCATCGGATCCGCCATAGCGACAAACAGCTTATCCTGTTCTTTTTTGAGTGGAATAATCAAGTTTCTTTTCGCAAAATCCTTTGAAATCAAATGTACCAGACTTTCATCAAGCGGATAGCGGTACAGGCTAACATGGGGAATGCCAAGTTGAAATTCCAGTACTTCAATCAACTGCTGCTCAGTAATATAGCCTTTTTGAAGCAGGACATCCCCTATCTTCTGATCACGTGTCTTTTCTTTTAAAGCGCTTTGCAATTGGCTTTCTGTGATGATCCCGGCATCTACAAGCAGGTCACCAAGTCTCTTTCTAATTTGCACCATATCGAGATCATCCTTTTACTTCACTTATTTGCCTACAGTTCCAGAACCGGTCCCCGGGCTCTCGTTATCATCGTCGTCATTATTGCCGTTTCCTGTGCCAGGGTTCGTATTGTTGTTGGAACCACCTGATTGATTGTTTTCCCCTCCCGTTGTATTGGTCGGGTTTGTGTTTGTATTCGTATTTGTACCTGTATTTGTATTTGTATTTGTGTTCGTATTTGTATTGGTATTAGTGTTGGTACCAGTATTGATATTGGTATTTGTACCAGTATTAGTGCCAGTATTTATCCCTGTATTCGTTCCTGTGTTTGTACCGGTATTTATTCCGGTATTTATTCCGGTATTGGTACCTGTGTTCGTCCCAGGGATATTGGTGTTGCTATTATCTACCACAACTGGTGGCTTGGTCAGAGCATGCAGTTCCACTCGCTGAATAGGAGAATAGAAATCTTCGCTATAGACGAGTGTTTCTGTTATTTTCCCTGAAGCGTCTGTAGCAGTGCGGACCATTTGGATATAGGAACCGTTTTTACCAGTTTCCTTCACCTGCTTCCCAGCAGAGGGTATCGTCGCAGAGTACTGGACAACCGTTTTAGGTGAAAGTGTCTGCATCTCTGCCTGTGTCACTTCATACACGTATGGCAGTGGACCTCCAGTAAGATCTCCGGTTAGAGAACTAGCGTCAGCGGATAATGTGATGGTATAATCGCTGCTATTTGGATTGGCAAAAGCGAAATCCATCTTTTCCATTTGAAAACGTGCCTCATATCCACCAGTTGCCCATGCAGGCAATTCTTTTGAGATATGTCGCTCCACAATTCCGAAGTTGGTTGGAGCAATTAGCTCAAACAGCATAGAGGCAAACATGCTTGCCGCCTCATCCGATAATGCCACTTCTTCATTGGTCAACCAAGTTTTCATGGAGAACATTTCATTGCTTCTAAGCTTTATCTCTTTACCGTTCAATGCTGCATTTAATTCCGATCCGGCAGTCTGGCCGAATAGATTCAGTTTGACTTGAAGGGCAGTCTGATTCATCACTTCCCCATCAACTAGATAATTGGAGAATGAAAAAGTATGGTCGCCTTCTTTCAGTTGGGATGCCACTGCTTCCAAATCCTTTTTCAATTGTTCCGTATCCATGGCTGAGAAGATGTCACTAGTTTGAGAGAGTGCTTCAATCTGCTCCAGTAGCGTTCCATTCGGAAGTTCCACCTTCAAGTTGTTCTGGGAACCATCCACGGCATATTCCACCGATTCCGATATGTAATACGTAAAGGCTTCTTTTGGGAAGGGCTGTATTTCTCCTGCCCATTCCAAATAGATGGTCCCATTGGATAACCAGGTGTTTTTTGCTGCTTCCATTTTTTCCATCGCATCAGGCTTGGATGTGTTGCTCACTTCTTCATTGGCAATAAGCGTCGCCTCGGCAAACGAATTGGTGTGGGGCAGCCACTGATTGGTTACCATCGTTCCCACTTGCGAAAAACCGAAAATAAATATTGTACATACGAGCAAAGCAACTAACAGCTTCAGACTTTGCATCCTGTTCCCTCCAAATAATAGCCTTATCTTTTTTCTATCAGCTCATCAGACAGTTCTTCAAATGCAGGCTTGCTTCTTGAAGTTGTTGAAGGATGGACTGATTCTATGTTTATATTCTCTTGTTCCATTGTTGTCTTTGAATGAATAGTTTCTGTTTCAGTTGAAGTAATGAATAATGGTAATCGTTGAAGTAGGATGGCGGTAAGCAGCAGAAGAAGTACCATTGATAGTATGCTGTGCCATAATGTGAGAAGTTCAAATATGTATATTCCTAATACGCTGACCACAAAAGCGATTGCTGGAATGACCCATTTTCCTATTTTAGAAAATTTCATCGGAAACAAAAAGAAGAGTGCCGTTAGTAAGATAAGTGCCAGTCCGGCAAATAGATAATCCCCCAAATCCTCACCGCTTTCTATGTATTTTTACGGAATTTGTAGAACGAAGTAAACTATTGTTATTGTATAATAAAGCCAGGTAATTTGAAATAGTAGATTACAAGATAAAACATTTTATTGAAAAAATTGTTTATTCCTCTAATTTTTCCTCCTCGAAATCTACCAACAATAAGTAGATCCAATAAACTCCCTGTTTCCTTTCGTTTCAGGTGTTCGCTTTCCGAGGGGCGGTGCTTGAGCCTCCTCACTTCATTGGTGGCCACTGGAAAAGTAACGAACTTAAATAACCTGATTAACACCGCTGTTGATTTCCGCAAACGGCTTCGCTTTCCGCGGGGCGACCTTGAGCCTCCTCGGGCTACGCCCTGCGGGGTCTCAAGATTGTCGCTATCCCCCGCTGGAGTCTACGCCTATTGCTCCAATCAACAGCTAGAAACATAAAAAAGATAAGTTACTAGGTTTTTCAGCGGCCTCCTTCATTGCGGGGGTCTCAAGCTACCGCTATCTCCCTCCGGAGTCTCACACCTTGCTCTCCAGTCAACAGGGGAGAATTTCTTTACTATTAATAATTTTTTCATTTCCTTGAAACATTTCCATATTTCGGACGTTAGTGTTGTGAAAGGGGGGCCAGATGAGACAGTCCATTGATGATATTTACCAAGAGCATATGCAGGATATTTTCCGGTACCTCCTTTCTTTATGCAGGGAGCATCATCTTGCGGAAGATCTCGTACAAGAAACATTTCTGCGTGCGTATTTATATGTGGAGAATTACAAGGGTGAAGACGTGAAGCCTTGGCTGTTCCGGATTGCCCACAACGCGTTTATTGACCATTACCGGAAGCACAAGCGGACCGTGGTGAAGGAGCAAGGCTTCTTTCAACGCCTTTTTGGAAAGGGACACGGGACCGAACAAGAAGTGCTTCTAAAATCAGAGGTGGCCGAGGTCATGGAAGTGATCAACAGTCTGAACGAGCAGCAGGCGCAAGCCATTCTTTTATATGATTACCATAGCTTCACCTATAAGGAAGCGGCAGATGCCATTGGCGTAACAGATACGTACTTTAAGGTTCTTCTCTACCGCGCCCGACAAAAAGTAAGACTCATCCAAGGAAAGGAGAACGAAAAGAATGAATGATGACTTTAAAGAAAAACTGGAACTGTACGATAGAGGAGAAATGACACCCGATGAAAAGATAGAGTTTGAAAAAGAAATGGATGCCAAGGAAAAACAGTGGATGAAGCCTGGCCTGGACAAAAACAAGCAACGGAAGATATTGCGGGCAAGCAAGTGGAAGGCGCGGATCGGGACCGCTTTCAGTGCATTGGCATTTCTTCTGCTTGCACTTATCATCTCCTCGTTTGCCACTAATTTATATTATTACGGTTTTTCTAGTGAAGAAAACGAAGAAAACCGCGCTCAAAAACTAAGTAATATTATCGATTATGGAACATTGATTACAGACCCGTATGGTATTGGAAGAACAAACAATCGGGAAATTGGGACCTTCTTTACAATGGATGTTACAAAGGACCTTAAAAGGATTGTTGGTAAGGAAGTGTACACAGTTGGAGAGATGAAAGTTAATTTTTTATTTTCTAAAATGGGTTTCCCCGAGGTAAGAAATTTCAATGAAGTAGAGGAGGATTATCAACTAAAATTTAACCATCCAAATTCGCACTATCAATACGCAATTCATACACCTGCAGAGTGGGACCGATTGGAAATGTTACCGGAAGGAACTGTAGCTACAGCTTTTCTCTCCTTTGATAAACTGGTTTCCACACAAGAGGTTTTTGAACGATTTGAAAATAGAGATTTAGATATCTTATGGTTCCCTGTTGATGTTTACTCCAAAGAAGACTTGGACGCAGATGGATTCTCATTAGAAGAACCGATTGGGTTCCCGAATAATCCAATACTTCATACTGACGATTGGAAGTTAGAATCTAAAGTAGAAGAACGTACCTTGTTCGGGTCACAAGTTGTTGAAACAACACACTCGGCAATGTCCTATGAAAACGGAGATGTCGACATGCTTCACAAACAATTTATGAAAACACTTCAATTCCTTGAGGAACACGAAGATGAGTATATGAGACTTCGCCAATCCGGAATGATGAAATTGCATGAACAAATAGATTTCCTCGAAAACAACGGGATCAAACACTATGGGGTAGTGATTACCGGCCCGTCAAAGGAGATCCTTGCATTGAAAGAGGAAGACTGGGCCGACTCCATTCACATTGACGATGTGGCGCTTTGGAATTGGACTAATTAAAAACAACAAAAACTCCCGCCACCTTAGACGGGAGTTTTCTATTTCCATTATGAAGTCTTCCGATACTCGGCAACCTTATTCCTGCCAGCCTGTTTCGCCCCCACATACATCGCTCGGTCCGCATGGCGGATTAGGTCAAGTGTATCTTCCGCATCGTCCGGTGCAGTTGCGAAACCGATGCTCGCTGTGACTTTTACAAGCTGTGCACCTTGGGAATCACGGATGTGCTGTTTGAGCGGGAATGACCTTGTGGCAAGGTGAACACGGATGCGCTCTGCCAGTTCAAAGCATTGTCCTCGCTCTATATTAGGGAGCAAAATGACGAATTCTTCTCCCCCATACCTTGCAACCGTCCCTTTGTTTCCTACAAGTGCTGTGAGTCGATCTGCGACCTGCATAAGAATCTCATTTCCACTTTGATGACCGTACACATCATTGATCTTTTTGAAATGATCAAGGTCCAGCATGATGAGAGATAGCGATTTGGATTGTCCATTGTTCAGTTTATCATACTCATTATCAAGGACACTTTCGAAAAAGCGGTAATTATACAGTTTAGTAAGTGCACAGCGTTCGCTCTTTCGTTTGGTTTCCTGATAGTGACGTGCTTTTTCCATCGCCACCCCAAAATAGGAGCAAAGAATATCGACAATCATCAATTGGGACTTATCGTATGTCCGCTTGGAGGAGCTTGCCAAAAGTACCAGCCCTTCAATTTTATGATTTCGGATGACCGGAACGCACATCACACTTTGCATGGAAGCGGGAAGATGTGTTTTTGAAATATGTTTCCATTCTTTTTTCGTGAAATAGCAGACGCTTTTTCCCCGTTTTAGTACATAGGCCAATAATTCTTCTTCGTCTGTAAGAAGGATCGTATCGGCCTCGACACTGTTTTCCTTATCCATCACACGGAGCACCTTCATGATCTTTTCCCCGTTCACATCAATAATTGCTGCATAATCTACCTTGAAGAGCGTGGATATTTTCTCAAGGAAAACATCCAATACCCCTTTTGTATCAAGTCTTTCGGTTAACTGATGACCGACATCTGCTGCTTGTTGGAGGTGAACATTGACCTTTTGACTAGCATGATAGAGTTGAAGAATCAAGGTTAAGATGACGAACGGCAACCCGACATATAACAAGGCAACCGCTCCTACTTGCTCATAGAGGGTGTAGAGGATTAGACCCACCGGCAGGACCATGATGCTTGTAACAGCATCCCACTTCGTATCCGGAGTGATGAATTTACTTTTCCGCTCATAAATAGATACCTGTATAACATACAGATACACTGTATTAAGGGTGAAATAAACTAATTCATGCGCAAGGATCGGTGTGATAACGCCGATATTCCATAATCTCGTATCTCCAGGTGTTCCACCCAAAGCATAAAAAACAAAACCGGCTACCAATGATATGCTTGAAAACATGAGCACATTGATGGGGATGCGCACTAAGTTCTGTCGGTTCATACGCATATAGACCATCAAGGCAAGAACCGAGATGAGTGTCACAATCATCTCAATGAATAGACCAAAGGATAGAAGGGCTGCCAGCGAAACGCCCTGTGCAAGAAATAGCGGTACCTCTCCTACCACTATCGGAATCAGGGCAAGAATAATTGCCAAAGCTATAAATCCAACAACGTGCCAGAGTGGCAATTCTTCCAAAACAACCGGAGAAAGCTGATATCCTAGCCATAAAAAGATGGGGACCAATACAACAAAGCTTGTCCATATCACCATTTCCTTTTGGCGATTCACTGCCTGAGCTACCAAACTAACCCCTCCCTTCTATATCCATTTTTCGACGTACTTTTGCAATAATTAAATATTATCAAATTTTCTAACATTTGTCACAACAAAAATAGGATAATTATCCCTTATATGTTTTCGATCCTTCGTGTGAGATAAGACCTAGTTTCGGAAATGAAATAAAGGGACCCTGTAACAAGCAACATAGAATCATCGTCCAGCCTTGATACAGCAGCATTCATTGCTATTTTCCAGTCCTCCTCGAACCGTTTTTTCTCGTGATGACTCCTTAGAAAAATATCTTCTGCCAAAGCTGCCCGAGGGAAATGAAAAGAGGTAAAAATAATTTCAGATGCCAACTTTTCCAACTTCTTTACCATAGAATCCAACGGCTTATCTTTTAACCCACTGAAAACAACGATTATTCTCCTAGTTGAATACCTTCTTTCGACAGAACGCACCAGCGCATCCATTGCCTCTTCATTATGCGCCCCATCCATTATTATCAACGGACTGTTGCTAATCACTTCAAATCTCCCTGGGTGGATCGCTTTCATTAGCCCCGCCCTTAGCCGCTTTTCCTCATATTCAACTAATCCCAACTCCGTCAATGTGAGGACGGCCTGAATCGCAAGGGCAGCGTTAGCCACCTGATGCTCTCCTTGCATCGAAATCCTTAAATCTTCTATCGATTTTTCTCCGGCATGAAAAGTAAACGCCTCTCCTACCTGTTCTGTTTGAAAAATGGTATAAGAAAAATCCTCTCCAATAAAACTGATAGGACTATTGGTAGTTTCCGCTTCGGCCTTAATAACTTCTTTGGCTTGCACCTTTTGTTCTCCACTGATAACCGGAATCCCCTTTTTAATGATCCCCGCTTTCTGATAGGCGATTTCCTTTATAGTTGTCCCTAAGAAGCCGATATGGTCATATCCCACATTGGTAATGATGGAAAGGACCGGTTTCATGACATTTGTAGAATCCTCTCTTCCGCCAAGCCCCACCTCAATCAGTGCAAAATCCACCTTCTTCACGCAGGCAAAATAATAAAATGCCATGGCAGTCTGCAGTTCAAACTCAGTCAACCCTGCCTCTTCTAGCCCCTTCTCTTTAAAAAGCTCTATCATCTCCACCATTTCTTTATCTGATATGTACTCTCCGTCTACTGAAACCTGGTCATTTATATATTGATAGGCAGGGGAATGAAAAGTACCAACCCTATTCCCCATCTCGTTCAGTACACTTTCCAAAAATCGCAAGGTGGAGCCCTTTCCGTTCGTCCCCCCAATGTGCACTATTTTTATTTGATCCTGAGGGTTACCGACCTTCGCCAAAAAATGGGTCATCCGCTCCAACCCCAGGCTTATTTCGCTTTTCATCGTAAAATTTAGATGCTTTTGAAGCTCTTTAAATGATGTAAACATATTGCAACTCCTTTTCAATCGACAATTCCTTAGGTAAAATAATGGATGTTACTCATTATTATTGTTATAGCAAACTTTATCATAGAAAACGAGGGCTTTACCATGTCAAAATACCTTTGCTGGATTATATACAACGGAAACCTTCCTGAAGAAAAATTTATCGAGATGGCTACATGGATTAATAATGTGGCAATAGAGCATTCCATCGCCAGCAAACTTGTAAAAAACAATCAACTGATTCCCGCCATTGTGGATGGAAAGCCGGAGCTAGTACGTGCTCTCGACGAACCGCTTCCGGATTTCATCATTTTTTTTGATAAAGATGTGGTTCTCGCCAAACATCTTGAAATGATGGGCATACCTGTCTATAACAGCGCCACTTGCATCGAGATTTGCGATAATAAATCACTCACTTTCCAAGCACTTGCTGGAAAAGGCATTCCGATGCCTAAAACTCTATTGGCTCCCTTTGTTTTTCATGCTCACGAAGATTATGAACCATTTTACCGTGCTGGTGAATTCCTCGGTTTTCCACACGTAGTGAAAGAAGCCTTTGGTTCATTCGGCATGCAAGTGTACCTAGTTCATACTATGGAAGAACTTCTCGAGAAAGTGAAGGATATGGGGAACCGTCCTTTTCTACTGCAAGAGTTCATCGCTTCAAGTTCAGGCAAAGATATCCGCT
This sequence comes from Sutcliffiella horikoshii, assembly GCA_001636495.1. Lineage (GTDB taxonomy): Bacteria > Bacillota > Bacilli > Bacillales > Bacillaceae_I > Sutcliffiella_A > Sutcliffiella_A horikoshii_A. The sequence continues at coordinate 1,743,881 of KV440964.1, read as the reverse complement.
TGAATGTCGTGGGGGATCAAGTTGTCGCGTCTGTGATGCGAATATCAGAGACAGATTTTCGTGCCAATGTCGGCAATGGGGGTAGGATGATCAAGTATGAACCTACCGCATATGAAACAGAGATAGCGATCAAAAGCACGCAGCTTGTGGGAGCGGACTTTGCCGGAGTGGATCTGTTGATTGGAGCAGATGGCTCGCCGCTTGTCTGTGAAATCAACTCCAACGCCCATTTCAAAGCCGTCCGCAGCTATACCGGAATTAATGTCGCAACCTATATTGTCCCCCATATTATAAAAAAATGGAAAGAGTCGAGATGATGAGAAAAAAAGGTTGGCTTATATACGAAGAAGAACACTCCAAAAAGAACGAATCATTTATCCAATGGTTTATGGAAGAATCCGAAGTGCTGAATATAGATTTGACGTTCCTGCTTCAGTCCCAGATATCCTTTGGTGTAAGGGATAGTGAGTTGGAAATAATGATGGCTGGGCAAACTGCTGCCGCTCCCGACTTTGTCATCATGCGAAATATTGCCCCCCTATTCAGTGAGCAATTGGAGCGGATGAACATCCCATGCTTTAATTCCCACCAGGTGGCAGCAATTTGTAATGACAAAGCAAAAACACATCAGTTTTTAGCTGGAAAAGGGATCCCGATGCTTGAGACTTTTTTTGTGACGTCGGACGAACTTCAACCTGGACTCCTCCCACTCCCCTATCCGTTTGTGGTGAAGTCGGCAACCGGCAGAGGTGGAGTCGAGGTGTTTTTAGTAGAAAATGAAAAGCAGTTGGAGACCACCCGGGAAGAGCTTTCCTCCCTCCCGCTCGTTGTTCAACCACTGGCCGCTGTACCAGGAAAGGACCTGCGAGTTTATGTGCTTGGTAAAAAGATTGTAGCAGCTGTCCTGCGTACCAATGAGAATAGTTTCAAAGCAAACTTCTCCCTAGGGGGCTCGGTTGAAGTTTACAAGTTAAGTGAAGAAGAGCAACAATTGGTGGAGAAAATCATAGAACATTTCGATTTCGGACTTGTCGGCGTTGATTTCTTATTTAACGAGGAAGGACAGCTCCTCTTCAATGAAATCGAGGATGTCGTCGGCTGCCGGATGCTGTGTCAGACAACCGATATCAACATTGTGAAGCTGTACATGGAATATATTTTGGAGAAGCTTGAAGCAAAGTGGTAGATTCTAGCTGTAGATTGGAGCACAGGGCGAAGACTCCGGCGGGAGGTAGCGGTAGACTTGAGACCCCGCAACGAAGTGAGGAGGCTCAAGCACCGCCCCGCGGAAAGCGAAGCCCAGTGCGGAAATCTACAGCGGCGCTTTACAAAGATTAAATTAAAGGTGGTGTATCATGAAATTTCACGATATGAAAGAAGCCCTCCCCTACGTGTACGCTTCCTTTCTAAACGCAAAGCCCCATCAGGAAGAAGTGGATGACGCGATCATCCGGTCTCCCCATTTAACGAAGGAACTGTTAACCAGCTTAGGGCTTCTCCCTCCAAAGGAGAAAGTCATCCTGGTGACAGGAAGTAAAGGTAAAGGCTCCACATCTAGAATGATTGCCGCTATCCTACAGCAACAGGGGTACAAGGTTGGTCTCTACACCTCCCCTCACCTTGTGGATTATAACGAACGGATCCGTGTGAACGGGAAAGCCATTTCTGATGAAGTGTTTCTAAGCCACCTAAATCATCAGGTGCCTGCTATTGAAAAGATACTTGCATCCATCACAAACCCTAGGCAATATCTAGGTCCGACAGGCATTCTACTATCTATTGCCCTCGCCCATTTTAAGGAGCAAGAGACAGATATCAATGTCATTGAAATTGGCCGCGGCGGTACTTATGATGATACAAACGTTTTAGATAACAAATGGGCTGTCATTTCAAAAGTGATGGAAGAACATTTAGGTTACCTGGGAAATTCGCTCGAGGAGATTGTCGGGCATAAAGCTGGGATTGTGAAGGAATGCACGGAACATGCGATAGTAGGAAATCAATCGGAAACCGTTAGGAAGATGTTGAAGAAAAATCTTCTCCGGCATGCATGGTTTTTTGATGAAGATTTTTTACCCATTTTGAAGAGTTCAAGCTTGCAAGGAAGCACTTTTTCTCTACAAACCAAGATAGGTACATATGAAAAAATCACCCTACCGTTGCTGGGCTCCTTTCAAGTTGAAAATGCTTCATTAGCCATACGGGCCTGTGAAACAGTCATTGGCGAACCAATCACCGAAGCTATGCTAAATGATTGTTTTCGAGAGTTACGTTGGCCTGGAAGATTGGAAGTGGTGGAGGAACACCCGACCGTCGTGTTGGATGGCTCCATCAATCGCGTTTCTGCTACTTATCTAAAAGAAATACTCCCACTTGTAGACGCAACGAAAGTAGCCACCATCATAGCCGTCCCCGAAAACAAGGATTATGAAGGGGTCATAGAGGTTTGTAGTGAGTTTTCGAATATTTTGGTTGTGACGAAGCCCGATAATTCGCACAAAGCATTTCCTACTGATGCACTTGCAGTTGCTCGGAAATATCAAGAGGGAGCGATGGAAGTCGGCTTTCTATCAGAGGCAGTTACACTGGTGCGGACTTTTGAGCCTACTCTCATCTTTGTTGTTGGAACTCAGTCGATGATCGGCAGCGCCAAAGAGATCTGGAAGGATTCCTTGATGGATATTGGATAGATATATGCTTCGGCAATCTCTTGGTCTTGTGGACTTGGGAGGGCAGGAGCAGTTTTTTGGTTTGAAATTTTGGATTCTATAGTTTTTGAGGATTCTTAGGGCATTGTTAATTTCCCAGATTTACTTCTCAATTTCCCGAGCTTACTTCTACGGTTTAGTCTCCTACTTCTAGCGTTACCGGGTGGGATTCTACCGTTCACAAGCTCTATTCTAACTTTCAACAAAATTCGACATCCACACACACATACACTGCATCCTCCACCACTCCTAAACTCCCACGCCTACAAAAAAATCCCAAGCAGACATCCCCTACAAAAGGACATCCACCCAGGATCTTATTTTAATCAAGCACTTATCCCTTCAACTCATCAATACGAGCTTGAACAGCATCACGCTTTTCAACATAATCTTGTTCTTTTGCTTTCTCTTCTTCAATAACATTCGCAGGTGCCTTCGCAATGAACCCTTGATTGGAAAGCTTCTTCTGCACGCGCTCCACTTCTTTATCAAGCTTCGCAAGCTCCTTGTTCAGACGAGCAATTTCTTCGTCAATATTGATCAGCCCTAGCAACGGAAGAATCAACTCCGCTCCTGTCACAACCGCTGTCATCGCCTTTTCGCCAGCATCCAATGCAACATCTGTTCCAATTAACAACTCGCTTGGGTTACAGAAGCGCTCAAGGTAAGAACGGTTATTTTCAAGCTTCTCAGCAATCTCAGAAGTTTTCGCTTTAACTAGCAGTTTAACCTGCTTGCTCATTGGCGTGTTCACTTCTGCACGAACGTTACGTACGCTTCGGATGATGTCCACAAGTAAACGCATATCTGCTGCCGCTTCTTTGTCTGTCAACTCATCGCGAACTTCCGGCCATTTTGCAACCGTGATGGACTCGCCTTCATGAGGAAGCTGTTGCCAGATCTCCTCAGTGATGAATGGCATGAACGGATGCAACAGGCGCATCGTGTTATCCAATACGTAAGCTAAAATAGAACGAGTTGTCTTTTTCGCCGCTTCATCTTCGCCGTACAATGGAATCTTCGCCATTTCGATATACCAGTCACAGAAATCATCCCAGATGAAGTTGTAAAGGGCACGGCCCACTTCACCGAACTCATATTTCTCCGCAAGCTTCGTTACTGTCTCAATTGTTTCGTTCAAACGAGTCAGGATCCACTTGTCTGCAACAGATTTCTCACCGCTCATATCGATATCCTCAAATTTCATGTCACCCATGTTCATCAATGCAAAACGGGAAGCGTTCCAGATCTTGTTGGCAAAATTCCAAGTAGACTCTACTTTTTCATAACTGAAGCGCAAGTCCTGACCAGGAGAGCTTCCAGTAGATAGGAAGTAACGCAGGGAATCCGCTCCGTACTTCTCAATAACATCCATTGGATCCACACCGTTTCCAAGGGATTTACTCATCTTGCGGCCTTCCTCATCACGAACAAGTCCGTGAATTAGAACATCTTTAAATGGACGCTCGCCAGTGAATTCAAGTCCTTGGAAAATCATACGGGAAACCCAGAAGAAAATGATATCATACCCTGTTACTAAGGTACTTGTTGGATAGTAACGTTGATAGTCCATTGATTCCGTTTCCGGCCAGCCCATTGTAGAGAACGGCCATAACGCGGAACTGAACCATGTATCAAGAACGTCCGTATCCTGCTCCCAATTTTCGATATTTTCCGGTGGGTTATGGTCAACATGGATCTCTCCTGTTTCTTTGTTATACCAAGCCGGAATTCGGTGGCCCCACCATAATTGACGGGAGATACACCAGTCGCGGATATTTTCCATCCAGCGCATGTATGTGTTCTCAAAGCGGTTCGGTACGAAATTAACCTTGTCTTCTTGAGATTGAAGGTCAATCGCCTTATCCGCTAGCGGCTGCATTTTAACAAACCACTGTGTGGAAAGGTACGGTTCAACAACTGCTCCACTTCGCTCACTGTGACCAACAGAATGCAAATGCTCTTCGATTTTGAAAAGAACGCCACTTTCTTGCAAATCTTTAACAAGCTGCTTACGGCATTCGAAACGATCCATTCCCTTGTATTTGCCAGCTTTCTCGTTCATGCTACCGTCTTCGTGCATAACCAAGATTCGCTCTAAGTTATGACGGTTCCCGATTTCAAAGTCGTTCGGGTCATGGGCAGGCGTGATTTTTACGGCACCGGAACCAAACTCCATGTCTACGTAATCATCGGCAACGATTGGAATCTCACGGCCTGTGATAGGCAGTGTCACCATTTTCCCGATCAGATGCTTGTAGCGCTCGTCTTCAGGATGAACTGCAACCGCAGAATCTCCAAGCATCGTTTCCGGACGCGTTGTCGCAATTTCAATGGAGCCGGAACCATCTGTTAGAGGGTATCTCATGTGATAGAAGGCACCTTGAACATCCTGGTGAATTACCTCGATATCAGAAAGGGCTGTTTTCGTTGCAGGATCCCAGTTGATGATGTATTCCCCGCGGTAGATTAGGCCTTTTTTATAAAGCGATACGAATACTTCGTTAACCGCTTTAGAAAGCCCTTCGTCCAATGTGAAGCGCTCGCGGCTGTAATCCAAGCCAAGACCTAGCTTGGACCATTGTTGGCGTATATGTTGCGCGTATTCGTCTTTCCATTTCCACGCTTCTTCCATGAATTTTTCACGGCCAAGGTCATAGCGGTTGATTCCTTGGTTACGAAGCTTTTCGTCTACTTTCGCTTGAGTCGCGATTCCCGCATGGTCCATACCTGGTAGCCATAGCACGTCAAAACCTTGCATGCGCTTCATGCGCGTGATGATGTCTTGCAGGGTCGTGTCCCATGCGTGGCCAAGGTGAAGGCGGCCTGTTACGTTTGGTGGTGGAATAACGATTGTGTATGGTGTTTTGTCCTGGTCGTTTGTCGCTTCAAAAAAGCGGCCATCCAGCCAGTATTGATAACGGTTTTTTTCGATTGTTTGTGGATCGTATTTTGTCGGAAGGTTTACTTCATTCATTTCCATCCTAATTCCTCCTGTTCTCTTTTAAAAAACGGTTCTGCTTACCACCGCTGTTGATTTCCGCGCCAGGCTTCGCTTTCCGCGGGGCGGTGCTTGAGCCTCCTCGGCTCCGCCTGCGGGGTCTCAAGTCTACCGCTACCTCCCGCCGGAGTCTTCGCCTTTCGCTCCAATCACCAGCTATGGAACTCCAAAACCAAAATAAAAAACTCCCTTCATCCAAATAAAAGGACGAAAGGAGTTAAGTTTCGCGGTACCACCTTTTTTTACAGGGTGAAAAAGATAGACTTTTCCCTGTACACTCAAATCTGTTAACGGCTCTCCACCGGTTTCAACTACTGAACATAACGCGTTCGCTGAAACTACTCGAGGGCGACCTTCCAATCCGACTATCCTGAGAAACCTTTCAGCTGATGGTTTCCCTCTCTAAAGGAGCCAGGCATTGTACTCTTCCCTGTCACTGTATTTGATCGTTATCTTATTACCTTACTATGTTACATAAAGGATATGCTAATAGTCAATAAGCTTCTCCAATTTTTTATTAAGTTATGCACAAAATTAAATATTTGTTCCGATTTGGGCACTATTTTCCGCTCCCAATCATATCTTAGGTATATATACTTCGAGAAAAGTGTGCTTTAAAGGAGGTACCTTATGCGAAAATACAACCCCTATTCCTTGCCGCCTTGGCTGAGACAGGTTCGAGGTGTATGTGCGCAATTCATCATTCCTATCTGTGTGTTTCAGGGAATACGTACCATCTTTCTTCCCACAACCTTCGACGTTCTGATTTTGGCCATCTGTATTGTCGTCGCCATTTGTTTTCATTTGGAATGGATTTAGTTCCTTCAAAAACTGCTCACATATCCTGTGGCAGTTTTTTATTTCGACTATCGACACATTTCTTGTAGCTTATTTCCCCCTTTTCCTCCATAATAAGACATAAAGATATGAATATTCTACCAATTCCTACTCTAAAGGAGATACATATGATTTCATTTATGCAGAAAAATAAAAAGGTGCCTTATACTGCCGATATGCAGTTTCCAGACAGACAGGCTGTCATCAATCATTCAAAGGATCCTGATTTGGCAAGCCGTCTTTATTATATGGGATTCACAAAAGAGCACCTGCAAGCTTTACAGAATGCCAAACCGGTTGTTTTTGAATTACTGGATGAAGTCCTCGAAAAAGTACTCGAACATCTTTATAAACAACCGCCTATGAAGCGCGTTGCTACTAGCAATTCCAGCAAAGAAAGGCTGAAGGCTGTTTTTGTTCAATATTTTCAAAGTTTATTGAGTGGAAAGCTTGATGAGGAATTTTTCAAGATGAGAAAAAGAATCGGACAAACCCATAATGGTGTCCATCTACCGGTTACCTGGTTTTTGGCGACGTACTCTGCTATGCAAACACTCTTGCTCCCTAAAGTGGTGGAGCTATTTCAGGATTCCCCTAAAGAACTTGTAACAACCCTCACCGCCTTAACACATATCATCAACCTTGACTCCCAGCTAGTGGTGGAAGAGTATATCCATGTGCGCATTGATCTGCTTGAACAGGCCAATGAAGCCAATCGTACTCTCCAGGGTGAGCTGACAAAGATTAGTGAAGAAGTCGCCGGGACCGTTACAGAGACCGAAGAGACTATCCAGACGGTTACCCTAAAAGCGGAAGAAGTACTGAAGGACACGGACTTGACCCAAAAAAGCAGTCAAAACCTTTTACATCTTACCAATGACAATGAAATGCAGATGGAGAAGATGGTAGGTAATTTTGAAAAAGTCATGAAGGAAGTAAGCCAGTCACTAGAAGAGATGCACACATTGAAATCTGTTTCTGAAGATATCATTACGATGACCCAGGGGATTGATAACATCGCGGATCAAACGAACTTACTTGCCCTGAATGCTTCTATTGAAGCAGCACGTGCCGGTGATGAAGGTCGTGGATTCGCGGTTGTTGCAAGCGAAGTACGAAAGCTTGCGGAAAGCTCGAAGGATCTCAGCAGCAAAATAAAAGTGTTGATTGATAAGAGTGACCAGCAGATCACCAATGTGACGAGCATGATGTCCTCCATGCACAAAGTGACCGCACAGTCCCAGCAGAATATCGTCCAAGTGAAGGGCGGGATTGTCACGGTTAAAATGGAAATGGACAACTATCTTGACCGCTTCAATAAAAACAAAGCGGACCTTGCTATCATTGTTAATTCTTTTAAGGAAATCAACCAATCAGCTGTGAGTCTGTCCTTGTTGACCGAAACGTTATTACAGAAGGCAGTTAACAAATAATAATTAATAACCAGGTATCGATACAATTATATAATTATAACTAATCACATTAACCTGTTGATTTCCGTTTCAGGCGCTACGCTTTCCACGGGCGGTCCGGGAGCCTCCTCAGGCTTACGCCTTGCGGGGTCTCCCATGTCCCTTCCTCCCGTAGGAGTCTACGCGCCTTCCACTACAATCAACATGGTTACTGCATTCTAATAAGATAATTACCTTTAAAAAACCTAAAAAGCTCAGCAACCAGCCTGAGCTTTTTTATAAACTAATAATTTTCAAGTTAATATATTATTCATCTTTGAAATAATCATAATCAATACTTTTAATAACAAAAGTGTCACTAATATCTACACCTACATTGTGATCAATCATTAATTTCGCCAACTGTTTCCCATCGATTAATATTATCTTTTTCGCATCTAAGCGTTCCGCATATTGTTTTGCATTGTCTGTAAAGTATGAAGTAGTGATGAACACTCCTTTCCTTGCACCCTTCCCTTCTAGGGCTCCGGAAAAACTTTGTACAACGTCCCTTCCAACTGAATTAGTTGCTCCATAACGCTTTGCTTGAACATAGATATTATCAAGACCTAATTTATCTTCTTTAATAACCCCATCCAACCCTTCGTCATTCGTTCGTTGAGTAACTTTTCCATCACCATATCCCATAACAGTCAATAGCTCAATTACAATATCTTCAAATTTAATCCAATGAACATTACGCAATTGCTTAAGTAATGTTTCTGCTAACTCCTGTTTCAATTCATCTAACTTTTCTTTAACTATAGTGAGCGGATCAACAACTTTTTCAAGCTCCTCTATCTCCTCTTCAATTTCATTCTTATTTTCACTTAATAATTCAAGTCCCTCGGAGGTTATTTGGTAAGTTAGTTTATTCACTTCCTCGATATAGTTTTCTTTTTTTAAACTATACCGTACACTTCGAACTCTGGATAAAAAGATGATATCAGATGTATTTTCATACTTCATAACTTGTTGTTCATCCGTTAATCGAAAGTGACTTACTAACCTTTCTGTAATTTCACTTGCTGGATAGGCTTTTCCATCTTTAATCATATGTAAATAAGGTATCATCATATCTTTAATTGAAGGAATTGATTCTTTTATATTTTTTATAGAATTATTATGGTTAGTACTAAATTTATCAAAAAGAAGTTTTTCCTCCTTTTTGTTCCTAGGTATTCCTTCGTTTGAAAAAAGCTGTTTAATTTCAGCAATGTTAAGCCCTTCTTCATTTAACTTTTTTAAAAGCTTCATTATTCGCAACGATTCAGAAGTGTACATGACTCTATTACCTGATAGATCTTCAGGGATGTACTCTTTAAAATGTTTAACCCATCTGCGACCATTTGCTTCTGACCATCCAACAATTTCTGACATTCTCTTTTTTGAAAATAATAGCTTATTCACTTTACTTTTTTACCCCCTCATCTGATAAAGCTTATATTTCTAAGTATATTTTAACATGAATTTACTGTATATTATGTAAATTAATTACTGGTTTTTATAATATATGCATGCATTATTGTACATGAGTAAGGCCCATTCCAGCTTAACTGGTTTGGGCCTCTTTGTTTTTGTTTTGCTCTTCAATCTGATTGATTCTGCCTGCCACATACTCTATATTTTTGGCAAGCCAATAGCTTCCCTGAATCCTTTTTACCAATTCCCGTTCTGTTAAGGAACGCCTTTGGTTGGGGTTTGGTGGCTGTTGGAACTGTTCGACTGCTTGCATAAAGGAGGCAGGGTGTGAGAGATAGCTCAGCGTCAGGTCCTTTTCATATTGTTGCAAACTGAACCCCTTCTGATATTCATAGAACCATTCAATACAGTCATCGCAAAAAAGCGGGTACGTCCTTAAATATCTGTGATAAAAAGAGATGATGTCGTTTGCAGGTGCGGCTTGCTTAGCCCGTTCCCAGCTGATGAAGTAGCCCATTCCCTCGGTATCCTTGACGAAATGGTGAAACGATACCCTGCCGTGTGTCATGGCTACCCTGTGTTTCTTTGTTTCCTTTACCGCTTCCTGCCAGTTTTCAAGCTTTTGCAGGGAAAATTTTTGAGCGAGCGAAATTTCATGAGCATAGGTACACACCTGAAGCTCAAATGGGGACATATATAACTTCTTTTCGCAAACATCCACAAACTTCTCCAAATCCTGCTGCTCTTTTGTCCACTCTTCAGATAGCCTGTCATAAAAGGAGGTTATCTCCTCTTCTGGGTACTCCTTTTCTTGCACTGTCATACTATGGAGCTTGGCAAGCTCTTTGAACATCAAGCTGTCCTTGAAGTCCAGTTCCCGCTCTTCGTTGTCCTCAATCCATGGCATCAAGTAATAGGCATCTTTATAACTTTCTATAAAATAATAGCCCTGTTTCGTCTGATAGATCGGAACCACAGTCTTGATGCCGCGTTGAAAAAGGGAGTGTATATTCCGAAACAGCGGATAGGCATGTTCCTTTCTTATTTTCTTCAATGCAAAAGCACCATTCTTGGTCGCGACTCTCCATACTCCACCATGCTTTTCCACAAATTCCGGGGTTATCCCATATTGATAAACTAACTCTTCGACGCTTTGCTCATTCGTCTGCATAGCGATAACTCACTTTCGTTGTGAATTTTTAAAGTGTCATCATAGGTAAAGGCTGTTACAATCTTTGAGAAAAGAGCCTAGCTAAAAAAGAAGTGAGAAAGGTTACCCCTCCCTCACATTCCTCTCCAGCCGGTTATTGACTTTTAGAGGAAGCCTTTACCGGAATATATAGTAGCTGTCCTTCATTGACTTGGTCATCTGTGGAAAGCCTGTTGACCCTAATCAGTTGTTGAATACTCACGTCATAACGTTCGGCTATGTGATCCATCGACTCTCCCTGTTGAACGATACAAATTTTCAGCTTGGTGAATTCTTCTCCATCATCTTCCGCGAAAATTTTGGTAAGGGATAAATCATTTTCATCTCGTGGCTCCTCAGAATATTGGGCCTGATCATGTTGATTAGCATCTGCTAATGCCTGTTTTCTTTTATCAAAAAAGGAAACAACATTTGACGTTTCTTCTACCTGGTCGTCGTTTTTGCTGGCATGCAGTGAATGCAACGGCGCATAGGCATCTTTGTCTTGATAAATAAAGTCGGCAGGATTATAGGGTGCTTCCTCCTCTATCGCCGGAGCTTTTCTTGCCTCCACTTCAAAAGGAGCATACTCGCCATCAGCGTTATAATTGTATTGCATGTTCGCATCGATTTCATGCTGATTGAGGATCTCTTCTTCCTCATCATCTTCCGTATAGTATTGATAGGTATCCTCTTCATACTCATTATCGGAATTTGCACTACGATACATCGGTTCGTACTCTAACACTTCTTCTTCCTGTTCGTCTGTTTCTAGCTCTTGCTCGTATTCATTGACCTGGTTTTGAGAATTTTGTGAAGCATATGCTTCCTCATGGTCCCTGTTAGGTTCCACTTCATACGTCTCTTCTTGCTCCTCTTCCCAAGCAGGACTGCTTTGTTGATGTCCATAGATGCCGGAGATCGACAGCTCTGCGTCCAACTGGAGGCAGCCTCGAGTCGGGACGCTGTAGTCAAATGACTCGATTGCCACATAGATATCGTCTAGGCTCTGGATCCTGTTTTTCGGTATCGTAATGTCCACCGGAAAACGATGATGCAAGGCGCAGACCCCATCCTCACGTTCTTCTACCTCCTGGACAACGCGGGCCTGTGGATGATACTCCTCTTCCTCAGCATCCGCTTCTGTATTTACGTTGTATTCCCCCGTTAATAATAAAGCTCCCCGTATGGAAACATATTGGTCCTGCTCATAAATCTGTATATCTGGATCTAACGCAATGGAGATGAGCTCAGATACTTCCTGTCCCTTTTGAAACCATATTGATTCCTCTACTGAAAACCGTAAGCACGATTGTTGTTCTGAAGACAAAGGGGTTCCTCCTTTCACACCTAAAAAAATTTACTATATCAATAAAGATGTATGATTAGATTGATGGGAATATGAATGAAAAAAGAAATTTACTAAGGGGGTCAGACCCCTAAAGGAGTTTTTGAGTGGATGTCGAAGCAGGCGGCCGAACAGGTTGCTGGTGGTAAAGTGATAGTTTGTTATTTGTAATTGGGTAGCTGTTTGCTTTAATTTGTAGAACATTGCTCTTGAATGGTAGAAGTGAGCTTGGGAAATTGAGAAGTAACTTCGGGAAATTGAGAAGCTAATCTGGGAAATGTACAACAAGCAACAGGAAATGCAGAACCCACCTAGGCGGCCCCCATCTCACCACTCTACTCTCCCCCCTGCCTTCCAGATTAGGCACTATAGATCCCAATAGACACAAAAAAACCCGCCCCATCATTTAATATCTATGGGCGGGCTGTACAAATTATTCAATTATTATGCTTTAATCGCTGCGAACGATTTCTCAATCGCATCCAACGTTTTTTCGATGTCCTCATCCGTATGTGCGGTGGACAAGAACAAGCCTTCAAACTGGGATGGCGGTAAAAATACTCCGTTGTTCGCCATCTCGCGGAAGAACTTTGCGAAATAACCCAAGTCAGAGGACTTCGCAATATCATAATTCACCACTTCTTCAGAGTTAAAGAAGAAACCGATCATCGAACCGGCACGATTCACGGAAACAGGAACATCGTACTTCTCGCCTAGCGCCACAATTCCTTCTTCTAAACGGTCCGCTTTCTTCGCAAACTCTTTATAAGTTTCCGGAGTCAATTGCGCCAATGTTTCATAACCAGCTGTCATGGCAAGCGGGTTACCTGACAATGTTCCAGCCTGGTAGATTGGCCCGCTTGGAGCGATCTGTGCCATGATTTCCGCTTTCCCGCCGTAAGCACCAACAGGCAGGCCGCCACCGATTACTTTCCCTAGACACGTCAAGTCAGGTGTTACGCCGTAGTATCCTTGTGCACAATTGTAATCCACACGGAAACCGGTCATAACTTCGTCAAATATCAATAACGCACCATATTCCGTCGTCACATCGCGCAATCCTTCCAAGAATCCTGGTTGCGGAGGTACTACCCCCATGTTTCCTGCAACAGGCTCAACAATAACACCAGCAATGTCGTCACCGAACTCCTTGAAGGCAAAACGGATGCTTTCCAAGTCATTGTAAGGCACGGTGATTGTGTTTTGTGCAACACCTTCCGGAACACCTGGGCTGTCTGGCAAACCAAGTGTAGCGACTCCAGAACCGGCTTTAATCAACAGGGAATCCCCATGACCATGGTAGCAGCCTTCAAACTTCACAATCTTGTTTCGTCCCGTATACCCACGCGCCAAGCGCAGGGCACTCATCGTCGCTTCCGTACCGGAGCTTACCATACGCACCACTTCGATCGAAGGTACGCGATCGATCACAAGCTTTGCCAGTTCATTTTCAATGAGGGTAGGAGCACCGAAACTTGTTCCGGATTCCGTCACCTTTTTGATTGCTTCCACTACTCTGTCATTAGAGTGGCCGTGGATCAGTGGTCCCCAAGAAAGCACGTAATCTATGTATTCGTTTCCATCCACATCGTATATTTTGGAGCCTTTTCCACGTTCCATGAAGATTGGGTCCATATCCACTGATTTAAATGCACGAACCGGACTGTTTACTCCACCTGGCATTAGTTTTGACGCTTCTACAAAAGCTTCTTTGGACTTTTCATAACTTCTCATTTGTCTATCATCCTTTCTTTTATCTCGAATGGATTTCACTTTATCTTAAAGCGAAGCGGCCCCACCATGTCTCCAGCAGAACCGCCCATCATTCAAAATCACTTCTCGTCCAACCAACGAGCCACATCTTTCGCATAGTACGTAATGATCAAGTCCACACCTGCACGTTTCATGCCAATCAGCTTTTCCATTACGATTTCTCTTTCATTGATCCAGCCATTCATGGCCGCAGCTTTGATCATGGAATATTCCCCGCTCACATTGTAAGCAACAACCGGCACGTTGAAGTTGTTCTTCACATCACGGATGATATCGAGGTAGGCCATTGCAGGCTTCACAATTAGGAAGTCCGCTCCTTCAAGCATATCGGATTCCGCTTCACGAAGAGCTTCCTGACGGTTCGCCGGATCCATCTGATAGGTTTTTCTGTCCCCGAATTGAGGGGAGCTGTGTGCTGCATCACGGAAAGGTCCGTAGAAAGCAGAGGAATACTTGACGGCGTAAGACATGATTGGCACATCTTCAAAGCCGTTTTCATCCAACCCTGCACGGATTGCCGCGACAAACCCGTCCATCATATTGGATGGTGCAATGATATCCGCACCAGCACGAGCTTGGCTGACAGCAGTGCGCGCTAACAGGTCAAGAGTTGGATCATTTAAAATACGTCCCTCTTCCACGATTCCACAGTGCCCGTGAGAAGTGTATTGGCAAAGGCAAGTATCTGCAATTACTACAAGTTCAGGGAAGTGCACTTTGATTTGAGTAATCGCCTGTTGCACAATCCCATGCTCATGGTAAGCCTGCGTTCCCACTTCATCCTTCTCTTTTGGTACGCCGAATACGATAACCGATTTGATGCCAAGCTCTGAAACCTCGGCCATTTCCGCATTCAACAAGTCTAGGGAAAGGTGATAGACCCCTGGCATAGAAGGAACTTCATTTCTGATGTTTTCCCCTTCCACCACAAAGATCGGGTAAATGAAGTCTTCCTTATGTAAATAAGTTTCGCGCACTAATGAACGAATGTTATCGGAATTCCTTAATCTGCGATGACGAGTAAATTGCAAGTCTTTCATATTATGTATCCTCCCTTTGAAAATATTGCACGATTTCTGCTAGCAGTCCATCCATGGTGTATTCCGCCGGGCTGATGGACACCTCTACACCCGCCTGTTCTGCCGCCTGTTTAGTAATCGGTCCTATTGTTGCTACAGGGCCATCAGGAAGTCCGAACAATTTGATGAAATTATGTACCGTGGAAGGGCTCGTAAATGTATAAAGGTCCACTTGCCCCTTTTTCAATACAGTCATTTCCTTCTCTTCCGGTACTCGGAGCTGATTTTCATATACTACTATCTGCTTTACATTGTACCCTATTCTACTCAGTTCTTCACGTAAAAGAGGTCGGGCCAGATTCCCTTGTATCAGTAGCACAGAGGATGGTGTCACCTTTTCAAAACACTCCACTAAATCTTCTGCAGAAAAGCGCTCAGGCACCATATCCACCGTATATCCTAAAGCTTCCAGAGCACTCTTTGTTTTAATGCCTACCACTGCAATCCTGTTCGACAGAAGACCATCAAACATTTCAAAGAAATACTTCACGCCATTAACACTTGTGAACACAATCCACTCATAGTGTGGCAGGCTCTCTTCAATCTCCGCCGAAGAAATGACACTTTCGGAAACCCTCTGAAATTGAATAAGAGGGACTTCTAG
Source organism: Sutcliffiella horikoshii (assembly GCA_001636495.1). GTDB lineage: Bacteria > Bacillota > Bacilli > Bacillales > Bacillaceae_I > Sutcliffiella_A > Sutcliffiella_A horikoshii_A. Next base: position 1,728,469 of record KV440964.1, on the reverse strand, counting down.
CGAGGTCCCTCCGAGCGCTTGTATCTGCGTGGAAAAGTACCTTGCCTGCTCTTTGCTTCTTGTAATAAGAATGCGTTTATCGGCTAACGGCAAAGTACGATCCATTACTGATCAAGCTCCTTTTTCACATCATCAATTAATTTCTTTCCTCCCTGTTCCGTCAGGCTCTCTGCTGCTTCAAGCCCGACCTTCACAGGGTCAGTTCCCGTAATTCTTTCTTTATACAAAACAGATCCGTCCGGCGCACCTACAAGTACGGTCAACGTGATTGTGTCTTCTTGTCCTACAGAGGCATAACCTGCAATTGGAACCTGGCATCCGCCTTCCATTTTATGAAGGAAAGCACGTTCTGCAGTGACTGCTTTATGTGTCACAGAATCCGTGAATAAACCCAAAGTCTCGAGTAATTCTGCATCATCTTCACGGCATTCGATAGAAAGAGCCCCTTGCCCGACTGCTGGCAAGCATAGATCCTCATCTAGGAATTCTGTTACGACATCTCTTGACCAACCCATTCTTGCAAGGCCTGCTGCTGCCAAAATGATGGCATCATAGTCTTCATTTTGCAGTTTAGCAAGTCTCGTATCAATATTTCCACGTATCCATTTGATTTCTAAGTCAGGACGTTTTGCTAGCAACTGTGCACCGCGGCGCAGACTGCTTGTTCCTACAATCGACCCGCTCGGCAGATCAGCAAATTTCACATGATCCTTGGAGATGAATGCATCGCGATGATCCTCACGGAACGGGATGCAACCAATCATCAACCCTTCCGGTAAAACGGCCGGCATATCCTTCATGCTGTGGACGGCCATGTCTATTTCTTTATCTAACATCGCCTGCTCGATCTCTTTTACAAAAAGACCTTTTCCCCCGACTTTGGATAACGTCACATCAAGGATTTGATCACCCTTTGTCACGATTTCCTTCACTTCAAAATCAAACGGAGCACCTAATGCCTTCAGTTGATCTATGACCCAGTTCGTTTGGGTTAAAGCAAGCTTACTTCTTCTAGAACCTACAATTATTTTTCTCATATTTCCTCCTTACCCAAAACCATTGGGATTCTCCTATAAGATCATAAAATCCAAAAATGAAAATTTGATAATCTACCGAACAGGAAAAAGTTGATGAGGACGACTAGAAATGCGGCAATATTCCAGCTGGCAATAGCCTTTCCACTAATTCCCTTGGCAAGTCTTTGATAAAAATAATAGCTGTATGCGGTAATTACAATAAAGGATCCGATTACTTTCATGTCATACCACTGAAACTCAGACAATTTTACGGATGCCCATATACTCCCCAAAATAAGGGATAGGAGCAGCATCGGCACCCCGATCACATTCAATACATAGGACATATGATCAAGCTTCGCCAAGTCTTGTATACGCAATAACCGTTTTCCCCACTTTTTCTCCTTCAAAAGCTTATATTGAATGATATAAAGCAAGGAAAAGGCAAAAGATAGCGAAAATGCACCATATGACAGAATGGCCATCGTGATATGTATGATAAGCAGTTCGGATACTAGAGCCTGTGCGACCACCTGCGACTCATGCTGAATCGGGGTGAACGTATGCAATGCCAGGACCAGGAATCCTATTACATTTGTAAAAAATACGATAAAATCCACACGGAGTATCCGATTGATGACCAATGAGAAGGTTATCAGTACCCATGTATAGAAATACATCCCTTCATACAAGGTCAATATCGGAAAACGTCCGGTATCGAGCATTCTTAAAAACAAGAAAACCGTTTGCAATACCCATACAATTGCAAGTAACCAGAAGGCCGTTTTGTTAGCCTTCTGGTTATGTTGTAGAAAATCAATAAAATATAAGAGTACGCTTAAGGCATAGATGATAATCGTTAATTCATATAGCCTTGCGATAGTCATCTCTAGCATAGTTAACAGCCTCTCTTACGACCTGTATGTCGCAGCTTGAGGAAGCGGGATGCCCACAGGTGCTGTGGAGCTCTTTTCCTTTTTTACAGTATAGTACTGTGTTTGAACTTCTTGCTGAACCGCTTCTTCGATATTAAAGATTTTAGTGAACAGTTCTAGAGATTCTTTTGCGTCAGATTCAGCTGAAAGTTCTTTCGCTCGTAAAATCGGGTCGCGCAACATCTGATTAATGATGCTTTTTGTATGCTTATTTAAGACCTTAATTTCACGCTCGGAAAGATGAGGAAGTTTACGTTGGATACTTTGCATCGTTTCCGATTGGATATCCAGCGCTTTTTGACGTAATGCGGAAATGACCGGAACCACACCAAGTGTATTCAACCAGTATTTAAATTCCACAATCTCCTCTTCTATGAACAGTTCGATCTCTTCTGCCGCTTTCTTGCGTTCTGCCAAGTTGGCATTGACGATTCCCTCAAGATCATCAATATCGTATAAGAAGACGCTCTCTAGCTTATCCAATTCAGGGTCCAAATCTCTTGGAACCGCAATATCCACCATGAAGAGTGGACGCCCTTTTCTCATACGCTCGACATAGGTCATATCGTCTTTAGTCAAAACATAATCTTTGGCTCCGGTAGAAGAGATAAGAATATCCGCTTCTACCAACGCACAGGAAAGCTCCTGCATCGACTTTGCCTGGCCAGCGAAACGATTCGCCAGGTTTGTTGCTTTTTCCAAGGTACGGTTGATAACCGTGACCCTTTCTACCCCGTTGCTGTGAAGGTTCTGGACGGCGAGTTCTCCCATTTTCCCTGCGCCTAAAATTAACACATGCTTGTTTTTTAATTCCCCGAAAATCTTTTTCGCAAGCTCCACCGCTGCATAGCTGACAGAAACGGCATTAGATCCAATATCTGTTTCGGAATGCGCACGCTTAGCTAAAGTGATAGCTTGTTTAAATAATTGATTGAAAATGGTTCCGACCGTTTTATGCTCTTGTGCGGCAAGAAAACTTGTCCGGATTTGACCAAGGATTTGCGTTTCCCCAAGCACCATGGAATCCAATCCACAGGACACCCGGTACAAATGCTCGATTGCCCCGTCATGTTCATATATGTTTAAGTAAGGAGAAAACTCTTCCTTGTCTAAACCGAACCAGTCTGCAAGGAAAGCTTTAATATAATAACGTCCAGTATGCAACTGATCGACTACTGCATAGACTTCCGTACGGTTGCAGGTAGAAACAATGATGTTTTCCAAGATGGACTTTTGGTCCTTCAAAGCTACCATTGCCTTATTCAGATCAGCTGGATTAAATGTCAATTTTTCACGTATTTCAACAGGGGCCGTTTTATAATTTACACCGACTACTATGATATGCACTTGTTCGTACACCCCCACAAAAAATAATATCATCTACTAAAATTATAACATGACTAATGCTAGATACTTTTGTTAAAATGTGAACAAATAGTTTCCAATTAAGTAATTAGGGAAAATGAAAATACACCGTTTTCATGGTTTCTCTTAGTTATATATTACAAACATTACAATTCATTTATTCACCAACTTGTACATTAACAGAAATTCATTGTAGAATCAAGGTTTCAGCCTCGATCTCAAGGAGGAAAATATGAAGAAGAATAGCTTTCTGCCAGGTTTACTTTTATTGTTTTTTGGTTTATATTTCCTGTTACAACAATTAAACATTGTACTTTGGGAAGGTATGTTCACCTGGTCCACTCTTCTCCTTATTACAGGAGTTGCACTTTTATTACAAGCTTATAAACAGAATGATCATCCTAACATACTCCCCGGCTTCATCCTGTTGGGGATTGGGTTGCATTTTCAATTGAAGGATACGGTGGATGTTTGGCCCGATCACTTCGCGGTTATCATCTTGATTATTGGTGTCGGCTTTATCTTACGCTCGCAAAAGACGAAGGGCGGGATGTTTGAAGGCGTTGTGTTATGTATTCTTGCCAGTTTCTTTCTTTTCTACGATACGTTTATGGAAATGTTAGGTGTGGTAGAGACTGGTGTTGCTAGTTTACATACTTTTTGGCCTGTTTTGTTGATTTTGATTGGTGCGTTTTTTGTTTTTAAGAGGAAATAAGAGAAGACCTACAAGCAATGGAGTGTTATTCCGTTGTTGTAGGTCTTTTTGTTTGTACACCTATGTTTTAACACTTAACTCCCTGTTTTCTTGCGTTCCAGGTGTTCGCTTTCCTAGGGGCGGTGCTTGAGCCTCCTCGCTTCGCTGTGGGGTCTCAAGCTACCGCTATCTCCCTTAGGAGTCTCACACCTTGCACTCCAGAAAACAGGGGGGATATTTACATCACCAAATTGTTTTCTGGTTACAGAACGGCTTCTAGGAAGTCTCTGGTTCGTTGGTTTTTTGGGTTGTTGAAGAGTTCCTGTGGCGTGCCTTCTTCGACGATTTTGCCGTCGTGCATGTAGATGACACGGTCGGCGACTTCTTGTGCAAATCCCATCTCGTGAGTAACGACCACCATGGTCATTCCCTCTTCGGCCAGTTCTTTCATTGTTTTTAAGACTTCCCCTACTAGTTCTGGATCAAGAGCGGAAGTGGGCTCGTCAAAGAGCATGACTTCTGGTCTCATGGCAAGGGCACGGGCAATTGCCACACGCTGTTTCTGTCCACCGGATAGCTTTTCAGGATAGACGTTTTCCTTATCCGATAATCCGACCTTCGCTAAAAGTTCCGATGCTCTCTTTTTCGCTTCGGCCTTTTTCAGCCCTTCTACTTGAAGAGGGGCTTCCATTACATTTTCCAATACCGTTTTATGAGGGAAAAGGTGGAAGTGTTGAAACACCATCCCCACTTTTTGCCGTACCTTGTTTAGGTTATCTTTTTTTACATCAACTTCTTTTCCGTCAATAACGACAGAACCGCTATCTTTCATTTCCAAAAAGTTCAAACAACGTAAAATGGTACTTTTTCCGGATCCACTTGCACCTATAAGGCAGACCACTTCTTTATTTTTCACAGTCAAGGATATGTCTTTTAGAACATGTAGGTCCCCAAACGATTTATTTAAATCCGTTACTTCGATTTTATTACTCATGTCCTACCTCCTATCTTTCACTTGCTGAGAATTTACGTTCCAATAGATTTACAACGAGTCCAATCAACCCAACTAGGATCAGGTAGTATACAGAAACGACTAGTAGATATGTCATGACGTCGTATGAGTTGGCTCCCTGAGTTTGTGCAACATTGAAAAGCTCGTAATAGCCGATGAATGCAGCAAGGGAGGAATCCTTCAAACAGATGATGAACTGATTACCCAATGGGGGTAATGCCCTTCTGAATGCCTGTGGCAAAATAATTCTTCTCATTGTGAGATTCCCTGTCATTCCTAAAGATCTGCCCGCTTCCATCTGTCCTTTGTCTATCGACTGGATGCTTCCTCTGAAAATCTCCGCGATATAGGCACCATTGTGGAAGGCCAGTGCGAGTGTTACAGACCAGAATTGGGATATTCCCAATGTCACTAGTCCGAAGTAGAATACGAAGATCTGTACGATTAGCGGTGTACCTCGAATAAGAAATATGTAAGTGTTGGCAATCCATTCGAGAACCCTTATTTTTGATATTTTCAAGAAAGCGAAAAATAATCCGATTAGGAGGGCGATGGCAATGGATATTGCCGTTATCTGGAGGGTTCTGATCATCCCTCGGAAAAACATGTCGTATGTATTCAGGAAAACTTCAAAAAAGTGCAAAAAACTGGGCATACCGCTTTCACTCTCCTTATTTATAGGATTTGTTAAATAATAGAACAAATGTGTGGTGAATGAACACCACACATTTTGAACTGGATTTTATAGTCAGCTGAGTTTCAACTTATTCTTCTTGCGCATCCGGGTCTGTAGTGATGTCTTCTCCAAAATACTTTTCACTTATTTCTTTCAGCTTGCCGTTTTCACGTAACGTTTCCAATGCATCATTGATTGCTTCAAGGAGTGCCTCATTTCCTTTTGCGACTCCAACTGCCTGTTCACTGCGATCTAATAGCTCGCGTCCTTCAAGCTGCATGCCGGAACCTATTGCTTCACGTCCTGTAACGAAGTCCGTTACTACCGCATCGTGACGGCCGTTATTCAATGCTTCGAGGGCGACAACGTCACTGTCATAGTTCTGGATGTTATCAGAGATATCGCTGACAAGGCTGGCATACGTAGATCCCCTGGAAACAGCGATTTCCTTTCCTTCCAAATCCTCAAGCGTTTGGATGTCACTATCCGGCCTTACAAAAATCTGAGCACCAGAATAGTAGTAAGGGGTAGAAAAATCCACTTCCTTTAATCTTTCCTCTGTAATGGTATGACTCGCTACTGCGGCATCAAAACGACCGCTTTTTACTCCTTCAACAATACTTGCAAATGTGTATTTCTCCTGATCTGGTTCAAGACCAAGCTCAGCAGCGATGGCTTCCCCGACTTCAATATCGAAACCGGTCATATTTCCACTTCCATCTGTTACACTAAATGGCGCAAATTCTCCTGAAGAAGCAAATTTGAACTTACCTTCCTCTACTAATTCATACCCTTCACTTGTTGTTACTTTTCCGCCGCATGCTGCAAGAATGGTAGACAACAAAAAAAACGTGACTAACAATACCCTTTTTTTCAATTTCCAAAATCCCCCTTAATGTCCATTTTTTCGTCTCCCTTTTATGTTAACAATTACGGAAAACTACCACAAATAAGCTTAAATTTCATATTTGTTAATAATTCTGTAAATTCTAACTTCAAAGACCTGACTACCTATGTATCGTATGTATGCTCGGAAATACTCCTTGTACATCCTATTCCCTGAAGACTATCTTCAATAAACATATTTTTCGAAATTTTATTACATTTCTTTTGCCAAAAAAAGAGACAAAAGGATCGTCAACTTCATATCAAGTTGATATCCTTGTGCCTCTTTAAATTTCCCTATTGCATGGTTGCAAGAAGCAACCCCAATAATTCTTCACCGGTGACCACCGCTTCTCCTCCACCCTGTACCATACTCTCGTTTCCGCCACCTTTACCATTTATGACAGGCAGTACATCTTTCACAACAGCCCTCATATTCATTTCCGATTGACTTCCGCGAGCAACAACAAATGCCAATTTGTCATCATTTTCAGCCACCAAGAAAACACTTGCGTCTTCTACTTCCTCCGTAATTTGACGAGCAAGGATTTGCAGTTCTCCCATCGTTCTATTCAGCAGCACTTTTCGGATGACCGCTTGCCCTTCCATCATCTCCACGTTTGAAGAAAGGGACGAAGCCTCATATTTAAGCAACTTATCTTTTGTATCTTTTAGGAGCTTCGCCTGTTCCTTTGACTGCTCCATAAGTCTTGCCACCGCTTCTATCATTTTCTCCTGTGGTGCATTTAACTGAACCGCCATATCAGAAATCACCTTATGTTTTTCATGGAGCTGTTTTCTGACACGATTACCTGCCACGAAAGAGACTCGAATCATTTTCTTTTGTTTTTCGGTCGAAAGTATCTTTAGTGTAGCAACTCCCCCCGTCGAATTGGGATGAGTCCCTCCACATCCGTTATAATCGAAGTCCGGAATGATGACGAGGCGAATATTCTCCTCTACGACTAGTTCTTTTCTCAATGTAAAGTCCGCAAGCTCCCCATGTGTCACCCACTTTGTTTGAATGGTACGGTTCTCAAGGATGATCTTATTGACAAGCTTTTCAGCTTCCAAGGCTTCTTGTTCTGTTAGATTCTTTGTATCAATATCAATCGTTGATACTTCTTTTCCTAAATGAAAGCTCATTGTCTTATAGGAAAATAACTCTTCAAAGGCAGCTGATAGCAGATGCTGTCCGGCGTGTTGTTGCATATGGTCAAAGCGCCTGTTCCAATCGATTTCACCTGTAATCTCCCAATTGGTTTCCGGCAATGGTTTTTCTAAGTAATGCCTGATTTCACTGTCAATCTCCTGTACTTCCAAGACAGCTTGGCCATTAAGGGTTCCCCTATCATATGGTTGTCCCCCGCCTTCTGGGTAAAAAGCGGTTTCTTCCAAGACAGCATACCATTTCTCCAATTCGTCCTGTGACTGTTTCTTAAGCATGGTTTTAAATGTTCGTATATATGGATCCCGATAATATAGTTTGTTTTTCAATTCTATCGCTCCTATCATTTAAAAAAACTGCGCTCAGAGTAATTTATCCTCTGAACACAGTTTTCAGCTTTACTTCATTCTCTTTTGCAACATACCCCAGACTTCATCTTTTCCTTGTCCGGTTTCGGATGAAAATAGGATCAATTCGTCCTCTTTGTCCATGCCAAGGGTTTCTTTAATGACTTTCAAGTGCTTCTGCCACTTCCCTTTAGGAATCTTGTCCGCTTTGGTAGCGATGACAACAACCGGAAGCTCATAATGCTTCAAGTAACCGTACATGGTGACATCATCCTTGGATGGTGGATGGCGAAGGTCGACAATCTGCAGGACGGCACGAAGCTGTTCTCTGCTTGTCAAATACGTTTCCATCATTCTGCCCCATGCATCACGCTCGGATTTTGGCACTTTCGCGAATCCGTAACCAGGAACATCCACAAAATGAACCATTTCATTAATTAAATAAAAGTTCAATGTTTGTGTTTTTCCCGGTTTGGAAGATGTTCTAGCTAGGTTTTTGCGGTTAATCATCTTATTGATAAAGGATGATTTCCCCACATTGGAACGACCAGCTAAGGCGAATTCAGGTAATTGTTCAGTTGGATATTGTTCTGGTTTAACGGCACTGATTACTATATCTGCTTGTGTTACTTTCATTTTTTCTCTCCTGCTAATGCGTGTTCTAACACTTGATCTAAATGTGATACTAAAACAAACGTTAAATCTTCTCGCACACTTTCTGGAATATCATCCAAATCTTTTTCGTTCTCTTTAGGTAGTATAACCTTTTTTAGGCCTGCGCGGTGAGCACTTAGTGATTTTTCTTTCAAACCACCAATCGGCAATACGCGTCCTCTTAAGGTAATCTCCCCTGTCATGCCCACATCTCTTCGGACCGGTCTTCCGGTGAGCGCTGAGATAAGGGCGGTGGCCATTGTAATACCTGCTGATGGCCCGTCCTTTGGAACCGCTCCTTCAGGAACATGTATATGAATATCATTTTTCTCGTTAAAATCAGGGTCAATGTTCAGTTCGCTTGCACGTGATCGGATAAAACTGAACGCGGCATGTGCGGACTCTTTCATCACATCCCCAAGCTTACCAGTCAACATCAGCTTACCTTTACCAGGAGATAAGGATACTTCAATGGATAGTGTATCTCCACCAACCGTTGTATAAGCAAGGCCTGTGGCCACACCAACTTGGTCTTCCACCTCAGCCTGTCCATATCGGAACTTCGGCTTGCCAAGGAAGTCTGCAAGATTTTTATCCGTTATGACCACACGTTTCTTTTCACCAGAAACGATAATCTTGGCAGCTTTTCTGCAAATGGAGGCAAGCTGTCTTTCCAAGCTACGCACACCAGCTTCACGAGTATGATAGCGGATGATGGACATTAGCGCCTCATCCCTGATCTGAAGCAGGTTTTTCTGAAGACCATGCTCCTTTGCCTGACGAGGCAATAGGTGGTCTTTACCGATATTCAGCTTTTCAATCTCCGTGTAACCGGCAATCGTGATGATTTCCATACGATCACGTAATGGTCCAGGAATGGTCGCCAAATTGTTTGCCGTTGCGATGAACATGACATTGGATAGATCATATGGCTCTTCAATATAGTGATCACTGAAGTTGAAATTCTGTTCAGGATCCAACACTTCCAACAAGGCGGAAGATGGATCTCCTCTGAAATCATTGGACATCTTATCTATCTCATCCAAAAGGAAGACCGGATTGATGGTTCCCCCTTTTTTCATGCCTTGGATGATTCGTCCTGGCATGGCTCCTACATAGGTTCTGCGGTGACCGCGGATTTCTGATTCGTCCCTCACTCCACCAAGAGAGACACGGACAAATTTACGATCCAGGGACTTTGCGATGGAACGTGCAAGGGAGGTTTTCCCTACTCCTGGAGGTCCTGCCAGACAGAGTATCGGTCCTTTAAGGGACTTAGTCAGCTGCTGTACCGCCAAATATTCAAGCACGCGTTCTTTCACCTTTTCCAGTCCAAAATGATCTTCATTCAGGATCTCTTCCGCACGGATGATATTGAGTTGGTCTTCTGTCGCTTCCGTCCACGGAAGGTTCAATAGCCAATCAATATAGTTTCGGATGACAGAGCTTTCCGCGGAACTGGAAGGAATTTTTTCATAACGGTCGATTTCCTTTAATGCGGTTTTCTTCACATTTTCCGGCATCCCGATTTTTTCGAGCTTCTCTTTGAGTTCTTGGATTTCTCCACCTTTTCCTTCTTTGTCCCCAAGTTCCTTCTGGATCGCTTTCATCTGCTCGCGAAGATAGTATTCCTTTTGTGTACGTTCCATGGAATGCTTCACCCGCAACCCGATTTTCTTTTCAAGCTGAAGCACTTCTTTTTCATTATTTACATGCTTGATCACTTTGTTCAGACGCTCTTTGACATCTCTTGTTTCTAGGATGTCCTGCTTTTCCTTCATGTTGACAGGTAAATGAGAGGTGATGATATCCGCCAAACGACCAGGTTCTGTTATATCAGATACCGTATGATACGTTTCAATCGTCGTCTTTTTGGAAAGCTTTGTATATGTATGAAAATAGTCCAGCAATGTTCTCATCAACGCTTCGTCTTCCGGGTCCTTCGCTTCGGTATCCGGATACGTCAGAAGTTTGGCTTCCCAGTGCGTATCTTTTTCGATGAACTCTTCTATTTTCGCACGCTCCAGCCCTTCCACCAAAACACGAACCGTTCCATTCGGAAGCTTCAACATTTGTTTTACCTTTGTTAAAGTCCCCCAATCATATAGGTCATCCTTTGTTGGATTGTCCGTTCCCACTTCCTTCTGGGTAGAAAGAACGACAATATCATCTCCAAGCATCGCTTGTTCTAACGCTTCTATCGATTTTTCCCTTCCGACATCCAAATGTAAAACCATTGTCGGAAAGACCATTAGCCCTCTTAACGGCAATAATGGAACATGATATTCCTTATTTGTTGCCATGGTAACACCCCCGTACGCTCTTCCTTTGTGTATCTTTGTTCAATTCTATCCTAATTAAATTGCCCTGTCTAATCAAAGAGACAGTTTCAGTTGTAAAAGAGTTTTGTTCTACTATCTTTTACAAGTTTGCCTCACTTAATAAAGAAACCGTTAGTAAAAATTTTACCTTTTTCAGAAGACAAGTGCAATGTGTAAGCTTTTATTATATGTAAACAGGCAGACCATTTCAGGGCCTGCCTATCCTTTACATGGATTCGGTTTTAGGGATACTGATCGGAGCCTGCAAAATTGTATCAAAGCTTGTTTCCGTAATTTTTTCTCTCACTAATGCAAGGTCCAATACCTCTTGGAACTCTTTTACCGGAATGACTTCAATCCCATCGATTTCTTTGATGATCGATTGCATGTTATCTGCCGGAATAATGACCCTTTCCGCTCCGGCCTGTTTGGCAGCTTTAATTTTCGGAATCACTCCACCGATCGGCTTGACCGTTCCATGGATACTGATTTCCCCTGTCATTGCCACAAGATTGCTCACCGGTATTTTAAAAATGGCAGAATAGATCCCTGTTGCCATTGCAATACCTGCAGAAGGCCCGTCTATCGGAATGCCCCCAGGAAAATTGACATGGATATCATAATCAGCTGCAGGCACACCGAGCTTTCTTAATACAGTAATAACATTCTCCACAGAACCTTTTGCCATACTTTTTCTGCGGATGGACTTCCCTCCCTGATTGCCCATGCTTTCCTCTTCCACGATTCCAGTGATGTTCACCGTTCCTTTTTTCTCTTCGGTCGGGATCGCTGTCACTTCTATTTCAAGCAGAGCACCGGAGTTCGGTCCGAATACGGCAAGCCCGTTAACAAGTCCAAGCTGAGCCGCTTCTTTGATTTTGTTCTCATATTTTGGAGCCAACTGACTGGAGTGGATGACCCATTCAATGTCTGCCACCTCTACTTTATCCCTATCTTCGGTGATAGCCAGGCCACATGCAATTTGCATCATGTTTACCACTTCACGTCCGTTTCTTGTATAGGAAGCAAGCAGGCTGATCCCCTCTTCTTCGACCATCATATTGATCTTTGAAGCAGCATTCCTTGCGACTGCTTCCAGTTCCTCCTGATCAAGCTCCCGGAAGAAAACTTCCATGCATCTTGACCGGATGGCCGGTGGAATTTCATTTGGCGTTCTAGTTGTTGCTCCGACAAGGCGGAAGTCAGCAGGTAAGCCATTTTGAAAAATATCATGGATATGTGTCGGGATCTGGTTATTCTCTTCGCTGTAGTACGCGCTATCTAAGTAAACTTTCCGATCTTCCAACACTTTAAGTAATTTGTTCATTTGAATGGAATGAAGTTCACCGATTTCATCAATGAAAAGCATCCCTCCGTGTGCATGCGTTACAGCTCCTTGCTTAGGTTGCGGAATCCCCGCCTGCCCCATCGCTCCTGCACCTTGATAGATCGGATCATGCACCGAACCAATCAACGGATCTGCAATCCCTCTCTCATCAAAACGAGCAGTAGTTGCATCCAGCTCTATAAAAACAGCAGAGCCCCTAAATGGAGATTTTGGATTTTTTTTCGCTTCCTCGAGAACAAGCCTTGCAGCTGCTGTTTTCCCTACACCAGGCGGCCCATAGATGATGACATGCTGGGGGTTTGGTCCACAAATGGCTGCTTTTAATGCCTTGATACCATCCTCTTGCCCGACAATTTCCTTGAAGCTTGTAGGTCTTACTTTTTCGGCAAGTGGCTCAGACAATGAAATACTTCTCATTTTTCTTAGTTGTTCCATTTCCTTTTTTGATTCTTTATCAATCGTCACTTTTTGCGTCCGTTGGTTCTTGAGCAGGTTCCAGAAATAAAGCCCGATGATAACCCCGAAGAAAAGCTGTATGAACAGTGCTATACCTGTGAAAGACATAGAAACCCTCCTGCATTCTTGATGTGATTATATGGTAGTATCTCCGTGGGAATGGGTAATAATCCAATAAAAAATATTTGGTTAAAATAGGCTTTTAGCGAAAAGATTGGAGGGGAGAACATAATTTCAGAAAAAGAATATATGAAACCTTTTAAGGGTTTCTTTCGTAAAAAAAGGGCAAGGAGGCAAAAAAATATGATAGAACTTACTTTCACACTTCCACTACTTAAACATTCTGCTAAGCCAATACCCATACTTGACTCTCAAGGAAATCAAGTTGCATCTTTTAATCGAACATACAGAAAAAAGTGGGTGGAAGTAGTTTCCAAGCTACCTATCCCAATTCTTTCGGAAGGAGTACAAGCTTTCTTTGAGAAAAAAGATTTAATTGGATTTTCACACAATGGAGAAACGATAAAAGTAGAGGAGCGGTCATTTAAGGAAAACTTGTTTAAACCTAAATGGGATGTTACCCATACTAATAATGCCGGAGAAGAAGAAACCTATTTTTTTCAAGATATAACTAAAATAAAGACCCATGGCAGGTTTATATACTACAAAAACAATCGAAAATTCACCCTTGAAAAAAATTTATTGGATGGAACAACATACATAAAAGAGGAGGGAGTATTAATAACTGAAATCGAAAGGGTCAGATCCCTCCCAAGTCCGAGCTATATCATAAAATCTACGAAAATGTGTCAAATCTCTTTATTAGAAATTGCAGTTCTTCATCAAATATGCCATCTTCAATTAAAAGATTAATCAAAAAAGCACTCTCCCTAAGGAAAGTGCTTTTTATCAGTAGTTTTTATTTATGCTGAAGTCTTTTCGTCCTCTTTCAACTCAGACCCATCATCTAAAATCAACTTCGGAGCCACATTATCAGCAACCGTTTCAGCTGTAATCACACACTTCTTGATATCTTCACGAGAAGGAAGCTCATACATCACATCAAGCATAAGTCCCTCAATGATAGATCGCAATCCACGTGCCCCAGTTTTTCTTTCGATCGCTTTTTTCGCAATCTCAGTTAATGCACCTTCTTCAAACTCAAGTTCCACATTATCAAGATCAAGCATCTTTTGATATTGCTTCACAAGTGCATTTTTAGGCTTTGTAAGGATTTCAATTAGAGCGTCCTCATCAAGCGGCATCAAGCTCGCTGTCACCGGAAGACGACCGATGAACTCAGGGATCAATCCAAAACGAAGCAAGTCTTCAGGTAAAACTTTACCTAGTAATTCTTTTTGCTCCAAATCATCCGCTTTTGTTTCAACAGTTCCGAAACCAATAACTTTTTTACCTAGTCGGCGTTTGATAATCTGTTCAATTCCATCAAATGCTCCACCGCAGATAAATAGGATGTTTGTTGTATCAATCTGAATGAATTCTTGATGAGGGTGCTTACGTCCACCTTGAGGAGGAACGCTTGCAACAGTACCTTCAAGAATTTTTAATAGCGCTTGTTGTACACCTTCACCAGATACATCACGAGTGATGGACGGGTTTTCAGACTTACGCGCTACTTTATCAATTTCATCGATGTAGATAATTCCTTTTTCAGCTTTCTCCACATCATAATCAGCAGCTTGAATCAGCTTTAGCAAGATGTTTTCTACATCTTCCCCAACATAACCAGCTTCTGTTAAGGAAGTAGCATCTGCAATCGCAAATGGCACATTCAGAATTCTCGCAAGTGTTTGAGCAAGAAGAGTTTTACCGCTACCAGTCGGTCCGATCATGGCAATATTACTCTTAGCAAGCTCTACATCATCAATTTTACTGTTGGAGTTAATACGTTTGTAGTGGTTATATACCGCTACAGATAAAGATTTCTTTGCAGACTCCTGACCAATGACATATTCGTCTAAAATATCTCGAATTTCCTTTGGCTTAGGAACGTCTTTAAATTCTACTTCTTCCTCTGTACCCAACTCTTCTTCTACGATTTCCGTACAAAGTTCAATACATTCATCACATATGTATACGCCTGGACCTGCTACAAGTTTACGAACTTGATCTTGTGTCTTTCCACAGAAAGAACACTTCAATTGTCCTTTTTCGTCATTAAATTTAAACAAATTGTTTCACCCCTTATCATTTCTCTCTTTTCCCATCCATCGGCTGGCTTCCTAAAAAATGAGAAACACTAAAAAACTCATCACTTTTAAAAAATAGTTATGTACTGCATTTTACCACATTTTAGCCTAACATTTCTAATAATAATACTTTGGTTATGTATGGATATTTTAGAGGATGAGTCCGTACTATTGTATCCATGAATTCATTTTACTAACACAAGGATGCATGGAAAAAGCGGAAATCTTTTACTTATAAAATAGGTCTAGATGGTACAAAACAAGGCACGATCAAGTCGCGCCTTGTCTCTTATACTCTATTATGCAACATCTTTGCTGTTTTCTACAAGGAAATCAATTGCTTTTCTGATTTTCAAGTCTTCTTTAAGACCTTCCAAGCTACCTAATGCTTGCTTGATTTGGTCAACAGACATGTTGTACATGCCAGCCATTTTTTCAATTTCTTCGTTTGCTTCCTCATCAGTAACTTCGATGTTTTCAGCTTTAGAGATTGCTTCAAGCGTAAGGTTCATTTTCACACGCTTTTCTGCATCTTCTTTCATTTGAGTACGAAGAGCTTCTTCATCTTGGCCGGAGAACTGGAAGTAAAGCTCCATGTTCATACCTTGCATTTGAAGGCGTTGTTCGAATTCACGAACCATGCGGTCTGTTTCAGTTTTCACCATTGCTTCAGGAACTTCCACTTCTGCGTTAGCAGCAGCTTGATCCACTAGCGTGTCGCGTAGGTGGTTGTCAGCTTCTGTTTTCTTCGCTTCTTCAAGACGAGCTTTTGTTTTTGCTTTAAGCTCTTCAAGTGTTTCAACTTCTTCGTCTACATCTTTCGCGAACTCATCGTCAAGTGCAGGAAGTTCTTTTGTTTTGATTTCGTGTACAGTCACTTTGAAAACTGCAGGCTTACCAGCAAGCTCTTCAGCGTGGTACTCTTCAGGGAAAGAAACTTCTACTTCTTTCTCCGCACCAGCTGCAAGACCTACTAGTTGCTCTTCGAAACCTGGGATAAACGTGTTAGAACCGATTTCTAAAGAATAGTTCTCCGCTTTTCCACCTTCGAATGCTTCGCCGTTAACGAATCCTTCGAAGTCCATAACAACAGTATCGCCGTTTTCAATAGTTCCTTCTTCTTTTACAACTAGCTCAGCTTGACGCTCTTGAAGGCCTTTTAAGTCAGCGTCAACATCTTCGTCAGTAACGTTAGCATCTAAACGCTCAACTTCTAATCCTTTGTATTCGCCAAGTTTTACTTCAGGCTTCACGATAACTTTAGCAGTGAATACTAACTTTTCGTTTTTCGCGATAGTTTCGATGTCGATTTCAGGTTGATCAACTGGTTCGATTCCAGTTTCAACAACTGCGTTAGAGTATGCAGTTGGAAGAATGATATCAAGAGCATCTTGGTATAAAGATTCTACACCGAAACGTTGCTCGAACATTCCACGAGGAATTTTCCCTTTACGGAATCCTGGTACATTTACTTTCGTTACAACTTTTTTAAATGCTGCGTCAAGACCTTTGTTAACAGTGTCAGCATCAACTTCAACTGTTAATACGCCTTGATTTCCTTCTAACTTTTCCCATTTAGCAGACATAATTTTCCCTCCAACATCTATTTTCAAAAAAGATAATGATTTTCACACTATCTAATCTGATGAACCACACATGGTGGTTGTTGTTTTCTACATTTTTGCTGCAAGTACACAGTCTTAAACACCCCTTGTTACAAGAGGTTAATCTAAGAACCTATATCGTATATACAGTTTACAACCCTTACATTATAACATAATCTTGCATGAGTTCAACACATAGCCTCATAATCGTAAATATGAAAAATCTTCAAGCTTATTGATTTCCCGCACGACCGATTTGACTTCCAATGCAGACACATGATATTCCTCTGCCAGTTCCTCATCTTCCACACCTAAACCAAATAGATCCACACCTGCACTATGAAGCCCTGCCGCCCATACTTCCGGCTTATCAGGAACAAAAGGCAACGGAAACTGAACAGCATGTATCCTGACAAGCATTTCCTTCAAGCCTTCAAAAAGAGTAGGATTATCACTTTCCACTTTATCTTCCAGTATCGAAATGATTTTATTTAAGAAAGGATCCTCTTCCCCGCTGTACAAGTTACTTGGAATGATGGTGATATGCTGCCCCATTTTCACCACCTCCATCTCCTTGTCCCAACCCTGCTCTTTGAGAATATGAAGCAAAAAGGTTTTCAGAACAGGATGTTTCAGCTCATCCTTTACGTACCTTTCAATTTGTGGGATAAGCGGGCGGATGTTGCGGTGTTTCAATACCTGAATTAGTTCATACTGTTTTTGGACAGATCCTTCATGAAGCATAAACAGTTCATCCACTTGGTCATTTGATTGTCCATAGTCCGGCTCAAACTGTTCCGTTTGCGCATCTTCTGAAGGAAGCATTTTTCTGGCAAACTCCAAGAGTTGGTAGAAATTTTGTGCATACTGCGCCGGCACCTTATCCTCTTCAAGGATTGCTTCAATGGTCGTTTTGACTTCTGCATACTCTTTTAGTTGAATAAGGATCGTTATGTAAATTTGGAGCACATGAAAATAATCGCCAATATCCTCGCGCAGCATTTTCTTGCAACGATTCCTCGCCTCTGTCAGCTGCCCAAGCTCCATATAGCATACAACCATCCCAAGCTCTACCTCTGCATAAGCATACTCGTTCTCGCGTGCCTGTTCAAAAAGCTCCAATGCCTCCGAGAACTTCTTCTCTTTCATGGTCAGCATCGCTTTTTCCAACAGCCTTTGTTTTAAATTGGGAAACTCAACTATCTTTTTCTGTTTTTTCATATGTATGTAGCCGTCCTATTTTTATTGTGGAAATATTTGAAACAAGTTTATCAATGTTTGGAGTGGAGCACAAGTGATAGGGGTATTTAATAAAAAAACACCATGCAACCATTTTTATCAGCACTCTTTTAAAAAGTGTTCATAAAAATGCACATGGTGTTGTTTAGGTAAAATGGCGTCCCAGGAGGGATTCGAACCCCCGACACACGCCTTAGAAGGGCGTTGCTCTATCCAGCTGAGCTACTGGGACAATATAAAAGTAAAGGCTTGCTATGGTTAATCTGTACTACCGTCGTCCCGATTTTGCTAGGAGTAAAATCAGAGCTGTTTCAAAATCGGTACGCTGAAGCTTTTTCAAGAAGCGTATTCGATCGTGCTCTATCCAGCTGAGCTACTGGGAGATTATGAGAATAAAGGCTTGCTATGTATTCTCTGATAAGAAATATTTACTAATTATCATCAGCGACAAGATTTATTATATGAGATATATAAATTAAAGTCAACACTTTTTAAAAACTTTTCTTGGATAATTTTAATTCCTTTTAAGAGAGAGGGGAAACCTCTCTCCTGTTACTTCTCGAATGTGTGGGAGGAAAGTTTTTCTCCCTTTTCATTATAGTAATGTACAAAATAACCGGAGTCTTTTGAATCAAGTATAGCATACGTCTTATTCCGTGTCATACGTGGAAGTTCTATGCTACCCGGGTTGATAAAAAGGATCCCATCTAGGAATTCTGCACCTGCAATATGCGAATGTCCGAAACATACTATATTCGCTTCCTCTTCTTCCGCGGCATACTTTAATGGTAGCAAAGAAGATTTCACTTGGTACAGGTGCCCATGCGTGGCAAATAGTCTATTGTTGGAGAATTCTTTGGTTAATTGTTGAGGATAATCATCATCATAATCGCAGTTTCCTCTTACACCATAAAAGCCTTTCATTTCTTCACAGGTCGATGGAAGTTCAGAATCCCCACAATGGATGAAAAGATCCACTTCCCCGTGATGACGGGCCTTTATTTGCCGCAGTACCTCTGCTTGTCCATGATTGTCACTAACAATTAAAACTTTCATGCTTCCACTCCTAGTTTTTGTGGGAGAGCATCTCCCACTGATTAGTCAACTGACTGATGGCATTTCCTCTGTGACTGATTTCACTTTTTTCTTCTTTAGTTAGTTGGGCCATCGTCCTCTGTTTTTCTTTTACATAAAAAATTGGATCATATCCGAAGCCGTTTTCCCCAGCAGGTTTAAAAGCGATGGTACCTTCACACGTTCCGCGAACGGTAAATCTTTCCCCATCAGGATTCACTACTGCCAAAACACATACAAATCGTGCTGTACGCTTTTTTTCAGGAATTCCCTCCAGCCTATCCAGCACCTTTAGGATGTTTTTTCTATCATCTTTATCCATACCCGCATAGCGTGCGGAGTACACACCTGGTTCACCATTTAGTGCATCCACCTCAAGTCCGGAATCATCTGCAAGCACTATTTTACCAAGATGTGCTGATACCGCCTCCGCCTTTAGTAATGCATTTTCTTCAAAGGTAGTTCCCGTTTCCTCTACGTCTGGGATGTGTGGGAAATCAGCAAGAGATTTGACCGTAAACCCTTTCGGTTCCAGAATGACTTCAAAATCTTTTACTTTACCGGGATTGTTGGTCGCTATAATAATCTCTGTCATTTTAATTTTCTCCTTTTCCATTTCCAGTAATACTTTCAGCCAAAGATCCCAATGCCTTTTTTTGCTCTTCCACTAGATGAAGGACTCCTTCTTCTGCCAGGTCCAATAGCTCATTCAATTGTTTTCTTGAAAAGGTGGCTTCTTCACCGGTACCTTGCAATTCCACCAGGTCCAAGGAGCCAGTCATAATGACGTTCATATCCACCTGGGCAGTGGAGTCTTCTATGTAGTTCAAATCAAGCAGAGGCTGTCCATTTTCCATTACTCCAACAGAAGTAGCAGCCAGAAAGTCTGTAACTGGGAGACTTGCAATCTTCTTGGCTTCCACTAATTTTTGAAAAGCAAGTACCATCGCAACAAACGCACCAGTGATGGAGGCTGTCCTTGTTCCCCCGTCCGCTTGGATGACATCACAGTCTATCCAAATCGTTTTCTCCCCTATTTTCTCCAGTTCCACAACCGAACGGAGTACACGTCCTATCAGACGCTGGATTTCCATTGTTCTGCCTGTTACTTTGCCTTTTGTGGACTCACGCATGGTTCTTTTTTCAGTTGCTCTCGGAAGCATGGAGTACTCCGCTGTAATCCAACCCTTTCCTCCACCGCGCATAAAAGGTGGTACTCTGTCTTCTATCGTAGCCGAACAGATAACTTTTGTGTTTCCTATACAAATTAAAACCGATCCTTCAGGATGAGTGATATAGTCGGTGATTATTTCAACTGTTCTGATTTGATTTTGTTCTCTTCCATCTGTTCTGGACATTCTAACAAACTCCTTTTGTCACCATATGTATAAAAAGAAAGAAGAGGCAGTGTTTCACCTCTTCTTTTCTTCTATTATTAGTATATCAAATTTTACACATTAAAACCTGCCTGTGTTCACTTTTTCAGGGCGCGCCACAGGTTCGGATATGTTGGTGCCATCCGTTGCCATGAGATCGCCTTCCCCGTCTACCGTGATCGCAATGCTCTCAACACCTGTCTGCTCGGTTAATGTCAGAACCAATGAATCTACAATTGACTTGGACACAATGCGTCCTTCAAGGCCGAGAATCGCCTCATTGAAGTTCAATACAAGATTTCCATCTTCCATTACCGGATTATCCAATAAAGCGATTTCATTGCTCAAGTCGTTCGTTAAACCGGAATTGTGGGCTGGACCTTTAATGAGCGCCTCTACTATCGCAACAAACTTATCTTTCCCTTCCAGACTCAATCGTGTTGTGACGGGAACATAGTACGGATCCCCATCATTGCTTTCTGCCATAAAGTAAAGCGTCACAGCGCGGGAACTCATTAAATCAACCGCTTCTGCAGTGTCATAGTTAATTCCGTTTGCTCTGCTCACACCATCACCAATAGGTGTCTGGTTGACAGGCATCACAGTTTGAACATGTCCGTTCACCATGATCTGGACCTTATCCACATTTTCGAATTGTGTCAATGTCCACGTGATTGCTTGAAGGATTTTCTCTTCATCTGCAGCATCATAGCTCATGAATTCATTGGAGAAATCCGCAACGATGGTGCCGTCCTCTTTAAGATTCACATCCACTTCCGTACCAGCAGGTAATACGGCACGGAACCCATTTGGCAACATGGCATCCACCGGTCCACCAGCAACTAAGTATTCCAATGCCTGTTTCGCCACTTCGTTTGTTTTTGGCAGTTCGAATGTTTGCGAAACAACATAACCATTACTATCAATTAAGTATATTTCTCTTTGTACATTTTCTGTTGCAGTAGCTTCTTCCCCATCCATTTCTTCCCCGGTTACCTCACTATCGGCACCATTTGTGTTTGTAGCATCATCTACATATGAAACATCTTGCGGAATTTCCTGTTCAGAGTCCGCTTGCTCGTCACCTCCAAATAATCCACATCCGGATAAAAGCACAGAAGAAGCAAGCACAGCAGCAGCGGTAATTTTCACTTTTTTATGAGACATAGGTTTCCCTCCTAAGACGGTTTGTACTAATATATATACGAGCTTTCCTAAAAATAGACCGAGCTCTGGAAAAAGTTTTGTCCCATTCAAGAACTGATGCACTTGCAGGAAGCTGACAGGCACATTAAAATAAAAGCTCTGTTAAACGTCGCTGTTGATTTCCTCAATAGGCTTCGCTTTCCGCGGGGCGACCTTGAGCCTCCTCGCAACACTTGCGGGTCTCAAGATTGTCGCTACTCCCCCGCTGGAGTCTTCGCCTTTTGCTCCAATCACCAGCTAGAAACAGGTCATAATTAACAACTAACTTTAACAAAGCCAAAATAAAAAAAGTCCACCTAATTCTAAATGATTAGGCGGACTTTTTTCTTATTAAATTCCAATCGGATCCAATACAATCGTTTGTACATTCTCAATCGGTTGCTCAAATAATTTGTTGGCTATTTTCTCAAACATTTCCTTTGAGCCGGTTGTAAAGAATTGATGCTTTTCATTTGATCGGCTTTTGTTCAAGAGCTTTTTGAAATTTAGGATCGTACTGACTTCACGGGCCGTTTCATCACCTGAGCAGATCAACTGAATGTCATCACCCATCACTTCCTGTATCGTGGAGCGAAGGAGAGGATAATGGGTACATCCAAGAATTAATGTATCAATTTCGGATCCCCTGAAGAGATGTAGGGTATCCTGGACAATTTCTCTCGCACGCTCGCCTTCAAAGTCTCCACTTTCCACTAACGGCACGAAGCTCGGACAAGCCAAGCTTTCGACATGCACTTCATTGTTGATCCCTCTCAAGGCATTGGCATAGGCACCACTGTTAATCGTCCCGACAGTTCCAATCACACCCACCTGGTAATTGGATGTAACCTTCAACGCCGTTCTAGCACCAGGGTCCACAACCCCTAGCACAGGAATGTCCAATTGCTCCCTTATCTCATCCAACACAACAGCGGTGGCAGTATTACAGGCAATGACAAGCATCTTTATATTATGGGTCAACAGATACCTGGTCATTTCCCACGTATAAAGCCGCACCTCATCAACAGGCCTTGGCCCATACGGACAGCGAGCTGTGTCTCCCAGGTAAATGATGCGCTCTTTTGGCAACTGACGCATGATTTCTTTCGCAACCGTCAGGCCTCCTACTCCCGAATCAATAACTCCTATTGGTCTTTGCAACTAAATCCCTCATTCTTTCATTTCTAGATGTAATCGTGCTAAACACTTTTCTAACATGAAAATTTCGTCTTTGGAATAGTTCTTTAGTATGTTTTGCAAATAGTCCTGACGCTTTTTCACCACTTCTGCAATAATGCGCTCTCCTTCTTCTAAAAGGTGAATGCGAACCACTCGGCGGTCGTTCGGATCTTTTACACGTTGGACAAGTTCGTTCTTTTCCATACGGTCTACAAGGTCTGTAGTCGTACTGCATGCCAAGTACATTTTCGTGGACAATTCACCGATGGTCATGTCCCCACCTTCAAGCAACCATTGCAAGGCAACGAATTGAGGTGGTGTAATGGTGTAATTGCTTAAAATTTCGCGACCCTTCTGTTTTACCAAAGTCGCTATGTATCTAAGTGATTTCTCTATATCTGCAACCAATTGTGGATCCTGCAGTACAGCTTCATTCTGATTTGTCATTCTCGACCCTCTTTCTTCCCTTTTTCTTTTTTATCTGAACATAGATGTCATGTAATCATTTTGTCTAGTATGTTTATTTTCTTATGTTTTCATATAAAAAGCAAGATGTAAAGGCTTATAAACATATTTACCCACATTGAAATACTTGGTTTAATCAAAAATTAAATAACCGACTACCACTCATAACTGGTTTGTTAGAAGATAGTCGGCAGATTAAGTTAAAGCTCTAATTCTCCCATGCGAAGAAGCTCGACAACTGCTTGGGAACGCCCCTTTACTCCCAGCTTTTGCATAGCATTTGAAATGTGGTTCCGAACTGTCTTTTCACTGATAAACAACTCACCAGCAATCTCTTTCGTTGTCTTATCCTGAACTAACAGCTCAAATACTTCTCTTTCTCTTTTGGTAAGCAATGGCTTTGGTTGAAACTCTTTCTCCTTCAATAATTGTAACCCTCCTTGCCTTAGCCAGAGCTGAACTAGCGGATGGGTGTATATTTAGTCATGGTATAATATGTTAGAAGGAGGGCGGGAGTTACATGTATTTAGACGTATTTTTCATTATTTTTTCAATGTATCTCTTGATAGAAAGAGATTTCGCTGCTCCTCCCTCCATGCCTCCCCTTTTCCCGTGTGTTTATTGAGCTGCACCATGCGTCCTCTTCCTACAAAACAAGGCTCTCCATTTCCTTTTCTGCCTAAGTAATGTAGATCAACAGAAGAGGTTCCTACTTGATTTGCTTTCACGCACACCTCGAGTTCCTCACCAAAATAAACCTGTTGCAGGAAGTCACATTGCAAGTCTGCTACGACAGGAATGGTATTGCTTCCTGATTGGGTCCAGTCTTGCATGAAGCCAAGGCTCTTGAAAAATTCTATTCTCGCTTCTTCAAAATAAACAAAAGGCACTGTGTTGTTCATGTGTCCGAACATATCTGTTTCGGAAAATCTCACTTTCACTCTATGACTGAATGAGAACTCATTCACCCATTGTTGCAGGTCTTCTATATAGGCTAACTTTTTCATGTTTATTCCTCCTTGAATTATAAAATCTCGTTTTTAAAAAATAATGGGTCTTTGGTATAACTCCCTGTTGACTTCCGTTCCAGATGTTCGCTTTCCGAGGGGCGGTGCTTGAGCCTCCTCACTTTGTTGCGGGGTCTCAAGTCTACCGCTACCTCCCGCCGGAGTCTCACATCTTGCACTTCAGTCAACAGGGGGACTTTTTTATAAATAATAAATTTCTTTCAAAGATTGAATGCAATCACTTAGTTGATTGGAGTGGAAGGCGCGCAGACTTCCGCGGGAGGAAGGGACAGGGGTGACCCCGCTGGCTTGCCGAGGAGGCTCCCGGACCGCCCGCAGAAAAGCGAAGCGCCTGGAACGGAAATCAACGGTGGTTTAAATCATTCTGAATTTTCTAACATGAGCTTTTGTAAAAAACGCCCCTTTTAGCAAAGAGGCGTTTGTAGATTGTATATTACCCTTGGTCGGAACCAAAGAAGTTTCTGAACATCTGAACCGTCGTATCGCGGTTAAGTGCTGCGATAGATGTTGTAAGAGGAATACCTTTCGGGCAAGACTGCACACAGTTTTGTGAGTTACCGCAGTTAGCAAGGCCTCCGTCTCCCATGATTGCTTCCAGACGCTCGGATTTGTTCATTTCTCCAGTTGGGTGTGCATTAAATAGACGCACTTGGGAAAGTGGTGCAGGACCGATGAACTCGGACTTGCTGTTTACGTTCGGACATGCTTCCAAGCAAACACCACATGTCATGCATTTGGAAAGCTCATAAGCCCATTGACGTTTTTTCTCCGGCATACGAGGCCCAGGTCCAAGATCGTAAGTGCCATCGATTGGAATCCATGCTTTTACCTTTTTCAAGGAGTCGAACATGCGGCTTCTATCGACTTGAAGGTCACGTACAACCGGGAATGTGCTCATTGGTTCAAGAACGATTGGTTGCTCCAATTGATCAACAAGCGCTGTACAGGATTGACGCGGTTTGCCATTGATGACCATCGAACATGCTCCACATACTTCCTCCAAACAGTTCATATCCCAGTTTACAGGAGTTGTCTCTTTCCCTTCGTTGTTGACAGGGTTACGACGAACTTCCATTAATGCAGAGATTACGTTCATGTTCGGGCGGTATGCCAATTCGAATGTTTCGTAATAAGGGGTTCCCTCAGGACCGTCTTGACGCTTCACTTTAAACGTTACAGTTTTAGTTTGTTCAGCCATCATTCTTTACCCCCTTTTTTCTTAGAGTAGTCACGCTTACGCGGCGGAATCAAGCTTACATCTACCTCTTCGTAATGGAACTCAGGTGCAGATTTAGGACCTGTGAATTTCGCCATTGTAGTTTTTAGGAATTTCTCGTCATTACGCTCCGGGAAGTCCGGTTTATAATGGGCTCCACGGCTCTCATCACG
Source organism: Sutcliffiella horikoshii (assembly GCA_001636495.1). Taxonomy (GTDB): domain Bacteria; phylum Bacillota; class Bacilli; order Bacillales; family Bacillaceae_I; genus Sutcliffiella_A; species Sutcliffiella_A horikoshii_A. The sequence continues at coordinate 1,702,843 of KV440964.1, read as the reverse complement.
GTTGTATGCACCGATTGTGATAACACGAGCTAATTGAAGCATATGTTGCAGCTGACGAGTGAACGCCGCTCCTTGGTTGCTCCATTTTGCCGTATCGTGGATGTTGATATTATCATAACGCTCCAGAAGCTCTTGGATTTTCTCATCCGTCTGCTTCAGCTTGTCGTTGTAGCGTACAACTGTTACGTTGTCTGTCATCCACTCTCCAAGCTCTTTATGAAGCACGTAAGCATTTTCTGTACCGTTCATTGTCATAATCTTGTTCCACTTTGCTTCTTCTTCTTTTACATAGCGATCGAAAAGAGAAGAAGAAAGAGAATCTGTAGATTTCTCTAGACCATTCATATATTCTACTGCTTTTGGACCAGCTACCATACCACCGTAGATTGCAGATAGTAAGGAGTTCGCTCCAAGACGGTTTGCACCATGCTGAGAATAATCACACTCACCTGCAGCAAATAATCCAGGTATGTTTGTCATCTGATCATAGTCGACCCAAATTCCGCCCATGGAATAGTGAACAGCAGGGAAGATTTTCATTGGAACTTTACGAGGATCGTCACCCATGAATTTTTCATAGATTTCAATAATTCCGCCAAGTTTGACATCCAATTCTTTAGGATCTTTATGAGAAAGATCCAGGTATACCATGTTTTCACCGTTAACACCAAGCTTCTGGTTAACACACACATCGAAGATTTCACGTGTTGCGATGTCACGAGGAACAAGGTTACCGTAAGCTGGGTATTTTTCCTCAAGGAAGTACCAAGGCTTACCGTCTTTGTATGTCCATACGCGTCCACCTTCTCCACGAGCTGACTCACTCATCAGACGTAACTTGTCATCACCAGGGATGGCTGTCGGGTGAATCTGGATGAACTCACCATTTGCGTAGTAAGCACCTTGCTGATATACGATCGATGCTGCAGACCCAGTGTTAATAACAGAGTTTGTGGATTTACCGAAGATGATACCAGGTCCACCAGTTGCCATGATTACAGCATCTGCTGGGAATGATACAATCTCCATGCTTGTAAGGTTTTGTGCGACAACCCCGCGGCAAACGCCTTCGTCATCGATAACAGAACCTAAGAACTCCCAGCCTTCATACTTTGTTACAAGACCGGATACTTCGTGACGACGAACTTGCTCGTCTAGTGCGTATAACAGCTGCTGGCCTGTTGTTGCACCGGCGAATGCAGTACGGTGATGCTGTGTTCCACCAAAGCGACGGAAGTCTAGTAATCCCTCAGGAGTACGGTTGAACATAACTCCCATACGGTCCAATAGATGGATGATTCCAGGTGCCGCTTCACACATTGCTTTTACTGGAGGTTGGTTCGCTAAGAAGTCCCCACCATATACGGAATCGTCAAAGTGTTCCCAAGGAGAGTCCCCTTCTCCTTTAGTGTTTACTGCCCCGTTAATTCCACCCTGGGCACAAACTGAGTGAGAACGTTTAACTGGTACTAATGAAAATAGATCAACTGGCACACCGGCTTCTGCGACCTTGATGGTTGCCATCAATCCCGCAAGTCCACCGCCGACCACGATAACTTTTTTACTCATATGTAACTCACTCCTTAATAGTTGCTGTTTAGACGAATGCTAGGATTGCACGTACCCCTACGAAAGACAATGCAAAGAAAATACCGATCGTTACGTAGGTTGCAATAAGTTGAGAACGAGGAGTTACTGTAATTCCCCAGCTTACACAGAAAGACCAAAGTCCATTTGCAAAGTGGAAAATAGTTGCAATTACACCTACAATGTAGAACCAGAACATAAATGGACTGGACAAGATGTCTGCCATCATGTTGTAGTTAACGTCCGCTCCAAGTGCTGCTGCGATTCTCGTTTCCCATACATGCCATACGATAAAAATTAATGTAACGATTCCTGTAAAGCGTTGAAGCATAAACATCCAGTTACGAACAAATCCATACTTGCTTACATTGTTTTTTGCTGTAAAAGCAATATATAAGCCATAGATAGCGTGGAAAAGGATCGGAAGAAAGATTACAAAGATTTCTAGCGCATAACGGAACGGCAGGCTCTCCATAAAGTGTGCCGCTTTGTTAAAAGATTCTGGCCCTTTTGTCGCAAAATGGTTGATAACCAAATGCTGAATCAAGAAAAGACCAACAGGAATGACTCCTAGTAACGAGTGGAGTCGACGAAGTAAAAATTCACGTTCAGTTGCCATCACTTAACCCCCTTTTTCGAATAAGAAAATAGATTAGATGTTTTGTAAGTTCTGCTTTTCACTATCTATTATAGTAGAAAATCAAGGAACTCCCCATCTCGTTTTTGAAACTTTCAATAAAATGAAAGCCTTTGCAGATTTATCGACAAATATGTGACATATTTATTTTACTCCCCTATATGTGTAGCGTCAAGAAAACGCGAACAAAAATTGAACTTTTAAAAAAACTCTAACTTTCCTTTTAATTATCAGAAAAATATAAAAATATTTTAGTAGAATAAAATACTCCATACGTTTCATTTATTTAAGGGGGCCGATGGTATATAATGAACGTAGAGAAAGAGGGGAACTAAATGACAGAATCGAACAACCAACAACAAGTGGTCGACACACAAATCCAAGTCCCTATCTTCGGGTACGAATTGATCCGCGACATGCTCCTGCCTGACCTATTGGGTAAGGATCATACTCAGCTAATCTACTGGGCCGGAAAACAGCTTGCACGTAAGTTCACGATCGATACCCAAGAGGAAATTGTCCAGTTCTTCAAAGAGGCTGGATGGGGAGAGCTTGAACTAATACAACAAAGCAAATATGAAGTTAAATACGTAATTCGTGGTGAAATGATTGAACGACGTCTGGAACTGAACAAAGACGCAACCTTCCAACTCGAAGCAGGCTTTCTTGCTGAGCAGATTCAGCGCCAAAAAGGGAAAACTGCAGAAGCGATTGAAGAGCAGAAAAAACGAAAAGAGATTACGATTACAGTACAGTGGGATAAGTGATGTGATTTTGTTGCTGCCTCCAGGGTGGTTGATGATAAGTCAGGCATAGGGTGCACATGCAGTGAGTTCTTGCCGGCTTGCTTTTGACTACCTTACGGGTGGCAACTAAATGACATTTGATTTTCCGCTTGCTACATTTGAGATAGGTGATGGCCGATTGCCCTTTGTTGGGCGGTCGGCTTTTTTTGGTGGAATTGTTTTTGGGGGAAGGGGGGACTCAGGAGGGGGATATTGCGGTTTTTTGTCGAACGGCTCGTATTTTTGGTTTAACTGCTCATATATTTGTGTAACAGCTCGTATTTTTGTTTAACTGCTCATATATTTGTATAACAGCTCGTATTTTTCATTAACGGAAAGTATGTTGCCTGCTTTGGCATGTAACGGTGGTCATTGCACTCGCGCACTCTTTACTTAAGCAAAAAAAGCGCCCTCTCAAGCAGGAAGAGGGCACTTTCGAAATAAAAACTAGTATACTCTTAGCTTAATACTTTCTCAACAGACTCTTCGCCTAGCTTAAATGCCACATGCAGTGCCTCCACCGCCCGAACCATCTCGGCAACATCGACTACTGTGGAAACTTTGATTTCAGAAGTGCTAACCATTTTCACATGGATACCTTCTGTTGCAAGGACCTGGAACATTTCCGCAGCCACCCCTGGATTGGAAACCATACCAGAACCAACGATGGATACCTTCGCAAGTCCGCTCTCCTGCTCGATTGCCGTGAATCCTAAACGACCTTGGTGCTGCTCCAATACTTCAATTGTATCTTTCACATCCACTGTTTTGACAGAGAACGAAATATTTGTTGTATCTTTATCCATGCTTGTTTGGATGATGATATCCACATTCAAACTATGCTGCGCTAATGTCGTGAAGATTGTGGATAATGTATGTAGCTCATTTGGCAATCCACACACGGTGATACGGGTGATTTGGTCTTCGAATGCGATTCCTCTTACGACTAGATTTTTTTCCATGGATACTTCCTCCTCAATAATCGTTCCTTCTTCCTCTTCCATACTGGACCGCACAACGAGCTGCACTCCATAATTTTTAGCAAACTCTACCGCACGCGGATGCAGTACCCCTGCTCCTAGGTTTGCCAGTTCTAGCATCTCATCATATGCAATAGCCGCAAGCTTTCTTGCTCCTTTTACAAAACGTGGGTCAGTTGTGAAGACACCAGTAACATCTGTATAAATATCACACTTCTTCGCGCTGAGTGCCGCTGCCAACGCTACCGCCGTAGTATCCGATCCACCGCGTCCAAGTGTTGTGATTTCGTTATTTGCTGTAATCCCTTGGAATCCTGCAACGATGACAATTTTCCCGGAATCCAGGTGACTTTTTAAAAAGTCGGTTTCAATATGAGTAATTCTTGCGTTTCCGTGAACAGGCTCTGTCCGGATTCCCGCCTGCCAGCCTGTTAGGGATACCGCTTCCTGCCCTCTTACCTGCAATGCCATGGCAAGCAAAGAGATGGTAATCTGTTCACCAGTTGTCAGAAGCATATCCATGTCGCGTTTGCTTGGATGGGGATTTATAGCATTCGCTAATGTTAACAATTCATCTGTTGTTTTACCCATAGCTGAAACCACGACTACTACTTTATGTCCGTTTTCCACTTCACTGATGACCCGACTTGCCACGTGCTGAATTCGTTCAACCGAGCCTACTGATGTTCCTCCGAATTTCTGTACAACAATCGTTGACATGTGCACCATTCCCTTTTCATTGATTAGTTCTGTTTAACGACGCAGTTGATTTCCGCCCAGGGCTTCGATCAACAGCTAAGTATTTACAGAATTTGTAGTCTCATCATAATGTTAGATAGCTCTCAGTACGCATTTAGCCTTACAGCCTTTTGAGGATATAAAAAAAACAGCAATGAGCTAATGTCTCATTGCTGTGATTGGTCAAATAAAGAATCCGTTCACGCGGTGAGATAGCTCTCCAGGCAGCACAAAGACAACCTGACAGTCCTACATTTCTTAAACGCAGAACCAGTAAAAAAAAGAAAAAGAGACTTTTTTTTACTTCGGCGATCCTCCCCTTTCCGTAATCATCTCGGAAGCTCTTTCTTCTCCGATTACATACTTTTGAAGTTCGCACCTCTATCATCACTTCATCGATTTGAAGTGGCACATTATGAAATTAATAGTGATTATATCAGACAATAAGAATCGTTACAACACCTATTCACGAAGTTTTTTAAAAATTTCTTCAGCTATCGGTTTTGGAATTTTCGCAGCTTGGATTTCTTCCACCGTGGCTTCTTTCATCTTTGCCACAGATCCGAAGTGTTTCATCAATGCTTTTTTCCTTGTTGCACCGACTCCGGTAATTTCATCGAGTATAGACTGGAACACACTCTTGCTTCTGATCTGGCGGTGGAAGGTAATGGCGAATCGATGCACCTCATCCTGTATCCGTTGAAGCAGATAGAACTCTTGGCTTGTCCTTTCGAGTGGTACAATCATCGCATCCTCCCCAGCAAGAAGGTTGCTAGTTCTATGTTTGTCATCTTTGGCAAGTCCGACGATCGGAACAAATAAGTCCAGCTCATTTTCAAGAACATCCCGTACTGCGCTCATATGTCCCTTGGCACCATCAATGACTATCAGATCTGGTAATGGTAGGGATTCCTTCAGTACACGCGTGTACCTTCTTCTTACAACTTCCCTCATGGATTCATAGTCATCAGGTCCTTGGACACTTTTAGTCTTATATTTTCGATACTCCCTCTTCTCCGGTTTCCCATCAATAAACACGACCATGGCAGAAACCGGATCTGTCCCTTGGATATTAGAGTTATCAAAGGCTTCGATACGGTGCGGGGTCATGATGCCAAGGATTTTGCCAAGATTTTCGACCGCTTTGATGGTTCTGCTCTCATCCCGTTCAATTAATGAGAATTTTTCTCCAAGCGCAACTTTTGCATTCTTATTGGCAAGGTCCACCAGCTGCTTCTTTTTCCCGCGTTGCGGCTGAAGCACATTGGTTTGAAGAAGCTCTTGCGCAACCGGTAGGTCGATTTGACTTGGAAGCATGACTTCCTTTGGTACAAAGTGGTTTTGCTTGGAATAGAACTGGCCGAGGAACGTAAGGAAATCCTCTTCTGGTTCATTGTAGATAGGGAACAAGGAAACATCACGTTCAATCAATTTACCCTGACGGATAAAAAAGACCTGCACACACATCCACCCCTTGTCAAAGGAATATCCAAATACATCCCGGTCGACAAAGTCATTCATCTCCATCTTTTGCTTTTCCATTGTCGCTTCGATATTGATGATTTGGTCCCGGAATTCCTGTGCCCGTTCAAACTCCAGATTCTCTGATGCTTTCATCATTTTTTCGGTAAGCTCACTTTTGACTTCTTTATAGCCACCGTTCAAAAACCGGACAATCCCATCCACCATTTCTTTATTCGTCTCATCCGGCACATGCTCAACACAAGGAGCCAGACATTGTCCCATGTGGTAGTAAAGACAGACACGATCAGGCAGTGTCATACATTTTCTTAGGGGATATATTCGGTCGAGTAGCTTTTTTGTTTCATTAGCCGCTTGAACATTCGGATAAGGTCCAAAGTACTTTCCTTTATCCTTTTGTACTTTGCGGGTAATTAATAGACGCGGATGCTTCTCCGCTGTAATTTTGATAAAAGGGTAACGCTTGTCATCTTTCAACATGACATTGTATTTAGGATTGTGTTTTTTTATAAGATTCAGTTCAAGTATCAGTGCTTCAATATTTGATGAGGTTACTATATATTCAAAGTCCACAATTTCATTGACAAGCCTTAGTGTTTTGCCGTCATGGCTTCCAGTAAAATAGGAGCGGACGCGATTTTTTAGCACCTTCGCCTTTCCGACATAGATGATGGTTCCTTGTCGATCCTTCATCAAATAACATCCCGGTTGGTCGGGAAGTATGGCGAGCTTCTCTTTTAATGATTCATTCAATGGTTCTTCCTCCCAACCCAAGATTTTTCGTATGATCTTATTATACCTTGTTTCGTACGTATGTTCCATTTGGAAGTTTGAGGGATGGGTATGATTGGAGTTATAAAGGACACGGAGAGGAATATTGATGTGGTGAATTACTGATATATCTTGAAAATTACTGATATATTTTATTTTTTGTTGATATATCCTAAAAATTATTGATATATTCTATTTTTTATTGATATATGCCTAAAATTATTGATATATCCAAGATATTATTGATATAAGTACTTAGCCAAGTTCTTTTTCTAACCTTAGACATGCAAAAAGCCCGGTCACAGGACCGGGCTTCTACAAATTGGATTAAGCGTGCTTGTTTAATAGTTCAGCCAAAGCTTCTTTCGGTTGGAAACCTACTGCTTTGTCTACTACTTCACCGTTTTTGATAACAAGTAAAGTCGGGATGCTCATAACGCCGAATTTTCCAGCAGTTTCTTGGTTCTCATCCACATCAACTTTTACGATTTTCACTTTGTCACCCATGTCTTGATCTAATTCTTCAAGAACAGGAGCGATCATTTTACAAGGTCCGCACCATGGTGCCCAGAAATCAGCAAGAACTAGACCGTCGCTAGTTTCTTGTGTAAAGTTTTGGTCAGTTGCATTTGTAATTGCCATAATAAATTCCTCCTAAGCCTTTTATCTCACAGTTAACAATATATGCTGTTAATGTGTTCTCTGACAGTTGGAAAATCTTTCAGAGATTTAGTATAGGTAAAGTATAGCATTTACCACATAGTGTTGCTAATTATTTGCTTCAGTATAGGTTTACCCGTTTTTGTCCATTTTATTTCATGCTTGTGTCCCTCTGTACACCGCTGGTGATTTCCGCAAACGGCTTCGCTTTCCGCGGGGCGACCTTGAGCCTCCTCACTTCGTTGCGGGGTCTCAACATTGTCGCTACTCCCCCGCTGGAGTCTTCGCCTTTTGCTCCAATCACCAGCTAAGTTATCCTTTATTCAATCCATCACATAAAAACAGCCAAGCACCCCTAAGTGCCTGGCTGTTTTCAAGGATACCTTAGTTCGTTACTAACAGCTTTTTAAATTCAGCTGTTAACATTGGTACTACTTCAAATAGGTCACCGACGATACCGTAGTCAGCCACTTTAAAGATATTTGCTTCTGGATCTTTATTGATTGCAACGATTACTTTGGAGTTGGACATACCAGCTAGATGCTGAATCGCTCCGGAGATACCGCATGCAATGTAAAGGTCAGGTGTTACTACTTTACCTGTTTGGCCGATCTGTAAAGAGTAATCGCAATAGTCTGCATCACACGCTCCACGGGAAGCACCCACTGCAGCACTAAGTACGTCTGCTAACTCTTTTAATGGCTCGAAGCCGTCTGTAGATTTTACTCCACGGCCACCAGCTACCACTACTTTTGCCTCAGAAAGGTCTACACCTTCTGTAGCTTTGCGAACGACTTCTTTTATGATCGTGCGAAGATCTTTCACATCGACGTCAAGGGAAGTTACATCACCTGCGCGTGCCTCGTCTTTTTCAAGAGATGCAATGTTGTTTGGACGAACTGTTGCAAAAATAACGCCGTCCGTTACGATTTTCTTTTCAAATGCTTTACCAGAATAGATTGGTCTTGTGAATACAAGGTTTCCGCCAACCTCTTCCACTTCCGTTGCATCGGAAATTAAACCGGAGTTCAGCTTGGAAGCCAATTTAGGAGATAGATCCTTCCCTAATGCTGTGTGACCGAAAATAATACCTTCTGGCTTTTCGGAATCGATTACTGCCATTAATGCTTGGGAGTATCCGTCAGATGTGTACGCTTTCAAGTTTGCGTGTTCCACTGTAATGACGCGGTCTGCACCGTAAGCGATCAATTCTTGTGCAAGTGAACCTACACCTTCCCCTACTAGTACAGTAACTACTTCGCCACCTTCTGCTACTGTTTTTCCGGCTGCAATTGCCTCAAACGATACATTACGTAATGCGGAATCACGTACTTCTGCTAACGTTAATACTTTTCTTGCCATGTTTGTCTCCTCCTGTCCATGTATCTATCTATAAAGTCTTCTTAACGACGCTTTTTGATTTCCGCATCTGGCTTCGCTTTCCGCGGGGCACTTGGTGAACCTCCTCAGGCCTCCTGCGGGGTCTCACCTAAGCGCTACCTCCCGCCGGAGTCTACGCCATCTGCTCCAATCAAACGCTAGATGTTTATATGATGTTTAGATTACTTTCGCTTCGTTTCTTAATGCGGTAACCAATTCTTTTACTTGGGCGTCTAACTCCCCTTGAAGCACACGTCCAGCTTCTTTTTTCGGTGGAAGATAGATCTCCAACGTTTTGGTTTTCGCTTCTACATCGTCCTCATCTAGATCTAAATCATCTAATTCTAGTTCTTCAAGAGGCTTTTTCTTTGCCTTCATGATTCCTGGAAGAGATGGATAGCGCGGGTCGTTCAAACCTTGTTGTGCTGTTACAAGCAATGGAAGGGATGTTTCAATGACTTCGGAATCCCCTTCAACATCACGCACGATTGTAGCTTTTCCGCCTTCAATGTCTAGCTTTGTGATGGTTGTCACGTAAGGAATATCTAATAATTCTGCTACACGAGGTCCAACTTGTCCGGAACCACCGTCAATTGCTACGTTACCGCCAATGATCAAGTCAGCATCTTTGTCTTTCAGGAACTCAGCCAAGATTTTTGCTGTTGTAAATTGGTCTCCATTTTCCACGTCATCTTCCGTGTTGATCAATACCGCTTTGTCAGCACCCATCGCAAGTGCCGTGCGAAGCTCTTTTTCTGCCTCTTCGGTTCCGACTGTCACGACTGTCACTTCTCCGCCATGCGAGTCTCTTACTTGGATTGCTTCCTCTACTGCATACTCATCGTACGGGTTGATAATGAATTCTGCACCATCTTCATTTATGCTGCCATTTGAAACCGTTAGTCTTTCCTCCGTATCAAATGTTCTTTTTAATAAAACAAAAATATTCATCACAGTACCTCCTGTTTAAACATTATTTTTATTAGTAATATTCAGATTTTATATTATAAAAAAATTTACTTCCCTTTAAATTCGGGAGCTCTTTTTTCCATAAACGCAGTAATACCTTCTTTGCCATCTTCGGACGTGAAGACTTTACCGAATAATTGTGCTTCTCTGTCTACCCCTTGATAAAATTCTTCATGCTTTGTGTATCGGGATAATTCAATAACAGAAGCAACGGATATTGGTCCTTTTTGTGCAATCTTTTTCGCCATCTTCAAAGCTTCTTCCATTAATGCTTCTTCATCGACGGCCTTATTCGCAAGTCCCCATTGAACAGCTTCTTCTCCTGTTAATGTATCGCTGGTGAAGAGCATTTCAAACGCCTTGGCAGAACCAACGAGTTTAGGTAAGCGCTGCGTCCCAGCGAATCCTGGAATCAGTCCTAATTGCAATTCAGGCAAACCAAGCTTTGCGGTTTTTGTCACCAAGCGGATATGGCAGCCCATAGCAAGTTCAAGGCCACCGCCTAATGCAGCACCGTGGATGGCTGCGATAATCGGTTTCGGGAAATTCTCCATTCTTTCAAAAAGGTCTTGGCCGAACTTTGCAAGCTTCGCAAACTCTTCACCTGTTTCCACCGTGGTAAATTCTTTAATATCAGCACCTGCCGAGAAGAATCTTCCTTCTCCATGAAGAAGGACCACCCTTACATCTTCTTGGTTTTCTAGGTCATCCATCAACGATGAAAGCTCTTTCAAAACTGCGGATGATAAAGCATTTGCCGGGGCTTTGTTGATGGTGATGACTGCAATTCGATCTTCTACTTTCATTTGCAAGAATTCCATTATTAATCCCTCCTTATGTAAAGCATAGAGCTACTTAAGGTGTAGCTCCAAACCCTCTGATCAATAGATCATGTACTCTTGGTGCAATCGATGTGAGATCATATTTTTGGTCATTCATGACCCAAGTGGTGATCGTTTCATCAATCGTACCGAACACCATTTGTCTTGCAAGACGGACATCCAAGTCTGAACGTAGCTCGCCGTTCTTTGTACCCGCCACCAGAATTTCATCCACAACATGTAAATACCCTTTTAACACTTCGTTAATCTTCAAACGAAGTTCTAAATTGGATTGCCTTAATTCCAATTGCGTTACGATGGCAAGATGGTGATCAGCAGCAAGCAACGAGAAGTGTTTTTCTATCAACGTTAATAATTTCTCTGTTGATGTCGATTTTCCTGCAATTTCTTGACGAATCTTTTCAATGAAGAATCCCATTTTTTCTTGAAAAAGAGAAATGAGGATGTCTTCTTTATTTTTAAAGTATAAATAAATGGTACCGTCTGCTACGCCTGCTTGTTTAGCGATTTTGGAAACTTGCGCTTGATGGTAGCCGTTTTCTGCTATGACAATAACTGCAGCATCTATTATTTGTTTGTATTTAGGTTTTTGTTGTTTCAACCTATTCGCTCCTTTTTGGAAAATGAATGAATAATCATTCATATTTTCATGATACTGCACCATGAATGAACTGTCAATCATTATCTTATCATAATTTCCGTACCAGTAACTAATTATTTATAGGTTAGTTTTCTGGTAAATTCTCTGTTGATTTCCGTTCCGGGTATTCGCTTTCCGAGGGGCGATGCTTGAGCCTCCTCACAACGCTTTAGGGGTCTCAACCTACCGCTACCTCCCTCCGGAGTCTCATACCCTGCACTTCAAACAACAGAGGGTTTTCTGATCTTCATAGATACTGCTTTATCAATTCAAAACAAAAAGAGAGGGTATTGTCCCTCTCCCCCTGTTATCTTATTTTGCGATTTTTTGTTTTTCTTCGTCCACTAGTGCTCTTCTGAGGATTTTCCCTACAGCGGTCTTTGGCAGCTCATCTCTGAATTCATAGAGCCTAGGAACCTTATAGGCAGCAAGGTGTTTGCGTGCGAAAACATCCAGCTCTTCTTCTGTTAGGGTCGCTCCTGCCTTCTTGACGATATAAGCCTTCACCGTCTCCCCACGATAAGCGTCAGGAACGCCAGCGACGACAACTTCCTGGATTTGTTCATGTTCATATAATACTTCTTCTATTTCCCTTGGGTAGATGTTGAAACCGCCAGCGATGATCATGTCTTTCTTGCGGTCCACCACATAGAAGTAGCCCCTTTCGTCCATATAGCCAAGGTCGCCGGTCAATAACCAGCCGTCTTTCAGGACCGCCTCTGTTTCTTCTTTTCGGTTCCAGTACCCCTTCATTATCTGCGGGCCTCTTACAGCAATCTCACCGATTTCTCCGACTGGAGCCAAGTCCCCGTTTTCCATGGAGAGGATCACTGATTCTGTGTTTGGCCATGGGATGCCGATGCTACCGGATACCCTTTCGTGCCAAAGGAAATTGGCATGTGTAACCGGGGATGCTTCTGAAAGCCCATATCCTTCTACCAGCTTCCCTCCTGTCACACGTTCGAACTGCTCCTGCACTTCCACAGGCAAGGCTGCCGATCCACTGATACAGGAATCAATGGAAGATAAATCATACTTCTGGATATCAGGGTGATTCAAAAGGGCAATATAGATTGTCGGTGCTCCAGGGAAGAGAGTAGGTTTCTCCTTTTGGATGGTTTTTAAAGTTGTTTCGGGATCAAATTTAGGCAAGAGCACCATTTCAAATGCCTGCATGATGGAAAGGTTCATAACAGCCGTCATACCATACACATGGAAGAATGGGAGAATTCCGATGACCTTTTCCTGTGCTCTTTTGCATTGATACATCCATTTCACACTCATTATCGTATTTGATACGAGGTTCATATGGGTCAGCATGACTCCTTTAGGAAAACCAGTTGTCCCGCCTGTATATTGAAGCAGGGCAAGATCTTCATTTGGATCTATAGGAATATCCAGTATTTGAGCATCGGAACGTTTGATAACTTCTGTGAACAAGTGGTTTTCTCCACTGTGCTCCACTCTCACGACAATTCCATATTGTTTTTTCTGTACAAAAGGGTATAACATATTTTTCGGAAATGGAAGATAATCTTTTATCCCTGTTACTATGACATGCTTCAGTTTTGTTAGCGCTTTCACCTTAGACACTCTTGGATATAGGATATCGAGTGTGATGATGACTTCCGAGCCGGAATCATTCACTTGATATTCGAGTTCACGTTCCATGTATAACGGGTTTGTCTGAACGACAATTCCACCCGCAAACAGGACTCCATAATAGCTGATGACCGCTTGTGGACAGTTAGGCAGCATGATGGCCACCCTGTCTCCTTTTTCGACACCTAGTCCTCTTAAGTAGTTTGCCAGTTTTAAAGATTGATCATACACTTCTTCAAATGTCAGTTTCTTGCCAAGGAAGCTGATAGCCGTTTTTGTCGGATATTCTTCCGCCGCCTGTTTTAAATATGACTGCAATGTTCTCTCTTCGAAGTTGATCTCATGAGGTATTTCTTCTGGATAAAGTGAAAGCCACGGCTTATTCACTACTTGTTCCATTCTATTCCCTCCTCTTTATCGGCCTGTACTACTACAAAAGGCCCATATCTGTTTGTTATAGTATATCAGTAATCCGATGAAAATTATAACATTTTTTTGATTTTTGCAAAAATATTACACGGAGTGTCCGTATTCTATAAAAAGAACCCGCACACTTCTTAAAAAGACAGTTTGCGGGTCGCAACTTAGGATGGTACCTTCAACTTCATTTTTTTCTTTTCTTTTTTTCCATAAACTAAATTAGTTAATTGCGGAGCGAATAGAAAGAACAAGATTCCAAGCATTGCTGATACCAGAATGAACATTCCACTGAAAACTTTTGTAGCACCGGTCGCAATACCTGCTATAACGACGGAGAATTCTCCTCGGGAAGTTAGGGAAAACCCTGCTCTTAAAGCCACTCGCTTTGACAGACCATACCATTTTCCACCAAGCATGCCGACGATGATTTTTCCTACAAGAGCCCAGCCGACCAATGTAAATAGGAGGCCAATATAAGGAACACCGTCCCCAAGATTGATCGTCGTTCCAAAGTGCAGGAAGAAAATAGGCAAGAGGAGGTCTCTTACAGGCAGCGTCACATGTTCAATGTCATGCGAACGCTTCGTCTCGGCAAGCATGATACCCGCCAAAAATGCACCCAATACTTCAGACAGCCCCAATAGTAGAGCAAGTCCTCCATAGGTCAAGGCTATTCCGACTGTCAGCAAAATGAACATGTCACTTCCAATCAGGCGCTCAAAGAACTTTTCGAGCCGCGAGAATCCAAATCTGCCTATCACCATGGCTCCTGCTGTCAACAAGATGATTTTCCCTAGCAAAATAGCAAAATCCAGTCCAGTAATTCCACCATCAGTGGCCATACCTATCAGAACGGCAACGATGATTGGGGCTACAATATCTTCAAAGATGAGGATGGCAAGTATGTATTCCGATTCCGCATTCGCAAGCCGCTTTGTACTTTCAAGGAGCTTAGCGGAAATGGAAGAGCTTGTCGCGTAAAGGACACCCCCGATAATGAGGGAAGGTAAGAGATCTAGTCCGAAAAATAGACAGATGAATGTGGAAACCCCTAGATTCAGTACGACATCAAGTAGCCCCGGCTTCCAGACCTTAACGGCCATCCCCTTTAATTTCGCCAAAGGAAATTCCAGACCCAACAAGAAGAAGAGAAGCACAATCCCCACTTCGCTTGCAATGTGTAGGATCTCATTATCCGAAATGAAGGAACCAATGCCAATTCCTAAAATGATATAAAGGATAACTCCAGGAATTTTTATTTTCCCTCCAATATACCCAATAAGAAAAAGTATTAATAGTATGACTCCTATGCTTAAAAGTATTGGTGTTCCATGATCCATTAGGAAGCGTCGCCTCCCTCACAAAGCTTGGTGAGTTTAGAGATCTGCGCCTGTTTTCCGCAGATCATTAATACATCTGCTTCATGCAGGATTACATCGATATCCGGAACGGCGATGTTATCTTCCCCTTTGACAATACCAATGATGGAAGCACCTGTCCTAGTCCGTATCTTTGATTGCCCAATGGATTTTCCGATAAGAGGTGATCCTTTTTTAACCTCGACCCATTCGATGATAATCTGTTTTTTAAACATTTTCATTTTATCCATATCAACAGGCTGGTACATCGCGCCCAATAACTGAGCCCCAAGCTCACGTGTTTCATCTGATGTCATGGAAATGGAAAAGTCCGCTTCATCACTTTCCGGATCATCAAAGAAATACATTTCTCTTTTCCCTGAGTGGTGCACGACTAGCACGACCATGTTTCCTTCTGCAGTGATAAAGGATATTTTTTTGCCTATGCCAGGCAGTTCTGTTGTTTTAAATTGCATGTTTTTTTCCTCCTAGATAAAAAAGAGAAGGAGAGACGCCCCCTTCTCTCTGCAATATACGATATTATGCGAGTACGAGATAAATGATTCCAATGAGTACAAAAATTACGCACAAGCCTATTAATACTTTCGCTAAAGTTTCCACAGTTTCCTTCTCCTTACCCGATACTTGCGCCTATGATAAATGATAGGCCCACAGAAATGACAAAAGAGATAAAGCCGACAGCCCGGTTGTCATTTCGTATTTCTTCATCGATGTTAAAGCTTGGTGTCAAGAATTCAAAGATGAAATAAGCAAACAGCAATAGTACAAAGCCTGCTGCACCCCATCCAATCATGGTCAAGAACGTGTCATGGTCACTGATGGAATATCGGAAAATGTTCGCAATTCCCAATATTTTACCGCCAGTGGCCATTGCTACGGCAAGATTTCCTTTTTTGATTTCTTCCATATTTTTATATTTCGTCACAAGTTCAAAAATAGCCAGAAATAAAACAAGACACAATACCACCACACTGAAATTCGCAGCCGTTCTGACTAATTCGTTCTCCCAAAAACTAGACATATCAGGCTCCCTTCTTATTTCAGTTCGACGACGGTTACACCAGTGCCACCTTCAGACGCCTCACCGAATCGATAATTTTTTACAGAACGATGGTTCTTCAGGTAATTTTGCACACCGACACGCAACGCTCCCGTGCCTTTTCCGTGAATGATCGACACTCGGTGATAACCTGCCAATGTAGCATCATCCAAGTATTTTTCCACTCTCATCAATGCATTTTCATAGCGCTCACCACGAAGATCAAGTTCAATGTTGACATGATAATCTTTCCCTTTAATCGTTGCCAAAGGCTTCGTTTCCACAGGCTTTGGCCTGCTAACATATTGGATGTCCTTTGTTTTCACTTTCATTTTCATGATGCCAATCTGAACCTGCCACTCTTTGTCACCCGTTTTTTCTACTAAGTGTCCTTTTTGATTTAGGCTTAGAACCTTCACTTCATCACCAGGTTCGAGTGTCTGGTTCGTTGCCTCCTGCTTTTTGGTAGAAGCAGATTTCTTCACAGTCGGGACGGCACCTTCCAAACGTTTCTTTGCGTCAATCAATTCATGCTCTTTGACATTGGCATGTTGTTCGATTCTCATTTTGCGCAATTCGCGGATGACCTTTTCCGCTTCTTCCTTGGCTTCTTCGACCATTTTCTCCGCTTTAGCCGCCGCTTTTTCAAAAAGCTTGTCACGCTGCTCATTCAGTTCCTGCATTTGTTGTTCCAGGTCCTCATGCAGCTTTTGGGACGTTTTTCTGATTTGTTCCGCTTCTTTCCATTCCTCTTCCGCCTTTTTTCGGGAGGCTTCCAAGGAGGCAATCATGTTCTCGACTTTGTT
Organism: Sutcliffiella horikoshii; assembly: GCA_001636495.1. GTDB lineage: Bacteria > Bacillota > Bacilli > Bacillales > Bacillaceae_I > Sutcliffiella_A > Sutcliffiella_A horikoshii_A. Next base: position 1,686,126 of record KV440964.1, on the reverse strand, counting down.
GCTGTCTTCACTGACAAACTCTTTGGCCCGTTCAATGACATTCATGCTCAAGCCAAGACGTTTGGATATTTCAAATGCGTTGCTTCTTCCAGGCACCCCAATAAGTAAACGATAGGTCGGACTTAATGTGTCCACATCAAATTCCACACTCGCATTCACGACACCATCCCGGTTATAACCATACGCTTTCAGCTCGGGATAGTGGGTAGTAGCAATGACACAGGCACCCCGTTTATACACTTCATCCAAAATCGAAATGGCCAGGGCTGCCCCTTCTTGCGGGTCTGTCCCTGCACCAAGCTCGTCAAAAAGAACGAGGCTGTCATGGTCGACCTTTTTAAGAATGTCCACAATATTGACCATATGGGAGGAGAAGGTACTAAGACTCTGTTCGATGGATTGCTCATCCCCAATATCTGCATAAACTGCGGAGAATACACCAACTTCGGATCCGTCCTGTGCCGGAACATGCAATCCTGATTGTGCCATGATGGTTAAAAGGCCCAACGTTTTCAATGTAACGGTTTTACCACCTGTGTTAGGACCAGTGATGACAATGGATGTGTAGTCCTTCCCAAGCTCAATCGTGTTCGGGACCACTTCTTCCTCTGATATGAGGGGATGTCTTGCCTGTACCAATCTCACATATTTTTCATTATTGATTTCTGGCTTAGTTCCACGGATAAATTTTCCGTACTTCGCCTTTGCGAACATAAAATCAATTTCAGCCAGGATTCCTACGTTTTCTAGAAGATCGCGGGCAACCTCTGCCACCTCTCCTGACAGTTCGGCTAAAATGCGATCAATTTCCAGCTTTTCTTTTACCTTTGCTTCTTGAAGCACATTGTTCAGATCCACCACTTGCTGGGGTTCAATGAACAGGGTCGCACCAGAAGAAGACTGATCGTGAACAATACCGCCATATGCACCGCGATATTCTTGTTTTACGGGAATGACATAGCGCTCATTACGGATGGTGACGATGGCGTCTGATAGCATCTTCTGCGCATTGGAAGAGCGAATCATGCTCTCTAGTTTCTCACGCACCCTAGATTCGGTAGACCGTAACTGCTGGCGTATCCCTCGCAGCTTGTCACTTGCCCCGTCCAATACTTCCCCATATTCATCGATACAGTTCTTGATGTTTCGTTCAAGTTCCGGATAGATGATTAATTGTTCCATATAGTTTTTCATAATCGGAATGGAGATTTCCTCATCCAATACTGATTCCACAAAACGTTCCAGCTTTCGCGCCGCATAAATGGTCCCCGCAATATCCAACAATTCGTGGGTATTCAATGTCCCGCCAATCTCGGCACGTTTTACATGTGCACGGATATCTGTGATACCACCAAGTGGAACCTCCCCTTTTAATCTAAGAATGGTTGCCGCTTCATCTGTTTGCAACTGCCTTTCCACAACCTCTTCATAGTTGGTCGCTGGAGTCAGCTGGGCCACTTTTTCTTTTCCTAACGAAGAAGCAGAAAATGTAGCCAATTTATCTTTTACTTTATTAAATTCCAATACCTTTAAAACTCTCGGTTGCACGTACCCATAACTCCCTTCTTTACTTCCTTTTCGTATGGTGTCGTGTTAAATACTTCTTTAACTCGTCCAGTGACCAGGTATTGATCACGTTTTCCTTTTTAATCCAGCCTTTTCTTGCCGTTGCCACGCCTACTTCCATATGGTCGAGCATGTCGATACTATGGGCATCTGTGTTGATGACAAGCTTTACCCCGGCATCCTGGGCAAGACGCACATAATGACTGGCAAGATCCAAACGGTGCGGATTGGCATTCAACTCAAGCGCAGTATCTGTTTCTTTCGCAAGCTGAATCAGCATTTCCACGTCCACATCGTATCCTTCCCTGCGTCCTATCAGGCGGCCAGTCGGATGGGCGATGATATCTACGTGATAATTCTCCAAAGCTGTTTTCAGGCGTTCCATGATGACTTCCCTTTTTTGTGAAAAGCTGGAGTGAATCGAAGCGATGACAATATCCATCTCCTCCATTAACTCGTCATCATAATCTAGGGACCCATCAGGAAGAATGTCCATTTCCACCCCGGACAATATCGTTATATCGTCATATTTATCATTCAGTTTCTTGATTTCTTCTTTTTGCTGTCTTAGGCGTTCCGGTGTCAGACCGTTTGCCACTTTCAAATATTGGGAATGGTCGGTGATCGCCATATATTTATATCCTTTTGCACGGTTCGCTTCAATCATCTCTTCTATTGTATAGGCACCATCGCTCCAAGTGGAGTGCATGTGAAGATCCCCGCGAATATCGCTTATAGAAACCAATGGAATTTCGCCATTTTCCAGGGCATAATCCACTTCTGTTCCATCCTCCCTTATTTCCGGTGGGATGAATGGCAGGTTAAAATGTTTGAAGAATTCCTCTTCCGATTTGAAATACTTGATTTCCCCCGTTTCTAAATCCTCCACGCCATACTCACTGATCTTTTCTCCACGCTCTTTCGCGAGCTGTCTCATACGGACATTATGGTCCTTTGAACCAGTGAAATGATGAAGGGTCGTAGGGAAGCTCTGCGGCTCCACCATACGGAAATCAACGGATACATCATAATCATATTTTAATATGATGGATACTTTCGTATCTCCATTGGCAATGATTTCTGTGACCCGGTCCATCTTCACGAGCTTCTCTCTTACTTTTCCGGGTTCCGTTGTGGAAATGATAAAATCAAGATCTTTAATGGTTTCTCTGTATCTGCGTAGGCTTCCGGCACGGGAATATTCTTCTATTCCATCCACCGTCGATAGGAACTGTTCTATTTGCTCGGCTATTGGCGTCATGAAAGAGATCGGCAGACGGTCCGGCCTTTTCCCCACTTCCTCGATGGCAGCAAGAATCTTCTCTTCGGTCTTCTTTCCGAATCCAGCAAGCGCCTGTACCTTTTCCGCTTCACACGCTTCTTTCAAGCTTGTAATATCTATTACGTCCAGTTCCTGATAAAGTTTCGCTATTTTTTTGCCGCCTAATCCAGGCAGGTTCAATAACGGAATCAATCCTTCCGGAACTTCTTGTTGAAGCTCCTCGAGAACGGACGACTTGCCTGTTTCCAGAATCTCCAGAATAACAGCGGCTGTTCCTTTGCCGATCCCGCTTATTTTAGTGAAGTCATCAATTTGACTGAGGCTTCTTTCGTCATTTTCAAGCGCCAAGGCTGCCTTTCTGAACGCGGAGACCTTAAAGCCGTTCTCCCCTTTTAATTCCATATATGTCGCAATCGTTTCCAGCCATTTTACGATTTGTTTTTTGTTCATCCTTTTCACCTAACCTTATGTAAACTTATCCTATTAGAATCATACAAATAATTAGAGGAAATGTACAATCGTAGTTACTCGGGATAGCGAAAATCAAATGTGTGGTAAATTTCCAAGAAAAAATGAAACCTTTTCCACTTGTAACGAGTATAAACTACTAAAGGTTTTCTATTTCAAGAGGAGGAATGTATGGAATGAGTATTATCGCGAGATTCAGAGATATTATGTCTAGTAACATTAACGCTTTGTTGGATAAGGCGGAGAACCCGGAGAAAATGATTGATCAATACTTACGGAACCTGAACAGTGATTTAGGGAAGGTAAAAGCGGAAACCGCCTCCGTCATGGCCCAGGAGCAACGTTCAAAGAGAGAATGGGATGCATGCAGAGACGACATGGAAAAAATGGAACGCTATGCGATTAAAGCATTGGAAGCCGGTAACGAGGATGATGCGAGAAAGTTCCTTGAGAGAAAAAGAGCGCTCGAGACCACCTTTTCCGACCTGGAATCATCCTATCAATTGGCTAGAACCAACTCGCTCCAGATGAAACAGATGCATGATAAATTGGTTTCTGATATTGGCGAATTGGAAGCACGTAGAAATATGCTCAAAGCGAAATGGTCTGTCGCGAAGACCCAAGAGAGAATTAACAAACTTGGAAATTCCACTTCAAGTGCAGGTGGATCCATTTCCGCTTTTGGGAGAATGGAAGATAAAGTGAATCGGGCACTTGATGAAGCCAACGCAATGGCAGAGCTTAATGCAGCTCCAAAGGATGATATCGAAGACCTTACAGCCAAATATGATCAGCAAAGTGCAAATGTTGACAACGAGCTGGAAGCATTAAAAGCGAGATTGAAAAATAATAGTTAGTCATTGTCCACAAAGCTGTAGCATACTCGCTACAGCTTTGAAATGTCTGTGCAAGATATGGATGAAGCAATAAGAAAAGAGGTGAATTTCAGATGATCCTTCATTACAAATGTCCCAGCTGCGGAAGCGACATGAACTTTGATGCAGAATCAGGCAGCTTGTCGTGTCAAAGCTGTGGCCTTCAAGAAAATATTGAAGAGCATCCAGAACAGTTAATTACCGCAACATTCACAGAGGATGAGGTAAAGGAATATCAGTGTGAAAACTGCGGGGCAGTCTTGATGACAGAAATAGAAACTACCGCAACCAGCTGCACCTTTTGCGGAGCAGGAGTGGTCATTGCGGATCGATTGTCAGGCAACCTTGCTCCAGCAAAGGTCATTCCATTTACTATCAACAAAGAGGCGGCCATCACCGCTTTTCAAAAATGGTGCGGCAAGGGACTTCTGACACCAAAGGGATTTATGAGTGCAGACCGCATCAAGAGCATCACGGGAATCTATGTACCATTTTGGCTATACGACTTGAATAGCAAAGTCCAAGTACAAGCGGTCGGCACCAAGGTAAGAACTTATAGCCAAGGGGATTACATTTACACGGAAACTAAATACTACGATGCCTTTCGTGACATCAATCTCGACTATGTCAAAATTCCGGTAGATGCTTCCAAAAAGATGAATGACGAACTGATGGACAAATTAGAGCCATTCCCATACGATCAGCTAAAGGAATTCAAAACTCCTTATCTAGTAGGTTATGTCGCGGAAAAGTACAACTATGACGACAAAGAACTCCTTCCTAGGGCAAAGGATAAAATAAGTGGATATATCGATTCCTTCATTCATTCCACTCTAACCGGCTATCAATCCATTACCTATAAGGAGAAAAAGATTGATACGAAAAGTGTCAAGAATCACTATGTACTCCTGCCTGTGTGGATGATCAGCTATGACTACGCCCAATCGGAGCATACTTTCGCGATGAATGGCCAGACCGGAAAAGTGGTAGGTAAACCGCCGATCAGTATGGGCAAAGTGGCAATGTGGTTCAGTGGCGTTGCAGGCGGCACCCTACTTGCGATGAAATCCATCGCCTTCATGATGGGAGGCGGTTTCTGGTGAGTTGGAACAAACGAACAGCCTATGCCTTTCTTCCGTTGATGATGGCTTTTTTACTGATGGTTACATGGGGATTCTCCGTACAGGCAGAATCAGTTAACCAGAAACAGTTTGTATTCGATTATGCCGGGCTATTGACGGACCAGGAAGTCACACAATTAGAATCGTTAGCTAATGAGCTTGGTGCAGAATCCGATACTGCTTTTTTAATTATCACAGCGGATGGAACAGATGGTATGGACATCGTGGAATATGTAGGAGACTTTTATGACGAAAATGCTCCCGGATATGACCAGCCTTACGGGAATACAGCCATACTTGCCATTGATATGGAAGAACGGGATATTTATTTGGTAGGATTTAAGAAGGCGGAGCTCTATCTGAATGATCAACGCTTAGATATGATCCAGGATGACATAACGCCTGCCCTCTCTGAAGGGAACTATTATGAGGCATTCTCTGAGTTTATTTCAAGTGCTCATTCTTATATGGGGATAGAACCGGAAACTAGTGAGGATTATCCTGGCCATAATGACGGGTACCAAAATTATGAGGAAGAATATTATGCAGGAGCAAGCTCTTCTGAAAACCTTCTTTTTCAACTATGGTTTCAGCTTTTGATCTCATTCATTGTTGGCGGAGCCGTGGTAGGCATCCTTGCTTATAACTCCGGTGGAAGGGTCACCGTAAATTCCGGAACATATATGAATAGCAACAGCTCTAAAGTACTGCACCGACATGATAGATATGTCAGGAAAACCGTAACAAAAGTGAAAAAGCCGACCAATAACAACAATAGTAGCGGCGGGTTCACAGGTGGTGGCGGAATCACAGGAGGCGGCCACTCCCACAGCGGCAGCCGAGGGAAATTTTAATACGTGTGGTTGGACGTGGTGAATTAAGTTAATTCAATTCCTAGCTGATGATTGGAGCAAAAGGCGTAGACTCCAGCGGGAGAGTAGCGACAATCTTGAGACCCGCAAGTGTTGCGAGGAGGCTCAAGGTCGCCCCGCGGAAAGCGAAGCCATTTGCGGAAATCATCTGCGGCATCCCAGAGGAATATTATAAGTAAGGAGCAGATGTAACATGTCATTTTTCAGAAACCAATTTGCGAATGTCATTGAATGGCAAGAATTCAGAGAAGATATGATCTTCTATAAATGGAACAACAAAGAAATCAAAAAAGGAAGCAAGCTGATTATTCGACCCGGTCAAGACGCCATCTTCTTCAACAACGGAAAAATAGAAGGAGTATTTCGCGATGAAGGTACCTATGATGTAGAATCGCAGATCATCCCCTTTTTATCAACCCTGAAAGGATTCCGATTCGGATTCAATAGTGGCATGCGTGTGGAAGTTCTTTTCGTCAACACGAAGGAATTCACCGTAAAATGGGGTACCAGAAATGCTATAAACATTCCTGCACCGGGCCTACCAGGCGGCATGCCCATCCGAGCTAATGGGACATTCAATTTCAAAGTCGATGATTATATTGCCCTGATCGACAAAATAGCTGGAGTCAGGGAGCGCTATCTAGTAGAGGATGTGAGAATCCGGATTACCTCTGTCCTTGATCAGCTACTGATGAAATGGATTACACGGGAAGGCAAGGATATGTTCAATCTTCAGTCCAACTCTTTTGAAATATCAAAAGGCATCAAAGAAGATTTGGATATGCAGATTATTGATAATGGAATTACCATCACAGGCTTCCATGTCATGAGTTTCAATTACCCAAAAGAAATCCAGGACATGATTTCCAAAACCGCTTCACACGGCATGGTTGGAGATGTGGATAAATACCAGCGCCTATCTATGGTTGATGGTATGTCATCCGGTAAGATGAGCGGAAGTGGAGCTGCCTCGGACATGGCAGGCATGATGATGGGCATGAACATGGCAAACCAGATGATGAATCAAGTGAATCAGCAAAATCAGAACAACAATGGGCAGAATCAACCTCAGCCTTCCCCTCAGCCGGTGACTCCCCCAGCTCCTGAAGGGCAACCTGCAGCATCAGATGGCAAACCGAATTTCTGCCCTAACTGTGGGACCAAAACAGCTGGCGGCAATTTTTGTGCTAACTGTGGGCACAAATTAGTATAGAAGTATTAAGAATAAAAAGCAGCAGACACATATGTGCGCCTGCTGCTTTTTCAATGTTATCCTATCTACTTGCCATATACCCTGTCCATAATTCCTGCAACTTGGCAGAGAATATCGGGGTGTTTTCCACAATCCCCTTCGCCATGGATGAATCACTAATCGATGTTTGAACCATCTCCAAAGGAACAAGCGCTCCAACATAAAGGAAAATGAACACAACCAGATATATTTCCACAAATCCAAGAACCGCACCGGCCCAACTGTTCAGCTGTTTCAAGATTGGCAGATGGGAAAGGAAATCCAACATGGAACCAATAATTTGTGCGGCAATTCTGGTCCCAAAGAACAGAATGGCAAAGGCAATTGCTCTATAATACGCGGTATCGAGACTGATTGTCTCAAAAAACATAGAAAATTCTGCGTTACCAAAACTCGGCATCGGTACCCACAACTTCAATTTTGGGGCTAGATCCGCATAAAACATATATGCTACCACGAAGGCTGCAATGAAACCGGATAAATGGACAATCTGCATGATGAACCCTCGACGGATTCCCACAATCAGTCCCATAATAAATAGTAAGATAATAATTAAGTCTAACATCGTACTCAGCCCTTTTTCTTTAATTCTCTCTCAAGCATATCGTATTCATCTTTTAATTTGATATAATCATGTACAACGTTAACTGCAGTCAAAACTGCCAGTTTACTGATGTCCAGGTTTGAATTTTTACCATTGATTTCTCTCATTTTTTCATCGACAATGGAAGCAACAAGTCGAATGTGACTTATACTTTCCGTACCAACAATAGAGTATTGTTGACCATATATGTCGACAGTTGTGCGAGTTTTATGCTCTGACAACGTGTATGCCCCCATTCATTAAAATCCTAATCTTTATAATACCACGAAACTTTCTAAAGTGGAAAAGAAACATGGAAAAATGTAAAAATTTGTAGTAGGAGTGAATTAATTGTCATATCAAGTCATTCAGGTATCTGGAACTATTTTAAACAAAATTGAGAGTTTCTATAAGGAGTATAAGCTAGACAAACTTCCGACAGGCGCCGTTTTTGTCGCTAAATCACCTACGTGTAATATTACCGCATACAAGTCTGGAAAAGTGTTGTTCCAAGGAAAAGGAGCAGATGAGGAAGCGAACATATGGAAGGGATTTGGAGCGACGGATGCACCGTCTAAATCTGGCAAGAAGGCAACAACTGTTTCATCATCAGGAACAAAAGTGAAATCCTCCTTGCCTGCCGGCTTTGCCTCTCTTTCCGTCATCGGATCGGACGAAGTAGGGACAGGTGATTATTTTGGTCCGATTACGGTCTGTGCAGCCTATGTAAAAAAGGAACATATGGCAAAATTGAAAGAATTGGGTGTACAGGATTCCAAGGCTTTGAATGATGAAAAGATTGTCAGGATTGCAAAAGCGATATTACCACATATCCCATACAGCCTTCTGGTCCTACATAACGAGAAATATAATGAACTGCAACAAAGTGGGATGACACAGGGGAAAATAAAGGCATTGCTGCATAACAAAGCATTGCAACATGTTTTGGATAAAATTACGCCAGAAAAACCTGAGGCCATCTTGATCGATCAGTTTGCCGAATCAGGTGTCTACTACCGCCATGTAGCTCAACAGAAAAACATCGTGCGTGAAAATGTCTATTTTCATACGAAAGCGGAAGGCCTGCATTTATCAGTGGCAGCGGCATCCATCATCGCGAGGTATTCCTTCTTAAAAGAGATGGATAAATTGAGTGAGCTTGCGGGTATCACCATACCTAAAGGAGCGGGATCAAAAGTGGATTCTGCAGCTGCGAGGGTAATTGAAAAGCATGGCGAAGGCTTTTTAACCAAAGTGGCGAAAGTGCATTTTGCCAACACTTTAAAGGCAAAAAAACTGGTCAGATAACTTTACCAATTGAAAGTTCGTTTACAGTAGCATGTCTTGTGCTATAATTTGTGTATACACATGATTGAAGAAGCCAAAGTGTTGGACGCACTTTGACTTAACAGAGCTCTTTTCTCAAAGATTGTTGCTGATTACTAGTAAAAAGTCGGCACTTGGACTTTTTACTGATCTCTCGAACAAATTATTGCATGAAACTCATCTTGTCCATTCAAGAAAAGAGCACGACAGCAACAATTGTAACGAGGGTATCAAAAATACGTAATAGCAACAAAGGATGCGAAAAGAACCCAACAGTATAAGTTCCGCAGAAGCACGGCTACTGTGGAGTCGAACGTAATAAGTAACTCACCCGACTGCCTAACAGCGAATTAGAAGTCACGGGTGGGTTATTTTTTTGTCATTTCTTTTATTAGCACGATTACTAGATTTACAAACGCAAAGAGGAATAGTCCTGATGTGAGGAATAGCTGCATCTCGCTCATACGGTCACCCCCGTTCTCCACAGGGATTCACCGCACCACCCGTTCCTATTATACTGTCCACTTTATTATACCATTCTATCGGAAAAACAGAACACGTGTTCTTATAAATCATTCGAAATACCTAGTTTTTGTTTTTAATAAAACAGTTGATTTCCGTTCCAGGCGCTTCGCTCCAATCAACTAGGGTATCGCATTTTCAGATAGACCATAAAAAAGGGATCCCGAATAGGAATCCCTTTTTTCATTTATATTAGCTTCTTAGTACGGCATCGAATTTTTCTTCGACTGCTTGAAGCACTTTTGTGTGGACTTTAGTTACTTCTTCGTCTGTTAGTGTGTGTTCTGGGTGATAGTAGCGCAATGCGAATGCGACTGATTTTTTAGATGAGTCGATTTTATCGCCTTCGTACACATCAAATACCTGTACTTCTTTTAGAAGCGAACCGCCAGTTGTTTTGATGACTGCTTCCAACTCACCTGCTGGAGTTTCACGATCTACGACAAGCGCGATATCACGGCTGATGGATGGGAAGCGCGGGATTGCTTCGTATTGAATTTCTCCGATACTTTCTCCAAGGAGTGCTGTTAAGGATAGTTCAAATACGTATGTTTCAGGCAGGTCCAGTTCATTCAACTTTTCAGGGTGAAGCTGGCCGATGAAACCAATGCTCTCTCCGTTCAGTAAGATTTCTGCTGTGCGCCCAGGGTGCAAGCCATCTTTTTCAGAGCGTGTGTAAGTAATAGTTTCACTTACTCCAAGCATTGTGAACATGCCTTCTAGGATTCCTTTTGCTACAAAGAAATCAACCGCTTTTTTCTCACCCTGCCATGGATGTTGTTGCCATAGACCTGTTAATGCACCAGCCAGGCGTTCTTTCTCTTCTGGCAATACTGCATCGTCTTTTCCGATGAAAACAGAACCAATTTCATACACAGCGTTCGCCTGCAAGGATCGGGCGATATTGTGTTGTAGCGCTTCTAGTAGATGCGGCACAAGGCTCAGACGAAGCGTGCTTCTTTCTTCACTCATCGGCATCGCAAGACGTATCGCTTTCCCATCCTCTAGTGCAAATTGCTTCGCGCGCTCGTCACTTGTCAGGGAGTACGTGATATTTTGGATCAGACCAGCGCCCTCAAGGTAACGGCGGACTTTACGACGCTTTGCTTGGTAAGGTGTCAACACACCAGGTGTTGCAGCACTTACAGGCAATGTTGTTGGAATGTTGTCGTATCCGAAAAGACGAGCAACTTCCTCTACAAGATCCTCTTCAATCGTGATATCGCCACGACGAGTAGGAACCGTTACCGTAAAGCTTCCGTTATCTTCAACTACTTCAAATTTCAACTTTGTGAAAATCTCCTTCACTTCCGCAGCAGTGATGGTAGTTCCTAAAACAGCATTTATTTTTTCTACAGTAGTAGTCACAACTGCAGGTTCTACTTTCAACGTGTTTACTTCCACAGATCCGCCAACCACTTCACCGCCAGCGTATTCTGCCATTAATGCAACAGCTCTTTCTGCGGCTTCACGCGTACGGTTCGGGTCAATTCCTTTTTCATAACGGGCACTTGCTTCACTGCGAAGTCCGTGGTCTTTCGAAGCTTTTCGGACCGTCACTCCGTTGAAGTATGCGGACTCCAGCAGGATAGTCGTTGTATCAGCTTGAACCTCTGAATTTGCTCCACCCATCACACCGGCAAGCGCGACTGGCTCAGAGCCGTTTGTGATAACAAGGTGGTCTTCAGTTAACGTACGTTCTGCATCATCAAGCGTCGTAATCTTCTCATCTTTGCGGGCACGGCGGACAAGGATTTCTTTGCTGCCAAGACGATCATAGTCGAACGCATGTAGTGGCTGACCGTATTCTAGTAAAATGTAGTTCGTGATGTCGACCACATTGTTGTGTGGGCGGATTCCTGCTGCCATCAGACGACCTTGCATCCAAAGCGGTGAAGGACCGATTTTCACATTTTTCACTACTTTAGCCACATATAATGGGTTGTCATCAGAAGCATCCACATTTACAGAAATATAGTCAGACGCTTGCTCATTGTTTGCTTCATATTCAGTAGACGGCCATTTCACTTCACGGCCAAGGATTGCGCCGACTTCATACGCCACACCCAGCATACTTAATGCGTCAGAGCGGTTTGGCGTAAGCCCTAGTTCCATTACTTTGTCGTTGCGGTTTAAGTATTCTAGTGCATCTTGACCAACTTCCACATCATTCGGAAACACGAAGATTCCTTCTGAGTATTCTTTGGCAACAAGCTTAGAACCAATACCTAGTTCCTGCAGAGAACAAATCATTCCATTGGATTCTTCCCCGCGAAGCTTTGCACGCTTTATTTTAAAATTACCAGGAAGCACTGCCCCAACGGTTGCAACAGCAACTTTCTGGCCTTTGTCTACGTTTTTAGCACCGCAGACAATTTGAACAGTCTCTCCGTTTCCAAGGTCCACCTGACATACGTTCAACTTATCCGCATTTGGATGCTGTTCTTTTTCCAAAACGTGACCGACTACAACGCCCTTAATACCGTCGTTCAGCAACTCCACGCCTTCTACTTCAATACCGCTTCTTGTAATTTTCTCTGCCAAATCTTCAGCAGAAATATCATCTATGTTTACGTAATCTTTTAACCAATTGTAAGATACTAACATGTTTTTTCCCTCCTCTTAAACTCGATTGAATTGCTTCACGAAACGTTGATCGTTCGTGTAGAAATGGCGGATATCGTCAATGCCATAACGAAGCATCGCAATACGCTCAGGTCCCATTCCAAATGCAAATCCTTGATATTTTTTCGGATCATAACCGGACATTTCAAGCACGCGAGGATGAACCATCCCTGCTCCAAGAATTTCAATCCAGCCAGTACCTTTACACATGCTACAGCCTTTTCCTCCACATTTCGCACATGTCACGTCAATCTCAACGGATGGCTCAGTGAATGGGAAAAAGCTTGGACGCAGACGGATTTCACGGTCTTCACCGAACATCTTTTTCGCAAAAGTTTCAAGCGTCCCTTTAAGGTCACTCATGCTGATGTTCTCGTCAATAACAAGCCCTTCAATCTGTGTGAACTGGTGGGAGTGAGTCGCATCATCATCATCACGGCGGTACACTTTACCAGGACAGATGATTTTGATTGGTCCCTTTTCTTTGTTTGCTTCCATTGTTCTTGCTTGAACAGGAGAAGTTTGTGTTCTTAAAAGTACTTCATCTGTAATATAGAAAGAATCCTGCATATCTCGAGCAGGGTGATCCTTCGGCAAGTTCAATGCTTCAAAATTGTAGTAATCCGTTTCCACTTCCGGTCCTTCTGTGATGGTGTAGCCCATTCCTAGGAAAAGGTCTTCAATTTCTTCGATGACTTTTGTAAGTGGGTGAGGGTTTCCAGTTGGTGCCGGACGGCCAGGTAAAGTTACATCAATTGTTTCAGATGCAAGCTTCTTTGCCACTTCCGCTTTTTCCATTTCAGCTTGTTTCGCTTCAATTTTCTCAGCTACATTTCCGCGTACTACGTTAGCTAGCGCACCCATTTTCGGACGTTCTTCCGCAGAAAGCTTACCCATTCCTTTTAAGATTTCTGTGATGGGACCTTTTTTTCCAAGGTACGCCACACGGACTTCATTCAATTGCTTTAAGTCTTGTGCTTGTTCTACCTGCTCAATGGCAAGCGTCTCTAATTCCTTCAATCGTTGTTCCACATCTATTCCTCCTTGGTTCATTTTCTTTAAACGCCGCTGTTGATTTCCGCACTGGGCTTCGCTTTCCGAGGGGCGATGCTTGAGCCTCCTCACTCCGTTGCGGGGTCTCAACCTACCGCTACCTCCCTCCGGAGTCTTCGCCCATTGCTCCAATCAACAGCTAAGATGTTCTAAGATCTATCTATTGACCTTTAGAAATAAACAAAAAAACTCGCCCCTCAAAAAGGGACGAGATATTCGCGGTACCACCCTAGTTAACAAAGACAAAATACTCTTTGTTCGCTCTGTTCCAGATAACGGCTATCTAACCGGTCCACCTTTACAGCATAGCTTTTAGCCTGCTGGTCCAAGTGTCACTCAAGAGGTGAAATGTTCACTCATTCTTCCTTTAAGATGCTTGCAGCCTAGGCATCTTTTCCCTGGTAAAGTCTGAATCGAGCTACTTGCCTCTCTCATTGCTTTGTTTTGTATGTAACTATTTTTATATTATATTGAAAACACGTGCCAGATGCAACTCTATCCACGTAAATAATACATTAAAATCCCTGCCGCAACGCCGACATTCAATGATTCGCTCTGACCATGAATCGGAATGTAAAGGTTCTGGTCTGTTATGTCGAGATGCTCTTGGGCCATTCCTTTTCCTTCGTTTCCAAGGATAAGCGCGAATGCTTCGGAAGGTTGTACTTCCTGGTATGGGACTCCGTTTTGCAAGGAGGTTCCGTAAACAGGTGTTTGTAGTTCCTTGGACTGATCGATGTAATTTTTGAGATTGCCTCTTGATATTGGCAGGTGAAAAATCGATCCTTGTGTGGAACGAATTACTTTGGAACTGTATAAATCTGCACAGCCTTCTCCTAATATAACCATGTCCATTCCCGCAGCGTCCGCTGTTCTTATCATTGTGCCCACATTTCCCGGGTCTTGAACATTGTCGAGCAAAAGAATTTTTTGGTTGGGTTGGATAGTGCGTTCGTTTTCTTCTGGAATGCGGCAGATCGCTGCCACTCCCTGTGGCGTTTCTGTTTCACTGATTTCTTTAAGGACATTCGGAACGGCATAAATAAGCTCCACATGGTTGAGATCCCATTCTTTTGGTATGGAGCGATCTTCTGAAATGATGATTTCTTCAACAAGATTGTCCACTTTCAAGGCCTCTTCCACCAGATGAAATCCTTCAATGATAAACAGCCCAGACTGTTCACGTTCTTTCTTTTTCTGCAGCTTTTTCCACTGTTTCACTTTATTATTTTTGATGGATTCTATATGTTTCAATACTTGTTTCTCCTTTTCCACTACTCATTACTGCTATTATACGCATTTTGCACACATAATTAAACCACCTGTTGGACATCCTATGTGTTGATACTATTTTTCCTACGAGGTGATAAGGATGAATTTAAATTTACGTCATGCAATCCGTGAGAATGTGGAAGGTAATTCCCAAGACCAGCTTAGAGAGACAATCTTAGATGCCATTAATAAAGGCGAGGAAAAAATGCTTCCAGGTTTAGGCGTGTTGTTTGAAGTAATTTGGGAGAATTCTTCCGAGCAGGAAAAGGCCGAAATGCTCTCAACTTTAGAGGATGGATTGAAATAGTATTATAGGGCAGCTCCTTTTGTGGGGGCTGTTTTTTTCTGTATTGCAGTACCTTTAATGAAGACCTCTCTTCTTGCTTTTTCATTCAACAGAAGTCTTCATACCCTTAATGATGACCTCTCTTCTTGCTTTTTCATCCAACAGAGGTCTTCATACCCTTAATGAGGACCTCTCTTCTTGCTTTTTCGTTCAACAGAGGTCTTCATACCCTTAATGAGGACCTCTCTTCTTGCTTTTTCGTTCAACAGAGGTCTTCATACCCTTTATGAAGATCTCTCTCTCTTTTCTATTTCTCCGAACAGAGGTCTTCATTGACTTTGCCAGTCCTTTAACAAAAAAAAACCGCCCACACAAATGTGAGCGGCGGGCCAATCAAAATTACTATCAATCAAACGTCAATCTGCTTACCGTATCCGCATCTAACTTCTTGATCACTTCTGCAATCAATTTCACCGCATTCTCGTAATCATCGCGGTGCAGCATTGCTGCGTGAGAGTGGATGTAGCGTGTTGCAATCGTGATAGATAGTGCAGGTACACCTTGAGCTGTCAGGTGGATGGCACCAGAATCTGTTCCGCCTCCTGCAACAGAGTCGAACTGATATGGAATTTCCATTTCGTCGGCTACACCTGTTACGAAGTCGCGTAATCCTTTGTGGGAGACCATGGATGCATCATAAAGGATGATTTGCGGACCTTTCCCCATTTTGCTTAGTGCTTCTTTTTCTGTCACGCCTGGAGTGTCTCCTGCGATACCTACGTCCACACCGAATCCGATGTCAGGCTGGATAAGATTGGCGGAAGTTTTCGCACCACGAAGGCCAACTTCCTCTTGAACTGTACCTACTCCGTATACTACGTTCGGGTGGTCAGCACCCTTCAACTGTTTCAACACGTCAATCGCGATCGCACAGCCGATACGGTTATCCCAGGCTTTTGCAAGGAGCATTTTTTCGTTGTTCATGACAGTGAATTCAAAGTAAGGGACAACTTGGTCGCCAGGGCGTACTCCCCATTCTTGTGCTTCTTCACGGCTGGATGCACCGATGTCGATGAACATGTCTTTGATGTCTACTGGTTTTTTGCGTGCTTCTGGAGGCAGGATGTGTGGCGGTTTAGAACCGATTACACCTGTAACGTCGCCTTTAGAAGTTACGATTGTAACACGTTGTGCCAGCATTACTTGGGACCACCAGCCGCCAACTGTTTGGAAGCGAAGGAATCCTCGGTCATCAATATGTGTGATCATGAAGCCGACTTCGTCTAAGTGTCCGGCTACCATTATTTTTGGTCCGTCCGCTTTTCCGACTTTTTTAGCAATCAAGCTGCCTAATCCGTCTGTGAATACTTCATCAGCGAATGGCGTTATGTATTTTTTCATTACGTCACGTGGTTCTTTTTCATTGCCGGGAATACCCTTGGCATCTGTTAGATCTTTCAACATTGTTAATGTTTCATCTAGCTTTGTCATGTATTTCGACCCCCTTAATAAATATCAATCCAACAATTATTATACAGAAAACTCTTACTAATGTAAAAAGGATTAATATCCTTGCTCCTGGCGCTCATGATTCACCTTGTTTTTTGCAAGGTAGGCATCCTCCACTTCCTCCCATGAGAAGCCGAGCACTTCCCCAAGTTCCATATAGGAATCAAACAATACGGTAAAATTCTCTTCGGAAACATCATTTCTAAATACAGAAACAAGATGGTAGACCGTATTGAATTGCTCGGTAAGCGACTCCGATTTCTCGGCAAGTCCTCTTGAGAGTTCAACCCCATACCCGAACGTTAGGCCCAATGATAAAATAAAATGCACCCCGTCCACATACTCTTCTAAAATAACACTGCGTTCAGCAGGTGGCTTTACACTCCAGAACTTGAAGCATCGTGTCTCATTTGCCAATTCTCCTAGTTCCACAAGCAAGGCAAGGATCTTTTGGTCCACTAAATCCTCTTTTTTCAAACCGTGCTGTGATTCAATTTTAGCATCGAGCTCTCTTTGCATATCGTATAATTTCTGTAATTTCATAAAGTACCGCCTTTTTTAAATTTTTTTATAAAAAATGAAACCTTTTCATACCTCCACCCGTATAATAGGTATTTTATAATAAAACTTTTATTTTTGCGAAGGGGTAGCAAATATGTTTATGATTCTCATTCGTCTCGCTTTACTTGCACTTGTTGCTTTTATTATCTATTCCATTTTCAAGTACCTCCTGAATCCAAAGCGGAAACTCGAGATTGCCCATGAACAGAATAATTTCTACATGCTTGATCAGAAAAGCAATGTACGGAAAAATTTTCTCCTCACTTACAAAGGCGTTATGTTTGAGGGGGAAAAATATTTAGGTACTACCGACAAGGCATTTGAGGTCATCTCCATTTTCATTTGGCCGAAAAATCCAGAAAAGCTGCAAGGTCTTAAAAAACATGATTTCGAATTCATCCGCAATGAGGTCCGGAAGCAATACCCGGATGCGCTAATTGATTGGAAGAGTCCGATAAAAGAGTTTTTGAAAGAAGAAAGAGGTTAACGCTCAAGCAGGGCGTTAACCTCTTTTATATTGCTTTTCCTTATGGAAGAATTGCTCCCATTTCATGACGACCACTTTCTGCCTCATGATGAGCATAAGGAGTAGCAGGCCAATCAGTACAACAAGCATGGCTGTCGGCGAGAATTCCTTGATGAATTGTCCGAAGACTGTATAGATGATGGCGATAGGGATGTTACTTAGAAGGGAAGCTTTGGCATATTTCGGGAAGCTTTTGGTTGTTTCGATTAAACAGAG
This sequence comes from Sutcliffiella horikoshii, assembly GCA_001636495.1. Classification (GTDB taxonomy): domain Bacteria; phylum Bacillota; class Bacilli; order Bacillales; family Bacillaceae_I; genus Sutcliffiella_A; species Sutcliffiella_A horikoshii_A. The sequence continues at coordinate 1,668,211 of KV440964.1, read as the reverse complement.
GGAGAGCAGGTGAAAGTGAATGAATGGAATTAGACGCATGACGGTAATTTGCCCTACTGAGAAATTTGCACGATTGCCGAACAGCCTTTCTTTCATTCTCAGTATCTTCCCAAAGATTCCCGGGAACTGTTGATAAAGAAAATAGAAAAACAGACTTGATAACGTTAGACCTGCTATAGAGTATATACTGCCGACAACCCCTCCAAACAATGCCCCACCTGCAATACAAATGATGACAACAGGTATGAAAAGGACTTGTCTTAATACATGAAAAAGAATAAAACCAAGAGAAGCCAGCCACCAGTGACTTTCAATTACGACAAAGAGCACATTTAATTTTTCGTCCATATGGCTTGCCTCCCTTGTTGTAATAGTAAAGCTTATTCAAATAATACGGAATTATGATAGCTGATCAGACGATGAGAAAATACCCCATGAGCCCAATATATAAAAAGGTGACAAGCGGCAACCCAAAACGGAATAGCGGACGTTTCGTTTTATGACGGTATGTTTGCATCCCCATCCATGCACCGAGTGATCCACCAAGCAAGGCAATCCCCCATAAATGAAGTTCCGGAACCCTCCATCGATGCTCAATTGCTCTCTGTTTATCCACTTTCATAATAATGAATCCAATAAAATTAATAAAAATACAATAACCGATGAGTACTTCCATCATATCCTCCAGCGTTGGAATGTGTGCATTACTATTTTGCAGACTAATGACCGACTTTCTTTCATTTTAACAAATAAAAAAGAGGCTACCAAATTGTTAGCCTCTTTTGTGTAAGAAATTATTTATTTAAGCTGTTTTTCGCAGCAGATGCCAATTCAGCAAATGCTTTTTCGTCGCTAACTGCTAGCTCAGCTAACATTTTGCGGTTTACTTCGATTCCAGCTACTTTCAAACCGTGCATTAGACGGCTGTAAGAAAGACCGTTCATGCGAGCCGCTGCGTTGATACGAGCGATCCAAAGCTTACGGAAGTCGCGCTTCTTCTGGCGACGATCGCGATAAGCGTACATTAGGGATTTCATTACTTGTTGGTTAGCTACTTTATATAAAGTGTGTTTAGAACCGTAATAACCTTTGGCTAATTTAATGACTTTTTTACGACGTTGGCGTGTTACTGTACCGCCTTTAACTCTTGGCATTATAAATACCTCCTATAAAAATATTATCTTAAGTTGTCTAACATGTGACGGATGCGTTTGAAATCACCTTTGCTGACCATAGCTGATTTACGCAATTTACGCTTTTGCTTTTGAGACTTGTTAGCGAATAAGTGACTTGTGTATGCGTGAGAACGCTTCAAGCTACCAGATCCAGTTTTCTTGAATCTTTTTGCTGATCCGCGATGAGTTTTCATTTTAGGCATTGGAGTTCCTCCTCATATGAATTACTTTTCGTTTTTAGGTGCCAGTATTAAGAACATGCTACGCCCATCCATTTTTGGATGAGACTCAATTGTTGAAACTTCTGCACATGCTGCTGAGAAACGATCAAGCACACGCTGACCAATTTCTTTATGTGTAATCGCACGTCCTTTGAATCGGATCGATGCTTTTACTTTGTCTCCTTTTTCAAGGAACTTAATTGCATTGCGAAGTTTCGTATTGAAGTCATGCTCATCAATTGTAGGGCTTAAACGAACTTCCTTTAAGCTGATTACTTTTTGGTTTTTGCGCGCTTCTTTGTCTTTCTTCTGTTGCTCGAAACGGAACTTTCCGTAGTCCATAATTCGGCATACAGGAGGTTTCGCATTAGGCGCAACCATTACTAAGTCAAGGTTAGCACGTGCTGCGATTTCCAGCGCTTCTACTTTTGACTTAATTCCTAGCTGATCTCCATTTTGACCGATAAGACGTACTTCACGGGCACGAATGCCATCGTTTACCATCATGTCCTTGCTAATAATTAGCCACCTCCAAGGTTTTTTCCGAACACCGTTTGATGAACAATTTACTCTTTTGTACAAACAAAAAAGTGTGGGTATACACATACACCCACACTTTACGATTACATAAGTAAAAGATAGAATCTTTCTCGTAAAACCTGCCAACTGCATGAACTGCGTCAATCAGGTGAGAAGCGGGTGCTTCTTCTTGTCCTCAAACAAGTATTCAATTTGACCTTGTATAATATATCATTAATGATGATTGATTGTCAAGAATTCGTATCAAATGAAACAACGTTTTAAATGATATCAGATAAAAAGCGATTGTGCAATAGTTTTTTTCTTGAGCGTAAAAAGATAGGGTTGTTGCGTTAACTTCCTGTCTCCTTTCGTTCCGGGTGGTCGCTTTCCGCGGGACGGTGCTTGAGCCTCCTCATTGCGTTGCGGGGTCTCAAATCTACCGTTATCCCCCCCCTGGACAAGGAACGCTGCGACAGCATTACATCGCACGAAGAAAATGCGTTAGCATTTTGGAGTCGACCACCCTGCACTTCAGTCGACAGGCGGAGTTGTTTGACACTTGTTTGACACTTGCGAGCTAGGACTTACTGTCGGAAACTACGCATTTACTGTCCGTTGCTTTCTAACCCCCTAATTAATTTGGACACGCTTAGACCTCCGGTTACACTTAAATTATTGTGTCTATCCTTTAGAAGAAGGGGGTGACTTAATGTGCCTAGGAAGAAAATTCAAGTCATTGAGGAAGTGAAGAAGAAGTATGTCCGACTCGTGATTGAGTCTGGCAAACATCTTTCAATAGCCCAGCAGGCTGGTATATCTAGAGAGACTTTAAGAAAATGGATGAATGAATATGAAGATCAAGTAAGGGAAGAGATGGAAGCAGAAGGCAGCACTTCATCTGTCCTTTCAGATAACCCGACAAGAAATGAAATGCGTGATAAATATGAACAAGCTATGAGGTTGTTAGGAGAAAAAGAATTAGAAGTAGCGATGTTACGCTCCCTTCTAAAAAAAAGTACCTAACAATAAGAGAAAGGCTAGAGGAAGCTTATCAGTGGATAGGCGAAGGTGTTGGTGTAAAAAAAACGATGGAAGTAATGGGGGTTCACCGATCTTTATATTATTACCATCTTGAAGAAAGGACGGACAAGGAAGTGGGGAAAAGGCCTGGAAGACCTAGACCTGGATATTCCTACACAGAGTCAGGCGTTATCGTTCCTGATGCTCAAATAGAGGAGTTTCTGAGTGAAGCTGTGGAAGGAGAGATTGGATCTTACGGGTATCAAAATCTTACGAGGTATCTTCGTAACGAATATCATTTAATAATTAATCCCAAAAAAGTCTATCGACTATGTACTGAATTAGATATTTTAGCACCGAGACGTCATTTACCATCTCCATATCCTAAAAGATTGGCGAAGAAGCATGAAATTACAGGTCCAAATCAATTATGGCAAGTAGATATTAAGTATGGCTCCCTAAAAGAAAGTAACAGGTTCGTTTTTCTAGCGAGTGCCATAGATGTGTTTGATCGGCGAATTGTTGGTTATTACCGAGGTCCAAATTGTAAGGCGGAGAATATAACAGAAATGCTTCAGAGAGCGCTTCTTCAACGCCAAGTTCATATGCCTGATGGAGAAAAAAAAGAGGAATTTAGTATCATTATTCGAAGTGATAATGGACCTCAGTTTACAAGTAGTGCGTTCGGGAAATTCTGCGCACGAAATAAGGTATTCCATGAGCGAATTCCACCAAAATCGCCTAATCTCAACGCTTATATAGAGTCCTTTCACAGTATCATTGAAAGAGAGTGTTATCAGCGTTATGAAATGGAATTTTTTGAGGAAGCGTACTACTGGATAGATGAGTTTATGGATTTTTATAATAACAGACGATATCACGGAAGTTTAGGTCATCTCTCGCCTGTGCAATATTTAAAAAAATACCAAGAGATTGGTTTTCAAGAGGGGATGGCAGTAAATTTATAGAGAAGGAAATAGGTCCCTTAAAACAGAAGAACAGGAAACTTCATTCATGTACGACTTGATGTGGAGGCCACGCATGATAACCTATTCGGTGCAGCCAGATGTATTATCATCTGGGTTCCTGGTAGGAGAATTATGCGTGGAGAGGCTCCATGTCAAGTCATTCTGGGCCAATAAACAACATCCTGATATTTATAAGGGAGCTATTTCCTTATACAAAAAATGAAAAACTAAGAACAATAGAGTAAATCGGAGTTTGTGTACAATAATTAGGGGGTTAAGCCGGTTGTGAGGGAAATACTGTCCCAATTTCGAAAATACTAGCGAAAGTGAAGCATTTACTGTCCAAACTTACTGCAATACTAGCGAAACGACGAATTTCACCAATTATCGACATCGGCAAACTCAGCTGAGTAACAACTTCACTCGCCTCCGAGCCCCTACCGCAACAACAAAAGAAGGGAACACCTCGGCATGCATCTATCTTCAGCCAAGCCATTCCCTCCTTATCACGAAAAGCTTATCTCTTCGCTTCTTTCACCAATTCATCCACAAATTTCTCTAGGGAAATTGTTTCTGATTTCTGTTCGCCGTATTTACGGACGTTTACTGCGCGTTCTTGGATTTCATTGTCGCCCAGCACTAGCATGTATGGGATCTTTTGCATTTGTGCTTCACGGATTTTGTAGCCGATTTTTTCGTTTCTTTCGTCCATTTCCACGCGGATGCCTTTGGATTTTAGAAGGTCTTGCACTTCTTTTGCATACTCGAAATGCGCATCAGGTGATACAGGGATTACCTGCACCTGTACTGGCGCCAACCAAGTTGGGAATGCACCTTTGTACTCTTCGATCAGGAATGCCACAAAGCGTTCCATTGTGGATACGACACCGCGGTGGATAACGACCGGACGGTGCTGCTTCCCGTCTTCCCCAACATAAGTGAGGTCGAATTTCTCTGGCAATAGGAAGTCAAGCTGTACAGTGGATAGAGTCTCTTCTTTTCCAAGGGCAGTACGTACTTGAACGTCTAGTTTAGGGCCGTAGAATGCCGCTTCGTCGATTGCTTCAAAATAATCAAGACCAAGCTCATCCATCGCTTCCTTCAACATGCTTTGTGCTTTTTCCCACATTGCATCGTCATCAAAGTACTTCTCTTTATTTTCCGGATCGCGGTAGGATAGACGGAAGGAGTAATCATCCAGGCCGAAATCTTTATATACTTCAAGAACAAGATTCACTACACGCTTCAGCTCATCCTTGATTTGGTCAGGTCGAACGAAAATGTGTGCATCATTCAGCGTCATTCCACGTACGCGCTGCAGCCCTGCAAGTGCACCAGACATTTCATAGCGGTGCATCGTTCCAAGTTCGGCAATACGAACCGGCAGCTGGCGGTAACTATGGATGCTGTTTTTGTATACCATCATATGGTGCGGACAGTTCATCGGACGAAGCACAAGTTGCTCGTTATCCATCTCCATTGGAGGGAACATGCCGTCCTGGTAGTGGTCCCAGTGACCGGAAGTTTTGTAGAGTTCCACGCTGCCCATTACTGGAGTATAAACGTGGTCATAGCCAAGCTCTACTTCTTTGTCGACGATATAGCGCTCGATTACACGGCGGATTGTTGCACCCTTTGGTAACCATAGAGGTAAGCCTTGCCCAACCTTTTGGGAGTTGAAAAACAGGTCCAACTCTTTTCCGATTTTACGGTGATCACGCTCTTTTGCTTCTTCCAATAAACGAAGATGCTCATCAAGCTCTGCTTTTTTGAAGAATGCAGTTCCGTAAATTCGTTGCAGCATTTTATTTTTGCTGTCGCCTCTCCAGTAGGCACCGGCGATGCTTAACAATTTGAATTCTTTTATTTTCCCAGTGGTTGGTACATGAATTCCCCGGCATAGGTCAAAGAATTCACCTTGTTCGTAAATGGAGATAGTTTCTCCTTCAGGCAGCTCGCGGATCAACTCAAGCTTCAGCTCGTCATTCAACTCTTCGTATCGGCGTAGTGCATCTTCTCTGCTCACTTCCACACGAACAACGTCTAGGTTTTCGCTGACGATTTTCTTCATTTCTTTTTCAATCTTTTGTAGGTCTTCTGGAGTCAATGATTCTTCCATGTCGATATCGTAGTAGAAGCCGTTCTCGATTACAGGACCGATTCCTAGCTTCACGTTGCCGTACAGGCGTTTGATCGCTTGTGCCATCAAGTGGGCAGTGCTGTGTCGCATGATTCCAAGCGCTTCGTCGGAGTCTTGCATGATGATGCTGATTTCTCCGTCTATATTGATCGGAGAACGTAAGTCGATTAGTTCTCCGTTTAATTTTCCAGCGATTGCTTTCTTTTTCAGACCCGGACTGATGGATGCAGCGATATCTTCTGTTGTTGTGCCACGTTCAAACTCCTTTACCGCTCCGTCTGGAAATGTGATTTTCATTAATTCCGACATCTCTGTCACCTCTTCATTAGAATTTTTGTTGGTTCGTATAACGCCGCAATTACTTTCCGCAAACGGCTTCGCTTTCCGCGGGACGGTGCTTGAGCCTCCTCACTTCGTTGCGGGGTCTCAACCTACCGTTACTCCCCCGCAGGAGTCTTCGCCTTTTGCTCCAAGTAATTGCTAGAGATTAACTGAACCAAAATAAAAAAACCCGCCCCTTATATAATATAAGGGACGAGTTTAATATCCGTGTTTCCACCCAAGTTCCCATCTTTTCGAACTGCTAAAAGACGGCTTCATTATTGGATAACGAGGGTTTTCCCCGTCAACAGCTACTGCAATGTTCACTGTTGAAGTTCAGAGGTGGTTAGGGTTTTAATCGTGATAGGAAGCTTGCAGCCGGTGACTTCCCTCTCTAACATCCGTTTTTAAAACACTCATGTCCTCATCGATACTTTTTGAGCTATAAAGTTAAAATTGATTATGTAGGTTATTATATTCTCCCATTCAAGGAAAATCAAGTGGTCACTTTAATCAATTTTAGTTTTATTGTGCCCAAAATAATGAAATGGTAAAACAACAGCACGTTCGTCGAAAATGTTCCGGATCGTTTCCACCAGTTGATGCTCCGTATTGTCTGTATAAAGGTAGAGTTTCTGCGGGGCAATGGAGACCAAAGGAGCAAGCACGACAGAATCAATATAATACGAATAATTATTAAAGTGAGTCCTGTTCATAAATTTAATTAGCTGACTCTTAGGAAGATGAGAAAATGCCTTATCATAAAAGTCGAATTGGTATTGATAGACTAGATGCAATTCATCCATTTTCGATTCAGTGGTTGCCAGCAGGTCTCGGAGCTGGTGGACGAACGATTGGTATTCTTGTTCCAACTTGTACTCATCGATTGCGGCTTCTATATAGACTTGCAGGCTCTCAAAGTACTCTTTTAAACGGAATGTCAGAAACGAATCGAAAGAAAATGAAATGGGCTTTTGAAAAAAGGACTCCATTACCTCTTCCAATTGATACCCCCGTTGTTCAATGCATGGGAGGTTGGGGATATCGGACCGTTCTCCAAGCATGATGGACTGGAGAATACATAGGATTTGCTCCTGCTCTTCTGCCTCTTTATAATAAAACGTATTTTCCAAAACATGCAAAATCCATTCTTTTTCTTTTGTCCGTTGAATGTATTTCTTCAACACCGGGGTAATGGTGTTTTTGTAAAAATGAATATCCTTCGATTCCAAGACGATTTTTTCTTTATGTAAAGAAAGGATAGCATCACTTTCGGGATTTTTTTCAATCATACTGACATATATGGCACTTGCATCCGATTCATTTCGAAAGGAAATCTCAAACAAGTTTGTCCCCCCTTTGGTACACCTGATTCTATGTATATGGGAGCAAGGGAGGAAAAATGAATAAATAATAAAAAATAAGCGCCTTTCCTTTGCTTAAAAGGACTGGCGCATTTTTGGTCTGTTATTGTAACGGATAATCTCCAACAATCACTTCAAGGTGACCAGGGAGAACGGAAACGGTAGATGGGGTGTGAGAGGTTTTCTCCCCATCTGTGTCAATTTCCTGGTTGGGCGTTGCTTCTATTTTCAGCTCCTTGGCACGAAAATAGACGAGATCGTCATTACCTTCTGCAGGAACCTCCTTTTGAAGCCTAGTCTGTAGCCATGTCCAAAGCTGGCCAATCGAGGTTTGCTTAATGATCAGCACATCCAGGTCACCATCTTGAACACTTGAGGATGGGAAAAAGGAACGGATACCTCCAAGAAAAGAACCGTTACCAATCAACAGCATGACGGCATCTCCTTCATAGGAAGTCGTTTCACTTTCGATCTTCAACTGAAAAGGTTCCTCTTCCATCACCGTCTGTCCGGCACTGATGTAGTAGGATAGCTTCCCAAGCAGCTGCTTTGTCCCACTATCGATGTTTTCTGATACTTTGGAAACAAGGCCGATTCCCCAGAAGTTCATAAAGTACTGATTATCACTCATACCTATATCCACTTTTTGTGTGTGCTGCTTCAAAATCTGTTCCACAGCTTTTACCGGGTGCTGGTCGATTCCAAGCGTTCTTGAAAAATCATTGCATGTGCCTCCGGGTATGATTGCAAAAACAGGTCTTTTCTCGAGTGGGGCAAGTGCATTAACTAGTTCATAGATGGTCCCATCCCCTCCTGCACCAATCACTAGATCCACATCACCGGCCATCTGCTCTACCAGCTTAGCACCATCTCCCTCTTTTTCCGTTTCGTGGATGGCCACTTCTTCAAACTGGCTTAAAAGCATCTTCTCTATCTGTTCAATGGAATTTATCAGTTTTTTGTTCCCGGCATTTGGATTCACGATCACCGCAACTTTTTTCAAAGGTTATTTCCCCTCTTCTTTAGTCTTATAGTAAACGATACCCTTTTTCTTTCGTATTAACCTCTCAGTTATTAATCCAGCTTTATCTTCTTCTCTTTCATTTTCGCCAGACGTTCCATCAGCTTCTGTTTTTCATCCTCTTCTACTTCTTTGAACTTAGTAGACTGCCCATCAGCAGCGTCCGATTCGGTGGCCGCACCGTCAGAGCTGACAAACCGGTTGCGTACCACTTTCCCTGTTTTGGCTTTAGTGGAGCTACCTCCACCTGCACTCTTGGCCGCGGGTTTGGTATCTGCCCAGTTCTGGTACTGTCGGTGTTCCTCTTTTGCAAGCTCCATGGCTTCCCCTACGGTTTTCACCTGTTTTCGCGCCCAGTGACTTGCAATTTTCTCCACGTATTTACGGTTCAATTTCATATCTGTTTTTAAGAGTACATAATAGAGCAGCACATTCACGACACCCGGGGTCAGCTGCTGTTTGAACATGACATCCTCCACAATGCGGAGATCGGAGGCGGATGGTTCAGAACCACCGGAAAGGTCTGTCAGCATTTGTTTTGGCGATACATATTCCAGCTGTTGAATCAACTGTTCATCCTTGGTTGCAGGCTTTTTGTCCGTAAACTGTCTCAGGTTCATCGGTTGTGTTTTTTCCACGAGTCCAGGCAAGGTATCCTGATATTCAAGCTGATACCAATCTCTCGCTGCCTTCCTGAGCTTCTCCAGATCCACTTTTTCATCCACATCTATCACATTCATCATCAGATCACGCATGGAAATTGGATTGATGGTATAGATAAAGGACAGCTTTACAATTGCTTCCTTCACTTTTGCTGTAATGGATTTTTTCGGTATGACGACTTCCGATAGTCCTGCGTAAAAAAGGTCAAAGTCAAACAACTCTTGACCAACCTTTGGCTCGCTCCCGATTTTACGGTCCACCCACTCTTCTCCATCTGGCAGTGGAAGCTCCTCCATCATCTCTTCATTTGCTGCATAAGCCATATTTTCCGATTGGACGGATTGGAATACATCACTGAAGTTTCGAGTCACTTCCTGGAATTCATCCACCGGGATGACCTTATCGGAAAAATATTTCTTCACACTCGCATATTTATTTTTCCCTAGTCGGTTGTACAAGTAAATGGTCAACATTGGTTCTGAGAAGAAGGCTTCCGGGGATAATGGCGGTTGAAGTTCATAAATGAAGGTGCGAATCTGATCTTCTTCTTTGACCCAAGTCTTTAAAAGTCCGATTCCTTCAAGCTTGATTCGTTCCTGATGAATATCTTTCAGATTGCATTGCATGGTTGTCATAATGCCATGATGCGTAGTCTCCCCGCCCCATAAGCGGTCTTGGTCCAGTTCACTCCAAAGAGTCATATAAAGACTGTATCCCCTGAAGCCCAACAATGGCTGGTAAAGCATGGTGAGGAGTTTTCTATCAAACTGCTGGAGCACTCCATTTGAGCGTACTATATACCGATCTACAGGGACCAGTTCTTTCCAATGGCGATCTGACATGAAACATCCAAACCTTTCTTTTCATAAGATAATTGAAAAAGAGAGGCATCTGATTTTCCTCTCTCACTTAGGGTTCCTAGAAGCCCTTACTTATTTTCGTTCTTTTTCAATAATTTCTTTCAATTCATCTAAAAAGACGTTTATATCTTTAAATTGACGATAAACAGAGGCAAAGCGGACATATGCGACTTCATCAATTTTGGATAGTCTTTCCATAACCATTTCCCCGACCATATCACTTTTCACTTCGGAGATGCCAATATTCCTTAATTCCTTTTCCACTTCCATCACAATGTCTTCCAGTTGTTTAAGGGCTACCGGTCTTTTTTCGCAGGCACGGATGAGACCCCGCAACACTTTTTCCCTACTGAACTCTTCTCGGATTCCTTCTTTTTTCACGACAATAAGCGGCATTTCTTCCACTTTTTCAAATGTGGTAAAACGGTAGGAGCAAGACTCACACTCTCTTCTTCTTCTGATGGAGCGGCCCTCTTCTACAGGTCGTGAATCTAACACTTTGGTCCCGTTGTGGTGACATGCAGGACATTTCATGATGGTTTCAACTCCGTTTCCAATCTACTTTTTTTCCGAATTAAGTCCGGAGCCAATATAGATTATCGATTTATCAACCCGGTCATACATCTGCTTGATCAGTAAACGACTGTATCCAAAATCGAACGGTATGAGTTTGGTATCTGTTGTAACCGAGAAATCTACTGCGGTTTCAAAAGGGCGGACTGAAATGACCGTAACGATCACAAAAGCCTTCCTACCTTTTGTTACTTGCACCGCGATTTCCCCATGTTCCTCAGACACAGATTTTACCGTTACCCCGTCCATATTCTTGAACATTTCCTGCAATGCTTTCATCGCATTTTTATTAGTAGTTTTATAATATCGACTACGAAGGTCTTCATCTGAGTGATTTTCCCGTGTTTCTGAATGATTAGTAAGTATACCTTTCAACTTTTGTATTGCTCCCACTTTAGCCTGACAACCCCTTACGTCTGATATATTTATGTATAGTATATTTTGAGTATAATAAAAAGAGGTGCATGCTATACACCTCTTTTTATTCTAATCGATTTAGTTATAATTTTAAAGGGCTTTTGCTTTGTTTACTTGAACAGGTCCCATTCCACGTGGAAGCTCGATTGTTTCACGTGTCTGAGCGTTTAGTGCAGTTGCAATATAATCAGCTGAGATGTTCGGATCTAGTTCTCCACATGTATAAACATCGATACTTGCATATCCGTGCTCAGGGAAGCTGTGGATTGTTAAGTGGGATTCGGAAATAATGACTACTCCACTTACCCCTTGAGGTGCAAACTTATGAAAAGCAACCTCTCTCACTTCAGCACCTGATTTCAATGCCGCATCGACAAATGTCTTTTCGATGTAATCCATATCATTTAATTTGTCAAAATCGCAACCCCATAATTCTGAAATAACGTGACGACCTACTGTTTCCATCTCACGTTCCCCCTTTTCATTTTTTAAAATACATGAATTCCTCAAAGGTGAAGAGTGATTGATGTATTACTACCACGGGGGAAAGTTAGTCCAGAGAGGTCCTAACCCTTTAAGTAGCCACATAACCGTTTCAAGAAGTTCACGAAAAATAGTATAATGCTTTTATATTAGTTTTGCAACAGGCATTTATGACTTTTTTTCTTGTAAGATATGTATTTTTTGATTTGGTAGATTTATAACTATTCTTCGGTAGATTGGAACATACATTTCGACGCATGGAAAAAAGCGGTTAACACAGAATGTTAACCGCTTACATTTATATCAATATATCTTTTTACAGCCAATTCTTTATCCAGCCATTACCTCGTTGGATTCCATCATCTTCTCCGCTACAAAATGGACAAGATCTACTACTCTGCAGGAATATCCCCACTCGTTATCATACCAAGCCAACACTTTTACCTTCGTGTCCCCCATAACCATTGTGGATAACCCGTCAATGATTGCAGAGTGAGGATTGGTGTTGAAATCAACGGATACTAGTGGTTCCATGGTCACTCCAAGAATTCCGTCCAAGGACCCGATGGAAGCACTTTGGAATGCATCATTCACTTCATCTACAGTAACAGGCTTTTTCAAGTCCACCACAAGGTCTACCAATGATACGTTAGGTGTCGGTACTCGAAGAGCCATTCCATGCAACTTGCCTTTCAAGTGCGGCAGGACGAGCGATAATGCTTTTGCTGCTCCTGTGGAAGTAGGAATGATGGACTGTCCGCATGCTCTTGCACGACGAAGGTCCTTATGCGGGTTATCAATATTTTTCTGATCATTTGTATATGCATGTACGGTTGTCATCAATCCATTTTCAATGCCGAATTGCTGATCTAATACTTTTACAACCGGGGCCAGGCAGTTTGTTGTACAAGAAGCGTTGGAGATGACAAAGTGCTCATTCATATCCAATACTTCCTCGTTAACGCCCATCACGATCGTTACATCTTCATTTTTCCCTGGTGCAGTCAACACGACGCGCTTTGCACCGGCTTGCAGATGAAGTGCCGCTTTATCACGGGAATTGAATTTCCCGGTTGCTTCAATCACTATATCAATATTCATTTCTTTCCAAGGAAGTTCTTCTGGATTACGGTTGTTCACCAATTGAATGCGCTTACCATTTACGATTAAGGCATCGTCTTGTGCATAAACATCCGCATCGAAGCGTCCATGATTTGTGTCATACTTAATAAGGTGAGCTAGCGTCTCCGCCGGATAGCTCGCATTGATTGCAACAATATTTAATCCTTCCTCTTGGATGGCACGTCTGAATACCATTCTCCCAATTCGTCCAAACCCATTAATTGCAACCTTTGCCTTCATGCAAATTCCCCATTTCTGTATATATGTTATACTTATTAATCTGTTATCCTGCAATTAGTATAACATAATTGATTTCTGGATGTCATGTAAAAAATAAAAAAAGGGCGTATCCCTATTTTTGGATACGCCATTCAGCTAAAATCTCATTTAGTTGTTGTTCTGTTTTGGTTAGGGAGCCGTTGTTGTCTATGACGGCGTGGGAGAGTTTTACTTTTTCGGCAAGGGGCATCTGGGATTGTATTCTGTCTGTTGCTTCCTTTTCGGACAAATCATTCCGCTCCATCAGGCGTTTTAATTGAGTTTTCTCGGTTACAAAAACGAGTAGAGTTTTATCCACGAGATGGGTAAGGTTGCTTTCGAATAGTAGGGGAATATCCATTACTACCACATCATGGCCTTCTTGTATGTATCTCTTGGTCTTCTCCTTCATGCTTGTCCTGATGCTTGGATGCATGATGCTATTTAGCTTTTCCCGCTTCTCCTGATTTTGAAAAATAATGCTTCCAAGCTTAGGGCGGTTTAATGTTTTGTCAGCATTCAATATCTCTTCGCCAAATTCACTTACCAGTTTTTCGTATGTGTTTGTACCAATTTCCACCACTTCTCGTGCTACAACATCCGCATCCACGATCGGAATATTTTTATCCCGCAGCATGTTGGCCACCGTGCTTTTCCCACTGGCTATCCCACCGGTTAGACCTATGATTAAGGGCATGTCCGCTCCTCCTTTTGTAAAAGAGAGACTGTACCGAACAGTCTCTGCTAGTCTTCCTTACATTTTAATAATACCGATAATGATAAGTAATACGCCAGGTAAAAATGAGAATTTGTTGATCCATGATACGGTGGAGAACACTCTTCCCAATTTTATTCCGGTAATAACAAATAGCGAGCTCATTACTGCCACAGAGACCGCCATCAACCATGGGGAATATCCTAATAAAGCCGCTCCGATACCTGCACCAAATGCATCCAAGGACAAGGCGATGCCAAGAAAAAAAGCCTCTAGTCCAGTAATGGAGCCAGAACGGTCAAAGTCGGCTTCAGTCGGCTTCCTGAGGATATTGATGACAACTCCCAAGGATTTGATTTCAAGATTGAAAAGAATGCGCTCATCCACAAATGAGGTGGTGTCATCGGCTGTACTGGCACGGAAGAACTGATAAAGAACCCACACTCCAAGTAGTATCAGAATACTTCCACCAATCGTCTCTGCAAAGGCAGGCGAGAGGAAATTCATAAGTATGGTGCCAACAAACATGGCAAGCAAGAGAGAGACGGCCGAACAGCACGCAATAATACTGATAGATTTAAGTGGCATATGCATTTTTCTGAGGCCATATGTCAACCCGACACTGAAGCTATCCAGACTAACTGCAAAAGCTAATAGGATAAGTGAGATGTATGGAATCATATAGAGCTCCTCCCTAACTATCACTACGATAGTATATGGCAGGAGCCCATTCGATGTGTGCTAATGTTTTAATTGTATTTATCAAAACTCCCTGTTGCCTTGCGTTCCGGATGTTCGCTTTCCGCGGGGCGGTGCTTGAGCCTCCTCACAACGCTTCAGGGGTCTCAAGTCTACCGCTACCTCCCGCCGGAGTCTCACATCCTGCACTTCAGGCAACAGGGGAAACTAGCTTAATCCATCATTTCGGTTGGCAGTTTGGGCAGGTGTGGGTGCCTCTGCCTGCTACGACCGTCTTTTCGATCTCTTGGCCGCATTTTCGGCACGGTTCCCCTTTACGTCCATAGACGAACAGCTCCAGTTGGAACATGCCGATCTGGCCCTGTGAGTTTACGTAGGAACGGATGGTGCTTCCACCTTTGTCCACCGCTTCCTGGAGAGTAAGGACAATTTGACGTTGCAACTCGATCAACTCTGCCTCGTTCAGGCTGCTAGCCGCTCGTTCCGGGTGGATTCCGGCACGGAACAATGCCTCATCGACATAGATATTTCCAAGTCCGACGACAACCGTCTGATCTAGGAGCACAGCTTTGATGTTACGGTTTGTTTTTGCAAGTCTTTCTTTTAGCAGTTCAAGGTTGAATGCATCCTCAAAAGGTTCCGGCCCGAGGCTTGCAAGTGATTTTGCAGCCAATTCTTCGCCTTTTTTATATAGGTGAAGGGTACCGAACTTCCTTACATCTTGATAACGCAGCTCGGTGCCATCTTCAAAATAGAAGAAGACATGTGTATGCTTATTGGCTGGCTCCTCTTTCTGGAACAAACCGTACTTCCCTTCCATTCTAAGGTGGGAAACCATGCAGTAATCATTGAGATAGAACAGAAGGAACTTTCCTCTTCTGCCTATTTCAACAATTTCCTGGCCAATGAGCATTTCTTCAAAAAGAATGGCATCATCCGGTTCTTTAATCATTTTGGGCCATAATACTTTTACTTTTCTAATCTTTTTACCTTTTATAAGCTGTACCAGTGTTTTTCTAACGGTTTCAACCTCTGGTAGTTCAGGCATGGTAAAACACATCCTCTTACAACTTATTTATTGCTTTATTTCGCGTCGTACCATGTGGAGCCATAGGAATAATCCACTTTAAGCGGAACCTTCAATTCGACTGCCTGTTCCATCACCTCTGGTACGATCTTCTTCAGTTTTTCTATTTCATCTTTTGGTGCTTCAAATACAAGCTCATCATGTACTTGCAAAAGAACTTTCGCCTGCATGTTCTCTTCTTCCAATTTTGTAGCCATGTCGATCATCGCTTTTTTGATGATATCCGCGGCACTTCCTTGGATTGGAGTATTCATGGCTGTTCTTTCTGCAAAGCTTCGCAGGTTGAAATTGCTGCTCGTGATTTCAGGCAGATAACGGCGACGATGCAGGAGTGTCGTCACATAGCCTTTGTCCTTGGCGTCAAGCACACTGTCTTCCATATATTCTTTTACACCCGGGAAACTTTCCAGGTACCGGTCAATGAACGTTTTGGCATCTTTACGGGTGATGCCCAAGCTTTGGGAGAGACCGTAATCACTGATTCCATAAACAATCCCGAAGTTTACCGCTTTTGCCTGACGACGCATGTTGGAAGTAACCTCATCCTTCGAAACATGGAAAACATCCATCGCCGTTTTTGTGTGAATATCGGCATCTTCCTTGAATGCCTCAATCAACTTCTCATCGCCTGCAATATGTGCAAGGACCCTTAGTTCGATTTGCGAATAATCGGCTGCAAAAATGACCCAATCCTCGTGTGATGGTATGAATGCCTCTCTGATCTTTCTTCCTTCCTCTAAACGAACCGGGATATTCTGAAGGTTCGGGTCGATTGAGCTAAGACGTCCAGTTTGTGTAAGTGCCTGGTTAAAACGGGTGTGGATTTTATGAGAATCCTCATGAATAACCTTCAATAACCCTTCGATATAAGTGGACTTCAATTTTCCTAGTTGACGGTAATGCAAGATCTGTTGAATCACTTCATGCTTTTCTGCCAGTTTTTCCAATACGTCAGCGGAAGTGGAGTAGCCTGTTTTTGTTTTCTTTACTGGTGGAAGGCCAAGCTTTTCAAAAAGGATGACACCTAGTTGCTTGGGAGAGTTGATATTGAAGGTTTCACCAGCAAGCTCGAATATCTTCCCTTCGATTTCTTCCAGCTTTTCACCCAAGTCGGCTCCCATTTCTTCCAGACGGGCTTTATCCACTTTGATACCGAGCGCTTCCATTTCCGCGAGCACCAATGTTAAGGGCATTTCAAGCTCTTCAAACAGTTCCAACTGCTCATTGTCCTTTAATTCGTGAATAAAGGATTCCTTCATTTCCTGCATGGCGAAGGTCTTCCGCACAAGGTGGTTGGCCACTGTCGGCTGATCCGGAACAGCACGCTTTGCGCCTTTCCCATATACCGCTTCATCTGTTTCAATCTGATAAAAGCCTTTCTTACGGGCAATTTCAGCAAGGTCGGTAGATGTTTCAGAAGGATTGACAATATAGGACGCAATAATGAAATCAAAGTCGATCCCATTCAGCTCTATCCCTTTCCACTTCAATGCAACAATTGCTCTCTTCGCATCAAAGACCGTCTTCTTTTTCTTGGAGTCTGATGCAAATGCAGCGAATTCTTCCGACTTCAAGGCCACGTCTGTCGGGATAAAATAATTTCCCGTTTCGTTCACTAGGGCTATTCCTTGGATGTCTGCACGGTGGTAGTTTTCAACTAACACCTCTACCATGAAGAAGTTCTCTTTTGCAAAATGCTCTTCCTTGATTTCCTCCAATATTTCGAATGAAATATCCTCCAAGTCCTCTGTTACTGTTTCTCCATCTTCACCAAGCTTGTCCAATAGTGAGTTGAAGCTAAGCTCTTTAAAGATGTCGATCACTTTCTTCTTGTCGTATCCCTCATAAAGAAGTTCCTCTACAGTGACTTTTACAGGTGCTTCGGTCATGATTGTGGCTAACTCCTTACTCATGACTGCCTGCTCTTTATTACCCTCAAGCTTCTCTTTCAGCTTCTTCCCGCTGACTTTATCAATGGATTCAAGAAGCGTTTCAATTGTTCCGAATTCTTTTAATAGCTTAATGGCAGTTTTTTCTCCGACACCAGGTACACCAGGAATGTTATCAGAAGAATCTCCCATCAGACCTTTCATATCGATAATCTGATCCACTTTCAATCCGTATTTTTCTTCAATGAAAGCAGGAGTGTAGGAATCCACGTCTGTAATCCCTTTTTTCGTAATATCAACTGTAATTTTATCTGATGCAAGCTGGGTTAAGTCTTTGTCACCTGAAATAATTTTCACTTCAAAATCATCTTTGGCAGCCTGCTGCGCAAGGGTCCCGATGATATCATCTGCTTCATATTCAGGCAGCTCGTAGCGCTTGATGTTGTATGCATCTAAAAGCTCCCTCAGGAAAGAGAATTGTTCGGAAAGTTCAGGTGGGGTTTTTTGACGGCCCCCTTTGTATTCACCGAACGTCTTATGTCGGAAAGTCGTCTTTCCTGCATCAAATGCCACCAGCATATGTGTCGGCTTCTCTTCTTCCAGAATCCGCATCAGCATCATGGTAAATCCGTAGATGGCGTTGGTATGTATCCCTTTTTCATTACTCAATAGTGGTAGAGCGAAGAAAGCTCGATAAGCGATGGAGTTTCCATCTATCAGTACTAATTTGTTGGCCAAGTTGACTCCTCCTTTTTACCTTTTATCTTATGTATAAATCCAATGTTAAAAAGCCACAATTCTTCTTCTATTCTATCATGGATAGGAATAGAAACAAAAATTGTGGCTTTGTGTTTAGACTGGAGTATAAAGCTTTTGAGTTCGGCCGTTCCTTTTCGCTGCAGGCACTCGCTTTCCGCTCCAATCCACTTTACTTATATACTTTATTCCATTCCGCCCATTAGCAGTTTGGCATATGGGGAATCAGATGGAAGGACAATGACCGTTTCACCGTCAATGGTCTTTTTATAGGATTCGAGCGTACGGTACAACTCGTAGAATTCTGCATCCTTTGAGAAAGTATCATTATAGATTTTTGCCGCTTCTCCTTCACCTTGACCACGGATGGTATCAGCATCAGCTTCCGCTTTGGCAAGGATTTCCCTCACTTCACGGTCGGTATTTGCCATGATTCTGTTTTTGTCTGCATCCCCTCGAGAAAGGTATTCTTGGGCAGTCGATTGACGCTCGGAAATCATTCGTGTAAACACAGCATCTTCATTTTCCGGTGGCAGGTCAGTTCTTCTCATACGGACATCGGTGACAACGATTCCGTAGTTGTCTCTTGCCAACAGTTCATTCACTCTCTCTGTAACTCGATCGTTCAGACTTCCCCTTGATGACTTTTCATCATTGATAATATCATCATAGTTAAGTTGTCCAAGCTCCGTTCTCACTACAGAAAATACAAACTCAGACATTTTAGTTTCCGCATTCACTAGACTTGCAAGGTTGCTGATCATCAATTGAGGGTCTGCCACACGCCAAACCACATAATTATCGATAAGCATCCGTTTTTTGTCGCGAGTGTTTATTTCCGCACTCGCTTCATCATATAGCATCTGGTATTTCGGCACAGTTGTGACGGATTGGATAAATGGTGTTTTAAAATTCAATCCAGGCTCATCCACAATTTTGACTACTTCTCCAAACTGTCTGACCACTTTATACTCGCCTTCTTTTACAACAAAGACATTGGCTAGGATCACTCCTAGAATGACAAGGACCACTACTCCGAATAGACCGCCACGGATGATGGTTTTCCATTGCACATCAGGTTTTTTCTTTTCCAAGTTGATGATGTTTTGATCACTCATTGTTCCCACTTCCTTCCGGGTTCGCTGGTGGTTTTGGTGCAGGGTTTTCCGTGCGGAGCGGGAAGTATTTCATCGTATTGCCGTCATCATTCATAATATAGATCTCAGCATATGGTAATACTTCTTCCATCGTTTCCAAAATTAGACGCTTCTTTGTCAGTTCCGGAGCATTCACGTATTCATTGTATAAGGAGTTGAATTTTGCCACGTCTCCACGTGCACGCTCAATTCTTGCTGCCTTTTCCCCTTCTGCTTTGGAAATGATAGCGTCTTTTTCCCCTTCTGCTTCATTCATGCGCTGGTTTTTATATCTTTTCGCTTCATTGTTTTTGGTGTTCTCCATTTCACGTGCATCTGTCACGTCCGTAAAAGCTTTACGTACCTCAGCATTCGGCAGTTCCACATCTTGAAGATTGACAGATGTGACAGCAATACCAATATCATAGGTTTCCATAAGGGATGTAAGAAGATCGAAAACCTCGACTTCAATCTGTGCTTTTCCAGAAGTCAGTGCTTCATCAATCTGCGTGCTTCCGATAATACTTCTTAAAGATGCGGAAGTAGCATTATATAGAACAGCTTGTGGATCATCACTATTAAATAAGTATTTTCCTGGTTCGCTTATTTTCCACATGACGACCATATCTGCTAACACGATATTTTCGTCCCCTGTAATCATTTTTGTATCATTGGTGAATTCAACTATTTCTCCATTTTTTTCTTCATAGCCGAATTGTAAACTGAATGTCTCCTTGGACAATTTTTTGACGTCCTGGATCGGCCAAGGCATCTTGAAATGTAGTCCTGGCTCACTGATTCCTTCTTCCACTTTACCGAATGTCAGGATGACTGCTTGTTCAGACTGGTCGACTGTGTACCAGGATGTCAAGGCAACTGACCCGATAACCGCAGCAAGGACCACAAGAAATACGGTCATATAAATGCGTTTTAAACTTATCAATGTTGTATTCTCCCCTTTTTTTGTTTCTCGTTGATTTATACGTACGATGTGGGGGAAAGTTTCATTATTTCTAAAGATTTCTAGCTGGTGCTTGAAGCAAAAGGCGAAGACTCCTGCGGGAGAGTAGCGACAATCTTAAGACCCCGCAACGAAGTGAGGAGGCTCAAGGTCGCCCCGCGGAAAGCGAAGCCTTTTTGCGAAAAGCAACAGCGGTGCTTAATGGGAAAAACAAAAAGAAGGAGAGAGCAGGGTGGGCTCTCTCCTCTTCCAAAATTGGCTCCTTGGATGAAGGGGTTTTCATAGATTATATTAACAAAGCTTTGTTAAGGTGTTATGAAAGGTGTGTAAAGCTATTGTAAATCTTTGTTTTCTTTAGACAATTTTACCGTAAAGGTAGTGCCCTTATTCAATTTACTCTTTACAGAAATACTTCCGTGATGGGCTTCTACTATATGCTTGACGATGGCCAAGCCAAGTCCTGTACCACCCGAGTTCCGACTGCGTGCTTTATCCACTCTGTAAAAGCGCTCAAAGATTCTAGGAATTTCTTCTTTTTCCATTCCAATCCCTGTATCCGAAACCACTATCACTATCTCTTCTCCGACCTCTTCCACTTTCACCCTCACTTCTCCACCGGCCGGTGTATAGGCGATGGCATTGTTAATAAGATTAATGAAAACCTGTTTCACCCTGGAGGAATCAGCTAATAAAAATAAGTCTTTTTGCGGTCTCTTAAGGACAAGCTCTATTTCCTTCTCCTTTGCTTTCCCTTCGAGGATCACAAAAATCTCTTTTAATATCCCATTGATCTCGATATAACCCGGATTCAATTTGAAGCCTTGTTTTTCAATTTTGGAAAGGTCGAGCAGGTCTTCAATCAGGGATTGTAGCCTATCGCTCTCTTTTAAGATGATGGACAAGAAATACTCCAAGGTGTCCTTGTCATTCATTGCACCATCGAGCAACGTTTCCGAGAAACCTTTTATGGAGGTTATAGGTGTTTTTAATTCATGTGAAACATTGGCAACAAAGTCTTTTCTCATCTGCTCGAGCTTCTTCAATTCCGATATATCATGGAAAACAAGAACAATTCCTTTCCACTCATCATTGATGCCGATAATAGGGGCACCATACACTTCAAAATGTCTTCTTTCAATTTTAAGAGTCAAGAGCAACTGCTTGCGGACATTCACTTCGGTCATGAATATCTCTTCTATCAAGGTGACTATTTCTTTATGTTCAATCGCTTCATAGTATAATCGATATAAATATTCGGAAGGATCTGCGTCAAATGTGTCCTTAAAGGCCCTGTTAATAAGATTCACATAGCCGCGACCGTCAATCAAGATCAATCCGCTCCCCATGCTCTCAATAAGGGTACGAAGCCTATCCTGCTGCATCTCTTGGGCTTTGGTCATATCTTGAAGATTTCTTGCCAGGATATTGATGGATTGACTCAGCATCCCTGTTTCATCCACATGTTCTTCAAAGGTTCTCGCCTTATAGTTTCCTTTGGCAAGCTCCATTGCCACTTTTGTTGCAGACTCAATTGGCCTCGTATATTGGGAGGTGATTCGAACACCTAGCAGCAAAATCACCACAAACGCCGCTCCGAGACTTGCAATAAGCAACCCCCAGATCTGTTGATTCACCCTTTGCAAGGAATCTATCGGAGTGCTCAGCATGACATAACCATCCCGAACTCCGTCTCTTGTAATGGAGCTACCATAATAGTAAAGCTCATTATTCTGCTCATAAAAAATACGGTCTCTGTCTTTATTGTTTTGAACCGTATCTTTTATGATATCCTGATGGGAATCCTCACCTCTCGGAGAAATACCATCTGTATCAAAGAGAACGATTCCATCTTTATCAGTAATACTGATTCTAGCAGCTAACGTTCCGCTGACGTCCTTTAAATGCTTCTGTAGTTCAGGGGTAATGTTGTTCTCCTCTTCCACTAGCATCGTCACCAGGTTCGTTTCTTTTACCAGCCTTTGATTGAACGTGTTCAAATAAAAGGTTTTGAAAAGTTGACCAAGTAACAATCCAAGGCACACAAGCACCACGATGATCAAGGTGATGAGTGCAAAAAGCAGTCTGGAACGGAACCTATTCATGTAATTTTGGTTCCTCCAGTTTGTACCCCAGACCTCTTATCGTTTTTATATATGTAGGTTTTTTCGTGTCGGTTTCTATTTTTTCACGTAAATGACTAATATGGACATCCACAATACGTGTATCCCCGGCAAAATCATAGTTCCAGACCGCACTGAGCAATTGGTCTCTCGTCAGAACTCTTCCTTTATTTTTGGATAGATAGACAAGAAGCTCAAACTCTTTTGGAGTCAGTTCCAAGCGTTCCTCACGGAAAAATGCTTCATAGTGTTCTGGGAGAATTTTCACGTCCCCAATCACAATCTTCTCGGTAGTATCTTCTTCCTTCGGGATATCTGTAACTGTAGCTTGCTGTTGCATTCTTCGAAGAATCGCTTTGACCCTCGCGACCACTTCCCTCGGACTGAAAGGCTTTGTCATATAATCATCTGCGCCAAGTTCCAGACCAAGAACCTTATCAAATTCATCATCTTTTGCAGTGAGCATCAGAATCGGTGTATGAATCTTGTGCTGTCTAAGCTCCTTGCAAACTTCAATGCCATCTTTCTTCGGAAGCATTAGATCAAGCACAATCATGTCAAACTGTTCTTTCATTGCCTTATTTAAGCCTTCTTCTCCATCCATCGCCACGGAAACATCATAGCCTGCTTGTTGCAAATTATACTGTAACAATGTCACAATGGATTGTTCGTCGTCTACTATAAGAATTTTCTTATTCATTCTTTTCCTCCACCAACTGTTTTGGAAAACCCTATTTTTTCATCCTAGTGCCAATTCTATTATTTATCTATCTTTACTTTTCCATTTTACACGTAAACATTATTCATCACAATATAGAAGAGCGGAAGTCTTTAGCCTTGCAAAGAAATCCAAAGTGCACAAAAAAAAGAGCTTACTTTCAGCTCTTTTTTAAAAGTTTTCCATTGCACTGCTTTCCATCGGTTCGAGGCGATGTGGCGGGCAGACCGTGATGGAACCTTTTGCAACCGTCTGGTTATCTTCGTTGGTTCCATGAACACTCATAATAATACTGTGATCGTGATCATTGACCTCCACCACTTCAAAAAGGAACTCTACGGTTCCGTAATGATAGACAGGCTTTGGAAAGGCAATATCTTGGCTGACGACATGGCTCCCAGGTCCTGGTAAGTATTTGGAAACAGCTGACGTAATGATCCCGGTAAGCATGATGCTAGGAACAATCGGTTTTTTGAAAGGAGTTTGGGATGCATAATCGTGCTGAATATATAGTGGGTTCGCGTCGTTTGTTAGACCAAGATAAAGTAGTAGGTCTTTATCTTCTATTTTTTCGGTTAACTCTAGCTTTTCTCCCACTTGGATTTCTGCTAGTTTTCTTCCAAGCTTTCTCTTTTTACCAAGTAACATATAGACACCCCCTGTTGATGTTGGAAAATACCCTTTGTTTCTTTGTAAACGTTTACAATAGTGTGGTAAAAAATGGGGGAAAGAATTCCCCGAATTAGTTATATTCTTCTGTTATACACCCCTGTTGATTTCCGCACCGAGCTTCGCTTTCCTAGGGGCGGTGCTTGAGCCTCCTCACTTCGTTGCGGGGTCTCAATCTACCGCTATCTCCCTCAGGAGTCTTCGCCCTGTGCTCCAATCAACAGCTAGAAATTCTTAATATTTCTTACGTCCTCTTAATGATTTCAGGATAGGACATTCATGACATTTTTGACGGATTCGACAGATTTGGAAAGTGCAGCTTTTTCATCTTCTGTCAATTCTAATTCGATAATCTTCTCGATTCCACCAGCACCCAAGATAGTCGGTACACCAAGATAGATTCCCTCATGTCCATATTCCCCTTCAAGGTATGCAATGGATGGAAGGATACGGCGTTGATCTTTAAGGATCGCTTCTACCATTTCCACCATGGAGGCTGCAGGAGCATAGTAGGCACTACCGTTACCAAGAAGGTTGACGATTTCCCCGCCACCTTTTCTGGTTCTTTCCACAATCGCATCCAGACGATCTTTAGGAAGTAATGTTTCTAGTGGAATCCCACCCGCATAGGAGTAGCGGACAAGTGGAACCATGTCATCGCCATGGCCACCTAATACGAATCCGGTTACGTCCTTGACGGAAAGGTTTAGTTCTTGGGATACGAAAGTACGGAAACGAGCCGTATCAAGTACACCGGACTGACCAATAACTCTGTTCTTAGGGAAGCCAGACTCTTTGAATACTGTGTATGTCATCGCATCTACCGGGTTAGTCAACACGATGATATAGCAATCAGGAGAATGTTTGACAATTTCTCTTGTTACGCTTTTCATGATGTTCTGATTGGTAGTTACAAGGTCGTCACGGCTCATACCTGGTTTACGGGCGATTCCGGCTGTTATGACAACGATATCGGAATTGGCTGTATCTTCATAGTTGGATGTACCAGTGATGTTTGCATCAAATCCTTGAACAGGACCTGCTTCTAACATATCTAAGGCTTTTCCTTTAGTAGGGTTCTCCATTTGCGGAATATCTACTAGTACAACATCTGCAAGTTCTTTTTGTGCGAGTAAGAATGCTGTGGTTGCGCCTGTAAAGCCTCCACCGATTACCGATACCTTTTTACGTCTCATTGTCATATTCATTCCTCCCTAACCTATTAATGTATTCCTTACACCGCTGTTGATTTCCGCAAATGGCTTCGCTTTCCGTGGGGCGACCTTGAGCCTCCTCGGCTTCGCCTGCGGGGTCTCAACATTGTCGCTACTCCCCCACTGGAGTCTCCGCCTTTTGCTCCAATCAACAGCTAGAAAATCGTACAAACAGTACTTATTTTCAAAAAGCAAAAACCCGTCAAGAGTTTTTGCTTTTTAGAAATTACATGTTTTTGATTAGTTCGTCGCCAAACTCGGAGCATTTTACTTCTGTTGCGCCGTCCATTAGACGGGCAAAGTCGTAAGTTACTACTTTAGAAGCGATGGATTTTTCCATAGCATCTACTACAAGTTGAGCAGCTTCTGTCCAACCAAGGTGCTCAAGCATTAATACACCGGAAAGGATAACAGAAGATGGGTTTACTTTATCAAGACCAGCATATTTCGGAGCAGTACCATGTGTCGCTTCGAAAATTGCGTGACCAGTTTCGTAGTTGATGTTTGCTCCTGGAGCAATTCCGATTCCACCTACTTGTGCAGCTAGTGCATCAGAGATGTAGTCACCGTTCAAGTTCATAGTAGCAACAACATCGAACTCTTTTGGACGAGTAAGAATTTGTTGTAAGAAGATATCAGCAATGGAATCCTTCACTAGGATCTTTCCTTCTGCTTCTGCAGCTTCTTGCGCTTTATTTGCAGCATCTTTACCTTCCGCTTCCGCGATACGGTCATATTGTGCCCAAGTGAATACTTTATCGCCGAATTCTTTTTCAGCTAGCTCGTAACCCCAGTTTTTGAAAGCACCCTCAGTGAACTTCATGATGTTTCCTTTGTGAACTAGTGTTACAGATTTACGGCCATGCTCGATCGCATAGTTGATTGCACCGCGAACAAGACGGGAAGTACCTTCTTCAGATACCGGCTTGATTCCGATACCGGAAGTTTCAGGGAAACGAATCTTGTTAACTCCCATTTCAGTTTGAAGGAAATTGATTAGCTTTTCTACTTCTTCAGAACCTTTTGCATACTCGATACCAGCATAGATATCTTCTGTATTTTCACGGAAAATAACCATGTCAGTGTCTTCTGGGCGTTTAATAGGAGAAGGAACTCCTTGGAAATAACGAACAGGACGTAAGCATGTGAAAAGGTCCAACTCTTGACGTAAAGCCACGTTAAGAGAACGGATTCCTCCACCAACTGGAGTAGTTAGAGGTCCTTTGATTGCAATTATGTACTCGCGGATATCATCAAGTGTTTGACTTGGTAACCATTCACCAGTTTGGTTGAATGCTTTTTCTCCAGCCAATACTTCTTTCCAAACAATTTCCTTTTCACCATTATATGCTTTTTCAACAGCAGCTTCTAAAACACGGGATGCAGAAGCCCAAATATCAGGACCAATTCCGTCTCCTTCGATGAATGGAATGATTGGATTATTAGGTACATTTAGTACGCCATCTGTAACAGTAATTTTTGTTCCTTGTGTCAAAGTAAAAACCTCCTAAGAAATATGATGACATTAGTTATTCAGGGAAAGGGATTTCCCCTCCCCTTGTATTATAGCAAAAATTCACTCAATGTCGCTTGTTGCGAGATATCTATATTAGCTACGTTTATCAATTGGTACATAATCCTGTTTGCCAGGTCCTGTGTAATCGGCACGAGGACGGATCAGGCGGTTGTTGGAATACTGCTCCAAGATATGCGCCAACCAACCGGATACACGGCTCACAGCGAAGATTGGTGTGAACAGGTCATGGTCAATTCCTAAAGAGTGGTATACAGATGCACTGTAGAAATCAACATTTGGTGGAAGCGGCTTTTCTGATGTAACAACCTCTTCCACTTTCACGGACATTTCATACCATTTTGGTTGTCCTGTCAGATGTGTAAGTTTTTCGGACATTTCACGCAGATGCTTCGCGCGAGGGTCTCCCTGACGATATACACGGTGACCGAAGCCCATGATTTTTTCTTTGTTCGCAAGCTTTTCACGGATATAGCTTTCCGCATTTTCCACTTCCCCGATTTCAGAAAGCATCTTCATTACTGCTTCGTTCGCTCCACCATGCAATGGACCTTTTAACGCTCCGATTGCAGCAGTAACACCAGAGTAAACATCAGATAAAGTCGCTACACATACACGTGCAGTGAAAGTAGATGCATTCAACTCATGGTCTGCGTGAAGCACTAACGCTTTGTTGAATGCTTCGATTGCAATCTCAGATGGCTCTTCACCAGTTAACATGTATAAGAAGTTAGCTGCCATGCCTAAATCTGTTCTTGGCGCAATCGGGTCTAATCCTTTACGGATTCTTGAGAACGCTGTCACAATTGTTGGCATTTTAGCTTGAAGACGTACAGCTTTATGGTAGTTTACTTCCGGATCCATATTGTCAGCTTCTGCATCATATAGACCAAGTAAAGATACCGCAGTACGAAGAGCAGCCATTGGATGAACTTTATCGATTGGGTACGTTTTGAAATGGTTGATCACTTCTTCAGGAAGCGCAGCATTTTCTGCAATTTCCTTCTTAAGGGAAGCTAACTCTTCTTTGTTAGGCAGTTTTTGATGCCATAAAAGATAGATTACCTCTTCGAAGCTAGCATGATCTGCTAAGTCATCAATGTTGTAGCCAACATACGTTAATGTGTCGTCAATAATAGAACTGATAGCAGAAGTCGTTGCTACAATTCCTTCTAGACCTTTAGTTGTTGTCATTTGAAACCTCTCCTTTATGTGAAAATTCCCCCAAATCCTTATCTACCATTGTTCACCCGAACGCTTGCTCAACATAATGATAAAAATCATATCTCTGTATAAATATTTAGAGTAATTTATCAATTCAGAATCTAGCAAACTAAGAAAATGCTTACATTTCCATTCATAAAAATAAGCGCCATATCCACTATATTCATGGGTGTGCGCGCATTTTCGGCGAACAATGTTTCTCTTGCTAAGTAGGAAGGAAGTGTCCTTGTCCTTATTATAAACAATTTTCAGTCTTTTGTGAATGAAAAGAAGGAAAGTCCTGCAAAAAATATTATTACGAAAAAACAATTTGTGAAAAATCCACTATGTGAAATACCCCACTACCTTCATTGCCATATACGCGATTCCTGCACCTATCAACGGACCAACCGCCACCCCATTGAACAAGGAAACTGCAAGTATGGTACCAAACACGAGCGCAGTGGTAATATGCGGATCATTGGCAAGCAGGGTCAAACCGCTTTTTGCAATAAGTGCTACCGCTATCCCTGCACCAAGCGCCACCCAAGCATAAGAAGATTTCAACGCTTCCTGCAACTGCTTGAACCCTATGTCGCCTGTAGCAATCGGGACCAGAACGGCAATGGTAATAATTGTTACTCCCCAATTGATTCCTTTAGACTGAAGATAAGGGAATACTTTATTATCCAAACCAATAACCTTAATAACAAGCAATACTGCAACAGCAAACATCAATGATGGATTTTTCGCAATAAAACCTATTAAAAGAAGTATCAGTAAAAACAAGGTAGCTTGACTAAACATTTATTTCCATCCTTCCAACACATGACCCTATTTTTCATACTACCATAATGAAATAAGAAAGAAAAAGAATTGACATTGTACTGAATTTTCCAAATTGCGAAATATAAAACTATGAAAAGTATGGTCCAGACTGTAAAATAATTAATAAGGAATTTCTGGCAATAAGGGGTGTTATTGGTGAATTGGTACTATGTGCATATCTTTTTTAGACTCCTCCTGGTTCTTTTCATCATCACGATTGGTCTTTTCTCTTTCTATTATTTATTTTCCATCGCTTATCCATTCATCATTGCATTAATTCTTGCATTTTTAATCAATCCGCTCGTCAATTTACTAGAAACAAAAGGACGACTTCCAAGAAGTTTGGCTGTCTTCCTATCACTATTGGCCGTATTCGCGACTGTGGCAGGTGTCGTCACATTATTGATTGTTGAAATCGTGTCAGGTACTGAATACTTGGCAAAGGTTGTCCCGGGCCATTTCGAAACCTTGGTTGTGTACGTAGAACAGTTCGTCGTAACAAAGATACTTCCATTTTTCAATCAGATGACCACCATGTTCCACAGTTTAGAGGAGGGTCAGCAGCAGTCCTTATTAACCAACATCGAAAATATTGGCGGAACAGTTGCCAGCACCGTAGGAGAGTTCATTCAGGCTTTCTTAACAAATCTCCCTAAAATCATCACCTGGATTCCCAGTGTGGCAACAGTATTGATATTTTCCTTGTTGGCCACCTTTTTCATCAGTAAAGACTGGTTCAAGCATAAAGCAAGGCTGAAACGTATCACACCTATAAAAGCACAGGGTAGTCTAACAAAAGTGTTCTTAAGCCTTAAGAAAGCATTCTTTGGATTCATGCGCGCCCAAGCTACTCTTATTTCCATTACTACTATTATCGTTTTGATAGGATTGTTGATATTACGTGTGGAGTATGCCATTACCGTAGCCTTGATTATCGGGTTGGTCGACTTGATCCCCTATTTAGGTACCGGATTGGTATTTGTTCCTTGGATCATCTTTCTGGCCATCAGCGGGAACCTGCCGCTTGCCATCGGCCTTGGCGTGCTGTACTTGATTGTCATTGTTCAGCGCCAGTTGATGGAACCGAAGATACTGTCTTCTAGCATCGGACTTGATCCATTGGCCACATTGGTCAGCTTGTTTGTAGGATTCAAATTGATTGGCTTCCTCGGCTTGATTGTTGGTCCGGTGACAGTAGTTATTTTCAATACTCTTTGGAAGGCTGATGTAATAAAGGATATTTATTTGTTTGTGGTGGGTAAGAATAGAATCGTGTAGGGAGATTAGTTTGTTGGATAGGTAGGTGTCTGCTTCTTTAGATGAGGAGCGGGCATTTTTTTCTACACTTACCACTAGG
Organism: Sutcliffiella horikoshii; assembly: GCA_001636495.1. GTDB lineage: Bacteria > Bacillota > Bacilli > Bacillales > Bacillaceae_I > Sutcliffiella_A > Sutcliffiella_A horikoshii_A. Next base: position 1,638,197 of record KV440964.1, on the reverse strand, counting down.
TGTGGCTCTGATATCTTTATGAAGACTCCACTCACTCCAATTCCGCGTCACAGAGGTCTTCATTCCCTTTATGAAGACTTCTCTCACTCCATCTCAGCATCACGGAGGTCTTCATTCCCTTTATGAAGACCTCTCTCACTCCTTCTCAGCATCACGGAGGTCTTCGTTCTCTTTATGAAGACCTCTCTCACTCCATCTCAGCATCACGGAGGTCTTCGTTCTCTTTATGAAGACCTCTCTCACTCCATCTCAGCATCACAGAGGTCTTCATTCCTCAAGCAAGTTCCATTCAAGTTTAATTTTAGCCATCCTTTCCTTGATCACAAAAAAACCGCCTCCTCTGTAAAGAGAAAGCGGTCATCCTATCTTATTTGAACAAGTTCGCAATGGACTGGAACAGGTCACGGAAGAAATCTGCAACACCCTGCCAGAAGCCTTCATCCCCTACTACTTCCCCGATCCTGTTCTTGATGTCGTTAGAAATGTCCTCAAGCTGCTGCTTCACATTATCAAAATTGATATTAAGTGAACGCATCTTTTCAAACAGGTCAATCAATAATTGTCTGTCTTCTTCACTCAACTCTATGTTCAGCTTCGCAAGCTGCTCTTCTACAATCCGCTCTACATCTTCACGGGTTGCAGGCTTTTGTTCTGCAATTTGCTTCTTGATTTCTGTCAGTAATTCACTAACCTTTTCACTATCCATGCCTTCTTCTTCGGCAAGTTTGGTGGCAATGTTCAATTCTTCGTTTGCCACTTCCATACGGTCTTTATCTAGCGTTTCTCCACTTACCTCATAAGCCTTGTAGATCCCGACCAATGCAGAATGTCCACTTACTTTAACAGGAGAAACAACGATAACTTCTGCGTCTTCAATTCCCGCAGTCAACAGGGCATTTGCATACATATCATCGGTAACCTGTGTAATATTTTCAGGAGTAGCTCTGTCTATAACAAGGCCTTCACCTTTTTCTTTTCTTGTGATTTTAGCCGAAGAAAACATACGGGCATTTCGGTCTTCACCGTCAATGTATTTGACAAGGTCTTCACCTGTGACCGTAATCTCTTCTACCATGTCAGGATTTTTCACTTTTAAAAGGTTCCGAACTTCCTGCTTTTGGTCGTCATTTAATGTCCCGCCATATACCACAATCGGCAAGCCGAACTTTTCATTGATGCTTTCTTCCTCTTCTTCTCCACCGGTAGCATGTACAACGTTCGTTAAACTAAGGCCAGATAAAACCAAGGTTAACACCAGCAATATTTTCAACCAATGTTTCATTATATTTCCCCCAAACTGATTTACAAATTTTACAATGCTCTCTATCTATTTTTTCATATTATCATGATTTTAGAAAAAGGCAATGGTATTTCTACCACCGCCTTTTCCATCTACCTTACTTATCTTCTATTGATTACAATGAATTGCCCGCGATCCATTCGATTTCGGATTGCTCGCATAATGGAAGGCTTGATCAGGTTTCTTGTCGGTGGTAAAAGCAAGGCAAAACCTATGGCATCCGTAATAAAACCGGGAGTGAGCAGGACGACCCCTCCTACTAATATACAAAGACCGTCGATAATTACATCCCCTGGCATCTGCCCGCTGTTCATTTTCTGTTGTGCACTTCTAAGTGCAGAGACACCTTGGTATTTTGCAAGCCAAGCCCCAAGTACACCTGTTAAGATAATCAGAATAATTGTTGGAATGGCACCAATCAATTTTCCTGCAGTAATAAGAAGCCAAATTTCGAGTGCTGGTACAACTATAATCAACGCTAATAAAATCCTAAACATAAGAGGAATACCCCATTTCTATAAAAAAACAAACTTCCTACTAATTATATCAAAAATGAAAGAATTACTCTAATTTCATACAAAAAGACCCCCTAAAGCCAGCATATGCCGGGATATAGGGGGTCATGTCCACTATTATAGTACGCTTGCGTGACCTGAGTAAATCGTGCCTCTTGAAGAGTCCACTGTGATTTCTTCTCCGTCTTTTAGAACGGAAGTTGCGTGCTCCACTCCAACAATTACCGGAATGCCAAGGCTTAATCCAACAACAGCCGCATGGCTTGTCAAACCGCCTTCTTCTGTAATAAGGGCAGATGCTTTTTCTAAGGAAGGCATCATATCTTTGTCTGTGCCGTTTGTTACAAAGATAGCACCTTGTGTCATTTTCTCAGCAGCTTCTTCCGCTGTTTTTGCCACAACGACTTTACCGAAAGCAGATTTTCTGCCGATACCTTGTCCACTTGCCAGAACATCTCCAACCACATGGATTTTCATCAGGTTCGTTGTACCTTTTTCCCCAACCGGAACACCTGCTGTAATGACAATCAAGTCGCCGTGGGAAACGATGCCTGTGTTCAGGGATTCTTCCACTGCCACATCTAACATTTCATCTGTAGAAGTTGCTTGGCGACCGATGCGAGGGTATACACCCCATACTAATGCAAGTTTGCGGGATACCGCTTCACAAGATGTAACGGCAACAATCGGTGCTTTTGGACGGTATTTGGAAATCATGCGTGCAGTGTGTCCACTTTCAGTTGGTGTCACGATAGCAGAAACATCTAAGCTAATTGCAGTGTATGCTACAGATTGTCCAATGGAATCTGTTACAGTCAGTGCTGCTTGCTTGCTGTGCTTTGTAAGGATCTCTCCATAAGCCAATGCTTGTTCTGCACGGGAAGCGATGTTATGCATGGTCTGAACAGCTTCAATTGGGTAAGAACCAGCAGCTGTTTCACCAGAAAGCATGATTGCGTCTGTGCCATCAAAAATTGCATTTGCTACGTCACTCGCTTCTGCACGAGTTGGGCGTGGGTTGCGTTGCATAGAATCAAGCATTTGAGTTGCCGTGATAACAGGCTTCCCAGCAAGGTTACATTTTTTGATAAGATCCTTCTGTACAAGAGGTACCTCTTCTGCAGGGATTTCCACACCAAGATCTCCACGGGCAACCATCAATCCGTCAGATACTTCCAAGATTTCGTTGATGTTGTCAACTCCCTCTTGGTTTTCGATTTTAGGGATGATCTGGATGTCCGCTGCATTATGTGCTTCCAGTAATTCACGAATCTCAAGAACGTCAGATGCACGACGTACGAAGGATGCAGCAATGAAATCCACCCCTTGCTCAATTCCGAAACGGATATCATTTGCGTCTTTTTCCGTGATTCCAGGAAGGTTTACTTTTACACCAGGAACGTTAACGCCTTTTTTATTTTTCAATGTACCGGAGTTCAGGATTTTCGTTCTGATTTCATTGTTTCCAACCTCAATAACTTCCAAGCCGATAAGCCCATCATCCAAAAGGATACGGGAACCTGGATGTACATCTTCCATAAGTCCAGGATAAGAAATGGAGAACTTTTCAGTTGTTCCGATAACTTCTTCCATGGAAATGATGATTTCATTTCCTTGTACCAGTTCAATCGAACCATCTTGCATGGTATGCGTTCTGATTTCCGGACCTTTCGTATCCAATAGAATTGCAACATTTTTACCAGTGCGCTCAACCGCTTCACGGATATTGCGGATACGAGCTCCGTGCTCTTCGTAATCTCCATGAGAGAAGTTCAGACGTGTAACATTCATGCCAGCTTCCATCAGCTGGATTAACGTCTCCACGCTTTCACTAGCTGGTCCAATCGTACAAACAATCTTTGTTTTTTTCATGTAAAAATTCCTCCTAGTTATATACCGTTCTTTTCGTCCTTTTATATTATAAAGCAATAGAGTGGCATTACACCAACATAAGCATCAAGAACCTGGTAATGAAAACGATTCCAATACGCTTATTTTGCTAAATGGAAAGTTCTTTTGATAGGTCGTACATCTTCTCGTCGATAGAGTGGGTTTTGGATAAAGCTTCAATGATGTCGTGATCGACTAGCACATTGCTTTGAATTCCTACACACCTTCCACCTTGACCTTCCATTAATAGTTCCACTGCTCGAGCACCTAAGCGGCTTGCAAGAACTCTGTCAAACGCGGTTGGTGACCCGCCACGTTGAATATGTCCCAGTACGCTAACACGCGTTTCAAAACTTGTTTCTTCCTCTATCTTTTTACCGAATTCGACACCGCTGCCTACTCCTTCGGCTACCACGATGATACTATGCTTTTTCCCTCGTTCCGTTCCGCGCTTCAGTCTTGCAATTACTTCCTGCATATCATCTTTCGCTTCAGGGATCAGAATAGTTTCAGCACCACCTGCTAGACCTGCCCAAAGTGCAATATCTCCTGCATGACGTCCCATCACTTCAATCACGTAAGTACGTTCATGAGATGTTGCTGTGTCACGGATTTTGTCAATGGAATCGATAACAGTATTCAGCGCTGTATCAAAGCCTATGGTAAAGTCGGTACCTGGAATATCGTTGTCAATGGTACCTGGGACACCGATACATGGAAAACCATGTTCTGTTAATTTTTTGGCACCTTGATAGGAACCGTCTCCACCGATAACCACCAATGCTTCAATTCCATGCTTTTTCAGTTGTTCAATTCCTTGAAGCTGACCTTCTATCGTTTTAAATTCTTCACATCTGGCTGAGTATAACATCGTACCACCACGGTGGATGATGTCTCCAACGGAACCAATTTCAAGCTTTCTGATGTCTCCATCAATCAATCCAGCATATCCACGGTAGATTCCGAAAACTTCTATGTTGTGAAAAATGGCCTTTCTTACTACTGCACGGACCGCAGCATTCATACCTGGTGCATCTCCACCACTTGTTAGAACGCCTATTCGTTTCATTTATTTCACCTCTTGAGCTAATTTGCCTATAAACGTATACCCAAACATTAATTTTATTCGAAAAATGAGTGGTATGTAAAGTCTCCATATTAAAAATTACCACGAAGATATGTCGAAAACAACTGTAATCTGTCGAATATATTTATGTATGCGCTTTTATTTGAGGTGGTTATTTTTACCATGCTTAACAGGTATTTATTCCTACCTATTTAATATACTCCCATTTACTGCCCTTAACAAAAGTGTACCTACTTCTAAGGATACCCATATTTAGTCAAATCACTAAAAAAAGTACAAGAAAAAAGAACGGGCATAAACATCCCGTCCCATCTTATTATTGATTTATCTTTTCGGGTTTTAGCTGCTCCTTGAATGAGAAGGCACCAATCCGCTTGTATTTAGCATAACGATGCTCAATCAACTCATCAGCACTTAACGGCATCAAATCTTGAAGAGACTCTTTCAAAATTTCTCGGATCCCTTTCGCCTGGAAATCCACATTCTTATGCGCGCCACCCTTAGCTTCAGGAATAATTTTATCGATGATTCCAAGATCAAATAAATCAGGTGCAGTGATTCTCATGGATTCCGCTGCCTTTTTGGCCAGGCTTGCATCCTTCCATAGAATGGCTGCCGCTCCTTCCGGAGAGATGACGGAATAAGTGGAATTCTCGAGCATATGCACATGGTTGCCGACACCTAGCGCAAGGGCCCCGCCACTTCCACCTTCTCCGATAACGATACAGATTACCGGAACTTTCAATCCAGCCATTTCGAACAGGTTCTTGGCTATTGCTTCACTTTGCCCGCGCTCTTCTGCAGCCTTCCCTGGATAGGCACCTTTCGTGTCAATGAAACACACAATCGGTCTGTTGAACTTTTCCGCTTGGTACATCAGCCTTAATGCTTTACGATAGCCTTCTGGATGGGGCATACCGAAGTTGCGGCGAATGTTTTCTTTCGTGTCCTTCCCGCGTTGGTGACCGATGATGGTGACGGGAATCCCTTCAAATTTACCGATTCCGCCTACGATGGCTTCATCATCCCCGTAATAGCGATCTCCGTGCAATTCGAGGAAATTGGTAAATACTCGTTCGATATAGTCGAGGGTAGTCGGACGTTCAGGGTTTCTGGCAATTTGAACTCGGTCCCACGGGCTTAGATTACCGTATATATCGGCTTCTAGCTTTTCAAGTCTGACTTCCAGCTTTTCTATTTCACTAGAGAGATCCATATCACTATTTTTCGTGAACTCTTTCAGTTCTACTATTTTCTTTCGTAGTTCCACAACTGGTTTTTCAAACTCCATTTCTCCTACCATCTCGTCTCCCCCCCTCCTTGGTGTATATCAAGCACATTTGTTAAGGTTTCTTTTAGTTCAAGACGAGGTATGACCGCATCCAATTGGCCGCACTTCAATAAAAATTCTGCCGTTTGGAAATCTTCCGGAAGATCCTCGCGAATGGTCTGTTCAATGATGCGTCGACCCGCAAAACCTATCAATGCCTTAGGTTCTGCAAAGTTATAGTCTCCAAGAGAAGCAAAGCTCGCAGAAACGCCACCGGTAGTAGGGTGGGTCATCACAGAAATGATCAAACCGCCGCTTTCACTATGAAGCTTCAAAGCACTACTAGTCTTTGCCATTTGCATTAAACTTAAAACACCCTCTTGCATTCTCGCACCGCCTGAAGCGGTAAAAATAAGGAATGGCACTCGTTTTTCTTTTGCTTTCTCAATAGCACGTGTTATCTTCTCTCCTACAACCGACCCCATGCTCCCCATACGGAAGGTCGAATCCATGACCGCAATGACGAGCGGTAGACTGTTAATGGTCCCCTCACCGGTTACAACTGCCTCATTGATACCTGTTTTCTTTTGGTCACCTTCTAGTTTCTCCAGGTAATTCGGAAAATTAAGCGGGTTTTCCGAGACCATTTCAACATCGTATGCAACAAAGCTTCCTTTATCCAGTAAGCTTTGAATTCTCTCTTTTGCATTCATTGGATGATGGTGGCCACAGTGTAGACACACCTTCAAATTTTTCATCAACTCTTTTGTGTACATGATTTTTTTACAACTAGGACATTTGGTCATAATCCCTTCCGGCACATCTTGGTGTGCTTGTTCGGATGGTATGGATGCGTATTTTTTCTTTTTCGTGAACAAATCCTTTAACAAAACAACAGAACCTCCCTTTATTTGAGTAGTGGAAGCAAAAGGCACCAGCTTTGGAAACTTGTATATTTAAGACATGCTCCATGCTTTTTGTGTCTAGTATTTCCATACTCTGCGACTATTCAAAGGTCAATCTTAGACTTTGTTACTTAGCTTTGGTATTTGGTACTAATAATAGGTCAAAATATAGGTAAGTAAGGTTGTTAAAATTATTTCAATAAACAAATTCCTTTACTTACCGTTTTACTCATACTGTTAATGTAACGGAAACCCTTCGAAGGATGTTGTAGATTCTTGTCTACTTTCCATCGACAATTTCCGCAAAATGTTTTTCATATAGCTTTATCGCTTGCTGAGATTGCTCTTCTCTCATCGCCTCTAGTAAATCCTCAAACACACCACTCTCTATCATATTATCCTTTGCGATAATACGTGCATAACTATTTACAAGTGTCCAAATTCTTAGCATCAAACTGTTATCCACAATCATAACCATTTCTTTGAAAAAATCCGTTCTCGAAGGTCCGGAATCTATCAAACCGCTCAGCTTTTCATAGTCTTTGGGAGTAGCTTTCTGCATAAAAAGCTGTATGCATGACTTTTCAATTTCCAGCTTCGTTTCCAAAAGGTCACTCTTTGTTTTGTCCTGCTCTAGAATGAACGTCCCCAATAATTCTACAAGGTGGTGCTCTTTAAAATCTTTTATAAATGTCCCTTCACCACGCCTTGTTTCAATGAGTCCAAGGAGTTCCAGGGCTCTAAGCGCTTCCCGAACGGAAGAACGCCCGACATTCAATCTGTCGGACAACTCTCGTTCTGAAGGGATTTTGTCTCCTGTTTTCAAGCCGTCCTCTACAATGATGGCCCGAATCTTTTTGACAATTTCAAGATACATTTTAGTAGGTGTGGTCATAGACTATTCACTTTTTCCGATAACGGCAGTGCGTCTAGTTTTTTCGGCCACTTCTTCTGGATCGACCTTGATTCTTGCTACACCCGTTTCCATTGCTGCCTTGGCCACTGCTGCAGCCACAGCCGGCGCGACACGAGGGTCAAATGGAGCAGGTATGACATAATCATCACTTAGCTCATTTGGTGCCACAAGGCTTGCTATAGCTTCGACAGCCGCAATTTTCATCTGTTCATTTATATGTGTCGCTCTGACATCCAATGCTCCGCGGAAGATGCCTGGGAATGCCAAAACGTTATTAACCTGGTTAGGGAAATCAGAGCGACCTGTACCAACAACACTCGCTCCGGCAAGCTTTGCTTCTGCCGGCATGATTTCAGGGTTTGGATTGGCCATGGCAAAGATGATGGAATCTTTGTTCATGCTTTCTACCATCGCCTGTGTTAGAGCACCTTCCACAGAAACTCCGATGAATACGTCGGCACCCTTCATGACATCGGCCAAGCTTCCTTCCACTTTGTTACGGTTCGTGTATGTCGCGACTTCCGCTTTGACACTATTCATCCCATATTGGCGACCTTCAAAGATGGCACCCTTGGAATCACACATGGTAATATCTCTAACACCATAGCGGTATAATAATTTGATGATGGCAATACCTGCTGCACCTGCACCATTTGCGACCACTTTTATTTCACCGATATTCTTTCCAACGAGTTTGAGTGCATTCACGAGACCTGCAACAGTTACAATGGCTGTACCGTGCTGATCATCATGGAAAATAGGGATATTGGTTTCTTTCTTCAGACGCTCTTCCACCACAAAACAATTCGGAGCCGCGATATCTTCTAGATTCACTCCACCAAAAGTAGGTTCAAGAAGCTTTACTGTCTCTACAATCTTATCCACATCAGTTGTATTCAAGCAGATTGGGAAGGCATCTACACCTGCAAAGCTCTTGAATAGAACCGCTTTCCCCTCCATTACAGGCAAAGCCGCTTCAGGACCGATGTTTCCAAGACCAAGTACAGCCGTTCCATCGGAAACTACCGCAACCATATTTCCTTTCATGGTATAGTCATATACTTTATTTTTATCGTCGTAAATAGCCTTGCATGGCTCGGCTACGCCTGGAGAATAGGCAAGACTCAAATCTTTTGCATTTCTTACCGGAACTTTTGATTTGGATTCCAATTTCCCTTGATGAATCTTATGCATATGTAGTGCTTCTTCTTTTAAAGACATAATCCATGTCCCCCCTGCTATTTGTGGTTCTATTTTTAAAATTTCATGGTCGTTTACGTTTTTTTATTGTTACACTCTCTATGAAAAGCGTACCCTGAAAAACCAGAGAAAGGTGGTCTGACCACCTCCCTGTTAACTATATCATAATATTAATCATTGTAAAGATTTTTTGAATACAACGTTCCCTTCCCCAAGTAACGTCCTAAGCTTGAGCAAACACTCTTCTGTTGGTGCCACAAAGAACGCCGGCTGCAGCTTTATCGTCTTTTTCGCCTGGATATAATGTACATATACCGGAGATGGTCCTTGATGTTGCTTTAATACTTTTTGAAGATGTAAAAACACTTCCGATTCATGCTTTTCTTCATCAATTTGTAAAAATAAATCTCCAATAAGATGTGCGTACTGCTCAACAAGCTTATCTATTTCCATGATTTCTTTCAGAATGAGTTGATTTTTCCCTTCTCTCTCTTCCAGATTTCCCTCTACCAATAATGTCTCTCCCGTTTTCAACAAGTGAGAGAATCGCTTATAGAGTTCTGGAAAGGCGACCGCCTCCATATCCCCTGATTGATCGGATAGTGTGAGAAAGGCCATCAAGTCGCCTTTCTTCGTACGTATCACCCGTTCATTGGAAATGAAGCTGCCGATCCGCACCTTCTTCTGGTTGCTAGAAGGAAGGTCCAAAATGAGCATAGCCCCCGCCAATTGGAAATAGGAGGAGAAGGGTTCGGTCGGATGTTTGGAAAGGTAGAATCCAAGTGCCTCTTTTTCCAGTTGCAACTGTTCTGTCAACTGTAATGGCTCAACCTTCACATACTTCGGTTTAATATCAAATTCTGCTTCCAGGAAAAAGTCGATTTGATCATCATCAGCAGGCATGACAAGTTCGGCATGCTGCAGGGCAACATCCAAGGTTGCCAAAAGCGTCGCCCTGTCTTCCTTGAACTCATCCATGCTGCCTGAATAGATGAGCATCTCCATCGTTTTCCTGTTGACCTTGGATGCGGCTCTGTTACAGAAATCGAACAGGTCGGCGAAAGGTTTCTTTTTCCGCTCTTCCATCAGCGCTTTTATTGCTTGTACGCCTACCCCTTTTATTGTCAGCAGACTAAAGCGCACTCCGTCTTGTTCCACTTGAAAGCCAATTCCACTTTTGTTAATGGAAGGGGGCAGAACCTGAATCCCTTTTCGTTTCGTTTCCGTAATGTATTGAGAGAGCTTCTGTTCATTCCCCATCACACTTGATAACAGGGTTGCCATAAATATCTTCGGGTAGTTCGCCTTCAAATAGGCCAGTTCGTAGGATATCATACTGTAGGCAACTGCATGGCTCCGGTTAAAACCATAATCGGCAAAACGGACAATGAGATCATAGACTTCATTGGCAGCCTTTTCGTCATAGCCTTTCTTTAAACAACCTTCCACAAAATGCGCACGCTCCTGTGCCAACACTTCTTTCTTCTTCTTTCCAACCGCTCTTCGCAAAAGGTCGGCTTCCCCTAATGAAAAGCCTGCCATCACAGCAGCAATCTGCATGATTTGCTCCTGATAAACGATAACTCCAAACGTTTTCTCGAGGATCGGAATTAAGTCAGGATGAGGGTAGTCGACTTGTTTCCGTCCGTGCTTTCGATCAATAAATAAAGGGATCTGTTCCATTGGACCTGGACGATAAAGAGCATTTACAGCGACGATATCTTCCAGATTCGTAGGTTTGAGCTTTGTTAGCACCTTTTTCATTCCGGGCGACTCCAGCTGGAAGATCCCCGACGTGTCCCCGTCGCTTAATAGGCGGAAGGCTGCCTGGTCATCCGTTGGAATGACCTCCACATCTGTTTTGGTTTCTTTTTTCACCTGATAGCGGATGCTTTGAATCATGGTCAGGTTCCTAAGACCGAGGAAATCCATTTTCAAAAGCCCAAGTTCCTCCAGTGTCTCCATGGTGAATTGTGTAAGATAGATATCCTGTTGTCCCGCCTGAATAGGAATCATTTCTGTCAGCGGACTTTCGGTAATGACCACTCCCGCTGCATGGGTAGAGGAATGACGCGGCAACCCTTCGATCTTTTGGGCAGTTTGAAAGGCTCGTTGCCTTTCTTTTGTCTCGTTAATTGCTTTTTGCAGTCTATCATTTTCCTTGTATGCTACCGCAAGCGTTATTCCCGGTCTCGACGGTATCATTTTCGATATCATTTCCAGTTCTTTCCCAGAAAGATTCAACACTTTCGCTACATCCCGCCATGCTGCTTTGGCTGCCAGGGTTCCAAACGTGATGATTTGCGCCACATGTAGCTGTCCGTACTTTTCGGTAACATACCGAATGACTTCATCGCGCTTATTATCCTGAAAATCGATATCAATATCTGGCATTGTAATCCTCTCGGGATTTAAGAACCGTTCAAAAAGCAGATCGTGGCGAATCGGGTCCACATCCGTAATAAATAAGCTGTAGGCTACAAGAGACCCTGCAGCAGACCCCCGTCCCGGACCTGTCAGGATGCCTGCATTTCTTGCAAAGTACATGAAGTCCCAGACAATCAGAAAATAGTCACTGAACTTCATCCCTTTTATAACTTCAAGTTCATAATTCAAACGTTCCTTATACTCGGGCAAGATCTCCCCCACTCGTCCTTTAAGCCCTTCCCAACACAGCTTTTCAAGGTAAGCATCCGCTTGCTCCCCCTCTGGTACGGGATAGCTTGGAAGTGCGGATTGGTTAAATTCAATTTCCACATGACACTGGTTGGCTATCTTTAAGGTGTTTTCCAACGCATCCGGAATATCTTCAAACATCTGGACCATTTCCCCTGCTGTCCGCAAGTAATCCGGCGCCTCTTTTGGCAGTGATTCCAATTTTGTTCCTTGCTTGATGTTGCGAAGACATTCATAAACAAACACATCCTCCTTAAGGAGATAATGCACTTTGCTTAAAGCGACAACCGGCAAGTCTGAGTGCCTTTGACGTGTGTATTCTGACTGCTCGCTGGCAGCTTCAGAATTTCTGTCGATGCCAAGATAGACATGGTCTTTTTCGAACATATCCTTATAGACATCTGTAGTCTGTTGTTCTATATGTGCCAATTCCGAATCGGTCGCTGAGAGGATGGCAATCAGCCCTTTGGTGTAATGTTTCAGCCACCTTTTCGGCACACCTTGAATGGCTTTCGTCTGAACAATACTCGATAACTTCATCAGGTTGGTGAAACCTTGTCTATTTCTTGCCAACAGAAGAACCGGGTATGCCGACTCCTCATCCTCTTCTTTCGCCAGGACAGAAAGCGTCAGCCCGATAATGGGCTTTATGTTCGCAGACTTGCAGGCTTTGTAAAAGTCCACCGCACCGTACATGACATCTTCATCTGTCAGCGCAAGAGAGGTTAATCCCATCTCCTTTGCACGCTCCATCAGCTTGGAGAAACGGACAGAACTGTTCAATAGGCTGTAACTGCTTTTTATATGTAAATGAACAAAACTCATTAATCATCACACCTTACTTAACACTTCCATTTATTACATTCATTATAGGGGCTATCCTGTTACAAAAACAATCATGAAACTTCTCCATTAACATCACATACTTACCACATCCTGTCCATATATATATGATTAAGGACAGAAAGGATGATGAAAATGGACGTAAAAGATCCATTTGTCGCTACCCTGATATTCAGCTTTTTCATTGCAGTCGGGGTATTACTTGGAGGAGCCATCATAGGAGGCATTGCCGCTTTCCTTGTCGGGGACCCTCCTCTTACAAGAATGTGGCGTTTGGCTAACAGTCTAAAAATATGGGCCATCGTAGCAGCCATCGGTGGTACCTTTGACACCTTTTATAATCTGGAAAAGGGATTGTTCAATGGAGAAACAAAATTTCTGGTCAAACAACTGCTTCTGATCATTTCCGCTACCGGTGGTGCCCAAACCGGCGCGCTCATTATCAGCTGGCTGACACAGGAGACGTTATAATATGAGGGTTCCTCCGTATAACCGGGATCCTGGGTGGCAACGGTTTTTTACCGGAGTAGTTATTGGAGCCATTGTTGGGTGGTTGATATTCATGCTGATGTACGGCATTACATTGGAGAAAAATCTCAGCGATCTGAAGAAATATAAGGATGAAGTCAAAAGTTACAAAGACAGAATTCATATTCTGACAGAGGACAATGATAAACTGAAAGAAGAAAAAGACCAACTGAAAATTGAGGATTTCAAGATATCCATCATCAATCATGAAAAATACATGCTCAACTCCTTTAGCCGTTCCTCCATCGTTGCAAGGATTACAGAAGACTTGAACCATCTTGTCTCCAAGGATATTGCAAGTATAAAAGACAACAAAGAGCTGTTAATCAAAGTGATTGAAAACAAGAGCTACACGTTGGATGATAAAAAATACTACTTTGAGGTTGATTTTCTCTACGTCGACACAACTATCGAAATTGATTTGCTGATTGTAAAAATGGAATAAAAGAGGAAGTGTCTGTCTTTTATAACGACACTTCCTCTTTTACTTGTTGGTAAGTGGGCTATTCTCCTTGTAGCTGCGCCCTGGATGCTTCTATCAGATCAGCGAGCACAAGGTCTGCATCTTCCCATTTGTAAATCGATGCACCTGAGGCGAGCGGATGGCCTCCACCATTATATTTCTTCGCAATTTCATTGACTATGGTACTCTTCGAACGGAGTCTCACCCTGATCTGATCCGATTCTTCAATGAAGAATGCCCATGCCCTGATCCCCTCAATGTTACCTAACATCCCAACCAACTGGGAAGCTTCAGACGGCAAGGCATTGTAGCGTTGCAGTATATCCGGTGTAAGCTTCATGGAAGCAATGCCATTCTCATGCAGGGAGAAATTCTCCAGCACATACCCGCTTAGTTTTGCAATATGCAGCTTCGTCCTATATAGCTCATCATAAAGCTCCGTCATCGAAAATCCGTAGCTCAACAGCTCACTCGCATATTGGAAGGTCTTCGTATTCGTGCTCTGGAAAAGGAACCTGCCTGTATCGCCAATGATTCCGGCAAAAATAAGTCTTGCTGCTTCCTTTGTCATCAACCATCCTTGGTTTTTCCCGGCTAGATACAATTCGTAAATCATTTCACTCGTGGAACTAGAATCCGTATCCACCCACATCAAATCCCCGTATCTATCCTCGTTCGGATGGTGGTCAATTTTAATCCACTTAGCCGCCATTTTGTAGCGCTGATCACAGATTCGATCCGTGTTTGCCGTATCACAAACAATTACCAGCGCTCCTTCATAACTTGAGTCCGGTATCTCATCAAGCTTGCTCAAGAAGTTAAATGACTCTTCCTCTTTCCCTACTCGATACACCTTCTTTTCCGGGTAACTCTCCTTAATCAATTCCGCCAACCCACACTGAGACCCATATGCATCAGGATCCGGTCTCACGTGACGGTGAATAATCACCGTGTCATGCGCCTTAATTTCATCTATAATCTGTTGCCTCATCGCATGTATCCCTCTTTCACCTGTATCTTTTCTTTTATTTAATCATAGTTTCGAACGAACTCAAAGGAATAACGCTAATCTTGCAAAAGTAGAATTTTGTTCACGAACACGTTACAATATAACTTGTACGCTTATGATAAAATAATAAGTAACACAATGAATATAGAAGGAGTGTGTCCTTTTTGGCTATTTTTGTTTTTCTCATTATCTTTTCATTAATGTTCTATTTGATGTATAAAGTAAAATACTTCCGTACCCACCTCCCTGCCGAGAAGAAATGGCTGAGTGCAAAATCCAGCATCGCCCTAGGAAGTTTTGTTTTCTTCTTCGGAATTAATACACTGATTGACCCAATGTCCACTGTTGCAATCGTTGTCGGGATTGTCCTTATACTTGTAGGATTAGGCAGCATCTGGGCCGGCTACAAAGCCTACCGTTTCTACCTGCCATTTGCCATTGAAGAAGCGGAAGCGGTGAAGGAAGCGGAAATGAAAGAGAAGACGGTTACGAATTAAATAGAGTTTTTTATTGAGTCGTCCCTTGGAGGTTTTTGGAGGGGCGGTTTTTTTATTTAGTTTGAAGGAATTAAGTTTTAAAATGTTCTAACGAGTATGTCCTCCCTTTTTTGTGACCGACTGAGGGTAAACCAAGAGAAACCAAGATATTATAAGCTTCTGATGCAGAACTCAGTATGAAGAACCATCTCAATTCTTTATTCTGAATGGTAGTGGAAATTAAAAGTTTATAGTCTTCAATAGCTCGAAGGAGCGCTGTCATTGATTGTGTTTGGCAATTCTTACAAGTCCAGTATTTTCTTTTTTTCTTCACCAGGTTAAACCCACAATTTAAACAAATCACTCCTTTTATAAGCTCTTCCTTCTTGATGTTATAGACTTGTAGAAAATTAAAGCTATCCGGTGTGTGTTTCTTAATAAGCTTCTTCGAAAGTTTGTTAAGTTCTTTTTTATTTAGCACCTCCTTTGTATGTAGTGCATTAATTTCATTTACTCTATTTGGGAGATTTGTTAGAAAAGTTACCTTTTTCATAAGAGAGGGAGAGGTTTTGACGAGATGAGATTTATTGTGAGTTAAAGCTACTAAACTCGCAATAGGTAAGCTTGGGAAGCCATGCTGTTCTAGCCATAATGAAAGTTGATAACGGTGCCGAGCCACTTGAGTAAGAGGATCTGCCATCCTTTCCATGTTCCCATCAGTTTTATGCCTGATAAGTTGACTCCCCACTTCATCAAATTCTAGTTTACCTGAAACATATTTCGAATCTATAATTAAGCAATGAGTGGAAGTGATAAGCAGCGTATCCATTTGAAAGTATCGGCCTTTTGGGTCCTCAATACGGAGGCCGTGAAGTATGTGGTAGTGTTCATGAGGGAGAAAGGTTAAAAAGTAGTCTAATGCCTCTTCACCTTTGTAGCCGTATTTCATTTTTCCATATTCCTGTTCAACCAAATAGTATTGTGGATGAGTTGGTAAAAGCCTCCGCAAACCAGCTTCATGAACCAGCATCCTATTCGACTTTTCTCTAGGTTTTTTTATCATTGAGACACTCCTTTGTTAACTTAGTCCTGGTAATTTCGACTTAGGACGCTAAAATTCCTGCAAATTCAGCAATAATAATCACAGGTTTTCACTTATCCATTGTAAAACGCTTATATCCATTGTAAAACGCTTATATCCATTGTTAATCCGATATATCCATTCTAAAACTCATATATCAATTGTAAAATCAATATATCCATTTTCCCCCCCCGCCCCCCACCGAAAGCCCTTCCATTTGACCTTCTTCCATTCCACAACCAACATCCACCCACCAAAAAACGCCCCCACCCCAAAAGGTGAGAGCGTCCCAACGCAACTCCAACATCCAACATCTAAATCCCAAATCCACCTAACTATTGTATCAACTGCACCATCATCATCGCCTTGCCGACGACATTGCCTTCATGGTACACTTCCACATCTACTTTTCCGAACTTGCGACCGACCTCCAGCACCTTTGGCTTGATCTCAATGGTGCTGTCAATCTGCACAGGCTTGATGAAATAGATCGTAATATTCTCCACGACCATATCACTCTTTTTCAAATTACGAATCACACGCTTGGCAGCCTCTGTCACGATGGTAGTAAACACCCCATAAGATATCGTCCCCACCGAATTGGTCATCTGGGGGGTCACTTCACTTTGGTAGGCCTCTTCGCCTTTTGACTCCGTTACATCCACAAACTGGTTGGTCACTATATCATCAAGGGTTTCGCCCACCTGTGGCTGCCTCTGGATCATCTGCAACGCCTTCAGTACGTCCTGACGGCTGATGATTCCAAGAAGGCGATGACTCTGGTCCACGACCGGCAGCATCTCAATTCCTTCCCAGACCATGATATGGGCAGCGGAAGCGACAGATGTTTTGCCATTGACGGTAATAGGATTTTTGGTCATCACTTTTTCAATAAGCGTCCCGGAATCCTTGCCAAGTACATCCTTGGAGGTAACCACACCTTGGACCTTCAAGTTCTTATCTATGATAGGGAAACGGCTGTGCTTGATTTCTTCGTTCACTTTATACCATTCTGCAATGGTGTCCTCTGTTGTCAAATAGGTCGTCGCCTCTATCGGAGTCAAAATATCCTCCACCAGAACAATTTCCTTTTTGATTAATTGGTCATAGATTGCGCGGTTGATTAACGTTGCAACGGTAAAAGTATCGTAGCTGCTCGAGATGATTGGCAGTTTCATTTCATCGGCTAGTCGCTTGACCTCTTCATCCGTATCAAATCCACCTGTGATCAGGACAGCAGCCCCCGCTTCGATTGCCAACTTATGTGCATTATAACGGTTCCCGACAATCAACAGGTTGCCGGCTTCTGTATAGCGCATCATCGCTTCAAGCTTCATCGCACCGATGACAAATTTGTTGAGTGTTTTATGCAAGCCTTCCTTGCCACCAAGAACTTGTCCATCCACGATATTGACCACTTCGGCGAATGTCAGTTTTTCGATATTCTCTTTCTTTTTCCGCTCAATACGAATAGTACCAACGCGTTCGATGGTACTAACATACCCTTTATTTTCGGCATCCTTGATTGCCCTATATGCTGTACCTTCACTGACCGTCAATGCCTTGGCTATTTGTCGTACTGATATTTTTTCTCCAATCGGAAGTTCTTCGATATATTGGAGAATCTGCTCATGCTTAGTCACACTATTCACCCGTCCAAAAAATATTTTATACTTTCATTATACGGGTGTGGAGCCTTGTATTCAACGTGTTTACTGATATTGACGCAATCGGACCTTTTTTACCTCTGCTAATTTCACTTTATTGATTATTCGTTTCCGCTTCGGCAGATACATTATGGCGGCCATATTTCCCCCAATGGCCATTAAAGCAAGCACAAGCCACGCAATGGCAAACCAGCCTGCAAGTCCATCTTCTGTCATTGGCAAACGGGGTACGGCCACATATAAAAGCGCGGCAATACATAATAACGATAATAATAGTCTGTTCTTCAACACCTACCACTCCTTCCAAACTGGATAGCTTGTATCATGTATATTCAAGACAACAAAAAAAAGAAGCAAAACCGCTTCTTTTCTCTGAACAGACCTATAATTCGATAGCTTCTCCTACCTCCAGCACTTTCCCGACACCTTCAGGAAGCCTAGACACAAACTTTCGTGGATCCTGTTCAATAACGGGGAAGGTATTGAAATGGATAGGCACCACTGTGGAGGCATTCAGCCACTTTGCAGCAAGTACTGCATCATCCGGTCCCATCGTGAAGTTGTCCCCTATCGGCAAGAATGCTACATCAATATCATTTAATTCTCCAATCATTTTCATATCGGAAAACAACGCTGTGTCCCCGGCATGGAAAAGGGTTTTACCTTCAATCGTCAGTAAGATACCACTAGGCATGCCTGTATAGACGATTGTTTTTGTTTCATAATCTGTATAGCTTGAACCATGGAAAGCCTGCGTAAGCTTCACCGTACCAAAATCAAATTCATGGGCTCCTCCGATATGCATCTCATGTACCTTCACACCCTGCCAGCCCAAATATTCGGCAAGCTCAAAAGGTGCTACCACCAGCGCATCATTTTTAAGAGCCAAGTCTACGGTATCACCAACATGGTCATTGTGACCGTGCGTTAAAAGAATGACATCCACTTTCACATCGTCTGCATTTAAATCGGTCAGACCATTACCGGTGATAAATGGATCAAAAAGAATGGTTTTACTGTTAGCCTCTACTTTTACTACGGAATGTCCATGATAGGAAACTTTCATTCTAACAACCTCTCCTTTTCAAACAGAAAATTATCATACCCGTTAGTCTTCTCTCTTTTTTACAAAAAGTCCTTCTACTAAATTTACAGAACTATAATTCCCTGATACTCTAAATGTAAACGTATTAATTTGCGCAGTTTAAAATTTTCAATAAAGGGAGTGGCTGAATTGAAAGAACATCGTTTGCAGCAACTGGTGGAATGGCTAAAACAGGAGGACTTGTCCGGTTGTTTCTTGACTTCTACCCCGAACGTATTTTACATAAGCGGATTTTACACAGATCCACACGAAAGACTATTGGGACTTCTCGCTTTCCCTAATAATGAGCCTGCCATTGTCTGCCCGAATATGGAAGTTGAACAGGTGAAGAAAACTGGCTGGACCTATGGCATTGTCGGATATAACGATACAGACGATCCTTGGCAAAAGGTTCAGGAGTATGTGAAGCAGCATGGTATTACCATTGAAAAGCTAGCTGTTGAGAAAGAACATATGACCGTCGCTCGTTTACATAAGTTAGAGGAAATCTTCCCAGGGGTAAATCTTGCCGCTGCTGAAGATAAGATGTACCAGCTCCGCCTTGTGAAGGATGAAGAAGAAGTCTCCATATTGAGAGAAGCGGCAAAGCTAGCCGATTTTGGAGTGGAAGTCGGAGTGCATCATCTCAAAAAAGGCGTTACCGAGCAAGATCTTGTTGCGACGATTGAGTATGAGCTAAAGAAAAAAGGCGTCAGCCAGATGTCCTTTTCCACAATGGCGCTGACAGGATTGAAGACTGCCGCTCCTCACGGAAAGCCAGGACTTGATACAGTTAAAGAAGGCGACCTTGTCCTATTTGACCTTGGCGTTGTCTTAAATGGATATTGCTCAGATATCACAAGAACCGTTGCATTCGGAAGTGTGAATGAAGAGCAGAAGGAAATCTATGAAACAGTACTTAAAGCCCAGCTTGCTGCAGTGGATATCTGCAAACCTGGTGTGGAGATCGGGCAGATTGATCGAACAGCCCGCTCCATCATAACGGAAAGTGGCTTTGGAGAGTTCTTCACACACCGTATCGGCCACGGTCTTGGAATTGAAGTGCATGAATACCCATCCATGAATGAAACGAACACGATGAAGTTGCAAAAAGGGATGGCGTTTACGATTGAGCCTGGAATCTACAAACCAGGAGTTGGTGGCGTACGAATCGAGGATGATATTTTGGTAACCGAAAGCGGGATAGAATTGTTGACAAGTTATCCGAAAGATCTGCAAGTCATCAAATGAGTGGTGGGGACTGGTCCCCACCACTTTTTCCTTCTCTCCCTATTTGTTTTGTTGAAATTGTAACCTTTTTGTAACTCTTTGTAACTAGTAACCTCTTACACTAAAAGTAATAAGTATACTTTTGGAGGGAAAGTTTGTGAGAAGAGCTAACAAGAGGAAAGCCATAAAAAAGAGCGAGTTTACACTTCTACTTATTTTGTTAATTGGGACTATTTTATTTTTCCCAACACTTCTTATTAGTGGGGAGACAGCATCCACTATGCAGGAAATTACTGTCCCTGAAGATGAAAACATTCAATCAGGGAACCTCGATCACATGGATTCATATAAAGAGTCCCAAGAAGACCAAGATGAAAAAATAACAACATCAAGTGAGAAGGAAGACGGAGAAGAAGTTGAGGAATTCAGCCTATCGGAAGATGTTGGTGATGAGGAACCGGCGAGCCAAGGAAAGGTAATCTACTTAACTTTTGATGATGGTCCAAATAATGCAACGGAAGAATTGTTGGATGTGCTTGAAGATTATCAGGTTAAAGCGACATTCTTTATGTTAGAACCACTAATCAAGAACAAGGAGGACTTGGTGAAAAGGATGATTGACTCTGGTCACGCCGCTGCATTGCATGGTGTCACCCATGACATAAATCAATTTTATGCTTCCGAGCAATCGGTTGTGGCTGAAATGCTTAAAGCACAACAAGCAGTATTGGAAGCCACTGGGACCAATACAAACCTGATTCGGACACCCTATGGATCTGCTCCAAAAATGATCACCGCTTATAAGCAAGCAATCAAAAAAGAAGGCTTTATTTTATGGGATTGGAATGTTGACAGTATGGATTGGTATTACAGAGGTTCTGGATATGTTCAAGAGACACTGAATCAAATTAAGAAGGTCGAGCAAAATGATCAACCACCAGTGGTATTAATGCACGATTTAAAAACCACTGTAGAGTATTTGCCGATACTATTAGATACACTAATAGAAGAAGGGTATTCATTTAAAGGTTTGTCAGAAGGCATGAACCCTGTACAATTTTAAAGAGGATGAAAAGAATGACAAAGTACTTTGGAATTATATTCTTATTATTAATCTGCACCGGATGCAACGGTGTCCAGAGTCCTCCAATGAGCTTAGTTTCTATGCCCCTGACATCTATGGAGAATAAGGAATTAATTCGAACGGTGGAAAAGTCCCTTCCTTCCAACACAGATCTTATTTTACCCTTAAAAACTGAGCAAGATAAGATCACTTTGCTGAAAAATGATCATGTCATCCGCCATGCGGCTGTTTTTTATAAGGGGGAAAATGAAGCAACGAACTTAAAGGTTGGCTTGTTTTCAAACCTTAAAGGTGATGGTTGGGTAAAGTCAGCGGTATTCCCCTTAGAAGGATTCGATATTTCTTCTGTTCATGTTGAGGATATGAATGATGATGGAGATGACGAATTATTTATAGGTACTATATTAGGAGACCACCCCCAACAGCAGAAGGTACATTTGCTTACTCAAAATGAGGTAGGGGTTTGGAGCATTTCACCTGTTGGCCAGTTTCATCAATATGAGATTGGTGATTTGGCTGGTAGAGGTAATATCCTTTATGCGCTGGAGTTTAATCGAAATATCTCAGCCAAATTACTGGCATACAAAATGGAAGCCGACTCATTACTATCAAAAAAAAGTGAAGTCAGTGTCATGGAATATGTCAACGGATATGAAAAAATGCTGATAGGAAAAGTAAATGATAAGGATGAAGGAATTTTCCTTGATGCATCACAAGGGGCTAACACTGGTCAATCCATGGTCATAATTTCGAAGAATGGCCAATTAACTAGTGCAACAGAAGAAGTTGGTTTTCCCTTATATAAGCCAAGACTCGTCTTTTCTGAGGATGTTAATCATGACGGAATAATTGAGGTGGGATCATTATATGAACCCGATGGATGGGACGATGTTTCATTGGCAGAAATGCCGTGGGTCCATGCCTACTATCAGCTCACTTCCGATAATAGCTTTAAGATGGTCCATGAGCGATACGCAGATTTTGACGCTGGTTTTTTTATAGATTTCCCTAAAGAATGGTATCAGAGTGTGACTTTTTCAAAAGAAGCTGGACCAAACGAGCTTATCATCATCACCAAAAATAAGAAAAAGAAAGTATTCCATGTCAAATGGCTCCCCACAAAGGAAGCGCATTTAATGGGTGCAAACTGGAAAACCCTTTATGTAACTCCAAGTAATACGTTCTTTATTCCAAAAGAAGCAAAATATATAGCTTACGAGAACTATGTTCGATTACTTGCAGAACTGAAATAGGAGGAAAAGGCATGAAAAAGGTTCTTGTAGTGGAAGACGAGGCTTCTATTCGAAGTTTCATTTCACTTAATGTTAAAAGAGCTGGTTATCAAGTTTTAGAGGCCTCTTCAGGCGAAGAAGCAATTGATGTCTTAAAGTATCAATCCCCTGTGTTTGCCCTAATTGATATCATGCTTCCCGGTATGGATGGCTTTGAGTTATGCAAACATATCAAAATCCTCAGTCCTAGCACTGGTATTATTGCATTGACAGCCAAATCCCAAGAAGAAGATAAGATAAAAGGATTACAGCAAGGAGCTGACGACTACCTTACAAAGCCTTTTAGTCCAAAGGAACTGATTGCTAGGATGGAAGCGATTTTGCGGAGGCTGCCATCCATTCAAGTAGAACAACTACTTCACTCAGGTCCATTTATTTTAGACATAACGAAACAAAGATTACTTTCCGACGGGAGACAAATCTCCTTAACTCCCACTGAGTTTGGTATACTGAAATGTTTAATCGTACATTCTCCCAACCCATTATCACGGGACGAAATACTAGATAAGGTGTGGGGGGATCATTACATTGGAGACATCAAAGTGGTTGATGTAAACATACGTCGGCTTCGTAAAAAAATTGAGCCCACTCCTTCCTCTCCGGCATACATCCAAACCTATTGGGGAACGGGGTATGTATGGATTGGTGAACAAGGATGAAGAAAAGAGTACTGCTTCATTATATGACCCTCATAACAGTTACCGTATTGTTAATAGAAGGTCTATTATTCTTTTCGGTTCATCGATATTACTATGATGGAGTAGTGCAAAGTATAACAAATCATGCTGAGACATCCGTACACCTTTATGAGCGAACTCAGCCTGATCAAATGCTCCCTCTTCATTCCCATGCAAGGGTCATTATGGAGCTTTTCACATTGGAAAATATCGAATTAATATTGATTGATAGGAAAGGTAAAATCATCTCCTCCTCCACTGGCATCCTGCCAACCACCCTAAACCAAATTTCCTTTAATCAAAAGGTACTTCAAGGAGAAGCGTATTCCACTATCAAAAAGATGGATGGGGAAAGAGTCCTTTCTGTTTATGCACCATTGATTGAACGGGGCCAAGTTGTGGGGATCCTTCAATACAATACTTCTTTAGTGCAAATCGATGAACAGGTCCTTTCTTTATTTGAACTATTTTCTTTAGTAGGCATCTGTATCCTTGGCTTTGTATTTTTCATTGGATTAAAACTAGCCAATTCATTGGTCAATCCTGTGAAAGAGTTGACCACCTTCTCTGAACAGATGGCCAATGGTAATTTCAAAGAGCGGATAGAAGGTAACTATAAAGATGAATTAAGAATATTGGCATATACGCTAAATCATATGGCTGACGAAATCGTAAAAACCGACCAATTAAAACATGATTTCATCTCATCCATATCACACGAACTGCGCACGCCACTAACAAGTATCACGGGCTGGATCGAAACGTTAGGCGAAAATATTTCTAAAGAAGAACGAGAGCTTGCAATGACTATCATTTCTAAGGAAACAAAAAGACTGACTGCCTTAGTAGAGGACTTACTGGATTTTTCTAGGCTTCAGTCAAATAGAGTCACATTGATGTGTGAAGAACTCAACATTAACTCCCTTTTATTCAGTGTCATTGTACAGATGAAAAAACGGTCAACTGAAAAGGAAATCACATTTGATCTTCATGGTGGAAATAAAGATTTTATTATAGTCGGGGATGAAAATAAGCTTCGGCAGGTTTTTATAAATATTTTAGATAATGCGATTAAGTTTTCCGATTATGGTAAAAAAATTGATGTAACACTTTATGAAAGAGATTCTTATACCCATGTAATCATAAAAGATGAAGGCCCTGGAATTCCAAAAGACATGGTTCACGATGTTACAAATATGTTTTACAAAATCAATCCAAATAAAGCAGGAACAGGTATTGGGCTTGCTGTATGCAAAAAAATCATGGAACTTCATGAGGGGGTACTTCATTTAGAAAGCAAAGAAGGAGAAGGTACGGAGGTACGGCTCTCGTTCCAATCAAAGGTATGAGTATTTGAAAATAATCCCAATATTACATGAAAGGCCACCTTAGATCATTGATCATAAAGTGGCCATTTTTTTGTATATGAATTAGCTCTTCACCAACAAATTGCTCGCACTCTCATATGCCAAGCCATGAGATTCCGCAACTGCCGCATATGTTACAAAACCATCCAATGTGTTGATACCTTTAAGAAGTGCTTCGTTATCCAAGCATGCCTGTTTGTATCCTTTGTTAGCAATCTGTACCGCATAAGGAACCGTTACGTTCGTCAATGCAATGGTGGATGTGCGTGGAACCGCACCTGGCATGTTAGCTACTGCATAGTGAACTACTTCATGCTTCACATAAGTAGGGTCATCATGCGTTGTGATGCGATCTGTTGTTTCGAAAATTCCACCTTGGTCAATAGCGATATCCACTACTACAGATCCCGCTCCCATGGATTGAATCATTTCCTCTGTTACTAGCTTCGGCGCTTTAGCACCTGGAATAAGAACGGCACCGATAACAAGATCAGATTCCTTCACAGCGATTTCAAGATTCAATGGGTTACTCATAAGTGTCTGAATATCTTTTCCGAAAATGTCATCTAGTTGACGAAGACGATCAGGGTTCAAGTCAAGGATCGTCACATCTGCGCCAAGTCCGATTGCCATCTTAGCAGCATTCGTACCAGCTACACCGCCACCGATGATCGTTACTTTCCCGCGACGAACACCAGGTACTCCACCTAGTAGAATTCCTTTTCCACCTTTGATTTTCTCAAGGAACTGCGCACCAATTTGAGTAGCCATGCGTCCAGCCACTTCACTCATTGGAGTCAAGAGTGGTAAAGAATTGTTTGGAAGTTGTACAGTTTCGTACGCAATACCAACTACTTTGTTGTCGATCAAAGCCTTGGTCAACTCCGGTTCTGGAGCAAGGTGTAGATATGTGAAAAGGATTAATCCTTCACGGAAATAGCTGTACTCGGAAGGAAGTGGCTCTTTAACCTTCATGACCATATCCATGGACCATGCTTCTTCAGCTGTCTCCACCATTTTTGCACCAGCTTGTATATACTGCTCATCAGTAAAGCCAGATCCGATGCCAGCTTCTTTTTCTATGTATACTTCATGTCCGAAACCAACTAGGTTAACTACACCCGCCGGCGTCATCGCAACACGGTTTTCGTTGTTTTTTATCTCTCTAGGTACTCCAATTCTCATGGATCAAATACCTCCCTCATCATAATCACAAAGCGTTAAGACGTAACTAATATAACATTAAACTAGAAAATGTAAAATAGTTTTTTAGATGTTTTTGTAAGCGCTTTAAAACAGACAGAATTGTCAATATAATCTAAAAGTACAGGTGCTTTGCATCCCTTAACGAAAACGGTTGATAACCTCGACTCCGCCAGTTACTTCGAGAACAGCTCCAGTAATCATATCCGACTGCTCTTCACATAAAAACCCGATGGCTCTCGCAATATCCTCTCCTGTTCCAGAACGTCCTACTGGAGTGTTTTTTGCATCACCCAAGCCTTTTGCCTGCTCGATTGTGGCTTCCTTCATCTCCCCGACAATATCTCCCGGACAGACCATATTGGCAGTAATACCGTTTTCTGCTTCTTCAAAAGCGATTGATTTTGTAAGGGATACAAGTCCAACTTTTGCAGCGGCAAATGCTGAACGGTACACCCAGCCAGGAGAAGATTCTGCTCCTTGAAAGCCATACGTTATAATGCGACCGAAACTCTGTTTCCGCATTATCGGAATTGTTTTTTTGAAAAGGTGAAAGACGGCACTTAAGTTTCCTTCTATCATTTCATACCATTCGTCATCAGTATAGTCCGCTAACTTTTTGCGTTCAAAAATGTAGGGACCTGCATTATTAATCAGATAGTCTATTCTTCCAAATCTCTCAACCGCTTCATCAATAAATTTGGACATATCCTCTTTTTTTGTCACATCACCTTGAAAGAAGTGGATCCTATTCGCTCCGATATCTGTCCATTCCTGTTTAAGGCGCTCAATTGTTTCAGTATCACTTCTATAATTAATGGAAACGGAACACCCTTTATCCAAGAGCATCTCGGTCACTTTTTTTCCAAGCCCTTTGGAACCAGCTGTAATTACGGCATGTCTCAAACTGGATTCCCCCTTAATCAAATTACGTACCTCTCTATTTTCTTGTAATTCCACTAAATTTACAACATATAACCCGCCAAGATGCGATAAAATGATTGTTAGGTATAGGAAAGAAAGGGGCCGACACTTCTCATGGCAAAAGCTCAGCCTGTGGTAATACCAGCTCAAAGCCGAATTGAAAGGTTCGGGCTGGAAGCTGTTCCACAAGAATTAAGAAAAACCAAATGGTATGAATATACGATTATCCAAGTGGCATTTTCCGTAAATGCCGGAAACTTTCTCGTGCCTGCTCTTGCAGTAATCCAAGGGGGACTCAGCTTTTTTGCCGCATTCCTTTCTACTATTATCGGTGCAACACTTGCATTTGTTTTTGTCTCTTATTTATCATTGCCCGGTGCGGAACAAGGAATTCCTTCTCAATATGCAATCAGATCCATCATAGGTCTGAAAGGATCCAGGTTCATTTCTTCTCCTATTCGAACCATCACATCCCTGTACTGGTTTTCCGTCCAGACGATAGGTGGAACGTTGGTTGTCCAATTTATCTTGGAAAGGACGTTTCAAATTAATCTCCCGTTTTACATGATAGCCATGATCTTGGCACTCATCATGAGCGGGCTTGCACTTGTTGGGTTTGATGCTGTAAAAAAGGCGACCAAATACTTTATGCCACTGCTTATTCTTGGGCAGGTTCTCATGCTTTACCTTCTATTGAGTCAAGGAATTACTGGTGGGGGAGCATCCGGAAATTATGAGGGGGGCTGGAATCTACCAATGATGGGATTTTTCGCTAGTCTTGCCTTTGTCCAATACGTTTCCGGTGTATCCTCTTCAGCAGACGTCACAAGGTATGCCATAACATCCAAACAAGGTTTTTGGGGGCTGTTTACAGGAAATGTCTTCGGTTTTATTCTGACTGCATTTTTCGGCGCTTACACTGCTACTCTGACGGGGAGCTTAAATCCATTCATCGCAACAAGCGAAATGACAAGCTCGGGCCTATTCACCTCCATCATTCTAGGAGCGGCCATTTTATCGATGGTTTCTATCAACTTAAGCAATGCCTATACGGGAGGCTTCAGTTTATTGAATTCTATTCCGGGACTTGGCAGAGTGAAAAGCTCCCTCCTGTTTGGCGCTGCGGGTATTCTCTTGTCCCTGTCACCTGCCTTGGTAGAAGAGGCTAAACAATATATCTCGCTGATTGGAGCATTTGTCATTCCTTTATCTGCGGTTATCATCACAGATTTTCTTTTGATTAAAAAGAAGAAGATAGAGCCTGGTGAGGGACTACCCTCCTATAACAAATTTGCGTTCGTCTGTGTAGGGATTGGAATCCTAGTCTATTTTTCCTTGCCGGAGTTCTTATCTCCCGGTTTCTTGGCTTTCATCCTTACAGGAAGCCTTTATATGTTGATATCTAAAAATAGTCACAAATAGGTGCCAATGGAGCGGCACCTTTTAGGGTGTTTGATGGAAGATGCAGAGACCTAGTTGATCGCAGTGGAAGGCGCGCAGACTCCCGCGGGAGGAAGGGACAGGGGAGACCCCGCAACGAAGTGAGGAGGCTCCCGGACCGCCCGCAGGAAAGCGAAGCGCCTGGAACGGAGATCAATTGCTCTATATATTACTCGTGAGAAGTATGTTCGCTTTCCTCTTCCACCGGTTGATACGCATTGGAGCTGTATTGCTCTCCTACCACTCCGCTTGAATAAGCATCCGTGATTTGGTTATGCACTTCGTTCACTGCATTATCATCATAGGAGAAAATTTCTTTCGGATCTTTCTTCTTCATCGTATTTTCCACCTTTCAACTTAAGTATCCATCATAGTTTGCATCGAATAGGATCTATTTAATGGTGGAAAAAATTCCTTTTAGGTTATTTACCTTCAAACGATAAATTACGACGTATTCATAGAATGTTGAATGGAGTTATTATACAATGGTGGAAATGGGGAGAAAAAGGAAGGAAGTCACTATGTTTTCTTTTATAAAGGATAAACGGCTGGGGATTCCCTTGCCACAACTTGACCTGGAATGGAATAAATATGATAAAAAAACGCAGCAGGATATTTTATTAGAATGGGAAAAGATACGTGGTAGAATTCCTGATCGCATCAAAGAGCTGGAAGAACAAATCAACATGAAGCAGGCCCAGCTTAACGATGAAGCAAATTTTGAGCGATCCTGCGAATTAAACACCGAGATTGCTGAGTATGCAAGCATCATCAATGATTTATGGCTTTGGTACCGAATGAATCAACATGTATCCTCTTCTAAAATACATTCATAAATGGAAAAGCGGGGCTCTGTAGGGGAGCCCCGCTTTTTTATAATTTAAAATAGCTCACATTCCGATTCGTCCAATTCTCCAACTTCCACCAGATGCCTCATCATATAGTAGTAATGGGAGAACTCTGACACCTCTTTGGTCCAGTAGTAGTTTGTCCCTGCTGCTGTTATCATGCCAAGCAACGGAACATTGTTCACTTTTTTGCGACCGATAATAGCTACAAACATCAGCTTGACCAGATGCATCAATGGTTGTTGGAGCCATACAGTAGGGTGATCCTTATCTGTCAGTACGTCAAAATAATAATCGGTATCCCGCCCGAGTTCACTTTTCAATGTTTCCCAGCGTTTATGCTGATATTTCTTAGGTACTGTCGCCCCATAAAATAATTGTAACGACTTCACCATTTCCACAGGTGTACTAGCCCTGTAGCCATAAGACATCGCTACCAGTTGGGTTGTGCGAATATTCAAAGCTGCAAAAGCAGGAATATCAATGGCAAGGGTCGAGAGTTTCGCTGTCCCTGTCATTCCCCCTTGTACCACTGCATATAGTTTCTGCTTGGCAATCTGCTGCTCTGCGATAAACGCTTTTTGCGATAGCGGTAATTCCCTTATATCTTCAATGTGTTCTATTTCTTCTTTATAGCTCCGTGCCATGTTGACAATCCGTTCTTCTGCTTGCTGCTGGAAAGAGGATTGCTGGATGATGCCATGTAAATGAAATAACCATGTGTCAATCTGTGCGAAAAACAATTCCTTCGTTTCGTCCGGCAACAGGTCAAACGCCTTGTCCACCCAAAGATCCAATGTATCAGAAAATTGGGATGGCTCATATGTATATAGCTTTTCTTCCCATTGTGAAAGTTTATGTTTCCATTGTTCTGCCTGGTTCCTATTCGACACAGTTCTTCCCCTCACTTTTCCAACTGCTAGTTTTCTCCATTATACCATAGCAGTTCGGCACAAAAAAACAGTTCCCGTCATGTTCGTTGGAAACATGACGGGAACTGTGAATTATAATGCGATTTTCATAACATCTCTAGCAATCATCACTTCTTCGTTAGTAGGAATGATGATGACTTTAACTGGAGAATGCGGATAATTGATGAACGCCTCTTTACCACGAACCTTGTTCAATGCAGGGTCCCAGTATACGCCCATGAATTCAAGTCCTTGAAGAACTCTTGCACGGATAACATCACTGTTCTCACCGATACCTGCAGTAAAGATAATTGCATCTACTCCGAACATTCTTGCAGCATAAGAACCGATATATTTGTGGATACGGCCTGCGAATACTTCTAATGCAAGTTCAGCACGCTCGTTACCTTCTGTTGCAGCAGATTCAATATCACGAAGGTCACTGGAGAAACCGGAAACCCCAAGGATACCACTGCGTTTATTTAGAACTTCTAAAACTTCGTCCGCTGTTTTGCCTGTCTTCTCCATGATGAATGGAATTAATGCTGGGTCAATATTACCTGAGCGAGTACCCATGGCTACACCAGCAAGCGGTGTGAAGCCCATAGAAGTATCAATGGACTTTCCGCCTTCAATGGCAGCAATACTTGCACCGTTTCCAAGGTGACAAGAAATCAGGCGAAGCTGCTCAACCGGTCTGCCAAGCAATTCTGCCGCACGCTCGGATACATATTTATGAGATGTACCATGGAAACCGTATTTACGGATGCCATAATCTTCATAGTACTCATATGGCAAGCTGTATAGGAAAGATTTTTCCGGCATGGACTGATGGAAAGCCGTGTCAAAAACAGCTACAGCCGGTATGTTCGGAAGTATTTCCTTGAATGCTTTAATTCCTACAATGTTTGCTGGGTTATGAAGTGGTGCAAGTTCTGAAAGCTCTTCTAATTCACCTAAAATTTCATCTGTAATTAGGACAGAATCATTGAACTTTTCCCCTCCATGAACGACACGGTGGCCGATTCCCGTGATTTCATCGAAGCTTTGGATGATGTCAAGATCGATTAGTTTTTTCAATAATATTTTAACTGCTACTCCGTGTTCTGGAATATCCGTGATCTCTGTTACTTTTTCACCGTTCACAGAGATGGTGAAAACAGCATCGTTTAATCCGATACGTTCCACTAATCCCTTTGTAATAACATTTTCACTAGGCATTTCGAACAATTGAAATTTAAGAGAAGAACTTCCTGCATTTATTGCAATAACTTTTGACATGACGATACGTACAACTCCTTTTATATGGTCACACTTGGATGGATATTTAAATGATTTTACACTCTACCTATCTTGTGCAAAGTTCCGATAATATATATACCTTTTTCATTTAAACACCGTCATACTGCATTTGCAAGAGGCTTCCCTTTATGGTAACGCTTACCTTATATATTCGTTATTTTCTGAAGAGTAACATAGTTATTTTAGACTGTTAAATCTACACTTACGGTTGATCTTCGTGGCAGGAGCTTCGCTTTCCGCGGGCGGTCCGGAAGCCTCCTCGGGCTAAGCCCTGCGGGGTCTTCCCTGTCCCTTCCTCCCGCTGGAGTCTCCGCTCCTTCCACTACGATCAACTAGGTTATCGTATTATTACTTCTTCTTCTGCTCAGAAAACCATTGGTTGATTTGCCCCATGATTTTTTCCATGGCCTGCATGTTGTAGAAGCTAGGCAGGTTTACTAATAATGCTTCTTTAGGAGGTTCAACACCTATTCCTTTTTTCTGAAGAACAAGGATACTTTTGGCGTGGTTCTTGTTTTGGAACATTGTTTCAGGGAGCTGCAACATTCCTTGTATATAGGCTTCGTCTTTAATTAACGTATTAACCTTTTTTGCTTCCTCTTCTTCAAACATGGTGTTTGGGACTAAAAATAATAGGTGGCCTCCTGGCTTTGTGTAGCGCAAGCCTTGTTCAATGAAAAGATAATGCGCATAGGAATGCCCTTCATCTGCTTTTAGCTTGAAGTTGGCTGCATTGTTATCGTCAGGATAATAGCCAACCGGCAGATCGCTTACGACCACATCGACAGGTTCGACAAACAGGCTGTTCAAGCCATCTTGATTAAATAAACTGATTGCTTGCTCTTGCAGGTTGGCGTTATTATAGGCAAGTTTCACAAGCAGGTCGTCCACATCCACGCCAAACGCCTCTAGCTTTTTGTTAGGCTGGTGGTTAAGGACAGCTGTTAGTAAGTTTCCTGTACCAATAGCAGGATCCAGCAGGGTCAGCTGTTGCAGGTGTGAAGTGTATTTTCCGACGAGGTATCCCATAAACATAGCAATCGCATCAGGTGTCATTTGATGATTGGCTTGAACTGCATCTTTCATACCTTTCAGGATTGCGAGCTGGAATCCTTTTCTGATTTCTTCTTTTTGAAGGGAAGAAAGATTCAGTTTGCTGTACTCTTTCTCTAGTCTCCGTTTGGTCACTTCTGATACTTCGTCCTGGATTACTGTTCCGTGGAAGAGGTTTTCTGCGGTTTCTGCGAGTGCCTCTAGGTATGTACAGTCTAGTTCTTCTTGTAGGATTTGTGCTGTTGTATCAAATAATGAAAATGTATTTTCTAATTTCGTAATGGACATTATGCCACTCCTTTTCTTGGGTAAAATGCATATACTCCAGTCGATTTCCGTTCCAGGTGTTCGCTTTCCTAGGGGCGATGCTTGAGCCTCCTAACAACGCTTCAGGGGTCTCAAGCTACCGCTATCTCCCTAAGGAGTCTCACACCTTGCACTCCAATCAACCGGGGGACTACTCCCACCAATTTTCAGTATTCCTATTTTACATGGACATTGGGCAAAAATAAAGCAGACTGCTATTATCACAGTCTGCTCGTCTTGGTGCGTTTGGTTCTTTTAGTAGAAAAATTAAATATTATTCTGCAGCTTTTACTGCTTCGATTGCCGCTTCATAGTTAGGGTGGTCGGTACCTTCCCCTACATATTCAACGTATGTCACTTTGTCGTTGGAGTCCACAACAAACGTGGAGCGGGCAAGGAGACGAAGCTCTTGCATCAGTACGCCGAATGCTTCACCGAAAGATGCATCGCGGTGGTCAGATACTACCTCAACATTGTCAAGTCCACTAGCTGCACACCAGCGCTTTTGAGCAAAAGGCAAGTCCATGCTGACAGTGATAACTTTTACGTTATCAAGCTTTGCAGCTTCTTCGTTGAATTTGCGTGTTTGTTGATCACAAACTCCTGTATCGATGGAAGGTACTACACTGATCAATTTCTTGAATCCTTTGTAGTTTTCCAACGTTACAGCTGATAAGTCATTTGCAAGAACGGAGAAGTTAGGAGCCTGGTCCCCAACTTTCACTTCGCTTCCGATTAATGTCATTTGGTTCCCTTTGAATGTTACATTTGCCATGTTAATTTCCCTCCTCATATTGTATGTACACTTGTAATAATAGCTATGTTTTGGAAGTTTTGCAATTAATCAAACTTTATTGGTGTGGCGGGGAATCGGTGAATATTTTGCAAAGATCTAAGTTTGTCGAACTGTGTAGATTTCTTGATATATTTTAATTTTTCTTGATATCTACCTTGATTTTCTTGATATATCTCAAAATTTCTTGATATCCACCTTAGTTTTCTTGATATATTGCAAAATTTCCTGATATCTTGATATATCACCCCGCACACCCCACAACGCTCAAACAAAAAAGCCAACTGCAGCGCAGCTGGCAATTTAGAAGTCCAAGTCTTGCTTATGATCACCATAAGAGTGATCCGTGTGGTTCCCTTTGTTGCGTTTATTGTTGTTCAACATATGCTGCACTTTCTCTACCGCCTGTGGGGCAAGATCCAACAGTCTTTCGTAGATATGTGTGCTCTCATCAAGATGAAGCATTTTTACACCATGGGAACTTACAATCAAAAAAGCGATTGGTGTGATGGAAACTCCTCCCCCACTACCTCCTCCAAACGGAAGCTTGTGGCCTTGGTTTTGGTTATTGCCTCCTCCATCATGCCTCTCCGGACCTGATGCGCCACCGCCTTGGAACTCACTTCCTCCTGCAGCAAATCCAAAACCAACTTTGGAAACAGTAAGGATGACACTTCCATCCGGTGTTTCTACCGGATCACCGATGATCGTATTTACATCAATCATATCTTTTAAATTTTCCATCGCAGTCGTCATCAGACTTTTAATAGGATGTTCAGACATATAGATCCTCCTTATTGTTGTTACATGGATTCGTGCTTATCCTCTTTGGACAACACGGATAACGGACGGGTTTTAAATTTCGGTCGTCCGCCATTCCAATATTTAACGATTCTTATTCCTGCCAACATAGCATGCCCGATTCGGAAGCGAAACATACACTTTATTAGAGTCTGAGATACAGCCTGTTGAAAAAATGGTGTGATGGAGAGAACGGGATGAGTCTGAAAGTCAGTGTAATTGCTCAGAAAGCCAACAATCCCCCCTTTAACAGACCAACCAGCTCCCACTATCATGCCCGTATGTGCAGCATCCCCCAGCCCAATATTGCTATGCCATTCCAGCTGTTTCACTTCCACTCTTGCCAACATCCTCCGAACTATTTCATGCATCCCCACAACATGTCGCACTAGTTCATATGTATCCTGAAAGCTCTGCCATATCTCTTTTGGAGAAAAATCTTTCTCTTTTTGTTTTCCTTTGGATAGATCTCCCCCTCCTACCTTTGTTTTTTCCTCGACATGGATTGATGCGGTGTCCGTGTCCACACTAATCAGTGGCACGTCAATGGTGTACCTCAATAACCCGAACCATGCACTCAATTTCACTGTCATCTGGTCATTGTCCTTTTGATGATGGTAATAAAAATGGATGGTAATTCTAGTGACGAGAACCACGATGAAGAGAATAAGTATGATGGCAACGATTACACTGGCCCAAATCACATTTTCACAACCTTTCTTCCCCTTTCCATTATTTCCGAGCAAAAAAAAAATAAACCTGCGAACCGAAATCGGTCCGCAGGTTTATTCCTTAATTTTCATGCACAACAGTAGTGTCTGCGATAAAGTCGTGTACTCCCTGCTTTTTGCTCGTAAAAGCGGCAACAAGAAATACGATATACGTTAATGGAAAATAGAACAAGGCTATGTAGCGCCCTACTCCTTCCCTGAACAGAATACTTTTCCATGTTAAATCGTCATGCTTCAAGTCTATCACTTTCAAGCCAAACACCATTTTCCCAAGTGTTTGTTTGAAGTACTTCGTCATTAAAATGAAGTATCCATATAAGACGATGGTTGTCGCAATGGATGCAGGTGAGAATAGAAAGCTTTGGCTTTCCGATATGCCTAGCAACCTAAATAACGGGAAGACGACAATGGCCCCTATGCTCCACACGATCAATATGTCTAAAAGGAACGCCCATAGCCTCATCCAAAATCCAGCATAGCGATAAGTGGGAACAGCAACCGTTTCAGAGGGAGTGAGGATATGATTCCCTTCTGTTTCCAATGATTCTCTGCTTTCCACTAACCTAGATTCGTCTTTGGACAGAATTGAATTTTCCTGTTCCATTTTTTCGTAATCATTTTCTTTATTAGGCTCTTCTCTCATCATTTCTCCCTCCTACTCTGCATACAAGTACATCAGTCTTGGAGAATTTGGTTGATTGATCATTCTGGCCAACATCTGCATTTCTGACTCTGGCTTTAATAGGGATTGTACATTCATGCTGAATAAGGAGCCCCATCCCAGGTTTTCCGAATATTGAACTACTTGAACATTCCCCATCTCATGGTCTTCCTTCATGGCATCTATGACATCTTCAAAGTAGCCAAGCTCATCCACAATATTAATGTCCTTTGCCTGTTGTCCATCATAGATTCGTCCATCAGCAAAATTGCGCACTTCCGCTTCACTCATCCCTCTGCCTTCTGCGATAACCTCCACAAACTGGTCATACATATTGTCTACCATGGATTGAAGGATTTGGCGCTCTTCTTCCGACATATCCTTTGTAGGGGACATGATATCTTTATACGGTCCACTCTTAATGGTTTCAAATTTCACTCCATAGTTTTCAGCAAGCTCTTTATAATTGATGCCCTGCATAATGACTCCGATGGAACCAGTGATTGTTTCACGAGATGCAAAAATCTTGTCAGCTGGAGCAGCTATATAATATCCGCCGGAAGCTGCCATTGTCCCCATGGATATATAGATTGGCTTTTCCGTTTCTTCCTTGATTTCCACCAATCTCTTATGTATCTCTGCACTCTCTGAAACTCCGCCACCTGGTGTGTTCACTCGGACGATAATGCCCTGGACAGAGTTATCTTCCTTTGCTTGATCCAGCATTCTCAAAAATTGACGATGGTTGTAGCCTGGTGATTGAAAGACAGATGTAACATCACTGCCCGTATCCTGAATAACACCGTTCACTTCTAAAACCAGTATTTTTTTGTTCGGACTTCCATCCTGGATCACTTCTTCTATAAACTCGTCCTCGCCTCCGAAAATACTGGAAAATGAATCGGATGTAGTGCTTTCCGTAGGTCTTGTCGCTACACTTGTGATGATTGATACAAAAAATAACAATGCCGCTATACCAAGGGCGGCCCAACGCTTTGCATTCATATTTAAACCTCCTAGTTGTTCGTACATTACCTATACGTTAAATCGTTTCAAAAAGTTTCATCAAAATGGTAAACTTATCACAATATAGAATTGTACTAGAATTTTTTCCAAAAGGATAATGTTTTCTGGATATTTTTTGTTAAAGTTCCATTTTTTATTACTTTGCATTTTATAATTACAAGGAGGAAAAGTCATGACAGAACGCCGTAAAATATTTTTCTTTTATAAAAGGGAAGAAGAATTGGTGGACAAGGTTGCAAAGCTAGAGCAGCTCGCTGAACAAAATAATTTCGAAATTCTAAATGATTATCATGGTGCCAACATTATTGTGGCAGTGGGTGGAGACGGTACATTCCTTCAAGCCGTTCAAAAGACAGGCTTTAAAGAAGACTGCCTGTATGCCGGTATTAACTCTGGCGATACTTCGAGTTTCTATTGCGACTTCCATATAGACGATACGGAAAAAATGGCCGAGGCCATGACTTTCGAGCAGATTGAGGTAAGAAAGTACCCTACCATTGAAGTGTCCATTGATGGAGTCTCCAAGTTTCAGTGTTTGAACGAATGCTCGATTCGATCTGCCATCATCAAAACGTTCGCGATTGATGTCTACATAGATGATCTGCATTTTGAAACGTTCCGTGGGGATGGAATGATCGTTTCCACACCTACTGGCAGTACGGCATACAACAAGTCTGTACAGGGGGCTGTCGTGGATCCGATGCTACCATGCTTTCAAGTAAGTGAATTGGCATCCATCAACAATAACAGCTACAGGACGTTGGGATCCCCATTTATCATGGCCGGTGCAAGAAAGCTGACATTGAAAGTGATACAAGATGGAAACGATTATCCTACAATCGGAATTGATAATGAAGCTCTTAGCATCAAGCACGTCGAGCGTTTGGATATTCAGTTAACTGATAGAAAAATTAAGACCGTTAAGCTGAAGGATAATTCATTTTGGGAAAAGGTTAAGAGGACATTCTTGTAAGTTAGATGTAAGAGGGTTTGCTACAATATCGGTAATCGGGGGAATTCGGTGTTACAAAGTCCCCCGGTTACCTTTTTTTAATTTCAAAGTTAAAATTCTATCTTTGGTACATCACCGTGCCATCAATGATGGTCATGTTGACATTTGCATGTAAAATATCCTCTTGTGTTGCTTGGAACAGGTCGGTATCAAGGACAGTAAAATCGGCATAGTAACCTTTTTCAATTATTCCTTGCTTATGTTCCTCTGAGATGGCTTGTGCGCTTCCTTTTGTAAATAGTCCTATTGCCTCGTACATGGATAGGCACTGTTCGGGATGGTAGACCGTTTTCTCTGGATCACCAGGTGTTTGTCTTGTAACAGCAGCGTGGATGCCTAGAAGCGGGTCTGCCGGCTCAATAGGTGCATCAGAGCCACCTGCACAAATTAACCCTTCGTCTAATAACGTTTTCCACGCATACGAGTAGTTCAACCTCTCTTCCCCTAGGCGTTCAATAATCCACGGGAAGTCTGTTGCCACAAAACGCGGTTGAATATCGAGTATTAATGGAAGCTGTTTTGCCCTTTCTATCAGATCACTTGTTAAGATTTGGGCATGTATCAATCTATCCCGCTCTCCTACCGGTGCAGGGTGCTTTTCAATGGCATCCAGCATATATTCGAATGCAAGATCTCCGATTGTATGGACAGCCACCGTCATGCCATATTCCCTTGCCTTCTTAACAAGGTTCTCCAGTTGGGCTTGGGTATGAATGGCCACACCGGAAGTTTCTGGCGCGTCATTATACGGACGGCTCAAAAGGGCTGTTCTGCCACCTAGTGCCCCATCAGCAAAAATCTTCATGGATCCAAGTGTTATGAATTCCGTCGAATCCTTATAACGATGCCCTTCTTCATGCATATCATCCACCACTTCATGATGCACTAACAGATGAGCTCGGTATTTGAAGCCGTCCCGTTCAATCAGGTTTAAAAAGGCTCCGTAGGTCTTCGTGAAACTTCCGTAATAGCTCAAATCCTCACTATGGCTCCCCACGAGTCCGAGACGTACACAATCTTGAATGGAGGTCTTCAAAGCCTGGTAAAGGTAGCTTTCGCTCGCTTTTGGTATCGTTTTTTTCACTAATTCCTGGGCCTGATCAAGCAGGTAGCCAGTCGGCTCACCTTTTAGATCCTTAACAATTACTCCTCCAGGAGGGTTTTCTGTATCCTTTGTGATGCCTGCCAGTTCCAAGGCTTTTGAGTTAATTAAAACCGCATGTCTGCAAACTCTTGATAAAATCATCGGATGAGCAGATGTAATTTCATCGAGTTCCGCTCTATGGAAAATTTTTCGGTCAGCAAAATTATTCTCATTCCACCCCTCACCGAAGATCCATTCGCCTTCCGGAGTTTCTTGGACCTTTTGAAGCAGCACCTTTTTTACATCCTGAGAGGAGGTGTAGGTTGATAAATCTAGGCGAAGTAATTTTTCTCCGTGTCCTATCAGGTGCATATGGCTATCTGTAAAACCAGGGTACATGACAGCCCCGTTAATATCTTGCTTTTTGGCATCTGGGTATGTAGAGAAAAGCTCTTCTAGAGGGCCAATGTCTTTAATGACTCCGTCTTCCGTATAAACGGCTTCGACCGTTTCATTTTCTGCTTT
Organism: Sutcliffiella horikoshii; assembly: GCA_001636495.1. GTDB lineage: Bacteria > Bacillota > Bacilli > Bacillales > Bacillaceae_I > Sutcliffiella_A > Sutcliffiella_A horikoshii_A. The sequence goes on along the minus strand of KV440964.1, from coordinate 1,599,017 downwards.
CATTGTATAGATGGTTCCGCCATACCAAATTTCTCCCATGGTGATCTTGCTCCTTCTTTTGTAAATTACTATAAGATTATCATTTGTGAGGGTCTTGCACAAAAGGATTGCATTAGAAAAGGCAGTCTAGGTGGGGTCGAGGAACCTGCTTCCCACTAGCCTGCCTTTTTTGAGTTATTTTGACGCTTGGGCCAATTCCTGCTGACGCAGTTCTATCCTTCTTATTTTACCGGAAGTGGTCTTCGGAAGCTCTGTCACGTACTCGATTTTCCGGGGGTATTTATATGGTGCCGTCAGTTCTTTGACATGTTCCTGAAGCAGCTTTGTAAGTTTTGATTCCTCTTGATCCACTCCGTCTTGCAAAACGACAAATGCTTTGACGATATTCCCTCTGATTTCATCCGGACTTGCCACCACCGCGCATTCTCTTACCAACGAATGCTTTACCAATGCATCTTCCACTTCAAAAGGCCCAATGGTGTACCCGGAACTAATGATGATATCGTCACTTCTGCCCTCAAACCAGAAATATCCGTCTTCATCCTTTTTGGCCTTATCTCCTGTAATATAGTAGTCCCCTCTGAATTGTCTGGAGGTGCGCTCGGGATCTTTGTAGTAATGTTTGAATAGTGCTGGCGTCTCTACATGGACTGCGATGTCCCCGACTTCGCCGACCGCACACTCTTCGGCATCTTCATTGATGATGGTCACCCTGTTGCCAGGTGTAGGTTTTCCCATCGATCCTGGTTTGATATCCATTCCTTTTAACACACCAAGCAGAAGCGTGTTTTCGGTCTGTCCGTACCCGTCCCTTACGTCTACTTGGAAATGCTTGCGGAATGTCTCAATGACTTCTCGATTCAATGGTTCCCCTGCTGAAACAGCACTGTGAAGATGCGGGAGCTGATAAGCATTCAAGTTATCCACTTTCGCCATTAAACGATATTTTGTCGGCGTGCAGCAGAGGACATTCACTTCGTATTTCTCCAAAAGCTTCAGATAGGTGTTGGGATCGAATTTGCCGTGATAGACAAATCCTGTTGCTCCGGACCCAAGGGTGGATAAAAATGGACTCCAAATCCATTTTTGCCAACCAGGGCTAGCTGTCGCCCAGACTACATCATTGTCTTCGATTCCAAGCCAGTTCTTGGAGGTGGTACGAAGGTGAGCGTAGGCCCAGCCATGCGTGTGGACTACGCCTTTCGGATTACCCGTTGTTCCTGATGTATAGGATAGGAATGCCATGTCATCTTTGGATGTTGAAGCGAATTCAAGTTGGTCTGGTTGTTTTTCCATTGCTTCATGCAAGTTTGTCCAGCCTTGTTCAGCAAGACCACCTACACTGAATCTTACCAGATTGGTCACTTCCTCTAATTTACCTGCCTGTTCCACAAACGGTTGATATGTAATAATACCTTTGACATCCCCATGTTCAATTCGGTATGCAAGGTCCTTCTCTCTTAACATTTCAGAGCATGGAATCACCACTATTCCTGCTTTCAATGCCCCAAGATACACCTGATAGCTGTCAATAAGCCTTGGCATCATGACCAGAACTACATCCCCTTTTTGCAGCCCTTCCGAAAGTAAAGCGTTTCCAATTTTATTTGCAGCTTTCATTAAATGTTGATATGTTACCTGCTCTTTCTCCCCTTGCTCGCTTTCCCAGATCAAGGCAAGCTTTTCACTATCACTTGCGTACTTTTCCACTTCTTCAACTAAATTGTACTTTTGCGGTGCTAAAAGTTCTTCTCTTTTCATATGAAGTCATCCCCTTTGTAATAGTACTACCTCCATCTTACAAAATTTTTTAAATAATTTGAATTATTTTGCGGAATTTTATGAAAAATAAAAACACCTTCCAATATAGAAGGTGCCTAAAAAATCTACTGTTCATTCGATTTAACCGCATGCTTGGGCTCGTTGCGGCGTTTTCTGCCCTGCTTCTTCTGTTGTTTTTCTACTTGATTTTGCTCCTTCATTAAAAAGCACCTCCAAGATAAGAATAGAAGAAAGGTGGGGTTTCCCCCACCTCGTAGCCATTTTATATATTATTTTTGGTAACCGCCACCGAAGCTTTGTTCAGCCATTTGAACTAAGCGTTTAGTGATTTCTCCACCAACGGAACCGTTAGCGCGAGCAGTTGCATCAGGACCAAGTTGAACTCCGAATTCAGAAGCGATTTCGTATTTCATTTGGTCAAGAGCTTGTTGTACACCAGGTACAACTAGTTGGTTTGAACTGTTGTTTGCCATGTGTTTTCACCTCCTTGTGACTATAGAATGTGTCAAAACACATGGCATCATTCATGTTTTAAAAATGGTAATTGTTCACAGTAACCAACTGTTAAAACAAATCGTTCATAATACTGTCTTCTTCTTTCTTTTTTCCAGTTATCAACAGCTTTTCTGTACGATCTACTGCATCATCCACCATTTTTTCGATATCAAAAAAGCTTTCATAAAAATTGATTTTTTCCTTTTTCGGCTTCGTTTTTGGAGATGATGGTGTAAAAATGGTACAGCAATCTTCATAAGGCCTATTGGAAATTTCCAATGTATCAATCTTACGGGCAATATCCATGATTTCAATTTTGTCCATCGTAATCAACGGTCTGATGATGGGGGTGGAAGTGACTTCATTGATGGTGGACATGCTTTGCAACGTTTGGCTTGCCACCTGACCGAGACTCTCCCCCGTTATGATGGCCAGTCCTTGTTCCTTTTCGCGGATCTTATCGGCAATCTTCAACATGAACCTTCTGGTTGAAGTCATGGTGTAGTTTTCAGGAACCTGTTTTTGGATGGCAACTTGAATATCAGTGAAAGGTACGATATGCAGGTTGATGGAGTGGCCAAAGTCTGTAAGCCTTTCTGTCAGTTCCACCACTTTCTGTTTCGCACGTTCACTTGTGTAAGGAGGACTGAAGAAATGGACCACCTCCAGTCTGATACCTCGTTTCATGGAAAGATAGCCAGCTACAGGGCTGTCAATTCCACCAGAAAGCATAAGGACCCCTGTGCCACTCGTCCCGACAGGAAGTCCGCCAGCACCTAAAATATCTTTGCATGTAATATAGGTTGCCTCTTCTCTAACTTCCACTCTGACATTGATATCAGGCTGTTTTACATTGACCGTCAAGTCTTCTGTATTTCGTAAAAGGTGAGACCCGATGGCATGGTTGAGCTCATTTGTATCAAGCTCAAAGTTCTTATAGGCACGTCTTGCGGTAATCTTGAAGGTTTTCCCTTTGTAGTCTAGCGCTTTAAGTGCGAACAGTGCACCTTCTTTGATGTCTTCGATCTCCGTTTTAGTCTTGACAGCTAAACTGAAAGAGTGGATGCCAAAGATGCTTTGAAGGCGGTCAATAATTGGTTCGTGTGGCTCACCATTTAACTTGATGAACATTCTGTCCCTGCTCTTTTCAATATTTATTTGAGGAAAATCCTTTATCTTTTCCAAAATATTATAGCTAAGACGTTGCACAAACTGTTTTCTGTTTCTCCCTTTGGTGGATAGTTCGCCAAAACGGATTAATATATGATCATAATTCATGTTCTCTACCTCGTTACTTCTTTTATAGTAATAATTGCATGTTGAATTTCGTTTAGGAATGTTTGAATTTCCTGCTTTGTCGTATGATAGGTCATGCTCACCCTAATCGCACTTTCCGCCTTCTCTCTGGATAGCCCCATTGCCATCAGTGTTTTACTCGGTGTTTTTCGTTTTGAAGAACAGGCAGAAGTAGTGGACACAAATACTTTTTTCGTTCCAAGTGCATGTACCAGTACCTCCGACTTGATTCCTGGTACAGAGAAGTTGATGATATGTGGAGCTGATTTACACTCTGGCGTATGAAGGAACACTCCGTCTAACTTTTTCAACGCATGCATGCAGTCATTTTTCAACAGCAACATATCAGATATACCACTTTTACTTTTTTCGAGTGTCATCCTAAGTGCTTTGGTCATCGCCACAATTCCAGCTACATTCTCTGTTCCAGATCGCAATGTCCATTCCTGATTTCCCCCGCTTAATAAGGGATGGAGTTTCACCCCATTTTTAATTAGGAGGATACCGTTTCCTTTTAGCCCATGGAACTTATGTGCAGATAGGGAGCAAAGGTCGATGAAATCCATCTTCAAAGGAACTTTTCCAATCCCTTGAATATGATCAACATGGAAGGTCACCTGTGGATAGTTCGAGAGGAGTTCACCTATTTCTTCCACAGGTTGAATAACACCGGTTTCATTGTTCACATGAATAATAGAGACAAGGACCGTTTCTTTCCTAATGGCAGCCTCCACTTGATTGGTAGTAATTCTCCCTTCCCTATTGACAGGGAGAACGGTTACTTCAAAGCCTTCTGCTTCCAAGTCCTTTATCGCATTGGTTACAGAGGGATGCTCTATTGCCGTGGTAATGACGTGATTACCTACCTGTTTTTTACTCCATGCGCATCCTTTGATTGCAAGATTGTTGCTCTCTGTTCCCCCTGAAGTGAAAATAACTTCCTTATGGTGCACATTTAATAGGGAAGCAATGGTTTCACGGGATCGGTGCAATAGCATCTCCACTTCTCCTCCCATGGAATGGATGGAGGAAGGATTACCGAAATAATCGGATGAAACTTTCAGAAATGAATCCAGCACTTCTTTATATGGTTTTGTTGTGGCACTATTGTCTAGATAAATCATGGTCAAGGTCATCCTCCGATTTTCTATGAGGAATAGAATTCGTCAAATATATATAGATAAATTTTTATTCTAAGCGAATATTAATGTTAGCATACTTTATATCCATGGAAAAGATAAGCGTAATTCTTAAAAGATACCCCCTGTAGATTGGAGTGCAAGGTGTGAGACTCCAGCGGGGGGAGAACGGTAGACTTGAGACCCCGCAACGAAGTGAGGAGGCTCAAGCACCGTCCAGCGGAAAGCGAACACCTGGAACGGAAATCAACAGGAGTTTAAGAAGTTCATCTATATTTATTAAAGAAATTACAGGAAATTTGCAATTTCCCCTTCCTAAACTTGTATAGACATGTTAAACTAGTAAATGTTTTTCTAATATATTGAATTGTTGAACTTTTAAGTTATTCGACAAATTTCACCAAAATTATGATAGGATGAAAACGTATTCATCTCATTTTCCCATCAGGAGGATTTTTCATGCAAAAAAAGCTATATACGAATAAGGATATATTGGTGTTAGGTCTTATGCTTTTTGCCTTATTCCTTGGGGCAGGAAATATGATTTTCCCTCCATTACTTGGACAAGCAGCCGGAGAAAATGTCGGCATTTCCGTCATAGGATTCTTGATAACTGGAGTTGGTCTCCCGCTTCTAGGAGTAATGGCAATAGCATACACTGGCGGCGATCTTCAAACACTTGCCAATCGTGTAAACCCAATTTTCGGAATTATTTTTACTATCATTATGTATTTAGCGATTGGTCCATTCTTTGGTATTCCTCGTACAGGTACCGTGGCATTTGAAATAGGAGCCACTCCATTTCTGCCTGAATCGGTAAATCCACAAGGCTGGGCGCTATTCCTTTTTACCATTGTATTCTTTTCCATAACTTACTTTTTGGCACTTAACCCTACAAAGCTTGTGGATAGGATAGGAAAAATCCTTACCCCTATTCTATTGACGGTTATTGGAGTTCTGGTTGTTAAAAGTATTATCACACCCATGGGTGCTATTGGGGCTCCTACGGAAGGGTACAGAAACTCCCCTTTCTTCAAAGGATTTCTTGAAGGCTACCTGACGATGGACACCATTGCAGCTTTAGTTTTCGGAATTGTTGTAATTTCTGCAATAAAAGATAAAGGTGTAACGGACAAAAAAACGATTACTTCTCTTTGTTTAAAGGCAGGGTTTATCGCTGCCATCGGCCTGACTATTGTCTATGCTGGGTTGTCTTATCTTGGAGCAACAAGTCTTGATGCAGTTGGTGCAGCAGGGAACGGTGGCCAGATCCTTTCAGGGTCCGCCAATTATCTGTTCGGGTCCATCGGGGCGGTCATTCTTGGACTCGCCATTACATTTGCATGCTTGACGACTTCAGTCGGACTGGTATCTGCGACAAGTAAATTCTTTTCAAAAATCATGCCTTCGGTTTCCTACAAGGTGTTTGTTGCGATTCTAAGCATCTTCAGTTTAATCGTATCAAACGTCGGACTCGAACAGCTGATTACGTTCTCGTTGCCAGTTTTGATCATGATTTACCCACTGGCGATTGTATTGATTCTTTTATCCTTCTATCGTTGGAGAAATGAATCCTACGTTTATGGATTCGCCCTGCTTTTCACAGGGATTGTAAGCATTGCCGACGGCTTGGCTATTGCTGAGATCAACATTACTTTCCTGCAGGATATCTTCCGTATCCTTCCTTTATACAGTGAAGGTGTCGGCTGGTTGGTACCTGCCATAATTGGCGCATTAATTGGAATGATTGTAGGAGCATTGACTACGAAGCAATCCGAAGAAAGTATTTCTTGATATTTCTTTTCATAACGCTGTCCAAAGGTCGATATAATTTTGACTTTTGGGCAGTTTTTTTAGTCCTTAGAATCCTTTAACAAAACCACATACAAAAACCAGCCGGGAAAGTAAAAACAATACTTTCCGAGCTGGTTTCCTCATTTTATTCATCTTGTTCTTCAATAAGTGTTAGCAGGCGATCGATACTGACTCCATCTTTTTCGATATTCCAATCCTTCACCATTTCTTCGGTAAGACCTCTATCGACATTGAAGTTTACCCTAAGCCTCTCTTCCCGCAGTTCATCTTCAGGAATCAAAACTTCTTCCACTACTGGTGGCTTGACGGTCAAGGCTGGTTCGGAATTTCTCTCTTGTAAGGATGTAAGGACAGTGAACCATGTTAGTCCACCTACGATAAGCAGGACGGATACTATTGCATATGGCACGTACTTTATGTACTTCACCTGCTTAGCTCTCTTTTTCTAAAATCTTTTCAATTTTCTTCATGACGCCTGGTTCCACTTTTTCCAATGAAGTTGCAGCCTCTTCCAGGGCGTTCTTGTATTCATAATTTCTGAATAGCTGCTCCGCTTCCACAAGGCTTTCATGTACTGATGGATGTTTACTGCGATATCTATTCCCATATTGGATGATGCTCTCTGCCAGATAGGCATGGTCGAGAATCTCCAACGCATCTTCGTGGCACTTCTCCACACTGACCACGGCTTGGTGGAGAATGGCATTGACATCCACAATATTCAATGGCTTTTCTTCCAGTTTATCCATTACAGCTTTCAGTTGATCGTTCGCCAATGACAAGTCTTGATAGATTGTTTTTGGCAACCCGGGAATATTACTTTTTTCAATAGAGCGCTTTACTTCAAACAGCATTTTTCTTAAAGTGTTCAATTGCTCCCTTGCGGCCATTTCGTCTTTTCGTAATGCCATCAAGATATCCATATATTGTTGATGGATTTCCTGCAGGGAATTTATCTGTTCACAGATATCCTCCAACTCTTCTTTCAAAACGGTGAAGGCAATGGTCTGGTCTTTAAGGTGTCCACTAAGTTTCTCATATCGATCGTTAAGGGCAAGCATTGATTCTTCGATATTGCGTTGTGTTTGTATGTCCTCTTCTTGAAGCTGATAGCTTTCCTGTACTACATACGTTTCCTGTCTTGTCTTTTCACTTGCAGAAGATAAGGCAGACAGAATCACTTCAACAGAAGGAAGTTCTTTAACGACAAAATGCTTTGCAAGCACCTCTTTTTCTATTTGGTCGTATAACTCTTCCATTTCGGCTTTAATAACCTCGATGCCCTCTTTGGCTTCCATCACCTTTGTTTCCATCAGAAGCTTAGAGATTTGCTTTATTTTGTCCTGCAAACCTAAGAGACTCTCCTCAAGATTGACATGGTCCAAAATGTATCCTTCCTCAAGCATTTCCTTGTAACCCGTCTCCACTTCTGCTAGTTGACTTGGGATCACGGACTGACAGTCTATAAGAAGGCCTGGAATGTGCTCTATTTTCGCTTCGAAACCTGACAGTTCCTCTTCAATTTGGGTTATCAACTCTCGTGCAACCAAGTAGTTACCGTTGGAAATTGCCTCGTTAAACTCTACAAATAGCTGCTCAATCTGCTCCAGTTCTTTTTCCAATAAAGGGGTTGTACTCCCGTATTGATGGCGTTGATTTAACAGTTGCTTCTTTAAATCGGCGTACTTTCCTTCCAGTTTTTCGTTTTGTTCCACGCTCTTTGCCTGGCTACCTATCAGATCATCTAACTCATCATAAATGGATTTGATTTTCATTTCGATATCACGAAGCTTGTCATCTGCTATCGACAATACTTCTTTGGCTTTTTTAAAACGGTATTTATCCACATAGTCTTCTGCATCAAAGAGATATTCCTCGATGCCCACAAGCTCTGTAGATAATATGTCATCCCATTGATAACGCCAGTTTTCGAACAATTCCTCCGTCTGCCCAGTCATGTTCAGATCTTTCACTTTGGAAAGCTCTTCCGATACGGGCTTGTTCATGATCGAAACCTTCCACGTCTCTAGTCGATCCACTTCTTCGTAAATCTTCTTTCTTCTTAAAAAGCTGACACTGATAAATAAAACTACTAGTGCTAAAATCCCAATGATTATTTCCATGCCTAGTCCCCTTCTACCCGGATGGTGGTTTCATGTCTTGTATGTTCATATTAATTAATTCGTATAAAAAAATGGCTATTCTTCCGTTGCAGAAATTATGTATAAAAATAGGTAAATGGGTCGATATGTATATCTGCCCCATTTTATTTATATTTGAATGTTTTTATGATACCATGTAAACGACATTTTTTGACCAATATTTTTAAATTTTTTACATATTTCTTCTAGTATCGGAGGGTTTTTCTTGATAATCGACAAACATGTCCATACACCCTATTGTCCGCATGGTAGCACAGATAAGATAGAAAAGTATATTAAACATGCTTTAGAACTAGAGTACCAAGAAATTTCTTTTACTGAGCACGCTCCATTACCTAAGGGTTTCCATGATCCGGCTCCAGATAAAGATAGTGCCATGGAATGGTCCAGGCTTCCAAACTATTTAGAAGAATTGCAGAAAATAAAATCCTACTATGCATCCTCTATAAAAATAAATATCGGACTAGAAGTTGATTATATTGATGGGTATGAAAAAGAAATCCGAGAGTTTTTAAACGAGATCGGCCCTTGCTTAGATGACAGCATCTTGTCTGTTCACTTTCTGAAAGATGAGGAAAAGTATTATTGCATGGACTTCAGTGAGGAAGAATTTGAACGGATGATCGGAATCTTTGGAGGTCTATCCTCCATCTACGAAATCTATTATTCCGCCCTTTTACAATCCATTGAAAGTGATCTCGGCCCATATAAACCCCGACGGATCGGTCATATCACCCTAGTGGAGAAATTCAAGAAAAAATTTCCACACACAACGCCAATCATGGAATATGCGGCGCCGATACTTGATGCCATCGCTTTAAAGGGGTATGAGCTGGATTACAATGGGGCTGGCTTTGTCAAACCTTTATGCGGGGATTCCTATCCGCCAGCTTCCATTGCAAGAGAAGCACACAAAAGAAAAATCCCATTAATCTATGGGTCGGATGCCCATACAGCAAAGGGATTAGCGCAAGGATATGAATTTATGGATAAAGATTTATTTTTGTTGAGATAGGTGTTGAGGTACACGGTACGCTATAGGGCTATTTTCTCAATCTGCGGCTTGGCGAAGATGGACTGCTTCAGCCATTGTACAATCACCTTCTCATACTGATCAATGGCGGAAGTCTCATAAGGCATGATATGCCAGACTTCCGCAAGATACTGGGATTGGAGAAATGGGGTACTGATCATGCTCTTTAATTGCATAACAGCAAGTAACACAGAGTGAACAACAAATTCCTTCGATTTATGCCCTTTTTCTAGAATGGCTTTAAAATAATACTTTTCCTTAGTCAGGTAGGTGGACATTATTTCCCTGACAAGCATGGTATCTAATGTGACCTCGCGATAGACATACCGCGCAAGCTGACGGTTCTCCCTATGAAACTTCATTGTTTTTTCCACACATTCTAATATGCACTCTTGTGCTGAAATGACAGGCATTTTTTTATAGACATTCTCCAATATGGTTACGTATTGGTCAAAGAAGCTTGAAAGGAGATGTTCTTGCAGACCGGCTTTGTTATCAAAGTAATAGGAAATATGCCCAATATTTACTTTCGCCTTTTTTGCCAGCTCCCGTATCGAGGTTCCATCATAGCCTTTTGTATTAAATAGAATAATCGCTGCGTCAATGATTCTTTGCTTCGTCGTTTCCATATTCATTCACCCTTTCTGGTGATATCGGATCTTAATTATTGATTTCGTGAAGATGAACGTATATCCTTTTATTAAATGTCGACAACTTCAATCGGTATTCTGCTTTAATAGTTGTTTTTCCACAATAAGTTCTGAAAATGCGAGGGGATTATGATGTTTCAAGTCGAAAACTACAAAGGAACGCGAGAAGAAAATTACGAGCTTGTCTTAAAACAGCTGCAAGCATTAATTTCGGATGAACCTAATTTCATCGCAAACCTTTCTAATGCTTCCGCTTTATTGAATGTCTTTTTAGACAATACAAACTGGGTCGGTTTCTACCTGATTGATGAAACCAAACAAGACATGTTGGTGTTGGGCCCTTTCCAAGGACTTCCTGCTTGTGTAAGAATTCCGTTCGGTCGTGGAGTATGCGGAACCGCCGCTTCCACCCAAGACACACAGCTAATTGCAGATGTACATGCATTTCCAGGTCATATTGCATGTGATGCTGCTTCCCAGTCCGAAATCGTCGTACCAATGGTGGTAGACGGCAAGGTTATTGGTGTCTTGGATATTGACAGTCCCATCAAAGATCGATTTGATGAGCTGGACAAGGTGTATCTAGAAAAGTTCGTATCCATCTTGCTGGCACAAGCATGATAAGGTTTCAATGGTGAAAATAGATGTAAGTTGATTGGAGTGGAAGGCGCGCAGACGCCCGCGGGAGGAAGGGACAGGTGAGACCCCGCAACAAAGTGAGGAGGCTCACGGACCGCCCGCAGGCAAGCGAAGCGCCTGGAACGGAAATCAACAGTTTCATGTAATTTTTAAAATAAACAAAGCGCCAAGTCCCTAAGGTTTAGGGTTTGGCGCTTTTTCTATGCTTCTTATAAACTATCCAATGCCTGCTTCAAATCCTGCCAAATATCTTCCTTGCCTTCAAGCCCTACAGAAAGACGCAATAGTCCTTCTGTTATACCCATTTGCTCACGATTTTCCTTCGGTACAACCGCATGTGTCATCGTGGCAGGATGCTGGATCAATGTTTCAGCATCTCCCAAGCTCACAGCAATTTTGATCAGCTTTAACTGATTCAATAGTGATTGCGCTTCTTCTTTTCCGCCTTTGACAGTAAAAGAGATTAGCCCTCCACCCTTCTTCATCTGCTTTTGCATAATATAATATGCTTCACTTTTCTTATCACCAGGGTAATAGACCTTCTCCACCATCGGATGTGCTTCCAATTGCTCGAAGATATATTCTGCATTGTCACAGTGGCGATCGAGACGAACATGCAATGTCTTCAATCCACGGATTAAAAGCCAAGCGTCAAACGGAGACATCACTCCACCGATATCCTTTAAGGTGGTCATGGAGATTTCCGTGATCATTTCTTTGGAACCAACGATTAATCCTGCAATAACATCGCCATGCCCACCGATATATTTGGTAGCACTGTGAATGACAATGTCACAACCGATATCAAGTGGCTTCTGCAGATAGGGAGAGCAGAATGTATTATCCACAACCACTTTTATATTTTTCTCTTTTGCAATAGATACGATAAGGTCAAGGTCAATCAGCGCCATCGTAGGGTTTATGGGCGTTTCCACATAGATGCAGGTTGTATTCGGTTGAATCGCTGCCCTAATCTCTTCCTCGGATTGCATCGTACAAAAGCTATGTGATACCTCATATTTATTTTTTAATAATTGTAATAATCCAAACGTACAGCCATAAATCCCTTGAGAACAAAGGATATGATCATTGCTTTTAGTTAAAGCAATCAATACCGCGGACACCGCCGCCATTCCAGAGCCGAATGCTAGACCCGCTTCCCCGTTTTCAAGGGCTGCAATTCGCTCCTCTAGCATTTTCACTGTCGGATTTCCAAGCCTTGAATATATATAACCTTCTTCTTCTCCGGCAAATCTATTTTCCCCTTGTTGTGCCGTTTGAAAGGAAAAGGTAGAAGTTTGAAAGATTGGCGGTGCCAAACTTCCCTGATAAATGGAACTATCATATCCATGGTGAATAACTTCTGTCTCAAACTGTTGCTTGTTTTGCTTTTCCATAAGAATTTCTCCCTTCCAATTTCCCATCCAATACTAGCATATGGCAAAGAACGAAAAAATGAAAGCGTTTTCTTTTAATTTTTCACATGATAAAAAACCCCTCCTTTGTTGATATTAAGGAAGGGTCAGGTCTGATTTTTCAGATAATTAACTTTTGATTTACTTGCTCATTCTTGAAGGTTCAATACACATCTGATCCTTCCCTTGATCTTTCGCCTTATAAAGAGCAAAGTCCGCTCTATGAAAAAGTTCTCTAGGGGTATCCTGTGTATGTTTGCTCCAGAATGATATTCCACAAGATACAGTAATACCCGGACTAGTCTCATCCCTTATCTTGTCTATTATTCTAGCAACAATGCTCTTTGCCAAAGTAAGATCGATTTTTGGCAAATAGATAGCAAGCTCTTCTCCACCCCATCTTGCACCAATATCCGTCTCTCTAATATTAGCTTTAATGATATTGGCAACCTGAATGAGGATTTTATCTCCCACCTGATGTCCATATGTATCATTGACAATTTTAAAATCATCAATGTCCAATAGAATGAAGGTGCCATATGAATCATGCTTCATCGACTTTTCTATTTTATCATCCAGATATTTTCGGGAATAGAGCTTTGTCAGGTAATCAGTAATCACATATCGCTCCAATTCCTCCCGCAACATGGAATTATTGAAGGCCAATGTAGAATGATGAATCAGCGATTGAAGCAGCTTGAACTGTTCAAAGCTGAAAAAGTAAGGCAATGGATGCGTGACGACACATGCACCTTTAACCCCATTCGGAGCCAGCATCGGAATAATCATACATGAGCAAAAAGGAAGGTCCGCTAAGCGCTTATGCACTCTCAGGTCTCCAATAAAGAGAGGCTCCCCATCTGAATAGAGATACTCCTCCATATGTATCAAGTAGCTGTTGATGTCCTCTTGTTGAAAGAATCTGGTTGACCCAGGCAATACCTCCGCCCCTTTTTCTTTAAATAAGACAAAAGCGGCTTCCTTCGCCTCAAAGGAGTGCAGGATTTTTTTGACCATGAACGTGGTTACTTCCGACAGCCTAAGATTAGTATTCAATTGATGGGAGGTTTCATTGATCAGCTGTAAATCGGAAATGACTTGTTTAGATTGCTGATAGAGCTGTGTGTTTTCAAGTGCTGAACCAGCGGCATCTGCAATCAGCTTGATGAATCCTATCTCTGTTTCAGGGAGGATGGTTGTATCAAGGGAGATAATTTGAAGTACCCCGTACACCCCTTGTCCACCTTTTATTGGTACATAGATGTTGGCCCTTCTATCTTTAATCGAATTCTCATATTGAACCTCACCTGTCACATAGGCATTCATGGCGCATAGGTTTGAATCATCAAAGTCCAATTTCTTGATAGGTAAATGCTGAAGTCCATCATTATCCGAAGTAAGCAACAGAAGATAGGAAAAGTCGTCATACATTTCCTGCAATAACTTGATAACTTCAGATAAAATGCTTTCCACTTTCATATCAGAATGGAAATTGGATGTGATTTTATATAATTTTTCATATTGTTTCTCAATGTACCTTTTATGTATGTATTGATTGTAATGTTGAAAAATGGTTGAAAGTTCTTCTGAAAGATGATTGAAGCTATCTAATGGAAGGGGTAACGGAGAAAGGAAATGCAGATCTATCTTACCAATGGCATCTTCCTCATCGAAAAGAGGTATGACTACATTTTCCATATTGCTACCGTTATTTACGGTTGTGGCATAGGATACAGCCTGCTCGCAAATAGTGGACTGATTTCGTGCTACATGGCTTCCTTCCAATGTGATGATTGCCTGTTCTGCCCGGAGCTCCTGTATTAATAGAAGCTGCAGCTGCGTCAGAAAAGTAGTTTGGGTTAGATCGGAAGACGAAAGGAAAAAATCAAATATTCTGCTTTTAATTTCGAGCATCTTGTTATTGGATTCCATTATTTTCACCTTTTATATTACTTATTACCTATATTATAACGGTAATAGGTAACATTTTCCTAGCATTATTTTAAGGGACTAATAAAATTGTATCTTTTTCAAATAGAACGAACCAAAGATCGTTATTCTCTGAAAGGCGAACAACAGAAATCGGTTTTTCTTCCAAAGTCTTTTCCAGAATAGGACCTTGCTTATTGTTTATCTGCAAGACGTAGTTGTTTGTTTCCAATTCTTCTATATTAGTTGAAAAACTTTTCTCAGCCTCTAGTCTGAATTCCCCTTGCCTCTTCTCTACCTGCAATTCCGGATTATAATAGGTCCAGTTTTTTCCTTCCTTCAGCCATACCCCATCCGTTTTTTGATCCTTTTGTATATCGGTGGGAGCATTTTTCAAGTTGACGGCATGAAGTGTTTCAAAACGATAGTTATTCTCTATATCCACCATATAGGTAACAAGAATTGGTTCCCCCTCGTGCTCTTTGATCATTACCAACTTCGGGGAATCCTGCCCTTGATTTTTTTCCTGTAGAACCACAGCCATTTGTTTGACCTCGTTTTTCTGTGGTATGGCAGCCGTATATTCTTCTTTCGGAGTGTACTGATTTACAAATAAGTACAGTGTCACAGTAGCTATTGCAGCAATAATGGAGAATCGAATGATCTTTTCCTTGCCTGTTTCCTTATACATCTTCATTCCACCTTGATTTAATTCTGTGAAAATTATATCATAATCATCTACTACTTTTTCCTATTTAATATGTTCCACTTCAAAATAGTTCTGTGATCTTTCTGCACAGTCCCCAAAACTTTTCTGATCTATCCTTGACTTCTTATCTATTTTTCCGATATAATAGCCTTTGTGTAAAATATTGCAGCCTATGTGGTATGCTATTTTGATTCATTCTGTTCCCCGTAAGCTTTTACGGAGGTGTATCGTGTAACTCTTTGCTGCAGAGCGAGGATACATGAAAACAAAATGGTCATCGTAGATTAGTCACATCTGTTATTATTTTACAACAAATAATAACACGAAGGAGGAGTCATTCATGGCTCGTTATACAGGTCCAAGTTGGAAACTCTCTCGCCGTCTAGGCGTTTCATTAAGCGGTACAGGTAAAGAATTAGAAAAGCGTCCTTACGCACCAGGACAACACGGTCCTAACCAACGTAGAAAGCTTTCTGAGTACGGCTTACAATTACAAGAAAAACAAAAATTACGTCACATGTACGGCGTAAATGAGCGTCAATTCCGTAGCATTTTCGATGCTGCTGGTAAAATGCAAGGTAAACACGGTGAAAACTTCATGATTCTTTTAGAATCTCGTTTAGACAACCTAGTTTACCGTTTAGGTCTTGCTCGCACTCGTCGTGGAGCTCGTCAATTAGTTAACCACGGTCACATCACGGTTGATGGATCTCGCGTAGACATCCCATCTTACCGCGTGAAGCCTGGTCAAGTAATCGGAGTTCGCGAAAAGTCTCGCAACCTAAGCTCTGTTAAAGAATCTGTAGAAGTAAACAACTTCGTACCAGAATTCTTAACTTTCACTGCTGACGCTTTAGAAGGTACGTTCACTCGTCTACCTGAGCGCTCTGAATTAGCTGCTGAAATCAATGAAGCACTAATCGTTGAGTTCTACTCTCGTTAAGTGAATTGCTATTTAAATAGCATAACTAAAAACCCTTGTAAATGTTGTTGTATCAACGTTTACAGGGGTTTTTGTTTTGCCTCTGCTTTGTAATATAACGTATTTTCATTGTTTCATTTGGGGGAGGTTGGGGGAGCTTTTGGGGAAACTTTTCTTCAAGGACAGACGCTCTCTCCCAACCTCTTACTTTTTTCAAAGCCTCACGTCAATTTGATGCCTACATTAAGTACACTCACTCCTTGATCTCTCCCAAATCGACCAATTGAACGAATTTGGGCCAAATCGATAATATTATCGAAGTTTAGGAGATTGGTAGTATATGAGAAACAAAATAGAAATTTGGGAACTAATTAGAAATCCTGATAAGGAGGTGGTTGGAGTTTGAAGAAAGATGAAGGTAGAAAGAATAATTATAGATGTTATCAACTTATCCAAGTTTTTTATTTGTTATGTTGAGGGGGTCATAGAACAAAAGTCAAACGAATTAGAAACGCAATTTTTTAGTAGTATAATAAATTGAGTAAACTCCACGTGAAATATTCTTCTAGGAATATTTAGAGATTTGGGTATACATATTATGATATATTGCTAAAGGTGTATTTACATTGAAAAGTATCTTACGTGTAATTCGATTATGCATAACTAACTTTTTCTATGTTAATATAACCATTGAAAATTAGTTATAGTTAATAATTAGGAGGTATTATGTAATGGTTGAAGTAACTTTATTTAGATTTTTCTTTATTTTTTTGCTTTTAATTTTATTTACTGTTTCAATTTCACTTTTCTTTAATCGCAGCAAAATATTTATAGTTAATACTTTTAGTGTTGTTCTAATTTCTTTAGTAAGTATATTTTCTTCCTGCTTCTCAATTTATATGCATGGAGTAATTGCAGACGAATTGGGTTTAGTAGGAGATTCGATCTCAACCTATATTTTCATAAGTGTAATGATATTAAGTCTACTAAATCCAATAATTTCAATTGCAAAAAAGTAAAAAAATAGATTTTATGGAAAAAAGTTCTTGCTACTCTTTTGTTATTTTGATAGAATCATTTTTGTAATATATTACAAAATACGAATAAGGGGGAAATAATATGATAAGTAGTTTAAAGAAAACACCACTCATATTGTTAGTAGTATTATTGTCATTAAGTACTTTTCAACCGGTATCAACAGCAGCACAAAGTTTTGAAAGTTCAACAACAATTCCGACTGAAACAGGGACTTCAATTGGAATAGGAGAGCCAAAATTAAGTTCCTCAAATAACTTTTTCAGCTTTTTTAGTTTAAATGATAATAAAAATGTAACATACAGTGAAGATGTTACAGAAGATAGTATCACTCAAACTATATACTTAGAACCATCAATGGCAGGCAAAACAATTGAAATTCCATTTGTATTGAATAACGGGGAAAAGATTAATTTAGCCAAAGATGAAAACAATAATTCAAATGGAGCTTCAAACATCCTTGATGAAAGCGAAAACTCTATTGGAATAATAACTACTGAATCTGCTAGTGATGATGTAACAATAAGTGCAGAGGTTAGAAATGATAATGTGCTAGAACTTTACATTGATTCAGATGAAATTGCTGAGCCTACTCAGCTAATTGTAACGATGTCAGCAACATATTATTCAACATATTTTTCAAGCTTCTCATGGATCACTAGAAGCGGTGTAATGTCGTTAAGTTTAACTCATAAACCTTATCTAACTGGAGCAAAGAATGAGTATGATGCTTTAGTAAGGCTTAGTGACGCATGGCAGAAAGTATTAGCTGTTCATTCTAGTAGTACTAATTGGTATAACACTACAGGAATGAAGGATCAATTCACTTGCCACTTTAACCATGCAGCTAGCAAAAACCCATGGAACTTGGAACCAAGCAGACCAAACGTGGGGTACACCAAAACGGTCTTAGCGGGTTGTAATCCATAAATTTAAGTTTCAAAAAAGAAGCATTTCAATTTATTAATTGATTATGCTTCTTTTTTTAATCTCATTAATCAAATATATTTGGGATATTATTTGCGTAACTTATTCAGCAATTGTGTGTTCTGTACTGCAGTTCCTTTATAATTTTTAATACCATGTTGCTTGGCCAACTTTTCACGATTTTCAAAAGAAGCATCTCGATTGATGGAATTCAAGTAATCAACAATACTTGTGGTTTTTTGACTTCCTTGTGCTGCCTTAGTTGTATTAGTAATAGAGCTCGGCCCACCAGAAACCAAAAGGACTTGGCCTACAACAATTGTATAGTTACTATCAAGATTGTTCCAATCTCTAATTTGTTGGACCGTGCTGCCATATCGCTGACTCAAGGAGTAAACCGTATCTCCTGCTACAACAGTATGATAAATCTCAGATGTTTTTCTTGTTAGGTTAAAGCTACGAACGATACCATTAGTATGGCCACGTGCAATACTTTCAATAAAAGAAGCTGATTTTAGCTTTGCTGCATCTTCAGTATTATCAATAAAACCATTTTCAGTTAGTAACGCTGGCATTCGTGATTCGCGAAGCATGTGGAAGTTTGCTGTTTTCTTTCCACGATCCCGGAAGTTTACGAGTTTCATGATTTCCTCGTGAATTAGATTCTGATATGTCGTTGTTGGAGCTCCCACTCCTGGATAGATGAAGTCTTCATATCCGGTACCTCCTCCAGCATTAATGTGAACCGATAACAGAAATTCCGCTCCCCATGCATTGGCTGCGTCAGTACGTTGAGTCAGAGAAAGTGTTTGATCTCCAGTTCTGCTCATAAGCACAGATACATTATTGTACTCATTTACTAGCATGTCTCTAATAAGTGTTGAAATCTGCAAAGTAAGGTTCTTTTCTTGTAATCCGTTTCCTACTGCACCAGGATCTGTTCCACCATGTCCAGGATCGATAAATACTTTTACCATTTTTTCATCACCTCATAGTTTTTTATGAAACTAGTTAATAACTGCTTGTTTGATAGTGCCGAAATAGATTACATACCACTCACTTCCCCAAAAGAAAAAGCCACCACGGATGGCAGCTCTACTTCTTAATCAGTCCTTGCATTTGTAATGCTTGCTTTTGAGCTTGTGCTTTCTTGCTAACATGGGTGTTCTTCCATATGCCCCATAAGTTCCACGTAAGGAATATCGTCAACATGACAGCTGCTACAAACGGCCCGACATACTTCTCAATATCCCAGCCAAACACCGCAGTCAAAAACAGTGCTACTGCAGATCCCCAAGCACTTAGTAAAATGCCCCAGTCTTTCCATGTTTGTGGTTTTGTGTACATAATTATTCTCCTCCCATTCCTAATCCATTGTGAAATATGACCCAACAAAAGGCACCAAACCCTGCAGCAAATGGTGTGGCGAAAAGAAAAAAGACCTTCCAGGCGAAAGTCTTCATGCTTTTATAATTTTTTTCGTGCATTTTATTAGAGTTTTCGACTAGTTCTTTAAAGTCATCAAACTGTTTTTTTATATCATCTTCTACCTTGTCTAAACGCTTGTGTGCCGACTTTGCGCTTTCGTCCGTACGCTCCGCCAACTCTTTTACATTGCGAAGATTTTCGAATTTTTCCGTGTGACTAAACACTGTTTTATCAACTTCATGGAGGGTTTTTTGTATGTCTTTAATCCCGTCCTTCATTTCTCTAACATCTTGGTCCCTCATTTGCTCCTCCTCCAATGATAACAACGGTAAGGCCCCCTAACATGATAGGGGCATTTAGCCCCTATTTTATCTATTTGAATCACACTAAGCAGCTAAACGGTTGACAAGATTTTGCTTTACAATCTCAACTAACTTAGGTAAAGCTTCATTCCCTTGGTATTCTTCTGCACTTAGAGGGATATACCCATTAATGTTGATAGTCCTTGCATCATCATGACCTCTAAAATGCACTTGAACTGTGCTAACATTACCTTGGTCATCATACTGGACGCTTGTTGTACTAATTTGGATATTCATTATTCAGCACTCTCCTTTTCTTCTTCTTCTTTGGCATTTTCAAAGGCTTCACATAGATGGTCATAGACCACAGCCTCCCTACCACTAACTTCCTCGTCATAATCAAAGACAATGGATTTCACAGTCTTCAGCATCCCATGGTTATCACCACCTTCAAGAATAAACATTTCTTCAAATAACTCGTCCTGTTGTTTCTTGAAGCCTTCGACATCTTTTATATCAAAGCCACCTTTTTCCGTCTGATTTGGCTTACCTTCCTTATCCACACCAGCGAATTCTTTGATGATTTCCAGTTCTTCTGCAGCTATCAGTTTATGTTTGTCTTGAAGGGCATTGACTAAGCGTGTTCGGTGGCGAGACTGTTTTCCTTTTAGAGACAGGTTATATAAAAAGCCAATAATTTCTCCAATAAACTCATACTTTAATTTGATTTGCATGTTTAGTTCCTCCAATTTTTTAATAATAAAAAACAGACAGGGAAATAGTCCTGTCTGTTTGAATTATGCAGCTTGTACTTTGTTCATTACTTCATAGAACTTTCCGGCATAGCCTATACGCTCTCCTACAATTCGGCAATCTGCAACACCTGTTCCCTTAATGATGAAATAGTCTTTTCCTTTTTCTACAATCTGGCCGTTGTTTGGGAAAACTGCAAAATTTTCTACTGTTTTTAGATAAGTAGAGTCTATATAAACAGTGGTTCCATTGGTTGATAAGGGTATATTAAATTGGATATACTCCAATAAATATTGCGGACTATCTACTGGAGACATACCTAGATTTACATTATCAACTACGATAGATCCACCTTGTTTGGTTCCGTTGGTACGGAAGGTGTGACGTTCTAACCCATCTTGTATGAATCGTATCTCCCCACTACTTGATATCATAATATAGTTGCTAGCATTGATTCTCAGACGCATAGCTCCACCAGCATTGTCAAAATCAATACCTGTATTACCGATGGCCACTACATTAGGGTTTGCAACTCCAAGTATGCGATTAGTTGCCAAGGTACCATCGTTATCAATGTAAGACCTCACAGATCCATCACCAGCTCCAGACCTAAATTCAGCAATTCTTCCTGTACTCCTATTGGTAAAAAACGCTGCTGAGGAAACACTGCTTCTTCTAACCCAAAGATAATCTGATGTATTTATTTGATCAGTCATCAAATTCCCATCTATTCCTACAATACTCGAATTAATTCGCAAAGAATTAACGCTATAGCGAATGGTACCGAGAATGCTCGTGCCTGTGTTATTCAACCAAGCAACACTATTTCCTTGCAAACTAACCTGTTCCACAGTAGTTGCCGAACTGTTAATAAACTGTACAAAAATACCGTTCTCATTAATGATTGTCCTGTTCCCAGCTGATGTAGAAGTCCTTTCGAAACTCCCACCTACTACAGCCCCTGAAAAAGTACCGGTTGCCCCGTCTAAGTGACCGCGCATGGTAACATTACCGGAGTTATCTACTTGGAATTGTCCGTTTCCAACGTTCAAGCCGTTTAGAGAAGCAATATGATTCGCAACTAATGTTTTAGTTCTGATTTTTCCTCCGTTAATTTCCGTTGTATCTCCCCAAGCCCATTCATCTACATACCTTTTAGATTTAGCAGCTCTTAGCACAGATAATGGATCTACCTCTTGGACTTTTGGGTTTGCTACCCACAGTTGTCGGGTCGTACCCGAGTTACTCCAATTTAGGAATCGTATGCGTATCGATCTGTGATTAGGCTTCATTATAGCATTGTTATTATATGACCCTCCAGATATAGGAGGGAAGTCCCCTACTCCCACTAAATCAGAGCTATTGGTTCCTGCAGGCATGATATATCCCACTACCTTAACCCAATCTGTAGGAGAACTACCAGATCCGTGGTTGAAGAAATAGAAGTTGGTATTATTTGCGTTTGCTATTCCTCCCGTTGAGCTCCTCACGTCTACGAACCCAACGCTAGAGCCACCACCATTAGCCCCACTGGCGCCATTCAAGCCAAGATAGGTTATACCTGTTGACGCGCTCTTTTTAAACCAAACCGAAACCTCGTAGGCTTTAGAGGGATCTACATCAAACCACCCACTATAGTTTTGAGTGTCGGTTGACACACTAGATTGCAAGACGGGAACCGATACGCCATCAAACGTATGATTAACTACACTTAATCCACTTGCACTCCATCTACCTAGGCCTTTCCCAGCAGTAGGGTTGTCTACAAGGTTTCCGGTTGATTGGTTGGTGTACTCTATTGCACTATTTAAAGCAGCGTTCGCCTTACTCAGTGCACCCGCAGGTGTCTCTTTCTCTAATGGATTATAGCCATTTGAAAAGGTCACATTACCATCAATATGAATCTTGCTTGCTGCTATCCTTATACTCTCGGGAGATTGATTGATAGAAGAAATGACCCCATCCTTCTCTACTCTAAGACTGATAGCATTAGCATGTTGGGTAATGGTTGATTCCGCTGTTGAAACTCTCGACTTTAAAGCGTTCTGATCTATTGTGTAATCTTCTGTTTTCACTCTTAGGTTAATAGCATTTGCCTGTTGGGTAATGGAGGATTCGGCGGTGCTTATTCTAGAACCTAATCCGGAAATTGCTCCATCTACGTCCTCTGGTGCTGGTGTCCAATCAAACGGTTTATTTCCCTTATATAATGCAACCCATTCCACGGTGGCACGTGTGGTATTACTAGGGAAATTATAAAGGCTTAACCGCCTTTCGTTGCCGGCTGTTGTGGCTGCAGCAGTAAAAGTAATATAAGTAACCCCATCACTATAAATCTCAGTTGCATATCCCCGGCTGGTATTTCCTCCATTTTGCCATATCCCAAATCTTTGACCATCTGGCACACTACCTTTTATTACAAAGGTGTACTGTTGACCGGTAATAAAATCTTCTGATAGGATATATTGCCGTACAAGATAGGATGTTGTGTTTGCTTGAACTTTGGAATCCAACATCAAATTCCTACCACCAAAAGACAAATTTTCAAATTCCGTTTTCGTAACCCTTTGTTCAATCAACCCTGCTTGTTGAGTAATTGAAGATTCCGCAGTAGAAACTCGTCCCGACAAACTATTAAAGTCTGTCTGGGAGACTTTAGACGCAATCTGACTGGCATGTTGCGTTAATGTACTTTCAGCAGTGTCTAACCTTGTTACAATGCCATTACGATCGGTATCATAGGTTGTCTGATTTACCTTACTTGCAATTTCATCGGCTTGTTGCGTAATGGTGGATTCAGCTGTTGTTAGTCTACTACTAATCCCATTGACTGTTGTTTGATTGGCTTTCTCATCTATCTGACCTTGCAAGTTATTTTTGTCGGCAAGGTAAACTGTATTAGAAACCTTTGAAGTGATTTCAGTCTCTGATTGTGTTATCCGGCTCTCTGCACTCTCCAACCGTTGCACCACTCCGTTTTGATCCGTAGTGTAGGTGAGAATGCTTACTTTTGAGTCCAAGGCATTATCTACTTCGGAAATAGTGTAGGTCTCGGCTTTATTAGCTTTGGAAACTAATTGGCCGTCTACATATTCTAAATCTGCTTTTGATGCTAAAGCCTCAATGCTCGCTTTTGCATTCAATTCTCCATTTACATAATCCAATCCAGCTTTTGCTCCAACTTCCGCCAGGCTAGGTGTCAGCTGCTTCCACGCGTTCCCTGTCCATTTGAAATATGCATCGTCCGTGGTCCTAAGCCATAATTGCCCTACTACATAATTGGAACCTGTAGGCTCTGTGTCTTGTCTAATAATAGCAAGCTCACGTTTCTGGACTTCGGTGTTTGTATGATTGATTGCTTCTTGCTTTTTTTCTTCAGACACTATATCTGTGTACCAAGTGGAGTCATCATACACACTTTGATCTTTTTGATCTACTGTTTCCTTGTCGTAGGCTCCAACCTCTTCAGCGTGGGAAGGGACTGCCTTTTCCCATTGCTTTGTGGCAGCATTCCAAGTATAGATAACATCTAACTTTCCACTTGTATCTACCCATATCATCCCCTGTTTAGGATTAGGTGGAGGTGTGTCGCTTCGGATGACTTTGGCACCGTAAAGAACTTGTAGTTGACGGAAGGTCTTTAATATATCATCCTCACTATATTCAATAAAGTCCCCTAGGACATAGGATCGTTTACTCGTATCCGATATGGAACGGGTTACTTTGATGATTCGTGCCTCCATATAGAGTGGAGGAACAAATGAAGTATCTTTGACACGGTTTACATCACCAATTCTCACCTTTTCATGGGAAAGGTTAAAGTTTTCTTCCAATCCTACAGAGGTGGCAGAATACTGCACAATCGTGTTAATCATCTTATCCAGTTGTGTTCTACCTAGGTGAATAAGCCTAGACAAGGTGATTTCCTCGTTTTCCGTTTCAGGCTCATAAAGGGCCCACAGGTGGTTGCCGTTCCTTCCCCAACGTTGAAATGCTTCTTCATCTACCACTTCGGCTGTTAAACGCTCTCCATCTTCTCTTTCTGGACCAACGACAAGTAAAGCCGTTACGATATCGGTAGCTTCACGCCTTTGGATACCCACTAAGTCTTTGCCTAACACGGTTTCTTTCTTGGTATCCTCTCCTCTTTTCCTTACCATATCCACATAACGGCCAACGATTCGATTGCGATCCCTTACAACTCTAAAACGAAGTTCTAGACCAAAAAGGGTGGCCAGTTGTTTTAATAGTTTCAGAGGATTTGTGTAATTATCAATGGTTACTTTTCGTATCCCTGCATACTCTGTAATCCCACGTTCCCACTCTGTTCCTGCAAGTGTCCAATCCACTGCCATATTGACGGTCTGAGATTCCAATTCCTGTGGAGGAATTGGCTTTCTTTGCTTTTCCAGTTCTGTATAGGAAGCGATGGTATACACTTCTTTTTCCATGTGATTGTCTTGAATCACTTCATAAATAATGAATTCTCTTAAGTTTCCATCTGCATCTGGGATTACAACGCGGTTTTTTTTCGTTGCATGAGCAGAAGCCGGGATATCGGCTCGCATGGTGAAGTCGAATGTTTCCTCATTGCTTTTGAGGTCCTCGATATGTTCATCTGCCCAAAAAGCAGAGGAGCCTACTCGGTTCTGTAAGTCATCCAAAATTTCGTCCGTTTGATGATGTAAAAAATGGATCTGACTAATGGTAAGCCCCCCTTGCTTTCCCTTCTGCATCCACCGCGTCCCCAGGAGAAATTAATAATGCTGTATCCCCTTTTTGCAAAGGAAAATAGGTGGACCCAAAATCTTTTAACTTCTTCATATCTTCTCCATTAATCTGAATGGAGCTATTTTTATGATCAATGGTAATCTCGTCTCCTGGATGTGCGATGTAAGGGACATCGTCATCCTTAATCACATTTCGTTTCCAGACCTTCACTTGGCGAATAGTCATTTGAGCCGGACTCCTGTCTCTACTCACACCAATATGAACCTGTACAGCTGCAAGCTTCGGGAGGACACCGTTATCTAGGAAAGTTCCATGTAGAGGTGCTACATGTTTTCCTGCTATGTTGGCCACATATGCCACCCATTTACCTTCTACTCGACTGATACGGATTAAACCGGTGAATGGCCTCCACTGATCCGGCACCCTTGGTGTTCCAGAAACAATGTATTGTCCCGTAACCAGTGGACCTACCCTTATTTCTGCTTGATTAAGGAAGTCTCCTGTCAGGATGTCTTTCATGGCTATTTTGGCAAAATGATTTCCGTTTTCGTCCACCAGGTAAAGTTCAATCCTTCCTACCTCAGTGTTACGTAAAGAACGCAAGGTAAAATGCATCTCTACTTGGAAGTTTTCCAATGTCTGTCCGAGGGATTTCTGTAAAGATGGACCGTGCCACGAGGTTCCCTGTCCGAAATCGCTAACCGTGAAGCCGTTACTGTTTGCTTGAAAGTTACCTGTTCGCACTCCACCATCTATATTGGAAGCATTGGTCCAACCTATCAAAGTATTCATATTGTCCGTGAGAATTGATTCCAAAGGATTTATGGTGGTTTCTTCTACAGAAACCGGTCTGCCTATCCTCATGTACCCATCAGGACCAATGATATCCAAGTAGGTCAGTGGTTTTTTTACCAAAAAGTGAAAGTTTGGGAAGGTTTGAACATTGCCCGGATTATTCATCACAAGCGTATTCATATCCTCTGTGGTGGCGTTCACCTTATAAATTCTCTCTGAACCATAACCATAAGGATCTAATAATAGGAATTGAATTGTTCCTTGCCGTAACGTCACTATCTTTTCAAAATCCTCTAGTGTATTCTGGACAACGGCATAGTAGGTCCTTCCTGGCTCATCATCGAACCTTAGAGGTGCCGGGTCTTTTGTAATGAGCCAACTTGCTAGGTCATCCTTGATTTGAAGTGCTATTTCATCGCTATCGGCACGGAATCCGATAGGTTGTTCAATCACCAATACATCTGTGTCAGTAGATTGAAGATGCGCCCCTGGCATACCCTTCACGTATAGAAGATTCCGCCTTAAAGGAGCAAACGGGGCTTTCTTTCGCCCCGCCCTCAAGTAAAGCCATGTTTTTTTAATGCCATTGAACGATAAGGAATTACTCAAACTTATCCCTCACCTTCTTTTGTCTTCTTTGTATTTCATCGATGATAGGTGCTAATTGTTTTCCGATTTCTCTATCATTCATGACAAGAGTGTGACCGGCTAATATCGCTTGCAGTTGCTCTTGCCCCAATCCAACAAGCTCAGAAATAAGTGAAATTAACAAATCTAATTTCTTCTCTAAGTCAAAACCTTGACCGCCTGTTGCGGAGGGGAGTTGATTCGGTCGTTTATTGCCTTGAATGTCTTTTCCGGCCAAAGCAAGGAGTTTCATTGCATCTGTTCTTCTGGACGGATCTGTTGGAATGACCCACTCCGGCCAACCTTGTTCAGCAAGCCGGTATATTCCATTAGCGTTTATTTTTCCACCAGTTGCAAATTCCTCTGGCGCTTTCACACCCTTCAACTTATTTGTGATGAACTCCAGCGTGGAAGTTTTCATCTTGTTGAAAAGGGTCCTCCCAAAACCTCCAAATACTCCCGGTAGACTCGGGGTGGTAACACCAAACATATCTAATGCCATACTAAATAGCTTGGATGGGTTTGTAATGAGGGACCATACATCAGATGCAACGTTTTTCGTTTTATTCCATGCTGACTTTAACCACCCTGTACCTTCAGCATAAGCAGGGTATAGGCTAGATAGCATGGATTCTGTTTCTTTGTTTGGTAAAACCGATGTACCTTTAGGCAGGTTCAAGAACTGTGGTCCTTGCTCTCCTAACATCGCATATCCAACGCCAGGTATATGAGCAAGCTCACGGCCTTCCTCCCCAACGATTGCTGGACCACCAGGATGATTATCCGTCCCTTTTGCATATTGTGGAACAGACCAAAGAGAAATCGCTCCAGAAGCACCCACTTTTCCAAGGATCCAGTTTACTCCGTTAATGACTCCGTTAATCCCTTTTCCAAGCATAGAAGCCATATTATTAGCAACCGCCCGGACACCATCGGTTACTTTTCCGGCCATGCTCTTTATTCCTTGTCCTATCTTTCCTGGAAGTGCCTTTGCTCCGGCAACCAAATCATTGAATCTCTTTAATCCGTCATCTACGAAGGTCTTAAAATTTGTTTTGGCTAGACCGACAAAAGATTTGATTCCTGAAATGGCATTATCCCATCCACTTTTAAGACTGGATCCAAAGGATTTTACAAATCCAACTACCCCTTTCGTAATTCGGCCGAAGAAAGATAGCTGTATAAGATTCCAGACAAAAGTTATCGCGCCAGAGAACATCTGCTTGATACCTTCCCACATTTTGGTGAAGTCGCCTGTAAGCAAACCCGAGAAAAATTTCATCGCGCCCATAATGATGTCAAGCGCCCCTGTTATGACCCCACGGATATTTCCCCAAACTGATTGAATGATAGAAAGAATGAATGGCATCACAAATTGAATGACTGGTAAAATAACATTTTCAAATGTCGCCTTTATAAACTTGCCGATATTGGATAATGCCTCCATGATCGTAGCGCTGTTCTCCTGCCAAAACTGTTGGATAATTGCCCACTGTTCCTGAAAAAACAGTATAACGGAATCTATAGCCGGCCTTATTGCATTAAGTGCATCTTGGCCAAGCACTTGCATCTTCGCAATTAGTTGCTGGATTCCCTCACGGAAACTTTCTGAGTTTTTATAGAGAGCAATGAACCCGGTACCTAAAATGGTGAGCAGCCCTATGGTAATTCCAACAGGACCTGTAAAAGCCACCAGACCAAGACGAAGCCATTTTAAATGTCCGCCAGCTTTTGCGATACTCGCCATTACCGGGGCTAAGGCGGTCATAATGGAACCGATCATGGTTAGGAATATCCCTATCCCTGCTATTACCGGACCCAAAGCCATAACCAAGCCAGCTAATATAACGCCCGATAGTTTTGTTTCTTTCGATAACCCTTTGAACCACTCCACTCCTGACTGAAGCTTCGTAACTAAGGTCTCAAAGGCAGGTGCTAAAGCATCCTCGACAATCCCCCAGAGGTCTTCCCCCATTAATTTCATGTTTTGCCAGGCAACTTGTATCTTCTGGGAATTGTTCAGGGTGTTGTCGAAGGTTTGGTCTACTGTCCCCTCTGAGTTTTCAAGAACTTTAAGTAACTCTTCAAACTCAAAACGCCCGCCTTGGATTGCATCCGCTAAGTCAGGTCCGGCTTTTGCTCCAAAGGCCTCAATCGCAAGAGAGGTGGCTTCTGCGATATCCGGTGCTTTTTCAATTTCCGCCAATGTTTTCTTGAACTCTTCCCTTGGGTCTTTTCCTTCTTTCCCCCATCGAGATATGGATTGTTTTAGACCAGACATGGCTATTTCAGCATTTACCCCAGCAAGTTCCCAACTGGCAAATAAGGCAGTGCTTTCGTCCAACTCGAAACCTAATGCTCGCATAGGCGCACCATACTTAGTTATGGAGTCTAGCAGCTTGTCCGCACCTATACCGGTTGCTTGTGCTGCCTTCGCGACACCATCGAGGACCATTTCATAATTCTGTGCTTCAATGCCAGCGTCACCCATTGCCCTGGCGACCAACTGTACAGAGGTAGTGGCATCCAACCCGGTTATATCAGCGAATTTCATAAACTTTTGTGTTGAATCTTCCAATTGTTCATTGGTAAAGGCAAATCTTGTGTTTACCTCTCCTAATGCGCTCCCGAGTGCTGCAGAATCGGCCGGGAATCGGCCATAAACATTCCGAAAAGACTGATGAAGATCATCCAGTTGATCCCCGGTAGCTCCCGTGGCTTTCGTTACATTATCGAGTCCTACATCGATTTCATAAAAAGACCGATTGGCAGCATAGCCTAGACCAATCATGGGGGCAGTAAGATACATGGTCATATTCTTACCTACATTCTTCAACCCGTCTCCTACACTAATTAGTTTTTGCCCCGTGTTGTCGAGTCCATCCCCAATCTTCTTCCATCCAGACTGCGATATGCGCTGTTCTTCCTGTAATTCCTTTAATTCTTTTGTTACATCTTCTACATAGCGCTCAAGGTTTCGAAGTGCTGCAGCTTGATTGTTGTATTCAGCAGCCGCCTTTTCTGCTTCCACGGAGCCTTCCCCATGTTCTTTGACCATTTTTTCATAGCTTTTCTGGGCTTTGTCCGTGATGGCTCGTTGAACTTCTATTTTCTTATTCAAGCCCGCCAGCCTTGTTTCATACTTGCCAATGGAACGATTACCACGGTCAAAAGCCGACATATTGGCTTTCATTTCACTGTTAACCAGTTTCAGCTTGGAGTTCAGATTGGTTAAACCACTTTCCACCTTCATGGAATCGAGGTCTAACCCTATCGAGAGTCCTTCGATTTTTTCCAACCTTTACCCTCCCTTCCATACCAAAGAAAAAAGCCCTTAACCGCCGAATGCAGCAATCAAAGACTTTTCTTGTTTTGGTTTATTTTTTTCTCTCATGAGTTCCACCATGAAATGAAAGGGCATGTTCAGAATTTCATTGATGTCTTTCCCATCCTTCATCATTCGCAAAATTAACTGATCCATGTATTCCTTTTGCTTGGAAGGAGAGAAGTCTTCATCACTCAATTCTTCTTCTCTAAGAACTTTTTTGTGGCATCAGTCTGTTGTCCATTGGCGACAAAGGCCACCTGTTCTTGTAACTCCTGCATGGCATTCGGTGCATGTAATCCATTGATTAATTCTTCCTTGGTGAATTGACCATTGTAGATTCTATCTGCAACAAACAGCACCATCTTGTCCATCAGTTCTTTGTCTTTGCCTTTTTCTTCTGTCTTGGTGCTTTCTTCAATTTCGTCTTTCAAGTCCATTGCCTCATACACCACGCCAAAGGGGATGAATACAGGTGTAAGAAAGTTTTCTGTAATCACTTCTTCCCCGTTCACTTCTTTTACAAGTTCGATTCGGTTTCGTTTTAAGTTTGCCATTTTATTTTCCGCCCTCTCAAAAAGATAAAAAGAACAAGCGCTTACGCCTGTTCTTTAATCAATGGTTTTCCGATTTTATTATCACTTGATAAGAGTTCCTGGATTCTTTTGTCATCCGGGTCACTCTCAGCCCTGCGTGGATAAATGTCTCCAGCAATATATACTGTATTGTTATCCTGCAAATCTTTGAAATCGTGGATGACAACATACGTTGGAAAAACCTCTTTTTCCTCTTTTTCCACATCTACCGGTTGATTTGTTTCCTCTTGTTCACTGGCTTCTGCTTGTTTTTCCTCTAACAATTTTTCTAATTGTTCTTTAGTTGCCTTTTCATCGAACTCAACGCCCAATGCGGTTAACTCCTTTTTCAATTTAGGAATAGTCATGCTTATGCTCCTTCCGGTAATGCACCAGGGAAAGGTGCTCCGAATATTTTGGTAAACAATGCGTCCCTGTTCGTATTTTCGTTTTTCTTATCTGCAGCAAAAATTACGGATTTCTCCGAATTAAATCCGGACACTTTCCGGTCCATAAACTGAGCGACAATTTCCTCTGCTGTAAACTCAGTAGTTCCGCCGGCTTTTGATTTTCCTGAAACGTTCGGACGGGTAAAGATACCTTTAGGCAGCCCGACATATTCAACAGATCCATCTTCAAATGTTTTTACAAAGATTACAGCGACATAGGGAGGTTTATCCGTCCCGCCGACGGCAGTTAAACCTTCCACGGTTTCCAACCCTAACAATCGTTGTTTGTCCTCAATGGGAATCTTGTGAAAAGTAGAATTGACAGAAATATCACCATTGGATACGGCCATTTCTGCCGTGGTGTTATCCCCGTAAGCTCGTACAACTTCTTGAGGCATTTCCACCGTGATTTCCTGCAAGAACTTTACTCGCTCAATTTGTGTAGTTGTAGTTCCATCACCAATAATTCCATAATAAAACCCGTCTACTCCTGTAGAGGCTCTATAATTCTTTTCTTCTGCCATCTTTTTTCGCTCCTTTATAATTGATTTAAGTCATCCCGGTAAATAGATCCATGATATCTTCGGGCATCCCGAAAAACTCCATTATCATGTTCCGTCAAACCGCCCACTTGCCTAATTTTGAACGTCTCCCAGATAAGGTCGCGGACTCTTTCTGCTAGTAACCTAGTCGTGGTTCGGTTTGGACTCCATATTTCCACATGCACAAATACGGATAAGGTCAACCATGTTCCGTCAGCAAAGGAACCTGGTTCAGGAGGTGCTATCTCCTCCAAAACCATGTAAGGTTTATCGACATCCCCGGATTCTGGATATTCATAATACTTAATCCTGGTGCCGACTTGCTCGGATATATAGGGGTCTGTTTTTAATACTTGATAGAACATATCTAAAACATCCACTACATTCCCTCCTTAACCGCCTTTTTCAAAGCGTCCCTATATGCTTTTTTAGAATTATTCATCGTTCTAGCGACCGCACCTTTACCTCGTGGCCGTGGATTTCGAATAGTCCCCCATTCGTTGAGGTGAATAATTCGATAGCGACCTTTTGGCCCTTTCCAATGCACTTTGATGGTTCGGACACCGTTCTCATAAACAATGGGCGATATGGTTATCTCCTCAATGGATCCCCCGGTATCTCTAAAACTAGCAAACTCTTTTCTTAGTTGCTTCACAAATACTTCTGCTGCATCCATTAATGCCTTATCGCTAATTTGTTGCATGGCTTCTTTCCCCAATCGGGTTTCCAACTCTTTCAGCAACTTGTCCATTCCCCTAATTTTTACGCTCATGTAACCACTCTCGCCACAACTTTAATAAATTGCCTGTTTTGTAAATCTGGTTGCACATGTTTCACGTTATATCGATTATCCCGATAACCATCCGCATCGATTGCAATATAATGCTTGTTGGTTGGAATAAAGGTGGATTTCGGGTCTCGAATGGTAAGGGTGACATCTGAAAGGGTGCCGTTCGCTTTGGCCACCTCGATGTCCTTCATCCAAACGGTATCTATTTTGGCCATTGCTTCATAAAGAACAGAATCCATATGTTCACCAGGTTCTGGCCCTTCATTAGGTGAGGGTTTATAAAAAGTAACAGGGGTTCTGAGGTCCCCTGTATTAGTATTTGGAGGTTTGTATCGAAATGGTTGCATCATTTTCCTCCATTTCTTCTAACGCCGCATCGATGATGAGAGAGTTTATTTGACTTATAAAATTATTTTCAAAATACTCCACAGCGTCATTGTAAGCATAACGGGTCCGTTCAAAGACTAGCTCTTTTGCCTGTAAATTAGTCTCTATATTGACATTTTTCACTTTGGACTTAATATAAGCCATAGAAAAAGACAACAAACGTTTAAGATTGTCGTCCTCATTATGGCTTATATGCATTCTTTCTTTAAACTCCTGGAGCAATTGGTCCGTTATCTCCAATTAAACCAACTCCTTAAGCTCCTTCTGGTTGTGGTGTTTGAAACTTAATATCCAAGTTATACAGAAGTGCTGTTTTGTTGTCATTCGGTTTACCGTTCGCAAATTGTTTGATGGTGTAAAGCATAGCATCCTCGATAGCTAGCGTCTGATCATATTTGTTGGCTTTGTATCCACCAGCCACAGCAGCTAGGTATTCCCCTTTAACAAAAAACAGAGCTTTGTTCGTTGGAATCTCTTCTGACTCAACCACTTTGATGTTATATGGCAATGCAGTTACCCATTGGCCATTTGAAGTCTGAATAGTATTTCTAGCCTGGACACTGATTACATCTATAGGATTAACGACCATCACAATTTTGTTCAATACTTTTCGGGATTTCCCGTCTTCATCAACCGCTAACGCTTTGATTACATCGTGCAATTCTCCGGCGATGATTTCACCAAACTGAGATGGCGCAAACGTCAATGTACCTGTTGCAGTTTTAGTTGTCACCGCGCCTGTCTCTTTATCGACATTTTTCATAAGTCCAATCGGCTCATTTTGTGACGGGCCTCGCCCATTCACTAGACCATACTCAAGGCCAACGGAATAGGATTCTACTAGAAGGGTTCGGACATAACGCTCAACCCACACTGGCCCCAATTCCAACATATCTTTAGGGATAACAGCAAAAGCCGTTAGCTTTAATTGGCCGATTTGTTCTTCAGAAAACGCTGCACTTACTTGTCCTTTAATATCACCAAACAATTTACCCCAAGCATATGCTTTTGTTGCATCAGATTTAATAAATCGAGTAACTGCTCCGAGATCCTGGAGTCCAATTGCCTCTAAAAGAGGATGCGCCTCGACTAGATCCTCAAAAATTCGTTCTTGAGTTGTTACTGGAAGGATAGCATCTTCATTGAATCCACCGAACTCAATAACCTCGTTAAAGAATTTTTTCTCTTTGGAAGTAAGGACATTTTGGCCTCGGGCAGTCAAGATTTGAGCGTCCATTTGCTGAGAACGTACTTCTGCAGTAATTGTTTCTGTTAAATCTTCTGCCAAAGCTGTTTGCATTTCGTCCCAAGCGTTTGAAAGTTTTACAGTGTCCTGCTCTGCTTCCTTCACCATCGTCATATAAGCAGCTTTCTTTGCTTCAAAATTCTTCATCGTACCTTTTAGTTTCATGGTCATGTAATTTTCCTCCGTTTTTATGAAATTAAAAAATGAACCTTATTGGCGATTTTTCTGCAGTTACAGTTGCAGTCGCTTTAGGTTCATTTGTTTTCACAGTATTTTTTTGGATTTCATTAAGGATGTCCTTCTTTAACTTAACCAATGCCTCATTTAGGCTATCTTCGGAAACAGCATTGGCTAAGGATTTGTTCGGAAATCCATTCCTCAAACTATTTATCACTTTAGCAGGAATCATAGTAGTACTAGAAGTGAAAGCTGTCAATTTCACCGCATTATCCATAAACATAATTTCATCTACTAGTTTATACTCTAATGCCTTCTGGGCACCCATCCAAGTTTCATCCACCATTTTCCCTAAAAGTTCATCTTCTGACATTCCGCTTTTAATGACATATGCATTTACAATAGCCCGGTCAGTGACCTTTAGGATTTCAGAGGCTTTCTCCATATCCCTGTGATCTCCACGATACCCCATAGAAGCATTGTGTATCATCAGTTGAGCCGTAGGAGATATTTTTACTTTATCTCCAGCCATTGCAATTACAGATGCTGCACTTGCAGCTAGACCGACAATCTGAACCTCTACATATCCGGAATAATTTTTTAATTCCGTATAGATTTCTGAACCCTCATCTACATAACCACCTGGGCTGTTGATATAGACTGTCACGTCTTCACCATTTGCTTCTAGCAACTTAGATGTAACTGTCTTTGGGCAAGTGGCCTCAATTTCAAACCATTCATAGATCCAGGCTTCATCATTTGAAATGATTGGCCCTTTAACATCGATTCTCACTGTCATTTGTTCGTCTCACCTCCTTCAGCTTCTGTGGCAGCTTGATAATTCTTGGTTAGAACAAATTCATCCAATACTGGATTATCCGATTTATCATACCCTACCTCTACTCTTAGTTCGTTCCGGGTAAATCCTCCGGATGCTACAAGTTTGTCAAATGACTGCGCTATGTCAAAAATACTACTATAAGGAGTGAACTTCGCTTCAATACGACTTCCATCTAAATATTCCTTCCTTGTGAACAGTTTTGCGTTTAGTTCATCCTGTATCTTTTTTAAAAGGGGACTAATACAAAATTTCACAAAAGCTTTAATGCTGGTTTCATATTCCGCTAACTCACCATGTACAAGAGCATTAGGTATCCCCAGAATTTCAGCAACATCATTGATTAAAGACTTTTTTATTTTTTCTAACTCGTCCGCTGTATGACTTGTTCCATCTCCTTTATACTCTTCCTTGTAATCAAAACCTTTTAATCTAGGTACAATGGCAACTAAGTTCTTACGAAATGATGTAAATAACTTGTCTATAAACTCTTGTAATCGTTGCCTATTTTTATCGGTTAAATCTTGGGAAGACTCTAACCCGACTGTTGAACGAACCTGATTTTTTATAAGGTTAATATCTATGACCCTACCGAACAACTCGGCATAATCTAAAAACATACCATCCATATATTTTGTTAACTTTTCATTGTTGAACGTGACATAGATTACCTCGTCCATCGAGAAGGTTCTTTGGAATGTATAATCTTTAACGGTTACATCTTTAAATCTATCCGAATACACCGCATATTCTTCTCTCTCAAAGTCATCTGCAATTAACAAGTCATTTGAATCAGTAAGTATAACCAGGACTTCGTTTTGATAGATTAGTTTATATATAAAGGCCTGCCAGAAAGATGCTGCGCTTTGATCTGTATTCGGACGAACATTCAAAAGGTAATGCCATTCATTATGCTGCCTGACATTATCTTTTAAAACCCTAAAATCTGTTAAGCTAATGGTTCGTCCTATAAAACTTATACATGTTTCTAGTGCGATTTTCTTTAGGTACGCTCTGTTACTGGATTCTTGCATGAACAGATCCAAGTCTAACATAGACTCTAATTCACTATTTCGTCTTAATACGTCGCCCAACCACTTCAATTTTTACCACCTCCTTTAGAAATTAAGGGCATCTAATACATCAAATGCGTCATCAAAATTGAATTCGCTAATTTCATCAATACAATAAAGACCGCAGACAAACGCCTGGAAGCCATCTGTCTTTCGGCGAATGGGTTCTTTCTTTTCATATTCCTTGTTACCATCCTTTTTTATTTTAACCAATACATTGTTGGTGTACCAACGCATTAAAGGATTATCGCCAAATATAAACAACCCATTAGCAAACCCTAATTCTACACGTGGAGCCAGTAAACTATGAATGGCTTTAGGATTACGAATTACTTCAACCTCAAATCCTGCTTTCTCTAAGGGTTCTTTCAATACTTCCATTCGAAAATTATCACCGATGATCTTTTTAATATTGAAGTACTTGCTTTTTTCTATAAAGTAGTCCACCACATGTTTAGGATTAATCGTAGCTTCATCCAATACGGTAAGATGCCCTTGTTCTTCCCACTCACGAATGGGAGCGAATTTTCTCTTTCCGGCCATTTCTGCATCGTGTTTTTTGGAGTAACTATAATACTTATCAACAAACTCTTTTCGGGCAAAAGAGTGAGTAAGGAATGGATATTTCCCTTCATGTCTGAATAACAAGCCGCATGCAGCAAAATCGCGAATACTCGCAAAGTCTATAACCCCAATGCAATCTTTTCCTGATAACTCCGGAAAAGGTTGATTGGTCGCTTCGATTTCTTCCCATTTAGCAACCGATCTTTCCAGGTCAGTGATAGGTAAGTTCATGCGTTTGGTCATGAATTCTTCTCTGTTGCTTGGATCATCTTCCAAGTCTTCATACTCTTCCAGGATTGTATCGAAAAGACCTTGTGCATATTGGCTTCGAGGATAACTTAACATGGGATTTGATTTTTCCCAATTGTCCTGGTCATCTATTTCACTTTCATTATCCAGTTTACAAATGAAAGGGAATAATGCATTTGGTCTGGCTTCTCCTTTTAACACCTTCATTGCTTTTTCTTTCATCTTGTCGAGAAAGCCATCTCGAACATATCCATCGGTACCGATATAAAATTCTCGCGGTGGTTGCTTCTTACCAAGACCACTTATATGGACCCGGACATCTTTGTTTGATTCGTATTGGTGAATTTCATCAAACACAACAGCCCCATCACGCAACCCATCCTTTGTCTCACCGTTAGAAGTTCGGAACTTTAATACTGCATCAGTTTTCTTCGAGGTTATTTGCGTCTTTGTTCTCCTGAACATGGCCTTTAATGGGCCTGACCGACCAATAACATTGTATGATTCATCAAATGATGTTTTTGCTTGGTCTTCTGAGTTTGCAACAATGGATATGTGATATTCTCTTATTCCGTGTAATGAGCTAATTAGAAAGTGAGTAACAACAGAAATTAAACCATTCTTACCTGCCCCTCTTCCTTTCATCCAAAAATGTTTCCGATAGAATACACGGTTGTTTTGCTTGAAAAACAAAAAGACGAAAGCAATTAAAAACCTCTGAAATGGCTGCAGTGGAAAATACCACTTCTCACCAAAACGGATACAGTTTTCAATCATTTCGTCATTAAAATATAAATCTTCTCGACTTAAAACATGCTCATCCAGATACTCAATAAGTAAGATGCGTTCTTTATTTAGTTTTATTTTTCCTGATTTCCAGAGGTTAATATATTCCTGTACATACTTATTTACAATCAAACTAAATCAGCTTCCGAATAGTCCTCAGATGGAAGGTGGGTTCCCTCGCTAATAAAATTAAATGATTTCTCGATTGCCAAAAGTTGAGCGTTCACTTTCATCTTGTCGTTAACTGCCGGATGACTTTTAACAAATTTTTGAGACCCGTTCTCCGTTACGACCGTGGCCCCCTCTTTTCTTATTTCTTTATCCAACTGCTTATTGAGTTTAACAAGACTAATATAACGTTCTACTTTTTCGACTTCCACTAGATCCTCTATATCAATTCGGTTCATTAGTTGTTTTTGGAGTTTTGACACGCTTACCGCCATTCACCCACCCCCCCTACGTGAAGATTTCCTCTTGGAATCTGGACGAAACACCCCCCTCCCCGGTCCCCGGGATGATATAAATTACCAAACCTTTTGACCGGGAGGTACACTACCACCTTTCATCATTCCACTTTTTCTTTTTGCTTGGCCGTATCTTATCGAACGTTCTTCCTTCTTTAATGTTGTGATGATTAACGCACAATGTCTCAAGGTTATCCAGGACAAGAGCAAGCTGAGGATAGAATTCAATGGGATACTTATGGTCCACGTTGAGTACAATACCCTTGCGTTGTCCTGGTGACTTGATTGAATCAACTGTAACTCCACCATCACGTTTGCAATGTTGACACTCGTAGTTGTCACGTATTAGAGCTAGTTGTCGTAGTGCTTCCCATTCCTTTGAACGATAGAACTTCTTCTTTTGCTCTTTAGTTTTGTATTCTCGCATATAAAAAACACAACCTTACTAAAATCACACCAAAATAAAAAGCACCCTACTGGATGCTTAACCACTTACAGTGCTATTAATTATTGATTTATTATCACTAATCATTTGAAATACAAGTTCTCTTACTGTATCTAAATCTAACTCTATACCAATATCCCTAAGTGACTCTTGGGCTTCATATGTTGTAAATTTACTTTTGTCAACTATATTTAGTAGCACGTTTTGAATTCGTTGTCTTTCATTTTGAGTATAGTACTTAAGTATATCGGTTTTAATAGATGAGGAATTAAATGAATTGTCATTTGGTCCTTTGATATTTTTCATCATTCTCATAATATTTGATTCAAGCTGATCCATTCTACTTAATAAATACTTGTCTGAATCAGCAATGTCTGTACTATTGATTATTATGTCACTTTGTATTGCCCTATAAATAGGATTATCAATCTTATCATCCTCAATGGCATTTGCTACCATTGCTTTAAAATTTGTTTTCAGTTCGACAGTACCTTTCATGTCATTAGTATAGAAAATTGTTCTTTGTTCACTTATGTCAAATGGTAAATTAGTATCCTTCTCACATATCTGTACTAATGGTTTCCTAATAGCGTGCCTAATTGCTAATTCATACATTACATTAGGATTAAGCCCCGTTAAATTTGCAACTACTAACTCTGAATTAATTACATTTTGAATAACTTGTCTAGTGATTGATCCACCTTCATTCATTCTATGTGCTACAGTAACCTCAAACCCTAAATCCATGAGTACAGGCTCTATAACAGCATCAATAACACCGTCTGCTTGTCTTCTAATTATTGAGTCATCTGGACCTATAGGTGTAATGATAAAACATGCTTTATTTTCTGTTGGCATATTTCAATTCTCCTTTTGTCAGCATTTTTATAAATTCGACAAAAGGAGATTATTTCCTGCATAAAAAAACAACCTCGAAAGGTTGCTTAATCTTATTATTTTTTTTCTGGCAGTTCCACCTTTACACCATTTTCTTCTTCGAACTGCTTAATTGCTAATTGAATAGTTTCCTCTTCATTATTACCTTTTAGATGAACACCTTGTAGTCCTTTGCTCCAAAGAAACACGTCTATACCTTCGTTTGTTTGAAACACATCAAACCTTACTTCAACTGGCAAATATGCAGTAATAAATGATCTTTTCAAATCCATGCTTTCTCTCCTTAACCAAATCCATTTGTTTAATGTACATTATCTAAAATTGAGTTGTAGTATTTCTGAACATAGTATTGGACCTGGTGCAATTGTTGT
Source organism: Sutcliffiella horikoshii (assembly GCA_001636495.1). Taxonomy (GTDB): domain Bacteria; phylum Bacillota; class Bacilli; order Bacillales; family Bacillaceae_I; genus Sutcliffiella_A; species Sutcliffiella_A horikoshii_A. Next base: position 1,559,255 of record KV440964.1, on the reverse strand, counting down.
CTCACATTCTTGTAACTATTAGCGTTAATTCTATTAGTGCCAATTTTAGAAAGAATGTAACTACAAATACTTAAAGATGGGATGAGATATTCATGAACGTATATATTGGCACCGTTATGCAGAAATAAATCTAAATATTTCTTCACAATTCTTTTGATCGCAATTAATTCCGTCTTAACATTTTCTTTCTGTTTGGCACTCCGAGTCAGGTTAAATGATTCCAGGCTTTCAATTAGGGCCTCAATTTTGTCGTGTAAACAGCCAAGAATCTCTACTGCATCCAAATAGTCAACATAGTTCATGCCTCATCTTCCCTTTACACGTTAATGAGACTATTTTACTACGCAGCATATAATATTTGTGCATATATTCCTATAAGAATAATTTCCTTCAATTAATTTCTATTTTCTATAAACAGTCATTTTAGAAATGTAGGCAATGTGAGTAAGCCCATATAAATCTTGCTTTGTAAAACTTCCTAACGATAGATTATTAATTTTTTTCAAAGAAGCTCTATACTTTTTTTTAGCTTCTTTCATTGACTCTGCTTCAAAAATTTTAACTATAATATCAATTACAAATAAAAAAACATTATGATTGCGGTATTTTTCTAACACTAGTATAAATCTTTTATAGTCTTGTACTGTTAGGCAGCTTGGCTTAACCTTACTAAATAATGTTTCGTCATTCATACTAAACCACCTTTATTTGTTATAAATAACCATTACACAGGAAGGTTTTTCTTTCAATAAAAAACACCCTCGAAGAATGAGGGTGTCACTTCACTTAGGACTCTTACTAGAATTAAGCTGTAGTGATATTTCTGGTTCTTCATATACTTGGAACTTTAGTGTTTTAGTATGGAATTTATTCCTTGAATCCATAAAAACATACCTCAACTTAATTTTATCACCATTTTTCTTTCCGAGCTCAAGTAAAGATTTGTTTATATCCTCCGTTTTAACTACTTTCATATAATGTTGGGAAGAATCTAAATCCTCTCCAATTTTTTGATTAACAACTGCTATGTGTTTATGCTTCCAACCAAATTGATCAATTATTAGTCGAAAAGCTATTATTTGTATTTTAACGAAACCTAAATTAACAAGAATGAATTTATATTTTTCATACATTCCTATTTTTTCTATTTCAAAAAAAGTTTTTGCGTTACTTTTATATGATAAGCGAGAAAAATAAAGTGAGGTTAATACAGCAATAAAAGTGGCAATCGCCATAAAAATATTTGAAACCGCATTTATCGCATCCCAGTTTATAGAACCTAACATAATCAATCACCTCTGTTGACTAAAAGAAAAAACCCAATAAAAAAGAGCTTCGAATAGTTATTTAGACTAACCCATTTTTCCTTAATTCTTTTTCTCCATCTTTAGTAATATGAGCATCACCCCACCAAATCATTGCGACGCTATTTTTAAATATTGGATGGCGTTGCCCCCCCGGTATAATCACTTTACCATCGAATTGCAATAATCCATCTCTTTCTAAAGAAGCTAATATATATGCAGCTTCATGTTTTCCTTCTAAATTAAATTTTGTTTGATTTATTTCTAAATTACTATACTTCTTTTCATAATAAGCTTCTAAAATTAACAGCATTTTACCTTCGTTATCCATTGAAAATCACTCCTTCCACTTCAATTATGAGCAAAAGGAACTACCAGGACAACTCCTATCGTTCGTCAATATTAGACATAAAAAGACACCACTCAAACTGAGTGATGCCCTCTTGATATATTTCGTTAATACCATAATAACACTTTTTAAACAAAATGCTCTGCCTACATTCTGCCATAAGTCTGCCAAGAAATTAGATACGTTTTATAGTATTGGAGCATTTCTTAACCTATCAGTGGCTCAAAAAACACTTTCCACTTTTCAAATGCCGTTATTAGTGTAGGGGTTGCACTTGCTACTGTAATTGCTTTTTCTATTGTACCTAACAAAGAAGAAAGGACTATTTTGTTTGGTTTTTCCTCTTTTGCTTCTTTCTCACTTGCATCTATTGCACCTTGAATCTCTTTTTTCATTTCTAGAGGAATATCAGATTTCATTAATTCTTCTCTTAATTCTTTGGAGACTTCTTCAATTCCTTTGGAGACAACATTATTAATAGTTTGATGTTCTCCAATTGCAAGGGTTCCTTCTTTATTATCTAACTTAGCCCCTCTAAAATCATACTTACTCATAGTCTGCTCACTCCCACTTTCAAAAATATTTATCGTAAAACTACGTCGATCAGAATAATTTTTAAAGTCCGGTGACATTTTCCTTAATATTTCTATACCTTTCGGCGTGAGCAAAGCATCATCACCTATAGTTGGTGGGCTAGGATTTGCTTGTCTCTTAATGTTTTTTTTTTTTGAGACTGTATATTTTTACCTCGTACAGCTTTTCTATAATCGGGACTTATTTCAAATACTGGATACACATTATCCACGGTAAGCTCTTTATTTTCCTCTTCAAAATTACAATAAAATATGTCATTATCATTTATTAGTGGAAAAGTATCTAGTGTTTCAAGAGTATAATGACAATCAGGGCATCTAATTTCCCACTTTAAATCTAATTTCTCATCTTGGTACATTTCCAATAGTCTCTCAAAAACAATAGGCAATGGGAGGTCTGTATCTCTAGCGACAATTGTAGGATAAAAACTTTTAACCATCGAGCGTACTCTACCTTCAACCCAATAATCAATATCCCATTTATTTGCCATATACAGTCACCTCCATTGTTTTTATATTAATATTATCATATTAGAATCTTTTCTCGTACATAATTTATTACGTTTTCTGTGGCTGGAGTAACAAAAACTATACTATTTGCTTTTGTCCCTACTCTTATCGTATAAGGTTGAACTACTCCATTTTCAGGAATAGAAAACCTAATAAAGCCAGTTTGATGTTGTAAATGGGGTCTTAAGAAATCATATAAAGGTTGTCCTCGAAGCTCTTTTTTTGAACCCATCGATACCCTTTGTAGCCCCGCTAATATAATTGCAGTAAGTGGAGTCCCTAAGAGATCTTCACCCAAAACTTCTCTTGCAGCTATTAGATTCTCTTCCAAAGCTTCTGAGTCTTCATCATCAAAATAACTATCCAACGCAGCTAGTATCTCGACAATTGCTTCAGCTTGATCTGTATTGAAATCGTCCAACAAAGTTTCTTCAGGTTTTGATTCTGTATCTATAACTTCTCCGGCTAATGCATCCGCAAGAACCTCTATATCATTACCAAAAGGTGCTAAGACTTGATGTTGTTCCATTAAAGTTCGCTGTCTTAGAATTTCAAATAAACTTATTGCTATTGCCTTTGCTATTTTAGGCTCAGCTCTAACTTCTATAATACCAGTTTCCTCATTTATAAAGACAGTACAAAGCTTTGTAATAGGTCGAGATTCAACATCCCTATAATAATCTCGAACAAGACCAGCTTTGTAAATAAAACGAAGGTAATATTGATTTTCAGTATTGCCATTTGCTGCTCCAATTAATACAGGATTGTTAGTTAATTGTTCTATTGGAGGTAATACCACGTTTTCAAAGGGATTAAACGGACTCTGTTCTATAATGATGTCTTTTGCTCCTCTTAATGCACCTTCACCGACAGAACTATACCATGTTACAGCAGTCTTACCAGCCAGAATTCTACTTGCCACACTCTCTAAGACCCTAATTTGAGCATCATCATCTTCTCTAATATTTTCCCATATCCTATAAGCCAAGTCACTTACTGTACCTTCTGTCGCTAGATCTGCTTGAGTACAAATATCAATTAGTGTTTCTTTAGGTAGACCAACAATATCCTTAATTAAAGAAATATTCTGTATTCTAAGCAATTATTCCTTCCCCCTTAATTAACATCTATGTATTAATTTTATTTTACCAATATTCCATTATTAGTCCACTTTAATTAATCATTCTTTTCCTATTTCTTAGGAACCTCTTCCTTGCCATTTCATGCATTTCATCTTGAGGTTTAGATTTTATAATGTCTGAGATATCATTAGTAACCAATTTTCTATTACCAATTCTATATCTTTCATCATTTAGTTCCTTGGTTATTTTTGTCACACTTTCTAATAGAACGTATCTAAAAATTGACTCTTGTTCCAGAGTTTCAGGTTGATAGGTTTCTATTTTATTTATGTATTCTTCTAACCTTTGTATTTTTTCTTTCGCTTCTTCAACAAACATAAAATCCCCCCTTAAAAATAAAATTCTTCAAAAAGAGACATTATTACTTCCTGTCATTCAAAAAGACATCACTCAAACCTGAGTGATGCCCTCTTGATATATTTCGCTAATATCATAATAACACCTATAAAAAGGAATGCTCTGCCTTGTGTTTGCCAAATTTCTAACATAATGCTGACATTTTCCTTTGGAAACATTCAATCTGATTTTTATTGAATTTATCATATATTTGTAATAGTTTAATAATAAATATTTCTCTAAGGAGTGGTATCATGCTTAAATACTTTTCTATATTTATTATTCTCACTATTTTTATTAGTGCTTGTAATAATAAATCTAATTCTACTGATGAAGATATGACTGATTATAATAATCCTAGTGATAATAGAATAATAGAAGGAGTTGTTGGAAAAAAAATTAATGACAATAAATTTGCAATAATTTTGGATGAGGATTATTTATATAAAGAAACTGAGTCACCTTCATTGAATGACTTACTAAATAAATATGATGAGGTAATTTTATTCTCTGGCAATCGAAACATATTTGGAGACGATTTTAAAGAAGGAGCTAAAGTAAGAATATGGTTTGATTATATTAGAGAATCTAACCCTCCTAAGTCTAAAGTACTAAAGTATCAATTAGTAGAATAGTAACTTGTATATTAATTCTATCAATTCCTATAATTGGATTATAATTCATTTATAGGAGGAAAATGTTAATGAAAAAATGTTTGTTTGTAATTATGTTAGTTTTACTGTTAGCACCTTCAACAAGTTTTGCGGAATATCAATCTGAGAATACAGTTGGCTATAACCCCTATAATATTGTTTCGTCCAATGGTGAAGTTATTGAAGTGTCAGAGTTATTAGATGAAATAAACAGGAAAAATATTAAACTTCCAGAAAAAATGACTAAAGGTAAAGGTTTATCAAATAATCGAAATGAGGAAATATATCTAAATGTGCCTGATTATAATGAAAAAAATATAACCTATTCTCTCTCAACTTTAATGCCTATAGATACATCAAATGAATTTAGCACTAACGCAATTATAGGTACAGACAACAGGAAATTAGTGACAAATACTAGTGTTTCTCCTCATAAAATGATATCTTACTTAATGCTGGATTTTGGAAACAATATTGGTGGTACTTGTACTGGAACAGTTATTGGGAAAGATATGGTGTTAACTAACGCACATTGTGTAATAGATTTAGAAGATGACTTGGAAGTTCAAAACGTAACAGTTATTCCAGCAGTAAAAGATTCTCATTATTCTTTCGGAGCATATACAATGAAAGATTTTTATATACCGCAAGGTTATAGAGAAACTGGGGGAAGTAGCCAATATGACTTTGCAATAATTAAAGTTAATAAATACATTAATCAGGAAATTGGGGCTGTTGTAGGAACTCTACCAATAAAAGAAGTCACTAACATAAGTGGAAACACAATTAAAATATATGGTTATCCAGGAGATAAAATAAGAGAAACTGGACTTGTAAACCAGTGGGGGCATTCGGGACCAGTTACTCAAGAAAACACAAACCTTGCATTTTACGAAATTGATACAAATAATGGTCAATCTGGTTCTGCGTTATTAAATTCATCTAATCAAGTAGTTGGGGTTCATAATGCTTCTTACAGGTTAAATGGAAATACTATTAATGGAGGACCAAAAATGACAAAACCATTTTATTCTTTCATTACAGTTGTATCTTTATTAAATTAATCTAAAAAAGCTTAAACTAGCCATTACAAGTGATATAATAAAAATAATTTAAACCCAAGAATGTTGACTCTTGGGTTTTTTTACCTAGGAAAACTTTGATCCTAAGACTCCTCCTTTATTTATACACTTCAAGTTTCAATATAAATGCTACCTTATAAAAGATTCTTGCCTTCAACCTGTAGTATTTTCTTTCACTCATTCCTAATTCATTATAAATCTCATAGTCAAAAACTTCATCTTCTTCCAGGTACCGTTTGATAATTAATTCTCTTTCTCTGATACCCAAACGGTTTACAGCCCTTCTTATACGTTCTATATATTCGATACGCTCCCTCTCTCCATCTATTCGATCTATAACCACTTCTTCTGTGGAGGAATGAAACTCATTGGTGTTAGAAGGTGGTATTAGTGAGTATGATGCTGTTATTCGTGGGAGCTTCTCTTCTGGAATGGTAAGTAGATAAAAGCGATATTTTTCTAAAGCACTTTCAACAGCCTTTTTGGTCAATTCTCTATCTATTTCCGGCAACTTAAATTGTAATTGAGACACCAAGATTCCCCCTATGGTATAATTTTCTTGGGCAATCAGGAGAAATCCTGGTTTTTTCTGTCGATTTTCATTCGTTTTGTCGATTCTATTTCCTTTTTTATCCGTTTATTTGATGATAAAATTATATAGTTCTTTTATCCCTGTTCCCTGGAGGGTTTTATGATCACAATGTCAAAGCAAGAATTGCTTACTACAATTGAATATCGTAAAAAGAATTAATAGAGCTTGGGATAATTATCGGATTAACAAATCAACGTATTATTAAGTTAAGTCAGGAGCTTGATCAATTAATATTCGAATATCAGGAGTTACTAAAAAATACTAAACCTTAATAGTTTTTATTGTCTTGGCTCCATTTCATCCAGCATTTTGAGTATTTCTCTATGTCCTTCTTCCACCTTTCTGGTGATTTTAATCGCTGCCAATCCTCTTCTACATTAAGTCCTATACTAACCACTTTTGATTTTAAGTGTACGATTTGCCCTTTAAGAGCTAAGTCCATTTTCTTCACCTCAGTATTAGTATTATCTTATTTTAAGAACTCTAAGTAATTTCGCACAAAGTTCATTCGGAGTAAGTGACTATATTGACAACTTATAAACAAATCCAAACATATGTAAAGAATACATATGGATATACTCCTAAATCATGTTGGATTGCTCACATGAAAGAGGAATGTGGACTGAATCCAAAAGTTTCACATAGAAGATACTCTGTAGAGACAAGAGTACATCCGTGTCCCGATGTAAAACAAAAAGATTTAAAAGAAGCATTTAAGCATTTTAAAATGATTTGATAATTGCTTACTCCTGCTCTTTAATCTACTCCTGGTACTCATCAAGTGTCAGCTGGCCGTCTTCCACCTTCACAGATCCATCCTTATCCACTTGATACTCAATACCTTCATGAGCTTCGTTAAACTCATCAATGCTCATCTGAGACTCCACAATGTGCAGTGTGACATCGGAACCGGCTCTCTTGTAGAAATTGAATGATTGTTCTGCAGAAATGTCACCTTTGACGATAAATTCCAGGGTGGTTTTCTTCCCGTCTTTCGCGGTCTTACTGAATTCACACGTCAGCTTTTCCTCTACCCCATCAATCTGAAGCTCTACCACTTCACGGGTCATTTGAGAGAGCTCCTGCTTTTTCTCGTCCTCTCCCTTTACATAGAATTGAATGAGCTCTTTTTTACTGTCCTTTATTTGTTTATTAAAATTCGCTTTTACTGTTACTTGCATTCTTAGCACGCTCCTTCTAGAATTTTATGGATTACTTCAGTCTGATAATTTGATAGTAAGGAAGATTTTGTTTCTTGAACAAAGAAGCATTCCATGGCTATCCTTGCCATGATATAAGCATCTACCACGTTGTCACTGAAATGAGTAAAACCAAAATGCTCCTCCACAGCTTTCATAACTGCTTTCTTCTTTTGAGGACCGGTAAGACGTTTCTTGCTTCCTACCTCTCCAGTCCATCCGGTAACATTCACAAATTTCTTCACAGCGTTTGGAGCTGCTTCATAATAGATTAATTTTCGCTTGTAGAGCTCGTTTCGAATGCCATGGTGTAATCCCCCTGCGAACATGGCTTTCTGTGTGTCAAAGGGGAATCCCTCAATGCATATTACGTCTCCAGGTCTAAGGTGGTCCACAACCTCGTTTATTAGCGTGACCATTCTTTTGGGATCCACACCTCCAACTCCGGTTAGCTCTTTTGCTCGTAGTACCTGACAATGTGCATCCAGTACCACGAATCCTGTTTTGGATGCTGGGTCTATTCCTAAGAATCTCAATGACTCTCCTCCTCTTGCATTCTATTAAACTCAGTTTCTAGTTCTTCCACGGTGAGCTCTCGTAATAGCCGGCCGTCTTCAGCCTCATGCTTTCCCTTTAAAGAGAGTTTATGAAGCATTACTTGTCTCCTTAGCTCCACTAGCTTCCTCCTCTAGTTTGGCTTTGTATTGGGTAAGATGCTCGTTCATTTTTCCTCGAAATTTTTCTTGGAAGTAGAAGTGCAGCTTTTCTTCCGGATCATCGAAACTTAGGACCTTTTTTTCATAGATGAGGAAATCAAGAAGTAATAAAAGAGGTTCCTGGTTGTAATCAACGGCATCCAGATACCAACTTCTAATTAACGTTTGTGTGTCGGTCATGTAAATTCCGCATTCTTTGTGTCTTTTTGTTGTAGAAGATATCTACTTTTCCAGTTGGGCCATTACGCTGTTTAGCAATATCAATTTCTAAAATGCTCTTTTTGTCAGAATCCGCATTGTAATATTCATCCCTATAAAGGAATCCAATGACGTCCGCATCCTGCTCTATGCTTCCACTTTCCCGTAAATCGGACATTACCGGTCTTTTATTGGATCGTTGTTCCACTCCCCTCGATAATTGAGCAAGAGTGAGGACAGGACACTTAAACTCTTTGGCCATTCCTTTTAATGCAGCACTTATTTCCGATACTTGAAGATGGGCGTTTCCATTATGACTTTCTTCCGGCTTGATCAAAGTGAGATAATCAATCATCACCAGAACCTTTTTATCCGGATTCTCCCGTTTCACGTCTCGAATATGAGCTCGCATTTCATTCACCGTTTGGCCAGGATTATCAAAGATCTGCATGTTGATCCGTTCCAGCACTCCAATGGCTGCCACCCAATTTTCATGATCTTTATCATCAAAGTAGTGGTAAGGGTTCCGGGCCTTGATTCCTTCTATTCCTCCCAGCAGACAGAGCATGCGCTTTATGAGGCTCTCTGCGCTCATTTCTAGGGAGAAGATAACTGGTATGGCACCCTTATATCCCGCATTGGCTGCAATGTTTAATATCAGGGCTGTCTTTCCCATAGATGGCCTTGCCCCGATGATAATACTGTCCTCATCCTGGAAGCCGTCTGTCATGTCATCGAGATCCTGGAAGCCACTCGGTATTCCGGAATAGCCTTTTTCCTTCTTGATTAGTGGCAGTTCATACATTTGGACCAGGTGCTCTTTAAGGTCAAACTTTTCTTTTGTACCTGTTTTATCGATGTCATTCAATTGCTTAATCATTTTCTGGATGTCATTTGAGTCAAATTCTTGTTTATCCACAATCGGTTTCAAGATATTGTGGATATTTTGTTTCTTCCAGGCATCGATGACAGCTACTTCATAATTCCTGAATGCATGGATAGAAGGAACACTTTCTTTTAAGAGAGAAAGATGACCCGTTCCACCTAATCGAGAAAGGTTGTTTCGTCCAATCGATTCGATAATCGTTATGGCATTAATCGGTTCACCCTTTTCACCTATCTTTTTCATGGCCGTAAACAATTCTTTATTTTGATAGTGCTGAAAGTGTTCGGCCTTTACTGCTAACTCGTTCAATATGCTGTTATCAATAAGGATGCACCCAAGTAAGGCGCATTCTGCTTCATAGTTATTTATCACGCGATCCACTCCGTAACTTTCTCATGTATTCCAGGTGTTCATGGTTCATTTTTGATTCGGATGGTTCTTCGTATAGATCTGCGATGGTAGGTGGGAACTTGTTGGATTTACAATGTGCATCTAGTTTCTTCAAAACTTTGTTAAAATCCTGATCATGTAGTAATCGATGCCAAGCTGTAATAACAGAAAGCATTTTCCTTTCTTTGGTCTCTCCTGTTGATAAGTCAAAATACCGACTGAAAGGTTGATTATAAAAAAGTTCGATTTGTTCAATTAGGGAAGCAACTTCTTTTTTATTCATCATCTAGCTCCTTTTTTAATAACTCCCAATCAAGACTTTTACTTTTTTGTTTCTTGCTACTCATCTTCTTATCGAATTCCTCGTGATTTGCTTTTACAGCATCTAAGGTTAAACGATTGTTTTTATAATGATCTAACAGAATCTTGTCAATATATTGCATTGGATGTTTTGCTTCCTTCTCTTTAGCTCTAGTAATCACTTCACAGATGATTTCTTCTGGATTTACAAACTGGCTATCATCTAACCAGTAATTAAATTTATTGATAACTGAACTTGATAATAGACCAAAATTTTTCTCATATTCTTTAAAAGGATTTAAGTGCATTTCATATGCATCTTTCTTTATATTTATCTTTAAGTTCTTTCTTTCTTGGTAAGCAGTTCTGCTTACTCTAGAGTCATCAGTTTCGCTTACTCTAGAGTAAGCACTTTCGCTTACTGTAAGCATTTTTGCTGACTCTGGTTTATCCCATTTGTCATAATCCTTGTTGAAGGAAATTCTCCTGGACTTTCTAGCTGTATTTTCTTGGATAACAATTAGAATCTGCCTGTCTATTAATTTGTCCAACTCTGGTTTAATACGTTGTTTATGAACATCCGTTGCTTCCGAAAAAAATGACAATGACATTTCATGATCTTTTCTATTAAAGCCGTAAGTGTATCTCCAAACTGCAAGGATTATCTTATGCTGTGTTGGGCTTAACTTTATTTTCATGGTTTGCTCTAAAATTTCATGAGCAATTCTAGTAAATCCATTCTCTGGTTGAACATTCGCCAAGCCCAACACCTCCTTACTTTTTGATGCAAATTACAATGTCTGGCAAGTTTTCTCCTCTTGGCATAATCTTCATTGGGTAGAGCCGTGAATGATAAGTATTCATGTAGCCCTTTATATATCGGATATAAAGATTCTTGTTCCCGGCTGCTAACCATTTGTAGGTGTATGGGATTGTCACCTGCTTGTCCATCTTAGTCCAGTGTGATACCCTCAAAATCGTCAAAGCTCATTGCTTCTGCATCCTGCTTTTCTTCTTGTTTAGGAAAATGGAAATCTATTAATTTGTTCAGAGCCACTGTTTCCTGCAGCGTGAGATCCTTCCCTTTCTTTTCAAACTTCTCCAGGACAAATGCGTTTAAATCTTTTTTTGAAACACCAAGTTCTTTGGTTTTTTTCTGAATTTCCGCCCAGACATTTGCAAGTTCTTCATCCGGATCAATCACATTGTCACCAGTGTCAACACTCTTAGTTTCAGGCGTAATATCTACCCTTTGACGCGGTTCGTATGGGTCATAAGCATCTTGCTGTGTTTGATCGTCATCTACTTCAATACCAAATTGCAATTTAAGAGCACGTTTCAACGCATGCTTTTTGAACATGTCATTGTAGTAGGTTTTCCACTGGCTACCTTGCTTTGTTCGCAAGTGTTCAACCTCTTCAGCTTCAATAATAGTCACCTTATCTGGATAACCCTCACGGCGGGCAATGGCATAAGCTGCAGCAACCTTCCCTCGTGGGAATTTAATAGAGTGCTTGGTAATCTTAAGTTCCTGAGTATCCGAATCAATTTCCACTTCAAATTCATCATTCTCATGTACCAGCTGAGTTGTGACTCCTTTGTAATCCTCCCGTTGCTGGGCCAAGTAATGAATCCCTTCCACTGACACCTGAATGCTCATTTGATTTCCGTACTTGATGAAGTAAACATGATTTTTAAACGGGTCTAGTCCATTGTGTTTGCAGATTTGAATAAAAAGAGCAAGCTCCTCTTTTGTTGCATTCTTTGCGATACTATTTACCACCACTTCAAGTTCCTTTTGAGTAAAGAAGTCTTCGAACTCCTTTGTATTGATGGCTGCCAATTGGTTACTCATTAAATGTTACCTCCTCAGTTTCAATGGTGATTATTCTATGCTTTGTATGCTTCAATACTTTCCCATTAACCAGCGTTGCTGCCTTGCCAGCCTCACCAATTTCAATAAACTCTCTTGCATATCTTTTATCGCTTTCCCCAACTGTTGCACTTCTTCCGGTGTAATCAATCACACAACAGTTGTCATTAATATGCACTGTATAGAAAACTTCTGTTTTATTTTCTAAAACTCTGGACTCCTTAACCATGAGCTCTTTCCTCCTTCAATTGCGCGGATACACATTTAATATGGCAAAACAAATCTTTCCCTCGTTTCCAAACTGAGTCCCCTAGATAGATTGGTTTTTCACAGTTTGCGTTTGCACATATATTAATGGGATCCTTACTCATTCTCTCCGGCTCCCTTCAAGGAAACTGGATTAATACTAAATTCTTCATCTACCACTCTAGCAACGATCAGCTGACCCGGCGGTGAGGTAAAGTGAAGAATGGATTCCGCATTATAAACAAAGCACGGTGTGATTACCTGAGACTGGTTTGATAGAACCTCTATGAGCTCCAAACCTGCTTTTATCTTCTCAGCAGTGGAGAGCTTGCTATATGGCTTTCCATCCATTTCAATTTCAAACGTTGCTTTTTCCTCACCGTTCTTCAATTGTTCATAGAGCTTCACAGAGATTTTGGTAAAGAGAGCGTCCACCTTATTCACCATCAGCTCCGAACGGACAGACCGAAATGTTTTAATGGCATCCAGGATGCTGATTGATGAGTTACTCTCCTTGCGAAGTTTTTCTTTGTTAGATTCTGCAGCCGTTACATTCTGGTGCAATTGCTCAACTCTTCCAGCTCCATTCAGCTTTACTTGCAAGCTGACAATCTTGTCATCTATCTCGTTAAGTTCCGTCCGATCGATATCCTCAGGTATTGGCATAGCCGCAAGTGATTCTTTTGCAGTATTTAATTTTTCTATTAGCTCTTTTCCGGTTGAAACTTCCTTATCGAAACGAACCTGTCTATTTTCTTTTACTTTGTTGATGGATTTTTCATCTAGATCCTGACCACATGTTTGGCATGCTTCTTGAATTTGTTCATTTTTAATTCCTTGTACAACAGATTTCTGTCTATCGATAAGTTCTACCAAGGATTCAATTTGGGATTCGATACGACCTCGGGCACTTTTCCTTTGATAAAAAGTGTCGATTTCCTCTTCTATCTCAGTTCTTTTAGCAATTAAAGGATCCAATTCTTTTTGAATGGCTGCCACATCTACCTTGTCAGCAGAAACTTGTTCTAACTGCTCTTTCAAAGTAAGTAATCGTTCAGCAGCTCGTTCATAGGAAACATCTAACTGGCGTTTTCTATCCTTATTCAGCTTCTCAAGATCCTCCAAAGAGTGCTTTTTTAAATTCTCTTTCAGAGTTTCGCTCTCAACCTTCCCCATCTTAGACAAAACTTCTTTATTCAATGGTTCACTGATGTGTTGGAGCAACTGCTCACGCTGTTCTGTCCACTTCTGAGAAGGGAAGAAGCCTGGTGTGAATAAGGAGAAAAATAGTTTTTCATCCAATATAGAATCCACAAACTCTTTAAAGGTAGTCGCTTTCTCTGGGACTTCGTTAATATAATACTTGGCCGTTTTTTTCTGACTACGCCCTAAGAGATGTTGCTTGCCATCTACCTGCAGAAGCAATTCCACCTTCGTTTCTAAGTCTGTTCCAATTGGTTGGGGCTCTAACTTAGATCCCATTACATCCTTACCATAGAGGCACCAGGTAACGGCGTCACCAATAGATGATTTTCCTGCTCCATTCTTACCTCGAATGTTGGTGATGTCGCTGAAGTTCACCTCTATTGAGGAATGGTTTTTAAAATTGGTTAATACTACCTTGATAAATGCAATTTGTTTCATACTTACCTCCCATTGATTTTTGGGGGAAAACCCGATATCATGGGTTTAATCAATTCGTTTTAACCCCTTTTACGGATCCGTGTTCCAGCACAGATCTTTTATTTTCCTGCCATCTTTCTTTCCGCCCCAAGCATATCCACTAAATAATCCATCACATTACATTCCAATATTATTTCTCCGTCATGCTCAAGGATGTAATCTCCTTCAAACACTTCATCACCGCATACATCGGTCCCATAGATCTTTCCTTCTGGAAGCCCATTCTTCTCCATTTTTGTTACTAATGGATGTTCCATCCTGTACCTCCTTCCTTATGTATTTGATGCTTTCTGTTGCACCGGGCCAAGTACAAGGTGAGCTTTGAAAAGGGGGAACAAAGACCATATACTCAGCCCGGCAAAACAGACTTGCCGGAGCACATTGCATTGTGCTAAGATAATTACATTCCAAGTTCTAGGAGCAGCTGTTCACGTGTTGGTAGCACTTAGCTGCTCTTTTTTTGTTTGTGCCTGATATTCTTCTATCATGTAACCCACCGTTACAATTTCTCGTAGATTGGTAGAATGCTCGACTGACTCCAATTTGATATGTGCATCCCCATCGCTTACATAATCCATTAACACTTTACTAATTTGCATGTAAACCTCTCCCTTTTCGTGTGATAATTTCAACGTTATATCCCTGCTCCTGTAGCTCCTTTACCAAACTTTCCATTCTATCCTTTAGTTTCTTTCTCTCCATCAGTTGATCAAGTTCTTTCTTACATCGCTGAAATTCAATCATCCAACGTTCACTCTCGTCTAAATTCTCTCGATACATTTCCATACGTGCTCTATTCAAGCAACTAAAACAACATTCGTATAGATTAATGGCCTGTCTTAAATCGTTTGGGTGCACCTTTGTATGTAAGTTCATGATGTGGGCACCTTCGCTTTCGTCAGGAACCCAGCAAGGATACTATTAAATTTGTCTAGGCATCCCATTCGGATCATGACGTCTATTCCATTCACTTTCTGTTTGAGAGTCGATTCAGCATAAAGCCTTCCGGTGCGTTGGTAGTATTCAGCATTTAACTTCCGTCTTTCATTCTCCACTCTCGCTTTTACATCAATTCCGTGTTGCGCTTTCAGAATAGAGTAAATGCTGTTATATACTTCGTTATGGCCAACCCTTGTCCACCGAGCATATTCATTCACGTTGTCTATCACTTTCCGATTGTCCGGCACCGCGGTTAAATTATGTGCGAGGGTTTCAACACCTGTTTCAAGTCTTCGGATTTTTTGATCCCGTTCTGCGTTTTCTCGTTCGTTCTTCACCATCTGTTCTGCAAACTGTAGGAGCATTTCGGCTTGAGTTTTGGGTTGTGCTTCCTTGAAACGCTTTTCCACTTCAATGAAATATTTCCGGATGGCTCGGCCCATTTCATTGTTCTGGACCATTGCAATTTCTTTAGCAGTATCAATTTTTAGTAAGTAATCTGTTCGTGGCCTTCCATTAAGGGTTTCCCCCCGAATTGGGGAAAAGTCTTCACCCTCAGTAAATTGGTATTTTGTAATACGATCTTTAATCCAAGTTGTAAAATCTTTACCTATTACAAGTTGTTCATGGAGTTCCCTCGCATTTATAAGCCGATCGCCGTTTTCACTTTCATATACTGGCAAGAAATCATCTGCAATAACTTTCAAATTATCCATAATTCCTCCTATCTTCGACTTAGCAACAGTACTAAGTTAAGTTAAAACAATTCTCTATTAAATCGCGATGAGGCGTCTGTCCACGCATTTTCACCATTCATCCATAATCTGTTTCATAGCATTTTTTGATTCATCGTAGAACCAGAAACGCTTTCCTTTCTCTTTTCTACGCTCGAGAAGCTTCATTCTTGGATCGTGGAGAAACTCATTCTCCAAGAACGACTTACTCATGCAGGTTCTCCTTGCCATTTGATCGATATCCCACATGAATAGCGACTCATGGATAGCTTGTTCGAGTTTTCTATTGATGTAATCTTTTATTTCTTTTTCATCTACATCAATTGTTAAGTTTGCAATTGGCATTAAAACTCACCTCCTTTCAATTAGGCCGTTTGGTTTTCCTTACTTTCAAATAGGTACTCAATGTTTTCATTTGGAAAAAACTTCTCTTTTATTTTCCTAGCATCATTAAAGGAAAAATCGTACCTCCCATTCAACTTGTCATAAATAGTCGCCAATCTTACATCCAACAGATTTGCAAGATCTTTTGGTTTTATATTATGTCTTGTCATTTCGGCCCTTAAGTTTCTCAACATATAGATGCCTCCTCTCACTTAAGAACGCAATTGCGTCTGCTTATATTTAACAATATAAACGCAACTTCGTTCATTGTCAACTATATTAACGAAAAAAAAACGAGATTTCGTCTTTTTCCTTATTTACATACTCAATTTCGTAGTGTAATATGAGGTTATAAACGAAATATCGTATAATTTGGATAAAAAAGGAGTAGTCTATTTTGGATAAGAGAACGGAGATTTTAGAACAACTTATAAAAGAGACTGGTTTAAGTAAAAAAGCTTTTGCTGAGTCAATTAATTTACCTCCAACAACATTAAGATCTATGTTAGATAGAGGTATTGGTAATGCTTCAGTGGATAATGTGATAAAAGTTTGCAAAGGGCTTAATATTTCTACAGATATTCTTGAGCAAATGGCTGAAGGCACTTATGAACCTACTAAGAAAAATCTCCCTGATCTAAACACTAGAGACGAAAGAGACATCCAAAAAGAACTTCAACGTATGATAGAAGGCTTAGAGTCTAATAGTGGTTATGCGGCATTTGATGGTCAAACATTAGAAGACATGGATGAGGAAGACAAAGAGCTGCTTATCTCTTCTTTAGAGAATTCTTTACGTTTAGCTAAAAGATTAGCTAAACAAAAATTCACACCTAAAAAATACCGCAGCTAGGAGTGTCATAATGGAGTCAATCACAAGGAAGGTCCAAAAGTTGATACAGAGATATAAAACAAATTGCCCTTTCACTATTGCGGAGAATATGGGGATTGTAGTAATCCAGGAAAACTTAGGCAATACCTTAGGTTACTACAATAGGAATTTTAGGATAAAAATCATACATATAAACGAAAACACCACTGCTAAACAGCAAGCTTTCATTTGCTCCCACGAATTGGGTCACGCAATCCTCCATCCAGATTCAAACACACCTTTTCTAAAGAAAAATACTCTATTCTCTACAGAGCGCATAGAAGTTGAGGCAAACACCTTTGCTGTTTCTTTATTATTCAATGAAAAAGAGATTCAAGAGCCAATAATGGTAACTGAAGCTGTTGAAGAATATGGATTGCCTCAAAATATGGTGAACAATTTATTAAAGAATGATATTTTTTTAAACTAAAACAGAACATACATTCCCGTAAAGGAGGTGATTTTAAATTAATTCCCCCAAGTAAAGCGTCTGTCCACGCACAAGAAAGGGGAAAAACATGAAACATAAATCTAAAAAAGATCCAGAATTATTTCATTATAAAAATACTAAGGGTGAAAAGCTTTGGTGCTATAGACACCGTTACTATGATCAATTAGGTAAGCGCAAAGAGAAATCAAAACAAGGGTTTAAAACTGAAAATGAAGCTTACAGAGCCTTACTATCTGTGAAAACAGGTATCCTTAATGGAGAGGTTAAGCGGGTGGAAAATAGCAACCTTACTGTAGGCGAATGGTTAGACTTGTGGTTTGAAACACATAAAAATGGGTGGAAAATAACCTCCCAAATGCAGCGAGAAAATGCCATTAAATATCAAATGAAACCTCTTTTAGGAAAGTACAAATTGGCAGAACTTGATAAAACCACTTACAAACGTGTCTACATTAATGCACTGCTCAAAAGGTACAAGCCAAGTACTGTACAGTTATTCCACCGATTATTTAAAGTTGCTATTAATGCAGCTGTAGATGACGAAATTATTCCGAGGAACCGTTTTAACAAGATAACGATAGAGAATGAAGAAGTTGCTGAGAATTTCCTAACTGCACATGAGTTGAAGCAATTACTTTCTGCAAGTAAGCAACTAGACAACATCACGAATTATTCTCTGATATTTCTCCTGGCATACACTGGATTAAGAAAAGGAGAAGCCCAGGGGTTAAAATGGGGAGATATAGATTTTGAGGGGAAGACTATAACAGTGAAACGCACCCGTGATAATAAAGGAGTGCGCTCGCCTAAAACAAAAAGAAGTTACCGCACCATATTAATTGATGAAGAACTAGTTGCCCAACTAAAACTATATCGTAAATGGTGCAAAGAAACAAAACTCTCTTTTGGATTAAGATCCACTAAAGATGACTATGTATTTGTATCTTACCAAAATGGAACCCCAGTAACGGATAATACCATTAAGTATTCTATGGATCGTATTCAAAAGAAGACTAATCTAAAAAGAATCACTCCACATGGATTACGTCACACTCATGCAACTATATTAATAAGTAAAAGAATACCTATTAAGGTAATTGCAGACCGTCTGGGCAATACTCCACAAATGATTTTAGATATATATGGCCATTCATTTAAAGACTTGGAAGAAGAGTCCGTCCAGGCATTTGAACAAGCCATGAGTCTATAATTGGGGGAACTTTTGGGGGAGGTTTTAAAAAAACGCCACTAAAACCCCATGAATACAAGGGTTTTCGAGATGTTTGAGTTCTACTCTCGTTAATAGTGATGACCTAAAAACAGGACGGAATTTTCCGTCCTGTTTTTTTTAATGCTTAATAATAAGGTTATTACAGAGCGTTGATTTCCGTTGCAGGCGCTTCGCTTTCCAGTGGGCGGTCCGTGAGCCTCCTCACTTCGTTGCGGGGTCTCACCTGTCCCTTCCTCCCACAGGACAAGGAAGGCTACGACAGCAATACATCGCACGAAGAAAATGCGCTAGCATTTTCGAGGAGTCTGCGCGCCTTCCACTACAGTCAACTCATATAACATTCACCATGTAATGGTTATCTACCGAAAAGGATTTTTCCATTCCATCAAGGTGGCATGGTTGCGTGAGTCTTCGTCTTCGAGGTAGTTTTTGACCACTTTTACAGGGGTCCGTCCACAGTGTAAGAGGAAAGTGATGACAGGATCTTTGATGTTTCCGTCCACTACTTTTTCAAGGTACTTTTCCGCTGACATATCAGCTTCATACTTATGATAGTTCGGCATCCTTCCACCGCCCAATAGACGCTCCATTCCATTCTGAATAACTACTTCATACATAGATTGCATCAGCCACTTCCCAAGTCCAAGTTTACGGTAAGTTGGACTTACGCTAATATCTACCACATACAACGTGTTGCCTTCAGACTGGTGATTACGTATATAGCCGTTATCCGTAATTTGCTCCCATGAATGATCAGGTTCACCCTGAGTGTAATTCACACGCAACCCTGTTATGGATCCAGCAATCTCCCCATCAATCTCTACACAAAGTGCCCCTTCCGGAAACAAATTCACATGATTCTTTAGCTGTTCAACGTTCCACCACAGCTCTGACGGAAAAGGTGGTGGAAAGCATTCCTGCTGTACGCGGATTAATTGCTCAAAGTCTGTCTCCTGATAGTTTCGGATAATAGCTTTTACCGGCTTGTCCCGATCAAAGACATAAACCTCTTTTCGATACAATTCCCATCCCTCCTAAGAGTTCCACTTTACAATTAAGTCTACCACCTATTAATCTGGAGTGTAATAAAACTGCTTAGAACCGTCTGAATTCAGGAAACTACTTTTTGAGGACTTCTCTTATTCTTTTTCAGCTTCACGGAGGTCTTCATTCGCTCTATGAAGACCTCTCTCACTCCTTTCCAGCTTCACGGAGGTCTTCATTCGCTCTATGAAGACCTCTCTCATTCCTTTCCACCTTCACGGAGGTCTTCATTCGCTTTATGAAGACCTCTCTCATTCCTTTCCAGCTTCACGGAGGTCCTCATTCGCTCTATGAAGACTTCTCTTATTCTTTTTCAGCTTCACGGAGGTCCTCATTCGCTCTATGAAGACCTCTCTCACTCTTTTCCAGCTTCCACGGAGGTCCTCATTCGCTCTATGAAGACCTCTCTCACTCTTTTCCAGCTTCACAGAGGTCTTCATTCGCTCTATGAAGACCTCTCTCACTCCTTTCCAGCTTCACGGAGGTCCTCATCCAAAAGTTTGCAACGTATAAAAAAAAGACTGCCCCAAAAGACAGCCCTCACAAAAGATTAGTATTTAATAAGGAAGTATTTCTTCTTCCCTCTTCTTACAACAGTAAATTGCCCCTCGATGCGGTCGGTTTCACTAAGAACATATGCAAGATCTTGAACCTTCTCCCCATTGATAGAGATTGCACTATTCGTGATATCTTCACGTGCTTGACGCTTAGAAGGTGCAATCTTACTTGCAACCAACAATTCCACTAAAGCAAGCTGATCCTCGTTTTCTACTGTAAAAGAAGGTACATCCGCAAAGCCTTGTTTAATTTCATCAGCAGAAAGTTCGGCGATGGATCCACTGAACAATGCTTTAGAAATACGAATTGCCTGTTCTAGAGAAGCCTCACCATGCACCAATTTCGTAACTTCCTCTGCAAGACGTTTATGCGCAGAACGTTTCTCTGGTGCTTCTTGCAATTCTTTTTCAAGTTCCAAAATCTCACCGCGCGACAAGAACGTAAAGAATTTCAAGTATTTCACAACATCACGGTCATCTGTATTGATCCAGAATTGATAGAACTCGTATGGAGACGTCTTTTCGCGATCTAACCAAATTGCGCCACCTTCTGTTTTACCGAATTTCGTACCATCTGCTTTTGTCACTAGAGGAATCGTCAGACCAAATGCTTTGGCATTTTCTTCGGATTTACGGATTAGCTCCATTCCTGCCGTGATATTTCCCCATTGGTCGCTTCCACCGATTTGAAGCTTACAATTTTGGCCTCTGTACAAATGCAAGAAGTCTAAGGATTGCAGAATCATGTAACTGAATTCCGTGTAAGAGATTCCAGACTCAATTCGAGATTGAACGGAATCTTTTGCAAGCATGTAATTAAGGCCAAAGTTTTTCCCAACATCACGAAGGAAAGAGATAACATTCATTTCCCCAATCCAGTCATGGTTGTTGGCAATCACAGCTGGATTTTCTGTCGCTGTGAAATCCAAGAATTGCGATAGTTGGCCTTTAATTCTGTTGGACCACTCTACTACGATGTCAGATGTATTCAAAGTACGTTCCGCTTTCTTTCCACTAGGATCACCGATTAATCCGGTTGCTCCCCCTACCAACGCAATTGGATGATGCCCTGACTGCTGAAACCTTCTCAATGTAAGAATCGGAAGCAAGTGTCCGATATGCAAACTGTCACCTGTTGGATCAAAACCAGAGTACAACTTCACCTTTTCCTCCGATAAAAGTTTCGTCAATCCCTCTTCATCTGTTACCTGATTCACTAACCCTCTAAACTGCAAATCCTCTAATAAACTCATGTCATAATCTCCTTTTATGGTACTTTTATTAAATAAAATTAATTGGATTTCTCAGCTGATCTCGTAGCAAAAGGCGCAGACTCCAGCGGGAGAGAAGCGACAATCTTGAGACCCCGCAGGCTTGTGCCGAGGAGGCTCAAGGTCGCCCCGCGGAAAGCGAAGCCGTTTGCGGAGAGAATCAGCAGTGTTAAGTAGTCCCTAAACACAAAAAAACCCATCCCTCCTATAAAAGAAGGGACGAGTTTATACGCGGTACCACCCTAATTGAAAAGCAGACAAAGCCGCTTTCCCACTCAAAAATGTAACGGTTCTCACCGTCTCCTGCTACTAAGCCAAAGTGAGGCCGTTCCCAAAAGATGCTCGAGGAGGTAATTCATCCAAACAGGTGTACTGATTCTCACCAACCATCAGCTCTCTTTAAGCATGCCTATTTGTACTACTTATTCCTGTCTTTGCACATTCTATAACTAATCAAAAATTTATATAAAGTCTTTTTACCATAAAAAAGAGTATCATGTCAACTGAAACATAAAGAAAATTTTGGAAGAAAACAAAAAGTTTGTCGCTATAAAACCTCAATATGCTATAATTAGTATGATTTGCCGGGGGGTAGATAAAATATGTCAAACTACGACAAGTTCAAAGAAAAAACTCAGACCTTTTTTCGATTTTTCATAAATAATAAGACGAAAAAAGGCGCCAACATTACATATTTAGTAGTGTGGAATCTAATTCTTGTTTTTCTCGTTATCGGATTGATCGGTGCCTCATTCGCAGGTGGTGCTGGTGCTGGTTATTTTGCCGCACTGGTAAAAGAGGAGCCTATCCGTTCCTATGATGATATGAGAACAAACATCTACAACTATGAAGAATCTACAGAAATGTATTTTGCGGATGACGTCTATCTGGGAAAATATCGTGCAGATCTACTTCGTGAAGAAGTTTCCCTAGATAACGTATCGGAGCATTTAATCAACGCACTTATCTCCACAGAGGATGAGTACTTCTATGAGCATGAAGGGGTCGTGCCGAAAGCGATTGTCCGTGCCATTGTTCAAGAGGTGACTAATTCCGCCAGCCAAACGGGTGGTAGTACGTTGACACAGCAGTTAATCAAGAACCAGATTTTAACAAATGATGTATCCTTCGATCGGAAAGCCAAAGAGATTCTCCTTGCCCTACGATTAGAGAACTATTTCTCCAAAGAAGAGATTTTAGAAGCATACCTCAATGTTTCACCTTTTGGAAGAGACTCAAACGGCAGAAATATTGCCGGAGCACAAACAGCAGCGGAAGGTATTTTCGGGGTCGATATCAGCGAATTGTCCATCCCACAGGCCGCCTTCATTGCCGGCTTGCCACAAAGTCCTTTTGCCTATACACCTTTCACGCGTTCGGCAGAAGTGAAAACATCGGAAGGGCTTGAGCCTGGTCTTGATAGAATGCGATATGTTCTACACCGAATGCATGCTATGGGACATATCGATAAAAAGCAATATGAAGAAGCACTCGCATATGACATTACAAAAGATTTAACAGAACCGACAAGCAGTGCTATCGATGACTTTCCATATGTCGCTTTTGAGATTGAAGATCGAGCACAAGAAATCATCGCCGAGCAGCTGGCATTAAATGATGGGTACGAAAAAGTGGACCTTGAAAAAAATGAAGAGTTGTATAAAGAATACAAGCGTTTAGCAGATACAGCTCTAAGGCAAAAAGGTTATATTATTAAAACTACAATAGATAAAGATATCTATTCAAAAATGAGACAGATAACAGAAGAGTTCCCTTATTTCAATGAAACTTTCGCCTACTCTTATGAAGAAGAAATTGATGAGGACACCGGAAATCCAGTAAAGAAGAATGCCGAGCAGGTTGGGGCATTGCTGATGGACAACAAAACGGGTGCCATCATAAGCTTTGTTGGAGGACGCGATTTTAAACTGAAGGACTTAAATTTCTCCACAAATACTTGGCGTCATAACGGTTCGACGATGAAACCATTACTAGGCTATGCTCCTGCTTATGAAATGGGGACTTTACAGCCTGGCAGCATACTTGCTGATACACCGTTAACCGTAAATATACCTGGACAAACTGCATGGTCTCCAAACAACTGGAATAACCGATTCAATGGTTTGCAAACGGTTCGTGAATCCGTCGCATTATCTCATAACTTAGCGGCTATCCGTGGCTATATGGAAATCCTTCCTCAACGACCGATGGATTATCTGTTTAAGCAAAACTTCACGAAACTAACTGAAGGCGATGCATATAACATTTCAGCAGTTCTCGGATCACCTTCAGTCGGAGTTAGCGTGGAGGAGAATACTGCAGGATACGTAACTTTTGCAAACGGTGGAAATTACGTAGAACCGTATTTGATTGAAAGCATCACAACAAAAGATGGCGAGGTCATTTATGAGCATAAGGTAGAGCCTGTCGAGATTTATTCTCCACAAACTGCCTACCTGATGATAGATACAATGCGCGATACCTTTAGAAGGGGTACCGCGAACGTAGCAAGAGACCATCTCCAATTCAAAGCGGATTGGGCTGGTAAGACTGGTACAACTCAGGATACCCATGATATATGGATGATGGGATCCAATCCGAATATTACATTTGGGCTATGGATGGGTTATGATGAAAGACATGTCTTAAAAGAGAAAAGTGGCAGAACCCCTACCCAAAGGAGTCAGATACTCTGGGCACAGCTACTAAATGGCGCACATGAAATCAACCCAAGTATTATTGGCCCATCTGAGCAGTTCCAAATGCCAGGCGGAATCGTTCGACGAAGCTATTGTAAATTGTCCGGATTACTGCCATCCGATCTATGCAGCAAGGCTGGTTTGGTCGGAGAAGATCTGTTCAATGCCAAATATGCGCCTACCAGAACAGATGACAGCCTCACAACAGGGAAGTATGTTCAAATTGGAGATGTGGCCTATGCACCATTAAGCTCCACTCCGAGAGAGTTTGTAAAAGAAGGACCAATGCTGAAACCCGATTTCTTAAAGAAATTGCAAATCAGCAGTATTGAGGAGCTGGCAGAGTACATGCCAAACAGCTCGATTTTCGACGGCCTGACTGTTTTATCGACAGATCCGCTTCCAGCCAACAGTTCATCACCTGGACAAGTTGGCGGAGTAAGCATTTCTGGTTCCACTCTGAAGTGGTCAGCAAGCGGTCAAAAGGACGTCATTGGTTATTATGTTTACTATAAAGCGAACAGTGCAAGCTCTGCGAGTAAGATTGCGGCTGTGCAGGCAGGAAGAAACCTTTCGACAAATGTTTCACAAAAATCCGGTTTCTTCTACGTCACTGCTGTTAATGCAAGCGGCAAAGAATCCTCCCCTTCAAGCTCTGTAAAGCTTGGAGATCCGGATAAAAAAGAAAAACCTAAGCCAAAGCCAGATCCAAAACCACCTTCCAATGGAGGAGGTAATGGAAATGGTGGCGGTAACAGTGGTGGTGGAAGTGACGACGGAGATGACGGCGACGACAACTCCACCGACCCACCACCAGATGATAGCGGAGACGACGGAGAAGATTGATTTCTCTATTTCGTGAATCAAAAAAGGCACTTGACCCTCGGGTTAAGTGCCTTTTTATATTACATCAACGCCGCTTCCTGCTTTTGTTTACTACTCCAAATGCTTGCTACAATCAGGACTACAAGAGATGTGGTTATGAGTGTTCCATGAAGGATCCACACCATCTGAGGCATAGTAAATCCTTTCAATAATAGTGGAGCAATGACAAATCCTAGTGCAAACCCTAACGATTTCAACAGCATTCCCACTGCAAAAATACGGCCTCTTATGTAATTTTCCGATTTCTGTAGGATACTTGCATGTAATGTGGTGAAACACGCATCAAAAATCCCTGTCAAAAACGCAAAAAATAAAATGACGCTGACAAATGTATTGGATAAGAAAATTATAAAGCCAAGTGACATGAACATTGCCGATATGAAAAATACAGAGTAGATTTTATCACTTCTAATGATTTTCAGTTTTGGTATGGTATACGTTGCAAGGACCGAACCTATCCCCCAGACACCCCAGATCATTCCGTAATAAAAGCTTTGCCGCTCCCCATTAATCTGTTCTGCCAAAAGAGGTATACCAAGATTATGCGAACTACCTGCAAAGGCACCTACAAGAAATACCACGTTAATCATTAATAGCATTGGAGCTAATTTCAGGTAACGGTAAATTTCACTAGTATCTCTGAAAACGGACAGAACATTATTTCTAAAGCCAATGACAATCTCCTTTTTTTCCCTGGCTGCAGTAGCATCCCACTTCATTCTCCACAACACGAACCCAGATAATAGATATGTCCCTGCATCAATCATCAAGGTGTATTTATATCCTAAGACTTCCGTAATAATCCCTGCACCAATAAAACCGGTGACCAAACTGATTGATGTCAATCTGGCAATAAGCGAATTTGTTTCAATAATTTTGTCTTGGCCGAATATTTGTGGAACCTCCGCACTGAAACTTACCATAAAAAAGCTATTAATAAAACCAATTAAAGCGGACACCACCAGAATCATCACCGGATCTGGAAAAGGTATCAGTAAAAGAATCAGTCCTGCCCTTAGGATATCTGTTACAAGCATGATGGTTTTTCTATTCCATTTATCTGCTGCAACTCCACTCACTAAACTTGCCAGGACACCCCCAATTGTTCTGGCTGCCATCGTTGCAGCCAACCAGACAGGGCTCCCTGTTGCAGCATAAACGACCACATTCAATACAATCAAATCCATAAAAGAACCGAAGTCTGATAATGCTTTTGTGTATAAAAATAATTTGTGTTTTCCCATTGCGGTTTCCCCTGCTCTCTATGTTCTGTATATATAATACTCTTGTTGAGGTTTATTTCGCAATACGAAATTTCAAAACATCGAAAAAAACAACCCACCGCAGAAACGGCAGGTTGTTGTTATTCCATCCTTATTAATCTTCCATTGTAGACAAGTCACCAGTAGGTAGATCCAGCTCCCATGCTTTTAATACGCGACGCATGATTTTCCCGCTACGGGTCTTCGGAAGCTTGTCGCGGAATTCAATTTCACGTGGTGCTGCATGAGCTGCAAGTCCACGTTTTACGAATTGGCGAATTTCCTCTTTCAGTTCGTCACTTGCTGTGTAGCCATCACGAAGGGCAACAAACGCCTTAATGATTTCTCCACGCACAGGATCCGGTTTACCGATAACTCCAGCTTCAGCTACTGCTGGATGCTCCACAAGCTTACTTTCCACTTCAAATGGTCCGACACGTTCACCCGATGTCATGATAACATCGTCAATACGGCCTTGGAACCAGAAGTAGCCCTCTTCATCCATATAGGCGGAATCCCCTGATACATACCAGTCGCCAGGCATGAAGTAGGATTCGAATTTTTCTTTGTTGTTCCAGATGGTGTGCATCATGGACGGCCAGCCTTTTTTGATGGCAAGGTTGCCCATGCGATATGGAGGCAATTCGTTTCCTTGATCGTCCACAATTGCTGCTTCCACACCTGGAATCGGTTTACCCATGGAACCAGGCTTGATCTCCATGGCTGGATAGTTACAGATTAATTGTGCACCTGTTTCCGTCATCCACCATGTATCATGTACACGAAGATTGAATACCTTCACGCCCCAGCGGATAACTTCAGGATTCAATGGCTCTCCGACACTCAGGATATGGCGAAGCGAAGAAAGATCGTACTTTTTCACCACTTCATCCCCAGCTCCCATCAACATACGGAATGCTGTTGGAGCGCTGTACCAGACGGATACTCCGTAATCCTCAATTGTTTCGTACCAAGCTTCAGGTCTGAAACGGCCTCCAACAATGACATTGGATGCCCCGACAAGCCAAGGACCGAAGATACCGTACGCCGTACCAGTTACCCAACCCGGGTCAGCTGTACACCAGTACACATCTTCTTCCTTCAGATCAAGCACCCATTTCGCCGTCTGATAGTGCTGGACCATCGCATTGTGGACATGGAGTACCCCTTTTGGCTTACCTGTTGATCCACTTGTATAATGAAGCACCAAACCGTCCGTTTTTTCCACCCATTCTACTTGAAGCTTTTTGCTCGCATCTTTCATACGAGAGTTGAAATCGATAAATGGCCCTTCCTCTTTAACGTCTTCCCCTACAAGTACAACATGCTTCAATGCAGGAAGGTCATCCAGAGGAATACGTTTAAGAAGTTCCGGTGTAGTGATGATCACTTTTGCTTCACTATCCTCCAGGCGGTCCTTTACAGCTCCCTCCATGAACGCTTCAAACAATGGCCCGACAATCGCACCAAGTTTGATAGCTCCTAGAACGGCAAAATATAATTCCGGTGAACGCGGCATAAAGATGAAAACACGATCTCCCTTTTCCACATCACAAGTCTGTTTTAAAATGTTTCCCGCTTTGTTGGACATCTCTTTCATTTCCTTGAACGTGTACTTTTCATTACGCTCCGGATCACGATAATACAAGGCAACTTTATTTTTTCGTGCAGATTCTGCATGGCGGTCAATTGCTTCATACGCCACATTGACTCTTCCTGTTTCGGCAAAGCTGAAGTTTTTTTCCACCTCAGACCAATCAAAATTGCGATAGGTTTGTTCATAGTCTTCTAGATTGTAGTTCCCCTTCGTTACTGGTAACGCTTCCACTTTCATCCACAAACACCCCTTATGTATAATCTACACCTCTATTATAGTACAGATAGTATTTTTTCTCAATTTTTTAAAAATTGATATTATTACATGAATAATTTTGTATTTTCTAGTAGACTAGAGATAGAATGCCGTGAAAGCGTTTTATTTTTCTTGTGTTTTTCTAGTAAAATGAGAAAATATAGCTAGAGATTTACTATTATTCTTGTAGGTAAAAGTGGGTGGGAACTTAGATGGAACATAGAAAAACGTATAATGCCAAAGAAATTAAAACAAGAAACAGCCGTTTGATCATTGAGGGGCCTGTTACTCCCGAGAAGCTTGCAAGCTATGAGTTTCACAAGGACCTTGTTGCATTTAGACCTCCTGAGCAGCAAAGAAAAGCCCTGATTGAGATTGCTGGTCTACCAGAGGGCAGAATCATCATTGCAAGAACACAAGATACCATTGTTGGATATGTTACGTATTTATATCCAGATCCGATGGAGAGATGGTCCGAAGGCAAGATGGCAAACCTCATTGAGCTTGGTGCTATTGAAGTGGTACCGGAAGTTCGCGGCAGCTCTGTGGGTAAATCACTGTTACAAGTATCCATGATGGATGACATGATGGAAAACTATATTGTTATAACAACAGAATATTACTGGCATTGGGATTTGAAGGGAACCGGTCTGAACGTCTGGGAGTATCGAAAAATAATGTAGAAGATGATGAACGCCGGTGGTCTGGAATACTATGCAACCGATGACCCGGAAATCAGCTCTCATCCTGCCAACTGTCTGATGGCCAGAATCGGAAAGAATATCGATCCTGAATCCGTGCAGAGATTTGATCAACTTCGCTTTCACAACCGCTTTATGTACTAGCATATGATGTCTTAATCGGAACTTGTTTGACAAGGAGGAAAGACCATGATTGTAGAAAGAATTATGAAGAAAGATGTATTCACATTGCTTCCGACGGATACAGTCGAGCGTGCCCTTCTCCTTATGGAAGAAAAGAGCATCCGCCACATTCCAATTATAAATGCCAATCAGCAATTGGTCGGAATCATTTCTGATAGGGATGTACGGAATGGACTGCAGGCTGCCTTGTACGGAAACAGTACGCAAGAGGATTTGCAACAGCCCCTTTCAAAAGTGATGAAGACCAACCTATTGACTGGGCATCCTCTAGACTTCGTCGAGGAGGTGGCAGCCACTTTTTATGAATATAAGATTGGCTGTCTTCCAATCATTCAGGATTCAAAACTGGTTGGAATCGTCACAGAGACGGACCTGCTGTACACTTTTGTCCAATTGACAGGCGCAAACCAACCGGCTTCCCAGTTTGAAGTGAAGGTGGAAAATATCGCCGGTAAATTGGCTGAAGTGACCTCCATTCTCAGTAGAAGAAAGTTGAATATTCTCAGTGTGCTTGTCTACCCTCATCAGGATGAGCAGTCTAAAATACTAGTCTTCCGTGTACAAACGATGAACCCAACAGGCGTCATCCACGACTTACAGGAGGAAGGCTATGAAGTCCTATGGCCAAACTTGCCGGGTGTAACCTCATGAAAAAAGCTGTCTTTGTTTACTCGGATGATTTTCAAACGTATAAATTCAGCGAAAATCATCCTTTCAATCAACTGAGAGTCAAACTGACATATGATTTGTTGCAAAAAAGCAAGTTTCTGTCATTTCAGGACATTGTTCCTCCCAGAATGGCAACAGATGAGGAATTGGCGCTGGTACATGACCCGCGCTATATTGAAGCTGTAAAATTGGCTGGAAAAGGGCAATTGCCTAAAGAAGAAGCGAACAATTATGGTCTTGGAACGGAGGACACTCCCATCTTTCCGAACATGCATGAGGCGAGCGCTCTACTTGTAGGGGGAACCTTAACCGCTGTGGATCAGGTCATGACCGGTAAGTCCGAGCATGCTCTGAATCTTGGCGGAGGCCTTCATCATGGATTCCGCGGGAAGGCATCCGGCTTCTGTATCTACAATGATACGGCCGTGGCCATCAAGTACCTTCAGGAAAAATATAAAGCGCGAGTTCTTTACGTCGATACCGATGCTCATCATGGTGACGGTGTTCAGTGGGCGTTTTACGAGGACCCCGAAGTCTGTACCCTGTCCATACATGAAACTGGGCGTTATTTATTCCCTGGGACAGGTAATGTAAACGAGCGCGGCCAAGGAGACGGGTACGGGTATTCTTTCAATATCCCGGTTGACGCCTTCACTGAAGACGATTCTTTCTTGGAAGTGTACGAACAAGCACTAACGGAAATTGCCGATTTCTTTAAGCCTGATGTTATTCTTACCCAAAATGGAGCAGACGCTCATTATTATGACCCCCTTACTCACCTATCCACTTCTATAAGGGTGTATAGGGAGATACCTAAGCTCGCTCATAAGATTGCCCACCAACATTGCAAAGGTAGATGGATTGGCGTTGGCGGCGGGGGCTATGATATTTGGAGAGTCGTACCAAGGGCTTGGTCTCATGTTTGGTTGGAAATGATTGAAAAAAACGACGTGCAAGGATTTTTGTCAGAAGATTGGATCAATGAATGGAAAGATAAATCACCGGTAGAACTACCTGATACATGGGAAGACAAAGCAGATTTGTACAAACCTATCCCGCGCAAACAGGAAATCACCGAAAAAAACAAACAAATCCTAATGAAAGCCTTATACCCTATCAGCCACCTGCGAAAAGACAATTCACAGATTGGATAAGATAAAATAGATAATAAACTGTCTACTCCAATGGAGATGGAAGAACCTAGTTGATTGTAGTGGAAGGCGCGCAGACTCCCGCGGGAGGAAGGGACAGGGGAGAACCCCGCAACGGAGTGAGGAGGCTCCCGGACCGCCCGCAGGAAAGCGAAGCGCCTGGAACGGAAATCAACTTTGCTAAGAGACATAAAAAACCAGCCCTACGCTTTTATGCGTTGAAGAGCTGGTTTTTCGTTTTTTTCAGTCCACTCTTTCTTCCTGCTGTGGATCAGATATGACAATCTCGACCCGTCTATTCTTCTGATAATTTTCACTAGAGGTATTCTCCACAATCGGCCTAGTATCCCCATACCCTACTGCAACAAAGCGCTCAGGGGCCAAGTCGTGAGAATTCACCAGATAGCGAATGACACTACTTGCTCTTGCCGCAGACAATTCCCAGTTGGAAGGGAATTTGTCGGTTGAGATCGGACGATTATCCGTATGCCCTTCTATCTTGACCAAGTTAGGTATTTTAGTTAAAAGCGTTCCCACCTTATCCAAGAAAGGATGAGCGATGGGAAGGATTCTTGCCTCCGCCGTCTCATATAACACTTTCTCTTCCAGAACAAGCACAATGCCACGTTCTGTCCTGTTCGCAACTACCACATCTTCTAGGTCATTTTCCGCTAAGAATACCTGCACTTCCACCAGTAACTCCTGAAGGCTATCCGTTTCCGATACCGTTTGTGTATTCTCTGGTTCTTTGGAAACATCATCCTGATTGTTGGTGGATTCTGTGTTAACGGAAAAGTCCGTCGGATTCTCAAAAGGGACAGCAGAAGGATTATAATCCAGAATATTCACCTGCTTGAATGATTCTGCCACCGCTTTAAACTTCACTAAATCTATCTGTGACATGGAAAAAAGTAATATGAAAAATACAAGGACCAGCATGAACAAATCGGAAAATGTAACCATCCACTTAGGTGCACCTTTTTCAGCTGCTGCCCTTTTTTTGCGGATCATTGGAAATTCTCCTCAAGCGTTTCAGCCACTGCTTCATCTTTTTTTACACGATCTTGTTTGGAAAGGAAAGCGGATAGTTTTTCCTCCAATATTTTTGGGTTTTGACCTGATTGAACGCCAATGACCCCTTCTATGATAATCTGTTTCAAGAAAACTTCTTTTTCTGTCTTATTAGCCAGTTTACTAGCCATTGGGAGAAAAACAAGATTGGCTAAAAGGGTGCCGTATAATGTTGTCAGAATGGCAATTGCCATATTAGGTCCGAGCGTGGTCGGGTCATTCAGGTTTTTTAGCATCAAAACCAATCCGATGAGCGTTCCGATCATCCCCCATGACGGAGCATAATCCCCCGCTTTTTCCAAAATGCTTCTTCCCTTCAGATGCCTTTCTTCCATGGCGGAGATTTCTGCATTCATGATATCATGAATCACTTCAGGCTCCACCCCGTCCACTGCAAGTAGCACGCCTTTTTTTATAAAAGCATCTTCTACTTCTTCTAGCTCTGCCTCAAGTGCCAGTAACCCTTCTCTTCTCGCTCGGTCTGAAAGTCTTACAAATGTTTCAATTAGATTCGGTAATTCATTTTCCTGTCTGGAAAAAGCTGCTTTCACTACAGTCGGCATTACCTTCATTTCTTTAAGATTGAACGTAATTAATAAAGCACCAAGCGTTCCCCCTATTACTATTAAAAAAGAGGGAAGATGCAAGAAGTTGCTTGCACCACCGAATCCTGAATTATTGACGATACCGAACAAAATCATTGCTAAACCGAGTACAAGACCTATTGGTGTTAACAAATCAAACTTTTTCATACTGTCTCCCCTGACCTTAAACGCTCTTGTTTGTTTTTAATAACTTACTTCAATAACTCCCAGTTTCCTTCCGTTTCAGGTGGTCGCTTTCCGCGGGACGGTGCTCGAGCCTCCTCGGCTTCGCCTGTGGGGTCTCAAGCTACCGTTTCTCCCCCGCAGGAGTCTCCCACCTTACACTCCAGTCAACTGGGGAAAGTTGTGTAATCACTTGAATTAACATTTTAAGATAAAGAAAGAGGACAAAGGTTGTAGCTTTTGTCCTCTTCTTTTACTATCTATATCGACAGCTTTTTTATTTTGTTGAGCGTCTAAATTCAATTCTATGTGGAAGTACAACAGTTTGGTCTTCTACTTGTTCTTTATTCATGAATTTTGTTAGTAGTCTCATGGCTACTGCACCAATATCATACATCGGTTGGACCACTGTGGATAGCTGTGGACGTACCATTGTTGCAAGTCGAGTATTATCAAAACCGATAACCTCGATGTCTTCAGGAATATTCAGTCCGTTGTCCTGAGCACCATGGATAACCCCTAATGCCATTTCATCGGTTCCGACAAAAATAGCTGTCGGACGTTCTTCCAAACTGATCAGTTTTTCAACCGCTTCAATTCCGGAATCATAGGAATAATCCCCTTCCAGAACAATTTCCTCATTATAGGACAAGCCTGCTTCTTCTAAAGCACGCTTATAGCCAGTCAGCTTTTTCTCTCCATTAATCGGTTCTTCAAATAGACCTGACACATAACCTACGCGCTTGTGTCCCTTCTCAATCAATGCTGTTACAGCATCAAAGGATGCTTGTACATAATCAATCGTTACAGATGGAACTTTATTGTCTTTTTCAATGGAAGCTGCCAATACGATCGGTACAGGGGACCTTTCGAATTCCGCTGCAAGCTCCTCGGTAATGTTCCCACTCATGAAAACAATTCCATCCACTTGCTTGCCGAGCATTGTGTTAAGCAGGTGTAATTCCTTGTCCACATTTTGGTCAGAGTTGCTTAAAATGATATTGTACTTATACATGGTGGCAATATCCTCGATACCGCGAGCTAGCTCTGCATAGAAGATATTGGAGATATCAGGGATGATTACTCCAACTGTTGTCGTCTTCTTGCTTGCCAATCCTCTAGCCACTGCATTTGGGCGATAGCCTAGGCGCTCGATGGCTTCCAATACTTTTTTTCTTGTTGTGGGTTTCACATTCGGGTTTCCATTTACTACGCGGGAAACCGTTGCCATAGAAACATTGGCTTCTCTGGCAACATCATAAATCGTTACGTTCATTCGCACACACTCTCCTTCTATTTTCATGCATCTATGTAAGGCAATATTTAATAAGATAAATTTGGCAAAATAACGCATTTATCTAATAATCATACGTTATTCTTTGCCTACAAGCAATGAATTTACTATACTCCTACCAATATCTTTTGCTAAATGTAAATTTTTTATGAAAACTTATGAAAACTTATGAATACAAGAAAAGACGAGCGTTTTAATCCGCTCGTCTTGGAGAAAATGGTTATTATGACTTGTACGAATAATGACTGCGTAATTCCGTAATGAACTCATTGAACTGATCGATGTCCATCTGCTGTGCCGCGTCAGAAAGTGCGACTGCCGGATCAGGATGGACTTCAGCCATCACTCCATCTGCACCGATTGCAAGTGCAGCCTTTGCAGTAGGTAATAGAAGATCTTTTCTACCAGTGGAGTGTGTTACATCCACAAATACAGGTAAGTGAGTTTCTTTTTTCAGAATAGGTACAGCTGAAATATCTAATGTATTTCTAGTAGCTTTTTCGTACGTTCTGATCCCACGCTCACATAGGATGATTTGGTCATTCCCCTGAGAGATGATGTACTCTGCCGCATTGACGAATTCATCGATGGTTGCAGCCAATCCTCTTTTGAGAAGTACTGGTTTTTTCACCGCTCCTGCGGCCTTCAGCAATTCGAAGTTCTGCATGTTACGAGCACCGATTTGGATGACATCCACGTAGTCGCAAGCCACTTCAATATCTGCAGGGTTGATGATTTCACTGATAATAGCCATATCAAATTCATCACCAACACGTTTTAATATTTTTAATCCTTCAAGACCAAGGCCTTGGAAGTCATAAGGAGATGTTCTAGGCTTGAAGGCACCACCGCGAAGCAGTTTGACTCCTTGCGCTTTCGCAGCTTGTGCTACTTGTGCAACCTGTTCATAGCTTTCCACTGCACAAGGACCAATGATGAAGTTTTGAGATCCATCGCCAATTTTCACACCTTTTACTTCTACCACTGTATCTTCCGGTTTTTTCTTACGGGAAACTAGTAGTGCTTTTCTATGATCGTCTTTTTGCAGTTCCAAGCCTGCTTTGAAAATTTCTTTGAATAAATGTTGTAAAGTGGAAGTTTCGAAAGGACCATCGTTATGCTCCGTGATCAAGTCTAGCATTTTTCTTTCACGGACTGGGTCATATCGATTTACACCTTGCGCTTCTTTCAGCTTTCCAATTTCCTGGACAAGCTCACCGCGCTTGTTGATGACCTCTAATAGTTGTAAGTTGAGTTCTTCGACTTGTTTTCGCAAGGCGTCTAGTTCGTTATGACTCATATAAATTCATCCTTTCTATATTTATAACAGTACCGAGTTGTGGTACATTTCTATTAATTAGTTATTATAAACGATGACTTTCAGAATGTCACGGATTTTTTCTTTATTAATTAAACGCTTTTAAGCGGTAAAGTATTATATGAGACAAAATAGGGATGGTGAATGTTTTTTGATTTTCGCATTGGACATTGGAACAAGGTCTGTTGTTGGCCTGCTATTGGAAAAAGAACGCGATAAATTCCGCATTATCGACATGGTCGTAAAAGAGCATGATGAACGTGCTATGTTGGATGGACAGATCCATGATATATTGGCTGTCTCGAGGGTGATAACATTTGTAAAGGAACAATTGGAGGAAAAGCATGGTCCTCTGACCAAGGTATGTGTAGCAGCTGCAGGACGAGCCTTAAAAACCAAAACAGCTTTTGCCTCTCAGGATATCAAAGGGAAGGCCTTGTTCAATGCAGAGGATATTTTCCTTCTTGAACTGGCTGCAGTTCAGGAAGCACAATGTAACTTGCTGCAGGAGAACGAGATCGACCATGCCAACCAGTATTTCTGTGTCGGTTATTCGGTGCTCCGTTATTATTTGGATGAAGAAGAGATTGGAAGTCTTCTTGATCAGCGCGGAGAAAAAGCTTCTGTTGAAATCATCTCGACCTTCCTTCCTAAGATTGTCGTGGAATCTTTGATTTCAGCTCTGCAACGCTCCGACTTGCAGCTTGAAGCATTGACGCTTGAGCCAATTGCTGCGATTAATGTCCTCATACCACCATCGATGCGACGGCTTAATATTGCATTAGTCGATATTGGAGCAGGTACCTCCGATGTAGCCATATCCATGGACGGAACCGTAACCGCTTATGGGATGGTACCAGTTGCAGGAGATGAGATTACAGAAGGACTCAGTGATGCCTTTCTCTTGGACTTCCCTCAGGCCGAACAGGCTAAAAGAGAGTTGCTGACACAAGAAGAAGTCACCTTTACGGATGTACTCGGCTTCCAACAGACATTAACCAAGCTAGAAATGATAGAGCAGATCTTCCCTTCTATCGAGAAACTGGCAACGTCCATCACGAATGAAATCAAAAGACAGAACAACCAGAAAGCTCCTAAAGCAGTCATGCTAGTAGGTGGAGGCAGTTTGACGCCTTCCCTGCCATCTCTGATCGCGAAGAAACTGGAATTACCCGAAAATCGTGTTGCGATTCGAGGAGTGGACGCCATCCAGCAGCTTCAACCTACCGATGTTCCTGTAAAAGGACCTGAATTTATTACACCTATCGGAATTGCCATTGCTGCAAAAGAAAAGCCGATTGAATATGTTTCTGTCACCGTCAATAAACTGCCTGTTCGCTTATTTGATGTGAAAAAGTTAACAATCGGTGACAGTATCTTAGCTTCAGGCATTAGTATCAATAAGCTTGTCGGAAAACCTGGATTGGCATTGATAGTGGAAGTGAACGGCAAAAACATTACCATTCCCGGCAGTTTTGGAGAGGCACCGAAAATCTATAAGAATGGAGAGGCCGCTCAAAGCTTCGACCCTATTGAAAGTGGAGACGTTATTATGGTGGAAAAAGGCTTAGATGGAGAAACGGCTAAAGCAACCGCTGGGCAGGTGATAGGAAAAGAGAAAGAGTTGTTAACGTTACAAGTGAATGGAACTGACATTAACCTCCCCCCAACGTTATTAGTGAACGGCGAGCCTTCCAATTTGGATAAATATCTTTCTGACAGGGACAAGATAACCTTCCACTATCCTAAGACCATCAAGGAGGTGCTAGGGTCCACCATTGGCCTTTCAGAAGAGATGCTTGAGCCGTTTTCTATTTACATTAATGACGAAAAAAACATCCTCCCTTCTTTTTCTATACAGATTAAGAAGAATGGTATCAAAGTGTCAGCCACTGATACTTTTTCCAATCATGATCAAATTGTCTGGGAAAAGGCGGCAAGTCCAACAGTCAAAATGCTCTCGATCCTTCAACACTATGAAACGAAACAGGAAATTTCCGTCACCTACAAAGGTAATAAAGTGGTGCTTTCAAAAACCTTACTTGAATTTTACCGCAATGGGATATTGTTAGAAGAAGAGGATAGGTTGAATAGAGGCGACCATCTCCAACTGATGGTCAGACGGAAAGAACCATTTATCTTTCAAGACATGTTCCGATTCGTAGACATTGAAAGACCCCAAGGAGCTGGCTCCTTTATTCTAAAGAAGAATGGAATGAAAGCATCGTTCTACGACCTAATCGAACACGGAGATGAACTAGATATTCAATGGGAGAACAGGATAGTCCATAGTTAAACGTAGAAAAAACGAACGTGCAAGGATGCACGTTCGTTTTATTTTGCATTCTCTTGTAAAGAAGAATAAGTGATTTTCCAATGAGATGCATCCCACACCACTTTACCATCTTTGAACAAAAGCGCCTGTGGAGATTCATGCTTCACTCCAGTAGCTTCCGCTATATGATTGGAGAGCGGTTTCGCTTCTTGGACATTTAAATAAAAGCAAGGAACCTGATCCTGATCTGCTACAAAATTCTCAAACTCTTCATAAGCAGCATGACTGATTGGGCAGGTTGTACTATTTTTGAAAAATAGAAACGTTTTATTCTCCTGAAGGATTTGTTCAAATTCTTCTACGGTTTGAATCATGGTCTTATTCATAATCTACATCCTTTACTAGTTAAAAATTAAATAGAAAACGGCGAAGCTATCATACCACTTCGCCGTTTCAATCTCAAGTTATGCGTTCACGTTTTGCTCTTCTTCGCTCTCAGACAACTTTTTCTCTACGTCTTCCAACGCAGCTTTCGTTTCTTCAAGTCTTTGTTTTACTTCGTCAGACATGTCATCGGTACCATTTTCAATTGCAGTAGCCGCTTCAGAGATGATGTCTTGAACCTGCTCTTGCAATTCCATGGATACATCCCCGTTTTTTTCTCTCAGTTGCTTAACTTTATCCATTACTTGCTGAGTTTGATCTGTGATTGCTTTCGTTAATTGATTTGTTTTGTCTTTTGCTGTTTCAGCAAGTTCAGTAGTATATTCAGTAGCTTGAAGCTTCCAAAGGTCTGTTCTTTCCTTAAGTTGAGTTGCTTGATCTGTAATATCCCCACGAAGTTCTCTACCGGATTTAGGAGCTAGGAAAAGGGCAGTTGTAGCACCCACGATTCCACCAATCAATGTACCGATTAATAAGTCCTTTGCATTAATGCTGTCTTTGTTAACCTCTTGATTTTTCATCTCTTCATTGCTCATTTCCGATTCCTCCTCATAAATTGTTGATTTTATTTTTCTGTTTTCTCTCATTCCATTTTTCAACAAGCTCCATTGCTACATTAGACCATTGGACGACTTGCGACACCTTATCTTGGTTTTGATCTAGCTGCTTAGCAACATTATTAGATAAACGTGAAACGGAATGATTAAATCCTTGAATGGAAGTGCCAACATCCTTAACAGCAGTTACAACCGTATTAAGTTGCTGCGACTTGTCTTGAATGTCGTCCATTAATACATTGGTCTTATGTAATATCTGCTCCGTCTCGGATGTGATCCCCTTCATCTGGTTTTCAATGCTACCTAGAGTCCCGGCTACTTGATTTAATGTGCCTTGCACTGATAGAAGAGTTTTTGAAACAAAAATAACTAATATTAAAAAAGCAATAGCTACAATAATTGCGCTAATGTAAAGCAATTCACTCAACGTGACACCTCCTGGCTGCTGACGTACATAACATACTAACTCTTTACCCCATATATTACAGTTTAAACATCCTATACCCCTTTTTATTCTAGGACAAAAGGAAAATCCCTTCAAAAAATAAAAGTTTTTTTGAAAATATGACATTTATTTTTAGACAAAAAATTCAACAAAGTTCGCGGAATCGGTTACAATATAGTAGGTACATAACCAATTCACTAGGGGGCAAAACAATGAAAGATCCTCGGATTCAAACACTAGCAAGAAACCTAATTAACTACTCCGTCCGTCTTCAAAAAGGCGAAAAGGTATTAATTGAAAACTTCGGTCTACAAAGAGAGCTGGTAGTTGCACTTGTAGAGGAAGCATACAAAGCTGGTGGCTATCCTTTCGTATCCTTGAAGGATGTCCAGGTTGACCGTGCACTGTTAATGGGTGCCCATGAAGAACAATTTAACATGAAAGCTGATTTTGAAGCAAATGTCATGAAGAATATGGATGCATATATCGGCCTTCGTTCGGGGGACAACATCTCTGAATTATCCGATGTGCCTGATGAGAAACAAAAGATCCAAGGCAGCACAGTAGGAAAGAAAGTACACAGAGACATCCGTGTTCCTAAAACAAAATGGGTGGTCCTACGCTATCCGAATGCAAGCATGGCACAGCTTGCTAAAATGAGCACAGAAGGGTTTGAAAACTTCTACTTCGACGTATGTAATCTGGATTACGGAAAAATGAGCAATGCGATGGATGCATTGGTAGAATTAATGAACAAAACGGATAAAGTACGAATTACAGGTGAAGGGACAGACTTAACCTTCTCCATTAAAGATATCCCGGCCATCAAATGTGCTGGTGAAATGAACATCCCTGATGGGGAAGTCTATACAGCTCCAGTAAAGAATTCTGTAAATGGGACAATCACGTATAACACTCCATCTCCTTATCAAGGTTTCACATATGAGAATGTGAAATTGACATTCCGCGATGGAAAAATTGTCGAAGCAACCGCCAATGATTCCGAACGTATCAACAAGATTTTCGATACAGATGAGGGTGCACGTTTTGTCGGGGAATTTGCTATCGGGGTGAATCCGTATATCCAACATCCGATGCAGGATATCCTGTTTGATGAGAAAATTGATGGTAGCTTCCACTTCACTCCTGGTCAGGCATATGAAGATGCATGGAACGGCAACAATTCCGACATCCACTGGGACATGGTGATGATCCAACGCCCTGAATACGGTGGGGGAGAAATCTATTTTGATGATGTATTGATCAGAAAAGATGGGAAATTTGTCGTTTCTGAGCTTGAAGGATTGAATCCGGAGAATTTGAAATAAGATTTGTGTTAGGGGACCATCCACAATCAAGTTGTGGGTGGTTTTTTCTATAGGCTCTTTTCGCTTTGCTGCGGGGTGGTCTTCATAACCAAGGATGAAGACCTCTCCACTTCAATTTTCACGTCACAGAGGTCTTCATAACCAGGATGAAGACCTCTCCACTTCAATTTTCACGTCACAGAGGTCTTCATAACCAGGATGAAGACCTCTCCACTTCAATTTTCACGTCACAGAGGTCTTCATAACCAGGATAAAGATATTCCTTCTTGCCTGTCGGACAAGGAAGGCAAGCGAAGCGCCTGGAACGGAAATCAACAGTAATATCTACTTCCTTATCTGTGAAATAAAAACCGGCCTCCCTTTTAAAGGGAGACCGGTTGGTAATTAATGTTGCAGCGACTTTTCATACGCTTCCTGGAACTTTGTAACATCACCGGCACCCATGAAAATGATGACGCTATTTTCATGCTTTGCCAATAATTCTGTTCCTTGTTCCGTAAGAATCTCTGCCTGATCTATTTTTTCGAGCAAATCATTGATGGTCAGCTTTCCTTGGTTCTCACGGGCTGAACCGAAAATATCACATAGATACACATGGTCTGCTCCACTTAGACTTTCAGCAAACTCGTTCAAGAAGGTTTGCGTTCTTGTAAAGGTATGCGGTTGGAACACGGCAATAACATCGCGGTCCGGGTACTTTTGATTCGCCGCATCGATGGTTGCGCGGATTTCAGTCGGATGATGCGCATAGTCATCAATCAGCACTTGTGCACCGACAACTTTTTCGGAAAATCTGCGCTTTACCCCTTCAAATGTAAGCAGCTGGCTCTGGATCACATCAACAGGTATTTCTTCGTAGTGACAGAGTGCGATAACTGCTAGAGAATTCATGATATTGTGATCACCATAGCCATTTATTTTAAAGGTTGCATAGTGGTTGTTACGGACAAACACATCAAATGTCGTTCCTTCGGTGGATTTTTCCACATGGCGAGCCTGGAAATCATTCTCTTCACCGAATCCGTAATAGATCACAGGTACTTTGGCTTGTATTTTTTGCAGGTACTCGTCGTCTCCACAGGCAATGATTCCTTTTTTCACTTGCAGCGCCATCTCCTGGAAGGCATTGAACACATCATCGATACTGCCGAAATAATCGGGATGATCGAAGTCGATGTTTGTCATAATGGTGTAGTCCGGGAAATAGGACAAGAAGTGTCTTTTGTATTCACATGCTTCAAAGACGAAATATTCGCTGTCTTCGGCTCCTCGGCCAGTACCGTCCCCAATAAGGTAGGATGTCGGCTTGGCTCCTTGAATGACATGGGAGAGCAATCCTGTTGTGGATGTTTTTCCATGGGCGCCTGTAACAGCTATACTTGTAAACTTCTCCATAAACTGTCCTAGAAATTGCGGGTAGCGAATAACAGGTACATTCAATTGCTTCGCCGCCTCAATTTCCTCGTGAGTGTCAGGAAATGCATTACCTGCTATCACCGTCATGTCTTCCTTGATATTGTCTTTATCGAAAGGAAGGATCGTGATGCCTTTTTCTTCTAGCCCTTTCTGAGTAAAGAACCTTTTCTCAATATCCGAGCCTTGAACCTGATAGTGCATATCGTCGAGAATCCCCGCAAGTGCACTCATTCCTGAACCTTTTATACCAACAAAATGATAAATGGTCATGAAAAAACCTCCAACATTTATCTATATATAATTCGATTACTTATTCTGAAACCGAACTGATTAATAGTTTATTTTTTGTGCAAGACATCGTTTTCCCTGCATGGATATACCATTATATGATAAGCGTCTAAATTTGCTAATTCCCCTAAACTAAGGGGTTCAAACCATATGTAAAAAAGTCTTTTGCCTAACAACGACCTATTATAGCACTAATTGAAAAATTCCTCTAGTTCCGTTCGAATTACTGAAACGACAGAAGAAAAACTGATAGACTTATTTTTCTACCAGTTTTCCCATTATAGGTGGGTCGATATACGTCAGTCCACTTTTTCCAGACGGTCATTAAAGCGGTACTTTCTACCGGCTTTTGCTTGTGGTTCACCGTTTAACACAACATTATCCCCTGTAAATCCTATGTGGATTTTCAGCAAACTGCCTCCTACACCATAGATGTCCACAGGGACTTCCTGTTCTTCGAATTCTTTGATGCGTTGCTCACTGAATCCTCCACTTACCACAATTTTCACATGGTTGAAGCCTTCTTTATCCAATGCTTCCCTCAAGGCAAACACTAACGGTGCATTTACACCGCGCGGGTCAAAGGTTCCCAATACATCCTGATGGCGGATGAAATGCTGATCAATCATGGTTCTTGATGTATCCACCCGTACGCCCTTCAGCTTGTCACCGAACTCCCTGGCTACCCGTAATGCATCCGTAATTACATCATTGTTGTAATCCACCAGTACTAGCAGGTCATCCTCTGGGAATTTGGCGTGATATGCTTTGGAAGCTTCCACAACATCACCATTGAATAATTGGATAAGGGCGTGTGGCATGGTGCCCATCCCTTTTTTACCCCACCATTCATTCATGGCGTGAGTTGCTTGTGCAGTCGAACCACCGATATGAGCGGCATAACCGTCCCCTGCCTGTTGTGTATAATGATCGTCACGGTCCCCCATAAAGATGACAGGCTTTTGTCCTGCCGCTTTCACCACATTATAAACATTCGTGGATACAGAAGTTCTTCTGGCCAGGATGCCGTCTATCACACC
Organism: Sutcliffiella horikoshii; assembly: GCA_001636495.1. Lineage (GTDB taxonomy): Bacteria > Bacillota > Bacilli > Bacillales > Bacillaceae_I > Sutcliffiella_A > Sutcliffiella_A horikoshii_A. Next base: position 1,516,076 of record KV440964.1, on the reverse strand, counting down.
TTCTAAAAACCCGAAATTTTGATAAGGACCTGTAATGGTCATAACCGTTTCGAATGGGGCAATTTTATCCCCATCTTTTAAAGAATAGATTTCGAGCGATTCCGGGTCATCAGCGAAGGTCTTGATCAATGCAATCACTTCGTCTGTTCCGCATAATACGGCATGATCTTTTTGAAAAAACTGCATGGTGACACTATTATCTGGCTTAAACTCTTTTACAATTTCACGCGTTTTTAAAAAATATACGGCTGAGAACCATCCTTCTTTCACACGCTCGTCAAACTTGAAGGTGCGATTGGTCAGCCTTTTAATTTTGCCTTGTAGCTTCAACTCAATTTCTTTCATTTTCTTAAAAGCTCCTTACGACCCTGTATTTTGGGTTACTGTCTTGCCGGATATGCCGACTCCTATTGTTTTACTATTATTTATAATAATAGAAGTTTGTATCCATTTACAACATTTCCTGTTACGGAGCTTTAATAGTCAGAATCTTTCATACTGACAAGTTCTTCTTCCGAGACAAGCACATCCCTCGGTTTACTGCCTTTTGGTCCTGAAATGACACCTTGATTCTCCATCAACTCCATCAAGCGTGCCGCACGATTATAGCCGATACGGAACCTTCTTTGCAGGCTGGAGGTGGAAGCACCGTTCTGGTCAATTACATACTGACATGCCTCGTAAAACAGCTCATCCTCATCCTGAATGGTACTCTCTTTTAACAGTTCACTCTGTTCAAAAAGATAATTCGGCTTCTGCTCCTTACGGACGTGATCTACCGCTCTCTCAATCTCTTCATCTGATACGAAGTTACCTTGCACCCTGATTGGTTTTGGCGCCCCGTTTTCCAACAGTAGCATGTCCCCTCTACCAAGAAGACGCTCGGCACCACCGATATCAATGATGGTTCTGGAGTCGACCTGGGAGGAAACGGAAAAGGCGATTCTTGTTGGGATGTTAGCTTTTATCAATCCTGTTATGACATCAACGGACGGACGCTGGGTGGCAATCAACAGATGCATTCCGCAAGCACGTGCTTTCTGTGCGATTCGGCAAATGGCTTCCTCCACATCACTTGGTGCAACCATCATCAGATCTGCCAGTTCATCAATGATGATTACCATATATGGCAATGTTTCTTGTTTATGCTTCTTAGCAATTTCATTATACTTCCCAATATCTCTGACACCTGCATGAACAAATAGTTCATAACGACGTTCCATCTCTTCGACTGCCCATTTCAATGCTGCTGTTGCGGCTTTGACATCGGTTATGACCGGGCTTACCAGATGTGGTATGTGATTGTATGGAGTAAGTTCCACCATCTTCGGATCTATCAATAATAGTTTTACTTCATCAGGAGTACTCTTGAATAATAGACTGATAATGATGGAGTTTACGCAAACACTTTTCCCAGATCCTGTGGCACCGGCAATCAACCCATGTGGCATCTTCTGCAGATCCAATACGACTGGCTGACCAGATATATCAAGGCCCAATGCAACCGTCAATGGCGATGTATGCTGGATAAAGGAAGGATGGCGAATTATCTCCCTTATGAATACGGGTTTACTCACACGATTAGGCACTTCTATTCCTATTGTGTTTTTCCCAGGGATTGGCGCTTCCATCCGGATGTCGCGTGCAGATAGGCTCAACTTGATATCATCACTCAGATTGGTTATTTTATTCACCTTTACTCCAGGCTCGGGCTGCACTTCAAACTGTGTTACTGACGGCCCTTGCGTAGCCTTTACCACTTTGGCACCGACTCTGAAATGGTGCAGGGTTTCATTAAGAAGTTCCCTTTGGCCCTCTACCCATTCTCTGTCATCCTCGGAATGCTGAGGGGGAATGGAAAGCATGGTGATAGAAGGTTTTCTGAAGTAGGGTTGCGTCTCCTCCAGTTTTCCCAGTGTCTGTTGTTTCTTTTCCAGGGACCGCTTATCCTGTTTGAGCATGATGACATTAAACGGGATATGCTGCTTTTTACTGGAATCTTTCTGGGCTTTCGCTTCCGGTTTTTGTCGGTCTTCCATTACTTCTTGTGGTCGTTCGTGTTCAATTGCAACTGCAGATTCTTCCATAGATGAAGATTGTGGTTGCTCCTCCTCATAAGACGGTTCGTGTTCTGCTTCTTCCCATGTATCGTGAGGATCATCATCATATTCAGCTGACTCTTCTTCTTTCACAGATTCCATTACAGGCTCATCCGTTTCAACAACCTCTTCAAAGAAAGCGTCTCTCTCTTCTCTATCTTCTTCCACTATTTGTGGCGGTTGGTTTTCCTCTAACAGACGGTCACTGAAAGCATGAACCTTTTGTTCTTCCACCTCTGCAAAACTCCGGTAGCTTCCATTAAAATAGGTTTCAAGTGGGTTAGACTCCTCCACTTCGACAAGTTGAGATTCTTTGCTAATCAATTCTATTTCCGGGATATATCCTTCTCTTTCCTCGACCAAAGGACGGGATTTGTATCCGTAGATTGGAGATACAAACTCTGTTGGATGAAAGGGCTGCTTACTTTCATTCTTCACTTTTTCGAATTTCTTTTGAGGCTGGGGAGCTTTTTTTGCTACTTCTTCTTTCTTCTTTGGTGGCTTTTCCACCTCGTTCTTCTTCTGCTTTACCTTTTTGTTTTCAAATTTATCATGGTCCGTTGGTTTACTTGGTTGATGCGCTTTAGCATCCTCTCTCTTTTCCCTTATACTTGACTGTCTTTCAGTGCCTTCATCAGGAATAAGGGGAAAACGAAATTTACCGGTCGGGTATTGGTATGCCACCTTTGCAGTTGGCTGTTTTTGCTTATTTACCGGTTTCTCAGCGTAATCTTGCTCAATGGTTCTCTCGTCTTCATCACTTAGCTGAGCAAACAGCTTTTTAAACCAGTTCACATCTATCACACTCTTTCTTACGTATTGTATACCGTACACTTATCCATCCTTATAAGTACTTTCTTGTCTATAATCTTCGCAACCTCAGCGTATTTTTCTACCAGTCCAATCCTATTACTTTTTATTTTTCTTATTATCTTTTCCTAAAATGAATATAGGTTCTAGTTCCCCTTCTTCATATAAAAAGGATAACGCGGTGATAGGAATTTTCCCATTAACAAAGAAACTCATTGTCAACTCGGCAAGTATATCGTATCCCACCTCGTTCTGGATGTCCGCCAAGATTAGGACATCTTGATGTGGAACTGCCACTGTCATTGTACCTGTCACCTTCGTTTTAAAGGAATCCAAGAATGAATCATTAAGGATTCTGCTTGCATCGTAACCATCATTGGAACGTACAAAATAAAAGGTGTTCCCCGCTACGATATCTTCCTTCATACTTGTAGGCAATGATCGGACATTGAACATGGCCATTTCTTTAATGGTGTTCTTAGATAGGTTTTCTCTTTGCAGGAGATTTTCATCTATTATTTTATAGGATTTCCCCAAGTCTACTGCATAGTATATTCTTGTTTCCGCTGTATGGTCGTCATACACCAGAGGCACGTCATTACTTGATGTAGGAAACGAAGTGGAGCGGATGACAGGATAGATATGGCGTTCTGCCCCATTCAACTGAATCGGTATTTTCATACTTGTGAGCGCTTCTCTCACATAGTACACATATTCTTCTATAGCCTGAAGATCATTAGATTGTTCATATTTTGAAAGCACTCCTTGGAGGGCTATGTTGATCCCCTTTTTTGTTTCCTTATCCTCTACCCGTAAGGATTCTTTTTCTCTATCATATGTAAATACCCAATTGGGGTGGGCCAACTTCTCTTCTAATAGGCGTCTGATTTTTAATATCGTCATTTTTTCCATGAGGAACAAATCCTTTCTCTCATTTTAGGTCAACCTTTATTGTACAACAAAACAGATTGATATTGTAATTTGTCGAACACTGTTTTGATAGTAGGAGTACTATTAGGTGCCAAACTGTTTGCACATCACCACCTTAATAGTCTTTTTATCCTTATAACACCATTCCCACCCTACAATATACCCTCTTTCCATCTGAAACAACTATACCTTAATACTTATATAGGTTTCCTTTATTCTTATAGGAATACGAACACTAGTTAATTTTTCTTGTTTTTATAGAAAATTCAACCACCTATTTTAAAATAGGCTATTATTCCCATACTCAATCTTCCAAGAGTTAAATAGAACAAATGATGCAAAATCCCCTACCGCACAAGAATTATTTTACATTTATTCTTCCAATTACCACTTTTTATCCAACCTCTACCAATTCCCCAACTTAAAAAGCGTGCCTCAAACTTAAGGGCTATTTTTAGAATATTCTGATAGTTTTCTTTCTTTTTCGACACCATTCTTCTACACACTTTATTAATCTTTAATTGTCACCGAGATACTCCTACATAATGCAAGAATCTGCCGGACAGCAATGTTAGGTGGAGATCATTTTTGTGAAAAAGGGGGGAAGTTTCATCGGTTTTTTGTATTTAATTTTAAAGGGGGATGTTGAATGAGCAGGAAGAAAAAACGTAATTTAGCTAGACTATTCAGTATCATTATGTGTTTATTACTGATCGCACCAAGTTTTATCCCTGGTACAGCTTCTGCACAAGGGAATAAAGCTTCCGTTTCTTTAGGCGAATCAAAAGAAGTGATGGCAAGTAAAATTCCAGATCGATTGTCCACTCAGTTTTCTAAAGATGGGGAGAAAGTTACATTCCTTATCAAATTCAAGGAGCAAGTGGATACATTGGCAGTTGCTGAAAATGCAATGAAAGCAGCAAAGCTTCAAAAAGCATCTGCTGGTCAAGAAAAACTGATGAAACGTAATGCTGTTGTCTCTGAGTTAAGAGCAACATCTATTGAAACCCAAGCAAATGTAAAAAAGTATCTTGAAAAAGCGGTAGCAGACGGAAGAGCAAAGGACATCCAATCCTTCTATGTAGTAAACGGTATGGCCGTTACTGCGACAAAAGAAGTAATGGAAGAGCTTGCTAGATTCCCAGAAATCGAAAAGCTTCTACCAAACGAAGTACGCCAGTTGGACCCAGCGGCAGAAGCAGCTGCTACAACTGAAATTGCAGTGGAAGAAAAGCCTGCTGCAGGACTTGAGAACATTGAATGGGGCGTTGCCCAAATCGGTGCTCCTCAAGCATGGGAAATGGGTGTCGACGGTCAAGGGACTGTTGTAGCAAGCATTGACACAGGTGTTCAATGGGATCACCCAGCCTTAAAAGAAAAATATCGTGGATACAATGCTGCGACTGGAAACGCAAGCCATGTATATAACTGGTTTGATTCCACGCCGGCAAACCAATCCACTCCTTATGATGATGACGGACACGGAACGCACGTAACCGGTACGATGGTCGGTGCTGAGCCGAACGGTTCCAACCAAGTTGGGGTTGCTCCTGGAGCAAAATGGATCGGCGTTAAAGCATTTACCCCTTCTGGTGGTACGGACGTTGCCCTTCTTGCTGCTGGTGAATGGATTTTAGCACCTAAAGATGCAAATGGTGTTCCAAACCCTGCAATGGCTCCTGACGTTGTTAACAACTCTTGGGGTGGCGGACCTGGATTAAATGAATGGTATCGCCCAATGGTACAAGCATGGGTAGCAGCTGATATCTTCCCTGCTTTTGCTGCAGGTAATACAAGAGCTGGAAACCCTGGTGGACCTGGATCTGTTTCTACTCCTGGTAACTACCCGGAATCTTTTGCAACTGGTGCAACTGATGTAAACATGAACCTTGCAAGCTTCTCTTTACAAGGTCCATCTCCTTATGGAGAAATCAAGCCTGAAGTATCTGCACCTGGAGTGGGAATTCGTTCTTCCTTCCCTGGCAGCAGCTATGGAGCAGCTAGCGGAACTTCCATGGCAAGCCCGCACGTTGCTGGTGTGGTTGCGTTACTTAAACAGGTTAACTCTAACCTGACTGTTGCAGACATCGAGGAAATTTTGATGACTACTGCAACGGCAAGAACAAGTTCTACTTTCCCTGAATCTCCTAACAACGGATTTGGACATGGAATCGTCAATGCATTTGATGCAGTGTCTTCCATCATTTCCGGTCTAGGAAAAGTAAAAGGTCAAGTAGCGAAAGATGGAGAGGATGACGAAGCTCCTACTTTTGAACATACTGCTCCTGCTGAAACATATGCTGGCATGAACCTGCCTTTAAGCATTCATGTTCAGGATAATGTGAGTATTTCTTCTGTAACATTGCAATATGAAAATGCTGCAGGCGAAATGGTGAGCATTGCCGCTGAGCGTGCTTCTGGTTCTTATAATGATGCTACGTATACAGCTTCCATCCCTGGTGATGACATTGCTGAACCTTCCGTATCTTATAGTTGGCATATTGTCGATTTTGGTGGCAATGAAGTAACATCTGATACGTATGAAGTGAGTGTGCAGCCTGGTATCACGGTTGGCTACTCCACTGATTTCGAATCTGATCCAATAGGATGGTACTCTTTCGGAGCTGTTAACTCATGGGAGTGGGGTGTTCCGACAGCAGGACCTACTGCAGCCAACTCTGGCGAGAAAGTGTATGGAACTAACCTTTCCGGTACCTATGGCAACAGCGCGAACATGACACTTGTGATGCCTCCTATCGATTTGCCTGAAGATAGTGGCGCATACCTTCAGTTCATGAACTGGTTCAACCTTGAAACACGTTATGATTTTGGTCATGTATTCGTTTCAACAGACCAAGAGAACTGGACTCAGCTTCTACGTTTTGACGGTATCAGCGAAAGCTGGACTGCTAGAGAAGTAGATCTTTCTGAGTATGCTGGTCAACGAATTTATATCGGCTTTAACGTAACAACAGACTCTAGCGTTGTTCGTACAGGCTGGTATATCGATGATGTAGCCTTATCTGCTGAATCCAATGCAGCAGCAGCTTCCACTCAATTAGAGGTAACAAAAGAAGATAAAGTAGAAGCAAAAGAGGAGAAAGTAAATCCAGATAAGATTCATCCGGTAGCTACTCCTGTAAAAGAAGAAGCTGTCAAAGAGGATGTTAACCCTGCGGTACTTCCTTTACATGCTCAAGTAACTGTATTGGAAACGAACCGTTCTGTTAACACAAATCCTGCTAACGGGCAATACGAGTTGTTACACGCAGCAGGTACATTCACTGTACAAGCTGAAGCATATGGATACCATCCAGCTCAACAAACAGTGGATATTGCTCCAGACGGAGAAGCAATTGCTAACTTCGTATTAGAAGAAATGGCAACTGGTACTGTTAGTGGTACTGTGACAAATAGTGTCACTGGGGAGCCTATCTCCAATGCTACATTAATGCTTCTTGAAGATGCAGCCGTTGCACCTGTAACAACAGATGAAAACGGAAACTATTCCATCACTGCATTAGAAGGCGACTACACATTACGTGTTATGGCCCCTTCCTACTACAGTGAAACGGTGGAAGTATCAATTGAAGGTGATGAAACGACTAACCTTGATGTAGAATTACGCCCATTCATCGGATACCCTGGTGAGATCGGCTATGACGATGGTACTGCTGAGAATGCCCGTGCATTCTATGATGCAGGAAATGGCTGGGCTGTAAAAATGTCTCTGCCTGAAGGTCAAAACAGTGCGCTTGTTACTGGTGGATTATTCCGATTCTGGGATACAACTTGGCCAACTCCTGGTGGCACCGACTTCAAAGTAGAGGTTTGGGATGCTAGTGGCGCTGGTGGAGCTCCTGGATCCAAGCTTGCTGGACCATTTGACGGTACGGCACTACGTACTGGCGAGTGGACAACAGTTGACTTAGCAGAACATGGAATCATTGTAGAACAAGACTTCTACATGGTTTACATTCAGTCTCAACCGAATCCGAATGCTCCTGGACTAGGTACAGATGAAGATGGACCAAATGCTGGCCGCAGCTGGCAGTATGTAGGTGGCGCTTGGGCTCCTGCTCCTGAAGCAGAAGGAAACTACATGATCCGCGCGTTAGTAAACTTTGAAGTGACAGCACCAACGATCACTTCTCCTGCTGATGGTTCCTTCACAAATGAAGAATCGGTAACAGTAGAAGGTAATGCTTCCCCTACAACAACTGTTCATATATTGAACAACGGGGAAGAAGTGGCAACTACAACGGCGACGGAAGATGGAACGTTTGCTGTTGATGTTACTTTGACTGAAGGGGATAATGTGTTAACTGCTAAGTCCTCTACAGAAACAGGCGAGACGGAGGAATCTGCTCCTGTAACAGTCATTCTTGATCAGACAGCTCCTGAACTTGCTATTACAAGTCCTGAAAATGGTTCCAAAACAAACCGGGAAACAGTTACTGTAACAGGTACTGTGGCGGATGAGAACCTGGATTTTGTAAAAGTTAACGGTCAGAATGCAACTGTGACAGATGGAACTTACTCTCACAGAGTAATGCTTGAGAATGGTGAAAACAACATCCGTGTTGTCGCTCAGGACTTGGCAGGAAATCGTACAAGACAAGACGTTAAAGTCTTTGCGAACTACGATGCACCTGAAATTACCAACCTGAAGCCAACGGAAGACAAGCACTTAAGAGCTGGCGAATCTGTGAAGATTGAATTTAACAGTGAACCAGGATTACGTGCAACATTCTCTATCCGTATGCCTTTAACAAATGCTGCGACAATGATGGAAGGTAACGACATAAGCAATGCAGTCGAACTTCCATTGATGGAACAATCTCCTGGTTACTATGTAGGTTATTGGACAGCTACTTCAAGCGTTGTAGCAAGTGGAGCGGAAATCGAAGTTAAAGTTTCAGATGACTTCGGTAATGTGACACGTGCGATCGCAGAAGGTAAACTGTACATTAACGAGCCGGTTGATGGTGGATCTGGGAAACCTGGGAAGCCTGATAAACCTGCAAAGCCAGAGAAACCTGGAAAAAAGAATAACTAATAGGTTAGAATGAGCGGACCCCCTCTCGGACGAGAGGGGGTCTTTTGAAATTTTAAGATTAAAATAAACCGGGAAAAACCGCCCGATTTTTTTCAAGCTAAAAATCATTAATTGTTTAGCTAACCGCCGCTGTTCCTTTCCGCAAATAATTAACCATTGATGAATGAAACCACCCTGTTGATTGGAGTGGAAGGCGCGCAGACTCCTGCGGGAGGAAGGGACAGGGAAGACCCCACAAGGCGTAGCCTGAGGAGGCTTCCGGACCGCCCGCGGAAAGCGAAGCGCCTGGAACGGAAATCAACAGAATTATATACTTTCTTTCTTTAAAAAAGATGCAAGCCACTTCCCCGCTTGCATCATGTACAAAACTTATTTTACAAAGAGGCTACAAACTGCTCAATCTCTTCCTGCGTTTTGCGGTCCTTGCTGACAAAACGACCTGCTTCTTCCCCATTCTTGAAAGCGACGAAGCTTGGAATTCCGAATACACTCAGCTCGGCACATAGATCGATGAACTCGTCTCTGTCCACGTAAATAAACGTATACTCATTAAACTTTTCCATTATCTCAGGCAATACCGGCTCGATGACACGGCAGTCTGGACACCAGTCCGCTGAAAACATGAATACAACATTCGTTTCTTTTTTCAATTGGTTGAATTGCTCCAAGGATTGTAGTTTTTCCATCATTTTTACCCTCCAATATTGATTTTCATATCTCCTTCTTTAATGAAGGCTTTCTTTCTCATCCATTCTGATATTGCTAAACTTACCACAGCCGGGCCAACAATGTGAAGCAACAAGACTTTTAATAAAACAGATACAGAAAAGCCCATTGCTGCAAACGTCATAATCTGACCCACTAACCCGCTCGTACCCATCCCGGCCCCTTCTTTCACATTTGTCATTTGAAAAATCGTTGTTCCCAAAGGAGCAAATATGACTCCAGCAACCGTTGGCGGTATGATGATCATCGGATTTTTGATAACATTGGGCACTTGGAGCATGGAAGTTCCTATACCCAAAGCCAATAACCCAGACATTTTATTTTCCCGGTAGCTGCTCACTGCAAATCCTACCATCTGGGCTGCACAGCCGATTGTGGCAGCCCCCGCAGCAATCCCTTCCAATCCCAGCATCATCGCAATTGCGGCACTGGATATCGGTGCTGTCAGTGCCCAGCCCATCAACACCGCAACCAGCATTCCCATCACAATTGGCTGTTGATCGGTAGCCCACATGATCAGGGAGCCTAATGAGTTCATTCCTGCATTGATTGGTGGCCCTATAAATGTTGCAACAAGAAACCCTATTAGAATGGTCACAAAAGGAGTAACAAGAATATCTACTTTTGTTTCTTTTGAAACCAGCTTCCCCACTTCCGTTGCAAGTAACGCTGCAACAAAGCTTCCTGCAGGTCCCCCTAACTGTGCTCCGGCCGCCCCGGCTATGACGGTTGCAAATAGAACCAATGGTGGAGCCTTCAGACCATATGCTACCGCTGCACCTATCGCTGGGCCCATCAACCCCATTGCCAATACACCCATATCTGTAAAGAAAGTCCATCCCAGCTGATCCCCGACTGTTTTAATAATCAATCCGATGATCAAGGAAGAGAATAGACCAAGAGCCATATAGCTCAAACCGTCAATCAAGTACACCCTCGGCGAAAGCGTTACGCCCTTTTTATGTAGAAAAGCTTTCATACCCTCACTCATTCCTATTTATATTTCCTGTCTGATTTACATTAATAATAACGAATAACTGCCGATATATACTAGTAGATATTTTAGCTTTAATAGTATTTTATGTTTTAGGGGGGTAACATGAAAACAATAAGAGGTAGAGTAAGATTTATTTTATTGGCAGCCATTACAGGACTCATCATTGTTTTATTATTCAATTTCTTTTTCTACTTTACGCAATCCACTGCAAAAGAGCAAGAAGCCGCTTTATTTGAAGCAGTAAACGGGAGTAAAGAAATAAAATTCGCTTTCTCTGACACTCGTAAAAATGAACAAGAATTTTTACGAATTCCGAGTGATGAAACGTCTACTATCATAAAGGCAAACCTTGAGAACATTCAAAAAGAGTCAGCTGATATGCAAAAGCAGTTCGCTGAGTATGAAGAAATTGCAAGCCGTTTTTCTCAAATAGAAACAGCAGCATCCAACTATATGAATGAATTTATTCCACTTGAAGAGTTGTATAAGGAAATAGGTTTTTCCGAGTTCACCGGCCTTCAAGGAGAAATGAACGGTGCGGTCAGAAACCTTGTGATCAATGTAAGAGGAGCGAATCGCGAGGAACTGAATACCACATTGATGAACCTGAGACTCTATGAGCAACAATATCTTGCTACCAAACAGGAAGCCAGATACCGGGATTTCATGAAAAGTTCCGAAACTTTCAAAGTTCAATTGGCAGAAACCGATCTTCCAGATTCCCAGAAAAATGGGCTCCTGGAGCTTTATAATCCATACGTTCAAGCAATGACGGATTTATTCAATAATTACAATGCTTCCTACAGCTTTGTAAGGAACTTTGAAACAATTAGTGACGAAGTGGAGGCAAGTGTAAACGAAGTAGAGGCTGCGGTTTCCGATCTGCAATCACAGCTTCAAGAGGAATCAAACGTCAAGCTTCAAACTATTATGTTACTTACCTTGATTATTAGTGTGTTGTTATTAGTATTTTTGAGCACAACAGGCTATTTCCTGAACCGCAAGATTGCCTCTTCCATCCGTTCTTTAAAGGATGGAGCATCCAAAATTGGAGAAGGGAATTTTGCTTACAGGGTTCCGATTACAACAAAGGATGAAATGGCGGACCTTGCCGTAACATTTAATGCCATGGCAGAAAAAGTACAGGTTTCCTTGTTAAAAGTCATGGAGGCTACTGACAAGCTGCAGTCCTCCTCTCAAAACTTGGCAGCGATTTCTGAAGAAACGACCGCACAGTCAACAGAGGTTAACGAGGCGATTAAACAAGTAGCCATTGGCTCTAGCGAACAGGCATTGCATCTAGATGAAAGTACAGACATCTTGAAGCGGGTAAAAGCGGCTGTCGAACAGGCTAACCATTTAAGCACAGAAATTAAATCAAAGGCAGATCATGCAAGACTGGTTGGTCAGGATGGATTGACGGTTGTCAAGGACCTGCACCAATCCTCCGAGCAGTTCCTAGAGCTTGCCAACCATTTGACTGAACGAGTGCAGCAGGCAACGAAACAGTCACAACAGATACATTCCATCGTTGCTACCATACAAGAAATTGCAGAAAACACCGACCTGTTGGCATTGAATGCTGCTATTGAATCCGCCCGGGCAGGTGAAGCTGGAAGAGGATTTGCTGTTGTTGCCCAAGAGGTACGCAAACTCGCTGAACGTTCCAAGCATGAAGCACTATCCATCAAAAAACTCGTGAAGGACATGGGCAGTCAAATGAGCAAACTGTCCAATGACGCTCTACAGTTCAACGAATACAGAGATTTGCAACAGCATTCTGTCGACCAGACGAAAATATCCTTTGAAAAGATTGCAGGGAATGTACTGGAAATTAATCATAAGGTTGATGACGTTCAGCATGCGATTGTACAGGTCACTCAATCCAATAAGCAGCTTGAAGAAAAGCTGTCGGAAGTCCACTATATTTCCGAAGCAGCTGCTGCAACCTCTGAACAGGTCAGCGCTTCGAGTGAGCATCAGATTGTCGCCATCGAACAGGTGAATGAAGCAGCAATCTCCCTGTCTGATATCGCCACTGAACTCCAAGAGGAAGTAAGTCAGTTCATTGTGGAAGAGGAATTCGTACAAGCAGATGATCTTACTTTCGAGTCAGACGAGATCAGGGATTTCACCGATCAGGAACTGACTCCTGACGACGAAGAATCCGAAGCAAGATGGGCTCACAAAGAAGCTGCAGCAGGCATGGAAGAAGCTGCATCTTCCACAGAACAAGAAAATAAACACTAATCAACCCAAACCAGGTTGTCCACGAAACCCCAGGACAACCTGGTTTTTCTTATTGAAAGAGATCTACCTGTAGATTGGAGTGCAAGGTGCGAGACTCCGGCGGGAGGTAGTGGTAGGTTGAGACCCGCAAGCGTTGTGAGGAGGCTCAAGCATCGCCCCGCGGAAAGCGAACACCTGGAACGGAAATCTACAGAAGTTATCCAGTCACAACAAAAAAAGAATACAACAGGCACTTGCTCCCTATCATACTCTTCCTACCATACTTATTTAATTTTAACCGAGGAAACAACCTCCATCATACTTTTCGTGCTGCTCTCCATATTTTTGGTATCCGTCACAGTGGTCATCTTCACTCCACCAACCCCTACAGTCACCTCATAAAACTCTTCCTCTCCCCCTTCAACAGGAGAAATAAGCATATAACCTAAACGACCGTCTTCTGTGACAGTATGATCAAGTTCCAATTTATCGTAGTTCATCTTGGTAGAATCATATAACACTTCGGAATCCTTTGGTTCAAATGGATTCACAAATAATAGATAGGTTTGCTCTTTATGTGTAAGGACTATGTTGTTTTCCGTTTCTGTGTCAACTGCGAATTGAGAAGGAAGATGATAATGAAAGGCCTCTGTCTCCTCTGTTGCTTCCATTTCTTCGCCCGTGAACGTTTGCTCAAAAGCATCAATGGATTTCTGTGTGGCATCTTCAATAGAGATGGAGCATCCTGCTAAAACAAATAATGATAAAAATAAAATAGAAATGATGGCTCTTCCGAAATACAATATTTTCACTCCTTTAGTACTAAAAGACTATAAATTTCACACTCATTCTATCATACCTATATTTCTTTCCCCGTGACAAGGATAAGTTGGAATTATCACTTAATTCCCTTTTTTATGATAGACTAGTTAATAGATAAATAACAAGAGGTACTATTTGGAGGGATTGTCATGAAATTTACTGTTTACCTTGCCGGAGAGATCCACACCGACTGGAGAGAAGAATTGAAAGACAAAGCAAAAGCGTTAGACCTTCCCTTGGAGTTTGTCGGACCAATGACAGATCATGAGCGCTCGGATAACATAGGGGAATTGGTGTTGGGGGCTCAAGCAAATTCCATCGCAAAAGACGAGGCCGCTTCCCAGATCAACAACCTGCGCACACAGCTACTGATGAAAAAGTCAGATGTTGTCATTGCCCTGTTTGGCGAAAAGTATAAGCAATGGAACACAGCGATGGATGCAAGTGCTGCCATCAGCCTACAAAAACCACTTATCCTGATTCGTCCTGAAAACCTTCACCATCCTTTAAAAGAGTTATCCAATAAAGCAAATGTAACGGTGGAGACGGTGAACCAAGCATTAAAAGTACTTACTTATGTGCTCGAACAAGAAGCAGGCCGCTAAGCCTGCTTCTTTCTATTGTATTTCCATTGTCCGACCAGCAATCGACTTACATGTTCAAACATTTCCAGCCTTGTAACAGCCCCCTCGGTAAATATCCCGACAGCTCCTTCATGTTTTCTGATATCCTTCCGCTTGCAATATTCATCCATTAGATCTCCAAGCTCTCTTCCAGCCAGGAATTCTTCTTTAAATGAATCCGGAAGGGGGATCCGTGCACCCCCAGCGATATATTCCTGTCCATCTTTCGCTACAAGCGCTCCCCAGTTACATACCATAACAGGAGACGATGGCGTAGAGTCCAAAACCACTCCTCCTTCGAGCCCAATAGCAAACTCCGCATCCGCATTTTCAGCTATTGCTTGCCTTGCTCGTTGCAATGCACCGTCGACAGTCTCCTGATCCGACAGAGGCTGATTACGTACACCAGAGTCCACATCCATAGCCATCGTGTCACAATCCACCAATTCCAAATCAAACAATGCCTGTTGCACTCCCATATATTTTGCAGGGTTTCTTGATCCGACTATTACTTTCACCTAAATCTCCCCCTTCCAATAAAAAGAAAGCGATGAGGTAACCCCACCGCTTCCCCACTTATTCATTTCATTCTTTTTTACTATTTTCTATCAACGGCTCCGAATAGAATCGACCGTTGATTGATCTGTTGATTTGACAAGTTTCACGATAAGTTCCCTTGCTGCCGCATAGTCATCCACATGAACAATGGAGGCATGTGTATGAATATAACGGGAACAGATTCCAACCACAGCAGAAGGTACACCTTCATTTGATGTATGAACACGCCCTGCATCTGTTCCACCTTGGGAAATGAAATATTGGTATGGAATGCTGTTGGATTCAGCTGTATCCAATACAAAATCCCTCATACCGGTGTGTGTAACCATGGAACGGTCGTAAATACGCAATAGCGCACCTTTACCAAGATGACCGAATTCTTTCTTGTCCCCTGTCATATCATTGGCAGGAGAAGCATCAAGGGCAAAGAAAATATCTGGCTTGATCATATTTGCCGCAGTTTGGGCTCCACGCAAACCTACTTCTTCTTGTACAGTAGCTCCAGAGTAGAGAATGTTTGGTAGTGTCTCCCCTTTTAGGTCCTTCAGCAACTCCACGGCAAGTCCGCAACCATAACGGTTATCCCACGCTTTTGCCATGATTTTCTTCTCATTCGCCATAGGTGTGAATGGGCAGATCGGCACAATCTGCTGACCAGGCTTGATTCCGATTTTCAATGCATCCTCTTTATTGTCTGCACCGATATCAATTAACATGTTCTTAATATCCATTGGCTTTGCACGTTTCGCTTCATCTAAAAGGTGGGGGGGAATAGATCCAATTACACCGATTACCGGTCCATTGTCAGTCATTACTTGCACACGTTGAGCAAGTAAGACCTGGCTCCACCAACCACCGAGTGTCTGGAATCTGATCATCCCGTTTTCCGTGATGGAAGTTACCATGAAACCTACTTCGTCCATATGGCCAGCTACCATAACTGTAGGACCAGTTTCATCTCCTCTTTTCACACCAAAAATCCCGCCAAGGCGATCTTGTACCACTACGTCCGAGTATTTTTCCAATTCACTGCGCATGAAACGGCGAACGTCATGTTCAAATCCCGGCGCCCCTTGCAGCTCCGTTAACGTTTTGAATAATGTTAATGTTTCCTGATTCAAGAAAGTCATCTCCTTTTTCAAGCTTCTATGTATGTAGATATGCATATACTTCGTTAGATTATCGAAATATTTTAACTATATTGTATCGAACTTTCTCTCTTGTTTCCAGCTTTAGCATGACATTTATTTGTTTTACAAGTTATACTATTAGTAAGATAGGTGTAAATATTCAACAGAACAACTTTTCACTTTTGTAAAGGCTTTCTTATGGTAGAGGAATGATGAATGAAAGGATGATACAATATGAAATGGAAGGTACTACTGATCGGAGCAGGAATTGGTGCAGCCGCCGCATATTTCTTCACGGAAGCATCAAAGCAGCAATCCATTAAACCTGAAAAAGCATTAAAGTTAGCAAAAGAAGCATTTAAAAAACGCGGTCCTGTTGATGGTTCTTGGATACAGATGGTCCCCGAAACGATAATCCGGAATGATTTATCCTACTCCATCTACAGAGGCGGAATTTCCAGAAGAATAGATAATGTGTTAGAGCAATATGAATTTGTCGTCGATAAAGATACAGGAGTCATTCTGGATGTTAATCAATTAAAGTAAAAATGCGGCCTGGCAGCAATATTCTCTGCCAGGCCTTTCTCATTCTATCTTACACGTTCCACTTTTTCTTGTATTTCAAAGCGTTCATTCCATTTAACTGCACGGTATAATGCGTCATGATAGAAAGAGAACCACGCATTGCGCTCCAATCCCTCTTTGATCCACTTTTCCTTTGCCTGAATCGATGTCATTGGATAATCATCATACGCAAGTACCCAAAGCGATGGAGAATGGGCGTGTGTAGGCATGAGGTCTGCCATATGAATAATGGTGTCCTCCCCTTGAGTCAACTCTACAATAGAATGTCCCTCACTATGTCCACCTGTATGTATCATTCTTATCCCTTCAATAATGGTTGTTTCTTCAGTGAAAGTCTTTACTTGTTCCTCTATACCTTGCCAGTTCATTTCCCAATACGTATTTCTAGAGCGGATATTGGGATTTCTCATTTCATTCCACTCCACTTCTGAAACATGAATCGTGGCGTTGGGAAATACTGATACATATTTCTCCTGTTTGGTATCCCAAGATGTCAGCCCGCATACATGGTCGAAATGAAGATGTGTCATAATGATGGTGTCAATGTCCATAGTTGTTAAGCCCAGTTTTTGCAGATCTTCTCCTACTGAAGATTCCTCTGTCGCTCCAAAATTACGCTTTTGCTTATCGGAAAGCTTACCTTTTCCGAGCCCAGTTTCAATAAGGATATTACGTTCCCCTGTTTGAATAAGGATTGGGTCTGTCCGCAGCTCAATCTGGTTGCTGTCGTTTACAGGATACTTTCTTGACCATAATGCCTTTGGAACCACCCCGAACATTGCCCCGCCGTCAAGATGGGTCACCCCACCGTTTAGCCAGGTCAGTTTCCAATCACCCAATGTTAGCGTTTCCATTTCTACCATCTCCCTCTTTGTTCATTTTGTATGTATGTCCTTATTGTATCAAAAAGAAGACCACTTTTCTCGCGCGAGCTTCATGGAGGTCGTCCTAATATGGTAAACGGGATGATCTTGGTTGCAGTGGAAAGCTAAAAAAGCGCCCTCTCTTAAGAAAGGGCGCCTACTACTATTCTGGATATTTCACTTCACTGCGATAAATAGGGAAGCCTTTACTTGAAAACTTCTCTTCATACTCCGTCATGATATTCCCTTCAAAGTCACTGTTGTGAAGGTCTAAGCTGACATATTTCAATAGAAGTCCATACTCGGAAAAACTCATTAAACTGTATTCAAACAACCCGCGGTTATCTGTCTTAAAGTGAATTTCCCCTTGTGGGACCAATACTTCCTTGTAAAGGTCAAGGAATGCCTTGTACGTAAGCCTTCTTTTTTCATGGCGGTTTTTCGGCCATGGATCAGAGAAATTCAAATAAACCCTGTCCACTTCCCCTGCATCAAAATAGTCGGCTAACTTTTGGGCATTCACGTTCAAAAGCTTTACATTCGGTATATCCGCTGCAACCGCCTTTTCCAATGCCTTTACAATCACGCTTTCGAAAAGCTCTATTCCAATATAATTAATAGATGGATTCACTTTTGCCATCTCCGTTACAAACGTCCCTTTTCCTGTTCCCACTTCGATATGAATCGGATTATTATTTCCAAATATTTCATTCCATTTTCCTTTTTGGTTCTCAGGGTCCGGAATGCAGTAATACGCATTTTCCGCAATAAACTCTGTTGCCCATGGTTTGTTTCTGAATCTCATGTCGTAAGGTCACCTCGTTGTTCTAATAGTAGTTATTACCTCTATCACAGAAAAAAACCGATCTCGATGGACCGATTCTTTTGTCGTGTATAAGAATGATAAATAAACAAAGGCTAGTACATATATTATATAAAGGAGTGCTGAAAAATGCCGTTAAATTATCATGATCAAATACATCTTTTAAAGGATATTTTGGCGGATCATCAAATTGATTGTTGCGGTTCTGTCGCTGAATATGAGCAACTGGAACGCGTTATCAAATCGCTAATGGTCAATAATGAAATCGATCAGAATGTGAAAAGTATCCTACAGGATATCTATTCCTATAGCCAGGCTGGCATCAGTTCTGGTAATGACCATGACCACAATCAACTTCATCAATCAAAATTCAGTGGCTGGATTGAGAGTATTGACCAATACTCATAGTTAGACCGGTAAAAGTCTCTCCAAATAGTTCAGCCAGTTTTGCTTTTCTTTTTCAATATCTTTATGGTGATACCATTGCACGGATAGAATCGTCTGTGCTATCACGTACCAATGCATACGATGGCGCAGATCATCTGTCAATGGAATTCCATAAGTCGAAAGCCATTCGGCCCATTCTTGCTCGGGAATATACCAGTATAATAACATGCATAAATCAATCGCCGGATCTGCAATAACAGCCCCGTCCCAGTCAATTAAAAATAACTCCTGATTATCTGAAAGCAACCAATTGTTATGGTTCAAATCACAATGACAGACTACCTTATCTTTATATTGGACGTTTGGGATTTCCTTCGTAAGAAAATCCAGTGATTTTTGGATCACATCCAAAGATAAGAGTTCAAAAGCCATTCCATTTTTGATATCCTCCAGAATTGTCGAAGGCTCTACAGGCTCTTTTCCTAGCCTGGTAAGCATATCGAGCAACTCTTTTGAGTGGTGGATTTTGTGTAAAAGCTGAGCCACAGTTTCCATATTCATGTCATTCGGCTTCAGTTCTCTTGCACTTATCCAGTGCTGTGCAGTGATTACATCCCCATTTTCCAGGCGTTTTGTCCAGACCAGCTTTGGTACTATGCCCTCTGCTGAAAGAACTGCCAGAAATGGCGATGAATTTCTTTTTAAGAAGAGCTTTTTGCCCTCATTTTGAGCAAAGTATGCATCTCCCGTCAAACCACCAGCGGGACTGATTTTCCACTCATCACCTAATAAATGTTCCAACCATTTCACCTTCAATTTCAACACAACTTTTCATTATCAAATATTAGAAAAGCGCAAGCGCTACATAAGAAATTTCATTCACATTAAAGTCTTTTAAGCAAAAAAACAGCTATTGAACAATTTCACAATAGCTATCTTTTAAATTTTATCGTTATTTTCCGATTAAATCAAGCCCTTGTGTAACAATTAATATTGAGCGAGTACAACCATACTGATAGGTGCCACCTGTATTTCCCCCTGTACTTTCCGGATTGGGCAATCACTTGCAACATTCTCATCTACCAGAACCTCCCACTCACCGTGTAGCGGCAAGGCAAGTGTTTCGGTAAGAAGCCCATTATGGAAAATAACAAGCAAATGGTTCCATTTCCCGTACGTATTTACTTCACTAAGGTGGTACATGAGCAGGTGCCCCTTTTCTACCGGAAACCTTACGTGCTGCTGGATTTGTGAGGTTGTGGAAAGACGAAACGCTTTATGCGACTTCCTGAGTCTGATAAGCCCTCTCAAATAGTCCACATTCTCCAAATGTTGCTGTTTCCTTTGCCAGTCCAGGTGGTTCACACTGTCTGGAGATTTATAACTGTTCTCTTCGCCGCCCTTTGTCCGGAAGAACTCCTGACCTGCATGGATGAATGGAATACCTTGCGCCAATAGAATGACAGAGGTGGCTAGGCGGTGACGTTTCATTCTTGTTTCTTCATCTTCATGACTGTTGCAGACCGATATTTTATCCCACATCGTATGATTATCGTGGGATTCAATATAGTTGATAGACTGGGTCGGCTCCAGGAACAACCCTTTCGTATTCGGTTCTGTCTGGACACTTCCTGACAGGGACTGTTTCAATAAATGAGTTTTATGGGTATTTCCAAGTGCAAAACCGCGGTCAAACATGTTAAAGGTGCTTCCCTTGACCGAATCCCTGACCATATCATTGAAGAACGCTATTTCGGGCATCTTTTTGGCATTCATGATCATCGCCTTACGATCCGCGGCCAGAGGTGTGTTCAGTTCCCAACCCTCTCCAAGGAGGATGGCACCAGGCTTTATAATGTTTACCGCTTCCTTGACAGCTTTCATTGACTGAACATCCAATATCCCCATCAGGTCGAACCGGAATCCGTCTACATCATATTCTTCTAGCCAAAATTTGATGGAATCAATGATAAATTTACGAACCATTTTCCTCTCAGAGGCAATGTCATTTCCTACCCCGGTCCCATTTGAAGGCATACCATGTTCATCATGACGGAAATAATAGCCAGGGACTATTTTTTCAAACGAGGAATCCTCCCGTATATATACATGGTTATACACGACATCCATGATTACTCTCAAATCTTTTCTGTGTAGTGTGTTAATCATTTCTTTAAGCTCCACTATCCTCGAGTAAGGGTCGCTTGCATCAAGGGCATAGCTTCCTTCCGGTACATTAAACAGGAGCGGATTATATCCCCAGTTATATGCTTTATCCGGGTCCGCCTCATCCACCCCTCCATAATCATTGAAGGGTAATAGCTCAACATGGGTGACGCCTAGCTTTTCTATATAGGATAGTCCAGTTTCACCCGCTTCAGGACTTGGTTCTGGTTCCTCCGAAAAAGCTGCATACTTCCCTTTTTGAATCAAGCCGCTCTTAGGGTGCGAGGAAAAGTCACGTATATGCAACTCGTAGATGATGGCATCTGTTGCTTCCATAAAAGGAGGCAGTGGAACTTTCGGGATATTCATCCGTTCTCGATCGATAATGACTGCCTCTTCACTATTCATGCTGGAGGCAATCGCATAGGGATCGACCGCTTCTCTCCAAACAAGGTTTACACAGACAAGATACGTATAAAGAAAGCCCTCGAGATCGCCCTGCACTGTGATTCGCCAGATCCCTTTCTCTTCACGGATCAGGCTATAATGGATATCCTCTTTGCTTTTAGGCGCTTTCAGCTTTATTTTCACAGCAGAAGCAGTCGGTGCCCAAAGCGTGAAGGACGTTTCCCCTTTTTGATAGATGGCACCGAGGTCATTTTTATCGTAGAAGAAGGCCTCATCAAACGCCTCCGTACGAATCACTGCACCTATCTGGAGATCTGTTTTTCTTCCGTGTGCATCTGCCACCATATACTTAGATCCAATGCTGATGGTGGTTTCGGCTTTACAGATATATTTGACCATATTGGGTAACGTTTTTTTATCCACAATTTCTAAGTGATAAGTGGTTTCTTCAAAAAGGAGGGTAAAGGTTGCTGAATCTCCATGATAACTTCCCATTGGTAAGAGGATGGTTATTTTGTCCATTTCATCTAAGTAGGCTTCAAATTCTCTCTTGATGAAAATCATGCGTTTCCCTCCCTATCTAAAAAGTAGGCTCCGATGCAACCATGACCATTTTATATCTTATTCCATAACAAGCCCACGCTTGACAGATATTCTTCCAATCTTTCATTATTGCTTTTCCATTATTGCCATTCCGGTCGGTCTATATAAGTCGATTCACAATGTGACAGCAATGCCCCAGCTGCTTTCAGCTGACTGTGTTTTAGTGGAAGTCTGTTTGCCCTCATTTTCTCAAACCATGTTTCATATGTACGTTTATCGATTATATGGATATCGGTAGGTCCATCGGAAATGTCGATGTACCCTTTTGGGTGCAGCAAAAGTTTTGTTACAGGCAGGCTTACTTCGTATTGTGGAAGGATGTTCTTGATGATGGACGCCATCCTATTCAAACTGATGGTGGGATTCACAATTTTTCTCTCGTTTTCTTTTTCCCGGATGGACCAGAAGCGGTCATTATTCCCCAAAACCACACTCTCCTCCTGTTCATCCATATAATGAATGGTGAAAATTTCATTAGGGGTGATGAGTATGATTTCAAGCTCTACGGGAGCCTGCTTAACGAGGAATATCGGCTTGTACATGACAAAAAATGTGTCAGGGAAGCGTTGCAGGAAGTATTTTAATAGAGTTTCCCGCTTATAATTCTTTTGAAGATACGACATTTCCCTGATGGTCGAACTCGCCCACTTTAACTGGAGGGGGAGAATGGAATCAAGAAACTGCTGTTTCCTTTCTTCAGGTGTTTTATGGACACTGACAGCTGGAAGCTCCCATTCCTCATCCATTTCTGCAGCAAGTGGACTTACCTTCCCGACATATAACTCTTCATTATCTGCTTCCTTCTTTTTGAACGACTTGATCAGGGTGGAAAGCCTGCTTTCGCTACCTTCTTTAGTTGCCTGAATTTCCTTCTCAGGTTCCCTCGTTGGGAGAGTAGGATCTAAAGGATTTCTGACCATTGCTTCGAAAGTCTTCCATTGCTGCTTTTTCAGTCGGATATACTGGTTAGGGTAGCGATATATATCTAATTCATAACGTGTAATATAATCTTGTAATTTAATTAACTGCGCCACAGACGGTCACTCTTTTCTATAGAAAATATTGTATGCTGATGGGCAACACTAAAGCATACAGCAGTGCGGAAAGCGTCATACCAATGGAACTGAATGCGGCTTCTTCCTCTCCAAATTCCATTGCCTTGGCAGTACCAATCCCGTGGGCGGCACAACCCAGTGCAACCCCGATACCAAGATAATGCGATATTCCTAGGTGCTTCATCAACACAGGGCCAACAATTGCCCCAATGATCCCGCTCAATATGACCAATGCAGCCGCCAGGCTTGGAATTCCACCTGTAATGGCTGCAATATCCATCGCAATCGGTGAAGTAACAGACTTCGGCAAAAAGGTGGCGGAATAAACCGGACTGAGAGCTGCCACTTTCACATACAGCATACCTGAAATGATCCCCATAAAAACCCCTGAAAGTAAGCCTGCAAATAAAGGAAAACGATAACGGAATATTTTCTTCCGCTGATGATATAGTGGGTAGGCCAAGGCAACAACAGCCGGACCTAGCAATTCTTGTATCCACCAGCCACCTAACATATACGTATCATAGCTTATATCTGAAACCATCAATCCGATGATGAGTACTAGAGTGGTAGTGGCCACCGGATTGAAAATCGGGTTGCGCACACGATTATATAGACTCCTCATCCCAACGAAAATAACAATGGTAATCAGAATGAACAGAATGCCGCTCCAATTACTCATATCCTGTCTCTCCTTGTAGCCTTTGTATTATTATCGACAGCTTCTGCCGTTTTTTGAGCCACCAACCCGGAACTAAGAAGTACTAATATCGTTCCTACTAAAAGCGCAAACAGCATGATAAGGCCATCCATGCTCGATAAAAATCCAAAATGATTCATGACCCCGACTGTAGCTGGCACGAAAAACAAGGGCAGGTATAGAAGCAATACATACGCTCCATCCTGAAGGTATTTGTCCTTTAGGAAACCTGTCATAAGGAACAGCAGCAATAGCAACATGCCAATAATACTTCCAGGTACCGGAATGGAGAAAACGTCCTGAATATAAGCCCCTACCCGATAAAAAATATACAGAATACCTATCTGAACTACTAGTTTCATTCCCCTCATTCTCTAAATCTACTCCTATACTAATGGAAAAATTTCCTTTTCTTCGTACTTCGGCAATCTGTTGAGATGTGTCTCGTAAAGAATGATTTCATGTACTTCAAAAGACCCTTTCTTTTCGCTATAAAGGGTGTCCTGGTTTATGGATCCTGGTCCCTTCCACTTCCTTGCCAGCGTGATATGTGGATGGAACGGCCGGGAATCAAGCTGGAACCCTACCTGTCCACACGCAGCATAAACATCTTTACGTAGGGAGTTCAAAAAAGGAGATTTTTCTATCCCAAGCCAAAATATTCTGGGTGACTGGGGATTTCCGAACGTTCCCAACTCACTTAAGGTGAGTGAAAAAGGATGATGATGCGATGCAGTATCTAACATCAACGAAATAAGCTTTTCCTTTTGGGCAGCATCCATATTCCCAAGGAAGGCGAGCGTCAGATGCAAATCATCAGGATGTACCCACCTGCTGAATGGATACTTGTCTTTCAAATCTTTCATATATACATGTAACTCTTCCTTTAACTCCTGTGGAAGAGGAACCGCTATAAAATAATGGGTTTGGGTTGTCATTGTCTCACCTTTCTTATTTTAGCAGATAAATTACAACACCTTGAATAGTATCTTAGCATCAAATAGACCATATGGTTAGTTAATACCCCAATAATTCATCCGTTTAGTCCGTTTTTCTATTTTATGTTACAATACGAATTATTAGATGC
Organism: Sutcliffiella horikoshii; assembly: GCA_001636495.1. Lineage (GTDB taxonomy): Bacteria > Bacillota > Bacilli > Bacillales > Bacillaceae_I > Sutcliffiella_A > Sutcliffiella_A horikoshii_A. Next base: position 1,491,416 of record KV440964.1, on the reverse strand, counting down.
ATGTGAAAGAAAGGTTGTGTAGTTGTGAAGGTTGTTACCAATATGGCTGATTTAATAGGAGATACTCCTTTGGTTAAATTGAACCGCATCGTCCCAGAAGGCGCTGCAACGGTGTACTTGAAATTGGAATTTCAAAATCCGAGCGGAAGCGTAAAGGATAGAGCCGCTTTTAATATGATCATACAAGCTGAAAAAGATGGCTTTATCAAGCCTGGCGCAACCATCATTGAGCCCACAAGTGGCAACACGGGTATCGGCCTTGCGATGAATGCCGCTGCAAGGGGATATAAAGCAATACTTATCATGCCCGATACCATGTCCAAGGAGCGCGTCAATCTATTAAAAGCATATGGTGCAGAGGTAGTATTGACTCCAGGGGATGAAAAAATGCCAGGTGCTATCAAAAAAGCGCAGGAGCTGGTAAAGGAAATTCCGAACAGTTTCATGCCGATGCAGTTCGAAAACCATGCCAATTCCGATGCACACCGCAAATCCACCGCATTGGAAATCATTGATGGAATGGAGCAGATCGGTAAGCCGTTGACTGCGTTTGTGGCAACTGCCGGCACTGGCGGAACCATCACTGGAACAGGCGAAGAGTTGAAGAAGCATTATGAAGGGCTGACCGTACACGTGGTGGAACCCGCTGGATCACCTGTATTATCTGGAGGAAAACCTGGAAAGCACAAACTTGTCGGAACAAGTCCTGGATTTATCCCGGACATCTTGAACCAGGAAGTTTATGATGAGATTTTCAAGATTAAAGATGAGGATGCATATGATATCACTCGTAAGCTTGCTCGTCATGAAGGTATTTTGGTTGGTCCTTCTTCAGGTGCTGCGTGTTTTTCTGCCATTGAAGTGGCTAAACGTTTGACTCCTGATGATGTAGTGGTGTGTATCGCATGCGATACGGGGGAGAGATATTTGTCTACTGACCTGTTTGATTTTGAGAATGAATAAAGGAAAGACCCTTGGCTGCATGAGCTAAGGGTCTTTGTTTATTTTAACCGTTCCTTTTCGCTGCAGGCACTCATTCTTAAAAAGTTATGAGGCTTTGGCGAGTGCTTTTTTATCGGCTTGGTTGATCATCATGATGAAGACTAATCCGCACATTGTTAATAGGCCGAAGAACAAATAAACATGCGCAACGGAATAATACTCTGCAATAAAGCCGCCAAAAAACGTACAGAACCAACTGCCAAGCCCATTACCTACTGCAGTGTAAAGAGAAACCGCTGTAGCACGAGCAGAGGATGGGGCAATATCCCGCACAAACTGTAGCGCTGCCGGAATGAAAAGTCCCACAGAGAAACCTTGGGCAATCGTAGTCGCATACACCACATAAAGCGGCGGTTCAAAGAAATAAAGCACCCAGCGTACCATCGCAATCGACGCTGCACTGATCATGATTGCATGAAGTCCAAATCGGGCGATCCACTTGCCTGCCACCCTCATAAATGGCGCCTCACTACCGGCAGCGAGCAAGAAAGCAATTCCGACTCCCGTAACGGTGCCACCGATATCCGTAATGAACAAGCCAAAGTAAAAATTATTGGCGAATACAGGACCGAATATAAGAAAAGTCGTCACAAGGAACATCACAAATTTAGGCAATTTCATGAGCGTTCCGATGCCATCACGAACATTCAAACTAATCGTTTGACTTTCTTTTGGTAGAAAGCTCGATACCACCGTGCCTAGCAATAAAGCTATTGCAAAAGTAAAGAAAATCACTTTTAAGGAAAAGTAATCAGAAAGCCACCCTGCAACCAGGACGGCCACTGCAAAACCAATAGCTCCCCATAACCTGATGGAACCGTAATTACCTTTTGTCCTCTGAACATAATTAAGGGTAATGCTGTCTGAAATGGGCACAAGGGCACTTTGCGTAACAGCCAACAGAAACGCAACGGCAAGAAGTGCACCGTAGCTCTCCATAAATGAAAAGGCAACCCCTGTTACCGCTGTAAGAAACAGTGTCCAGATGAGAATTTGTTTTGGTCTTTGAGTATAGTCGCTAAAGACTCCCCACAAAGGCTGAACGAATATCATCACAACCGGACTTATCGACATAATCATCCCGATTTGTGATCCGCTCAATCCCACATCTTCTTTCAAATATACGGTCAGCAACGGAAATAGAGCCCCGAAGCTGAAAAATGTTAAAAAGTAAAAACTGTAAAAATAGCGAGTTGTTTTGTCTTTCATATAGGCAGTGCTCATGATATATCCTTCTTTCTTCTCGTCAGTTAAAGGAAAAAGTAAAAGGTTACCGCCCCTTAAGGGAAGTAACCTTTCCATTCTACCACAATTATATTTGGGATAAATATGTTATTTCGCTAATTCATAGATGGCTTGGGCATAGATGGCAGTCGCCTTGATGAGATCCTCAATATATATGTGCTCATCTTTTTGATGGGCTACGTCCTCCCTGCCAGGGAAAAGCGGACCAAAAGCGACCCCTGCTTCCAGCGACCTCGCATAGGTTCCGCCACCGATGGACAATAACTCCGCTTTCTCACCAGTTTGCTCTTCATATACCTTTTGCAACGTCTGAATAAGTTCGTGATCCTGCGGTACATGGTGGGCAGGAGCAACATTGAATTTGTACACTTCAAAGCCATGTGCCTCTGCTTCTTTACGCATCTGCGCTTCTGATTCCTTTGTATCACAAGTTACCGGAAAACGAATGTTTACACCTAAAGTGCCGACAGAGGTTTCACGGTCAAAACGGAAAAGACCTGTATTAATGGTTAAATCGTCGGTAATCTCATCATGGAAATGGATGTTAAGCTTCTTCCCACGGGAATCAAATGCAAGCTTTTCACTGATAAAACCAACATACGATGCACCTCTTTCATCCAATCCTACAGAATGAAGGAAGGTCGCCAAGTGGTAACCTGCATTTGTTCCATTATCCGGTTCCATTGCGTGGGCTGAAACACCTTTGATATTAAGGAACAAGGCATTTCCTTCCTTCGTATATCCACCCTCGATTCCTTTTTCAGAAATATAATCATTAAAAGCGTGAGTGATTGCGTCCATTTCTTCTGTCACTTCAAGTGATGCTTTTGCATGATCCGGCACCATGTTCAATCGGCGACCAGAATCAAACGTTAATAAAGTGCTCTTTGCAGATGCCGTCTCCCCTTTAAAATTTAACCGGAGCTCGATATCCCCTAATCCCTTTTCCGCATAGATGATCGGGAAGTCCGCATCAGGTGCAAACCCCATCGTCGGCATTTCTTCGTTTTTAAAATAATGATCTACGCACTGCCAGCTGCTTTCCTCGTCTGTCCCGATAATGATACGCACACGTTTAGACAGAGGTAGGTCTAGCTCTTTAACTATTTTCAGTGCATAATAAGCCGCCATGGTCGGTCCTTTATCATCCATCGCTCCCCGTGCGAAGATTTTCCCGTCACGGATGGTGGCGCTGAACGGTTCATCTGTCCAGCCATCCCCCTCTGGCACTACATCAACATGACACAGGATACCCAGCAGTTCTTCTCCTTGGCCATGTTCAATATGCCCTGCATAATGGTCGACATTTTTCGTAAGGAAACCGTCCGCTTCCCCTTTATGTAATAAATATTGAAGCGCCTCTTCTATTCCTTTTCCAAAAGGAGCCTCAGAGCTTGCTTCCTCTTCATTCAAGACACTATTGATCTGTAAGAATTCCTGTGTATCTTTTATTAGTGATTCTTTTCTTTTTTCCACTTCTTCTAGCCAATTAATTTTCGTCATCTTATCACCTCATTAGAAAATGAAAAAGCGTATTCATGATGAGCACAAATCCAACCAACCCGACAGCAGGATAGTACAGCCATCTTGTTACAAGGTCTTGATATTGCTCTTGAACTAGCTTCTTTCCTTTGTGCATGTTTAAAAAGGGATGGCCCACCAATTCATCATATACTATATTTAACCATTCTTTCAGAAAAAAGAAAAACGCCATAAACAAGCCGAATGTCATCCACAACGGGAGATACCCCATGACAGCAATGGTGATTCCGATTATTTGCAGGTAAGAGAAAATATGGCGGGAATTTCGCAACAAATATTTAAAGAACAATTCAGTCAGGGCGCTGTGTGGTCTCCTATCCTCAAGAATCCTTTTTGAGTCCCTAAAAAATAAAGGTTTTGTTCTCTCTGAAGCACGTGGTACATGGACATATTCGGATGCATAAAAAATCATGCCGACATATTTTTGACGAATTTTTTCATTATGGGCCATATCCACCAAGAAACTTTCCGTCCGCAGGTAGATTACATGCATTAGAACAGTCCCCGGCACAAGAATAGCAATCGCTATCAACAAGATACCTCTATCCATTGTAAGATAGGCCAAAGCCCCAATGAATAGGAATAATAGAAAATGGATTCCTTTCCCCTTCCAACCAGACCAGTACAAGTCTATGACTTTCCCAAGAATGGTGATGAATAAGAACAGAACGGAATAAAATAGAAGCCATTCACCAAGCGGTAGCATGGAAGGGCTAACCGCCTCCATAAGGAGGTAGGAAATGCTGGCTAACAACGCCGCCTTCATCATATTAATAATAGCACCAGATAACACGCCATATTTTTTCAATCCATTTAACAAGTCTTTTCGGTGAACAAAAAAATAGGAATCCGCTTGGTGATAGAGTACTCGGATAGTCCCTGTCCATGCGAGATAGTAGATGACAAATAGGGTCAGACCGTATGGCAATTCCTGAAGCAAGGCGATAAAACTCGGAAACATATCATAAACCATGGCAGCAACGAATACTAATGTAAGGACAATATAGACTAGAATCGTCCAATCAACAACGGCTTTCGTGTTCTTCCATTGATATTTTCGCTCTTGTTTGAGGCGCTCCCTGTATATTTGAAATGCCGTCATCCCTCTTGCTCCCTGGAAGATAGGGTATAAAAACAATCGAGCAACGAAGCGCCTGGAAGATGGCAATCTGTCTGAATATCCATTAACGTCCCTTCCGCTTTCTTGCGCCCTTCAGCCAAAAGAATAAACCTGTCACAAATTTTTTCTGCAGTGTCCAGCACATGCGTACACAACAATATGCCGACACCTCTTGCTTGTTCCTGTGCAAAAAGATGGAGAAGTTTCTTCGTTGCAATCGGATCAAGGCCTATAAAAGGCTCATCCACAATATACAAAGAAGGTCTGGACATTATGGCAAAAATCAACATGGCTTTTTGCTGCATCCCTTTAGAAAAGGTGGCCGGAGATTCATGGATGACTTTTTCCAAATCAAATAACTTTAACAGCTCCTCCACTCGCTCCCTCCAAACCTTTTCTTCTATCTTTAGTAAAGATGCCATCAAATCAATATGTTCCCATAAAGTCATATCATAATAAAATACCGGTTTTTCCGGGATGTAGGCATACGATTTATCGGAAGGAAGTGATATGTCCCCTTCATAAAATGGATTCAATCCAAGGAGCGTCTTGATGGTCGTACTTTTACCTGCTCCGTTCGGACCAATCAGTCCAACCATTTCTCCTTTAGAAACAGTAAAATTAATATCCTGGACTATCGACATGTCTTCATCATATCCTGCTTTTCGTAATGTTAAAGTTAATAGTTCCATCATCTGATCCCTCCTCTAGAGTATTCATACGATGGATTAGGTCGAAAGTTTCACATTTTTCTAATAATTACTAGCAGAAAGTTGTCGAGTAGTGTAAAATAATGTATATAGACTCATGTATTTTAAATTTTCTCTTAACACAATAAAGACTAAATGTTAATATTGTGTAAATTGCATCATTATTCTAGAATTTTTTCCACATAATCGTGTACAATATAAACTAACTAAATACCTAACACCTACCATCAAGAATTTAGCGAGTAGTACCATGTTAAATACCGGATAAGGAGTGGTTTTTTGAAGCCTTCAACTAACCGTATGCTAACCCGTATTAAAGCCGTCTACATGTTTATTCATGAAAAGGGAACTGTCTCTACACAACAGTTGGTCGATGAATTTGGGATTACACCCCGAACCGTCCAGCGTGATTTAAATGTGCTGGCATTTAATGAGCTGGTTCAAAGTCCAACGAAAGGTAAGTGGACTACTACGCAGAAAAAAGTTAGGTTGACTTCATAGGACTACATATACAAAAAATTGCACAATAAAGCCCCATTCCTTTTGTTAAGGAGTGGGGCTCTTCATTATTTATCTTCTCTGCAATAGTTCAAGCTCTTCATCGGTCAATTCACGATATTCACCAAGCTCCAAATCCTCATCGAGCTTCAGTTCCCCCATACTCAAACGCTTCAGGTAGGTGACAGTCTTTCCAACCGCCTGGAACATCCGCTTCACTTGATGGAACTTCCCTTCTACAATGGTAATCTCAATTTCAGATTCTGGACCAGTTTCAAGGATGTTGAGCTCTGCTGGTAGGGTTTCGTAGCCATCATCAAGCGTGACACCTTGTTTGAACGCTTCGATATCCTCCACAGTAACCTCTCCATCAATTTTCGCATAATAGGTTTTTGGCACATGCTTTTTCGGTGATAGCAACTGGTGCGCAAGCTGCCCATCGTTTGTCAAAATAAGCAGGCCCTCTGTATCTTTATCAAGTCGCCCCACCGGGAATGGTTCAAAGATTTTGTCCTCTTCCTGCAAGATGTCCACCACGGTTTCCTGGCGATGGTCTTCTGTGGCAGATAGCAGTCCAGGTGGCTTATGCATCATAAGGTAGATGAACTCACGGTATTCCACGATATCTTCATGTACTGTTACCTCCTGCTCGTCTGGATCCACATGCACCTTAGCATCCTTCACCACATTACCATCCACTTTTACCACACCCGTTTTAAGCAGCTTTTTCACTTCTTTTCGAGTACCAAAGCCGCTGTTAGCAAGCATTTTATCTAATCTCATTATTTGCCGCTCCTTTCATAGGGAAAGAGGCCCCCTTTCGATACGAGACCTCTATCCTCTTTCTTTTCTATTTAAAAATGAAAAACGATTACCGAACAGATACATTAACAGGTTACTTCTGTAGCTGAGGAAGAAGTAGATGCCTGCTCCTACAATTGCGCTTACTCCGACTACAATGATTGCCTGCAGACGTCCTTCACTATAAGGGACGAAGCCTGCCAAGAAATAGAGGGCAACCAGGACCGCTCCAATCATGATGATGTTGAAGATCGTCATGAGAAGGCCGCGTCTGAGAACCATGGAATAATCAAAGTCTGTAAATTTCTTGATAGCCCATAGATTTACTGCAACACTAGCTGTATAGCCGACTGCCGTAGCCACGATGGATCCTTCCGCACCCATTAGAAGAATGAATGGGTAATTCAGGACAAGTTTCAATAACAATCCGATTGCAAGTCCCACTACCGTATATTTCTGCCTGTTGATTCCTTGCAATACGGAGGCAGTAACGGTAAATATCGCCAGTGGAATCGCGGTCGGCGCATACCAAGTCAATAACTGCCCGCCTAATGGATCATAAGAGAAGAAAGCTGCATACGCCGGGCCTCCAAGAAGTGATAATCCTATACACGCCGGGACAGTCAAGAAAAGCAAGATCTGCAATGTTACACTAAGTTGTTTTTGCAAGCTATGATGTTGGCCATTGATAAAGGACTTTGTTATAGCAGGCAGCAGGCTCAGTGCAAAAGCTGTCGCCAACGTTATTGGAATCATAATTAGTTTTTGGCCATAATTGTTTATGATACCAAAAGCTATCCTGGCATCATCTATAGCGTACCCTGCCATCACCATCGCCCTGTTGAAGGATAGTGTATCGATCAACTGGTATAATGGCATTGCCAAGCCGACAAACACGAATGGCATGGCGTATGATACCAATTCTTTGTACATGCTTTTATAAGAGATTTCTACGGTGTCGGGATCTTTTTCAAGGAATGTATCCAGATGTTTTTTCCTTTTAAACCAATACCATACTAAAATGGCAAGTCCGCCAATTGCTCCGATAAACGCGGCAAACGTGGCAAATCCGATGGCAACTGTCATATCCCCCTCTAATACATTGAGAATTACATACAGACTTCCCAAAAGAAATATGATTCTGACAAGCTGCTCCACCACCTGAGAAATAGCAGTTGGTCCCATGGATTCATACCCTTGGAAAAAACCGCGTATTAAGCTCATGATTGGGACGAGCAGTAAAGCTACACTTACCATTCGGACCACATAGGTGACATCTTCAAATGAGTACATCCCCTCTTCTCCACCCATTACTATTGGTGAAAGATATGGAGCCAGAATAAATAATGCTAAAAATGAGACAATACCGGACACACTCATTACAAAGATTCCAGAACGAAATAATTTTCTACCTACACTATATTCGCCAAGCGCATTGTATTTTGCGACAAATTTGGAGACTGCCAAAGGAACACCGAGGGTAGCCGCACTTAGAAAAACAGAGTATAAAACATATGCATATGAATAAAGATCTCCTGCATCATTACCAACCATGGCATGAAACGGGAAAATATAAACTAGACCTAAAATCCGCGACAGCATCGTTCCGACTGTCAAGATCAAGGTACCTCTTAATATATTGGATGTTGACATAAAATCCCTACCTACTATTGTTACTTTTTGTCTAACCTTTGTATTTTACCATACTTATCGTTGATGGCGAACTAAATTACCAGCCTGCTTGCAGACTTCTAGTTAATGAAATTTTTGGAAAAGATAGATGTAGTGTGTCATCCGTCAGATGGTCAAGCTGCTCTTTTGTGATGACAAGCGTAAATTCCTCGTAGGCGTCTGAATCGAGAAGGAGCTGGCCCGCTTCTTTTTGACTGAAAATCAGCCCGAATTCTTCTTGATTATTTAAAAGCAGGCAAAGAACATACGCATCCATTTCCTTTTCATAGAGCCACGTATAAGAATATTTATGTATATTGGTGGTCATTTCTATAGGAATTGTCGGGACGGAAAGCAACAGGATCGGGGTCCCATTCTCCGCCGTCCAGCCTCCGTCGTATGGAATATGTGCTTCTGAAATGTTCGGTGAGTACGTCATTTGATACCCCTTTTCTTTCATTTGTAACCTACTAGAAATCATACGGAATGTTGCTCTTTTTGTCCAACAAGAGAATAGAGGGTATAATAGGCAACATGTAAGCAAAAATTAATTGGTTGGTGAAAAAATGAAATATGATGTGATTATCATAGGTGGCGGTCCATCAGGTCTTATGGCCTCCATCGCCGCAGCGGAACAAAAAGCAAAAGTATTATTGATAGATAAAGGAAATAAACTTGGGAGGAAGCTTGCCATTTCAGGTGGCGGACGCTGTAATGTGACAAACCGTTTACCTGTGGACGAAATCATTAAACATATCCCTGGTAATGGGCGTTTCCTATATAGCGCATTCTCCGAATTTAATAACGAGGATATCATCAAGTTTTTTGAAAAGCTTGGAATTCAGTTGAAGGAAGAAGATCACGGCCGAATGTTCCCTGTGTCCGATAAAGCGCAGAGTGTGGTGGACGCGTTATTGAATAGGATGAAAGATTTGCGCGTGGAGATGCGGACCAATACTTCTGTGGAAACGGTGGAATACGAGGAGAATCGTACACGTGGTGTATTGTTGAAAACAGGCGAGTTTTTGGAATGTACGTGTGTTGTCATAGCTGTTGGTGGAAAATCGGTACCACATACCGGCTCCACTGGTGATGGATACCCTTGGGCACGGAAAGCTGGGCATACCATTACGGATTTATTCCCAACAGAGGTTCCGTTGAATTCACAAGAAAAATTTATCCGTGAGAAAAGATTGCAAGGGTTGTCCTTGCGTGATGTTGCTTTGAGCGTTTTAAACCCTAAAGGAAAAGTGGTGAAAACACATCAAATGGACATGATTTTCACCCATTTTGGCGTGTCCGGACCTGCTGTATTGCGATGCAGCCAGTACGTGGTGAAAACGATGAAGAAATTCAATGTGGATAAAGTGACGATGAATTTAGATTTAATGCCTTCATTAAATGAGGAACAGGTTTTCCAACAGCTTCAAAAGGCATTAAAGGACGAACCAAAAAAAGCCATCAAGAATGTCCTTAAAGGGCTTGTACCTGAACGATATTTACTGTTTTTGTTGGAAGTTTGCAAGATTGACGAGCAGGAAATTGGTGCGACATTAGCCCATGAGAAAATAAGGGAGCTTGCGAAAATGTGCAAACAATTCCGATTCGAAGTATCCGGCACACTTTCCATCGAAAAGGCATTTGTGACCGGTGGCGGAGTTTCAGTGAAGGAAGTTCATCCGAAAGAGATGGCTTCCAAAATGAAAGACGGATTATATTTTTGTGGAGAAGTTCTTGATATCCATGGATATACTGGTGGTTATAATATCACCTCGGCCTTGGTGACAGGAAGACTGGCAGGCCTGAACGCCGGAAAGAAGGCGGCAAGCCTACGTAGTTACAATTAGTACGAAAGACATTACAAAAGCTAGTCCTACTCCATACATGCCAAACTCATTGATAAATGATTTATTTTCTTCTTGTAGTACCTCGTTTTGTGTGTGGTGGTTCATAGTGAATACATCCTTTCTGTTTTTGTTTTATAATCTGTTACTAAATTAGACGAGTAGTGTTACGAAAATGTTTCGATTATTTATGATTTGTTTCAGATAATTATCTATACCCACAAAAAAGAACCTGATAAACATCTTTACAGGAAGTTTTCAGGTTCTAAATATTACCATTGCAGAAAAGCAATAGATCTGTTCTTCTTCGTCGGTGATACACCCGACTTGATACTTAATGTCGATTACATCCCTGTCTGATAATCCTTTAAGAAAAGTATTTACCGCATCCTCAAGGTCCCGCTCATGCTCCTCATCAAACACCCTAATCTGCACCAACCCGGACACCCTCCTTGCTTGGATAATAGAACTTGTATTCTATTACTATTTATAGGTGGAAAGTTCGGGTTTTATACTTGGATTGGGGGAAATGGAGAAAAAAAACCCTTTGGGGGTCAGACCCCCAAAGGGTTTTAGAATATTTTATAGAATATTAATAGGTTACAAGTTTTTTTAGTTTCCTTGTGTTTTGTTTGCGACTTCGATAGCGCGGTTTGTGAGTGTTGCTGCTTCATCTAGTACTTCTTGTGGGTCACTTCCTTGGTATAGTTTTTCCAGTGCGTTAACGATGTGTTGTCGTGATTCGGGGAATACAGACATTAACGCCCCTTGCGTTGCCTCGTTAGCTTTTGTGGATTGAAGCTGATCGACTGTTACCTTTAATTGTGGGTACTCTTTCCACTGTTTTTTAACGATATCCTGTTCATATGCATCAGGATGAATGGCAAAGTAGCCAGTTTCCACATGCCATTTTGCTTGTACTTCAGGACTGTTCACAAACTTCATAAACTCCCAAGCTCCTTCCTGTTCTTCTTCTGTGATGCCTTTTGACATCCACAGTGAAGCACCGCCAATAATAACACCATTAGGGTCAACCCCATCTGGATGTGGAATAAACGCAACGCCAACCTCAAAATCCGCATTATCGATTATCCCTTTTACACCGGCGGAAGAGTCCATATACATGGCTACTTTTTCAGATTGAAATGCAGCCCTGATGTCATCCCAAACAGTACCAAAGTTACCGAAAGTACCTCCTTGATTCATTTCATTCAACCATTCAAACACTTTAAGTCCTTCTTCTCCATTAAACGCAGCTTCTGTGGCCAAGTCTGAACGCCCGTTATCATTGTTCACATATTTTCCGCCCTGGGTTGCCAATAACTCCTCAAAGAACCAGCCATATGTTAGCATGGAGAATCCAGCACGGTCTGCAGTTTTCAATTTGCTAGCAGCTTCTTTTACTTCACTATATGTACGCGGTGCATTTTCAGGATCTAATCCTGCTTCTTCAAAAGCGTCTTTGTTGTAGATCAAGACAGGTGTAGAGGAATTGAACGGCATGGAATATTGTTTGCCTTCATACGTGTAATAATTTAATATGTTTTTTTCTAACATGGACATATCGTAGCCATCTTTTTCAATGAACGTATGCACTGGTTCAATTAGACCGCTGTCAATCATAAACTTTGTTCCGACTTCGAACGTTTGAATAATAGCAGGCGCATCAGAAGAACCTCCAACAGAACGAAATTTGGTTAAAGACTCCTCGTAGGAACCTTGGAACTCAGGTTTTACGACGTATTTCTCCTGAGAATTATTAAACTCCTCTGCCACTGCGTCAATCGCTTCTCCTAGATTTCCACCCATTGCATGCCAGAATTCAATTTCGACAGGTTCGCCATTTTCTTCATTGACACCTTCACTCGCTTCTGCTGAATTTTCATTATTTTCAGGTGTGTTGGTATTAGTGGAACAAGCACTTAACAAAACAATAATCGAAAGCATAAAAAGAAACATAGGTTGAAACTTTTTCATCTTAATTCCTCCCAGAGATTATTTTATAGCTCCTTGCGTTAATCCTTTTTGCAATTGTTTTTGTCCTAAAAATAACAACAGTAAAGCAGGTAAAATAATTGTTATGACTCCGGCCATCACCACCCCCCATTCAGTAGAAATTTCTTGTGTCTGCAGCTGCTTGATTCCAATTTGGACCGTACGGACACTATCGTTGGTGGTCACAAGCAACGGCCATAAATACATATTCCAAGTCGTCAGAAATCCATAGGCCCCTAGCGTAATAAGACTCGTTTTAGATACAGGCAGCACCACTTTCAGGAAAAATTCAAACTTACTTATTCCTGCAATTTGTGAAGCTTCATATAACTCATGAGGTATTGTTTTAAAATGCTGCCTTAACAAAAATGTCCCAAATGCCAGTGCGAAAAAAGGCACCGTCAAACCGGCATAACTATTTGTCCATCCAAACCGTTGTACAGTCAGGAAGTTAGGAATCATAGTTGCCTCCCAAGGAATCATCATCGTGGAGAGGTATAAAAAGAACAATACGTTCCTACCTTTAAACGGAATAAACACAAATGCAAATGCCGCTAAACTGCAAACTAATAACTGGCCGATCATCACCACAAAAGAAACGAGGAAACTATTCCACAAATAATGCAAAAGCGGTACCTTCTGAAAAGCTGTCACATAGTTGTCCCAAGTAAAAGAAGCGGGAAACAACTGACCTCTTAACACCTCTCGCCCATCCATAAAGCTGATCATGGCCGCGTAGATCACTGGAAAAAATAGGATGGATGCACTAATAATCAAAAAAAAGTAGAACCATAGTTTACTTGTCCACTTCACTGGTAATGCACCTTCTTTTCACCAAGTTTGAACTGGAGAATCGTCACTACGAGGATGCAGGCAAACAGGAGCACTGCTTGAGCACTAGCCGTTCCGAACTGGTAATTTACAAATGCCTCTCGGTAAATCGAATAAACAATAACATTAGTAGATTCCGATGGCCCTCCACGGGTGAGGATATCCACTTGCCCAAATGTCTGAAAAGCATTGATCAGGGATATCGTAATGATAAAAAACAAGGTAGGTGAGAGCATCGGTATTGTAATTCTTCTAAGTTGATACCAAAAACCCGCACCATCAATCTTTGCACTTTCATATAGATAAGGATCTATGTTTTGCAGACCTCCTAGTAGAATTAGAAAACAGAACCCGGTGTTCATCCAGACCGTAGTGATGCTGATTGAAATCAATGCCCAATTTGGATCAAGCAACCACTGAATTTCATTTAATCCAATAGTTGTTAATACACGATTTAAAAATCCGATACTCGGATGAAAAAGAAACAACCAGATAACAGATGATGCCGCAACACTCATACCCATTGTGGAAGAAAAGATCATTCGGAAAAAGCCGATTCCCCTTAATTTTTCATTAGCTAATACGGCAAGAAACAGTGCCAGCACCACACCTGTGGGAACCGTATAAAGCACAAAGAGTAACGTTGCCTTCATGCTCTTTTGAAAACTTTCAGACTGCAAAATATAGGTGAAATTTTCTATGCCTACAAATATTGCCGGTCTTCCCTGTTGGTCCGTTAAATACATACTCAAATAAAAGGTTTTTATCATCGGATAGAAAACAAAAACAGACAACAGCAAAATAGAGGGAAGCAAAAATAACATAGCTGTCCTTAGGTTTTTCGACCGATGCCAAATAGTCGGAGTCGGCTCTGTCTCATACTCGAAAGGATTTCGCTCAACTTGTCGGACTATCTCACTCACAATGTCACAGCCTCCTTCTGTAAAGAAAACCGTTCCTTGGCAAGCGGTGCTTTCAACAAATCACCAGAAGTTTTATCAAACACAGCAACATTTTCATAATTAAAAGTAATTGGTATTTTATCGCCAATTGAGATATACCATTGCCCATTCAGGCGAACAAACCACTCTTTGTCCCCAATTTGAACGGAAATCAATGTATCGTTCCCTAATATCTCAACATTCAACACTTCTACTAGAAAGCACTGCTCATAAGGTGTCCGTTCGTCTGCAAGTTTAATAGATTCTGGTCTGACTCCGATTATCATGTTCTCTGGTATAATTTCCTCGAAACATTTTAGTTTATACGGCTTTATCCCGTTAATATGTATCTCTTTAGAGGCCTTTTGGTAAGATGCTTCTTGCATATTCATTGGCGGATTTCCGATAAACGTTGCCACAAAGGTGTTTTTTGGTCTGTTATATACTTGCAGTGGAGTTCCTATCTGCTGAACCTCTCCGTCTTTTAACACCATGATCCGGTCGCCCATCGTCATCGCTTCAGTCTGGTCATGCGTCACATAAACCATCGTGATTCCAAGTCTCCGCTGAATACGTTTAATTTCTGAACGCATATGCGTCCTTAATTTTGCATCCAGGTTAGATAACGGCTCATCCATCAGACAAATAGGGGACCTGCTTACAATTGCCCTCGCTAATGCTACCCTTTGCCGTTGTCCACCAGATAATTCTCGAGGTTTTCTATGTAAATAATCTGTTAACTGGAGCATTTCAGCAGCCTCGTTACAGCGAACTTCACGCTCTTTTTTGGTAATTTTCTTCACATGCAGTCCAAAAGTAATATTCTCTTTTACAGTAAGATGGGGGTATAAAGCATAATTCTGAAAGACCATGGAGAGATCTCGCTCGCTTGGTGTAAGCTTATTGGCTCTTTTATCTCCAATGAACAAATCACCACCGCTGATAGTTTCCAAACCTGCAATCATACGCAAAATCGTACTTTTCCCACAACCAGAGGGACCCACAAGCACGAAAAATTCGCCTTCGTTTATTTGAAAGTTCACATCTGTGACAACACTTTTCTCAAGATCATACGATTTATTTAATTCACTAACACGAATAGTTTTCATCCTATCCCCCTCCTCAAAGCTACTTTAGCAACAAGGAAATAGTAGCATGCTAATATTAAACAAATGATAATAAATGGTATATAATTGTAAAAGTTTTCTAGTAATATCAGACTAGAAATCTTAACTTTTTTTGATTATCCCTTAACGTGGTGCGGGTTTTGAATAAGCCGAGTTTTACATATTTTTAACAATTTTAAGAAGATGTAAAAAAAGAAGTTTTGGGGTCAGATATCCAAAGCGAGGAATTTTTTTTTGAAGATTTACATAAGTCTAAGAATATAAGGTTTTACACAAATATAGAAGGAGCTTCGCTTATGTGCGTAGCTCCTCCTTTTTTTAAAACCCAAGCAATTGCATGCTTCCTATGTAGATGGCAATTACTGCAACAATCAGTGAAATTTTGTTGAATTTAAAGAATGAAATAGGCGGTCTTTCCTCACGAAGGTCCCCCACCACTTCCTTAATGAAATCCTTATCGCCAAAATTTTGGAACTCCACCTCTAAGCCACTTGTTTCAAGATCCTTCCACTTTATTTTGATGGTTTGATAAGGATCATCGAAATAATACATCGTGATATAATTGCTACTGATATAATCCTCATTTGCAATGACATCTTTTTTATAAGAATATCTTTTGTCGTTCAGGTTTCTTTCTAAAACATCCATCACATTTTGCGGTACATATTTCTTTATATGTATCTCGTCTTTTTTTCTTTGCATAAGCATCATAACTAAAGGAATTAATAAGGGGCCGAGCGTAAGATAAAGCGAGTTCATGTCCAAGTTCTTATTAGAAGTCGTGTACCATATTAGGCCAAGCGTAAAAAAGCCCGTTAATAGTATTCCTTGGAACCTATTACCGGTGGAAACGGTTGAAACTCCTTTTTGTTGAAAATTTGTAATTGCTTCCACAATAAGCATTACGCCAAGGAATAGAAGAAAAAGCGGAAATATGTTTTGGTCGATGTAGTCCATAGTTGATATCGGCTCCTTTCTGGCTGCGCGGAGTGTATAAAGATAATACGTATGAGTTTGGTTATGGTTTCAAGTTTTTGTAAGGAGTGGGGTGAGGTTGTAGGTGCGGGATTTGGTGTTGCCTGTACCTGTTATTTTCATATTCTTTAAGAGTCTTCTAATGATATAGTTGTTGTCTATACGTAGAAATCTTCTTAATTCCTCCATAGTAATTTCAGAACTGATTAATAAAGCATAATCTCTCAAAGCTTCAATATGGGCATCATGTGAAAGCAATAAACAATTGGGACATCTCCATTTTCCATGAATTCTCTTCATCACTACATGATGAGGGCAGTTTGGACAAAGCACTCCGGTAAGTATGTCTGACGTTATGACTTTGTACTGTTCAATAGGTGAGCTTCTTAGTGGAGTATGATCTTTAATTAATAACCTACAAATTCTATTGAGAGTTTTCTTGTCAAAGAATTGGGTTGGATTTTTTTTATGGAGTGGAATTACTTTCTCTGAAAGAGCAGGACTTTTAATTACATGCTTTTCTACAATACTTGGGGAAGAGAGGACTTTTACTATTACTTTTGGATTTGTTAACACAACCAATTTTTCGCAGGGTACAATAGGTAGATTTTTATGTTTCAACCAAGAAGTCAGTTTGTAACACTGGTTGCTAACTTGAAGTATGGGATCCTGTAAAGCTTTAAGTGGTTTATCCTCCACTTCTTGTATGAGTTGATTGTTTTTCGGATCAAAGTATATGGTTCCACGTACATATTTCACCTCGAGAAGTAAACAAAAATTGGAGAATATAATTAGAGTATCAATTTGGAAGTGAGTATCTCTATATGGAAGCCTTAAATCATGGAAGATAAAATGTGTGGTGTCTGTTTCTGGAAGAAGTTTAAGATAATAGTCAAGTGCCTGTTCGCCATAAATACCGGCTTCCTTTATACCTAGTTCCATTAATAAATCTTCATACTTTTCGTGATTTGGTCGTACCCTTCTCTTCATTGCTCTTAAAATATGAACTCTTAAGGGGATTGTTCGTTGTTTTTTTATCAAAAGATCACCTCTACTTTGGTATGTAATTACTATTTGACATCATTCTACAAAATTCCTTCTTTTTCAACGGAATAAATTTCGGTGAAATTGCTGAACAAATCAGGATGAATTTCACTTCTGCTATGATTGTAACTTTTCTGAGCGCTATTGTAACTTTTTTGGAGTTGATTGTGACTTTTTTGTTATCCATTGTAACTTTTTCAACAGCTATTGTGATATTTCGGATTCCGGAATGAAAAGTTCTTTCAGTTCCCCACTTCTAACCCCCAATTACCTACTTTTAGTAAAACCAAAAATCCAAACCTTAACTACAGCTACCTATTTTCAGAAAAACCTCAAAATCCAAACCTCTACCCCAAGTTACCTACTTTTAGTAAAACCAATCCCCAAATCAAAAAACCACCAACCAGCGGCCTATTCCTCGCCCACTGGTCAGTGGTCTAAATCAAATTATTCCGTTTCGCCTTCCCACTCTAGCATGCCGCCTTCCATGTTGCGGACTTTGTAGCCTTGGTCTTGTAGGTAGTGGCAGACATTTTCGCTGCGGCGTCCGGAGCGGCAGATAATGATGTATTCTTTGTCTTTGTCGAGTTTGTCTAGGTTTTCTGGGACATCACCCATGCGGATGTGTGCTGCTTGTTTGATTTTGCCCATCTCGGTTTCTTCGTCTTCGCGTACGTCGACTAGGTATAGTTCTTCGCCAGCGTCTAGCTTCTTTTTTAACTCATCAGTCGTAATTGTTTGGATCTCTGACATGTGTGAAAACCTCGATTCTATGTAGTGTAAAGCTAATTACCTCTATTTTAACAAAAAGAAAACAAGACTGCCAATTCGGACGATGGCAGCCTTGTTTCTTTACACAAATTGATTAGTTCGCGACGATGTTCACAAGTTTCCCTGGAACAGCGATGACTTTGCGTACTGTCTTGCCTTCGATGCTTTCTTTCACAGCGTCATCAGCAAGGGCGATCTCTTCCATTTTTTCGCGTGTAGCGTCGGATGGAACATAAAGTTTCGCTTTTAGTTTACCGTTCACTTGGACAACGATTTCGACTTCATCTTCTACAAGTTTGGATTCATCGAATGTTGGCCACGCAGCGTATGTGATGGTTCCTTCGTTGCCTAGTTTCTCCCAAAGTTCCTCAGCGATATGAGGGCAGATCGGAGAAAGCATTTTTACGAAACCTTCTACATAATCTTTCGCAATGGTGTCCGCTTTGTAAGCTTCATTGATGAATACCATCATTTGAGAAATCGCTGTGTTGAAGCGTAAGCCCTCGTAGTCTTCCGTTACTTTTTTCACAGTAGCGTGGTACGTTTTCTCAAGTGTATCCTCTTCTGTCACTTCTGCAATTTTGGAGCTTAACTTGCCGTTTTCTTCTACAAACAATCTCCAAACGCGGTCAAGGAAGCGGCGGGATCCGTCAAGTCCGTTTGTGGACCAGGCGATGGACGCTTCAAGTGGACCCATGAACATTTCATAAAGACGAAGGGTGTCGGCACCGTGAGATTCCACGATGTGATCTGGGTTTACGACATTCCCTTTGGATTTACTCATTTTTTCGTTATTTTCGCCAAGGATCATTCCTTGGTTGAAAAGCTTTTGGAATGGCTCTTTTGTTGGAACCACACCGATATCGTACAAGAATTTGTGCCAGAAGCGAGCGTATAGCAAGTGAAGTACGGCATGCTCTGCTCCTCCGATGTAGATGTCAACCGGCAACCATTCTTTTAGTTTTTCAGGGTCTGCAAGCTGTTCGCTGTTTTTCGGGTCGATGTAGCGCAAGTAGTACCAGCAGCTTCCACCCCATTGCGGCATCGTGTTTGTTTCACGTCGGCCTTTTTTGCCTGTCTCAGGATCTACGACATTTACCCAGTCCTCAATGGCAGCAAGCGGGGATTCACCTGTACCGGATGGACGGATTTCCGTTGTTTTTGGTAGTACGAGTGGAAGCTGATCTTCCGGAACCGCTGTGGTTGTGCCATCTTCCCAATGTATGATTGGAATCGGCTCGCCCCAGTAGCGCTGACGGCTGAACAACCAGTCGCGAAGGCGGTAGGATATTTTCTTTTCGCCTTTTTCATTGGCAGCTAACCATTCAATCATGTTGGAGATTGCTTCTTCTTTTCCAAGACCGTTCAAGAAATCGGAGTTAACGTGCTCACCGTCACCAGTGTAAGCCTCTTTGGAAACATCGCCACCTGCCACTACTTCTACAATCGGAAGCTCGAATTTCGTTGCGAATTCCCAATCGCGCTCGTCATGCGCAGGTACTGCCATGATGGCACCAGTACCGTAGCTCATCAACACGTAGTCGGCAATCCAGATTGGCAATTTCTCGCCGTTTGCTGGGTTTACTGCGAATGCACCAGTGAATTCGCCTGACTTTTCTTTGGAAAGCTCCGTACGTTCCAAGTCGCTTTTGCTTTGAACTTTTGTGATATATGCTTCTACTGCCTCACGTTGATTATCGGTTGTAATTTTTTTCACTAATGGATGCTCAGGAGCTAATACCGCATAAGTCGCACCGAAAAGTGTATCCGGACGAGTGGTGAAAACGGTGAAGTTCTCACTCGTTCCATCAATGGTGAAGTGTACATTCGCACCTTCAGAACGGCCGATCCAGTTACGCTGCATATCTTTTAAGCTTTCAGGCCAATCAAGGTCATTTAAATCCTCAAGAAGACGGTCTGCGTATTCTGTGATTCTAAGGATCCATTGACGCATTGGGCGGCGTTCCACCGGGTGTCCGCCACGCTCGGATTTCCCGTCGATTACTTCTTCGTTTGCTAATACCGTACCAAGTGCAGGGCACCAGTTTACAGGCACTTCATCTACATATGCCAAGCCTTTTTCGTAAAGCTTCAAGAAAATCCATTGTGTCCATTTATAGTACTCAGGATCTGTTGTGTTTACTTCGCGATCCCAGTCATAAGAGAAACCTAGGGACTTGATTTGTCTGCGGAATGTGTTGATGTTTTGCTCCGTGAATTCCGCTGGGTCGTTTCCTGTGTCCAAAGCATATTGCTCTGCAGGTAGACCGAATGCATCCCACCCCATTGGATGAAGGACGTTTTGTCCTTGCATACGCTTCATGCGGGAAAGGATATCTGTTGCTGTGTAACCTTCCGGGTGACCTACGTGAAGGCCTGCTCCGGACGGGTAAGGGAACATATCTAATGCATAGAACTTTTCTTTCCCTTTTTCTTCATGCGTTTTAAATGTTTTGTTTTCTTCCCAATACTTTTGCCATTTTTGTTCAATGGACTGGTGTTGAAATGACATCTTCTTTTCCTCCTGTTAACTCAAATAAATACAAATAACCCCTCATCCCAATAAAGGGACGAGAGGTTTGAATATACATAACCTACCGCGGTACCACCCAGATTATTGTCACGTCTGACCATGACAATCACTCGAATCCTTAACGCGGATGATACGGCGAAATATTACTGCCTTCAAAATGAAGGGTTCACACTTGCTACTCCAAGGCGAGTTCATGTCCGATCGTTTGTTGACTTCCACCACCCGTCAACTCTCTATGCTCGTTTCGTCCACTACTGATCCTTTTCAACGTATAAGTTTTAGTTGTTAGTTTGTATTGTAATGAATTTACTGGAAAACTGCAAGGGGTATTTTCACTATTCATTATGAACGTTTTCAGGAAAAGTATTCAATGGCACTTTAGCAGCAAGTTTCCTTTTCGTTCTGGCTTTCATTGCAGCAATCCTCTGTTTCAGCTTCTTCACAACATGTCTGGCCCTCTTTCACTTCGATAATTTCCAAACCACAACAGTTGGCTTCTTTCTTCTTTAAAAATGAGAACATGACTTTTCCTCCTTTAACATTAAATCAATATTTTTTGATTAAAATTCCAAAAACTAGTTTTGTGCACAGCATGGATCTTGTTGTTGATTCTGGTTTTGTTTGATTACTTGGCCATATAGGTTTTGCAGTTTGCTGATGAAGTTTTCTCTTCTCCCTTTTGAAGATATCGCCAAGCGGCTGTCATGCTGTAAGCTCTCTAATCTTTGTTCGTTCAATTTTGATAGTGTATAAGGATGTGTGTTCATGTTTTCCCCTCCCTTTTATAAATCAAATTTTATTGATTAATTACTTTCAGTATATGTTCAGAGGAAAAAATATGCAACTAATTAAATCAAAAATATTTGATTTAATTTTCGACATTTATTTTATTAGAGTTTAAAAGTCCCAGGTCCACTCTGCCTTAAAGAGAGTGGTACCCTGAGACTTCCTAATATCAAAACATCATTGCACCGTATAACCACCATCAATAACCACTGCCTGGCCTGTAACTCCACCAGCCGCATCACTGCTTAAGAACATCGCGTAATCAGCGATTTCCTTTACTTCTAACAGTCTGCGCTGTGGAACCAGTGGATAGATGACCTCTTCTAACACCTTCTCCAATGCAACATTTCTCGTTTCCGCCAAATCCTTCAGCTGATTACGAACGAGAGGCGTATCCACATACCCCGGACAAATCGCATTTACGGTAATCCCGTTCGTTGCTCCTTCCAGAGCCGAAACCTTCGTCAACCCAATGACTCCATGCTTGGCACTATTGTAGGCAGCTTTCCCGGCAAAACCGACCAAGCCGTTAATGGAGGCCATATTTAAAATTCGTCCAAATCCTTGAGCTTTCATCACTGGAAAGGCATGCTTTGTCGCGACAAAAGGAGCAACAAGCATCACGCGAGTAAGCAGCTCGAACTTTTCAGTCGGAAAGTCCTCCAACATGGATACATATTGCAGTCCTGCATTGTTGATCAGTACGTCTAGCCGACCGAACTCAGCGACCGTTGCATCGATCACGAATTTCAACTCTTCTTCCGAGGTAACATCACAACGTAAACCTCGTGCCGTCAACCCGAGGCGGTTCAAACCTTCTCCCGCCTCTACAACATTCTCTTCATTCAGATCTGTCAGTACAACCTTGGCTCCCGCTTCGGCAAACTGTTTTCCTATTTCGTACCCTATTCCTTGGGCTGCTCCCGTGATGAGAACAACTTTATCTTTAACCAATGCTCCAATCTCCCTTCTCAACCGTTATTAGATTCCTAGACCCATAGAGAACAACGCGATAGCCAATGCCAATCCGATTAACGGAACGATGACCGTCACTGCTGCAACTGGACCATATGCCGCCTGATGTGTCTCTCCACAGATTGCACGGACAGTCGTTACCACATAACCGTTATGTGGCAAGGAGTCGAGTGCACCAGATGAAATGGCAACGGTTCGGTGAAGTGCCTCTGGATTGACTCCCATATCAATATAATGAGGGGCAATCAACGGCAGGGCAATTACCTGGCCACCAGAAGCGGATCCCGTCATACCTGCGATGACGCTGACAGCGATTGCCGCACCGATAAGCGGGCTGCCCGGGATATTAGTCATTGCTTCAACGACCGTTCCAAAAGCCGGAACCGCCTTGGCAACTCCACCGAATCCGACAACTGCCGCCGTGTTACCAATGGCAATCAAAGCACCCATCGTCCCTTCGGAGATGGCATTCCAGAAATTTTTGAAGTATTTTCTGCCAAGAATGTAAGTGGTGATGATACCACCAAGTAATGCAATGATTAATGCTGATTGTTTTAAATCATCATGGAAAATGAATGAGATAATTAATACTACTGCTAACGGGATAAAACTTAAGAACGGATTAGGAAGTGGTCTTTCTCCGTCTATAGTAGGGTCGCTATCTCTAGAGACAAACGTCTCACCACGCCCAACTGCTTTGGAAATCATACGTTTCAACCACCAATAACCGAAAATCATCATGAACACTGCAACTAGTGCACTTACTTCCCAACCCGCATATGGGCTTGTGCCTAAATACTCGATTGGAATCCAGTTCTGGATTTCCGGTGATCCTGCTGAAGTCATTGTAAAAGTTACGGAACCAAACGCAAGTGCTGCCGGAATGAATCGACGCGGCAGGTTTGCCTGCTTGAACAAGCTGATTGCCATTGGATAGACCGAGAATGCAACAACGAATAAGCTTACTCCGCCGTATGTTAAAATCGCACACGCTGCAACTATTGCCAGAACCGCAAAACGCATACCAAGCTTATCAACAACCAGCTTGGATACAGAATCCGCCGCTCCGCTATCCTCCATCACCTTTCCAAAAATGGCACCAAGCAAGAACATCAGGTACCAGGATGTTACAAAGGACGAGAAACCGCCCATATAACTACTGACAAAGTTGACTTCTCCCTCAGCCACAAGTTGTGGAAATAATGGCATTCCACTTAGAAGTGCTACAAATAGTGCCGACAGTGGACCTACTACAAGAAGGTTCATGCCTCTCATCGTTAAAAAAATCAATAATGCCAAACCACCGATAAGGCCAATCATGCTCCACATCTGTCTTTCCCCCTCGATTACGGTAAACGCTTACATATATATGTAAGCAAATACCGTCTTAATTTTTGTCTTCCGAACTTATCATTGCAAGAAGCGTGCCAACTTGTAAAGTTAATTGTTTCAATATTTTGAACAAAAAGTTTTTCCGGATTTCTGGACAAAAGAAGACAGACTCATACAAAATAAAGGATTCCAGAAATCCGGAACACTTTCCGACTTTCTGGAATCCTGACTATACAAATATTCATTGAATGGAGTATTTCTTCAACTTTTCATAGAGACTTGATTTACTGATGCCGAGTTGTTTAGCGGCCACTAGTTTATCATTTTGATATTTTTCCAAAGTCTGAATGATGGCCTGCTTTTCAGCATCCTCCAATGTTTCTTTTAATGGCTTGGATCCAATCGGGATGGAGAATGAATCTGTCAGGTAATCTGGAAGTGCCTCTAATGTAAGCTTTTCGCCTGTCGATAAGTGAACAGCTGCCTGGATGACATTTTCCAGCTCCCGGATATTTCCCGGCCACCGATATCGGGACAATGCCACCAAAGCATCCTCCGCGACCGACGTAACCCTCCTGCCGGTCCGCTTACATATCTTCTGGATGAAATGCTCCACAAGCTGTGGAATATCCTCTGTTCGTTCTCTTAAGGACGGGATATGAAACGGGATGACATGAACCCTGTAATAAAGGTCTTCCCGGAATCGCTTCTCCTCCATCATCTTTTCCAATGGACGGTTGGTCGCCGCAATGACACGAACGTTCACCTGTACCGGCTTTATCGCACCAACCGGTTCCACTTCCCCTTCTTGCAATGCCCTCAATAGTTTGATCTGCATGGGTAGGGACATGTCTCCGATCTCATCAAGGAAAAGCGTGCCGCCGTCTGCTAGAAGGAATTTCCCCTTTTTTCCGCCTTTTTTAGCGCCAGTAAATGCCCCTTCTTCATAACCGAACAATTCGGACTCGAGGAGGTGTTCGGGTATAGCCGCACAATTCAATTTGATAAAAGGCATCTGACTTCGGTTGCTTAATTGATGGATGCTGTGAGCAAACAATTCCTTCCCTGTTCCACTCTCGCCCCTAATCAGAATGGAAACATCGCTTGCAGCGATCTGTTTCACCTTATCTTTTAATAATCTGATAAGCTTGGAGTTTCCGATAATATCCTCGAGTGTGTACTTCACACCAGTCTGCTGCTCATACTCCTGAAGATAGTTCCGTATCCGGCCAAGCATACTTTTGACGTGGCTGTTCATCTTGTCCCATTCGCTTGTATCCCGGAAGATGACCGTTCCATATGCTCCGAGCACTTCCTTGTTCTTATTGAAAATGGGCACACGGTTGGCTATCATGTAATTCCCTTTAATAAATTGAAGATCCGCCAGCTCTTCCTTACCAGTCTTTACTACTTCATGCATTCGTGTATTTTCTATTACTTCCGTCACATGCTTGCCGATGACCTCTTTATTATCCACACCTATAAAATCACAATAACTATCATTCATATAAATGATATTGCCCTCATGATTGACCACCACTATCCATTCAAACGCATTGGCAATGATCGTGTCCATCATTTCATCTGTAAGCAAGCTATCTTTTACTCCCATCGTTTACCCCTCCTGCATGTCTGAACTAAATATATCACAAAAATCTGACGATAATGAGAGCGATTACACCATAACATATATTACAAGTTTGGTAGAATGGAAGTAACTACTTATTGATCGTGAGGAATGAAACATGCCAGATTGGTCCTATCATGGAATATTTAAACCTGTACTATCAAAACTACCCCCAGTTTGGTCAAGGGAATTCATTCACCGTGGGATGAATGTGATTGCCTCCCTCCCATTTGGTCTGGGCGGGCACATTATCAATTTTCTTGGCAGAGAGGAAAGTTCCCCTCTTTTAGAAAACAAGCATATGAATATAAGCTTCCAGAACCCTGTCGGATTATCTGGAAAAATAGACCCCAACCTCAGTGGTACAAGGGCATTTTCCAACCTTGGATTTGGTTTTTTGGAAATTGGGCCAGTGACGTGGGAGCCGACTGGAAACGGGGAAGCACCAGTAGTGGAAAAGGACACACAGATCATCCACTTTCCCAAAAAGTCGATAGGCTTCCAAGCAACCTTTGAAAAACTAAAGCAGGTTCCATCTAAACTGCCAATTTTTGTTCGACTTCATGGCAGTCAGGAGGAGCTGGAACGGATGGCCAAAGGATTGGAGCACCTTGCCGCAGGTTTCATCGTGGAAACACCCGATGTCATAGACTCAGGATTTACCACTAAACCAGTCCTTTTATCCATCGAAAATGTAAAAAGTCTACCTCTATCACAATTATCTCCTTTCTCAGGACTTGTTGTGGAAGGATCAGGTGGGTTTGAGAAGCTTAAAAAGGATATCCAGTTAATGAGAGCTTATGGAGTGAAGAAAACCATCATCAGCTCAGGAGGGATAGAGGAACCGGCGCAAGCTCTGGAGCTAGCAGAAGTCGGGGCAGACTTGTTGATGGTAGAAGAGGGCTATGTCTTCACCGGACCGGGACTGACCAAGAGGATCAAGGAAGCATTTTTAGATAAAAAGGAGATTTCCCCTCCACCGCAGCAAGGCTGGTTCTCCTATTGGCTTTTCGGTTTGTTCATTTTTCTTGGAGGGGTATTAGCTCTTCTTTTCAGTATCACTTCTATCATTCTTCCATATGATGAACACTTTTTAGGAATGAAAAAAGAAGAAATCTGGATGTTCAATGAACGGATTATGCTCTTTATGGCCCATGACCGTATGACCCTTGCAGGTACGATGATTTCCGGTGGAATTGTGTATATGCAACTCGCAAGACATGGTGTCAGGAACGGGTTGAAATGGGCGAAGCAGGCCATTGATATCGCCGCCATAGTCGGTTTTCTCGGCATCTTTGCGTTTATTGGTTACGGTTATTTTGACTGGTTGCATCTATTATTTTGGTTAATCCTATTGCCTTTTTACCTTCACGGTTATAGGAAGACAAGACGAATATCCGGTACACCCTCTTCTCCTAATAGGCTTAATGACAAGAGTTGGAAAGTGGGCATCGTTGGACAACTGGCATTTGTTCTATTAGGGTTTTCCTTTGTAATGGGAGGCGTAATTATATCTGGTATTGGGATATCTTCTGTATTTGTGGAAACAGATATTCAATATATTTGTATGCCACCAGAAATGCTAGAACGCTTCAATCAAAACCTGATACCCGTTCTTGCCCATGATCGAGCTGGCTTCGGGAGCGCCCTTTTAAGTGTCGGACTTCTCGTATTGACCATGGCTCTATGGGGATATCAGCAAGGGAATCGGTGGATCTGGTGGACTTTCTTGATTGGAGGACTACCTGCCTTTATTGCCGGCATATACATTCACTTTGCGATTGGGTATACCACGTTCATTCATTTGCTTCCGGCCTATTTTGCTCTAGGTCTATATGTCACCGGATTATTTTTGTCCTATCGCTTTCTTCATAAAAACAAGTAAAGTAAGATATTTAAGAAAAGGAGATCGTTTACCGGTCTCCTTTTTTCTATACAGCTTCTGTCTTCCTTCATATGTCCTGATAACAAAGATGGATAAAAATGTTTTTTCTCTCAATATCAGTTAGTACAAATGTAATAACATATAGTCAACTTTGCTTATTTTTCTGAATTTTCAACCCATTAAGTTGACCATCCTCTTCCTTAAACTTTACCCTTGTTATAGGTATACATTAAAAAAGGAGTCGAGGTGGGAAAATGAAGAAAAGAAGCGTAAAATCTCTATGTTCCATTATTCTATCATTAGTCCTGTTGGTTGCACTTGTCCCAAATTTCGGACATGCTCAAAAACCGGTTGGAGGCAGTAATGAAGTGGCAGTTGGCAAAGATGGCATGGTTTCTACATCCCATCCACTTGCATCTGAAATCGGGGCGGATATTTTAAGGAAAGGCGGAAATGCGATGGATGTTGCCATTGCTGTCCAATTTGCCTTAAACGTTGTGGAGCCAATGATGTCAGGAATCGGCGGCGGCGGATTTATGATGGTCTATGATGCAGAAGCGGATGAAACGACAATTGTAAATAGTCGGGAACGTGCTCCAGCCGGAGCGACACCTGATATGTTCTTGAATCCTGATGGAAGCATCATTCCCTTTCAAGAACGTGTGAGGCATGGCAACTCTGTTGGAGTGCCAGGAACATTGAAGGGACTGGAAGCAGCACATGAGAAATGGGGAACGAGACCTTTCCAACAATTGATCACACCGGCATTTCAACTTGCCCAAAATGGATTTTCTGTAGATAGACAGCTCGCATTACAAGTTGAAAACAATAAGGAAAAATTGGCAGGAACTGCTGCAAAGGAAGTGTTTCTTCCTGACGGTGAACCAATTCAGGAGGGAGACTGGCTGATCCAGAGGGATCTTGCGAAAACGTTTAAACTTATTAGATCCCATGGTTCAGATGTTTTTTATGATGGAGAGATTGGGGAAGCCCTTGCTGCGACCGTCCAGGATTTTGGAGGCAGCATGACGATTGAAGACCTACAAAATTATGGAGTCACAGAGGACGAACCGGTATGGGGAGAATATAAGGGCTATGACATTGCAAGCATGCCACCTCCAAGCTCCGGAGGATTGTTCTTGCTACAAATGTTAAAAACATTAGATAGCTTTGATATCAACCAGTATGACCGTAGATCAAAAGAAGTGTATCACTTGCTTGCTGAAGCCATGCATCTATCGTATGCAGATCGCGCGGCATATGCAGGAGATCCAGAATTCGTGGAGGTTCCGATGACAGGCCTGCTTCATCCAGATTACATCGCAGAGCGCAGCGCTCTAATTGATATCAATTCGGTGAACACCAATCCACAGCCTGGGAATCCATGGCGCTACGAAAATGTTGACCCTAATTATAGTGTAGTAGAACAGAACGATGAGAAAGATATCGGAGAAACCACACACTTTACAGTCGCTGACAGATGGGGAAATCTCGTTTCCTATACCACGACCATTGAACAAGTATTCGGCTCCGGGATCATGGTACCTGGCTACGGTCTGATGCTTAATAATGAATTAACCGATTTTGATGCAAGACCAGGTGGAGCGAATGAAGTCCAACCTAATAAACGACCGCTTAGTTCTATGACCCCTACCATTGTTTTTGAAGATGGCAAACCTATTATGAGTGTCGGGTCACCTGGCGGACCGACCATCATTACTTCCGTACTTCAAGTGGTGCTGAATGTCATGGACTATGAAATGGGGCTCGAAGAAGCGATTGCCGAACCTCGTATTTATACAAATGCCATCAATAGCTATCGTTACGAAGAGGGAATATCTGATGAAGTGATTTCTGAACTCAATTCCATGGGACACCGTTTCCCCGCAAGTTCAGAACTGATTGGAAATGTGCAAAGTATATTAATAGATTACGAAAATGGAGAGTATGTTGGGGTTGCTGATGCTAGGCGTGACGGAGCTTCGATAGGTTATACCCGTCCCGGAAAAAGAAATTGAACAAACTAAAAAGCAGCTGTCGGAATGCATTTCTGACAGCTGCTTTTTCTGACCTATATAGTTTAAGATCCACTATCTGATATCCTTCCTAAGAAAAAACCGTCAACTTCATTTAAGTTCCCTCTCCAGAGAATCTTTCCTTCTGAAGGAGTGGGTTTACTGTCACCACAATAAACCTTCGTGTTTTTTAGATGGATGAAATTCGCTTCTGCACCTTGACTAGAATCAACGCTTTCCCCTGCAGTTGCAAGTTGATCACTGATTTTTTGTGCTATTTCATTCCCATCTTCAAAGGTTTCACTCATCGTTTCAAAGTAATCCTTTGCCGAAATTAGAGTACCAGATATAACAGCACCGTTAACGTTCAAGGTGATATCTAATGAAAAGCCATGCCGATTGGCAGCTTGCACAAAGAACTCTAAAATACTGTCCTTTTTGGCACTAAGCTCACTATTCATTCACACTTCCCCTTTCTTAAGTTGAAAAGAAAGTCAGACCATTTCTGCTCCCTGTCTTGCTTTATTCAGCTTTGGCTGTCTTTTTAGATGATGATGATTTCTTTTTTGCTTTGGTAGAACTAGATTTAGTGCCTGAACGCTTTTTCTCATTGTCTTCTTTTTCTTTATCATCCTTAGAAGTATCTTCTTCAGAATCTTGTTTTTCTGCAGATTCCGGTTCATCTTCAGACTCTTCGGCCTTATCCTCTTCTTCTTTATCAGGGCTAAGTTTAGTTATCATCTCTTCCAGTTTTCCGATCCGGTCTGTCAGTTTGCTGTTCTTCTCTTTCAATGATTGATAGTCGCCATTGTCCGATTCTGCATCCTCTTCTGCGCTATCAGGGATATTATCTAAATAAAAGCCATTAATATCACTTAGCGGCCCTCTCCAAAGGGCTTCTCCCTTGGATGGGGTTGGTTTACTGCTTCCACAAAATACTTTTGCATCTTTAAGATGAATAAAGCTTGCTTCACCACCATCCCCTGAATCGATTGCTTCTCCTGCTTGTGCGAACTTTTCACTAAGCTGTTGAGCAACCTCGCTACCATCCTCAAATGACTCGCTCAAGCTAACGAAATATTCCTTAGCTGAAACAATAGTCCCTGTGACAATGGCACCATTTACATTTAATGTGATATCGATAGACAGATTATGTTTATTCGTTGCTTGGACAAGGAAAGCAAGAATGTTGTCTTTCCCTGCCGCATGCTCATTAGTCATGTTAAAAGCTCCCTTCATTGATTAAGATGAAGTATCGTCATCACTTGATAGAGTGGTTTCATTGTTTTCTTCATCTTTTTTCTTTTGAGAAGATTTAGAAGATTTTTTAGCTGTAGAACGCTTCTTTTTCGGTTTACTTTTCTTTTCCTTATCATCTTCGTTACTATCATCTTCCGAATCATCTTCGTCTTCGTCCTCTGTTTCCTCTTCGCTGTCTACTTCTGTTTCCTCTTCACTATCGTCCTCAGTTTCGTCTTCGCTGTCTTCTTCGGAGCTATTGTCTGTTTCTTTCTCATCCGTTAGTTTTGTCAGCATTTCTTCCAATTTCCCTAATCGGTCGGTAAGGTTTTTGTTTTCTTCCTTCAGGGATTCGTAATCTTCATTTGTGGAATCTTTTGTTGATTCTTTTGTTGCAGCAACTTCTTTTTCATTTGAAACATCTTCATTGGAATCTTCATTTTCAGACTCTTCTTCACTTGTTTCCTCATTTTCTTTATTAAATAGACCTTTTGTTGAGCTTTTAATAGATTCAAAAGCTTTCTTGGATTTTTCCTTCGCTGTTTCTCCAAAACTGGAACCCTTTGTTTTAAGAGCCTCTGTATCGATGCTATCCATTAGCTTTTTCCCGTTCTCCGGAGTAGCTAAATAGCCGACTGTTGCCCCGATGATTCCTCCTGCAATGGAACGAGTAATTGGACCTGCAAATGAAGTTTCTTCCTTATTCGTATTTTGTTCCTCTGTTTGATTTTCTGTAGTGTTTGCTTTGTTTTCTGCCATGTTAAAAACCTCCTATTAGTAGTTGAATTCCGTTGAATTTAATCGGTTTGAATCTAGTTTTCTTTCGAGAGATTCAAGTCTCTCCTGTAACATTTTATTTTCCTCTTCCAATGCTTTGGTGTTGTTATCAACCGCTTTAGAGCTTAGGTAAGGATCCGTCTCCCACCAATCCATGCCAATCTCTTTCGCTTTATCTACAGAAGCGACAATGAGGCGTATCTTGATGGTCAACAGCTCCACATCTGCGATACCTACTGTGATGTCACCAGCGATTACGACACCTTTGTCTAATATTTTCTCAAGCACATCCACTATCGTACTTGATTGTCCAGTCGTTTGAACTGCCATTATATGAACCCTCCTTAGGGTATTGAATGAAGGCAAGCTTCCTAAAAATAATGAATTAAAGTAAGCTTCCTAAAGGTCCTAGGTCCAGATTCAAGTCCTCTGCATCAAGGCCGAATATTTCTTTTAGTTCTTCCATCTTTTCTTCCAAGTTCATTAAAGCTTCGCCCAGATCCTCAATCTGCTCATCGGTCAGCGTTCCGCCTTCGACGCGGCGCATGGCATGACGTTCCACGATTTGTCTTAAGAGTTCCACCACTGTTAGGACAAGCTGTGCCAAGCCGTGTTCCGCTTTATCAGGATCTAAATTAATTCGTCCACTTGTCGGGTTGGCCGGTTGCATGTATTAACCCCTCCCTTTGATTATCAAATTCTACGGAAGATACCGTCTTGCCATTTCCCTGCTGTGCCTGGACAAGGGATTCTACAGATGCGATCAGGACACGGAGATCTAAGTACACAAGATCAACTCCCGCAATGGAAATGACCAGATCCGCTTTTATTGCCACACCTTTATCAAGTATGACGTCCAAAATATCTATTAATGCTATATCCTTGTTTTCTATTGAATCTCTATGGGACATATATAGTCATCCTCACTCATGAAAAGCTTGAGAAGTGATAGGCAGGCCATGGTCCAGTTGGTTCAAACTGCCAACCCATCTCCCCCATTTTCTTTTCAAACTGCTGGATTTCTTCTAAAAACTGTTCCACTTTTGAGGAAGAGATCAGATAGACACTGTTCCAGGTCATGTTTTCTTTTCTACCTGTCACATCTTTGCTCCAATTCCTTTTTACATTACCTTGCAGAACAAATTCTTGGAGATGTGTATGAATTTTTTCACTGATACGATCTTTTTCATTTTCCACTTCTTCATCAATCAATTTATCTAATTTCTTCTTTTCAAAGAATTGTTTTCCTTTGGATAATTGGCTGATTTCTTCTCTTCGCTCTTCTATCGCAGGATTGCTCTGGCTTACTTGTTTCTTTAATAATTCATCATTGCAATATATTTTAAGATTCCATTCCTCATTGCCTTCTAATAGCGCAAAGGTTTCTGTCATCTTGACCTGGTTTTGCTGAACAATAGCTACTAAACTATCTTCATTTTTATACAACGTACAGAACTTTAAAGGTATTACCGTATATAATTTCGATAGTGCCATTACTGTTTCATGATGATGAAATGCTTTTTCCTGCAACCATTCCATATCACTATTAATCTTTTCTTTGATGATTTCCTCTGAATACTCTTGTGGATCAAGTGTACTTACAATAGCGGTTATTTCCCCTATTGATATAGTGAATATATCACCTTTTCCATCGAACCCTTTCATGGACGGAACCGGCAGGCTTGCTGATTCATTAGATGGGACTAGCCCATATAAATAAATTAATTCCCCCATACTCTAACCCTCACTTCTTTTTGGTCAAATGCTCCCATTGTTCCATTTCCAAATTCTTGGCTACTTCGTAACGGTGCAACAGTTCGGCTTCCTTCTCTTTGTATGCTTCATCCGGAATTTCACCAAGTTCATACATCATCTGCAATTGAATGAGCTTTTTTTGAATGGTTGGAAGGTCATATAGTTCTTTGTCCGCTTCCTCTTTCACTTTCTCGCCGATTTTAATGACAAGATTGATAGGTGCAGCTACAATTTTATGGAGCATTTAAGCATCCTCAACTGTTAATCTGATATTGACAAAGTTGTAGGCCGGCCATGGACCACTGTAATTGAAATCGACCTTATCCTTCCATTTATCGTGAGCTTCATTCACTTTTTGATCAAACTCTTCTTCTTTATCCCTATCAATTAGAAAGGAGGCATTTAACAACATCTTCTCTCCAATAGGGTCATTCACTTTAGATGCTTCTGCTGTATCCTTCAATGGTTGGAAGATTTCTGCTTGCATCTCTTCTTGTAGGGATTGGAAAAGCTTTTGAGCTGCCTCCCCTAATTTAATTCGCTCATAGTAGCTGGCTGCTTCCGATTTACCTCGGACCGTCTCCGCCATTTTCCCCATTTTTTCATTCCCGTTAGCCAATTCTTCTAACCATTCCTTTTTCCCTATTACTTTTAATCCCAATTCGATTTTTCCTTTGATAGCTGGGAAAAGTTTTTCGAATTGAGGATATAAGTTTTCAAGCAGGACGGCTACATCTTCTCTTGAATGAAAAACATTACCGAAGCTTACAGGAATGACGGTATCATTTTGCTTCATTACAAGGGAAATCGCTTGCTGATGCATCATCAGGTTTTCTTTATTTGGATGGTAGATTTTCATTGGCACTTCTGCAGCTACCATGGCAGAGTCTTTATACGAAATCGTGAAGAGTTCTCTTCTTTCCCCTTCCAATTCGATGTGACCAAATTCCTCTTCTGCATCTGTCTGGATTCCACAGATGATATATATACCCATTTTCTCTTGGCTCATATTAGACTCTCCTTTATTACTCAATGACCTTCATATTTTCACAGGCCTTTAAAATCAATTTTTCTGCTTCTTTCAGCGGCTGTTCGCTATCCAAACATCTACTTAATTGATGTCCGAGTATATCCTTGCAAAGTCGCTTGAAGTCTTCGTTATCCCCATCTATTGGAATATCTCCCTCTGATGCCAATTTGGCAATCATCAGGGAAGCACGTAAACTGGGACCGTTCTTTTTACACGCTTTACGGAGGTCTGCAACTAGGGCCGTGATGGCTTTTGCTTTTTCCTCTTTGATGTCGACTTTCTGTGAAACGATCTTTGCTTCCCTATCCACCTCTTTATAATCAACATGGATGGTAATCAATCGGTCCAGCAGGGCATCCTGTGTATGAAAAACACCTGCATATTCATCAGGGTTGCTTGTAAAGATTACGGCAAAATCCGGATGAACCGGTACAAAGGGTTCTGTCAGCTTTGATCCATACAACGGAAGAACACCTTCCTCCAATATGGATAGGAAGATATTATTTGTCGTTGGTTGAGACCTGGTAAACTCATCGTACACTAGCGTGTAGCCGTTTTTCACAGCTTCCAACAAACGACCGTCCCTCCAAGTTTCTGTTATACTTTCATCTTTCTTATAGACGGAACGGATATAGTTATCTACCACTTTTTTACTTGTATACCCTGTAAAGTCACCTATTAGATCCTTATTGTTCAACTCATGATTTCCGTGTATGAGCATAACAGGCTTTTTCCTCTTTTTTGCAAGAGCGAGTGCCATGGAAGTTTTACCTGCACCAGAAGGGCCAGTAAAATGAATTGGATATCCGGCCTTTAAATACTGCAGTGAGCGAGAAAGTAAATCCTTCGTCTCAGAATCTTGGATTAATGCCCTTGAATCTTTCTTTATTTTTTCTTTTAAAACCGTCACTCCATTCCCTCCTACTCACCACTTGCTATCCCTCATGTTTAATGGAACTTCTATACCTGATATCACGCCTTTTATAAGAAGTGACTTCTTTGTCTTTATTAAGATGGACGTCATATATACCTAACATTTCATCTTTTGCATACTTTTTCATATATTCCTTTTCTTCAATTACTTCTACTGTCAGTTTCCATCCCTCGTTGTCACTTTCTTCAACTGAGGTGATTTTATGAAGGGGTGCGACAAATTCATTGAAGAAATCGGCGACATTCCCCATAATCTTTTTGATTTCCATATGGACCTCCTGCATAAATAGAAGGGAAGGACCAAGTGAAAATCCACTTGGTTGCTTCCCATTCTAATATCTAAATACTAAAGCGCGGGCTGCGTTCGTTTTGCTGTTCAGGGAGCCCGTTTTCTTCTACTCCATCACGAAGTAATCCAACCGCCTCCGCGTATCGTAACCATGTATCAACACTTGCAATTACGACTCTTGCCTCAACCGTTAAAATTTCAATTCCTACTACTGAAACACGTACAAAGGCATCAATAACAATTCCTTTGTCCAAAATGCGGTCAATGACCTCTGCTAAACTT
The DNA here is from genome assembly GCA_001636495.1 of Sutcliffiella horikoshii. Lineage (GTDB taxonomy): Bacteria > Bacillota > Bacilli > Bacillales > Bacillaceae_I > Sutcliffiella_A > Sutcliffiella_A horikoshii_A. Next base: position 1,455,841 of record KV440964.1, on the reverse strand, counting down.
GAACTATCTGTACTTTTTTGAACGGACATACATCATTTCTCCTTTCATTCAGTCATCAAGATCCCATTGTCTTAATGTCATTTGAAGATTTTATTTTTGTTGAGCTTTTAATATTGTTGGCACCTTTCACATCCGTATAGCTCTTGATGCTCTTCACACCTTTGATTTTGCGGTCATCGTCATCATCATTTGTCGAGGACATCTTTTCTTGGAAGTCCTCTCCCGCTTCGACAACTTTGCCTATCTTGTCACGGACAGAAAGTAAAGCATCCTGTGCCTTTTCTTTACCTTCTTCTGCTTTATCATGAAATTTCTCTGCATTCTCTTCTGTTGTCTCCTGGAGGTTTTCCGTTGCTTCCTCCGCTTTATCTTGGACACTGTCCACAAATTTTTCTTTCGCTTTTTCCTTGACCTTATCTTTGATTTCCCCTTTAATCGGCTCCGGAGTGTGTTCAACTACCTTTTTTGCCGCCTTGCCTAATGTCTTTTTAATCTCTTTGCCCATCCAATTACCACCTTTGGATTCATCAAAAGAGGTCTAGCTATTTCTTTGAATCCACTAATTCACTAAGCATGCTTTCAATCTTATCGAGTCGATTGTTAATATTTTTATTTTCTTCCTTCATTTCTTCCATATCTGAAGATGAATCGCTGTCTTTAGCATCCTTCTTCTCGCTACTTTTTGTTGGATTCAATAGGCTTATAACATTTTTACCCATATAGCCTGAAGCCAGCTGTTTGATCCCGTTTTGCGCCTGGGCAGCCAACATCTCTTGGGCTGACCTTCTCAATTGATTGCCGGCAACCTTCACCACTTCTGATTCGCTGATGTTTCTATAAATCTTTTTACTTGTTCCAGGACTGGATAGTAAGCCGATGCCTGCACCGACCACTCCTCCAATGATTGCTAGGTTAATGGAGTAATTTCCATTATCATTCTTCTCTTCTTGCTGCTCGTTCTTCTCTTTAACTGCCATGTAAACCAACCTCATCCCTTCTGTGTGTGCTTATTCATGTTAATGGTCAGAAACTAAACTGACCCTCCTGATTTCTATTGGCAAGACCTTCTTCCTGAACCTCATCGCGTAAAAGGCCAACCGCTTCTGCGTATCGTAACCATGTATCCACACTTGCAATAACCACTCGTGCTTCTACTGTAAGGATTTCAATTCCTACCAATGAAACTCTTACAAATGCGTCAATAACGATTCCTTTATCAAGAATCCGATCAATAACTTCTGCAAGACTGGAACTGTCCGTACTTTTTTGAACACTCATTTACGTATTGCTCCTCTCTACTTTTTAAATGTAGTCATATGATCAACTATTTTCTTATTTATTAGCTTAGTAGGTATATAACCCATTAACGTGTGTCTAAAACAGGCCTTAAGTTGTGATGTCTATAAAAATTCCAAGATATTCATTATTTATGTCCCAACTAAAGACTTATGTAATATCAGAAAGTGATAGGTATCCATATTTCTTGAAGATAAAGGGAAATATTTGAAGTTATATTACAATAACAATACATTTCATAAAAAGAAGTTTTGAACAACAAAAAAGCCAACCCCACTCGTCAACGAGGGATTGGCTTCAACCTATATTAACTATTTCAAACCATCACTTTACAAATATCATTCGTAAACTCAACAGGATCCTCCAACGGCAATCCTTCAATCAACAGCGCTTGGCTGTACAAGAGGTTCGTGTACAACGCCAGCTTCTCACGGTCGCCTTCATGCGCACTCTTTAACGACGCAAACACATCATGGTTCGTGTTGATTTCGAGCACCTTGTTTGCCTTGATGTTTTGGTTATCCGGCATCGCACTCAGGATTTTCTCCATCTCGATGGTTACTTCTCCTTCCGTCGATAGGCAAACAGGATGAGTTTTCAATCTCTTGGATACCTTTACTGCCGATACCTTATCAGCAAGGACCTCCTTCATCGCTTCAAAGAGATCCTTATTGGCTTCCTGTTCCGATTCGGTCTGTTTGTCTTCTTCTTCGGAATCAATGCCTAGGTCTCCGCTTGAGACGTTTTTGAACTCTTTCTCCTTGTAGTTCATCAGCATCTTGATGGCGAATTCATCAATATCCTCAGTGAAGTACAGAATCTCGTAACCTTTGTCCGACACAAGCTCTGTTTGCGGAAGCTTTTCGATTCTTTCCTTCGACTCACCAGTTGCATAGTAGATATACTTTTGATTTTCTTTCATACGGGAGATGTACTCATCCAATGTCACAAGCTTCTTCTCTGTGGAAGAATAGAACATCAACAGGTCTTGCAGCTGCTCTTTGTTCGCACCGTATTCTGCATAAACACCATACTTCAGCTGACGTCCGAATGCCTCGAAGAACTTCACGTAGTTCTCGCGCTCGTCCTTGAGCATGCCTAGCAAGGCACTCTTAATTTTCTTCGCAAGGTTCTTCGCGATGAATTTTAACTGACGATCCTGCTGCAACATTTCACGGGAGATGTTCAGAGAAAGGTCCTCGGAATCCACCAACCCTTTCACAAAGCTGAAATGATCAGGCAGCAGGTCTGCACACTTGTTCATGATTAATACGCCGCTTGAATACAACTCCAAGCCTTTTTCAAATTCCTTTGAATAGTAGTCGAAAGGAATGCTTTCCGGAATGTACAGGATCGAGTTGTAGCGAATCGTCCCATCCACGCTGATATGAAGATGCTTCAACGGCTTGTCGAATCCGTAATGTTTTTCATTATAAAATTTCTCATAATCTTCATCTGTTAGTTCGGATTTGTTTTTGCGCCAGATCGGCACCATGCTGTTGATGGTCTGCTCTTCTGTCACTTCTTCAAATTCCTCTTCGTTATCCGCTTTCGGTTTGGAGGTCGTTACATCCATCTTGATTGGGTAGCGAATGAAGTCGGAATACTTTTTGATGATAGACTTTAGTCGATACTCGTCTAAGTACTCATCATAGCTTTCGTCTTCTGTGTTTTCTTTTATCTTCAGGACGATTTCTGTACCAACAGAGTCTTTTTCGGCAGACTCGATTGTGTAACCGTCCGCCCCTTCTGATTGCCATCTGTATGCCTCATCGCTTCCTAGTGCCTTACTTGTCACTGTCACAACGTCCGCAACCATGAAGGCAGCATAGAAGCCGACACCGAACTGACCGATGATGTCATGTCCATCTTTGACTTCGTTTTCTTTTTTAAATGCCAACGAACCACTCTTCGCGATAACACCAAGGTTTGATTCTAGTTCCTCCTTCGTCATCCCGATACCGGTATCAATGAGGGTTAACGTTCTTTCGGCTTTATTTGGGATTACTTTCACGAAGTAGTTGTCCTTATCAAATGTAAGGGAATCATCCGTCAATGCGCGATAATAGATTTTATCCATCGCGTCACTTGCATTGGAAATTAGTTCACGAAGAAACACTTCACGCTGGGAGTAGATGGAGTTGATCATCATTTCCAGCAGTCGTTTCGATTCAGCTTGGAATTCTTTTTTTGTCATGTTCTGATTTCTCCTTCCGGTTATGTATCATGGTTTATTTTAGCACTCTCAGGTAAAGAGTGCTAACGCTCTATAAAATAATTATCATATTTGGATATTTTATGTCAATAGAAAATCATGAAAAAACGGTGCGATTCTTTTAAGGAATCACACCGTTTAGAATGCGGATTTAAGATGCATTTTTAGAAAGGTCAGGTACATTAGTTGCAGCTACTTTTAATTTCCGGTCATAAATGGAAGTAGTGAAAATGGCAATCAGCATGAAGCCCATCAATACCCCAAACAACATTCCCATACCTGATAAATCCACCAAAACACCTCCCATAAAAGGACCTAGCATCCGCCCACCTGTTGCTGTCGAGTTGACGATTCCTTGATAAAAGCCTTCCCGTCCTTTCGGTGCAAGCTGGTTCGCAACAGTCGGAACAGCCGGCCAGACGAACATTTCCCCTATTGTTATGATGATCATGGCTATAACGAACGCCGTGTATTGCTCTGCCACTCCAACCACTGCAAAGGATATGATGAAAATAACGAGGCCGACTATAATCTGCGCCTTCAATGTTTTCGTGTACTTTTTAACAATCCATGAGATAATCGGCTGTGCCAATACAATCATCGCACCGTTAATTGTCCATAAAATACTGTATTGCTTAAGTGATATCCCAACAGATTGGGTATGCGTCGCGATGGTCGTCTGCCATTGCACATAGCCCATCCAGCAAAGGAGATAGCCAATACATACCGTTAACAGAGCATAAAGCTTAGTATGATCTTTTATCCTCTTACTCTGATCAAGAATGGAGGTCTGGCTCGTCGGATTAGCCTGTATTTTCCGATACCCGAATAGTGCTATTGTGAAAAATACAGCGTAGGTGACCGTATTCGCAAGGAATATGTAGTCAAATCGGATATCTGCCACAAGACCTCCAAGTGCCGCTCCAATCGCCACGCCTAGATTCTGAGAGACATACATCGCATTGAACGATTTTCGCCCACCTTCCTTCCAGACGGAACCTGCCATCGCGTACATGGATGGAAACACAATTCCCGATCCGAACCCGATGATGGTCAGGTACACCACATAGAAATTCCAGGTGTGATTGATGGTCATTCCAATGAGTGCTGTGATGGTGATGGATATTCCCAAAAGAATGGACCGGTAGCCACCGATTTTATCAAAAAGGACCCCGCCAATCAGGTTGCCAATGACGCTTGCCCCAGCATTGACCATCAGAACAAGTCCCGCTACAGAAAGAGACTTTCCAAGTATGTCATGAATGTATATTGTATTTAACGGCCATAAAAAAGAAGCCCCTGTTACGTTTATTGCCATTCCAATAACTAATAACCAAAGGGCTCTGGGCATTTTCAACATTTCTTTATGCCCTCCTTCAACCAAATTATTTCGAAATCCAAAATAATTGTAATCCGTTTTGGTAGGAGTTTCAATATAAAAAACTAGAAATGCGAAAATGTATTTATTCTGACATTTGGGACAGAGTTGGAGAGCTTGTTTTTTCGTATTCATATCGGTATTATGGTGCGTATCTTCAGTAGTGGTCGATTTTTGTGGCTAGTAGGAGGGGGGAATTGTAAGTTTTTCATGGATTTATGAGAGCTTCTCATGGTGATTGTAACTTTTGGAGGTGTGATTGTAACTTTTTCGAGTGCTATTGTGACTTTTCCCCAGGGTATTGTGACTTTTCCATATAATTTTTCAAATATAAAAAAGCAGCAACAAGGCTGCTCTATTACTCATTCTCGCTATGGTTTTTCGATCTCACCGGTTGAGCTTTTTTCAAGTTCTTCTGCTTAACTTCCCTCACCGGATTATATTCTGCTCCCATTTCAACGGCCGTGTTTTCTGCGTTTCTCGTTTTTTGCTCCGGGTTATTTTGCTTGGAACGTTTCTTCATATTGGAATTCTCCCTTCCACAAACGTTTAATGTCTCAATAATGTCATTTCATTTTGAAGATTTTGCAGCTGCAGGCGCATGCGATTTAATTGCTCCCGTTGTTGAGCATTACAGCTCTGGGAAAGATGCATGAGGTCATTGTACGTCGCCTCAATTTGTTCCTGGGCACTTGTAAATTCAGTATCGTTATAGTGCTCTAGTTGCTTCGCTTCACTATATTGTGCATGTGCATTGCGTAGTGCATCTTCACATTGTTGAATAAACTGTTCAACAGATTCTCTCGTTGCCATGGTTCTATTCACCCCACAATTTTTCTGTGTACTCGGCTTTATTTTGCGCATTTTTTTCAAGTCCATGCTAAAAAATTGAACGGCATTGAAGGTGGTTGTGATTACATGCTAAAATAGTTTGTTAGCATTAGTTGGACAAAAAGAGGAGGAGTACGGATGAACAAAACAACAAGGCAAAATCCGTTTCCATATTCCGTTGAAGATAAACGATATCACACGTGGAATTATCATTTACGTAATCATTTTGGACATAAAGTATTCAAAGTGGCTTTAGATGGCGGGTTTGACTGTCCTAACCGTGATGGCACAGTCGCACATGGCGGCTGTACGTTCTGCAGTGCAGCAGGGTCCGGTGACTTTGCCGGCAATCGGGCAGACGATTTGATTACCCAATTCAATGAAATAAAAGAAAAAATGCACCACAAATGGAAAGACGGCAAATACATGGCCTATTTCCAGGCCTTCACCAATACACATGCACCAGTAGAGGAGCTCAGAGAGAAATATGAAAAAGTGCTCAAGCAGGACGGTGTGGTTGGCCTATCAATTGGTACTCGGCCTGATTGTCTGCCAGATGATGTAGTGGAATATTTGGCAGAACTGAATGAACGCACCTATCTATGGGTCGAACTTGGCCTGCAGACCGTTCATGAACGTACAGCCTTGCTGATCAACCGTGCCCATGACTTTGAGATGTATGTAGAAGGTGTCAATAAGTTACGTAAGCATGGAATCCGAGTGTGTTCCCACATCATTGACGGTTTGCCGCTCGAAGATAATAAAATGATGATGGAAACGGCTGAAGCTGTTGCAAAGCTTGATGTGCAGGGAATCAAAATCCACTTGTTGCATCTGCTGAAGGGTACTCCAATGGTAAAGCAATATGAAAAAGGGATGCTGGAGTTTCTTTCCTTTGAGGATTATATCCAGCTCGTTTGTGATCAGTTGGAGATATTGCCACCTGAGATGATCGTCCACCGTATTACAGGGGACGGCCCCATTGATATCATGATCGGGCCGATGTGGAGTGTGGATAAGTGGTCGGTGCTGAATGCCATTGATGCCGAACTGAAAAGACGAGACAGCTGGCAAGGGAAGTATTATGTTGGGAAAGGCGCTGAGGATGCACGATGAAATTGGAGCGAGTCTTACCATATAGTAAAAAAATCTTGAAACTGGCTGTCGCAGAAGGCGATATCGCAGTGGATTGTACGGTTGGAAACGGGTATGATACGCTCTTTCTCACAGAGCTTGTAGGAGAGTCGGGTCATGTGTATGGCTTTGATATTCAAAAGGAAGCTTTGAAGAACACGAGAGCTTTATTAGAGGAACATGGGGCCAATTCCCGTGTCACTTTGTTTGAAGCAAGTCATGCCGAGGTGCTCGAGAGGATCTCGCAAGAACAACATAGTCAGATCAGAGGAGCGATCTTTAATCTCGGCTACCTTCCAGGAGGAGACAAAGAAATTGTGACGGTCCCGGATAGCACTATTAAAGCTGTGGACAATCTTCTTTCGGTCATGAAAAAAGAAGGAGTCATCGTTATTGTCGTCTATCACGGACACCCGGAAGGCCAGGTCGAACGGGATGCCCTTCTCGACTACGTCACCAACCTGGACCAAAAAAAAGCACATGTCCTACAATACCGCTTCATGAACCAAGTAAACAACCCACCATTCATCATCGCCATCGAAAAAAAATAACAAAAGGGGCCGGCAGGAAATGCCGGCCCCCTTTGTTGCTTTAACGTGGTGAGGGTCAGACCCCTCTTCATCTCTTTACCTCTTTACCGCAACAACACACAAACCTCAAGCCCCTCGCCAGCTTTGAAATCGTCGATACGCTCTTCCGTTCATGTAGAAGAAGTAGGCGGTACCGCCGCTTGCTTTGATGATGCTTTTGGCCATGGAGGAGATGTCTTTGCAGTCGTGAACTTTGCGATCCGAAAGATAGACCCCGAGCAAGCCTCGGTTGATCAGACGATGGAATTTTTCGAAAGGCAAGCCGGAAGTATAGACGTCTGCCCTCTCCATAAAATGCCGTAATCTGTCCATGAATACAGACTCATTCTCATAATACGTGCAGAAGTTGAGATCTCCACCTTCCAGATCTTCTTCCTGATCAATAAAATAATCCAATAATATATGCAGTCCTTGGATATAAGGAAAATATCCGCCCACAATTTTTTCGGCATGTTCTGCAGTAAAGGATTCACGATAAGCCTGCGAAACCAAGCAGAATATCCCTAAAGTGGATCCAGAACAAGCGGAAAACTCATACCACTCCATCGGGGGCAGCTCCTCTTTATAAAGGGAGAACCACTCCTCGAGCCTCGGCACCCTCTCTTCCACCACTACATGCTTATGTACCTGCAAATCGCAATAAAACCCGGCAAGCTTCACCAAGTGCGGAGCTACCAGCTCATAATTCCCTAGCGAACTTAGCACACTTTGACAGGTTGCCACCAAACTCGCAAGATATTCCCCATCTTCCTGCTCTTCCCTAAATCGATAATAATTTTTCAAAGGGGCTCCCACTGTCAATGCATCTGGCATGGATTCATGAAGTGCTGCGAAATCCTCAGGATCCATTGACGTACTCCTATCGCATAGATTATCCAAATAATCACTGATGGTCTGATAAGCAACAATAAACTTGACCGCCTCACGAAAATCGGCACCAGCAAGCAACGACAATATACCTCCACCTTCACAATGGAAGGCCTTCGTCTCTATACTAGCCAACGCTTGTTTGCGAAGCTCCTCATCCGGAATGTCGGACGCTCTCTTCTTCCAATGCTCCAACTCCTCATACACAACAGGAAACACATCTCGATACACCCTTTTCATCAAGGAAAAAGGATGGGTGGGTACCTTCAAATTCAGTCACTTCCTTCTATTTGTAAGTCCACAAAAGCCTTGGCATAACGGAATACGCGATCCCGCTCCGGTTCATTGAAAATTTCATGATAAAGCCCTTCCCATTCCTTATAGCTTTTTTCTTTTGCTGATAGGGAATTGAACCAGGTCTCTGATGCATACTTATCCACAATCAAATCGTCGCCAGCTTGCAAAAGCAATACCGGGACATCTGGAAACTTCTCGATCCCCGTAAATGCTTGATTCATGGATTGCACAAGTTCACGATACCATCTAACAGATACTTTCGTGATATATAACTCATCTCCTGCAGCGGTTCTTCGAATTTCTTCATTTCTCGTCGCTTTATCGATGGTAAGCCCTGTTTTGAATTTCGTTTTTGGCAAAATAAAATTCAGCCCCTTGGACAACACATCCAACCCTTTTGTCGGGTGGTGCATAAGCTTCAAACACGGAGACGACAAAATAACTCCATCCACCATCAACGGTTTCTTCTCCTGAAGCGTACGGATAACCGCCAAGCCCCCCATACTATGACCGATGACAAAAACAGGTGGCTTCAATAAGTATGCCTCTTTGATCCATTTTTCTACTTCTTCTATATATTCATCGAAATTATCGATATGTCCTCTTCTTCGTGTGGAAAGTCCTTGCCCAGGCAAATCTCCCATAATGACATTAAATCCGTTTGACTTCCACTGGTCCATCAACCATGTATATCTCCCGTGATGTTCCTGTGCGCCATGGACAATTACGATAGTGCCTTTCGGATCTTCCGCCTCCCATTTCCACATCTCAAAACACTCCCTCAAAAATGAAATTCTTTCTGATATAATAAAATAAAACAACCATTTCTTACAAGCTGGAGGAACTTATGTATAAAATATACCCATATCTTGATAAAAACCCACAGGTTGATGAAAGCGCCTATCTGGCAGACTTTTCGGTTATCACAGGTGATGTGACCATCGGAAAAGAAAGCAGCATCTGGTTCCATACAGTCATTCGTGGCGATGTAGCCCCGACCATCATCGGTGACAGGGTGAACATCCAGGATCAATCCCTTCTTCATCAGAGTCCCAACAAACCATTGATAATAGAAGATGATGTCACAGTTGGGCATCAATGTACACTACATAGCGCATTTGTTCGGAAAAACGCCTTAATTGGCATGGGCTCCATCATTCTCGACGGAGCTGAAATCGGAGAGGGTTCCTTTATCGGTGCCGGCAGCCTAGTTCCACCCGGCAAACGAATTCCCCCAAACACGCTTGCATTCGGACGACCTACAAAAGTCATTCGCGAACTGACAGAAGAAGATAAACTCGACATGGCACGAATCCGAAGAGAATACGTAGAAAAAGGCCAATTCTACAAATCTGTCCAGACGTGATAGTTAAAAAATATGATAAAGGAATAACCTAGTTGATCGTAGTGGAAGGCGCGAAGACTCCCGTGGGAGGAAGGGACAGGTGAGACCCCGCAACGAAGTGAGGAGGCTCACGGACCGCCCACTGGAAAGCGAAGCGCCTGGAACAGAGATCAACAGTCAATGCAACATAAGTAACCCCACACACCACCCAAACTCAACGGGTGGTGTATTTTTTATTCTTAAGTTTCTGTTAATTTTCCTCCAGCAATTCTAACCTTTTCTTTACATAGGCTTATAACTTCCTAAATATTTTCCATCTAAAATAGGAAGTAGATTAAAGTCATGTTGAAAAGGAGTCTAGATGATGGTCAAATTACTCTCTAATTTCTACGAATTCGAATGTAATCTGTTTCGCAGTGTGAATCGTCATTTTGACAGAAAGTATGTAAACTTCTTTTTTCGCAACTTCACACATGTTGGTGGGGCCACTTTCACCATATGCTCCCTACTGCTTCTAATCATATTCAGCAATCATTCACTTAAATATACAGCCATGGCAGCCGGGCTTTCCTTGGCACTCAGCCATATCCCAGTGGCCATCGCCAAAAAACTATATCCGAGACGCCGCCCATATCTTGCACTTGAAGCTATTAAAGTGGCCACCAATCCGTTAAAGGATCATTCCTTCCCATCCGGCCATACCACTGCTGTCTTCTCTAGCACCATTCCATTTATTCTCTACATGCCACCTCTTGCATTTGTTTTGATTCCTGTGGCGCTTTCCGTAGGGGTGTCAAGAATCTACCTTGGGCTCCATTATCCTTCCGATGTTGCAGTCGGAATGGTGCTCGGCACCAGTACAGGTATACTGTCATACATGATGGTTGTTCCGTTATTTTCTTAATATAAGGAGGTTTCCTATGAAAATTGCCATCTTTACAGACACGTTTGCTCCAGATGTCAACGGTGTTGCTAAAACCTTGAAGCGTTTCACCAACTATTTGGACAGTAAAGGAATGGAGTATCGGGTATTTGCACCGGAAAGTACAAGCAAGGACCTGTTCACAAGCCAAGTGCACCGTTTTGCCAGTCTGCCGTTTTTCTTGTATCCAGAATGCCGGCTTGCCCTGCCGAATATGCTCTCGGTAAAGGCAGAGCTTCAAAAATTCAAGCCAGATCTTATTCATGTTGCAACTCCCTTTAATATCGGCCTGTGCGGACTTCACTATGCAAAAAAACTCGACATTCCAGTAGTAGGTTCCTACCATACCGACTTTGACAAATACCTCGAATACTACGACCTTCAATTTCTCACAAAAGTGCTCTGGAGCTATATGCGCTGGTTTCATCGCCCGTTGCGGAAAATTTTTGTTCCATCTACCGATACGCAAAATCATCTTAAGAAACATGGGTTCACCAATACATCCATCTGGGCAAGAGGGGTGGATTGTTCCGTATTTCATCCTGCTGCCTCATACTCAAAACAACTGAAAAACAAATATAATATAAAAGAGAAATTTGTCCTCTCCTATGTTGGAAGGCTTGCCCCCGAAAAGGATGTAGCACTTCTTCCTGAAATCCAAGCCTCTCTGCCAGCATCGATCCGTGATGATGTGCACTGGCTACTAGTAGGCGACGGTCCTTTGAAGCAGGAATTGCACAAAAAAGCCCCTGCAAATATGACCTTTGCCGGCTTTCAATCCGGACAGAGCCTTGCGGAGGTGTATGCCGGATCCGATTTGTTCGTCTTTCCTTCCGCAACGGAGACTTTCGGGAATGTGGTGTTGGAATCATTGGCCTCAGGAACTCCTGTCGTCGGAGCAAATGCTGGCGGGGTGAAGACCATCATAAAGCAAGGGCTGACAGGCCATCTGTGCAGCCCAAATGATGCAGCGTCATTTGCTGCCGCGGTCACCAGCCTTCTGATGGATGAAGAAAAGCGGGAACAGATGAGCTTCGCCGGACGCCAATATGCCCTTGAACAATCCTGGGATGCGATTTTCGGTAAACTTTTGAATGACTACGAGAGCGCATTAGCACCAAAAACACTACAAGAGCTTGCCTAGGTACTAGGAAAAGGAGGCAATCACGCCTCCTTTTCTGATTCTCCTGAAATAAAATCCTGTAGCTGTCTCTTTCTATCAAAGCTCTTCCTTTTTTCCTCATACACATCATGCCAAACCAAGAACACCAGAATGGTCCAAAGCTTGCGGCTATTGTCCCGTTTTCCATTCCGGTGGTCTTCTAGCAATCTTCTTACATAGGCCATATGGAACCACTGACCTGCCGCTTCACTATTCTCCAATACCGTTACCGACCACTCGTACAGTTCATCCTTCAACCAGACCCTTAAAGGAACAGGAAATCCTAGCTTCTTCCTATCAACCACATGTGCCGGAACCTGATCCCTGAATGCTTCTCTTAATAAAAACTTGGTCGTGTGTCTATTGATTTTGTTCGGAACCGTTAAGGATGAGGCGATTTCGAAGACATTCTTATCCAAGAACGGGACCCTTACCTCCAAGGAGTGGGCCATCGACATCCGGTCCGCCTTTACAAGAATGTCCCCTCTAAGCCAAGTCATCACGTCGATGTATTGCATCTTGGTGACATCCTCATAGTTTTGGGCCAGTTTATACATCTCACCTGTGATGGCATGAACCGAGTTATCCTCCTTAAATGCCTTCCATAAAAATGGCTTTTCTTCTTGAGAAAAGATATGCGCATTTCCGATAAAGCGTTCTGACAAATCCGAGCAGCCCCTTAAGATAAAGCTCTTCCCTTTCATCCCATCCGGCATTTCCTTTGCCAAGTATCGCAAACATTTTTTTACGATAGGTGGAAGATAGGAGAACACTTGCAAGGAATGGGGTTCCCGGTAAATATTGTAGCCTCCAAATAGCTCATCCGCCCCCTCCCCTGACAAAGCCACTTTTACATGTTTCCTTGCTTCACGAGCAAGAAAGTAGAGTGGAACCGCCGCGGGATCTGCCACCATTTCATCCAGGTGCCAAATTATCTTGGGCAGTTCCCTCCTGAATTCCTCCGCTGTGATAGTATATTGGATGTTTTTGACCCCCAGTGCCTCTGCTGTCTGTGAAGCCACATCCATTTCACTATATCCTTCTATTTCAAAACCGACTGAGAACGTGTGGATATCAGGATGAAACTCCTTCGCCAGAGTAGTAATAATGGTGGAATCAATGCCCCCCGATAAAAAACTCCCCACAGGCACATCGCTTCTCATATGCTTTTCCACCGATTCACGCAGCACATCCTGAAGGACTCGCTCAAGCCCTTTACTAGATTGCCTAACCGGTTGAAACATCGGGTGCCAATACTCCGTCCATTCCGTTTTTTTACCGGGCTTTTTGGTAAAATAATAGCCTGGCTTCATCCTTTTTACGGAAGGATACGCTGTCTCAGGCTCTGGCACATATTGAAAAGAAAGATAGTGTTGCAGGGCGTCCGTTTGGTGTCTTTCGTTTTCCGGAAGGCAGCCAAGCAGGCACTTCAGTTCAGAGGCAAATGCGAATCCTTCCTCATTTTCCAAATAATAAAACGGCTTGATGCCAAAAGGGTCACGGGCCCCAAACGCAACCTTTTCCCTGCTATCCCAAATGACAAAGCTGAACATGCCTTGAAGCCTATTTACACAGGCTTCCCTTTCCTTCATATATAAAACAAGTATAACTTCCGTATCTGAATCTGTTTGAAAGGTGCACCCTTTCCGAATAAGTTCCTTTCTCAGTTCCAAATAATTATAGATTTCCCCGTTGAACACAATCTGATAGCGTCCACTTTGATCTATTAATGGTTGATGCCCCATCTTGATATCGATGATGCTAAGCCGCTTAAACCCAAACTGCACATGCTCGTCTTGGAAATATCCTGTGTCATCAGGTCCACGGTGCTGTATCATTTGAAGCATGCTAGTCAAAGACCATTCCGGAAACTCTTCCCCGTTCTTGATGTATCCCGCAAATCCGCACACACAATCACCCCATTCCATTATTCCTCCGTCTATGTGACGAATCACTGCATTTCCAAGTTACAAATGTTACTAGTGTTGACGACGGAAAGCGTATCCTATACTTAATAGAGAGTATGGTCTCAAAATATATGGCCGAATTTTTTAAATTAATTTGCAAGTTTTAAACGGAACATTATATAATGGAGGCATCTTACACGTTCGGAAGGAGGGAAAAAGATGTTACTATCTGTTAATGCTCGCACACCATACATGGCTTACCTGCATATTTGTCGTGCGATTTTTCATGATTCAGCTATCAACGGGACACGTATGTCCTTTTGTAGACAGCTGAATAGAAATGACAGATAGTAAGAGTTCTTTTGCCCAAAGCACATCTGGTGTAGCCTGTACTCGTTTTTAGTCGTGTACACTATTGCCTAAATAAAAACCATGGGAAAGAAGGTTCCTTCTTACTCGTGGTTTTTTTGTGCGTTTAACATTCTGAAGGAGATGACCTTAATATGATGATTTGTACGTTAAATAATATAAGTAAAAGCTTTGCCGGCACGATGATTTTTGAAGATGTTTCAATGGAGATTCAGGCAAATGACCGCATTGGTCTTGTCGGTAGGAACGGGAGTGGAAAGACGACACTCTTTCAGCTTATCAGCGGATCGGAAATACCTGATAAAGGTGCTATTCATACTAAGAAAGGCGCCAAAATTGGCTATCTAGCACAAATCCCTTCCTTTCCTGAAAGGACAACGGGAGAAGATGTATTACGTTCCGCTTTTCGAGAGACAGTGGAACTGCAATATAAACTTCGGTCATTGGAAGAACAGATGACGGTGGTTTCTGATGAAGGCAAATTAAACAAAATTATGCAAGAATACGGCGTTCTGCAAGAGCGTTTCAGTTTTATGGGAGGCTACGAAATGGATGCCTCCATTCAACGAATTGCAAACGGCTTAAAAATCACCCCCTTACTATCTCAGCCATTCTCTAGCTTAAGTGGCGGAGAGCAAACAAAGATTTGTTTAGGGTTTATCCTGTTGCAAAATCCTGACCTTCTTCTTCTTGATGAACCGACCAATCATCTTGATATATTTTCTGTAGAGTGGCTGGAGCAATATTTAAAGGAGTATGATGGGACAGTTGTCGCCATCTCCCATGACCGCTATTTCCTAGATGAAGTGGCAACAAAAATTATAGATTTAGAAGACGGAGAAATCCACACTTATCACACCAACTACAGTGGGTTCCTTAAGGAAAAAGAAGAACGATTACTGTTAGAGTTTTCGGCCTATCAAGAACAACAGAAGAAAATCAAAAAAATGAGAGAAGCCATCAAACGCCTGAAGGAATGGGCCAATCAGAGTAATCCGCCCAATGCCGCCATGCACCGCCGGGCGAAAAGCATGGAAAAAGCCTTAAATAGAATGGAAAAATTAAAGCGCCCTATTCTTGAAAGGAAGGCAATGGGTCTTCAATTTGACGCTGCAGATCGCAGTGGAAAAGATGTCGTTATCATGGAAAAAGTAAGGAAAGCATTTGGGAAGGCAGATCTGTTCAAAGAAGTTGATCTTGCAGTATATTTTAGAGAGCGGGTTGCCATTGTTGGACAAAATGGAACGGGTAAATCTACTCTGCTAAAGATATTGCTTGGAAAAGTAGATGCGGATTGCGGCTTAGTGAAACTTGGCAGCAATGCAAAAGTCGGTTATCTTTCCCAGCACATCAAAGCCAGTAATCCAAATCAAACATTAATAGAAGCGTTCCGTGAGGATATTTCCATCACGTTGGAACAAGCAAGACATGTGCTAGCCAAATTCTTGTTTTATGGACCATCCGTATTCAAGAAAGTCGAAAATTTAAGCGGCGGCGAAAAGATGCGCCTGCGATTGGCACAACTCATGCATCAAGACATCAACTTACTCATCTTGGACGAACCAACCAACCATCTTGATATAGATTCACGCGAGGTGCTAGAAGAAGCACTAGATGACTTCGCCGGTACCATGCTCGCCGTCTCCCATGATCGGTACTTCTTAAATAAATATTTTGAGAAAACATGCTGGCTAGAAGCCGGAAAGCTTGTTACCTATGAAGGGAACTATCAGTATGCGCGGGAGAAGCGGGAGGAATTGGAGAAGAAAAAGGTTGTGAAACTTCCTGAAATTATCAAAATTGAACAGAAGATAAATCACTCCGGTTCTGAAGGGATCGAAACCAGAGGCTACGAAGAATTCGAAAAGCAACTAGAAAACTTGGAAACAAAAATAGTTAAGTTGGAAACTCTGATGAACAATGAAGAGGACTTGCTTACCCTTCAAAGTCTGCAAGATGAGCTAACCATATTAGAAACAGAAAGAGATTCTCTATATGTAAAATTAGAAGAAATCCTTTAAAATAAGGCTCGGTTAGGCATACTTTGGATTTTTGCAGTAACCTAGCTGTTGATTGGAGCAATAGGCGAAGACTCCAGCGGGGGGATAGCGACAATCTTGAGACCCCGCAGGGCGTAGCCCGAGGAGGCTCAAGGTCGCCCCGCGGAAAGCGAAGCCTAGTGCGGAAATCAACAGCGGTATTTAACAGACCCTAAAATAAAAACTAAAAACCGCCCTGGAATAAAGCTCTCAATGAGCCTCATTCTCGGGCGGTTTTCTTTAGTAACTATATTAAGCGTTCGCTTGCTCTTTCAAAGTATCTGCTTTGTCTGTTTGCTCCCAAGGAAGATCCAGATCGTTACGTCCGAAGTGGCCGTAAGCAGCAGTTTGCTTGTAGATAGGACGACGAAGGTCTAGCATTTTAATGATTCCTGCTGGACGAAGATCGAAGTTGTTGCGAACCAATTCTACTAATTTCTCTTCAGAAACCTTACCAGTTTCGAAAGTATCAACTGCGATGGATACCGGTTGTGCTACACCAATAGCGTAAGCCAATTGAACTTCACACTTGTCAGCAAGTCCGCTTGCTACGATGTTTTTAGCCACATAACGAGCAGCATATGCACCAGAGCGGTCTACTTTCGTTGCATCTTTACCGGAGAATGCCCCACCACCGTGGCGAGCGTATCCGCCATAAGTGTCAACGATGATCTTACGTCCTGTAAGACCCGCATCCCCTTGTGGTCCACCGATTACGAAACGGCCAGTCGGGTTGATGAAGTATTTTGTGTTCTCATCAATTAATTCAGCTGGAACTACCGGCTTGATTACAAATTCCTTAATGTTGCGTTGGATACGCTCCAAGGAAACCTCCGGATGATGCTGAGTGGAGATGACGATTGTATCAACACGAACAGGTTGATTGTTCTCATCATATTCCACTGTCACTTGCGTTTTTCCGTCCGGACGTAAGTAAGGAAGAACCTCATCTTTTCTTACTTCTGTTAAACGGCGGGAAAGCTTGTGAGCCAAAGAAATAGGTAATGGCATTAATTCTTTTGTTTCATTACAAGCATATCCGAACATTAGACCTTGGTCTCCAGC
Source organism: Sutcliffiella horikoshii (assembly GCA_001636495.1). Classification (GTDB taxonomy): domain Bacteria; phylum Bacillota; class Bacilli; order Bacillales; family Bacillaceae_I; genus Sutcliffiella_A; species Sutcliffiella_A horikoshii_A. The sequence goes on along the minus strand of KV440964.1, from coordinate 1,438,424 downwards.
TCCAATTGCTTCAATTTCAGCGTCTGACATTTGACCTTCACGAGCTTCTAGAGCTTGGTCAACACCCATTGCGATGTCAGCAGACTGCTCATCGATAGAAGTAAGTACTGCACAAGTTTCCGCATCAAAGCCGTACTTTGCACGAGTATATCCGATGCCTTGGATTGTTTCACGAACAATTTTAGGAATATCTACGTAAGTAGAAGTTGTAATCTCTCCAGCTACTAACACCAATCCAGTAGTTACGGAAGTCTCACACGCTACACGTGCATTCGGATCATTAGTAAGAATTGCATCTAGGATGGAATCGGAAATTTGGTCACAAATTTTATCCGGGTGCCCTTCCGTTACGGACTCAGAAGTAAATAAACGACGTTGCTTAGTCATTAGAAAAGTTCCTCCTTTTTGTTTATGAAAAGCGCTTGAATTCTTTTCATGTGAAGCAGTTATATTTGATACGGATCTCAGTTCCTATTGTGATGTTCTTTGTTAGCTTGTGTAAAAATAGAAAAACCTTTCCACAAAATTGAGGAAAGGTTTGAAGTCAAGAATTAGCCTTTCACTCTTATCGGTCAAGGTCAGAGCCTTGCTCAGGTTTAGCACCTTATCTCAAGCGACCAAAAACTTGGCCTAAAAATAAAAAAAGCGGCGTGCTTTTTCGCGCTCGCTCATCCTTTGAGCAGGTTGCTGGGTTTCATAGGGCCTGTCCCTCCACCAGCTCGGAATAAGAGTATCCGTTCAAGGTTCTATATTAGCGTACTAAAACCTTTCATGTCAACAAAAAAGAGAAATAATTCGACATCAATTTACAGGAAATAATTGCTTCCTTTTTCATGTTGTCCTTCCATTGGTAATACTGCTATCCTAAGCGTGAAGAATTTGGTTCATCATTCTCTTTTACTTATCGGGAACAGGGTTTATAATGGGAGAGGGCAATCGGGCTTGGCCCCCTTGCTTTGACTAAAAAATGGCAACGCTTTCAATTTGGTTTAGCCATAGGTTTTCATTCTAACAGGGTCATCTTTACATACCTTCTTTCAGCTTTTCCACTCGGATAAGCCTGTTTTTCACAAAACGTTAACGAATTCTCATTAAATTTCATAAAATAAGCTAATTAGTATGGACTATTGAGTTAAATGTGTTATACTTTTTAACAGATGAGAAAAAATAAAAAAATTACAATTCAAATTGAAGGAGAGTTATCCATGATGAAAACGGTTGGTATCGATAATGGGCTAACAAAATTAATTTACGGAAGCAACACACATGTACAGTTGTCTGTTCCCCAATTGGTGGAAAAAGTATTGAACCGTAACGAAGGCTGCTTGACCTCAACAGGTGCGGTACTGGCAACCACTGGTAAATACACGGGTCGCTCCCCTAAAGATAAATTTATTGTAGAAGAAAACTTAAGCAAGGATAAGATCGACTGGGGCACTGTCAACAGCCCGATCTCTGAGGAAGTATTTGATCGTCTATATAATAAAGTACTAACATACTTAGAAAATAAAGATGAAATTTTTGTTTTTAAAGGATTTGCCGGAGCGGATGAAAAATATCAATTACCAATCCAGGTAATCAACGAGTTTGCATGGCATAACCTTTTTGCACAGCAATTATTCATCAAACCGAATGATGAGCAGTTGGCCAAACATGAAACCGCATTCAGCATCGTTTCTGCACCAAACTTTAAGGCTGACCCAGCTGTAGATGGAACAAACTCAGAAGCATTCATCATCATTTCCTTCAGCAAACGTGTGGTATTGATAGGCGGCACAGAATATGCTGGTGAAATGAAGAAGTCCATCTTCTCTGTTATGAACTATCTTCTACCAGAAAACGGCATCATGCCAATGCACTGTTCTGCAAATGTAGGACGTGAAGGCGATGTAGCATTATTCTTCGGACTTTCCGGCACAGGTAAAACGACGCTTTCTGCTGATCCGAACCGTAAACTTATCGGAGACGATGAGCACGGCTGGTCAAACACAGGCGTATTCAATATTGAGGGCGGCTGCTATGCGAAATGCATCGGTTTGACACATGAAAAAGAACCACAAATCTTTGATGCAATCCGTTTCGGGTCTGTGTTAGAAAATGTGGTCATTGATGGTCAATCCAGAATTGCCGACTATGATAACTCTACACTAACAGAAAACACGCGTGCAGCGTATTCCTTGGATGCAATGGAAAATATCGTCCAACCTAGTATTGCTGGCCATCCCACAACGATTGTATTTTTAACAGCAGATGCAACGGGTGTATTGCCTCCAATCTCCAAGCTTTCAAAAGAACAGGCAATGTTCCACTTCCTTAGTGGTTATACAAGTAAGCTTGCAGGTACAGAGCGTGGAATCACCTCACCACAAGCAACGTTCTCCACTTGCTTCGGTTCACCGTTCCTGCCGCTACCTGCGACGACTTATGCAGAGATGCTTGGCAAGAAAATCGATGAGCATAACGTACAGGTCTACCTTGTTAACACAGGCTGGACTGGCGGAGAATATGGCGTTGGAAGCCGCATGAAGCTTTCCTATACAAGAGCGATGGTACAGGCGGCACTTGAGGGCGACCTGACAAATGTAGAAGTGGAAATGGATCCATACTTCGGCGTTTCCATCCCAGTACACGTTCCAGGTGTACCTGATGAAGTGTTACAACCGAAGAAAACATGGCATGACGAAGAAAAATATGACCAGTTTGCACGTGAGCTTGCAGGCAAGTTCAAAGCAAACTTTAAGAAGTTTGAAAATGTACCTGCGGAAGTCCTTGAAATGGGCGGACCGACTGTATAATAGAGATAAGAGCGGTAACCATCAATGGTTCCGCTCTTTCTTTTGTTCCTTCATCCATTTTGTAAGCCGCTCCACAATCCTCCGATTCTCCCCCGGCGGAAAATAATGCGTGTACTCCGGATAATACCACGCTTCCACCTTCTTCCCCATCTCCTTCGCACACTTTTCGAGCCTGTAGGAATGATCAATGGAAACATTCTTGTCCTGCTCTCCATGGATAATCAAGATTGGTGCATTCAACCGGTCAAGTTCTAACAACGGAGTTCTCCACTCATACCGCTCCGGATACTTATTCGGCGTCCCTCCGATTACCCGTTTCATCATACGGCGCAAATCAACTCTTTCCTCATAGGTGAGAAACATATCAGACACCCCGCCCCAGGATACAACCGAACACACCTCAGGAAACTCAATCCCTGTCATGAGTGCCATCACACCACCACGTGAGAAACCGAACACATGAATGCGATCAGCCTTCACTTTTTTTTGACACGCCAATAACTGATAAGCCGCGAACGCGTCCTCCCTATCATCTCCAGCAAAGTCCTCATTCCCCTCGCCACCTTGATTGCCACGGTAAAAAGGTGCCATCACCACAAAGCCTTCCGAGGCGAACTGAACTATCCGGCCAACACGGACCTGTCCGACATTCTTGATGCCGCCTCTTAAGTATAAAAAGCCCTCATACTTCCCGTCCGTTTTCGGTTCAGCAAGTAACCCCTTCACTTTTAAACCGCTGCTACAATAAGTCACCGTGTACACATTTATATGCGGACTCGGTGATGGGTATGGAATCTTTTCAACAATCGTTCCTTCTTGCAAAAATATTGCCCCCTTTTGACGCACTAGGCATTCACACATATTTAGCCCAAATCATACGCTAATCTATACAAACATACAAAGCATATGCCCACAATTTCTGAGGAGGTTGAACATGAAAGGTTTACGAATAGCGTTAAGTATTATATTATCTTTTGCTTTAATCGCTGCGCTTGCAGCTTGCGGTGGCAGCAAAACAGAAAAGGTTCGGATCGCCGAAGTTACCCGCTCTATTTTTTATGCTCCCCAATATGTTGCCATTGAAAAAGGTTTTTTTGAAGAAGAAGGACTTGAAGTGGAATTGACCACGACATGGGGCGGCGACAAAACGATGACCACCTTGCTTGCTGATGGTGCAGATGTAGCATTAGTAGGTTCGGAGACATCCATTTATGTGTATGCCCAAGGCTCTAATGACCCAATCATCAACTTTGCACAGCTAACGCAGACAGACGGAACATTCTTAGTTTCCAGAGAAAAACTTGATGATTTTACCTGGAACGATTTAAAAGGCAGTACCTTCCTTGGTCAGCGCAAAGGTGGGATGCCACAAATGGCTGGGGAATTTGTCCTCAAAAAGCATGGCATCGATCCTCAGAATGATTTGAATCTCATTCAAAACGTCGACTTCGCAAATATCCCTAGTGCCTTCGCTTCCGGCACAGGCGAATTTGTACAGTTGTTCGAACCGCAGGCTAGTATTTTTGAAGCGGAAGGCATTGGTTATATTGTCGCTTCCTTCGGGGAAGAGTCAGGTCACCTTCCATACACAACATTCATGGCGAAAGAAAGCTATTTAAAAGAGAATTCAGAGACAGCTGAAAAGTTTACCCGTGCTCTCTACAAGGCACAGCAATGGGTGGATAATAATCCGGCTTCTGAAACAGCCAAAGTTATTTCACCTTATTTTGAGGATACTTCAGTCGAGTTGATTGAAACCGTTATAGACCGCTATAAGAGTCAAGGTTCCTTCGCCACTGACCCGATCCTTGATCAAGAGGAATGGGAGAACCTGCAGAACATCATGCAAGAAGCCGGTGAGCTGCCAAAATATGTAGAGCATAGCACACTGGTCAATACCACCATTGCAGAAGAGGTAATGGAAGAATAGGATGATGAACGATGAGTTTATTATCAATCAATAATATTGAACACATATATTTTACACCGGAACGGGCCACAAAGGTTCTAGAGGACATTTCCATCACGATCGAGGAAGGGGAGTTCATCTCCTTCCTCGGCCCTAGCGGCTGTGGAAAGACAACGCTCCTATCCATTATTGCAGGCCTTCTCCGCCCGACAGAAGGTTCCGTTTTATTAGGTGGCAAACCTTCCAAGGATTGCGTAGCGGACATCGGTTATATGTTGCAACAGGATTATCTTTTCCCATGGAAGACAATTGAGGAAAATGTCCTTCTAGGGTTGAAAATTGCCGATAAACGTTCAAAACAGAATATAGAGAGAACATTACAACTGCTAAAAGCTATGGGACTGCCCGATGTGGAGAAGCTATATCCTTCGCAGCTATCCGGTGGAATGAGGCAACGCGCAGCACTTGTCAGGACGCTTGCCACCGATCCTAAGCTTTTACTTCTTGACGAACCATTTTCTGCTCTGGACTACCAAACAAAGCTGAAGCTCGAGGATCTGGTTTTTTCCACTTTGAAGTCCTTTCATAAAACAGCCTTGCTTGTCACCCATGACATCGGAGAGGCCATTGCCATGAGTGACCGTATATTTCTCTTAAAAGCTAACCCTGGGCGGGTAGCAAAAACTTTTATTGTCCCGGAAGAACTGAGAAAGATAGTGCCATTTGAAGCAAGGCAGCATCCGGATTTCTCCTCCTTGTTCCAAAAGATCTGGAAGGAGCTGGAGCAACTTGAACAAGAAAGCGAACATTGACCTTCTACATGCAGATTTTTTAAAACAAAGAAAAAGAGTGACCTACAAAGTAAGATTGTATCAATTCATCATTTTCGTCGTGTTCTTCGCTTCATGGGAAATGGCTGGGAAAAACAGCTGGATTAACCCCTTGCTTTTCAGCTATCCAAGCAGGATCTGGAATCTTTTTATCACTAAAATCCAGGACGGCACACTTCTCTCCAATATCAGTATTACCGTGACGGAAACCATTTTTGGCTTTATCCTTGGAACACTCATCGGCACCATTATGGCAGCGATCCTTTGGTGGTCCCCGATGATTTCAAGAGTGCTCGAGCCTTACTTGGTGATCCTTAATGCGATGCCGAAAGTTGCGCTTGGACCTATTCTGATTGTCGCAATTGGACCTAATATGGGGTCCATCATCACCATGGGAGCCATCATATCGGTAATTATTACCACCATCGTGGTCTACACAGCCTTTAAAGAAGTGGATGTTAACTACCTCAAGGTGCTAAGAACATTCGGGGCTACCCGCGCACAGCTCTTCCACCAAGCCGTTCTACCGGCATCCTATCCCACCATCATTTCCACTTTGAAGGTAAATGTAGGGCTCGCATGGGTCGGAGTCATCGTCGGGGAGTTCTTGGTCAGCTCCAAAGGGCTTGGCTATATGATCATCTACGGGTTCCAGGTCTTTAACTTCACTCTTGTGTTATTGAGCCTATTGATCATTGCTGTCTTCGCCACTATCATGTACCAGTTGGTAGAGTACCTGGAGAGGAAATTGGTGAAACACACGTAATGGTCACTGATTGAAGCTCCTAAAACGAAGAGCAACCCCTTATATGGAGTTGCTCTTTTTAATCTTATCGATGCTATGTGTCAGCACATCGTCTTTCATGATGAAGCTGAATCTACTATCTTTTCTTACGTTTTGAGGTAGCTGCCGTAATAAGACAGGCCCATTCGTTTCAAAGTATGTATCCTGCTTTTCAAGCTTATCGATTATGGCAAAATAGACATTTTTAATAATGACTTTCTCTCTGCCATCCACTTTATACTGCCCTATGTATTGCAATTGGGACACATGTCCACCTGTTTCTTCTTTCACTTCCCGGATCGCACCCTGCTCGGCGGATTCCCCATGTTCCACTTTGCCACCCGGAAACTCCATGCCCCTGTTCTTATGGCTGGTCAAAAGCCACTGATCCTGGTACCGGCAAATAACCCAGACGTGTTTTGGGTCTCGAGAAAAAGGATGGTCTTCAAAGGATAACATCACACGGTTGTTATAAATATCTTCAAACTCATACATACTATCGAAACTCCAATATCTCTTTTTTCTTATATATCTTATCATAGTAGCATCGAAAATGTGAGAGTCAAGTACCTCATTTAGACCATCATCGTTAAAAAATTTCTATTCGATTATATCATCCATAAGCCCTTGATCTTTGATATGGGCCTTTGTCGCTTCATCACCGAGCTCATAAATCATCTTGAAAGCCTGCTGCAAACCGTTGTCATAAGCATCATTTTGACGATCAAAATGATATTGAAGAAAAGGAATATGCGCTCTCCAAAAACCCTGCCAATCGGAAGAATAGTTCTGGTCAAAGATTTCCCTTAGTTGAGTAATTTCCTCATCCGTTGCCTGTATTTGATAGTCCCAAGAAGATGCTGTACTCACTTGTGAAATCGATCCTTCCGCAAGTGAGATGTAATATGTTTTTCGTTCCATGTGCTTTCACCCTTTCCAGTATCTTCTCTTATTTTCACTCAAATTCCACGCTTTATTCTTTCCAATTCTAGATGTTATGGATCAGCTTTTTTTCTGATTGCTTCAATCACTTTCTTCAACATGCCTGGAATTGGTACACCCAAACGGGATGCATTTTCCATGATCGAGATGAATTCATTTACTAAGTAAAATAATATCGTGACATCCTTTATCATATTTGTTCCTAATATGATATCTACTACGTGGGCAATACTAACCAGTGCAAATATAAATACCTTTTGTGCTATCCCCTTGAAGCCAACCCGACTTGAAAGTCGCTTTTCTACAAGAGCAGCCATTAAACCAGTAAAGTAATCAACAACGACAAATGCAATCAAAAACAACAAAAGTTTACTGAAGCCGCCGTACAATAGTGAAGTTATATACCCCAATACTGAAGCTGCACCCAAATACATCAAACTGTACTTGTCCATGACATATCCCCCCTCAACTTACTTTGTCTATATTGCATATTATGCAATTTGATAGCTTCGGGTTACGAGATAATAGAGTTTTTTTGCATGAACACGTGAAAATCGTCAAAACTAATCATTACTTTAGTAGAGGAGATAGTTATCATGAAGACCTTCGAGACGTTCGTAAACAAATACCATAAAAAATTATTAAGGGATGATGAGGATATCGATGCAGTTGCCTATTCCATCGTTAATAGCTTTACTAGGGAGCAATGCATGGATTTGCTGAATGAATTATCCGATGAAGAGCTTCATCAAGTAGTGTCGGAAATGGTGATGGATCAGGTGAAGGAGTTCTTGATTAGTGAGGAAAATGACAATGGAGGATTGCTCCATTGACGTTTATTGCAACTATAAAAATACCCGAAGCCGGTGAACTCATTTGTACCCGGCCTCGGGTATTTATATTTATTTACCCAGGAATGCATGTAGCATCCAATTGTGTTTTTCCACACTTTGGTGAATGGCAAGCAGCATATCCCCTGTAGTCTCGTCACCTGCTTGGTCGGCGATTTCCATGCCTTCCTTCAACTCCCCAATCAGAGTGGAGAAGTCATTCGCAATCGACTGAACCATCTGCTCTGCCGTTTCTTTTCCTTCGGCTTCGTTAATGGTGGAGATCTCAAGGATTTCTTTCATCGTTCCAACCGGTGTTCCTTCGATCGCCAAAAGTCTTTCAGCGAGTTCGTCAATATGAGTGGCAGCCTCACCATACAACTCTTCAAACTTCTCGTGAAGGGTGAAAAACTCAGGCCCTTTTACAAACCAGTGATAATTATGTAATTTGATGAAAAGGACACTCCAATTTGCAACTTGCTTATTTACTACATTCGTTAATTGTGTTGACATTAAAAAACCTCCTAAAGACATAGCAATTTATACACAATATTTACCCCATTTAGCTTCTCCATAAACTAATGACTTATGCCTCTTTAGAAAGCTTTTTATATTCCTCACCTTTAGTGATAGAATAAGAAAAGCAATTGTATTAAAGGAGGATTTCAATCAAATGATGACCATCTTAATTATCTGCATCATCATCGTATTTGTCGTGCTCTTCCTTACCCTGTTATCCACCAACAAAGCCTACAAATACGAGCACAAAATAGATCCCATCGACCCTAAACCCAAAGAAGAAAATGAACAAGAAGAAAAGAATTAGATACTTATGCAGAAGCGTCAAAAAACCCCCTGAGCTTTTATGCTCAGGGGGTTCTCTTGTTAGTAGTACTCATAAATATATGGTGAATCCGGTTGTTCGACTTTCTCAAGTGTGTCAACTTCAACATACGGAAGGGTCCAGTTGTTGTATTGGGTAGTCGTCAACGTTCCGCTCACTTTAACCCAATCATCATTTTCAAGGTCCGCCGCCCCGCTCATGGTCGATAATGTGCCATACACACTGGCATCCGCCACACAGCACGATAATCCAAAACGAGCAACGACAAACTGACTCTCCGAGAAGTCTTCTTCACGGTAGACAAAACCGACCATTTCAATCTTCTTCCCGACAAACTCATCAATGCTCATATCAATAATGTTCATCATCGGGATATATCTGTTTTCATCGACCACAATCGTATCCATCTCTAACATTTCAGCCTTCAATTCCTCATAGTATCCTTCCGGTGGTTCTTGAAGTTCAAAGCCATCAGGGTGCTCCAGGGGTGCATCCGCTAGCTGCTCATCAATGGAAGGTTGTTGATTCTCCTGATCTTCCATATACCCATCCGGGTCATCCAAATAGGCTTCCGCCCTGGAAGTATCGGATTCTGAAGCATCCTCGTCTTCACCAGATCCACCTGCAGGACCATCAAATGCCCCTGCCTGCTGGCGTTGCTCCACTATCTGCTTGGAGCTCGTAAACCCTCGCTTATCGATAATGGAACTGTCTAGAATATTATCTGGAAACATAAAACCTGTCACAACAGGCAACACGAACATGGAATAGATCAAAATGGATTGAATGGGAGTGGAGGACTCCCCATGGTCAAATCCACAATTACACACCAATTCGTCTTTATTTTTCGAGCCGCTCCGCCATATCTGTACAATCCCCAGTATAAACAACGTCCCCGCTGCAAAATACATGAACGGCATCATACGGGGAGCGATGAAATTCGTAATATCACCTGTCACCAAAAGTTTAAAAAACAAGAGTGTAAATCCTAATAGAATGATTCCACGCAAATAAATATGGAACCCATAGTCTCGGTTATTTTCCATATGTCGTCATCCTCTCCTTACAGCACAAGCTGTTGGAAAATAAGTATGCTCGCAAATACCACAATGGTCACAACAGCCATAAATACAAGTACAAACTTGGTACGGAAGTAAGCAAATAACATAAAGGTGTTCTTTAAATCCAACATCGGACCATAAATCATGAACGCAAGTAACGACCCAGTTGTAAAGGTTGTCCCGAACGAAGCGGCGACAAATGCATCAGCCTCTGAACAAAGTGACAACACATAAGCAAATGCCATCATCACAGCAGGAGACAATACATCGTTTTGCCCTAATGCAAGCAGGATGCTGCGATCAAGGAATGTCTGGAATAAACTCGCAATGAATGCACCGGCGATCAAATATTTCCCCATGTCGAAAAACTCATCGCTTGCATGATAGAACGTCGCCTTCCATTTGTTCTGCTGAAGAACAGGCTGATCGATTTCAGGATCCTGTCTTCCCTGCAGCTCATTTTTCGTCCAGCGCAATTGGTTTTTATTATCAAAAAGTAACAACATCAATAACCCAATAACAATACATAATACAAAAGCAAGTCCAAACCGGCCATATAGAATGGTCGGATCTCCATTAAACGCGAAATATGTAGATGCAACAACAACCGGGTTCAGGATAGGTGCACCCACTAACAGCACTACCCCAACATGAAGAGGCATCCCTTTTTTAATCAACCTTCGCACTACAGGAATGATCGCACATTCACATATAGGAAAGATGGCACCTAGAATTGCTGCAGGTATAATCGCGGCAAAAGCATTTTTCGGAAGGAACTTTTTTATTGTTTCCTCTGACACGAATGTCTGGATGAGTGCAGAGGCGAAAACTCCAAGTAAAATAAACGGAATTGCTTCTATGACAATACTAAGAAATATCGTATTAACGTTCAGCCACGAACTCGGAATATCAAATGGGATTTCTTTAAAATCTACAAAAAAGAACAGATACAAAAATACCCCTATCAACGCAAGTCCGATCAAATCTTTCAAAAGACTATTGCTTGTCCTCATACTTCTACTCCTATCATATTTTCTATTTTGTATTATAACATATCAATCTTCCATTGCTTAACCTTTGATACTAGCAATATATGTCTAATCTATTAAAGATATGATAGAAAAGTTTGGAAAGGCAATCCCCCTTTTTTCATCTTGATTCCTGATGCATCTTACTATATTATATGTACTATCTTAAATCGTAATAATTACTATTTTCACAAAAGAGGAGTGTTCCCTATGCATAAATGGGTTATTGTTGGTGGAGGGATTCAGGGAGTAACAGTCGCAACATTTTTGCTTAAAAAGAAGAAAACAACTGCAGACCAAATGCGTATTGTTGATCCGAATCCAAATCCTTTGGATAATTGGAAAAGGTGTACCTCCTCCATTTCCATGCCATACTTGAGATCGCCTTCTGTCCATCACATTGATACAGAACCATTCAGCTTGCAGTCTTTTTCTAAAAAAGAACATAAGTATCATCCAAACACCGATTTTTATGGTAGATACAAAAGGCCATCATTGGAAATGTTCAATGACCATTGTGATCATCTGATGGATGAATTAGAAATCCAACAGTCTTATGTACCTTCTAAGGTGAGCAATATAGAAAAAAGGGATGGGTACTGGAGGGTGCACCTGCAAAGCGGTGAGGTGTTAGAAACGGAAAAGGTAGTAATAGCCATTGGAATAAGCGATCAATTACACCTTCCAGATTGGGCTAGAAAACTAAAACAGGACCATTCAAACTCCTTATACCATGTTTTCGATAAAGAACTGCCATTGTTCGAGGAAATGAATGCGCCTTTTGTTCTAATAGGAGGCGGGATTACAGCCACCCATTTGGCCATTAAACTTGCTTCCTTATTCCCAGGGGAAGTAACCATGCTGAAGCGCCATCCATTTAGAGTCCATGATTTTGACAGCAATCCTGAATGGCTCGGCCCTAAAATGCGACAGCCTTTTGTCCAAATAAAAGATTATGAAAAAAGGCGGCGTGCCATTAGGTCAGCTAGGCATAAAGGGTCCATCCCCTCAGAACTAAAAAACAAACTTACCCATTTAGTTCGAACAGAAAAATTGAAAACGAAAGATGGAACGGTTACGGATTATCAGGTTCATTCCAACAAGGTACAGCTGTTATTAGATAATGGAGATTCTATTATTGGGGGATCCATTCTTCTAGCAACAGGATTTGAACAAGGTCTCCCAGGAAAAGATTGGCTAGAGCCTGTCATAAAACAAGAGAACCTTCCGTGTGCAAAGTGCGGTTACCCGATCATTAACAACATGCTAGAATGGGCTCCCAATCTCTATGTAAGTGGCGCTCTAGCAGAACTTGAAGTTGGTCCCATTGCACGTAATATTTCCGGCGCAAGAGTCGCCGCAAATATTATCTCTTCCATCTAAACTAAAAAAGGATGACCCCAAATGGAGTCATCCTTTTCTTTTATCCGAATACTTTTTTCAAATCTTCTTTATCTTGCTCTAACCAGAACTTCATCAATCGTTTCGCACCTTCGAGATCATGAAGCTTTGCTTGACCGCACTGCTTTTCATTTGCAGCAGGAATCTCGACAATCTGCACAGCGTCCTTTAACGTGTCTTCCATCAAGTCAACAATTTCATCCACTGTTGGCTCCCCGCTTACCACTAGGTAGTAGCCAGTTTGGCAGCCCATTGGGGAAATGTCGATGATATCAAAATGGCTGTACTTCTCCGCATGTGTACGGATATTAAATGCCAATAAGTGCTCTAATGTGTGAATAGCATCAGGTTTCATTGCCTGTTTGTTTGGTTGGCAAAAACGTATATCATATTTATTAACAACACCGTCTGTTCCTACTTTGTGTACTCCACAATGACGAACATAAGGAGCTTTTACCGCATTATGATCTAGTTCAAAACTTTCTACTGAAGGCATAATTGCACTCTCCCTTTATTTAAAGTTATAAACAGTATAACACAAATTCAATTCCAATTAAATTCATCTGTTTTATACGAATTTATTTAATTTTTGGTTTTACGGGCTTTCGATTATAATTTATATGAGGTGACCACTATGAAACATGTCTTTTTATCCATCATACGTTTTTATCGAAAATTCATTTCCCCATTAACCCCGCCAACTTGCCGTTTTTATCCGACATGCTCCCAATATGGAATGGAAGCAATTGGACGTTTTGGGGCATTCAAAGGCGGTTGGCTTACAATAAAGAGAATTCTTAAGTGCCACCCTTTTCATCCTGGGGGCATTGATCATGTTCCGGAGAAGAAAGACAAACGTTAATTTTTTTCGTATCCATTAACAACAAGATCCAGTTTACCTGTGTGTGGGTCAATAACTAATCCATGCACAGGTACACCCTCTGCCATAAGTGGATGGTTTGCTATCATATCCACACTTTCCCTGACGCTTTCCTCTACACTATCAAATCCTTTTAAGAAACCTGCTACATCAATGCCAGCATATTTCAAGTCATCAATCGTTTCTTTTGTTACTCCCCTTGCTTCCATCTTTTCACGCATGCCCTCGGGATTGATTTTTCCCATTCCGCAATCGTGATGTCCTACAACCAACACTTCATCCGCTTGTAGTTCAAACACGGCAACCAATATACTTCTCATAATACTTCCAAACGGATGCGATACAATCGCACCGGCATTCTTTACAATCTTCATGTCTCCATGCTTAAGATTCATCGCCTTTGGTAAAAGGTCCATCAACCTTGTATCCATGCATGATAACACCACTAATTTTTTGTCAGGAAATTTGGTGGTCTGGTATTGAATATATTCCTCTTTTTCAACAAATCCAGTATTATGTTCTAAAATTTCATCCAGTAACTTCATTCTTTTTACCCTCTTTCTGAATAATAGTTTAGATTCCCTTCTTTCAATATGACAAACTCAAAACAAAATGACAATAAAAATAGCTTGTTTTATTTTTAGGTTTTTAGTACTATTTAACATGTAAATCGTAAAGATTACGCTTTAATCAAGAAAGGAAGTTTATTTTATATGAAAAAGAAGATACCTGTAACTGTACTAAGTGGTTACCTTGGTGCAGGAAAAACAACACTGTTAAATCATATCTTATCGAATAGAGAAGGTTTGAAAATTGCTGTAATCGTTAACGATATGAGTGAAGTAAACGTGGACGCTGCGCTGATCCAACAAGGGGGATTCTCCAGAACCGAAGAAAAGTTGGTAGAAATGCAAAACGGCTGTATCTGCTGTACATTGCGGGAAGACCTAATGAAGGAAGTAGAGCGCCTTGTTGATGAAGGCAACATCGACTATATCGTTATCGAGTCCTCCGGAATAAGTGAACCAATTCCTGTTGCCCAAACCTTTACTTACTTAGATGAGGAATTTGATATCGATCTTACGAAAAAGTGCCGCTTGGATGCGATGATTACCGTAGTCGATGGGTTCCGCTTTTATGATGACTATCAATCCGGGGAAAGTCTTCTGGATCGCAAACAGGGAACGGATGAATCAGATACACGCGAAATATCCGATCTATTAATCGACCAGATTGAATTCGCTGATATTCTTTTATTAAACAAAACTGATTTACTAGACCCACAATATGTAGTGGAATTAGAGGCTCTGTTGAAGAAATTGAACCCGGATGCAAGAATAATTCAAACGGTAAACAGCCAAGTGGAGTTGGAAGCCATTTTGAACACAGGGCTTTTCGATTTTGAAAAAGCAAGCCAGGCTGCCGGTTGGATTAAAGAACTGAACGAAGAACATACTCCTGAAACCGAAGAATATGGCATATCCTCTTTCGTTTATCGTCGCAGAAAGCCATTTCATCCAGAACGTTTTAAGAACTGGCTAGATAACTGGCCTGAAAATATTGTCCGGGCGAAAGGATTCTTCTGGTTGGCTTCTAGAAATGACATGGCAGGGTTGATTTCACAGGCCGGTGCATCCATTATGATTCAAGGCGCGGGAGAATGGGTTGCAAGCTACAGTGAGGAAGAAAAGAGATTAACGTTAGAAGAAGAGCCTGAACTGTTGGAGAGATGGGACGAAACATATGGAGACCGCATGACGGAACTTGTCTTCATCAGCCTACAATTGGATCAGAAACAAGTAGAGCGCTCATTGGATACTTGCCTTCTTACTGAAAAAGAGATGCAGGTTGATTGGTCCAAACTTTACGATCCAGTTCCCGCTTTTATCATAGAGTAATTGTAAAAATTTTATAACATTTGTCTTTTTAGTTCTCAAATCGTAATAGTTACGATATAATGTGTTGGGATACAAAATGAGAGGAGAAAACAATGAAAACTAAATCTATTTTTATCACAATGATGTTAGTAGTTTTTACATTCCTTGTGGGATGTAATTCTGATAATCAGGCTTCTGACGGGAGCGAAAAATTAAAAGTTTATACGACCATCTTCCCTTTGGAGGATTTCACAAAGAAAATTGGCGGAGATCATGTTGAAGTGAAGTCAATCTTTCCTCCTGGAGCAGATGCACACACGTTTGAGCCATCTACTAAAACAATGAGTGAAATGGCCTCAGCTGATGTCTTCATCTATTCAGGGGTAGGAGTAGAAGGATTTGCTGATAAAGCAAAAGGCGTTTTGGAAAACGAGGATGTAACGATTGTTGCAGCTGGTGATGGAATTGAGTTGCGTGGTGAAGATGACGACCATGATCATGACCATGATGAAGAAGCTCACGATGACGATCATGACCATGACCACGAGCATGAAGAAGAAGCTCACGGTGATGACCATGACCACGAGCATGAAGAAGAAGCCCACGGTGACGACCATGACCACGAGCATGAAGAAGAAGCCCACGGTGACGATCATGACCACGAGCATGAAGAAGAAGCCCACGGTGATGACCATGACCACGAGCATGAAGAAGAAGCTCACGGTGATGACCATGACCACGAGCATGAAGAAGAAGCTCACAATGATGACCATGACCACGAGCATGAAGAAGAAGCTCACGGTGACGATCACGACCATGAGCATGAGGAAGACGGACATGAGGGACACGATCATTCTGATGGAGACCCGCATGTATGGTTAGATCCTACTCTTTCCATTACACTTGCTGAAAACATTAAAAATGCTCTTGTGGAATTGAAGCCTGAAGCAAAAGAGGATTTTGAGGCAAATTTTGAAACCCTGAAAGCCGATCTTGAAGAATTGGATGCAGAATTCAAGGAAACAGTCGAAACGGCAAACACGAACAAAATTTTAGTTTCCCATGCAGCATACGGTTACTGGGAGAACCGCTATGGATTGGAGCAGATTAGCGTGACTGGCTTATCTCCAACTCAAGAGCCATCCCAAAAACAACTAACAGAAATTATCAACACTGCAAAAGAGAATGAAATTAAGTATGTCATCTTCGACCAGAACATCAGTGGAAAAATTGCTGAAGTGGTGAAAAATGAAATAAAGGCTGAAGCACTAGTACTTCACAATTTGGAGGCTGTGACTGAAGAAGATGTGAAAAATGATGAGGATTATTTCAGCTTGATGCGTCAAAACCTGGAGACATTGAAAAAGGCATTGAATTAATGGAATACAGGAAACAGGCAGCCTAAGTTAGGCTGCCTGTTTTTACATTCTTCACTCTCCCCTTAATGCCTCACAAAACTTCTCCACTTTCTTCTCATCAATTTCCTTTCCTATCAAAATGATCGAAGGCCGTACGTCGACTTTTTTCTCTATTCTATTTAATACTAAGGTCGAAGCTGCATATTGGAACTCGAATAATCCGGGAGTTTCATTAATCCGAACAATTCCTTTGGCTCTTACAACCTGTTTAGAAAGCTTTTTCAGCTGCTTCTCCAACACAATTCGATTAACCGGTTCTGAAAAAGCAACTTTTACCGCTTCAATGTGGTGGTGGTGATGATGGTGGCCGCCATGGCTATGATCATGCTTTCTGGCTCCATCTGCGCGCCCATCTTCCCCCATTTCCCTCATTTGCATCCGCTTTTCCAGTAATATCTCCAGTGGTACCTCACCATAACTCGTCCGGTAAACCGGTACATGATCCTCTAGCTCGTCTGCAAGCTTGGACTCCACTTTAATAAATTCTTTTTCAGAGACAAGATCCATTTTATTCAACACTAATAGATGAGCGGAGGTGACTTGTTCCTTCAACAGACCTCTAATTTCCTTTGAACTGCTGAAGAAGCTTTGGTACTCAAGATAGTGACTTGCATCCACAAGACTGATCATCGAGAGCAACTCAAAATTCTCCATATAAAAAGGTGTTAATAATACATCCTTAATTTCCAGTGGATTAGCCACACCTGTACCTTCAATGATTAAAACATCTACCTTTTCACCTAAATATTGATCTAGCGTGGATTTTAAATCCTCCTGAATTGTGCAGCAGATGCAGCCATTCAGAAGCTCCACCACTTTTTCACCTTGAAAAAGATGGTCTTCCACGTTTTCATCACCGAGTTCATTTAAAATGATGCCAGGCTTCATGCCTTGATTTTTGAAATGATTCAACATATGTAAAAGCACGGTCGTCTTCCCGCTGCCCAAAAATCCACTAATCACGTACACTGGAACCCTTTTGGTCATTATAAACACTCCTATCGTTTCATCCTATTATCCTTATACCCATTATACATTTGCTCGAAAAGTAAATATACCGGTTTTAAATCGTAATCATTACGCTTTTATTTTATAACTTAATCTATCCCCTTTCAAGCAATATGATGTCACCACCTTAAATCAAAGCTTTTCTTTTAGCAAATTATGCATAATTAGTGGAAAAATGTGGACTCTAATCATATAAAATCAGCTTGAAAGGACGTAGCCAAATGGATGATGTAGTCATTGCACGGTCCCTGTTTGGAACAACCATGGGGTTCCATATCATTTTTGCCACACTTGGTGTTGGCATCCCTTTGATGATCTTGATTGCCGAATTGATGTATCAGAAAACGCAAAACCGGGAGTACGCCATCATGGCCAAAAGGTGGACGAAAGCGAAAGCTGTGTTGCTTGGAGTGGCCATTCCGACCGGTACCATTGCTGGGGTTCAGCTTTCTCTGTTGTGGCCCGGATTTATGGAGGTCATCGGGAAGGTCATGGCTCTTCCATTTCAAATTGAGATTTATGCTTTCTTCATTGAAGCCTTGTTTATCTCGATTTATGTCTATGCAGCAGATAGAATTTCCCCTTGGATGAGGATCCTGAGTGTGACACTTGTGACAATCGGTGCGGCAGCTTCAGCGGTCCTAATCACGAATGTCCATGCTTTTGAAGGAACACCAGCCGGCTTCCGCATTGAGAACGGCCAAATTGTCGATGTTGACCCTTGGGCAGCTTTTTTTAATCCGAGTTTTGTTGTCACTGCTGCTCATGTTGCTGTTTCTGCGTTTATGACCGGCGCATTTGTCATTGCCTCGGTTGCTGCTTACAAAATGTTGAGGAACAAACATGATGAGCGTGTTTATAAATTCCACAGGAAGGCACTAATTATGGGACTTGTCGTAGGAGGGATTTTCTCGTTCATGACAGCAATAAACGGGCATGAATCCGCCCAGCTTCTTCATCAATACCAACCGGAAAAACTTGCTGCAGCAGAGGGGCTTTTTGAAACACAGTCTCATGCTCCCCTTGCAGTCGGAGGGTTCACCGACCGGGAAACAAAAGAAGTGAAATGGGGCATTGAGATTCCTTGGGCATTGAGCTTCTTGGCGGATGATCGCTTTGATACGGTTGTTGTCGGACTGGACGATTTTCCTGAGGAATATTGGCCGCCTCTATTTGTCCACACCCTTTTCAATGCGATGGTCGGAATTGGTTCTTTCCTGATTATGCTCTCTTTGGTAGGGTTCTTTTGGAGCAAGATACTGAAGAAACGCACCTATCCAAAATGGATGATGTGGCTGTTTGTTGCTGCAGGACCTATGGCTGTATTGGCCATAGAATTTGGATGGATTTTTGCATGTACGGGTAGACAGCCATGGGTCATCTACCGTGTCATGTTAACCGAGGATGCTGTAACAGGCAACCAGAACCTTGCAGCATTATTCATTGCTTTTGCAGGCATCTATGTACTGCTTGGTACTGCAGTAGTCCTTGTTTTACGGTATTACTTCAAGCGCCATCCAATTGAGGATGAGTTAAACGACATTCCCCCATCATCTAATGGGGTCCAAGCCTAAGGGAGGTATACTTGCATGACAGATGTGATATTGGCAATCACCGTCCTATGGGGCTTCATCTTCATATATGCCGTAATGGCAACGATGGACTTCGGAGCAGGCTTCTGGTCGATGCTCTATATAAAAAATGAGAAAACCAATGCGACGAATATCGCTAACAGGTATCTCTCTCCGACCTGGGAGGTTACCAATGTTTTCGTCGTAGCCGTTGTGGTGGCCATCTACAGCTTTTTCCCGAGTGCTGCCTACACACTTGGAACTGTCCTTCTGATACCAGGCAGCATCATTCTGCTTTTGCTTGCAGTACGAAGCGGATTTCTTGTGTTCTCGCATATTGTAGATGACTACCATAAACCACTGACGTATGTATCGGGAATTAGCGGTTTTATCATTCCGGCTTTTCTGATACTTGTGTTACCTATTACACATGGAGGATTTGTGGATAACATAGATGGGGTAGATACACTGATGCTCGGCCGCTTGCTGACGAGTCCACATGCCCTGTCGTTTGTCCTGTTCGCCATTAGCAGTACGCTTTTCCTTTCCTCGCTTCTTCTGGCGGATTTTTCAAAGGTGGCAAAAGATAAGCATGCCTACGAAATCTACCGTAGAGACGCGCTCATACTCGGACCTGTATCTCTGCTTGGCGCCCTGCTTATCATGATAACCATGCGTTATGAAGCAGCTTGGTTGTTTGATGGGATGATGGACTATATTGTCTGGTTATTCCTTTCTGCTGGAATGTTTGTTGTAACAGGTGTTGCCCTTGTACTACCCGGGAAAAATGGATGGACCGGCCTTCCGCGTCTAGGTGTGGTATCTGCTTTCATTCAATATGCTCTGGCCAGCTATGCTTACGGAAGGGCACATTTACCATATATCATTTATCCTAATGTAACCATTCAGAACGGCTTTACGGACCCGGCCTCTTTTCGCGCATTATTTATCACCTATATCATTGGTTTCATCATTCTGTTCCCAGGATTTATCTACTTCTGGAGACTGTTCA
This sequence comes from Sutcliffiella horikoshii, assembly GCA_001636495.1. Classification (GTDB taxonomy): domain Bacteria; phylum Bacillota; class Bacilli; order Bacillales; family Bacillaceae_I; genus Sutcliffiella_A; species Sutcliffiella_A horikoshii_A. The sequence goes on along the minus strand of KV440964.1, from coordinate 1,418,234 downwards.
TGAAGGATGAAAGATATATAAAGAGTGAAAATTAAAGTCACGGAGCTGCAAAACGGCTCCTGGCTTATCTTGTGATTTTCCCAAGCACCTTTTGTATGGAACTCCAAGATCTCTTACAGTAAAAGACCGGCTTATTGCTTTCTTTTGCTTTTTGCTTGATGACCTTGGCAAGATTATGATTGATGTAATCCGTAAGGACAAGAATGATATCTATATGTTCAGGTATTGTTCTCTTCACCACTTGCACTTTTCTTCCGTCAATATGTAATACATTCTCAAATCCTTGAGTAACCAGTTTATCGTGGATATTCCCTAAGTGATCTGCACCAACTATCATTAATGAAGCCATTCTCCTTCATCCTTTCTGATATTAATTGAGAATCATTCTCTTCTGTTACCTACATAATAATTGAGAATGATTCTCTTTGTCAATAACTTTTAAAATTATACCTATTTTTTATAAATAAGTATGAAAAAAATTCTCTAGTCCATATTAAGAAAGTATCTTCTGTACAAAAAAGGAGGACGAAAAGATGGCAAGAGACGTGGAAGTACTATGTGAAGTGGAAAACTGCAACTACTGGGGCCAAGGGAACCGCTGCCAGGCAGACGCTATCTATGTGGTGAGCCATAAAGGCAACACTGCACACGACACGAAAGACACCGACTGCAAAACATTCAAACCTGCTCATTAATGGACAGATGAAAAACGAAGAAACCCCTGAGCTACGTGGCAGGTAGCTCAGGGGTTTTCTATACTTCTTGATAAACTTCTTCTAAAAAACCATTTCATGATTAGTCCGTGTTTCGGGGAGAGGAAAAATGTCAGAACGAACAGGATTCCAGCCATGGAAGCCATTGAACCTGATATGGACACATTAAACAAGTAAGCTGCATAATAGCCAAGTACCGCTGATGCTACACCTATCAACGCACTTAATCCAAGCATGACACTCAATTTATCGGTCAACAAGTAGGCGCTAGCACCTGGTGCAATCAACATCGCAACCACGAGGATTGCTCCCACACTATCAAAAGAAGCAACCGTCGTAATCGAGAGCATTCCCATCAATAGATAGTGCATGAACATGACCGGGATTCCAATGGCAAGAGCCATTTCCGGATCAAACGCACATATTTTCAGTTCCTTGTAGAAGAAGATGATGATTGCCAAGTTGATCAATAGAACCGTGCCAAGCATCCAAACTGCCTTTGGTCCGAGTTCCATTCCACCAATTACTAAAGTGTCCCACGGAACAAACGCGATTTCACCCATCAATGCGTGATCCACATCCAAGTGGATTCTACCGGCATACAAGGAAAGAAGAATAACCCCCAATGCAAAAAGAGAGGTAAATACAACCCCGATGGCTGCATCAGATTGGACACCTGATGAGTGTAGTAGCTGAACGAAGAATGCCGTTAACAATCCGACAATCAATGCTCCCACAAACATATAGATCCCTTCTAGGCTGCTCGATACCAAGTACGCCCCAACTATTCCAAGCAACACGGTATGGCTGATGGCGTCCGCAAGCATCGCCATCCTTCTTAGTATAAGAAAACAGCCAGTAATCCCACATGTTATTCCAACAAGTGATCCCGTTAAGATAATCCAGCCTTCATAACTCATAAGCGCCCTTCACTTCCTTTCATCGTGGAATGGAAGCCAGCTGGTCCCAGACTTTTCTTTTTTCTATAGAGAAATAGTCCTTTGGGTTCCCTGCCAAAATCCCTGAGCAATGTCTTTAGTTCATCTAGGATTTCCTTTGGTCCCTCCAAGAGATCCATGCTACCTTCTCTCCATTCAGATGCAGGAAATTTATTTTCAAACATAAGATACATATCCAGCAACCTATTTTTCAACACAACATCATGAGCAAGCTCCAGCCCTTTTTCCGTCAGCACAACTTGCTTATTTTCCAGTTCTTCAATAGCGCCTTCCCTCTTCAATCCTTTCACCACCGCAAGAAGACTGATAGAAGATACAGGTCGGATTTTTGTAAGCTGTTGATAGGAAAAGTTCCCCATCTCTCTTCCTTCTGACTCTCTCAGTTTTGTTTCTGTCAGTTCATACAGACTGGAAAGTATATTTTCGCGGGATATCAGTTTTTTCACTCTCCACTGCTTCAAAAACTTGGGTAACAACCCTTTTTTTGTTCCAAAAAGGAGGGAAATGATAAAAAGGATGGTGGCAGCCATAATAATCAATGGACCTGTTGGCATTCCCCTTGAAAGGGTGCTTAAGAGTGTTCCAACCACACCGGATATTCCTCCCACAAGACCTGCCAAAATTACCATATAATCGAGCCGTTCTGTCCAATAACGAGCAGCAATAGCAGGAGTAATCAGCATCGCAGCCATCAGAATGACCCCTACCGCCTGCAGACCAATAACGACCGCTCCCACAATCAACGTCATCAACAGACCGTTCAGCCATTTCACAGGCAGACCCAGTCCTTGCGCAAACTGCGGATCAAACGTAATCAGCTTCAGTTCTTTGAAAAGAAGGAAGGTAATGAAAATCAATACAAAAGCAATGACGCTGATAATTTGCACATCCGTCCCTACAATGGCAGCCGCCTGCCCGAATATAAACGAGTCTAGCCCAGCCTGATTCCCTTTGCCGTGATGTTGGACATATGTTAAAAGCACAATTCCAAATCCGAAAAATACAGAGAGTACAAGGCCGATAGCTGTATCCTCCTTGATTCTTGAATGCTTAATGATCGCCTGAATGCAATAGGTCCCTATCAACCCTGAAATGGCAGCGCCGATCATAAACCAGGACATGGACTTTGCTCCATATAAAAGAAAGGCAATACAGATGCCTGGTAGCGCCGCATGTGCCATGGCGTCCCCCAGTAGACTCTGCTTCCTTAATAACGCAAAGCTTCCCAGTACTCCGCTTGCCATCCCAAGAAGAATGGTTCCAATTAACACCCATTGCACATTCGGGTCTTGAAGCATAGATAGAAATGTTTCCATACTGTCACTCCTATTGTTCCACAATGGCTTTATTTTGATCTAAGAACGCTAATCGCCCACCATACGTTTTTTGCAGGTTATCTATAGTAAACACTTCTTCCGTCGGACCGATGGCGATCTTTCTGAGGTTAATCAATAACGTCCAATCAAAATACTCTTTCACCGTCTGTAGATCGTGATGGACTACCAGCACCGTCTTCCCTTGGGCCTTCAGCTCATTAAGGATGGTAATAATCGCTTTCTCCGTTGCGGCATCCACCCCAACAAAAGGTTCATCCATGAAATAGATACTTGCGTCCTGTGCAAGTGCTCTTGCTAGGAAGACACGCTGCTGCTGCCCGCCTGAAAGCTGGCTGATCTGCCTAGTCGCATATTCACGCATACCGACCTTATCCAAACACTCATATGCAAATTCAATATCCTTCTTGTTCGGACGTTTCAACCAGCCGATATGACCGTACCTTCCCATCAGCACAACATCCAAAGCATTCGTCGGAAAATCCCAATCCACCGATCCACGCTGAGGCACGTATCCAATCAGCTTTCTCTGAGATTTATAGGATTTTCCATAGATGGAGATGTTGCCGGAAGCTTTTGGAATCAACTCCAAAGCCGCTTTAATCAAGGTAGACTTACCGGCTCCATTTGGACCGATGATACCAATCAATTTCCCTTCCGGTACACTGAAACTGATTTCTTTTAGTACAGGTTTACGATGATAGGCTACTGTCAGGTTTTCTATTTTTACTGGCTCCATATTCGTTCACCTTTTCTTTTTGTTTTCAAGTAACTTTATTTTAATGCAGCAACGATTGTATCAATATTATGGCGGAACATCCCTAAATATGTCCCTGTCTCTGTTCCTTCTGCACCCATGGCATCAGAGTAGAGCTCTCCACCGATTACAACCGTGTGTCCCCTGCTTTCGGCTCCTTTTACAACAGCATTGATGCTATCCTCAGATATACTGCTTTCGACGAACACCGCTTTTATGTTTCTCTCCACCAGGAGGTCCACAATGGAACGAACATCATTCAAACCGAACTCCGCATCCGTGCTCAGCCCTTGCAAACCGGTAACTTCCATCCCGTATGCCTCTCCAAAATATTGGAAAGCATCATGGGCAGTAACAAGTACTCTGCTCTCTTCCGGAATTGTTGCGATCTGCTCTTTCGCATAAGCATCCAATTCCTCTAGTTTCTGTATATAGTCAGCTGCATTTTTCTCATAATAAGCTGCATTTTCTTCATCTATTTCGATCAGGGACTCCTTGACTTCTTCTACTGTGTGCAACCAGAGAGAGATATCAAACCAAACATGGGGATCCATCTTCCCTGCTTCCTCTTCATCATTTAGGAGCAAGTCTGTCGGAATGGATTCTGCTACAGCAATAGTTGGTTTATCTTTGGACATTTTATTCAAAATGTCCCCCATTCTCCCCTCTAGTCTAAGCCCATTATAAAAAATGATATCGGCATCACTGAGTTTACGAAGGTCCCCTTGTGAGGCTTGATACAAGTGAGGATCGATTCCCGGTCCCATCAGACTCTCTACCTGTACCTTATCTCCGCCTATATTTTTCGCAATATCACCGATCTGAGCAATTGTCGTGGTGACCTTAATGATGTCATCGTCATCCGTTCCCGCTGTGGCATTACATCCTGTAAGACCTAATACAAGCAAACCTAATAGCAATAATTTCATCCATGATGCTCTCATTTTTCCCTCTCCTTTAACTCTTCTCTATATTGTACTAAGTAACAAAAGTTTCTCTAATGCAATTTTTATGGTAAAAAAATACATACTATCCCGCTGGACTCCTAGACCAATTTATGCAGAAATCAGCAAAAAGGTGCGACTAAACTTGACCAAGCACATTATTTTAAGCCTCAACTCAAAAAGTTGCCCCCATACAAAACTTAAACCCTAAGCAAACTTTTGTCAAGAACGAAAAAACTGAAAAAAGAAAAAAAAGAGAAAAAAGGGGGTCAGACCCCCAAAGGGTTTTTGTCCTTTACGTCGAATATAAATAAAGTTAACGATTAAAAGCCCCGCCGGCAGTGCCGGCGGGGCTTTTGAATCTAGTTCTAGTGCTTCTTCATTTCTCATTCTCTCATTCTGTCGAAAACTTTTTATTAAAGCTTTATTACGATTCTCATTGGAAGATTTGGGTTCTTCTACTAATTTCCTTCACATACTCCTCGTCCACCACATAGCCGATTCCAGGTCCGGTTGGCACCTTTACCTCCCCATTTTCCACCACGACTTCCGGAGTGGTAACATCTCTCTTCCAGTACCGATTGGAGGAGGAAATATCACCAGGTATGGTAAAGTTAGGAAGCGAAGCCAAAGCAATATTGAAAGCTCTAGAAATACCTGTCTCCAACATGCCTCCACACCAAACAGGGATACCACTCTTTTGGCACAAGTCATGAATAGCAATGGCATTAGCCAAACCGCCAACACGCCCAATTTTAATACTCATAACCTGACAGCTGCCAAGCGCTACTGCATTTTTCGCATCCTGCAAGGAAACGATGCTTTCATCCAAACAGATTGGTGTCGATAATCGTTTCTGCAGTTCGGCATGCTCTACTATATCATCTGCGGCAAGTGGCTGTTCAATCATTAACAGTTTTAATGAATCCAATGATGATAAGCGTTCTGCGTCTTCAAGCGTATAGGCAGAATTGGCATCAACAACTAATGCAAGGTCCGGATATGCCTCTCTAATCATCTTAAGAATCTCCACATCATTATGAGGCTCTATTTTCACCTTCACCCGTTCATACCCTTCTTCAAGGCGCATCCCGATGGTGGTAAGCATCTTTTCTGGAGAGTCGACACTTACGACAACTCCTGCCTTCACCGAGCTGCGCACTCCACCTATATACTCCGATAACGACAACTCCGACCGCTTGGCAAACAGGTCCCAAACTGCCATTTCCACCCCGGCCTTTGCCATCGGATTCCGCTTAAAGCGTTCAAGAGCTACAGTCACTTCCTGAGGGCCATGCCATTCTTCCTTCATTACGAATGGTAAAAAAAACTCCGTCAGCATATGCCAAGCCGTTTCAATAGTCTCCTCTGTATACCAAGGAGAAGAAAAAGCCACCACTTCTCCCCAGCCGCAATATCCATCAACATCCGTCATCTTAACCAAAATGCTTTCCCGATCTTTAACGGTTTCCAGATGAGTTCTAAAAGTCTGGACAAGTTCCATGGATGTTAAGAACAACTCGACCTTTTCAATCCTCATCAACGTTCTCCCCCTCCGGCACCAGCTTCAATAGCTCTCTGCGCATCAGTTTACTGGATGCATTTCTAGGCAGAGCCTCCACCAGGTGTAACTGCTTTGGCACTTTATACCCTGCCAGGCGCTCCTTCAGATAAGAAAGCAGTTCTTCTTCATCAATCAATCCAATTCTGTTTTCCACAATAAACGCTACAGGGACCTGCCCCCAGCGATCATCATGCACACCTGTCACTCCTGCTTCATTTATCAAAGGATGCGAAACAAGGACCGCTTCTATTTCAGCAGGATACACATTTTCACCGCCAGAGATAATCAAATCACTTCGCCTGTCCACAACAAACAAAAAACCTTCCTCATCCAAATATCCCACGTCTCCCGTATAGAACCAGCCATCCTGAAATGAATCCTTTGTGGCTTTCTCCCTGTTAAAATATCCGGGGGTCACATTCGGTCCTTTTACAACTATCTCACCAGTCTCACCAGGAGCAGCCACTTGCCCCTCTTGTATAATCTTTAATTGGCAAGGAAACAACGGTTTACCTGCTGAACCTAATTTGGCTATGGCAGACTCTGGCGAAAGCGTAACAATTTGTGAGCATGTTTCCGTCATGCCATACGTCTGAAACACAGGGATGGCCTTCTCTTGGCACTCTTCAAGCATTGACTTTGGCACAGGCCCCCCACCCACAAGCATACAACGGAAAGAAGGAGGATAGGCTCCTGTTCCAAGCTTCTCCAATAAAGCACGAAGCATCGCGCTTACCACAGAAACAATCGTTACATTCCGCTCCATCAAATCCATATGCACTGCCTCCGCATCAAATCGTTTATGGATAATAACCCTCATTCCATACACTACGCTTCTCATCAATATGGATAACCCACTAATATGAAACATCGGAACGGCCAACAACCAACAGTCATTTTCATGAAGGCCCAAATTCAGCGCAGACCCGGTAGCACTCCATAAATGATTGCCGTAGGTCTGTTTTACTCCTTTTGGAAAACCAGTCGTACCACTTGTGTACATGATTGTATCCGTACTATCAAGATCAAACTCTTCCACCACTTCAACAGAACGTCCATTTATAGAAGCCAGCCTGCTAAACGGAATAATTTTCTCTGGAACAAAAACACTGGAAAAGAAAGACCCCAAACCGTCTTCCACCAAAATAAAACGCGATGCCGCGTCCTCCACCTGAAACGATAGTTCCTGCGCTGTTAATCGCAAGTTATGTAAAACAGTAACAGCACCAATATTCTTTAAGGCAAACAGCACTTCTACCAGTTCTATGCTGTTGCTCATAAAAATCGAAATCCGGTCACCTTTCTTCACTCCCAATTCTCCAAGCTTTTCCGTAAGCTGAAGAGAATTCCTGTATAATTCGGCAAACGTAACCTTTCTATCATCCATCTCTAGCGCAATTCGCTCCGGAGACAAAGCGGCCCGTTTCATTAAAAAATTCGGCAATGCTGTCAAATGTCACAACCCCCTTTCTTTATTTTCACCAAAAAAAGAAGAGCAATCCAAAAGCCAAAAGCTCTTAGATTGCCCTCCCAACAGAAGATTCGAATGTATTAAGGGAAACGAGGGAACTGTCCAAAGTCCGGCTTTCTCTTTTCTTTGAAAGCGTCACGACCTTCTTTTGCCTCTTCCGTCGTATAGTACAATAATGTTGCATCTCCAGCGAACTGTTGGATTCCTGCCAATCCATCTGTATCGGCATTCATCGCAGCTTTTAGGAAACGAAGAGCAGTCGGGCTGTTCTCGAGCATTTCTTCACACCATTGAACGGTTTCATCTTCCAATCGCTCCAAAGGAACAACCGTGTTCACAAGACCCATGTCCTGTGCTTCCTTAGCGTCGTATTGACGGCATAGGTACCAGATTTCACGAGCTTTCTTATGCCCTACAATACGAGCAAGGTATCCGGACCCGTAACCAGCATCAAAGCTGCCCACTTTAGGTCCAGTTTGACCAAATCGTGCATTGTCAGCCGCGATCGTCAAATCACATACCACATGCAATACATGTCCGCCACCAATTGCCCATCCTGCAACCATTGCCACAACAGGCTTAGGCGTTACACGGATAAGACGTTGAAGATCAAGAACGTTCAAGCGAGGAATTTCATCCTCCCCAACGTATCCACCGTGTCCGCGAACTTTTTGATCTCCACCGGAACAGAACGCTTTGTCCCCTGCACCTGTTAAGATAATTACTCCAACACTGGAATCATCACGTGCATAAGCAAACGCCTCAATTAATTCCATCACCGTTTTCGGACGGAATGCATTATGTACTTCCGGACGGTTGATTGTAATTTTTGCAATCCCGTTATATGTTTCATATAAAATGTCTTCAAACTGTTTTGGACCTGCTATCCATTCTCTTGCCATCATTTGTTTCCTCCCTAAATAAATTAGTTCGACAAAAACTCACTTACTATTTTACCAAACTTTCGCGGTTGTTCCACATGAATTGCATGTCCCGCTTCACTTATTTTTATAAAATGTGATTTTTCTATCCGTTTATTCATTTCCTGAGCAATCATGACAAACTTCTCATCCCACTCACCTGCTGCTAGAAGAACCGGAAACTCCATTTGTATAAGGTGTTCCCAATAGGAAGGCTGAACTCCTGTCCCTATCCCTCGCAGGCTGTTAGCAAGACCCATAGCGAAATTGTCCATTCTCTGCTCATAAATTGCCTCCTGTTTCTTTTCAGGAAGCGTCTGTTGGGACTGAAATAGGGGAATGTTTGTCCAAAATTGCACAAAGGCTTGAAGTCCTTCCTTTTGGATTCTATCAGCAAGTTTCTCATCTGCTTGTTGCCTTTTTTGCCGCTCCCCGTTCGTTTCCAGGCCTGGAGAGGCACTCTCGAGCACTAATTTCCTTACATAGGAAGGATAGGTAATGGCAAAGGATAGAGCCAAGCGACCTCCCATGGAGTATCCATATAGGGAAACCCTTGAAACATCTAGCTCCACAAGTATCTTTTTCAAATCCGCTGTGGTATTTTCCATGCTATATCGCTCCGGATGTATCGGAATCTCAGATTTCCCATGGCCAAGTTGATCTATCAAAATAAAAGTGAAAGATTCCAAGCAAGGAAAGTCGGAAATCATTTCCTTGAAATTTGTTCCTTTTCCTGTAAAGCCATGCAACATAAGTACATGGTGTTCACCACTACCAATGACCTCGACATGATAGGTTACCCCGTTAATTTTCATCAAGTTTCGTCTCCATCGACAAAATCATTTCCTGGGAAACATTTTTCCACAATTTACGATGAAGAACTTCGTTTTCCTCCCGGTTTGTGGGCACTTCAATTACTTTCAATCCATCTTTGCTCAATGAATCAATAACCGCAGCCTTGAAATCGTGCCAATTTGATGCAAGTGTGTATGTCCCATCGTATAGCTTCACTGCATGCTTATAGTCCATGTGGGTCGGAGTGCCAAACAATGCTTCAAAATGCTTCTCCACTTTTGACTGTGGAAGGAAAGAAAAGATCCCTCCTCCATTGTTATTTACAAGTACAATGGTTACATTAAGCTTTTGCAACTTAGCCGCAAGAAATCCATTCATATCGTGGTAGAAAGACAAATCACCAATGACCAGGACCAGATTTTCATAGAAATTACTTGCTGCTAGTGCAGTTGATACTACCCCATCAATTCCATTGGCACCTCTATTCGCAAGTACCGTCAGCTTTTTATCATTGCAATGCAAAAAGGTATCCACATCTCGTATCGGCATGCTATTTCCTACAAACATAGCTGCCTTATCCGGTAGTATCCCTTGTAGTTCTGTAATGACCCTACCTTCGAACATGCTGTCCACTTGACCCACTGACAGGACCATTTTGGTTTTATCATTCAGGGCTTGGAAATAATCCAGCCATCCACTGTTAACACGTGGTTCCAGTTGTGATGCTACCCTCTCACAAAAACGGCTTTCTTCCGCATGTACCATATAGCTTGCTTGGAGTGTCGGATCTCGCCAACCACCATCCCCGTCCACAACAATTTGGATGGCGTTGCTTGCTTTACTTATGTATTGCATCAAAAACTTGGACACCGGCATTGCACCAAATCGGATAATCACTTCCGGCTGCAGCTTTTCCTTCACCTCATCGGGACGCAAGAAGGCATCATATCCTTCGATTATTGTGTCCTTTGAATGTGCCCCAGTCCTCAACCCGGATAAGGGATCTGCAAAAACAGGGTATTTTAGAGCTGCAGAGAGTCTTGTAATCGCTTCTGTAAAAACTTCCACCTTTGATTGCGGCAATTCCCCACAAACAATGACTCCTTTTTTCCGTTCTTTCAAGAGCTTTGCAAAATAAGAAGCTCTTTCATCTGTAATGGAAAAGTCGCCAACATTCACTTCTACGATTGATTCATTGGCTTCCTTGTATTTTGTCCATAAATCCACTGCTTCTAAGTTAGGGATTAATGGCTCGCGCAATGGGAAGTTAAGATGAACAGGTCCTCCTGGAGCACTCAAGGAAGTTCCTATTGCCCTTGCAGCCATCGTACGCGCATAGCGTACCATCGCTCTAGTATCCTGTGGAAGGGACATTTCCACGAACCATTTCACATAATCCCCGTACATTTTTATTTGATCAATAGCCTGTGGAGCTCCCACATCCCTGAGCTCATGTGGTCGGTCAGCCGTCAAGACAATCAAAGGAAGCCTTGATTGATAGGCTTCCACAATCGCAGGGTAGTAATTGGTCGCGGCTGTACCGGAAGTGCAAAGGATGGCCACCGGCTTGTTGCTTGTTTTCGCCAGGCCAAGTGCATAAAATGCCGCCGAGCGTTCGTCAATCAATACGGTTACATTCAGATCAGGATGTTCTGCCATTAATAGAGCGATAGGGGTGGAGCGGGATCCTGGACTGATGACCACATTCTCCAGCCCGCTATTTACTAATTCATCTACAAATGCTGCAAGGTAATAGGTCATATCGTTTGTTGCATTCATTGTGTCAAATTGCCCCCTAGTGCAGATAACATTGGTCGGAATTTAATTTGGGTTTCAAGGTATTCACTCTCCGGATCGGAATCTCCTACAATTCCGCAGCCTGCAAATAAAGATGCTTCGCTTCCCTGGAGCAGTCCCGAACGGATAGCAACGATAAACTCCCCATCTTCCTTCCAGTCCATCCAGCCGATTGGCCCCGCATACCAACCTCTGTCCAATCTTTCCACTTCCCTTATAGTCTCCAAGGAAATTTCTTGTGGGAATCCACCAAGGGCTGGAGTAGGGTGAAGTAATTTCACCAAGTCAGCAATGCTATTTTCCTTTTTTACTCTTGCCTTAACCGGAGTGTGGAGATGCTGAATGTGTTTCATTTTATAAAGGTTTGGTTCAGATGGTGTGCTTACCTGTTCACAAACTTTCTCTAAAGAAGCCCGTATCATCTGGACAACCAGATCATGCTCATGCATGTTCTTCTCATCCGTCAGTAGCGATTCACCAAGTTGAACGTCTTCTTCCATTGTCCTGCCACGGGCAATCGAGCCTGCCAAACACATGGATTCGACTATTTCATTTTGTTTTTTGACCAATTGTTCAGGAGTTGCTCCCAAGAAGCAGTCCGTTCCTCTTTCGATAGTGAATAAATAACTGTTCGCCTGCTCTTCCAAGAGGTTTTGGAGAACCGGTGTGACATTCACTTTATCCTGAAACAGTACGCGCAACTCTCTTGCGAGTACAACCTTATCCATTTGGCCATCTGTAATTCGCTTGGTCACTTCCGAGATGGACTCCTTCCATTCGACAGGATCCATTTCAAGGCATTTCACAATAGACGTCGTACCGGCATGCTTAATAGAAGAGACATCTAACAGCTCCTCTTCCATTTTGACTAATTCCTTTAGCGAGGCTTCCTCACAGTTGCTCCGGTAATTGATCGTAATATATGTTTCGTTCTGTATTTTCGTAAGCATAAATGTCGGCAAAATGAAAAGAGCATCGGCAAATTCGTCCCAAAGCCCTGTCTTTTCCTTTTTTGGATCAAAAGAAAAGCCACCATAACAGACTGGACCTACAGTTGGTGAATCACTTTTGCAAACAACCGCTTGAATAAAACGCTTCCATTGCTTTTCAATGTGATGATACCTGTCTTCTTCTCCATCTGCAGTGAACTCTGCTGTTACTCCTGCACCAACCTGCATATGGGAATGATCAGGGTTGGACCAGAAAAAGCGCTGTCCCGGAAAGAACTGTTCACATTTCTGAAAAAATTGCAGGGGATCTAGCTGTTCCACTTTTTTTGTATAACTTATTAAGACCGACTGGTTTATCGAGGTCGCTCTTGTTTTCGCTTCCTCCCATAAACTCACTATGTGGTGATATGGTATTGTAATCATGTAAGACTCCCCCCGAGGCCTTGTTACCGCAAGACTTTGTCTCTCAAATAGCTTCCTTAAAGATACACCTCAAAACCTTTTTATGTCAACAAAATGAGTCTTTTTCCTTCGAGTTTCTTCCTTATAATGTTCACATGTAAAATCTTCCTTTGTTTCTTCCGAAAAACCGTTGACACTCTTTGTCCCTTTACATACACTTATACTGTATTTATAATATAATGTTTTCGTTTTTTGATGGCTATCTGGGTATAGCCCTACTAATAGATGGAGGGGTCATCATGCAGCCTCAGACAGTACAAACAGAGACAAGCTTTCAAGCACCTACTGAAAAGAAATGGAAGGTGTGGTGGAACCTGCTTCGTCCACATACCTTGACCGCAGCTTTTGTACCGGTATTTATCGGGACGGCACTTGCACTTTATGACACAGCTATAGACTGGCCGCTATTCTTTGCCATGTTGATAGCAAGTCTTTTCATTCAAGCCGCTACTAACATGATAAACGAATACTACGATTTCAAAAAAGGACTGGATAATGAAAATTCAGTTGGAATCGGCGGAGCGATTGTACGACACGGCGTCAAACCTGATACCGTATTACGTTTAGCTTTCATATTCTTTGGTGTTGCCACTTTACTTGGAATATATATTTGTATGAACAGCACCTGGTGGTTGGCAGTGATCGGGACAGCTTGCATGGCAGCAGGCTACTTCTATACCGGTGGTCCCTACCCTATAGCCTATACCCCTTTTGGGGAAATTGTAGCAGGTTTCTTTATGGGATTTGTGATTATCCTTATTTCTTTCTATATTCAAACCGGTACTATTTCCAATACAGCCATGCTGATTTCGATTCCAATTTCCATTCTTGTCGGAGCGATTCTCTTGGCCAATAACATCAGGGATATTGTCGGTGATAAAGAGAATGGTCGTAAAACCGTCGCTATTCTTTTAGGAAGAAAAAATGCAATCCTTCTGTTGGCAGCTATGTTCATCGTTTCCTATGCCCTTATTGTGCTCTTTATCGTTTTTGGCTACGCATCTTTCTGGTTATTATTAGTCTTCCTATCGATTGCTAAACCACTTTCTGCAATTAAAGGGTTCACGAATAATAACAGCAATGTCACGATGATGCCTGCGATGGTGGCTACTGCAAAAACAAATACCATTTTCGGCTTTCTGCTCGGAATCGGATTATTAATTGGATACTTTGTCTAACTTGCTTGGAACTGACTCTTACAAGGGTCAGTTTTTTTAATTGGCAATCATGTTTTTCAAAGGAACGTTCATAATACAAATAGACAGGAATTTGAAAGGAGTCTATTTATGATATCCCCTGATAAAATAAACCGTTTAAAGCAACAGCTAGAAGATACAAAAAAGGAACTCCAAGCCCACCTGGATCAGAATGACCACTACCAACTCGAACAAGAGCATCCATACGAATCAGTAAGTGAACTATCTGCCTATGATAACCACCCTGGGGACCTTGGAACCGAATTGTATGAACGAGAAAAAGATTTGGCTCTAAATGAACATGCTGAAAAAGAAATGCAAGATATTAATCACGCTCTCCATGCTATGGCTGAAGGGACTTATGGTAAGTGTGAGGTTTGCGGAAAAGAAATCGATGAAGACCGCCTGGATGCCCTTCCGACTACCACTTATTGCAAGGAGCATAGTCCAGACCAAGTGGTTTCCCATGACCGTCCTGTGGAAGAAAAAGTACTAATGCCGCCATATGGTCGTTTTGAATACGACGAGTCTGAAGGGGTTGCTTTTGACGCAGAAGACACATGGCAAATTGTACAACGCTATGGTACATCAGAATCACCATCGGATTTCTCCGGTGATGTAGAGAATTATGACCGGACATATGTAGAAAGTGAAGAGAACGAAGGATATGTCGAGGACTACGAAAACTTCGTAGGTACCGATATGTACGGACAAAATGTCACCGTTTATCCAACCATCAAGCACGAAGCCTATGAAGATGCGTTAGATGAAGAAGGAATCATGACCTCCTTTGGAGATTTGCATGGGTATGAGAAAGACCCATATACAGAGTAAATGTAAGAGGCAACCTCCATATTGAGGCTGCCTCTTTCTTATTTTTCTGGGTATGTTTCTCTTAAAAATGCGATAGACTGGTTGATTAACGCTTTTAACACATCCTCCTTAATATCCGCCACCTTATTTATGTACACACAAGCCTTACCGGTCGTATGCTTTCCAAACTCTTTCAGCAATTCCTCCCTTTGCGAATCACCTGTCGCGAAATAGAGACTTATTTTTGCTTTGCGTGGTGAAAAACCCACCAATGGTGCGTCCCCTTCATGTCCCGTTGGATACTTATAATGATAGGAGCCGAACCCAATAATGCTTGGCCCCCACATCTTTGCCTCATACCCTGTTGTTTCCGTGAAAATATCTAAGAGCTTAAAGGCATCTTCCCGTTTCTTTGGGCTTTCCACCGTTTCAATAAATTCCATTACGCTGTTGTCCGTTTCCTTTGTTTTCAACTCATAAGCCAACGTGTCTCCCCCTTTGAAATTCAATCTTTACTAGAAGTTCCACAAACAATCCAACTTTCCCTTTTCCTTCAGCGAAATTTGCACCACTTTCTTCCCCAATCAATACATTATCATAGGTCATCATCACGATTTTTTATGAAGTGAGGGATATGAAATGTACAACCGCAATATTTTATCCAAGGACTGGGCTATTTTTCTAGCCAACTGCTGCCAACTAGCCTATGATCAATATCATCAGAATGGCATCTTTTTCATTCCACCTGGCTTTGAGCTGATAAAGGAATTCAAAGGGGTATCTTCCCATAGCCTGGATTGGTTCGGGTTCATTGTGGAACAGGAAGATACCATCATTGTCTCATTCAGAGGCACACAGACTGATCCCGACTGGATAGCTGATGCAGACGTAACCCAGAAACCTTTTCCTTATTGTGATACCCAGCCTCTTGTCCATAGCGGCTTCCTATCTGTATATGAATCGATGCGGGAAGAACTGCTAAATGTTCTGGAACAACTGGACTCTTCTAAAACCATGTTTGTGACAGGTCATAGCCTCGGCGGTGCACTGGCAACTCTCTTTTCATTGGATTGCGTTTTAAACTCGCACTTCAAGTCGGTTTTTATGTATAGCTATGGCGCTCCAAGAGTTGGAAACGAAGCATTTGCAAGCCTCTATAACAAAACTGTCCCTGCCTCCATCCGGTTCGTAAACCTGGCCGACCTGGTTCCATTTGTTCCACCGACAAAAGTCGTTGCCCCTATCAGCAAAAAGACCTGGCACTACAAACACACCCAAACACCATCACGCTTCCTGCTATCCGAAGGCTCCATCGTCAAAAACCACAGCATCGAAACATATATCAAGGCAATGAAGGAAAAGTTGTAAAAAAAGTTCAAAAGGGGGTCAGACCCCCAAAGGGTTTTTGTCATCCATGTCGAAGGGACGCAAAAAAAGAAGGGCAAGTCCGCCCCTCTCTTTGTTATCGTTTGCTGTAGCTGGGTTGGAGTCCCCAGATTTCGTCGGCGTATTGCCTGATGGTCCGGTCGCTCGAGAAGAAGCCGGAGTGTGCGATGTTTTTAGCGCTCATGGTCAGCCAATGGTTCCGGTTACGGTAGGCCGCATCCACCCGCTCCTGCGCACTAATATAAGATGAAAAATCCTTTAGCACGAAGTATTCATCATTTTGCATGAGCAAAGAATCATGAATCGGCTCAAAGTGGTCATCCACATCCGGGAAAAAGCCGTTTACTAGCTGCTCTAACACCTGTTGAATGCGTTTATCATGGTGGTAATATTCACTGGAACGGTATCCTCCGTTCTGGTAATAGTTCAGTACCTGTTCCGCTGTCAGCCCAAAAATGAACATGTTTTCTTCGCCGACTTCTTCTTTAATCTCGATGTTTGCGCCATCCAAGGTACCGATCGTCAATGCCCCGTTCATCATGAACTTCATATTTCCGGTTCCTGATGCCTCCTTGCTGGCAGTGGAGATCTGTTCACTGACATCGGCTGCTGTAAAGATGTCCTCCGCCAAAGAAACCCGGTAGTTTTCCAAGAAGATTACCTTCAAGCGGCCATCGATGGCTGGATCATTATTCACCTTTTCTGCCAATGAGTTTATCAATTTTATGACCCTCTTGGCATAATAATACCCAGGAGAAGCCTTCGCTCCAAATATGAACGTTCTAGGGTGTATGTCAAAACTGCTATCCTCTTTTAATCGGTTATAAAGATACATAATATGAAACACATTCAACAGCTGGCGTTTATAGGCGTGCAGACGTTTAACCTGTACATCGAATATGCTATCAGAATCGATGATGATTCCAGTCTGCTTTCGGATGCGTTCACCAAGGATCTGCTTACGCTCCCGTTTTACCTGATCCAGTTTGTCAAGGAAAGCGGAATCGTTTGCATATACATCAAGCTGTCGAAGCTGTGTCGTGTCCTTCATCCACCCATGACCAATGGTGTCCTGGATGAGTGATGTAAGCTGCGGATTTGCTTTCAATAACCACCTGCGATGCGTAATTCCATTTGTTTTATTATTGAATTTATCTGGAAAAGCTTCATAAAACAAACGCATTTCTCGATTCTTTAAAATCTCTGTATGAATTTTGGCCACACCATTTACACTGAAGCTCCCGACAACTGCCAAATGAGCCATCTTCACCAAGCCATGGGCAAGAATCGCCATCTCCTCGATGCGACCCCATTGACCAGGGTACTTCTTCCACAAATCTGCACAAAAACGCTCATTAATTTCTTCCACTATCATATAGATGCGGGGCAGCAACGGCTGAAAAATGTTAACCGGCCATTTCTCCAACGCTTCCGAAAGGGTCGTATGATTCGTATAGGAAATGGTGTGCGACGTTATTTCCCATGCCTGCTCCCAACTCATATCCTCTTCATCCAACAATATCCTCATCAATTCAGGAATCGCCAGCACCGGATGGGTATCATTGATATGGATGGTGACCCGCTTATGGAAATCTATTAAACTTCCATTCTTCTTGCGGTAAGAGCGTATAATACTGCCGATACTCGCAGCTACCAGGAAATATTGCTGCTTGAGACGTAATATCTTTCCTTCATCATGTGTATCATCCGGATACAGGAACTCGGAAACAGCCTCCGTATCGCGCTTATATTGCATAATATCTTTATTGGTAGGAAAAGGCGCAGGCTCTGCACTCCAGAGGCGCAGCATATTGACTGTTTCTGTTTGATAGCCGACAACAGGCATGTCATATGGAACGGCAGTGATGGCCTCTCCTTTGGCATGTCTGAACCTTTCCTTTCCATCTTCCTTGTAAGACTCCACCTTGCCCCAGAAGTTGATTTCCACCGCCTGGTCGGGCTTTCTTACCTCCCAGACGTTACCGTGCCTTAGCCATTGCTCCGGTAGCTCCACCTGATAGCCATCGACAAACTTCTGATCAAACAGCCCATGCTTATAACGGATTCCGCAACCATGCCCAGGTAAATCCAGGGATGCGAGAGAATCAAGGAAACATGCAGCAAGTCGGCCAAGACCGCCATTTCCAAGCCCGGCATCCGCTTCTATCTCTTCTATTTCGGATAGATCAAGTCCAAGCTCTTTTAAGCCCTCTTCCACGACACCTTGAATGCCAAGATTCAAGAGATTACTTCCCAATAATCTACCCAATAAGAATTCGATGGAAAGATAGTAGACCTGTTTTTCATCTGCAGCCCGATTTCGTTCATTAGTAGTAATCCAGTTGGCACTAATATACTCACGCACCATATTTCCGAGTGTATGATAATGGTCTCTTGATGTTGATTCCTGAAAGCTCTTCCCGTACATACTCTCCAGCTTTTTCAAAAATGCTGTCTTGAACTTTTCCTTATCAGAGAACATGCACTCCACTCCTAGCCATTAAGGTTGAATATAATTGGTTGTATTTAAATGCTGATTTTGCCCAGCTATAATCGCGTTCCATCGCTTCTTTCATAATGCCATTCCATACTTCTGGTAGCTCATAAAAGCCGATTGCACGTCTGATGGTGTACAGCATATCGTGGGCATTGAAGTTGGTGAACGAGAAACCGTTTCCTTCCAATGTGGTCTCATCGTAGGAAGTGACTGTATCATTCAGCCCACCTGTTTCCCTGACAACCGGAATTGTCCCGTAGCGCAGGGCGATCAACTGGCCAAGTCCACATGGTTCAAACCTGGACGGCATCAAGAACATATCCGCCCCAGCATAAATCTGATGCGCAAGCGGCTCATCAAATCCGATGAATGTCCTCACCTTTTGCGGATAACGGTAGGACAAATCGCGGAAGTATTGCTCAAATTGAGGTTCACCTGTACCAAGTACAACCACTTGTACATCCTCTTCCAACACTTCATGCAACACACAAGTGACAAGGTCCAGTCCCTTCTGCTTGGTTAACCTGCTGACCATGGCAATAATCGGAGTACCTTCCTTTACAGGCAACCCGCATAAATTCTGCAAGGCCTCTTTATTCAGCTTTTTATTCTCCATCTTGTTGGCGGAATAATTCGCTTCAATGTATTCATTGGTTTCAGGGCTATATAATTCATCATCAATGCCATTAATGATTCCTACAAGCGAGTCGTTCCTGTCCCTAAGAACCCCATCCAACTTTTCACCAAAATAGGCTGTTTGGATTTCATCCTTGTATGTGGGGCTAACAGTTGTAATATAACCGGAAGATACCAATGCAGCTTTCATGAAATTCACATTTCCATAGAATTCAAGTTCATCCGCATTAAAATGCTTATAATCCACCCTTAGCAGGTCGTGTAGGATGCTAGGTGGGAACACTCCTTGAAACTGAAGGTTATGGATCGTAAAGACACTTTGAATATGTTCAAAGCGTGGGTTTTGCTTGTATTCCCGCTCCAAAATAAAATTAACCATGCCAGTATGCCAGTCATGACAATGGATGACATCTGGAATAAAGTCAATAGCCGTCATACTTTCCAGTACCGCCCGACAGAAAAAGGAAAAGCGTTCCCCGTCATCAAAATGACCATACAGGGAATCGCGGTTAAAATAGTATTCATTATCAATAAAGTAATAGGTTACATTTTCATGTGTCAGCTCTTCCACACCACAATATTGGTGGCGCCACCCCACGTCCACAAATGTGGTCTGTACCCTTTTCATTTTATTTTTATATACTTCAGGAATCTGCCCGTACTTAGGTAGGATGACCCGAACATCTGTACCAAGCTTCCTCAATTCCTTAGGCAATGCTCCAGCAACATCGCCCAATCCTCCTGATTTCACAAATGGAACACATTCTGATACGACAAACAATACTTTCACGAATTCATCAGAGCTCCTTGTACTGACCCTTTTTTCACTAAATAAGGGGAATCTTCTTTACCTGTTATCACCGTGCGATCCTCTACCTTAACATCTTTGTCTAGAATGACGGAATCTAAAACACAATTCTCCCCGATGACGCCTTTTTGCATCACAATACTGTTTTTGACCACGGTCCCTTTTCCAATTCTTACGCCGCGGAAGATGATACTGTTTTCCACATGCCCCTCAATGATGGCACCATTTGCAATCATGGAGTTCTTCACATAGGCATCTTTTGAATAGCTTGTTGGCGGCTCATCTTTTACTTTCGTAAAAACAGGCTGGTTCTTCACAAACACCTGCTTCCAGACGGAAGGATCCAACAGTTCCAGGCTGTGCTCATAATAACTCTCCAAGGAATCGATCACTGCGGCATAATTCGTATATTCATAGTTGCATATTTTATAACCGCTCGTAATATCCTGTACCACATCCATGATACTTCTATACCCTGTTTGCTCATGATTCATGAATAATTTGACAAGTAAATCTTTTTCCAGCACGTACATATCCAGTGTTTCTTCTTCTTTTACAACATGTGTGATATCACACCTGTTCTGAATATGACGGTCTAAAATTTGTTTGAAGTTCATATTGCACACAGTAAAACTATTGGCGATGACAACATATGTCTGGTTGCTCCGCACGAAGTAATCCTCGTTTTCTTTGAAATGCTGAAAGGAACCAGTATTCACATTTTCCGAACTTGGAAAGAAAAACAATCCATCACGTTTGCGGTCCAAATCCCACTGCTTCCCAGATCCAAGGTGATCCATCAGGGAGCGGTATTGGTAACGAGGGAATATGGCAACATTCTGTATTCCCGAATTGACCATATTCGAAAGAACAAAATCTATCAAGCGATAACGGCCTCCAAAAGGAACTGCGGCTATCGAACGCTTCAACGTTAACTCCTGCATATCTTCATTATGAATCGTCGCATCGATGATCCCAAGCATTGATTTATTCATAAATGACACCCTTCCTGTGTTTAAATTTGCGTCTATTAACGGGTTGCAGAGAAAATACCTTTATCCATCATTTCCTCTGTCACTAAAATAATCTCGTCTTCATTTTTTTCCGGGCAAATGACTGCACCATCTGGAATCCTGATACCAGCAGGAATAATTGCTTTGTTCACATACACATTCTCTCCTATCACCGCATCAGGCATAATAACAGAGTTTTGGATTACCGAGTTCTTGCCAACATTCACACCTTGGAATAATACGGAGTGATCGATCTTCCCTTCAATGAAGCACCCTTCATTCACAAGAGAGTCCTTCACATCTGCATACGGGGCAATAAACTGTGGAGGCTGATTTGGATTAACCGAATAGATTCTCCAGTCATATTCAAACAGATTTAATTCACAATCCTCTTTTAATAGATCCATATTCGCTTCCCAAAGACTTTTTACCGTGCCGACATCCTTCCAATAGCCTTTGAAAGGATAGGCTACCAATCTTTTATTCTCTTCTAATAGCAAAGGAATGACATCCTTCCCGAAATCATGGCTCGATTCAGGGTTTCTGTCGTCCATTTCCAGATATTCTTTCAAAACCGACCATTTAAAAATATAGATTCCCATGGACGCAAGGTTGCTTTTTGGGTGAGCAGGCTTCTCGTCAAATTCAACCACTTCCAGTTTTTCGTTCGTGTTCATGATGCCGAATCTGCTTGCTTCCTCCCAAGGTACCTCCACGACAGAAATGGAGACATCTGCATCCTTTTCGATGTGGTATTCCAACATTTCCTCATAATTCATTTTATAAATATGGTCTCCTGAGAGAATCAGCACATATTCCGGGTCGTATTGCGTAAGGTAATTGATATTCTGGTAGATAGCGCTCGCGGTACCTGTATACCATTTGACTCCAGAAGATTCCGTATATGGTGGCAATACCGTCACTCCCCCATTTTTACGGTCAAGGTCCCATGTACTTCCAATACCAATATAGGAGTTGAGTACCAATGGCTGGTACTGCGTCAATACCCCGACAGTAGTAATCCCTGAGTTTGTGCAATTACTCAAAGCAAAGTCTATGATTCTATATTTTCCGCCAAAAGGGACGGCGGGCTTCGCTAAAGTTTTCGTCAAGGAACTTAGCCTGCTCCCTTTTCCTCCTGCTAGTAACATTGCTACACATTTATTCTTCGACATCCGCTACCTCTCCCCTCTAATCTTCTTCGGTCTCCACATACTTACACCAAACGGCGCAACATTGACCATCATATGATAATCCTTGCCGTGATATGCTCCCTCTGCCGCACTAATTTCCTGGTCATTCACAAGGCCACTTCCACCAAACCTTTGCTCATCCGAATTGAATACTTCCTCATAATCCGCCAAAAGGGGTACTCCTACTTTAAAGTCTTCATAAGAAACGCCAGTGAAATTACAAACCACAACTAACATATCCGCGGGTTTTTTCCCTCTTCTTATAAAGGAGAAAATGCTTTGATCCCGGTTGTCTGCATCAATCCATTCAAATCCTTCCGGAGCATGATCGCATTCATACAAAGCCTTTTGTTTGTGGTAAAAAGACAAAGCCTCTTTAAAATAGTAATGTAGCTGCTGATGAGATTCATACTGGTCCAACAAGAACCAATCCAATTGCTCCAGGTCCTTCCACTCATCGAACTGTCCAAATTCTCCACCCATGTAAAGAAGTTTTTTCCCGGGATGAGCTAGTAAAAAGCCATACAGCAGCCTTAGCTGTGCAAATTTTTCATGGTACTCACCTGGCATTTTATTCAGTAACGATTTTTTTCCATGGACAACTTCATCATGGGAAAACGGTAAAATGAAATTTTCGGAGAATGCATACACAATCGAAAATGTCACTTTATCGTGTAAATGTCTCCTTTGTTCAGGTGATGCCTCCATATAGCTGAGGATGTCATTCATCCACCCCATATTCCATTTATAGTTGAATCCTAAGCCTCCGTTAGAAGTAGGAGTGGTGACAAGAGGCCAATCCGTAGAATCTTCCGCAATCATCAACGCACTGTAATCCTGCTCAAATACAGCTTCGTTCAACTTTTTCAAAAACTGTTGTGCATAGGGATTCGCATGCTCCTCCTGTGAATTAGGCCAATACAGCATATTTGCCACCGCATCTACCCGAAAACCATCCACATGGAAATACTCCATCCAAAACAGAGCATTGGAGATTAGGAAGCTCCGTACTTCAGGCTTTCCAAGGTCGAAATTGGCAGTACCCCACACCTCATTCTCCCGATCATGATAGTTCTCATACTCAAAAACCGGTGCTCCATCAAACATATATAAGCCATGGGCATCCTTACAGAAGTGGCCAGGAACCCAATCCAATATCACACCAATGTCCTCCTGGTGACATGCATCGATGAAAGCCATCAGATCAGCAGGACTGCCATACCGGCTCGTTGCCGCATAGTAACCAGTACCTTGATACCCCCAAGAACGATCGTATGGGTGCTCCACAAGCGGAAGCAATTCAATATGGGTAAAACCATGTTCCTTCACATAAGGAATAAGCTCAGTAATTAGCTCTTTATACGAATAGAGTACATCTCCCTCTTTTTTCTTCCAGGTACCAAGGTGCAGCTCATATATGAACATTGGCTTCTCGTAGACCAGCTTCCGCTTTTTCTTTCTCCGCCAATTCTGATCTTTCCATTTATATCCTTCCATATCATAGACAATGGAAGCTGTATTGGGACGTACCTCTGCATGAAAAGCAAATGGATCCGCCTTATGTAATATTTCTCCCGATTGTGTAACAATCTCATATTTATATAACTGTCCGCTCAAATCTTCTTCAATATGGATGCTCCACACACCCTCGTTATTCAATCTTTCGAGTGGATGCTTCTCCCCGTTCCACTCATTAAAAGACCCCATTACACGAACCGCTTTTGCATTGGGAGCCCAAACTGTAAACCTCGTTCCCACTACCTTCTTTCGGTGCCGTATGATATGTGCTCCAAAAAGTTCATAACTTTTATGTAACGTTCCCTCATGAAAAAGGTGCAGTTGAAAATCCGTCGTACTTGTAGCAATCAATTTTTTCACCCTTCCGTCATTCCATATAAAAAGAATATTGTTATACACTACTATTCTCTTTTTTATAATATTCTCCTTTATACGACAAGTCGGAATCGTATGACATAAAGCAACATATTTTGTTTCTGTAGGAAATTTTGTCGAAAATCGATTTATTTAAGAAATCGTTTTCATTGTTGTTTTAATTGAACTCTTGATATATCAACGTTTTTGTAAGGGGTTACAATCAGAGGAGATTCGACCAAATACTAGGAGGAGTTTTGTAGTTATTTGTCGAAAAGTATTTTGGACCAACATAGTAAAAATATAGCTTTGTACACGCTTACATATTCTTGTTATACTAAAATATTAATTATATTATCGGAAAATGTGTTTGAGAGGAAAGAAGAAAGGGTATAGATTACGTTATCCATTTATATTTTTCGTAAGGAGCGTGTAGGAATTATAAAGAGTGAAGCAGAAGCAAAGGAGTGAAAAAACAAATAAAAAAAGCCATGATATTTTACAAATACCACAACTTTTGATGACCCGTACGGGATTCGAACCCGTGTTACCGCCGTGAAAGGGCGGTGTCTTAACCGCTTGACCAACGGGCCTAATATACTGGCGGAGAAGGAGGGATTTGAACCCTCGCGCCGCTTACACGACCTACACCCTTAGCAGGGGCGCCTCTTCAGCCACTTGAGTACTTCCCCAGATATGGCTCCACCAGTAGGATTCGAACCTACGACCCTTCGGTTAACAGCCGAATGCTCTACCGCTGAGCTATGGTGGATTATTGCAAAAGTTTCATGGTGGGCCTAAGTGGACTCGAACCACCGACCTCACGCTTATCAGGCGTGCGCTCTAACCAGCTGAGCTATAGGCCCATAAAAATGGAGCGGGTGATGGGAATCGAACCCACGACATCAGCTTGGAAGGCTGAGGTTTTACCATTAAACTACACCCGCTAAAAAAAAAGGGCGACTGATGGGAATCGAACCCACGAATGCCTGAACCACAATCAGGTGCGTTAACCACTTCGCCACAACCGCCATAATACTATTATTTAATTGTAATGGTGCCGGCGATAGGAGTCGAACCCACGACCTACTGATTACAAGTCAGTTGCTCTACCAACTGAGCTACACCGGCAAAACCTAAAATGGTGGCTCGGGACGGAATCGAACCGCCGACACATGGATTTTCAGTCCATTGCTCTACCAACTGAGCTACCGAGCCAAACTATTGAATTAAAAATGGCGGTCCCGACCGGGATCGAACCGGCGATCTCCTGCGTGACAGGCAGGCATGTTAACCGCTACACCACGGGACCAATTGGTTGCGGGGACAGGATTTGAACCTGCGACCTTCGGGTTATGAGCCCGACGAGCTACCGGACTGCTCCACCCCGCGACAATAATAAATAAGAATCTATACTCACCATACCCTACAAATAATATGGCGGAGGAAGAGGGATTCGAACCCCCGCGGGCTTTGACACCCCTGTCGGTTTTCAAGACCGATCCCTTCAGCCGGACTTGGGTATTCCTCCGCGTATAGAAAGTGATGGTGGACCTTGTAGGACTCGAACCTACGACCGGACGGTTATGAGCCGTCTGCTCTAACCAGCTGAGCTAAAGGTCCTTTTTTGGTAGCGGCGGAGGGGATCGAACCCCCGACCTCACGGGTATGAACCGTACGCTCTAGCCAGCTGAGCTACACCGCCAAAAAAGTAACAAAATTATTAAAGTGGAGCCTAGCGGGATCGAACCGCTGACCTCCTGCGTGCAAAGCAGGCGCTCTCCCAGCTGAGCTAAGGCCCCATAAGAAGTAATTAATGGTCGGGAAGACAGGATTTGAACCTGCGACCCCTTGGTCCCAAACCAAGTGCTCTACCAAGCTGAGCTACTCCCCGATAATGGCGCGCCCGAGAGGACTCGAACCCCTAACCTTTTGATCCGTAGTCAAACGCTCTATCCAATTGAGCTACGGGCGCATATAAATGAAAGTTATTGTTTTGCTGTAAAAAATCTGGTGCCGAGGACCGGAATCGAACCGGTACGGTAGTCACCTACCGCAGGATTTTAAGTCCTGTGCGTCTGCCAGTTCCGCCACCCCGGCAAATCTGTTGGAGCGGAAGACGGGATTCGAACCCGCGACCCCCACCTTGGCAAGGTGGTGTTCTACCACTGAACTACTTCCGCTAATATAAAATTACAATGCGGGTGAAGGGACTCGAACCCCCACGTCAAAGACACTAGATCCTAAGTCTAGCGCGTCTGCCAATTCCGCCACACCCGCAAGATAAATGGTGTGCCATGAAGGACTCGAACCTTCGACCCTCTGATTAAAAGTCAGATGCTCTACCGACTGAGCTAATGGCACAAAATGGTGCCGGCGATAGGAGTCGAACCCACGACCTACTGATTACAAGTCAGTTGCTCTACCAACTGAGCTACACCGGCATATTATTGATGGTTATTTTCACTAAGTGAAAAAATTATGGTGGAGGATGACGGGATCGAACCGCCGACCCCCTGCTTGTAAGGCAGGTGCTCTCCCAGCTGAGCTAATCCTCCATATATCCGCCTGGCAACGTCCTACTCTCACAGGGGGAGATCCCCCAACTACCATCGGCGCTGAAGAGCTTAACTTCCGTGTTCGGTATGGGAACGGGTGTGACCTCTTCGCCATCATTACCAGACAAATAATATTATACAAAATTGAGAAAGAAAATCAAGAAGTTTTTTCAAATTTCTTGTTCCTTCAAAACTAGATAATGTGTTCATATCAAGATATTCATATCGTTCACTTATTTCGATACTTATTTGGGTTAAGTCCTCGATCGATTAGTATTCGTCAGCTCCACATGTCGCCATGCTTCCACCTCGAACCTATCTACCTGATCATCTTTCAGGGATCTTACTTGCCGAAGCAAAAGGAAATCTCATCTTGAGGGGGGCTTCATGCTTAGATGCTTTCAGCACTTATCCCGTCCGCACGTAGCTACCCAGCTATGCCTTTGGCAAGACAACTGGTACACCAGCGGTGCGTCCATCCCGGTCCTCTCGTACTAAGGACAGCTCCTCTCAAATTTCCTGCGCCCACGACGGATAGGGACCGAACTGTCTCACGACGTTCTGAACCCAGCTCGCGTACCGCTTTAATGGGCGAACAGCCCAACCCTTGGGACCGACTACAGCCCCAGGATGCGATGAGCCGACATCGAGGTGCCAAACCTCCCCGTCGATGTGGACTCTTGGGGGAGATAAGCCTGTTATCCCCGGGGTAGCTTTTATCCGTTGAGCGATGGCCCTTCCATGCGGAACCACCGGATCACTAAGCCCGACTTTCGTCCCTGCTCGACTTGTAGGTCTCGCAGTCAAGCTCCCTTGTGCCTTTACACTCTGCGAATGATTTCCAACCATTCTGAGGGAACCTTTGGGCGCCTCCGTTACTCTTTAGGAGGCGACCGCCCCAGTCAAACTGCCCACCTGACACTGTCTCCCAGCCCGATAAGGGCTGCGGGTTAGAATTTCAATACAGCCAGGGTAGTATCCCACCGACGCCTCCACCGAAGCTAGCGCTCCGGCTTCTCAGGCTCCTACCTATCCTGTACAAGCTGTACCAAAATTCAATATCAGGCTACAGTAAAGCTCCACGGGGTCTTTCCGTCCTGTCGCGGGTAACCTGCATCTTCACAGGTACTATAATTTCACCGAGTCTCTGGTTGAGACAGTGCCCAGATCGTTACGCCTTTCGTGCGGGTCGGAACTTACCCGACAAGGAATTTCGCTACCTTAGGACCGTTATAGTTACGGCCGCCGTTTACTGGGGCTTCGGTTCAAAGCTTCGCTTGCGCTAACCTCTCCCCTTAACCTTCCAGCACCGGGCAGGCGTCAGCCCCTATACTTCGCCTTACGGCTTCGCAGAGACCTGTGTTTTTGCTAAACAGTCGCCTGGGCCTATTCACTGCGGCTCTCTCGGGCTTTAACACCCTAACAGAGCACCCCTTCTCCCGAAGTTACGGGGTCATTTTGCCGAGTTCCTTAACCAGAGTTCTCTCGCTCACCTTAGGATTCTCTCCTCGCCTACCTGTGTCGGTTTGCGGTACGGGCACCATACTCCTCGCTAGAGGCTTTTCTTGGCAGTGTGAAATCAGGAACTTCGGTACTATATTTCCCTCGCTATCACAGCTCAGCCTTCATGAGAAGCGGATTTGCCTACTTCTCAGCCTTGCTGCTTAGACGCGCATATCCAACAGCGCGCTTACCCTATCCTTCTGCGTCCCCCCATTGCTCAAACGGAGTGGAGGTGGTACAGGAATATCAACCTGTTATCCATCGCCTACGCCTTTCGGCCTCGGCTTAGGTCCCGACTAACCCTGAGCGGACGAGCCTTCCTCAGGAAACCTTAGGCATTCGGTGGAAGGGATTCTCACCCTTCTTTCGCTACTCATACCGGCATTCTCACTTCTAAGCGCTCCACCAGTCCTTACGGTCTAGCTTCAACGCCCTTAGAACGCTCTCCTACCACTGTTCGTAAGAACAGTCCGCAGCTTCGGTGATACGTTTAGCCCCGGTACATTTTCGGCGCAGAGTCACTCGACCAGTGAGCTATTACGCACTCTTTAAATGGTGGCTGCTTCTAAGCCAACATCCTGGTTGTCTAAGCAACTCCACATCCTTTTCCACTTAACGTATACTTGGGGACCTTAGCTGGCGGTCTGGGCTGTTTCCCTCTTGACTACGGATCTTATCACTCGCAGTCTGACTCCCATGGATAAGTCTTTGGCATTCGGAGTTTGACTGAATTCGGTAATCCGATGAGGACCCCTAGTCCAATCAGTGCTCTACCTCCAAGACTCTAACACATGAGGCTAGCCCTAAAGCTATTTCGGAGAGAACCAGCTATCTCCAGGTTCGATTGGCATTTCACCCCTACCCACACCTCATCCGCTCACTTTTCAACGTGAGTCGGTTCGGGCCTCCATTCAGTGTTACCTGAACTTCACCCTGGACATGGGTAGATCACCTGGTTTCGGGTCTACGACCACGTACTCATGCGCCCTATTCAGACTCGCTTTCGCTACGGCTCCGTCTCATCGACTTAACCTTGCACGTAATCGTAACTCGCCGGTTCATTCTACAAAAGGCACGCTATCACCCATTAACGGGCTCTAACTACTTGTAGGCACACGGTTTCAGGATCTATTTCACTCCCCTTCCGGGGTGCTTTTCACCTTTCCCTCACGGTACTGGTTCACTATCGGTCACTAGGGAGTATTTAGCCTTGGGAGATGGTCCTCCCTGCTTCCGACGGGATTTCTCGTGTCCCGCCGTACTCAGGATCCACTCAGGAGGGAACGAAGTTTCAACTACAGGGTTTTTACCTTCTATGACGGACCTTTCCAGATCGCTTCATTTACCCCGTTCCTTTGTAACTCCATGTTGAGTGTCCTACAACCCCAAGAGGCAAGCCTCTTGGTTTGGGCTAATTCCGTTTCGCTCGCCGCTACTCAGGAAATCGCGTTTGCTTTCTCTTCCTCCGGGTACTAAGATGTTTCAGTTCCCCGGGTCTGCCTTCAGTACCCTATGTATTCAGGTAAAGATACTGCTCCATTACGAGCAGTGGGTTTCCCCATTCGGAAATCTCCGGATCAAAGCTTACTTACAGCTCCCCGAAGCATATCGGTGTTAGTCCCGTCCTTCATCGGCTCCTAGTGCCAAGGCATCCACCGTGCGCCCTTAATAACTTAACCGTTGACCAAAAGGTCATGTGTCGATATCAGCGATGATATCTATAAAGAAAATTACTAAGATGAACGATATTCTGTGAATATCTTGATATTAGTTACATTATCTAGTTTTCAAGGAACAACTAAGACAAATCGTCAGATTTGTCATGAGAGAATGCTCTCTCAAAACTAAACAAAACAACAAGCGTACATTTCCTTAGAAAGGAGGTGATCCAGCCGCACCTTCCGATACGGCTACCTTGTTACGACTTCACCCCAATCATCTGTCCCACCTTAGGCGGCTGGCTCCAAAAGGTTACCCCACCGACTTCGGGTGTTACAAACTCTCGTGGTGTGACGGGCGGTGTGTACAAGGCCCGGGAACGTATTCACCGCGGCATGCTGATCCGCGATTACTAGCGATTCCGGCTTCATGCAGGCGAGTTGCAGCCTGCAATCCGAACTGAGAACGGTTTTATGGGATTGGCTCGACCTCGCGGTTTTGCTGCCCTTTGTACCGTCCATTGTAGCACGTGTGTAGCCCAGGTCATAAGGGGCATGATGATTTGACGTCATCCCCACCTTCCTCCGGTTTGTCACCGGCAGTCACCTTAGAGTGCCCAACTGAATGCTGGCAACTAAGATCAAGGGTTGCGCTCGTTGCGGGACTTAACCCAACATCTCACGACACGAGCTGACGACAACCATGCACCACCTGTCACTCTGTCCCCCGAAGGGGAACGTCCTATCTCTAGGAGTGTCAGAGGATGTCAAGACCTGGTAAGGTTCTTCGCGTTGCTTCGAATTAAACCACATGCTCCACCGCTTGTGCGGGCCCCCGTCAATTCCTTTGAGTTTCAGTCTTGCGACCGTACTCCCCAGGCGGAGTGCTTAATGCGTTAGCTGCAGCACTAAAGGGCGGAAACCCTCTAACACTTAGCACTCATCGTTTACGGCGTGGACTACCAGGGTATCTAATCCTGTTTGCTCCCCACGCTTTCGCGCCTCAGTGTCAGTTACAGACCAGAAAGTCGCCTTCGCCACTGGTGTTCCTCCAAATCTCTACGCATTTCACCGCTACACTTGGAATTCCACTTTCCTCTTCTGCACTCAAGTCCCCCAGTTTCCAATGACCCTCCACGGTTGAGCCGTGGGCTTTCACATCAGACTTAAAGGACCACCTGCGCGCGCTTTACGCCCAATAATTCCGGACAACGCTTGCCACCTACGTATTACCGCGGCTGCTGGCACGTAGTTAGCCGTGGCTTTCTGGTTAGGTACCGTCAAGGTGCGAGCAGTTACTCTCGCACTTGTTCTTCCCTAACAACAGAGCTTTACGACCCGAAGGCCTTCATCGCTCACGCGGCGTTGCTCCATCAGACTTTCGTCCATTGTGGAAGATTCCCTACTGCTGCCTCCCGTAGGAGTCTGGGCCGTGTCTCAGTCCCAGTGTGGCCGATCACCCTCTCAGGTCGGCTACGCATCGTCGCCTTGGTGAGCCATTACCTCACCAACTAGCTAATGCGCCGCGGGCCCATCTGTAAGTGATAGCCGAAACCATCTTTCAATAAAGAACCAGGAGGTTCCTTATATTATCCGGTATTAGCTCCGGTTTCCCGAAGTTATCCCAGTCTTACAGGCAGGTTGCCCACGTGTTACTCACCCGTCCGCCGCTGACTTCTTAAAAGCAAGCTTTTAAGAAGTCCGCTCGACTTGCATGTATTAGGCACGCCGCCAGCGTTCGTCCTGAGCCAGGATCAAACTCTCCAATAAAGAGTCTGAGCATTTGCTCAAAATTTGCTAGCTTGTATTACTTAAATCATTTTGCCGATTCCGTAGAGCCGACGTTATGACGCTGTTGTTTTGTTTAGTTTTCAAAGATCATTTTCTTACAAAATTCGCTCAAAAGCGACTTCCTAATCATAGCAACTTGTACATTCAAAGTCAAGTTGTTTTTTAATTATTTTTCGAAGTGCTTTGTTGCTGTATCAACATCGCCTGCTCGAAGCGACGAGATTAAATATACCATCCCCACAACTATATTGCAATACTTTTTCTGAAATATTTTCCGGTTAAAAATACTATTAATACCCCCTACTAATACTTTATAGAAGAAAGGTATTATTCATTTACCTCTCATCTCTCTCATCTAGCATTTCACTAAAAGCAATTTGAGCATAATTCCATATGATTAAAAAGCTTGTCGTATCATATAAGGTTATGTATGATGATAAGTGACAACCGAATTTTACCACGAGGGGAGCCGTATGGGCTGAGAGTGAACAGTATGTTCTGACCCTTTGAACCTGTTAGTTAATACTAGCGTAGGGATGTGGCCTATTTATTACTTAAGTTATCTAAGCAATAAAGGAGCCCTCCTTTATTGCTTTTTTTTATTTTCATGGTTCTGTCATTTCATTAAATTAATGATGGAGCATGATCCCGCTGCCTTTTAGGCTGCTTACCAACAACTTTATGTCAGTACTGCTATTCTAAGGAGGAATAATATGATGAAAAATAATACGTTGTTTCTTGTCGAGGTTGCCATTTTTAGTGCCTTGGCTTATATGCTAGATTTATTATCCGGAGCCTTATCACAGATATGGCCACAAGGTGGATCTATAGCAATTTCGATGGTACCAATCTTTATCATGGCGTTTCGATGGGGGTTGAAAGGTGGTATTCTTTCAGGCTTTGCCCTAGGGTTATTACAAATAGTAACAGGTAGCTTTTATGGTGTTGACCCTGTACAAATTTTCTTAGATTACATTGTAGCTTTTGTCGTACTAGGGTTTGCTGGTGTTGTGGCAAAACAAGTAGTGACAGCCTCTAAGGAAGACAAGATCAAGAAGTTAATTTTATTCGTAACAATTGGGATATTCCTTGCATGTCTTCTTCGGTTCTCCGCGCACTTCGTGGCAGGGATGATATTCTTTGGCCACTTCGCTCCGGAAGGACAGCCAGTGTGGCTTTATTCTTTAGTTTACAACGGTTCATATATGTTACCAAGCTTTGTTGTTACAACCGTCGTCACTATATTGTTAATTAAAACGGTTCCCCGTATATTTAGATTCAATAAGTCCATTGCCTAAGCTGATCAATTTGATCAGCTTTTTTATTTGTCTTTCTTCAAATAGATACAAATCGTATGGTTTGATATGCCCTGAACTTTAAAAGAGATGATAGAAATATTACTAGAATGTTCCGTTTGCTTTCTTCATATAATGGAATAACTGATAGAGCAGGGGGAAAAGATATGGATCTCATAAAATTCGCAGCATTTTTGATAGCTTTGCTAACCTCAATTGGATTGTTTTTATTTGCTTACTTTGAGGGGGTCCGATTAAGTGAATCTGAGGGGAAAGTACGGGGGGAGAACGTGATTATGAGCTTTTCACTTGCGCTTTTTTTTGCCATTATGGCCACCCGGTTAAGTTAAACTTTACATAATTAGATAGAAAATCACACAAAAAGCCGACAGTGTCGGCTTTTTCCGCTTCGCTATTTTCACTCCGATGTTAACACTTTGGTGTGACTTGTCTTCCTATTCTCCCTTAGAAAGTAACCTACACTTAACATTACTAGGAACCCTCCTAGGAATTGAGTCCATGTTACCAATTCGTTTAAAACATAATACGCAAGAATCGCAGCTCCTATTGGTTCAAACAAAATACTCATTGATATGACATTGGTACTGATGTATCGAACGGCCCAATTGAATAAAGAGTGACCCAACAGGGTGGGGACGATAGCAAGCATGACGAACCATCCCCAATCAGATGCAGGATAGCCTGTAAACGAATCACCTGTAAATAAAACATAGAAAAACAATGTAACGGTGCTGAACCCATATACGATGAATGTATAAGTAATCAGCGATAATCTTTTTCTGACATCCTGCCCAAATAGAAGATAGGCCGTAACCAGCGCACATGCCATTAACGCAAGGATGTCTCCAAATAGAGCCATTCCACTTATTCTAAAATCTCCCCAGCTGATCACAACGCTCCCGAGTATGGCCATGATCCCACTGCCAACCGCTTTCTTGCTGAGCCTTTCCTGGAAAAATAGGTATGTCCCGATAAAGGCAAACAGAGGCTGAAGCGTCACAAGAACGGTCGAACTTGCCACACTGGTATAGTTCAATGATTCAAACCATAAGATAAAATGAAAAGCTAAAAATACTCCGGCAAGAATCGAAAAAAGCCAATCCCTTCTCTTAATTTGTTTTAATTCCCCGACATATTTATAGAGAAAAACGGGAAGTAAAAATAACACAGAAAAGAGTAACCGATAGAAGGCCACCACTCCGGCTGGTGCTTCCGCCAGTTTGACAAATATGGCTGAGGTGGAAACAGTTATTACTCCCACCGCGAGAGCCACATAAGGATTAAACCACTTATTCATACACTTTCACCTAAACCATTTCCATTTAAGATTATACTTTCTAATTGTACAGAATATTGTTATAATTCTCTAACCAATTAATGTACATATAGGCTGCTTCCAAGGTTGTTATTGCAACGATGGAAAGAACTATATACAAGAATCATACAGCATTTTATACAGGAGGTGCCATATGGAATTGTTCTTTGAATATATTGACGAGTACGACTTTGTTGTAAAACTTATCTTCGCCACATTAGCAGGTATTATTATTGGTCTAGAGCGCGAATTGAAAGGAAAGCCCCTTGGATTGAAAACATGCGTAATCGTGTCCGTGATGGCTTGCCTCTTGACAATCGTGTCCTATGAATCGGCTTTCCTCTACTCCAAGGAGTATTCAAGGCCAATGGATCCTGGTCGTATTCCTTCTTATGTAATAAGCGGTATTGGATTTTTAGGTGCTGGCGTAATTCTGCGCAGAAGCAATGAAGCCATTTCCGGACTGACCACAGCAGCATTGGTATTGGCCTCCGCAGCATTGGGAATTACCATTGGGGCAGGGTTCTTCATCGAGGGTGCTTTCGGTGTCATCTTTATCATCCTTGGTGTGAAGGTCATCCCTTCTCTTTTTGATAAGGTCGGACCGAAGAAATTGAAAGAAAAAGAAATTAAAGTGAAGATCTATCTCGAAAAAGATATGGATTTGACAATGGTCATGAAGGAAATCCATCATAAAAACTTGGCGATTAAACGAGTCAAAGTAAAAGAGGAAAAAGACGATATTGTTCTAACTTGCATCATCACAACCAAGAAAATCGTGTACACCACGGATGTCTACTATGAATTGAAGTCACTAACAGGTGTCATCCAGGCCGAAGTGGAAAACATGGACTAAAAAACATTTTAAAAAATGTTTGCAAAAGAAAGATTTTTTGGTAAAATGAATTCAGTCTCATCGGGGCGGTAGTTCAGTGGGAGAATACTTCGCTGGCAGCGAAGGGGTCGTGGGTTCGAATCCCATCCGCTCCATAGCTAAGGCACCACTACATTGTAGTGGTGCCTTTTTCTATATCCTCAACTCATATTCCACCTACATTTTTACATTCAGGCACCCTTCCACTTTTGAAAGCCGACACTTACCCTTTCCTTTTCCCGCTTCTTTAGCATCACCTTTCGTAAATAGCCATTCATTGGTTTTTCTATCCAAACATAGACGAAGCAACAAGAAACAATGGTCATGATTGTGATGATTATCATCGATAAAGTATATCCGAAAAAATGGATTAGATAGAATTGCTTAAACAACAGCATGTAAAAAATGAGGAACGGCCCATGTGCTATATAAATCGAATAAGAAGCATTCCCTAAAAACATGAGGCTAGGTGGTATTTTTCGTTGTGTACGGTCCTTGATGGATATGCCTAAAACCAATAATAAAGCAAAGAAACAATATAGAATAGGAACATAGAAAGTGAACCAACCAAAGATATTATTCATCCATACTCCGATGTAACCAATGACACCAACAGCAAGGAACAAACCAGCGAATTGTTTCATATTGAAGAGACGAGAAACATATGCGATTAAAGTCCCTGCTACTATTTCCAAAGTGGAAAAACTGAAAAAGAACGTTTCCCATTGAAAGAAGAGATTGGACTTTATAAGTATAGTGGCAATCACCCATATACCAATGAGAGGTTTAAAGACTTTAGGGTTAAGCAACAAAAGACTAAACATAAGATAAAAAAAGATTACGTGACTCAATGACCAAGCTGATGTAAGAATAGGTTCCGAAGGGAAGAGAATGATGGATTTCCAGACCCGCTCCCAGCTATATGGTTCATGTAGCGTGGGGAACAGGATGGCTGCTCCCAAAAGAATAAAGGTGAACAGCCAATATAACGGAAAAATGCGAATAAATCTTTTAATGAAAAACTCTCTAGCCTTTCCCTCTACCCCCAAATGACGATGGTAAAGATAATAAATCATAAATCCCGTAACCACAAAGAAGAAATCTACCCCTCCAAGCCTTTCCCAACGTCCCAGTCCAAACCAGTCATAATTAAAATTCCGATAGAATAACACATTCACATGACCGATCACAACGAGTAAAATGGCACAGACTTTAGCGACTTGTAAAATGGAAAGCTTTCTACCTACCTCTGGTGCTGCCATTTTTCGATCCTCCTCTGGGTACACGTGACTCTAAATAGTTTTGGAATGCTTTCTGACGGCATGGAAGGAATAGTTCATCAAATACCAAAAAGATGCGATAACGTTCTTCTTTTCAATCTTTCGATAGGTGTTCCATGTCTTTTGAGCAGATTTGAATTTGTTGCTCGACAACGACTTTTCACATTTACGGTACACGGCCAACTCCTCATTCAACCCATGAGCTGTAACCCCTTTGTTCAATATAGAAAGCCAAAGGCCATAATCCTCTGAACAATCCCTGAACAATTGCATTTGGAAGTGACCAAGCTTTCTTTTATTCAAAACAACAGTCAGGGTTCCAATCGCTGTATTCATAAGCAACGTTCTATAGGTGACGCATGAAGGAGCCGGAAAAACCACGTCCGTCCTTTCCCCATCCTCTTTCATGATGCGGTAGGCTGTAAAGGAAAAGGAACTGTTATGTTTCTTCATGAAATCCAGTTGGCGTTCCAACTTGGTTGGATGCCATAAATCATCACTGTCCAAGAATGCCACATATTCCCCTTCTGACGCATTGATTGCAGTGTTTCTAGCGTGGGCAGGGCCTCCATTTTCTACTAATTCAATAAGCTTAATCCGAGGGTCTTCCTTCATATTTTGGCGAATGATATCTTTGGTACCATCTTTGGAACAATCATCCACAATAATCATTTCCCAATTTGCATGAGTTTGAGCTTGGACAGAACGTATGGTATCAAGTATATACTTAGATGCATTGTAGGTTGGGGTGACAATAGAAACTAAATTGGTTGAATTTGTTTTCATATCTAATCCCTCTTCCTCCATTTTTTATGTTTCCAAGTTCGAATCAATTATGCTTCGCTATCGTTATACCGTTGTAATTCGCTTTAGGCTCCACTCCAGCTTTCACAGTGACACCCATGGCTTGCTTCCGCTGTAACACTACCCGGATTGTCTGCAAAAGTATTTTTATGTCGAGGATAAAGGAGCAGTTCCTAACATAGATCAAATCGTATCGAAGCTTATCCTGCACCGTCGTACTGTAATAGGCATTTACCTGTGCAAGCCCGGTTATTCCAGGCTTGACTGCAAGTCGTTCCACATATTCCGGTATCTCTTTTTTGAATTGATTGATGAAAAAAGATCTTTCAGGTCTTGGCCCGATAAGGCTCATATCTCCTTTTAAAACATTCAGCAATTGTGGCAATTCATCTAGCCTAATTGCCCGGAGTACCCTTCCAATAGAAGTGATTCTAGGATCCTTATCGAGAGCCAAAACTGGTCCAGTAATTTTTTCAGCTTCTTCTATCATGCTTCTGAATTTAATGATCTGAAACGGTTTTCCATTCATGCCGATTCGTTCCTGTCTAAAGAAAGCTGACCCTTTTGAGGTGAGGGGAATCAGGACATACAAGGCCAACAAAACAGGACTTAAAAGCAATAGCAAAGTGAGGGAAAATACAATATCCATACTACGTTTGAAAATCTGATGAATACCACTAACCTTGTTGGATGGTATGGAAAATACCATCATATCGTCCACCTGTTGCATTTGGGCATCCATCAGTACAAACTCAAACAATTCTGGAACAATCAGTACTTCTTTTCCATGTCTCATGCACAAATTGGTAATTGTTGCTTGCAGGCTTCTTGAAACCTCTGGGCTGATTATTACCACATCATTCTGAGTCAGATACTTTTTAATGGAGCCTTTATTTTGGATTGTGACAATTTCCGTTACGTGAAACCACCCTTTATGATGATGATGGAATTTTTCCGCCATCTTTTGTCCATCCATATTGGATTTGGAAACTATCAACACCTTTTTCTTCCCATATCTTAGTTTGTTAACATGCCACAGACTCAATCTCGCTGTCACTATTAAGAAGAATTGAAAAAACGAAGCAGTCAACAATACATACGCCTCTATCACATCCGGAAGAAAAAATGCAAAAGTACATGTTGAAAATGTGAAAACCATCATAGCTAGAAAAATGGTGAATAATAGATTGCTAGAGCTTTTTCTCTTCCAATCTGCATACAGGTCGAACAAGTAAAAGGTAAGGATACATAATGTTATAAGCATCAAGGTATGATTGGTGGTTGCCTCATAACCCGTTAATGGATAATAGAGGAATAAGGAAAGGATATATCCTATATACAAAAGGAATACGTCCGTTCCAATCAGCAGTATTTTCTCTAAACGTTTACTGAAATGGCTACTCATTTCACTAAACTCCTTTCTTTTCACCCGGGAGAGTCTGAAACACCATCGTTCTTTCCAGAGACAATGTACAATATATCGTGCTCAATAAAGAACAGCCAGGCTAGAAGTTTCCATATGACACATTCTTCATTGGCTTGTATTTATAAAGCTTTCTGAAAGGGTGAAGCAGGCTATAGTCAAATCTTTTTCCATCCAAAACGGTGACTTCACCTACTGAGGAAATAGTATGGACTCCATCTGGATACATGCTATCGTCTCTAGGCTCCACAGGGGAAACCGCTACTTCCTCGAACCTTTCAGGCGTGAGGACCGTGATCTTATTAAGCACAATTCTTCCACCATAGGTTTTAGAGCAATCCTGGGCTGGACGAATTATTTGTTTATCATGAACAAATGGAGTCCCTGCTGGTCTACTCGAACGAATATCCACCTTAACCGGGTTAGAATGATGTGGATTCCAGTCTCCAAATAGTTCTTTAGCATAATAGATGTGTAGTTCATTATTATCACTCTGCGGGCCTGAATCGCCCTTTGTACAAAACAACCACCAATAATCCCCATGATGAATGATAGTGGAATCTACGGCAGCAAAGTCCTCGAGGATCGTTTGGAACTTCCCCCATCTTCCGTTTAT
Source organism: Sutcliffiella horikoshii (assembly GCA_001636495.1). Taxonomy (GTDB): domain Bacteria; phylum Bacillota; class Bacilli; order Bacillales; family Bacillaceae_I; genus Sutcliffiella_A; species Sutcliffiella_A horikoshii_A. Next base: position 1,379,016 of record KV440964.1, on the reverse strand, counting down.
CTTCTTATATATAGCGACCTCCCTTGCTTCAGAGGTTTCTGGAATGCAGTACACTTCTCCGCCATATTCTAATAGATATGGATAAGACATGTGGCTTTCAAGTTTCAGCACAGAACGGTTCCAATCTTGAACATCTCTTTGGCCAATCTCTCCTTTCAAACTTACTCCTGAAATATAGCCTTTGACTACTTTATGATCCACTTCCTCCATCAGAATATGGATACCTTCTTCATCTTTCAATCCGAATGGATCAGCAAAGTAGCAATTATTCTTTGGTACTAACCAATCAATGATGGGATGCTGGTCATTTAGAAACGACTGGATTGGCTTGTGCACAATACCAACATTCCAAAATTCATAACAGAACAGCTTCCTATAAAGCTTCTGAGCTTTATGTTTCCAAGTAACAAAAATAAATTTGAAAGTTTCAACTGTGGAAGCAACGTTATCATTTTCTGGAATTGTTGTGGAAAATGCTTGGATGCATTCACCACGATGACTTTGATTATATAGAATTTCTTTGCATACTAGAGCAGGCCAATTTAATGTTGATTGATAGAGCATTTCTTTGTTTTTCCGAAGAGAATCGAAAACTGTACCGAAGTATCCTCTCTTCCATACAGCCCACTCTTTGGAGTTACCAGTTAATTGATAAAGGCCGATTTCCGTCACAGGTTCGTTATTCAATATTTCCCACCCCCCCCCATGTAACTGCGGGTTGCTCCGGGGTGAGCCAACCTGGAGTGTCCAAACACCAGACTTGCTCACATTCAGAATGTCACCTTCTATCACTGTTTCTTCTAAATGAAGAACAAAATCGAGCTCCATTCCCTTCATGAATTCCATATCTTCTTTGCGATATGGATTTTCAATGTCTGCTGAGTTCGAACAAAGAATCCTCGGAATCTTACCCAGATCATTGGGAAGTGTAACCATCTTTAAAACACTGCTTCTCCTTCTGACAAGAGACTGATAAAACTTGTATAGAGGAGATAGCTTCCTACCGAGAGGTCTGTCTGGAATGTCCACTATCAAGGCGAGCTTCACTTCCGGCATGTTTAGTAATAGCTTGATACAGTCCAACTTCCACTGTTCGAGATGTTTCCCTTTCATGGTAATAGCAAAGCGGATCATTTTTCTTTTATCCATCACGGTTTTGCACCTCCATGGTCAAAGGCGTTTTTTGTGTTTGAGTGGACCATTCACTTGTTTTGCTGCTGATAGGCTCTCCATTAACTGTTAAATATACTTCCAATGTGCGCTCTATCATTTTTTTTAGGGAAAAATTCAACTCGACTTTTTTCCTTGCCTCTTTTATTAGCTGAAGTCTTTTTAACTCATTCGTAAAAATATATTCTATTCTGCGACTAAACGCTTCCGTGGAATGTTCTGAGATCAAATAGCCGCTCTTCCCATTTTCAATCGCTTCCTTTATTCCCCCTCTATCAATGGATATGATAGGGGTACCCACCGCCATTGCTTCGAGAACCACCATCGGAAAGACCTCTCTGTGAGATGTAATCAGCAGAATATCCATCTCCCTAATGAATTCTTCAGGGTGATTGGTCCCTCCCAGCATATGCACATTTTCTTGGAGACCCAGCTTTTCTATCTGTAGCTTCAACTCATTGAAATCCGGTCCATCACCTGCAATGTAAAAAGTGATATCAGGATGATCACGGCCAGCATCTGCGACTTCCAAAAAGAAGTTATGGTTCTTTTCCTTTGAAATCCTAGCTAGAATACCTACTTTTTTCTGGGGGACGGTTTTTTTACGGCGATAGGCAAACCGTTTCAAATCAACACCGTTGTAGACTGTACTTATTTTCCTGCTCTCTACTCCAAGGTCGATCAGCTGATATTTTTCAAACTCACTGACGGAAATGATTTTACTGGTGTACCTGTTCATAAGATGCCTAAAGAGTAATGGAGAGTATTTTTCAAGCAAGGTTACATTATGCTTTGTATAGATGATTCTGCCGCACTTATCTTTGAGAATCCAACGTAAAACTACACCATATAATACCATCCTCAAACTATTAGCATGAAAGATATCAATTTTATTTACTTTCATCGATTTCCACAATATCCATAGATTCCGAATGTGATTTTTTCTATGCAACATGGTAAAGCTTCGTTTCTCCTGTATGTTCCCGTAAAGTTCTCCTGTTGCTGCAGCATAGTGAAATTTGACATCCGGATGGGAGAGTTCATTTTCCAACTTGCAGAAATAATTTTCTGCACCACCCATAATCAGCTTATCTGTGACAACTAGTACATTCATTTTGCCACCTCCTTTTTAACTTGTGCGTTTTTTCAAATAGGCATAAGTTTCTAACGGTTGTTTGATTTGATCCTTTTTATTAGCTTTCTCTTCTTGAATGGAATGAAGGAAGACCGATAGAATAGCAATATACATGAAAAACATATCATTGATGATGACGGACAAAAACATCATTTGAAGGACAAATCCTATATACGTTAAAAATAGATATTGTTTCACTCGGTGAACATTGAATCTCCATAACTGGATAAAAACCAAGTAAATGAAAACCAGAAAAAAAGAAATTCCAATCAGTCCTGATTCTGATAAAATATCCAAAAAAGTATTATGGACCGTCAGCGTATCATTATGGTAGAAAAGGTTGTAATCCGAAAAATTGAATGCTCCAATGCCTAAAATCATATTTGCAGAGAAGAAATCCCAAGCCCGTTCCCATAATTCAAACCTACCACTCCCGCCATCATCCGAAAAGTCTTCAAACCTTGCATCAATCATTCCCAGCATGTCGAACTTCAGTTGAACAATTACAATGTAAGCGAGTAAACTTAACGATATGACAGAACCGGCCAATATCTTCATTTGTTTTACCGGTTTGTTTAATACTAGGTAAATAGCAAACATGATGACCAGGGCCACTATTCCGCCTCTTGAAAAAGTAAGAAGATTGGCGGTAATACACAACATCAAGCCTAATCGATTCTTCCAAGAGTGTGGATGACAAATATAGTAGGCAAAAAAGAGCGTGTTATAAAATACAAAAAAGTTAGGATCCTCCAACAACCCGATTAATCTCGAATAGTTCCTGTCTACCAGCACCCCTAACTCCATAACCCTCTCACCCTCAAATTCAAGGTTTGCACTCCTGAGCCCTATCACATACACTAGCAAACTGATAGCGTTGAAGATAATCCCTGCATTGGATATCCCCTCTTCAATCACTTTGGGACTGGAATAACTTAATATGGATTTCATGATGAAATAACAGGTTAAATAAAGGGTGATCCCAAGAATTATTCTTAAACTCGATTCAGGATGCAAAGCAAAAGCCCCCGTATAGCAATAGATGAAATAAAAGAACAACATCGCTACCTCATACGATTGCAAACGCTGAAAATAGAAAGACGATAGATGGAAAAAAATAAATAGTAATAAGAAAATCATATAAGGCTTCAATGAAAATCCTAATGGAATACTATATCTTGCCAAGGTGACGAGCAGTATCATTAGAAAAATGGTGAACTGGTAACGTTGAGGCTTTATTTTCATATGAAGACTATTATCCATTTTCCATCCCCCTTTCTTGTTCATGATGCTTCTTCCATTTCTTTTGAAGTGTTTCTTTTACAAAAAAGTTCACCTTCCATTTCAATTCTTTATCTATTAACAGAAAGACAATTAAACTGCATAGATGAAGAGTCATGGCAAGAATAGGGAGGTTATGCAGGAAATAGTCGAAAACAACAAGTGATACAAGGAATAAAGTCAGGTATGGGACTAATACTTTTCTTGCTACTGTTTCTTTTTCAGCTGTAAAAATCCAGAAACCTCCAAGTGTCACAAGTTCAATGGCTATTCCCGCAAAAGCTGCACCAATTAACCCATAATGACTGCTGCTAACTATATAAAGAAGAATGCCTATAAGCACAGCGACCAATTGAACAGAAGTGCGATAAAGTTGACGAGCTCTAGTTGTCAGTCCATCCGCTAAAGAGATGTTCACGGCCTGCAGAGTCAACAGGATAGAAAGGATTTTTAAAGGTATGGCGGCCTCCAGCCAATTCTCTCCAAATAAAAATCCAATAATGGTCTCTGACATATAGTAAAAAGGAATAGTCATCACCATGCCTATCAAAGCCATGATTTTGGTCTGAGAAATTAACAAAGATAAATGTTCTTTTAATTGTTGGTGGTTGAAATGCCGGAATAATACCGGATAGTAAGCCCCGGCAACAATAAATGGAATTTGTTGTAGTGCTTGCGGAATCCGATACGCAACAGCAAATAAACCTACTTCCTGCAACGTAAGCGTTCTTTCAAGTACAAGAGGACCTAAATGGGGCAGTAGAACAAACAACAATCCTCCAAGAGTGAACGAACCAAGATTCTGAAGCAGTCCTCTATGAAACTTGCCCCTCCAGTTTATTTTCATATTTTTCATAAGCATTGCTATCCCAATCATACCGGCTGCCAAGTAAGAACAACCATATAGGGAAGAAATGATTATAGGGTTCAGTGAAAGGAGCATTCCACTAATTATGGAACCTACTAGACATATAGCTGAAATGATACGGATAAGTCCGCAAAATTGCATCTTTTCCTTTAATTGAAAATAGGTGATACCAATACTTTGCATGGCAACCCCTGTAACCATGGGAAAAACAAGTAAGTATGCGGTCTTTATTAATTCAGCGTTATTCCCATGCATTATTTCTATCAATAGAAAGCCTACAGCAAAAGTAACTATTAGCAATGCTGCCCTCATTTTTATATAGGAGGAAATAACAGCAGATACATCCGCCCCTTTAACAGAACCTTCCCTCAGCACGATATTACTTAATCCAGCATCCGTGAAATATGCCATAATCATCGCAAACGCAAATACAACACTAAATAATCCATAATGATAAGCTTGAAGGTAGTAGGCAAGTACGATAAGGGCCCCTGCATTCAGAACACTGGCTAGAGCTGTGCTGTAAAATAAGTGAAAAATATTGGTCGAGATGGAGTTACCTTTACTTTGTTTCATCTTATTGTGCCCCTTATGGTCACAGCTTCCTCGTAACTAAGCTGTTTGATAGATCACACCTACAATTTTTTTGTTCGACCTTTCAAGGTAGTGCTTCGTTTGAAGTGCATCATCCTTTTTAGTACTGTGCTCTTTCATTACAAGGATGACTCCATCACATTTCCTAGAGAGGATATGGGCATCGGATGACTTTAGGAAAGAGGGAGCTTCCAATAGGATGACATCGAAAAATTGGCTCCAATCAGTCATCAGCTCCTCGGCTTTATTAAGAAGGCCTGTATTGGAAACGTTCTCTTTGGATGCGCCAGCTGGCAGAAGGAATAGGCCGGGTATTGAAGTCATTTTAGCGAATAAGTTGATGCTTCCTTTTTCCTTAATGACATCCACCAATCCACTGGAATTGTAGACATTAAAATACTTGTGAAGAGAGGGCCTTCTTATATTGGCATCTACCAAAAGTACCTTCTTACCCAATTCAGCAAAGGAAATGGCCAGTTTGGCAGAGATCAATGCCTTCTGCTCTTCCAAATTAGGAGATGTTATGGTCAGGAATATGCTGTCCTTTTGCAATTCATCTTCTATATTGGTCCGGATGATTCTGATCTGATCTGAACTTATCATGTTCTCCTTCAACGATAGCTTTTTACCCAATCTTTTATTAAACACGAACTTCCCTCCTGTTTTTTGATTTCTCGACTTTTCTGGTTTGGCCTCTTTCTTTCAACACTAACGGGATACGCATTTTCTGTTTTAAATTGATGGCCCCTATTACTGGAAGACCAATCATTTCTTCCACTTCCTTGGAATTCTTAATCGCATCATCAAGGTCTTCACGGAGCATTGCCATTCCTACCCCTAAGAAGACACTTACGATAAAACCAATTCCCAAGTTTAGAGTAAGGCTACCAACCTCTTCCGGCTGTAACTCGGTTGCATTTAATACTTGGATATCCGCAACATTGAATGACTCCATCATGAACGTCACGGCTGTTGAAGAAATATTGTGGGCAATTTCTTTTGCCACTTCCGGATCGTTATCTCTTACAAGAACATTGATAATCTGGGAATTCTTATTATTTTGTAAGGAAACCTCTTTCTCCAGGTCAGTAGTAATGTTCATTTTATTTTTCACTTCATTTAATACAATTGGACTTTTCAGTAGGTCCATTGTCGATGCCAAAAGCATATTGATTTCCCCTTGTGCCCCTCCTTCTCTCTCCAGTTTTCCAACAAGTATGGTCGAAGTAGCTTCATAGGTTGGTTTAATGATGTATAAAGAAGTTATTGCTGTGAGTAAAAAAAGGCAAAGAAACGTTACAATGATTGTTTTGAATCTTCGTTTCAATACTTGAATAAATTTCTTCAGGTTCATTCTATCGTCCATGATATCCTCCTATAACAGTTAATCGGTCATAGATCAACCTAACGGAATCTCTTCCACACCTTACACCCTATACATTTATTCGTTATAAAGAACGAGTTGATAAAAAAAATAAAATTTCCGTTTTTTTTTACAATTTACTTCCTACTTCACCTCACCCTTGTTCTTTATAAAGAATTATTTATTTGATTATACTACACTTACGACAGAAATAACATTAATGCATACTCTTTTTTTCAAAAAACTTAAAAAAATGACCGCAACATTCTACTTTTTAACTATATGAAAAACGAATGATACCATGATAGCAAAAAGAAAAGTCCGGAGATAAATTCCTCCAGACTTTCTGCATCTCTATAAAAACAAAGGAATAATCAAGCCCGCACCAAGTAGGATTAACGCTCCTCCAAGCCTTGAAGAGATTTGAGCAAATGGCATTAACTCCATCCTCTTTGCAGCAGATAATACGGCAACATCTCCTGTTCCGCCCATATTTGCCATGCATAGGCCAGCAGTAATGGCTGATTCTATTGGATAAAATCCTACCAGCTTTCCTAAAATACCCGCACCGATGACAGCTCCAACTACGACACCAGCAACAATCAGGATGTACTGAACGCTAAGTGCATTCAAAACTGCGTCAAGGTCTGTATATGCTACACCTATTCCAAACAGCAATGCCAACGTCCAGTTTTTCGCAACAAACTGATACCACTGGCTCGCTCCCTCCACAACTGATGATGGAAGAAGGTTAGCTATTTTTACAACGGCAATCAAGATGATCATGATGGCATATGGATGCAACGGCATAAATCCATCCAATAAAAAACCGATGGTGAAAAAGGTTAACGCCGCAGCCATACCTGCGCCCATTTTCCCTATTTCGTATTTTTGTTCTGTTTTTTCATACGTAAAACCTTTCATTAGTACACCGTTTCCGGAAAGGCTTGGCACTTTGTTTCCTAAAACATTCAAAGCGCTGGCAAGGACAATCGCAAATACATTTCCAAGAGCCAATGCAGGTACCAGTATAGAAATATAATAGCTTGGACTGTTTCCTAAAAGCTCTGAATAGATTTGACTCATAGGTACTGCCCCGGCACCCATTCCACCACCAAGTATTGGCAGGGTAATGACTAACACCGCTTCCTGGAGTGTGAATCCGACCATCATTCCGACAATCGCAGCGATGGCCATCGCACCAAGCACCGCACCCATGATCGGCAAGAAGAAGCGCACACCTACTTTGACAAGCATTTGGGAGTTCATTCCTAAAATACTTCCTGTAATCAAGGCGGCAATGTAAAAGTCAAGGAATCCCCCGGTTGTCATAAAGTCACTGATGGAGGTAGCAACGCTTTCGGGTAACAACCCACTATAGACCATGTAAGCGGAACCAAAAATAGCCACAATGGCTCCGCCGCCGAGGAAAGTCTTGATGATGGGTAAACGGTCCCCTATCCAGCCCAACGCTTCCCCGAACACTACCATAACAAGGAGCGCACCTATCATACCAGTTGGCAGGTTGTCAGTGTATACAGCCAGTGCTGTCAAAACAAGGAACACCCCAAACCATAGAACAGGTATATTAAAAATGCTTAAGCTTTGTTTATTGGGAATGGAGTAAATTTTCGCATTGTTATTAGAAGATAGAGTTTCTGTGTTCTTTTTTACAGCTTGCTCCATTTAAAACAACTCCTTTTTATAGAAAATGATGATCATCAAGCCCTGTATCTATTAAGATACAGAACTTGATTGGACTGGTTTCTTTTTGGCAATGTTAGCGACAGCCTTGGATACTTCTACTGCCACTTGTTTGTCTAATGCTCTAGGAATGATATTGTCTGCACGCAATTCTTTTTCACTTACCATTTTTGCGATGGCATAGGCAGCAGCTATCTTCATTTCTTCTGTGATATTGGTAGCCCCGGAGTCTAGGGCCCCTCTGAATATCCCTGGGAAAGCCAAGAGATTATTAATCTGGTTAGGATAATCGGAGCGACCCGTTCCCACCACTACTGCTCCTGCGGCAAGAGCCTCTTCCGGATAGATTTCAGGTATAGGATTTGCAAGTGCAAAGACGATCGGATCTTTAGCCATTTTCATGATATGGCTCTGCTTCAAAGCTGCCGGTCCGGAAACACCGATGAATACATCTGCACCGGAGATAGCCTCGTTAAGCGTTCCATTAATCTGATGCAGATTTGTTCTTTTGGCTATCTCTTCTTGGCTGGCATTCATCCAATCCAGACCTTCACAAACAATACCTTCCAAGCTGACAAGGCTGATATCTGCAAAGCCCGCTTTTAGAAGAAGCTTCGCAATCGAAATCCCTGCAGCTCCAGCACCATTGATAACGATTTTAGTCTTCTCCATCGGCTTCTTCACTAGCTTTAATGCATTGATCAATGCACCCAATACAACGATTGCCGTTCCATGCTGATCATCATGGAATACTGGGATATCAAGTTCCTTCTTTAATCTTTCTTCTATTTCAAAGCATCTAGGTGCTGAAATATCCTCCAGGTTAATACCTGCAAAGGTTGGCTGAAGTGCTTTAACGATAGAGACGATTTCATCCACGTCTTTCGTATCCAGGCAGATTGGAAATGCATCAATATCTGCAAACTGTTTGAATAAAATGCTTTTCCCTTCCATCACGGGCATCGCTGCTTTAGGGCCGATATCGCCAAGACCAAGCACTGCAGTACCATCTGTCACAACAGCAACCATATTGCCTCGTGATGTTAAAGTATTTATATTGGCGGGATCTTTCACAATCTCTTTGCACACATCTCCAACACCAGGTGTGTAAGCTAAACTTAGGTCATCATCCGTTTGTATATCAATCTTGCTGACGACAGCTATCTTTCCAGCATTTTCACGATGAAGATTCAAAGCTTTCTCCTTCAAATTCGTTCCTCTCATATCCAACACTCCTTCAAGAAATCGCTTTCACTTTTTTATCATACTACTCCGAAAGATGTGCTTTTCATAGATTAATAAACTAATATACGAGTTTTGTAACTAAAAAAAGCGACCCGGTAAGGTCACTTTTAAATTGTTCTGCTAAAAGATTATTATGAATTTTCGAGAGTTTTATAGCTGTTGATTGGAGCAAAGGGCGTAGACTCCTACGGGAGGTAGCGCTTAGCGGAGACCCCGCAGGCCAAGCCGAGGAGGCTCCGCAAGCGCCCCGTGGAAAGCGAAGCCCGGTGCGGAAATCAACAGCGGTGTTTAACAGAGCCTTATTAATAGTACTTTGAAAGTACTTCGACGTTCATTTCTTTATAGACGTATTGATAAATTGGTCTGCCGATGGTTCCATACGTCATCCTTTCCCCCAGTACACCAATACTTTTAAGGAATTTCAAATACTTCCTGATGGAAACCCTGGATATTTGAGTAATCTCTGCAATATCCTCTGTGGAAAAGGAATCGGATTTTTTCAGTTGTATTGCGTCCATTACCACTTTCAAGGTCGCTTTTGTCAATCCTTTTGGAAGACTTTCAGCTTCCGTTGTTTGATGCTGCTGATGAAGTATCTGTTGATCAAGCTCTTTTTGATTAAAGACCTGTTGACTGGTTAACAGGGTCGATTTATCTTTATATCTTAGAAGTGCCTGCTTGAATCTATCAAATTCAAAAGGTTTGATAAGATAATCGAAAGCCCCGTAGCTTAAGGCTGTCCGGATTGTTTGGGCATCGGATGCGGCTGTAATAAAAATGACATCCAATCGTGCTTGGGCTGTTCTTAAATTCCTCAATAGTTCGAGTCCTGTTTTTCCAGGCATAAAATTATCGAGTAGAAGAAGGTCCACTTCTTTTTTCTGCAAAACATCTTGGGCGGCATCAGGAGTATGAACAATATCTACAAGAGTAAAGCCGTCCAACTCTTCAAGGTACCGTTTATTGAATTCCGCCACCATCGGATCATCATCGAGTATCAAAACTTTAATCATTGCTGTTCACCTCAAATGGTATATCTATTTGAAAAATGGTCCCTTTGTTTTGAAAAGTATCCACTACAAGCGTTCCTCCAAGTTTATCCACACTTTTTTTCACTAAAAATAACCCATAGCCACGATTTGGTCCCTTTGTGGAATATCCTTTTGAGAATATATTCTTAAGGACCATGTGCTTTATTCCCGTACCTAAATCTTCTACCATGATAGTAAGAGTCTGTTTACTAAAAGATAGTGTAACACTCACTTTTTTACGCTCTTTATTTTTCACTGCTTCAATACCGTTATCAATCAAATTTCCAAGTATCGTGATTAGTTCATGAACGGTTGTGGACTGTGCAGGTTCAGGGATGGATGTCTTTGTAATCACTGACAGTTCAACTCCCGATTCCCTGGCATAACTCAGCTTGCCAAGAATAAAACCAGACAGCACCGGATTTTCTATATTTGTTGTTACAATCCCTATTTCTTTATGTCGGTTTTGGACCGTTTCGTTAATGAATTCTGTGAGTTGATCATAATTCTTCATCCTGACCATCCCTAAAATGACTTGCAGTTTATTCATAAACTCATGTGACTGAGCCCGTAAAGCCTCTGCATATGACTTAACACCTGTAAGCTGTTCCGCAAGGATGTCCACTTCCGTTTTATCACGGAAGGTGGATATTGCCCCTACAACATGTCCATCCACTTTTAGCGGTACCCTGTTGACAAGACATGATACACCGTTGATATCCAGCTCTTCGTCAAACTCCGGCGTTCCTGAGTCTAGTATTTTATCCAGTCGGGAACTTGGTAAATACTCACTCACCTTCCTTCCCACCGGATCTTCTTCAAGTCCAGCCTTTTTGAAAATAGCAATAGCCGATTTGTTTACAAGTACTATCCGAGCTTCTCTATCTACGGCTATTATCCCTTCCCGGACAGATTGAAGCATGGTGTCCCTCTCCTGAAGGATTTTAGCAATGGCAAAGGGCTCCAAGCCATACAATGTCCTCTTAATGTATGCGGCAATCAAGATCGCACCAATTAAGCCAGCAATTAATCCAAAGACTGAACCGATAAGTAGCTTTACATGGCTTGCAAATACAAAGTCTTCCACCTTATCAAGGGAAATTCCCACAGCAACAGCACCAATCTGACTTCCTTGTTCATCATAAACAGGTGTGAAGGTGCGTAAAGAGGTTATCATTGTTCCTTTGGATATGGATGTACTCTCTTCTCCTTCAAGTACTGCTTTTTCATCTCCCCCTTCAAAAGGGAGGCCTATATTCTCTTCATTTGGATGAGACTTTCTGATACCGTCCATATCCATTACAACTATAAATAAAACATCTGCCGTCTCTAATACCTCTGCAGTATAAGACTGAATGTCTGAAGCTTTTTCATCAACTATCAATCCCTGCCTTACTATATCATCCTTCGCAACAATCCTTGCTATTATCTTAGCTTTTTCTTCTTGGTCTTCTTTAATCGTTTTCGTTACGTGCTGGCTTATTAATATATCTGTTATTAATAGAGATAACACGACCACAAGACATACCAGCAATATAATGAGAGGCCTCAATCTCAATTTTTTCAACATATGTATTTCCTCCGGGAGTTTCATTGCTACTATATTAACAGAAAATAGAGGTGGAAAATAAAATAATATTTAAATGCCTTAGTAACATAAAAATGCCTAAACGAGATATCCCGTCTAGGCATTTTCAACTACTTTCCTTTATTTCTTCCTCAGCTCATCTGCCAAAAATTCTACATCCGTCCCGACAATGACCTGCATGTTTGTTTTGCTCAGTTTGACGATTCCCTTCGCTCCAAGCTCTTTAAGCTTTGCTTCGTCGACTGCTGAGGAATCATTTACTTTCAGTCGGAGTCTCGTGACACAATTATCGATCTCCAAGACATTTTCTTTTCCACCAAGTGCTGCCAGATAGCCATCTGCAAGATCCGCATAGTTTCCTTTCTCAGCACTTTGTGTGAATTCTCCTGCCACTTCATCTTCACGACCAGGCGTCTTCAAGTCGAGCTTCTTGATCAGGAAGTAGAAGATAACGAAGTACAATCCTCCGTACACCAGACCCACACCTGCAAGTAGGATAGGCTTTTGGGCAATTCCAAAGTTTAGTAAATAATCAATCGCACCTGCCGAGAAACCGAATCCATGATGGATATCAAGCAAGTAGGCGACTGACATCGCTGTCCCTGTCAGGAATGCGTGTATCAGATAGAGAATTGGAGATAAAAACATGAAAGAGAACTCGATTGGCTCCGTAATACCTGTAAGGAAAGAAGTAAATGCCAATCCGATCAGTGCCCCTGCCATCGCCTTTCTCCGTTCTTTTTTGGCTGCTGCAATCATAGCAAGTGCTGCTCCTGGAAGTCCGAACATCATGATAAGGAAGAATCCGGCCATGAATATACCAGCAGATGCATCACCTGCAAGGAATCGCCATAGATCTCCTTTTATTACCTCTCCTGCTGCATTGGTAAATTCCCCAAACTCAAACCATACTATAGTATTTAGGATGTGGTGAAGTCCCAATGGAATCAGCAATCTGTTTAAGAAACCAAAAATCCCTACTCCCGTGGCTCCTGCACCGATAATCCATTCTCCGATACCATCGATGAATGCTTGAACTGGCGGCCATAAATATCCGAATAAGAAGGCTAGAAGCAACATGACAAGGGAGGTGATAATTGGCACAAAACGCCTGCCGCCAAAGAACCCGAGCCAGTCCGGTAGTTTGATATTATAATATTTGTTATAGAGTAGACCGGCTATAATCCCTGAGATGATCCCTCCCAGCACTCCCATATTAATAGACTCATTGATGGCTGAAGCACCATTGGTCAGTACGAAGTAACCTACTGCTCCCGCAAGTGCCGCGGCTCCACTACCATCTCTTGAGAACCCGATGGCGACACCAATGGCAAATAATAATGCAAGATTTCCAAATACAGCATTTCCTGCTGCGGATATGAAAGGAATATTTAATAAGTCCTCTTGCCCTAAACGTAGGAGCAAGGCAGCTGCAGGCATAATCGCGATAGGCAGCATCAAAGATTTACCGATTTTCTGTAAAAAACCTAACATGAACAAGCACCTCTTTTCTTTTGGTTTAATAAACATTATGTAACCGCTAACAACATTAGTACATGCCTAGTGGTCTAGTTATCTATTTTTTAAACACCGCTGTTGATTTCCGCACTAGGCTTCGCTTTCCTAGGGGCGTTTGGGGAGCCTCCTCGGCTTCGCCTGCGGGGTCTCCCCTAAACGCTATCTCCCTCAGGAGTCTCCGCCTATTGCTCCAATCACCAGCTAGGTTACTTTTTTAAAATTAAGGGAAAAGAACTCGAGGCTTTTTCCGCCTCAAGTTCCTTGTTGCTATTATTTGTAGATTAGGTATTGTCGGCGAACTTCATTGAATTCGCTTAATTCACCTTGCCATTGGGAGACTAAGTCTTCCACAGATCTTCCTTCTTCGATTCCTTTACGGATCCAGCTGTTACCGATCAGGTTATCGAAGAATGAGATACCGGCACTGTTTTCTGCACGGAACTGAAAATCTTCCGGATACATATCGTGAATTGTTTTAACGATATGCAAGCCTGTTTCAACCGGTTTGAAGGAATCTCTATCTGTAATATGGATTTGAATTCCATGAGATAGCCTTCCAGCATGTTTTGAAAATGTTGGTGTAAAGGATGCAGCTCTGAAGGTCACTCCTGATAATTTCAAATTATTTAACTCAGTTGCCACGTCATCCGCATTCATAAACGGAGCACCAATCAGTTCAAATGGCTTGGTCGTCCCGCGTCCCTCGGATACATTCGTTCCTTCGATAAGAGCTCCACCTGGATAAACTAGTGCCGTTTCCAATGTTGGCATATTCGGTGATGGCATAACAAACTCAAGCGGCGTGTCGTCATAATACATGTTGCGTTTCCAGCCATTCATTTCTACTACCGTTAAATCTGCACCGATTCCGAATTCTTCATTAAACAATTTAGCAAGTTCTCCTACCGTCATTCCGTGTCTTAATGGAATGGCATAGTTTCCTACAAAGGATGCATACTTCATATCAAGCACAGGGCCTTCAACTTTTAATCCACTTAATGGGTTCGGCCTGTCCAAGACAACGATAGGAATGTCGTTTTCCTGTGCGGCTTCCATTGCATATGCCATTGTATAGATATATGTGTAGAAACGCGTTCCGACGTCTTGAATGTCAAAAAGTAATACGTCGATATCCTCTAGCATTTCCGGCGTTGGCTTTCTTGTTGGTCCGTATAGGCTGTAAACCGGAAGACCTGTTTTTTCATCAATATAGAAATCCACATATTGACCTGCTTGGGCATCCCCACGCACCCCATGTTCTGGTCCATAAAGAGCTGTTAATTCTGTATCAGGATCATTGTGAAGCGTGTCTACAATACTGTTCAGCCCTTGATCCACTCCTGTCGGGTTTGTGATAAGTCCCACTCGTTTCCCTTCAATGAGATGCTTTTCTTCATTTAGAAGGACTTCTACTCCAAGTTCAAATTTCTTGCCCTTCCCCTTGCCTTTGCTTTTTCCGTTTCCATTATCTGCAAATACTACGGACAGTGTTGATAGAACTAATACGGTTGTTAATAAAGTGATCAGCCATTTTTTCAATCTTTTCCCCTCCCGTTTTTTAAATCTTAGGTGTTGTTAGACACCGCTGTTGATTTCCGCACCGGGCTTCGCTTTCCACGGGGCGCTTGCGGAGCCTCCTCGGCTTTGCCTGTGGGGTCTCCGCTAAGCGCTATCTCCCGTAGGACAAGGAAGGCTTCGGCAGCGATACTTCGCACGAAGAAAATGCGTAGCATTTTCGAGGAGTCTTCGCCCTATGCTCCAATCAACAGCTCTAAAATCTTATGAAGTATAGGATATTCTTTAAAGGTTGGTAACTTAGTAAGTCAAGCCATGACCGTATTCGTATAATACGCCGCCTTCGAATCCAGGGATGGTTACCGGTAGCTGGCCACCAGGTACATTCTCACCAAAGATTGTTGCCGCAGTAGCCTGAAAACTTGCCGGTCTGAAACCGTATTGAGCAAGGTATGCATCCACTTGATTGTAAGCCATGATGTCATACGGATTACGTATACCTACTGCAATTACCGGTGCATCCGTTTCAGAAGTCAACGTTTGTACAAGCTGCATTTGGGCATTGTTTGGTGATCGTCCAGATACATTAAATGTACTAGTTCCCACAATGACCGCCGTCGCATTTCTAACCTGCTCCCGTTGTGCTTCTGTTAAACGAAAATCTGCTGCAACCTCCACAACGGTTGTATTTTCATGGTGCTGCCTAATGGCTTGACTTAAGTCCGCAAGATTTGTTCTCCCCACCACCACTATGTTTTCTTCTGCGCTCGGATTCAGTGGAAGCGCCTGTTCGTTTTTCACAAGTGTGATAGAGCGTTCTGCCGCTTCTTTTTCCACTTGTTTGTGTTCAGCAGAACCTACCACAGCTTGAGCGTTCGCGATTTTTTCTTCAATCGGTATTGGTGTTTCCTCTTTGATTACTCCACGCTTAATTTTCAGTGATAGGAGCCTTTCTACAGAAGCTTCAATTCTTTCCACTGTCAGGTCACCATTATCTACCGCTTGCAATAGGCCCTGTCTTACTTCGCTTAGTCCTACCGGCATAAGAACGATATCTGTTCCAGCTTGAACTGCCCTGACAGCTGCATCAACAGGACCGAAGTGATCGGCGATGGCTAACATGTTCATCGCATCGGTAGTGATGACACCTTCATAACCCATTTCGTTTCGCATTAATTCCGTCAATACAGTGTAAGAGAGCGTCGCAGGAATTGCGATTTCTTCCCCAGTTTTTCTAGAAATTGCTTTTGATCCATCAATTTTCGGGAAGGTAACATGTGCCGTCATGATCGCATCAATTCCAGCCTCCATACCCTGTTGGAACGGATACAGTTCCACTTCCATCAGACGTTCTTTGTCATGAGGGACTTCCGGAAGACCAAGATGTGAGTCTACCGCTGTATCCCCATGTCCTGGGAAGTGTTTTGCCGTAGCTGCCACACCAGTGGATTGAAGCCCTTCTGTATAGGCAACACCCATCTGTGCCACTAACTCCGGATCCTCACCAAAAGAACGCACGCCAATTACCGGGTTGTCCGGATTATTGTTTACATCCATTACCGGTGCAAAGTTCATGTTGATTCCAAGAGAGTGAAGCTCCTCCCCGATTGCCTTGCCGACATTATGGGCAATTTCCGGAGACCTTGTAGCTCCAAGCGCCATATTTCCTGGCATATCCGTACCGGATTGAAGTCTAGTAACGATCCCGCCTTCCTGGTCGATCGTCATTAGAAGTCCATATTTTTCTGCTGCTTCCTGATAGTCTGCGACAAGTCTTGTTGTTTGTTCGGTTGTTACTACATTTTCACGGAAAAGAATTACACCACCAAGATGGTAGTCTTTTACGAGCTGTTCGATTTCCGGAAGCATTTCCGTTACATTTTGACCGTTCCAATTTCTGAAGTCTGGCATTAGCATCTGCCCGATTTTCTCCTCAATGGTCATATTGCTAATGGCATGTCCCACCAAGTCATAACGTTCTCCCTGTTCCTTTACAAGGGAAGCCTTTGGTTCTTTCTTTCCTTTATCTTGAGGGGAAACTTTGAAATCGACAGCAATTCGGTCGGAAAATGTTCCATCCGTCACTGTTATAAAAGTTCTCCCTCTCTTCCCTGTAAGTGTTACATTTCCATCTCCATCTACCTGGGCGACATTTTTGTTGGAAGAATCCCAGCTTAAGTTCTGATTAGTAAATAGATAGTGACCTTCTTCCAATACCTTCAGTGCTTTTAATTGGAATGCTTCCCCAAGATTATTCAACTCTACTTGTGGTGCGTTTTGATAAAGTACAAGATCTTTCATTCTGCTCTCAGCCTTTACGCTTTTCATTGGGATCCCGGAAATGATTATTGCCAGGACGAGCATCGCTAAACCAAAATTCTTGAATGATTTTTTCATTCTTTTACCTCCGTTTCTGATTAATGATTGCGCTGTATCCATCCTTCTCCAGTAAAGTCAGCCTGCAGATTTTCCCCATTTCCTGAAAGCAGCTGGAGATCCTTCACATACCAACCGCGACCATTGACGGTGGCGTCTGTTTTATATTGAAATTGAATGAATTTTGTATCTGCTGGAATATGCACTTCTTTCTGCGTCCATTCCTCTTGGGCTCCCGTCAAGGATGGAAGGGCATCTGTCCAAGTCTGTCCGTCCTTGGATACTTGTATATGGCCGTAATCGGATTGGTTCTCGATATGATACCAAGTATTAAATGATAAGGTGGCCGCATCGTTCAGATTCACTTCGGCAATCAGGCTCCGTTTTAGTTGATCGCCATATCCAGAGAACCAGGCCTCCTCTTTTCGGTCCATTTTCACTGGGATGGAATCGGCCACAAGTCTGGCAAAAGGTCGTCTTACCACATTAGTGGTAACCGTCGTCCTTGAAGGGTGAACCCTGTTTGTCAGAAGGATGGCGATCGTATCATTCTCCTGATTGATGACGATGGAAGTTCCTGTGTAACCAGTATGCCCAAGTGAACCTTCATTTGATAAGGCATCCATAAACCAGCCCTGATTCAGCTCCCAGCCAAGTCCATGGTCATTGCCAGGGAACTCTGGGATTTTATTTTCTGTAAGAAGTTTGATTGTTTCTGGTTGTAAAATTTGCTCTCCACCATAACGGCCTTCCTTAATGAACATATGTGCAAGCTTCGCAAGGTCTTCAGCTGTGGAAAAGACACCAGCGTGTCCAGCCACACCATCCAATGACCATGCATTCTCATCGTGTACTTCCCCCCATACAAGTCCTCGACCGATTGCAGGCTGGTATTCGGTCGCTGCAATACGATGCTTTAAGGAAGCAGGAGGATTATACATCGTTTCATTCATTCCAAGGGGCTCTGTTAAGTGTTCTTTTACAAACTCATCTAGACGTTGACCGGATAACCTTTCAATAAGAACGCCCAATGTTATCATGTTCAAATCACTGTATGTATAGGTCGTCCCCGGAGCATTTGCCAACCGGTGATTCAGGACAATGGCCAATCTATCCTCCCTGTTTTCTCCCTGTGAATACAAAGGGACCCAGGCTGTAAACCCGGATGTATGTGTCATAAGTTGTTCAATCGTTACCTCTTCTTTTCCGTTTGCTGCAAATTCAGGAAGGTGTGAGGCTACAGTGTCATCCAAATCAAATAATCCCTGTTCATACAAAATCATGGCAGCTGTAGTGGTGAATATTTTGCTGATAGATGCGAGATCAAAGATAGTGTTTTTTTCCATTGCAACCGGGGAATCTGATTCCGTAAATTGATCATCCGTATAGCGATATGCATCTCCATATGCCTCATGCTTGACGATATGTCCGCTTCTAGCTACAAATGCAACTGCGCCAGGCATGACACGGTTTTGAATCATCTCTTCCATTAATGGATCAATTTTATCCAAGGTTGCTTGTACCATGCCAGCTCCCCTTGCAGAACCAGGATGAATCACTGGTGAGGATGGAGCCGGATTATTCCAAGTAAAAGCTGGGTGTACAGCCGAGCTTTTAACTTTTGACTCTTTCATTTCTGTCTTATTCATTCCTCCTTCTGCAAAAATGCTAGTGTTTAATGGTCCTCCCAATAGTGAGGTAGTTAATACTGCTGTTAACGCGATGGAAACCGTCTTCTTTTTCATAGTTCCTCCTTCACACTTTACGATTTTTTGAAAAGGCTTACATTTATCTACTATTCTAGTTTATGGAATAAAACGTATAGATGTCTATACCACATAAGTCCTGTTAAAGTAGTATTTTGTCATTGTGCGCATGTGACATTTTTACTATTCAGAAAATTTAGAACCATAAAAAAAGACCTGGAATCTCTCCAGATCTATTTCTTCACCCAGTTATCATTTTCATTTTTCTTATATTTTTCCTTCACCGCACTCCATGCAACTTTATGTGCTGTTTCCTCTTTATCATACTGATCTGAGGCAGAGTTGAATGCCTCCTTGTAGATTTCCTGCGCATGTTTAGGGAGATTATCCCTGACTCCATCTGGCAAATCTTTTAGAGAATCATAGGGCATCTTGTGCTCCTCCTTATCCATTTATTATTCTAGAATACCCCTTAGATAATCAATTAAACGAAAAAGAAGGATTTCCACCTTCCGAAAAGAATTAAATTAAGAGAAGCCAACACATAGAGGAGACAAGATGTTCAAAACTACCTATCTACTTATCGCCATATTTTTATTAATAGGATGCTCAAAGCCGACCGTTCAAACAGAAAAACAACTAGATCAGTTACCGCCCATCACAGAGTCTGTTGTGGTTGTTCCTCCCGCACCATCAAACTTGGAGATGAAACAATGGTTGCTACCCAAGAAGAACTCAAGAATTAGAGGTGCCCCAATTACTCATATCATGCTTCATTTCACCAATAATGCGCTCCGTTCACCACAAGCCCCTTATACTATTGAGGAGGTCTATGCCCTTTTCGAAGAGTACGAGGTATCAGCTCATTATATGATAGACAGGGAAGGAGAGATCTACCTCTTAGTGCCGGAAGAGCGCGCAGCCTTTCATGCTGGAAAAGGACACCTTTTAAACTATCAGGAGTATGGAAACGGTCTTAATGATTATTCGATTGGAATTGAGCTACTGGCAATCGGGACAAAAGAAGAAATGCTATCAACAATACCTGAAGAGGTCTATGACTCTATCGATCCGCATGATATAGGATACACAGAGGAGCAGTATGTCGCTTTGAATAAGCTATTAGAGGATATATTGATGAGAAATCCGGCTATCAAAAACGACCGAGAGCACATCATCGGCCATAACGAATACTCCCCTGTCCGTAAAAGCGACCCAGGGCAACTATTTGATTGGTCAAGAATAGGATTTTAAACCAAAGAGACCTAGCGCACCACCACGCGTCGGTCTCTTTTCCGTTATTCACAAACCAATATCTCTCTTGTAAAATAGCCCTTCTGAGTTTCACATCGATCAGTAATACGAAACCCAGCTTCCTCCACCATGTCATCCATCGTCTCAATCGTGATGACGACCACTTTCTTTGCAAAGCGGCGTGCATGCTTCAATATGGAAAATTGATCTTCGCGAGTGGCATGAGTATATAGATTATACGGCATATCAATGACTGCCACATCATAGCTATCCATTACTTCTGAGATAGGTCCGAGCGTAACATTTCCTTTGAGACCGAAGTGTTCAATATTTTCCCTTGAACCGTCTACCACCAACGGGTTAATATCTCTTCCATCCATATCAATACCCATGGATAACGCTTCAACAAGAACAGTTCCTATCCCACAGCAAGGATCAATGGACTTGACTCCATGAGGATCCGGAACGGCAATATTGGCTACTGCCCTTGCAACACGTGTGCTTAACGCTGTTGAATATTCCCTTGGCTTTTTCGTATGCTGAAGCCATATCGCTTCACTTTTCAAGTAATGACCGAAATACCAGCGGCCGCCGACTGTAGCCATTCCGAAAATATGATCAGGATGATGGACATCCGCTTCGCCTTCAATAACCCATCCTACAGCACGTTCAATCTCTCGACGCTCTTGATATTCAATCGTATGGGGTGCTTTCCGGTCATTTATCTTTGAAAAAATAACCTTGAAAGTTTGGTCCTCCAACTTTATTTCCTTCGCTTGATCTATAATATCCTGCAATGATGCACCTTCATAAACCACTTCCATTGTTTCGCGGATAAATGGGCTTCTACTCGGATCAATTCTTATCGTGCTTTTGATAATATTATTATCTGTAGCTTTCCCAAAAAAAGAACGCATCTCCAAATGGCACAGGGAGCGCTCTTCATTGCTATATGCGTACGTATAAATAAATGCCGGCTGGCTTTGCTCTCTCAATATCGTTCATCCTTTTTTTGCCCCGACCTTCACTTCACAAGATCAATCAGCCTATTTAGTTCCCCCGGGTTGAATCCTTTTACCGCTTGATCACCCACAGCTGTCACCGGGATTCCCATGAAACCGAACTTTTCCACTTCCTGTTGGTATTCCCTGTTTGCAAGGAGATCTCTGACCTCAAAAGCTACCTGATGTTCTTTAAGGAATTCCTTTACGAGTTCACAATCCCTGCAGCCAGGGGCTGAGTAGACGATTACTTCTTTGCTCATTTCGGAAGCCTCCCTTGTTGTATTTTTACCTCTGCCTTAAATACTATCACAAAATGCTTAGAGAAGGAGAATTCTGAAAGGAACAAAAAAACACCCATTAGTTCACTAATGAATGTTTGAATGCGTAGATGACCGCCTGCGTTCGGTCCTGCACTTGAAGTTTTGCAAGGATATTGCTTACATGGACCTTGACTGTCTTGATAGCAATAAACAGTTCATCGGCAATTTCCTGGTTTGATTTCCCCTGCGTCATGAGGAGTAGAATTTCCATTTCCCTGTTGGTCAGCTCCTCATGAGGAAGGATTTCTGTCTTTCTGCGCATTTTTTGCATCATTTTTCCAGCCACTTCCGGCTCCAGGATGGATTGACCTTTATAGGTGGAGCGCACTGCATTTGCAATCTCACTTGCTTTGGAGGTTTTCAGCATATAGCTGGTGGCTCCTGCTTCAAGAGCTGGATAGACCTTTTCATCATCAAGAAAACTTGTGACAATGATGATTTTCGCATCCGGCCACTGTTCAATAATTCTTCTTGTAGCCTCAATTCCGTCCATTTCCTTCATTACAAGATCCATCAAAATGATATCCGGTCTATGTTCCAGAGCAAGATCTACTGCAATGGAACCATCGTCCGCTTCCGCGATAACTTCAATATCAGGTTGAGCGGACAAATAAGCTGTTACGCCAATCCTTACCATTTCATGATCATCTACAAACAACACTCTAATCATTCTAAATCAAGCCTCCTCCACTTCTAGTTTGGGAACTTTGACTTCCAATCTTGTTCCTTCGTTTACCACACTGACTATTTTCAATGTACCGCCAAGTTCCACGGCGCGTTCATGCATATTTTGCAATCCATAAGAACCTGCCTTTGCCTGCTCGACATCAAAGCCGACTCCATCATCCACCACACGGAGAATAATCAGGTTCTCCCGTTGAATAAGCAGTACCTCCACGGTGTTCGCTTTGGAATGCCGAAGTGTATTGGACAGGGTTTCCTGCAGAATCCTGAACAGGTGATCTTCCACTCCTTTATCAATGGGAAAGCTTTCTATTTTCCATGTTATGCTCATCGGAACCTTCTGCATGAGCTCCAGTAACAGTTCTTCGGCACCTTCTTGCAACGTTTTTCCTTTGAGAGCTACTGGGCGTAAATGAAGAAGTAATGCACGCATTTCGAGTTGGGATTGATGAATCATCTCTTCTACAAGTAGGAGTTGTTTTGTTTCATTCAAATCCTTGCCCTCTCTCGTTTCCGTCATTGCGGACATGAGCATGGAAGCGGCAAAAAGTTGCTGGCTGACAGAATCATGAAGCTCCCTTGCAAGCCGGTTTCTTTCCTGTGAGACGATTTCTTGAATCCGAATTTCCAAATCCTCGGCTTTTTCATTAGCGATTTTTTGGGATAGCTTTGTTTGTTCTTGAATCTGGCTCTGCAGTTTCCAGATTACATTTTCAATAGAGGATATCTCCTGAACACTGCTAGCCGGTGTTTCCCGTAAGCTCTTCCCTTGTTCCACTGCTTTTAATTCATCATAAACCTTATCTAATTGATTTCTCCAAAACACCCCGGAAAATAAACCGAAGATAATTCCTAAGCCTATACTTACTATGGTGATGAATAGAATAAATGGAAGATCCCATACTTTGACCGCCCATAAAGCTTCCAGACTGATTAGGGGGAAAAAGAAAAAGGTGACAGCAACCAACACAAGGAAGGTGACGAACGAAATAAGTGTTGCAAATAAAACTTGGCGCGTTAAGACACTCATACTCTTTTCACCTCTAGACTTCCAACAAAGACAGAGGTGACAATTTTCACTTTCTGATTGGCTTCTTTATAGTTTTCCGTATGAAAATGCACCGTTTGGTTAATGATGCTTTTCTCCTCTTGCTCGAGGATGGTGGTGGAACCTACCATAACGGAGTGTTGGACACTCAGCTCCACCTCATAGGGAACTAGAACTTCGATATTACCTATCACATTTCTAATGAAAATAGTGGCTTCCCCTTTTGGTAGTACTGTGTAACTTAAATCAATCGTCGTGTCGCTGATGCCACACTGAATATTCACGTCATCCCATGTATAGGAATGCTCCGGTGTTTTCTGTCTCCCGAACAATTTATTCTGGAACCATTTTTGTGGTTGTCTGATGACGGACTCCTGTCGCTTTGGCATAATTTCCGGCCTCACCATTTCAGGGTTCTTTTTCACCTGAATAAATTGGTATAGAACATACAATACCGTAGCTAAGATTAGAAATTTGAAAGTCATTGTATTGAAAACGGTAAAGGAAATCGAGAGCAACCCGATTACAAACAAAACTTTCCCGACCAACCAGTGCCATTTCTTCCGTCCCACATACATAAGCAATCCGGAAAAGAGAAAGGAAAAAACAAGGCCCGTATTGAAAAAAAGAATCTCCAAGATGAAAATGAATGCACCCACAAAGATGATAAAACTTAGATAGTCCGATTTCATTCTGTTCAACATGCGCCTTGTACCTCCCTTTCTATGGTAATAGTAAGCATGCAGCCAAAAAAGGCGCAATATGCACGCCTCTTTAGAATAGCAGTTTTTATTGAGAAAGAGAATGAGTTTTCTCTTCTGATTCGTTCATTTCTTTTTCAAGTACAGCAATGCGTGTATCAATGGTATTGCGGTGATAGGATGAATTCACTTGGTGCTCCAGGCGATCCAGATAACTTTCCATTTCATTGAATTTAGTGTAAGAATGCTCCGCTTTTCCCGAATCCACCACCTGATTCATACGGTGAGTGGCACGCGCTACATTTTCCCTTCCCATCAATTCCATTCGCTTTATATACATATCCTTCAGACGGTGTTTCATTTCCTCATATTTTTGCTCCAGACTTGATAAGTCTTGGGAAACCTTCTCTAAAGAAAGCTTCAAATTGTGCGCTCGTTCTTCGTACTGCTGGTGCTCTCGGTTAGCAAATTCCATCAACTCCGCCTCTCCCGCTTTCTCAGCTACAGCAGCCTGTGACTTACGTTTCTCAGCTAGACTGCTTGCCTGGTGGTATTCCCGGACAAACTCCTCTTTCAGCAAGTTCTGTCGTTCTACTAAAGTGCGTACTTTCTCCACTTCCCGCTCACAATCACGCAAATACTGGTTCAGCATGGAAATCGGATTCTTTTGTTCCTTTTTATCCAACACCTCATGAAAGTCAGCAGATATCGTCTGTTTGATTCTTGAAAATAAGTTAGCCATTTTACAATCCCTCTCCTTTAATAGTTATTTGTTTAAAGAATTCCATTGTTTTTCAAAGTTTGTGAACGGATCACCCGCTTCTATGATGTCACTACTTTCTTTCGCCTTATTCCAGTTTTTATAGACGACATATAGGATGTACGCCGCGACTACTGCTAATACTGCAGGAACATTGGCGATGGAAAACGCGATGGCAATGAAAGCGATGAAGCCCCATAAAACCTTCGTACCAGTTGAGTCTGTTCGCATAAATTCCTTCACTGCATAATAAGTAACAATTAAGCTGACAGCCAAGCCTAATAGTGGACCAATATTCGCCAGCAGCACAAAGAATGCGATGACACCTACTAAAAACAAACCAAATTTTTTCATTTGTTGTTCCTCCCTTCTATGTCTTTATCTTACCTTCACTTGAGGTTTCGTATAATGAGCCTCAGCCATATTTTGCAATAAGACCTGGGGCTTAGTGGGCATAGGACTGAGAGAGGTTAACGCAAAAAACAAAAAAGCATAGTTAGAATCAACTATGCTAAAAACAATCAATTTAATGCAATACTTGCACTTGCAAACCCTGTAACAATAGAAGCCAAGGCTGTTTCTGATTCGGTGTAGAAAACCATTAAAAGCCTCGTACCTGGTGGGAAGGTTTCTGATAGGCCATTATTAGAACCCGTTAAAACTTCTCCTATTGTAATAACCCCATCTAATTCCGGTTCTAAGGTGACAGTAATTCCCGTTTCCGTAAATAAAGTACCCCCTGGTGGTGCACTGAAAATCGAAGCAATTACTGAAACTGGAGTTGCTAGAGATACTTCTGCAGTGACAGTGAAGTATGCACTAATATCTGTAATCGTTGTTTCTCGCGGTAATGGGAATGCAAAGTTAAGAATAGATCCTCCACCTGATACATCTATTGTATCATCATCTATGTTAACACCCTCTAATGAACTTCCGAAACCGATTGCAGCACCTGTACTTATTAAGTCGCCTAAAATTGTTGTTAGTACTACTGGTGTACCAGATGAGTACGGAAGAATGGCGCTTTGCCCATCAGCTCCGGCTGGTCCCTCTGGTCCGGCTGGCCCCTCTGGTCCGACTGCTCCTTCTGGTCCTGCTGGGCCCTCTGGTCCGGCTGGTCCCGTTGGCCCTTGAATACCAGGTGGTCCTTCTGGTCCAGCAGGACCTGCTACACCTTGAGCTCCTGCTGGACCGGCTGGACCGGCCACACCCTGGGGACCTGCTGGACCTGCTTCTCCTTGAGGCCCTTGAGGACCTGCTATAGGCGCCACTGGCAGCCCCCCATCTCCTCCTTCCCCTCCTGTACTTCCTCCACCAGTCGTACTTGTACTAGTACTGGTGCAAGTAACATTTATGGTCCCAGGCACATTATATCTTGAACAATTTCTTTCTGAATATAACCCCATTTAACTACCTCCCCTTTCTAGATAACTGTATCATTGTACTCATTTTTAGGATTTTGGTAGCTTATTCAATAAATTTCCATAAATGTATTTTTTATATTACTTTTAGTTTAGGAGGTTCAGCACTTGTGAAATAACAGATTTATTGATAGAATCTTCAGAAAGTAATACTGTAACACGCAACACCTTCTTTCTTTTTCACACCGTTTGAAAATAATGATTAGGAGGCGTTTTTGTATGCAAAAAGAAAAATTAGTCCATTTGATTCCTTACAAACTGGAAAATCAGCTATTTGAAACTCATCAGATTCCCGAAGGTATTGAACTCATCCAGGCTCCGGCAATCTGGCAGACAGGCTATAAAGGAGAAGGAGTCGTAGTGGCCGTCATAGACACTGGCTGCGATGCCCAGCATCCTGACCTGGAAGGAAGAATTATCGGAGGCAAAAATTTCACGGACGATGATAATGGAGATCCTGATAACTTTACAGATTATAACGGCCATGGGACACACGTTGCAGGCACGATTGCAGCAATAAATCCAGGCTCAGGCGTTATCGGGGTAGCACCGGAAGCGAAGCTACTCGTTCTCAAAGCGCTTGGAGGCAAAAATGGGTCAGGCGAGTATGAATGGATCATTAACGCCATCAATTACGCCGCTTCACAGAAAGTGGATATTATATCCATGTCGCTTGGCGGTCCTATTGACGTACCGGAATTACACGAAGCAATTCAATCAGCAATTCAGAATAACATTCTTGTCGTATGCGCTGCCGGTAATGAGGGAGACGGGAATCAACATACGGAAGAGTTCTCCTATCCTGCCGCCTATACGGAAGTCATCTCTGTCGGTTCTATCAATCTTCAACGCAAATCCTCTTATTTTACTAACTCGAACAACGAAATTGACCTTGTAGCACCTGGTGAGAAGATCATTTCGACCATACCAGGTGGCAGATATGCCGTTTTCAGTGGTACATCCATGTCAGCCCCCCATGTCGCTGGAGCACTAGCCTTAATAAAGAAGCTATCAGAAAAGGAATTTGGACGAGCACTTTCAGAACCTGAGCTTTATGCCCAGCTTATTAAAAGAACCATTCCGCTTGGCTATCCAAAGAGCTTGGAAGGTAATGGACTCGTTTTCCTGACGGCTCCGCAGCTGTTGGCGGACTATCTGAGGCAAACAAATATTGCCGAATCAATTGGCGTATAAACGTTTTTAAGTGAGGCTTTAACACACAAAAGTATCCCCCGATTCCTACACGCAGAAATCGGGGGATTATTTTGTCCATTCAATAGTCAAACCTATTGCCAATAGGATGGTCCCAAGCGCTTGAACCCAACTACCAATAGCAATGAGCACTTCATTGCTAAGATTGGATTGCCTTCCTGCCACACCTCTTTCCTCCCTTAGTTTACGACTACCTCCAATCGCCTGTAAGGAGTTCCCAATCGCTTGAAGCAGATTTCCAATAACCATATAATTTCTGATCGCACTTCCCAGAGCAGTTAATGCACCCAATGCTTGAATAAGGTCGCCACTTATGATTAATCGTTCCCCAGTATCTCCTTCAAATTTAACAACCAGACCTGTACTCACAGTCAAATTACCTGTTGCTTGTATCATATTGCCTAGCTTTCCGTAGGACAGTGATCTTTGCGAATCCGCTTCAAGGCCGTTCCCTGTAGCTTGAAGTACATTACCGACCAATCCTAGCCCTGTTCTGCCATTCTCATTAATTAGAACGGAAGGTGTACTCCCAATCGCAGCAACCACGGTACCTACAGCCTGCGTCCATGCACCTGCTAATTGTTTGGTGTCTTCTCCCATTAGCTATTCCGCCTATCCTTTATTTTACATTATGACCAAATACGGCCGCATCATTTCGAAGTCCTTTTGCTTCAGCATATTCGATTACTTTCTCATTGTTGTATATAACTACATCAAACTGAAATAGAGGGTTGTATAAAAATACGTATAATGTTATTTTTATTAATATTATATTCTATCATTTTTATCATTCCAAAGGGGACAAGACGTATGAGTACACAATCTGCTAAACAAACAACCCACTCAAATCAAGTAGGCGTAAAGACCTATTCTATTTCTCAAGTTTTGAAATTTGCCATCCCTTCCTTGATTGGGGTCCTTCTTTTCTTGATTCCGGTTTCTTTCAACGGAAATGTCACTATCGGACTTGGGATAATGGCTGACTGGGTATTGACTACCTTTGATGGGGCAATTCCAACTTTTATGACAATAGTCTTGGTAGCTTCAGCACTCAGCAGTTTAATAGTGAAAGTGCTACCAGTATCTTTTATAAAAAAAGATAGTTTCCTAGACTCCTTATTGAATGTCGGAGGTATATGGCTTGCGTTGCGAATAATTGGGGCAGCCTTCGCTGTTATGACTTTGACGGAATTCGGACCTGGGTTTATCACTTCCGAATTCACAGGAGTCATTGTACTTTACGATCTTATACCAGTTCTTACAGTGTGGTTTCTTTTTGCAAGTCTCTTTATGCCACTACTGCTAGAATTTGGTTTGATGGATTTTATAGGGACGTTGGTCAGAAAGGTCATGCATCCTCTCTTCAAGCTTCCGGGACGTTCGTCCATTGACGCAATGGCTTCGTGGATGGGTAGTGGAACAGTCGGGGTGCTGTTGACTACACAGCAATATGAATCTGGCTATTATACGAAAAGGGAAGCCGCTGTTGTGGCCACGAACTTTTCAATCGCTTCGATTGCATTCAGTCTTGTCATAGCAAAGTTCATCGGCATTGATCACATGTTTGTACCATTTTATTTTACAGTGGTGATTACTGGGATCATTGCGGCAGTCATCTGCCCGAGAATCCCCCCTCTGTCGCGTAAGAAGGACACCTATTATGAGCCGGTTGGTCAAAAAATCGATGAAAAGGTTCCAAACGGCGTGTCTAGTTTTCAATGGGGACTACAGCAAGCCGTTGAAAAAGCTGGCCAGGTGAAGAGTGCAAAGCAAGTTGTCAAAAAAGGTATCTATAATGTAGTGGACATCTGGATGGCACTTATTCCACTAGTTATGGCGCTTGGAACCATTGCCTTGGTTGTAGCGGAATACACGGAAGTTTTCAACATTCTATCCTATCCGTTCATACCTTTCCTTCAACTCTTGCAAATTCCTGAAGCCCAAGCTGCGGCACCAGCCATGATTGTTGGGTTCGCGGATATGTTCCTGCCGGCAGTTATCGGAAGTGGAATAGAGTCTGAGCTTACTAGATTTGTCATTGCGGTCATGTCATTGACTCAGTTGATCTACATGTCGGAGATTGGAATTCTTTTAATCAAATCCAAAATCCCTCTATCCATTTGGGAGCTGTTCATCATCTTCCTGCAGCGTACCATCATAACATTGCCTGTTGCTGCACTTATGGCGCATTTATTCTTTTTTTAGGCATATATATAAAAGCTCGCCATTTTAATCTTTGAATGGCGAGCTTTTTTGTTTAAGAATCTTATTTTATCCGTGCCTCATGCACTTTCAATTGTTTTCCTTTTACGGTGCGGTTTTTCATCTCTTTCATCACAAGTTGGCCCTTTCCGTTCAGGATATCGACATAGGTCTGATTGTCCTGAATGGAAATAATTCCGATATCTTCAGAAGTAACTCCATCGATTTGGCAGATCGTACCCACGAAATCCACCGCCCTGATTTTCTTTTTCTTTCCACCGTTAAAATAAAGCTTCATGATATCCCGCTCTAATTTGGCGTTTTTATCTACTTTCTTGATAGGACTGTTCTGCATTTTCTTTTGAAACGCACCGGCACTCTTTGCAACTGTATCACGACTTGGCGCTTCAGATTTGGAAACGTTAAAGCCGATATAGGCTTCCACCTCTTCTAGGAAATGGTTTTCTCTTGCAGTCATAAGGGTGATGGCTTTTCCGGATTTCCCAGCCCTTGCCGTTCTGCCGGTTCGATGTACATAGCGCTCCTTGTCGGAAGGAATATCATAATTAATTACCAGACTTATATCTTCAATATCAATCCCTCTTGAGGCCACATCCGTTGCTATTAGATAACGGAATTCTCCCCGTTTGAAAGCATTCATTACAGAAAATCTATCTTCCTGCACCAACCCTCCGTGCAACTTTCCACATGGATATCCTGCCCGATGCAATCTACGATAAAGCCTGTCCACCTCTTCTTGCGTGGCACAGAAAACAATACAGCTATCGGGGTTTTCCACTACTGTTATATCCTTTAAAAGAGTGAACTTCCCTTCTTCCTCCACCTCATACCATACATGCTCTATTCTCTCTGTCGTCATACCGCCATCTTTTATTTCAATAAAAGCAGGCTCTTTCATGTATTGCTTGGAAAGTTGTGCAATGTCTTGGGGCAAGGTGGCAGAAAACAACATGGTTGTTCTATTGACCGGAAGTCTTTGGATGATTGCCTCTACCTGATCAATAAATCCCATGTTCAACATTTCGTCCGCTTCATCAATGACAAGAAATGATAGCTTATCCACTTCTAGTGTTCCTTTTTCAAGATGGTCCAAAACCCGACCTGGTGTACCTACAACTATATGAGACTTTTGCTTCAGCTCAAGCTTTTGCCTTTCGAAGGGCTGCTTTCCGTAAATGGCCGATGCTTTAATTCGTTTGTAGCGGCCGATATTTGTTATATCGTCCTTTACCTGGGCGGCAAGTTCCCTTGTTGGGGTCAGGACTAAAGCCTGTGGCTTATTTTCTTCCCATTGGACAAGCTCACATAGAGGGACGGCAAAAGAAGCTGTTTTCCCACTTCCTGTCTGTGATTTTACAATGATATCCCGTTTCTTCAATGCAACGGGAATCACTTCTTCTTGTACATTGGTAGGCTTATTATATTGTAGGCTTGTCAAGGCCTTCACGATGTCTTCGCCAAGATTAAATTGCTGGAAAGTTCTATTCATTATTTGATAACCCTTCTTCTTTAAATTCTATGACAATTTCTAATACTTCCGATCTGCTGCCGATTCTTAGTGGCGGACCCCAGAAACCAAAACCTGAGGAAACAAATGCATGCAACTGACCTTTTTTCAAGTAGCCCCAATCCAATTCGAACAGCCTTTTGGTGATAAGATGGTTTGGCGCCATCTGTCCTCTGTGGGTATGGCCTGATACGATGAGATCTACGCCGCTTTCCTGCGCTTCCTTCAAATCTGCTGGCTGATGATCCATAGCAATCAGAGGGAGGGAACTGTCGAGTTCGCTGTCGTTCACCAGTTGTTGGAACGACTTTCTCCTTGAATCTGTTTTATCTTTTCTGCCGAGCAGATAAATACTATCTCCTACTTGGATTACCTCGTCCATCAATATGCGTATATCCACTTTCTTCATCTCTTTAAGGAAAGTTGGGATCTCTCTTCCGTAGTACTCATGGTTTCCTAAAACACCATAAATTCCGAGCGGAGCATGAAGCTGTTTCATGATAGCCCCCATATTTTTCTTTTGGAAATGCTCTGGCTCGTCATCAATGATATCACCTGGTAGCAGAATAATATCGGGTTTGATGCGATCTATCATTTTTACAAGCCTTTTGGCATGCGCAACACCTGACAGTTTACCAAAATGCATGTCAGATGCTACGGCTATACGAAGTTTTTTTATATAGGATTTTTTCGGTATGGTGACTTCATATTTTCTAATTACGGGGCTATAGGCATTATAAAGTCCATAACCGAAAATACTGACCAGAATGATGGCGGTAGCCGTTCCAACCATGCCTATGACAGCTTGATCAGGCACTCGCGAAAAGCCAAGTAACCAGACAGTCAGGTTCGCCACCGGGAACAAAAGCAGACCGTACTGAATGACCCCAAACCATACCGAACCGATTACAGATAACCAGTTCAGCGGCTTTACCATTCTCCCAAGAATATAGGCATAGGAAAAAATGGTGATGGCTATCCAATAAAGCGCTTCATGTTGGAATGAAAACACCGCCTTTAACCAGATCAATCCATTCCAACCAAGATAAAACATCAATATATTATATAATGAAAAAAATGCAACGATCGATAATATCCGACCAACCTTCACGAAAGCAACTACTCCTTTAATACGTTAACTAGATTCTATTCATTATAGCGAATAATGCGATGGAAAGCGAAGCGCCTGAAACGGAAATCAACCGTATTATACTTCCACATTTGAAAAAAACTGACTCCCACCAGCGGAGTCAGTTCACAAGAGAAGATTTCTTCAAATAGTTATCAAACACAAAATTACCGAATGGGATGAAAGCAACAGCTACAGCGCCTGCAGCCCACATTAGGGACCATCTTATTTTAAAAGTGATATAAGCTATAAATAGAATATAAGTGATAAACAAAAAGCCATGTAATGCCCCGACGACACTTACTGCTTGCGGGATATCAAATCCATATTTCAAAGGCATTGCTATAAAAAGAAGAACAAGCAATGAACCGCCTTCTATTAATCCCATCATTCGAAACCTGCCCATAGTAGTGTTTGTCATTATCTATCAGCCTTCCTTTATCAAACATGATACATTCTATTATAAAACACTTCTTCCTTGCTTCTTCATTAAACACATGACAATCCTGTGAATTCCCCATTCATTTTCTTCCTCTAGCATAAAGAATGACCACTACCTGCAAGATTAATGAAATAAAAATGGTAGCTGGAAATAAAACGATAAAAGATGCTACAGCGGTCAAATCTCCCCATGTTGGGTCCGAGAGATAAATGTAAAATGAATAAAGAGTGCACAAGATGAAACCAATACCAAGTCCATAAAAGAAAACCTTGTACCTTTTCACTTCACAACACCTCCAATAAAAGCAAAGACAGTGTCCTCAACACTGTCCCGTTCCATTTATTCACTCTCGCTATCTTGCTTATATTCATGAAGCGCACGGATACCTTCATGCAGGTAGGATAAGAAGCTTTCTTCTACCTCTTTGTCTAGCATTCCTGGCATGCTTTCTTGGATTTTTTCGAAGTTATAAATAATCATATCCGTTTTCAACCCTCTGCTTACCAGCACACCGTTGAGCCACATGGTGTATTCGATAAAGGTTTGAGTGTCCTTCAGTTTGTAAGCTGTATGAAGGTAGAGAAAGTGGTAGAAGTTATCTTCGATGGTTCGTTCTTTGCCTTTGTCTCCGAACCTTTCTTCCAGGAAAGGGAAATCCCGGTACATAGTACACACTACTTTTTCTACAATAGGAGTTACATTCAAGTCACCAATATCTGCCTTTATCTTTTGAACAGTTGGCGTCCATAACATGTTGGTCATGTTGATACCACCTTATATCTTGTGATGGTTGGGATAATGGCGGCCAGCTCTTGATCTGGATACTTCTTTTCCAGTTCATGGATCCGTTTATAATCTTCACTACTTACCCATGCAAGAAAATCTTCTTTTGAATCCCACTCCATAAATACAGTGAGTTCTCCATCTTTCTTTTCATTTTGCAGAAGAAGAAAGCGCTGAAATCCTATTGCCTTCTCCACAAATCTAGAGCGATTATGATAGATAGATATGACTTCATCCGCCTTTTCAGCGGGAACTTGGAAAGTTGAATGAACAATGTACATAGTATGTGACCCCTTTCTGGGTGCAAGGATATTTTCATGCAGAAAAAAGATGCCGGCTTTTCGCTCACATCTTTTATGGTGAATGGTTATTTTCTCTATGTTTGAGAGACAGGTAATTCAACATTCCTTCTCTTTAATTCATCCAATATCAATTTTATAAATTCATCATTTAAATCATTTATTCTTGCTACTTCATATACTTCCAGTAAAGATTCATCACTAAGTGAATCCATTTTATCCCCTCCCATATAACGGATATTTTAAGTGGTTGAAGTGGGTACCTTATTAAATTTTCAAAAAAGCTTTTCATAAAAAACTACAATGCTTGTGAAAATTTTAAATAAGATAACCTCATCTTTTTAAAAATCTCCAAATTGTTATATGTGAAGTGAAGGATTCAATTCTTGGATATTCTATTAAACTCTCTCTATATTAAATATTTTAACGAACATCTTTAGCCTTTGTCCAATGTTCTCTAGACCTTTTAGCTGGATATTTTTGCTTTTCAGTACTCCACACTGTCATTTCACCTGCATAGAATCTGCATTTTAGAACAATAATGGAATTATTATGAAAAATAAGAACACTCTCATAAAATTTCGTTTAAAAGAAAAACTCAAACCACGAAATAAACTTACGGTTTCGTGATTTGAGCTAGGAGTTCTTGCACTTCATTTATTTTCAATTTGGATATATGTGCATATTTTTCGTGATTAGTAAAATATGCGAAATATGTTTCATTTTTAGGAGTGATATGCGATAACATACGCAAATTAACAATATAGGAGCGATGGGTACGATAAAAGTTCCGATCTAGCTGCTTATAAATGTCACTGATGTTTT
This sequence comes from Sutcliffiella horikoshii, assembly GCA_001636495.1. Lineage (GTDB taxonomy): Bacteria > Bacillota > Bacilli > Bacillales > Bacillaceae_I > Sutcliffiella_A > Sutcliffiella_A horikoshii_A. Next base: position 1,344,310 of record KV440964.1, on the reverse strand, counting down.
CATAAGTTTCAACTGCCTGTTTAGTTGTATAGATGATACACTTCTTGCCCGACTTTTCAATAAAGATGATATCTTCAAACGGAATATAGTAGAAGGAGCTGTTTGAACGTACGGAAAGTCTCTTGTTAACTGAGTTCCCCTCTACCTCCGTCCCTTCGTTAAGAAGGTAGACTTTGGCTCTCTCCAACGCTTTATACAGCCTGACTTTCTCTATTGGTTTCACAATATAATCGACTGCGGAAATATCGAATGCCTCCACAGCAAATTCATTATATCCTGTTACAAAAATGAATTTTAATTCTGGTGAGAACACGAGACATTCTTTTATTGCTTCCAGCCCGTTTTTTTCAGGCATGTTGATATCTGCAATAACAAGTTCCACATTATTCTTCATTACACTATCAATCAATTCTTCTCCGCTTCTACAAGTATCAACAATAGAAAAATCCTTCAGTTCGCTGACAAAAAATTGTAATATTTCAAGAGAATCCTGATTGTCATCAACAATTACTACATTTATTGGTTTCAATCGAAGAAAACCCCTTTCTTTCGATGTATTATATCGGTACCTTTATCCAAAAGGTACTCCCTGTTCCCTCTATACTTGAAACGCCTACCGTCCCTTTCATTTCAAGAACGTTCTGTTTTACAAGAGTCAAGCCTATTCCTGTACCTTCAATTTTATATCCGGCATGATGGATGCGATAAAATGGCTCAAATATGTTGTCATGATGTTCATGAGCGATACCAATACCTGTATCCTTTACAAAAATGGCCAAATAGCTCCCGTCCACTCTCCAATACAAGGTGACCGTTCCATTTTCCTTATTGTATTTGATAGCGTTATTCAGAAGGTTGACCAATACCTGTTGGAAGCGAATCGGATCAATTTCAATGGTAATATCCTCCACGTCCTTCTCGATATGAAGAGATACTCCATGGTCGTTTGCATTACTACTAACAGCCTGTAAACAATCCCATATGGCGTTTTTTATACGGACCGTCTTCACATTAGCTTTGATTGTTTCGGGTTTAGTATCGATTCTGATTAGCTCAAGAATATTGTTAATCAATTGCAAAAGATGTCTGCTAGACGATAATATTTTTGCAAGCCTAGATTTTTGCTTATCTGTCAGCGGATCCTTCTGGTCTTCTTCGAGCACTTGACTGTATCCTATTATCGAATTTAGAGGCGATCTTAACTCATGGCCAATCATTGCCAGAAAATTAGTTTTCGTTTTACTTGCTCTCTCCGCTTCATTTCTCTCTATAATGAGGGAGTTTTGGATATTTTTTTGTAGCGTTAAATCATGAAATATTATTAGGTGATGGCCATAATAAATATTCTTTGATGCAGAAAAACTGATAATTCTTTCTGACCCATCCGGTCTGAAAATTATGTATTCATTGTCTTGGGCTTTCCCGTATTTAAGAAGATGTTCCCAGTGTTCCCTTAAGGTAACTTTATTCGCTTCACTAACAAAATTGTTGAGTTTCACCCCATGAAGATTTTCACTCTGAACCCCCAAAATGTAACCGGCAGCAGGATTCAACTCGATAATCTCCCCGCTATTATCGATAATGATGATTCCAACTTGTGCCCCTTCAAAGATATCTCGGAGCTTTCTTTCATTTTCCATAAGATGCAGGTTCGCCACTTCTAAGGTTTCTGTACTTTGAGTTAACTCTTTCACCTTGGTCATACGATCCAGTACTATCGTAACTTGATGACAAATGGAATGTATTAAATCAAGTTCTTCTGATGTAAAAGTGGAGCGTTTCTTAGAACCGAAAGAAATCGTACCGACGAGTTCCCCAAATGAAATTAATGGCTCACACACATAGGCTTTAATTCCTAAAGAGCGAATTAGGTCAACTTTTTTATTATGGCAGTTATCAACATTCTCCACTACCATTTTTTTCATATTTTGTGCAACAGTTCCACAAACTGCAGAACCTTTATCAATGAAGGTCATGTATTCGGTCTTTTCATTACAGATACCTTGGTAATTCGCCAATACCAGCCGTTCCTGTTTTTTATCCCAAATATAATTAATATAGATATCAAGATCCAATACTTGGGATAGCCTATTAAATAACGAATCCAGCAATTCCTTAGGGTTCTTCATAGTAGTCAGTTTTGAAGCCGAATCATAAAGGACTTCTAGCTTATTGTTGTTGTGTAGAAGCTTTTCTTCCAGCCTTTTTTGCTGATTGATATCCACTAACAGCATAGAATAGTGTCTGTTATCAACAGGGTAAATGATAGTCTTATACCATTGGATCGGTTTATCGGAAATTTTAATATCCTGTTGTACAAATAGATCTCCTTGTATTACACTGTATATATAATTAAGCAATATCTTGAATGCATCTTTTTCTAATAGATTGGGAAGGAGGCGTCCTATTGCTATTTGATTGGTTAGTCCCAGTATTTCTCTGGCACCATCATCAATGGAACTGACTTTCAGATCAGAATCAAACAGGATAAATCCCTTGGATGCATCTAGTTGTGTTTCAGAATCACTATTGAAGGTGGACAAACTATTAATACCGATTATCTTCAACCTCCCCGCATGACTTATCTCAGTAAAAAAGTAAAAGGTGTGTGTTACGTAGCTCTACATGCCTTGAAAAAAATTACCATAAAATTGCACATTAAACCTTGTGCTATATGCATTATAGCTTTTATAATCAATTATTTGAACCGCTTGTTTCATTGATTTCATATGTATGCTTTGATATTTTACATCTAAACACTATTGAACAACCACTCAAATTCACACTTTTCACGTAGCATTTCCCCTCCATTCACACCATTAAACCCTTATTTCAAAAGCTTTTTTCTACTTTTTAATTATAGAATGAAAAACTCCCACTCTTTTACTGAAATAATGTTTCTCCACGTCTTACTTAACATTATTTACCTTGGTATCCAGTAATATTTCGGAAAGTAAAAACAATAGAGAAGCTAGAAAGCTCCTCTATTGTTCCTCTTTTAGATAGGTCAGGAACATTTTAAAGACGCATGCTCCTATGCCCATATACTCTACATACGGATCCAAATCTATTTTTGTATGCTGATATAAATAAACCACCATTACCCCTCCTCTACTTTTTTTCTATTAGCTCTGTTAAAGTTAACTGTCGATAATGAGCTAGTTTCTAGCTGTTGCTTGGAGCAAAAGGCGGAGACTCCTGCGGGAGAGTAGCGACAATCTTGAGACCCCCAAGCGTTGTGAGGAGGCTCAAGGTCGCCCCGCGGAAAGCGAAGCCTTATGCGGAAAGCAACAGCGGCGTTTATTAAAGCTTTTCTATTAAATTTGAGCGTTCATCTAACCAGCTCTCCAAATAGTCTGGAAGCTTGCCATTATGCACCGAAGTTCCCGTATGCCCACCCTGAAGAATATGAACTTGCTTATCCACACTTGATACTTTTTCCATTATCGGCAATATGTGATCTAGTGGAACAAGACGATCGCCTTCTGTGCCAACCACCAATAGATTTGCAGTTATATTGGAGAGCCTTGCCTTTTTGCCGTTCACTTCAAAACGGTCTCTTATTACCTTGTTTTCCTTAGTCAGATCTTCGGTTATCTGCTTAGCTACTCCACTTGTTAAAGGAATATGCCCTTTTGTCCATGTGTTAAACCGCAGCCATTTATCCACATATGCATTATCTTGGCGATTTAATAGAAGAGATAGGTATGGAGTGAAATATATAGGAGAGGTGACCATTCTTATTCCTGTTTCTACATGTGAAGCAGGGATGATTCCCAGTTCCTCCACATAACTAAACTTACTGACTTCCCCTTGTCGCAAAGCTTTGACCCATTTGTCAAAGTATGCAGGTGTATGGAAGTCGATTGGTGTAACAAACAGGACAAGGTTCTTTATCGGTTCTTTCGCAATGGAGGCATAGATGGCTGCCAGTGTTCCTCCTAAGCAATAACCCATTATGGTCATCTCATCTGCTCTAGAGTGTTTTATTGCCACTTTTATACCCGCTTGAATGTATTCGGTAATATAATCACTTAGTGTCATATCCCTATCCTCCATTCCCGGTTTGCCATAATCTATTAAATAGACGTCAAACCCTTTTTGCACAAGTGCTTCAACGGTACTGCCGCCAGTTTGCAGATCTAATATAAAGGGCTGGTTGATCAAGGAGTAGATGATGAATATGGGGATGTTGTATTTTTTTTCAGGAGCCTTGTAATACCAGAGTGTCGCTTTATTCTTTTTCCAAATGGATTCTCTAGGTGTTACTCCATTCTTATATGGCGTTTCATTATAGTGGACCATCTTTTTCTTCCAAGTTTCTAACTGAAAGTCATCCATCATGCTCACCAGTATCAGGGCGAACAACTTTTGCATCAATTCCTGGGACCTTGGATACAATTGCTTGACGTTGCATCATGTCCTCCACTATTACCTTTACCATATTTTTCTTGGGATATGGACTCTGTACTTCCGATTGATCTGTTTGGAAATTAGCCTCATGCATATGCTCTTCCAAACGATCAATTTTATCTTCTATTTGAATAAGCAACTTAGCGATATTCGCTACATCATTTTTAGTAGGAAAGTTATATTTTAATGATAGGACTTCCACCTGTTCTCTAATCATGCGTAATTTATCAGCTTTAAGCTCACTTTCCAACCCAACAACCCGAAAGATCGACTCACGGTTGAGTCCATCTTTTATCACCCGATTCCACTGGTTTTCTACTTGTATCGCTTTGACTTTAAATCGTTTGTTCCTTTCTTTACTTTTTTCGCCTGAATCCAACATGGTTGGTTCACCCTTTCATCTTAATCAATCGTTGTTATAAATATTTTTGCTACTTGTACGTATGTTTAAATTAAGGAGGTCATTCCTCCATCTACTACTAAAATGTGACCAATGCAGTAATCAGATGCCCGTGAGGATAAGAATACAGCAGCACCTTTCAGGTCGTGTTCTCCTCCAAAGCGTTTTGCAGGAATCTGCCCTTTTAATGCTGGGGCTGAGTGTTCGAGAATGCTTTTGGTGATCTTTGTCGGGAACATTCCTGGAGCTATAGCATTCACTTGTATATTATGAGGAGCAAGTTTTACCGCAAGGTCTTTTGTAAAGGTAATGACTCCCCCTTTGCTCGTATTGTAAGCAATCGTATCCATTAAACTTGGGTCTGTACCTCCAAGCCCTGAAACAGAGGCGATATTTACAATTTTTCCACTACCTTGTTTCACCATGACTCTTGCAGCCTTTTGGCTGAACAAAAATAATCCCTTAAGATTCACGTTCATCACTTTATCCCACTTGTCGGCCGGCAAGTCCAATGTCGGTGCCATCCACGATGTCCCACTATTGTTTATCAGAATGTCCAATGACCCGAACTGTTTTACTGTTTCATCAATTACATGTTGTATCTCTTCTTCTTTTGTTACATCGCAGGCAAATGCCAACGACTTTACGCCCTTCTGTTTCAACTCCTCGCTTACTTTTTGGCAGGAGACAAGATCGCGCGAGCAAACGATAACATTCGCACCTGCCTCAGCAAGTGCCGTCGCTATCTGGGCACCAAGCCCTTTGCCTCCACCTGTCACAATGGCTGTTTTATTTTCCAAATTGAATAAGTCCCTAACTTCCATATTCTTTCCCCCTCTATTGTTGGCTTCTTTCCGGTGTAAATCTAGTAACATTTAATAGATTCCATATAGTATAGTAGGAAATCCTTAAAGGGGTGTGTAAATTGATGAAATAGTGGAGGTGGAAATTATAGATAAGAATTGTAGTGTAAGACAAAGGCTCTTTTCTCAAAGATTGTTGCTATTCACTAGTAAAAAGTCGGCAATTGGACTTTTTACAGCTTATCTACTCTAAGACAGGCATGTAGTTTATTCTGTACAGCCGGGAAAAGAGCACGACAGTAAGGAATGTTACGGTGGGTTTAAAAATACGAAAAAGCAACAAAGTTTATGAAAACAGCCAATACAAAAAACAACACAAAAAAGGCCCCCCAGATGGAGAGCCTTTTTATCAAACGTCAAAAATTACTTCTGAACGTTAGTTGCTTGAGGTCCACGAGCGCCTTGCTCGATTTCGAAAGTTACTGTTTGACCTTCTTCTAAAGATTTGAAACCTTCACCTTGAATAGCGGAGAAGTGAACGAATACATCGTCTTGTCCGTCTACTTCGATGAAACCGAAACCTTTTTCAGCGTTGAACCATTTTACTTTACCTTCTAACATAATGTTTCCTCCTACAGTGGATTGCTCCACAATTGTATTACCATTCTTGCTCTGCATAATCTTTCAAGACGAAAAACATTGAAGTAAATTCCTTCTATCAGCCTTACCGAACAAAAACAATTAACTTAATCATAGAGGTTATGTATCAAAAAATCAAGTCTTATTTGGTTTTGCTAGTAACTTCCATTTGAAAAGTCATACTTGTTACGGGTGAAGACTTACAAGATTTGCTGCAACTATGGTGAATTTCTGTAGTAGTGTGCCCATCTGGCACCGTTTTATACTTGTACAGTTTAAATTTTTTTAAAAAAGAGTTTTGGAAAAAAGTTTTTTAAAATAAGTTCATTTTAATCTTTCTTTTTACGAGAGGATTATGTAAGATAGTACAATATTCAATATAGTATAGACATATGTATTTATAGGGAGGACACCATGAGGAAATTCGGACTTTTACCAAGAATTATTGTAGCCATTCTATTAGGTGTGGCAATAGGAAGCTTTGCCCCGGAATGGTTTGTAAAAATATTCGTTACATTTAATGAAGTCTTCGGGAACTTCTTAGGTTTCGCAATACCGCTTATCATCATTGCGTTCATTGCACCTGGAATAGGAGAAATCGGAAAGGGAGCAGGTAAGTTTCTGGGTATCACTGCATCCATTGCCTACCTTTCCACTATTGCAGCAGGAGCGTTGGCCTACTTTGTGGCAAGCTCCTTGTATCCGACACTTCTGAAAAACGCCAGCCTTTCAGGTGCCATGGACAATCCAGAGGAAGCTTTGCTGAAGCCCTTCCTAGAGCTTGAAATTCCTGCACCATTCGAGGTGATGACTGCACTAATTATCGCCTTTACTCTAGGGCTTGGAATGTCGGCAATTAAAGGGGAAACATTAAAGACAGCGATGATAGAGTTTAGAAGTATCATTGAACTTGTCATTTCCAAAGTGATCATTCCACTCCTACCTATTCATATCTTGGGGATATTTGCAAATATGACTTACGGTGGACAAGTGCAAACAATTATCAGTGTTTTTGCTAAAGTATTTGTTCTTATCATTCTTTTACACTTTACCATGTTACTATTACAATACTCTGCAAGCGGTGCTTTATCGAAAAAGAATCCGTTTGCGATGTTGAAGTCCATGATGGCAGCCTACTTTACAGCTCTTGGGACTCAATCATCCGCTTCTACCATTCCTGTGACTCTTCAACGCACAAAGAACATGGGAGTCAGGGAGAAAACGGCAGACTTTACCGTTCCATTGCTAGCGAATATTCATTTATCGGGAAGTACGATCACCATCGTTTCCTGCGCGATGGCCATCATGTTCATCAATGGCATGGATTATTCCTTCTTTATCGTTCTGCCATTTATCATGATGCTTGGTGTGACGATGATTGCTGCACCTGGTGTACCTGGCGGGGCTGTTATGGCAGCTATCGGACTTCTACAAACCATGCTCGACTTTGATTCCACGATGGTATCATTGATGATTGCCCTATATCTTGCGCAAGACAGCTTCGGTACGGCGTGTAATGTTACTGGTGATGGGGCCATAGCAAATGCAGTAGATAAACTTACAGAACCTAAATAGAAAAAAGGTGGTCTCCACGGTTTGTGTGGTGGCCACCTTTTTTTATTTATTTTAGTGTACAATGCACTCTATCGTACCCGAACTGTTCGAGGAATTCATTATAGGCCTCAATTTTGCCAAGTACAATATCATGGTCAAGACTTCCTGAAGTGGTCTTCTCCAGTTCCTTACAATACTCTTGTATCCTGGACTCCACATACGAAATAATGGCAGTTTCATTAAAGGATGTCATTTCCTTATCACCTCACTTATTGATAGTAGGTGATACCCGCCTTATAACCGAAACAAACCAGAACCAGCACATTCATATGCCGACTTAGCCCTCTACACTCTTCCTATTCTCCCGCTTCTACCAAGTCGGACACAGCTACTTGTGTCCGCTCTTCTCCAGGGCCACGAAGGTGTACCGTAGCAGTCTTCCCATCTTCACTTAATGAGTCGATCCATACTTTAGTTCCTTCAAAGGTGACCTCAATCATTGCTGATGAGGATAATATTTGTCTAGCACGTCTTTCTTCCATGTTTGTCACTCCTGCTCTTATAAGAATCTTTCCTATACATTCACCATTATTTTCCCTAATAGAAGGTATTTTATCCCCTTGGAAGTTTAACCTTTACTCCATTATGTCAACAATGGGAAAAGAGGTGAGCAACATGAAATTAAGGCAGGATGAAAAGGATCAGCTTAGTGATGCGATTGATAAAATGAACGAAAGTCTGGATCGATTTATTGAATTTTACAATGAGTCCGAAGACGACAAGCCTATCATATCGTTTAATGATGAGGTTATAAAACTGATTGAAGCCGGGAAGCAAAAATATGGCGAAGAGGCTTTGAACAAAAAAATAAATTCCATCGTCAAAGAAGTGCTGACATTCATTTCAAGTGAGGATGAACAATAGATGGAAAAGATCAAAGAGCAGACTTCCCTTATTTTCAAGTTTGTACACTGGCCATTGATTGCAAGAATTCTCATCATCATTTTCATCATTAACATGACATTCGGTGTGCTGATACATTTTATTGAACCAGATGAATTTCCGACGTTTTTTGACGGTGTGTGGTGGGCCGTCGTTACTACGGCTACACTGGGATATGGAGATTATGTACCTGTCACTGTAACAGGAAGGTCTCTTGGCATTATACTTATTCTATTTGGAACAGGTTTTGTTACTACTTATTTTGTTTCATTGGCAGCAAGCGCCATTTCTACACAAAACAATTATTTGGAGGGCAAAGTGGATTATCGAGGATCGGAACATATCATTGTTATTGGCTGGAATGAACGGGTCAGGGAAACGCTGAGACAAATCAATTCCATGAGCAATAAACCATTGTCTATCGTTATGATTGACCAAACCCTAGAAAAGAACCCCCTTCATGATCAGAACGTGCATTTTATCAAGGGGAACCCATGCTATGACCAAACATTATTGGCAGCAAATGTGAAGGTTGCGGCATTTGTTGTCATATCTGCGGATCAAAGTAAAACCGAAGTGCAAGCAGACATGAACTCTGTCCTTACCTTGCTTGCTGTAAAAGGATTGAACCCTAATGTTTACACGATCGTGGAGATCCTGACCTCTGTGCAAGTAAAGAATGCGCAGCGTGCCGGTGCGGATGAAGTCATCCAGACAAACATGTTTACAAGCTATGTCATGACAAATAGTATGATGTCCAATGGAATGTCTAGTACGTTGTTGAACATGCTTGATCAATTGAAAGGAAGCAAGTTAAAGTATCTGGAGGTGGAAAAGGATATTGTGGGGGAAACGTTTGAAAAGATAAGTAATCAGCTTTTGCAAAACAAGACCCTTTTAATAGGAATAAAAAGGAGAGGGGACACAATGGTCAACCCTCCCCTCTATACGCTGATACAAGAAGATGACTGTCTACTTGTGATCAAGGATTAATCTCTACCGAGTACTGCTTCGAGCTCATGTACAAGAGTATGTCCAAGCTCGATGAATTCCTTTGGAAAAGTTGCATCTGGGTCTTCCGGTTCCGAGAATTGATCAAAGGATGCCGTCCTGTTCCATACATGGACATTGTCATCTATCCCGACTTGGTATTTGTGAGCTAGCAAGAACGGTCTCCCAAGTTCTACTGTTGTTCCTTGTGAATCCAACTGACCGTCCACAGATTGAAATGGCACCCTTAAGAATTGGTATCCGACTTCGTCATCTATTTTGTAATCAAAATAGCCGTGGTCATAGTCCCAGTTTCCTCCGATGGAATACCCGATGGGTTTAAGTTCCTGCTCTAATTTATACAACTGAAACTCCGCACCTTCGATTTTTGAAGGAATAGGAATCATAGCAATCCCTCCTTTTATATCGGTAGGTTTCCCCATGGAGGGGTTTTCATGCATATGGAAAAAGGGATAGTTCCTTGCAACCTGGTGGTCGTAGGAACTATCCCTTATTTTAATAGTTAGGTTAGACGCCGCTGTTGCTTTCCGCAAATGGCTTCGCTTTCCTAGTGGCGGTGCTTGAGCCTCCTCACAACGCTTGCGGGTCTCAAGCTACCGCTATCTCCCTCAGGAGTCTTCGCCTTTTGCTCCAATCAACAGCTAGGGTGTCCATAATCCAACATTTATTGGGTTATTTTAGTCGTTTTTCTAGTTCTGCTTTTACTTCTTCAAATCCAGGCTTGCCTAGAAGAGCGAACATGTTTACTTTGTACGCTTCCACTCCTGGCTGGTCGAATGGATTTACCCCAAGCAGGTATCCGCTCATCGCACATGCTTTTTCAAAGAAGTACACAAGGTACCCGAAAGTGTACGCATCCATTGCAGGAATATTGACCACAAGGTTCGGCACCCCTCCGTCTGTATGGGCAAGAAGTGTTCCTTCGTACGCTTTCGTGTTGACAAAGTCCACAGTCTCGCCTGCAAGATAGTTTAACCCATCGAGATCAGTTGCTTCCTCTTCCACTTTCAACTCATGGCGAGGCGTTTCAACTTTGATGATCGTCTCAAACAGATCACGGCGGCCTTCTTGTACATATTGCCCCATAGAGTGTAAATCAGTTGAGAAATTAGCGGACGCAGGAAAAATTCCTTTTTGGTCTTTTCCTTCACTTTCACCGAATAATTGCTTCCACCATTCAGAGAAATATTGAAGCCCTGGCTCATAGTTGATTAGCATTTCAATCGTTTTGCCTTTGTTGTAGAGGACATTACGCACTGCCGCATATTGATAAGCAGGGTTCTCTTCCAACTCTGACTTGGAGAAGTCACGGCTTGCATCTGCAGCACCTTTCATCATCGCTTCGATGTCCGCTCCAGATACAGCAATCGGCAATAATCCTACAGCTGTAAGGACAGAATAACGACCACCTACATCATCCGGAATGATGAAGGACTCATAGCCTTCTTCTGTAGCCAATGTTTTTAATGCACCACGCGCCTTATCTGTTGTAGCATAAATGCGTTTACGTGCTTCTTCTTTTCCGTACTTTTCTTCTAAAAGCTTGCGGAAGATACGGAACGCAAGAGCAGGTTCTGTTGTTGTACCTGATTTCGATATCACGTTAATAGAGAAATCTTTTCCTTCTAACAGGTCCATCAGATCTCTCATATAAGTAGAACTGATGTTGTTACCTACGAAAACGACCTGAGGAGTTTTACGCTGATCCTTTGTTAAAGCGTTATAGAAGGAATGGTTCAACATTTCAAGCGCTGCACGAGCACCTAGGTAGGAACCACCGATTCCTACTACTAAAAGAATGTCCGAATCGCTTTTGATTTTTTCTGCACTTTTTACAATACGTGCAAATTCTTCTTTGTCATATTCTGTAGGCAGGTCAATCCAACCAAGGTAGTCATTTCCTGCACCGGTCTTTTCATGTAAGGAATGATGGGCAACTTTCACCGCATCCTGTAAGTATGTAATTTCATGTTCGCCGAAAAATGATAGTGCTTTGCTATAATCGAAGCGAATATGTGTCATATAATAACCTCCAAAAACATATTTGCATGCCAATTTTCACTTTACAGAATCCTGTCCGATAATTCAAGGACGGCCCTCTCGTGAAAGCGCATTCTTACAAGAAATATTTGAAATCGGCTTACTTCCACAAGAAAACGGCTATACGTAGAGTATAACCGTCTTCTTTTTTGCGTTTGCTCTTTTGCCGCTAAAGCGAAGCCTTACGCGGTATACAGATGTGTTTTTCCGGTCCAAGTATCCATATCAGGTCGGTTCCACTTCTTCTTTTTCCTTTTTAGCCACTACTATCCGTATATACTCGCGTGGCTTAAATGGCTGGATGACATTCAAACCGCCCTGTTGATTCGATCCGATTAACACAATGGAGGAATCCTCATTATGGTAATGCTCCACATAGTCCCTTTTTTGCTCCACATTCAACCACCATGCACCAGCAAATAAAGTAGAAAATATGGATAGAGCAACTGCTGCTTTTCTTTTCACCATATCTACCACCACCTAGCTATAGCATGGCTAAAAATTCGACATTTTATGCAACTGGAAAAAATTTTTTCAGAGGCTTTTTGACTAGTTTCTATCATATTTAATATACAGAATAAAATCAGTCCATACTAACAAACAGTAAGGATGCAAGCGGTTATGATTTAGTATATAATTTGATTTAGTAATTTTTCTTTACAAATAATTATTCCTTTTTACACGTAACAAGGCAGGTACCAAACTGGTTAGAGTGACACCCTTTCTAGAAAAAAATGGTATTTGGCGTTGTTTTCTTATGTTTATGAGGAATACTATTATTTATAGAAGAAACAGAGGAGGTTTGTGTCTTGTCACTGATTCATTTAGTGATTTTATCGCCTTTCTTGTTGGCGATTCTTGTGCCTTTTGCGCACAAGTACTTCAAAAGCATACATACAGGGTGGTTTGTATTAGTATTGCCACTCGTTTTGTTCATTTACTTTCTCCAATTCTTGAGCACCACCATGAACGGGGAAACGTACACAAGCACCATGAAATGGATTCCTTCCATTGGGATAGATTTTGTTGTTTATCTAGATGGATTAGGGCTACTCTTTGCCTTGCTTATCACAGGAATCGGCGCATTAGTGGTACTTTACTCCATTTATTATCTTTCGAAAGAGAAAGAAGCGCTTAATACATTTTACGTCTATCTACTCATGTTCATGGGTGCGATGCTTGGGGTTGTGCTTTCGGACAACCTGCTTGTCATGTATTCCTTCTGGGAATTGACAAGTATTTCATCATTCCTATTGATTAGCTATTGGTACCACCGCGAAAAATCTCGTTATGGCGCGCTGAAATCCATGCTGATTACAGTGTTTGGCGGACTGGCTATGCTTGCCGGTATCATCCTACTTTACTTAATTACTGGTACATTCAGCGTTCGCGAAACCATTGCGAATGTGGATATCGTTACAAGTCATGAGTTTTTTGTTCCTGCATTGCTATTATTCTTACTTGGTGCTTTTACAAAATCTGCTCAATTCCCTTTTCATATCTGGTTACCGGATGCGATGGAAGCACCGACACCTGTCAGTGCCTACCTCCACTCCGCAACGATGGTTAAAGCGGGGATTTATCTTGTAGCACGCATGAGTCCAGTCTTTGCTGGTGCACCGGAATGGTTCTGGCTTGTATCAGGATTCGGTATTGTGACATTGTTCTGGGGATCATTCTCTGCCGTTAAACAAACGGATCTTAAAGCAATACTGGCCTTCTCTACCATCAGTCAGCTGGGATTAATTATGACCTTGCTTGGTGTCGGAAGTGCTGCGGCATATTATGACCACATTGGTGAAAATGCTTATACAATTGCAACTCTTGCAGCGGTGTTCCACCTGATTAACCATGCAACCTTCAAAGGAAGCCTGTTCATGGTTGTCGGAATCGTCGATCATGAAACTGGCACTAGAGATATCAGAAAGCTCGGCGGTCTGATGAACCTGATGCCCATCACATTTACCCTTGCTATTATTGGAGCGTTTTCCATGGCAGGTCTACCGCCATTCAACGGCTTCCTGAGTAAAGAGATGTTCTTTACCGGAATGTTACAGGCGACAGAAATCAGCTCTTGGAATATGGAAACGCTAGGGTTGATCTTCCCGGTTCTTGCTTGGGTAGCTAGTGTGTTTACATTTATCTATAGTATGGTACTTGTTTTCAAAACTTTCACAGGGAAGTACCAGCCTGAAAAACTGGACAAAAAACCTCATGAAGCACCGATTGGCATGCTCATTCCTCCAATCATTTTGGCTTCTTTGGTTGTTATTTTCGGTTTCTTCCCGATGTTGTTGAAAGGAGTCATTGAACCTGCTCTATATTCAATCCTCCCATCCAACGTGCTTTCAGTGGAAGTGAAAATTTATCATTGGCACGGCTTCAATACAGAATTGTTTATGACCATCGGCGTCATTCTAGTAGGAGTCTTGCTCTATCTGACCCTTGCAAAATGGGGGAAAATTTACGAGTGGTTTCCACAAAAGCTTACCCTTAACAAATTGTATGATGGTGGACTCGTGGCTCTAGATCGAGGTTCTGCCGCATTTACAAAATCACATATGACTGGCTTCATCCGTGACTATCTTGTGATGATTTTTGCATTTATGGTTGTCCTGCTTGGGGTAGTCTTGTTCTCAACAGATGCATTTAAAGTAAATCTCACAAATGTAGAAGAAGTGGGAGTATATGAAGTCATCCTTGCATTGGTGATGGTCGTTTCCGCTTTGACCATTCTGTTTACAAAATCCAGGCTTACAGCCATCATATCACTTGGTGTTGTAGGATATTCCATGGCATTGTTCTTTGTCCTGTTCCGAGCTCCAGACCTTGCACTTACGCAATTGATTGTGGAAACTGTCTCAGTGGCATTGTTCCTACTATGCTTCTATCACCTGCCTGAGTTGTCAAAGGAGCTTGGTAAATTACGTTTCCGTTTGACTAACTTTATTATTTCGGTTGGTGTTGGACTAATTGTCATCTTTATCGGACTATCCGTAAATAGCTCACGACTGTTCGAATCCATTTCGAGCTATTTCGAAGCAGCAACCTACGATGAAGCTGGCGGTAAAAACATGGTTAACGTTATCCTGGTCGACTTCCGTGGACTCGACACCATGTTTGAAATCGCGGTGTTGACCATCGCAGCGTTTGGTATCTATACGATGATCAAACTGCGCCTGACCGATAAGAAGGGAGGGGTAAAAGGTGAAAGTTAATGATTTAATCTTACAGACTGTTACCACCCTTTTATCTTTTATCATCATCATCTTTTCCGTGTACCTCTTCTTTGCTGGGCACTATACACCCGGTGGAGGATTTATCGGTGGATTGATGACTTCCGCAGCACTTGTACTATTACTGCTTGCGTTTGATATTAAAACGATCAATACGATTTTCCCATTTAATTTCATGACTGTGGCGGCTGCTGGCCTGTTGATTTCCGTCCTTACCGGGGTCGGGGCATTTTTCTTCGATGTTCCATATTTGACACATACGTTTGACTATGTGGAACTGCCGATCCTCGGTGAAACAGCCCTTGCATCCACTTTGATATTTGATTTAGGTGTTTATCTAGTTGTTGTCGGTATTGCGATGACCATTATTCAAACGATAGGAGAGAGTGAATAATGGAAATAATTATGACGATTGTAGCCGGCGTGCTTATCGCATGTGCTACCTACTTAATCTTATCTAAAAGTATATTGCGTATCATTGTTGGGACAGGTCTTTTGGCACATGGTGCCCACCTTCTGCTTCTGACGATGGGTGGCTTGAAGAGAGGGATGGCACCATTGCTTGGTCAGGAAGCGGAAGCTTATACAGACCCACTCCCCCAGGCATTAATCTTAACAGCCATTGTTATCAGCTTCGGGGTGACATCCTTCTTCCTGGTTCTTGCCTACAGGGCCTATCAGGAGTTGAAGACAGACGATATGGATAAATTAAGGGGAAATGAAAATCATGAATAACTTAGTTATAATACCGATACTAATCCCTTTAATTGCAGCTACACTTTTATTATTGATTCCAAAAAAGATAAAGCTTCAGAAAGTGATTAGTGTCATCAGTTTAACACTTACTACTATAGCCTCCGCTGTGCTGGTCCATGTGGTTTATACAGATGGAATTCAGACATTGGAGGTCGGAAGCTGGCGCCCTCCATTTGGTATCGTACTGGTAGCCGATATGTTTGCCGCGCTTCTCGTACTTACAGGCGTAATTGTCAGCTTCACTTGTATACTATTTGCCTTCCGCTCGATTGGAAAAGAACGTGAAAGCTTTTACTACTATGCATTCACGCAGTTTCTTATTTCTGGGGTAATGGGAGCCTTCCTTACAGGCGACTTGTTTAACCTGTTTGTATTCTTTGAGGTCTTCTTGATGGCCTCCTATGTTCTAATTGTTATCGGAGGCACGCGTGTTCAATTACGTGAATCCTTGAAATATGTTCTGGTGAATGTTATCTCCTCTGCCCTATTTGTTGTAGCTTTAGCCTATTTATACGGGTTGGTAGGAACATTGAATATGGCAGACGTTTCTAATAAAGTTGCCCAAGCCGGACAGCAAGATATATTAACCGTAGTGGCAATCCTGTTCCTGATTGTGTTCGGACTTAAAGGTGGGATATTCCCACTATACTTTTGGCTTCCTGGATCCTATCAGGCACCGCCTTATGCTGTTACAGCCTTATTTGGAGCGTTGTTGACCAAAGTCGGAATATACGCTATCTATCGCACATTCACTCTCATTTTCTATCATGAGCCTCAAATTACCCATCAGATCATTGCGGTACTAGCTATCATTACGATACTGATAGGGGCAATCGGCGCGATAGCATACTGGGATGTAAAGAAAATTTTGATTTATAACATTGTTACTGCAGTGGGAGTCATCATTTACGGTGTTGCCATTGCTACTGAAACCGGTTATGCCGGTGGAATCTATTACCTTGTACACGACATGGTGATTAAAGGAGCATTGTTTCTGTTGGCTGGTGCCATGTTCACCATTACAGGCACAGATAACATCAAGAAAATGGGCGGTCTGATCAAACGCCACCCATTACTTGGTTGGATGTTCTTTGCAGCATGTTTGGCTCTAGCCGGTATACCACCGCTAAGTGGATTTGTCGGTAAGATTCTATTGGTGCAAGGTGGCCTTGACGCGGGACATTATATCTTTGTCGGCATCATGCTATTCTCCAGCTTGCTAGTACTTTACTCTGTTATGAAGATCTTCATGAATTGCTTCTTTAGAGAAGAGGTATTATCAGTGAAAGAAGAAAAAGGTTCCACAAAAGGATTGGTATATCCAAGCGTTATTTTAATCGCCATTTCTGCATTTCTTGGTTTAGGGGCAGAATTCGTATATCCGTATATATATGAGGCGGCAGAAACATTGATGGACCCATCCATCTATATCCAAGCAGTTTTAAAGGAGTAGTTTCTCATGGCTTTTCAAATACTATTAAACTTAATCATTGCATTCAGCTGGATGTTTCTGAAGAACGAATGGGCCTTTGCCGACTTTTTTGTAGGGTACTTCTGGGGATTGGTGATCATTTTCACCATGCGCCGCTTCATTCCCGGTCGCTTCTACTTTGAAAGGGTTTTGGCTGCCGGTAAACTGCTATTCCTTTTCTTAAGAGAATTGGTATTAGCAAATGTCCAAGTGATTCGTGACATCCTTCGTCCACAGCTTAAGATTGAACCAGGAATTTTCGCCATGCCTACCGAGCTGAAGAGTGAATGGGAGATAACCTTACTCTCCCTCCTCATCAGTTTGACTCCAGGAACACTGGTGATGGATATTTCGGATGATAACAAAGTCCTTTATATCCATGCCATGAACATTCCTGATTCGGACCAGGCAGTTGCCGAAATTAAGAATACCTTTGAAAAAGCGATCATGGAGGTGACCAGATAACATGTTAGAGTTCGAGAGTACATTCGATGCCTTACTGAATATCAGTTTATTCATCATTTCCGTTTCCACCCTGGGGCTTGTCTATCGTGTTATTAAAGGTCCCTCTGTTCCTGACAGAGTCATGGCACTTGATTCGATCGGCATCAATTTAATTGCCATTACTGCAATCACTTCCATCATTTTAAGAACCGACGCTTTTCTCGAGGTCATTCTCTTAATCGGGGTCATTGCTTTTGTTGGAACGGTAGCATTTTCCAAGTTTCTGCAAAAAGGAGAGATAATCGAGTATGACAGAGACAATTAGTATTTTCATCGGAGCTGTCGTCCTACTAGGTTCTCTTCTAAGCTTAGTAACGACCATTGGGCTAATCAGACTCCCGGATGTATATTGCCGCAGTCACGCAGCCTCCAAGAGCGCCACATTGGGTGTATTGTTCATACTGCTTGCTGCTTTGATGTATTTCTGGATAGCAGATGGCTATTTCAGCGCCAGATTGGTCCTAGGAATCATATTTGTCTTCGTAACAGCTCCAGTGGCAGGGCATCTGATTACACGTGCAGCATATTATACAGATGTTCCTCTATGGGAAAATTCGGTACAGGATGATTTGAAAACGAAAGAAAAACCGGAAACGGTTCGCGAAATGAAAAACAGCTGACGGAATAAAATCCGTCAGCTGTTTTTTTATAGGCTCTTTTCTCAAAGATTGTTGCTATTTATAGTAAAAAGTCGGCAATTGGACTTTTTATCGCTTATCTATTCTTAATTAGGCATGCAGTCTATCCCGTATAGCCACGAAAAGAGCACGATAACAAGTAAAATAACGGTTGATTTATAAATACGAAAAAGCAACAAAGTTTACGAAAACAGCCTCTTTATATAATTGTTAAACCCCTGTAGATTGGAGTGAAAGGTGTGAGACTCCTACGGGAGGTAGCGGTAGGTTGAGACCCCGCAACGAAGTGAGGAGGCTCAAGCACCGCTCCGTGGAAAGCGAACACCTGAAACGGAAATCTACTGGAGTTATAGTCAATAAATATACACCAATTATAAGGATGCTTTCAAAATGGATTTCACATCATCATAGGCTAGCGACTTGAAATTCCCAACCGCACCTTGTGACATAACATGCTCCGCCATCTTTTCAATATTCTTATCATCAATATCATAGTCGGCTAAACGAGTCGGCGCCCCAAGACTAGTCCAGAACTCACGAAGTCTTCGTATACCCTCCAACGCAATTTCCTTGTCTGTAGAACCATTATCCTGTACACCGAATACCCGGACTGCAAGCTGCTTGAATCGTCCCACATTCGCATCCAAGACATGCTCCATCCAATTAGGGAACAGAATAGCCAGTCCACCTGCATGTGGAATATCATAGATGGCAGAAACAGCATGCTCAATACCATGAGTTGCCCAATCACCACGATAGCCCATTTGCAGCATACCGTTGAGTGCAATCGTTCCATTATAAAGGATGGTTTCACGGTGTTCATAGCTTTCTAGATCTTCAAGCAATTGAGGTGCCGTCTCCATTACTGTTGTTAACACAGCCTCACACATACGATCCTGAAGTTGTGTATTGCTTGTTTGGTGGAAATACTGCTCCAGAACGTGCGACATCATGTCCACGATTCCATACACCGTGTGATTTTTTGGCACGGTAAAGGTGTTTACAGGGTCGAGAATAGAGAACTTAGGGAATGTTACTGGACTTCCCCATCCGTATTTCTCATTCGTTTCCCAATTTGTGATAACAGATCCTGCGTTCATTTCAGAGCCTGTTGCAGCCAGGGTCAACACTGTTCCAAATGGCAAGGCTTCTGTAGCAATATGCTTTTTAAGAACAATATCCCATACATCTCCGTCATATTTAGTACCCGCAGCAATTGCTTTTGTGCAGTCAATGACACTACCACCACCGACAGCCAAAAGAAAATCAATCTGATTCTCTTTACATAATTCGATTCCTTTTCTTACAGTGGATAACCTTGGATTCGGCTCTACCCCTGCTAGCTCGGTTACTTCTGCACCAGCTTTATGTAAAGTGTTCAGGACATCATCATAAAGTCCACTTCGCTTAATGCTTCCTCCACCATAAACGAGAAGCACGTTCTTACCGTATGGCTCTATTTCCTGCGGCAGAGCTTCCAGTTGTCCTTTTCCGAAAATTAATTTTGTTGGATTGTAGAATGTAAAATTGTCCATTGCTATTACCTCCCTTTTGCATCGATTATGGATTATTTTTTCTATGCTTGCAAAGAATTAGCTTGTTTAATTGTTACTGCCCTTATATCATGCTTCGTTAAAATATTTTTAACGGTGAATAATTTTGGTTTAGATACAAAACATATGAGGGAAGCACTTATATTCTCAAGGAGGGAATGTTATGAGCACTATACAACGTATTGCACTAGTACTGACTATTGTTGGAGCGATTAACTGGGGTTTGATTGGTTTCTTCCAATTTGATCTTGTAGCAGCTATATTCGGCGGTCAAAGCGCAGCCTTATCCCGTATCATCTACGGTCTCGTAGGGATTGCCGGACTAATCAATCTTGGACTGCTTTTTGTGCCATCTGAACAGCACGAAAGAGAAATCGAACCAAGAACAACTCGATAAACCACAACAAACCGCCTCTTTTATGGGGCGGTTTTCATATTTTCAGTAGAATTGTGGCGCAGGTGAGTGGATTGTAACTTTTCGAAGGGTGATTGCAACTAATTTCGTGGGTATTGTAACTAATTTGTCTTTGATTGTGACTTTTTTAAGGGTTATTGTGATATTTCGGAACTCGAAATAATTACGCATTATAAAAAAAAGACATCCCTAAGCAGGATGTCTCTCTCACTCAATCAAAATTACTTCTTGATTAAGTCTTCACGGTTGGATTGCTCGATCCACTCTTCTAATTTGTCTTTTAACGTGTTGAAACCGCCTGGAGCAGTTTCTGTATGGTTTTTCACTACAGTTGCTTGACGCTTCTTAGGCTTTCTTGGTGCAGCTGCTGGAGCTTCAGCAGGAGCTTCTTGAGTAGCTTTGATGGACAAGCTGATCTTGTTTGACTTTTCGTCAACAGAAAGAACCTTAACTTGAACCTCATCGCCCATTTTTAAATGTTCGTTAACATCTTTCACATAACCGTGAGTAATTTCGGAAATATGAACTAGACCTTGAGTTTCTTCGTCAAGCGCAACGAACGCTCCGTAAGGTTGAATACCTGTTACTTTACCTGTTAAAACACTACCGATTTCGAATTTATCAGACATGAAAACACTCCTAAATAATTTAATTTTTATACACATTGAACGCAATAAAAGATTATACCACAAATCCGATACTTTATCAAAAATACTTTTTCTACACTCATGTGCCATGTATTATTTGTGGTTTTTACATGTAATATCCAAATAAAAAGGAAATAATCCTTAAATAGCATGATTTTTCAAAAGTATTGATAAACTGTATGGAAAAAGTAAAAATTTGTTCAAACTTTACCGTGTTTAATCATGGTATGATAATAGTAAGAAAATGCTTACATTGGAGGTTATTAGGATGAGAAAAATCGGGGAAAACATCCGCTTTTACCGGGAACGTGCAAAACTTACCGCTGCCGAGCTTGCTTTAAAGATCCGAGTTGGTACTGGTACGATTGAAAAATATGAGGCAGGGGTTCAAACTCCTGATATGCAAACCATCCTTAAAATCTCAACTGTTCTGGATGTCCCTGCTTCCGAGTTACTAGAATCTGTCGCTTCCACCAGTAATGCCGCCGGTCTAGATCCGGAACTCGAGCAATTAATTGAAGAAGTCGGAATAAAAAGAGCAAAATTAATTCTTCGAAAAGCAAAAGAATATACAGATGAAGACTTCCTGAATGTAATGCAAGTGTTGTACGAAAAAAAATATAGCGCCCAATAAAAAGTTTCTAAAATAAGGTTTTAAAAATAAAAATGGGGGGAATACTTATACCATCAAGGCTTTCTAGTATTCCCCCTTTTGTTAGGACCAAATCCAACGTGGATTTGGTCCTCTTTTTTATGACCTATTTCTAGCTGGTGATTGGAGCAAAAGGCGTAGACTCCAGCGGGAGAGCAGCGACAATCTTGAGACCCCGCAAGTGTTACGAGGAGGCTCAAGGTCGCCCCGCGGAAAGCGAAGCCTATTGCGGAAATCAACAGCGACGTTTAACAGAGCCCCTATCTTAAAAGCTTTACTTGCATCATCTGAACTGCTTTACAAACCGCTCCATCCTTTTAATGGCTTCCTGCAACTGCTCAAGCGAGGATGCGTAAGAACACCTAACATATCCCTCACCTGACTCACCAAATACATCCCCCGGAACCACTGCCACTTTTTCTTCCAGCAACAGCCTCTCCGCAAATTCTTGAGAGCTTAGACCAGTGAGCTTTACAGATGGGAATGCATAGAAAGCTCCTCCAGGATTGTGGCAAGGCAGTCCTATTTCGTTAAGGGAAGCAACAAAATAATTCCTGCGTCTGCGATAACTCTTTTTCATTGCTTCGATGTCTTGACGACCGTTTTTCAGCGCTTCAATCGCACCATACTGTGCCATGGTGGATGCACACATCATCGCATACTGATGGATCTTCAGCATCGCCTCGACAATATCTGTCGGGCCCGCCACAAATCCCAATCGCCAGCCAGTCATCGCAAAGCCTTTGGAAAAGCCGGAGATCAGAATGGTTCTGTCCTTCATGTTTGGTAAGGTAGGAAAACTGGTAAACTTTTCATCAAAGGAAAGCTCTGCGTAAATCTCATCCGACAATACGAGCAGGTCATGCTTTTCAACCAACTGGCTTACTTGGACAAGTTCATCCTTGGTGAGCATGGTACCTGTCGGGTTATTCGGAAAACAAAGGAGGATTGCCTTTGTTCTTGAAGTAATTGCTGTCTCTAGGTCATCAAAATTGATGCTGAATCCTCTTTCCGGATCCGCTCCAACTCTGACTGCCGTTCCACCTACCAATTCGATTAACGGGGCATAGGAAACAAAGCTTGGTTCAATTACAATTACTTCATCCCCCGGGTTGACGATAGCACGGATGGAAAGGTCAAGTGCCTGACTGGCTCCTACTGTCACGATGATGTCACTTGACGGACTATATTCGACATCAAACTGTTGTGTCAAATAACGGCTGATCTCTGTTCGGAGTTCCATCAGACCTGCGTTAGCTGTATACGAGGTATGTCCGTTATGTAAAGAGGCTATGCATGCTTCCCTTACTCCCCAAGATGTAACAAAGTCCGGTTCCCCCACTCCTAGGGAAATAACCCCTTCCATATTCGCCGCCAAATCGAAGAACCGACGGATACCGGAAGGCTGAAGCTTTTGTACATGATCTGCTACTCTGTTTCTCATGGAGACACCACAATGCGGCGATCATCTTCTCCCTGATCAAAGATAGTCCCGTCATGCTTGTATTTTTTCATGATGAAGTGGGTGGTTGTGGAAATCACAGAGTCCAGGGTAGACAGCTTTTCCGAAACAAAATTGGCCACTTGCGAGAGCGATCTGCCTTCTACTACGACAGATAGATCATAGGCTCCTGACATTAAGTAAACGGACTTCACCTCTGGAAATCTATAAATGTTCTTTGCGATCTCATCAAAGCCCACTTCACGCTTTGGCGTCACTTTTACATCAATCATGGCTGTTACACCCTCGAAATTGTCGACCTTGCGCCAGTCGATGACGGCCCCGTATTCCACAATGATTCGTTGCTCCTCAAGTCGCTGTAACATCTCATCTGTTTCCGACTCGGACAGTTCCACCATTTTTGATAAGACATCTATCGCCATTCTTCCATTCTCTTCAATGATTTGTAGCAAGTCCAATTCTTTTTCTGTTAATTGCATACGCTTACTGCCAACTCCTTCATTTTAAACATTGACTCATTATAGCAAAAATTCTTCTAAATTGTATTACGATTATTTTACAGAACACATTATAAAAAATACACAGGTTTGAAATGACCGGGAGAGGATAAAATACCTATAACTAATTAATTGAGGGGGCTAAGATCATCGATGAAAACCAATCAGTTCACTGCCAACATTGCTGGGATCAACGTGTTTTATGAATTTCATCATGATTCTACTTCTCCGTTTGCCAATAAACCGACCCTTGTGCTTATTCACGGATTTCTTTCATCTTCTTTCAGCTTTCGCCGGTTAATTCCATTGCTTACGAAAGAATACACTGTATTGGCCATTGATTTGCCCCCTTTTGGGAAAAGTGAAAAATCCAGGAACTTTGTGTACTCCTATGAGAATATGGCAAAAGTGGTGATTGCCCTTTTAGAAAAGCTAGGAATTCAACGCACTGTCCTGATAGGGCATTCCATGGGAGGACAGATTTCTTTGAACATAAGCCACCAAAAACCGGAGCTAGTAGAAAAAGTGGTATTGCTGTGTAGTTCAGGCTATTTGAAGAGAATGCACCGTTCAATCATCTACTCATCCCGGATTCCTTATTTCTATGTATGGTTGAAATATTGGCTGGCCAGACAAGGACCTATCCAGAACTTGTTAAATGTAGTGTATGACCATTCCTTAATTGATGAAGAGATGATTGCAGGATATACGGAGCCATTTTACGATGATCAGATTTTTGTTGCGTTAACAAGAATGATCCGAGATCGGGAAGGGGACCTCGCAGCGGAGATATTAAGAAGGATTGAAACACCTAGCCTTTTGATCTGGGGCGAAGAGGACAAGGTTGTGCCTGTTGAAATCGGACGGCGCCTTCATAAAGACTTACAGAATTCAAAGTTGATTACCTACAAGCAGACCGGACACCTTTTACCGGAGGAAAAGCCACAGCATGTGCATGACAACATTCTCGACTTTCTGCAAACATCTCCATGAAAAAGAGAAAAGCTCCCGTCGGCTTTTCTCTTTTTCAGTTAAAGCTTTCAGTTGAGCTTTCTTTCATGACATTCCTGTCAAGGAAGCTTATTATATAGAACAAGAATCCTCTTCATTTTTTATGACCATAAGCTCCATCGCTTTTTCTTTACATTTGGAAAGAGGAATAAACTCTTCAAAGGAAAACTCGTAGATATCCTGAATCTTTTTCGCCAACTTATTTATATCATCAAGTTCATGTACCGCTTGCACCACATCGACACATTCCGTATCATATGCATCAACACCATATCCTAGCGGATCCCATTGCAATAGGTTCTCCATCAACCTGACATTTACGCTTGCTTTTATCATGGAAAAATCACCTTGCTTTCGAAACTATTACTGCATATTATACCTTGTTTCATTTGAATTGTTTAGTGTTGATTAGGAATACTTTGTGGAGGAGTAGATTACATATGAAAACCTATAATTTTGATGAACATATTAACAGAAAAAGCACTTCAAGTGTCAAATGGGATGAAACAGTCCGTGTGTTTGGGAGAGGGGACGTTTTACCAATGTGGGTGGCGGACATGGACTTTCGGGCTCCTATCGAAGTGACCAAGGCGATAATAGAAAAGGCCAACCATGGGATCTTCGGCTATACGTCCATCTCACCTTCTGTCGATGAAGCAGTAAAAAGTTGGTTTCTGAACCGTCACGGATGGAACTTAAACAACGAATGGTTCACCTATATTTCTGGGGTGGTGCCTGCACTCAGCGCAACCATTCAAGCCTTTTCCAATCCTATGGATAAGGTAATCGTTTTCTCCCCTGTCTATTATCCTTTTTATGACATGATCAGTCATAATGAACGCACGATTCTCACAAGCCCCATGAATTATAAACATGGCCGCTACCATATGGACCTGGAACACTTTGAAGCTCAGCTGCTTGATGGAACGGTGAAGATGTTACTGTTGTGTAACCCGCACAATCCTGGTGGAACAGTTTGGACACGGGAAGAACTGAGGCAGCTTGGCGAAATCTGTGTAAAACACAATGTAGTGGTAGTCGCGGATGAAATACATGCCGATCTGATTTTCAAAGGGCACACTTACACTCCTTTTGCTTCGATTTCAGAGGAAATCGCCAGGCAGACTGTCACATGTATTGCTCCAACCAAAACCTTTAACATAGCAGGGCTACAGGCAGCCATAATGGTCACCTCCAATCATACATTGCGTGAAAAGATGGAGTTTTTCATGAAAAAACAGGGGCACTTCACGTTGAACATATTTGGCATTACCGCCATGGAAGCTGCATATCGGCATGGAGAGCAATGGTTGAAAGAAGTAATGGATTATATAGAGGAAAACATGGATATCGCCGTTTCATTCATACAAAAAGAAATTCCAGAAGTGAACGTGGTAAAACCCGAAGGAACCTATCTACTCTGGATTGATTGCAGGAAACTGGGATTGAAGGATGAAGAATTAACCCGCCTCCTCCTTCATAAAGGAAAGCTTGCACTTGACTCCGGGAAAAAGTTTGGAAAAGAAGCAGATGGTTTTATCCGTATGAATATCGCCTGCACGAGATCAACCTTGAATGAAGGGCTAGAGCGTTTGAAACTGGCGTTGCTATAGGAATTTTAGAGAAAAAAATAAGGGTTATGCACACCAATGTTGCATAGCCCGTTTATTAACTGTATAAGTGCTCTGTATTATTCAAAGAAACAACCTGCAGTCCCTCATCAGTTATCCTTAAAATGTGCATCCCCGTGTCACCAGTCGCAAACTTTGCATTCGTATGAACAGGCAACTGCAAAATGGACTTTAACAGATTGGAAATCGTCCCACCATGCGATACAATTGCTATGCGAACAACTGCTGAACTTTCCGCTAAAATTTTGGACAACGCCATTTCCACTCGCATCCGGAATTCAATTTCTGATTCTCCGTTTTGAATTCTTTCATGCGGTTTTCTACCCCCTGGCGGCAATGGATACTTTGTCGCAGCCACTTCCCTTGGAAGCCCCGCCAATACTCCATTATTAAATTCCATCAAATTTGGCTCCTTCATTAGCATGCATCCAACCTCATCCGCTAATATCGTCGCCGTTTCGGACGCCCTATTTAACGTACTCGTCCAGATAATATCCGGAGGACAATGTTTGTTCAACCGACATGCCAATCTTCTCGCCTGATCCCTTCCTAAGTCTGTCAAAGGGTAATCCGCTCTACCCTCATGAACTTGGAGGATATCTGCTTCCGACTGGCCATGACGTATTAATAGTATTTCCAAAGATGCAACCCCCTTCTTTATCTATAAATTTAAAATTATCTTAAAAGTACGAACTATGTCAATATGATTACGAATATTTCTAAAATAATACAATGTTTTTTGAGAGACGCATAAAAAGGGCTATCCAACATTCCGCTGGACAGCCCTTACCTAATATACTATTTTACCCCTTCTCTTCCTCATCAACCGGTTCTTCCACTACTTTTCCTTTTTCCGCAACTTCCTTCGTAATCGCTCCGCATGCAATTCTCTCACCAGAGTCCCCGGCAGGCTGGGTCATCCCGTCATCCACATTTTCTGTAATGATTATTGCAGTCCCGTCTTTGCCGAACAAAGAGGTCTTTCCATCTTCCAACGTTGCTTGAGGTGCCATAAGTTCCGCTATCACGGTCCCATCATCCTCCACAATGATATTGGGGAGATCTCCAACATGCGCTCCTTCAGGGTGCATTAGTCCGTGCTGTTTGTCATCAGGATTGAAGTGATTCCCAGCGGTCTTGAAGTCCGGAGCATCACACACTCCTTTTTCATGAATATGTACGCCGTGCTCACCTGGTGGTAACCCTTCAAGGTTCAATTTGACCATCACACCGTCCGGCTCTTCCGAAACTTTGGCTACTCCGAGGCTATCGCCTGTTGCATTGAATATTTCCACATCAAGTCCGGTTATTTCCTTCTCAAGGCACCCTGTCAGTAAAACACAGGTACAGATGCTCAAGAAAGATAAAGGTTTAAAGAATCGCATGTCCTCGCACTCCTCCATATAATCGTTTTCCTAAAGTTTTTCCGAAAGCGGGAGGGAATATGTTAATTTTCGTTTTTTCCTGAATATAAAAAAGCTCACCCACCAAAAATGGCAAGCAAGCCTTGTACGAATAAATCAATCTTCAATGACCTTGTCTCTTCTCAGCTGTTCCTCAAGAGCCTTCGCTTTCTGACTTTCTCTTTTAGATACTTTCAATATATATCGGAAAACGAATATGGCTGCGATGAAGAAAATCGCAAACGTGATACCAGCTGGAATATATTCTGTTTTATCTTCAGGAAAATATAAAAACAATTGTAGCATAAAGGATGTAAGCATCGATTCTGCACGACCTTTCGCATGTTATGAACCTGTCCATTATAACAAAAGTTCCTGACACAGACCAATCCTTACGTGCGTTTCCTTATTTTACTACGGTCATTTTTTCAATAACGACATCTTCTACAGGCTTGTCCGCTTCTCCTGTCTCCACTGTAGCAATGGCATCCACAATATCCATGCCTTCCACTACTTGTCCGAACACAGTATGTCGGAAGTCTAGGAAAGGTGTCCCTCCATGTTCCTCATACAATTCAATTACTTCCTCAGGGTAACCTGACTTGATCATGGATTCCATCATATCCTCTGCCACTTCATCAGCATGTACGATGAAGAACTGGCTTCCGTTCGTGTTCGCTCCTGAATTCGCCATGGAAAGTGCACCTCTGAAATGGAGCATCTCCCGACTGAATTCGTCCTCAAACGGTTGTCCCCAGATACTCTCTCCACCTCTGCCGGTCCCTTCAGGATCACCGCCCTGAATCATGAAATCTTCGATGACACGGTGAAAAATTAATCCATCATAATAACCGTTCTCTGCATGTGTGATGAAATTCTCTACTGCTTTAGGTGCCGCATCCGGATAAAGATTTATCACAACTTTTCCTTTCGTTGTCTCCATTTCTACCGTCCTGATCGTTTCACTTGTGTTTGTGAATTGTTGGAGCTCGCCAACCTCTACTTCTTCACTGTCCTGTTCTTCATTGGTTTCATTGGATTCATTGGTTTGTTGCTCATTGCCGGCATTATTTCCGCCGCTCGCATTTTCTTCGTTTGTACTTGCCCCGCAACCTGCTACAATAAGAAGTAGCGCAATCATCAATACCATAATCTTTTTCACAAATTTTCACACTCCAATTTTTTTGCTTTAACAAGATATTACTAAATATAACAAAAAAAATCATCTTTTAATGAAGAAAGGGGTCTAATGATGGAGGAAATGAAGATAGGAACCATCGTAACCGGGATATATAAAACGGGAAAATACATAGGGGAAGTGACAGCCGTCCGCCCGATGCATTATTTAGTCAAAGTCAAAGCCGTATTGAAACATCCACAGCAGGGGGACCTTCATGCACCGAAAGAAGTCGATGTTCCCCTTTTTCATGAGCGCCGGGCGTTGGCCTTCCATGAACAAACAAACATTACAAAAAACATGGTAAAAGCTTATGGAGGAGAAGTCATAGACTATAATGAGTCACTTAAAATGGCCATAGAGGCAGCCACAAAGGCTTTAAAAGATGACGACAGCCTTTGGGCCAAAAGAAGCTTGGAAAACTTTTCGGTATTGAAAAAAGACTATAAGCTATAGAAGCTCCTGAAACGAAGATCAACAGTCCATGCAAAATGTAGAGATTATTAGTGGTTTATCGACAAACTAAAAGCCAAATCTCTTGAGTAAGGGATTTGGCTTTTTATAGGGCGTATTTATTCATTATCTTGGAAAGGTCGATACGGTCACCGATGGTGGTAGGCTCCGGTTTTGCCAGATAACTTTTGTCCTTTTCCACCAGACGGAAGATGCTAAATGTCGTATGGGCATCATCTAGTGCCCGGTGATGCTTGCCGGTTCCTTCCTTGCCGTATTCCTGTACCGCTTTCCACAGTCCTGTCTGATTTTGATCTCCAAAGAATTTTTTATACTCCATAGACAGGTCTACATGCTTACAAGACAGTGGAAATGCCACGCCATGATACTTGCAATTATTCATAAGAACCTTCATGTCCATATTGCCCCACGTAACCACGGTCCCTCTTTCATTTGCCCTATAGGAGTTCAATACCTCGATCAGTTCCATAAAGCTGGCGCCTTCCTGAACATCCTTTTGACTGATATGCAAGAAGGATTTGCATCTATTTGTCAGCGTAGGAAAAGCTTTTGGACGAATATAGTTTGAATATTGGTCGACTATCTTATCTTTTTCCACCACCACTATCCCCGCTTCGATGATTTCCGGAAAAAAGTTTTTCGGGTAATTCCGGTTCTCCGGCATGGTAAATTCAAAGTCGATAAATAAGTGCATAGGAGTTTGCTTCATAATTCCCCTCCCTCCATTACGCTTTAATTTTCAGAATTTTATTACTATATTATATCATGGTGAATATTACTTTTAGCACGCAATTTTCCCGATTTTTGAAAAATACAGCCTGATCGGTTGATTTTTTTATGTGATGCGTTATTATTTAGTTATACGAAATATTATAAATCCGAAACTTTTAAAGAAGGTGACAATCATTTCAACATCAGGACGAAACTTGTTCATTATGTGGATTGCGAACTTTTTCGTTGCTGCTAGTGCTACCATGATTCTCCCTTTCTTATCTTTATTCATTGAAACGTTCGGGAATTACTCGGATTCCTATGTACAGCGCTGGTCCGGATTCATTTTCGGAATTACCTTTCTTACTGCGTTCTTCGTTTCACCAATCTGGGGACGAATTGGGGATAAATATGGCTATAAGCCGATACTGTTATTAACAGGTTCAGGGATTGCAACCAGCATCCTTTTGATGAGTGTAGTGGATTCTGTTCATGG
Source organism: Sutcliffiella horikoshii (assembly GCA_001636495.1). Lineage (GTDB taxonomy): Bacteria > Bacillota > Bacilli > Bacillales > Bacillaceae_I > Sutcliffiella_A > Sutcliffiella_A horikoshii_A. The sequence goes on along the minus strand of KV440964.1, from coordinate 1,313,774 downwards.
ATTGTTTATTCTGCGGATGATCATGGGATTAGCAACAGGATTCATACCAACTTCCATGGCGTTGATTTCCTCTCAGGCACCAAAGGAGATTGCAGGGAAAACACTAGGAACCCTACAGACCGGTACGGTTTCAGGTGGTCTACTTGGCCCGTTAATAGGCGGGATGCTTGCGGACTCATTCGGCTTTGCCTACACATTTTTCCTTACATCAGCTCTTATCTATTTAGCAGTAATTCTAGTGGCATTCGGCATTAAGGAAAAGAAAAAAAGTTCCTCTGATACGAAAGAAAAACAGTACACCCGAAAAGAAGTACTGCAATATATCATTCAAAAACCTATGTTGTTGAAAATCATGTTTTTATCTATGTTCATTCAGGCGGCAAACTTCAGTATCCAGCCTTTGCTCGCTTTATATGTTAATGAACTGACTGGAGGCACCGCAGCAAATATTGCCTTGCTTGCAGGATTCGCCTTTTCTGCCACAGGCTTTGGAAATCTGTTGGCTTCTCGTAATTGGGGAAAACTTGGGGATAACATCGGTCATGATAAGGTCATTGTGATTCTGATGTTAGCAAGTTCTATTCTCTTTATTCCACAGGCACTTGCCACCTCGCTTTGGCAGCTTGTTCTGTTCCGGTTCCTATTCGGAATGGTTGTGGGTGGACTGATCCCATGTATGACCGCTTATATCCGTAATGTTGCCCCGTTATCCATGCAGGGGGAAGTGCTCGGGTACAATGTAAGCTTTCGTTTCTTGGGCAATGTCATCGGTCCGGTCATGGGGGGAGTTATTGCTGGTTTTTACGGGATTTCAACCGTATTTTACATCACCAGCTTTATCTTTCTGTGTTCAGGGGTTATGTTACTCTACAGTATTCTTCATTCTGAAAGTGCGAGGAAAACGGCAGAATCTTAGAAAATACGAAAGCACAACCAACAATGATTCTGGTTGTGCTTTTCTTTACCTCTTCTTCAAAATAGCCATCGTACATCGTGAAATGCAAATCAACGCATCGTCCTCATCCACAATCTTAATATCCCAAACCATCGTGGATTTTCCACGGTGCAGTGGAGTGCCTATCGCGGTCACGACCCCATCTTTTTTCCCCTTCAGGTGGTTCGCGTTAATCTCTAATCCTACACATATTTCTGTTTCCTTATCGATCAGGTTGAAGGTGCCGATGCTTGCAATCGTTTCTGCCAGCGCAACAGACGCTCCACCATGAAGCAAACCGAATGGTTGATGTGTCCGTTTATCCACAGGCATCGTCGCTACCGCCTTTTCCTCAGAAAGCTCCACAATCTCGATTCCTAGTAGGTCTATTAGTGTGTCTTTTAGTTCCACTCCCATTTCCTCCTTTGGTTATTGCTTATTCCTTAATAATACTACTGCAAAGAGAAAATACACAGAGAATAATATAAAAATAGGAATCATCGCTGACCAATCCATCATGGATTTCCCCCCTTTTTACAAAACGCGAATTCAGTTTGGTTGAGTCCTTCTGACCTATCGCATATAATAAACATAAATTCAGAGAGTTCTAGAGGTGAAACTAGTTGAAAAAAGAAATCCCTCTACAAGATGTGTCCTTAGAAAAGATGTTTGAGAAATATGAAACAAAATACAAAGCCGTCGCAGACAAGAAGCGCTTGCACATTATGAACATCCTATGTCAGCAAGGGTCGATGTGTGTGTGTGATATGGTTCCGTTGATCGGGATGCCCCAATCCAAACTTTCCTACCACCTGAAGATTTTATTGGATGCAGAAATTATCGTTAAAGAATCAAGGGGAACGTGGAGTTATTATTCGTTGAACCAGAAGGAAGTTGACAACTTGCTTTCGGAAGAATTATGCTGCATTTTCCGCTAATTTTCATCAATCTACATTAAAGTGTTAAAAAACAGACCGTCACCTTCCAAACTGGAAGACGAAACGGTCTGTTTTTTAGTATATATACTCCAGATTAACGGACGCTGTAATGGTAATTTCCTGTGGTTCAATCGGTGTGCTCCCTTTTTCCTGCACGACAAAGGATGCATAGCGTGGCCCTGCAAAGACCTGCTGAGTAACCTCTTCCACCTTGATTGGCACAGGAGCAAGGCATACCTGTAGAGTCACAGCCATTGCCTGTGCTTTTTTTGCCCCATCCACTACTGCAAGCTGCAGAACATGACGATAAATTTCGTTATAATTGGAAACTTCAAAGGATACACCCTCAGAAACATTCGCACCATTTTCAAATGCAACATCCACTATTGTGCCTGTTTTTGTAATATCTCTGACGGTTATGCGAAATATATGGCGGACTTCATAGGCAGATAGAACAGAATTACCTGACGGGTCTGTTTCATAACGCGGAAAAGAAGTATAAGAGGATGTTTCAATGTCTGCTTGGGGAATACCAGCTGCCAATAGGGCCTGAATCATTCGATTTGCTATCAATCTATTTTCTTCTTGTGCACGTTGCACATCTGGATTGGTGGTGACCACTCCCAATTGAAGATAAGCAATATCCGGCTGCACTTCCTTTTTTGCACTTCCCTGAACAAGCATCTTTCGTTGCAAAATGACCACCATCCCCAATACTCTTTTATTGATAGTCTATGAGGCGACGGTCTAACATATACGTTAACGATATTTTTGGAAAATGAAGCTTGGGTCATTCTGCTTTTTATACCAGTCGTATGCAAAATAGAGGACGATGAAAACAGAAGCGGCTATCAACAGCTCCATTCTATAAACCACGACGATCTGTGCATGATTCCATACGAGTCTCCCCATAAAGAAAAACGTGGTGACCCATACAATTGCAGAGGTATAGGCGGCTATGGCAAACTGATAGTATGGCAGTTTCATAAATCCGGCTAAAAAAGGGACCACATTCCTGACACCAGGCAGGAAATAAGAAATACATAATCCATATACATGATATTTATTTAATAATTCCTCCCCTTTTGCAAAAGAGGCTTCAATTTTATCGTTTTTCTCAAGCTTAGAATAGACACCTTCCCCAAGGCAGCGCCCCAGGAGGTAACAGGTGGTCAGACTGGCTATCACGCCGAGATAGATGGTAAATAAAGCCGGCGTTGTCTGAAGAATGCCTTTTTGCGCGACAATGCCTATGGAGCTTACGAACACTTCATTAGGCACCGGAATTCCGAACATGCCTAACCAAAGCCATAAAAACAACCCTATATATCCATAGTCTTTTATAATGTCCAAAATGATGGTCAGATCCATGTGATCCCTTCTTTCTGCATGAAGCCAATTTTGCTTCCACATGCCAATCGAAAAGAACTTTATTAATACATTCTCGATGTATAGCTTTTATTCCTTTTATTTCAAAAAGGTAAACTCACAAACTCGCTGCCAATAAATGCAAACGAAATGGAGAGTGATTCCCATGAATAACAATACAGTGATCATCACTGGTGCATCAGGAGGTTTCGGGAAAGTATTCACAAAAAAATTCCTGGAAGCAGGATATCATGTAGTCGCAACCATCAGAGATGAAGCAAAGAAGCCGGGCTTATTGGACGGATTGTCGCCCGAGGAAGCGGAGCATCTATCCATTGTTTTATTGGATGTTACAGACAAAGAGTCCGTGACCAGATTCGGCAAATACATACAAGCTCTAGAGCAGGTGGATGTGCTCATTAATAACGCCGGTTTTGCTGTTGCAGGTTTTTCAGAAGAACTGACTACTGAGGAATATCTATTCCAATTTGAAACAAATCTTTTCGGAGTGATGAGGGTTACTAATCTCGTTCTTCCTAAAATGAGATATAAGGAGAGGGGTAGAATCATCAATATTAGCTCCATCAGCGGGTTAATTGGCTTCCCTGGCCTTTCCCCTTATGTCTCTTCTAAACACGCCCTAGAAGGCTACAGTGAGAGTCTCAGACTGGAGCTAAAGGAATTTGGCGTGGATGTGGTGCTTATTGAACCTGGATCGTTTCAAACGAATATATGGTCATCTGGCACTCATATGTCAGCAAAAGCTGGCAACACCGATTCTCCCTACTTTGAACTATTCACCAATATGAATAAAAGACTACAGAAAGACCGTGACTCTTATGGAGATCCACGTGAGGTTGCGGAATTGGTGTGGAAAATAGCGGAAATGAAGAAAACCCCTACCCTCCGCTATACCGTCGGAAAGGGTGTAAAACTCTCTCTATTGGTAAAACGCCTACTTCCTTGGAAAGTATGGGAAAGAGTTGTTTTAAGTCAACTAAGGAACAAGGATTAAACAGAAGGATGACAACTCTCCATTCCTATTTACTTTACATATAGTACAGTAGCGATGAAAAATGGAGGGTTCGTCATGTATTATTATCCAGTCCCTTTCCACCGGCCTGTCTATTATCCGAGAAATGTATATTTTCCAGTGTACACCACCATCATGCCAAGGTCCCAGGTTCGAGTTTATCCCCCAGTAGATCCAACTGTCTTTACTGAGTCCGCCGAATCCATGCAGCAATTGATGAAAGAGGCGAGCATCATTTTGCAAAAGTTGTCAGATTCTAAAGAGTTTGCATCGGAAGTAATGAGTGCGGCGCAGGAAGGAAATAAAGAAAAAGTGTCCCAGCTATTACTTTCAACTGGTGTGCATTCTGGTGTGGAAGTGAGTTTCAATCCGGATGGCATTAATTTGAATATGACGTCTGAAGTAGAGGGGAAGGATTGCTGCCATCTGACCATCACTTTGAGATGGGGATGACATATTACGTTGCTACATTTAACTGTTGATCTCCGTTCCAGGCGCTTCGCTTTCCGCGGGCGGTCCGGGAGCCTCCTCACTTCGTTGCGGGGTCTCCCTTGTCCCTTCCTCCCGCAGGACAAGGAAGGCTACGGAAGCGATTCATCGCACGAAGAAAATGCGTCAGCATTTTCGAGGAGTCTGCGCGCCTTCCACTACGATCAACATGGTTATTACATAGTCATAATAATCCCTATCTACATACAAAAAGGATTACAGGGTTGACTGTAATCCTTTTTGTTGTTGTTGTTGGTTATTCAGTTGCAGCGTCTGTGCCTTCTAGTTGTTCTAGGAAGGCTCTGGCGCCTTTTGCTTCTAGTTTTACCTCACGGAAGTCGATGTGATGCTTTTTCTTAGAAACACCTTCCATGTTACCTAACAAGAACTTAAGTCCTAGCTGGGCATCTTCTGGTTGGTTCCATTCAAATTGATAGCTTTGTGGCTTTGGACCAATTTTCACTACCTCTTCAAAAAATCGGTGATAATAAGGATCTCCATTATCCACTACTACCTCGATATTTCTTGGATGATTAGATCTTGTTTCTACCTCAAGTTCATAGGTTTGACCACCTGATAACGTTAAATTCTCCTGGAAAAACATGATATCCCATGGGTTTGCGCCAAGGTTTTCGACATTGACGGTAGCATGTTCGTCCTTCGCTTTCACTTGTGCTTTTGAAGTACCATCATACTCCCCCTGGACATGCAAGTTCCAGTTTTCCAAAGAAGCAAGCTCGCCATTCTTAAGTGGGAAGAGCTTATCTCTTTCCCCTGCAACTTCCACTCTCACATTATCAATGAACACCTGGTGCTCCTCGTCTGAAATACCCTGGCCTGCGACATTTCCGAGCAGATATTTAAGACCAAGCTGTTTGTCCTCACTCAATGTTATCTCAAAATTGTGTGTAGTTGGCTCCGGAGTAAGGGAGATCACCTCTGACAGGGAGCGGTTATATGAACTGTCTTCTAACACGACTTCCATATTACGTTCTAAGCTAGAAGATGCATCAAATGAAACATGATATGTGTTTCCACCCTTCATCTGCAAGCCTTCCTGCATGAAGATGACATCCCATGGATTCCATCCTACATTCTTTATAGTTGCGACCGCTTGACCATCGACAATATCAAACGCGGCAGCAGAAGGACCATCATATATTCCTTGAACATGGCTATTCCAATGTTCAAGGCCGAAGTTAAATCTTCCATTTTTTAATGGGAAAATTTCTTCATACGTCAGGACATCTGCACCTAATTTTTCTGCAAACATTGCAACATTATCTATTGTCATAGACCCGGTCTTACCGCCTAATAAGAATACTAATTGGGCCTCCGTATCATCTACAGCTTCCGGTTGAAACGTAAACGTTTTGTTTTCTCCCGTTGTTGAGAGGGAAATTGTCTCCCAGCCGGAATAATTTATACTGCCATCTTTACTTACAAGAGCAACCTGAATGTCTCTTTCATCCCCTGCGCTAGCATCAAAGGATAAAGTATATTCATTGTTGCTCTTAATGGAAATACCTTTTTGAACAAGCTGAACGGAATCAGGTGCTCCGTTTTCTTTTACTTCTACCGTCAGTGCTCTATTATCTTTCGCAACATATGCTTGTGCATCTGCTCCATTTAGTATAAAATTCCAATATGTCATTCGATCCATTCGCCCCTGGTCAAAGGTCCCATTATAAATATGGTTGCCATTACGTAGTTGTGACTTCGCTGCGTCTTCGTTGTATGGATCGACGGCATCTATTTCTTCCACTTTCACATTTCCAATCCAAACAGAACTAGCATTCAATCCCATATTGAATTCCAGACGAGCTTTTGCATCAGATTCTTGTTGCATCTGGTACGTATATTCATAGCTTTGTACATCTGTCGTCAGTTCTACCTCATAATTTGGTGAATATAGAGACCAGCCACGATCTGCTCCACCGCTTACTTTTAGATTCATATTTCTGTTTGAAGCAGCTTTCGCATCAAAGCTAATTTTGTACGTTCTGCCTACTCCTGCAGGTACATTCTGAATCAACTGAATAGAATGCGGCTGTGAACCACCCTGACTGATATCAATCTTTGCAAATCCGTCTTCAACTGAAGCGCTTCCATTTCCGCCAAACTGATTTAAGTGAACAAAGTTCCATCCTTCTTCATTGAATGTTTCCGTTCCATCCTTGATTTCCGTAAATCCATTTTCGAAATTAGTATCATAAATATAGTTACCATCCACAGGTTCCTTGGATCCTTCCGGTAACTCCTCTTTTTCAAAAACAGGCTCCACAGGCTCACGGTATTGATCGTCTTCTAACTCATAAACTTTTACATAATCCACTTCCATTTTCCCCGGGAATTCGGTGGAATCATCTGGATTTCCTCCATACCAACCACCAATAGCCAAGTTAAGGATGATATAAAACTCCTGATCAAAAGGTGCAGGGTAAGCAAATTTCGTCCCATTTTCTGTATTGAAACTTGTCCAGTTATTCAACGTTTGAAAAAGTTCTCCATTAACATACCATCTGATTTCTCCAGGCTCCCACTCTACAGAGTAAACATTATAATCCGTGATGTCGGACCCTTCGCCAAAGTAATAATCCTTGGCTGTGTACGTATTATTTGGCCATTGGCTACCATAATGAATTGCGCCACCTACTTTATTCAGGTTTGCTCCAGCTGCCTCCATGATATCGATTTCCCCTGAAGCTGCCCAGCCGCCATACTTATCTTCCTCAGGCATCATCCAGAAGGCAGGCCAATAACCTTGTCCGTCAGGCAGTTTGATTTTCGCCTCAAACTTTCCATACTTCTGGTTGAACTTCCCTTTTGTATGAATTTTTCCGGACGTGTAGTCGTAAGTTCCATACTTATCTGAAGCAGTTTCCTTTTTCCCAGTAAGTACAAGCTTTCCATCCTCAATTGTTACATTTTCTTCTTTATAATATTGAAGCTCCTCATTTCCCCAACCAGGTACATAGTTGCCATCTGGCTGCACAAAGCCATTCCCTGTGTCATACGACCACTTCTCTAGATCCAATTCTTCAAAATTATCTTCCCATACTAACTGCCAGTCTTTTTCTCCATCTGCCATTGCTTGATTGCCCTCTCCTTTCCCTACAGCATCATTGGAATAGACGTGAGAGTACCCCGTTGTCAGTAAGCATGCTGCCAACATGACCGTGAACCCTTTTTTTAACACATTATTTCCTCCTCATCCCCATTTTGTTTTTCCTTACTTAAGAGTTAGCCCCATCACCTCCCTAAAGTAATTAGTTGAATACAACGGTCATAATAGATCTTGCAGGAATAACAAGGTCCATTACTTTCCCTTCAAGTTCTATCGACGTTTCTTTTTTCGTCTCTGTTTCATTTAAAAGGACGACCGCAATACTCTCATCTTCATTTCTGAATGCGACAAGTGATACATCTGCAAGTTCTGTTTCATGAGCAATTCTCTTCGCACCCGGCTTGATGAACTTGCTGAAATGTCCAATATAATAGTAGGAACTATTAAAATGCACCTCGTCTTTTTCTGTATCCGCTATGATTGGTGCATCGCAGTAGTTCCCTACATGATTTGGTCCGCCTTGCATATCAAGCACAAGATTCCAATCGATGAACCCCTCAAGCCAGTTGTTCATATCCCCAATGATGTTTCGTGCATAACGTTCTCCTGTATGCCAAGCACCCAGCTTCACTCCACCTTCAATACAGCCTTCAGTGAACAATAAATGCTTGTCTGGAAATGCCTCATGTACTTTTGACAGGTTCTCAAACTCCTCTGATACATACCAGTGGTTGCCTGTTCCCCAAACATATTTAGCTGCTTCAGGATCAGATAATACGGTAGTTGCTCTCTCGACAATGACATCACGGTTGTGATCCCAAATGATGATTTTTTTATCGCCAAGCCCGTTCTTTTCCATAATCGGACCTAAGAAGTCTTTCACAAAATCTCGTTCTTCCTCTGCTGTATAAATGCAGGAATCCCACACCTGAACTGCTTCCGGTTCGTTTTGCACGGAGATCCCCCAAATCGGAACACCTTCCGCTTCCATAGCCTTTACATATTTCACATAATAATTGGCCCATGCTTCCCTGTACTTTTCTATTAATTTGCCACCATGATTCATCTCACCATTTGTTTTCATCCATGGTGGCGGACTCCAAGGCGAAGCCAAAATAGTTAACGTTTCTTTCGCTTCCGATTCTGCTGATTTGATGAATGGAAGGACATATTTTTGCTCTCGCTCAATGTTAAAGGAATCCAAGCTTACATCTCCATCTTCCACATATGTATAGTTACCAAGAGCAAAATCACTGCTATGGATGGCCGTGCGACCAAGATTATATCCAAGCCCTGTTACTTTATTAAAATAGGCATTGATGATGCTACTTTTGTTCGCTTCTGATAACTGCGACCAATTAAAAGCAGCTGCTTCCGTAAAAGCTCCGCCGAAACCAAGCCACTCTTGATATTGTTGCTCTGGTAAAAGCTTTAATGAAACAGTTTTGTCACCTTTACTTTTCCATTCAATATTATCCAGGCGTTCCCATGGTTTTCCTGTATCTTTTTTCGTTTGAATAACCGTAATATTCTTCATAAAATAACCTCCTTTTATTGAGTTCGTGCCAAAATGGGGGGAGTTGATGCGGAAATCTTGTGAGTTCGTGCCAAAACACACCAAGTTCATGCCAAAATCCCGCTAGTTCGTGCCAAAACCAATTTCCCTTTCAAAAAAAACCACTCAATCCTGAGTGGTCCGATGTGTAGATTTTGTCATAAAGGATTAGCAGTACCAATTTGATCGCAGTGGAAGGCGCGTAGATTCCCGGACCGCCCGCAGGAAAGCGAAGCGCCTGAAACGGAGATCAAACGTTAGATAAAGTTATATACTTCTTGAACTAATAATCTCCTGGAATCTCTTAGCGCTATCTTTCAAAATTCTTTCTTGCGTCTCAAAATCCACATACACCATGCCGAAACGCTTGTCATAACCAAACGCCCATTCAAAATTATCAAATAAAGACCAAAGGAAATAACCTGCGATATTCATGCCTTCTTCATTCAACTCAGCAACAGCGGTGATATGCTTTTCCACATAATCTTTACGCTCATTGTCATGTACACAACCGTCTACCACTACGTCGTCATAAGCCGCACCATTTTCCGTGATATAGATTGGTAGATCGGTATAGTTCTCACGAAGTCCTCTAATTAATTCCTTGAACTCTTGTGGAGAGATATCCCAGCCCATGCCAGTTTTCGGATAATCAGAGTATGCACCTTTATTTAGCATTGGAGAACTTGGATCAAACTCAACCAATGATCTTGCGTAATAGTTGATTCCGAAGAAATCACACGGAGTTGAAATCGATTCCAAATCTCCTTCTTGAATGAAATCAAAGTTATGAATCAACTTGGAAAACAGGTTGATCATATCCATTGGATAAGAACCTTTGAAAATTGGATCAAGGAACCAACGGTTAGCATAGCCATCAGAATTATTTCTTGCTATTTGATCATTGATGGAATCTGTTGGAGCATAAGACGGTGCAAGGTTTAATGTAATTCCAATCGGTGTAGAAGAACCGAATTTGTTTTTTAACAATTTAACCGCTTCACCATGTGAAAGTAGAATATGGTGGGCTGCCTTTACGCCTTCTTCTAAGTTTGTACGTCCAGGAGCATGATGTCCAAGGTGGTAGCTTAAGAAACTTGCACACCATGGTTCATTGTGCGTAATCCATGAGTATACCAATTTATCTAACTCTTCATAACACTTATCTGCAAACTCAAGGAACCATGAAACAGACTCACGGTTTACCCATCCGCCCTGTTCATGTGCCCACATCGGAAGATCCCAGTGGTATAACGTAACCATTGGCTTGATGCCTGCATCGAGTAATCCATGAATTAACTTTTTATAAAAGTCCATACCTTCTTGGTTATAAACACCTTGTTGTGGGAAAATTCTTGGCCAAGCGATAGATAGGCGATAAGAATCTACACCAAGGCTTTTGATAATATTGATATCTTCTTCATAACGGTGGTAATGGTCGCAAGCCACATCTCCTGTGTCTCCATTCCACACCTTCCCTGGTGTTCTTGAAAAAGTATCCCAGATGGACGGAGTACGACCTCCTTCATCGTGTGCTCCTTCTATTTGGTAGGAGGATGTTGCTGTTCCAAAAATAAAGTCCTTTGAAAAATTTAACATGCCGTTCACCTCTTCTATTAATCTAGTTGCTCATTGTTTATTTATCTATTCTTTTACAGAACCTGCTGAAATACTGCTAATGATATATTTGGATAGGAACAAGAAGATAATCATGATTGGTACAACAGATATTGCGATTCCTAAATACATAGAACCTAAATTCTCTGCTACCTTTGATCCTCTCAAGAAGCCCATCATGACAGGTAATGTGTACTTTTCCGGACTGAATAGTACTACCAATGGAACGATATAGTTGTTCCAAGATCCGATGAAAGTGAAAATCCCCATCGTAGCGACTGCTGGCATCATGATAGGTAAACCTATCGTATGGAAAATTCTTATTTCACTTGCTCCATCCATTCTGGCAGCTTCCAAAAGAGTAGGATGCAGGGTGGAGACAAGAAATTGTCGTAGGAAGAAAACAACGAATGGACTTGCTATTGCCGGAATAATTAATGGAATATAACTATCCAGAGTTCCTAATGTTTTGTTTAAGTCATAGAATCCGATAAGGCCTAATTGGCCTGGCACCATCATCAATATTAAAACGGATACGAATAGAAAATTTTTACCTTTAAAGTTGTAGATTGCAAACCCATACGCCGTCAGTGCGGAAAAATATGAGCTAAGTAGAGTTACACAGACTGCAATAAATACACTGTTACCGAAGCCTTGCCATATATTGACGAAGCTTATTAATCTTTCATAGTTTTCCATAATGGAAGTCCCAGGAAGCATGGTAAATCCTTGACGAAGGATTTCCGAATTGGACCTGGTTGCATTGATAATCATCATATAAAAGGGGATAAAGCTAATAATCGCAAGCAATATTAAAAGCCCGTATAGGATGCTTTTTACAAAAATCCTTTTATTCACACTAACTCACTCCTAATCCATGCTTTTGCGGTACATAGCTTTAAATGTTGCAAACGAGAAAATTAAAGTTATTAAGAATAATCCGTATGCGACCGCTGCGGCGTATCCATAGTTGTTAAATTTAAATGCCTGATTGTACATGTATAAAACCATTGTGTTTAAAGATCCTTGCGGTGCACCCATGCCATCTGTCAGTAACATCGGCAATTCGAAAATTTGCAAGCCGCCGATTAAAGAAGTGATCATGATATATAACATGATTGGCTTTAGCAAAGGCAAGGTAATATGGAACAATGTTTTCCAACGGTTGGCTCCATCGATAAGTGCCGCTTCATAATAATCCTTGGAGATACCCGATATACCAGCCATTAAGACGATAAACGTATGGCCGAACCACATCCAGGCTCCGATTAGAGCGACGGACCATTTTGCTGTAGTAGGATCGTTAAGCCAGTTGATAGGCTTAGAGATAACTCCTAAATCCATCAATAGGTGATTCAATGTACCGTGATGCCATCCTAGTAAAATACCAAACAACAAGGCTACCGATGCAATGGTAATCAAGTTTGGAAGATAAAGTACTGCCCGGAAAAATCCAAGGCCTTGCATTTTTAGACGAATATCTGAGAACAAAATGGCAAGCCCTAATGCAATCAGCATTTGGAAGAAGAAATTGACTCCCCATATGTACCAAGTATTAAAAAATGCCTGTAAAAAGTAGCCGTCAGTAAGTAGTCTTGTATAGTTAGCCAATCCAACAATCTCAGGTACCCCCATACCGGAGTAGTTTGTAAAACTATAATAGAAAGTTAATAGTATTGGATAGATGCTAAAAATTCCAAAGACGATAAAAAATGGGAGGATGAACAGGTAGCCATAATGATCTTTTTTCTTCACAGTAATCGCCTTCTTTCTTTGAACTCTGTTAAACATGAAGACTAGTGCGTAAATCCATAGTGGTAGTTAACAGAGCTTTCTTTAAATGATGGGTGGGAGCCAAGTTTCAGCTCCCACCACATCCTTTGTTGCATTATTCAGGTATCTTAATATCCGGGTATGCATTCTTCACTAAACTATAGAATTCTTCAATTGCTTCTTCTTTAGTTTTTGATCCTTCTACATACTCTCCAACCATAGATCCAAAGAATCCATCAATCTGCTGGTCATATCTTGTTACAGTACCTGGGTTGATATTTTGAGCTTCTTCTAGGAAGAACGTGTAGTTATTTTGTCCGCCTAAGAATGGCTCTTGGAAATCACCACTGATTTTGTCTGTAACAGGTAGGTAGGAAAGCACATCTCCTGTTTCAGTAGCCCAATCAGTCAAGAACTCTTCATCATGTGTCATCATTTGAACGAATTCCCATGCAAGATCTTTATTATCAGATCCTTTGTAAATTCCTAACCAAGTTCCGCCCCAGAAGTATGGGTTCGGACCATTTGTAACTGCCCAGTCTCCAACTGTTTCTTTTGTATTTGTTTTCAAAACACTGTGCAGACCCCAAGTTGGTAGTGCATATGCAAACACTTCTGTTTGGTCAGAACTGTTCTCGTCTACTTCTTCCCAACCTGCATTGTAGTTGATTGGCTCATCCATTGCTGCAAACCATGCAGGAGACCATTCTGGAGCAAATGCAGTTAAATCTTTATCTCTTAAGTCTTTTGCATAATCAAAGTAGTTGATTCTTCCTTCTGTCATAACAAGTTCATTATCTTCGTTAACCCAAGGTTGTGGATCTTGACCTTGTGCAAACCAGCGAACTGCTCCCTCATCCGGGAATAGACGGTATCCAGCAGATTTCAACTCTTCTCCGACTTCAAACAAGCCGTCCATCGTACTCATTCTTTCTCCTATTTCAGCAGGATCATCTGTACCTAATACTTCATTAGCAATACTTCTTCTATAGAAGATACCGCCTGGAGTTGTTTGCCAAGATACAGCTTTGATTTTCCCTTCTGAATCTTTCCCAAGGTCGAATACATAAGGGATATAGTCATCTTCCCACTCTTGAACATTGTAAGGCTCTTGGGAAAGATCTTCCCAATAATCTTGCTCTACCCAATCTTTAATGAATGCCAATTCCCCTGTAAATACATCAGGTGCTCCTTGTCCACTCTCTAATACTGGACGTAAGCGAGTTGGATAATCTTCAATCGGAATGATTGTCAAGTCAACCGTTACTCCGTTTTCTTCTTTAAATACATTGATTGGTTCTTGTAGCTCATCTGTAAATGACCATACAGTTAAATCTGCCTTCTTAGAAGAAGACGAGTTACTGCAAGCTGACAAAAGGCTGATCGTCATTACTGCAGTAATAAGAATTAAAAGCTTCTTTTTCACAAAAATACCCCCTGTTTTTTTGTTGCGAAAAATTACTAAAGCGCTTTCGAAAATGCTTGTTTTAAACTAAAGCGCTTTCGTTTTATGGATAAAAAGAGAACTTGTTTGTCCCCTCTTCATTCATCAATTGTCATTGCCTTACACGAATCCCTAATTATAAGATCTACGGGGATGGTAACGGCTTTGTTAAGCTTTGTTTTGTCATTGATCTGATCTAATAACAGATCGGCTGCAGTGGAACCAAGTTGATCCATATTCTGTTTGACCGTGGTTAATGGCGGTACTATATGTTGAGCAATTTCAATATCATCATAACCGATTACAGATATGTCATCTGGTACGGACAACCCTTTTTCTCTAATTGCTTTCATTGCACCAATTGCCATGTTATCTCCTGCGGCAAAGACTGCCGTTGGAGGATTATCGAGTAGCAATAATTCTTTCATCGCCTCTTCTCCACTTTCCAAAGAGAAGAATCCACCGTTTACAATATAAGATTTAGGGATGTCTAAGTTATGCTTTTTAAGCGCTTTTATAAAACCCTTTAATCTTTCCGTTCCAGCATACGTTTCCTGATGACCGTATATGTGAGCAATCTTTCTGTGCCCAAGCGAGTAAAGATAGTCAACAGCCAACACACTTCCATAACTATTATCACTATATACAACACTTGACTTAGAGCTGTGCATATCAATGATGACAGTAGGTAAAGGAGACTCCATCAGTTTTTTCACTTCCGGGTCATCGGATATAGAACAAACTACCACTACACCATCCACGCCTCTATGCCTGAAATGGTCAAGATAGCTTTTTTTCTCATTGATAATGTTTCTTGATACAAAAAGCATATCATATCCAAACTGCTCTGCTCTTTGCTTAAAACTTTCAATAACGGCATTGAAAAAGGGATGTTTGATGCCCACACCTAAGTTTTCCATGAAAACCACACCGATAGTCCAAGATTTCTTGGTCATTAATGAGCGTGCATGGGAATTGGGATAGTAGCCCATTTCTTCTACAGCTTCTAGAATCTTTTTTTTGGTTTTTTCGCTTACATCTGTATAATTGTTTAAAACTTTTGATACAGTTGTGATGGAAAAACCAGTCTTCTTCGCAATATCATAAATAGTTGTCATTGTTTTCCCTCTCTCGAACCGAAAGCGCTTTCGAAAATAATTATAAAATATATTGGAAACGCCGTCAATCACTTTTCCTAATAAAATTCAGATATTTTTCTCTAATAAAATTCAGATATTTTTCTCTAATATTGCTGGTAAATCTCTCCTTCTATAAAAATCCTAATAGACCCTAAACCTTTTCTCATCTATTTCGTTATAATAAGTGAAGGATTAAAGGAACCACCTTTAGATTGCAGTGCAAGGTGTGAGACTCCGGCGGGAGGTAGCGGTAGGTTGAGACCCCGCAACTAAGTGAGGAGGCTCAAGCACCGCCCCGCGGAAAGCGAACACCTGGAATGGAAATCTAAAGGAGTTTATAGATTTTATTACGGACAAAAAGAAAGAAGGTTTCACCATGATTGAAATTCGCAACCTATCCAAAACATACAAACAACACCAAGCGCTCTCCTCCATCAACCTGCGAATTTCCACAGGCATATTTGGGCTCTTAGGTCCGAATGGCGCAGGAAAATCCACACTCATGCGAATTATGTCCACACTAATGAAACCTACAGAGGGGGATGTCCTGATTGACTCCCTTTCCATCAATAAAAATCCAGAAAAAGTACGGAAATTGATAGGTTACCTACCGCAGCATTTCCATGTCTATCCGCAAATGACCCCCTTGGAAATCCTTGATTATGTTGGGGTGATGAAAGGCGTCACAAACAAGAAAGAACGCCGGGAGCAGATGGTACATTGGCTACAGGAAGTGAATCTTACATCCAAAGCCAATGATAAACTAAAAACATTTTCCCACGGGATGAAACAGCGCGTCGGAATAGCGCAGGCCTTCATGGGGAACCCAAAACTAGTCATATTAGATGAACCCACCGTCGGACTCGACCCAGAAGAACGACTGCGTCTTCGCAACCTCCTATCTAAGGAGGGACTGAACAAAAGCATCCTTCTGTCCACCCATGTCGTAACGGATATAGAAAGCAGTTGCTATGAAATAGCGGTTTTAAGAAAAGGCGAGCTTATCATGGATGCTACCGTGGATCAATTAAAAGAAAGAGCATGTGGCAAAGTTTGGGAGGGCGACGTTCCTGCGGGTTACTTGGATAACCTTGCAGAGGATACCATTCTATATTCGGAACATCGAGGCAACACGATACATGCTCGTGTATTAGCAGAAGAAAAGCCGTTTTATGGCGCAAAGATGCTAGAACCAAGTCTAGAGGATGGCTACCTCGCACTTTTAGGGGGTACTGTCTCATGAAATTTTTCAAACAACTGCAATTAGAAGGCAGATTCATCTTCAGAAATTGGTTCTTTCTTGTTGCGCTGATATTATACGGTGTTGCAATGGCACTTTGGCTGACGAATCAGAAGCAAGGGGCCATTCATTATACAGGACAATATGCGGCGAGCTTCTTTAAAGCCACAAACGAATTTCTTGCAATTGGTCATACCCTTTCACTAGGAGTGATATTCCTGGCAAGTGTGCTAGCTATTCGCAGGGAAAAACAAACGGTTCTGTTAGATTGGACGAATTCTTTACCGAATTCCTTCCTATCCATCGTTCTAGCAAAATATTTATCTCTCGTTTTGTATAGTAGCGTATTTACCATGTTTTTCTTTCTGACTTTTATATGGCAAGGGGCCTCTTACGGAAAAGACATTCCTAACTTGGTGGAGCAGGGGATACTCCTTTCCTTACAGAGCCAGCTATCCTATGGCGTTTCCATTGCCCTTGGCATGGTATTGGCTGTCCTTATCTCTAACAGAATCGTTTATATTATTGTGTTTTGCGCTTGGATGTTCGGGACCTTTTTCATGGAAGGGTATATTATCCAAAGATATCAATTGTATTTTTTAAAAACTTTCCATCTAAATCAGTTTTTTCTGGATGCTTCGCATTCGTATGACTGGGGGAGCCGATTAGCTAGAAAAGAAACCATTTACTCGCAGTTGTTTGTATTCTTTTTCAGCCTTTTCTTATTGGCAATAACGATTATCAAGTCCTCTACCGACCGGATATCATCTTATGAAAAAAGAAAATGGGCTATCTTTGTAGTAGTGACAGTGTTGACCTTGTCTTCTTTCGTCCCATACGGTACCTTCTGGGTCAATCGGATAGACCACTATGAACAATTGAGAGCCAATGCCGTCACCCATGTAGATGAAGAAAGCGGGGAACTTTTTGATACAGTGGGAGAGTTTTATCATGTAGATAGCTATTCCATTGAGATGGAGCGAATGGGTAACTCCACAGTAGCCATTCATACGGAAATGATCATCCCTGAGAATGAGGTAGAAGTCCCCGTTCACTTTACCCTCTATCCCACTTTTGAAGTAGAATCAGTTGTATGGAATGGGATGGAGGCTGACTTTGTAAAAGAAGAGCATCTTATTACACTTCCTGCTACGGAACAACTGAAAAAAAACACGTTGGAAGTAAGTTACACAGGAAGCCTTCACGAATGGGGCCAGGTGTTTGGAAAGGAAAAATATTTCGCTTTTTTGGATAAAGGGGATATGTATTTCCCATCTTATATCGGGTGGTACCCGCTTCCAGGGAATTATCCTATATATACTTCCATAGGTAGTCACGTGGAGGATTACATTAATACGATTCATTTCAACCGTCATATCCAATTAAATCAGCGACTACCTCTTTCGAATTTTGACGTGACATTGAAAAATTTCAACCAAAACGTATTCAGTACAAGTCATGAAAATCGCGTGGGAAAAGATGGTTCTCAAATTCTCAAAAGTCGTGACGCAAAAGGAATCACGCTTCTTTCCAATAAAGGCTTAGTGGAAAGCAAGGAGAACTTGCCCTTTCCTATCATAGCCAAGAAAGAGAACCTCGGGAAACTTCAACATCAGCTTGCTGACATGATGGAGGTAGAAAAATACTTTCAAGATTGGTTGGGAGATTCCATGGAAAATAACATGAAACTTGCCTACATTCCCTCCCTTTCTATCGTCGGCGCAGACCCATATTATTTCAATCATTTTGATGAAGCAGTATTCTTTGATGATAGCATGCAGACCTATGTTCAAATAGCTGATGGTGACGTAATAAATAACACCATGGCAGATTTAAAGGCACAGCTCTTGTCCTTTAAGTTGTTTGGACACCGATCATCAGATTCCTCCTATTATTCGGAAGAATCTGTCATGAAGTCCATTGCCGAATCTTATCTTTTAGTATTGTACAAAGACTTCTATAGACTTGAATGGGAAGAGTTCGATCAATTCAACGGAACCCAATTCTATTTCCTTTCCACAGTCTCTCATATTAATTGGATGTCCTCTTCAGGTGGAAAGACAACATTGGAGAAATTCGATGAATTAATTGATTCGCACCATCTTCAGCAAAACGAACTAGTGGTGCTGATGGTGGCAAAAGAAATAGAAAAAGGGAATATGGAAGATGTAAAAAAGTTGCTAAAGGATGTCTATCAAGATATCCAATTAAACAACAAGCAATCATTTACTTCAAAGGAGTGGATGATTTATTGGAATCGCACGTTTGAAAGTGGGGGAATGCGATGATAAGTGATGAAAAACTCTTGGAACAAATGGCCGATGGTGACCAGGCTGCCTTTGAAGCTTTTGTTCATCGGTACCATGTAGCCATACATCAATATAGTGAAAGGCTATTAAAGGATACAAAAAAGGCGGAAGATGTTGTTCAGGAAACGTTTATCCGGCTGTTAAAGCAATTACAGAACAAACAAATACCCGTGTACCCAAAAGCTTGGCTCTATAGGGTTGCATCCAACATCTGCAAGGATTACTGGCGTAGCGCCCAGTACCGCTCAGAAGATACGGCAAAAGATGAGATGCCTGTCACGGTGGACCAAAAAGCTTCCGTCATCGAAATCTACGAACATCAAGAGACGAGAAAAGAGATCTTGAACTCATTGAAAAATTTATCAGAAACTCAACAACAGATTGTCACATTACGCTTCTATCAAGATATGAAACTCAAAGAAATCGCTGAAATCCTGGATCTACCGTTAGGAACGGTAAAATCCAATCTGTTTCATGCATTAAAGAAGCTTAAATGGGTATTATCGAAAGAAGCGGAAAAGGAGGCGGAGAAGAATGAAGGAACAACACAATCAGGATCAAGAGCTTTATCAACTAGAAGATGAAATGAAAGATATGTTATCTTCATATGTGGTCAAAACGCCATCCAGTCAGGACACAAAGGCACTTCTTGCTGCTTTGCAACCTGCATTTGATGAAATCGGAATGGAATCTTCAAATGAGCATATCCATGAAGTGATTCAAGCTCCAAGCTTTCTTTCCCAGCTTAAAGCTCAAATTTCTTTTTACCAGTGGCATTTTTGGGTAGCCAGCACACTTATTTTCGTTATGCTGACGCTCTTTTCATCCAACTACCACATATCAGAAGCGATCCAATTCTATCAATTTGCCATTCCATTATCCATGCTCGTAGGGGCTTTCTACACGTATCAAACCTGGAACAAGCAAATGCGGACCATTGAAGGTATCACTCCTTTCCCACCTGCTTTGCTCTTGCTAAGTCGAATGGTAATCATTTTTGCCATGAACATAATCATGGGGGTTGTCAGTTCCATTTATCTAAACTTTAATATGGAACATTTTAAACTGCTTCCATTTTTGCTGCATTGGATAGCACCTGCCATCCTAATTTACGGAATTATCGCTTATGTTATGATGCGCAAAGGAGTGAAGCATGGTCTAGCCTTGGGAATCGCGGCTTGGATAGGCATGATGATGATTGGATTCGTTTATCAGGCTTCCCCTTCTACCTTTATTCAATTTTCGTACAGCCAAGTGGCCGGCATCCAAGGGACATTCGTCATTCTAGGTGCCTTACTGCTCTACCTTTCATATAAGAAAAGCTTGGAATTACAAACGATGTTCCGTTAGATTGGAGCGAGATTATGATACAGATCCAAGACATAGTCTGGAAATATAAACACTTTTCTCTAAATATTGAAGAATTGACACTCCAAAACGGGATTACCATAATTGTCGGGAATAACGGATCAGGAAAGTCTACGTTTCTGCACCTCTTGGCCACAGCGAACAAAGCACCAAGAGGTACCATTTCCTATCATCAAGATACAATGGATTCGAATCTGGCAGCAGTTAGAAGCAAGATAGGGTTCGTCCCGACCGGCATTGAGCTTTATCCAGATTTCACACCGGTGAAGCTTCTAATGTACATGTCTCAGCTAAAAGGGTTAAGAAAAGACTACGCCACCAGACAGACCCAGGAATTGCTGAAAGTTTTCCACTTGGAGGATGTGCAGAAAACAAAAATAAAAAAGCTCTCCCAAGGGATGCAGCAGCGCTTAGCATTAGCTCAAGCCTTTCTTGGGAAGCCCAAATATATATTCTTGGATGAACCGTTAAACTTCTTGGATATCCATGAACGAAAAAGTTTGTTAAACTATATAGCAAAACTCGCTCCACACTGTGTCATTCTTGTTGCCACCCATGAATTAAATGAATGGGGGCCGGTGTGCCATGACGTGTTATGGATGCATAAAGGGAATGTACACTTTTTCGGAAGTAAAACAATGTGGACGCATGGGCTGCCATTAACGGTTTGGACCGGAGAAGTCCATGATGGATTCTATGCAGACTTCTCTAAGCGGCATTTGATTGTGTATGCAGGTCGCATGAAAGATAGGCTTATCGTCAGATGTGCCAGCAGGACAAAGCCTTCCTTGGGGTTTGAGGCAACCGCCCCCACTATGGAAGATGCTTTCTTCATCAGAAAATACTCAAAAGAAGCTACCAACAACTAGCTTCTTTTTGTTTGCTTGCTTTCCCTATGTTACATAAGTTTCACATATTCCCAATATCTTTGTAATGCTATTGTATTGTATAATTATATTGGGAGAATCTTTTCATCTCCGGCAAATCAAAATCTACCAAAAAAATAAAAAGAAGCAAAAACAGCCCTTTTTTAAAGGAGTACTAGTAAATGATACATTTCAAAAAACTCGATTGGATATTGATAACAGCCATCGTCCTGTTATGTACATATGGGTTGATTATGGTCTACAGTGCCGGCATGCTGCTTGGATATGAACAACACGAAGACTATGCTTATTTCTTCAACAGACAGAAAGACTGGCTTATTATAGGAATACCGGTGTTTATCGGGGCAATTATGCTTAAGTACAAATTCTATGATAAATTTACTCCATTATTTGTTGGAGTGATCATTCTCATGTTATTGGCCGTTTTGGTTCCGTTTATCGGGGTTGATGTAAATGGTTCACGAAGATGGATTGATATAGGGATTCGCATACAGCCTTCGGAGATTGCCAAATTGGTAATGGTCATCTATTTTGCTCGAGTGTATGCCAGAAAGCAACCATATATCCACCAATTTAAACAAGGGGTAGCACCTCCTTTGGCGGTCTTGGTACTTGTTTTCTTCCTTATTTTACTACAGCCGGACCTAGGAACCGGAACATCCATCTTGGTTGCTTGCGGAGCGATTCTAATTTGCTCCGGTGCAAAACTGAAACATATTTTAATGCTCGGAACTGTTGCAGCTGGTGCTGTCATGATTTTGGCTACCACTGCCAGCTACCGCTTAAAAAGGATCACTTCGTTCATCGATCCTTTTGGCAACGAATCTGATACTGGATTTCAATTGGTGAATTCCTTTATCGCCATTGGAGATGCCGGCTTGATGGGAAGAGGCCTTGGTCAAGGGATACATAAACTTGGTTATCTTCCTGAGGCACATACGGACTTTATTCTTGCAGTTATCTCCGAAGAGTTAGGGATTTTTGGCGTACTCTTTCTTTTCCTACTATATCTGATTGTTTTGATACGAGGAGTAAGAATCGGGGTTGCCCTGAAAGATCCCTTTGGTAAATTGCTTGCATTCGGAATTACCTTTCAAATCAGCAGCCAAGTGTTCTTCAATGCAGGAGCGGTAAGCGGATTGTTACCGATAACAGGTATCACGCTGCCATTCATCAGTTATGGGGGGTCTTCCCTGCTCATCACCATCTATGCAGCAGGAATTCTAGTCCACTTATCTAAACACGCCACCATTGCGAGAGAAGCTAGAGAGGAGACAGAATCAACATGGGGACAGAAAATAACAAGCTAGAGTATAGTCGAATTGATTATACGCTGTTATTTCTGCTGTTTTTACTATTTATTATCAGTTTAGTAGCTGTTTATAGTGCATCGGGTCAATACTTTGTAAATGACCCGTATTATTTTGTGAAACGGCAGATCGTTTGGTACATCATCGGGATAGGGATCATGTTTGCCATCATGTTCTTTGATTATGAACTATTGGAAAACCTGGCCTTACCCTTTTATTTTCTTGGGCTCATTCTGCTTGTAGCGGTCCATTTTGTCGGTACAGTAAGAAATGGGTCACAACGTTGGATAAATCTCGGAGGCTTCCTCTTACAGCCTTCGGAGTTTATGAAAATATTTCTAATCATGGTGCTTGCCGGGGTCATTTATAAATGGGCAAAGGAAAAACATGAGTTAGAGACTGTTACACCTATCATTGTCGTCATTAAAATCCTGGTCTATTCCTTACCACCTTTTGGATTGATCCTGCTTCAACCTGATTTGGGCACGGCTTTGGTTATTGGAGCCATCATGGTGACCATGATCTTTATTAGCGGAGCTTCATGGCGAATATTAACCTTACTTGCTGGGAGTGCTACAGCCGGATTGTCAATGCTTGTTTATTTGCACAATAATCATTTCGAGCTTTTCTCTAAATTCATCAAGCCTCACCAATTGGAGCGGATCTATGGTTGGTTGAGTCGTGAAGAATATGCGTCCTCATTCGGCTTTCAGCTCACTGAAGCCTTGAAGGGGATTGGATCCGGCCAAGTGTCAGGACGCGGATTGCTTGCAGGAGTCCAATCACAGAGTGGACGGATACCCGAGGTACAGACGGACTTCATTTTTGCCCTGATTGGGGAAGAATTCGGATTTATCGGAGCAACTCTAGTAATCTCCATTTATTTCATTTTGATTTACCGCTTGATCATCATTGCTATCAGCTGTGATAATCCTTATGGAACTTACCTGGTAACTGGGGTTATCGGACTATTGGCTTTCCAGATATTCCAGAACATTGCCATGACTATCGGGCTGATGCCTATTACCGGGCTGGCACTTCCATTTATGAGTTATGGAGGAAGCGCCCTATTGACCAATATGATCGCCATGGGAATCGTGATGAGTGTCAAATTCCGTACGAAGAAGTTTATGTTTAATTAAGGCTTTGAGGGGATTGCAATGGAACATCCCCACGTAAAAGCACCTTATCAGTTTTGGGATTACACCAACGCTGATAAGGTGCTTTTTCTACTTGTAAAGGCATATGTTTATAGATATTTCCGTTTAGGGTATTAAAAGGTAGACCTGTACTTATATTAATTTTTAGGAGGAGGAAGATGTATGAATAAGTTCCTATTAGTGAATGGAATTATATTCAGTGGAGTGATGGGAGGAGCGCTATTTTCAAAATTTGGTGCCAAGAAAAAAGCGGAAGCCTCAAGTGTACAAGCCTGTAAAATAAAAGGGAACCGGAATGCCAGGGGTGAACTGATCTATCATATACCAGAAGGCCGTTTCTATCAGGTTACAAAAGCGGTGGAATGGTTTGATAGCGAGGAAGCAGCCATTGAAGCAGGCTACAGAAAATCAGAGAGATAAGAAAACACTTTTCCTGTTACAGGAAAAGTGTTTTTTTGTACCATCACATTTCACGGACCTTTCCAATGTGTTATGTTAACCATTTTTAAAATGATGTTGACATCTATAAGAGTTATAGATTATCATTTTATTGTTAACTACATACAGCAAAGGGGTTTACATTATGAAACGTTCACTTTCAACATTGGACATCACGTATGCAGCAATGTTTGTAGCCTTGATGGCCATCGGCGCAAACATCGTTTCCTGGATTCCATTTCTTCAAATCGGTGGTGTTCCTCTATCGATGCAGCCATTCTTCTGTGTGCTGGCAGGTATTTTACTAGGCTCACGCCTAGGGGCCACTTCCATGATCGTTTATTTATTAGTTGGGATTGCAGGGGCACCGGTCTTTGCCGGATTTGGCTCTGGAATTGCTTCCATCATTGGACCAACCGGTGGATTTCTTTTATCCTATATCGTTGCGGCCTTCGTTGCCGGTTTGATTGTGGAAAAGAAGGCACAACCTAAAGCCGGAACATTTTTGTTTGCATCTTTTGTAGGTATCATTCTTATGTATCTTATTGGAACAAATTATATGTACATGATTGTCAAATATGTGCTAGAAGCTGATATGGCTTATTCTACAGCGTGGCTGACAATGGTATGGTTTGCCATTAAAGACTTTGTCTTCACCATTTTCTGTGGATTAATTGCTACGAAACTGTATTACGTCGTAAATAAAACAACCAAGGCGCCTTACACTCGCAAGGTGGCATAAATAACGAAGCCAGGCTGCAACATATGCAGCCTGGCTTTTCTTGTGGGTTTTATAAAACTACCGCTGCGATACAGCCAAAAATAATCAATGGGATATTGTAATGTAGAAAAGTCGGTACACATGTATCCCAGATATGATTATGCTGTCCATCTGCATTCAAACCAGATGTCGGCCCAAGTGTACTGTCTGATGCAGGTGAGCCGGCATCACCAAGCGCTGCTGCTGTTCCGACAATCGCAATGGTTGCCATCGCGCTGAAACCAAGCTCTGCACACAATGGAACAAAAATTGCAGCAATGATTGGAATGGTGGAGAAGGAAGATCCTATTCCCATCGTAATAAGAAGTCCGACTGTCAACATGCCAAGCGCGGCCAGTAGTTGATTGGAACCAATCCATTCAGCGGAAGAGGAAACTAGTGTTTCAATGTGACCTGTCTCTCTTAGTACACTCGCAAAGCCGGAAGCGGCTATCATGACAAATCCGATGAATGCCATCATGCGCATACCAGACGTGAGGATGACATCCGTCTCGTTGAACTTCATCGCTCCACCTGCATACAGAATGATAATCCCTACCAGCGAGCCGTAAATCATTCCTTGTACCCCTACCACTTCTGTTAGGTAGACTTGCGTAACGAGTGATATTACCACCGCCAATAAAGCAAATGTGATGGACTTTTTCGTATAAGTGGCCGTTTCCTGATCTGCTATAGCTTTTTGTTCATAGGTTCTAGGCTTTCTGTAGCTGAAGAAAACTGCCACTAATAATCCTACTACCATTCCCGAAACCGGAATTATCATGGCAGTCGGGATGGAGGATAAACTAATATCTAATCCACTTTCCCCCATGTTCGTTCTCAGGATATCGTGGAAAATACCTCCGAATCCAACAGGCAAGAGAATGTAGGGTGCTGTTAGACCAAATGTGATGATGGTAGCTGTAAGTCTTCTGTCTATATTCAATTCATTCAAGATCTTAAGTAATGGCGGAATCAAAATCGGGATGAAAGCGATATGAACTGGTACCACGTTCTGCGACATGATAGATACCGCTAAAAGAATAAGCAAAATAAGCACTTTCGATAAAGCTTTTCTGCGTGTATCTCCTTTTGTGCCGACAAGTTTGATGGCACTCTCCACGAGTGCGTCCGGAAGACCTGTTTTAGAAAGGGCCACTGCAAATGCTCCTAATAGTGCATAGCTAAGCGCAACAGCAGCATTACCTCCCAACCCTTCTGTGAAAGTATTGATGGTCGTCTCAATGCCTAACCCTCCAACCATTCCACCAATGAATGCACCAGTAACGAGTGCGAGTACAACATTTATTCTAAGTAAGCTGAGTGTGAGCATCACCAGAACAGCTATGATAACTGCATTCATAATAAAGACGTCCTTTCT
Organism: Sutcliffiella horikoshii; assembly: GCA_001636495.1. Taxonomy (GTDB): domain Bacteria; phylum Bacillota; class Bacilli; order Bacillales; family Bacillaceae_I; genus Sutcliffiella_A; species Sutcliffiella_A horikoshii_A. The sequence continues at coordinate 1,287,564 of KV440964.1, read as the reverse complement.
TTTATGTAAATCACGTTGTTTTACTTTAGTCAGTTAAATCATTAGAGAATTAGAGTGAAAAAGCATAAAGATAAATTAACATAGGTTTGGAATGGCTGTCAACGGAAAAGTTAGGAAAGACAGAAAAAATGCGCATCCCTAGCAATAGGATGCGCATTTATCTACTTTCATATTTTACTCTTATTCTTCCGCTTGTCCAAAACGCTCCACCAGGGTAACAAGCGTTCTTACCATCGCCCCGGTTCCGCCGCTCGGCCCAAGGTCATGAGCAGATTTCGAAGTTGCTGTACCCGCGATATCCAAGTGAACCCATGGTGTACCCTCGGCAAATTCGCCGATAAATGCTCCTGCAAAAATGGCATGGCCATCGCGTCCTGGTGAGTTGTTCAAGTCCGCTACGTTACTGCTTCTGACACGCTCTTTTGCATGGTCGAAAATTGGCAGGCGCCACATTTCTTCACCCGCTTCATGGGATGCCTCCAATACTTCCTCAAACCATGCTTCATCATTTGTCATTGCCCCTGTTGTATGGTTACCAAGTGCAATGATGACTCCTCCTGTCAACGTAGCAACATCAACTAGATAATTGGCTCCATGCTGTTTGGCATAGGTTACGGCATCTGCAAGTACAAGACGTCCCTCCGCATCCGTGTTCAGAATCTCAATTGTTTTACCACTCATGGAAGTGATGACATCATCTGGCTTAAAGGCGCTTCCGCTGATCATATTATCAGTAGAGGCGATAACTGCCAACACATTTTGATCTGGTTTCAATTCGCCAATCGCTTCCATTGCACCAAGTACAGTCGCTGCTCCGCCCATATCCGTTTTCATGCCGACAATGCCGTCTTTAGGTTTAATGGAATATCCACCTGTATCAAAGGTAATCCCCTTTCCAACCAGGCCAATTACGTCTGTCCATTCTTCTTTCCCTTGGTATTTCAGAACAATCATCTTAGGTGGTTCCACAGACCCTTTGTTCACGGCAAGCAATGCACCCATCCCGAGCTTTTCCATCTCTTCTTTTTCGAGGATTTCCAGTTCGAATCCGTATTTCTCTGCCAAGCCAGCAGCATGGTTTGCCAAGTCTGTTGCAGTCAGCATGTTACCAGGCAGGTTTACGAGGGTACGGGCACTGTTCGTCCCCTTTGCATACACATATCCTACATGTGCACTTGCTTCTACTTCCCCCTTATCGTGATCTGTCAGCAGTACAACCTGCTCTAGTTTCACTTCTGGTTCGTTGGATCGCTGTTTATATCCATCATATTTATATGTTGCTAGAGGAATGGATTCCCCTAATGCATGGGCGGCATCTAATACCTCCACTTCTTCCGTTACAAACGTATCCAAAGCTACTATGACACTACCAAGCTTGGATTCTTGAAGTGTTTTTCCTACTGTACCGAAAACTTTTCGCAGCTCTACGAAAGTAAGCTTCTCTTCACGGCCGGTACCCACTACAAAAATTCTTTTATAGGAGGTTTTTCCAAATGTATGTATTCTTGCAAGTTTTCCTTTTTTGGCAGATATATCGCCATCCTTCAATAACTGTGTCAGGTGTCCTTCTAATTGCTTATCCAATTCCCCCACAAAGCCACTCAATGTGCTATGTTTTTCGGAAAGACCCACTACAATGGCCTCTTGTTGCTCTGTAAAACTTTCTTCATTATGTACGACAAACATGATTCTGCACCTCCTGGTTATTATAGTTTTATTATATCGAACTTATGAAAATATTTCGAGTTTCTAATCATCTTCTAGAAAAAGGACAAGCGATGGCAAAGAAGGTAAAGAAGATACTTCTTCGTATGGGACACGGTCTATATTCTTTGGCATAATATCTATGCAACGAAGGATAAAGGTATGAACCGTCTCTAAGTCCACTCCCCAATATCTTGGCCGGTATTTTTGGATATACACTCTCCCTGCCTCCATCATTAAGCGAGCTCCTTTGACGTTTCCATATTCATAGTGATAAATGGCGACAGTCATTTGTAATAAGCCTTTTAGAAAGTAATTTCCTTTGTCTGTCATCCATATTTCTTCAAGTAGATCGTGGCATGTATAATAATCCCCTTGATTGAAAGAAATAAAGAATTCATAGTATTCTTCTGGGTATATCACCATTTTTTCTGCCCCTTTAATCAATTTGCCCTATATACATCTTAACAAATGCGATAATATGATTCATAATAATAAGAAAATTGTTTATACATAATACTCTTTCATCACGTGCTACATCTTGGAAGAAAGGGTATAGTAATAGAAACAACAGCAGAGAAAGGGCGATTCTATCAGATGGAGTTATTTTCTAATTTTCCTTTATGGGCTGCATTGGCAGCTATTGGATTTGCACAATTTGTAAAGGTTCCTATTCAATATATTGGTTCGCGGAGGATTGATTGGTCATTGATCACAAGTACAGGAGGAATGCCAAGCTCCCACTCTGCTGCCGTAACCGCATTGGCTACAGGCGTTGCTTTTGAAACCGGATTGGATTCTCCCATTTTTGCCGTTGCTACTGTATTCGCCATCATTGTCATGTTCGATGCAACTGGTGTGAGAAGACATGCTGGAGAGCAAGCGACGGTATTGAATAAGCTGGTTGGGGATTTCAACCGCTTTGTGGAGGAAACCAAGAAATGGCCGAACATGGATGAGCAGGAGAAAGTAAAAGATTTGAAGGAACTGCTTGGCCATAAACCGATTGAAGTATTCTTCGGTGCAATTACAGGTATTTTACTGACTATAGCATTGCATTACATTGTACATGTCTTGTAAATGAGGTGGAAAATGATGCGTCTAATATCGATTTGTCCGAGCAATACGGAGTTGCTCCATTATCTTGGACTGACTGACAGACTCGTCGGAGTGGACGATTTCTCCGATTGGCCTGAAGAGGTATCCAGTCTCCCGAAGCTTGGGCCAGATTTGAACATAGATATGGATAAGCTCGAAGCATTGAAGCCTGATTTGGTATTGGCCAGTTTAAGTGTTCCGGGGATGGAGCGGAATGTTCAAGAGCTCAGAAAACGCAAGATTCCTAATATCGTCCTTGATCCACAATCCCTTGAAGATATTATGCGGGACTTATTGACAGTTGGAGAACTTACACACACTTCACCTAAGGCTGATGAGGTTGCTTCCTCCATGAGAGAGATTATCCATTCATACAAGCAACACGCAGCAGCATGTACTGATACGCCTGCCTTGTATTGGGAATGGTGGCCAAAACCCATTTTCACTCCCGGCAGGGTCAATTGGCTGACAGAGATAAGTGAACTGGCTGGCGCGGTAAATATCTTCTCAGATAAAGATGTGGCAAGTTACCAGACGGAATGGGCTGAAGTGGTAAAGAAAAATCCTGATACGATCTGTATGATCTGGGTTGGGGTGAAGGAGTCAAAAATGAACCCCAAGCATGTGATGAAGCGGGAAGATGCTGACAAGGTTAACGCTGTTCAGGACTCCAGAATACATGTACTGGAGGAAAGCCTCTTTTGCCGACCATCCCCAAGGCTAATCATGGGACTGCAAAAGCTTGCCTCCCTTCTCCACCCCACCCGCTATCCCGCGTATAAGGGAAGCGATCCTTTATTGAAATAAAAAGCCGTACCCTTTAGGCTTCTCCCTGAAAGGTACGGCTTTTCACATGCTACTCCTCGTTCCCTCTAAATTGCTGACGGAACACCTGCATGCTTTCTTCTTCGTTCAATTGTGTTAATTCTTCCTCAGTCAATGTGCCATCGCCTTTTTTGATAACATAAACATCGATGGTCTGCTTGCCCCAATCATTAAAAACGTCATCTACCGTATCGTAATAGAGGTCTATCTTGTTCCCTTTGATTGCTCCCCCAATGTCAGCCACCACCCCATAGCCATAGCCGGGTATAAAAAGAATGGTACCTATCGGAAAGACAGTGATATCTGCCGCAATGGTGGAATATAGATCCCTTTTGACTTTAAGTCCTGAGTATGTAATTCCATAGCTTGGATCTCCAGGATTCTTTCCTGTAGATTCATAACCGGCCGTATAGCCTGTTGCATGTACCGTATGTGTAGGATATTGATTCCAATCCAGTTCCTCTAGTGTTAATGGCCTTTCTATGGCCTCCTCAGCAGAAACACGTGTAGGCGTTGCTGATAAAAAATTCAGTTGTTTAAAGTTCAGCCCAACTTTTTCAAAAAGACTATCCTCATTCGTTTCTTGCCCATTAGTGGCATATATATTATTCTCTTTTAGCCACTCGTGAATGGTTGAAGCTTGAACTCCTGATATGGATTGGAAGGTTACAGACAAAGCTAGTACAAAAAGTACCGCCATAACCGACCTTCGGCATATCATTTTCGCCGTTTTCATGTGATACACTCACACTCCTCTCACAAGATATTCCTTCCCTCTTTTCAGAAAAAGTATTCCTATTTTGTGAGATTAGCGTAATGCTCAAATCTACCCACAGCCGACAAAGCTCTATTTCACAGGCTTTTTCGTAAAAAAAAGAACCGGTTATAAACCGATTCTTTTTCAAAATTAAAACATTTAAAACATTTGATATCCATTTTTACGAAGCAGTCTAATGACAATACCTGAACAGAGCGCGCCAATAAAGCCACTGACCAAAATGGTGATATCCGCCACCTGCAAGGAAGCAATCTCTGATCCAAGCGCTGAAAAAGCGGTACCAGGCTGTCTGAAATAATCGATCAGCTTTACATCATCCTGTGCGATAATCCACACACAAACCAATGGATAGATGATGGCCATAATCCAGGACATGCGCAATAACATATTTAAAAGGAATCCAATTCCGAAAAAAAGCACAAAAAACAAGACGACAGATATAAGTAAAATTGGTATGTTCAATACCAAGCACCTCCATTACACATCTTTTCTTAGTGTACTGAAAGCGGTGATATGAGTCAATTACTTTTCGGACACAAACAAAAACACAATCGCAATTGTCCTAAATACGTCATAATTGACCTATCATAGAACTAGCGCGATTGTGTAAATACCACATGTACTAATTATTTTCTTCCGCTTCCTCCACAGCAGGAACAAGTTTCTGATCCGCCTAGCAAAAGTTGAAAATATCCTTTACCTGAGCAATATGGGCAATCCTTCTTCTCTGTTTGCAGTTGATTTTTCATTCCTTATCCCTCCAGATGATTTTTCTCAAAACAGAAATTTAATTTAATTTTCTGATAATATATCATCCTTTTAAGGTAAAAGGAAAGGGACGAAATCGGCTGAAAAACACGATGTAAGCGAATACATCTTATCCAACCTATTTATTTCTTTCTTTTTCTTAAATTTACAGAATTATTAGAAAAATAACTTGTATGAGCTATAGTTGAAAATCTGCCCCGGATCCATATCGTTTGTTTCTTTTAATACAGATAGGTTTGAAAGCTTGGCACAATAGTGGATGAGTAGAGATGAGGCTGGATCATTTTCCAATTCCTCCAGTGTTTTAAACGCGGCATCTGACAGTTCACTCTCCTGATAGACCACATCTGTATGTAGAGGGGTGCATAAAAATAGGAGCATGTTGTCGCTGATTTTCTCCTTGATAACACCAGATCTAATTCCCACCAGTCCATCCACCTTTACGTTTATCCCTGTTTCTTCTAACACCTCGCGTTTTACCGCCTCATCCACCGTTTCATTTGCATCCACAAACCCAGCAGGAAAGGACCATTTTCCTTTCAATCCACCGTAACGTTTTTTTACAACAAGCCATCTGCCGTCATCTGTTACAACAATTCCAGCAACCGCTAGCCAGACATTTTCTCGTTTACCCATATAACCATCCCCTTTTCGTTCTTCCATTATGTTATCAAGAAAAAAGGGTAAAAGAAAAGCTACACTTTATTGAAAGTGCAGCTTTTCCGGAACAGTTCTTATAATACGTTGAATTTACCTTTTTTCATGACAAGTCCAGCTCCGCCGATCATGTAGAGAGCACGGTTATCAACCATTTTCTTCATGAAAGAAGCTTTGGAGCCCCAGATTTTACGACCGAATACTACGCCGATTGCATCATCTTCCCCTAGAGAACATACCGTTCCTTTTAAGTCTGGAGTGAAAGTTTGTAGTTCACCTTGGCCACGAACCAATACTGCCAAGTTTTTCGCACATACTTCCCCTTGCTGCATCGCGATTTGTGCAGTTGGAGGATATGGACGATTGATTTCTTCGTTGATGATTAGAGAACAGTCTCCAACGATGAATACATCTTCATGTCCAGGAGCGCGCAAGTAAGGATCTACTTTCACACGGCCACGCAAGTTTTCGAATCCGGAATCTTCCACCAAGTGGTTTCCACGTATACCAGCAGCCCAAACAACTGTGCCAGCTTTGATTTCTTCCACTTCTTCGTCTTTTGCAACGATGATTCCTTCTTCTGTTGCTTCTTTGATAGCTGTACCGATCTTGAATTCCACGCCTTTACGCTCTAATGTGTTTACAGCGTATTCCACTAGTTCTGGGTCGAAACCAGGAAGAACAGTTGGTGCTGCCTCTACACACACGATGCGTACTTTTTCTTTAGGGATATCAAACTCCTGGCAAAGCTCAGGAACACGGTTAACTAGTTCTCCAAGGAACTCGATACCAGTGAATCCTGCTCCACCAACAACGATAGTTAATCGATCGTCACGACGGTGTGCTTCTGTGTTGTAAGTAGCGAATTGGTACTCGATGTGCTCACGGATTTTACGTGCAACATTCAAGTTTGCAATTGTGAACGCATGCTCCTTCAAGCCCTTGATACCAAAAGTCTCTGCTTCATAACCAAGACCAACTACTAGGTAGTCGTAAGAGATTTCTCCGCCTTTAGTCAATGCAACAGTTTTCGCTTCCCGGTTGATGCCTGTTACCGTATCGTGTAAGAAGTGAATCTTGCTGCGATCAATAACATCGGAAATTTTGTAACGAGTGCGATCAGCCGGTAATGTACCTGCAGACGCTTCATGCAACCATGTAGACTCATAATGATAGTCGTTTTTGTTTACTAACGTGATATCGGCCTCATTGACACCGATCATTTTTTGAAGACGAACAGCCGTTACTAGACCACCGTAACCTGCACCTAGAATTACTATACTTGGCTTTTTCAAATGAATCACACCTTTTATAATGAAATTTTTTATAAAATAAATATGAAGACATGAAACAAATCTCACTGTACCCATTCTTACTATCCGCTATTAAGATAAAATTTATTAGAATTAAATGATTGTGAAATACTTCACGAATAGGAACGGCAAAAAAGTGCGAAATTTGTCACAAAGAAACTTAACCTATCTAACATCATATTCTTTTTCCGTCTTTTTTTCAAGACAAAATCATAGTTTAAAAAGCTTTAAAATATTCGGAAAAAATAGGCAATTACGTACTAAGATTCCAAAATTTCTATCTATTTTCAGTATATGTTCCCCTTTTTCCAAGGTTGAAAACAGAAATTGTGAGAAAATTATGCTATGATAAAGAAAGAAAGTTAACAATTGTTTAGGGGGATAGATTCAGATGAGCGAAGAACAAAAAGTATTTGACATCACCATCATTGGTGGTGGCCCTACAGGCTTATTCACTGCTTTCTACGGAGGTATGAGGCAGGCAAGCGTCAAAATCATTGAAAGTCTACCACAATTAGGTGGACAGTTATCCGCGTTATACCCTGAAAAGTACATATATGATATTGCGGGATTCCCAAAAATCCGTGCTCAAGAATTGATCAACAACCTAAAGGAACAGATGGCCAAGTTCGAGCCAACGGTTGCGCTTGAGCAATCCGTACAAACGCTTGAAAAAATGGGCGATGGTACCTTCAAAATTGTAACAGACAAAGAAACGCACTATTCCAAAGCAGTTATCATCACAGCAGGTAATGGGGCATTCCAACCACGCCGTCTTGAGCTTGATAACGCCAAGGATTATGAGAACAAGAACATCCATTACTTTGTTGATGATATGAACAAATTTGCCGGAAAAAAAGTCGTCGTATTCGGTGGCGGAGATTCTGCGGTAGACTGGGCGCTTATGCTTGAGCCGATTGCAGAAAAAGTGACACTTGTTCACCGTCGTGATAAGTTCCGTGCACACGAGCACAGTGTGGAAACATTAATGAATTCCAAAGTGGAAATCAAAACGCCATACGTACCAGCAGAACTCATCGGTGACGAGAACGCAATCAATCAGGTTGTCCTTGAGAAAGTGAAATCTGAAGACCGTGAAGTGTTGGATGTGGATGATGTTATCGTCAATTACGGCTTCGTTTCCTCTCTTGGTCCTATCAAGGATTGGGGACTTGAAATCGAAAAGAATTCCATCGTAGTCAATTCCAAAATGGAAACAAACATCTCCGGAATTTACGCTGCTGGTGACATTTGCACCTACGAAGGAAAAGTGAAACTAATCGCTTGTGGATTTGGCGAGGCACCTACTGCTGTAAATAACGCCAAGTCATATATCGATCCAAAAGCAAAAGTACAACCGCTTCATAGTACTAGTTTATTCTAAGTTGTTTATGATGGTGCAGCCAACCCTTGTGTGTATACGGGGGTTGGTTTTTTTATTTAGGAGCATTTCCCGCTGTAACTTTCCTTCACAACTCAACGTCTAACCTATTACAAAACTAATGAGGTGATCAGCTAAATGAAACGCTTCAAAATTGCTGTTCTTTCTATTCTCCTCTCTATCTTATCCCTATCGATCTTTTCATCCACAGGCTACGTGTGCTCCTGCCTTCCACCTGGTACACCGCAAGAGGAAATGGCCAAAATGGATGCCGTTTTTTCCGGAAAAGTATTAGATGTGAAAGAGAAATTCAACAGTACAACAGAAGTCAAAATAAGTGTTTCAGAAACATGGAAAGGTGTGACCAGCAAGGAAGTAGTCGTTTACACTGCCATGGACTCCGCAGCGTGCGGTGTTTTTTTTGAAAAAGACAAAGAATACTTGGTCTATGCCCACCTAGAGGATGGGGAGTATACGACCTACCTTTGCTCTAGAACAGCGGAGCTTGCACAGGCACAGGCGGATTTGAAGGAGTTGGGGGAAGGTACTGAGCCAACAGAGGCATTCAAGGATTCTACTTCCTTTTCCACACAAAACGCTTTAATTGGAGCTCTTGGTTTAGTAGTGGTACTTGGCGCATGTTTCTTCTACCGTTGGAAAAGCACAAAATAAATGAGCATTGGAAAAGCACCTCTCTTTTGGAAAGGTGCTTTTTTCCATTCCTATAATATTTACCACCAAACAACGATTCTTCCATTATCCAGGGTGATGACATACCCTATATAGTCGCCAAGGTCCACTCTCACTTCTTGGCCTGTTTCCAAAACCTGATTGATTCCGTCCACTATCCCGACATATTCCGTCCAATCCTCGGTGGAAAAGTAATCGATTATTAAGTCTGCTTTTGCAAGTTCTGCCACTGCAGCCCCCGTACTCATGAAAAGTAAAACACCTTCTGACTCATGATAGATCATGAACCCGTCAGATTCTGGAATCCCATAGAGGTTGGCACCATATTTTTTTGCAATGGCTATGTGGCTAGTGAATTTCTCGTCATCTATTTTATGGTAAGTATATTCTCCAATAGTGACTGTTTCAGCAGGCTGTTCAACCTCTTCATCATTATGGACCACTGTTACTGGTACAGGGGGAGCTTCAGCCACTTCAGTTGGACTTGCTTCTGTTTGAAAACTTCCCTCCGTAACTTCCTCTACTTCATTGCTATCTATGTGAAATGTATTAGTTGGGATTGTCATCCGGACATATTGATTGGAAGGTTTTTTTGAATGAAATTGGTATGACTCACTTGCTTGAGTTTCGACTCCTTGACAGGAAGCACCGATACTTGCAAATCCTAGTGCAGACAATAGAACAATTGCCATGCCTCTTTTCCTTTTCACTGTGACCACTCCTTTTTTCATCTACTATATAGACGCAAGTAAGAGGTAGTTGGTTTCATATTTTTGGAAATAAAATGAAACAAAAAAACTTGGATAACCTGTCAGGCTACCCAAGCTTTTGGTTTTAATTAACATTCTTCCGGCTTCCCGGCTTCCGATGCTGTGCGAAAGGAAGAACCACACCCGCAGTTAGCGATGGCGTTCGGGTTGTCGATGGTAAATCCGCCGCCCATCATGGACTGTTTAAAATCAATTTTCACATCCTGAAGAATTGGCTTGCTTTCAGCATCGATTAAGATTTTGATCCCGTGCTGTTCCAATTCGATGTCCTTTTCGCCTTTTTCTTCTTCAAAGCCCATACCGTAAGAAAGACCGCTGCACCCTCCACCTTTAACACCTACACGTAAAAAGACGGATTCATTGCCGTGTTCTTTCATCATATCTTTTATTTGAAAAGCTGCTGCTTCTGTAATTGTAATAACATCACTCATCCATTACACCTCCCAATGTATTTCCAGTTTCATTATCTTCATTATATCGCGAATCGGAAGTCTGCTCAAACTTACTGCTTCTATAGTCTATGCAAAAGGAACAAGCTGTTGTGATTAATAGTAGAAAGTTCCTGTACAGATAACTTCCGCTGGCCCGCGCATTTTAACAGAACCATTTTTCGTCCACGTGATAAAGAGGTCTCCCCCTGCAAGGTGAACAACCGTCTCTCTGTCCCGGGCCGTTTTGTTATTTAGGACAGACGCCACCACTGCCGCACATGCACCGGTACCGCATGCCTGGGTGATGCCAGATCCTCTTTCCCAAACCCGGAAGTGCAACTCATCTTCTGCGACTACCTCGACAAACTCCACATTTACTCCCTCCGGAAAGCGAGGATCCTTTTCTACTAATGGTCCAAGGGTTGTCAGAGGAGCATCCTTTATATTATCGAGGTAGAAGATGACATGGGGATTCCCCATAGATACTGTGGTTATTTCATAAGTTTCATTGTCCACTATGAATGGTTCCGCCACTAGTGCTTCTTTTTCCTCCACAAGGATCGGTATTTCCTTTGTAGAGAGCCTTGGTTCTCCCATATCGACTGTTACAGAGGAGACTTTGCCGTCTTCTATTTCAACTTCTGCTTCTACTAGTCCGGATAGCGTTTCTATTTTAAAAGTTTCCGTTTGAACGATTCCCAGCTCGTAGGCGTATTTGGCAACACAGCGAAGTCCATTCCCACAGTTTTTCCCTTCGGATCCATCGTTATTGAAGATCCGCATTTTTACTGGTGCTAACTCCGACGGACAGATGAGAATCATCCCATCAGAACCTATGCCTGTATGGATGTTTGCGACCTTAACGGCAAGACCTGATAGTTCTTCTTCTTTTAAATTTTCCTCAAACATATTTACATATATATAGTTATTCCCTAGTCCGTGCATCTTGGTGAATAGAAAGGAGCGCATCTTTATTTTTCCTCCAAAAATAATTATTTCTTCAAGTATAAATACATAAAAGTCTGAACACAATAGAAATATCCCCCGTTTTATATGAAAAACCCATGTATCGCTTGCTTCTGATGAAGCATGATAACATGGGTTTTTCTGGTTTTTGATGAAGGATTTAAAGGTAAGTACCTATTTTTGTCGGTCTCAGGCTTCATTCAACTTATGAGGACCCCTCTCACCCGGAAAGATGCTCTCTCAGGTCTACATTCCGTTTATGAAGACCTCTCTCGCTCGGAAATCTGCTTTCTCAGGTCTTCATCCAGCTGATGAAGACCTCTCCTGCACGGAAATCTGATCTCAAAGGTCTTCATTCCACTTATGAAGACCTCTCCTGCACGGAAATCTGATCTCAAAGGTCTTCATTCATTCCCTTAGACATTTTCCACTCAAAGATAATGTCTTCATCTCTTTTTCAACAAAAAAATCCACCCGCCAGGCATACAGGCGAGTGGATCTCTCTTTTTTAGAACAAGAACATACCTGCAATCGCAGCACTTAACAGGTTGGAAAGTGTACCTGCAATGATTGCACGGAACCCTAATCTTGCAATATCAGGACGGCGGTTAGGAGCTAAGTTTCCAAGTCCACCAAGTAGAATAGCCAAGGAAGAAAGGTTTGCGAATCCACAAAGTGCGAAAGAAATGACCGCAATGGATTTGTCACTGAATAGATCAAGCTGTGCAGAGAAGGTAGAGTATGCAACGAACTCATTCAATACAAGCTTTTGACCAATTAAGTTACCAGCCGCTACTGCTTCACTCCAAGGGATACCGATTACAAACGCCAAAGGCGCGAATAAATAACCAAGAACAAAGTCTAAAGAGAAGTTATCGGCACCGAACCAACCACCGACTCCACCAAGGATACCATTGATAAGCGCGATCAATGCGATAAATGCAAGTAGCATCGCACCAACGTTCAATGCAAGCTTTAAACCATCAGAAGCACCACGAGCTGCAGCGTCAATAACATTAGTCGCTCTGTCTTCTTCAGATTCACCAATTTGAGCATTGGCATCCGTTTTCGGCTCTTCCGTTTCAGGAATAAGCATTTTTGCCATGATCAACCCACCAGGAGCCGCCATGAAACTAGCTGCCAAAAGGTACTCCAACGGAATTCCAAGTGCAGCATAACCAAACAATACAGAACCGGCAACAGATGCAAGTCCACCTGTCATAACGGCAAACAATTCAGACTTTGTCATGCCTGCAATATAAGGACGAATGACTAACGGCGCTTCTGTTTGTCCAACGAAAATGTTAGCAGAAGCGGATAGGGATTCCGTCTTGCTTGTCCCTAAAAGTTTTGCAAGTCCGCCACCAAGGAATCGGATGACAATTTGCATGATACCAAGATAATATAAAACAGAAATTAAAGCAGAGAAGAAAATAATAATCGTCAATACGTGAAACGCGAATACGAAGCCTGTAGCTTCCGATCCCGGGTTCCCAAGGACAGGTCCGAATAGAAAACCAATTCCTTCGTTTGCGTAGTTGATGATATTTTGAACCAGTTCAGTCAAACCAAGGAACATTCTTCGACCAAACTCCCACTTCAACACGATAAAAGCGAATAACAATTGGATTGCTAAACCGCCTAAAATAGTGCGGACCTTGATCTTTCTTTTGTTTTCTGAAAGTAGGAATGCGATTACAAAGATAACGGCAATCCCCATTAACCCCCAAAGGATATTATTCATAATATTCACCTCTATTAGAAATTTCTGCAAGTTGTTTGTCGTCAGACATCTAACTATCACAATAACACTTTACTACGAAATGAAAGCGTTTGAAAGAACTTTTTTCTGTAAAAATGTTACAGGAATTACGAAACCGTTCTCAAATCAAGGTCCTCTAAAATAAATTACCCAACTTTTTCAAAAAAATGTATAGACAAGGAAAAAAACACACTTCTTAAATAGGTATATAGATTCATTAAAGTTGTTACGTACAAGGTTTTGTGGTACTTTTGTATTAAATTGTCGAGAAAGGGTGTTTGGATGGAACAATATTATAGTCGCGATATTTCATGTGAAAATTGCAAGCATGCATATAGTACATTGAAAATTAAATCCCGTTATATCCGCCCTTTGTCACATGACACGGATTTTTGTTCCACTTACCAATCCGAGGAGACAAACCCTCTCCTCTATTATGTTTCCGTCTGTCCACAATGTGGATATGCTGTCACGGATGAATTCAGCGACAAATTCACGTCAGAATCTCTTCAAGCAATCCGGACAAAAATCCAAAAACATTGGCAGTACAAAGACTACGGTCAGATCCGATCTGTCAAAACCGCCATCAATGCTTATAAGCTTGGGATATATTCAGGAATTATTAAAAAAGAAGCAGCGATTGTGATGGCAGGCCTTTACCTGCGACTAGCCTGGATCTATCGTACCGTTGAAAAGAACACAACGCAGGAGCAGCGATTTCTTCAACTCGCAGTGGAACAATTTGAAATCTCCTATTCCACAGGAGATTTTGAAGAAAAAGATATGTCCGAAATCAAGCTTCTCTATCTAATTGGAGATCTCCACAGCAGGCTTGACCAAGAAAGACAGGCAATTCAGTTTTTCCAGATGGTCATCCAGCATAAAGCGAAAGAAAAAGAGAAGCGGCTTGTTGAAAAAGCAAGAGACCGCTGGTACGAAATTCGTGCTGCCTCCAAACTGCAGACGACAAGTTAAAGCATATAAAAAAGCATGGAACCAGATTGTCGGTTCCATGCTTTTTTTATGATTTTTAAGAAAAGAGCCTGATTAAAACATCGGGTTTTCTTCCAAATATATATATATGTTGTCTACCAGTTGTTCCGGTGTTTCACCCGAGACGACATCACCGTTTACGAGCGCAAAAAGCGTGTCGAAGCATTTTCCACAATAACCTAGACATCCATATTCCACTATATCCAGATTAGGATCCTTTTCCAATACTTCTCTCGCCTTTTGTGAACCACTGGCTAGATTGCTTATACAAAATTCGATGATTGGCTTCACTATTTTCACCCCTCTATTGCCCTTTCATGCTACCTTTTTTTCCTTAAAACGTCAATTATCAAACTTATTTTTATGGCTCAAACGAAATACCGGGATTCCTAGCCAAAGCTGAACTATTTTCTGAAAGAATGTTGTTATTTTGTCATAATTTCGATATACTTTTAATGTTATTTTATTTAATCGTGTTATACATTTTACCGAATGAAAGCGCAATTGTATCATAATATGTGTTTTCCTTCACATAAAGCTTAATGAGATCACTAGATTTCTTCTATTATATTCCAAAACCACCTCTTAAATAAGGTGGACGTTTACTATATTCTTGACTTTACTAGCTTAAAAAGGGGTTTTAGCTGCTATGAAAAAACTTGTTGTGCTCGGCGCAGGTTATGGTGGAATGCGTATTCTCCACCGTCTGCTACCTAATCAATTACCATCTGATACTGAAATTGTGCTAGTGGACAGAGCTCCCTACCATAGTTTAAAAACGGAATTCTATGCGTTGGCTGCGGGAACGATTTCAGACCATCATGTACGTGTCACTTTTCCGGAACATGAAAGACTTTCCGTTAAATACGGAGAGGTTACAAAAGTGGACATGGAAGAGAAAGTGGTTCACTTTGAAGATCAGAGTACCCTTTCTTTTGACGATCTGATCATCGGCCTTGGCTGTGAGGATAAGTATCATGATATCCCTGGGGCTGAAGAATACACTTACAGTATCCAGACCATCAACAAATCCCGAAAAGCGTATCAGGCGCTAAATGATTTGGCGGCAAACAAAGTGGTAGCGATTGTTGGAGGCGGATTAAGCGGAGTGGAAATTGCTAGTGAACTGCGTGAAAGCCGTCCCGATTTAACTATCAAATTGTTTGACCGCGGGAAAATCATCCTATCAAGCTTTCCTGAAAGACTTAGTAAGTATGTGCAAAATTGGTTTGAAACGCACGGTGTAGAGGTAGTGAACGGTTCCAACATTACCCGTGTAGAAGAGAACACTCTTTATAACCATGACGAACCGGTCCATTGTGATGTCATCGTCTGGACTGCTGGAATCCAGCCGAATAAAGTAGTCCGAGACCTTGAAGTAGAGAAAGATGGACAAGGACGTGTCGTACTGACAAAACAGCATAACATTCCAGGTCATGAGAACGTCTATGTTGTCGGGGACTGTGCAAGCCTCCCTCATGCTCCAAGCGCGCAGTTGGCGGAAGGACAAGCCGAACAGATTGTCCAGGTGTTATTGAAGCGCTGGAACGGAGAAACGCCTCCTGAAGAATTCCCTGCCATCAAGCTAAAAGGTGTACTTGGGTCTCTTGGAAAAAAACACGGCTTCGGACTCGTAAACGAACGTCCACTGACTGGCCGCGTTGCAAGGCTATTGAAATCCGGTATTCTTTGGATGTACAAATATCATAACGGGTAAGAAAAAATCCTCAAGAGTCTAATGACTTTTGGGGATTTTTTTATTTACGGCTATTGTGCGACATACCCGTGCTTTTCCATTTCAGAGTAGATTGTTTTTAACTTAGGGTTTCCTTCTCCCACAATCTCTCCTTCAATCACCACTACCGGATAAAACATATCTTCTTCCACCACTCTTGTGGCGAATTCTTTCTTCTCTCCGTCACATTCCTCCGTTTTGAAAATATCTATATAGGAGATGGTGAATTCCTGTTCTGGAAATTTTCTTGCCACTGCAGCCTCCAGCCACTCATACGTCTCTTTCGATGATGGCAGGTTGACACAGCTTGGGCAAAGCACTTCTGCACCATACACACAAATTTCTACCGTTTTCTTCATAACGCGACATCCCCCAACATTCACAGCTTTTACTTCATTTTAACGTAAAACGCTTTCTTTTTCATGAAATTAATCTCAATTTCCTAAAAAGACCCAGTGCAGAGCAATAGATTTTTTGGGATGTTTTCTTTATAATAGAATTATGTAAGGAAAGGAGCGATAACTATGTCTAACCCGGAAATCAATGCGCAAGTTCAGGAAGTACTAGATAAATTACGTCCATTTCTTCTTCGTGACGGAGGGGACTGTGAATTAGTAGATGTGGAAGACGGCATCGTAAAGCTGCGTCTTTTAGGTGCATGCGGTTCTTGCCCAAGTTCCACTATCACACTAAAAGCTGGTATTGAACGTGCATTACTGGAAGAAGTACCAGGCATCATCGAAGTAGAGCAAGTATTCTAATATAGTGATAAAAAAACCTGCAAGCAGACATCTTAAGTCAGCTTGCAGGTTTTTTCGTTTAGATGGATGAAACTCTGCATAAATGATTGGAATGTACCTCACTGCCCACTTTACTCACCTGCAGCAGCTCTACCTTATACTGTGGAAATTCAGAAGAGAGCGTACTTACTACCTTTCTCCCCTTTCCTTTTTCACAAAAACAGATGACAGTCGGTCCGGCGCCGCTGATGGTTACACCAAACGCTCCCGCCTCTCCTGCTCTAGCCTTCAGTTTTTGGAACTCTGGAAACAGCTTTTGACGATATGGCTCATGAAAGATATCGCTTTCCATCATCTTGCCCACGAGATCCCATTTTCTCAACATAAATGCACCCAGCATAACATTGGCATGACTGCTTCCTGCCACCGCTTCTCCAAACGGAAGACGGTCTGGGAGCAATCCTCTCGAGTCCTTTGTTTTCGCCTCAAAATCAGGGATGACCGCGACCATTTCCAGTTCCTCTACAGGTAGCTTAACATACTCCCATTTATCATTCTGATAGGTGGAGACAACGAGGCCTCCATAAAGGGAGGCAGCAACATTATCAGCATGGCCTTCAAACTTGGCTGCAAGTTGCAGTTTTTCATCTGGACAAAGATTTTTATTGCATAGGACGTTCATAATCTCAATGGCGCCGACAATTGCAGCCGCACTGCTCCCAAGGCCTCTTGCCAATGGAATATCACTCATTGTTAAGACGTGTACCGGAGGAGCTTCCACTCCCCACAGCTTTTGCAGCTCCTGACAAACGGTCCAAAGAATGTTTTCCTCTTTTTTTATGGAAAGTGGCGGGACACTTGTAAACTTCCATTCGTCTGCATGGTTTACAAAAAGTGTGACATATTTATTCACGGCCATTCCGATTGAATCAAATCCAGGCCCTAAATTGGCGGAGCTTCCAGGGACTTTTATAACAAAACTGTCTCTGTATTCTTTCATACTGTAACACCTTCAAAGGATTTCATCAGTTGGGAATAGTCGTTCGGGATTTGCTGTACTTTTACATTCGCATGGTTAGTGGCGGTCACAGGGTCCTTCAAACCGTTACCTGTGAGAACACAGACCACCTGTTTCCCTTTTGAAAGTTCACCTGTCTTCAGCTGTTTGATTACCCCTGCAACAGATGCACTTGATGCAGGTTCTGCAAACACCCCTTCTGTCTGGGCCAATAATTTATAGGCGTACAGCATTTCTTCATCTGTGACAAAATCAATCTTCCCATTGGAGTCTTTCTCTGCCTGGACAGCGTATTCCCAGCTGGCAGGATTGCCGATCCGGATGGCGGTTGCGATGGTTTCAGGATTCGGGATGACCCGGTTCAGCACGATTGCCGCAGCTCCCTCCGCCTCAAATCCTCGCATCTCAGGTAAACCTGTAGCCTGGTCACGATGATATTCCTGAAACCCTCTCCAGTAAGCGGTGATATTCCCTGCATTTCCTACAGGAAGAGCGAGAACATCAGGGGCCTTTCCAAGCTGGTCGCACACTTCAAATGCTGCGGTCTTCTGTCCTTCTATACGGTAAGGGTTCAGCGAGTTTACCAGTGTGATAGGAAGCTCTTCCGATAATCGGCGCACCATCTGCAATGCCTCGTCAAAATTCCCATCCAAGGAGTAAATTTCCGCACCGTACATGACAGCCTGTGCTAACTTTCCTTGTGCAATTTTCCCGTCCGGAATAACCACGATACATTTCATTCCCGCTCTTGCCGCATAAGCCGCTGCTGAGGCCGAAGTGTTGCCTGTGGAGGCGCATACCACCGTTGTACTTCCTTCCTCCCTCGCTTTGGCGACAGCAAGTGCCATGCCTCTGTCCTTAAAGGAACCGGTCGGATTGGCTCCTTCCACTTTCACATGTAATTCGACCCCCAGTTGATCAGAAAGCTTTTCTAGAAAAAGAAGTGGCGTGTTTCCTTCCTGAAGGGAGACGTTTGGTGTACGTTCACTTACTGGCAAATATCTGCTATATTCCTTGACTAGACCTCTCCACATCATACGGCCACTTCTCCTTCCACCCGGTAACTGCTCTTGATTTCTTTCACATACTTCATGTCAGCAAGCTCCTCTAGCAGGTTCTCATACCGCTGGAGGGATGCATGATGTGTGACGACCACTACTTCCGCTAAAGCATCTTCCTTTAATGGAAGCTGCAAAATCTTCTCGAAACTTACACCTTTTTGAGAAAAAAGATTCGTAATATGAGAGAGTACCCCTATTTCATCTTGAACGTGCACGCGTAGGAAATGCTTTGCTTGTACTTCGTCTTTTTCTTTTAATGTCTTCTGGAACTGAGGAGTAACCATGCTTTTTCCATTTACACCAAGGCGCATGTTCTTCATTACTCCCACCAGGTCAGATACAACAGCTGTTGCTGTCGGAAGACTACCTGCACCTGGTCCGTAGAACATCGTTTCCCCGACTGCTTCCCCGTACACATAAACAGCATTGTATTCGTTTTGAACACTTGCCAATGGATGGGCATGTGGGAGAAGTGTCGGCTGCACGCTGACCTCCACCTTTTCTTTTTCACGATGGGCAATGCCGATCAGCTTCATTGTGTAGCCAAGTTTTTTGCTGTAGTTCAGGTCTTCTTCGGAAACGGCACTGATTCCTTTCACCTGGACATCCTTCAGCTCAATATTCATGGAAAACCCTAACGTGGATAGGATGGCCATTTTCCTTGCAGCATCAATTCCTTCCACGTCTGCTGTCGGATCCGCTTCAGCAAATCCCAGCGCCTGTGCCTCCTTCAACACTTCCTCATAGGAAGAACCTTCGTTATTCATTTTCGTCAGGATGAAGTTTGTCGTTCCATTCACAATCCCCATCATTTTTGTAATTCTATCTGACGCAAGTCCGTCTACTAAACTTCTTAGGATTGGAATGCCACCTGCCACACTCGCTTCATAAAATAGATCACAATTGTTTTCTGCAGCCGCTGCCAGCAGCTCTGATCCATACACGGCCATCAAATCTTTGTTAGCAGTAACGACATGTTTTTTATTATGAAGGGCTCTTAAAATGTGATGTCGTGCCTCTTCTACGCCCCCCATCACCTCAATAACCACATCGATTTCCGGGTCATCGAGCACCTCTTCAGCATGCAGTGTCAATAAATCCGGATTTAAATCCACCAATCGCTCCTTATGCAAATCCTTCACAAGCGCCTTCTTCACCCTAACCGGACACCCCACCTGATGCATCAACTTATCCTGATGATTCTCCACAATCTTCACAACCCCACAACCAACCGTACCTAACCCCAACAAACCAACTGAAATCACCTTCACTACGCTCCACTCCCCTAAAGGGGGGTCTGACCCTCATTGCTCTAATGTGCTAAAGAGGGGTCTGACCCCTTTTTTTATTTGTCTTTTCTGTGTGTACATTTGTTTTTATATAATGGACATTATAGTGTGGTTTTGTATGCTTGACAAGGGGTTATTTTAAACGTTTTATCTATGTAAGCGTTTAACTTGTTGGGGGAGTAAAGAGAAATTTTTCTATATAAATGGCTTTGTTAAATCAACAGCGGCGTTGAACAGAGCTATATAAAGAAAGACCGAGTTCTAGTCCACCGTTGAAGGTGTACCAAAACTCAGTCTTTTACATTATTGGACCTTTGTTTTCGGCTCTTTGCCTTGAAGCACCGCCATAATATTATCTCGGCATAGCTTCATCATCGTTGTTCTTGTTTCCACACTTGCACTGCCGATATGTGGGATCGCTACAACCTGCGGCAACTGCAATAGTGGATGATCAGACCCAATCGGTTCTTGATAGAATACATCAAGACCCGCTCCGGCAATATCTTTTTGCTGCAGAGCTCTTATCAGTGCCTCCTCATCGACCACCTGTCCCCTGCCGACATTGATAAAGAAAGCGGACTTTTTCATCCTATTAAAAGCATCCTTATCAAATAAGTGTCGGGTTGCTTCCGTCAACGGAGTCAGACAAACAACGAAATCGGATTCTTCGAGTAACTTTTCAAAGGTACGATAAGACGCACCTACCTCCTGCTCCGCTTCCATATGACGATTTCTGTTATGATAAAGCACTTCCATTCCAAAGCCTCTAGCCCGCCTTGCCACTGCTTGTCCTATCTTTCCCATCCCTACTATACCGATTGTCTTATGGTGTACATCCGCTCCTGCAAGCAGGTAGGGACTCCAGCTTTGCCAGTGTCCCTCCTTCACATATTTCTGCGCCTCGGTAATGCGTCTTGCAGTAGCAAGCATAAGAGCGAAGGTAAGATCAGCGGTTGTTTCCGTCAGCACGTCCGGGGTATTGCAGATAGTAACGCCTCGTTTAGCCGCCTCTTCTACGTCAATATTGTCATAGCCAACTGCAAGGTTCGCCACTACCTTAAGATTCGGGGATTGATCTAATAACTCTGTATCCACTTTATCGGAAAGCATCGTCAACAATGCGTCCGCTTTACGTGCCTCTTTCATTAGCACTTCACGAGGGACTGCCTCGCTGTCACTGTTCCACATCTCCACTTCCGCTATATCCTTTAGTGGAACCAATATCTCTTCTGATAGCTTTCTCGTAATAAACACATAAGGCCTTGTCATTTTCTTCTCTCCCTGCTTCATGTTGTCTGGAATGATTGCTACTTCAATTATTGTCATTTTATCACTCATGGCTTTTCCGATACATACCTATATAGGGAAAACGCTTAGTTTTTCACCCAGTCCAATATTGGGATTCCATACGTCTTGGCAGGCACACCAGCCAAATCATAAAAATCCCCAAGGAACTGTTCATAATAGCTTGATGATTGCAGAACCCCTCTCATCCTGTCTTCATGCCACTTTTTATCTGCCACAGGACCACTTGTATAATAATCCTCCACACATTCCAAATAGTGGACCGGGAATACAAGGCGTGCATATAAAAGTCTCCAGGAGAAACTAGAAAGCGGGGAGACTCTTTCATAGTCTTGGAGGAAGGTCTGTATTTTCGCCGGATTCATATCTATTCCTTTTCGACATTCGGCCCGTATCCATTCAGACAGGTCTCTGCTGGCATGATCAAATATCCAGTCTGTCGGAAGCTTCATCCACTGGTTCTGTTGCCAAGTAAGATCTGTGAATCGATGATGACATAAGGTTGCCGCGTCATTTATCATCGGGCTATCATCTAGCTCCGTGTCCACCAAATACTGTATGGCATTTTCGGTTAAACCTAAATAGTACGGAAAAGATTCTACAAATTGCGTATCAAACACATCTACTGGATTGCTTCTGACTTTTTCCCTAAAAAAGCTTTCCATCTGATCGATTCTTTTCACCCATAAATCTTTCCACTGTCCAACACGGTTAATGGCTGTCACTTTTGAGGGAAAGCTCCTTGCATGGTAATGGAAGGTTGCCAATTCTTTTCCGACATAAAGTTTAAGCGAGTTATTGTTGTAGGGCATTCTGAAAAGCGCAATTTTTTTTCCATCTATTTCAGTAATGTACGAATCACTTTTATTTTTCACAAAAGAACTAACATATATATCTTGGTGCGTGCGTATCATATAGTCACTTATCTTTTGAAGTTCATCAACTTCCTCCTCCTCGAAGTGACCAACAGGTACCATGATGTAGAGCACACGATTAGCCCAGAAAGCATCAAACTGCCGCACCCTTTGTTTCCTTTCCACCCTTAAATCATATTGTTCATAGATAGTCTGCTTCAACTAAGTTCCCTCCTTTATCCCTAGTACCAACTATATGAAGTAAATGGAGAAAACTTGTTAGAAATAAACTATAGACAAACGCACGCACTAACAAAAATCACACCAAAAGCTATTTTTTCTTACCGATAAGGGAATAAAGGGTAAAGAGGCAAAAAGATTCAAAAATAAAAGGGCATTCAAGAGGGACTTTCAAGAGACGACCGACCCTCTCTGCTCTAAAGTGTTAAAGAGGGGTCTGACCCTCACTGCTCTAATGCGTTAAAGAGGGGTCTGACCCCCTCGACTATATTATAGAAGATGGGTGAGCCGGATGAAGAATTTTGAGAGTATGGATGAAGTAGAGAGAAAGGCTAGGGCTTTGTTGGAGGAGCGTGGGGTGACGATGGATGATATTGCGGAGCTGGTTTATTTTCTGCAGTCCAAGTATCATCCAGCCCTTGAGCGTTCAGAGTGTCTGGAGAATGTGGATCGCGTCCTTTCCAAGCGAGAGGTTCAGAATACCGTTCTAACAGCGATAGAGTTGGACATTTTAGCCGAGCAAGGAAAGATTCAAGAACCGCTTCTACGGATACTGCGTGATGATGAAGGGTTGTATGGAGTGGATGAGGTTTTGGCATTATCTATTGTTAACGTTTATGGCTCCATCGGCTTCACCAATTACGGGTATATCGACAAGTTGAAGCCCGGGATTCTTGAAAGCCTGAATGACAAAAGCTCCGGAAAGGTGCACACTTTCCTAGATGACATAGTAGGCGCAATTGCCGCTGCAGCATCAAGCCGCCTGGCACATAGAGCAGCTAATACAGAATAAACAAAAAAACCAGACCAAAGCTATCACTTTAATAGCAAAAGTCTGGTTTGTCTTGTTTAGTCCGTTTTCATTAGAAGGAGTTATATTTTCTCTATCCATTCAGAAAGAGACTGTGCCGTATACGTAGGCTGCTCTTCATACGTTTCCAAATGAGCCTTGGTTGTCACACCAGTATGCACAAGCAACGTATCCATCCCGGCATTCATTCCCGCCTTGATATCCGTATGGTAGTTATCCCCCACCATCAACACCTCTTCACGTGCAACGCCCAACACCTTCAGAGCCTGCTCCATGATTACCTTTTCCGGCTTCCCGATAAAAGTTGGCTGTGTTTCTGTGGAAACCGTCAGGACGGAAGTCAATGAACCGTTCCCCGGTAACAATCCACGCTCAGTCGGAATGGCAATGTCTCCATTGGTAGAAATGAAACGCGCTCCATTTCGAATGTTAATGGCACCGAGAGCTAGTTTTTCATAGCTGATCGAGCGGTCAATTCCGCTTACGACAACGTCCGCTCCTTCTTCCACCAATTCAAATCCCTTCTCCATCAGAGCCGTTCTGATTCCTTCCTCACCGATGACATAGATCTTCGCCTCAGGTTTATAATCATATATATAATTGGCCGTGGCATTGCTTGTCGTAAACACCTGCTCGTCCAAAGTAGGGATGCCGAAATCCCTTAATTTTTGTGCAACCTGCTGCGGTGTTCGGGAGGAATTATTCGTTACAAAAAGGTAAGGAATCTTTTTGTCATATAAAGCCTTTACAAAATGGCTTGCCTCTTCAATTTTTTCTTTGCCTCGGTACATTGTTCCATCCAAATCAATCAAATATCCTTGGTACTTTTTCATCTATTTTCACACTCCACTGCTGTATCGTCATTTCATTAGTTTAAGTATTTTCCAACCTGTTCATGTTAGCACAATTTACTAGCTCTTTAAAAGCAAAAGAACGCTCCCTTAAATTAGAAAGCGTTCTCATCTTAGTTTCTGAATGCGGAAACAGGTCCAAGCTCATTTTCCAAGTAGCTGCGGACAGCCTCACAAAACTCCACTACCGGTCCCTTCACATCTTCCAGACACCCTTGCACCTCATGGTGGTCAATCAAAAGGTACTCCTGTACAAGCGTTTTTCTCTGGCGTACAAGCCGTTTCAAATGCTGAGCCAGGTCAGCGGTCACTACTTTTTCATCCTCCAGAATATCAATGATGTCCTCGTAGCTCCCCGGATCACGCATGATAAAACCGTCAATCATCGCATTTCCCACATCCAGAATCCCTTCGATAACCGCTACGGCAATCCGTTCTAGAGCCTTCTTTTCAATAGAGGAACTCCATGTCTGATGCTGATCAAAGACTTTGATATTTTCTTCAATATAAAGTAAGGTTTGTCCAATTTTCTCCCTGTCCACAAAGTACATATCCTATCTCCTTTGTTCCCATTCTTGGTTGTTTTAGCTGTATATTACCTTTATTTTATCACAAAAATTGCTCCATATTTCGCAGGGCGGAAAATATCTGCTAACAAGAAACCGGATGTATTTGTTATACTAGAAAAAGATGCACGGAGGAGGTTTTCCATGATGGGAGAAAAATTCTTTTTATACGATGATACAGTAGAAACAAAAACACGCTTTGTCAGCTTTATGGGGGAAAATAACCGCTTTGACCTGGCCATTGTCAAATCTGACCGCTATTATGGGAAGAGCCTAGTACTGGATATTCAGGGCAGTCGCTTTGCCATTATCGGCAGCGACGACCTCGACGAGCCAGGCTACCTGGAGCACGCATACCAGTTGTCAGAAGAGGATGCGGAAGATTTGCGTACATTTTTGTATGAGGTAGTGTAAAGTGCGTTTCACCTCATCTTCATAAATAATCCCCTATTGTCTAGGAAAAGCTAACCGTAATCTTAGACAGAGGGGATGTTTTTTTATGTATGAAAGAGAAAAGGATAAAGAAGAAGAACATTATACCGATTTTTCTAATGTTGAAACTCAACAAAATTATCTGATTCCTGAAACACTGCCGGAAGGTCCTTACGGCTCCCCTCGTGGGAAAGACACACCTGTTGAAAATAAAAGCACCCCATGGCGGGAGGGCCAACGCTATTATAGTGCCTTCAATTATGAAAATAAAAACCTTCATCAGGATCTACCTAGACAGCACCCAGGTGCACATCCAACTCATGATGATAAGAGTGAAAATGAGGAACCGCCATATGGTGGGTAGCCCCTTTCTTGCCATCGGCCAATGTTCCTTTCTTGTTCACAAAAAAATCCCATCGACCGACACAATATGGTCAATGGGATTTGCATTTATTCTGCCACTCTTTTCGCCTCAGTAGCAGGTTTTTTAACTTTCTTCAATACAAAATAAGCGCAGCCGAAGTTGCAGTATTCCAAAATGTAATCAGGCAAGGTGCTGATTTTTGTGTCATGTGTGGACTTGTGATTCTGATCTTCAAAAAAGCCGCGCAGGCGCAATTGATTGTAACCCCAATCACCGACTATGTAATCGTATTTGTTCAACACATCAATATATCTTGCTCGAAAGGTTTCTTCGTTAAACCCATCTCGGTTTTCTTCTAATAGTTCGTAGCAATGGTTTCCAATACAAATCATGATCCGATCCTCCATTTCTGCTCTTATTTACATTATAGACCATTCTCCATCAATTTCTAAGTCAAAATTTTTTTCAATGGGAAATCCTATTGGTAAGGAGGTGTTTCCGTTGAGGAAAACAATAAAAATTCTTGCAGCTTGTAGTTTACTGACAACTTTAATGACGGCATGTAATTTCGACCCCACACCACAGGAGCGACAAGCACGAAATGTGATTTATGGGCGCGATGGCCAGCCAACGAACACAAATACTGGTCACCGTTATGATATGTATGATGCCAATGATGGCAACCATGACCAAAGCCGTTTCGGTTATGTCCGAGACCAGGCGGAACCTGTGAGAAATTCACAGCGCTATAACGAAAATATCGCAGCCGTGGATTATGGAGAAATAGCAAATATTATCAATAAGATGGTCGTCCAGTTACCTGCTATTGAAGACTCCGCAACACTTGTTACCGATGAGGTGGTACTTATTGCGTATGAGTCAAACAGTGATGATCGTGAATTAACGGCTGATCAGGTAAGCAAAACAGGTCTTTCCATCGTACCTCGCTATTACCACGTGTACATTTCCGATAACCAGGAGATGATTCATGAAATTGAGCGTTTCCGCTCGCTTGGTGTGACAAGCCCAAGAGTGGATGAGATCTTAGAAACCACAATCAAACAGATGCTCAAGTCTCCTCAAGGTGAAAAATTGAGCAATGGGGAAAATGCAAATGGGGAAGCAGAAGGCGAAATGAACGAAGAGACCGATAAAAGTGAATACGGAAAACAAATGAGAAACGAATAGGCAACTACTAAAAAGGTACAGATATCTTAAAAAGAATCTGTACCTTTTCTTTATAAATTACCCTGGGCTTGTCTTGCTTTAGATGCTTCATTTACCTGCTCATCTGCATGGTAGGAAGAACGAACCAGCGGGCCGGCCTCACAATGGTTGAAGCCTTTGGTCATCGCGATTTCCTTCAGCTCAGCAAACTCATCCGGGTGATAGTATTTTTGCACCTTGATGTGTTTTTTAGATGGCTGCAGGTATTGCCCGATCGCCATGATGTCGACATTGTTTGCACGTAAGTCGTCCATCGTTTCGATAATTTCCTCTTTTGTTTCCCCAAGTCCGATCATGATGCTTGATTTTGTAGGGATATCAGGTTGCAATTCTTTTGCACGGCGTAAAAGTTCAAGGGAACGGTCATAGGTTGCTCTTGCGCGAACTCCCGGCGTTAAAGAACGGACCGTTTCAATGTTGTGGTTAAGTATGTCAGGTCTTGCTGCCATCAACATTTCAATATTTTCATACACACCACCCATATCAGAAGGAAGAACTTCAATGGTTGTGAAAGGATTTTCACGGCGAACGGCTCTGATCGTCTCAGCAAAAATTTTAGCACCGCCATCTTTCAAATCATCACGTGCCACCGCGGTAATGACTGCGTGCTTCAAATTCATCAATTTAACGGATTCCGCTACACGTTCCGGCTCTTGCGTATCAAGTTCTGTTGGAAGTCCTGTCTTGACCGCACAGAAACGACAGGCACGGGTACAAACAGCACCAAGAATCATAAATGTTGCTGTACGCCTTACCGCCCAACATTCATGGATATTCGGGCATTTTGCTTCCTCACAGACTGTATTCAAGTTATGCTCTCTCATCAATTTTTTAAGACCTGTATAGTTTTCGTTTGTATTCAGCTTGATTTTCAGCCAATCCGGTTTACGTATGTACTCTTCTTTTTTAGCCATATGCTCAACTCCAACTTGTCTTATTTTTCAAGAAATATTTTATCTATATATTTTCACTATTCTCACTATTCTTATAGGGAAAATGACATGTTTCATCTGTCACTTTACCAAACATCTAGCGAAGAAACAAGTCCAAAACCTTCCTCTGACACCTGTCCGACAATCTTCCATGAATTAGTATTTATGAAATAGCGAAAACTCACCAAACTAACAGTAGGAAATGAAAGTAAAGGAAGGAGTGAGATCTTGATACGATTACTTTTATGCGTCGTCATTCTATTTGCTTCTATACCTGCCGATGCCTCTGCTACCGAAAAAAATCTAACGGACGAACAGATCTATACGAAAAGGCAGGAGCTATATACTAGAATGCAGTCTGTTACACAAATACCGTGGCATTACTTTGCAGCAGTTGATCAATATGAAAGAAATGTTCGGAGGGTCAGAAGAGATATACCGAAAGCTACCGGCGTCATCGGGATCTACTATAAGCCTGAAATCTGGGCCGGTCCATTAAACCCGAATTCACAAGATACCAATCCTTCAAGCATTCAATTTTTTGGCGGTAAAGGATTGGATGGGAACGGTGATGGGGTGGCAGACTCCACCAATGACGAGGATGTCCTATTTACATTTGCATCCTACCTCAAGACTTACGGGACCGATAAAGAAAACTTAAAGATTGCCCTCTGGGATTATTACCAACGAGATAAAACGGTGGGCCTGATCATGGGGCATTTAAAACTTTACAGTACGTACGACACCTTGAAACTAGATACACATGCCTTCCCGTTACCAATCCGCTCTAATTTCAGTTATCGGAACACGTGGGGAGATGCACGTGGCTGGGGTGGACGGAGAATGCATGAAGGTACCGATATTTTCGCCAGCTACGGTGTCCCTGTCCGTTCCACCTGTTATGGAATCATTGAAATCAAGGGTTGGAATAAATTCGGCGGGTGGAGACTTGGAATTCGTGATATCAATAATACCTACCATTATTTCGCCCACCTAAACGGTTTTGCAAAAGACCTGGAAGTAGGACAAGTAGTAGAGCCTGGACAAATTATCGGTTCTGTAGGTAGCTCCGGATATGGCCCACCTGGAACCGCAGGAAAGTTCCCACCACATCTGCACTACGGCATGTATAAAGACAACGGCTATTCCGAATGGTCCTTTGACCCATTCCCTCATCTAAAATCATGGGAACGTGGCGACAGAAGAAAACGATAGAATTTCAATAAGACATATAGCTGATCAACAGCGGTATCTAATGTAATCTCTACGTAAAAAAGCTGCTGACCGCTTAAATAGCGATCAACAGCTTTTCTATTTTATGCTTCTTTATTCTTCTTCACTGCCCACAAGATACTTCCTGCAAGGCCACCCCAAATGATGACAATACCGACAACCATCATGATAATTGCGCTTGTTTCCATTATTTATTGACCTCCTTTGATGAGGAAGATGGAAGCTCCAATGTATCTTTCTTCCATTTGATTAGGGAGAAGGCAATACCTACGAGCAATGCAAGGACTGCCACAATTACGCCGTATTGTATCGTAAAGATACGAGTATATCCGTCACCTGCACCGTAAACTTCTGCGATGTTTGTGCGAATCAGGTCAAACATCATGTAACCAAGGACGATTGGTGTGATAAAGGCTAAGGACCAAGTCCACCAATGACCTAGGAAACCTGTCAATTTAATATCAGAGATTTGGTTTGCATGGTTTTGCAAAGGCTTAAGCTGTCTTGCGAACCATACTATAACGATAACCTGAACCAGACCAGCAAGCGCTACACCGAATTGGTTGATGAAGTAGTCTGCTACATCTAGTACATTCAATCCACCTTGTGTAGCGAATACCAAGGAAATGACTGCAGATAATCCTCCACCGACTGCTACCGCTTTAGTACGGGAAACTTTGAACTTATCCTGTACCCCAGCAACAAACGTTTCCACGATGGAAATCAAGGAAGATAATCCTGCAAGTACTAATGATCCAAAGAAAAGGAATCCAAACAACTGATTGAAGGCCGGAAATTCATTGATGATCTGCGGGAACACGACGAATGCAAGACCGACACCACCAGCTACCACTTCATCAACGCCTACACCTTGTTGAACTGCCATGAAACCTAGAATACTGAATACCCCGATACCTGCCAGTAATTCAAAGCCGGAGTTACTGAAACCGGTGATGAATGCGTTATTCGTGATATCAGACTTCTTTGGTAGATAACTTGAATACGTAATCATAATTGCAAATGCAATCGATAAACTGAAGAAAATCTGTCCATATGCTGCAACCCAAACCTTACCGTTAGCAATGGTGCTCCAGTCAGGCTTGAAGAATGCGTTAAGACCTGTACCTGCACCCTCTAAAGTCAAGGCGCGGACAACGATGATCAGGAATAGAACTACTAATGTAGGAATAAAGATTTTGTTCGCAACCTCTACACCTTTCTTAACTCCCTTGAATAACACGCCTAGCGTTACTACCCATACGATGATTAATGGTAGCAATACAGAAGGAACTAAACTTCCGAATTCACCAGGTGCAGATACCTGCAGATATTCTCCAATCAGGAACCCACCTGTGTCGTCTCCCCACTTCAGATTCAGAGAGAACACGGAGTAAGACATGGCCCAAGCGATGATGACGGCATAATAAGTAGAAATTACGAATGCGATACCAACTTGCCACCAACCAAGCCACTCATACTTTTTGTTCATTCTTGCGTAAGACAGTGGTGCAGATCCACGGTACTTATGACCCATAGTGAATTCAAGGATCAATAATGGAATACCTGCTGTCAAAAGGGCGAATAAATATGGTACGAAGAATGCCCCTCCTCCATTTTCATAAGCAGTTGCCGGAAAACGCCAAATGTTCCCTAACCCGATGGCCGATCCAACCGCTGCCAAAATAAATCCTGCTCTTGTCCCCCATTGCGGTCGATTTTCCATTCTCTTTCTCCCCCTACTTAGACTCTATTTCATTTCCAAAAAATAGATGAAAGAGTCCAAATGTTTTATTTTTTCTGATTATTTAATATAATTTATACATAGTATAACTAGACTTTATGACTATGTCAAAACAAACTTTTCTGTTATATTAGTCGACATTATACGACAATACTCCACAATGAATATTTATTCTTATCTTTTCGTGCCAATCGCCATTAAAGTTGATCTATCAGTCTTTTTAATTGAATATTTATTCAGTCTATTATTTCAAAAAAAACACCTCTCTCTTTACCACTTGTGAAAAAGTAGATAAAAAGGAGGTGTTTTTTTACTTTATTCAAAAAGTAATATTAGCTTATTCTGCCATTTTCAATGCTTTAAAGCCAAATCCTATGAAGATAAACGCTACAAATACTACTAAGAGTCCTAGTAAAGTACTTCCGGTAAGTCCAAGAACGATATAGCCTGCGATTGCAACAAGTGCACTGATTAGTGCATATGGAAGCTGAGTAAGCACGTGATCGATATGATTACAACCAGCACCTGTTGAGGAAAGGATTGTTGTATCCGAGATAGGTGAACAGTGATCTCCGAATACAGCTCCTGCAAGAACTGCAGCTAACGCCGGCAGTAACATGTTGATATCTGTAGCTGCTGAAATTTGTCCTGCAATTGGTAATAGCAAGGCAAATGTTCCCCATGATGTACCCGTTGAAAATGCAGTTATTCCCGCAATGACGAAGATGATAACAGGTAGAAATGCAATATTTAAATTGGAGTTTTCCACCACACTTGCTAAATAACCACCTGTATCTAGTGCGTCAATCAATCCTGTAATCGTCCAAGCAAAAAGTAGAATATAAATAGCTGGCATCATTGCTTTTACGCCTGCTTTTATTCCCCTACCTGCAACATTTCCTTCCACTCCACCTTTGGAAACCTGTTGGAAGAACAAGATGAACGTTACGATTAGGGCAAAAATACCACCGTAAAATAATGCTGCAGACGGATCTGTATTTTCAAAGATGGCAAGAAGGGATACGTCTCCTTCTGTAGCAGTGTAACCTGTCCAAAGCATTGCACTTACCACACCGACTACAAGAGAAACAATCGGCCATACAAGGTTTCCGACTCTACCTTTTGTACTTGTCGGCAGGTCATCATCCAACTCTCCAGGTACTTCTTTTGAAGTATCCAATACCTCTCCTGTTTCCATGGCACGAGTTTCATGTTTTTTCATCGCACCGAAGTTCACATTAAAGTAACTAACTAAGAACACCATGATGATTGCAGAGAAAACATATAAATTCATCGGTATCATTTGAATGAATGCACTAAAAGCAGAGATATTCGTGACACTGTGCGTAGCTAGAATTCCACCAATGATCCCAATGATATACGCACCCCAACTTGAAATCGGAGAAACCACACAGATCGGTGCAGATGTGGAATCAATCAAGTAAGCCAGTTTTGCACGGGATACTTTATGACGGTCTGTAAGTGGTCTGCTGATTTGCCCCACTGCCAAACTGTTAAAATAATCATCAATGAAAATGATCAATCCTAACACAGTCGTCAACAGTTTTGATCCTCTTCTTGTTTTGACACGTTGAAGCGCCCATTCTCCGAAAGCACGACTTCCTCCAGTGATAGAGATGAAGGCTGTAATAATTCCTAATAATAATAAAAATAGCAAGATGAAAATGTTCCAAAAATTAAGCTCTTTATCTTCTACAGAATAGAATAACCCCACTACCGTATCCCAGATCAACACTACCATTGTCAACGGATTGAAATCTGCCAACATCAGTGCCGAAGCCAAAATACCTACTCCAAGTGACAACAATACTCTCCTGGTCAAAATGACCATCAAGATTGCAAGCACTGGAGGAATTAACGAATAAATAGTTCCTTCCATAACAAAAAACCCCCAATAAGCTGTAATATGTTTGACTGGTATCAAACGGAATACAACAATGGAAGGCGCTGAAAGAGAACAAAATAAAAAGTAATGATAGAAAATAACTATCATTACCTATGTAATGTGTTATCCTCCATCCGATCAGTAGCCCTCCACTATAAAACCGTCCGTACCGGTCATAATGGCAGTGTTATCCTTATTTAAGATAACCCCAGCAACATGAGTTCGACCGCTCATATTGCTTCGGCACAGCATCCTTTCTTTCTACCATCTTAGGTGTCACCCTCCAGTAGTGTTACTCTTATGCTATGCAGCCTCTACCTCATCGTATGATAAGGGAAGTATATTATTTTATGAATTCACTATAACATATATCCACCTATAGGACAAAGGAAATATATTCCCAACTCGATTTGCTATTTTTATAAGGAATCTGGACTCTTTCTACTATATTAAATCCCCCTGTAGATTGCAGTGCAAGGTGTGAGACTCCTCGAAAATGCTAGCGCATTTTCTTCGTGCGATGAATCGCTGTCGTAGCTTTCCTTGTCCTGCGGGAGGTAGCGATAGGTTGAGACCCCTGAAGCGTTGTGAGGAGGCTCAAGCATCGCCCCGCGGAAAGCGAACACCTGGAACGGAAATCTACAGGAGTCTATCAGCTTACCGCAGCAATATTATCCTGCCTATCACAATCCACAATCGCGAGATTATGTTGATCCTTCAGGTTAATATCATAAGGCTTTTCCAGCTCTTCTCCTTCTTCTTCCACAATCCTGATAATCGGCCGCTCCGTTAGATCCTTGTTCTGTCCGACAACCAGTCCTTTTCTCCCATCATTCAAGGTAATCATCAATCCGTATGGATAGATGGCAACCGACTTTCGGAAGGCTTCAATAATTGCCGGCTCATAAAGGGTCCCAGAGCCTGCGTAAAGAATCTCCAGGCCTTCATGCGGTAGCATCGCACTTCGATAAATTCGGTGGGATGTCACAGCATCGAACACATCCGCAACCGCAAGTATTTTCCCGAACAGATGGATGTCATCCGTTTTGATACCCCGTGGATATCCGCTTCCATTAAGGCGTTCATGATGCTGGAATGCACAATGAGCAACCATCAACGGAATAGATTGCATATTGCGAAGAATATCATAACCGTAAGTCGCATGTCTTTTCATCTCCGCAAACTCATCGCTTGAAAGTTTTCCAGGCTTGAATAAGATATCATTTGGAACCAGCATCTTACCTATATCATGAAGAATGCCCCCCAAGCCCAGCATTTCTAAATCTTTCTGTGACAATCCAAGCTTCAATCCGATGGACAGGGCATAAAGCGTCACATTAAGCGAATGGGTAAATACGTAATTGTCATGCACATAGACATCGGTCAATAATGCGGACACTTCATCATTGGATTTCATATCAGTTAGCAGATGCTGAATAAGGGACTTCAGGTTCTTCGACGACTTGTCCATCACAAACCATTTACTTAATGCATTCTCATGTTCCACCGATTTGAACGTATCCGTGATCGTCTTTACCGCTTCCTTTCGGACTTTATCCGAGATGATCGTCGGCACTTCCATCCCATCTGTACGGGCATCTTCTATATATACATATGTAACATTCAGTTGTTGCAGACGTGCAATCATTCGTGAAGTGACAGATATACCTGCGCTCAGCAGCACCCTGCCGGAATCATTGTAGATTGATCTGGCTAATACCATTCCCGGTTTCATTAATCTTGTAGGTAATAGTCTCATAACTTCTCCTATCTTCACATTTCGACAAAATCTATATATTTCCTATTATAGTAAAAATTTATTGATAAAGCTTGGTAATTTTGAAAAAAGTTTTGAACAATTTTTTATGGGGGCTTAGGGTACGGTGTATTAACACAAAAATACCATCGTTTCTACTACCTAACGATGGCATTTCCCAAACTTTCCGTTGTCACTGACAGAAGCCAGCTCACTGGATATATAATAGGAGTAAACATGCAAACCAGCACATCTTCATCCTTTTTTATAGCATTTTCAATAATGCATCCTTGCCTGTCATGCCTACGGTAATTCCTACATTTTCCGCCTCATACGTAATGGATTCCAAAGGGGCCTCTATTAATTGCTCGATGGTACGCACTCCAACTGCCCGCCCTGCAATGATTTTTCGGTCCTTCAGTTTGGCATTCAACAAGCCAACATCCAGCGCACCGCACATGATATAGCCCTTGTCACTTGTAACAGCCAGAAAATTGGTTTTTGGTAACCTTACTGTAATCGCAGTAAACGTATGGCCTTCGATTGTAATTGGTGTCATTTCAATCATAGATAATTGTCACGCTCCCTTCCCATATCAATTTATGTGATGTCATGGAAAGGGTGTGAAAAATAGGTTAATCTCCCAAAAATGAATGTGCCAGCACATCTCGGAGCAGTTCCGGCAAAAAGAACTTCTTTTCTTTAGCCCGGATGATGCTTGGATACATCCTCCCGAATGTGAACATATCGATCGTTCCGACTGTAACAGTATCGGTAGATTTCAACAATCTATCTTGCACATAGATTGCGGTGATTTGAACAGTGCCATCCGAAATAGGCTCCTTGTCGAAACGAACACCACTGAAAGCCATTTTGCCCATTACCTCCCCGCGGAATCCGAGCCCTTTGACCCGCAACTGCTCCATTTCCGGGTGAAGAGCCTGTTGAGCAACCTCTCTCAGTTCCTCACCTGTCAGTGTGACCCGGCATGGATTGATGGGATGAGGACAGATGCGATGCAGCATCTCAAGTGTAACGTCCCCTTTCTCCAGACCGTCCAGTAATACTCCAGAGTTGACCATTCCGATATCCGCCTGACACCATTCCCGCAACCTAGCTGCGAGGAAATCAGGAAAAACGGAAGGAGAAAACCACTGTACCGGAAGCGGTTGTTCTATACTTCCGATTTTTTTATGCAGGGTCTGTTCTGCTGATCGTTGCATTCCTTTAATCAACTCTACACACTCTTTATCCGGCTCAAAAAGTTCCAGCTTATGAAGTTTGGCTGTGGCTTCAACAAGTGACCTCTCTTCCTTGTCATAGGTGAGGTCGACCTGACCAATGTATTGCCCATACTTTCCCGCTCCACAAATGAGTGTATCACCAACAAGTCTCCCATCCGGCAACACATGATGGGTATGTCCTCCAAGAATTATGTCTATGTCAGGAAACCTTCTGGCTAGCTCCTCATCATCCGATATTCCAAGATGGGAGAGTACCACAATGATGTCTGCATCTTCCTTCAATAGAGGAAGATATTTTTTCAAAATAGTATAAGGATCTTCTATTTTCCATCCTAGCAAGGAATAGAAATGTTGATAGAAAACAGTAATCCCGAGAAAGGCTACCTTCACACCATTCATTTCTTTTATTTCATAAGGTTTCACCCAGTGAGGATAATAGCCATCCTGTTCAAATAGATTAGCTGCGAGAACAGAAAATTCGGCCTCTTCATAGAGTTCCGATAATCCCTGATAATCTAAGGTAATCCCTTCATTATTGCCAAAAGTGACAAAGTCATATTGTAGCTTGTTAAACAGTCTTGTATTGGCTTTTCCACCGGTAGCTTCCGTAATAGGATGGAAACGGTCCATGTTATCGCCGATATCGACAAGAGCAGTAGCTAGTTCTGGAGCCTGTTCCTTTAAAAAAGTTGCTAACTTTGGGTAGGCATCAAAATGACTGTGGATGTCGTTTGTATGTAAAATTCTAATCTGCTGCACACGGTTTCTCTCCTCTAAAATAAATCTAATTGCCTTGGGGCCAAGCCTTTGTACTCTAGTCCCAACAGGTCAATCATCTGTTTGGCATTTCCAGCAGCATGACCACCAGAATTATTGTTGAATAGCATATAAACGTTTTGGGATAACGGGGTTAGTTTCTCCAAGTTCTCTTTCCATTCCCATAGCTCTTCCTGGTTATAATCATACAGATAACGGACCTCCCGCCAGTCCTTCCCAGGTACAGCCTTGGTCCAGCCATGGATGTTCCGACCATGCAGACGAACTAAAGTATTGTCGGGATCGGTTGGGTGCAGGACCGTCGGAATCGAACCCTTGCCTGCTTGCGGCTCATCACAGATGCTATGTATCCAACCTTCCTCTTCCATAAAGGTGAGCGTTCTGTCATGATAGGCAGGTTGAAACCAGGTTTGGTTGCGGAACTCGAGGGCTACCTTTGTATCGCCCATCTGCTCCTTACACCATCTTATATAGTCGACGTTTTCCTTTTTACATTCAAACCAAGGAGGAAATTGAAACAGGACCATCGCCAGTTTTCCGGCCTTCTCATATGGTACAATGGATTCTTTAAAAGCTTCGAACATCAATTCTTTTGAGTCAAATGGAATCTCCCCACGCTGATGTCCGGTCATTCCTTGATAAGCTTTCACGATGAATTGAAAGCTGTCAGGTGTATCTGCCACCCACTTTTCGACGTTCTGCTTAGGCTGTATAGCATAAAAGGAGGCATCCACTTCCACTACAGGAAAATGCGCTCCATACTCCTTCAGCTTATCTCTCGGCGCCACTCCCGCCGTATATAAGGAATCATGATCTCCCCATCCTGTCACACCAACATAAATCATTCGTTTCACCTCATTTTTTACATTTTATCATAATTGACGGGTAAATCTCATGTTTGTAGTGCGGTTTATGGGAGTAATTGGTATGATAAATGTATTACTATTTTTTCGGAGGCACTATGAAAAATAAAATTGTTGTATTCGACCTGCTATTTTACTTGGCTTTACCTTATTTAATTTGGAAATTTGGACAAGAGCCGCTTGGAGATTATTATGCGATTCTGCTTTCCACTGCGCCAGGGTTTGTGTACACCATTGTCCGTTTCGCAGTAGAGAGACAGTTTAATGTGACAGGTATGTTCATCATGGTTTCCCTGCTTATCAGCACCCTGGTCGATATTCTCTCAGGAGATGCCTTTACCATGCTTCAGAACTCGGTATATGTGTCTGCCGGATTCGGTTTGTTCATATTGGGAACGATGCTGGTAAAAAGGCCATTAGCGTTATATTTTGGCGCTGATATTGCCTATTTACAGGGACATAAGCGTGAGGACAGCTTAAAGCTCTATCGTCAAAAAACCATTCTTCCTGCATTTTATTTCATCACCGGGATATTCGCTTTGCGGGGGCTTGTCGGTGCAGGATTGAAATACTATCTTATTGGTGTCTATGGAGTACAGGGATATGACAGAATCCTCTTCTATATGAAGATAAATGGCTGGGTGTTTGGTGCGTTGATTGCTGTGGGGTTCATTTATTCTAGTTTGAAGATCAATGAGCATTTGGAGAAGCAGAAAGAAAATGATGCTCCGGACTCGGAAGATTCGGAGCTCGTTCGGTGATATGGCGTTTGTTGGGGCATTCCTTTTTTGAGGGAATGCTTTTTCTTTTGGGATGGGAGATGATTGGGATGAACTGTTTAGAGTAGTTGACCCCTGCTGTTTTTTTGTAAGAGAGGTCTTCATTTCGAGTATGAAGACCTCTTTCTCCTGATTTTTTTGTAAGAGAGGTCCTCATTTCGTGTATGAATACCTCTTTCTCCTGATTTTTTTGTACGAGAGGTCTTCATTTCGTGTATGAAGACCTCTTTCTCCTGATTTTTTAGTAAGAGAGGTCCTCATTTCGAGTATGAAGACCTCTTCCTTCTGATTTTTTTGTACGAGAGGTCCTCATCTCAATGAAATATAAAATGAACACCCTGTCATTAATACAATAAAATTTTATTGTTTTACAATAAATAATATGGTAAATTCAATAAATAATATAGTAATTGTGAGGTGTCATTGATGAAAGCAAAGGCCATTCGTTTCTCTACATTAGAGGGAATCTGCAAGGCGTTGGATTGTCAACCAGGAGATATTTTAGAATATCAAAGTGATGAAGAGGAACCCCAAAATGGGTAGGGGCATAAATCTTGGTTTAGGGCTAAAGAAGAAGGAATGGTCTGGGGTGGATGCATTCAAGCAACTTATCCGCTTTGGTTGGCAACAGGCATTATCATGTGTATTTCCTGTTGTCATATTCGCGTCTTTGGCCATCACCCAAGTGATTCCTCTTCCCTTCCTGCCTCGGTATGATTGGCTTCTCGTAATCTGCATTCTGATGCAATGGTGGATGTTACGGTCTGGATTGGAAACCCGCGATGAATTAAAAGTCATCACCTTGTTTCACCTTATAGGGCTGGCACTTGAGATCTTCAAGGTGCACATGGGATCTTGGTCTTATCCAGAGGAAGGCTATTCCAAGGTTTTCGGCGTGCCATTATATAGCGGGTTTATGTATGCAAGTGTTGCGAGTTATCTTTGTCAGGCTTGGAGAAGGTTGAATGTGGAGCTTGTTGACTGGCCGCCTTTTTGGGCCGTTGTATCACTCGCAGCAGCCATTTACCTTAACTTCTTCACCCATCATTATTGGGTCGATATTCGTTGGTGGCTATCCGGATTGGTCATCATCCTTTTTTGGAAGTCTTGGGTAAGGTATGAAGTTGGAGAAAAGAGTTACCGTATGCCTATCGCTTTTTCCTTTGTCCTCATCGGGTTTTTCATATGGGTTGCGGAAAACATCGCAACATTTTTCGGGGCTTGGGAGTATCCAAACCAAACAGAGGCATGGAGCCTTGTCCACCTAGGAAAGGTCAGCTCCTGGCTTTTGCTAGTGATAGTAAGCTTTCTTATTGTGGCGACGTTGAAGAGGGTGAAGGGGAAAGACTCCAGCAGGGTAAATGATAATTTTTACTTATCAGGAAAAGAAATAGATTAAGAATCACTTTTACTGACATTTTCTGTGTTCTATCGAATTATTTTTATGAAAAAGTGACCTCGGGGTGATATTCGTGTCCATATGAATCATCCATTTCTCACTTACTGTCCAAGATGACACATTTACTATCCGATTCGGTTAAAATACTGTCCAAACTTGGCCAAATACTGTCGGTAACGGCTTAACCCCCTAATTATTGTACACAAACTCCGATTTACTCTATTGTTCTTAGTTTTTCATTTTTTGTATAAGGAAATAGCTCCCTTATAAATATCAGGATGTTGTTTATTGGCCCAGAATGACTTGACATGGAGCCTCTCCACGCATAATTCTCCTACCAGGAACCCAGATGATAATACATCTGGCTGCACCGAATAGGTTATCATGCGTGGCCTCCACATCAAGTCGTACATGAATGAAGTTTCCTGTTCTTCTGTTTTAAGGGACCTATTTCCTTCTCTATAAATTTACTGCCATCCCCTCTTGAAAACCAATCTCTTGGTATTTTTTTAAATATTGCACAGGCGAGAGATGACCTAAACTTCCGTGATATCGTCTGTTATTATAAAAATCCATAAACTCATCTATCCAGTAGTACGCTTCCTCAAAAAATTCCATTTCATAACGCTGATAACACTCTCTTTCAATGATACTGTGAAAGGACTCTATATAAGCGTTGAGATTAGGCGATTTTGGTGGAATTCGCTCATGGAATACCTTATTTCGTGCGCAGAATTTCCCGAACGCACTACTTGTAAACTGAGGTCCATTATCACTTCGAATAATGATACTAAATTCCTCTTTTTTTTCTCCATCAGGCATATGAACTTGGCGTTGAAGAAGCGCTCTCTGAAGCATTTCTGTTATATTCTCCGCCTTACAATTTGGACCTCGGTAATAACCAACAATTCGCCGATCAAACACATCTATGGCACTCGCTAGAAAAACGAACCTGTTACTTTCTTTTAGGGAGCCATACTTAATATCTACTTGCCATAATTGATTTGGACCTGTAATTTCATGCTTCTTCGCCAATCTTTTAGGATATGGAGATGGTAAATGACGTCTCGGTGCTAAAATATCTAATTCAGTACATAGTCGATAGACTTTTTTGGGATTAATTATTAAATGATATTCGTTACGAAGATACCTCGTAAGATTTTGATACCCGTAAGATCCAATCTCTCCTTCCACAGCTTCACTCAGAAACTCCTCTATTTGAGCATCAGGAACGATAACGCCTGACTCTGTGTAGGAATATCCAGGTCTAGGTCTTCCAGGCCTTTTCCCCACTTCCTTGTCCGTCCTTTCTTCAAGATGGTAATAATATAAAGATCGGTGAACCCCCATTACTTCCATCGTTTTTTTTACACCAACACCTTCGCCTATCCACTGATAAGCTTCCTCTAGCCTTTCTCTTATTGTTAGGTACTTTTTTTTAGAAGGGAGCGTAACATCGCTACTTCTAATTCTTTTTCTCCTAACAACCTCATAGCTTGTTCATATTTATCACGCATTTCATTTCTTGTCGGGTTATCTGAAAGGACAGATGAAGTGCTGCCTTCTGCTTCCATCTCTTCCCTTACTTGATCTTCATATTCATTCATCCATTTTCTTAAAGTCTCTCTAGATATACCAGCCTGCTGGGCTATTGAAAGATGTTTGCCAGACTCAATCACGAGTCGGACATACTTCTTCTTCACTTCCTCAATGACTTGAATTTTCTTCCTAGGCACATTAAGTCACCCCCTTCTTCTAAAGGATAGACACAATAATTTAAGTGTAACCGGAGGTCTAAGCGTGTCCAAATTAATTAGGGGGTTAGAAAGGTAAACCTCTAAATACTATCCAAACTTGAGCAAATACTTGCCAACTGACAAAACATCACAAATTTCGACAATCCCTTTTAGTCAGATGCGTAGGGGTGGCACCACTTGCTATTCATAAATAAAAACCTTGGCATGCAAGCGCACGCCAAGGTTTTTTATTACTATATGTTACCCAATAGAACCTTCCATCTCGAACTTGATCAGACGGTTCATTTCTACTGCGTATTCCATTGGTAATTCTTTTGTGAATGGCTCGATGAAGCCCATTACGATCATTTCTGTTGCTTCTTCTTCGGAAAGCCCACGGCTCATCAGGTAGAACAGTTGCTCTTCAGATACTTTGGATACCTTTGCTTCATGCTCAAGAGAAACGTTGTCATTGAACACTTCGTTGTAAGGAATTGTATCGGAAGTAGACTGGTTATCCATGATCAGCGTATCACACTCGATGTTGGAGCGTGCGCCTGTTGCTTTTTTACCAAAGTGTACGATTCCACGGTATGTTACTTTACCACCTTGCTTGGAGATGGATTTGGAAACG
Source organism: Sutcliffiella horikoshii (assembly GCA_001636495.1). Classification (GTDB taxonomy): domain Bacteria; phylum Bacillota; class Bacilli; order Bacillales; family Bacillaceae_I; genus Sutcliffiella_A; species Sutcliffiella_A horikoshii_A. The sequence continues at coordinate 1,245,935 of KV440964.1, read as the reverse complement.
ATTGTGGAAGATGTGTTTGGTGCAAGGTGAATCATTTTCGCCCCTGCATCTTGATGCTGGCCTTTACCGGCAATTGCAATGGATAATGTCATACCACGTGCGCCTTCTCCTTTAAGGATTACAGCTGGGTATTTCATCGTTAATTTAGAACCGATATTTCCATCAATCCATTCCATCGTCGCATTCTCTTCACAAACTGCTCGTTTTGTTACAAGATTGTAAACATTGTTCGCCCAGTTTTGAATCGTCGTGTAACGGCAGTACGCATCTTTTTTAATGACGATTTCAACAACCGCACTGTGTAGTGAGTTTGTCGTATAAACAGGTGCTGTACAGCCCTCTACATAATGTACGTGAGCGCCTTCGTCTACAATGATAAGTGTACGCTCGAATTGACCCATATTTTCGGAGTTGATTCGGAAGTACGCTTGAAGTGGCGTTTCCACTTTTATACCTTTAGGAACGTAAATGAAAGATCCACCAGACCATACTGCAGAGTTCAATGCAGCAAATTTGTTATCAGTAGGCGGTATTGTTTTCGCAAAATGCTCGCGGAAAATGTCTTCATTTTCCATTAGTGCCGTTCCTGTATCTTTAAAAACAACACCTAGATCTTCCAGGTCTTCTTGCATGTTGTGGTACACAACCTCAGACTCATACTGAGCAGATACACCAGCAAGATATTTTTGTTCCGCTTCCGGAATACCCAATTTATCAAACGTTTGTTTGATTTCTTCAGGTACTTCATCCCAAGAACGCTCAGATTTCTCAGATGGCTTTACGTAGTACGTAATTTCATCAAAGTTCAAGCTGTTCAGGTCGCCGCCCCATTGTGGCATTGGCATATTATAAAAATGTTCTAGTGATTTAAGACGGAAATCCAACATCCATTGAGGCTCATCCTTTATACGAGAGATTTCTTCTACGATCTCTTTCGTAAGACCACGGCCGGAACGGAAAATGGAAACGTCTTTGTCCTTAAAACCATACTTGTAATCGCCGATTTCAGGCATTTTTTTAGCCATTTTATTCCCTCCATTCAAGAGGTGAGCAATAATGAGGCCAATTTCGCATCACTACCACTCCCTATCTTGCCTTGCTTATTCCGATTTGACTCCCTTTTCCATGGCTTTCCATGCAAGAGTGGCACATTTGATACGTGCCGGGAATTTCGCCACACCTTGAAGTGCTTCGATATCCCCCAAGTCCATCGCTTCTTCATCGTACTCTTTGCCTAACATCATATCATAAAAGATTTGGGATAGCTCTAGCGCTTTTTCCACTTCTAGTCCTTTTACCGCTTGGGTCATCATGGATGCAGATGCCATCGAAATGGAACATCCTTCCCCATCAAACTTCGCATCGGCCACTTTGCCGTCTTCCACTTGAAGTGTCAAATGGATGCGGTCACCGCACGTAGGATTGTTCATGTCGACGGTGATACTGTCGGACTCGATTGCCCCTTTGTTCCGCGGATTTTTGTAGTGATCCATAATTACCTGACGATATAGAGTATCTAAATTATTAAAAGACATTACTAAAGTACTCCTTTGTTTTCACTAATGATGCTACAAGCTTATCAATTTCTTCCTCTGTGTTATACAGGTAAAAACTAGCACGTGCAGTGGAAGAAACGTTTAAATACTTCATTAATGGCTGTGCACAGTGATGTCCTGCACGAACAGCAATTCCTTCAGCATCCAACACTGTAGCGACATCATGTGGATGTACGTCGTCTATATTGAATGTAACAAGCCCCGCTCTTTTTTGCGGACCGTAAATCGTGATTCCTTCGATTTCGGACATGCGGTTCATCGCATATTCTGCAAGCTTATGTTCATGGGCAAGGATATTGTCCATTCCCACCTGCTCGAGGAAGTCAATTGCTGCACCAAGTCCGATCGCACCCGCAATGATTGGGGTACCTCCTTCGAACTTCCAAGGCAGCTCCTTCCAAGTGGATTCCTGCAGTCCGACAAAGTCGATCATTTCCCCACCAAATTCGATTGGTTCCATGTTCTCAAGCAGATGCTTTTTCCCGTATAGAGCACCAATTCCCGTTGGAGCACCCATTTTATGACCAGACAGTGCGAAAAAGTCGCAGTCTAAATCCTGTACGTCCACTTTCATATGCGGAGTACTCTGGGCCCCGTCGACCACCATGATTGCGCCATTTTTGTGGGCAATTTCAGCGATCTCCTTGATCGGGTTAATTGTTCCTAATACGTTGGAAACCTGCATAATAGAAACAATTTTCGTGTTTTCCGTAATGGTAGCTTCCACATCTGCCAAGGACAGGCTGCCGTCTTCAGTCAGAGGGATATATTTTAAAGTAGCGCCAGTGGCTTTTGCCGCCTGTTGCCATGGAATGATATTACTATGATGCTCCATGTAGGTGATAACTATTTCGTCGCCTTCCTTCAGGTTGGCACGTGCATAGCTGCCAGCTACAAGGTTCAGTGCGGTCGTTGTTCCACGAGTAAAGATTATCTCTTCTCTGTGGGTTGCATTGATAAAGTTCTTCACCTTATCACGTGCGCCTTCGTAACCGTCTGTCGCTCTCGTACCCAAAGTATGAACTCCGCGATGAACATTGGAGTTATACCCTTTATAGTACTTCTCCAACGCCTCAATGACCGCTAGCGGCTTTTGAGATGTAGCAGCACTATCAAGATACACAAGCGGATTTCCATTGACCTCTTGATGCAAAATCGGAAACTGCTGTCGTATCTCCTGGATATTCATTACTTCACTTTCCTTTCAATTACGTCAATCAATTGGTTCTTAACCGACTCGATTGGCAATTGATTTACTACTGGTGCCAAGAATCCGTGGATTACTAGGCGCTCCGCTTCCTTCTTGGAAATTCCGCGGCTCATTAGATAGTAAAGCTGAAGTGGATCGATACGACCAGCTGATGCTGCGTGACCTGCAGTTACATCATCTTCATCGATAAGAAGAATCGGGTTTGCATCTCCACGAGCTTTTTCACTAAGCATCAATACGCGGGACTCCTGTTCGGCATTGGACTTGGACGCACCGTGCTCGATTTTACCGATACCGTTAAATACGGAGCTTGCGCTGTCCTTCATCACACCATGCTTCAAAATCTGACCGTCAGAGTTCTTGCCAAAATGAACAACCTTCGTTGTAAAGTTTTGCTTTTGCTCTCCACGACCGACCACAACTGTTTTCGTGTCACCGACAGAACCATCGCCCATCAGGTTTGTTACGTTCTCAGAAATCGTATCTCCATCATTCATAAGGCCAAGTGCCCACTCAAGTGTCGCGTCACGGCCAACTACTCCACGACGGTTAACGTAAGTTGTCACACCTTTACCAAGGTTGTCTACAGCACCATATTGTACTTTAGAGTTACTGTTAGTGATAACCTCTGATACGATGTTAAAAATGGAACCTTCTCCATCCGTGTTGGAAAGATAGTTTTCCACGTATGTTACCGCACTGTTTTCCTCCGCCACGATTAATACGTGGTTGAAAACAGCTTCCGCTTGGTCATGAAGGTAGATCGCCTGAATCGGCTCTTCAATCACAACGTTTTTAGGAACATAAAGGAATGCTCCGCCGTTCAGTAATGCAGCGTGTAAAGCGGAAAGCTTATGCTCATCTACTTTTACACCGTCTTGCATGAAGTATTTTTTCACAAGGTCACTATGCTCTTTTGCAGCAGTGATGATATCTGTGAAGATAACGCCTTGTGCTTTTAATTCTTCTTTCAATGTGGATACAACCGGTGTGTTATCCACTTGAACATATATATTTTCTCCATCTACTAACGCCTTTACCTCTTGGGGTAATTGGTCCACAGAAGTAATGGAAGTTTCTACCGTGTGCTTCTGGAAGTTTGTAAAATTCCAGTTTGTAATCTTCGTCTTATCCGGCTTCGGTAATGGCAGTTCTTCTGCCAAGGAATAAGCTTGTAAGCGAAGATCCAACAGCCACTGAGGCTCCCCTGATTCTTTGGAGTAGTTAGTGAGGTAGTCTTGATCAAACGGTAATTTCGTCTCTAACGTCATGATAATCCTCCTTGCTTACGCTTCTTGGCCGACTGTTTCGTCTTCGATACCTAGTTCTTGCTTAATCCAATCATAACCTTCTGCCTCTAGACGTTGTGCTAATTCCTTACCACCGGACTTCACAATGCGACCTTGCATCATTACGTGAACGTGGTCAGGTGTGATGTAGTTTAATAAACGTTGGTAGTGAGTGATGATAAGGCAACCGAAATCGTCGTTGCGCATTTGATTGATTCCTTTAGAAACAACTTTCAGTGCATCAATATCAAGACCGGAGTCAATCTCATCAAGGATTGCAATCTTAGGCTCGATCATCATCAATTGAAGAATCTCGTTACGTTTCTTTTCTCCACCAGAGAAACCTTCGTTCAGGTAACGCTGTGCCATTGCTTGATCCATTTCCAAAAAGTCCATGTTCTTATCCATTTTACGGATGAACTTCATTAGAGAAATTTCGTCTCCCTCTTCACGACGAGCGTTAATAGCAGAACGCAAGAAGTCCGCGTTTGTTACTCCACTGATCTCACTTGGATATTGCATTGCAAGGAATAAGCCAACTTGTGCACGCTCATCCACTTCCATTTCAAGAACATCTTCCCCATCAAACGTGATGCTTCCGCTTGTTACTTCATATTTTGGGTGACCCATGATTGCAGAAGAAAGCGTTGACTTTCCTGTTCCGTTAGGTCCCATGATTGCGTGAATCTCTCCGCCTTTGACTTCAAGATTTACACCCTTTAAAATCTCTTTATCATTAATGGATACATGTAAATCTTTAATTGTTAACGTTGAACCCATAACTGTAACCTCCAATGTTCTTGTGTTCCTATATAAAAACACATTGTTGTTTTAATTCTCATTTTATTCTCATTACAATCTTATAACAAATAGAAAGTGATAGCAACCTTTTCCGCCTTGTGTAAGATACCCTCAAATTATAACGAATATAAGGGGGGAAAGTCGAATTTTCGGGGGAATTTTTTATTTAGTTAACTCAAGTCTACCGCTACCTCCCACCGGAGTCTCATAACTTGCACTACAATTAACCAGGGAGAACTTTATAAACAGCAAAAAGGGTCTGCTTTATTCTCATTTGTTAGAGAATAACGCGAACCCTTTTATTTCTATATTATATGGTCAACCTGTCAGCTTGCTGCTGCCAAGGTTTTATGGGCGGAAATTACGGTCTACTTCTTCAACAATTTTCAAGCTTTTTTGGTAATCCTTTTCTCGCTTCTGTTCTACTTCTAAGAGTTTTGAGAGCTTATTGGAATACTCCTCATAACCAAAACCGTAAGCTTGATACATTGCCTTCTCCATTTCACCTGTATACTTTACGTGTACCTGATGGATAATAAACCATTCCCTTCCTATTTATAAGTGTTTATTTTGTCGTACCAGTTCTTCTGATACCCCTAAAGTATTTGTAATAAACACAATAGTAATCATAACAGGGGTGGTTAATTTACCCAACTGTTGTATGGCGGGATTATTGGGGATATTGGAGGTTGTGGGGGAGTTAGGGAAGGTGGTTAATGGGAGACTTAGTATTTCTCTGGAATGCTAAGGCGTTCGAGATGTACAGATAATAAAAAAGCCTAACCCCAAAAGGTCAGACTCTGAAAAATCAATGCTTCAATTCATTAAAATCACTAATACAAGACTGCACCAACGTTACAGATTGGCTCATTGCCGCACCGCCACCAAATGCTGCGGTCACACCGCACACTTCCAAGATCTCTTGCTCTGTAGCACCTTGATCCAGGCACCCTTTTGTGTGATACACAATGCAATACTCATCTTGGGAATAGACACTCACACCAAGTGCGATCAATTGTTTCTGCTTTTTATCTAGCACACCTTCTTTAAAGCATGCTTCTGTGAACTCGTTATAGTGATGTGCAAGCTCTGGCATCTTTTCAGTGAATACACCAAGACCCGCTTTATAATCATGAAGTGCTGCTTCTGCATAGTTTTTCGGCTCGTAATGTTGTTCCATTGAAGACAACTCCCATCCTTTTTTTTCACAAGGTTAGTATTTGTTTAAGAGGGAGGTAAGTATTCATCCTTTTTATAAGCCTTAATAAAACCCCGTACCATATGAACAGCACGGGGTTTCTCATAATTCTTATTCTTCGTCCGCAGACTTCGCCGTAAGTACAGCTCCTTTGTATTTCTCATCAATAAATGCCTTAATCTCGTCAGATTGAAGTACTTCCACCAACGCTTTGATTTGTTCGTTATCTTTGTCTTCCTCACGGACAACAATCAGGTTGACATAAGGATTTTCTTCTTTGGATTCAAGAGCAATTGCTTCCTCTTCCGGATTGATTTCTGCACCTAATGCATAGTTACCATTGATAAGGACCGCATCTCCGTCACCATTCAAGTATGCTTGAGGTAGGAACGCCGCTTCAAATTGAGTGTTAAATTTCAAGTTTTTTGGATTGTCTTCGATATCATCAATAGATGCGGATGTAGCTTCCACACCTTCTTTTAAAGTAATAAGTCCTTTTTCTTCAAGCATTAATAGGATACGTCCGTGATCCGCAACAGAGTTACTCATTAGGATCTCTGCACCTTCTGGAAGTTCTTCCAGGCTGTCATACTCTTGAGAGTAAACACCGATTGGCTCAATGTGAACGCCACCCGCACTTACAAATTTGTAGTCATTTTCCGCTATTTGCGTTTTTAAGTATGGCTCATGTTGGAAGAAGTTTGCGTCAATATCTTTATCACGAAGTGCTTGGTTCGGGATAATGTAATCTGTATACGTTTGTATCTCTAATTCAATACCTTGTTCTTCTAAAATAGGCTTAGCTTCTTCTAGAATTTCAGCGTGTGGTACATTTGATGCACCAATTACTAACTTTCCTTCTTCAATACCTTTGTCCCCGCCGCCACATGCAGCAAGCACTACTAACAATAACGATACTACTGCCAAACTTAATACTTTCTTCATGATTAGTCCCCGCTTTCTTATCGTTTGTCTAGTTTATTAGTTATTAAATCTCCAATGAATTGGATGATAAACACGATGATTAAAATGATGACGGTACATACAAGGGTTACTTCCCAGTTGTTACGTTGGAAACCATCCAGGAATGCCAGGTTACCCAAACCTCCTGCTCCGATGATTCCCGCCATAGCTGTGTAACTTACGATGGCAATGGCTGTTACCGTAATACCGGAAACCAATGCTGGCATCGATTCCGGAATCAGTACCTTCCAGATGATTTCAGAAGTTTTCGCCCCCATGGAACGGGCTGCTTCAATGACACCTTTATCAATTTCACGTAAGGCGATTTCCACCATACGGGCGTAGAATGGTGCTGCCCCTATAATCAAAGCCGGCAATGCTGCATTAGCCCCAATAATGGTTCCCATGATGAGCCTTGTAAAAGGAATGAGTAAAAATATCAAGATGACAAATGGGATGGAACGGAAGATATTGACGAACGCCGCTACGATCCCATTGATGATACGACTTTCCCAAATGTTTCCCTTCGCCGTCAAAAACAATAACAATCCTAAAATGATTCCTAAAATAAAAGTGGCGACCACAGATATACTACTCATATAAAGGGTTTCTAAAGTAGCATCCCACATTTTGTCCCAATTAACGCGTTCAAGCATCTGTCATCACCTCCAACTCCACTTGCTGCTCACGAATGAAAGCCAATGCTTCTAAAACATGAGCTTCCCCTCCATCAAGGTGCACAAAAAGAGAGCCGTATGCCCCATTCTGTGTCTGAGAGATCTTTCCTTGAAGAATGTTCACATCGATTGGAAATCTCCGAATCAAGTTCGCAATCAGCGGTTGTTCTGCTGACGTCCCCACAAAAGTTAACTGAATCACTTTACCTTGGGGGTATTCTGCCAACAAATGTTCCACTGTTTCTTGCGTATCTTCAGGTTCAGTTACCTGTTTAACAAAGCGTTTCGTAATCGGTTGCTCCGGCTTACGGAAGACGTTAAGTACATCCCCCTCTTCAACAACCTTCCCGTCCTCCATGACTGCTACACGGTGACAGATTTTACGAATCACATGCATTTCATGGGTAATTAGCACGATGGTGAGGGACAAACGCTTATTGATGTCCACCAGTAGATCAAGAATCGAATCCGTTGTCTGTGGATCCAAAGCGGACGTCGCCTCATCGCATAAGAGAACTTTTGGATTGTTGGCCAATGCTCTTGCAATCCCTACCCTTTGCTTTTGTCCTCCACTTAACTGGGAAGGATAGGAGTCTCCTCTTCCTTCCAAACCTACAAGCTTGATTAATTCTTCAACACGCTTGTTACGTTCTGTTCTGCTTACTCCAGCAATCTCAAGCGGGAACGCGATATTTTCCTTTACTGTCCTGGACCATAACAGGTTAAAGTGCTGAAAGATCATGCTGATTTCCTGACGCGCTTCTCTCAGCTCCTTGCCCTTTACTTTCGCAAGGTTTCGTCCTGCTACATCCACCACTCCTTCAGATGGAGTCTCTAGTCCGTTAAGCATGCGGATCAACGTACTTTTCCCGGCCCCACTGTATCCGATGACACCGAATATCTCGCCTTGATTAATGGATAAATCTATATCATCGACAGCTGTAACCGGCCCATTTTTTGTTTTAAATACTTTTTTTACACCTTGAAGTGAAATCATGCTTGCACCTACCTTCTTACATTTGCTTTGCTTTAGCTTACCCAATTAGGGTTAATCAAACGTTTGTTTAACCCCTGAAAAATAAAAACTCCCTTCCGCAACAATGAGCAGAAAGGATTAAATGAGAAAAGTCCTTTCTCTCATCTACCAAAGCAAATACCTTTGCTTTGTGTGATTTGGCACCAATTTCAACAATTCCTTGTTGACGGTTGCCGGGTTTCATCGGGCACGTCCCTCCACCTCTCTCGATAAGAGATAAACATATGAAATTAAATTTAAGTATTTGGGCAATTCGAATTAACGAGTGTTATCGTATCATGGTGACAAATGGCATGTCAATTAAAAACTTTTTATAATACTTTTAGTGATTTCATCTCTATTCTGAAATCCATTTCCCTACTCTCCACAATTTCTCCATCGCACTGCATGATCAAAGGATTTTCTGGTGTCACTTGAACAGATAATCCTCTAAGCATTGTCACATGCCGATGGTTAACGTGCTTCCCTTTAAAGGCCAGTGGAAAAACTAAAAGCAGCTCCCATCTTCCAATCCCGGATACGACACACACATCCAGTAACCCATCGTCTGCCCTTGCGTCAGGGCATATCATGATTCCCCCGCCATAGTACGGCAGATTGGCCACCGCTACCAACCAAACATCCTCGTATTCATTCATTTCCCCATCCACCGTTATCGCGACCTTCAACGGCTTATATGTAAATAGAACGTTAAAGATATTTATTACATAGGACAAACCACCAAGCCCTACTTTATTCAGAAAACGTTTCATTCTCGATTTATTTGTAACTTGAGCAACCTTCCCATCAAAACCCAAACCTGCAATGGAAATAAAATACTCCTCCCCTACCTTAGGGACATCGATACTACGAACTCCACCAGCCAAAATTCGATCCAACGCCCCTATAGAATCAAAAGGGACCCCCAGGCTTCTTGCAAGGTCATTTCCAGACCCGGCAGGAACAATCCCGAGAGCCACCTTTTTGCCAACGAGCCCATTTACCACTTCATGAATGGTTCCATCTCCACCAACCACTACCACAGCAGTTAACCTATTCTCATCTATTTGTTCCATCAACTCACCGGCATGACCTGTATGTTCAGTGAAAGAAACGTTGTATGACACTACCCTATTCTTCAGCAATGTTTCCATGGTTTCCCAGACACGCAACCCTTTTCCGTTACCGGCTGTTTTATTGACAATAAAATAATACACCATCCAACACCGCCTATAATCTTCTCTTTTTCTATCTCTCCTTATTCGTTACAGGCGTGTACAATTCCTTTATGAGACAATTTTTCTTTCTGAACGGTTCACTAAGGTAAAAAGCGAATCTAGTAGCAGGTAATGTCGGAAGGATCCCTTAAATGACAGCCCCTTAATCTCCCTCATTTTGGTTCCACTCAATAGTTGGACAATTTCTTCTGTTGATCCCTCTATCACTATATCCACCATGTTTGCTTCTTCCTCGACGTGCAGTTCATTTTTACAGAGCGAAAAGATTGTCTTTTCTCCATAGGCAATCAAGCAGCAGCGCAGACTGTAGTAAGGTAAGATCTCCATCACATGCAATTTCCCTTTTGCTTTTGCAATAAAAATTTCCAAGCTCTCTTTTACCATACAAACCCGCCCCCTTTGCCTAAATAATTCCGTATTAGAGCGCAGAATCCCTGCCATATAAAAAGAACAATTACCGCGTATTTGCGATAACTGCTCTTTCATTTCCCAAGAAATATGTCAGACTATGATGTCTTTACCATAGCCTTTTGATAGGTTGCCGTCGATTTTTCTCTAAACATCAAATAAAAGAAAATGGAACTTGTCAGATAAAGCACTGCCGTGATGGAGAAAACAATCGAATATCCCCAGTATTCCCCATACAAAAGGACAATCGTCATGGACACCGGCCCCATACTTGCCCAACCAAGGGAGAAAACCATCTGATTGATCGAGTTGGCAAAGCCCTTTAACGAGTTATCCACTCTTTCCATCATCATGGAGGAAATGATCGGGTTTGCTGCATTCATGAGCGCCTGCCTAAAGAGGAATCCGAGTGCTGCCAACCAAAAAATTTGGGTGAAAGCTGTTAATAGCATAAATGGCAAGGAAAGAAGTTGCAAAATAACAACCGCCCTCATTTCCCCCACTCTCCGGACAACCGCCGGCCCAATAATCATGGCAACGGCTGTTACCGCCTGACCAAGCGACAGTACGATTCCGATGGTCGAATTGGAGGTGCCGAAACGATCTGCAAAGTACATATTCAAGTATGGAATAACCAATCCTGACCCAAACCCGACCAATATAGAGGCAAAGGAAAAGGCGAAAATCAATTTCCATTGGCCTTTAGGAATGGACGATTGGAAGCTTTTTATAGAGAAAGCCTTGTTCTCTTGCTTTCTTTGAGCTTCCGTAGTTTTAAGCAGAGGGATGAGTCCGAACATAAATATGAAGCTTCCAATAAGAAGGGTCAGTCTTATACTCCAGACAGGACTAAGTCCTACTAGATGTAAAAAAAGATCTGTCAAAGTCCCACCCAGAAGATTCCCGACTACATTCGCACCCATCATGACAGCAAAATGATAACTGAACAGCTTTACGCGTTGCTCTTTTGTAGAGTTTTCTGCAAGCCACGGGACTGCTGTCACCTGGATGAAAGCCATCGCAATACCTGCAATAAATGCACTAACTAGAAGTAGCGATTCCATTTCAAAAATACTTCTCAAAAACATAAAAATTCCACTAAAAAACACACCAAAGATCATCATTTTCCTGCGTCCGATTTTATCACTTAATATCCCAGCAGGTATTAATACAATGGCTGCGGCTAATGATGACATGGCAATAACATTTCCGTTTACCGTTTCCGCAAAGCCAAGCTCCCTAATATAAAAATTATAAACAATCATAAAGATCCCAAGCCCAATCTGGGTCAGGATATTAACGATAAACAATTGCTGTATGTTGTGATTATAGCGCCTGAAAGATTGAAGCCATTTTACATTTTTCAAAGTAGGTGTACCCCTTGTCTGTTTAGGTTAATATTTCGTATCCCTAAACAAATTTACTCCTTTTTCAGAAAAATGGCAATAGGTGAATGGGTCGAAATCAACAAATTTTAAGATAAAAAATTCTTATGTTGATTGAAGTGAAAGGCGCGTAGACTCCCGCGGGAGGAAGGGACAGGGGAGACCCCGCAACTAAGTGAGGAGGCTCCCGGACCGCCCGCAGGAAAGCGAAGCGCCTGGAACGGAAATGAACCGTTTCAACAAATCCCAAAAATAAAAAACACCCAAAATAGGTGTTTTCTACTCGCTCACTTCCCGTCATACTCCTTTAAGAGCCCATATAGATACTCCACAGAACGGAAAGCATAAATTTTTTCCATGATCTCGCCATTTTTGAAAATCATCAAGCAAGGAACACTTTCGATTTCCCATTTCATGGCTAGGTCCTGTATATAATTCACATCCAGCATTCCAAACGTAAACTGTGGGAAAAGTTCTTTTGTTACGACCATCATGCGTTTGGCCACTTGGCAGGTGCCACACATGGGAGTGTAAAAATAGACCACAGTCAGTTGATTTTCGTTCATTTCTTTTACTAGTTCATTCTTTGTCCAATCGTTCATGCTCTCATCCTTAATAAAGCCTTCATTACAAATACTGTGCATGAATATCTATATTCGCACTTAACAGAACAGTAGCGATATGGTGGTGTGGTGCAGATGCCACTTCTCGATACATTTTATCAATATAAAGGTGTTCCGCTTCAGGAAACTCCCTTTTGAACAGCTTTCGCAGCTTTTCACCGGAACTATCCGCATCCACCAGGATATAAACCTCTTTATCCATGATGTCTTCCATCAATTCATCAAGCCTGGTGACACTGATGGTACCATTGGTGCATATAATATGAACCGGTTCATTAATGACTTCCTGAATGCGTTTTTTATCTGATTTCCCCTCAACAATGATGATTTTTTCCTCAAGTATAAAATCCATATCCATCACCTGTTCTAAAAAATGTATAAAGAAAAGTTGCTTTATACTATAACTATTCCAAATAGCGGTAATGTACACTAATAATTAAAAATAAGGGCGTTGATAAAGGTTATTTTGTGGCATGTCAGCTCTGCTCAGATAAGAAAAAAGGGCCGGAACTAATAAAAGTCCCAACCCCACCGATGGCTAACACCATCCATTTTCGTAGTCGCAATCTACATATTTAGCATCTTTTTCAGAAGGCACTTGAACCTGTTGGAAGATTTTACTTCCTTCCTGTTCATAGCCATTTTTCAAACTGTATTGGTTGCCTTGTTCGGTAAACGTCACTTGGCCGATGGATTCATGCTCCACAAAAAGCTCAAAGCCTTGATCTGTCAATTTACCGTTTACCCGGTCAGTAATATCCAACCTTTTGTTATCCAAAGTCATCTAAGGTCACCTTCTTTAGTTAAATATTAACTAAGGTTAGGTTGCCCCCTTGAATGATAATTAGTCTTCTTTTGTCATTTCCTCATATTGCTCAGCAGTCATTAATTTGTCTACTTCGCCAGCATCTGCAGGTTCCACCACTATCATCCAAGCTTTTTCGTAAGGGGATTCGTTAACAAACTCAGGGCTGTCATTTAAGTCTTCGTTGATTTCCACCACTTTGCCGCTAATTGGAGCGTAAAGCTCGGATACCGTTTTAACGGATTCTACACTACCGAAAGGCTCATCTGCAGAAATTTCGTCCCCAACTTCAGGAAGTTCAACGAACACGATATCTCCAAGTTCGGATTGTGCAAAATGTGTAATCCCAACTCGTACTTTTTCTCCTTCAACTTTTACCCATTCATGCTCTTCGGAATAACGTAAATCTTTAGGTGTGCTCATTAATAATTCCCTCCATCAAACTAGTTTATTTTCAGCTCTTTCCATTAGACACATGTCCTTTGAAAAGGAGAGGCTGTCCTATTTCCATGTTTCTTCAAACTGTTTTTCGTTGAATCCGACCGTTACTTTGTTGCCGTCCGTAGTGATGGGGCGCTTAATCAGCATGCCATCTGTTGCGAGAATATCAAGCAACTCATCTTCGGAGGCTGTTTTCACTTTATCCTTCAAACCAAGCTCACGATATTTCATGCCACTTGTGTTAAAGAATTTCTTCAGTTCGAGGCCGCTTTTTTTGTATAGCTCCTCCAACTTCTCACGTGATGGTGGATTTTCGACAATATGTACTTCTTCTACCGCTACACCATTCGCTTCCAGCCACTTTTTTGCATTGCGGCATGTGCCACATTTAGGATACCAATAAAACGTTACTGCCATAACCTTTTTGCACCACCTTACAATACATGATTTTACTCATATATTGTAGCATAACAGGAAGCTTGCGCCTAATTTTCAACACGCTATTTCTATAATTCGACGTCTTTTTCTTTTTTCCTTTATGACAAGATACAATTTCTGTAGACCATAGATTTTGGAGTGTATTACCGTTAAAATATACCTATAGTGGGAACGGTGAAAGGATGAGCCCTATGACGGAAAAGTTATCAAAAGAATTAAAAGAGTTTTTGTTCACTTCTTTTGAAAAGAAATTGGCTGTCAAAAAGGGAGCTTATTTATTTCAGGAGGGCATGGTCGCCTCGGAGATCTATCTCGTATTGAATGGAAGCTTCAAAATAAGCAAGGTAACACCTGATGGCCAGGAACTTACTTTAAGGCTATGTAGCAAGGATGACCTTGTCGGAGAACTGACCTTGTTTTGTCCAGGGGCAATCTATATGCTCAGTGCAAAAGCGATGGATGATAAAGGGGAAGTCCTGATTATCCACAAGCTTGAATTGGAAAAAAAGCTGGCAGAAAACGGCCAGCTCGCAATAGAGTTTATGAAATGGATGAGCCTTCATTTTCGTAAAACACAGACTAAGTTCAGGGATCTTGTTCTGAATGGTCGAAAAGGGGCACTTTATTCCACCCTCATCCGAATGTCAAACAGCTATGGCGTCTTAAAGGAAAATGGGATTCTCATTGACCTTCCTTTAACCAATCAGGAACTTGCAAACTACTGCGGTACCTCGCGTGAAGTAGTGAACAGATTGCTTTCGGACTTAAAAAAGAATGGGGCCATTTCGGCTGAAAGAGGTAGGATTACCATTCATAACTTGAATTATTTGAAAACGGAGATTCATTGTGAAAATTGTCCGGATGAGCTATGCCGGATTGATTAGTGAATTTCATTTAAAAAACCAGGCTCCCGAATGGAAGTCTGGTTTTCATTATTAGACAGTGTATTTTTGAACATCCAACACTACAGCCGCGATTTCGCGCTTCTTCGCAACCACATTGATTGGTGTGTGACGCGTGAATTTGCGTAGTGCAGAAATCATCATGCGAAGAGTATCACCAGTCTCGGCAGCTACCAATGTTTCTCTTGCATCTGCTTCGATTTGGTTGAACGCTTCTTGGCAGAATACTTGCGTATAAAGAACTTTCTGTTTGTTTTTGTCTTCGCCGGATTTTGCGATTGCTTTTTCCGTACGTAGTACTGCAGACTCCATAGCATAGACGTTACTGATGATGTCCGCGATGTTAACTAGCAATTCCTGTTCTCTTTCCAATGCTTTTCCGTATTTCTGTGCTACTAGACCAGTCATAAGGATGGCAATTTTCTTCGCATTCTTCACAAGATATTTCTCTTGCTCCAATACTCCATCGCCAACTTCTTCAGGCATAAGCATCATTAACTCTTCTTGTAAGCTTTGCGCTTTTTGAATAAGTGGAAGTTCACCTTTTAATGCTTTACGCAGGTAAGTTCCAGGAACCAATAATCGGTTGATTTCGTTTGTTCCTTCGAAGATCCGGTTAATACGGGAGTCACGGTACATTCTTTCTACTTCGTACTCTGCCATAAAACCGTATCCACCATGGATTTGAACTGCTTCATCCACTACATAGTCAAGCGTTTCAGAACCGAATACTTTATTCAAAGAACACTCGATTGCATATTCAGCAACCGCTTTTGCCACAGCATTAGGATCTTTTTCTTCTTCTTTAGTCAAGCGGCCCATGCTGTCTTCAAAAAGACCGACTGTACGGTAAACGGAGCTTTCCGTTGCATAAGTCTTAACAGCCATGTTTGCAAGCTTCTCTTGGATAAGGGAGAATTTCGCGATAGGCGTTTTGAACTGTTGGCGTTGGTTTGCATATGTTGCAGCAAGCTCGATACCACGCTTGGATCCACCAACTGTTCCCACAGCCAATTTGTAACGTCCGATATTAAGGATGTTAAATGCGATAACGTGGCCGCGTCCAATTTCACCAAGAAGGTTTTCTTTTGGTACTAGTGCATCTTCCAAGATCAATGTACGTGTAGAAGAACCTTTGATACCCATTTTCTTTTCTTCTGGTCCAGTGGAAACTCCACCAAACTCGCGCTCTACGATGAATGCAGAGAAGTGCTCGCCATCGACTTTTGCATAGACAACGAATACATCAGCAAAGCCCGCATTTGTGATCCACTGCTTTTCACCATTCAATACATAGTGAGTGCCTTCGTCATTAAGCTTAGCTGTCGTTTTCGCACCAAGTGCATCAGATCCGGAACCTGGCTCTGTTAATGCGTAAGCTGCAAGCATTTCACCGGAAGACAGTTTTGGAAGGTATTTTTGTTTTTGGTCTTCGTTACCGAAAAGAACGATAGGAAGGGATCCGATTCCAACGTGTGCTCCGTAGGATAATGAGAATCCGCCGGCTCTTGAGAACTTTTCTGTGATTAGGGATGAGCTGATTTTATCCAGTCCAAATCCGCCGTATTCTTCTTGTACGTCTGCTCCTAAAAGTCCAATCTCGCCTGCTTCTTTTAAAAGTTTTACGGAGATATCGAAGTTGTGGTGCTCGATTTCTTCTAGGTTAGGTACTACTTCGTTTACGACGAATTCTTCTGTTGTTTTGGCGATTAGTTTGTGTTCGTCTGAGAAGTCCTCTGGTGTGAAGACTTTTTCTGCGGCGATGTCGTCAAGTAGGAAGCTTCCGCCTTTGATTACGTTTTCTAATGTGTTTGACATTTTGTTTTCCTCCCGAGTGGTTATTAAAAAACATTTGGTTTCTGGTTAACTCCCTGTTGACTTCCGTTCCGGGTGTTCGCTTTCCGCGGGGCGGTGCTTGAGCCTCCTCGCTTCGCTGCGGGGTCTCAAGTCTACCGCTACCTCCCGCCGGAGTCGAACTCCCTGCACTTCAGTCAACAGGGGAAATCACATTTTAATAACATATCTATTCAACTTTTATAAACATTCTATTTAAGCCAGTAGTTCGAATACGCCTGCTGCGCCCATTCCGCCGCCGATACACATGCTGACGATACCGAATTGTTCGTTGCGGCGTTGCATTTCGTGTAGGAGGGTCAGGGTCAGTTTGGAACCTGTGCATCCAAGTGGGTGTCCGAGAGCAATTGCCCCGCCATTAACGTTCACTTTGTCTTCATCAAGACCTAGTTCGCGCATGACTTGGATTGCTTGGGATGCGAAGGCTTCGTTTAACTCCAGTAAGCCGATATCGGAAAGTTCCAAGCCTGCCAGTTTAAGTGCTTTAGGAATTGCGACTACCGGGCCGATTCCCATTACTTCTGGTGGTACGCCGCCTACTGCGAAGGATCGGAATTTAGCGATTGGTTTTAGTCCAAGTGCTTCCGCTCTTTCTCTTTCCATCACAAGGACAGATGCTGCTCCGTCACTTGTTTGGGAGGAGTTCCCGGCTGTTACGGAACCTTTTACATTAAATGCCGGGCGAAGTTTGCTCAATACTTCCATGGAAGTACCAGCTCTGACTCCTTCGTCCTGGCTGAAAGTAAAGCTGGACTCTTGCAATTTGTGGTTTGATCCAACTTTGCGAAGTGTTACATCCACAGGTACGATTTCATCCACAAACTTACCTTCTTGGATCGCTCTTGCAGCGCGCTCATGACTGCGAACGGCGAATGCATCTTGGTCCTCACGGCTTACACCGTATTTCTTTGCTACTTGTTCTGCTGTATGGCCCATTCCCATGTAGTATTCTGGTGCGGAATCAACAAGTCTAGCATTTGGTCGAACTGTGTGGCCCACCATTGGTACCATGCTCATGGATTCTGCTCCACCCGCGATGATGGATTCAGAATGTCCAAGCATGATTCGTTCTGCCGCATAGGCAATGGTTTGTAAGCCTGAAGAACAATATCTATTTATTGTAATGGCAGGTACACTTGATGGGAGTCCAGCTAAACCTCCAATGTTTCTTGCCATGTTCAGCCCTTGTTCTGCTTCTGGCATCGCGCAACCGAAAATCAGGTCATCGATTGGACCATCATAATTGCCTGCTCTTTTTAATGTTTCTTTTACTACTAATGCCCCTAGATCATCTGGTCGAACTGTAGCTAGTGATCCTTTTCTTGATCTTCCGACTGGTGTTCTAGCACCAGCAACAATTACCGCTTCTTTCAAATTGCTCCCCTCGCTTTTCTAGTAGTTTAGTAGATTTAATTCTGCTTTTAACACCGCTGTTGATTTCCGCAAATGGCTACGCTTTCCTAGGGGCGCTGCTGGAGCCTCCTCGGCAAGCCTGCGGGGTCTCCACCTAGCGCTATCTCCCTCAGGAGTCTTCGCCTTTTGCTCCAATCAACAGCTAGGAAATTTATTTAACTTAATAAAATAGTTTAGTTACGCAATGGTTTTCCTTTTACTAGCATGTGTTGCATGCGTTGTTGGGATTTTGCTTCTCCAACAAGGCTTAGGAATGCTTCACGCTCAAGGTCTAGTAGGTACTGTTCATCCACTTCCGTTCCGAACGGTACATTTCCGCCTGCGATAACATGCGCAAGTTTCTTGGCAATCTTCAGGTCGTGCTCGGAAATGAATCCGGAATAGTGCATGTTGTGGGCACCTAGCATCAATGTTGCATAGCCTGTTTCACCAACCACAGGGACTTTTCTGCGAACAGGTGCGGTATAGCCTGCATCATAGAGGCTTGTAACCGCCTGCTTCGCGTCATGGATTAAGTGGTCGCCGTTGAAGCTAATTTGATCTTTGTTATTCAGCAAGTGCAGGTCTCTCGCTTCCGCAGCTGAAGTCGAGACTTTGGCAGTCGCGATTTGTTCGAATACTTTGTTCGCAACCTTTTGCAGGTCATATTCAAGTCCTTGTGGCATGCTGTTTAAGTGCTTCATGTAAAGCTCTTTATTTCCCCCTCCACCAGGGATCAAACCGACACCAACTTCCACAAGACCCATATACGATTCACTGGACGCCTGCAGTTGACTTGTTGGTAAGCAGATTTCCGTTCCTCCTCCGAGTGTCATGCCAAATGGCGCTGCCATTACCGGTTTGGAGCTATATTTAATATTCATCATGGCTTGTTGGAAGTGCTTTACAACCATTTCAATTTCAAAATAATTGTCATCTTGTGCTTCCATCAGGATCATTGCTAGGTTTGCACCTACGCAGAAGTTCTTGCCTTGGTTCCCGATTACAAGTCCTTTGTAGTTCTTATCCACTTCTTCAAGCGCGTAGTTCACCATCTGGATAATATCAAGGCCAATCGCGTTGTTTGGAGATTGGAATTCAAGTAATGCTACATCGTCTCCAAGATCGATTAAGCTTGCACCTGAGTTTTTCTTGATAACACCTTTTGTTTCTTTGAGTGTTTTTAGGTGTATAACTTTCGGGTTTACTTCTAGTGCTTTGTAAGCCCCGTTGTCATAAAACATTGTTGTTCCGCCATCTTTTTTGTAGAAAGAACGGTGGCCATTCGCTAACATTTCGTCCACCCATTTTGGAACAGTGATTCCATCTTCTTTCATTTTCAGAACCGACTCTTCTAGGCCGATCGCATCCCATGTTTCAAATGGTCCATGGTCCCAACCGAAGCCCCATTTCATCGCTTGGTCAATTGCCACGATATCATCGGCGATCTCATCAAGTAACTCAGCGGAATAACTCAACACTGGTGCAAGAATGCTCCAGATCAGATTTCCAGCGCGGTCATCAGCATATACAAGCGCTTTCATTTTATTGCTGTAGCCTTTTGCTTGTTTGCTCATTTCCAACGCAGGAGTTTTTAATTTTTTGCGTGCGTCATAATCCAATGTTTCAGGATTAAGTTCCAGGATTTCTTTTCCTTGTTTTAGGAAGAAGCCTTGACCTGACTTGGAACCCAACCAGCCTTTTTCTTTCATCTTGTTCATGAAATCTGGAATGCGGAATACTTCTTGTTCCTTGCCTTCCACTTTTTCGTAAACATTGTTAGCAACATGGATGAATGTATCTAATCCTACTACGTCTAGTGTACGGAATGTCGCACTCTTCGGTCTGCCGATTGCAGGACCAGTAACAGAATCCACTTCTCCGACACTATATCCGCCCTCAAGCATTTCATTAACTGTTACAAGTAAACCATACGTTCCAATGCGGTTGGCAATGAAGTTTGGCGTATCTTTTGCAAGTACGATGCCTTTTCCTAATACATCTTCACCGAACGTCTTTATGAAGCTGACAACCTCAGGACTTGTGTCTTTAGTTGGGATCACTTCGAGTAATTTCAAATAACGCGGCGGGTTAAAGAAGTGAGTTCCAAGGAAGTTCTTTTTGAAATCTTCAGAGCGTCCTTCTGCCATCGCCTCAATGGAAATACCGGATGTATTGGAACTGATGATGCTTCCAGGCTTTCGGTGTGCATCCACCTTTTCAAAGAGTTGCTTTTTGATTTCGAGGTTCTCGACGATTACTTCGATTACCCAGTCACAATCCGCAATCTTGGCTAAATCATCTTCCAGATTTCCAGCTTCAATTAGTGCAAGATTAGATTTGGATGTAAGTGGTGCCGGTTTTTGCTTTAATAGTTTTTGTAATGCTGAGTTTGTATATTTGTTTCGGATTGCTTTATCAGAGAGTGTTAAGCCCTTTTGTTCTTCTTCACTCGTTAATTTGTTAGGAACGATATCTAACAAGATTGTAGGAATGCCAACGTTTGCTAAATGTGCGGCGATACCGGATCCCATAACTCCAGATCCTATTACAGCAGCCTTTTTAATACTTTGTTTCATTCTTCCTCCCCCTTGATAGTTGGTTTTATAAGTTAGTATTAATTTTTTGAATGAATGCTCATTCATTTTTACCTCAAAAAAATATCTCCTTTACAAGAGTTCCTTTGGTTTAACTATAAAGTATTTTGAAAATTTTCGCAATAAATAAATGCGAATTTACCATATTATTTTGTGATGTTCGTTGCATGTTGCATTTTGGTGAGGGAAAAATGTAGTTGTGGAGGTGAGACATCATGGCAAAAATGAAAAAACAGCCTTCTCATGCAGCTAAAAGTGCTGCAAGTGTAAAAGGAAATGCAGGTCCTACGGTGGAAATGGACTACCGCGGGAAAAAGACGAGCAACAACCAACAGTACGGAAAACAGAACATGGAAGACTGAAATTTTGCGCCTTCCACTGCAATCAACAAGGTTTCTACATTTTACCCTTAAACCATAAGCAAAGAGCGTGCAGGTCGCACGCTCTTTGTTTATTTCTTTATAATCCCTTTCAATACAAAAGCTACGTTTGCTGGGCGTTCTGCGAGACGGCGCATGAAATATCCGTACCAGTCGGTGCCATATGGAACGTACACGCGCATTTTATAGCCTTCCTTCACAAGCTCCAACTGACGTTCCGGGCGAATTCCGTATAGCATTTGGAATTCGAATTGGTCGTTAGAAATGCCATGCTTTTTCACTAGATCTTTTGTGTATTCAATCATTGCATCGTCATGGGTTGCAACTGCCGTGTAATTCCCGTTCAGCAGGTGCATCTCGATGATTTTTTTGAAATTGTTATCCACGTCCTTCTTTTCTGGAAAGGCAACTTCAGGGGATTCCTTGTATGCCCCTTTTACAAGACGAAGGTTAGGACTGTATTGATTGAGATCTTCCATGTCTTTCACTGTACGATATAAGTAGGACTGGATTACCGTTCCGACATTATCGTAGTCTTCTCTCAGCTTTTTGAACACTTCAATTGTTTTTCCGCAACGGGAGTAATCTTCCATGTCAATCGTAACGAACACACCGTATTCTTTTGCTGCATCAAGAATTCGGCGCATGTTTCGCATCACAACTTCTTCAGAGATATCAAGGCCCATGGAAGTCATTTTCAAAGACAATTGGGAATCAAGGTTTTCCGTACCGATTGCACGAATGGCTTCAATGGAGTTGTCCGCCATTTCATTCGCTTCTTCTTCCGTATCAATAAATTCACCCAAATAGTCAATCGTTACACAAAGATCTTTTTGGTTCAGCTCCTGGATACACTTTACTGCCTGATCAATCCTTTCACCTGCAACAAACCTACCTGCACCGAAGCGCAAACCATATTTCCTTGCCATTTTTGTTAATGCCTTATTTTTGGATAAATATAAAAATGTATTGCGCATTACTTGTTCCATGTTGTTATTCCTCCCGCTTATCTTGGTGTCCCTCTCCGATTGCTATGTGCTATTTTGAGCTTTTTATAGTAAACGCTTTCATTGAGTGCAAAAATAAAATTACACCCTCATTTTATCATCTTTTCAAAAATTTGAATACAAATTATTTGTCGGGAAATAGTGAAGATTGTTGTCAATTTTTCAGACATTCCGGGAGAGATGATTTTCCCGATTCATACATAATTTCCTGCGAGAAGGTTACTCTACATTTGATAGATTATGATAGGAGGTCGTTGTATGCAACAGCAACAACCACAGCAAAATACTACCGGGCAGACAGGCTTCTACCCTCAGCCGCCAAACGTGGTAACGACAAAAGATTCCTTGTACTTTGCAGATATGCTTTCCTGGAATTTACTAGCGATGAAAAAAGCGCATTTCTTTGCAAGCCAATGTCAGGACCAGGAAATTGTGAATGCCATTGAAAAAGCCGGTCAGATGCATCAAAGACATTACCAGAAGATCCTGACGCACATTCAAGGTCAAAATCAAATGCAACAGCAACAGCAGCAGCCACTCCAATAAGAAAGAGGTGAACCATACATGAATCAGCAAAAAATTCAGAACCCGGAGTCTCAGGTTGCCAAGACACCGCAAATGAATGAACGAGACTTTATAAACGACATGCTGGCGACGGAAAAATACATGACCGATTCCTATTGCACAGCATTAAATGAAGCAAGCAACCAGCAAATCTATACTGATCTGCTTGCAATCTTCAATGAAACACAGAACTGTCAGCGTGAGCTATACAATATGATGTTCCAAAAAGGCTGGTATGGGCTTGAGCCTGCCGATCAGACGAAACTTCAACAGGAATATCAACAGTTCCAGGGCTACACGAACCAATTTCCTTATGGAAACAATGGAATGCAGTAAAATAGGAAGTGACGGGATGAGCCCTTGGTAGCGCTTGTGCCGTTGCTTTTATCTTTTTTGGTGTACTATAAAATTGTATCTTCCCCTCTACCCTTCTGCCTCTTTATCAAAACACTTCCCTTCCTAATTTAAGTAAATAATCCCAGTTATTTATGGTAAAATTAAACAGATAAAATTAATAGGAATAGTATAGGGGGGATTTTGTGAAACGCATATTTATTCTACTTTTAGTAGGCGTTTTTTTCAGCGGATGTTCTAATTCAGAGGTACATCAAGAAAAAGTCACAGCGTTAGAAAAAGAAATAAAAGAAGTCTATGCACAACTAGAGGATAAAGAATTGGAGCTAGAAACACTTTCTCCAAAAACAGAGGAAACCGAACCTGGAGAATTTCTCATGATTCCCAAAGACGAAATACCTCTATTATGGAAAGATGTTGATGCACAACTTTGGGATTACCTAATAGATCATTCCTTGGCAGAAGAGAATGGCTGGGAAAGAGACGTGACAAATTGGCGTGAGTGGGATGGAGAATATGATCAGGGGCTAGGGAAAACAAATCAAACATGGGAAACTCCAGGTGTATTAATGAATGCTTGGATGGTAGATGCAGAAATCAGCGAGGGACTAGGTGTGGATGTGTGGGAAATCAACACGAGAATTGCTACTGATGATGAAAATAAAGCAGAAGGCTATATCATGAGTTATGGTATGAGGGATGATTCCATTGCAGGAAGCGATATTAAACTGACGATGCTGAAAGAAAATGACTTCTGGTACATTGAAAAGGCGGAAATACGTTACAGGTGTTCGCGTGGTGTTAGTGAGGATGGAGACCTTTGTTTGTAGACATTGAAAAAGCCTTGGCTTGCATCAAGCAAGCCAAGGCTCTTCCTTACTTCCCGCTTTTCGCGCGGTGCGTGTCATTCAATTCTTTGATTTCTTTAATCAATGTCATCATTTCCTGCTTGGCGTCTGGGTATTGCTCATTCCAGTGCTTCACAAGCGGCGGCATTGATTTAGCGATGTATGTATAGAGCACCCATGCTTTCACATTTTCCTTTTGCTCCTCGGTTGCTTCGCCTAACAGCAGCTCTGTGTATTTTTCCAGTAAACCGTCCAATTGCTGTCCGAGTTTTTCGTTCATCAGGCAGACACCCCCCTACGCTTTTGTTCCATTATAATGAAGTCTATTTCACATTACAATCTAATGGACAGGTGGAGCAACGAGACCCCTCACTATTGGTTTTATAATAATAGCAGCATGTTGTCCGCACTCTAATTTCGGCCTGATGCTTTTCCACAAAAGTTTTCGGTTTGTAGAATGTAGCGGCAGGATTTCTTCTTAACCCGAAAATAGAAGGATCTGCCTTAAGAATACTGTTAAAATCCTCCTCTTGGTACGGAGCATCCATCTCCAGCTTTGGTACAATTGACTCGTACATCCAATACACGTACAACATGATATTTTCCCATAAAGTTTGTCGAGATACCTGCGCCACTTTTGCCATCCGGTTGATCAGTGGCGTAAAAATGCCTCCGAAAAGTTCCAAGAAGTGATGCTGTCTCCAAGCCTCGCGGTTTTCAAATGTTGTCGCTTCCAAAGCCTGAACCTCCGTATAGCGAAGCTTTGGTAGCCATATGTCATTTTCCACATACGAATCAATCCAAATGGTGGAAGGGTCCACTTTTAATGTTTTATTGAATACTGTCATGGAGAGCAAGCAATTTACCGCAAGAAAGCCAAGCCTTTTCATCAACAGGGATGCTGCAACATCCATCTCCTCTGTTCCTAGGGCATGCTGCACCTTCTCCAGATACGATTTCGTTCCATTTTCCATAAGTGAACCAAGGGATATTGTATCTTCCACTTGCGCCTCCCCTGCAACAAAGCGGCAGCTCTCTTCTAAAAAACGAAATTCCTGTTTGGTTAGTGTGCCCATCATGCTCTTAGTCCTTCCAAATTGGGAACCAAGCATCTTCCACGGCCGTGTGGAATACATAGTGGTGTGCCAAAAAGCGGATCAGTTGTTACTTGACAATTCATATCAAAGACATTTTTCACAAGGTCACAGTTAATTACTTCTTCTGGCTTGCCTTGCGCGTAAATCTGTTTATCTCGGATCGCGACAAGGTGATGTGCATAGCGGCAGGCAAGGTTCAAGTCATGCAGTACCATGATGATTGTACGGTTTTCTTTTTCATTCAACTCGAAAAGAAGATCAAGTATTTCTATTTGATGGGTAAGATCCAGATAGGTGGTCGGCTCATCTAAGAGGATGACATCTGTTTCTTGTGCGAGCGTCATCGCAATCCATGCGCGCTGACGTTGTCCACCGGATAGTGAATCGACCGTTCTTTCTGCAAGTTCCTCCATGCCAGTTGCCCGAAGAGAATCCCAGACTACCTTTTCATCGTGCTCCGACCATTGCTTTAACCAGGATTGGTAAGGATATCGTCCTTGTTTTACAAGTTGAAGGACGGATAGCCCTTCTGGTGCTGTTGGACCTTGCGGAAGGATAGCAAGTTGTTTGGCGATTTCTTTTGTAGATTGACCGGTGATGGCTTTACCTTCAAGAAGCACATTTCCTTGTCTTGGCTTCAACAAACGAGCTAATGAACGAAGCAAGGTGGATTTTCCACAGCCATTCCCACCGATAAAGACCGTAATCTCCCCTTTAGGGATTTTCAGATCTAATTCCTCGATAATGATCGATTCACCATAGGATAATGTCAGTGACTGGGTTTCTAAAGCATGCATGTTACTTCCACCTCTCGTTAAGAATTTCTCGTTTTGTAAAGCAGATAGATAAAGTAAGGTGCTCCGATTGAAGCAGTAAATACGCCGGCAGGAATCTCTAGTGGCGAGAACAGGGTCCGGCCGATCAGGTCTGCGAGCATAACTAGAAACGCTCCGATAAATGCCGACGTTGGAATCAACACTCCGAAAGATGACCCTACAAGTCTACGGGCAATGTGCGGAGCCATCAGGCCAACAAAGCCGATGCCCCCTGCAAAAGCAACCGCTCCTCCTGTCAGCGCCGTACTAAGGAATAGAAGTCCCATTCTGTGTTTGTTGACGGCACCGCCAACGCCTGTTGCAACCTCATCTCCGAGTTCTTGTATGTTCAATTGCCTTACCACCATAAAGCTGACGATGACCAGTAAGACAGTCCAAGGTAATAATATTTTCACATGGCTCCAGTTCGAACCGTATACCGTTCCTGTAATCCAGATGTTTGCCTGGCTTGCTCGATAGATGGGGCCCAGCAACATGAATAATGTAGTCAATGCCTGCATTAGCGTGGAAATCCCGATCCCTATCAGCACGAGCCTGATCGGAGATAATCCATTTTTCCAAGATAGGGAGTAAACGATAATCGCAATCGCTGTCGCTCCCACAAATGCACTTAATGGAAGCCATTGAATGCTGACGGTTAATGAGTTATTGCTGTCGCTGAAAAGGGCGAGAAATAGGACAACTGCTGTTGAAGCTCCGCCCGTCAACCCTATAATATCAGGAGATGCGAGCGGGTTTCGAATTATGCCCTGTAAAATGGCACCCGCTACTGCAAGCGAAATTCCGACAAGAAGCGCAATGATGATTCGCGGCAATCGGAAGGATTGTACGACCAGCGTCTCCATGGAGTCCCCTTGCCCGAAGAATACTTTAATGACATTCCACGGGGATATTTTCATATCCCCCATCCCTGTGCTGAAGATGAAAAGGGCGATTACTGCCAGTGCCAGGCCAAGGATGGTGAAAATCGCTTTTTTATCCATAAAAAAAGATAAGCGGTCTTTTCCGAGTCGAAATGTTTTATAATTTTTCATTTTCCATGGAACCCCCTTCGTGCAATGTAGATGAAGAATGGAGTTCCGATGATGGCCGTCATGACACCAACGGGCACCTCTTGGGGCATGATGACATATCGCGCACCAATATCAGCAGCTAACAGGAGAATACCACCAAGAATTCCGCAGTAAGGTGCAAGCCAGCGATGGTCGTTTCCGACAAAGTAGCGTGCAACATGGGGAATGACGATACCGATGAAAACAATAGGTCCGGCAATGGCGACTGCACCGCCAGCTAGTAGAATGATAATAACTGCTGTCGTTAATTTTAAAAGACCTGTTTTCACTCCAAGACTTGTTGCCACATCGTCCCCCATTGCAAGCAAGTTGATTTTTTTTCCAATAAAAAAGGAGGCGATCCAAGCAACGGCTATATATGGAAGCACGGCATACACCATGTTGAGGCTTCTTCCCTGAACGGACCCTGCCAGCCAAAACAGCACTTGGTCCAATGCTGTCTCATTTACAACAAGCAAGCCTTGAGTCAGCGAAGAGAACATCGCAGCAAAGGCTGCTCCGGCTAGTGTCAGTTTCATCGGGGTCAGACCCTCGCGACCGATAGAACCGATGAAGTACACCGAAAATGCTGCAAGTGCTGCTCCGGCAAATGCAAGCCAGGTGTATGTTTGTAAGGAAGTGACGGAGAAGAAAGAGACCGCCACGACCACAAAGAAACTGGCACCTGCGTTGATGCCGAAAATTCCTGGTGACGCCAACGGATTCTTTGTCAGTGCCTGCATCCAAAGTCCGGCAATTGCCAAACTTCCCCCTACCAAAGCCGCAATGATGGCCCTTGGAAGGCGTACGGATTGAATGATGATATGTTCATTGGATCCGTCGAAATTGCGAAATGCATCAATGGCAAGGGACAGACTAGTATTGGTATATCCATATATGATGCTTGCCACAAAGCTGAATAATAATAGGATCATCCCTATTATCAATCCAAGTATTTTATGGCTATTTTTACGAAGTAACATAATTGTGTACCTTCTATCTATATATAACTTTAATCCACTTATAAGTTTAGGAGAATTAGTAGGAAGTGTCAATGACTTTGAAAATCATTCTCATAAAGATATTGACAACGATTCTCATCAGCGGTACTATTTATCTTGTAAATGAAAATCATTATCAATATTATACGGGGGCTACATATATGTTAAAAAACAAAAAGCTTTTTACATTATTTTTACTTAGCTTAGTTACTTCCCTTGTTCTTTCGGCTTGCTCCGGAAACAACGGCAACAGTGCTGGGCAAGAAGACGATAATTCCGGTGATACTCCAACAGAAGACACTTCTTATGAAGTGGAGCATGCAATGGGTACAGAAACAATTGAGGGCACTCCAGAGAGAGTAGTTATCCTTACAAACGAAGGTACCGAGGCATTGCTTGCAATGGGTGTAAAACCTGTCGGAGCCGTTCAATCTTGGTTAGGCGACACTTGGTATGATCATATCAAGGCTGATATGGAAGGCGTCGAGGTTGTTGGTACGGAAAGTGCGGTAAACTTGGAAGCAATTGCAGCATTAAAGCCTGACCTGATCATCGGAAACAAACTACGTCAAGAAGACGTTTATGAGCAATTAGATGCCATTGCACCGACTGTTTTTGCAGAAACGTTAAAAGGTGACTGGAAAGAAAACTTCCAACTTTACGCAAAAGCACTGAATAAAGAAGAAGAAGGCAAAAAAGTGATGGACGACTTTGATGCACGTGTTGCTGAAATGAGCGAGCAGCTTGGTGACAAGACGGAGCAGGAAGTATCTATCGTACGTTTCACAGCTGGAGATGTTCGTATCTACCATAAAGACTCGTTCTCCGGTATCATTCTGGATCAATTAGGATTTGCACGTCCGGAATCTCAAAATGTAGACGATTTTGCTGAAATGAATGCAACAAAAGAAAGAATCCCTGCTATGGATGGAGACATCCTATTCCACTTCTCTTATGAAACTGGTGACGGTGAAGCAACAAAGATCAAGGATGAGTGGTTAGAGGACCCTCTATTCAATAACCTGGAAGTTGCAAAAGCAGGAAATGTCCATGAAGTAAGTGATGCTGTATGGAACACTGCTGGTGGCGTACTTGCAGCGAACATTATGTTGGATGATATCGAGGAAGTATTTTTAGGGGAAGAAGAATAAAAGGAACTTTATAGGTATTTGGAGAGCTGGCACAAAGTTGTGCTGGCTCTTTTTTTGCTTGTTCGGGAAACTGATTCCACATAAGAAAAACCGGGCAGAAACCGCCCGATCCTTTTTAAAGCTAGTAATCTATAGTTGGGTTTTTTGGTTAATCGCCGCTGTTCCTTTCCGCAAATAGCTGCGCTTTCCACGGGGCGACCTTGAGCCTCCTCGGCATTCGCCTGCGGGGTCTCAAGATTGTCGCTACTCCCCCGTAGGAGTCTACGCTATTTGCTCTAATCCACAGCTAGAACCCAATCACATCGTTTAGAGAGTTTCTAGTTATCCTTTCGGTGAATGGTATTACCTTGATGATTGTAGTGGAAGGCGCGCAGACTCCCGCGGGAAAGCGAAGCGCCTGGAACGGAAATCAACTTTCTCCAAAAAAAGAGAGGACCCGAAAGCCCCCTCCTGCAAACATATTAACTTACAATACTATTTAATTTCGCTTCTCTCCACTACCGCACCTTCCGCTTCCTTCACTACAACCGTCAACGTATAGCGCTGACCAGTGTGGTTTGCCGGAATGGAAACTTCTTCACTAAATACCTCTTCACTCTCACCCGCTACTTCATAGCTTTCTTCCGAAGAGTGTTTCACTCTGCCATGCTTGTCCACCAATTCCACAGAAACCGTGAACTCACGAGCATCGCGAACATGATTAGCAATTGTAGTGCTTATTGTTACATCAGACTTTCTTTCTAACTTCTTCAATTCTTTTCCTTTTGCATCAAGGAAGATATTCTCAACCGTATATTTCACTTCCGGCTCTTCATATCCTGGCTCACTCACTTCCGAGATACGCCCTTCTGCTACATAGTTAATCGGTCCGTCAAAGCTGCGAACAAAGTTAACCGTAGCTTCTAAGTCTTCTGGTCCTGTTACAGGATTTTTGCCAAGCTCTCCAATAGGGCGGTACTTGCTTCCTGTAGAGGTTGCCATAAAGTTGTTTGTTACAACTGTGTATGTTGCTTCCTTATCAATAGGTGAACCATCAGGGAAAGTGATATCCACCACTTTGTAAGTGGAGCCATCCCATGTATAGTGGAATCCAGCAATACTGTAATCAGGTCCATATGGAGCCTGTAGTTGTGCATTCATAATTGTATATAGATCTGTACCTTTAATTTCAAGCTTCATCAATACATTGTTGAACGGTTGGATGTTGAACAATTCGCCCCAAGTGATATCCCCTTGATTTAGGTTGTCACGGATTCCGCCGCCATTCATCAAGGCAAAGTCCGCATCCATTTCCGCTTTCATGCCATCTGCGATCAGGTTTCCAAGGGCGTTGTCGCCAACTTCTCCACGAACGCCATATCCGCCTTCCATCGCAACTTCTGCTACTCCGACTACTTTATTCAAAATAGGCGCAATGCGATTTTCATAGTTTGCAATAATTTCCGTTACAACTGGATCTGGATCCATTTTGCTTTGATCAACAAACACAATTTCCGCTTCCTTGTTTACGATATCGCCTGTTTCCGGATCGATTTCAAGGTCTACTGCAGAAAATGCTTTTCCATAATCCAATGCTTGGACAATCAGTTTGTTATCCACCATTGCATTTACGATTTCGTGGTTATGTGCTGCAAAAATAACGTCCACTTCATCGTCTACATTTTTCGCAAGGTTTGCCGCGTCCCCAGTAGCCGTTTCCCCTGATTGGGATGCTGGCATATGAGAAAGGACAACAATTGCTTTGATTCCTTGCTCTTTTAACTCTTCTGTCGCTTCATTAACTGCATCCACTTCGTTTGTAAACGTGATATCTTGGATGCCGTCTGGAATGACCATGTTCAATGTTGCCGTGGTGTTTACACCGATAAACCCGATCTGTTCTCCGCCAACCTCTAAAATTTCATAAGGAGGCAGGAAGGTTTCACCGGAGTCTTTCCAGACACAGTTGGCACAAACATTCGGGAAATTCATTCCTTCATATCCTTCTGTACCCTTTCCTTCCGGATGGTCTCCACCATTCACCATACGCAAGAATTCTGTCGTACCCTCATCAAACTCATGGTTTCCGACAGTACCAATATCAAATCCGATTTCGTTCATAATTTCCACAACCGGCTCATCTTGAAGCAAGGCTGCAACTGGTGAGCTTCCACCAATCATGTCCCCTGCATGCACAATCAAAGTGTTAGGATTTTGTTCTCTGCGGTCTTTCAGATATGCGGAAACATAATCCATACGGCCTGCCGCTGCAATGCCATAGTCTCTTGATAAGTCATAAGTCTGATCAATCTTACCGTGTAAGTCATTCATTCCTATAAGCTGAACGGATACAAGCTCGCCCGGATTTGGATTTGGCTCTTCTCCACCATCCTCAGCAGGTGTGAAGCCAGCTGCTAATGCCTCTGCTTCATTCCAGAAGAAGATGCGTTTCTCAACAGGAACGTTTTCCCATTCAGTAGGTTGCACATATTCTTTCGTATCCGAGTTTCCAACCGGCTTGTTTAATGCATTATTTTCATAGCGTGCACGGAAGAATGTCGGAAGCTCCAATAATGGATCCTCTTCACTCCAGATACCTTTCCCAGCATCCTTCGCTTCCTTCACTGCTGTCTGGAATTCGTTATATTCATCTTCAGGACCAACCGGCCAGATGAAATACGTCACCGCAAATCCTTCTTTTGCCATTTCAAGGTTTGTATTTAGTCGGTCTGATTTACGTAAAACCTGTGCCAAGATACGGCCATAATTGTCAGTCGGCTCATCACCTATTTTCAAAATGACCTCGTCCCCTGCTTTTAACAAGGATTGCATGTGTTCTGTAGCACGTTTTCCATGATCCATCTGATTTTGATCAAGTTCGTTTCTAATAGAATGATAGGTTTCCGGCGTGTCGATATTTACATAACGAACACTTTGGGAACCGAATAATGGAGAAGTGATACGTATCGTATCGCCATCCGTTACACGCTCTACTACAGCCGGGTATTCACCTGCTGCACTTGGTGGTTCTGGTTGCTCTGCAGCCAATACGATATCAGATGCTTTTCTAGGTAGTATTTGATACGTGTTGTATTGGCTAAGGATAGCGGTAATCTCATACCACTTGCCCGCTTCCAATGCATCAATTGCATTCGTTCCTTCCATAACACGTAATGTTGTAGAGTTAAAATCATTGTCTGTCAATGTAACATTGTATCCTCCACCAGCTGGAGTGGAAGGCTTGTTGGAAACGTAACCTGTTACAGTTACAAGCTGACCCTCTAATGGTTCAGCAACGGTTGCTGATTGTAATTCTTCTATAGTAATTGGTGTAGGTTCTGGAAGAGTCTCATTTTCCGCTAAAATTTCTATGCCATTTGCATTCGGCATGATTTCAAGCAGGCCGTTGTAAAGAGCAATTTTTCCTCTTACTTCTACTTTTTGACCTTCTACTAAATTAGGAAAACCTGATAGGCTATTGGAAAACAAATTAATTCCTGCTGTTTCATCTTGTATGTAAGTGGATAGTTTCCCACCGCCAATTGCTGCATTGTCCGCTGTGACAACACCTTGAACGATGACTTCTTGGCCAACACTTTTCGTGCGTGCCTCTGCAAGTGTGATAAGTTCTGGTTCTGCTGGAGGTTCAGGATCCTGGCCGCCGTCGATGATGGTGAAAGCACTAGGATTTCTCAAACCTGGTACGGTAAAGTAAGCTTCCAAAGTACCTGTAATTTGAACCTTTGCGTGGTGTTTTTCTGGGTTATCGGCTAAATTAAGAGCACTTCTGATGTTAGCTCCTGAAGTAGTTAATTGGATAGGTAACATTTTACGAATGTCTGTCTCTGTCGGGGAGTCCGCTATAGCTAAATTAGTATTTTGGGACCAAGGGGCTTCTAAGTCAAAATTATTCGTGGAAACTACCGTCCCCACAATATACCCCTCTACATTCGCTGTACCGCTATTATTGGCAATGGCTTGCTCCACTGTAATAGCAGTTGACTGGTTTTCTGCCGCATAAGTTGTAACGTTCATAGCAGGCATTAGATTAGAGAATACTAATATGAAAGCTAATAGAATCATGACAACTCTTTTAGAATGATGTCGCATTTGTTTTCCTCCTTTATAATGGTTGGACGTCGTACACTTTCTCAATATACGCGAGCTCTGTAAACGTATTGTTGTTTTGTAGTAAAGTAATTGTAAAAATTCTTTAAAGTCTAACAACTTCCATTTTATTATGAAGGAGGTTCATCAAAGTGGACATACGACATATTAACCTAATTCGCTACACTGAATAGTTCAAAAGCTTTAAAAATAGTCAGAATAATAGTTTTTTTGTCACATTAAGGGATATATTAACAAACTGAGATGCATTATCTGAAATAAAAAAAGCACACCGAAAGTGCGCTTCTTAGAGAAATTCTTTTATATCATAGACTCTTCCATTTTCAACATCTACTGAAAATAATAGATCTAACATTTTCTCGGCTACAAACTCGGGACTTCTTAATTGACCCTCTTCATGATAGGACTTGAATGTCTCGACATTGCTGAAGTCTTTTTCATCAGAGCTACGGATGACTCCTTGCATGGCCGTATCCATCACACCTGGCGAAAAGGAGAGAATGGTTGTCGGATGTACAGCTTGGCTTTGTTCTAAGCCCACAGATTTTGTAAACATATCAAGCCCCGCCTTTGTGGTGCAATACGTGTTCCATCCATGTACCGGTCGATTCGCTGCGCCGGAACTAATATTGACGATCACCTTTTTGCAGTCCCAATCCTCTGTTAGGCGAATGAACTCATTTATCATCAGCATAGGTGTAAGAAGATTAAGGTGAACCGCTTTTGTCATGGAAGGCTCGTCCGCTTTCCCCGCGGGCTTGATTGGATCAACCATTCCCGCATTGTTAATCAGGTAAATCCCCTCTGCCTGACCATCCTTCTCAATTTTTGATAGGAGATATTGTACAATCCCGGTCACTCGTTCATGCTTGCTTAAATCCTCTTGTAAAAAAGTGATTTCTGCCCCGTTCTCTACTGCTTCCGTTTCCAAGTCTTTGTTATCATTCCTGGCAATACAAATCAGATGATGGTTTTCTTTTAATAGTAGTTTCGCTGTGGCTTCTCCCAGCCCTTTTGAAGAGCCTGTGACAATAAAATAGTTCATTATGACACTCCCAATCTATCTATTTTTTACTAGTTTGATTAGCGAAGACGCAATTTGCCAACCATCGGAACATTTTTCGCCTAGTTTAAATGGAATAAGATTAACGATACCGATCCAGAGACTGAAATAGACGAATAAGGCCGAAAAGGAGAACTGGAATGGGGTCCAGAAAGGTAGGAAGATTAATATGGATAGGATGTTAAATAAAGGCCCACCAAAGGAAATCCAGGCAATCTCTTTGCTCGACAACTCCCTTGTGAGGTCATTGCTGGAGTACCCTCCAAAAAACGGAATGATGTTAATCCTAATTCGTGTCCCTTTAAAATTAAAATCGATAATCTTTGGCCCTACGCCAATCCCAATCTCCGTGTTTTTCACTCTATGCAGTTTCGCCATACTCACATGACCAGCCTCATGAACCAGGTGGACAAGCGGTACAACCAAGTAAAAAAACATCAATGTATCAAGCATACCAAGGCAACCTTCTTTTTAAGTAGTTGGTTTCATTATACATGAGCAAGATTTGTATGGGGAAATTTTGACTTGTACATTTTATCCCTTCAACAAATTCCTAGCACATCACCTACCTATTCCCTATACACTGTTCTAAAAGGAGTGACAACATGGCTTATCCTAGTGATTCACAGTATGTCCCCATTTCGATAACAGTGAATGGGGTTACTCAAACAGTGTTTGATGTGGTAGGAGATGAGAACCCTTCTTCCACCGATATTGTAGGGAATGCAACCTTCCCTGCAGCTTATTTTGCCTATGACGGGGCAAATGTTTATTTTCGTCTAAGATTGAATACCGATCCGAGAAATAATCAACTCTCTGGTTTTCGAAATTTTTCCTGGGGGGTACTGATTCGTACAACAAGTCCGGCTGGTTTTTATGATTATATGTTTAATGTAAATGGGTTGAGTAGCACGGTAAATATTTGGCGAAATACAGCGCAGGTATTCAATTCGTGGAATGATCCTGCAGAGGTTTTATTAGTTAGTCAACCTATATCGAATTATAATTTTGCTCGCGTACTTCCGGCAAACAGTTCGTTTGGCGGGGATCCGGATTTTTTCCTTGACTGGTTTTTGCCGGCTTCCACATTTTTTGGTGCACTCGGTATAACTCCCACCACTCAGTTAAGTACAATTTTTTATTCTTCTGCGAACGCCAATAATTATAATAAGGATTCCTTGAGAACTAGCGAGGGGTTCAGTTTTATCGCGTCTCAGTCTGATCCTGTTTCAGCAGATGATGTCGATGTGCGTGCGGAACTCCAAGTAGTAAAAAATTTAGTAAGTGGACCCAATCCTGTACTAGTTGGCCAGCAAGCAGTTTGGACCGAGACTATAACAATCAGTAATACAGGGAGGTCAAATGCAACATCGGTAACAGTCACCGACCTTATAGGGCTAGATACGGTTTCAAGTTTCACAGTTAATGCCACTTCACAAGGCACAGGGGTCTTTACCTCAGCAAACAAAACATTGTCTTGGAATATTGGAACTATCGCTCCTGGGGGATCTGCTACTCTATCCTATACGGCAACTGGTATTTTCTCCACATCCGGAACCAGAACACTAGACCAGTCCACCGCTAGAGGGTTTGACAGTTTTACAGGGGGGGATATTTCAAGTGCTTTCAGTACGACTGTTTCCGTAACCGCAGCAGGTAGTCTTTTTGGGAGAATTTTAGATAACTTAACCGGTCTTCCCGTTATTGGGGCTACCGTTACTATTACCGGACCTGCAAACTTGCAAACTATCAGTAACAGTGGGGGGAATTACAGCTTTTCCAACATACCCTCTGGTAACTACACAGTAACCGTTACTGGTACCAACTATCAACAGTCAGTGGTGAATGTGACGGTTATTGCAAATACTGCTTTGGAACAAGACATCCTATTGACTCCTGTTCCAGGGACCATTAGTGGGCAAGTGACAACAGGGGTAGCAACACCAGTAGATGGAGTTACGATGACGCTAATTGATTCTTTTGGTACGGTCAGGGAGACAACGACTACCGCCGGCGGAGGACTTTACTCTTTTACAAATGTACCACCTGGTAGTTATACGGTTACGGCCACAAATTCAGCATATCAATTCGATTCACGCGGGGTTACCGTATTAACCAATCAAACCTCCACGGTGAATTTTAATTTATCCGCAATTGTAGGAACCATTAGCGGAACCATCACTCCAATTATGGTGGCTACTACTATTTCTGTTTTTACAAGTGAAGGTATCCTTGTTACAAGCTTGGAAAATGTCATGGGTACCTACTCCATTTCAGGGCTGGCCCCCGGTTCTTATACGGTAAGGGCAAATGCAGATGGGTATGTTCCACAGCAAATTGGAGCGGTGATTACGTTAGCTGATTTATCGACCGAAGTTGATTTTAACTTGGTGGCTTCTACCGGACAGTTAACTGGACAGATTCGGGATGGGGATGACATTACCAATCCGTTGATTCCTGGTACAGTAAACCTCTTTAATAGCTTAGGCCAAAATATTGACACAGTAGTAACAGCTACGGGTAATTATAGTTTTACCGGTGTAGAACCTGGGTCGTATACCCTTGTTTTCACTTCAGACGGGTATGCGTCCAGAACAGTAGGATTCATTATGCCAACCCCGCCAGGAGCTGAGGTAGTCAATGTTTCCCTGAACAAACTGGCAGGTAACATTTCAGGAACGGTTAATGTGGCTGGAGCAACCATTAATTTACTTCAAAACGGCATTTTAATAGGGGTAACGCAAGCGGATGAAAATGGAAATTACTCGTTTACAAGTCTCGCACCCGGCTCTTATACCGTGGTGGCTACAGCTAATAATTTCGAGACAGCTGTAAGCGGAGCTATTGTGGAAGCATTCGAGACAACTACGATTAACTTTATATTACAGGGTTCCCCTGGGGCTATTTTTGGAGAGGTCGATCCCGATATCAATGGGGCTCTGGTGACAATTAGACAGGATTCTGCAGCAGGACCGATTGTTGCAACGACCGTCACAGGGACATTTACTGAAGGAATGGTCTTAAGGCAGGGGTATTACAGAGTTCCTAACCTGGCCCCTGGCAATTATGTGGTATTCGTAAATGCTCTCGGTTTTGAAAGTGCTATATCAGGAGCCGTTGTTTCATCGAATGCCGAAACAGAAGTCAATTTCACCCTTACCACTAACTCTGGGTTTATATCCGGGACCATTTTATCTACGGGAGGACCAATATCCGCGGCAAATGTGGAAGTAAGACTGCTCGATGCCAGTGGAGGAGTTGTGGCTACGGTTATAACAGACGGGAACGGAAACTACCAAACACCTGACTTGGCTTTTGGAACTTACACCCTTATTGCGTCTGCAACAGGATTCCAGACAAATGGGGCAACTGTCATACTGGACCAAGCGGAATTGACAGATGTGGATATTTTCCTTCTTCCAAACCCAGGATTTATACAGGGAACCATCGTCAATGCGGATGCGCCCACCGAAGGAATTACTGGGGCTACCGTTCAAGTTATTGACCAGAATGGGGTCCTAATACAAACTATTTTTACAGATAGTCAGGGGTTTTACCGCTCCGGCGGTTTGGCACCTGGTGGGTACACCATCATCGCTTTTGCAGCAAATTTTGAGCAAGGGTCCGTTGGTACTATCGTTATAGCAGATACAACCAGCGTTGCGAACTTGGCTTTGAACACTCAACCAGGGAGTATAAGCGGAACCATTTCAGATGAATTGAGTGTACCTATACCTAATGCACAAGTCCAGATTTATACTTCTACCAATCAGTTCATCGCTTCCGTCATAACAGATTCAGTAGGCTTTTACAGTTTTTCTAATTTGGCACCTGGAAGCTATATTGTTACTGCTACTGCACCTACCTTTTCAACAGCCGGAGCAGGAGCCATTGTTGAGGCAAATACGAACACAATTGTAGATATCACCTTGTCTTCAGTGGTTGGTAGTTTAAGTGGAACAATCAGTACCTTGGATGCTCCTGCACAAACTATTCCAAATGCTATTGTTACGATAACAGACTTAAATGAAACGATACTTGGTACAGCCTTCACGGATGCGAGCGGCTTTTATTCATTTGGGGGATTACCGTTAGGGACTGTCATCGTGAGGGTCACCGCCCCTGATTTTTCAACGGTAGCCTTAGGTAGTGTTATAGCAGCAGGGGCAAATACGTTGGATGTCACACTCTCAAGAACGGTTGGGAACATTTCGGGAACGGTTGCGAGTATTTTGGATCCGGGGGACTTTATTCCGGACGCAACCATCGTTGTTCGTTCTGTATCCACCAATACAGTGGTAGCGACGGTTTCCACCGATCTGAATGGCGCTTTCTTCATCCCATCTTTGTCGGTCGGTAGCTATACTATTACTGCAAGTGCACCAAATTTTAGTACGGAGGTTCAGGGTGTCACTGTTTTCGAAGGTATTACGTCTGCGGCCAATATTTTATTACAGCCCACAAGCTTTACTGTAACGGGGATTGTAACGGATGGGACCAATCCGCTTGTTGGTCCAAACATTCAGGTTGCTCTGTATAATACGAATGATGTATTGGTAGCCACCACGCTGGCAAATAGCTTAGATGGCAGTTTTCAATTTTTGAATATACCGAATGGGACTTATTTTGTAACAGCTTCCGCTCCTGCTTTTAATACAAATACAGTTGCGGCTATTGTGGATGGTACAGATGTATCCCTTAACGTTCCTCTGTCTGCCATTGTAACAACCGTAATTGTGACAATTCTGGTAGCAGATACAGTTAACGGGATTCCCGGTGCACTGGTAACGGTGCGACACGCATCCAATAATCTCATTCTTGCTACTGGAGTAACGGATGAAAACGGAGAGGTTATATTTACAAATCTTCCCGAAGCAAGCCTGATAATTTCAGCGGATGCAGAAAACTTTGGAACAGATACGAAAGGTGTCATTAGCGATTCCATGAATCCGCAGTCAGTCGTTTTGGAGTTATCTCCTCTTCCTGGTAATCTGGAAGGGTATGCGATAGACGTATTAACGGGGCTTCCAATTAGTGGAGCGGTTATCACTGTTGTTGATTTTTCTAACACGATTGTAGGTCAGGTAGTGAGCGGACAGGATGGATATTATCAGTTTAATGGACTTAATCCTGGAACTTATACGGTCTATGCGGACAGTTTAAATTATGGTCCACAGACTGCCGGAGCCATCATTATTTCTAACGAGACGGTGAATCTTGGTTTTGCTTTGCTTCCTAACCCTGGTTTTGTCTCAGGAAGTGTAAGCGATGGAGCACCAATACCAAACGCTTCCATTCTAATTAGGGAAGGCTCTAACACAGGTCCTATCGTTTGGAACGGTGTAACAGATAATGATGGAAACTTTCTCTCCACCGGACTAAACCCTGGGACATATATCGTTTTCGTATCTGCAGACGGCTTTGCATCTGCTCAATTAGGTACCATCATTGTGAGTGACACTACCAATAACCTCAGTTTTATGCTTGATCAGAATGAATTTACCATTACTGGGACCATCACCAATAATGGGTTGGGCTTAGCTGATACACTTGTCAGGATTATTGATATTGATGGAAATATTGTAGGTACCACACAAACCAGTGGGCAAGTGGGAACGGAAGGGTTTTACTCGATTTCAGGCATTCCGGAAGGGTTTTATACCGTTACTGCCATTAATGTTAATTATCAATCGGGAATAAGAACCATTCAGCTTACAGCAGATACTAATAACGTTGACATTGAATTAGGAGATAACCCAGTTAACTTATCAGGAATTGTTTTTGACAGCCTCACATCCATTCCTTTAGTGGGGGCAACGGTAGAGATTTATGATAGCAACACGAGCTTGCTTGTCAGGAGAACGCTTAGTTCAGTGAATGGAGAGTATTTGGCAGAAGGGTTAGCGCCTGGGAACTATCGGATCAATACCACCTATCCAAATTATGAAATCAGGTTAGATCAGTTAGTGCTTCCAGCTTTACAATCGAGCACACTGAATATCCCGTTGAATAGTAACCCTGGATCCGTATCAGGTGTGGTATCTGGCCCGCAAATGGGCTCTAGTGTGACGGTTGTTATAGTCAATACCAATTTGGAAGTCGTTACCACGATAACTGATTCGGATGGCAATTATCTTATAGAGGGCTTGGCGGCTGGAGATTATAACTTGGTTGTTTCAAGCCCAGGCTTTGTAACAGAGAGCATCCCGTTCACCATCACTCCAGGAGGAAACACTACCGTTAACGTTACTTTAGATCAAAATACCTCTCCTTTAGAAGTAATTGTGAGAGATAATGATACGAATCCTTTAGAGAATGCAAGGGTACTTGTCTATGCTATTGATGGGACCAACTTTAACTTTGTGGTCAGCGGTTTAACAGATAATAATGGCGAAATAATTTTTAATAACCTGCGGGAAGGTGTAGATTATCTCGTTATAGTCCAGTTGGAAGGATATGTTTCCGAGCAGCAAATTGTAAATCTTCCAAGCGGGGCTGTCATATTTAATCTAGACGACAATCCGAGCACTTTAACGGGATTGGTATTCAATAGATTGAATGGGACAATTATAAACGGAGCAATAGTCACCATTACTGGTCCGGTAGTCGGACCATTTACAGATGTAACATCCAATGGGTTATTTTTCTTTGACTCTCTACCTGCAGGGGTATATGAAGTGACCATTACTGCACCAGGTTTCCAATCGCGGACATTTGAAGTGACAGTACCAGAATTGACAGATCTATTACTGGAGTTCAGTTTACTCCAAAATAGTCCATGTAGCGCTGTAGGGGAAGTAGAAGTGTCGACTGTTACGGTGGATGATGAAGGAAATATTGTGCCCTTGTCTTCGTTAGTGACCTTAACGCAACTCGGAAACCCCGAAGAGGAAAATGGCACACGTTATGTGATAACCGTCAGCGGATATGTTGTCCTGTCCTACAGTTCAGAAACGCAACAATGCACAAGTCGTATCCTCCCATTATCGCAGGTGCTTGAGGAAATCTTAATCGAAACACCTTCTGCTTCCAACGTGACTTTAAGCATTGAAGATATTGACGTTTCCTCCATCATATTGTGTCAAAGCATTACGGAAGAAGGAACAGAGGAGTTCATTCCTTCAGAAGTTCAAGTGAATGTGAACTACACATTGGTAACAACGACAAGGACTACGTGCGGAACGGTTCCGCCTCCACCAAAACCGGTGGACCCTTGTGACTGTGAGTGTGAAGAAGAGTGCCGCCCTAGAGTTTGTGAGATGTCGCTTTATGAGTACTTCCGATATAAGAATGCTC
The DNA here is from genome assembly GCA_001636495.1 of Sutcliffiella horikoshii. GTDB lineage: Bacteria > Bacillota > Bacilli > Bacillales > Bacillaceae_I > Sutcliffiella_A > Sutcliffiella_A horikoshii_A. The sequence goes on along the minus strand of KV440964.1, from coordinate 1,204,387 downwards.
TGCGTCGAAAAGCAAGAGGAGAAGGAAGTTATGACTCTTGCAAACCTTCCTATCCACCAACACCTACACCAAGGGTATTCACTTCAGTCGTTACGCAAGATCAAGTCACACCTTACACATTTATTGCTAGTCAAGTGCTGTTTGATTGTTTAGATATATAAGTTCTTAAGTTCTTACCGAAGAGCAATATGGCTATAAAAAATAAACCAGGTGCCATCACTTAAGGAGTGATTTGCACCTGGTTTATATTAGTTTCTATTAACGAATCGCACATTTAGATAATGTCCAACCAAATTTTAATAGTTGTCGCTAATATTAATAACGCTAAAATCCACTGAAGCACTTTCGTATTCAGCTTTTGGCCGAGCTTTGCGCCGATTGGTGCTGCGATAATACTTGCGATGACCATGACGATGGCAGGTACAAGCAGCACTTGGCCAGTGGTAATCTTCCCGACAGTACTGCCGATAGAGGAAATGAACGTGATTGCCAATGAAGTGGCTATGGTCATTCGTGTAGGGATTTTCAGTACAACAAGCATAATCGGTACAAGCAGGAACGCTCCTGCCGCCCCCACAATACCGGAACCGATACCGACGATAAATGCTAGGAGGGCAGCCAATGTCTTATTGAAAGTAACCTGGTCAAGTGGAATCTCATGAATGCCTTTTTTAGGAACGAACATCATAATAACAGCTATAAGTGCAAGAATACCGTAAACCATGTTAATACCATCAGCGCTCATAAGGCGGGAACCATATCCTCCGATAAAACTACCAATCAGGATACTTACTCCCATGTATATGATAAGGTCTTTATTTAAGTAGCCACCTTTACGGTAGGCCCACACACCGGAGATGGTGGCAAAAAACACTTGAACCGCGCTGACACCTGACACCTCATGCGCCGTAAGTGCAGTAAGACCGAGCATCGGTGGAATATACAAAAGCATCGGATACTTGATAATCGAACCACCAATACCAACCATCCCAGACACAAACGAACCAATAAAACCTATCGCAAACAAAGCTACAAGCCACATAATATCAAATTCCATAAAGCATCCCTCCTTCTAGGTCTAACTAGTACGGTGTTGCATATTACTCAGTTAATTTCCGTTCCGGATGTTCGCTTTCCGCGGGGCGGTGCTTGAGCCTCCTCACTTCGTTGCGGGGTCTCAAGCTACCGCTACCTCCCGCCGGAGTCTCACATCCTGCACTACAATTAACTGGGGGACCATTATTTATGGATAACTCCCCTTTAATGAGATTTCCGCCCTTCGACACGAAGGGCGGAATTCCTTTGAGGGTCTGACCCCTCTTCACAATTATTTATTATCCGTGAACCGCACAACGGTTTGGGCCGATTTCCATGTCGCGTTGTTCGTCGTCGGTGGGGTTGATTTTGCCCATGTTTAGTTGGCGGATTTCTTGGTATGCGTTTGGTTGTGGTGGCAGGTTTTCGGAAACGAGTTTGCGGAATTCCGCTTCGTCTTCGATATTCAGGCCTGCGTTATTTTTATACAGGTCACCTAAACGTGCTGCCACTAGGCCACCTTCACCAACTTCGGACATAGTACCGAAGTGAGCCGGTAATACCATTAGATCTTCAGACAACTCTTTGTAACGAGAGTAAAGTGTTTCGCGTAGATCTGCTACCCAGTCCTCTGCTTTTCCGGCAAGGTCCGGACGGCCAATGGATTCTACGAATAGAATGTCACCACTTAACAAGAAACGGTTATCCACTACGAAAGATGTACTTCCGATTGTGTGACCAGGTGAGTAAATCGCTTGCACAGCAACCTTCGTTTTACCTACTGTAATTTCTACTCCGTCTTCCAGTGCTGCATAATCAAAGGTTACTTCTTCTGCATCCTTTGGAGGTAACCAGTAAGTTGCATTCGTTGCTTCACGAAGCATGCGTCCACCGGAAATGTGGTCTGCATGCAAGTGCGTGTCAGCCACATGTATCACTTTCAACCCTTTCGCTTGCGCAAAAGAAATGTACTGATCCACCATACGTGTAGAATCAATAATCATCGCAGAACCATCAGACTCTACAAGGTAGGACAAGCAGCCTTTTCCGATACGAACGAACTGCCACAATGTACCGCCATCCTTAAGATCTGCTACCTTAACTGGCTCCAAGTACTCACTCCAAGCCTTCATTCCACCTTGCAAGTAAGAAACATTTTTCACGCCGGCTTCTACTAGCATCTCACCAACAAAGATAGAAGAACCTTCTTTAGCACAAACAACTAACACATTTTCAGATGGAATTTGGTCTAGGATTTCCTCCACGCCATCCATCAAATCAAAGTAAGGTACATTCTTATGCTCAACAGATGCGCCTTCAATTTTCCAATCAGCAAATGCATCTTCGTTTCGCACATCTAAAATAAATAATGATTCATTAGCCAAAATCTTCTTCGTTACATCTTTTGCAGTCATTGCGTTTAACATGAATAAATACCCCCTATGGTATAATTTACTTTAAAAAAATTTATATAATTGTTAAGCCGTAGGACCTTCCCACTTGCTCATTCCAGGTACAACATTCTTTACATTTGTAAAACCTAGTTCAGTCAACTTTTGTGCAGCCATATCACTGCGGCTTCCTGTACGGCAAACGACATATGTTTCTTTTTCTTTGTCTAATTCAGCAATTCCGCCTCCTAAGTCACCTAATGGAACAGAAACTGCACCAGGAATGTGTCCGAATGCATACTCGGCTGGTTCACGGACATCCAATACGGTAATACCTGCTTCCAATTTGGCAGCCAACTCTTCGTTCGTTGCTACATGAGGATAGTTTTGCTCTTCTTTTTCCTCTTCTGATCTTGCTTTACGGATATAATGTTTCAGTACATCGCCTTCTTCAAGCGTTCCTAAATATTGATGGCCGATTTTATCTGCCCATGCTTTAATATCCGCTTTTGAACCTTTATCTGTCGCTAATACTTCCAATACTTCTCCAGATTCAATCTGGTCGATCGCCTTTTTCGTACGTACAATCGGCATAGGACATGCCAACCCTTTTGCATCTAATGTCAAGTTTACATTCATCAGTAGGTCATCTCCTTATTTGAAATAATGTTATTCTACGTTACCTTCCCACTCAAGCATTCCGCCAACCATATTGATAACGTCAAAACCTTGGGCTGCCAAGAACATGGAGGCATTCCCACTTCTTCCACCTGAACGACAGACCATAAAATGTGTCTTAGATTTATCAATATCTTGCGTGCGGAACTCTAATAAACTTAACGGGATGTTCACCGCTTGCGGGATCTTCCCTGCAGCAACTTCCTCTGCTTCACGTACATCAATAATCGATATCTGCTCGCCAGCTGCAAGCTTTGCTTCTAATTCCTGTGGTGTAATCTCTTTCATGTTTGACAGCTCCTTTTCTATTTAAAATTACCAGGCATTCATGCCGCCTTTTACATTGGCAAGCTTCGTGAATCCTGCTTTCTTCAATTGCTTCACGGCAGCATTACTGCGCATGCCGCTTTGACAGATCACAATAGTCTCTTTGTCTTTAGAAAGTTTATTCATGTTGTTTCCAATGGTGTTCAAAGGGATATTCTGAAACTGTCGAATGTGATTCCCTTTGTATTCCATCGGTGTACGAACATCAATGTATTGTTTGTTCTTGTCGTTTAATTCCTGTTTTAATTCAGCCGTTGTTATCTGACGCACTCCGGCAGTCGGTTTCATTCTGCTGATCAGAAAAACCACTGCCAGCCCCAATAAAATATAAGGAAGAAACTCCATCTAGCCACACCCCTTTAGATGAATAAGTTCACATTACCTTCAGAAGCATCGCCTAAATATGCGCCAACCCCTGCGTACTCAATTCCGTCAATCATCTCTTCGTGCTTCAAGCCAAGTAAGTCCACTGTCATTTGACAGCCAACAAGTTTAACATCTTGCTCTTTCGCCATTTCAATCAAGCTTGGTAAAGACTGCACATTATGCTTTTTCATAATGCCTTTAATCATTTTCGGGCCCATGCCGGCCATGTTCATCGTGGATAATGGCAACTTGTTAGCTCCGCGTGGCATCATTTTGCCGAACATTTTTTCAATAAAGTTTTTCTTAACTGGAACAAGCTCCTCTTTTCGAAGTGCATTCAAGCCCCAGAATGTGTGGAAAATCGTTACTTCGTGATCATAAGCTGCAGCACCGTTCGCAATAATATAGGCTGCCATCGCTTTGTCATAGTCACCGCTAAAAAGTACAATCGTTGTTTTTTTCTTTTCCATGTTGTGATCCTCTCCCTTTGTTTTTTGTTTTATCTATCGTTACGCTTTTTTAATATAAAAAGTAAATACGTCTTTCTCTACTTTCATGTCTAATAGCACATTGCCAGTAGCTTTGCACCATGCAGTAAGGTCAGTCTTCGCACCTTTGTCAGTTGTGATAACCTCTAGAATTTCACCGCTGTTCACTTCATTTAAAGCTTTCTTCGTTTTCACCAATGGCATTGGGCAAGCTAATCCTTTTGCGTCTAATACTTTGTTTACGATCATGTGTAATTCCTCCTATTTTGTTACCCCAGGGGGTATATTATTAGTTAAAAAAATATTGGTTATTTCTTTATACCTGGTAGGGTATATTTTGCTTCAAAAAAATATTGTCTGTTCGTTAATACCCTTAGGGGTATACTAACATATAAAAAAATATGATGCAACCTTTCGTTCAAATACCCTGGTGGGTATCAATAACTCTATAATATACCACTTGGGGTATATTATCAAGTACTTTTTTAATTACCTGCTTTTAATGAGAAGATCGACCGCTTGTTGCACCATTTCGCTAGTCTCTTCACCTTTTAGTACATTTTCCCGAACGCATTGCTCCAAGTTTGTACTAACGATGACCCCAATGGCACGTTCGATTGCAGTAGTTGCTGCATTTAACTGCGATACCACATCTCGGCAATCTTCACCTTGCTCCATCATATGAAGAACTCCTCTGATTTGCCCTTCGGCACGTTTCAAACGATTCTTCATCTGGTTTGTGTATTCCATAGCAGACATGCACCTCCTGTTGAAAATAATTGTAGTAACAATGTCTATGCTCATATATTATACCCCCAAGGGTATGTTGTCAACCCTGTTGATTGAAATTATTAATTTCACTTTCTACTGTAATAAACCTTTGCTCCTTTTAGTTATATTTTTACCTATGGCTGTTTTCGCATACTTTGTTCGTTTTCCGTAGTTAGAAACAAATCGTTATATTCCTTGCTGTCGTGCTCTTTTCTTGGCTATACAAGATAGCATGCATGCCTATTCTGTAGTATCTAAGCTGTAAAAAGTCCAAATGCGGACTTTTTACTAATGGATAGCAACAATCTTTGAGAAAAGAGCCTAACCCAAAGGATATGGCAAACAATTTTTTTCGACTCCCAGCACTTCATACACAAATTTCAACTCCTTTTTACACTTTCCACATTTTTTCTTTCTCATCCCCCCACTCAATGCGTTTTTCTCACCACTATAGGTGCTTATTCTAACCACTAATAAAGGTGAATCCCCCCACAAACGAAAGTTTTCCCCCCACTACTATTAACCTTCAGTCAAGTCCTTCATCCACGTTCACCTTTCAATAAGGTAGCATTTATGCATTTCTAACTTCCCACCACACCTTACAATAAAATCGTTTCAACCAATATTTATTTATGGTACGATAAATCTTGAATATAAATAACGAAACGTTTCGATTACAGATGAATGTAAGCGCTTTTCTATTTTACTTTGAGGGGATGAAAAGTCATGATTGAGATTAAAAACAAACAGATTCTTATAGATGGAAAGCCCGTACTTGTTATGTGCGGAGAGATACATTACTACCGATTGGAACGAAAAGATTGGCAAGATCGCATCGATAAACTAAAAGATGCAGGCTGCAATGCCGTGGCAACGTATATACCTTGGTTGTGCCATGAACCTGTTGAAGGACAGATAGACCTGGACGGCCAGACTCGACCTGAACTGGACTTAGGAGCATTCATTGACCTTTGTGCGGAAAACGACCTTTACTTTTTTGCCCGACCAGGTCCATTCATCATGGCGGAAATGAAAAATGAGGGGATACCCCATTGGGTAACGGAGAAGCACCCAGAGATTATACCGGTCGGTTGGGATGGAAATGCCGCTACAACACCAACACTCGATTACTTGGCTCCAAACTTCCTGAAAGAAACAAAAAGATGGTATGAGGCCGTGATGGCAGTAATCGCTCCCCGCTTGCACACAAACGGCGGCAATATTATTGGGGTACAGCTTGATAATGAGATTGGAATGCTGTCTTGGGTCAGCAACTGCCCTGATTTGACAGAACAGTTGTTGAAAGACTTTGTTAATTGGTTACAAGAGAAGTACGAAGAAGCGGAGTTAACGCAGCGTTATCCACTTAACTTGCAGGATGCAACCGAAAGAGTCCGCGGCATCCGCTCTCCAAAGGAAGAGTATGCTGCGGAACTGATGCGTGATCTTGGTCACTATATGAGAGACCGTTTTGCCCGTTATGTCTCCATTTTAAGAGAATATGCCGAAGAGTCCGATGTAAAGGATGTACCGTTCATCGTCAATATCCATGGAACAGGCGGAGGCCGCGGATTGACGTATCCTATTGGCATCTCCCAGCTTTATGAATCCTACAAACAAGGCGAGGGCTATCTGTCCGGATCTGATATCTACTTCGGTGACCTTAATATGGAAACGTTCCAGGACCTTTACTTGATCAACGGCTTCATGGATGCGGTGCATAACCCAGATCAGCCATTGACTTCCGTCGAGTTCAACTGTGGCGATGGCAATTTTGGTGAAACATTTGGAGGTCGCTATGACGTTTCCGCAGCCGATTTTAAGACAAGAATGTGTGTGGCACAAGGAAATCGTCTGATCAACTATTACCTGTTTACAGGTGGATACAACTACAAAATCGATGAAGCAGCAGGCGACGGAAACGGCCGGATTGCATCTACGGGAGAACGCCACGGATTTGCAGCACCGGTTAATCCAGAGGGCAAGCTCAACTACACATTCCCTCGCATGGCCCGCTCCATCAAAACTATGATGGCAGTCGGCGACAAGCTTGCAGCAATGGATGAGGACCGGGACTCTGTAGCATTTGCGTTTATCCCAGATTACTACATGACCGAATACCGCTATCCTGATAGCGCGAAAATGCGTGAGATTGTCGACAACATCACGATGCATCGCGGAGCAGGGGCATGGGAAATTGTTGCGCGTGCCATGTTGCTTGCAAGCTACCGTTTCAGTTCTGTCGATGTGCAAAATAAAGAATTGGATCCTGAAGTGACCAAGGTGCTTGTGTTGCCATCAGCGCGTTATATGGACAAAGATGTTCAGCAGAAACTAGTGGAGTATTTGAAGCATGGTGGAGGAATTCTATTGTACGGAGAGGTCCCTACCTTTGATATGGAAGGGAAGCCTTTCACTGCACTAGCTGATGCGCTTGGTGTGAAGCCTCTTGGAGTGACATTCAATGAGCATGGCCGCTTTATGTCCCTGACAGCGGACGGTTGGGCAGCCGATCGCCCGGAAATACGCACTTTTTTTACACAGACTTTTGAGCTTGGCTCTAATGCAGATTCCATCATGCGTGTAACAGAATCCGATGAGGTATGTGGTTTTGACGCGAAGGTTGGCCATGGCCGTGCCATCGTGCTTGCGACAGCGTACCGTTGCGATATCGACCTTTTCAAAACAGCCTTGGGTCGACTTGGTTCCGTTGCGGGTCTAACCCATGACTGCGAGTACCATGGAATATTCTCGACTTCGGTTTCTAATGGCGATGAGCGTTTTATTCATCTGTTGAATTTGGACGGATTTGAAAAAGAAATTCAAGTTCGATTAGGGGATGAAAAGTTTCTGGAAGGCCGTAAGCTCACCCTGCAAAGTAAAGATGGTGTGATGCTTCCGATGAATGTTACGTTTGAGAAACTGGGAGTGAAAATAGTGTATTCTACTGCTGAAATCTTGAAGGTTGAGGAGAATACCCTTGAATTTAGGCTTACTCAAAGTGAGGATATGATTTGTTTGGTGACAGATCGCGAAATTGTCGGAAGTAATGACTACTTAGTTGAATCAAGAGACGAAAAGATTATCATAGTTTCAAAAAAACATGGAAAAATCGATGATAAGCTTGTTGTTTATTTTGCATAGAGAAGAGGACCAGCCTTAATAGTGGGCTCGGTCCTCTCTTTTTGTAAGAAATTTTAATACTGTGGGAAAATTGGTTTAGGGTTTCTCATCCTTTTCCGAATTTATAGTCCAACTTTTCTTTTTATAAGCCAACTTTTAGATTTATAAGCCGACTCGGTGCAGATAAATGCCATTCGACACTTACCGTCACATTCCGCGCTACTTTAAGCAAGCATACTCTCTACGTACACTTAGGATTAAATTTTCTCCATAATCCCTTTCAAATTCCCAATACTTACACGCAAACTGTCCAAGGGATTCCCCGGACATACGTCTTGCTCGATGATATACCACTTCACACCGTTCTCTTCTCCCCAACGCAATACCGGTTCAAAGTCGATAACACCTGTACCTACCTCAGCAAAGTTTCCTTCTTCACCAGGAGACATATCTTTCATATGTAACGTCGGAACACGCCCCGCTAATGGTGACAAAAATTCCAGAACATCGTGGCCGGCTTTGGTTACCCAATACACATCTAATTCAGCATGTATCAAGTTATCAGGACTTGGTTCCAATAGATATTCCAATGCAACCTGCCCATCTACACCTGTCTCAAACTCAAAATCATGGTTATGATAGCTGATGGTGTAACCGTCTTTTTTCAACACAGCAGCAAGTTCGTTCAGCTCAGCCTTCAAAGAAACATAATAATCCTCTGTGCGGTCCTCTTCCACCACATACGGCATAACAAGGTGCTTTGTACCGAAGAGCTCTGCTTCATCCAAAACCGCAGGAAGCTCATTTCGTAATCGATCTACCCCTACGTGCATACCTGCAACGGATAATTCCAATTCGTTCAAGGCAGCGGCGATTTCCTTTGGATCATGGCCGTACAGTCCTGCCATTTCCACACCAGCAAAACCCATGTCTTTTAGTTCTTTTAATACGCCGATAAAATCTTTCTCCAATAGATCACGTACTGTGTATAGTTGCGCAGCTATTTTATGTTTCATCCTCATTCGCCTCCAGTTTTATAAAAACAAGCAACCAAGAGCCTTGGTTGCTGTTTCTGTTATATCCTTACACCCACCACATATCAGCAGGTTGTTCTTTTATTAATACAGATTGAAGGTTCGTCACTGCACGTGCAAAGCCTTCTTCAATCGACATGATCGGATCTTCGTGCTCGATGCTGACAACATAATCGTAGCCATAAGTGCGCAGGGCACTCATCATGTCCGACCACTCTTGGACACTATGGCCGCATCCGACAGAACGGAAGCTCCATGCACGAGTCTGTACTTCGCCGTATGGCTGCATGTCCGTCAAGCCGTACATGTTCACATTATCCTGATCGATGTACGTGTCTTTTGCGTGGAAATGATGGATCGCGCCAGCTTTTCCTAATATCTTGATTGCTGCAACAGGATCAATTCCTTGCCACCAAAGATGACTTGGATCAAGGTTTGCACCAATCGCAGGAGACGTTAACTCACGAAGTTTCAGCATCGTGTGTGGCGTATGTACCAAGAATCCGCCATGTAACTCAAGACCGATTTTGATATTGCGCTCTTCCGCGTACTTCCCTACTTCTTTCCAGTAAGGAACCAACTTCGTTTCCCACTGCCATGTAAGAACGTCGCCATACTCATTTGGCCAAGGTGCAACAGGCCAGTTAGGCGCTTTCGCCGTTTCGCTGTCACCAGGAACTCCTGAGAAGCAGTTCACTACTTCTACCCCTGTTAAAGCAGCAAGGTCAATCGTTTTTAGTAACGTCTCATGAGATTCTTTTGCAAAAGCCTCATCAGGTGAAATTGGGTTACCGTGGCAACTGAATGCACTGATTTGCAAACCGCGGGAATGAATTTCTTCCATATAAGCATTGCGTGCCCCTTCATCCTCAAGAAGAGTATCCAAAGGACAATGGTTGTTTCCAGGGTAGCAGCCTGTACCGATTTCTACTGCTTCCAACCCTGCCGCTTTCACATAATCAAGCATTTCTGTGAAAGATTTATTTGCAAAAAGGACTGTAAATACGCCTAGTTTCATAAGTGTTCACGCTCCTTAGTTCAATTCGTTTTGGATGTTGACAATCTTCTTCGTTTCGTTGGATTCTAGCGCTCCTAAAATAACCATCAAGGAGTTCTTTCCTTCGTTTCCGTCCACTAGTACTTCTTTGTCTTCCAAGATGCTTGCTACAAAATGGTCAACCACATGAGAACCTGTTTGTCCGCCTGCATCATTGCTTTGAATTTTGCCTAATTCGTAGCGAACTGTTTCACCAGTTGCATATTGTACGACTAAAGAGTGAGTCGGATCGTCTTCTAAACGAAGGACCGCTTTTTCCGCATAAATGATGGTGGAGTTGTCTTCACGTTTGTAAGACCAGCTTGCAGCTAAAGTACCAACGATGCCGCTTTCTGTTCTTAGCGCGCAAACTGCCGTGTCATCCACATCTGTGTTTTCTTTTGAAGAAGTTTCGATGAATGCTCCTACTTCCACGATTTCTTCCCCTAAAAGGTAACGCATCAGATCGGACTTATGTACGCCAAGGTCACCCATCGCGCCGATGAATGCTTCTTCTTTACGGAAGAACCAGCTGTCTTTCCCGTCCACACTCCAACCTTCTGGTCCAGGGTGTCCGAATGCCGTACGGAAGCTGTAAATCTTCCCGATTTCACCGTTTTCGATCAGTTGTTTTGCTTTTTGGTGAGATGGAACAAAACGTTGGTTGTGTGCGATCATCAGCTTTTTGCCAGATGCTTTAGCAGCAGCGATCATCTCGTCCGCTTCTTCTTTAGACGTTGCCATCGGTTTTTCACATAATACGTGTGCTCCAGCTTTGGAAGCATAGATGGATACTGGCGCATGCAGGTAGTTCGGTGTGCACACACTTACAACATCTAATTCTTCACGGTCGATCATTTCTTGATAGCTCTCATATGCTTTCCCACCATATGTTTCAACTGCTTGCTCCGCGCGTTCTAAAACTACATCACATAGTGCAACTAGCTCCACATTTTGGTTTGCATGGTACTCCGGTAAATGGCGGTGCTTTGCGATACTTCCGCAACCTACTACTCCAACACGTAATTTCTTCATTTTCTTATCCCCCTTATTTGCTTTTGATTTCTTCTAATGGTTTTGCATTTCCGTAGTATACATCGCCGATTGTGGTCGGTTTTGCCCAGTTAACGGCATTCTTGATAACTTTTTGTACTTTTTCATGATAATAAGTCGGGTATGTTTCATGTCCTGGACGGAAGTAGAATACTTTCCCTCTCCCGCGCTTATATGTGCAACCGCTGCGGAAAACCTCTCCGCCTTCAAACCAGCTTACAAACACTAGCTCGTCCGGATCTGGAATATCAAAGTGCTCGCCATACATTTCTTCGCGCTCGATATCGATGTGCTCCCCGATTCCTTCTGCGATTGGATGGCCTGGTGATACTACCCAGATGCGCTCTTTTTCGTCCGCTTCTCTCCATTTCAGGTCACAAGTCGTACCCATCAATGTTTTGAAAATCTTTGAGAAGTGTCCAGAATGAAGAACGATTAATCCCATTCCGTCTAGTACTCTATTTTTTACGCGAGTGACGATTTCATCTGCAACGTCATCATGCGCCACATGTCCCCACCATAAAAGAACGTCTGTGTTATTCAGTACTTCTTCGGTAAGTCCGTGCTCCGGCTCGTCCAATGTTGCGGTTCTTACTTCATAGTCTTCTTCTTTTAGGAAGGAAGCGATGGCACCGTGGATACCCTCTGGATATACTTCTCTTACTTTTTCGTTTGTTTGTTCATGGCGGTTTTCATTCCATACTGTTACTCTGATCATTTTTGTTTCTCCTTCCCTTGCTTGTAATCTATTTTTGTAAAATCTCTAACTCTATTTTTTTGTTGTGGTGCTGGGTGTGGGAACGTTTCCATATTGCGATTCAAGTAACGTCTCCAGATAACTCTTCTACATTATAAATGGATAATAAAGCGTTTTCAATGTTAAAGTCCGAACTAGATGGTAAAATTCCGACTTTTCGCGTCAAGGGTGGGAGTACAGGGAAGGGGAAGGAAGATGACTGGCGTGAACTTGATGGGAACGAGGAAAATAGATAAGTGCATTGTATAAATGGATAATTCGCTTTTACAATGGATATATTTTTTTTACAATAGATAATATCTTTTTACAATGGATATATGGCTCTGAACAATGGATAAATTCTTTTTACAATGGATAAACGCCGAATCCTCCCATCAAACTCCTCCACCAATCAAACAAAAAGCCCTTCCTGTCATATCAACAGGAAAGGCCCAGCGTTTATCTTATTTCACCGACTTACGCTCCACGATCTCGGTAGAAAGGTTATAGTAGTTCTCCACCGTCTCCTCTTTGGCTAAAGCTTGGAACACAACATGTACCGCTAATGCCCCTACTTCATACTTCGGTTGTCTTACTGTTGTCAAAGGCGGACTCACATATTCAGCCAGCTGGATATCATCGTAACCGATGATGGAAATATCATCAGGCACGTTGATTTTATTTTCTTTGAATGCTTGCAAGCCACCGATCGCCATCTCATCGTTGGCATAGAAAAGGGCTTTCGGTAGCTGGCGTTGTGCAATCATCATTTTCGTTGCCCGGTAGCCGCCTTCACGAGTGAAATCTCCGGATAGCTTCCATTTGTTCTGGAATTGGATACCATGGTCCTTTAAGGCAGCCATGTAACCGGCAAAACGCATCTCGTTATCATGCGAGTTCATTGGTCCGCTCACATAGCCAATTTCGCTAAATCCTTTATTAATTAAGTATTCTGTTGCTGCATATCCGCCGTGAATATTGTCCACTTCCACTTGATACACAAACTCGTGATTAAGTTTTCGGTCAAGTACCACGATTGGGAAGCCTTCGCGCGCTGATTCTAGGACAATATCATTTGTTATATTATGGGCAAGGATAATTGCTCCATCCACCCTTTTTTCTTTTAAAAATTTTGCTGCCGTTGATTGCGCTCCACCGACAGAACTGCATGCTATCAGGTCATACCCATTTGCTGTTGTCACTTCCTGTACCCCTTTGATGAGCTCGGAATAGAAAGGTCCAGATAGATCTCTTAAAATGAGTGCAATTGTGTTTGTTTTGGTTCTTTTTAAATCAGATGCAAAGCCGTTTTTGAAGTAGTTCAGTTCCCTCGCGGCTTCCTGCACCTTTTTCATCGTAGCCGGACTGACTTTGTTTACATTATTCAGTGCATAGGAAGCGGTTGAAACAGCCACTCCTGCTAGCTTTGCCACATCTTTAATTGTTGCCACCTTGCTTAACCCCCTTTTAAAGACAGGCGCGTTGTCCAAAATCAACAAGTGAATCTGTCCTTTTCGAAACGTTTCAATCTCCTATCTCTAGCATAATGTAAACGTTGTTATTATTCAATAGTTTATAGCTTCCATAGAGGGTTTTCTAGAAGAATAGACTGCTTAATTTTCAAACAAATCCTGATTTTTCTGGTTCAATCCATAAGGCAGGATTTCTGGGCGTGAACAGACATTTTCAATGTGCATATATTTTCCCTCCACAGAAGACTCGTGGATGGCATGCATTACCTCTAGAACCTGCAAGGCCATATGTCCATTTGCCCTATGAGCTCTGCCTGCTCTGATGGCATGGGCCATATCAGCCGCACCGATTCCTCTGCTGTTATCTGTGTACCCATATTCCAGTGGAACTTCCTTAAAATCGTTCTCCCCAAATTCTCGGACGCGAATCGCACCGCCAAAATTATTCGGATCAGGAACACTTAATGTTCCCTTTGTGCCGTAGATTTCCATGCAAGGAAGCTGGGTGCCGCCCATCACATCAAAACTTGTGATTAGCGTTCCTACCGCTCCATTTTCAAAATCAAGCAAACCTGTGACATGTGTTGGTGTTTCTACTGGAATTTGACGTCCATAATCTTCTTCTCTTGTCACAGTCCGCTTTTCAAAGGCTGATTGAGTCGAACCAGCCACTCGTTTGATTGGCCCCAAAAGGTGAATGAAAGCCGTTAAATAATACGGTCCCATGTCAAACATTGGCCCGCCACCCTTTTGGTAGTAAAAGTCAGGTGCTGGATGCCAGCCTTCCGGACCTGCTCCAAGCATAAAACCTGTTGCAGCAACCGGCTTGCCAATCACACCTTCATCGATAAGCTTGCGGCAGGTTTGCAGCGCGCCGCCAAGGAAGGTATCTGGGGCACAACCAATACGCAGCCCCTTTTGCTCAGCCAGCTCTAATAGTTTTTTCCCTTCTTCCACTTCTATCGTCAGTGGTTTTTCAACAAATACGTGCTTGCCGGCTTCAAGTGCTGCAAGTGTCACTTCGTAATGTGCTTTTGGAATGGTCAGGTTGATGACCATTTCTATTTCCGGATCTGCCAGCATTTCTTTGACCGTGTAGACTTTCTCCACGTTATATTCTGCTGCCCTTTCTTTCGCACGTTCTAAATTCAAGTCTGCCACTGCCACAATGTCCAAGATGGAAAATTTGGTTGGCGCTTCTAAATAAATTCCGCTGATGGTGCCGGTCCCGATGACGCCTACTTTCACTTTTTTCAAGACTTTCTCTCCTCACAAAGAAATACGGCGCACATAACTCTACGCCGTATCCCATAATTTAATTGGCATCTTCCTATTTTACCCTTTTGTGGTAAAAAAGCTTAGATAAATACCTCGATTTTATTTTCACCTTCAACCAAATGTTGTTCCAATACGGATTTGCTGATGACAAACCCACCGTTCCGGTAGCGGTTGGACACTTCTGCTCCATCCACCGTTTTGCCATTCACCCTAACTTGCTTCTGCTCTTGATCTAAGTGATAAACAAACTGAACATCATGCCCATTCACTTTATAAGTAAAATGAAGGCCGTTCATATCTGCTGGTAATACAGGATCCACTACAAGGTCTCCAGCTTGGAAACGGATGCCAAGGCAGTTGGAGATCAATTGATTCATGTAGATACCAGGTCCACTAGAGTAGATTCTCCAGCCGCCTTTTACTTTGACAGAGCCGTCGCGCAGCTTCCCGAATTGCTCTTGCGCTTCATATCGGTCGTTGAACTGGCCGTCAGAAGAGCTGAAGTATGCATTGCTTTGGCGACGTTCTGCGTTTGGAACAGCCTTTTGGATGTTGATTGGGTTGATGGTATTCAAACCATTCCACACTTCATCTGTCTTACCAAGCTTCGCCATCGCTTCCACGTAACGGATATGTGCATGCACATATTGAAGTCCGATTTCACGGCCGAAGTTTGCCGCTTGCTCTGCACGTTTGAAGTGTGTGCTGACCCCTCCTGCATAGTTTGCCGGGCGGTTCATAAGGCGCACGCCGTCTGGGCAGTACAACTCTTTCTTGATAAGTTCAAAGTGTGC
The DNA here is from genome assembly GCA_001636495.1 of Sutcliffiella horikoshii. GTDB lineage: Bacteria > Bacillota > Bacilli > Bacillales > Bacillaceae_I > Sutcliffiella_A > Sutcliffiella_A horikoshii_A. The sequence goes on along the minus strand of KV440964.1, from coordinate 1,188,805 downwards.
TTTCGCCTGTTCTGGTGTCAATAGTTCGCTAATCATACTGCGAGTCATCGGTAGCAAACGATAATGAATGCCGGTTTTCGTATCTTCAGGGTGTACCATCAATTCCGGTTTGTCCTGTTCTTCCATGTAGACAAAACCAGGGATTACATCAGATGCAAGCATGTATTTGTTAAAGTCGATTTCAATTCCTTTTGCCAAAGCCTTCAGATCTTCTGCTTCATCTGTCAATACTTCCTCAAGTGCTTTGGAAAGAGTGTTCAATACTTGGTATGTCAAGGAAACGGTCCAGCTCGATACCATGTATTGCTTCAGTTGGGCATTTGCAGGTTGCAGCGTATCATCCCAGTCTCCATCCCCATAGGAAGATAAAAATGTATCATGTAGGAAGTGATCCTTAATATATTGAATTTCTTTTTTCGCATGTTCTAACACAGTAGCTTTTTCCTCTGTGAAATGGAACGCACCGCGAACAGTGTAAGGAACCTTCTCTTCTAAAATTGAGTAGTCCTTTGTAATCGTCAGGTAATCACTTAACACTTTAAGTGGCCAAACGATGATGTCTCCATGGCTCTCTTCACTTTGGATACGGTTGTAGTTATCAAACATGAACCATTGCGGCCAGTTTCCAGTATCCTCATATTGATGGGTGTAAACTTTTTTGATGATTTCCTTCACGCTATCGTAGTTTTGCGTTGCCATGAAGTACTCCGTTGGCCCCTGGCAAACATCACGCGTTCCCCATGCCGCTCCACCGTACTGCTCCAGGCCATGTGGCACAGAATAATGAACCAGCATGTTGTGCGTGTACCACCATGCAGTGGCATTCATTTTTTCAAGCTCTTCCTTGCTTTCATTACCCAATGACAACTTGAAGCCGTTCATCACTTTTTCAAAAAATGCACGAAAACGCTCTACCTCTGTAGCAAAGTTCGAAGTCACAAATTCCCTCTCTTCACCGTGTAACAACCCTTGAACCGTCATCGTCCAGCTTGTTGTTGCTTCTGTTTCCAATACCACAAGGGAAGCAGATCCAGGAGCCACCCCTTCTGCAAGCTTTGTTTCATCACTAACCGTAAAGTCTGCGCCTTCCACAGTCAGCTTATAAGCCAGATCAGGATATACATGCTTGCTGTCAGACCCTTCCACTGCTGTGAACGTCAGTACTTTGCCATTCTGTTTCATATCATAGGAAACAACCAGCTCGTTGTTATTCATGGAGATTTGATTCGTAACAAGGAAACGATAGTTTTTGCCGTTTTCAGAAGCTACTTCCAGTTGAATGTCCGGAGAATCTACGACCGTATAGTTTGTTACTACGATTACATCGTCTGCCGTTTTATAATACCAGCGAGAATAGTTAAAACCGATTTCAAACAAGGTAGGCATCGTTAATAACTTGTACTGTTCTTCCACCTCTACATAAATGCGCTGTCCGGAAGTTTTCATGACATTCAATGCGTTACGAGCATTTGTCATCATCTTATGGAAAGAAGTGTTTCCTACCACAAGCTGTGAATTGAAGATTCCGTACATATAAGATGTGGAGGTGATGATGTTTTCCGTCATTTTGTCATTATTGCCAGACATGATGATATGGCCGTGCGGACGTTCCACGATAAGCTCTTTTTCTTTTAACACGATGTGCTCATACGTATCAGTGAAGAAAGATAGCAACGTTTCTCCTTCCCATTCTTCTTGCTGTCGAACTGGGAAGTATTTATCTAACTCTTCTTTTGTAAAAGAAGACCCGGAAAGCACACCGGACAGGTTTGCGTTAGCACTGACTTTTGCAAGCTCTTCAGAAGAGTCAGAAACAAGCCCCTTCACTTCTTCCCAAGCTCGTGCAACTTCATCAACAAACTCAAGCTCTGTCACAGCTTCCTGATGATTTTCTTTAAATAAGCCGTAAAAGACAAAGCTTTCTTGTCCATCAAGCACAACCTTTTCTGATTGCAGTCCTGTAAAAGCAAATTCATATTGATAGATTTCATTGGCAAGTGTTTCTTTTGTCAGCACTTCAGGCTCATTTGTTTCCTTGTAAGAAAGCCCAAAGAATTGGAAGCCATCTGTGGAATAACCCACTGCTTTTGTCAGGGAACCTTGCTGCAGGTATGGGAAACCTCCTGGTTGCGGCTGGTTCTGGCGGGAGCAAACAACATAGCCATTTTGCTCGTTTTCAAATACGGTGTGGTCGATGTATTGAGACAGGTAGGATTCGTTTGTACGTACAAGTCCTTTGCTTCCGATTCCAACGTCTTGACTGTAAACGATATCGACTGTTTGGCCTGCGCCATTCACTTTTACATCCCAGAACCAGATGCCTTTTTCTGATAGACGGAAGTTTACGGAATAGTCGATGTTTGCAACGGTGCCTTCCCATTTGATTTCGTTTTGGGAATGGCTAGTGTTGCTGGTGGATTTTACGCCTAGTAGCGGGTAGGCTTTGATGCCGTTTTCGCTGTGAACGCGAAGGTATAGATTGTTCAGTGCACCGTCGATCAGGTTGGACATCCATTGGTTGATCATGATTTCTTTGTGTGTTGCTTCGAAGAGGTCCCCGCTGTTTAGGAAGGTGAAGCGGACGTCTCCTGCTTCTATATTAATCTTTTGATTGGCTGTTGTTGTTTGCATATTAAAGTCCTCCTTTAATCTTTGTTGCTGATAATACGACGCAGGTGATTTCCGAAAAAGGCTTCGCTTTCCGCGGGGCGGCCTTGAGCCTGCTCGGCTTTGCCTGCGGGGTCTCAACATTGCCGCTACTCCCCCGCTGGAGTCTACGCCTTTTTCTCCAATCATCTGCTAATACTGCACTTTAGTTAAAGACTACTTATTTAAAATGAACTCTATTATTGTCAATTCGTTGCTGTTTGGGCCGATCATGGCGTGGAATTTGCCTTTGTCGCTTTGGAAGGTCAGGTCCGAATGGTAGTATCGGAGCTGGTCTTCTGTGATGGTGAAGGTGACTTGCTTTGTTTCACCAGGCGTTAGCCATACTTTTTCATAGCCTTTAAGTTCTTTAAGCGGGCGGACGATTTCGCCTGAGAGGTCACGGATATAGAATTGAACCGTTTCTTCCCCGGCACCCTCACCGGTGTTCGTCACGTTTACAGAAACGTCGATGCTAGAGTCCTCAGTCAGGCTATGTGCTGAAAGACACATACCACTGTAATCAAACGTGGTATAACTTAATCCAAAGCCGAACGGCAGTAAAGGCTCATTTGGAATATCAAGATAATGTGTCACATAACGCTCCTGCTTGTTTTCTCCTTGAGGGCGTCCTGTGTTGAAGCAGTTATAGTAGACCGGAACCTGTCCGACCGAATACGGGAAACTCATCGTTAGTCTTCCTGATGGATTCGCATCTCCAAACAACAAATCTGCTATGGCTGAACCGGCTTCTGTTCCTGGATACCATGCTTCAAGCAAGGCATCGGATTCAGCAATCACTCCATGTAAATCTAACGGACGTCCATTGAAAAGAACCGTCACGACAGGTTTTCCAAGCTCTTTTATTTTCTCAACAAGTTTTATTTGTGCTTCCGGAAGGCGGATATCCGCTTGCAACCACCTTCCCCACTCATTTCGGAGGCTTCCCCAAGGGCCAGGACGATGACATCGGCACCATTTGCTGTCTTAACAGCTTGAGCCAGTTGCTCTTCTGTCACCGTTTCGATATCAGACCCTTGTGCCGCCAAAAGGTTAGCCTCTGATGTTTTTGCGAGTAATCCATCATATACTTGCACAGCCGCTTCCTTTGAGCCTTGCCAGGACCATGGTCCAAGCACGTCCCCATTTTTCGCAAAAGGTCCGATTAGTGCGACCTTCTGTTCTTTGTTCAACGGTAAGACCTCATCATTTTTTAAGAGAACACAAGATTTGATGGCAAGTTCCTTTGCCACTTGGCGATGATCTTCGGACATGATCACTTCTTCTTCTAGTTCTTCGCTCGTCCCTCGGTAAGGATTTTCAAAAAGTCCTAGTTTATTTTTCAAATTGAGAATACGTAAGACTGATTCATCGATCAGTGCTTCCGAAAGCCCGCCGCTTTCCACAAGGTCTCCAAGATTTTTCACGTAACAGGCGGTCATCATTTCAATGTCCACGCTGGCTTCCAATCCTTTTAAAGCAGCTTCCCGTTCGTCTTCTGCTACACCGTGTGGAATTAGTTCTTTCACGGCTCCCCAGTCGGAGATCATCACGCCGTCAAATCCCCATTCTGAGCGTAACAAGTCTCTCATCAACTTTTTGTTTCCAGATGCAGGGATGCCGTCAACCGTGTTAAAAGCGGTCATCACCATTTCGCAGCCTTCATCAAGTGCCGCTTTGTAAGCTGGCAAGTAAGATTCGCGAAGCTGTCTTTCTGACATGTTGACCGTATTATAGTCACGGCCTCCTTCTGGTGCGCCGTATGCTGCGAAATGCTTCACGCATGCTGCAACCCGGTGAGTGTCATTGGTCAAGTCCTCTCCTTGAAAGCCTCGTACAAAGGCCTTGGCAAAGACACTGTTCAGATAAGGATCTTCCCCGGTTGATTCCATCACACGTCCCCATCTTGGATCACGAACTAAATCGACCATTGGTGCAAACGTGACATGTACGCCTGAAACAGCAGCTTCTTTTGCCGCAATTTCTGCACTCTTTTCCGCAAGTTCTGCATCCCATGAGCACCCGATTGCAAGAGGCACCGGAAAGATGGTTTTAAATCCGTGGACGATATCTGCCATCATCAGTAGAGGAATACCTAAACGGTTCTCCGCAAGATGCTCACGTTGAATATTGGCAACTTCCCATGCCCCCGATGCACCAAGAACGGATCCGCTGTTTTGCACCACTTCATTCGAAATCCCCATATCCTCAAGAGGGCCGGTAATTTCTCCATCCCCTGCTGCACCTTTATAGAAGAATGTTGCCAACTGCATGAGCTGGGCTATTTTTTCCTCTAACGTCATTTGTTCTAACAGACTTTCCATGTTTTTAGCCATTCCTGATAACCTCCCAGATCGCGTCATCCACACACGAAACGTTTTTACTGAAAAAAATGAATAAAATTAAGCATTTCTATACTATAATCGACAACCATTGTCGAAACGTTTCTATTTATTTCGATAAAGAGGCCTTAATGGCACTCTTTACCCATTTATTCACCCGCTATACCAGAGCGGTCTACACCTTCGACAAACCAGCGTTGCGTGATGGCATAGACAACAAGCATCGGCAAGATTGTCATAACGGTGCCTGCCATATTGATGCCTTCATTGATTTCAGATGCTTCCCCGCCACTTTGCGGGTACATCTGTTGATAGGTCGCTACGAACTTTTGCAGCTCAAGCGGTAAGGTGGTTAATGAGTTACCAAAATAGATCGCCGCTAAATATGTTTCATTCCAGTACCAAACAAATGAGAATAAGAATGAAATGATGATGGCTGGCGCGGCCATAGGAAGCGCAAGTGTCAAGAAGATCCGTAAGTATCCTGCACCATCAAGCTGGGCGGCTTCCTCAAGCGCTTTAGGCATCATTTTAAAGAATTGATAGAAAATCAGAATGAATATTGCACTGTTGATCCCCTGTCCAAGCAAGGCAGGAAACAAGAAAGCCTGAATGCTCCCTAGAATGCCAATCTCGTTAAAAAATACATAACGAGGGATGACGGTTACTTGAGGCGGTATGATGAAAGTCATCAATACCAGCACGAACATCGTCCGTTTGAACGGAAAGGCAAAGCGTGCAAAACCATATCCTACAACCGCGCATACGGCTGTTTGGACAATTGCTGGAATTGCCGTTACATATAAGGACTCCACTAATGTAGGCAGGAATTTCAGCACGGTATAAGCAGATTGATAGTTGTCCAGATAAACTTGCGTCGGAATCCAGTTTACAAGTGGATTCAGAATATCATCCAAACTTTTCAAACTGTAAGAAACCATGTAGAGCAACGGAAATAAATAAACAAAGCCGATTCCGATCAACAAACCGTAAATGAATAGCTTAAAAAGAAGGCCGTCGTTCCCTTTCATTCCGAAAGCGAGCTTTTTCAACCTGGTTACGATGCCTGTCCCTTTTGGTTTGCGGTTAGTCAGCGATTCGCTTGCCATGATAACGGCCTCCTTTAAGCATAATTTTTTCTTCCTCTAACTGTTAACAAAGCTACTGAAATCCCCAGTGCGGCTGCAATCAATAAGAAGTAGATCCATGATAGAGCTGAGGCATAGCCAAAGCCTGTATTGATTTGAAACATATTCGTTTGAATATGCTCGATGACTGGATTTAACGAGAATATCGAGAAAGTCACAATGGTATAAACCGTGTTAACGACAATCATTGGGAAAATGCTTGGCAGTGTTACTTTCCAAAAGCATTCCCAGTTCGATGCGCCGTCGATTTTTGCAGCTTCATAGACTTGCGTGTCTATTTTTTGCAAGGCTGCAAGGAAAATTAAGAACTGCACTCCGGAAAACCATAAGATGATGATCAGGTTGTCCATCAAATACAGGAGCACACTGCTAAATAAGGAATCCGCAGAGAGCAACGTTTGAAACACCGCATAGTCCTTAATGGAAGGGATCGATGTAACGCCTTGTGAAATCAGCTCGTTGATCACCGGCCCACTGGCAATGATGACCGGAAGAAAGAAAATCATCCGGAAGAAATTGCGAAAGCGGATCGGCTGATTCAATAGAATCGCAATGATAAGTGAAAAGACGATGATGATTGGAACCGATAGCACGAGCTCCTGTACAAACGTCAATAGCTTTTGCGTGAACAATGCATCCACCGTAAAGGCATGTTTGAAATTATCAAATTTCACAAAGGTCGTCTGAATCCCCTCTGTGGTGATTCGCACCTTTTGAAAGCTTAAGTACAAAGAATAGAAAAGGGGATAAGCCGTGAATAAGAGAAACCCGATAATCCATGGTGAGATGAATAATAATCCTGTCAGCGAATTCTTAGAGCGCATGGATAGCTGCTTCATGCTTAATTCCCCCTTTCTTTTATACTAAATGACGTAGCATCCACCGTTGTTCCCTCAATGGTAACGTCTGTGTCCGTATAATTTACGATGATGGAGACACCGTTCTCGTAAATGACTTCAGAAACTCCCGGCTGGTGGACGATACGATCCATGATAGAGCTGTTCTCCACTTTTCCGAGACTATCTTTAATTTGACTGTATTGACTGATTAATTCTTCTTTCCAACTATCAAACTCGGAAGTATATAAACCTCTTGATGGTGTTTTCATTAATAGCTGTGCAGACTCCCTGGTTAAGTAGAAGGATGGGTATGCACCAAACTCTATCATCCTTAACACTTCTTCCGTTGGATTATGGGAGAAGTTTGAGAATGTTGCATAATATGGTGTATTCCCCTTCAATACGATCTGTAGAAACGGTACTGTATCCGTCACAAACATATAATTCGAGGAATACATAGGCATATCCAAGTACTTGTCCATATAACCCCAAGCATAATCGTTCGGTCTGTATAAGGATAAATTGATATCCTGTTCCTGATAGTGTGCAAACAATTCTTGATTTAGATCGATCATCTCTGCTCTTGAAGAGGACATTCCTTTATTAAAATCAGAAAATAATTTACTTCCTGTCGTTTCAATGGCAATGTTATCTACCCCATGATCCTTGAAATCAACGGCATCCTTTTTGGCGAATTCAAGAGATTTCGTTGGACTGAGATAGTAACTGCTATAACCGTGCTGACTTTTCGTCATCGGTTGGCCGTTTATCTTTTTGCTCACATCTTTGCTTCCGGAAAAACCGGAGGCCCCGTCATAAGCGGTAGTGAAGTCGGTGTGGAGATAGAAAGGAATGTCTTTTTCCCCTAAAGTTTGGAGCGTTTCCTCCAAGTCCCCTTTACTGCCAACCTTCTTTTCTAGTGGGAATTTCTGCGGCAGCGTTCCAGTCAATCCACCTTTTGTCCAACCCCTTAACACAACATGAAGATTATCGACATCGTTGCGCTCCAATTCCTCTACAAAAGCTGGAATGTCTTGCATTTCTGTCATCGGCTGCACGGAACTCCAGATCAAGCCTTTCTTTGTTTCGCCACCTAAAAGCTCAAGGCGAAGATCTACCTTGTCTTCGTTGTTGCCAGATAGAGATCCTTTGTCCTCTAAATGCTGCTGATATCTGTTCGCCATGCCCACATAATCCGCTTCTTCATCTGAAAGGAACATGACCTTTTGTTTAATATTGAAACGGTTCTTTTCATCTTGATAGACGTTAAAACCACCCATGCTTTTACTTGTCGGCTGAAAATAATGAAAGCGATATTGATAATCAGATGTTACCCAAAAGAAGTCAGTGGAAGCACCGGACGGATAAGCAAGAATCCTTCCATAACTTTGCCCTTCCTCAATGGAAGTGATAAAGGCATTCTGTTTAACGCCATGCACCGCACCGTATACAGGAACAGAAATCGTCTGTGCCGGATACGTGTAGACATTCTCTGTGCTTTTCGGCCTTGAAAATCCTTCATCTTCTCCATAGATGGAACCGATGAATGGTGTGTCTGAACGGAAAGCGCTTTTTTCAAAACGCATCAGCGCCCCGCTTCCGTCAGGGATGAACAAATAGCCTGTGATGTCATCCATATGGGCTGCACCAAGGAATGGATAAACCTTCATGGCTACTATCTTATTGTAGGTGCCATCCTGGACCCCTTCGTTTGGAACATCAATGACGATGCTTTCTTCTTCAAGGGTCACGTTAAGTTCTATTTCAATGCTTGAACCACGGAAATCAATCTCTGCTGTAAAGCCATTTGCATTCATCTGAATGCTTGGCTTCGTGTCTTCCGTCAAGATACTTTCAGTCTTAATATTTCCGCGTCGATCTAGGTAATCAATCGTGATGGCCGATTGCACCAAATCTGTCCATGTGTTATTCAAACGATAATTCTCGGCATTATCCACACCTGAGTGCCAGATATAGCCTGTTTCTTTGTTTTGAATTTTGATTGCCAACGACTCTTCTTGTAGATATAGAGCAAGCTTGTCGTTCTCCGTAACCTTTGTAAAGCCATCAAGGCTTCCTTCCGGCAGAGGTTTGTTTTCTCCCTCTGGCTGTGTGAATTGATTGGAATCAAAGCGGAGGGTCTCTTCTCCGAGCTCTGTTTCCACTTCGATCTCTTCCAACTCTTCCTTTGATGTTAACGATTCAGCGAATACCGACACTGGAAGTATGGCGATAAACATAGCTAGCAGAATTTTTTTATACACGGAGAATCACCTCCTGAATGATTGCTGTTACAAAATCAATGACCTGATCCATCAATACGTAGATGATGAAACAAACTAACACGATAATGATCATACAGAAAATCGTGGTAAAGATGTTTCGTACTGTTCCCCAGAATTCAAAGGCATGAATTTCCTTTATCATGATGAACAGGATGATGAGTGACCAACCGACCATCACTTGAACGGAAAATACATACAAGAAGTATTCATTCAACGTAAGGACATTCGACATGAGCGTTATCGGAACCAAGAGCACAATAATCGGTGCTAAAGAATAAATGGTTCCAATGTAAATATCAGAGAATCTTCCTTCCCCATCATTGATAGTGCTGACCAGATAGTTAGATACAATGAACAGAATGATTGGCAGGAATAATAAGATCAATTCCATTCCGAAGTTAATCTGATCCAACGACACGCCACCTGTGAAAATGAATCCTGTAAAATATTTCATAAATAAAAACTCTAGGTAAAGGATGACATAAAGGATGGTCGCAGATAGGACAGAGACCCTTCTTTGCCTTTTAATATAATAAAAGCTGTCAATTGGATGACGTAAAAACTTTCCTAGGAATAGTAATTCACTTAATAGTTTCCTGGTTTTAATGACTTGCCACCTTTTTCGAACAGGTGCCAGAATACCTTTTCTTTTATCTGCGAAAAGCAAGGTTGCCCTGATTGCAAATAATCCAATTAATATCGCAAATACAATGCCCAAATTTTCGTTCATCCACTCGTTTCGGATCTCCCAGAAGGAGTCGGAGTAACCGACCACATTCCCTACAAGCTCGAATGATTCCAATGCCTTTTCATAATCCTGCTGCTTGTAATAGGCTTCCCCCATCGCATTATGTGCAAGGGCAATGGAAGAATTCATTCGGAGGACTTCGCTCCAATACTTTTCACTTTCAATATATAATCCTTGTGCATACAACGCGATTCCGCCATGGAGCATTTCCGCAAATGCAGTCGGCTCCAACAGTTGAATCGTGCCTCGTTCGCGGTCTGTTATAAAAATCCGACCAAGATTATCGGTTGCAATTCCTGATGGATCCATGAATAAACCAAGTCGGTTTGTCCCATCATCTTTTCCGCCAAAAATAAACAATAGATTGCCAAAACTATCATACTCATAAATTCTTCCATCGTTAGCAATGGTAAAAAAATTGCCAAGCGGACCGATGGTGATATCCTGCAGATTTGTTATCTCAGAAATATAAGGGGGGAATATATTCCCGCCAGCAATGTTCAGCTTTCGAATGACCTCAAAGCTTGTCCCTGCTGTTATGGTGTACACCAGCCCTTTTTCATCAATCGCAATATTGGACGGTGCGGGCGGAACCCGCAAGAACATGCTTGAACGCTGTTGATCCGTTGTCAAAGCGTCCTGAACCACTGACATTAATGATGGCCTGGTTCGGTTCACCCCGAAGAATCCAAGGAATGTTCCATCCTGACCCACCTGGATGATCCCGTTTGTCGAACCCTCTCCTATTATGTAGAGGTTACCCCGTTTGTCCACGGTGATTTTTTGCGGTTTATACGGGGTTCTGGTTCCAAACAAGGGAGAATCTGGCCTCCCATATTCTTGGAGCATTTCCCCGTCTTCAGAGAAGCGATAAACTGTTTCATTTGTATAATCCGCTACATAAACTTGCTGTTCTTCATCTACAAAAATACCTGTTGGCATTTGCAGAATTCCTTCTCCGATCTCTAATAGCTTTCTTCCGTTTTCATCGAACTTCGTGACCTTTTTTGTACCGGAATCAGCCACATAAACATCATTGTTCTGATCAATATAAACGTCCTCAGGACTGACTATCTCACTCGTACTTCCGAACAGGCCGACGGGAATGTATGCGGTCTGTGTTTCAACGATATCCCATTCTGTTGATATCGTTTCCGTTTTATACGGAACAGACAGGGCTGCAAAGGATTGCAAAGGAGAAAGGAGGATTAACCATACAGTCATTAAACCAATGAATATGCGTTTCATACTCTTTTACTCCCCCTTCTACTTGATACCTGAATGTGCCATCGTATTCATGACTTGACTTTGTAAGATGATAAAGATGATTAAATTTGGAAAGAACATAATCAATGATGCTGCTGCCGCCATCCCTTGACCTGCAACCGTGTTACCACTAGAGGTCGCCGTTAAGGTAGACATGTAAAAGGCAAAGGTCTTCAAGTTTTCATTATCGACAAACAATGTCGAGGTTTCCGTGTTATTCCAGACAAGCTGAAACGATAAGATCGCAATAGTGGCAATCGCCGGCTTTACAAGCGGAATAATGATTTTTCGGAAAATTTGATAGTCCGTCGCCCCGTCCATCTGGGCAGCTTCTATTAATTCGTTCGGTATTTGATCGATAAATTGTTTTACTAGGAAAAGCCCGATCGGCATCGCGATCAGCGGGAAAATATGAACAAGGAACGTGTCCAACAATCCCACTTTTTCGATTAGTAAATATCTTGGAATGACGACTGCCGCCGAAACGAACATCAAGGCAAGTGTGTTGATTTCAAAGATGGTTTTCTTTAATCTGAATCGTTTTTTCGATAGTGCATATCCTGCCATCGTACTGATAAGAACCGTTACAAATACGACAATCAGGGTGATGGAAATACTGTTAAACAAGTAACGGGACATCGGAACGCCCGATGTACTTGTGTTGTTCATTAAGTCTATGAAGTTCTGCATCGTCGGCTTTTGCACAAAAAAGCGCGGTGGATAAGCGAAAAGCTCATCGATCGGCTTGAAGGCGTGGGAAAAGACAAAGACGATTGGCATGGCCATAAAGATGGCGAGCGGTATTAGAAATGCATAGAACTTTAATTGGCTTTTGTGAAAACGGTCTGGATTGATTTTCGTTCCATGGAATGCCGACACATCATTCACTCCCTACATTTAGAAGTTTATAGCTAGACTGTTTTCAGCTTTGTTAATTGCTTTGAAGATTGGCCGTTCCTTTTCGCTGCAGTCACTTGCTTTCCGCGGGGCGACCTTGAGCCTCCTCACTTCGTTGCGGGGTCTCAACATTGTCGCTACTCTCCCGCAGGATTCAAGTGACTTCCGCTCCAATCCACTCAATGTTCTCCTTAAAAACAGCCATCTCCATTTAGTCTTTTTCTCCGAATAAACGCCAGGCGATTTTTGAGAAGATATACACGAATAATAGTAATAGAACGGATATTGCTGCTGCATATCCCATTTCGTAGCGGATGAATCCATAGTCTTCTAAGTGGTTGACCATTAACTGACCTGCATATTGAGGTGTCGGGTTGGCACCGGATAAGGCAACCCCGATGGCGCCTGCCTGGAACGTCCCGACCACAGCCATCACGGCCCCGAACAGCATCTGTGGTTTCATCGATGGAATGGTGATATAAATGATTTCTTGGAATCTATTTTTGATGCCGTCAATATAACCAGCTTCATAGATTTCTCTATTAATATTCAAAACACCTGACAGCATAGCAAGGAATCCTACTCCCATGCTCCCCCAAAGGGTAACAACAATCATGATGGTCATTAAGTGATCTGGGGATTGCAGCCATTGAACAGGCTCCAGTATTACCCCGATCGTAATCAATAAGCTATTCAAGTAACCCGTTTGGTCACCACTGAATATAATCGTCCAAACCACCGCCATTGCGATCCCGGCAGTCATGGATGGGGAATAGATGATAAGCGCCAATACTGTACGCGGCACTTTGGAGATCTGCGCAAGCATCCATGCGAGCAGGAAGGATAATACATACCCTCCAGGCCCGACAATGACAGCAAACATCAATGTATTCGGCAGGACACGCTGCATAAATACTTCATCCTGCGTAAGTACACTGACATAGTTGGCAAGCCCGATGAAGCTCGGCATCTCAATCGCATTGAAATACGTGAACGACAGGAGGATTGCCACTACCACCGGGATGATGATAAAGGTAAAGAAAAAGATTAAATATGGTGCAAGAAAGATCGATGTACTTGCATGCTTTTGAAGGCTACTCCTCATTTTCTTCCACCCAGCTTTCTACTTGTTCAATCGTTGGAATCGGATAGTTTTTAACGATTTTTCCGTTTTTCATATATCCGAACTCCTCCATCTTCCGTCTCATCTCACGGTCAATGGTCACCACCGCATCGTCTACGGCAGATCGGGTATTCTCCCCGTCAAAGACAACCTTGTTCCAAATATTACTGATCTCACGCTCTACCATATAGGTATAAGGCGTTTTCGGCACTTCCCTTAAATGTTCCCATTGCTCGAGGATGACTTCCTTATGTTCCTCTGGCCACGGCAATTGTTTAAAGGCATCTAGATTGGCCGTATTCCACATATAAGATGGACCGTACATGATCTGCAGGGTGGTGGCAAAGTTGGTCTGTGTTTCTGTCGACATCCACCATTTAAGGACCTGCCATGCCTCGTCCTTATCTTTACTGCCGTTAAAAATCATCCCAGCCTGCCCTGAACCAGTTGCCCATCTTTCCACTTCGCCATCTTCATTTTCCACCCCAGGATGAAGGGAGATATCCCACCAACCGGAGATTTCCGGTGCTGCAGATGTAAGCTCTACATATGTCTGGAAGTTGGAAACGCCAACCGGCAACGTGGAGTAGCGGAAATGGTTATAGAAATTCGGTACCTGCAATGGCGTACTGTATATCGTGTTCAAATCCGTCATCAGCTGAATGCCGCGAACCGTTTCATCGCTATCAATCGTTGTCCCCATTCCATTCTCTTTATACAAGTCCCCTTGATGTTGATAGATAAAAGGAGACGTTGCCTGGAATGGTTTAAACGCAACCGCGCCAGCAATCGGTGTATAGTAGTTCAATCCAAAGCGCTGCAGTTCCGGCAAAACATCGACTACATCCTCCCATGTATCAGGTACAGGAACATCTAAGGCATTTAAAATATCTTTTCTATAAAACTGAACAAAGAAATCCTGCGTCTCTGGTAAACCATATACTTCATCCTCAATCATCATTGGCAAGAACGCTCCAGGGGAGAAATGACCAAGTGTTTCATTGAAGTCGTCAAACTGTCTTAAGTCATATGCAGCTCCACGGATAGCAAGTTCATATGGCAGCCAGCTACTGATTCCAAGCGCAAGATCCGGCTGACTGTCTGCCGCATTCGCCAAAATCAGCTTTTGTTCGGAAGGCATGATGGAAAATCTAACTTTTATTCCTGTTTTAGGGGTAAAGTTCTGGTCCACCATATTTTGCATTAATTCTACATACTGACGTGGTCTGTTTACCCACACATCCACCACATCATCGTCCACTTTTTCCGTAGCCAATGTATTGGATTGGAAGGAATGGAAGAATTTCAAGACAGATTCTTTTGTTTTTGCGAAAAATCCAAGTTCAGGTTTTGGCAACGTTTCGTCACCGTGAATATATATTCGATCCATTATCAATGGCTGTTTTTTCAAGTCCAGTGTTGCATTTCCAAGAAGCTGTGCGACAGAGCTTGAACCTTCTGAAAGTTGAGTCAATCGTGCAGGGATTTTATCAGGATCTCCCGCCAGCTCCCTTAACCGTTCGACGGCAATGTTGAGCGATACAATCTCCACTGATTCTTTCCCATCACTTAACCCAAGTAGGTACTCACTTTCTCCTTCAAGCGTATCCGCCCAGGAAGTAAGTTCCCCTTCAATTTCAGGCATGTACTCGGTTATTCTCCATCCGCGAGAGCGATCTTGATTGTTACCAGTTAATCGTTTAATAGATAAGGAGAGCTGTTCAATGCCCTTCATCACTTCATCCATCTCGAGTAACGTGCGATTTACAGGCGACGCATCACCCTTAAGTGTCAGGGTATTTTCCCCTTTTTCTAAATAAAAATAATACGGTTCCCCGTCTTCGTTGCTAATTGTTTCATTCACCCAGCTTTTCTTTTGTTGGAAAGAATAGCTTTCTACTTCTTCAAAAGGTACTTCCCCGTTAATAATGACTGTTCGGAACACCGGAAAGCCTGATTGCTTCTCTTGTAAAACTTTCAAGGAAATCTGGTAGTAGCCCGCTTCCTCCACTTCCATTTCCCATGTAGCCGTTTGCCCACTCGTTTCCCATGATTCCCCGCCTATAGCATTCAATAGGCGCTTATCACGTTTGTAAGGAACAACAGACGCATCCTGTCTATTCACAGGTCTGATAAAAGAACTGTTCTTCTTAAGCGGGTGCTCCGCTTCTATCGTGATATTGCTTGTTTCAGTGAGATCCCCTGGTTGGTTCTCTCTATATTCTTCATATGTAGGGATCGTTCCCACACCACTCACATATATATTTCCAAGCAACATTTCTCCCCGGATATTCTCTAACGTGATGGTGTTTTTTCCTTCTTTTAAAAGATACTTTAATGGTCTTGCTTGCAGATAACTGGAATCCTCGGCCTTGATAAAATGCCATTCTTCCAGCGGCAACTGTTCTGGAATGATTTCATCTCCGAAACGATCCTGTTCAAACTCATTTGTTGCACTTCTCCAATCTTTAGGGAAGATGATCCTGCGACTCTCAAAATACGGAAATTCCCCATTTACTAAAATAGAGCCTTCTACGGGTACAATTCCTTCTCCTAGAGGATAGTAGTCAAAGCCTAACTCATATAATCCTGCTTCCTCTACTTCCACTTCAATCGTGACAGCTCCCTGGTTCCCCCAGTTGTAAACCTGATCACCATACTCCTTGCTCTCTCCGCTTGAAAGCAGGCTATTCTCATCAATGGATAAAAAATCAGCGGGTGTGACAACGCGCTCAAAATCCTGCACGTTGTCATGTCCCGCTTCATTCCACTGCTTAAGGATTGATAGATAGCGAGGCTCAATGACTTGTTCTGCCACCTGCTCAAGGCTCTTCTCTTCATCAGCAAATGCGAATTGGCCTGGTACCAGCAATAGCAGTATTAAAGACCAGAACATCATTTTACGTTTCATATCTAATCCATCCCCTTCACAGCTAAGCTCTTTTCTAAAATATTGTTACTATTTCTTATTGACCAATCGCTTCTTTGCCCTCTTGATACTTTTGATTTGCCAATTCATTAATTTGTGCCGCATAGTCTTCAATCTTGATCTCGCCTCTTACACTCGCATCAATCAATGCTGCGATATTTGCATTTGGCTCTTCCCCAACCGCTACACCAGTTGGCGCTTCCCATCTTGATTGTACGAAACCTGGAACAGTTTTCACCGGCTCGACGATACCGTTCTCAAGATTGTCATATGCTGTACGTAATCCAGGAATATCCTGAACTTCAAAGAATGCATCCAATACTTCTTCATCTTGTGTTACAGGAAGGTTGTTCAATGCCTTGTCATGCTCTACCGCTAAATCAATACGCTTCAAGAATCCTTCTTTTCCAAAGCTCATCCATTTAGCGAATAAGAATGCTTCCTCTTGATGCTTCGTAGATTTAGAGATTCCCATGAAATCATTTACGATAACTGTTCTTCCACCAGGAGTTCCAACGAAGTCCCAATCAAAATCAAGGTTAGTAGAGAAGTTTTCCACTGCCCATGTACCATCCCAGGTAAGTCCGATTCCACCGCCGGCAAATACTTCTCCTGCATTCTCACCATTGAAGTTAGCTTTTTGCTCATCAGATAAATTTTCATAAGAATAACCGTTTGTTACAAAGTTGCTTGTAAGATTAACACCAGAAATAAATTCATTGCTGTTTAGGTGATACTCATCTTCACTGAATGTATACCAGCCAATATCTTCGTTTACAGAAGAAGGATACCAATCCACAATGGCAAATGGATTATTCAACCCAACCACTCCACTGTTTACGTTTGTCACGGAACGAACAGATTCCGTAAAGTCATCAACAGAGATGCCATATTCAGGAACATCCAGGTTTGCCTGGTTGTATAAATCTTTATTTACAAAATAACCAAGGAAATGCTGTGCACTAGGAATGGCATAAACAGCATCATTGTATGTAACAGAATCTGTTACAACTTCAGGAATGTTTGCAAAGTCTTCGTCCTCAGCAGTCAGTTCTGTTACATCTAACAACCAGTCATTCGCAAGTCCAGTCGGTACTTGAGATACCATGAAAACGTCTGGCATAGCATTGGCACTTGCAGCAGAGGAAAGGGAATTATTCCAGTCATCTGTTGCGATAGACTCATCAATTTCCACGTTGATATTCGGATATTTTCCTTCAAACTCGTCAATCATCAGACGCTCAATATTTTGATCTTCTTCCGTTCCAAGCGCCCAGCTTGCAAATTTAATGGTTACTTGATCTTCGTTATTCGCTTCCTTGCTTTCATCGTTTGATGCGTTATTAGAATTACTGCAACCAACCACAAGCATGAACGAAGCTACAATAGCAATACTAGATTTCATCCACTTCATGAACCAAACACCCCTTAATTAGTATTTCACCGCTTTTATCGAAACGTTTCAATTTGTTCGTAAAAATAAAAAGGGAGATTACTCAACCTTTTACACCTGTTCTATCTGCAATTGATACGTTTCACTACCGTCATTATACTCTCTCTTGAAAACGATTACAATATTATTTTCGAAATATTTTTGTAGTTTAAGAGAATAGTCGTGAAAACCTTTGTTTATAGGGTTTGGAAGCTATTTCCTCTATTTCTAAGTATGTGAAAAAGAAAAAATCGACTCCATTCTTAAGAATAGAATCGATTCGATTTTTACTTATTCGTTCTGTTAATCACCGCTGTTGATTTCCGCAAAAGGCTAGAAAACTCTTTTCATTATTCAACCTTGTCAGAGCTTACTTATTAGATAACTTTTGATAACTCTCTTCTACTGTGCATATCTAGTTCTTTATAGCTTGTAATTTCGCACCTCTTTCCGTCCATGTCAGTAATGATGATTCGATTTGGCGGAAGCAGGTCAAGGTGTTCATGAATGTTTCGCATAATCAGCTTCAATGGGCCTCTATCTGTATCAAGCTCAAAGATCCACAGACCCGGTTCTTCCTTAATGGATAGTATTTTTTTTACCTCTGGGACAACATAACGAACATGCAATTCCCTTTTGAGCACCGTTACACTTTCGGCATTTAATTGCTCCACACTCTTTATGACACCAAGTTCTGTGTCCCCATCCCAGATAGAGATATATTCATAAGGTCGAGAAAATGGAAAAGTGCGAAAGATACTCACATTGTGATAAACTTTATCTCTATACTCGAAGTGTATAGTTGTACCATCATCATAAAAGAACTGAAGCTCTTTCGGATCAAAGTATGTGATAGCATATTGTTCACTCATCGAACCTCAACTTCTTTAATTTGTGACAGTTCTTTTTGCGCTTCCACAAGCTTATAATAGATTCCCTCTTTTTCAAGCAATTCCTCATGCGTCCCAATCTCTGCAATAACACCTTTATCCACTACTACCAGTCGATCAGCATTGCGCAGGGTCGATAATCGGTGGGCAATAGCAAAGGTGGTTCTTCCTTTTACAAGTCTTGAAATGGCTACTTGGATCTTTCTCTCCGTTTCGGTATCAACAGACGCAGTCGCCTCATCCAAAATAAGAATTCGAGGATCGTGCAATATTGCTCTTGCGATGGCAATCCTCTGCTTTTGCCCGCCTGATAAGCGGTGACCTCGTTCTCCGACTTTCGTATCATAGCCATCTGACATTTTCACCACAAACTCATGGGCATTGGCTATTTTAGCCGCTAGCATGATTTCCTCTGGTGTCGCATCCTGCTTGGAATAAGCAATATTTTCTGAGATTGTCCCATCAAATAAGAACGTCTCCTGCAATACCACCCCGATGCTCTTATGAAGCTGATCCTGCTTTAAATTTTTTAAATCAACACCATCGAGTAAAATCCTTCCTTCATTCGGATCATAAAAACGGGTAATCAAATTGATTAAAGTAGACTTCCCTGCCCCCGAATGGCCAATAAGACCGATCATTTCCCCTGATGTTACATCAAGGTTAATGTTTTTGATGACAGGCTGATGCTTTTCATACCCAAAAGTCACCCCTTCTATTTGAACATGCCCCTTTATCTCATCTAATATGGTAGCGTGCTTCTTATCTGGAACTTCAGAGGGACTATCAATGATTTCAAAAATCCTGTTTGCTGATGAGATGGCTCTAGTCACCCAACTAATCATTTGATTGAACCATTGCAACGGACCAAAGAACATCCCGAGATAAGCAACAAATGCTAGTAAGGTCCCAAGTGTTATATCATCACTAATGACGGCCAAACCACCAAAATACCATACCAGCAACATGCCTGACCCGGTAATGAAGGAGAATAACGGGAATACCCCTTGCCAGAGTCCATCCGTTTTCATGGTCTGATTTACAACAGCTTGATTCCCATCCATATAACGATTCTGCTCCTGCCCTTCCTGACCAAAAGCCTTCACCACTCGTATCCCCTGAAGAGTATCCCCGACAATCATGTTCAACTTATTGATTGATTGCCATTGCTTATACCAAAGGTGCTGGACGCGTGGCCAAATGAAAACAGAGAAAAGCAATACGATTGGTGACGGTAAAAGGGCGAATAAAGCAAGTTTCCAGTCCAAACTAAACATCATCACAATGATGGCAAGTAAGAGCATAACTTGCCCGATTATATATAAAACTCCATCCGTTAGAAACTGCCTGATGGATTCCGCATCACTGTTTACTCTCCCGATAAATTGTGATGTTTGCCTTCGATCGAAGTAACTGACAGAAAGGCGCATGAGCGATTGATAAATTTCTTTTCTCATATCCCCCATTATCTCGCTTCCAATCCAAACACCCAATATCCCTTTTAAGAATTGCATGAGCGCGAGAACCATACCTGTGACACCTAAAAGTAAAACAAGAATGAATAAGGAGCTGCCTAGCTCTTTCGGCTCTAACACATCATCCACAATAATTTTCGTCAAGTACGGCGGTGCCAGTTCTAAAAGCGTTGCAATCAACAAGAACACTACAGCAAGAATAACCTTTCCACGATATGGTTTTGTGAAATCTAATATTCTACCGATTACTTTTTTCTTATCCACACAAACAGAACAAACATCTGTCCCCTCTTCAAATGGTCGCTGACACTTTTGACAAAGCTTCGGCTTATCTGCTTTAGATAACTGCGGAATTTCCTCACTTTTAACTAAGCAGTTTATGAACTTTTCCGCGATCGAAAATTTTTGCATATAAGAAGAGGAGAACCGAACAAGCACCTCATTTTCCTCATCATCACCAATAGCAATAATTAAAGCCCCGGCCCCAACATATTGTTCCAGTTTGGCCGAACGGACGTTGTCTAACTCTACTTTCTTCACCAAATCTCTCCGGTTTGACAAAACTTGAATCTCTTTATCGGATAGGGCTAGCCAGCTTTCTCCAAACTGGCCATCACCATCCATATCTGTTTTCGCAAAGAATAGTAACTTCCCATCTAAAAGTACCTGAAAGTGACACGATTCAATAAACGACATATAGTCCCCCTTTTAAAGCTGTTGTTCAAAAAATGCCAACACATCCTGTATATGTTTGTCCCAATAACCCCAATCATGTCCACCAGGACCATCAGAGAAAGTAAGATCTAACCCTGCTTGGATGGCATGATCCCTGAAACGGATATTCGCTTCATAGTTATGATCTTCCGTTCCACAACATTGATATAACTTAGGAGCGTTCTCCCCTATTTTTGATGTAAGATGATAAAGATCGTCCTCACTTCCCAAAATAGGACGATCACCGAATATGTACTTAAAATCCCTCGGGAATGCGGGTAGACGTTCGTTAATATCCACTGAACCCGACATGCTTGCTGCAGCTGCAAACTTGTCCGGATTCCTCAATGCCACCTTGAAAGCACCATAACCACCCATGGAAAGTCCAGCGATAAAGTTTTCTTCTCTTTTATCAGAAAGCGGAAAAAAGCTTTGGGCTAGGGTAGGAAGCTCTTTGCTAACAAATTTATAAAAATCATACCCATGCTCCATGTCCGTGTAAAAGCTTCTTCCTGCAGCTGGCATTACTATCGCCCAGCCCATGGCAGAGGCATAACGTTCTATTGACGTAAATCTCGTCCAAATCGTATGGTCATCTGAAAGGCCATGCAGTAGATAGAGAGTTGGATGTTTCTTTTGTTTAACTTCTGTTGATACCCCATTTTGTGAATTCGGCTGTGGCAACAGGACAGTCATTGAGGTGGAACATTGTAAAGCCTCCGAGAAAAAGTCACATGTTATTCTAGCCATGATTCTCACATCCCTTTTCTAAATTATTGAAACGTTTCGACTTTTATCATTATACGAGGTGATGAATTCGCTTTCAATATATTTATTAGAAATCCTAGTTTGTCGAACGTATGTTCTTTACTTTTGATTTATAGCAAAATATAATGAAGGAGTAAGTACATACCTATTCAAAAGGAGTGTTAATAATGAAGTATGAAGCTGTACCTTATCTATCATTTAACGGCAATGCAAGACAGGCACTTGAATTTTACAAAGAGGTTTTTGAAGGCGAGATCACAGGCATCATGACCTTTGGAGAAGCAGATTTTCCTACTCCACCTGAAGCGGACAATCTTGTCATGCACGCGCGGTTTGAAAAAGGAAATTTAACACTGATGGCATCTGATTCATTCCCGGGTCAAACAGTGGAGATTGGTGGCAACGTCTCACTGATGCTTGAAATGGAAAGCGAGGAACAGGTCGACACCCTTTACGCTCGCCTAAGCGAGAACGGTAAAGTATTGATGGAACTCCAAGATACCTTCTGGGGGGCGCGGTACGGAAGTGTTCAGGATTCCTTTGGTGTGAAATGGGATTTAAATTATACAAAAACACAATAATATTTGGCTCTGTTAAAGCATACTGTTTTTTTTGCAGCAACCTAGCTGTTGATTGGAGCAATAGGCGAAGACTCCTGAGGGAGATAGCGTTTAGGGGAGACCCCTCAGGCGCAAGCCGAGGAGGCTCCCCAAACGCCCCTAGGAAAGCGAAGCCTAGTGCGGAAATCAACAGCGGTGTTTAACAATTTTAAAAAAGCTTCGAGAACCATGAAGGTTCTTGAAGCGTCTAGATTCATTTGGGCAGGATTCTTTTACCTGAAATCAACTCAAACGTTTTTAAGAAAAACCAACTGAAACCGGCATAAAAGCCAATGAGTGGGTACCTAAATGACGCAGGCTTATTCTTTTCAAAATAAAAGTGGCCAATCCAGGAAAAGACATAATGTAGTAAAGCTAACACCAAGGTTACCCAAAAATTTATAAATATAAAAATCCAGGCCAAGAAAGCAAAGAGAAAAGCAAAATAGTGCAGAAGCTGATTCCATTTGTTCTCGTGTGCTTTTTGATATAAGAGCAAATCATTTTTAACTTTTTCTCTCATACTTAGTTAACCCTCGTAAATCATCTTTCTTGTCATGCCGCCGTCCACCGTAATATTTTCGCCGTTGACAAAATTGTTTTCGGAGTCAGTAAGATACAAGCAAGCCTTTGCAATATCTGATGGTTTCCCGACCCGATTGGACAAATGCTGTGCATGGTCCTTATCTCTTAGCTCTTCATAATTTTCATTCTGGATCCATCCAGGTGATATAGCATTTACTGTAATATCCCGCTCACTTAAGGAAGCTGCCAGCGCATGTGTCAGCGCCACAATACCTCCCTTGGTTGCAGCATAGGCTTCTGAATTTGGTTCAGACATCGACGCCCTTGTGGAGGCGATATTTACAATAGAGCCACCACTTTTCATGTACTTAGATGCTTCTTTGGAGGCAATGAACACACTGCGCAGATTCGTGTTGATTACATCGTCCCAAGCGTCCACAGTAAGGTCATGTAGTGGAGTAAATCGGGATACTCCTGCGTTATTGATAAGGATATCAATCTGGTTGAAGTGTCTGATGGTGTTAGTCATCAAGTGTTGAATGTCCTCTTCTTTTCTCACGTCTGTTTTGACGAAAATCGCTTTGTCTCCTAGCGCCTGTTGAAGACCCTGTCCTGCTTTTTCATCTTTGTCAGCTAGTACCACGCGTGCTCCGACATTTACGTAGGCCGCTGCAATTCCTTTACCGATTCCATTTGCCGCACCAGTTATGATGACAGTTTTGTTTTGGAAATTCATAGAGATTACCTCCTTTGAATAGGTATTACTAGCCATTACAAGGCAGAATCATATCGACTACCGCCCCACCATTAGGGTTATTTTGGATATAGAGTTTACCATTATGAATCTCTTCTACCACACGTTTACAGATCATTAATCCCAGGCCATTGCCGTCTTTTTTGGTTGTTAGAAATGGTTGACCCATTCTGTGCAAAATTTGATCAGGGAACCCATTCCCATCATCATTAAAACAGACCGAAAGTTGATCATCACCATGTGGTCTTACACTGATGGTGAGTTTTCCGTTCTGTTCCACCGACTCCACACTATTTTTCACCAGATTGATAAACACCTGCTTCATTTGATTGCCATCACTATAGATAGGTTTAACATCCTGAAAATCATACAGAATTTGGACATTTTTAATAATGGCAAAGCTCGATAATAATACTTCTATTTCATTGATAAGATCACGAACATCATGCCAGTCCTTTTTCTGAACGGTCGGCCTTGAGAGTACAAGGAACTCGTTGGTGATCTGATCAATCCTTTCAATTTCTTTCAACATGATTTCTGGGAATGCACTACTTGGTCCACCTTCTTTACACAGCTGTATAAAGCCTTTCAAAGTAGTAAGTGGATTCTTTATTTCATGGGCAACTCCTGCTGCCATCTGCCCCACAATTGCAAGCTTTTCGGCATTTTGAATATAGGATTCGGTTTTTGTATATTCACTTATATCGTGAAGCTGAATCAACGTCCCTTCTTGAAAAGGGAAAAAATCTACCAAACATGTTCTTGTCTCGTGTTTATTTTGAAAGATAATTTTGTAATCCTGGATAACTTCTCCTTTTACGTATAGGTCATGAACACGGCTCAACAACTTTAGTTCATCAATAGTGAAGGGTTCATTGTCATGTGGCAAACCTAAAATACCCCTAGCTTTAGGGTTAACCCTTACAATTTTTTTGTTTTTCTCTACCACAATATAGCCGGTATTCGATTGCTCCAGCACCATATGGTTCATTTGATTTAAGTAGCGATTTTTTTCCAAAAGGTTCAATTCCCTCTGAATAGAATCTACGACTGTTTCCAAAGAAGCCATGATAAGCGGGTTCGCGACTTGAATAAACGTCATCATGGAAATCGTACCAACCACTTGGTTTTTATGAAATAAAGGTGCACTGTAACATGCCGTCTGATGTAGAAAGTAATAGTAGTGTTCCTCTCCAATTATCTGTACGGGAATTCCAAGATCTAGTGCAGCTAAAACAGAGTTAACCCCTGCTTGCGCTTCACTGAATTGCACGCCTTTTTTCAGACCGACCTGGTTAACAACGGTATCCTTCATGCTTGGATCGCCAAGATATTCAATTATATTCCCTTTTTCGTCCGTAACAGACACAAGTATAGGTATACCTTTGCACTTTTCTAAAAATGTATTCATAAACAGTCTTATAATATCCAATGTATCCTTGTATTCACTTTGTATTTTTGATAACTCTTCATCCGATAAGCTATTAAAAGTGGGGATGACATGTGGATCTAATTTATTGATATGGCAACGCTCGCGCATCTTTGTTATATATTCTTCTAGCATGCTATCATCCTTTAAGACTTGTAATTTGCTTATACTAAAAAGTATATACTACTGAGAGTGGAGATGAAACGATGAAAGATTGGGAAGCGTCATTTTTGATGGTTTTAAAAATCTCTCCTTCTATGACGGTTTTGTATTGGAAATTCCTAAGTACAAAATAACCTCCAGTGAATCAATTTATAACCTATTTGCTGTAATACCCTCTTGATTCAATGATACTCCTTATTAGCATGTAATTCGAACTAATACAAAAGATAGAAAAAAAGGGAAATAAATGGCGAAAGTTATACAAACGCACTTTTAGTTATGCTAAACTAGTAAACATATCCTATTTTGGAAAGGAGGACAATTTAATGCAGGAATTTCTAAGCTTTGATAAGATGATTACCCCAACACTTATTAAAATCATTTTTTACATAGGTTGTGCACTGAGTATAATTGGCGGAATTATCATGATAATATCTGGAGTGAACAGTTATTACGGCGGCGGCGCTCAAGTTTTCATGGGAATTGTATTTTTATTTCTCGGACCTTTCTTAACTCGTATTTATTGTGAATTATTAATTGTACAATTTAAGATGCAAGAGCATTTAGCTCATATTCGTAAAATTTCTGATACGAACCCGAACCAGAACTTATAATTTATTATGCAAAAAAAAATCGTCTTCAAGAGAGTTATATCTCAAGAAAGACGATTTTTTTATTTAGTAATATAATGGAGACGGTGGGACGTGCAATTCCATGCTTTCGTCATGGCACTGACTATATCTTGAACCTCACTATGGAGGCCCTCTGGCGTATTATGCGAACTAAGTTTTTTAGTTGCAACTGCAACTAGCAGTTCCGCATCCTAGTATTACCACAGATGTGGCAACCTATGAGTCGATACACGGCTGTTGGATTGCTCCACATACCGCTCGGCATTGCCTTATCGTAAAAATACGACTTAGGTTTCACCGATAAAGCCAGATTTTCACTTACATGTTACCATGTAAGGCGACTAATAATTAATCGAACCCACGTCCAGAAACATCGCCACTTAAGCATCTACGAGTGTAGTCAATATATTAGTATTTCGCTGACCGTTCCGCCTATTGACTGGCATCCTGGCAGCTAGCCTGATTGTGCTCTTCCTTTGACCTCAGACGGCGATCTCCGGCGTAGCCCACTTAGAGTGAGTCCCTGATCCTACCACATGGGCGATGGAGGGAGGAACCGCTATAGTCTGTTATTAAGCAGCTAAAGCGAAGTTGTTGTTTTCTTTGCCAGTTATATTGGCGTTGACGTTGATGACGAGGACGATCCCCCCGACTCGCAACCCAAGCTCGAACTATCCCTGTCGAATCCGTAACGTCCCCTCGATTAGAATGTCTCTGTTGAAATTTAAATCAACAAAGAGCAGCACGAGGTTCTACGGGAAAGATAATCAAGCCAATTAGTTGGCTATTCAATTATCAAAGCGCCGCTGTTATCTTAGCGACATCCTTATTATAGCACACTCACATAACTTTGCAATTGTAAGTTAATGTAAAATACACTACACTATTCCTTTTGACGTTCACGGAACGCTCTCTCAATATCGCGTTTCGCTTCTTTCTTCTTCAAGTCATCACGCTTGTCGTATTTCTTTTTCCCTTTACCCAGACCGATTAACAGCTTGGCATAGCCATTTTTCAAATAGATTTTCAAAGGTACTAATGCATACCCTTCTTCTTTTGTAAGACCTATCAGCTGATTGATCTGTTTGCGGTGAAGAAGCAGCTTGCGTGTACGAAGCGGATCATGGTTATATCGGTTTCCTTGCTCATACGGACTGATGTGCAAGTTGTGTAAAAATACTTCCCCGTTCTGCACGCGTGCAAAGGAATCCTTCAAGTTTACGCGACCCGCTCGCATGGATTTGATTTCCGTACCTTGCAATACCATACCAGTTTCATATGTCTGTTCGATGAAATAATCGTGGTTGGCTTTTTTATTGGTACTGATGACCTTTCCTGTCCCCTTCGGCATGGCTGTTTCCCCCTTTCTCTAATGTTTCATAGCGGTAGTGAATATTTTACCAAATACACCACTCCTCTACAAGAAAGAAGAGCCTCCTCTTGTAAAAAGGCTCTACTCATCCCGAATCTTATCACTTCTTCTTTTTACGCTTCTGTTTCGGCGCGTTTTCAAAGAACTTCTTGTTTTTCTTTTTCTTTTTACCAGTGCCAGGCTTACCAGTACCTGGTCCCTTAGTCGTCCAGCCGATTTCAAACGTGTAATCATCGATATTGCTTTCGTCTTTACGCTTCTGACTGCGACCTTTGGCAGGTTTCTTGCGTTCGCTTTGTATAACACGCGGTGCACTCTTCGTATCTGGGCGACGAGTCCCCTTCATACCGACTACTTCAAAGTCAATGGAGCGCTCATCTTTATTAACGTTGATGACACGAACGGTGATTTCGTCCCCAATACGGTACACTTTCCCCGTACGCTCCCCAATCATCGCATAATGACGCTCATCGTAGCGGTAATAGTCATCTGTCAGATAGCTTACATGGACAAGACCTTCAATGGTATTTGGCAACTCGACGAACATGCCGAAGTTGGTAACAGAACTGATGATGCCATCGTACTCTTCGCCAATTTTATCAAGCATGTACTCGGACTTTTTCAGTTCATCTGTTTCACGCTCAGCATCTACCGCACGGCGTTCCATATTGGAGGAATGCTCGGCGATTTCCGGCAGCTTTTCGCTCCACTTTTCCTGAGTCTTCGCATCAAGTTTCTTTTGAATCAGGTAGGTGCGAATTAGACGATGCACAATTAAGTCAGGATAACGGCGAATCGGTGAGGTGAAATGCGTGTAGAACTCAGTGGACAGTCCAAAGTGTCCCAAGCTTTCCTCATCATATTTTGCCTGCTTCATAGAACGTAGCATGACGGTCGAAACAACCATCTCTTCTGGCTTCCCTTGTACCGCTTCAATTACTTCCTGAAGCGCACGCGGGTGAATCTCATTACCTTTTCCCTTTACCACATAGCCGAAGTTCGTGATAAATTCGAAGAAGCGTTGCAACTTCTCTTCTTTCGGATCCTCATGGACACGATAAATGAACGGTACATTCATCCAGTGGAAATGCTCGGCAACCGTTTCGTTCGCAACAAGCATGAACTCCTCAATCAGACGCTCGGCAACGGAACGTTCACGTAGAACAACATCCTTTGGTGCTCCATCTTCATCCACGATTACTTTGGACTCTTTAAAGTCAAAGTCAATGGCTCCACGGATCATCCGCTTTTTACGGAGGACAGCAGCCAACTCCTCCATGAGCTGGAACATCGGCACTAATGGTTCATAACGAGCCGTTACTTCCTCGTCCTTATCCACTAGAATTTTTTTGACATCTGTATAAGTCATTCGTTCCGCTGTCTTGATTACACTGTGGAAAATCTCGTGTTTCACAACTTCACCAGCATCATTGATCTCCATCTCACAAGAAATGGTGAGGCGGTTGACTTTCGGGTTCAACGAGCAGATACCGTTGGAAAGGCGATGGGGAATCATCGGGATTACGCGGTCCACCAGATAAATACTTGTCCCACGCTCCTGTGCTTCCAAATCAATTGGTGAACCTTCTGTCACATAATGTGTGACATCCGCGATATGGACGCCAAGCTTGTAGTTACCGTTATCCAATTTTGTCACCGTTACCGCATCATCCAGGTCTTTTGCATCCGCTCCGTCAATCGTCACGATTACCTGGTCGCGCAGGTCACGGCGGTCACCTAGATCTTTTTCATCAATCTCATCCGGTGTCGCATTCGCTTGGTCCAGCACTTCTTTCGGGAACTCCTGAGGCAGGCCGTGCTTATGGATGACAGACAATATATCCACACCAGGGTCATTTTTATGTCCGAGAATACGGATAATTTCTCCTTCCGCACTTAGGCGGCCTTCCGGATACGTGACCAATTTTACAACGACCTTATGCCCTTCCACTGCTCCATGGCTCGCACTTTTCGGAATGAAAATATCATTGGCAATCTTCTTGTCATCGGCAATGACAAAACCAAAGTTCTTGCTTTCGGTGTATGTACCAACAATCTCCTTGACCCCACGCTCGACGATACGGATGACCGTCCCTTCCTGGCGCGAATCACCGGCGGCTTTCCTGCTTACCCGCACAAGCACGATATCTCCGTGCATTGCGTTATTCAGCTCATTTGGTGGTATGAACACATCGTCCATATCCGCCTCTTCAGGCATAACAAATGCAAAGCCTTTGGAGTGACCGATCACTTTTCCTTTGATCAGGTTCATCTTTTCAGGAAGGCCATAGGTGTTGCTGCGCGTACGTACTACGAGCCCCTGATCTTCCATGTACACCAAGGCTTTTACGAAGTCCTTGAATTCCTCTGAATTGTTTATGCCAAAAGCTTGTTCGAGTTCTTTTGTAGTTAGTGGCTTGTAGGCCTCATCTTTCATGTAGGATAGAAGTTTATCTACATGCTGTTGAATAATTTCTTCCATAAAATATCCCTCCCCTATTTCGGGTTTCTTCCTATTAGTATTACCAATCCAGCGATTCTAAAAACTCGTATACGTCTTCGTGCAGTTGCTCTCGTTCTTTGTCTAAGGTGATCACATGTCCGGATTCTTCGTACCATTTAATTTTCTTATCGTCCGACTCCACTTCATTGTAAATGATGTTGGCACTGTCCGTGTTGATCATGTTGTCGTGACGAGCTTGTACCACAAACGTTGGAGAATAAATCATATCTACATTATTCCGTACGTCCGCAATCAATTCCTGCAACGACCTCAGTGTTCCCATTGGCGTCTTCTCAAACTCTTTCATTTCCTGTTCAATCTGCTCCGCACTTTTACCTTCACGGCGTTTGAATTCACGCGCGTATTCGAGGATACCTTGATACATAGTCTCTTCACTTTTGATATACATCGGCGCGCACATAGGCACAATACCCTTCACAGGAACTGTGTAACCTAGTTTTAAGGAGAAAACCCCGCCCAAAGACAGGCCAACAACCGCAATGCTTTCAAAACCTTTATCTTTCAAAAACTGATAGGCTTCCATTACATCCTCCCACCAATCCTCAGGACCAGTATGGACCAATTCCTCCGGCGGAACACCATGACCTTTATACTGTGGCGCATGGCACGTATACCCTCTTTTTTCAAGAAAACGGCCCATCATTCGAACATCTGCCGAATTCCCTGTAAACCCATGTAACATTAATACCGCACGATCTCCACCTTCAAACGTAAAAGGCTTTGGCAGCTTCACTTTCATCACGTTAGAACATCCTTTCTTACTCATGTATTTATAGTATGCAACTTTTAGTCAAATATCAGATATGATTAGTCCGAAAAGAACATTTTACCATAATGGGGTAGGAATAGCTTTCAGGAAAGGTTTAGTCAACTTACATACGTAAGAATGTTACCGTTTTAGGGGGTCAATTTTAAAGATGTACCAAAAATGAATGTTTAGTAGGAGATAATCGACAAAAATAATGTCTTTTCTCAAAAATTAAAAACCCAAAAAACTGTATGATTTACTATTCAAAATCAAACAACTGCATGTTAATATATCACATAAATTAGCACTCTTTAATGGGAATAAACTTTAGTAAAATAATTTGAACCATTCGACACTAATCAGCAACATTCCATTTTTAGTTATTTTATAATAAATTTGGGGTACAGGAAGGACAATGGTAGTAATACCAAAGTTGTATATCGATTATTCGAAACAACAGTCAAAGGCAAACTTGCTGAAAGGCAAGGACGCAAAGTCAACAGATCTAAGATTGTGTAAATGGAAAAGAGTAATTCCTTTTACTAATTAAGATGGCTGGGCTGCCTGAAATACAAAGTATTTTAGGAGGGAAAAGAAGGATGGAAAAAGTAGCAGTTGAAATGACGGAAAACTTAGATAAGGAGTGGGTAGATCTAATTACAAACGCACTAGAAATGGGCATTTCCTCTGCAGAAATTAGAGATTTCTTACATAATTATCGTAATCATTCATCATTTAAACTCTAATTTTTGTGAATATTAACGTATTTTCGTTCTAAATATCTAACAATCCCTTCGTTATATGCTATAATAAGCATGATAGGAAGGTGAAAGCCATGATTGGTGAACGAATTAAAAAATATAGAGAACAACGTAAAATGTCTATGTCTGAATTAGCCGAACGCGCCGGAGTGGCTAAATCATACCTTAGCTCCATCGAACGGAATCTACAATCTAATCCATCCGTTCAATTTCTCGAAAAGGTCTCATCAGTTTTGGGTGTAACGGTTAACACCCTTTTACACGATGAAGACGAAGCAAACTCCAAAGAAAACCTTGATCGCGAATGGGCCACTCTCGTCAAAGAAGCCATGGATTCCGGGGTTACCAAGGATCAGTTTAGAGAGTTTTTGGAATTTAATAAATGGAAAATCAATCAGGAAAAATAATTATAGAGAAAAGCGCCCATGCCTTAGAATTTCAGCATGGGCGCTTTTCATATGGTAATATCAATAATTCTCTTTGTTACTTTTAGCGTCATCTTTTTATATCTATTATAGTTTACAGGTTTCTGTATAGAATTTTGCACGTACCTTTCCTTACTCAATGTAATAATTTCTGCGCAGGATGGACATGCCCACTCATATTTTGAACAGCTGCTATAAGAGGTATTTTGACACTTAGAACATAATTTCATATACAAGCAGACTCCTCCTTTTTTGTTCTTTTTAAAGAACGCAATATCATTAGTTTACCTTAAATTCCTTTAGAAGAAAAAGTTTAAATTAGTTTGTTTTTTCTTAATAAAGAACAAAAAAGACTTGTTTTCTCCCATATGCTTCTATTTTCTTAATATTTTGTTTTTTATAAAGAATAGAATGTGCTATATAATGAACATACGTCATATGTTATTAAGGGGACGAGTATGCTTGGTGAGCGCTTAAAGAGGTTGAGGAAGAAGAAGGGCTATTCATTGAGTGAACTCTCGGAACTGGCTGGTGTGTCGAAATCTTATTTGAGTTATTTAGAGAGGAATATCCAGACGAATCCTTCTCTACAATTTTTAAATAAGATAGCCGTTACGCTTGAGACAGACTTGGAATTTTTGTTAGTCGGTGAGTCTGAAGCTGAAAAAACAGATTTACAGGTGCTGGATGAGGAATGGAGACGGTTGGTGCAGCGGGCAATCTCAGAGGGCCTGAGCAAAGAGGATTTTATTCATTTTAAGGAGTACATGGAATTTCAGAAATGGCAGCAGGGTGAGAAGAAGACAAGTAATAAAAAGGAGGAAGAATAGGCTTGAATAAGGAAATGGATATAGAATGGGTAGACCTGTTAACATTGGCCAGAACTTATGGAATTTCCATTGAAGAGGTGCGAGTCTTCCTCCAGAAGACAAGTGAACAGAACAAGGAAGTCTTGGTCGTTAAGTGACCAAGGCTTTTTTGATAATAACAGCAAAAAACCACTTTCCAGATTCGGAAAGTGGTTTTATTTATTATGCGAAGTATGCGATGGACAGCGTCAAGATGAAGAATAATACAGAAAGAACAACTGTCGTACGGTGTAGAACAAGGTCTAGGCCGCGTGCTTTTTGTTTTCCGAAAAGTGTTTCTGCTCCACCGGAGATTGCTCCTGAAAGACCTGCACTTTTACCTGATTGAAGTAGTACTACTGTGATCAAAGAGATTGCTACGATAATAAGTAAAATAGTAAGAAATAACGTCATGTAAACTACACCTCCTGCGGAACGTACATATCTGATTATATTAAATGTACCACATTATGACAAGGTGGACAAGAGGAAATGAGAGGTAGGTTATCCTCTTTATCACCGCTGTTGATTTCCGCACTAGGCTTCGCTTTCCGAGGGGCGGTGCTTGAGCCTCCTCACTTCGTTGCGGGGTCTCAAGCTACCGCTATCTCCCTTCGGAGTCTTCGCCTTTTGCTCCAATCCACAGCTTAGAAGTCAAATAAACAAAAAAGAACCCAACCGAAGTCGGGTCCTCATGTAGAAGTAATTACTTCTTTAGGTTATAGAAAGAACGTAGGCCGTCGTAGCGAGCTGTGTCACCAAGTTGATCTTCGATGCGAAGAAGTTGGTTGTATTTAGCTACGCGGTCTGTACGGGATGGTGCACCTGTTTTGATTTGGCCAGCGTTTGTTGCTACTGCGATGTCAGCGATTGTGCTGTCTTCTGTTTCACCAGAACGGTGAGAGATTACTGCAGTGTAGCCTGCGCGTTTTGCCATTTCGATTGCTTCGAATGTTTCTGTAAGTGTACCGATTTGGTTCACTTTGATTAGGATGGAGTTACCGATTTTGCGCTCGATACCTTCAGCCAATTTCTTTGTGTTTGTTACGAATAGGTCGTCTCCTACTAATTGAACTTTGTCACCAAGGCGCTCAGTCATTAGTTTGAAACCTTCCCAGTCGTTTTCGTCTAGGCCGTCTTCGATAGAGATGATTGGGTACTTGTCCGCCATCTTCTCGTAGAAGTCCACCATTTCAGCAGAAGTGTAAACAACGCCTTCTCCTTTAAGGTGGTATTTGCCGTCTTCTTTGTTGAAGAACTCAGAAGCTGCAGCGTCCATTGCTAGCATTACTTGCTCGCCTGGTTTGTAACCAGCTTTTTCAATCGCTTCGATAATAGTTTGAAGAGCTTCTTCGTTAGAACCTAGGTTTGGAGCGAATCCACCTTCGTCCCCTACAGATGTGCTTAAGCCTTTAGCGCTTAATACTGATTTAAGAGCGTGGAAGATCTCAGCGCCCATACGTAGTGCTTCTTTGAAGTTTTCAGCTCCAACAGGCATTACCATGAATTCTTGGATGTCAACGTTGTTGTCCGCGTGCTCTCCACCGTTGATGATGTTCATCATTGGTACTGGAAGCGTTTTGGAGTTGAATCCACCAAGGTGTTGGTATAAAGGAACTTGAAGGAAGTCAGCTGCTGCACGCGCTACTGCCATGGATACACCAAGAATTGCGTTTGCACCTAATTTTCCTTTGTTTTCTGTACCATCAAGGTCGATTAATGCTTCGTCGATTGCTACTTGCTCAAGTACGTCGAAAAGACCTACTAGTTCAGGAGCGATGATTTCGTTTACGTTTTCTACTGCTTGTTGTACACCTTTTCCTAGGTAGCGGGACTTGTCGCCGTCACGTAGTTCTACTGCTTCGTGCTCACCTGTGGATGCTCCACTTGGTACCATTGCGCGTCCGAAAGCTCCGGATTCTGTGTATACTTCTACTTCGATTGTTGGGTTACCACGGGAGTCTAGGACTTCGCGTGCGTAAACGTCAGAGATAATTGGCATGTTTGTAACTCTCCTTTAGGAATAAAATTATTTTTATTGTTTACTGCTTTAACACCGCTATAGATCTCCGTTCCAGGTGTTCGCTTTCCGCGGGGCGGTGCTTGAGCCTCCTCGCTTCGCTGTGGGGTCTCAAGCTACCGCTACCTCCCGCTGGAGTCTCACACCTTGCACTTCAATCTATAGCTAGAAATCAGCTATTACTTTTTAATTAACGAACTTCCTGTCATTTCTTGTGGTTTGGCCACTCCTAGTAAGTCTAGCACAGTTGGGGCTAGGTCACCAAGGATTCCGCCGTCGCGGAGTTGTACGCCGTTTTTAGTAACGATGACTGGTACCGGGTTGGTTGTGTGAGCAGTCATTGGGTTGCCTTCTGTCGTGACGACTTCGTCAGCGTTCCCGTGGTCTGCTGTAATGATGGCCACGCCGTCTTTTTCTAAGATGGCGTTGACTACCTTCCCTAGGCACTCGTCTGTCACTTCCACTGCCTTGATGGTTGGTTCAAGCATTCCGGAATGCCCGACCATATCAGGGTTAGCGAAGTTCAAGATGATTGCGTCATGTTTATCTGCTGCTATTTCGGCTAAAAGTGCATCTGTTAACTCATAAGCACTCATTTCCGGTTGTAAATCATAAGTTGCCACTTTTGGTGAGTCGATCAAGATTCGCTCTTCCCCAGGGTAAGCATCCTCCCGTCCGCCGCTCATGAAGAACGTAACGTGCGGGTATTTTTCCGTTTCTGCGATACGAAGCTGGTTCAAGCCGTTTTGAGATAATACTTCGCCCAAAGTATTGTCCATCCCTACTGGTTTGAAGGCTACATATCCATCGACCGTTTCACTGAAGTGAGTCAAACATACGAACTGAAGGTTGTTCGGATGCTTTGCCCCACGATCAAATGCGCGGAAGTCAGAATTGGTGAATGTGTTGGAAATCTGGATGGCACGGTCTGGACGGAAGTTATAGAAAATAACGGCATCTTCGTCCTGAATGGTTGCCACTGGACTTCCGTCTTCTGTTGTCATGACGGATGGAATGACGAATTCATCAAAGATTCCGTTGTTGTAGGAGTCATTGATACATTCCATCGCGTCGTTATAAGTAGGTCCCTCTCCGTACACCATGGCACGGTAAGACTTTTCTACACGATCCCAACGCTTGTCACGATCCATGGAATAATAGCGGCCAGAAATGGTTGCAATCTCGCCTACTCCAAGTTCTAGAAGCTTTTCGTTCAGTTGCTCAAGGAACTCTGGTGCGGACTTAGGTGCAACATCGCGACCGTCTAGGAATCCATGGATATAAACTCGGTCCAAGCCTTCTCTTTTTGCAAGCTTTAAAAGTGCAAAAAGATGTTGGATGTGACTATGAACGCCTCCATCTGAAAGTAAGCCGAACAGGTGAAGGTTGGTTCCTTTTTCTTTTGCATGCTTAATGGCATTCAGGAACGTTTCATTTTCATAAAAGTCCCCTTCGCGGATAGCCACATTCACACGGGTCAAACTTTGGTACACAATACGGCCGGCTCCGATGTTTAAATGGCCAACTTCTGAGTTACCCATTTGCCCTTCAGGCAGTCCTACCGCTTCCCCGCTTGCAGTTAATTCTGAGTGCGGGTATGTGCTCCAAAATTTATCAAAGTTAGGTTTGTTTGCTTGCGCCACCGCGTTACCGGTTGTTTCGCCGCGTATTGCAAAACCGTCTAAGATGATCAGTGCTACTGGTTTCTTAGTCATTCTTACCTGCCTCCAAAAGCTGTAAGAAAGATTGGTGCTCTAAACTTGCGCCTCCTACAAGTGCTCCATCAATATCGGATTGAGCCATGTATTCTGCGATGTTTGTCGGTTTTACAGATCCGCCGTACTGGATGCGTACTGCATCAGCTGCCGCTTGATCGAACTCAGAAGCGATTACGCTGCGGATGTGTGCACATACTTCGTTTGCATCTTCCGCTGTGGAAGATTTGCCAGTTCCGATAGCCCAGATTGGCTCATAAGCAACAACCGTTGTTTTAACTTGGTCAGAAGTTAAGCCTGTTAGAGCTTTCTTCACTTGGTTACCAACGATGTCGTTTGTTTTTCCGGATTCGCGCTCTTCTAGCGTTTCACCGCAACATACGATCGGCGTTAATCCGTGTTTGAATGCTGCTAGAGTTTTCTTGTTTACTGTTTCGTCCGTTTCAGCAAACATTTCACGACGCTCGGAGTGACCAAGAACCACGTAAGATACGCCGATGTCTTTTAGTGCAACAGGGCTAACTTCGCCTGTGAATGCCCCGCTATCTTCGAAGTGCATGTTTTGGGCACCGATTTGAAGGTCGCGGCCTTCTACGTTTGAAACAAGTCGCTCTAGGAAAAGAGCTGGTGCACATACTACTGCGTCGATTTTGTCTGCAGCAGGGACTAGTCCTTTTACTTCTTCTACGAAGCTTGTTGCTTCGGAGAGTGTTTTGTGCATTTTCCAGTTACCAGCAATAATTGGTTTACGCATGGTATCCATCCTTTCGGGGTTGGGGTTGTAAAGTTTCTTTTACTCCGCTGTTGATTTCCGCAAATGGCTTCGCTTTCCTAGGGGCGCTGCTGGAGCCTCCTCGGCAAGCCTGCGGGGTCTCCACCTAGCGCTATCTCCCTCAGGAGTCTCCGCCCTTTGCTCCAATCAACAGCTAGAAACTATTTTAATACTAAAGAAAAATACTTAAATTACTTATCGTTCAGCGCTACTACTCCTGGAAGTTCTTTGCCTTCCATGAATTCTAGGGATGCGCCTCCACCAGTTGAGATATGGCTCATTTTGTCTGCGAGGTTGAATTTTTCAACAGCAGCCGCAGAGTCTCCTCCACCGATGACAGAATATGTATCGGTAGCTTCTGCTAAGGCTTCACCTACTGCTTTTGTTCCGCCAGCAAATGCATCAAGTTCGAATACTCCCATTGGTCCATTCCAGATGACAAGCTTGGAGTTTTTGATTACATCCGCGTAGATTTCACGGGATTTAGGTCCGCAATCAAGGCCTTCCCAGTCGCTTGGAATTTCATCAATAGGTACGATCTTTGTGTTTGCGTCGTTGGAGAAATCATCTGCAACAACAACATCCACAGGCATGTACATGTTCACACCTTTTTCTTTTGCTTGCTCCATGAAGGATTTAGCAAGGTCGATTTTGTCTTCTTCTAGTAATGATTTCCCTACATCGTGTCCTTGCGCTTTGATGAACGTGTATGCAAGTCCACCGCCGATGATTAGGTTGTCCACTTTGTTTAGAAGATTTTCAATCACACCGATTTTATCTTTAACCTTTGCTCCACCGATGATTGCCGTGAATGGGCGCTCAGGGTTTGAAAGGGCTTTTCCTAGTACTTCTAATTCTTTTTCCATTAAGAGGCCTGCTACTGCCGGTAAGTGCTGGGCGATACCCTCTGTGGAAGCATGTGCACGGTGTGCAGCGCCGAATGCGTCGTTTACATACACATCTGCAAGCTCAGCAAACGCCTTTGCAAGTTCTGGATCGTTTTTCTCTTCACCAGGGTAGAAACGAACGTTTTCAAGTAAAAGTACGTCTCCCTCGCTCATGTCGTTTACGATGGCTTTTACGGAATCTCCGTAAGCTTCATCCGCTTTTTTCACATCTTTTCCAAGAAGCTCTTGTAGACGAGCTGCAACCGCGTTTAAGCGAAGCTCTTCGACTACTTGCCCTTTTGGACGTCCTAAGTGGCTTGCAAGCAAGACTTTCGCGCCGTTATCCACTAGGTGCTTGATTGTTGGTAGTGCAGCACGGATACGGGTTTCGTCTGTTACTTGTCCGTCCTTCATCGGTACGTTAAAGTCCACACGGCAAAATACGCGTTTGCCTTTGACGTCGATGTCACGAATACTTTTCTTGTTCATCTTGAACGGCCTCCCTTGAAAGGAAATTTTGTTTTAAAAACATGAAAAGAGGGAGGGGTGTGTTCCCCAATCCCCCTCTACTTCACATGTCTTATTATAGAATGCTGATAAGGTTTATCCAAGCAATATCTATTGCTATGAAAAATTATAGTCCTTTAGCAGCGATGTATTTCGCTAAGTCTACTACACGGTGAGAGTATCCGCTCTCGTTGTCGTACCAAGAGATTACTTTAACCATGTTGCCTTCCATTACCATTGTAGATAATGCGTCGATTGTAGAAGACTCAGGGTTACCATTGTAGTCACCAGATACTAGTGGCTCTTCAGAGTAGCCAAGGATTCCTTTTAAGTCGCCTTCAGCTGCTGCTTTGAACGCTGCGTTTACTTCTTCAGCCGTTACATCTTTGTCAAGCTCAACTACAAGGTCAACAAGAGAAACGTTTGGAGTCGGAACACGCATAGCTCCACCATTCAATTTACCTTTAAGTTCAGGTAATACTAGAGATACTGCTTTTGCAGCTCCAGTAGTTGTAGGGATGATGTTCTCAGCTGCTGCACGCGCACGACGGTAGTCTTTGTGTGGCAAGTCTAAGATTTGTTGGTCATTTGTGTAAGAGTGAACAGTTGTCATCATTCCACGTTTGATACCGAACTTGTCGTTCAATACTTTCGCGAATGGCGCCAAGCAGTTAGTAGTACAAGATGCGTTAGAGATAACGTTGTGGCTAGCTGCATCGTACTTGTCTTCGTTAACACCCATTACGATTGTGATATCTTCATCAGATGCAGGTGCGGAGATGATTACTTTCTTCGCTCCAGCTTCTAAGTGTTTCGCAGCGTCTGTACGCTTTGTGAAGAAACCAGTAGATTCTACTACTACTTCTACTCCAAGCTCACCCCAAGATAATTTCGCTGGGTCGCGCTCAGCTGTAACTTTAATTGTTTTGCCGTCAACAACTAGGTTGTCGCCGTCTACTTTCACATCTGCAGCTAGTTTGCCGTGGATGCTGTCATATTTTAATAGGTGAGCAAGCATGTTAGCATCTGTTAAGTCGTTAACTGCTACTACTTCTACCTCAGAGTTGTTTAATGCTGCGCGGAATACGTTACGTCCAATACGTCCAAATCCGTTAATACCAATCTTTACTGCCATGTTAATTTCCTCCTTAGTTTTTCTAAGAAATTTTTATTTGGGTGGCTGTGTTGAACACGCATTTGATCTCCATAAAAGGCTCCGCTTTCCGCGGGCGGTCCGGGAGCCTCCTCGGCTTCGCCTGTGGGGTCTCCCATGTCCCTTCCTCCCGCAGGAGTCTACGCCTTTTATTCCAATCAAATGCTGAGAACGTGTTAAGCATCCTGTGTAACACAGCCTTTATAGAAGGGATGTTTAGTCCCTAATTAACTCTTTTGCTGCTCCTTCATCCGTTATGAGGATGGTGTGGGGAGCTTTTTTTAGATACGCTTGAATCGCTTTTGCCTTTGAGGCACCGCCGGCTACTGCAATCACACATTCTATCTTTTCCAAATCTGCGAGTTGCATTCCAACTGTCTGAACTTTATGCACCACTTCTCCGGCTTCATTGAAATAGTACCCGAAAGCTTCAGCTACCGCATGGGTTTGTTCGATCTTACGCATATTTTCCGGCGCTGTTTTACGGCGCTCTGCCATTGTTTTAGCGTCTCCAATTCCATGAATAACCATACTAGAATTTTTAATGAGTGAAATTACTTCTTTTATAGAAGGCTCCTCAATCATTGACTGGTAGGATTCATGACTCAGCGAATCTGGGATATGTAGGAGCCTGTAGTCGCCAGATGCCTTTTCTGCCATGGTGGCACAAATGGTGTTCGACTGATTTTGCACCTTCTCCCCTAGTCCGCCTCGAGCAGGGACAAACAGCAGATTACGGTTTTTCGTGTCGGGAGTCATCATTTCCGCTACTGACGAAACGGTCGTTCCACCTGCCACGGCAATGACATTGTCATCATGGAATCGTTCTCGCATGGCTGATACACATGCTCGGCCGAGTTCCTTTTTCACCCAAGGGGATTGGTCACTGTCACCCGGAACCACGACAACTTTTGTAATTCCTAACTTTTCTTCTATTCCCGCTTCGAGTTGCTTTAAACCGGAAACCTCTTTCATAACCTCTTCTAGATCTTTAATGAGGTATTCCCCTTCTTTCGTCAATGTCATGCCGGCAACACTGACGTGAATCAGGTTCTGCGCTTTAAGGAAATCAACTTCCCCTCTCAGCACCCGCTCACTCAAACCTAGACTGCCTGACAAACTTCTTCTTCCAATCGGCTGCATCAACCTTATGTATCTAAGGATCTCGTATCGCTTCTGCATAATGGAAAGAAGATCAGGCAACAATTTCTTTTGTACTTCAATAATCTGTTTCATTATAGCTTCCCCTTCAGAGTGTGTATTTTACCTGATGGACTCCTGATGCCAAGTTTGGTTTCTGACCGTTAGTTGGACACGTAACGTCCCACTGTGACATATTATGTCCCAGTAGCGGTAAAAAAAATCACCCTTGCTACAAGTTGATTGTAACAAAGGTGAAACCCTTATGCAACTAGGGTTTAGCGGATTTTTTCAAGTAAACGCTTTCTTACTTCTTCTTTGTTCACTTGCCCATATGCAAGCATTTCGCCATCATGCTCCACTACTGGAATCATCAGCTGATATTTTTCCAGTAATGAGTCATCTTTATAGATATCAAATTCTTCTATCGTAAAATTCAGTTCGGATTGCAGTTCGTTAAGCTTTGCTTTCGCCTTGTCGCATAGTGGACAATCCACTTTTGTATAAAATTGAAGGTTCATTTTTCTCGCATCTGCCTTTCTATCTAGTCATACCTTTTTCTCATGGAGGAACTTGGGATATTTAAAAGATCTCTGTACTTTGCCACCGTCCTCCGTGAGATGTTTATATGATACTGCTTTTGCAGGATGTTTGTCAGCTGCTGATCGGACAAAGGCTTCTGCTTATTTTCTTTTTTTATCAGCTCATCCACTAGCTGCTGCACTTGCTTTGTCGACGTTTCCTCTTCATACTGCCCACTAAGACCCTGACTGAAAAAGTATTTCAGTTCAAACAGTCCGTACGGTGTTTGCACATATTTTTCCTTTGTGGCCCGGCTCACCGTGGACTCATGAATATCAAGTCTTATCGCAACATCCTTTAATGTCAGCGGTTTCAAAAATGATGGTCCGTTGAAAAAGAAAGACTGCTGAGCGAGGAGGATCTCTTCCATCACTTTTACGAGTGTGTATTTGCGGTGCTCCATGCTTTTGACAATCCATTGGCATTGTTGCAGCTTTTCCTGCAGAT
The DNA here is from genome assembly GCA_001636495.1 of Sutcliffiella horikoshii. Lineage (GTDB taxonomy): Bacteria > Bacillota > Bacilli > Bacillales > Bacillaceae_I > Sutcliffiella_A > Sutcliffiella_A horikoshii_A. Next base: position 1,147,301 of record KV440964.1, on the reverse strand, counting down.
AGGATTCCAGTTCATTTTTGCTTTTAAGCGCCGCCTCGTATTGTTTGTTTATATGAACCTGTGGGATGATTTCTTCGTTCAATGAAACAATAAATTGATTTTGATGCTTTTGGACGACCAGGTCCGGAATGATGTATTTCGGCCTTTCTGTTGTTTCATATTTGTTTCCTGGACGAGGATTCAATTTTACAATTTCATCGTGAATCGCTTGTATCTCTTTGAGACTGATGGAATATTTCTTAGCTAATATTTTCCACGCTTTCTCAGCGAAAAGGGTGAAGTCATTTTCCAGTATAGCTTCTGCCATTTCGTTACGGTTCGGTTGGCGTCTTAACTGGAGCAAAAGACATTCTTGCAGACTGCCGGCGCCGATTCCTGCAGGTTCGAGTTGTTTGATATTGTTAAGCAAGTCTTCTATTGTTTCTATCGGTCTTTTTAATTGCTCGGCAATGGTTGACGGCTCCTCTTGAATGTAGCCATTGGGATCCATGTACTGGATGACTCGTTTTGCAAGCTGCCTCTCTTCTTGAGAAAGGGGGCTGTCGACCAGCTGTTGCTCTATATATTGTTGAAGGGATTCTCCATGCTTACTAAAATTCTCAATGGAAAAGGTTTGTGAGGTGGTAGTCCCGATTTTCTTGGGCTTTAAACGCTGCACACGTGAAGAGGCAAGTTCCCTTTGTGTGGTCGGTATTTTCAAATCCATAAGCGGGTTTTCTAGCGATTGCTCTTTCAGGAAATCAACCATCTCAAGCGTTGAATACTGCAACAACGTAATCGCCTGCTTCAGCTCCTGCGTCATCGCAAGCCTCAACGACTGCTCCTGATACAAACCAACAGACTGCTTCATACTTCCCATTCCTCCTCCGGCCACTCTTCATCCGTTGCCCATTTCCGGTATCTACCCTTATTCTACATGACTTTCGGGATCTTGTAAGCTTTAAAAATATTCCTATAAATCACTTTTGGGGTCAGACCCCAAAAGGAATTTCCGCACTTATGTCGAAGTTATTCATTATATTTCTGCCATTCTATTTTATTGTGGTTTTGTTATGGTCATTCTTAAATTTGGTGAAATCAAACAAAAAAGCAGGAAAGTTAAACCTCGATGGGTTTCTTTCCTGCTTTCCTACTGCTGCAATCTTCATATATATACTATTCCAAACCTCAATCTACTTTATCCTCTTCTTCTCTATCCAGTGACGCCACCTCCGAAGGCTCCGATTCCCCGCCTTGCGCATTGATGGACGTCACGTAGTAGGAATAGTTCGGGGCATCAGGATCTGTGTAGCTCTTTCGTTGATGGGAGGATATGCTTGTGACATGTTCAAACTCCCCGTCATCCCCCGCACGATAGACACGGTATCCGACAATCCCTTCTTCCCGGACTGCATGGAATGTGATATGCCCCTCATGCACAACTACATTGGTTGGTGCTGTAGGTTGCTCGATTTCCACGACTAACTGGGAATCTTTTAACTCCGAATAAACAACAAGACGCTCCTCATGACCACCATTTGCACGGTCGAATGTTCCTGTACATGTGATGAGGTTCAAGCTTTTGGAGTCCGCACTCCCAAAAATCTCTTCAATCGGAGCTTCATTCCTTTTGTATCTTTCTACTCTATTGACCACAAAAGTCAATTCACTTCCTTCTTCATCCGTAACGATAATCTCATCACCAGTTTCCAGTTTCTTCAGGTCCCAAAACACGGCTGGTCCTTCCCGTGAATCGACGTGGGCTGCGATAACCGAGTTCCCTTTGTTCCCAGGCTTTGTCCCAGGTTCAAACCAGGCAACATCCTCTTCGTTATCTGGGACGCCCATTTGGCCATTATCCAACAATCCGACTTTTTGGACGGTGGCATCCACCTCGATGGAAGGAATTTTCAGATTGGCAGGAATGATTCCTATCTCCTGCTCCTCCCCTTCCTTGTCCTCTTGCTCATTTCTCAATTTAACAAATTCATCACCCAGGTCGATCGCCCCGACCTCTTCCACTGATGCAACTTCAGAATCTACCATCACTTCATCTTGAAGGGTCGACCCGATGAATCCCGCCTGACAGCCTATTCCAAAAAATATAATTCCGGTAACCCCCGCCGCAGCTAGCGTTTTTTTATACATCACCACACACTCCTAATTACGGCAAAAAGAAGAGAGAATCGCCCTCTTCTTTTACCTGCCTAAGGTTTTTCAAACTATTGTTTTTCCAGTCTATTATGCTTGTTCAGAAGCTTTTTTACGACGAACCATCACGAATGCAGTGATAGCGAACATTGCTCCAAGAACTGTTGCAATTAACGTAATGGAAGTATTGTTTGTGCTTCCTCCACCCATTCCTGTATTCGGCATTTCACTTGGCATTGTTTCTCCACCGAACTTATCAGGATGTTGTGTGACGATTGCTCCACCAAGGGTTTCACCAATTCCGAACATGAATGCATAGCTCTCGCGGAAAGTATCGTATGCTGCCTCATAATCACCAGCTACATACTGATCGAAAGAAGTTAATACCAACTCTTCATGTGCCCATACCGCTTCAGTTGCTGCATCAGAAGGTAAGTTTTCTTCTGTTGCCGCACCAAGGAATCCACCAAAGTCTTTAGCAAAAGTTTTTAATTGCTCTTCCGCTTCTGTTCTAGCCGCTTCGTCCTCTTCCAAAGCTGCAGCTACGATCATGCTTTGTGCATCAATGTGATTTGCCTGCCATACTTTTTCAAACTGTGCTGCACCCTCGTCTCCATAGATTGACGCAATCGCTGCTTTAAAGTCAGCTGTATGTGCATCTTCCGCCCAGTTAATAAAATCTACATCTTCTTTTTGATCAAAACCTTTTTGCATGCCAATTGTTGCATAAGTAGTGTGTTCTGCTGCCAATTTGTTTAGAGTAGCTCGTAAATCTGCTGCAGGTGTATCAACTGTCGAACCTTCGAACTTATCAGGCATCTGTGTAACAATCGCGCCGGATAAAGCCTTCCCGATATCAAACATACGTGCATATCCTTCTCTATACGCCATGTACGCTGCTTCGTACTCACCAGCTACATAGTTATCAAATACTTTTAATACATCCGCTTCATGTGCACGGATAACTTCTTCTGCTGCCGCTTGTGGAAGATTACCTTCCGTAGCTGCATCTAAGAATGTAGAGAACTCTACGACAAATTCTTCGATTTCCGCTTCCGCTGCTTGACGGGCTTCTTCATCTTCATTTTTTGCTGCGTTCACTAGATCGTCTGTGTAATCATTATGACTTGCAAAAATATCGTTGAATTGTTGAGCACCTTCCGCACCATACACGGACTCCACTGCCACTTGCATGTCAGCCGCGTTCTGATCGAGTGCCGCTAAAACTGCTACCGTATCTTCATCTCCATCATATGCTTTCTGCATGGATGCTACCGCTAAAACAAAATGCTCGGATAGAAGATGATCCAACGTCGCCCTCAAATCTGCTGCAGGTGTTTTCACCTCATTCGCAAAAGCAAATGTTGGTACAAGTAAAGTAAATGCCATGACTAAAGCCATCAATTTCTTCATCATTCCTCTTCCTCTCCTTTTTTAGGGGACATGCCCCGTTTTGCCTTTCTTATCTACCTAACGGAGAGGGTTTTATCTTGGATCACTTTTTTTTAAAAAAATATTAAACTATGTAAAAAGAGGCATCCCTCATTAAAGTGGGATGCCTCTTTTGGACAAAATAAAAACCCAGTGTGCCGACACTGGGTGAATAGATCATATAAGATAACGGCGCTTGTCCGTTACAAGTAATAATATAACATGCTTGTCGTTTTAATTTCAAAAGTAAGTTTTTCCAATATAGAATTAAAATGGCGCGCTCGGAGGGATTCGAACCCCCGCATGACGCGGTACCGGAAACCACCGCTCTATCCCCTGAGCTACGAGCGCACACTGCAAATGGAACTTTATTAATATACCAAATTATACACCAGATGTCGAGAGGCGGGCAACAGGAAGTCACATACTTAAGGAAATAACTTTTATGAAGAGGCCGTTCGGTAACGCCCGTTTGAAGTTTAATCACACCACATACTGGATATGATTATTACATGGGGAAAAATGGGGGTTTTTGCGATGGTTTTTATTTGACCATTCTTGACCTTGTATGTATGATAAAAGTACATAAAGATTTAGTAATACTTACTAATTGGTATAGGTTCGCCTAAGTTTTTCCCATTTTTACATAGGAGCCTATGTCGATAGAAAACTTAAATTTCAAGGAGGAAAAGTGAGATGAACTTAATTCCTACAGTTATTGAACAAACAAGCCGTGGGGAGCGCGCGTACGATATTTACTCCCGCTTATTAAAAGACCGTATTATCATGCTTGGAAGTGCAATTGATGACAATGTGGCTAACTCCATCGTGTCTCAGCTTCTATTCTTGGCAGCGGAAGATCCTGATAAAGATATCTCCCTTTACATCAACAGCCCGGGTGGTTCCATCACAGCTGGTATGGCTATCTACGATACAATGAACTTCATTAAGCCGAATGTTAGCACAATGTGTGTGGGTATGGCCGCTTCCATAGGAGCATTCTTACTTGCTGCTGGAGCTAAAGGCAAGCGTTTCGCGCTTCCTAACAGTGAAGTCATGATTCACCAACCACTTGGTGGAGCACAAGGTCAAGCAACGGAAATCGAGATTGCAGCAAAACGCATCTTGTTCCTACGCGAAAAATTGAACACAATCCTATCTGAGCAAACTGGCCAGCCAATCGAAGTGATTTCCCGCGACACAGACCGCGACAACTTCATGACAGCTGACCGCGCACTTGAATACGGACTAATCGACAAAGTAATCCGTAATAACAACCAATAAAAGTAAAACCGGGCTTCCCATCAAGGGGAGACCCGGTTTTTTAGTTCTCTTGTTGCACGTATTCAGTCAATGCAGCAATTGCATCTTCTTCGTCGTGACCATCAGCGATTAAAGTAATCGTCGTGCCAGAGCTGATTGCAAGGCTCATTAGGCCCATGATGCTTTTCGCATTTACTTTTTTACCGTCTTTTTCTAAGAAAACCTCGCTTGAGAAGCGGTTTGCTTCCTGTACGAAAAGGGCAGCCGGACGTGCTTGTAAGCCCGTTTTCAAACGAACATCCACTTGTTTTTGTACCATGTGTATTCCTCCTCTATCCAATTTATGTTGGCTGGTCGAAGCAGTCTCACAAACAACGAGTTTGCCTGACTCAGCTTTATTTAACAGATTCCCCTGCACGTAGTTTATCGGCAATTTCATCTATTTTTCGTAGTCGGTGATTGATGCCTGATTTGCTGATGGTCCCACTTGATACCATTTCACCAAGCTCCTTCAGTGTTACATCCTGGTAGGTAACACGTAGCTCGGCAATTTCGCGGAGCTTGTCAGGCAGAATTCCGAGCCCGACCGTGCTGTCGATGAAGCGGATGTTTTCCACCTGCCTGATGGCGGCACCAATCGTTTTATTGAGATTGGCGGTCTCACAGTTCACCAGTCGGTTGACAGAATTCCGCATATCGCGAACAATCCGGATGTCCTCGAATTTCAGCAACGCCTGATGGGCGCCAATGATACTAAGAAACTCCGCAATCTTTTCCGCCTCTTTCAGGTATGTGATATAGCCCTTCTTACGCTCCAATGTTTTACTGTTTAAGTGAAACATATTCATAAGCTCGCACAAAGATTCATTATGTTCATGGTAGAGCGAAAAGATTTCAAGATGATAAGAAGATGTCTCCGGATTATTGACAGAGCCCCCAGCTAAAAAGGCACCACGTAAATACGAGCGCTTGCAGCATTTTTTGGCAATCAGATCCTCTGATATATCTCGGACGAAGGTGAAACCATCCTTCAATATTTTCAGTTGATCCAAGATGTAATGGGCCTGCTCGGCATACCGGACGATATAGACGTTGTTTTTCTTCAATCTCATTTTCTTACGTACAAGCAATTCGACACGAACATCGTATATCCTTTTTGTCAACGTATAGATTCTGCGGGCAATTGCTGCGTTTTCAGTTTGGATATCTAGGATCAGTTTCCGATTGGAAAAGGACAGTGACCCGTTCATCCTGATAAGTGCCGCAAGCTCTGCCTTTACGCAACAGTCTTTGGTTTCTATGGTTGTTAGTTCTTTTTTCGTTTCAGAAGCGTAGGACATCGTTGATCACCCCCAGTGTGAGTTTACTTGGTGTGGTAGAGGTATGCAAAAGCTTTAAACAGCCCAGGCCATCCCCCTCACCGGTACCACCAGCGATGCATCCGTTTGCATCTATCTATTTGTCCTTTATCATCGAATATAAGAGTGCCGCCACCTTTTGGGTGTCATGACGGATGACCCCGTCCTCATAGCGAATGATTTTGTCATGCATAATCTCTAGCCCCAGGTTTGACAAGGCCGCGATATCGTATACAACCGGTGTTGCAGATTCTTTTTTATAGCGAATGGCGATCTCTTCAGGAATCCCTTCCTCATTTACAAGGATGGTATCCATGAAACGGCAGCCAAGGTGATCGTAAAGTGCTTTGACATGGTCGCTTGCCGTGTACTCCAAAGTCTCGCCAGCCTGTGTCATGACATTACAGATATACACCTTTTTCGCATGGGCATTGCACACCGCCTCGCCGATCTTTGGAACAAGAAGGTTCGGCAGGATGCTGGTGTAAAGGCTTCCAGGACCCACGATGATAAGATCTGCCTTCTCAATCTCCTCTACTGATTCCTGCAATGGCTCGACGTTCTCTGGCGTAAGGAACACCCGTTTGATTTTCTGCCCATGCGTGGGGATTTTTGATTCTCCTGTAACAATGGAACCGTCCCCCATCTCTGCATGCAATACAACGCTTTGATTAGCAGCCGGCAGTACCTTGCCTCGCACATTCAGCACCTTGCTCATTTCACGAATCGCGTGGACAAAGTCCCCTGTTATCGTCGTCATGGCTGCTAGCAGCAAATTACCGAGTGAATGACCGGATAACCCGTTACCAGTTGCAAAGCGGTGCTGAAACAGATCCTCAATCAGGGGTTCCACATCCGATAACGCTGCCAGGACATTGCGGACATCCCCCGGTGGAGGAATATGGAGCTCATCACGCAATCTTCCGGAGCTTCCGCCATCGTCAGCAACCGTTACCACCGCTGTTATATCGACATCATAATGTTTCAATCCACGGAGAAGAACAGGAAGCCCCGTTCCCCCTCCGATAATGACAATTTTGGGTACCTTTTGACGTTTCATCAGTGTTTACCCTTTCGTTTTTCGATATCTCGATGTGTAAGGAGTGTATCATATTCATCCTTAAAATGCTTTGCGAAGTACTCTGCCAAGGTTACGGAACGGTGCTGCCCACCTGTACATCCTATGGCAAGCACCAGCTGGCTCTTCCCTTCCCGCTTGTAATACGGAAGCATGAAGCTTAACAAATCGCCCAGCTTTTCAATGAACTTCTGCGTTTCCGTCCATTTCAGCACATAGGACGATACTTCTTCATCGAGTCCTGTCATCGGTCTCATATGATCAATATAATGAGGATTTGGCAAGAATCGCACATCAAATACTAGGTCTGCATCAATGGGAAGTCCGTACTTGAACCCGAAGGAAACAACATTCAATTTGAAAGTCTGTTTGGAGTGTGTAGCAAATTGTTTGAGGATTTTCTCTCTGAGTTCACGTGGCTTTAAGTTGGAAGTATCCAAGATTAGTTGCGCACGGCCCTTCAGTTCTTCTAGCAACTCACGCTCATGCTCGATTCCTTCAAGCGGGAGTCCCGATTTTGCCAATGGATGTGATCTTCTTGTCTCCTTATAACGGCTAACAAGAACCGAATCCTTCGCATCCAGGAATAGAATCTGTGGTGTCACCCAAGATAATTCTGATATGTCATCCAGCGCTTCAAACAGGCTGTCGAAAAACTCACGCCCGCGCAGGTCCATGACCAATGCCACTTTATTCATTTTATTGCCCGACTCTTCCATCAGCTCTAAAAACTTTGGAAGCAACGTCGGAGGAAGATTATCGACACAGAAAAAGCCAAGATCCTCCAAGCTTTGGATGGCAACAGTTTTTCCCGCTCCGCTCATCCCAGTGATAATCACCAATTCCACATCACTGCTCGTACCTGCACTCATATTGTTTTCACTCCTTTAATTCTGGCTTTTTATACGCCAATCAATTTGGATCCAGACGGTAGGACAACAATTCGAAATCCGGCGTATACGTGAACGTCCCGAAAATCATGCCAGATCCTTTAATGAGGTAATCGAGAATGTGAAAATCCCCTGGCGCCATAGGAAGTGCTGCGATATCTTCTTGCTTATGCCATTCGATTTTCCCTTCCTCTGATTCCTTCACATTCTGTCCGTCATACTCCGTTGCAAGGAAGGTGAACATCATCCATTCAGACACGATGTCCTTCCCCTCTTTTATCACAAATGTAAAAACACCCTTAAGGGCAGGATTTTTTAAGTAGATGCCTGTTTCTTCACGATATTCACGCACGACCGTATCTTTTACCGATTCTCCGTGCTCCATTTTTCCACCAGGTGCAACCCACCAACCACGACGCGGTTTTTGCAATAGTAGCACTTGGTCATCTTTTACTAGCACACAATTTGTTACTCTTTGCATGGTTACAACCCCTTTTGTTCTTAGATGTCTATAGAACCCCTATAGATCTCCGTTTCAGGTGTTCGCTTTCCGCGGGGCGGTGCTTGAGCCTCCTCACTTCGTTGCGGGGTCTCAACCTACCGCTACCTCCCGCAGGAGTCTCACACCTTGCACTGCAATCTATAGGTGGTATTTCAATATCAAAAATAAAACTAGCCAAGTGTATCATTTTTATTTTACAGCAAATGCACTTATTAAGACACAAGAAAGTTCTACAAATTAGCGAACTCTATGTAAGGATTCCTGACAGGTATCGATTCCAATTTGGAAACAAATACGTGTAAACGCTTTTTTTAAGTATATCATAGCTTTCTTTAAGAGATTAAACAAACCTTGTATTCCAATCAATTTGTAGGGAAATGCTTTTCGAATGTTCTACTTGGAAGGTTGTACATTTGGGCGATAGCAGGGGGGGTTATTCTGTATCCAAAAAAGGCATAAAAAAAGGACACGGGAAAAAGGGAACCCGTGTCATCCACTATATTTATAAAAGGGGGTCAATTACTATTTATATAATAACCGATTATTGTTTCAAAGCTGTTACAGATGCGTTAAGGCGCAGTTACGTTTTGGTTAAGGGGATGTTTCGACAGCTTCTTTTATAGTTCGACATACCCATTATTTCGTTGCGTTTGCCTTTAACTCCTCCACAAGCTCTTCCACATAGTGCTGGGCACTTTGTGCAGCGATACTTCCGTCACCTGTTGCCGTTACGATTTGGCGCAATGTTTTTTCACGGATGTCTCCAGCTGCAAAGATTCCAGGTACTTTCGTTTCCATGCGCTCATTTGTCTCGATATAGCCCATGTCATTTGTAATACCAAGGTTCAGGAACGGTTTTGTCAACGGAAGCATCCCCACGTAGATGAACACACCATCCGTCTGGAACTCCTGCTCGGCTCCATCCTTTGTGCTTACAAGCGTCACGCTACCAACCTTGCCGTCTTTTTCGTTGATTTCTTTAATAGTATGGCTCCAGATGAAGTCAATTTTGTCGTTATCGAATGCACGCTGTTGAAGGATCTTTTGTGCACGTAGCTCATCACGACGGTGAACAATTGTTACTTTAGATGCGAAACGGGTCAGGTACACGCCCTCTTCCACAGCAGAGTCCCCTCCGCCGACAACGACCAATTCTTTATTTTTGAAGAACGCACCATCACATACGGCACAGTAGGAAACCCCGCGTCCACCAAGCTCTTTCTCACCAGGAACACCGATTTTTTTGTACTCGGCACCACTTGAAATGATGACTGTGCGGCCTTTGTAGGATTTGCTGCCAGCATTCACTGTTTTATATTCATTTCCATCAATTACTTCTTTCACGTCACCATATGCATACTCGGCACCGAATTTCTTCGCATGCTCGAACATTTTAGTGGATAGCTCAGGTCCAAGGATATGGTCAAAACCAGGGTAGTTCTCCACTTCCTCCGTGTTTGCCATCTGTCCACCAGGCATTCCGCGCTCGATCATCAACGTGCTCAAATTCGCACGAGATGTGTAAACCGCGGAAGTCATACCTGCAGGTCCCGCTCCAATAATGATCACATCATAAATTTTTTCTTCTGTCATGTTGCCCACTCCTTTTAACTCTTTTACTTCCTATTATGATAACCCTATTTTCATCCAATTTTAGATATATATTTACGGAATACACTTTTAAAGTATTCCCAGTTACTATCCTATATAACAGGCAGGCTGTGCGTCCAACTTTTTGCTCATGAGGGAAGTCAGCAAAAAAACCGAGCCATATTCCGGCCCGGTTTTTAAGAAAAGGTAGCAACTAGTTCCTCTACTCTTTTAATGTATTTCCTTAAAGTGCTTGCAGAAATCTCATATGTTTCCACCAGCTCTTTCTGAGTTACGGCATAGCCGTTCCCCTTGCTCCAGACGTAGGCAAAAGCGCCCGCCCATGCAGGTGCATTCGTGAAAGTGATGGATTGCTTTGATGCGCGTGCATAAAGATCAAACCACTCTTTTACGATCGAATCCACTTGTTTATTTTTTAAAAGTGTTGCAATTTCATACCCATTTACCACATTGACCGGAACATCTTTACGATTCAATAAGGCAAACATGGCAAATTCGCGTACAGACGATGTGACAAAGGATTGCTCTAACACATTTTTGACCGTTGTCTTACTCGAGAAGCTCGATTGGAAAATGCGGTAAAGCTGTTCCGCCTCTTCTTCCTCGACCGTTTTATCTCCCATATGGTTCCATGGCTCTGTCCCAGCCTTCTCAGGGTTCATCTCAAGCACTTTCGCCCAAGCATGCTCGGCAACCGTAGACCTCTCCGTATGATAGGCCGCATTCGCCAGCCAGAAGTAAAACGTGCCATCACCTTGAAATCCGTTTTTCTGCAAGGAACGCAACCATTTGAAGGATAACTCATATCTGCCGATCAGCCCGAAAGTCGCGCCAAGCTTATAACGGTGCTCTACCAGAATTGGTGTCACCTTTTCAAGCCTTGTTGCAAGCTCATTCATTTCCTTTACATTGTTTTCGTAATGGAAAAATACAAGCAGATTGCAAAGCGCATGCAGATTGCCATGGTTCCTCTCCAGTACATCCTCGAGCACATCTCGCGCCTCTGTTAGGTTGCCCTTGTAGAAATAGGCAAGCGCCAGGTTATTGTAGGCGGACCAAAATTGCGGATACTCCTCGATAATCTGCTCCAGCAATGCCAATGCTTCATCAAGCTCACCTTTTTCAAGCAGGCCTCTCGCATTCTCTTGCATGACTATTAGGTGATCCTGTCCTTCCACATAATCCTCCGCTTCGTCCGTTTCGATTTCCAGAAGATCAATCAGGTCTTCTGTGTCCTCTACGAACTCCCCGTCCGGCTCCATCGTCAAGTATTCCTCGGCATGCTTTCTAGCTTCCTGGAACAAACCTAAATATGCATAATTGTTCGCCATAAAGTAATGGCAGTCATGCATATCCGGTGCCAAATCTTCTATTATATCCTCTAAAAGTTCATTGGAACGCTGATAGTCGCCAAGCTCGGTTAAAACAATCGCCAGCTGACACATAATCGATGCATCACTCGGCTTCATCGCCTCCGCACGCTGTAGCCATTTTCTTGCCTTATATAAATCCCGCTTCCGATAAGCGCGGATGCCCTTTTGAAAAAAATAATCGCCATTCTGCGCAAATGGGATGATCTTAGCAACTTGTTTCACATTCGGATTTTTTCCCATTATAGCCTCCATACAAACTTACTTACCGTTCGTAGTATAACACAACACCGCTTTGAAAGGGAGGTGGGAAATTTTGATGTGTGGCGGAATTCCATCCTTTGGAGAAGTGCTTCCATACTACCTCCCCAAAAAAACTTTCTCAAGATAGCAATCTCAAAAGTTAATTCCTACTTCACCAGCTGTACCCCTTCGTACAATTGACTTTCCATTTTCCATTATTCAAACGTTTGTTTTAAAGATGCTATTGTAGAAAATGAGAGAGAATGGTTTGCTCTATTTGAAAAAGCACTTGGGACATTAGTTTTTGAAACATTTTTACCCTCATTAAGGGAATTCTTAATTTAGGAGAGTCCATTTATTGGATTATTCCCCCCATAACCCTTCCCTCTCCCCCAACATCCCTATACAAAAAAACACCTCCCCAGCTGCCAACAAGCAACCAAGAAAGCGTCAAATTTTCCATTCGAATGATCTATTCAACCATCCCATCAAGCTTCTTCCCAGCGTGCCGCTTCTCCAGCACAGCCAAGACCTCATCCAAGCTTACATCCTGCTCACGCAGTAGCACCATCACATGGAAAAACAGATCGGCAACTTCCCATGTAAGTTCTCCGCGGTCACGGTTTTTTGCAGCAATGATTACTTCCGCCGCTTCCTCGCCAACCTTTTTCAAAATCTTATCCACACCTTCTTCAAAAAGATAGGTTGTATAAGATCCTTCTGGTTTATCCACAGCCCGGGATGCAATCACAGACTCCAACTGAGCTAAAATACCAGATGCCGAACCGGAAGCCCCAACGCTCACACCAGTTCCAGAAGCGCCAGAAGTTCCAGCCTCACCAGCCAGCACCACCTCATGAAAACAAGTCGACTCTCCCTTATGACATGCTGGCCCTTTTGGCTCCACCAACACAAGCACTGCGTCCTGATCGCAGTCATAGCGCATCTCCACAACACGCTGCGTGTTACCGGAAGTTGCCCCTTTATGCCATAGCTCACTACGAGAACGGCTCCAGAACCAAGTTTCCCTGGTCTCCACCGTTTTCACCAAGGACTCCCCGTTCATATAAGCGAGCGTCAACACTTCCTTACTAGAAGCATCCTGCACGATTGCTGGGACAAGCCCCTTTTCATCAAACCTAATCGCTTCAAGATTGATCATCGAACCTGCACCCCTTTCTCCTTCAAGTAGCTTTTCACTTCTTTTACACTCGTTTCTTTATAGTGGAAAATGGAGGCGGCCAATGCTGCATCTGCCGCACCTTCTTCAAACGCCGAAAGGAAATGCGACGCTTCCCCGGCACCGCCAGAGGCAATGACCGGCACAGATACAGCTTCACTCACCGCTTTTGTCAGCGCCAGGTTGAAGCCCTTCTTTTCGCCGTCGCTGTCCATGCTCGTCAATAATATCTCTCCTGCCCCCAACCGGACAGCTTCACGAGCCCATTGCACCACTTCCTGATCCGTTTCTCGGCGGCCACCGTGTGTGTAAACTCTCCAAGATCCAAGGCTCTCGTCATACTTTGCATCAATTGCAACAACAATACATTGCGAGCCAAAGTAATCCGCTCCAGCCTGAATCAAGTAAGGGTTCAGTAATGCCGCCGTATTCAAGGAAACTTTATCTGCACCGGCACGCAATAATCGTTTCATATCTTCGATGGAGTTGATACCGCCTCCGACCGTAAACGGTATGGCCAATTTTGCCGCCACCTGCTCGACCACATCCACCATCGTTTCCCTACCTTCATGGGATGCGGAGATATCCAGAAATACCAGCTCGTCGGCCCCTTCTTCATCATAAAAAGCGGCAAGCTCGACCGGATCGCCTGCATCACGAAGCTCCACAAATTGGACGCCCTTTACAACACGTCCTTCTTTTACATCCAAGCAAGGTATGATTCGTTTCGTCAGCATCTATTTCACCTCTTCCAATGCTTGGGCAAGGTTGATTTTCTCCGTGTAGATCGCTTTCCCGACAATGGAACCTGACACGCCATCGGCCGCAAACTTTCTTAATGCCAATAGATCCTCAACGGAACTCACTCCACCTGAGGCAATAACCGAAGCCCCTGTCACACGGGCAAGCTCGACCGTCGCCTCTACATTCGGACCGGAAAGCATACCGTCCGTCGCGATATCCGTAAAAATGAACGTATCCGCTCCGGCGTCCGCGAGCTCTTTTCCAAGCACGGTCGCCTTTACCGTGGATGTCTCCACCCAGCCTTCTGTTGCCACATAGCCGTCCTTGGCATCAAGGCCGATTGCTATACGGGAACCACCATACCTCGCAAGCATCTCACGAACGAAGGATGGATCATTGATTGCAGCACTCCCTAAAATGACCCGGTCCACTCCGTTCGATAAATAGTGCCCAACATCCGCTGCAGTCCGGATGCCACCGCCGATTTGCACCTTTGCAGACAACTCGCTGGCCACCTTCAGCACAAACCGATCATTAACAGGAGAACCTGCCTTCGCACCGTCCAGGTCCACCATATGAATCCACTCCGCTCCCTGCTCCACAAACGTTTTCGCCATATCAAACGGGGAATCGCCGTAAACCGTTTCCTTGCTATAGTCGCCTTGCAGCAGGCGCACACATTTTCCGCCGCGCATATCAATTGCCGGATAGATGGTAAAACTCATATTATCGCTCCTCTTCCTTCACAAGGTTTACAAAGTTCTCTAAGATTGCCAAGCCGACATTGCTGCTTTTTTCCGGGTGAAACTGGGTGCCGAACACATTTGCACGCCCAACCACCGCAGGCACCTGCACATCATATGTACTGCTAGCCAATAACTCTGCTTCGTCAAAATCCTTTACATAGTAGGAATGGACAAAATAGACATAGTCCTCTGGTACCCCGTCCAAAAGCGGGGATGCCTGATGAAACGCAAGCTTGTTCCATCCCATATGTGGAACCTTGTATGACGCGCCTTCCGCTGTTTCCCCAGGAAAGCGTTCGACCTTGCCAGTTAACAAGGACAAACCTTCTGTTATCCCATTTTCTTCACTTTCCTCAAACAACAACTGCATGCCAAGGCAGATACCAAGCAACTTTTTCCCATTGGCCACTTCTTCCTTTATAAAAGAATCAAGACCCGTTTCCTGTAAAATGGACATGGCGTCACGGAACGAGCCGACCCCAGGGAGAATGAGCCCCTCCGCTTCAAAAAGCACATCCCGGTCATTGGAGATGACATACTCCACATCCATCCGCTCGAGTGCCTTGCTGACGCTATATAAATTCCCCATTCCATAATCAATGATGCCAATCATCTTCTATAACATTCCCTTCGTCGATGGTACTCCTTTAACACGCGGATCAATCGTCGTCGCGTCATCCAACGCACGGCCAAGCGCCTTGAAAATCGCTTCAATGATGTGGTGGGTATTCGTTCCATAATGCACAATCACATGAAGGTTCATCCGGGCCTCCAACGCAAGCTTCCATAAAAATTCATGCACTAGTTCTGTGTCAAACGTGCCGACTTTCTGGCTTGGGAATTCCGCTCTTATTTCAAGATGCGGGCGATTGCTTAAATCCACAACTACCTGTGCAAGCGCCTCATCCATCGGCACAAAGGCATTTCCGTATCTTTTTATCCCCACTTTATCCCCAAGTGCGTCTTTTAACGCCTGACCAAGACAGATCCCGATATCCTCCGTTGTATGGTGATCATCGATATCCACATCCCCACTTGCTTGCAAATCCAGGTTAAACTGACCGTGTTTCGTAAAAAGATCCAGCATATGTGTCATAAACGGAACTGGCGTCTCAAGCTTTGCCGACCCTTCCCCATCTATTGAAAAAGAAAGCTGTATCTGCGTTTCCTTCGTATTTCTCTCTAAACTGGCTGTTCGTGTCATCAAAATGTCTCCTCACTTTTTCTTGTTAGTAAATCTAGATTCCACTGCCCGTGCATGTGCTTCTAGACCCTCTAGCCGTGCGAACGTCGCAATCTTATCCACATTCTCTCTCAATGCCTGTTCACTATACATAATCACACTGGACTTTTTCACAAATTCATCCACAGATAATCCACTGGAAAAGCGCGCTGTCCCGTTTGTCGGCAACACATGGTTCGGTCCGGCAAAGTAATCCCCAACCGGCTCAGAACTATATCTTCCGAGGAAAATCGCCCCCGCATGTTTGATAAACGGAAGAAGATTCATCGCCTCTGCTGTCATCACTTCCAGATGCTCCGGTGCAAGCTCATTGACGACACGTAGTGCTTCCTCTATCGAATCCGTCACAAAAATGGTGCCATAATCCTCAATGGAAACACGTGCAATTGCCTCGCGTGGAAGGGTGGACAGCTGCTCTTCTACTTCCTGAGCGACCATTTCTGCAAGTGATGCCGAAGTGGTTACTAGAACACTTGAAGCCCGCTCATCATGCTCCGCCTGGGACAGCAAGTCTGCCGCAATCTCGTTTGCGTGAGCCGTATCATCGGCAAGTACTACAATTTCACTAGGTCCTGCGATGCTATCGATATCCACAAGTCCATACACTTCTTTTTTCGCAAGGGCGACAAATATATTCCCCGGTCCGACGATTTTATCCACAGGCTTGATGGTTTCCGTCCCATAGGCAAGCGCTGCGACCGCCTGCGACCCGCCGACTTTGTAGATTTCATCCACACCTAGAATATCTGCTGCCACGAGGACTCCTGCAGGCAATGTTCCATCCGCGGCCGGCGGACTTACCATCGCAATCCGCTCGACTCCCGCCACCTGTGCCGGAATGACATTCATCAGCACAGAGGATGGGTAAGCAGCTTTCCCGCCCGGCACATACACTCCGACCGCATCAAGGGCGGTCACCTGTTGTCCAAGCATCGTCCCATCAGGTTTTGTGGATAACCACGACTGCTTCACCTGTTTCTGGTGATAACTGCGGATATTTTCTGCCGCCTCCTGGATAATGTTGATAATCTGTGGAGAAATCTGTTCATATGCTTCCTTAATTTCCTCTTTTGTCACCTTCAATGAGGTCAGCTTGGCACCGTCCCATTTTTCGGTGTATTCGTAAAGCGCCTTGTCACCATTCCCTTTAACCGCTTGAATCACTTGAAGAACCGCGATCCGCTGCTCTTCAGTTCCCTGGTCGATCGAACGGCGTAGCGACACCGATTCTTCCACTCTCTTTATCTTCATCGCGTTACACCTCCCCGACTACCTCAGCTAATCTATCCACAAGTTCATCAATCTGTTTATCTTTCAAACGGTAACTCACAGGATTCACAATCAGGCGGGACGTGATATCCACAATCCGCTCGAATTCCACGAGCCCATTCTCCTTCAAGGTCCGACCTGTGGATACAATATCCACAATTCTGTCAGACAAACCAATGAGTGGCGCAAGCTCGATCGAACCGTTCAATTTGACGATTTCCACCTGTTCCCCCTGCTCCCGGTAGTAACTAGATGCAATTCCAGGATACTTGGTCGCGATTTTTGGTGCCACATCCTTCATTTCCGTGCCCGGCAGTCCGGCAACCGCGAGATAGCAGTCACTGATTTTTAGATCGAGTACTTCGTAGACGTCCCTTTCCTCTTCCAGCATCACGTCCTTGCCGGCAATCCCGACATCTGCGACACCATGCTCCACATAGGTTGTGACATCCATCGGCTTCGCTAAAATAAAGCGCATGTTTTCGTCCGGTACATCAATGATTAATTTTCTAGAGTTCTCCAAATCGGGAGGAATCCGGTATCCTGCTTTCACCAGCAGCTGTGCCGCCTCTTCAAAAATTCTCCCCTTTGGCATCGCAATGGTCAGTACGCTCATGATTCGCTCTCCTTTCTGGCTTTTCCAAGAAAAAAGGTCACATCGCTAAACGACGCGGTGCATGCATCCACATTTTCCACACCGGCGATATCCTGCAGAACCACCTTTTCCCCGTCCTGTCTTTTCTCGTTCGCAAAAGCGATGGCTTCCGCTCTTCTCACCTGGCTGAACAGGACGCCATGGATGTCCGCTTCGACCTTTTGTACATTCTTCGCTTCAAGGAGCCTGTCAAGATGAATGCCAAACCCTGTCGCCGATTTTTCCCGGTTAAATTTTTCAAATAGCTTATCGTAACGCCCACCATTTCCGATAGGAAAACCGATGTTCCCGGCATACGTTTCAAAAACAATCCCGGTGTAATAGCTCATATGACTGACAATGTTCAGATCCAGCTTCACGGAATCAGTGACTCCATAGGCTTCAAGCATTGTCCAAAGCTGCTCCAGCTCCTGAATAGCCCTCTTTCCCGCCTCGCCATCGAGCACTTCTTTTGCCAGTTCGATGTTAGATGAATCCCCTCTTAATGTTAATAAGTTTAAAAGACGTTTTTTATCAATGGAGGATAACGGCAAGCTTTTTACATGCTCGCGGTATCCCACGTAATTTTTCTCATATAAGTATCTTCTTAAAGTAGCCGCGCGCTCTTCGTTTCCGACTACATCGAGGAAAATTTCCTGCAGGAAGCCGATGTGCCCGATCGCGACGGTGAACGTGGAAAGGCCGGCCTTTTTCAACAAGGCCACAAGCAACGCGATCATCTCGGCATCGGCACTGATGGAACGGTCCCCAATGCACTCAACACCGATCTGCTCAAACTCCGCCGGTCTGCCCGCTTCATTTTGCTGGGCACGGAATACGTTGGCAGAGTAGGCCAGGCGCTGCGGATAGCCTTCATTCAAGAGCCTAGATGCGGCCACCCTTGCAATTGGTGCGGTCATGTCGGGTCTTAAGACGAGTGTATGTCCTTGCTGATCTAGTAGCTTGAATAGCTGCTGGTCGAGAATGGCGGATGCCTCGCCGACTGTTTCGTAGTATTCAAGTGTCGGGGTTTCCATGAATTGATAGCCCCATTGACTGATTTCGGCTGTCATCGTGTTTTTAACGTTCTGTTTTGCTTCATATAAGGAAGGAAGCGTATCCCGCATTCCTAGTGGTTTTTCGAACATGAATAGTTTTGACATGTGGATACCCACCTTTTTAAAATAATCTGAAATCCTTTAGTTCGCTAATATGGTAACATACTAACAAAATGAAGCTTTTTGGTCAAGTGTTAGTGGTTTGAGTGTAGTCTTCTATATTTTGGGTAAAAAAAGGCACTTTATCCTTGCAGACAAAGTGCTTGTTGTATTAGGTAGTATAAATAAGTGTTATAACTCCCTGTTGATTTCCGTTCCAGGTGTTCGCTTTCCGCGGGGCGTTGCTTGAGCCTCTCACTTCGTTGCGGGGTCTCAACCTAACGCTACCTCCCGCAGGAGTCTCACACCTTGCACTCCAATCATCAGGGGAGACCTGCAATTAAGAAGGTACCTCCGTCTAGAACTTCAATCGCTCTTGCATTTCTTCTTTGGTGTAGATCACACGCATGGGGTTTCCTCCGACGAAGGCGCCTTCTGGGACGTCTTTATGTACGAGTGTGCCGGCGGAGACGATGGCGCCGTCGCCGATGATGACGCCAGGAAGGATGGTCGTGTTTGCTCCGATCATCACTTCGCTGCCAATCTCGACATCGCCCAGACGGTATTCCTTCACCAAGTATTCATGGGCGAGGATCGTCGTGTTGTAGCCGATGACCGTATTGCGGCCAACACTTATTTTTTCCGGGAACATGACATCGAGCATCACCATCAAGGCGAAGGATGTCTGGTCTCCTACCTTCATGCGCAAAAAGGTGCGGTAGAGCCAGTTTTTCATCCCAAGAAACGGGGTGTATCGGGCAAGCTGTATCACTGCAAAATTCTTAACTACCTTTATAAAAGGGACCGTCTTATAGACATGCCAAAGGGAATTCGCGCCTTCCACTGGATAGCGGGTGGTCCGTCTACTCACCTTTGCTCACTCCTACAAGTGGCAGCAAGTCTTCCATATGGGTCAGCATATAATCCGGTTCAAAGGATTGGAGGTAATCGACGCCCTTGATGGTCCAGCTGACCGCGGCTGTTTTCGTGCCGGCATTTTTTCCAGCTAAAATATCATGATAATTGTCGCCTACCATGATGGCTTCGTCCGGTGTGGACCCAAGCTGACGGAGGGCAAGGTGAATTGGTTCCGGATCTGGTTTGGCATTGGTGACATCGTCGAGACATACGACCACATCAAAGAACTGATCGAGACCGGTTAACTTTAAACCCATCACAACGGTTTGACGCATTTTGGTCGTCACGATTCCAAGCTTCAAACCCTTTTCATGTAGAGCCTTCACCGTTTCATATACCCCGTCAAATTCTTTTACTAACTTGTCATGGTTGGTCATATTGAAGTCACGGTAATGCGTGATCATTTCATCCACCCGGGACTCATCCATTTTGACAAAGGTGTCGTACAGAGGAGGTCCTAGAAAAGTAAGGATGTCTTCACGGCCATATTGTTCCGGGTAGTAGTGATCCAGCGTATGAAGAAACGATTCGATAATCAGGTCATTCGTATCAATCAGAGTTCCATCTAAGTCAAAAAGCAGCGTGTTAATGGTCATAAGATGCTTCCTTTCTTTTTGCAAGTTCTATTCGTTTCCAGATGAAGGCCACTGCGATCGTCAGCAGCACGGCCGTAACGATGCGGATGGCAAGTAGCGGCCAGACCGGAATTCCAAGTGGAATAAAGATCAGCGTATCTTCCACCACGGCATGGCAGGCAACGAGAAAGATGAATGCCAGTGTAAGGTCCTTCTTACTTACATTATCCTCTTTTACCGCCTGAATCATAACCCCTGCTCCATAAGCAAGGCCAATCAGCAGTCCGGCAGCCATCGTGGTCGAGGTGTTTTCCTTCATTCCGAGTGCTCGTGTGAACGGTCCCATCCACTTGGAGAACACCGCCAACCAGCCAAGCTCCTTCATATATTGCACAAGAATCATGAGAGGGATGACGATGATGGCCAATTGCAGGATTCCCATCAATCCGCGTTGGGTCGCATCAAGCAGGATGGGAAGATAGCCTGTTACAGCTTCTTCGGACCTTGCGACCATTCCATACTGAGCAAGCTCGCCCCCACCCTTCCAGACAAGATTGATGATGATTCCCGAGAAAAAGGCGAGGCCCAATCTGACAACAAGAATCACCCATATTTTCAGGCCTACTTTTGCAGCGACCGTCGATTCCACCAGAAGATTATGGGAAAACGAGAGCATTACCGCTAAAATAAACACTTCTTTTACCGTCAAATCCAACGTAAGGATGGCCCCAATTCCCGCATAGAGATTCAAGAAATTACCGATAACGAGCGGTATGGCGGCTTCACCTGACAACCCGAAGATCCCCATGATCGGCGCGATTGCTTTGATAAGATATTGTAAAACAGGTGTATGCTGAAGGATGCCAACAAGGAGGGTGACCGGGAAAATCACTTTCCCCAGTGTCCACGTTGTTCCAAGCCCAACCTTTAGTCCCCGTTTGAATGTTTGAAACATGTTGCCCCTCCCCCTTGGCGTAGCCGTTCCTTTTATCTGTGTGTTGGAGGCTTTCGTTTACTTTTTCGCTTCCGACTTGTTTTTCGAATCCATGTAGCGTTCTTTTTTATCAATGTCGAGGTAGCGCTTGTTGGCCATGCCTAGCACTCTACGGACAATGATTAACGCAATCGCGAGGATAACTAGTCCAATGGAAATGACCTGCGCCACTCGCAAGGATTCCGTCAGCATCAAGCTGTCTGTACGAAGTCCTTCTATAAAATAACGTCCGACAGAATACCAGATTACATAGCTCAAGAAGAGCTCCCCGCGTCTTAGATTTACTTTTCTAAGTAATAGCAACAGAGCGACTCCGACAAAATTCCAAATTGATTCATAAAGGAAAGTGGGATGATAGTAAGCTCCGTTTATATACATTTGGTTGACGATGAAGTCAGGGAGATACAAGCCTTCGAGGAACTCTCTAGTGACCTCTCCACCATGAGCCTCCTGATTCATGAAGTTGCCCCAGCGGCCGATAGCCTGACCTAGAAGTATACTTGGTGCGCCTATATCTGCGAGCTTCCAGAACGAAATGCCCCTAATTTTAGCAAAAATAAAACCAGTAGTAATGGCACCAATTAAACCACCATGAATCGCAAGGCCACCTTCCCAAATTTTAAGGATGTCGCCCGGGTTTTGGGAATAATGATCCCACTGAAAAATTACATAATACAGACGCGCGCAAAGAATGGCGATCGGGATGGCAAATAGGACAAGATCGACGAATACATCCTTGTTAAGTCCGCGCCTTTCCGACTCCCTTGTCGCTAACCATAAACCAAGCAGTGCCCCGGTACCGATGATGGCACCATACCAGTAAACCGTGATTGGCCAGCTGATCAGCACTGGATTTAACGGTTCAATGTTTCCTAACAACATGTTCCCCACACTCCATTATCTATTAAATGTCTTCATGCTCGTTTTCACTGTTGATAACACCGGACAAACGGTTGGAGAACTGCTCGGCAGCGTTCATGCCCATTCGCTTGAGACGGAAGTTCATCGCTGCCACCTCAATGATAACAGCCAAGTTACGTCCAGGACGAACCGGTACCGTCAGCCTTGTCACTTCCGAGTCGATGATCTTCATCTTCTCTTCATCCAATCCAACGCGGTCGTATTGCTTGTTTTTATCCCAAAGCTCTAGATTGATAACGAGTGTGATTCGCTTATAGCTTCGCACAGCTCCCGCTCCGAAAAGCGTCATGACGTTAATGATTCCAAGACCCCTGATCTCAAGCAGATGCTCAATCAATTCAGGGGAATTCCCGATAAGCGTATCCGTATCTTCCTGCCTGATTTCCACGCAATCGTCCGCAACAAGACGGTGCCCTCTTTTTACAAGCTCCAGTGCCGTCTCACTTTTACCGACGCCACTCTTCCCTGTGATGAGCACGCCCACTCCGTAAATGTCCACAAGCACCCCGTGAACCGCCGTAGTCGGCGCAAGCTTTCCTTCCAAATAGTTGGTCAGATGTGAGGAAAGTCTCGTGGTCTTCATCGGTGAACGCATGAGCGGTACACTTTCCTTTTCCGCTGCTTCTACAAGTTCTGGCGGCACTTCCATATCCCTTGAAACAATAATCCCTGGAGTGATGTCTGTACAAAGCTGACTCGTACGCTCCCTTTTTTCCTTTGGAGTGAGCCTTTCAAAAAAAGACAGCTCCGTCTTTCCAAGCAACTGAATGCGCTCCGCCGGGTAATAAGTAAAATAGCCGGCCATCTCTATTCCAGGGCGCGAAATATCACTTGTCGCAATCGGACGATTAATGCCCTCTTCTCCACAAACCAATTCAAAATTAAATTTCTCAATAAGATCCTTCGTCCGAACCTTTGGCAAGGCCAAAACCTCCTTCATATTAAACACATAAACATTTGACATAGTGTCTTCTGTGTCACTTTTCTTATGTAAAAACAACCTTTTCTCATTTTAGCACTATTTGGCTTTTTTATTAAGTGGGAGGATTGAGGCAGAGGAAAGTGAGTAGGATTTAGTTTCTCCTAGCTGTTGATTGGAGCACAGGGCGAAGACTCCGGCGGGAGGTAGCGCGTAGTGGAGACCCCGCAGGCTTGCCGAGGAGGCTCCACAGGCGCCCCGCGGAAAGCGAAGGCCGGTGCGGAAATCAACAGCGGCCTTTCATAAAACATAAAAAACGCGAACCCACTTCCCCAGGTTCGCGTACAATCTATTTCTTATTTTGCAAAGGCTCGACAATCGCCTTCTGAATCAACAGATTCAACAATGCGATGACAATCGCCGCAAGTATTGCCGTTCCAAAACCATCAATATTGAAAGCATCGCCCATTAGGAAGGCGGTCAACATCAAGGTGATGGCATTGATGACGAACAGGAACAATCCCAAGCTCAGCAGCGTAACCGGCAAGGTGAGAATCACCAAGATCGGCCTTACGATTGTATTCAGGACCGCCAGTATAAGACTGGCGATGATGGCCGCCCCGACCCCGCTCAGTTGGAACGAGTCAAAGTACCCGGCCACCACGACTAATACTAATGCATTGACGAGAATACTAATTGCCCATCTCATCAGCGTATCTCAGTCTCTTCATTCGGTAGTAAAAATGTCAGGACAAAGTACGTGAGAATTAATGGCATCACACCTGTTGGGAATAGCAAGATCACAAAGATGACACGTAATAGGTTTGCATCCACTCCCAAGTATTTAGCTAGACCACCAAGGACACCCGCAAGCTTGCGGTCGTTCTTGGAACGTATTAGACGTTTCATAGTTATTTCACCTCATATGGTTTGATTAAAATGGAACCAGTTGTCGTTTCTGCAAGGATGTAGGTAAGGGCTGCATCTTCCTTTTTCGCTTTGAAATGAAGCGCCTTTTGCACAACCTCATTCTTCTCTTCCACCACATCCATCCCCGGAACCTCACATGTGAAGCTTCCAAGGTTTGTTTTCAGCTCGGCTTCCACTGCATTGACTGTTGGAATGAACAGGTCGACACTGCCTGTTTTTGTTTTTGCCATGATGGAGCGGGCGGCAGAACCGGTAAGTTCTCCAACAACACTTCCGTTAAAACTCTGAACATCCAGCTTTTCAATATCGCCTCGGACCCTCAGCATACCGTTGATGGTTTCCGCTTCAATTTCTTTTGCATGGCAATCCATCAGCTTGATATGACCATTTGCCGTTTCCGCCTCAATATATTCGCTCGTCAGGTTATCCCATGCAATCGAGCCATTTGCCGATTTCAACTTCATCGACTTTACATGTAAACCTTCCCCTGAAATCGGTCCATTAAACATCCGGATATTCAGGTTATCGTATTTCTCTTCTGGTACATAAACCGTAGCATTCACTTTAATATGCTTCTTCTGGACGGAAAATCTTAGCTTCCCTGCTTCTATCGAAAAAAGCACTTCACTCAAGAACGCTTTGCGGGCATCGTCCTGATTGTTCTCTTCATACACTTTCGCCTCACACTCGATCTTCACATCGTTCTCTTTCCAAGGAACCACCTTCACCGCTCCATTCGCCACATCCAAATCAATGTGCTGCAAATGAACATCGGATTGCTGGAAAATGTGCTGGATCGAAATCGAAGGACCAAAGTTGAAATCCAGATCCAGATCTTTGATTTTCTGTAGGGCACTTCCGACGAAATCCAAAATATTATTCTTAAAAGAGGAAGCCTGCTTACTATAGGAATCAAATTTTGCCTTGTCGTAAGAGCCAGATCCCGTTTTAGACTGAGAATTTGAATTTGAATTTGAAAATACCTTCGTGGATAATGCTTGGAAAATATTCTCTTCTGCCTCCTGAGACCCCTTGGCATCCTTCGTCAGCTCTGAAACAATCTCATCCTGCCTCAAATTCTTCTCTTCACTATTCTTCTCCAAACTCTCCAATAAAATGATAGCCTCTTCCGCCGTCAGCTTCCCTTCCTCCACCAACTTCAAAATACGTTTACGCTCTTCCATCTATCAACATCCTCCTTTTAAACTACTCTACCCAAATTTCAAACACATCTATAATAACTCTACGACTAAACCAACCTAAAAGTTTCATTTCTTGCTTTCTACTCTTATTGTTGCACAAAACTTGCGAAAAGGGGTCAGACCCCGGCAGGATTTTTCGAACTTACGTCGTACGCCTCAAGTCTTAGAAAGCACCGCCCCGCGGAAAGCGAACACCTGGAAGGAAATCAACAAGTACTTATCAACATCGAAATTTTTGGGTCGTGATGGCTGCCATGGTATAATGAGCTTAGTTTCTGGGTATAGATTGTGTGGAAGGAGTGGATTGTATTGGATTTTATAATGGATCATATGTTGACAATCATTATCGTGCTGGTCGTTTTGTTCGTGGTGATTCCATTCTTGAAAAGCATTTTGTCCAAACTGATTATTGTCGGCCTAGTGCTGGCAGGACTGATTTTCTTCGGAGTACTTGGCCCTGATTTTACGGAGTCATCCTCCAACTATGTTGAGAATACGATTCGTCCTGTGGTGACGGAAGAAATAGATCGAGCAAATTTTAATTATGATGAAGAAACAAAAGAGTATATCATTCAGAGTGCATCCTTTCATCTGAAAGGAAAGCTGAACGAAAATACTGGAGAAATTCGTTTCAAAGAAAAAACTTACGAGATGGATGTTCGTTTCCTAAAGGATATTATTGAACAGAAAGTTAAAGAACAAGAGACAAACCAGTAATAGACAAATAAAAAGGATGATGGCCGCCGACCTGGCGTGTCCATCATCCTTTTTTCTATTTGTCAAAGCGAGGTCAACCCTTGCTCACTGTCTCCACTTCTCTTACTCTCTGCTCCATCCGATCGCGATCACGCAACAGAACCGGACGTAGGTATTGACCTGTGTAGGAGGCTTCCACTTCAATGATCTCTTCTGGAGTACCCGTAGCGATGATGCTACCTCCCTTGTCTCCACCTTCAGGACCGAGGTCCACCATATAATCAACCGCTTTGATGACATCCAGGTTATGCTCGATCACAAGCACAGTATCACCATTTTCCACAAGACGCTGAAGCACTTTCAACAGTCTCGCAATATCGTCTACATGCAGCCCTGTCGTCGGCTCATCCAGAATGTAAAGAGAACGGCCGGTAGATCTGCGGTGCAGTTCCGATGCCAATTTGACACGTTGTGCTTCCCCGCCTGATAAGGTGGTAGCAGGCTGGCCTAGTGTGATATAGCCAAGTCCAACATCATAGATGGTTTGCAACTTCCGCTTGATCTTAGGAATATTCTCGAAGAAGCTTACAGCATCCTCTACCGTCATTTTCAAAATATCATCAATGTTTTTCCCTTTGTATTGAACCTCAAGCGTTTCACGGTTGTAACGTTTACCATGACAAACTTCACATGGGACATAAACGTCAGGAAGGAAATGCATTTCGATTTTGATGATTCCGTCCCCGCGGCACGCTTCACAGCGACCACCTTTTACATTGAAACTGAAACGACCCTTTTTATAGCCGCGGACTTTCGCTTCATTGGTGGAAGCAAATACGTCCCGGATATCGTCAAATACACCCGTGTAAGTAGCCGGGTTCGAACGCGGGGTTCTACCGATCGGTGACTGGTCGATGTCGATAACCTTATCAAGGTGCTCAATCCCTTTGATTTCTTTATGCTGACCAGGTTTCGTTTTGGCATTGTGTAATTTTTGCGCAAGCGCTTTGTGCAGAATTTCATTGATAAGTGTACTTTTACCTGATCCGGATACACCTGTTACGGCAACAAAGCATCCTAGAGGAAGCTTCACATTCACATTGCTCAGGTTGTTTTCGTTCGCACCAATCACCTCAAGGAATCGGTCCTTCACAATCTTCCTTTCAGTGGGAAGCGGGATGAACCTTTTACCTGATAGGTACTGTCCTGTCAAGGAAGCTTCATCATTCATCACTTCTTCCGGGGTACCTGCAGATATCACCTGACCCCCATGTACGCCGGCACCTGGTCCGATATCGAGCAGATAGTCTGCCGCCATCATCGTATCCTCATCATGCTCCACGACAATTAGTGTATTCCCTATATCCCGCATGCTTTTCAGTGTTTGTATGAGTCGGTCATTATCCCGTTGATGAAGCCCGATGGACGGCTCATCCAGAATGTACAGAACTCCGGTCAGTCGCGAACCAATCTGAGTAGCAAGACGAATCCGCTGCGCTTCCCCACCGGAAAGCGTTCCGGCTGAACGGCTCAGAGTCAGATAATCCAACCCTACATTATTCAAGAATCCTAGACGTTCCTCGATTTCTCGAAGAATAAGGTTGGCTATTTTTCTTTCTTTTTCCGTCAGGTCAAGATTATCAAAGAAGTCCAAGGCTTCCACGATGGAAAACTTCGTGACATTCCCTATATGTCTTTCATTAATAAGTACGGATAAGCTTTCAATTTTCAAGCGGTTCCCTTTACAAGCAGGGCATGGCTGCTGGGCCATGTACTTTTCCATCTGTTCACGAATATAGTCAGAACTCGTTTCCTTATAGCGTCTTTCCACATTGGGGATAACTCCCTCAAATCGGATATAGTTTTCCCGCACCTGACCAAAGTCATTTTCATAGCGGAAGTAGACTTCTTCTTTTCCGCTTCCGTAAAGTACCTTTTCCAATTGGTTATTGGGGATATCTTTTACTGGAACATCCATATCAATGCCATAGTGGTTGCAGACCGCTTGTAGCATCTGTGGATAATATTGCGAACTTGTCGGCTCCCATGGAGCAAGTGCATGCTCTTTCAAGGTGAGGTTCTTGTTCGGCAATACCAGATCCACATCCACCTCAAGCTTTGTCCCCAATCCATCACATTTCTGGCAGGCACCATATGGACTGTTGAAGGAAAACATTCTCGGCTCCAGTTCACCAATGGAGAATCCACATTGTGGACAAGCGTGATGCTCACTGAAAAGAAGCTCCTCTTCTCCAATGACATCCACAATCACTTTTCCTTCTCCAAGTCTGAGCGCTGATTCCAATGAATCAGATAAACGAGTTTCTACTCCTTCTTTCACCACAATACGATCAATAACCACTTCAATCGAGTGCTTTTTGTTCTTTTCCAACTCAATCTCATCGGATACTTCCATCATTTCCCCGTTCACACGTACGCGGACATATCCTTGCTTTTTTATGTCTTCAAGTGTTTTTACATGGGTCCCTTTTCGTCCTTGGATGACCGGCGCAAGAATTTGAAGTTTTGTTCGTTCTGGGTATTCCATAATTCGGTCTACCATCTGTTCGATTGTTTGAGAGGAAATCTCTATGCCATGTTTCGGACAAGTTGGTCTCCCTACCCGCGCAAAAAGAAGACGAAGATAGTCATAGATTTCCGTTACCGTTCCCACCGTGGATCGCGGGTTACGGCTTGTCGTCTTCTGATCAATGGAAATGGCCGGTGAAAGCCCCTCAATCGCATCCACATCCGGCTTGTCCATCTGCCCAAGGAACTGGCGGGCATAAGCCGATAGTGATTCCACATATCGGCGTTGGCCTTCCGCATAGATGGTGTCAAAGGCGAGAGATGATTTCCCCGATCCAGAAAGCCCCGTCAACACCACAAGCTTGTCGCGGGGAATGGTCACATCTATATTTTTTAAGTTATGGGCTCTGGCCCCTTTTACTACGATTTTATCCATTGCCATCCTTAAGTCATCCTTCCGCTTTGAGCTCCAAGATGAGGTCACGAAGTTCGGCAGCACGTTCGAAATCGAGCGCTTTTGCCGCATCTTTCATTTCCTGCTCCATGCTTTCTATGAGCTTTTCTCTTTCTTTCTTGTTCTTCGGTCTGAGTGTCCGTACTTTGCCATCGTAATCGCCATCTTCCTCGGCGACAAATGTAGCACGAATGAGCTCAGGTACTTTCTTCTGGATAGTTGTTGGCGTAACGCCATGCTCGAGATTATAAGCTTCCTGAATCTCACGGCGACGCTTCGTTTCAGATATTGCAATATCCATAGACTTCGTTATTTTATCTGCGTACATAATTACTTTTCCATTAGAGTTACGCGCTGCTCGTCCGATGGTTTGGATCAAGGAACGCTCAGAACGGAGGAAGCCTTCTTTGTCTGCATCGAGAATGGTGACAAGCGAAACTTCCGGTATGTCGAGCCCTTCTCTTAAAAGGTTAATTCCAATAAGTACGTCATGTTTCCCCATTCTCAGTTCTCGTATTATTTCAATCCGATCAAGTGTCTTGATTTCCGAATGCAGATACGCCACCTTAATACCTAACTCCTTCAGGTAAGCGGTAAGATCCTCGGACATTTTTTTCGTTAACGTAGTGACAAGGACCCTTTCATCCTTTTCCACACGTTTATGAATTTCACCGATAAGATCATCAATCTGCCCTTTGATCGGACGGACTTCGATGACCGGATCAAGCAACCCAGTAGGTCGGATGATCTGTTCTACCATTTTTGGTGTGTGCTCAATCTCGTATGGTCCTGGTGTAGCAGAAACATAGACAAGCTGCGCTGTTTTCTTTTCAAACTCTTCAAACCTTAATGGGCGGTTGTCTTTCGCAGACGGCAGACGGAAACCGTGATCCACAAGGACTTGTTTTCTCGCCTGGTCTCCATTAAACATTCCCCGAATTTGCGGCAGGGTAACGTGGGACTCATCTATCACCAACAGGAAATCTTCAGGAAAGAAGTCCATTAGAGTGTATGGAGTCGAGCCTGCCGGGCGAAGTGTCAGGTGGCGTGAATAGTTCTCGATTCCGGAACAGAAGCCCATCTCTGCCATCATTTCCAAATCATAGCGTGTACGCTGTTCAAGACGCTGTGCCTCTAGTAACTTTCCTGCTTCACGAAGCTCTTCCAGACGTTCTTCCAGTTCGGCCTGGATGTTCACAATTGCTTTTTTCATCTTCTCTTCACGGGTAACGAAGTGGGAGGCAGGGAAGATGGAAACATGATTGCGATCTCCAAGTATCTCCCCTGTTAGAGCATCCACTTCCCGAATGCGGTCAATTTCATCTCCGAAAAATTCCACACGGATGCAGTGTTCGTCACGGGAAGCCGGGAAAATCTCCACCACGTCCCCACGAACTCGGAACGTCCCACGCTTAAAATCAATGTCATTCCTGCTGTACTGAATGTCCACTAAGTCGCGCAGCAAGACATTTCGTTCTTTTTCCATGCCTGTTCTTAAGCTGACAACAAGGTCACGGTATTCTTCCGGTGACCCTAAACCGTATATGCAAGACACACTGGCAATGATGATAACATCATTTCGCTCAAAAAGTGAGGCCGTTGCAGAGTGACGCAGTTTGTCAATCTCATCATTGATACTTGCGTCTTTCTCAATAAATGTATCGGTAGACGGCACGTACGCTTCCGGTTGATAATAATCATAATAACTAACAAAATACTCGACTGCATTGTTAGGAAAAAATTCCTTGAACTCACTATATAATTGCCCAGCCAACGTTTTGTTGTGAGCGATAATTAATGTCGGTTTGTTTACCGCCTGAATCACATTGGAGACAGTAAACGTCTTCCCGGTACCTGTTGCACCTAGAAGTGTTTGATGCTTTTTCCCGCTTTTGAGGCCTTCTACAATCTCCGCGATTGCAGTAGGCTGATCTCCATCCGGCTTATATCCAGAAACTAACTCAAACTGTTCCATCCACAAAAAGCCTCCATTTCCGTTCATCTAACCTCTACTAATATTCTACCACATCAGATACCTAAAACAACAAAAATACGAACTTATATTCGCTTTTTAAATAAACACTGTTAAAGTTAGTTGTTGATTAATACCTGTTTTTAGCTTGTGATTGGAGCAAAAGGCGAAGACTCCAGCGGGAGATTAGCGACAATCTTGAGACCCCGCAGTGAAAACGAGGAGGCTCAAGGTCGCCCCGCGGAAAGCGAAGCCTATTGCGGAAATCAATAGCGACGTTTAACAAAGCCTTTAAATAAAATGTTCTCTTTCTCTATACCCGTCTCTGTTGCGTTTAATAGTTGTTTTCTATATTCTTATCATTATCAAGTAAATGCAATCGGAAACTGTTTTTAGGGAGATTTGTGATGAAATTATTATTTAATGGAAGAAAAATGAAATTTAAAGGTTTTACAGCTCTCTGCATGGGTATTTTGTTCATACTTTTGGCAGGCTGTACATTCAACGAAATTCCCGAAGAAACCATCAACATTCCTTATCTGGATGAGCGTGCTTTGGAAAACCCTGAAGAGGAGTTTACCTATAGTGAAGTGGATGGAGCGTATGTCCATGATTTTATTAAAGATAACAAAAACAAGGCAGTAAGGTGGACGGCAACGGTAACCCGGGTAGAGAACAGCTCAACTTTTGAGCTTCAGGAGCCGCTTCTGCCAGCCATACTGGTCACTTTCGCAGACGAGCTCGACCCTGCTCCGCAGGTAGGAGACGTTCTCACCTTTAAAGGCGTACTGACCGGCTATGGAGAGACATTTGGGAAAGATCCACTCTGGGTTATAAGGCCTGCGAGAATTGAATCCACAACACCAGACGAGCAGGAATCCTTGGCCAAATACCAAAAAGCAGCACAACAAGCAAAAGAGGAAGCAGATCTCCCATAACACGGAAATCTCGCTTCCTCTTTTCTATCTAAACTTTCCTACCATTTTCTTTGAGTACAAATAGCCGACCACAAGAGAGACTATATCGATCAAGATGATATACCACTCATTCCCGTGCCCCTTCATAATGGAGACCAGAATCAAGACTATCGCCAAACCTGTACCAACATACAGGCTATAGGTCACTCTTGTAAAAAGGACCACGAGCAGGGCAGGAATAACCAATGCTAAAACCAGCTTTACCAACAATCTGAAAACCTCATTTCTATCTCATCCGAAAATCTTCTATATGTTAGTATAGCAGTTTTTTAACCTTGATATAAGTAAAATTAGTCGACCGGAATAACCTGAATATCATCTCCACCTATACACGGTTGCCCAGTAATATTCCCTTATCACTCAACCTCCACAGCAATCTCCGTCACACTTCTCAATTTCTTCTGTTTATTTGCCAGCTGGATCTTGTTCACGAATGTAAGGATGGATTGTCTGTCATCATCATTTTCAATCACAAACTCAACCAAATAGGTGTATCTTCTTTTTTTCACGTTTGTCTGCACTCCAAGAATATTGGCTTTAAATTCGAGCACCTGATTGGAAACCATGAATTTCAACCCTAACAGCACATCACTGCCTTCCGGAATTTGCACCCGACTAATAAACCTCAATTTTTCCATATTCAGCTCTTCCACGAATACCTTTGTACTCCCTGTTGTCACATCACGTCCGCTCACTTGTAGAATTGTCATTCCACCAACAACGAAATGTCTCGTTCGATAAAGTCCTAACCACAACAATTTTTCTTTCTGCTCGTTCATTTACAATCCCCCTACTACCGTCCTTTTATTTTTATATCGGCAGGGTACCAGCAATTTTAAGTGAGATTTCCCTTCATCCTTATACAAAACAAAAAAAGCCCAAAACACCCTTCCTAAAAAGGATATCTTGAGCTTCCTAGCTTATAAATGAATTAATCCTCTTCCGCCATAATATCAATCAGGCCGACTTTCGGATTTTTATCCTGGAACCATCGTAACGAGAAGTCGTTATCAAACAAGGCAACATACTTATCATGGCGATCCTTCACTAGGATGTTACGGGAATCAAACAACGTTGTATCCACGTCCTGGCTTTCCAACCAACGCGGAATTTTTGAGCCGATCATATTGTAGACGACTTCCACGTTGTACTCGCCCTTCATGCGGTATTCGAATACGTCCAATTGAAGCTGACCAACCGCTCCCAAGATGTAAGCCTCCGTACCGTATTGGCGGAACAATTGGATGGCACCCTCCTGAACAAGCTGAGTGATTCCTTTTCCGAACTGCTTCCCTTTCATCACGTTCTTCGCTTCCACTTTTACAAAAAGCTCAGGTGCGAACGTCGGGATCTCGTCGAACTCGGCCTTATGGCTACCACCATATAAGGAGTCACCAATTTGATATACACCAGGATCATAAATCCCGATGATATCACCAGGGTAGGCAAGATCGACGGTTTCACGATCTGATGCTAGGAACTGCTGGGATTGTGCCAGCTTGATGGATTTGCCTGTACGGCTTACCGTTACCGTCATTCCACGGTCAAACACACCGGAACAGATACGTAAAAACGCTAAACGGTCGCGATGCGCAGGATTCATGTTAGCCTGGATTTTGAAAATAAAGCCGGAGAACTCGGTAGATTGGGGCTCAATTTTTTCCTCCTGTGTCTGACGCGGCTGAGGCTCGCTTGCAAGATCTAGGAACGTACGGAAAAACATTTCCACACCAAAATTGGAAATCGCACTTCCGAAAAATACAGGTGTCTGCAGGCCGTTCTTCACCTTATTGATGTCAAAATCGTTTCCTGCCTCTTCTAGTAGTTCAAAATCCTCTTTTGCCTGAATGAACGTTGGGTGTGTAGCAATCTCCTCCACCCCGTCCAACTCCTTGAAAGGAATGCGATCCTCTTCATCTTTTCCTTGATAACGGATAAACACTTCGTTGTAGCGGTCGTAAACACCCAAGAAGCGTTTCCCCATTCCAACCGGCCAGTTCATCGCATAGGACTCGATGCCAAGCACTTCTTCAATCTCTTCTAAAAGCGCAAGCGGCTCTTTTCCTTCACGGTCCAACTTGTTGATAAAAGTAAAAATCGGAATACCACGCATACGACAAACCTTGAAAAGCTTGATGGTCTGCGGCTCGACCCCTTTTGTACAGTCAATGATCATCACGGCACTGTCCACGGCAGTCAACGTACGATACGTATCTTCACTGAAATCTTCATGTCCAGGTGTATCAAGAATGTTAATATGCTTATCCATATACTCAAAGCTCATGACACTTGACGTTACCGAGATTCCACGCTTCTTCTCAATTTCCATCCAGTCAGAAGTTGCAAACTTTCCGGATTTTTTCCCCTTAACCGTACCAGCTGAACGAATAACGTTTCCGAATAATAAAAGTTTTTCCGTCAACGTGGTTTTCCCGGCATCCGGGTGGGAAATGATCGCAAAAGTTCTGCGGCGTTCTATCTCTTTATTTAAAAGTTCATTTTTCACAGTTTCCGTACCTACCTCTCAAAAATTACACAATAGTGATATTATAACAGAAATCTGCTTGAGAAAAATATAGCAATCCGCTGAAAACCTATTTCCAATATTCCTATTTTCCGTTATACTCTTTGTAAATATATGTTAGGAGTGATCATTTTGGCAAAAAGTAAAGCGAAGAAACTGAGCAACAAGCAAGTCCGCGAAGGCAGACGCAATCCTGAAATCGGACGCGGCACCTACGCATTGGCTAACCTTACGACAAAAATGACTAAGACAAAAAAAGAAAAATTAAATCAGCTGTACAAAAAAGAACGACAATCTCGCTATGGTGGTGACCGGGAGAATGTCGTTCTTTATTTTTATGTTCGTATATGCTCGCTGTTGATTTCCGCGCCAGGCTTCGCTTTCCGCGGGGCGTGTGCTTGAGCCTCCTCGCTTCGCTGTGGGGTCTCAAGCTACCGCTACCTCCCGCTGGAGTCTTCGCCTTTCGCTCCAATCAACAGCTTTATAATCTATTCATCATTTCCTCTGCTGAAACGCCACCACCGCATCAAATTCCTGCTCATACAAACGGCTCAAACGGATGAATAAAGGAGTCAACTCTTTATAAACTTCCACTTCCGCCTGATCAGGAACATATCCATTCGTCGTCCCCACCATCTCATTCATCACATCAAAAGAGTCTATTTCACCTAGTGCATACATTCCAAGCACAGCTGCACCAAGGCAGGAACTTTCCACGCTTTCAGGGATGCTTACTTCCTGATTAAATATGTTAGAAAGCATCTGGCACCATACTTCTGAGCGTGCAAAACCGCCAGTGGCGTGAATTTTTTCTGGAATTCCGATAATCTCTTCCAATGCCAACAAGACCGTATAAAGATTAAGATTGATACCTTCCAGTACCGCACGCATCATGTGCTCTCTTTTATGGTGGATGCCAAGTCCGTAGAAGGAACCGCGTGCATTTCCGTTCCATAATGGTGCACGTTCACCTGTAAGATAAGGGTGGAAAAGGACGCCTTCCGCACCAGGTTTAACTTGGGCTATTTTAGCTGTCATCACATCATAAGGATCAATACCGAGTGCTTTCGCCTCTTCGACTTCTGCTTGGCAAAATTCATCACGAAGCCAGCGCATAATCATGCCGCCATTGTTGACTGGACCACCAATGACCCAATGGTCTTCTGTCAGTGCATAGCAAAATGTTCTTCCCTTCGGATCAGTTATAGGCTTGGCCGCAACAGTGCGGATCGCGCCACTTGTTCCGATAGTCAAAGCCACCACGCCTGGCTGTACAGCGTTGACGCCTAGATTGGAAAGGACACCATCGTTTGCACCTATGACAAATTTTACATCAGCAGGCAAGCCCAGTTTTAGGACCCAATCCAATTTCAATCCTGTGATGATTTCCGTTGTCGGCACCAGGCGGGACAGCTTTCCTGGCGTCACACCGGCCACTCCGAGAGCTCCCTCATCCCAATCCAATTTTGCAAGATTCAACAAGCCTGTTGCTGAAGCAATGGAATGGTCCACCACGTACTCACCAAACAACTGGTGAAACACATATTCTTTTATGGAGATGAACTTAGCTGTTTTTTCAAAAATTGCAGGGTGTTCGTTCCGCAACCAAATAAGCTTAACCAAAGGGGACATCGGATGAATCGGCGTACCCGTTCTCCGGTAAATTTCATGTCCACCCCATTCATTCTTGATTTTTTTCGCCCACTTCTCGCTGCGCTGATCAGCCCAGGTGATGCTTTTCGTAAGTGGCATACCGTTCTCGTCCACTGCTATTAAGCTGTGCATCGCCGCACTGAAGCTGACGTGTGAAAGCTCGGATGGGTCGATGCCACCAAGTAGAACCGCGTCCCTGATGGAGGTGACAACCGCTTCGAGAATTTCGTCGGGATCCTGTTCGGCCGCTCCCATTTCAGGAGTGTACAAAGGATATTCCACGGCATATTGGCTCTTCACTTTACCGTCCTTTGTAAAAAGTACCGCCTTCGTACTCGTTGTTCCTATATCAACGCCTAGCATGTATGTTGTCATGGTGTCTTCCTCCCTGATTCAAAATCACAACGGGTCAAGGAAATAGCTCCTTGACCCTGCTTTAACTTATCCTATAAATATACCAAGAGTTACCGCTACTGCAAAGCCGACAAGTCCGATGATGGTTTCCATCATGGTCCAAGACTTCAAGGTGTCTTTTACATCAAGACCAAAGTATCTGTTCACCAACCAGAAACCGGAGTCGTTTACGTGGGATAGAACCGTTGCACCGGAAGCGATCGAGATAACAATCAGACCAAGCACAGGTCCTTCAAGACCCATGATACTGATAAGCGGTGTGATCAGACCTGCCGCTGTTACCATGGAAACCGTCGCGGAACCTTGGGCCACACGAACTGCCGCTGCGATTAAGAACGCAAGCACGATTGGTGGCAATGCCGATCCTGCCATCATTTCACCAAGAACATCACCAACACCAGAATCAATCAATACTTGTTTGAATACCCCACCGGCACCTGTTACAAGGATGATGATCCCAGCAGGTTCTAAAGCCTTTGTTGAGATGTCTTGTACTTCTTGCTTGGTGTAGCCGCGTTTTGTTCCTAGGAAGTAGAACGTCAATAATGTTGCAATCGTCAAGGCTACGAATGGGTGACCTACAAATGTCGTGATCTCTCGAACGATATGCCCTTCTTCATAAATGACCGTTGAAAACGTATTCACTAAAATCAATACTAAAGGGACTAAAATGATAGAAGCGATCAATCCGAAGCCTGGAAGATCCTTGTCATATACTTTGTCTTCATCAATTTCCATGTACTTTGGAACCACAACATGAATTTTCTTACCAATATATTTACCGAACACCGGTCCAGCTAAAATCATGGCCGGAATACCAGCGATAACACCAAACAGGATAACCCATCCAAGGTCAGCACCGATTAGGTCAGCCACCGCAATGGGTCCTGGAGTTGGTGGGATGAAGCTGTGCGTTACAGCAAGACCAGCCAGCAACGGAATACCGTAGTGTAAAAGGGACTTTCCTGTTTTTTTCGCCAAGCCATAAACGATTGGCACTAAAATGATGAAACCTACATCAAAGAATACCGGAATTGCTACTAAGAAACCTGTGATACCAAGTGCCCATTGGGACTTGTCTTCTCCAAATTTCTTCATCAAGGTTTGAGCAAGTCTTTCTGCTCCTCCTGAAACTTCTAGCATTTTACCGAACATGGCACCAAGTCCGACTACGACTGCAACGAATCCAAGTGTGCCTCCCATACCGTTCTGGACGGATGCGATGACTTCATTTAGCGGCATGCCTGCTGCGATACCGACTAGTAAGCTGACAAGGAGCAGGGCTACGAATGCGTGTAGTTTGGTGCGGATGACTAGGAATAATAGCAGGAATATGGCTGCTGCTGCGATTAGGATTAGCATGGATCCTGACATGGGTTGTTCCTCCTTTTTGGATACTTTTATTTTGAAAAAAAAATGTTTTTACGTTTACTTCCTGATGACTTTCGTTCCAGGTGTTCGCTTTCCGCGGGACGTGTGCTTGAGCCTCCTCACTTCGTTGCGGGGTCTCAAGCTACCGTTATCCCCCGCAGGAGTCTCACACCTTGCACTCCAGTCATCAGGATGGAGTTTCATTAACTATTACATCTCGCGTTTTCTATTAATCTTATAATCTTAGTTCTTCTCGACTGCGTGGCCGCCGAATTCGTTGCGGAGGGCTGCTACTACTTTGCCGGAGAAGGTGTCTGACTCTAGGGAGCGGTAGCGCATCATTAGGGACATGGCGATTACTGGAGCTGCTGCCTGGAGTTCAAGTGCTGTCTCTACTGTCCACTTACCCTCACCAGATGAATGCATAACGCCTTTGATTCCCTCTAATCTAGCATCCTTACTGAATGCATTTTCGGTTAGTTCCATCAGCCATGAGCGAACGACGGATCCGTTGTTCCATACTCTTGCAACCTTTTCATAGTCAAAATCAAAATCACTTTTTTCTAAGATGTCGAAGCCCTCTGCGATTGCTTGCATCATGCCGTACTCGACTCCATTGTGGATCATTTTCAAGAAGTGACCGCTACCAGATTTTCCTGCATATAGGTAGCCGTTTTCTACACAAATATCTTGGAAAAGCTTCTCCACATGCTTGAACGCTTCTTCATTTCCACCAACCATGGTGCATGCTCCGTTGCGCGCGCCTTCCATGCCGCCGCTTGTCCCGACATCCAAGTAGTGGACGCCTTTTGCAGCAAGTTCTTCCGCACGCTTCAACGTATCTTTGTAGTTGGAGTTCCCACCGTCGATGATGATGTCTCCTTCTGTAACAAAACTAGTAATCTCCGAAAGCACGTTTTCCGTGATGTCTCCTGCCGGTACCATCATCCATACCACTTTCGGGGATTCCAGCTTGCCCAGTGCCTCCTCAATCGAGTATGCCCCGATCGCGCCAGCCTTCTCACTTTTGACAACGTTTTCACGATCCACATCAAAAGCGACTACCTCATGCTTGTTATCTATTAAATTTAAAGTTAAGTTGTACCCCATCTTACCTAGTCCTATCATTGCTAGTTTCATATATGTGTGAAACTCCCTTCTATGTATGCATTCCTTGTTGAGGAAAAATATTTTTTAACTTGTTCCTATTATGAAAAAAAATTCCTCAAAATGCAAGCGTTATCAAAAAATAGTTTCTTTTTTTTTGAAACCTCTTTATGATAGATAGTAGATTACTATTTCTGGAGGGTCGCAACATGAACAGTCAAGAAACGCAATACTGCATGATGCGCATACGTTCCCACTATCCACAGTTCAGGGGGAAGGAGCAAGTCATTGCGGACTATATCCTCACTAATCCACAGAAAATTGTCCACAGCACCATCAATCAGGTGGC
The DNA here is from genome assembly GCA_001636495.1 of Sutcliffiella horikoshii. Taxonomy (GTDB): domain Bacteria; phylum Bacillota; class Bacilli; order Bacillales; family Bacillaceae_I; genus Sutcliffiella_A; species Sutcliffiella_A horikoshii_A. The sequence goes on along the minus strand of KV440964.1, from coordinate 1,107,947 downwards.
AGATGACCTCGGTGTAGCGGACTCCACTGTGTTCCGTTTTTGTCAGCGAATTGGCTTCAAAGGATATCAGGCGATGAAAATTGCTCTTGCCAGGGAGATTGTCGAACCTATCCAAGACATTCATGAAAATATCATGGAACACGACAGTGAAAAAACGATTGCGGAAAAAGTTTTCCGTTCCAATATAAAAACTTTGGAAGATACGTTGAAAATTCTCGACGATAACGCTTTTCACAATGTGATCAGCGCCATTCTCGGAGCACGTAAAGTCGAATTGTTCGGAAGCGGCGGATCCAACGTCATTGCTATGGACGCCTATCATAAGCTTATCCGCACAGGAGTGTCCGTTAGCGTTCAGTCCGACACCCACATGCAGCTCATGTCAGCTAGCCAGCTGACGGAGGAAGACGTAGCCATCATCATTTCGCACACAGGTGCATCGAAAGACATGATGCATATACTTGAAGTGGTAAAAGGAAACGGCGTCAAGACGATTGGCATCACCAACTTTGCCAAATCCCCGCTGAGCCAGGGCGTAGACATGGCACTTTATACGATGTCGGAGGAAACAGATTACAGATCGGAAGCCTTGGCCTCTCGTATCGCCCAGCTTGCCATGATAGATGCCATTTATGTGAATGTACTGATGGCGAAGAAAGATGAAGGAAAAGAGGCGTTGCAGAAAGTCCGTGCGGCGATATCTGTGAAGCGTATTTGAATTTACTTTAGAGTAGGGAAAACAACAAAAAACACAGAAGTTTTGAATGTGACTTCTGTGTTTTTATAGTGTTTTCTCTTAGAGATTCATTTTCTTATGTAAATTGAAAGGCACCTGATTCCTTCAGGAGCTAGGACACGCTTTTTGGCAGTAAACTTATACTATTTCAGCCCATATTTCCTCATTTAATCACTTACCCTACTCTTCCCCCCACTCAAATCGTTTTTCTCATCATTATAGCTACTTATTCCAACCGTTCATAGATGTAAATCCCCCGTATATCACAACAATCCCCCCATTAACATATTAATCCCCCCACAGAAAAGGTTAATCCCCCCATAACAAGGAGGAATTAAACCAGAAAACAATTTATTCCCCCCACAAATAATTGTTTTCCCCCCACTACTCTTATCTTGTCACACCCCAGCCTCATATTTCTCTAGTTTATAACCACAATAAAATAATAAATCACCATCGCACAAAGCCCGACCGGAACACCATGTTTTGCCCATTCTTTACTCGTAATCCCAAGTTTACCCGCAGCAATGATGTTCGGTATATTCCCTGGCACCAACATGCCCCCACTAATCATGAGACCAAGCAATATTACCCTGATGACTGCCGGATCCAGCTCGGCACTAATTTCTGCAGCCGCTAGTGTTGCGTTATCCAAAATGGCGGAGGACATATTGAACCAGTATAAAACGGAATGATCCATGCCTAAAAAGTAAGCGGAGACAAATGGTTCGAATCCCGCACCAAGAAAGGTCAGTCCCATGACAAAGAAGTATATTTTCAATCCACGAATAAAGATTTCCTCATAGTTTTCCTTGTCCTTCACACTACGTTTTAAATCGTTGGCAACTGGTACTTTAACCAAAAAGGCAGCAAGCAATCCGAATATGATCAATGCGAATATGACATCTTTGCCAATCAGCCTTAACAGATAAAAGAAATCTCCATTCAACTTGCTGATTGTTACGATGGATAGCGGCTCTCCAATCGGCGTCAGAGCAGCACCCAAGCCGATGGAAAAACAAGCAAGGACAGTGAGCCTTATTTGCTCTCTCCTTTCAAGATCAAGGCCTACCACTATAAATACCAGAAGAAGCGCGGCAATAATTGCGGTTATCGCACTTGAAATGAAACCAAGAAATACGACCATCAAAAATATAAACAACTTAAATGGAACCCTGTTTTTTAAAAAATGGAGGATCCGGCTAAAAGGCATCTGCAACCATCTGAACACCAGGCCAGCCACTAACACGGCGAGTGAAATTAAGATGGGATCGGTTGCGGCCATGAGGAATAGATGCTCATTGTAGACACCACTAACCATACTGGCAAGTATCCCCATGCTCAGTAAGAACACTTCCATATTTTCTTCTATTTTTTTGACAAGTAAAGGCCCCAATAAAACGACCAGAAAAATCGATATCAACCCGAAATCCATTTTTCACACTCCCGTTGTCTGAAAAAATTCTTTAGATAACGGTTCATGTATATGCAGGTATTGGACAAACATGCCTGTTGCTTACGGCGGTTCAAATGAAACTATTAATCTTTTCGAACGAAGAAAAAGGGACGGTTTTTGCGCATCCAACACAGCGCAAAAACCATCCCTTTATTGTCACACCGCTTCGGTATGCTTCCACTTCTTCCCGACCTGTACAAAAAGCAGCCCCAATTCATGGTGATCCCCTTCGTACAAGGCACATTGTGTAAACCGCGCTTCGCCGTTTGCATCCACAACCTGCAGCTTGCAGAAGGCCCTGTTTTGTTGAAGTGCTTCGTAAAAACTGGACACCGAATTTACGGGTATATTGTTCACTTTTGTAATGACTTCGCCTACTTGAAGTTTCATTTTTTCGGCAGGACTTTCCGGGATAACCCCAAGGATCACTAGCCCTTTATCACGTTGGACAAAAATCGGCTGATGCTTGTCGTCTTGCATTCTGGCTCTGTAGTTCAGCCACTCTCTTCCGACTACTGCAAGGACCGCTGCAAGGATAGCGGCATTTTCCCACCAGAAGCTGCCTGCAGAAATTGCTATCACCAAAATCCCAAGCAAGAACAATTGACGACCGACAACAGGTATCACATCGCTCGGTAGACTCGACTTCAAACGCTGATAATAGCCCATGCTGAACGGGACGAGCCACAAAGATAAAGTATGTTCTCCCATCTGCAGCACTGGCCACCACTCAAAGCTTGTTTGAATTCCTCCAGACCCCACAGGGACAAATAGAAATAGCGGAAGGATCCATACGCGCTGGACGACATGTGTGCCGACCGGCAAGCCCCGCTTGCTTTTTTGTAGCTGAGGAGAAGTCTGAAACGGCGCCTGCTTCAAGACAAACAAACCTTCTGCAATCATAAGAATACCCATCAACAGTGCCAAGGTAGGAAGATGTGTTTCTCCCAAGGAGTTAAATAAGCGCTGAAGGATGGTGATGCCGGTTTCCAGTTTGGGTAATAAAACGACACCCAACATAGAAAATCCGAATATGTAAGCAGTTGAAAGCCATCTTGGCTTGATGAAAAGTGTAAAAAGAATTGTAAATACACTGAGCAGTACAACCGTTCCGAACGGCAGAATGAAGCCTAAACCAAGGGTGAGAACGGATAAAGCAAGTCCCACCAAAAGGCTTTTGCATGCTTTTTGGAACTCTGTGAGTCCGTATTCCACTCTTATATGAAAGTCATAGCGTTCTCTTTTAACGCGAAAATATCCCAATACTACTGCAACTGCTAGCGTCACATAAAGGACAGGGTGGATGAAAAGGCGTCCCACTCCTATCAGTAACTCCCATAACCATGATTCCATCACCCATTCACCGCCTAAACATACAATCTTTTTCTTTTATTTTACCACAAAAAAGTCAGCTCCCACCATAACGGAAGCTGACTCATTTTATTTATTTAAATAATGTTTTGATGGCCTCTTTTAGCTGGACGTCATTCTCTTTCGCCCGTACTGCCTCGAGAAGCTTTGCTTGTAACTGTTCTGCTGTCTGGATGTCAACTTTTCCGGAAGCAGATAGATCGTTTTCAGCTTGGAAGGATTTCAGGGCATCTTCTGTTTCCTTACTGAAGTATCCATCTTCACGTCCCGGATCAAATCCTAGGCCTTTCAGCATCACTTGAACGTTCTTTACTTTTTCGCTGTTCGTATCAAGCGCAAGTTCTTCATCGTCTTCTATATTGATTGGATTCGCATAGAAGTAGTCAGGTTGCTTGACAGGTATTGTCGGCTCCACGCCGTCATTGTGAATCCAGTTTCCATCAGGTGTTAACCACTTGTAGAGGGTCAGTTTCAGGTTACTGCCATCTCCAAGCTCTAACGCCTGCTGGACTGTTCCTTTCCCAAATGAAGCATCACCGACTACTTCATAGTTTCCTGCTTCTTTCAATGCACCTGCCAGGATTTCTGATGCAGAGGCACTTCCTTTGTCGATCAGGGTGACGATTTCATACGGCTTTCTCTCCGTTGTAGAGGAGAAGAAACGCTGTTTTTCACCGTTACGCTGTTCGATTTGTACATATGGTTTTTCCTTTGTTACAAGTTCAGCAGCAATGATCTGCACCTGGTCCAATAGTCCTCCAGGATTACCACGGACATCGACCACCAAGCCTTCGATGTTCTGTTTCTCTAGAGCCGCCAATTGTTCCTGAAAGTCTTTCCCTGTATCTTGGGAGAAGGAGGTAATCTGGATATAGCCCACTTTTTTACCGTCTTGATCAATTGTTTCGGAGTAGACTGTTTCAATTGGAATCGTATCACGTGTTACATCCACATTAAATGGCTCCTGCACGCCAGGACGCTGGATTTCCAATGTTACGACAGTCCCTTTTTCTCCACGAATTTTAAGTACTGCTTGATATAAATCCAAGCCTTCTATGTCTTCTTCATCTACTTTGAGAATTTGGTCATTCGGTTGCAAACCAGCCTTTTCAGCCGGAGATCCACGGAACGGAGAGACAATCGTCACCTTTCCGTTCTGCATGCCAACTTCAGCACCAATTCCTTCAAAAGAAGATTCAAGCGACTGGGTAAATTGTTCTGCAGTATCTTTATCCATATACACGGAGTATGGGTCCTCTAGTGTATTGACCATCCCTTGAATGGCGCCTTCAATCAGTTTTTCAGAATCTGTTTCTTCCACATATCGGGAAAAAATGATTTCATAAGCCTGTTGAATCTTTTCCATCTGCTCTTCTGTGTTTTTCGGTTTTTCCTGTGGTGCTGCCTGTTCTGTATTATTGGTCAGAGGATTCTCCACGGAAGGCACGGCCGCTGCTGGCCCGTGTCCAAACCATTGAATTCCTGCATACATTCCTGCTGCTCCAACTAGAACTGATACCATCATTAATATTGTGACAATTTTGCGATTCATGAAAGCTCCTCCTCATCCTATACCCCGTACCGAACGATAGATATGACGCAATTGTACCATAGCCGGCGTTGGTTGAAAATTATTAAAACTTATGTAAGTGGCTAAGGTGATTTTTAGTTTTAGCCTAAAAGTAAGCTTGTCCTAGTTGCCTCATTTCTACCTTGTTACAAAAGGCATCACACAGGGAAGTGTAATGCCTTTGATAAAATAAGTATATGTGTTTGTAGGGTATATTATGTGAGAGAATTCAACCTATCCTTTTATATTAGACATTCTTTAAAAGCTCCTCTAGCCATTGAATATCCGAATTGTATCTTTGATTATTTTGGGACCAATATTCAAGAAATCTTTCTTTGTCATGTTCCCAGTTGGGATAGCTTTCTTGGAATTTTTTAATAAATAGAGCACTTCCCCCAACAATCGCATGATCTTCATGAGAAATTTGCACGCCCCATCTCCCTCTGAGTGAGTATAGGGTGTTTTCTAATACAAGAGGAATTGATTGATATTCACTAAAATTTAAAGACTCCTCAACTTTCCAGTGTTGTGATGGAAATTCTACATCTTGAACGGATGAGATAGTAAAACTATCACCTTCTGATTCAGAGATGAAAAAACCTTCTTCTCCTACAGACTCTATTGCATACTTTAATGCATAGAATTGTTCTTTATTTAAATAGTAACCGTCCGTAGGAAAGATAATCAGCTTTTTTTCTACCGTTTCTTTAAAGGGATTTATAAATGGATCTGATGTAAGTATAACTTTCTCATATGTTTCCTTTAACTTTAACAACTCTGATTGTTTTTGAATTCTTTTCATATGTTAGACCCCCTCTATTATAGGAACTTTATCTTCCTAATTCCTTTAATTCCATTAATATCAATTGTGGGAGGAACAGATTTGGAAGATTACCTATAGGTGAAAGTAACTCCGACCAATAATAGAAACTCTTTATCATTTCCTAACCCTCTCTAAAACCTTTATTACAACAACACCACACAAAATGAACAATTCTAAATATACAGGGTCAATCTAACAAGAAACTTAACAAAAACTTAAATCAACCTTAAATTTTGAGTTATATCAAAAACACCACCTCAAGAGGTGGTGTCAGACTGTTCGCTCAAATTATGTAAATAAAAAAACACAACCCCGCCGCATTAACTTAACAGCGAGATTGTGTTGGCTAAAAATTAAAAGTTGATATAGGAAGCAGGATTCACTGCATTGGACTTGGAACCGTTCCAGCCGCCTTTGTGTAGTTCAAAGTGCAAGTGAGGGCCTGTTGAGAATCCAGTGTTCCCCATGTTGCCGATGAATTGACCTTTGGATACGGATTGTCCAGCACTTACTCCCAGACTTTCCAAGTGAGCATAAACAGTTGTCCAAGTTTGTCCGTCGATGTAGTGAGTGATGAATACTACATTACCGTATGAGCTGGAGTAGTAAGCTTGGAATACTGTACCGCTTCCTGCAGCCACTACTGGAACATTTCCGCTTCTTCCGTTTTTACCGATATCAATTCCGTAATGCTGGGAGCCCCAACGTGTACCGAATCCGGATGTTACGCTACCAGTTGTCGGTCTTGTCCAAGATCCGGATGAAACTGGTGGTGGCGGTGATGCTACTTGAGTCGGTGGTGGTGCTGGCTTACCTGCAGCTTTTGCCGCTGCCGCTGCTGCTTCTTGCTCTTTACGTTGTTTCTCTTCAAGGGCTTTTCTTTCCGCCTCTTGTCTTGCGCGTTCTTCCGCTTCACGCTTAGCGCGCTCTTCTGCCGCTTTTATTTCTTTACGGATTGCTTGTTCTTGGGAAGCTAAAACTTCTGCTTCGTTCTCAAGCTCATGAATTTCATGCATCGTTGCTTGTTCTTTTTTCTTAAGTTCAGCTAGTAGCTTGTCTTTTTCAGCAATTTGATTTTTAAGTTGTACTTCCATGTTTTCCAAATCAATCAATTGCTGCTCTAAGGAAGCAAGCTGTTCACGCATTTCTAGCTCTTTTTGTTCGAGAGCTTGCATGTCCTCTTGATGAGCTTGTAGAATATCACGATCGGCTTGAACAATTGTTGCTACCGCGCCAACGCGGTCCAGAAAATCTCCAAAGCTTTGTGCACCTAACAATACATCTAAGTAATTCACAGCTCCTCCACCTTGTTGGAAGGAACGAGCGCGATCTTCTAGAAGCTCATTTCTTTTTGCAATACGCTCTTTTAATACTTCAATTTCTTCTTTTAACTTTTCAATCTCTTTACGAGTTGTATCGATTTCTTCTTTTTTTGCACTGATTTTATTTTTCGTTTCTGCTACAGCTTTATCAAGGCGTTCCACTTCTGCTCTAATTTCCTGTTGCTCCGCCTGTAGTTTATTAACTTCATTTTTCTTCTCGGACCTAGTGGATTCATTTGATGATTGTTGATCTTTCACTTCGTTAAGCTTTTGCTGCATTTCATTCGCAAACGCTTTTTCGGATACACCTGAAGCGAAGAATCCGGAAAAGCCAATGACTGCTGCAATAGCAATTGTACCTATCTTTCTTCTCATCCCTTATTTCCCCCTAAACTCTTATGTACCCTGAAAGGAACAAATTGGATGTTCCTTTCAGGTTTTTATGTTTTTTAAAACGGGTATTTCTACTATTAAAAATAGTAATCTCTTAAACTCTAAGGAACTTGCGGACGGACATCATGCTTCCCCACATACCGATAAACGCTCCAATTGCCACCAAGATGGCAATGACCTGGAAGGCGAAAGGGTAGAATGGAAGCATTTGAATGAATGTGCCTTGAATTCTTGGCTGCACTAAATCTATTAAATAATAGTAGGATGTGAGGATAATTCCAATCGGTACAAGAGAACCGAGGACTCCCAACCACAAACCTTCTAGAAAGAATGGCCAGCGGATGAAACCGTTGGTGGCACCAACCAATTTCATGATTTCTATTTCTTTTCTTCTGGCAAAAATGGTGATTTTGATGGTGTTGGAAATTAAGAACATAGCCGTAAATACTAGTCCCAAAATAAGGGCCAATCCTACGTTTCTGGCAATCTCAAACACTTTGAACAATCTTTCTACTGTTTCTGCGCCGTAAATGACTTTGTGTGTATAATCAAGCTCATCAATTTTCTTGGCGGCAGTAATGGTTTCTTGCGGTGTTGCAGTCTTTACGATGAAAACATCATATAGCGGATTGTTTTGTTCAAATAACTCAAATGCTCCGCCATCCTCACCAAAACTGTCTACTAAACCTTTTAATTCATCTTCCTTTGAGGAGTAGTCGACTGTTTCCACTTCCGGGAGGTTCTCTATCTGCTCTCTCAGTACTTCCTGATTTTCCTCATTTGCTGTCAGGTCAACATGAACCCTAATCTCCACATCGTTTTCAATTTCGGATGCGACGTTGTTCAAGTTCATCATCAGTACAAGAAACACACCAACTAATAGGAGAGTAACCGTCACGGCACTGACAGATGCAAAGGTCATCCAACCGTTACGCGCCAAACTTTTGAAGCTTTCTTTAAAGTGTCGCGTCAGAGTTCTAGGCTTCATAACCGTAGTCCCCCTCTGCTTGGTCTCGCACTATCTTCCCGTTTTCGATTGCAACTACACGTTTTTTTATGGTGTTTACAATTTCGCGGTTATGTGTGGCCATTATTATTGTCGTGCCTTTATCGTTGATTTCTTCAAAGATACTCATAATCTCCCAGGATGTATCTGGATCAAGATTACCTGTCGGCTCATCAGCAATCATCACTTTCGGTTTATTGACAATCGAGCGGGCAATGGAAATACGTTGCTGTTCCCCACCGGAAAGCTCATTTGGTAGATGACGGGCCTTATGCTTCAGTTTTACTAGATCAAGTACTTCCATGACACGTTTTTTTATGTTTTTAGGACTTTCTTCTATTACTTCAAGTGCGAAAGCTACATTTTCGTAAACCGTCAGCTGCGGGAGAAGCTTGAAATCCTGGAACACTACTCCGATGTTTCTTCTTAGGAGCGGCACCTTGCCTTCCTTTAGCTTGGAAAGGTTCACTCCGTCTATGATAATACTACCGTTTGTAGGCTTTTCCTCCCGGTACATCATCTTGATGAACGTGGATTTCCCAGCACCACTGGGTCCTACTACATAGACAAATTCGCCGGCTTTTATTTTTATATTAATACCGTCCACAGCAAGAACACCGTTTGGGTATTTTTTATAGACGTCTTGCATTTCAATCATTTAATCACCTATCTGGGTCAAAGATTTGAATCTCATTGCATTCCCTGTTTATTCGACACACAGGAAGGAGAGCATTCATTAAACGTTGGCGGAATACGGTTAGAACACTTGCTAATAAAATGCAATATGTATATTTATCTAATTTTTCCGCATAAATTCACTTTATTATTATAGCATCTATTTCGACAAAATAAGAGTATTTATTATTACAGTTTCTTTTCAATTGTATGTTGAGCTTGGTAATACAGGGATAAATTTCCTCCGATGTGAAGTTTGTCGAAATATATTGTCGGTTTGGAGAGAAAAAAACACCTTCGGGGGTCTGACCCCCGAAGGTGTTTTTGAAGTTTTGTAGAATACTCTAAAGTTATGCTTAGAGTTATTGAATTTTCAACACGTCTGTTGCTGCGATTGCACGATCAAGGTTGCCTTTTTTGGCGAATACTGCCACACGGTAGTTTCCTGCAGGTAGTTGAGTTCCGTCTGCAAGGGAACCATTCCAGTCATGATAGTTGTAGCCTTTGCCAAGGTCTGCATCATAAAGTGCTTCCCCTAAGTACTCACCTAGTCCACCAGTTGCAGTTGCTTGGAAGACCCATACTTCAAACTCTTCCGCTCCACCAGGAAGGTAAGAGTAGAATTCAAAGTTGTTATCTCCCAGTGGCGTGAATCCAAAGTGAGTCACACGTGGGTAGTCCGGCTCTCCTACAAATAGAATAGTAGGAACTTGGATTACCGTGGCACCTTCTGTTACTACTAAGTGACCTTCGTAGTAACCAGGCTCAATTTTAGAAGCATCTACTTGTACGTTTACATTTACACTTTGAGTTTTACCAGCTTTTACTTTTGTATTTTTGCTTGTTTTTGCTTTAACGTGTTTGCCTACTTCATTTTTAAAAGTAAACTCTACACTGTAGTTCTTATCCTTATTGGACAAGTTCTTAATTTCGAACTTTTGATTTTCTGTTTGCTTCCCCTTCTTCTTATCGAATACTCCGAAAGAGTAGCTTCCAGGGTTCACAAGTGTCTCCGCTTGAAGTGCATCAACCACACGGATGCTTCCTGCACCTTGAGAGTTGTGTGCATATTCTTTTCCTGTTGCTGGGTCAATCAATTTTTCCGCTGTGTTCATTAATGCAGATTTCACTTCGTACACACCCCAATCAGGGTTCGCTTGAAGGATAACCGCTGCAGCACCAGCTACGTGTGGAGCTGCCATACTTGTACCTTGTTTTGCACCGTAACCGTGTGGCGCATCAGGATTGAATGTTGGAACTGTACTTACAATGTTCACACCAGGAGCGGAAACGTCAGGTTTGATCATCCAAGTGTCCACTACAGGACCGCGGGAAGAGAATCCTGCCATTGTTTCCCCTACTCTTTCGGAAAATGCAACATTGAAGCTTACTGTTACATCAGCTGCTTTAGCTTTCAATGCCTCACCGTCAGCTTGATTCAACATAATTGTCGGTACTGCCATACCAGGAATTAGAGGCATGTCACCAGCTACGTTGTTATAAAGAATAGCGCCAGCTGCACCAGCTTTAGCAGCTTCCGTCGCTTTATCGACAAATGCAATGCCAGCTCCACGGCTGATCAAAGCAATCTTCCCTGTTAAAACTTTTCCTGCAAAATCAGCAGGTGCACCAAATCCAACGTCAACTAATTCATAATCTGTTCCGTTTAATGCTAATAATGCATCCTCTGAAGGAAAACCTTGTACTGCAGAAGATGCATAAGAGACACCGTCAGAAGACGTTGTTGCTGCTGTAAATACGTCGTAAGGAAGCTGAGTAGCTCCTACAGAGATTGCTTCACGGGAAGTTCCCGGAGAACCAACTGTCCAGTTGTTTGGACCAGCGTTACCATTTGACGTTACTGCTACTACTCCCTCAGCCATTGCATGATCAAGAGCAATGGAAGTTGCCCAGTCAGGAGCATTTAAAGAGTTTCCTAAAGATAGGTTCATGACGTCCGCACCATCAAGCACTGCGCGCTCGATAGCTGCTACTACATTTTCTGTAGATCCGCTTCCGCCAGGCCCTAGAACACGGTATGCAAGTAATGTAGCGTCAGGCGCTACACCTTTAATTTGTCCGTTCGCTGCCACTGTTCCTGCAACGTGTGAACCGTGTGTCGTTGCCGCTCCACGAGGGTCACCAGGGAACGTTTCTTGAGGGTCGTTGTCGTTGTCAACAAAGTCCCAACCTAAATACTCACCAAAATTACCTGCCAAATCAGGATGTGTGTAATCCACACCTGTATCGATGATGGCCACTTTCACACCTTCACCTGTGAAACCAAGGTCCCAAGCGTCGTTAGAACCGATGAATGGCGCAGAATCGAACATAGCTGGGCTAAATTCCTCTTCGGAAACAACCTCAGTAGTTGTGTATTCCACGTTCGGATATACCGCTTTAACACCTGGAGTCGCTAGTAGACTAGGAATCTCGTTTGCTGGAATTTCAAGAGAAAAACCAGAGAATACATGGTCATACTCACGCTCTACTTTGCTTTTGGAAGTACGTGCTGCCACTTCCTTTTTCACTTTATCTCGAGCACTTTTCAGATTCTGCTTGGACTGCTTCTTCCCACTGTGCTTCGCTTCAACAATAGACTGTTCATGTAATTCGACAATTACCTTAACTGCTTTGGAGGATGATAAATCAAAATCTCCTTGTAATGTAGCCAACTCAAGGTTTTCTTTGCTTGTATTGGCTGATGCGCCATTTGCTGAAAAAGTACTGAACACCAGTACTAAAACGAGCAAAGGCATGAATGCTGCGATTAACTTCTGTTTCAAATCATCCCACTCCCCTTTGATGTATCTTACGACTTATGTAAAAAATTCTAGACATATACTTAAGTACCATTTACTTACGTAAGTCCAAAATCTTTACAATCCACATTATATTTTCAAGAATTTAAATTTTCAATATACTTTAGTACATTAAACGAACAATTCCGACAATTCAGTTAAAAGGTACCGACAAAATCCCACAAATACCCAATAAAAACACCCTGAATTTCCTATTTCCAAACATGCACCTATGGGTATAAAAGAACATAAAAAAGAACCCTCCATTTTTTAGGAGAGTTCTTGTCATTCTTATTTATGCTGTGCTAACCATTCAGCTAAAACTGTAGCATCCTCTTCTGGCACAAGGCCACCTGGCATGCTGCCTTGACCGTTGTTAATGATGGTTTCAATTTCATCCTGACTGTACTTGCTTCCCACTTTTTGAAGGTTCGGGCCACTTGCACCTTCCATGTTACGGCCATGACAGCCGATACAGCTTTGATACAATTGCTGTGCCTCTTCATTTTCTACCATCGCGAATTCGCCACCGCCGCCTGATGTTTCTTGCTCCTCATCAGCGCCGCCTCCACATGCTGCAAGCGTAAGTAGTGATGAACCAAGAACAAATGCCATAAAATACTTTTTCATAGGTAGGCCCCCCAATTTTGAGATGTAATAATTACCAAGATTGCTTTTATTATATCCTATTTATTCTCTTTTAAAACCCTCACCTAACACCTCGGAAGCGTTGGTTACAACCACAAATGCAGACGGGTCAATGGTCCGGACCACTTGTTTCAATTTTGTGAATTCGGTCTGGTCGACCACACACATCAATACAGGCAGCTCATTTTCCGTATAACCGCCGTAAGCCGCAAGCTTTGTCACGCCACGATCAATTTTTGTAAGGATGGCTTCCTTGACCTCATCTTCTTTTTTCGTGATGATGATGGCCATTTTGGAATAACCAAGCCCCACCTGAACAAAATCAATTGTTTTGGATGTCACAAAAAGAGCGATAAGTGCGTACATTCCTAGCTCCAAATCAAATACCACGGCAGCGGAAATAACGATAAGACCGTCAATGATTGCTACACAAGCTCCAAGAGTCAGACCTGTATATTTATGAATGATTTGTGCAGCAAGATCCGTTCCGCCAGTGGATGCCCGACCTCGGAAAACAAGTCCCAATCCAAGCCCTACACCAATTCCTCCGAACAATGATCCAAGCAACGGATTATCTGTTGCAGGTGCTATGTCACTCGTCCAGAGAACAATTAACGGCAGTGTTATGGTTCCCACTAGCGTCTTCAGACCGAACTGCTTTCCTAAGAGGATAACCCCCGCCAAAAACAGCGGAATGTTAAAGCACAACTGCACGATCCCCGGCTCCCAATCAAACAGCGATTTCAATATGGTACTGATTCCACTAACTCCACCGGACGCGACCTGATTCGGCAGTAAGAACATGTTGAACGCCATCGCCACAATCGCCGACCCCAACACCACATATGTATATTCCTTCACCCGTTGATACACGGGATTCACCTGATACCCATTTCTATTTTTACGACTCAACTTTAAGCCCTCCAAAATCTTTCTAAATTACACACAACGAGCAAGAGTATAGCACGCGATGATGAGGGTGTAAATGGCATTGGTATAACGTGGTAAAGCGTTAACGAGACTAAGAATCACCTCCTGTTTTCGCCAACTTCCTTTCCAAGAGTTATCAGAGAGAATAGGCAGAAACCCAAACATTAGGTACTGTGATGGGATTTTATTAACTTGTGAAGGGATTCTTGTTCATTGTGACGGGATTTTCACCTCTTGTGATCGGAATCCGCACTCTTATGACGGGATTATAACGAACCCCTGCATGCAAAACCGGTTTCCTAATAAAAAATTCTTAATTATGAAGGGATGGAGCATTCTTATGACTGGATTACCGATAATTGTGACGGAATTATTCAAAAGACTCTTCTTAAACTACGATACAACATTTTTTCTAAAAGAATTATTGTTAGATTGTCCTTACGTAACAGCTCTATACTTATTTGATTTCACCTTTTTTCCATAAAAAACACCTCCAGCCAACCCAGGCCAGAGGTGTTTCAAATAATCTCTTACAATTTGGATCTCAAATACGCATCAATAAACGGATCCAAGTCCCCGTCCATCACTGCTTGCGTGTTTCCGACCTCCGTATTCGTACGGTGGTCTTTTACCATGGAATATGGATGGAAGACATAGGAACGGATCTGGGAGCCCCAGCCGATTTCCTTCTGCTCGCCGCGGATCTCATCCAACTCCGCCTGCTGTTCATCCAGCTTCTTCTGGTAAAGCTTTGCTTGCAACATTTTCATTGCGCGCTCACGGTTCTTAATCTGGGAACGCTCTGTCTGACATGTTACGACCACATTCGTCGGTGTATGGGTAATACGAACCGCAGAATCGGTCGTATTGATATGCTGTCCACCCGCTCCACTCGCGCGGTACGTATCAATCTTCAAGTCTTCCGTACGGATATCTATCTCGATGGTATCATCAAACTCCGGCATAACCTCACAAGACACAAAGCTCGTGTGGCGACGGCCAGAAGAATCGAACGGGGATATACGCACAAGACGGTGAACCCCTTTTTCCGCTTTCAAATAACCATAGGCATTGTGACCTTTGATCAATAACGTAACACTTTTAATTCCCGCTTCGTCTCCTGGCAGATAATCAAGCGTCTCGACCTTGAAGCCTTTACGCTCCGCCCAACGCGTGTACATGCGTAGCAACAGGGATCCCCAGTCTTGTGACTCGGTACCGCCAGCACCTGGATGCAACTCAAGGATCGCATTGTTCTTGTCATGCTCACCGCTCAACAATAATTGAAGCTCGAACTTGTTGAAATCTTCCGCTACTGTTTTCACTTCGCTTCCAAGCTCTGCTTGCAGCTCGGCATCCGGCTCTTCTTTTACCAATTCATATGTTAATTGCAGATTTTCGTAGTTCTCACTCAACTCATGAAATTGCCCGACAGGTTCTTTCAATGTGTTCGCTTCATTGATGACCACCTGCGCCGCATTCTGGTTGTTCCAGAATTCCGGGTTGGACATCTCATTATCAAGCTCGGCAATACGGCGTTCTTTGGCCTCTAAGTCAAAGAGACCCCCTAAACTCGACTAATCGCTTAGCCATTTTTTCCAACTCATGACGAATCTCTACTAATTCCATTCATTTCACCTCATAAAATTTTCGCTAACCGAATTTTAGCCCACCTCAACTTAACTGGGCAACTAATAGTCTATATTATCGTATTTCATCAAAATAAAAAAGTACCTGTGCCTCGTAGCGGAAATTCACATGGGGAATTTCGCGCACAACGTCAAATTATCTTTCCTGAAATACCTTTTTGAAAAGTTAATCCGAAACTGAAACACTGTATCCCTTGAGAGACCTGATTTTCCATTTTCGGTTAATCAATCGTTTGTTTAAAAATTGCTATCTTAACAAAGGAAAAACGGCTAAAACAATAAAAAATCCTCACTATTCTACCATAACATTATCAAAAGTTAATCTGAAACTTAACGGCTGTATCCATTGGGATTCCTAAGTTTCCATTTCCACTTATACCAACGTTTGTTTAAAAATTGTTATATCACAAAAGGTAATACAACAATCCACACATGCAAAAAGCGGGGCCAAGACAGCCCCACTTCTCTCCTAAAACCACCATTACTTCCCGCAGCAGTTTTTATATTTCTTTCCGCTGCCGCATATGCAAGCATCATTACGGCCAACGTCCATCACTTTTTTCACTGGCTTTTTCTTCGGAGGCTCGCCGCCGCTCTCTTTCGGAACAACCGCCTGCCCTTTTGCCACTTCTTCACGTTGCAAGTTGTTGCGGATCTGAGCCTTCATCACATATTTCGCCACATCTTCCTCAATAGAAGCAATCATGGTCTCAAACATTGCGAAGCCTTCAAACTGGTATTCACGAAGCGGATCGATCTGACCATATGCACGAAGGTGGATACCTTGACGAAGCTGATCCATCGCGTCAATGTGATCCATCCATTTGCTATCCACAGCACGCAGTACGACAACCTTTTCAAACTCACGCATCTGTTCCGCAGAAAGCTCCTGCTCTTTCTCGTCATAGCGAGCTTTCACTTTCTCCACGATCAGCTCGGACATTTCTTCCGGCTCTTTGCCGCGCAAGTCGTTAAGTGTCAACGCTCCCTCTTCTAACAAGTTTGCGTCCACATAGTCAACGATTCCCTGCAGGTTCCAATCCTCTGGAACCTCCTCTTTCGGCGTGTATAGCCCTACTTGACGCTCGATAGTGGAAACAAGCATTCTTTCCACCACTTCACGCAGGTTCTCGGAATCCAGTACCTCAAAACGCTGCGTATAAATGACTTCACGTTGCTGACGAAGAACATCATCATATTGTAGAAGCTGCTTACGCGCATCGAAGTTGTTCCCCTCTACACGTTTTTGCGCAGATTCCACAGCACGGGAAACCATTTTACTCTGAATCGGCTGGGTATCGTCCATACCTAGACGCTCCATCATCGTCTTCATGTTGTCGGAACCGAAACGGCGCATCAATTCATCTTCCATGGAAAGATAGAACTGCGTCACACCAGGGTCTCCCTGACGTCCGGAACGTCCACGAAGCTGGTTATCGATACGGCGGGATTCATGACGCTCTGTACCGATAACAGCAAGACCGCCAACCTCTTTCACGCCTTCGCCAAGCTTGATGTCTGTACCACGACCGGCCATGTTCGTTGCAATCGTAACAGAACCCTTTTGACCTGCACCTAAAATGATATCTGCTTCACGAGCATGGTTTTTCGCATTTAACACGTCATGCTTTATGCCGCGCTTCGTTAAAAGTTTGGAGATAACCTCAGACGTCTCAATCGCAACCGTACCAACAAGTACAGGTTGCCCATTTTTATTACGCTCCGCGATATCGTCCGCCACCGCGTTAAACTTGCCTTCAATCGTTTTAAAAATAAGATCGGCACGGTCATCACGCACGATTTCCTGATTGGTCGGAATCGCAATAACGCTCATATTATAAATGTTACGGAACTCCTCTTCCTCTGTCTTCGCTGTACCGGTCATTCCGGCAAGCTTCTCATACATACGGAAGTAGTTCTGGAATGTAATCGTTGCAAGAGTCATGCTTTCATTCTGGATATCCAAGCCTTCTTTCGCCTCAATTGCTTGGTGTAGCCCATCGGAATAGCGGCGGCCCTTCATCAGACGACCCGTAAATTGGTCAACGATGACAACTTCGCCTTCCTGGACCACATAATCCACATCATGATGCATGGTCACATGTGCTTTTAACGCCTGGTTGATGTGATGGTTCAAAGTAACATTACCGATATCAAACAAGTTTTCAATACCGAATGCCTTCTCGGACTTCGTGATTCCGTCCTCTGTCAGCTGCACGCCTTTTGTTTTCACATCATACGTGTAGTCCACATCTTTCACCAATGTACGGGCAAACGCATTCGCTTGGATGTACAAAGCTGCAGATTTTTGAGCACTACCCGAGATGATCAATGGTGTACGCGCTTCATCGATCAAAATAGAGTCGACCTCATCGATTACGGCATAGTGAAGTGGACGTTGTACCATCTGCTCTTTGTAAAGGACCATGTTGTCACGCAGATAATCAAAACCGAATTCATTGTTAGTACCGTATGTGATATCTGCTTTATAAGCTTCAATCTTTTCATCACGGGAAAGTCCGTTCAGGTTCAACCCGACAGTAAGGCCAAGGAACTCATAAAGCTGACCCATTTCTGTCGCGTCACGACTTGCCAAGTATTCATTGACCGTTACAACATGGACGCCTTTTCCAGTGATCGCGTTTAGGTAAACAGGCATTGTTGCCGTCAATGTTTTACCTTCCCCCGTTTTCATCTCGGAAATGTTTCCTTCGTGTAAGGAAACGCCCCCCATGAGCTGCACTTTATATGGATATAAACCAAGTACACGCTTGGAAGCCTCGCGAACAACCGCGAAAGCCTCGACCATCATGTCCTCCAGCTTTTCATCTTTCTGATAGCGGCCTTGGAACTCAGCCGTCTTCGCGCGCAGCTGCTCATCCGTCAGCCTTGCCACATCCTCACTAAGGGAATCTATCTGATCCGCCATCTTCTCCAGACGCTTCAATTGACGCTTATTCATATCAAACACTTTATTCAATAAACCAAGCATACAAACGCTCCTCTGTAACTATAGTCTTATAGCCTAAATAATATATAAATTTTAACACTTATTGGGGGTTGGTACAACTTATTGCCATATTTGCAATCACGTTTTACATTTCTCGAAACTTGTCAAGAAGAATTCTGTCGAAACAACAAATATTTATTTTGAAAATGACTATTCCATTTTCAGTAAAATGGCCCTATAATCATTCTGTCACAACAAAATATTTGACAAAATCGGAGGAACAAAGCGTGTTAAAAAGTAAAATTTTTGTCGTTGCCCTAGCCTTTATTTTTGTGTTATCGTCACTTGCCACTCCTGTTGCAAATGCTTCCGGCTCATTTTTCAAGGATGCAAATCTTGAGCAAGCAGTAAAAGACAGCCTTGAAGTGGACAAGCTGACAGACAAAAGTTTCGCAAACTTCACGGAGCTTTATGCTTCAGAATATGGAATTAATAGTTTAGAAGGTTTACAAACTTACGGCACTAAACTTGAGTTTGTCCTTTTAGACAGCAACAATATTTCTGACTTAACACCATTAACAAACTTATCGCAAATACAACACTTGGAACTGTCTTCAAATAATATTAAAAACATCAAACCACTTAGTGGAATGAAAGATACATTCTTATCACTTGGGTACAACGACATTTCAGATCTTTCTGCCTTTAAAGGATGGACTTCTGGTATGTTGGACCTGTCCGGTAACAATATTACGGATATCACTCCACTGAAAGACATGAAAGAAGGTATGGTTTTCTTATTTGAAAATCCATTAAATGATAAATCTTTAGAGCTAATCAAACAGCTTGAGAAAAATGAAGATTTAATGATTCTTCATGACGGCTCTAAATTTGCAGACCGTATTTCTGGAAAATCCAGATTTGAAACAGCTGTTGAAATTTCCATGACAGGTTGGTATGAAGCAGATACAGTAGTACTTGCAAACGGCTTGAACTTTCCTGACGCACTTGCTGGCGGTCCTTTAGCATATGCTATGGATGCGCCAATCCTATTGACTCGCCCAGAAACATTACATGCAGCTACAAAAGAAGAAATCCTTCGTTTAGGTGCTAAGAAAGTTGTCATTCTTGGTGGAAAAGCTGCAGTTTCTGAAAAAGTAGAAAACCAAATTAAAGCACTTGGAATCAAGATTGATAGAATCAGTGGTACGGACCGTTACGAAACAGCTAAAAAGATTGCTGATCGTTTAGGTTCCCAACATGAAGAAGTAGTTGTAGTAAACGGAAAGAACTACCCAGACGCATTATCCATCGCACCTTATGCAGCGATGAACGAACTACCAATCCTTTTAGTGGCACCAGACAAAGTTCCAACTTCTACTAAAACAGTATTAAGCAAAGCTACTAAAACGCTTGTAATCGGTGGCCACGCTGCAATCGGTAAATCTCTTGAAAAAGAATTCCCGAAACACACTCGTATTTCCGGTGCGAACCGCTATGAAACGGCAGCGAAAGTAATCGATGTGTTAGAAATGGATGCTATGCATGTCTTCGTTGCTAACGGCAGAGGATTTGCAGATGCTTTAACTGGCTCTGTACTTGCAGGTTACTACGGTTCCCCACTTCTTTTGGTTAATCCAGATGAAGCTCCTGCAGCGACAATGATGGCTGTAGAAAAATACAACATCAACAACTTTACTATTTTAGGCGGAGAAGCTTCTGTACCTGAATTTGTAGTAGATCAGTTGTTACGTGACTAATAGATAAATGCGAAAAAGCACTGCAACCGCGCAGTGCTTTTTTCTTATTTCTAATTATGACGTCCCCAATACTTTAATACTTCTCTTGCCTGCGCGTCATATCTCTCCTTTCCAGACCACTGGAATTGCTCCCCGCAACTCGAATTTGTTACCTGCAGCACCTCGTATTCCGTTCCCGTACTCGAACTAATACTAGGTCCATGATGAATACAGGACGCTTCAATCTCCGACCTGTTTCCTTGTTCATCTACATAGAAATATTTATCGGTTACTATTCCGTATCTCTTTTCACTAGATGTCTGAAAAATGGCATACTCCTCTATATCTGAACCTTTTAAGGTTGGAAGTTTCTCCAAACTTGTAGGAATAATGAAGAACTCCTCTTCTTTAGCTATGCTTTCTTCATTTTGTGCATTATATAAAACAACAATTGATCCCTCATACCCCTCAGGAATTAAATAAATGGTATTCGTCTCCTCCTCCTCACTGCTTGTAGTAATTATTTGCACATTCACACCCCAGATCGCTAATGCAGCAAACGGAATTACAACCAACAACTTCAAGAAATACAGCTTTTTACTTTTGTCCTTTGATGTATCCTTGACAACCTTAATTCCTTCATAAATAAAATAGAACAATACAGCACAAAAGATAGAAAAGATTGCAAGTCCTTGTATCAGGAACACTGTTAAGTAAGCAAAAAACACATATAAAAAACCGGCAACATAAACCCTGCTCTTCATTAAACGTTTGGTAAGAAATTCAGATAGAAACGAAACCGGTACACCATAGATAAAATTTCCGAACAGGGATAATATCAGTACAAGAAAAATAAACCCTATTTCTCCTGAATCCCAAGAGCTCATTAACAATAAACCTATTGATAAAATAATACTTGAAAACAATGCTGCCACTAATTTTCTCAATAACATTTTTTCTCTCCCCTTTTTCCAAGAGAACCAATATCCTCCAATGGTACCTATTGATATTTTATCATAATAGGGAGTAATAGAAGGTTGTTTTCCGACAATATCCTACATCATTTCCCGAGAAATTTCGACATAAAAAGAGACCCATATAGGGTCCCTTAATTGAATAGCATTCAGTTATCAGTAAGACTCAATCAATCCATATTTCCCATCGTTACGCTTATACACCACATTTGTTTCGTTTGTTGCTGCGTTTAAGAATACGAAGAAGTTATGTCCTAACAGGTTCATTTGAAGAATTGCTTCCTCGCTGTCCATTGGCTTCAGGTTGTAGCGTTTCGTACGAACCAAGTCTGCTTCGTCCTCATCATCCTCTACTGCCACATGGGCTGGAGCACCATTATCAATTACTTCGTTAAATAAGTATTTAGGTGAACCTGTATCGCGAAGTTTACGGTTGACCTTTGTTTTATGCTTTCTTATTTGTCGCTCTAGTTTATCTACGACAAGGTCTATCGCTGCATAGAGATCATCGTGACTTTCTTCTGCACGTAACACTAGGCCTGTCATAGGAATGGTCACTTCAATTTTTTGTTGGTTGTTGTAGACTTTCAGATTCACTTTGCATTCTGCATTGTCAGTGGAATCAAAATAGCGTTCAATCTTTCCGATCTTATTCTCTACATAATCTCGGATTGCTGGAGTTACCTCAATGTTTTCACCGCGTACGTTGTACTTCATAAAATGAACTCCTCCTTTTGTTCCTGTTTGGAACTGTGCTTCATCCAAACAATCTGCCTACATTTCCCTCCAGAATGGTGGAGGTTAAGCTTGCATTAAGCTTATGTAAACATATTTCTACAATACCCAACAGAATTCCTGCCTAAACGTAAAAGAAATGTTAAGATTTTGTGAATCGTTATGGGACGGCTGTTCTTGTGGGGTGAATCAAGTATATGCGAGGGGATGGGAAAACTTTCATGTATTTTGGTTACTACATTCTACTTCTGTTTCCTTTCGTTCCGGGTGTTCGCTTTCCGCGGGACGGTGTTTGAGCCTCCTAACTTCGTTGCGGGGTCTCAACCAACCGTTACTCCCCCGCTGGAGTCGAACACCCTGTACTGCAGGAAACAGGGGGAATCTTTTTGACAGCACCTTTAACTTATAATAATCAGAAAAAGAAAACTCTCCAAGGTGCAATGGAGAGTTAGTGGGCGATATGGGGTAAGATATGGTGTTGAATTTGGTTTTTCCAGGTTTCGTATGCTGGCTTGATATAGGTTTGTAATGCTTCTTTTTCTGGGACGTTGTTTTGTTCAAAATGGCCGATTTGTTCTAGTTCATCTACAAGGACGCCAAACTGCGCAATGACCTGAAGGGCCTCCTCGTTTTTTTCGAAGAGTATGACGAGATTTACGTGCGCTTCAGCAATTTTACCGATAGCCTCGTAGCTGTCTAGTACCACTTGACGTGTGACAGGTGCGGAGGCGTTTAGGTTTTCGTCGCTCAAGTAATCGAAAGCCTCTTCTACCGTCTCCAGTAGGGCATTATATTGTTTTAATAATAGAAATTCTCTTGTTGTCAATCCAGCCATCCTATACACCTAGTTTCTTTTGTCATAATACATCCCGTCTGCTGTTGGTGAGTTGTAGGCCTGACCATATGCCTTGGCCGTCTTTTTGGACTGTTGGATTTGAGCCCACTCCTGCTTTAATTGCTTATGGAAAACCTCAAGCTTCGGTGTAACCTGCTGGCTCGCAACCGCCACTTTTTTCCCCAGTTCTATTTCCTCTTCCGAAAAAGGAGGAGAAAGGCGCTGAAGCAAGGAATCCCTTATTTGCAACGCCTTATCGATTTCTTCCAGGAGGGCATCACGTTCTTCTTCCGCTGGGAAAGGCCCATCGAGTAAGGTCAAAAGATGTGTGGTCACTTTGTCCAAGTTATCGACGACGTTCATTACGCCTGACTACCCGTCGCAAATGCCTGCTGGCGGTTCGATTGGATGACCTGTTTCCAAGTATCTCGGAACTCCACCATATGGCCTTCCACATCCTCCACGATGGCAGGGTCGTTCTTTATATTCGCCTCAATCAGGCGGCGGTTCATATAATCATACATCGTCATCATGGATTTTCCTACATCATGACTCGTATCCAATGTTACCATCAGTTCCTGAACAATCTTCTGCGCCTTAATCAGGTTCGTGTTTTTCAGTTCGATGTTCTCATCTTCCATTCCCTTTTTGGCAAGCTTCATAAATTTTATTGCCCCATTATATAGCATCAACGTCAACTCACCAGGCGTAGCGGTGTTGACGGAATTTTGCCGGTAGGCTTGATAGGGATTTTTCATTGCCATTGTTGATCACTCCTTATTATCAGCCATTATAAAATTGACTCATTAATTGCATGGATTGTTGATTGGACTGTCCTATTGCTTTTTCCATTGCGGTAAATTGACGCCAATATCGTGCCTCTACGGTTTGCATCCGTTTCTCAAAAGCCGAAATACGTTTGTCTACACTCATTAACTCGCGACCAATTGTGAACTGCTGTGCGGTACGACTTGCATTTCCAGCACGCGCTTCAATGCTTTGGACAGTTGCTGTTGCAGATTCACGTAATTTCCGTGCTATTCCTGTACCATTTGCTGTGAAGAGCTCCATGACTGAGTTTGGATCATTTTCTATTGCCGCTCTCAGCTTGTCTTCATCAATCATCAACTTTCCTTTGTCTCGATAGTTAGCTCCTGTAGCGATACCTATTTCAGAAAGTTGACTGAACGATCCAGACACTCCGCCAACTTTCTCATATAAACTCAATCGCATTTTGTTTAAGCCTGAGGAAAGAATAGAGTCATTTCTTAACAAACCACTTCTTGCTTTTTCTTCCCATTGTTCAATCTGTTTTTCAGAAAGAGATTCTCTTTCTTGATCTGATAATGGTTTATAGTCACGGTAGACCGGTTCTCCGATCTTTCCGTTTATTTTCTCTATTAGTTCATTATATTTTGTAATATAGTCCTTAATAGCATTAAAGGTTTTCTCGGTGTCGTTTCTCACTGCTACTACAGCAGAATCCCCTTCCATATCACCGTGTAATGTAAAAGTTACACCGTTTACAGAAAACGTGTTAGACTTCCTTGTCGTATCTACTCCATTGATTTTCAACTGAGCGTCAGTACCCATTACTTCTTCGGGCGATCCACCTAAATTTAGAGTATCAGTCAGGAAATCACCCTCAAAGGTGAAAGCTTTCCCTTCTGCTCCCACCAAGTTTCCGGCATTTTTCCTAGTCAGCATCAATTGACCATTCACTTCATCAAAAAAGGCTGTGACCCCAATTTTCGATGTGCTTATTTTATTCATTAAATCATTCATTGTAGTTGTTTGATTTATTTTAAAAGTATCCTGTATTTCATTTCCATCGGCATCAAAGGTTGAAATGGTAAAACTATGTTCCTCTCCATCTCCTAATACGGCTGGTGAAGTAGAAAACTTATTTCGCTGATCCATAATACTTTTGCTAGGATCGAACTTTTCTCCTGTACCATTCAAAATTTCCTTTGAGTGAACAGTGGCAGGAGTAGCTACTTTGACATCTGAAATGGTATATGTAACGTTTGCTGCAGTTGAGGAAGCTGTTGCCGTTACTTTTTCATTACTAGATGTTACCTGCTTTTGTGAATAAGTCCGTTGAAGAGTCATATCAAAAGATAGATTACGAAAATCGTTCAATAGTCTATTAGTTTCGCGGTAATCATCACGCTTCCACTCCAACAGCTGCTTCTGCTGGGTAAGCTTGTTCATTGGCATACGCTGGGCTTTCATCAGATCTGCTACCATCTGATTAATATCCAACCCACTTTGAAATCCAGTTAAGCGCATCTCTTTCACCACCTAAATCTTTTTATCGACAAATAACCCCATATACTCGGTCATTGCTGCATACATATCCAAAAATTTTTTGGAAGGAATCTCCCGTATAACTTCATCAGTGGCAACATCCACCACCGTCACATAATACTCATTCAATTCATCATGCAGCTCAAACCTTACGGACATATTCATTGGCTTCATAAAATCATTCATACCGTCCACGATTGTCTCCATTTGACGCCTGCTCTGTTCAGGATGAGCTTGCTTTGTTTCCTTAATGGAAACATCTACTTTTGTTGAAACTGTTCCTAGTGAATGCGTTCTAGTTGTGGGATCTAAGTTGCTGGCCATTGGCGAAATGTGCATACGGGTCCCCTCCGTGGAAATGTTTACTCTAGTAGTATTATCGGTAGATTGAAAAAGAAATAAAGGGGTTTAGGAAGAAATTATATGCTACGGAGGTAATTCATAGGTTAGGACTTTCACAAAAGGAAAGAGACCCTATTAATCTAGAGTCCCTTTTAGAATTATTATTAACGAAGAAGCTGTAAAACTCCTTGTGGTTGTTGGTTCGCTTGCTTTGCGACTATGTCTTTCGATCATAGAATAGACTATATCTTCATCCTATTTTAAGTAGGAGCTGGGCACTTCGAACAGCTTTAAGGCTGCCCTACGAGATTCATAGTCATAGCTTTCACCTTAGACCGTATTCTCTAGTCGTTGAACCTTCTCCAGAGTTTCCTCTCAGGAGCTTGGCTGCTGATTGTCCATTGTTACATCCCCTTCATTTTCATACCTTAACGCCTACTGTTTCCAGTTTCGCTGTGGTTGAAGTGGCTTTAGGAGGTTCCAGCAATTCACCCAGTTATACTCTAGCTCGTTACCAATCTAGACGCCCTCTAAATCAATTATCTCAAGAGTTGAAGTACACCTTGAGGCATTTGATTGGATTGAGCCAACATCGCTTGTGATGCTTGTGCAAGAATAGAATTCTTAGTTTGTTCCATCATTTCTTTTGCCATATCAACGTCACGGATACGAGATTCCGCAGCTGTTAGGTTTTCAGAAGAAGTACTTAAGTTGTTGATTGTATGCTCTAGTCTGTTTTGTGTAGCACCAAGATTAGAACGTTCACTCGATACAAGTTTGATAGCTTCATCAATTTTAGCAACTTCTGTATCAAAGTCAAAAGTTACAGCAGTTACATCTACAGTATCAACAGTTAATGTAGCTGAATCCGCTGCTGCGATTGCAAGGTCAAGTTGTTGTGTAGAGTTAGCACCAATTTGGAACTTTCCGTTGAAATTACCATCAAGAAGCTTTTTTCCGTTAAATTCTGTGCGCTCTGAAATTCCGTCTATTTCTGAAACTAAAGAATCCAATTCGTCTTGAATTGCTTGTAGGTCTTCTTCTTGTTGAGTTCCTGTGTTACCTGCTTGAACAGTTAGTTCACGCATACGTTGAAGAATCGAGTGAGTTTCATTCAACGCTCCTTCTGCTGTTTGAATTAAACTGATCGCATCCTGGCTATTCCTAGAAGCTTGATCTAATCCTTTTACCTGGGCTCTCATTTTTTCGGAAATTGCAAGACCAGCAGCGTCATCTCCTGCTCTGTTAATTCTTAATCCAGAAGAAAGTTTCTCCATTGACTTCATTTGCGCATTGTTAGCAGTACCTAGCTGACGGTGCGTGTTCAACGCAGCAATATTGTGATTAATTCTCATTACATTTTTCCTCCTTGAGTTGTCGCCGATTTCACGTCCTTGTGTAATCGGTGTTAGATTTGCAGATAGATCAAAAGTCGGCCGCCTTTTGATTCTATTTGCTTACATGTTTTATATCGACCTGTCCCGACAACTGTTTAGAGGTTGAGAGAGAATTTTTAACAAATTGAATTATTTTTTCAGTTGATTGCTCAAAGCTGTCAGAAAATCAAGAGAGGAGTGGGATGCTGCGTTGTTTTCCTCTTGGATGGAAAGGTATATTTCTTTTCTATGTATCTCGATATGCTTTGGGGCTTGGATGCCCAACTTTACTTGGTCGCCATTTATACCAATGACCGTAATCTCGATGTCATCCCCAATCTTGATGACCTCATCTTTCTTACGAGTTAATACTAGCATGCGTTCTCCTCCTCTCTATTTTTTTACCGGTTCCTGAAACAGATTATGTTTCGTTTGATAAGGACTACCTGTTAGTATTACTTGTTTACCAATCTTCTTTTTAACATTAATCACAACAGGAGCCTGCAAATTGGCAGTGGTAAGGTGGAACTGATCTGCCATTGTCAGGACTGTATAGACAGTCACATCTTCGGGAGAATCCAACTCGAGGACATCTACCGCTTGGCTCTCCAGGTTGAAATCATAGTCCGGGTAGAACGTAAATGGATTGGTCAAAACAAATCCAAGCTCAGGTGTTTGAACGGATTGCAAAATATAAAACGATCCGTCCTCTGAAATAGGAAGCACCTCGAACTCCTTCTCCTCCAAGAACCCTGGCAAGCCATTCGGAAATCTAATCACTTCTTCTTTCTGTATCTCTATTAATCCATGATACTTTGTTTCTATTTTCATCTTCTCACAACCTTATATTTTTTGTTCGTAACCGCCTGTTCCAATATACCTCAAATTCTCAAAGTCTATATCAAGCGATGAGTAATTAGCCATATTGATTTGTGTGGCTCCCGGGGTATACTCATGCACCGGCTTATTTATCACCACATTTATGTTAGGCTTCCGCTCCTGCCACTGGATGTCAAGGGAACCAGGTTCATAATCAATTTTCACACTAAAATGCGATGGAATCCAGCCAATATTAAATTCCTTCGGTGGACCTTCACTATTCCGCTTCGCCTGACGTCCAATCGCCCCGCCGCCATGTTCAATCCGCATCATTTCATTCCCATCCTGCGCAACCCGTGCCAACCCTGCCAACCAATCCTGCCGTCCAAGCTGCGCCGCTTCCTCAATCCTTCTCCCGACACTCTTCAAATCCATATCCTCCCGCGCCTGCGACTGATCAATCGTCAACCTCCCCGGCGTCCGCCGCATCGTCAATTCCGCCTTAGGTTGCTCGATACTAAGTTCTGGCTTAGGTTGCTCGATCTGCTGTACTGGTTTCTGAATCTGAAGCTCCGTCTGTGCAAAACTAGACTGCAAACGTATCTGAGGGAATAGCATCTTAGCATCCACTCCTTTATTTAATTCTATTAATTTATTATAAATGGAAGGTCGGTTGTGTTTAGCTAATCTACCTGTGGATTGGAGTGCAGGATGTGAGACTCCAGCGGGAGGTAGCGGTAGCTTGAGACCCCGCAACGCAGTGAGGAGGCTCAAGCACACGCCCCGCGGAAAGCGAACATCCGGAACGGAAAGTAACAAGAGTCAAGTGGGACCCAAAAATAAAAACTGCCCCAGAAACAACTGCCACCAAACAGCTCCCTCCAAGACAGTTCCACTCCCTACCTTAAAAAATCCAACAACGAAGGCTGAATCACACGCGCACCTACACCAAGTGAAGCACGATGCACACTCTCCTGCGACGTCAAATCCGTAATAACCTTCTCAATATCCGCATCCTCATTATCGGACAAGATCCGTGTTGCCACCACTTCCTGATAGCCGATCCGGTTGTCCACCATCTCCAAACGGTTGTAACGAGCACCAAGCTCCGAACGCTCAGCCGAAATCGTATCGGCAGCCTTATCAAAACGTCCCATCAAATCTTTCAAAGCTCCCGTATCACTCGTTTCCAGCGCGGACTGCAGACTATTCCAAATTTCCATCATGTCTTTATTAAAAACATTTTCCGAATTAATGTTAGATTGCAGCTTAATTCCACGAGATACCTCCACCTCAAACGGTGAATTTTCCGTGCTTACAGACGAAGGATCATTCGCATCCGTAATTCGCGGCTTATCAATCGCCGTCCCATTAAAAATGTACTTCCCAGCTACCTGCGTGTTGGCAACTTGAACGAAATCATGTTTCAGCTGCTCGATCTCTTTTGCCATCGCCTGACGATCTTCTGGTGAGTAGGTATCATTGGACCCCTGCACCACCAATTCACGTGCACGGTGCATCACGCTTTGAACATGATCCAATGCGGCTTCGGAGTTCTCCATCCAAGCATACGATTCACTCAGGTTACGTTTGTATTGCTCAAGCTCCGTCAGGTTTGTACGGTAGTACATCCCCTTCATCGCAACAACCGGGTCATCGGATGGCCGGGAGATTTTCTTGCCTGTGGAGAGCTGTTCCATCAACTTGCCCATTTTGCTGTAGCTTGTGCTTAATTGTCGCAGTGAGTTCTGCGTCAGCATGCTTTGTGTGACTCGCATCTATCTAACCTACCTTCCGCCTATTCCCATTCCGTTTATGATTCTATCTAAAAGTTCATCTGTCAACGTGATCATTCTTGCCGAAGCGTTGTATGCATGCTGGAACTGGATCATGTTGGTCATTTCCTCATCCAGGGAGACACCGCTTACTGATTGGCGTCGCTGATCAACTGATAGTCTCAACGTTTCGCTATTATAGGCAAGTCGGTTGGCTTCCTGGGCATCTACCGCCAATCCACCTATAACACTCTCGTAATAGTTTTGGAAAGTAGTAGAAACACCGTTCAACTGGAGCGAACGCGCTTTTACTTCCGCCAAAGCTACCGCATTGCTTCCATCCCCGACACGTCCGCCGACCTGGCCGACTTTCGGGATATCAACCGTAATAAAATTCCCTTTTGAGATGTCTTCCAGGCGAACTTTATCTAAATCAAAGTTTACCGATGGATTGCCACTCGCATCTACAAACTCTTCGGATAACCCTTGCCCAAGCTCTTCCAAACTCGCATAGTTCCCAGAGGTTTTCATTTCCTGTTTTGGCGACTGGGCAGCGTTATATACCGTGTAGGTGAACTGCTGAACGCCAGCGGCATCTACAGTAGACTGAACTGTAACAGATACGTTTTCCACTCCGTTATAACCATGGAATTCCCCTGTCGTAATGATTCCTTTGTTGTAGCCGGATGCCGCGATATTGTCCAGTGACTGAACGATGTCAGCGGATACCGTGAACAGCTTTGCAGCATTCTTTTTATTGTCAGCAGCGATGTCCGTATTTTTAAACTCAAAGAACTTGAAGGCTGTGTGTTCGCCTGTTTCCATACTTGAAATGCTCCAACCGGATTCATGCACCCTATTGATCTCTTGAGCGAATTCATAAGCAACCGTATCCAAATGGTTCAACATATCAGGGTATAGACCTTTTTCGACATTACCATCCATAAACCCGTAAGAGTCAATCAGGCCACGCAGTTTTCCAGAAGCCTGCATGCTGCCGATACCGAAGCTTGTATCTCCGAGTCTGTAGCCATCGACAAGTCCAGTATCTGCACGAAACTCAAGGGAAAGGCTGTTTACCCTCAAACTGGTTGCATCCACAAGTGTACCTATTGAACGGCCAGAGTCGTTCACCATTTCAATGGTCAGCTTTCCTTCCGCTAGAGGACTTGGGCTTCCGCCAGTTCCCACTCGTGTCGTTTTGATATTAACAAGCTGGGAAAGCTCATCCACCAGTCGGTCTCTTTCGTCATAAAGGTCATTTGCAAGATAGCCATGTGGTTCTAGTTCCCCGATTTGTTTGTTTACATTATTGATTTGCTGGCTGAGCGCGTTGACCTGCTTCACAGTGACATCCATTTCGTTTTTGATATCGCCCTGTACGGAAGATAATGAGTCAAAAAGGAATCGGAACGTCTCCGCAACAGCCAAACCGCGCTGCCTTACCACCGAACGGGCACCGGCATTTGTCGGATTGACCGCCAGATCCTGAAATGCCTGCCAGAAGCGGTCAAGGGTGGTGGAAAGACCTGTCTCCGATGGCTCGTTCATGATCTCCTCCATTTTTTGAAGGGAATCGGCACGAGATTCCCAATAGCCAAGCTTGTTGTTTTCACCACGATACTGGATATCCAGGAAACTCTCCCGCACACGCTGGATGCTGCCTGCCTCCACCCCGGTTCCCGTCTGTCCCGGAATTTGCGGTCGATTCAGGGATGCTGCCGGGTACGGTTCTGTTTGGACAAAATTGACTCGTTGTCTTGTGTACCCCGGTGTATTGGCATTGGCAATATTATGGCCGACCGTTTGAAGGGCAGTTTGCTGGGTAACCAGACCACGTCTCGCAACTTCGAGACTATGAAATGTTGAACGCATGTGGTGTTCCTCCTAAGCTTTTGAATCGAACAGGGAGCGCGCAGGAGCACTCACACTTTTCTTCGTGTTCGCAGGTTTTTCGTAGTTTACAGCATTGGGCTGTGGATTTAAGGTATTTAGGGTCATCGTGACAAATTGCAGAGACTGCTGTAGAAGGAGTTGATTAAGCTCGTTCTGCTTTTGAATGTTAGCGATGGTTTCAGTGAGTCTTGCTTTCAGGTCAAGCAGCGTACTTTTCTCCGTGGGTGTGCCCATTTCTGTAAGCTCGGTTACCGTTTTTCCATCAGATAGCTCCGCCCGTTGCTTTTCTAGCTGGACAATCGCTCTGGTATATTGCTTTTCTTCTCTTGTAATCTGTTGAAGCTCGTCCACCTTGTTTGCTTTCACAACCTCTTCTTTCCGAACAGTCAATTCATAGAGGTAGGAGTGCAAGGTGAGCATTTTTTCAAGTATCGTTATAATCGTTGGGATTGACATAAGTTCTCCTTATTTGAAGGCTCTGCTGATATCCAGCTGTTGATTGGAGCACATGGCGGAGACTCCTGCGGGAGGTAGCGGTAGGTTGAGACCCCGCAACGCAGTGAGGAGGCTCAAGCACCGCCCCGCGGAAAGCGAAGCCAAGTGCGGAAGTCAACAGCGGCGTAAACAGTTCCTATTTATTAAAATAAAAATCGATCATCTTATTGGCAACGGTCTTAGGGTCTACTTGATAGGTGCCATTTTCTACGGAAACCTTCAGCTTGGCGATTTTCTCTTGGCGGGCTTCCGCAAATTGGGAACGCTCCTGCATCTCTTTAGCCTTGCTCGAGATCTCCACCTGGTCGCTCTTCGCCTGGTTAGGTGTTGGAACCTGCTGTTGTTTCATGTGATTCTTATATGGGTTTACTCCTGAAGGACCAATATTATTTATCTTCATTGTTATCCCTTCCTTTTCGAACAGTTTATCTATTTATGAATATCGGCACAGATTCTCAAATGTTTATAGGAATTTCTTATCAATTGCATGGTAGGTTCTTCCTTCACTACGCATTTCACGCTGACGTTGCTCTTCACGGTCTAGTTGGGAAAGCTGTCCTTGGATATCTTTTTTACAGCCGATACAAAGCTTATCTTCTCTAATCATCCTACCACACCGGTCGCACGGATACCCCAAATTTGGAAAATGCGCGAGCTGTATCCTGCCTTTTCGGATGAACTTAAGAATCAGAGTCTCTGACACTCCTGTGTCTTCTACGACCTGGTCCAGCCTCGCCATCCTGTTTTCTCGTTGGCGAATGTATTTGTACACATTCTGGTATTTGGCTTCCTCTTCTTTATAACATGCTTCACACACTTCCCTGAAGGCATTTTTTACATAAATCTCCCCACAGTTTGGACAATTATCGAGTTGGGACATGAGGCAACTTCCTTTCGAGCAATAAGTTCTTACTCTTTATATCGTAAAAAAAGGGGAAATGTTAACTGCGAACTAAGGTGAGCGAGGAGATATCTGTAGCCCCTGCCTCTTTCAAGACCTTTGCCGCCATCCGTAAAGTCGTTCCAGTTGTGTAGATATCATCAATTAAAAGAATGCTTTTCCCCACAACCTTTTGAGGCTCTGTTACGTAAAACGGATTTTCTTGGTGCATCCGTTCTTGTCGGGC
Organism: Sutcliffiella horikoshii; assembly: GCA_001636495.1. GTDB lineage: Bacteria > Bacillota > Bacilli > Bacillales > Bacillaceae_I > Sutcliffiella_A > Sutcliffiella_A horikoshii_A. The sequence continues at coordinate 1,075,194 of KV440964.1, read as the reverse complement.
TTTTTTTGATTGCTTGACGGAGTCGTTTTTAGCCAGAGGCTCAACGATTTCAATGGGAGATAGTTGTTTCGCCAAAAGGAGGGACTGGTTGAATCCCCGATCATAGAGGCGTTCGGGACTTAGCGGGATGGGAACAAGAATGCGTTGCTCTTTTTTGAAAAAAAATTCATACGTTTGCTTGAAATCGTTGGTGAAAGCTTCAGCAAGGATGGCGTCCCCTCTGAATTTGTAGAGCGCCAATACTTCCTTCATACGTTCGTTATATTGAAAACAAGAACGGTTCGCCCAAAGGAGTCCCGCTGTTTCCATATCGCTTTCCCATCTGTGACAGTCAAAACAGATATCCTCTTGTCGATTCTCCGGCGAAATTTCCTCCCACACCCTGCCGCATATTCTGCATAACTTCCCACTGATTTTCTGAAAAGCATGTTCACATGTTTCGCAAACAGGATTGGGCTTGCTAATTCCAAGGAATTCTCCCCACCCGAAAGAGGAAGCAATCTCTTCATAACAGACCAAACAATTATTCATTAAAAAAACCTCCCTTCTCCGCCCGGTAATTCATGCGTCTTATATGGTCAATTGCAGCAATCATTTCGCGGGTCCGACCATAATGGAAAAATCGCACATCCCCGTCCGGATGCTTACTGCTGCGACCTGACCTGCCTGCAATCTGCACAAGCGCACTTTCCGTAAATAGACTATCCTCCGCCCCCAGTACACCCACCTGAACATTTGCAACCGTTACCCCACGCTCGAGGATCGTGGTCGTCACCAAAATATTGATCCTCCCCTTACGAAAGCCCGCCACCTTTTCCTTGCGATTCTTATCCTTAGCGTGAACACCAGCCACAAGATCTCCATGCTCCTTTTCAAGGATGGCCACCACCTGTTTCAGTAGCTCAATATTAGGGACAAAGAGGAAAATCGGACGATTTGCGGCCTTGTGCTTGTTGATCCAATAAAACACGTTCCCCGAAATCCTGTTCTTTTTCACCCGTTTCTCCCAATTCCCACACCACTCCATGGAAGGGACCGGTAAAGGTTTCCGATGATATCTCGCAGGTATGATGACAGAGGGGAGCCTGTCTGACCGTGCATCACGCTGCATGTTTCGGGATGGCGTCGCACTTAAATAGATGGTGCTAGCCTCTTCTGTTCGCGCTTGGCTCGCCGCATATTCCAAAGCCGGGTCGACAGAATAGGGAAAAGCATCGACTTCATCAATAATGAGGATATCAAAGGCGCGGTAGTAACGAAGAAGCTGGTGGGTCGTAGCGATAGTGAGCGGAGAGTTTTTCGTCCGGTCCTCACTGCCCCCAAAAAGGATGGCAATATCAACACCCGGAAACACCTGTTGAAGGCGAGGGGACAGTTCAAGGACAACGTCGGTACGTGGTGACGCGATACACACTCGCTTGCCTTTGGATAATGCCGCTTCAATTCCCTTGAAAAGAACCTCCGTCTTTCCCGCGCCACAAACGGCCCAAACTAGCAGGGAAGTGTTGGCTTGGATAGCTTCGACCACCTTATCCGATGCTAGTTGTTGCCCTTTTGAAAGGGTGCCCTCCCAGTCGAGCATCCTTTTCTGAGAAAACCTTTCAGATTTTGGTCCGCTCCAGCTAATGAGCGGCGTGCATTCACTTACCCTCCCCATCTTAATGCAGTTCCGACAATACGTGCATTCCCGCTGGCAACGGGCACAATCAAATGTAGCAAAAAGACTCTTTTCACCGTTTCCACACCTCTGACAAACATGACCAGTCTTAGTAGAAGTCACACCGTGACCATATCTTAAATATCCATGCACGTAATGAGATTGAATGGTTTCTAAGGAAAATGGAATTTCATCTAGGAGAAGTCGTTTGCCGATGAGGTACTGATGGAGATCGTGGTTGAAGGGAAATGAGTGTTGGGTTTGCGTATGAGGGATTTCTAGGAAGTCGGATATCCTCTTCGTGCCATCCAGTTTGATGGTCAACATATTATTTTGTAAAGTATCGAAAAGCATTGAATTCCTCCTTAATATAAATTTATAGCTGGTGATTGGAGCGAAAGGCGAAGACTCCAGCGGGAGGTAGCGGTTGGTGGAGACCCCGCAGGCTTGCCGAGGAGGCTCCAGCAGCGCCCCGCGGAAAGCGAAGCCTGGCGCGGAAATCAACAGCGGTGGTTAAGAGACACTATAAAAAAAACACCACAAGCAAAACTGCTCATGATGTCTGATTTCGTCATTATGTTTGTATAATAAATGTCATAATAAATGTTTATCGCTTATACCAGCCAAGCCCCAATGCACCTTCACCCAAATGAGTTCCGATAACCGGACCAAAATAACTGATAAAAAATTCGACATGCGGATACTTCTGTTCGAGCTCTTTCTTCATCTCTTCCGCTTCCGCCTCACGGTTCGCGTGGATCACCACTGCACGCATCGGTACCTGCTCTGAAGCCACTTCATTGAAAAGGTCATGGATGCGCTTGACCGCTTTTTTGCGTGTACGAATCTTTTCAAAAGGAACAATTTTCGTATCGACAAAATGCAAGAGTGGTTTCACTTGCAGAAGGCTACCGACAATCGCCTGGGCGCTGCTTAGACGTCCGCCGCGCTGTAGGTGAGAAAGATCGTCCACCATGAAGTAGGCACGGATCGTTTCTTTCATTACGTTCATGCGTTCGATAATTTGTTCCGGACCCTTTCCTTCTGCTGCCATCTCTGCTGCTTCCAAGACGTATAATCCTTGAACCATACAACTAATTTCCGAATCATAAGCGTAAACCTGGATATCCTCTACCATATCCCCTGCAGCGACTGCTCCCTGGTAGGTTCCGCTGATACCACTGGAAAGGTGGATACTGACTACTGCGTCGTAGTCCTTTGCAAGTTTCTCATATAGTGCCACAAACTCACCAATTGCCGGCTGAGAGGTGGATGGAAGCTCACGGCTATTTTTAACTTCTTCGTAGAATTGGTCGACTTTGATATCGACTTCCTCTTGGTATGATTCGTTCCCGAAAATGACATTCAGCGGGATCATATGTATATGATGCTTTGCGCGTAATTCTGCTGGGATGTAGGCAGTACTGTCTGTAACAATCGCCGTTTTCATAAATAGTAGACCTTCCTTATACTAAGTATTTCTGTTATCTATATAGATTGTACATGAAATGTGGATAAGTTTCATCTTTTGTTTGATTTTTATTGGGAGAGCGTTGGCGCGTCCAATTTTTATAAGCCAAGTTTACGTTTTATAAGCCAACTTTTTGATTTATAAGCCAACTCACACCATATAAATGCCATTCGACACCGATAGACAATTTCCGCCCCCCGCCAGGCAAACCCGCGTCCCCCCAATCCAAACAAAAAAAACCTTGGAGAACAAATCCCCAAGGTTACCTAACCTCTACCCAACCATTCTTGATTGCCACAACAACAGCCTGTGTACGGTCATTTACATTCATTTTTTGAAGGATGTTACTTACATGGTTTTTAACCGTCTTCTCACTGATGAATAGCGCTTCCCCGATTGCCTTGTTGCTCTTGCCATCTGCAAGCAACTGAAGCACTTCGCACTCACGGCGCGTCAGCAAGTGAAGCGGGCGGCGGATTTCGATCTGTTGGTACGTTGTAGCAGTTGAACCGTTGCTTCCACCACGGGCACCGCTTCTCACTCCGTTTTCGGACAGTCGACGGTATTCCCTTACCAGATTGTGCGTTACTTTCGGGTGCAGATAAGATCCTCCATCAGCGACGACCTTTACGGCATCCACCAATGCATCTGCGTCCATTTCTTTCAACAGATAACCGCGTGCACCTGTTTGCAAGGCATGCGTTACATAGTTTTCGTCATCATGAATGGATAGTACGATGACCTTCGCTTCCGGGTTGGCATCAACAAGCAGTCTGGTCGCCTCTACACCGTTCATTTTCGGCATGTTGATGTCCATGATGAACACGTCCGGCTCATGCTTTTCCATCAACTCAAGCGCCTCTGCTCCGTCGTCCCCTTCCGCAACTACGTGAAAGTTCGCTTCGAAATCGAGAATGCGTTTCACTCCTTCACGGAAAAGCTGATGATCATCAATAATAACGATTTTTGTCGTATCCATTCCTCTCATCCTCCCAAATACATCTTTAGCCTAACGGAATTTTGATAAAAACGGTGGTTCCCTTTCCAGCTGAGGACTGGACGTCCAGCTCGCCGCTGATAAGCTCCACTCGCTCTCTCATTCCGATCAAACCAAACGACTTTTCTTTTTTTTCTGTCGTATCAAATCCTACACCGTCATCTTTGACAATGACAATAATATGGGTAGGCTTCACTTCCAATTTCACATAGATGGAGCTTGCTTGTGCGTGCTTGATCGCATTTGTGAGCGATTCCTGCACAAGCCTGAACACTGCCACTTCAAGGTTGGCGGAAATGCGATGTTCCACTCCAAGGTTCATGAATTCAATTCGTGGATAACCGTTATGATAATCCTCGATAGTCGAAATATATTTCTTTAAAGTAGGCACCAACCCAAGATCGTCGAGTGCCATCGGACGAAGATCATATATGATTCTTCGTACTTCGTATAGTGCGGAGCGCACCATCACTTTCAAGGAGCGGATCTCTGATAAAGCCTCCCCAGGGCCCCGCTCCCGGAAAGTGCGATCAATCAAGTCGGAACGCATCATCACATTGGCCAGCATTTGAGCCGGACCGTCGTGAATCTCCCTTGAAAGGCGCCGGCGCTCCTCTTCCTGCGCTTCCATGATCTTAAAGCCAAATTCCCGCTTCTCCGAGGCATCCGCAATCATCTGCCCCACCTGTTGCAGATCACCGGTGACATAATTGAGTATCACCGACACCTGGCTGACTAGACGATCCGCTTTGGTGATGGTTTCCTCAAGATTCAGCAACCTGCGCTCGATTTCATTTCTGCGATTGCGGAGTTGCACCTCTTTTTGGGAGATGGTATGTAGCTCCAACTGAAGCTCATGTGCGTGGTCATACGCTTGTCGAATCTGTTCTTCTGTATAATTTTTAAATTGCCTGCTTACTTCCGAAAGACGGTTCCGTGCCATGCGGACCTGAATTTCAAGCTTATCTTGTTTATGTATAAGCTGTGTCACTTCAAGCTTTACCGCATTCAACTCTTTGCCAAGGTTCTCAAATTCTTTGCGGGAACTTTCCCCTATCTCGAAAATTTCGTCCTTGCTCACTTCCACCGTTTTAACCATCTGTTCAATAATCATGTCTAATTGTTTAGAGTTTATAACTTTCCGAGACATAGGACATCCTCCAAAAGACCCGGTATTCTTAAAAGAATATCAGGAATACTTCTTTATTCAATATAGTACATTATACCCAAACGAAAGAAAGACACTATATGCTATATCATTCCATTTCTTCCAAACGTTTGTGGGGGTACCTGTCGAAAATTGTCCACACTTTATTATATCGGACCAAAGTTTTACTTGTATAACATTATTATTACAATCGGGTTAAAGTTTGTCGAATCTCGTCTAATAAAGGAGTTAAGTACTATATTTTATTTGATGTAGACCACATCTCGATTTATAATAAATAAGGTATGGCTCTTTTTACATGGCCAACCAAACGCCCCAAACAGAAAATGGGAAAAGGAGAGTTGTCGGTTTGCTATCTCACTACTATACCGTAAAAGGCTATGGAGAGCATGAAATCATTATTCAGAAATCAAGATTTATTGCCAGCGTCAGCCGTGCCACTACAGAGGAAGAAGCACAAAGCTTCATCCAAGAAATAAAGAAGAAGTATCGGGATGCAACCCACAATTGCTCTGCCTATTTGATCGGTGAGAATGACCAAATACAAAAAGCGAATGATGACGGCGAACCAAGCGGCACAGCCGGAGTCCCCATGTTGGAAGTGTTAAAAAAGAAAAAGCTGAAAGACACGGTAGTAGTCGTTACCCGCTACTATGGTGGAATTAAACTTGGTGCAGGCGGATTGATTCGTGCTTATGGGAAAGCCACTTCTGAAGGACTATCAGCTACAGGGCTTGTGGAACGTAAGCTTATGCAACTGATGCACACTACGATAGATTATACCCTGCTTGGCAAGGTGGAAAATGAAGTGCGGTCTTCATCCTATTTCATGGACAATATACACTACCAAGAGAATGTACAAGTGGACGTATTGATCTCAGAATCAGATAAAGAAAATTACCTGAATTGGATAATTGATTTGACTCAAGGAAAAAATAACACAACAGAAGGAAAGCTATTGTATAAAGAGATAGATGTGGTACTCTAGCCTAAAGGAGACTAAACATTGAATAACTCAAGAATTAGAAGAAGAAATAAGAAGAAAACAGTCCTAAAACGCGTCCTTATGTTTTTCATCATTATTCTACTTTCCGTAGTTGCATATGGCGGCTATCTTTTTTATCAAACATTTCAAGCGGCCAACAGCGCTTATACAGAAATAGACCGCGGAGATAAATCCAATCTACGGGATAAAAAAGTCGAAATAGGAAAAGATCCGTTTTCCGTCCTAATTATGGGGATTGAAGATTACTCCACGGGTGGTCAGAATGGAAGAACAGATAGCTTGATTGTCGCAACTATCAACCCAAAAGAAAAAACAATGAAAATGCTGAGTATTCCGCGCGATACATTAGTAACAATTCCTGACAGGAACGAAGAAACGAAAATTAACCATGCTCATGCTTACGGTGGAAAAGATTTGGCCATCGAAACGGTGGAATATTTCTTGGACGTGCCAATCGATTATTTTGTAACAGTAAACTTTGAAGGATTTAAAAATATCATTAACATTGTAGACGGTGTTACGGTTGATGTACCATTTGACTTTTATGAAACAAGTGATGAAACAGGGAAAAGGCTCAACTTTTATGAAGGTAGAATGGAACTCGACGGCGAACATGCACTTGCATACGCACGTATGAGAAAACAAGATCCAAGAGGAGATTTTGGTCGTAATGACAGACAACGCCAAATCATGGCAGCTGTAATTGATCAAATCTTATCACCAAGAAATGTCTTTAAAGTCGATAATATAGCAGGTGAACTTGGAGACAATGTCGAAACAAATGTTAGAATGTCACAAGGCCTTGGATTGGCACAGCAGTTCGCTAACTTCAAGTCCAATGATATCGAAACAATCAACATTGAGGGTGAAGATTCCTATATCGGCGGCGTGTACTATTTTGTCCCTTATGACGAAAGCATTGCAGAAGTCCGCAGCTCCATTCGCTCGCATCTAGAAATACAACCAGCAGAAGATGACCTATAATTATAACGACAGCCTTTCCTCAACTGGAAAGGCTTTTTCTTACCCCTTAAGTCAATCAAGTCACCTTGTTGATGATTTCTAGCTGTAGATTGGAGCAATAGGCAAAGACTCCAGCGGGAGGGTAGCGACAATGTTGAGACCCCGCAGAGCGTAGCTCGAGGAGGCTCAAGGTCGCCCCGCGGAAAGCGAAGCCGTTTGCGGAAATCAACAGCGGTGTTTAATCAACATCCAAAATTAATTACTTTTTCAATTGCATTAAAAAAGTGCCAAACCCCTCATCAGGGTCTGACACTGTCGAATCTAGCAATCTATCATTTAAAAGTTAGGTGACACCAGCACATCAATCATTAATGTCTGCCGAAAACCTTCCTGTAGAACTTCATGAACGGCTTGTTCTGTTCATTGAAAATTCCTACAAGCTCTGCAATAAACTGAATCAAAATGATAAGCAGTACCGTGATTAGAATCGTACCCCAGATGGTCGCAGAGGTTAAGAAGACCGCACAGGCTGCAAAGATGATACCAAATCCATAGATGACCAACACTGTATTTTTATGTGACAGTCCCGAAGCCAGTAATCGGTGATGCAGATGACTTTTATCTGGTGCTGAAATGGGCTGCTTGTTTAAGATACGGCGAATGATCGCAAATGCTGTATCAAATACCGGTACCCCAAGGATGATAATCGGAATGACAAAGCTGAAAAGCGTGACACTCTTGTACAATCCGAGTAATGATAATACGGAAATGCAATATCCCAGGAACAATGCTCCTGTATCTCCCATGAAGATTTTGGCTGGATGGAAATTGTAGAACAAGAACCCTATTGTACTCCCCAGAATAATAAGGGAAAGTGTCAGGATTAACTCTTTTCCGCCCAAGCCGGCAATGACTGCGATAGTTGCGATGGCAATGGTCGAGATTCCTGCTGCCAATCCATCCAGTCCATCAATCAGGTTGATGGCATTTGTGATACCTACAATCCACAAGATAGTGATTGGAATGGAAAGCCAACCTAATTCCAAGCGTTCTACGATGAATGGGATAGTAATGAATTCTATTTTAAGTCCTGTATAGACAATCACTCCTGCAGCGGCAATCTGCCCCAGAAGTTTGGTTCTTGCTTTTAATTCATATTTATCATCAAAGATCCCTATCAGGACAATAATCAAGGCCCCGATCGTAATACCAGTGATTCTTTGGTCGTATAGACCAACAAACATATATCCTACAACAACACCAATGAAAATGGCCAGGCCGCCTAGACGAGGCATGATCTTCTGGTGTACTTTACGATGATTCGGTTTATCTGTTGCTCCTATATAGTGAGCGAATTTTATGACCAATGGCGTGATAAGGAGGACGGTGATGAATGACACTACGAAAGCAAGTATTAATTGTAAATCCATTGTCGTCACCTAATTTCTTGTTCTTATTTTTAGCATTTCATATTTGAGAAACAAACATGTCTAGTTTAATTATCCAATTGCTTGTATCGCACCCTTTGTCATTTTAACAGATATTTTCTGTAATGAAAATATAAATGTGTAAATGTAATACAAGGTGTTTCCACTGTAATATGGATGCTAATTAAAGGAAACGTGCATGTTCTTTTCGCTCACTTTTAAAATATATACCCGCTAAACACGTTTTCGAACTCCATTATAGGCATAATTTACAAAGCACCAAACAGATTTGAAAAACCCCAGCTTCTCTATTTGACGATATACTTGCCAATTTCGTTTCGCCGTTTTGAATTTATTACTGGAAATAGATCCTTCAACATAACGGTACTTGGCTAAATCTTCCTGAATTCCGTACGCAATATAGCCTTTTTTCAGGATAGAGAGCCAATAGGCGAAATCCTGTCTCGTTCTAATTAAAGGCATTTTCATCTTACCGATTTTTTCTATATTAAGAACTACTGTTAAGCATCCGATAATGGTATTTTTCAGATAGCCATCATAGTCAATTTCATCAGGAATTCCCACCACTTTGTTAAGGTCATTTCCTTCTTCGTCAATAATGGAGTATTTAGTAAAAGAAAAAGCGATGTCCTTTTCTTCCATAAAACTGATTTGTTTTTCCAGCTTGTTTGGAACCCACATATCATCACTGTCTAGAAATGCAACGTATTTACCGTTTGCTGCTTCAATGGCAGTATTACGGGCAACTGCCGCACCGCTGTTGACTTCTAATTGAATTAAATGGATTCGTGCATCTTTTTCTGTATATTGTTTGATAATAGAAACACTATTATCGCTTGATTGATCATCTACAAGGAAAATTTCCCAGTTTTCATATGTTTGATTCTGTACAGACTCAATGCAGCTTGCTATATGTTTTTCTGCATTATAAACCGGGGTAACCACTGAAACTAAAGGAGAATGTTTTCTTTCATTCATGATTGATTGATTCCTCCTGCCAAAAATTAAGCACTAATACTAATTATGTTTACCTATACTTTCTTTTACATTCCTTACAAAAATAATCAAATGGCTACCGAAGCTCGATAGCCATTGAAACTTAGAATCTATTAATCTTAATAAATATTAATTGCCAGAAAGTATTTTGTCAATTTTCCATAACACGCTAGAATGAACCGCTTGTCGTCCACCAAGTACGCCGTATTCTGCCTGTGTACGCTGTTCAAGATATTTCTTTGTGGAAGAATCCATATCGCTTGGGCGGACGAGCATAAGCCCTCTATATTGTTTTGCAGCAAGCAATCCACCTGTCAGCGCGTCCTTAAAATCTGCTCCTGTGGCAAAATAATAGCCATTATAAGTTGTGTTAAAATACTCCGCAACCGCTATATTGGTTTTATATCGATCCGCTCCTGAGATTCGAGTTGCTCCTAAGCTTTTTTGGACGGAATCACTGATTGGCTTTGTTCCACCAATAATATATTTGCGCGAAAAACGTTGTTTATCGAGGAAATCTTTCGTAACACTTGGCACCCAAGTACTCTCAACAAAAACAATCGGCATATTCTTTCTAGCAGCTTCCACTGAGGCTGATAATGCATCAGGATAGCTTTTGCCATTCACTATCATTACTTCCCCATTATTTCCGACCACAAACTTACTTATTTCAACTGCCGTCTCATACCTTGTCTTACCTGATATCCTTGTTGATTTCATTCCATTGTCGTTCAGTTTTTTCTCGACGCTTTTACTTATCGCCTGTTCCCCACCGACTACAATAACATGATCTACGCCCATTTCCTTCATGGAAGATATGGATCCTTGTGGTAAAAAGCTTCTCTCCGCAAGGAAAATCGGACTATTTATCTTATAAGCCAAAGGAATGACAGAAAGGCTGTCAGCAAAGTTCTGGTTACTTGCCAGAACAGCGAATTTCCCCTTCAGCTCACGACTGCCGTTGGAAATCGTGGAATGGGAAACGGTTTTCCAGCCTTTTTTCGCAACTTCCACAGACGTTTCCAGGGAGTTCTTGCCCGCTATTCTATTTTTATTATGATAATACTGCAGAGAATCAGCGGCATTCACTTGTCCAAGGCGAACAGGAAAGGCTGATGCATCAATACTGGAAACCTCAATGATCTCCTGTAGCTGGCCTACCGTTAAATCCCGATTGGCACTTTTCAGCATGGCTGCTTGGGATGCGACTAGTGGTGCTGCCATACTGGTACCGCTCATTTCCCCATACCCTTTGATACTGTTTGACAGGGAGGTTGGCAAAGTACTGAAAATTTGAACGCCGGGTGCGACAACGGACACCGAGTCTCCGTAATTGGAGAAATCCGCCATCCCGCCTGTTGGTCCGGAAGCTCCTACAGATAATACACCAGGATATCCCGCCGGATATTCAACCGTATAAGAAGAATTATTACCAGCTGCAGCTATTACCAGGACGTTATTCTTTAACGCTTTATCAATGGCTTCTTTTAAAGTATTGTTTTTATTAGGTCCAGCAATACTGATATTGATAATATCAGCGCCATTTTTCACAGCATAATCAACGCCTAAAGCAATATCAGAGGCAAAAGCGCCCTGACGATCTCCCACTTTTACCGGCATGAGGTATGTGTCTTTTACAATAGATGCGATTCCTGTTCCATTGTTGGTTTTGGCACCTATAATCCCTGCCACATGTGTACCATGGCCTATTTCATCCACCGGCATGCTACTTGGTGACAGAATATTATATGGTTTTACAATGTTATCTTTAAGGTCTGGGTGTTGATGGTCTATGCCGGAATCGAGTACAGCAACAGTCGGCTTATGGGTCTGTTCATATTCTGCCCATGCTGCCTGTACATTCATGAGTTGGAAGTAGTCTTTTTGAAAGGAATAATGGGGGTCATTGGTGCTTGTATAATAGAAAAAACTGTCCTCTTCCACATATTCCACATCATCATGGCTTTCCAACTCTTTTTTAATTTTGCTGAAGTCGTTCTTTTTTATGCTTTTTACTTCTACTGATTCTTTATTCTTTTGTTTAGTTTTGCTGAAAGAATAGTTGTCCTTCTCTTTATATTTGACAATAATTCTCATGCTCTCTTCTTGCGAAGCTTGTGCAACCCCATTATGGAAAAGAGGAGTGAAGCATAACAGGACTCCCAGAATAAAACCTAAGCTTTTTTTCATTCTATTTTCTCCCTAGTACCCCATATTTTTTTGATTCCCCTGTTTTCTTTACACGAACATAATATCCTTAATGATCCAGCCGTTTCCATACCGTTCTACCGTAAGATTAACCTCTACTGCAAAGTTGCGGTCCACCCAACGAACAAGCACTTGCTTATCTTCTAAGTGAATGTATTCCGCTTCCTCTATTTCAGAGCTTAGGGAAAGGAATTGTTCCACAAAGGCACCCATTTCCGGATTTCCCCCCGACCAAAATGCTACCAGGTCACTTAACATAGGATCAGCGAAATAATTCGACAGATACCCTTCTAATTCTTCTTGGGTCAAGTTCTCCGGGTTTGGATAATGCTCTTCAACTGTTAAGTTGTGGAACTTGAATTTTGCAATTTCTATATAGGACATGATGTTACGTTGCTGTCCAAGACTAATTTCTTCTTCATCCTGCGGTTCCTGATTGTAGAGGACCTCATCACTATCCAAGAAGAAAAAGCCTGACACAAAAATAATACCAAATAGTAAAAGTGCTATATTTCTCCATCTTTTTTTCACCCAGCACACCTCATTATTACGTTTTTCTATATACAAGACCAAAAGATGTGCAGTTTTTTTGCACACCTTTGTCCTTGTTGGTCTTTATTATTTCTCAAGCCCGTTGATCGTCTTTCTGCCGATAGATGCATAATAATAGCCAAGATCCTCCATCTGATTGAGTTCAAACATGTTTCTTCCATCAATCAAGATTGGTTGTTTAAGCTTCTTTTTCAAATCAGCCAGATCAAGGTCTTTAAATTCTTTCCAATCGGTCAGCACCACTACTGCATCCGCATCTTGAACAGCCTGTTCATAAGATTCCACCGTAGTCAGGTTTTCAATTTCCTTTTTCGCATTCGCCATTGCAACGGGATCATAGGCAAGCACCTCTGCCCCATCTTCTAGCAATTTAGGAATGACATCTATGGAAGGCGCTGCACGCATATCATCTGTGTTCGGTTTAAAAGCCAACCCAAGTATCGCAAGTTTCTTACCTTGAAGATCACCCTGGAATGCTTCTTTCACTTTATCGTAAACACGGAATCGTTGCATTGCATTTACATTTTCCACGTCTTTTACAATTCTTAAGTTATAGCCGGCGTTTTCGGCAATGTTTATTAAAGCATTCGTATCTTTAGGGAAGCAAGATCCCCCGTAACCAATTCCGGCTGCAAGGAAGGCTTTACCAATCCGATTATCGTAACCCATTCCCTCTGCCACTTTCGTCACATCTGCCCCAACAAGCTCACAGATGTTCGCAATCTCGTTAATAAAGCTGATCTTCGTCGCAAGGAAAGCATTGGCTGCGTACTTGATCATTTCAGCTGTTTCTATGTCAGCAACAACCATATTCGTTTTAAAAGGCTCATGAAGCTGTGTTAATACGTCTCTTGCTTTGTCGCTTTCCACCCCGATAACTGCTCTTTCCATATTCATTGTATCGTATATGGCAGAACCTTCACGAAGGAATTCAGGGTTGGATGCTACATCAAAGTTGGAGTGACCGGCTTCTTTTTCAATGATGCCTTTAATCCACTTCCCAGTTCCAACAGGAACCGTACTCTTCGTAACGATTACTTTGTAGTCGTTAAGGTTTTTTCCGATAGAAGTGGCAACCGCCTCAACAAACCTCAGGTCAGCTTCACCATTTTCTTTCGGAGGGGTGCCGACTGCGATGATAACCACATCAGCATCATGCATTGCCTGCTCCAATTCCGTCGTAAAATGAAGACGATTTTCTTCGATATTTTTAAGTACCAATTCCTCTAAACCTGGCTCATAGATAGGAATGATTCCTTTTTTTAGATTATTGATTTTGTTTTCATCAATATCCACACATGTCACTTTATTTCCGATATCACTAAAACAGACACCGGAAACAAGTCCCACATATCCTGTTCCAATAACACAAATATTCATCTAAATCCCTCGCTCGCTATTCTATAAGTTGCGGACTAAATCTTTTAAGAACTTTTCAACCGGTTCTTTTAAATCATCTCTCATAAGTGCAAATTCAATCTGTGCTTGAATAAAGCCGAATTTATTTCCAATATCATATCTTTTCCCTTTGAAATGGTAACCATAGACATCTTGGAACTTTGTCAATTCCTGAAGAGCGTCTGTTAATTGAATCTCGTTTCCTCTTCCTGGTTCAATTGTTTCAAGAATATCGATGATCTCAGGGGTCAAAACGTATCTACCCATGATGGCCAAGTTGGAAGGTGCCTCTTCCACAGAAGGCTTTTCCACTAGTGATGTAACTTTAAAGGAATCTTTTCCGCTTTCGCCCTTGTCATAATCAATGACTCCGTAATTTGATAAATCGTTGCTTGGAACCTCCTGCACACCAATTACGGATGAATTTCTTGATTCAAATTCATCAATCAATTGCTTCAAACATGGCTGATCTTCAGAAACGACGATGTCGTCGCCAAGCATCACTGCAAACGGTTCGTTACCGATAAATTTACGCGCGCACCAGATGGCATGTCCTAAGCCCTTTGGTTCTTTTTGACGGATATAATGGATATCAGCCATTTCGGATATCTTTTTAATTTCATCCAACTGTTCGAATTTTTCCTTTGCCATCAATGTTTCTTCAAGTTCCAATGAGCGGTCGAAGTGGTCTTCAATTGCACGTTTTCCCCTGCCTGTTACGATAAGGATTTCTTCGATTCCAGATTGAATCGCTTCTTCGATAATATATTGAATCGTAGGTCTGTCCACGATTGGTAGCATTTCTTTTGGTTGTGCTTTCGTTGCTGGCAGGAATCTTGTCCCTAATCCTGCTGCAGGTATTATCGCTTTTTTCACTTTCATATTCCCGACACCTCAATCCCTATAATTAGTTTGGGTATTTCAGGTTGATTTCCGTTCCGGATGTTCGCTTTCCGCGGGGCGGTGCTTGAGCCTCCTCACTTCGTTGCGGGGTCTCAAGCTACCGCTACCTCCCGCAGGAGTCTCACATCCTGCTCTCCAATCAACATCTAGGTTAATCTGCTGCTAGTACTTTTAGATAGTGAAGACATTCCTCTATCTCTTTTCCCTAATTCCACAAAAATAAAGATAATAATTACGATTGCCCAAAATCTTGGGGATACAAAGTCGGAACGGTACATGGACGTTATCGCCAAATGAACCCAAAGTATGAGCGAATATAAAAAGTATTTATGTTCGTTTCGAACCTTAAATAAACGATAAAATACATAAACGAACATAGAAGTAATCAGTAGGAAACCGAAGATTCCGTGCTCAAATAATAAATCAATAAAAATATTGTTTGATGTCACACTGAGCGGACCTTGATGGTATAGGAATTTCGTTTGTGCCAGGAACCAATAGCTTCCCGGTCCAAAACCGAAGATACTATTTACCATTGAGTAGTCAAAGAGCCAGGCAATCGGCATGACAAGCATGTACAATCTGCTATGTCGGTGGATATCAAACAAGGTATCAAATCTGCCTGTAATGGGCTGCAATAGTTGTAAGACAAAGTCCCATTGAACAATCATCAGGATAGCTACTGGTATCAGACCGTACAACGTATACTTCAGTATCTTTCGTTTATTTTCCAGTTTTGTTGTAAAGAAGACTACAACAACAAAGCCTAATAAAAGAGCCATATTCGCGTAACCGCTGACGGAAAATGAAAAGATAAGAACAAACATACACGGAATCAAAACTTGAAGAAAATATTTTTTCTTACTGCTATATATTACCAGACCGATGATGAGAGCATCAATTAAAAAGGGCACAAGGTAGCTTGGCTCATCGGTTATGGAGGTCAGCCGGAAATTGAACAGCACATTCGATTCGACACTATGTACAAATGATCTGGTGTTCAAATCAATCATAGGATAACCAAACATAAAATGAAGGAATTGCCATATGCCGATTGCCGTTACAACCAATACTCCGAACAGATACCATCTGGTGATGGATAGAAGCACTTTATCATTTAAAAAGGATATTAGCTTGAAGAAGGTGTAGAACAGCATTAAAAATAAAGTTAAATTGATAATCCGGTTTGGTAAAGCTTGTGTTATGTAGTTCACATAATGAACCGATAACATCACAGTCAAATTAAAGAAAGCTGCTAGTATAGCCAAGATACCAGGTATGTAGATGGAGCCTAAAAAGGCCTTGTGTTCAAGGCTTAAGGGATTAAACTGTTTTCTCTCTTTAAAATGAACCAGAAGCAAAAGAAACAATACACCTGTTGTTAAAAAAGTCACTAAGACGGATGATGGAACTGGTGTTAATTTTTGATAGATGCCTGAAACCGAATAAGGGGCCAAGAACATGAATAATCCCATAATCACAAGAATTATTTTTTCCTTATGCTGTTTCGCTGCTGTTAAAAGATAACCCATTTGATAATACCAATCCTTTTCTGATCTTTTTCTACTTTTTTCGACTTATCTAATTAGATATAATAGCACATACCGTTCCAACGTTAAATAGTTTGCCCACTTTGCCTAAACTCATTTGATTTATAGAAAAAAAACTATATAATATGGGAAGAATATATCCCATCTGGTCAAATAGTACGGCTAAGAAATAACTCTTATGGGGGAAGAAGATGAAGTTGAAACTGTTTAGTTTATTCGCAATAGCAACAATATTCTTAACCGCGTGCGGGGACCAAGTCCTTATTGTCCGCACCCCACTTGAAGGTGACCATTTTGTGAGAAGCAACATCGCATCCCTGGAATGGAAACATTTTTCTGACATGATCGCAAGTGACAGTGAAATAAAAGAGGATGACTTCAATCAATTGAAATGGACACTGGAGCACCACAACAAAACCCGCTATATCATGGTATCCGATGAATTATACCGTTTTGACGAGAATGGAAAGATGGTCTATTACACAGACTGGACAGAAGAAAACGGCCAATATAAATTAGAGAAGCTCGAATTCCCTAATTATGATACAACCGGTAATATGGAGTAGAAAACGACCTAACGGGCGTTTTCTACTTTTTTTTGTATTGAAGCATCTCTTTAATAGACGAAATATAAAAAGGAAACGGCCTTTCCAGATGATTGAACTTCTTAATGAACAAAAAGGTCAGCATCGCAAACCCGACAGGTGTGTTGAAGATTCGTTTGAACAATGGCCCTTTACTGGAAAAGGCTTTAAAATTCAACCTTGTGTCCATGCTCGGCTTACCATGGTACACGACCACTTTTGGCACATAACTAATCTGATACCCCTCTTTATACATCATGTGCAGGAAGATGTTTTCCTCACCGTTCGGATATTTTGCCCCTACGCCAAAGTCCTCATCAAAAATAACCTTTTGCTTGTCGACAACATCAAGATTTAAAAATATTTCAATGGAAGACTTTCTAAAGAGATCCTGAAACTTCAACTTTTCTTGCGCATTTTTAGGATAATCCTTATAGTATTCTTTCTTCTCCGGATCATAGATCTGGTAACACACGATGCCAGCAGAATTCTCCTGAAAAAAATTATGGACCTCCAAGAATGCATTTGGTTCGTACCAGCAATCATCATCAGAAAATGTGACGACCTTGCCTTTTGTATAGTTGATTCCTACATTCCTTGAGTAGGATAGCCCTTTTCTATCTAAAGAGACATGCTCATATGGAAATGAGTAATTAGCAAGAAGGGTGCCCACTTTTTCATGATTATCTTGAGAAACCACGATGACTTCAAAATTTTGATACGTTTGATCACTAAGACTCTGGAATAAACGTTCTAATTCCATTTCTCTCGTTCCTAGTGTAGGTATGACAACACTAATCATTTCTATCGCCCTCACCATCTTCTGTTTTAAATCCTCGTGCAAGTTATTTCCCTCTTCCTGGTTGAAATAATGAAATGAATGCCAGTAAGAATGGCGGTAAAAATAAGGCTACCGCTTTTATATTGGGATAATAATAAATACTTTTCAAAGAGTACTTTAATGAATATAAATAGTTGTTCCGGTGAACTGCTTTAGATAGATGCAAGAATCTCGATGACCTGAACCTTCTCTGTAAGGTGGAAGATTTACTTTCAAGCACTTCACGATATTTTTCGAATAAATATGTTAATGCGCGGTGGTGATTTTCACTTTTCCCGCTGATCTGATTGCTTGCATTCTTTGCAATCGTATATCTGACATTATACTGATTATCATGCGCTACCTTCGTCCATTCACAACATCTTATCCATAAGTCATAGTCTTGCATAGCAGGTAGATTTTCATCAAAGCCGCCAGCCTTATTAAAGACATCTTTTTTTATGGCAACGGAAGAAGTGGTGCCGATATAATTATCTTCGAATATTTTCGGATATAAGTTCCCTTTTACTTTTGCAGGTATTTTTCGAATAACCTTTTTTCGGTTTGTATTATATACGACAAGTTTGCCGGAATACACCAACCCGACATCATTATTTAATTCAAATTGCTTAAGTTGCTCTTGGATTTTTTCAGGCTCCCATGTATCATCATCGTCCAAAAACATCAATATATCCCCTTCAGCTTTACTTGCTCCAAGGTTCCTGGCATAACAAGCACCTTGACTTTCGGGGATTTTGATATGTCGGAACGCAAAGTTTTCGCTAGTATAACTAGTATAACTGTTCAAGAACCGTTCTGTCTCTTCGTCTTCACCATCCATGACCACAATAACTTCATCCGGCTTTTCTTTTTGCTCCTCAATACTTTGCAAGGCCAGGAGCAACAGATGCGGTCTATTATGTGTAGGGATGATGACAGATACATTATTCATTTATGCTCTCACCCTAACCCTTCGTTTCTTCTACCCTCTGCTTAAAAAATTCTTCATATCTCGAGACAACAAACTCATCTTCCATTTGTTTCAAATGACGAGCAAGCGCCTCTTTATCTCGTGTATCTTCAGCGTGCATATTTTCCAATATCGCCTGTGCCAGCTCGTCTGGTTTCCCCACCGAAACAAGCGACCCGAATTGTCCATTACGGAGAATTTCATCCGGTCCGCATTCACAAGCAGTCGAGATAACAGGTTTATTTAGATAAAGCGCCTCTACCAGTACATTGCCGAAGCCTTCCCATTTTGAACTTAATACAAAGAGGGAAGCTTTTTGAATATAGGCGTAAGGGTTATGAACAAAACCATGAACATCTACAGCATGTTCCATTTTTTCATCTGAAATGATTTTGTCCATTTCCCTTCTTATCGTTTGCTTCCCGTCTCCTAAGATGATTAAACGTGCATGTGGAGCTTTAGGCAATACTTTCGCAAACGCCATTAACATGGTCGGATAATCCTTCGCTTCAAAAATCCTTCCAGCTGCCACTATCGTAAAGTTATTATGATCATTTAGCCACGGGTGCTCCACCGATTCGAGCGCTTTCTCTTTTATTTTACTATTTATGACAGGATTGTAGATTACTTCTATTCTATCATTAGTCAGCCCTAAAAAGTTACCGGATTGTTTTGCCACACATTCGGAAACGGCAACAAAATGGTCGGCATGTGGAAATAATCTTCGCATCATTGCAGGGTAAAAACGATGCAATTTCGTTCTAGGGCGTAAATAGGACTGCTTTAAATTCGTATGCAATGCAATAATGTGCTTTGTGTTCGCTTTTGCCATACGCATAGCCAGGCTAGATACGATATTGGCATTATCGAGCCCTGACAACAAGACATCCGGCTTGTTTTTATGCAGATAGCCTCGCAGCTTCCACACACTAAAGAACGTCTTTTTCGAGCCAAGGTCTACTAGTCGGACCTTATCGGAAACAGTTTCTATCAGCTGCCCTTCCCGTTTAATTAACACCAGATCCACCTTGTGTCCTTTTGCCGCCAAACCGTTTGCCAAGGTGATGACCACTTTCTCCGCTCCACCAAAGGTAAGTACCGGGATAAACAAAGCAATGTACATAGCTTAGGCATCCCTATTATTTAAAATTAGTTTTTCATAGCTGTCTGCACTATTTTTAATGGTGAAAAACAACGACCGTTCAAGCAGTTTTTCTTTAGGCATCGGGTTTTCGATGGTTGCCTTCATTGCTTGGGATAGCTCGATATAGTCACCGACCTTTACCAAGGTGCCATATTTTCCGCCTTCGAGAATCTCACCAGGACCGCTTGGGCAATTGGTGGAAACAACAGGTGTTCCCACCGCAAGCGCTTCTGCTACTACATTCCCAAAACCTTCGTAGGCAGAGGATAAAACGAACAGGTCGGCCTTTCTCATATAAGGGTATGGGTTGGACTGAAATCCTACAAAATCCACTACTTCTTTCAACTTGTACTGTTCTACAAGTGATAAGAGATGTTCTTTTTCCGGTCCATCCCCCACCACAATGAGTCGCACTTTTTTGGAATCCTGCAATACCCTCATTGCATTTAACAAAGTTGGGTAATCTTTCGCTTTATCAAATCTACCGACCGTAACGGCAACAGGGACATCCTCTTTAAACCAAGGGTGGTCCACTTCCTGCTGGGCCTTAGCCAACAATTCATCTGTCACAACAGGGTTGTAAACTACATGGATTTTGGAAGAATCTATGCCAGTGATTTTATGAAGATCGTCTGCCACTCCTTTGGAAACTCCTACAATGTGATTGGCAAAACGATAGAAATGCTTGACCAGACGCGCAATGACTTTAAATGACCTAGAATCCAATACTTCCAACTGACGACTTATGTTTACCCGTGTACTTACAATGAGGTTTGTTTTTGACTTAGCAAGCAACTTGGCCATAATAACTGCCAAGTTGATATAATCCTTCGCAGAAATAAAGGCGTCTGGTTTCTTATCTATCAGATACTTTCTAATATCAGGGATACAGGAAAGCAATCTTGGTTTATTTAAATCAATAAGATTTACACTCGCAGGGACCAAATCCTTGTATTCTCCTTTGGCATCCGCCACCAGTAGGTCTACATCATAGCCCCTTTTGGTGAACTCTTCGGCCAAGTTCAAGGTCATCCGTTCCACTCCGCCCCCGCCGAGGCTTGCCAAAATAAAGCCAATTCTTTTTTTATCCATGTTGCATCCCTCAAATCATCACGATTTTTTCATTCTTTTCATTAATATTGTCCGTGCATTCATGATATTTAATACGAGCGCCATTCCTAAGAAAACAATGCCGCCAACCGACAACTGGACAAGGAGATAAAGCACCCCTGTTTTATCCTGTAATGGCCATAGTGCCAGTCCCATCACAATAGATGCCGTCATGACATGGATAAAATCTTTAGCCGGAAATGGCAATGGGTTTATTTGGATATGGACAATGATCCAGCTCATCACTACCGCTGCAGCATATGCAGCTACTGTTGCCATCGCCGCCCCTTCTATTCCATACTTAGGAATCAGCAGAAAGTTAAGGGCTACATTCAACGCCGCTGCCACAATGACAGGGAATATTTGCAGGGCTGTTTTTTGTTTTAAATGGAACATAATATCCACACTGTAAAGCTTGAACCCTTTCAACAAAGCCCCGATTGCAATGTAGGGGATCAGGACAAGTGCATCTGCCCGAAATGCTTCCCCTAGGAAAAGGTGCGCAATATTAGAAGAGATAAGAACGAACCCTGCAACTGCAGGTAATGAAATCAAGAAAATTAAGCTGGTGTTTTTTCTCACCTGTTCGTACGCCGCAAGCTCCCCCTTTTCCTCCATCACTTTCACTGCGATTGGAAAAGCGGCTAGGTTAATGATCATCATCAGTGTGAAGATGGTCTGTTCTGAAAGATCATAGGTGACCGCGTAGATACCCGTGGCACTCGTATCCAACAAGTAATTGATGATCAAGCGGTCGGAGTTATGGATAATCACGCCCATCAAGAGGGTGATCGTTAACGGCATTCCGTATTTGAGAAATTGTTTTAAGTAATCTTTTTGAAAAGCTTTTAGGTTTATACCCAATTTCCAATATTTCAATGTCGGCAGCAGCAAGGTAATCCAAAATGCCAGGATAAGTCCCGTTAGCAGACCGATCTCCGCAAACCCGGCATAAATTAAAGTTGTACCTAGGACCAATCCCAATGTTGTACGACTAAATGCCAGCATTCCATATGATTTAGGTGATAACTTAGCTCGCATTAGTGTTAAGTTAATACTGTTCCATGATTGTGTCCACGAAAACAATAGGGTGAGGAAAATGAAAATAGGTGAAAACTCTTTCCCCTGAAAAAAGAACATAGTAATTACCCCAACCACAAGCGTAGCTACAATCAATGCTAGAAAGGATAGTTTAATGGTTTCCAAAAAGCGGCTATCTTCTTTATATTTAGGATAATAGCGAAGCAGACTCAGCTTCAGCCATTCGAACAGAACCGCGTTCACCATTCCGGCAATTGCAAATACTAAAGCGTACATCCCATATTCTTCAGGGCTTAATAATCTAGTGAAAATGGCGATGCTGGCAAAACTGACTAGTGCCGGTACCCCATGTGATAAAAAATAAGCAAATGCGTGTTTCGATAGCATAAAAATGGTTCCTCCACATCTAAAACGATTCAATTCATACCTCATTTATTATACATAAAAGTCGGGATAACTAAAACTTTGAGTCATATTTAACGCCGCTGTTGATTTCCGCAACTGGCTTCGCTTTCCGCGGGGCGACCTTGAGCCTCCTCACTTCGTTGCGGGGTCTCAAGATTGTCGCTACTCCCCCGCTGGAGTCTTCGCCATTTGCTCCAATCACCAGCTAGGAATTCCAACAATCTCTTACCTTAGGCAAAAGAAAAGCTGCCCCGCTAAAGGGCAGCTTCTGTATTACTTCAATATATCCTGTTCAATATTGTTTCTTGTGCTTTCGGAAATGGCACCTGTTCCACCCAAATAGTGAATGGAAGGAACATAATGGATATTCTCATTAATGTAGTTTGAAACTACATCCGGTAAAGAATCCTTTTTCGTTAATAGAAGTGGTGCTTCCATTTTCGCTGCAAGTACAGAACCAGGTAGAGCGTCAATGAATTGCTCCCCGCGTGCAAAGAAAAGGTTGCGAGGATCTAAGTTATACTCATTCACGATGGCTACACTAGTTGCATAGCGGTCCGGCCCGCTAACACGTTTCACTTCCCCAACAAGGTTGGACAATTGCGTTTCCACTTGAGTAGAAACGGCACTTCCGCCACCGATGATGGTTGCCTTTTTCACATTGTTATCTTTTAAATACTTTTCCACACTTGCCGGCAATTCGCCTGCCTTTGTAAACAGAATAGGAATCTGATTCAAAGCGGCATGAGATGCAACAGATAATGCGTCAGGTGAGGTAGAACTACCTGATGTGATGAGGACTTCCCCTTTTGCATCAATCTGTCCTGCTACATCTACCGAAGTGTCGTAACGATCGGACCCTTTGATTCTTGTAACCTGAGTAGCTAATCCGCCCAATTCTGCTACTGTTTTATCAGATATGGCTGCTTGTCCACCAAGCACAAAAATCTGATGGATCGTTTGTGTTGATAACAGATCCTTAACAGCAGTAGGGATTTCATCTGTCTTCACAAGCAATAGTGGCGCATCGTACTTTTTAGCTAAAACACTTCCAGTCAACGCATCAACAGGATTGTCTCCACGCCCAATGACCACAGTTTGGAAGCCTTTATCCCAGCCATACTTTGCAATCGCTGTACTAGTTTCATAGCGATCTGACCCTCTTAAACTATTATTGATATGACCCGAAATGTAGTTTGTGAAGGCTGTTTCAGGATAATAGAAAGCGAGAATATCTGTATAGGATTTCCCTTGGTCTGCCATGGCTTTAGCACCATACTGACTCATCCCTACTCCATGTCCCCAGCCTTTTCCTTTGATGTCATAGATGCCATCTTTCAGGGTAATGGATGTTACAAAGTGACTCTTGAAATCATTGATTCCAAAAATACCACGCATATTGGTAATCGCACTATTGATCTGTTTGAATGTGTGCAGCTTAATGTTCGTCTGCTCAACACCATCCACTTTCGTTGTTTCCATTACAAAGCTTCCGTCTTTATTTTGAACAAAATAGGCGATGGTGTAACTACCATGTGTTCTTCGTTGACCAGGAGTAGTAGTGTTGGAAACTGCCACATCCTTGATTCCCACTATTTTGATGTTGGCATCTTTTAACGTTGTGTTATTATTCTTTAGATAGTTTTTTACATTGTTTACTATTTTCGCTTCATTGGTGTTAGCAAATTTTAGCGGGTTTTCTAATCCGATTTCTTGAGTCTTGTTCCACCATTCCCCTGGATTCTCCAGGTTCAGGTTCTCCAGGTTGATCTGTTGTTCTCTTAATGATAGGTTCCAGTCAAAAGCTGGATCGTAAGGGTCTTCTTTAGCCTTCAGATAGTCCAACTGTGAACCACTTGGCCATGCCCCCTTATTTGCTTCAATAAAACCACCATTGTTAGAACTGAACACTGCATCAATCAGGTTCCCTTTGTACGTTAGGACTTGTCCTTTTGTTGCATTTACCGCATCGTTCGTGTTTGCATACTTTGCTTCATCCCACCAGATGTAACCGTCATAACGCTGAGATCCAACATCATCCGTGATTACTTGGTGCACTCTTTTCATAGCATAAGTTCTTGCTGCGACTGCCTGCGCTTTTAAAGACTCAATATGCCAGCTAGGGTAGATTTCACTTGGAAGAACACCTTTCAGGTAATCTTCCATTGGCAATTTATTGACTGGGACCAGATAGTTATTTTCAATCATAAAACGGATGCTACCCAAATACGGACGACCATTTAAGCGTATGTAGTTGCTTTTCCCGTACTTCACCGGCTTGATTTCAAACGTGTGGTTGAAACTCTTAATCTTTTTGCTATTTTCGTAGAGCTCAATGACACTGCCATTCAGTTTTACTTCATAATTTCTATCACTCTTCAGTTCAAAATTACTGCCTACCAATTGGTATGTTCCGTTGAAATTGAATGGAATTGCTTTTCTCTCTTTTAGGTGATACTTCAATTTCACAGAAACCTCATTTGGAATGGAAGTTGCAGATGAGGCCTCTACTTGTGTAAGGCTTGGCAGTATGACAAGACAGACCACCAGCAATGAAACGATAAACTTCTTCACTTTTCTTCCCCCATTTGTGTTGCACTTCTTATTTTTCTACGATAGCCAGTTCCGTCTCGCCGGAGTAACCATATTCCCCTGTCACTTCAAACGTTTCCTTTACAAGACCGTATCCCGGAGCATAGTAGCGAGTATAGATGGTATCTGCATCCTCTACTTCGTCTGTAACTTTTTGAATGACATAAACGTCTTCAAAAGAACCGTATTGCACGTCCAGTTTGACTCCACTTTCCAATAGCTCCCATTGGGTGGATGCATCAGAAAGCAGTAATTCAGGATCTCCGTTCGGTGTAAAGGAATCCAGGATGTTAACAGATGCGTCATCGACTGAAACCTCTTCATAGACAAGCGCCAATTCAGTTGGTGTCCACTTATAGATTTGGATAGATTGATTGCCACCAAGTGTAAGAGCAAGCTGCACATATTCGTCATTTACAGCAATGACTTTTTCCGTTAAGACGATGTCCTCGCCGTCGGTAAATTTCTTTTCCCATCCAAGGCTTGGTTGATAGATTTTTAACCCTGGGTCTGCGGGAGTTTCATTTTCTTCGGTCTCTTCGGATGGAGATTCTTCCTCCGTCTTTTCTTCTTCCTCCGATGTGTTCTCTTCTTCTTCTTCTTTAGTATCGGCTGAATCAGGATCTTCTGAAGTAGTTTCTTGCGTTTCTGTTTCTTCGTTTTCAATGTTTGTCGTGATTTCTTTTTCTTCCGTTTTGGAGCAACCTGCGAATACCAATAATAAACATGTAAAAATAATTAATAGATAAGACTTTTGCAAAACAATCACCTTTCAAAAGAAGCTCGATAAGAAAGGATTCTTATCGAGTCTTCTGTTTGTTATTTTAGTTTTGTTGTAATAGTAGAAATTTGTGTCTCATTTAGGGCACTTGTTCCACCAATAACTTCTACTGTATTAACACGTACGTCATTTGTGTACGCCATCAGGAAGGACTCGACGTTTCTGTTTCGGCTGTTTCCTACTAATACTAGTGGAGCACCATTGTGAATGGCTAAAGGTGCAGATACTAGTGCATCAGGGAAATTTTGACCGGTAGAAACAAGGACTGTTTCTCCTTGTAGATCACTAGAGAAATGCCATAGTAGTTGAGCCAATGTTTCGTATCTATTTGGTCCAGATAGTCTTGTGACTTTTCCAGCGCCAGTAATGGAACTTTCCACTTTAGTGGATACCGCTGCATTTCCTCCAACAATAACTACCTCTTTGCCAGACATGTAAGGGATAGCCTGCTGTGAAATCCAGCTTTGTTCTGTTAAAAGAATTCCCCAGCCTTTTTTCGCTGCAATTGGAGCAGACGCAAGAGCATCTGCGAATCCTTGGCCTGAAGCTAGGAACACACCACTGACTTCTCCGAGCTCCGTCAGAATCGCTCTATTCGTTTCATAGCGATCTTTACCAGAGATTCTTGCTACTTCCAATCCACTATTACGTAGAGTGATTTCCGCTTGTTCCGGAACGGCACCATGACCGCCGATGATAACCACTTTATCAGCACCAAGACGAGTGATTTCAGCGAATACCTCTTGGTTTAATTCCGTATTTCTGGAAAGTAGAATTGGAGCATTTCCGTATTTTGCAGCAAGCGGACCAGCAGATAGTGCATCTGCAAATGTTTTACCTGTTGCTAAAATAACGGTTTTATCTTCTTTCGTTTCTTCAAAACCATTTGGATAGATTTTTTTGGATGTTTCGATGGCCGTCACATACCTATCAGGTCCTGAAAGCCTTTCGACGTTTACCATACGACTGACAGGGACTCCGCTGATATTGGTCCAGATCACTTCTTTCGTTCCGATTGTCGTGACCTTCGAACTTGCCTTTGAACTTGCTATGCTTAATGCATAGTCATAATCCAGATATTTTCCTACCAGCTTGTCTTGGCTATATACTTCGTATTTAGGAGTAATATAATCTGACCATACGATGAAACCGGTATTGTCTTGAATAACTCTCGTATTCTTTTGCTTTTTGGCAAAATTGATGGCATCTTGTTCTGTGAAGAACTCTTGCAATAAACCATTCAATTTATCGTAAACTTTGAACTTATCACTTGTGAAGATGGTTTGTTGCTTATCCTTATCCCATACTTCCACATATTTAGTCTCTTTTTTAGCGTAGTTTAAAGCGTCATCTCTTTTATCAAAAGTAGCTAATTTATTGCGATCTTTGTCATACACTTCAAATATCTTGAAGTAATTGATGACCGCTGTCGCCAACCCTTGGGCAGAATTTTGCTGGAATTGAGCAGTTTTAATAAGCTTCTCTTCTTCTTTATTCGTCATGAAGCCCAGCTCTACCAGTGCAGCTGGCATTTGTGCATTTCTAATAACGAAGAATGCTTGATTATTATGGATACGTCTATCAATATATCCTTTGTCGATTTCTCTTATTTTGCTTAATGTTGAATTATGTACTAAGGTTGCAAGCCTTCCACTTTCTGCTGCTAATCCTACTTGGATTGGATCTGGTGGATACTGCTTTTCAGATGCACTCATTGCACTGTAGTCATAATAGTAGGTTTCAAACCCTTTTGCGAGCTGAGAAGTAGGATGTGCATTATGGTGAATGGAAAGGAATAAACTTTCATCATTGTTACCTTTGACAAAGTTGTTTGCCACTACCATTCTTTGCTTTAAGTCTTCCTGGGAAGTTGCAGCAAAATCCTTACTGTTTGTTTCACGTGTCATATAAACTTTGATATCTGTGTTCTTTAGCAATTCCTTTAAACGGATTGCTACGTCCAAATTCGCATGTTTTTCACAATAACCGGTCTGATTACCGGAGAAACCACATGTACCGGAGAACTTCCCTCCGTGACCTGGATCAATGACTAGTACCTTTTCTGCAAAGGATACAATCGGAGCCATAAAAAATAGGAACACTAGCATACTACAAATCTTAAAATAATTCACAATTAAAACTTAACCTCCCAAGAATGAAAAAATTATCGAATCTTGTTATATTATACCATCGTAAATTACAGAATTGTTTCGTTTTTTACAAGTTTTTTATTTTTCATATAAAACAAATATAGTGGGGTAGATAAGTGAATATTGCGACATATAAGGGTTTATTCAACTGTTGGAACGATGTTTTCTGTGTAAAAATAAACCCAAAGAACTAGAAAAAAACCGTGCGGAAAGCTTGATGAAGACCTTGCTACTTCGATTTTCACGGTAGAGAGGTCTTCATAATCTGGATGAAGACCTCCCCTCTTCGATTTTCACGGCAGAGAGGTCTTCATAACCTGGATGAAGACCTCCCCACTTTGATTTTCACGATAGAGAGGTCTTCATAACCTGGATGAAGACCTCCCCACTTTGATTTTCACGGCAGAGAGGTCTTCATAACCTGGACGAAGACCTCCCCACTTCAATTTTCACGGCAGAGAGGTCTTCATAACCTGGATGAAGACCTCCCCTCTTCGTTTTTCATGGCAGAGAGGTCTTCATTCCCAGAATGAAGTCCTACCAAAGAAAGCAAAATGCCCTGAGTGGAAAACCAACAGAATTATTTAACTTTCTTAGCTTCAAAAAAAGCCGCCAGAGGATTTACCCCCAGCGGCTTTTATTTTTATTGAAAATTTACTTCACGATTTTTGCCAAGTGCTCAAACACTTTTGCAGATACTGCATTCTCTCCACCAATCACAGTTAAAGTATCTACTCCCTCAGAAGTTAAGAATCCTTCAACATGACCAGAAACACTAGTGCCAACTAGTAGAATACCAGTATGGTCATTAGCAGCAAGAGCCGCACCAGCTAGTGCATCGGCAAATTGCTTGCCTGTTGCAACATAGTAATGGTTTGCATCTAAATCAAAGTGCTTCGCAACATTTACAGCCGTTTCGTAACGATCTTTTCCGCCAATTCGCTTAGGATTTGGTAAGGATTTTAATACGTTATCAGAAACCGCAGCTGTTCCACCGACAACGATAGCTTGTTTAGGGCTAAGTGCGATTAACGCTGCATTTGTTTGTTTAGGTAGTTCTTTTTGATCCGTCAATAGGATTGGCATACCATTTTGTGCTGCATAAGAAGCTACAGATAAAGCATCAGGGAAGTTTTTGCCGTTAACAACAACTACTCCATTCGCTCCATTTGGTGCAACCTCTGTAGCAATCGCTCCAGCAGTAGACCATCTATCCGAACCTGAAAGACGTTTCACTTCAAGACCATGCGCTTTGAAAGTATCTTCCACACCTTTACTTACAGCGGCAGTTCCACCAAGGATGTAGACTTTCTTCGCACCTAATCTCTCAATCTCAGCTTTCGTAGCATCTGGTAGAGATGCAGTTTTCGTCAATAGTAGTGGTGCATTGTGTTTATGAGCCAACGGTACACCAGCAAGTGCATCCGCATAGTTGTCCCCACGTGCAATTACTACTACGTCAGATTGTTCCCAACCAGTTTTACTCAATTCTACTGCAGTAGCGTAACGGTCCGCTCCTCTTACACGGTCCACACGATCTGCCACTTCGTTACGGTAAACAGTTACTTCTTTAGTTACTGTGTTTCCACCAAGGTCCGTTAGACGGAAGACGAAGTGGTTGTTTCCTGGCTCAAGGCTTAATTCTGTATCCAATTTCTTAGACGCAGGTTCCATGATTTTCACAGGGCTTGTGAAAGGCTGTTCGAATTCATGGTTATCGTTGACGTATAGGGATAGGTAGTTAAAGTTATCTTCCAATAGAAGAGAAGCAGTTACTTTATCTACATCTTTATCCACAAACTTAGGTAGGTCTACTGTTAAAGTAGGGCCTGTCGTATCTACGAATACTTTTCTAGAAATACCGAACTCATTTCCTGCTCCATCGATGGCAGTAACGATGATATCGTGGTATCCATCTTCATTGAAGGTAGCAACCGTATCAAAGTTATAACGAGTTTGATTTCCTACTTGTGTAGTTGTTAAGGCAACTTCTTTGCCATTTACTAATACTTTTTCTACACGTACGTTATCTGTCGCATAACCAGCAACACGAATATCGTTTGTGTTATAAGCTCCGAATGGTTCTGGAGTACTAGTTGGCAAGAAAAGTACCGGATTAGTTGTATCACCACTAACTAATGTGTCAAATCCGATGTTCATTACTTTATCCACTGCAAGTACTTCAATATCAGAAACATTAGATTCAGGAAGAGTAACACTTGTTGCATCTGCATCAAGCACTACAGATTGACCGTTAACATAAACGACAATCATGTCGATTCCAACACCTGCATCAGATGCAGTCCATGTAAGTTCACCTGTTTCAGCATCATAAGAAGTGATTTCCACTTCAGGAGCAGTAGTGTCCACTACCACTGGAATTTTCTTGGATTGCCACTTATTCGTTCCATCAACAAGTGCTTTGATTTCGTAATGGTACGTTCCATCTGCAACCACTTTATTGTTTACTGTTCCATCCCAAGCGCGAGCAGCGTTAAGAGAATAATAGGATCCATTTCCACCATTAAAGAAGTTCTTTCTTACATAGTTGGAAGATAGGATTCTACGTAATTGCTTGCCATTCTCATCAAGTACATTGTATTGTACTTCTTTTGCATTACGCAGGTATGCATTGATAAAGTTGATGCTGTCATTCCATGCATCTCCATTAGGGCTTAGACCGTAGAAAGCATTACCTTCTTCATCTAATAAATGATCGATGAAAAATGTATCTTCATCTACTGCGTCAGACGCAAATCCAACATCATAATACTTATCTTCGCCAAACGCCATAAATCCGTCTAATACGGAAGGTTCACTCCAGTCACCATAAAAACCTAAGAATGGTACAGAAAGATCTGCTTCGTAAGGGTGAGCTAATGTTACAAACCCTTCAACAAAGATATTTTTCACAAGATCCATTGTTGTTTCAGATCCGTCTGCTTTGTAACCAGGGATTTTTGCATTTGCAAAATCGATAGTTACGTTGAATTCTTTTGTTTCGCCAGCTTTAAGTGTCAGTTCCTTAGGAGCAGTTACTTTAGCACCTTGTAAAGAACCTGTTGTTAAAGCATTCAATTTCGGTCCGTTAGCTTGCTCTAGGAAAGTATCCGTTAATACAGAAGTATCAACTCTGTAGGAAACTTCATAGTCAGCAACGTTTGTAGCAGAAAGTGTAAAGCTTACTTTTTGACTATCGAATGCCTTTAATTCAACTTTACCTTCTCCGCTATTCTTCTCGACAACATATACAGGAGTGTCTACTGCTGCGAACAGCTGCATCATACCCGCACCTTGACGGCGAGGTGAATAGTCATTGCCATATAAATCTTCAATACTAGCAGCTGTGTTCATCAACATAGCTTTAGCAAGTCTAGTACGTTCTTCTGCATTTAATCCAGTGAATTTCTCATCTGTTTTTAAATATTGTTGAACCAATGCAGCACCGCCGGCGACGTGTGGAGCTGCCATGGAAGTTCCGCTCATTACTCCATAACGATCATTTTGAAGTGTAGAGTAGATGTTTCCACCTGGAGCTGTGATCTCAGGCTTCAACTCTAAGCTTGGAGTAGTTCCCCAAGAAGTGAATTCAGTCATACGGCCCATTTCTGGACTTTCTTTTTGATTTAATGCTTCAACCGTTCCTTGTCCACTTCCACCTTCAAGTGCTTCAACGATTGCTTGACCATCGCCATAGCTAAGCTTCATGAATGGAACAGCCCAACCACCTTGGTCTTTAAAGAATACGGCATTAGGATCATGGTTATATACGATTGCGCCAGCAGCACCTGCTGCTGCAGCGTTTTGCGTTTTATCATAGAAAGTCAGTGCTCCACGCGACATGACCACCACTTTACCTTCTACATCAACACCTTGATAATCTTCAGGATAGCCAAGACCATCAAGTAAAACTAATTCAACATTCTCTAAACCTTCCCAGCTGTCGATACCGTAACCAACACCAGAGAAATCAGTTCCATCAACTGATAAAGAATGCTCATATAAATATGCAGTATTTCCAGAAGCTGCTACCTGAATTGTGTCTTTGTTAAGACCAGGAGCACCTACAAGACCGATATCAGGATTTTGGAAGAATGGGTTGTCCCATCCGCGGCCAATGTGACCAGCGTTACCAGCAGATACAGAAGAAACGATTCCGTTTTCTACTGCACGAGTGATTGCAACATCTTCAGCACTGTTCATCTCGTAGAATGAAGCAGTGGAACCAAGACTCATGTTTAATACATCTGCACCTAGTTTAATAGAATCATCAATTGCTGCTAGGTAGATATCAGACCAAGTAGATGGATAGTTTGGATCATTAGAGAATACTTTCATTCCCAAAACTTGCGCTTCAGGTGCAACCCCTTTGATCTCTCCATTCGCTACAACCGTACCGGAAACGTGCATTCCATGCTCAGAAGCAGCTGGTCCAAGATCTAGAACCTCTTGGTTTTTATCATAATAGTTATAGCCATAAGGAACTTTTTCAGTGAAGAATTTTCCTTTTAGGCCTTCAGAGCTTACCATTTCTTCCACAAGCTCTTTCGTTAAGTATGCTTCCGTGCCTTCACTTAACACGAAATCTTTATGAGAAGGATCTACTCCGGAGTCAATTACGGAGACAACCATCCCCTCACCTTTGAAATGAGCATCTGCCCAAACTTGCATGGACTGGATGTAATCATGACTTGTTGTCATATCCGGTTCCATTTCCGGACGGTTATACTCATTCGCTAAGTACACATTGGATACGCCTTTAATTCCTTCGATTTTGGCGATGTCGCCATACGCCACTTCTCCACTGAAGCCGTTAAAAGCTGTAGTATAGTGGTGGTTATAAGACATTGCCAAGCCTTTAGAAGAGATGGCGCCTTTCACAGTTGCCTGTTGCTTTTCCACCGCTGCAGTCAAAGACTTTTTAGTGGATTCGCTTAAATCTTTATAAAGAACGTTTTGTTTTGTCGCGTACTCAATTGGCGCCTCTCCATCCAATTCGACAATGACACGAACTTTATCCGTTGCTGAGAATGAAGCTTTGGCTGAATCAGCAGCCTCTTCAAACTTTTGTCTTTCCACAAGCGACTCTTTTACCTCATTTAGATCAAGTCCATTAGTTGTTTTCGTTACAGATGTAGCCCCAACAGCGAAATGCAGATTGGAAAACACCAGTAAGAAAGCTACGAAACCTAGAAAGTACTTACGAAGTTGCACTAACAAAAACCTCCCCCAGATATTGTTGAAAAATGAAATGTTAAGTAAAAAGATGGTCCTCCTTTCTTCCTACATAAGATTTCAAATTACACTATAATTTTACAGACGGATTACTTTTTAGTCAATTGTTTATCTTTTAAATATTTTGAATATTATATTTTACAAAGAAAAAGGGGCCTTATCGTAATGAAAGGCCCCTCCTTAAAACTATTTTACTATATTCGAATCCACTGCTTTTGTCCCACCATAGATGTAATAATGCTCTACATTTGCTTCTTTTAAATAGTTGGATAGTTCTTTTACCATCGTCGTCCCATTTACAAGTACGATTGGCATATTGTTCTTGGAGGCGAAGTGGCTTCCGCTCAATGCATCTGGAAACACCTTACCACTTGAGATTCCTCCCGCTGTCGTTTCAGGATAGAATTTCTTCGCTACCTCTACTGAAGTCAAGTATCTGTTTGCACCGGAGATCCTTGAAACATCTTTGGCACCGGAAGCTTTCAACTTCTTCACAGCATCTTCTGTAACAGCTGACTTCCCTCCGACTACTGTGACCTTTTTCACTTTATTTTGTTTTACGTAATCCTCCAACTCTTTTGTTAAAGTTGTCTTGGAGGTATTTAGCAGTACAGGTGTCACACTGTCTGATGCATATGGAGCAATACTTAATGCATCAGCAAAATCCAAACCTGATACTACAATAATTTCCTCTGGATTCTTCTTTACTTTTTTTGCTATTTCAATAGAAGTTTTTGTTCTGTTTTCTCCAGAGATTCTTTCTACTTTAAAGTGCTTTTTGAAGCTTTTTTCTACATTGGAAGAAATTGCATTAACTCCTCCTAGTACAATTACCTTGCCATCTTTCTTCAAAAGTCGCTTCGCTTCATTTATCGCATTCTGTTGAACTTTGTCGCTATCGTTAACAAGCAAGATTGTTCCATTCATCACCTCGTTCAGGACGACCCCTGCCAATGCATCCGGATAATTCTTTCCGTTTGCAAGCAATACGACATCCAAGGAACCATCCGGGATTCTATTAGAAAATGCCAAGGAAGTATCATATCTGTCAGGGCCAGAAATTCTTTCTTTATGCCCCTCTCCTGGCACCATCTCTGCTTTCACACTTAAGTGATACGGCTTGAGACTAGGGTTTCCATCTGTACTTGAAACAGCAAGATAGTATGGACCCGATTCCTTGCCTAGAGTAAGCATGACCTCAGAATCTCCATAGCCATAAATGCTAGATTCTTTAATCAGTTTACCTTTCTTATCATATAATTTAATGCTTCCATCAATATCGGACGGAACCTTCAACTCAATGTTCATATTGCTGTTTTTCCAAGAAGGAATCATGTACCAGTCGGTATCCTGTCCATTTGCAACATAGTTAAGGTATCCTGTTGCTTCCCACTCGGATTCCCCAACCTGATTCAACATGATAGGGTTGGAAGGAATATTATTCTTCACAACGGAACCTTTATCCTCATCCACTGTGTTGACAGGGCCAACTGTTAATTGATACGGAGCCAACGGCACTTTGTTCATATCCCACATAAAGTTCATCAGTACAAGGAAGTAGCCTGCATCTGCTTTACGGTTGAAGGATCCATGCTCTCCTTCATTATCCCATCCGCGATCTAAGACTCTGATAGTTCCAAACTCTGTTTCATCCAAGTATTGGTCGCCATTAGTGTCCTCGACAATGTATACCATTGGATCAATTGGAGTCGGTTTATACCCATTAGGATAATCTTTCGTTGCCGGTTTTTTATCTACATCCACATAGAATGCATATAGCTCTTCTTTATCTCCTGGTTGCAGATAGAACATATCGAGATCATTCGTAATGTCAAAGTTTCCTGTTTTAACACCACCATCGAGGATGGTTGCCATATCTTCTGTATCATTGAATTCGTTAGCATCATTAGTGCCTTCAGAAATTTGCTTAGAGCTTACTTGGTACGGTTCAAATGTTGGGCGCATTTGTGCGTTATACACTGCAAGGATATACTTGCTTTCCCCTTTCAAACCAGCCTGGATATAATTTTCCAGACCTGTCATTCCAAAGTTGAACGCGACAGTATTCCAGCCCCACATCTCGTTATACTCCAACAATTCAATGAAAGGAGTCATTTCTTCTGATCCATCTACTTGGAAATGGTAGATGCCAGCAGTAGAAGTTTCAAACTTGTATAGGTCAATATCATCACTGTACTGCATGTATTCCTCTTCAGTGGAACCTATGTCGTATGGCAAGGCCATTTCCCATAACCAATCTGTTTCTTCATATTCCTCATATTCATCATCTTCAAGAACAGGAGTCATTTCATCTGACTTTTTAGCAAGCCTTTTTTGTGCATACTCTTTAATTGTAATTTTTTCTTCCATTACTTCTTCTTCATATTCATACAAGCCGTAAGGGAAACCGTCTTTATCTTCTGGCAGAACTTTTCCTTCAAGTGCAAACTCGTAAGGAATATGCGAGGAGAAGCTACCTGTTCCTTCAAACCACATTCCGAAAAACTCATCAAAATATTCCGGCATGCTCGTTACTTCCACACGGTACTTTAATCCTGGCATTGCTTCAAAAACCAATTGCTCTCCTTGACTTGGTCCTTTGTAATTGCTATAGTCCATCATGTACCATTCATCATATTCCTCTTCATACACATAAACGTTCAATCCTGTATCAACACCAGGTACGCCTTTCACCTGTGCTCTTACCGTTTGAAGTTCTTCTACTTCGAATTCATAGTAATCCTGATCTCCAAACTCACCAGCCAAGTAGTGCTCACCTTTTGTCTGATATGGAAGGTTTGCTACTTGAACAGGATTTTCCATGGAGATGCCATCTTCTTTTAATTCAGAAGATTTTTCTAGAGATAATGTATAGCTTGTCTTATTTTTGGAATCTGCATTATCATTTGCATCCTGAACGCCAATTACTAGAGTCCCATCCATGAATGCTTCATATAAATGACCTTCTGCTTGTCCAACCTCTGCATAGTTTACCGTAAAGCTGTCGTATGCATTTTCTTCCCCGGCAGGATAAAATCTGTACACTAACTCATAATCTGCTTTTGCAGGTACTTCTAGCAGACTTTGAACAAATTCCCCTTCTTTTACATCCATCTTATAAAATTTTTGCTGATACGGCTGTGTGATGGAACCAGTTTCAGAAGATTTCCCTTGCTTGAATCCTACCTTTTTAGCCACTCCCAAAATTTCATCCTCAGATACTTGGGCGAATTCCGGGATGTCGTTTACGTTAGCGTTTAAAGCAGCGATCGGATTCACCAATCCATGACCGTATTTCAGATCATATCCTTTTTCCCCAAGATCCTCTGCCGTGGATTTTAATAAATACTCCACTTCGTAAGGTGTAAGGTCAGGATTTTTCGCAAGCAAAAGGGATGCAATTCCTGCTACTACAGGCGACGCCATAGAGGTTCCGCTCAGGTTCATGAAAGTGGATTTGCCTGTATAGGCTGCATTATAAATATCTTCACCCGGGGCAACTACATCCACAGATGCGCCATATGAAGAGAAGAATGCCAAATCCTTATTTTCATCCGTAGCACCAACACTGATA
Source organism: Sutcliffiella horikoshii (assembly GCA_001636495.1). Lineage (GTDB taxonomy): Bacteria > Bacillota > Bacilli > Bacillales > Bacillaceae_I > Sutcliffiella_A > Sutcliffiella_A horikoshii_A. The sequence goes on along the minus strand of KV440964.1, from coordinate 1,038,471 downwards.
ACTCCTTTATAAGAAGCAGGATATTCTTTTGAGTCTGATGCAGAGTTCCCTGCAGCTGCAACAACAGTTACATTAGAAGCAATGGCATAATTGACAGCTTCTTCAATGATCTGTGAAGGATAGTAACTGCCAAGACTCATATTAATTACTTGTGCCCCATTATCCACCGCATAAACAATACCCTCGGCAACAGCAAAATCGAACGCTCCCCAATCACCGTTGAATACATCAATGGCCAATAATTCTGCAGAAGGGTTAATACCCACTCCACCAACACCATTATCCTTTTCTGCTGCGATGATACCTGCCACATGTGTTCCATGCAGATCAGCTACAGGCTTTCTCATCGGGTCCATAATATTGACGGAATCTATTATTCTATTTTTTAATTCAGGATGATTCTTGTCTAACCCCGAATCAATTACTGCCACTTTAACACTATTATCCCCAACCAGCCCTTGAGCCTTCAATACGTCTAACTGCTTAAGATGATACATATCATTTATTTTTGGATCAGCTGTACCAAGCTTTTGATACATCACACTTGGCGTGATAGATGAAACCTTCTTCATTTTTTCATATGCTTGCAATGTTTGAGGCAAGCTTGATTTGGCATTAACCTTCACCACATCATAACCAAGCTTAGGATAGCTTTTAACAAGAGTTGCACCGGCATTTCTGTGCTCTTGCGGAGAAAGCTTCTCTTTGTATTTCACAATATAAGTGGTTTCACTTACAGATGCCTGTTCTTTCTGTTTTTGGAATGAACTTTTCCCTGCATTCTCATCAGCAAATCTCTTAAACTGATTTGCCAGACTAGAATAATCTTTCTCAACAGACCTCTCGCCCCCAGTATAAGCCAACGCTTGTAACGGTGAACTAGCAACTACCGCTGTTATAGCAAGTGGAATAACAGCTTTACTCCATTTCTCCCAACGCTTCATACGTTTTCCTCTCTTCCATCACATAAAATAAAAGCATTTAAAACTAGTTATATTTAGATTAATTACTAAATACTAGAATATTATAGCAGATATTTGAAATAATTAGATTAGTATTTTTTATTAAATTTTCAAATCAGGACTTTGGTAGGGGGAGCTTACAGATAGAAAGCATTTCTACAAGTTGGACCGTCCAACGGCAACGTTCTACCTCTCCGCTTCACACTTCTACCTACTCCCATATACTGAAAAATGAACCAATAAGAAAACCGGGCAAAACCCGCCCGGTTCTTGTAAATGTTGTTAGGTTAATAGTCGCTGTTCCTCTCCGCTTCAATTTTCACGTGAGGAAGGTCTTCATTACTTTGATGAAGACCTTTCCACTTCGATTTTCTTCCCAGAGAGGTCTTCATAAACTGGATGAAGACCTCTCCGCTTCGATTTTCATCTCAGTGGATGCAAACATTACCGTTGTGAGGAGGCTCACGAACCACCAGCAGGCAAGCGAGCGCCTGGAACGGAAATCAACAAAAGTAAATACTTTCTTCAAAAAAGAACGCAACCGAAGTCACGTTCCTTCTATTCTATACCCTTACATATTTCTTATTTGCGTGCATGGTCACCGCAATGATGGACCAGAACAACACAAATACTCCACTATAAAAGAAATGCGGATATGGAACCGTCTTTTCCAAGAATTGAAACAGCAAGGAGGCCAGGGAGCCTTCTCTTCCAAATACATTGATTACTATCTTACTAACCAAAATGAACACCAGCATCTTACCAAAATAAATCAAAAAGCTATTTCTTCCGAATGCTTCAAAAAACCAGATCGGATAGTTTGAAAAGTTCCGATTCGTCCTTTCCCTACCATCTATTAAATAGAAGAGCAGTGCCAATAGTAATAAAGTCAAACCGCTTGCTAACAAGGCAAAAGAAGGACTCCAAAGGCGTTTATTGAATTCTATAAATATATTAAAAACAAAACCCAGGATTACTAGTCCAACACCAATAGCGGCTATTCTGCCCGCAATCTGCTTACGGCTATTCAGGACCATCCCCACGGCATATCCAAATGCTACATTGGATAGTGCACTGAATACAGCAAAAATACCTTCTGGGTCAAAACCTCTCTCCCCTTTGGCGTACATATGATTCTCACCAAAAACCATCGCATCTAAAGTACCGGAAGGATTACAATCCCGCTGCGGAACTCCCCCTTCACACCCACTCCCTGTTATCATCAGAATGGACATATAAGTGGTTGCTATAAGAAGGCCAGCTGCAAGCATCCACTTCCAGCTTCTAGCAAGGCGAGATAGCAGGACTACCCCTATTCCCGTTAAGGCAAAGAGTTGCAACACACCTGTAAATCTTAAATTCTCGAAATCCAGCTTCCAACTGGAAATCATGTTAAACAGAAGTCCATATAGAATAAGTAAAAAGGTTCTTCTTAACAGATCCTTCCACTTTACCCCTTTTCGATAAACAATAGCCAGCCCTATTCCATACACCGTCAAAAAAGCGGGAAAGACAAGGTCTGTAATTGTCACCCCATACCAATACGCATGGCGGAGATAGTCGTATCCCCCTCCCCCAGGTAAAGCACTGACAAAGACTGCCACCAGGACAACTATCCCTCTTGTGACATCAATGGACCTGAATCTTCTTTTTGTTTCCATTACATTCTTTTCCATACCAATTTTGCCTACACTTTCCTGTAAAAAGTTTGATAGAATGATTGTAGCATATTTGTCGAACAGGAAAGGAAAACAGATGAGAAATTTGATACTCCTACTTACTATTATTCTAGCAGGCTGTTCCGCAACAAAAACAGATCAGCTGGAAGTATTCTATTCCCCACACCCTGATGATGAGGTACTTAGCTTAGGCCCAGCCATCATTCATGCACTTTCTTCAAGCAAAGAAGTTCATGTTGTATTGTTATCAAAAGGAAAAGCAAGCAAAGCCATCCATACTGTGAATGAAAGACTGGAAGCAGAAGGCCATCCCACCATATCAGTTGAAGAATTTGGAGAGGCAAGAGTGGATGAGTTCAAAGCAGCGGTTGATGCGCTAGGGGTTTCTGCTTCAAATGTGACAATATTGGACCTACCAGACGGGGAAATAAGTAAGGATGCAGTAACAGAAATCATCCTTCAAAAAAACACCCTACATGATACAGTCATCCATCACGTTATGAGCGAACAGGATCCCCATTCAGACCATGCCGTAACAGGCCAAGCACTTCAAGGTTTGATAGACGAAGCAAATGTACACTACGGAAAATTTTACTTTCCAGTACAGGAACACAAAAACTTCTCCTTTGACAATAAAGTAAAACTACTGAACAAAAATCAGAAAGCACGCATGGCAGTAGGATTAGGTGCCTATGAAAAGTGGGACCCCGCTGCTGGCAGTTATTCTATAGGAAAAATCTCCGTCCCAGATTACTTCCATACAGCCCGACAAAACATGGAAAGCCGATACCGTTACAAACAATAACAAAACAGGGCAACGAGTTCTTTTAATGTTATAAAATTTACGCGGCTGTTTCTTTCCGCAAATAGCTTCGCTTTCCGCGGGGCGACCTTGAGTCTCCTCGGGCTAACGCCCTGCGGGGTCTCAAGATTGTCGCTACTCCCCCGCTGGAGTCTACGCCATTTGCTCCAATCCTCAGCTAGAAACCAGTCACCTCGTTTAGATAGTTTTTAGTTATCCTTTCGGTGAATGGTATCTCCTTGTTGATTGTAGTGGAAGGCGCGCAGACGCCCGCGGGAGGAAGGGACAGGTGAGACCCCGCACCGGAGGGAGGAGGCTCACGGACCGCCCGCAGGCAAGCGAAGCGCCTGGAACGGAAATCAATCGGATCTTATACTTTCTTACCTTTTAACAAAACAAAACAGGGTAGAAACCAAATTGGTTTCCACCCTGTTAATTTTTTTAATGATAACGTTTAGCTCCAAGGTATAGCGGGTAAAAGTAACTATTAGACATTTCATCTATTGTTACTCCAATATTAGATCCAGCAGATTTTGCATGGATAAATTTATTGTCCCCAATATAGATACCTGCATGGGAAGCACGATTATGGCTTGGGTCTGTTTTGAAGAAGACAATGTCCCCAACCTCAAGCTTAGAAACGGATTTCCCACCCGCATACAAATCTGAAGTAGTTCTTGGTGTATTTATGCCATGTTTCTCAAATACAAACTTGATAAATCCACTGCAGTCGAAACCTGATGGAGTAGTCCCGCCATACTGATACGGTGTTCCAATATATTGCTTGGCTGTTTTAACAAGCGCATCCGTATTAAAGCCAAGTTTACTTTGTACATTGGAAGATATTGCACCTGTCCCTCCAATAATGGAAGCGTTTGAAGAGTTCACTGAATTCAGGACATTTTGCACAGGAGTTGGAACCTTATCTTTTTGTACTAATACTAGAGAAGAGTTTTTCTTCGCAGCCAATACAGATCCTGTCAATGCATCTGCATAACTTTGACCTGTTGCCACATATACATTTTCCCCAAATTTAACATTGAGGCCATTTACCACTTCCGATACAGTATCATAACGATTTTCCCCGGAATACCTTTTCCCATTTGGTACATCATTCATAATCTTTTCAGAGATTACGCCTGTTCCACCAACGACGATTGTATTCTTATATTTGGATAGGACTTTTTTGGTTGCTGAAGGAAGAGAGTCTGTTTTCGTTAAAAGAATCGGATAGCCATTACGTGCTGCATGAGCCGCTATCGCCAAGCTATCAGGGAAATTCTTCCCATATACAAGTACCGCTGTATCTTTTTGACCAGCCAGTTTTTCGGCAATTTTCACAGAAGTTGAATATCTGTCAGATCCACTTATTCTTTCGATTGTTAACCCCATATTTTTCAATTGAGTTTCCACATTGGAAGTGACAACACCTGTGCCACCCAGAATAATAGCATGTTTTGCTTTTAGGCGATTAATTTCACTTTTTGTTTCACTTGGAAGTGAACTGTTTTGCGTTAAAAGGATAGGTGCATTTAGTGAGTAGGCAAGCGGTGTGCCTGTCAGGGCATCGGGAAATTGGTTGCCTGCTGCGATAATAACGGTATTGGAGCTTGTCCACCCCTTTTTTGACACTTCTACTGCAGTTTTATACCTATTCTCACCACTGATTCTATCGACATTAAAACTATTTGCATGATTGACGGAAGGCAAAGAGACAAGAACGACCATACCAAGAACAAGAGCAACTATGTATCGTTTGAAAGCTAAAATCTTCATGTTTTCCCCCTAAATCTACATTTTATTACATAATTTACTCATTTATTATAACATTGGTAAATTAGTACTAATATTAAAATTAAGTAACAAAAAAGCGCATATAATGTAATATTATAGACGCTTTTTTGGATAGAACTATTTAACTAGATTAATAATGCTCTCCGTACGAACAGCAGATGTCCCACCCAATACAGATATACGCGCAAACTCTTTGGCACGTGCCAGTTGCAACGTTTCGGTTGGTAAGTAAGTCGGATTCATCAGCAATAACGGTGCATTGCGTTTTGCAGCCAGAACAGATCCAGTCAATGCATCTGGGAAGTCTGTCCCACTCACAGCTAATCCATCAGTTGAAGAGAAGTTGAACTGTGTGCCTATTTTATAGGCTGTCTCATATCTGGTTGCACCAGAAACTCTGCTAGCTTTCGGCATGCTCTTCAATAGGCTCTGGTTCACAACGGCTGTTCCACCTACAACGATGGTGTTACTAGCTGAATTCAAAATGGTTTTTGTAGCACCAGGAATATATGATTTTTCTGTCAAAAGAATCGGAATTCCATTTCTTGCTGCATATGGAGCAATTGCAAGTGCATCAGGGAATCCGTATCCATTAGCAACAACTACAGTGGAGAAGTTTGTTCCCATTTCATTAGCGATCAGTTTCGCCGTTTCAAAACGGTTAGAACCTGCAATACGCTTCACTTCTATCCCCATATCCCTTACGCTATTTGCAACAGTATTGGATATGGCACCAGTACCGCCAAGGATAATCACATTTTTGGCACCTAAGCGAACCAATTCATTTCTTGTTTCTTCCGTTAAATCGGATTTTCTCGACAAAAGGATCGGCGCGTTTAGTTTGTATGCTAACGGTGTTCCTGCCAATGCATCAGGAAAATTATCTCCTCGTGCAATAACGACTATATTTGATTTGTCCCAGCCTGCTTGAGAAATGCTAACAGCAGTGGCATAACGATTTGGTCCTGAAATACGAATGTTTTCTAGATAGCTAGACGCGATAAAATACGTTTCATTGGATTTCATATCTTTGACTGGATACCAGACAAAGTGATTATTACTGTTGTTACCCGCTTGGTAATTCCCAACTATCTGCAACGTCTCCCCTGCAGTTGTCATTCTTACCTCCGCACCTTCCGGAGATCTTCTTAGCCTTACGCCACTCTCTGTCGCTTTCACTAAATCATTGGATTTGAAAAAGTGCTTGGACGTTGCAAATGGTCCATTTACATAGTAGTGATTTTTTCTGAAATGCAGGGAACCGGCATTATTATAATAGATGTCGCTTCTTAACTGCGATTCTGGGAACTTCGTAACCGACATTTGTGTATATCGCTCGATATGACGGTAAATGACATCTTGATACGTATTGTTCGGATAATACTGTGGATCATTTCTGCGGGAAATGCCGTTATAAGCCATGATAGCAAAATACCAGTCTTCCATCACATTCATGTCATTTCCATTTATCTTAGGGATACGGCCCCAATTGCTGTAACTCCATTTATCTTTTAAAATTCTTAAGCCTTCTTGAATATTGTAACGAATATCTTCTTTTAGCCTAATTTCACGTTCAGCCGTCATATTAGGCTCTGTGATTTGCATGATTCCAATTCCGCCATCGAAAGAAACCACCGGGTCGCCCTTTTTCCATAGGCCGCTCGGTTCATCGTTAGTTCGGAATTGTCTCCATGAACTTTCCTGCCAAGCAATGGCTTTGACAAGCTCCGGAGGAACTCCAGCAAGAATTGCTTCCTGCGTCAACATAATATTCAGTTGGGCAGTCGTCGGATTTTCCCCAACAATTCGATTTCCAGACGATTGGAAAGAGAAGCCTTCCTCCGCTATTTCTGCTGTTAAAGACTGCTTAACTGCTTTTTCTGTTAAAGCCAGAGAACCTTTATCAGATTGCGTGTATGTATCTTTTAGTAGAGTAACACTATCTACCAGACTAGCATTTCCATCTACATAGATTACTTGTAACTTATCCGCATCAATCTTTACCGATCCCATTAGGTATTCGTCTGATAAAAATACTTGCTCTGCAGTACCATTCTCCAATTCGACCACAGAGAATTGCATATAGCCGCCTGTACCTTGTTTTTTGTTTTCCAATAACACATACCCTTTATTATCAACTTGCCAGGTGAATATTGTCGAAAAACCAGCATGATCCACCACTAGTTCTTCTTTTAAATTCCCATTGTAATAAACACCTGCAGTAGAAGTCTCTCCATTAGAAACCGATACCTCATACTCACCAAAAGTCACGGTAGTATGTTTCTTTTCATGAACGGAATGTTCCTCAACCGTCCATTCTGCGTACCCCTTGTCCACAACCAGTATCAGCATTAATACCAAACACAACTTTACAGCAATAATACATTTTTGCACGAAACGCCTTCCTCCTTAATATTAAACTACAAATATTTCGACACAATATTAATTTTAACAAATAGATTACATGAGGATGAATAGGTAATTTGTCTATTATTTGGCGATATTGTCGTATTTTTATACAAATTGTAAAAAATGGTTCTTTTATCTGTGTGTAAATCAGACAAATAGAAAATAATTCCTAATATGTAGTTATGAATCTAGTAAAAACGGGAATAGATATAGCGTATATAGAAAGAAGCGGAATAGTAATAGAGTGGCGTACATATGATGGGAAAAAGATAACTAAAGGGGATGTATCGATGGAATTTGCTAAACGTTTTTTACCTGCGATAAAAATGAAGCGACCAAACATAACATTCGAAAGAGAAAAATTCGCCTTCTTTTTTGAAACATATTGGATACAGACCATTATTGTATCCTGTCTGTCCAGTGTGGCATTGGCATTACCTGCCTATATAATAAAATTTGCGCATATGGAAGGCATCTTTTCCTTTTACCTACTGGCAATTTTCCTATCCTTACCGTGGTTTTTAGTACCAATTCTCTTTGTTTTATATTATGTGAAAGACCCTCACCAAGCTAAAAGGGCCGCCTTTATCACCAGTGGCGTTCTATTATTAACTTTCATTCTATGGATTATCGCACTTTTTCAATTATAAAAGCTTTATCAATAATAAAATCCCCACTCCTCAGAGGATGTGGGGATTTTACTTATTTAAGATTAGTCTATTTAATACAGCATTATTTACTTATAAACATCTGGGTCCAGTGTTTTAATTCTTTTTCATACCCTACCCCAATATGCGTCATATTAGGATTTAAAATATTGGCCCTGTGCCCCGCTGAATTCATCCAAGCGTTAACTACTTGTTCAGGAGTCAAGTGACCTCTTGCAATATTCTCTGCAGCAGAGGTGTACTTGATGTTGATATGATCTATCATCTCAAATGGAGTACCATATACAGGGCTTGTATGGTCGAAGTAGCTATTAGCTTTCATATCTAGTGATTTCTCCCTTGCCACCAAGCTTAGTTGTACATGTGTGGAAAGTGGAGTAACACCATGTTTCTTGCGCTCAACATTAACCAACTCGATTACCTTTTTCTCTTCTTCACTTAAATCAGCAGTATTAAAAATACCTTTACTAGCTTTAAAAAGTAGGTTTAGAGCTTGGTCATTGACTGCACTTCTTCCGCCTAACACCTGAAAATTATGAAGATTCTTTTCGCTTACCAGTTCAGATACGACAGGCCTTACTTTATCGTCTACCAGTAAAATCGAAGTTCCCTTCTTGGCCGCTAGTACAGATCCTGTTAAAGCATCAGCAAAGGACTTGCCTGTAGCTGTATAGATATTTTCAGTAGGTAGGTTAAGCTTTTTGATGATTTCGACAGAAGTAGCATATCTGTCTTTACCTGAAATACGCTTCGCCCCTGGCAATGCCTTCAAGACTGCATCAGTCACAGCAGAAGTCCCACCGGCTACGATTGTACTCTTGATCTTTTTATCTCTTAATAGTTTAGCTGTCGGCTCATTAATAGTATCCGTTTTTTCCTTGATTAATAGTATCGGATAGCCATTCTTGGCAGCATAAGGAGCAATGGCAAGGGCATCCGGGAAATTAGAACCATTGGCAATGACTGCTTTTTCCGGTGAACCACCCAATCGTTCCGCAATTCTAGCAGCCGTTTCATAACGCGTTGCCCCGTTAATACGTTCTACTTCCACACCTTTAATATTCTCAATGCTCTTTCTAACATTATCACTGACAGCACCCGTCCCGCCTAACATGATAACTCTCTTTGCACCAAGCTGCTGAATCATTTGTTTTGTCTGATCTGGTAGGCTATCCTTTTTGGTTAAAAGTATGGGAGCATCAAGTTTATAAGCCAGTGGTGCACCAGCCAACGCATCCGGGAAGTTCTGGCCACTTGCAATAATCACTGTATCCGCCTTATCCCAGCCTTCAAGAGCAATCTCGTTTGCTGTAGAAAATCTATCTGCCCCTGAAATCCTTTTGCCGAAAGAAGTTAAATAGGAAGAAGCTACAAATCCATTTTTCTTTGCGCCAACCAATTCACTCGAAACTGGATACCAGACAAAATGATTAAAATTCCTGTTGCTCGTAGAAGTGTCATAGACAAAAGTATCTTCAATCATGACTATCTCTTGATTAAGCTTCCCGAGACTCGATCCATTCCTTCCCGGAACATTTCTAAGATTGACTTCCTCTGTCGCAACAACCAGTTCCTTAGGCTCAAACTTATGCTTGGTTTTATGTAATACTCCCTCTTGTGAATAGTTCAGCTTATCAAAAGATAATGACCCATTGTCCCCATAGTTCAAATGAGATAGTTCTATTTCTTCTAACGCTAGATTCAAGTTCAAATCGGAACTTTCTTTGATACGTTTGAAAACACGGTCTTGATAGGAATTATAGTTCCTTTCCCCATTAGCTCTATAAAGAGGACTATTCACTTGCTTAATTCCATTATAGGCCATTATGGCAAAATACCAGTTTTCCATTACATCACGGTCACCATTATTTAGAAGTGGGATATCTATCCCGCTGTAACCATATTTCTCGTTAAGAATACTGACTCCGACTTCGATGTTATACTCTAGGTCATACTTCAATCTTTCTTCATCATATCTTTGATCTGTCACCTGCATGATTCCTATACCATTATCAGGCGATACATTCGGTTCTCCATCCTTACACTGTAACCAACCGTCCGATTCTACAAAAGCAATCGCTTTTACAATCTCGGGTGGGATGTCCTGTGCTAAGGCTTCTGTTGTTAGCAATCTATCAATCTCTTGGAATGAAGGTTGTACACAGAGAATGGTCTCTTGCGCTTTTATGGAATGCGGTAAAATTAAGGTAAGTGTTGAAAGTAATATAAAAAATTTGATTTTCCTCAAAAAAATATCCCCCTTTTATTCTCTATTTCTATTCTATCAATTATTAAAAGAGCATTCACTATATATTTCCAAAAAAAAACAAACTCATGAAAATATGAGTTTGTTTTTTCAGACATAAAACGGACGAATAATAAAATACAACACTGATATATAAATCTCCACTAATTTGCAATGAAGTATTTTATGATAAATTCCGCCCAAATGTTTTGTCCAGTGGCATTAGGGAAGGTTCCTTGGAGGACTTCCTTTATATCTTCTGAAGATGTGTCCGGCCAATCCTTCCAATGGTTAAAATATTCGATATTATTTTGCGATGCAAACTCTTCTAAGGCATTAACTTGTTCAAGGTAAGTAACTGGCTTATAAATAGGATTAGGAGGCTGTAAGATAATATAGGTCTCAGAATTTATCTCTTGTACTGCACTGATAATAATTTCTAGGTTTTGTAATGTATCTTCCACTTTAACAAAAGCATTATCATTTAACAGTAAAGGTTCAATAAGTAATATATCAGGTCTTTTGGAGGCAATTTGGTCATGCCCTTTAGTTTCAACTAAGTGATTGGTAGTAAATTTCCCAAAGCTCATTACATCTAAATTAAAAACATCTTCCCCATAACTCTCTTCCAATGCAGTTTTCACTTGTAGAGGCCAGGGCAGGTTGTTTGAATCGCCATTCATAATTGCGTCAGAACCTACTATTAAAACGGATATATCTTTATCAGATTCTAGTTTCGGCTTTATTTTAGTTTGTAAATCATTACTCATATTAGTTGTTAATGAGAATAGATTTTTTTCAGTTGATTTACTAGATTGATCTTGAATTGTAGCCTTGCCAGCCTGAGCAATTTTATTATCATACTGCACCTTCCCTAAAAAAATTAAGGATATTGCTACTGTACATATTAGTATAATTAATATATTTTTCATGTTTTTTACACTCCTAAAAAGAATCTAACATCATTATATACATAAACTTTTTAAACTAATAGATTTACAAGTAAATTTTTACAAAATATGATAAAATAAGTGCAAATAACAAGATTTATATAAAATTCTTTAGGAGGAAGTTATGTTTAATTATCGTGTTACTCTGATATACTCTCTTACTTTTTCCCTATCAGTACTGGGATTCGGAACAATATCCTTTGCAGAAGTAGTAAACAATAACAGTATTTCGCAACAGGAACAGTATTTACCTTCAAACACTAATCCTATAATTGATCCGGTACCTAAACCAGAACCAGTTCCTGAGCCTGAGCCAGAACCTGAGCCAGAACCTAAACCAGAACCTAAACCAGAACCTAAACCAGAACCTAGACCAGAACCTAAACCAGAACCTAGACCAGAACCTAGACCAGAACCTAGACCAGAGCCTAAACCAGAACCTAAACCAGAACCTGTACCCGCTCCAATTACTACTCCTTCGACCCCTGAATTTGAAGAGGTTTTAGAGACAGAGGAACTGGAAACGGAAGAGATGGATATAGAAACTGAAGCAACACCTATATCAAGAGAATCTTTAGTTAAAATCTTTGATGAAAAACAGACTAACTATTCAACGCTTAATACATACATTTTCACTAACATTATTACCATACTAATTGAAAACAAGTATACCTCTGAATCTTCAAGTTCTTTTACAAAACAGCCGATAAATGATTTAGCTATTAAGCTATCTATGCAACAGATTGAAGAAATGGAAAACTTCTTTTTATCGGATGAACTAAAAGAAATGAATACACAGTTAATTGATGAAAGATTAGCAGAAATTCGAACGAAGAAAATGGAAGCCGTTAAAAAAAATAATTAATTGAGTTCATTGGCTTTTGGGGAATACATTTAGTTATTGACCAATAATAAACCTTCATTTTCAACTTGCTGAAATGAAGGTTTTTTTATATTGTCCACGTCACACTTAGCGGACCTGATTGTTTCTGATAGTCCGGGTCCGCTAAAAAACCGTATTCAAGAAAATAATCTAAAATACGGTTTATAAAATACTATCTCCCCTCATACCTCACATAATTCATACTAACCTTCAAATTAGCATTATGCTGCCTAATCTCATCAATTATCACTTTGTCGCTGACACCCGTTTTGTTATTAATGAGATATTCCATTTGTATCATTGTACCTAGATTAGTAGTTTCTACTTTTTGTAAAGTGTAGGTTTCTAGGTACTTTTCGAAAATATCGTCGAACAGGTTTTCGTAGTGCAGATTTTCCGGCACGGTGATTTTGAGGCTTTTGGTTGCTTCTCCTCTGCGTCCGTAGTTGAGGAGGAACAGGATGTAGATCAGGATGGATAGTGATACGGTAAATAGGATAGCAAGTAGGTAAAATCCTAGTCCACATGCGATCCCTGCTGCCATTCCGAAAAAGATGAAGGCGATATCTTTTGGATCGGCCATGGCGCTTCTAAATCGGATGATGGAGAAGGCTCCGACAAGACCGAATGCGACTGCTACATTGTTTCCGATGACGATCATGATGACGGAGACGACAACGCCCATGATGATGATGGTATGGACAAAGGATTGGGAGTAGTTGTTTCCTTTGTGTGTTCTTTTATAGACCTGTGTAATGATGATGGTAAGGATGAAGGTCAAAAAGATGGCGATAAATGCCTGGACGATCGTAAGTTTTGTCGTTAAGTTGGCGAGCTTGGAAAACTCTTCGATTAGTTGGTTCATGCTTGTCACCTTTCTTTTTCTTCCTATTAAAAGTCTTTGTCTTCAATGGAAGGGTAATAATGGTCAATTGGGCTGTAATCGGTTATCGGATTGCCTTCTAAGTAAAGGCGGGTAGTTAAGTATTCGTGATCATGCAATGCTTCAATGTTCGTAATCCGATTAAATCTAAGATTGACATCCTCCAAGTACACCGCTTTTGAAAGTGGAGATATATCTTCAATCATGTTGTTGCGAATGTTGAGAACCCGTAGATCCTCAAAGTTAGCTAAGACCGAAATATCGGTTATTTGGTTTCCTCTCAAATTCAGGTCTGCTATTTTGGTCAACTCCTCTAAAGGGGTGAGGTCCGAAATCTCGTTATCACGCAGATCCAATGTTTTCAACTCGGTGAGGAAATGCAATCCTTCCAGGCTCTCGACCCCTGCGTCCCGGATAACTAGTTCTTCTATTGTTTTCAATTGGTCCTGGGTGATGAGGCCATCCTCTTGGATGACAGCACGCACCGCCTCTTCCACTCTTTTATCTGCAAAATATATTCCTTTTGGAGAGAGCTGGAACACAAAGCCCCAAAGGATTAATAGAGGGAGTGTTAAAAGAATGATGAGCGTAAGCTTTTTCTGCATAAGTTGGCTCCCCTCCTTGCTATGGTTTTATTAGGATAAATTCCTGTTTCTCTGTTAGTTCTATAGGATTTTCACTTGTAACTTTATTGGAGAATGGATTTACATAGGATGCTATTGTATCTATTTCAGCAGTCCCCTTTACTTGTGCTAGCTGTAAATCCCATTGCTCGCCTGTTGGCGTATCTTCCTTATACCAGTTTTCTTTTCCGATCCAACCGGTATCATTTCTGTAGTAGAGCGTAAGGTTACCCTGTAGCTCCCCACCGCTTGTCTCGATTGTCCAAATGCGGTCTATATCGGGAGATGCGTCGGATTGGCTGATTGCAATACGGACTGTCTGGGCATTCCGATTATCTTCCACTTCTATTTTTCCGATCACCCATCCCCGCTGGTCTCGTAAATGGAGTACATCCCCTGATTGCGCATCGCTGACATCCAGTGTAGCCGCGTCTACTTCCGGTCCGAAGCCCTCTAGGTACTGTGTTATATATTGATAGCGAAGTTCTACAAAGTCGAGAATGTTTTCTTTGTAATAGTCTTCAAATTCCGCTTCTCCCATATTGTTTTTACGGTGAAGAACAAACTTTTCCTCTGCTGTATGCTCGCCGTTGGATTCCAGGATCTGAGACAGTTCGGTTATTTTGTTTTCATAATAGGAAGGGGTGAAAATATCTGTCATCAAATAGTGCATTCGTTCATTTAACTGTGTACGTAGTTCAGGTGTGGCTAAGAACTTTCCTAATAGTTGATTGCCGAATCTTGATTGAATAGGAGACTCATAGGCAAAGTAATGATTTCCTGTTCCGGCCCCTTGACGATAATGGGAACCAAAGGATAGATCTTTATCCCAAGGTATCAGACTCCATTTTGCTTCTTCTGCTTGTGGATCTAGGTACATCCAATAGTCATCAGAAAAAGCGTCTACATCTGCAACCAGAAAATGAATGACCAGCCAGTCGATAAAGTTTTTCATATCCACACGTTCTGTAATTCCATCAGCAAACTCCGGTCCAGCCTCTGTTTGATACACCCAATCCAACAACTCAGAAAATGCTTCCCAGTCAGGGTTATTGCGGTAATTGGTGGTCTTCTCTAGAAACTCCTGCTTATTTTCGACCGTTTGAATATCAAAGCTAAAAATAGAGGAGGACTCCACATTTTCCAACTGCTGATTATGTCTGAACTCGTCTCTGACCAAAGTCCCTCGTGGACTTAATCCCAGCTGTGCCAGCATATATTCGTCTATCCGTTCTATATGAAGGTATAATCCCTCAAAAACACCATTTACATAAACATTGAAATATTTTGTCCTAGGAGCCGGGAGCCCCAATTCATGAAACATATCAAAGGAGATTCTCTCTCTCATCATTGTCGGGTCCGTGTACATGGCATTAAGATTCATGTGGGTCGCCCCAAAAATAAAGTCTTTCGGGGAATCAAAGCGAAGGCTCAAGGATTTTTTAGGGAGACCTCTTGAAGAATTCCCTCTGAATCTAAGTTCAGCAGCATGTCCTTTGGATACTTCATCCACTGCAACTGTGCCGTCTACTCGTTGATCATCTGAAAGGTCCCTATTATAAAGGTATTCCAGTTCTGCTTCGTTCACACTGACATACAAATTACCAATCTCATCGCTAGGTTCAGGTGTGCTTTCAGGAACCTCCACCTCTTCCCCCTTTTCCTCACCTGGAGCGGTAGAATCTGTTGAGGCTGCCAGGAAAAATGCCAGACCGAACAAGGCAAGAAAACTAAAAATTAAAAGAATGAGTGTAAACCATTTATTCATGTGTATAGCCCCTTATCCAGTATAGACCGCGGGTTTCGCCAATGATGCGCTCCCGTTTCTTTCTTCGGCCATCAAATCGATGCTTGTGCAAAATTTCGAAACACTTTGTTTCTTACAGCGATAGTCACTCAGTAGCCTTGTCAGCCATAAAGGCACGCTATGGGTGACCTTCACTTCCATAATTACAAGTTCAGGATTCACAAAGTTTGTTCCAAATGGTCCATTTTCAATCCGCAAATCTTGAGACCGGCACAGTAAATTGTAATCAAACGTCACCCGTAAATCTTCATCATAAATACCATGGAACGCTTGGCGATCATAGCTGACCACCACTTCCGGCTGGAGCTGATAAAGTGAACGAAAGGAATGCACTTCTTTCATGGTTTGGGGATTGGAAATGCTTAAATCTTGAGGAAGGGAAAAGTCGCTCTGATTTAAATAGCGGTATGCATCCTGCAAGGTAATTTTAGTTCTTCTTTTATTTACCACATTTTTGTACTTTTGTTTCACTTCAAAAAAAGCATCGTCTTGTGTGGTCACTTTGTCGTATACTCTCAATCTCAATTTCTGGCGAAAGTATAACTTATTACGAGTTTCATAGTAGATTTTATAATTGGGGGAATCAAAGTACAAACTGATGATATTGTATTTCCCCTCATCACCAAATTTGTCATATCGCATATAAGGTTTCATTTCTTCCACCAATTTTACGTACATGTCAAATGGGATTAAGTATTTCAATTCATATCTGCTGAAAATTTCTAATGCCATAATGGATGTCTGCCCTCCTTTTCAAAAAAACACAGTTTGCATCCTGTATTTTCCCAGTCCTTCTTAATTTTACATGTAAATATAATGTTAATACAGTGTAAATTTTTTGTAAACTATTCCCCTGCACACCAAAAAAACCGGGCAGAAACCGCCCGGTGCTTTTAAAACAGAATATCATTAGATGTTTGGTTAATCACCGCTGTTCCTTTCCGCAAATAGCTTCGCTTTCCGCGGGGCGACCTTGAGCCTCCTCGGCAAGCCTGCGGGGTCTCAAGATTGTCGCTACTCCCCCGCTGGAGTCTACGCCATTTGCTCCAATCCACAGCTAGAAATTACAAGAACAAACGTTAATGCTTTATCCGATCACTTAATATAATGACTTTTCGTTAACCTTTAGATGAATGAAGTCACCTTGTTGATTGGAGTGGAAGGCGCGCAGACGCCCGCGGGAGGAAGGGACAGGTGAGACCCCGCAACGAAGTGAGGAGGCTCACGGACCGCCCGCAGGCAAGCGAAGCGCCTGGAACGGAAATCAACAAAGTTTACGAAAAGAGCCTTTAGAAAAACCCCAACTCCACATAAAGGAGTCAGGGCTCTAAAGCTTGCTTTATTATAATCTCCAAAGAGTGATTCCCTTAGGGCATTCCTCTTTTGGCAATTTGCTTTTAATGTCTACGACTACTCCGCTTCCGTCTTTAAGGAGCGTTCCGAATTGGTTCCAACCTTTTTCAACGTATGCGGTGTGTGGTACGGCAAAAATCACAGCGTCTGCCGGCTCAAGTTTTTCATAATCGATAAGCTCGATGCCGTACTCTTTGTATGCATCTTCCTTTTCAGAAAGTGCGTCCGTTACCTGGACTTCAATGCCGAATTCCTTCAGTTCATCGATCACATCGATAACTCTGGAGTTACGCAAGTCAGGCACATTTTCCTTAAACGTTAACCCTAAGATGGTAACCTTAGCGCCTTGGATGGTCATCTTTTGGTGAATCATTTGTTTAATAAGGGAAGTTGCAATGAATTTCCCCATATTGCCGTTGATGCGACGGCCGGAAAGGATAACTTCCGGATGATAGCCGACGCTTTCGGCCTTGGATGTCAAGTAGTATGGATCCACGCCAATGCAATGTCCGCCGACTAAACCAGGGGAGAACGGTAGGAAGTTCCACTTTGTTCCTGCAGCCTTCAACACCTCTTCTGTGTCGATATCAAGACGGTCAAAGATCAATGCCAACTCATTCATTAATGCGATGTTAACATCACGCTGTGTGTTTTCAATGACTTTTGCCGCTTCTGCTACCTTGATGGAGCTTGCTCGGTAAACACCAGCTTCCACAACTGAATTGTACACCGCCGCCACTTCTTCTAAAATTTCTTCGTTCTGGCCTGATACAACCTTTGTGATGGTTCTGAAGGTACGTTCTTTATCTCCTGGGTTGATCCGTTCAGGAGAATAGCCGATAAAGAAATCTTCTCCACCTTTTAAACCAGAACGCTCTTCCAAGATCGGCAAGCAAACTTCTTCTGTCGCACCAGGATAAACCGTGGATTCATATACCACAATGGTACCTTTTGACAAGTTGCTTCCCACTGTTTCTGATGCCTTCACAAGTGGAGTCAAGTCAGGCTGATTATTTTGGTTGATAGGGGTCGGTACCGCAACAATGATGAAATCCGCCTCTTTTAGTGCCGAAGGGTCCATTGTAAAATCGATATCGGCTTTAGCGAGATCTTCTGCAGATACTTCATTTGTGTAATCTGTTCCCTGCTTTAAGGTATTGATTCTATGCTCATTTATATCAAATCCGATAATTCTATGGCTTTTGCCGAACTCTACAGCTACTGGTAATCCTACGTAACCTAATCCGACTAGTGCTATCTTCTTGTTCATTCTGTCATATCCTCCTTGGATGAATGGCTTCATCGACTAAATAAAACATGGTTCTATATATAAAGGAAAGTTTGATTTAAAATATATAGAAAAAGATGCAAAAAAACAAGTTTCACTCTAATCCCCTATTATAAGTACATCTTTTAGGAAAATCCACTTTGAGCCATGTTTGTAACGGGAAAGTAATAAAGGGCTAACTTACATCACATTTCCCCGCAAGAAAAATGGATGATTTTGGCTTATAATTGGAATGAATGTTCATCAAATCTACAAAAAGTTACAAATTCAAGAAGTTATTGACTTTTCTCATATTGTATAACTGACCAATTACCCATATAATCAAAAGAAGAATATCAAAAAAGGAAGAGTGCTGAATGTTCAAGAAAAAATGGTTCATTATATTAGTTAGTGTTTTAGGTATTGCTACAATCGGTGTCGGAATCTTTGCTTTTAGTGTTTATAAATCTCTGGAAAATGCCGCAACTTCCATGCATACTCCACTGGAAAGATCCAATTCCGAAAAAAGGACGACCCAAGTGGACTTCAGTCAAAAGGATCCTTTAGCCTTCTTAATCCTGGGCGTAGACGAAAGACCCGGGGACAAAGGGCGTTCGGACTCCATGATCGTTTTGACAGTCAATCCTAATGATAAATCGATGAACATGGTCAGTATCCCGCGTGATACTAGAACAGAAATCATTGGAAAAGGATTCGACGACAAGATTAACCATGCCTATGCATTTGGCGGACCGGAAATGTCCATTGCCACAGTTGAGAATTTCTTGGATATTCCGATCGATTATTTTGTTCAGGTAAACATGGAGAGTTTTAAAGATATTGTGAATGCAGTTGGCGGAGTGACAGTTAACAACAAACTGGAATTCAGTCAGAGCGGACATCATTTTCCTTTAGGTCAAATTGAATTGAATGGTGAGGAAGCCCTGAGCTTTTCCCGTATGCGTTCGGTTGACAGTGACTTTGGCCGTCAGCAAAGACAGCGTGACATCATTCAAGGTGTCATCAACAAAGGAGCATCCATCTCTTCGGTTACGAAGTTTGATGACATCCTCGATGTATTGGGGAATAATGTCCGCACCAACCTTACTTTCAACGATATGGTCGATATCCAATCAAACTACAAAGACGCACGTCATAAGCTTTCCCAGCATCAGCTGACTGGCTCTGGTACAAGAATTAATAACATCTATTATTTGATGGTTGCCGAAGAAGACCGCTTGGCTATCTCCAACCAGCTTAAGGAGCATTTAGAGCTAGATTCTGAGGTTGCGAGTAATAACTAACAGAAACAGGTCTACCATTTTGTGGTACACCTGTTTTTTCATTTAACACACCCTTTATCAGTTAAGGAGTCTCTTGACTGAGCTAATACATATTTAAAAAGCGTTCATTTTCCGTGTTATGGAAATGAACGCTTTTTTTACAAATCCTGTATAAGAGGCTACTTTTCGGTCCTTTTTTAATCTTGACTATCAACGTTTCCTTTGTTATTTTCACCTGTAAAATATTTGATTAAATGTTCCGCCCAAACTTCATGGCCTTTATCATTCGGGATTATGTCTTCAGTCTCGATATACTCAGAAAGTTCTTCTGCATTTGTAGGCCAGCTTTCCCAATGGTTAATGTATGTGTAGCCGTGCTCTACAGACCACGTTCTCAGTTCCTCTACATCCTTTGGATAATAGGTTGCATTTCGAAGAGGTTGTCCTGGTTGTAGAATAAGGAAGAGATCCGAATTCATCTCTTTTAAATCTTCAATCATAATGGAAATGTTCTCAAGGGAATGTTCTATCATGATTAACCCGTTGCTGTCCAGTAGAAATGGCTCCAATATGACAATGTCAGGCACTGAATTTAAATTTTCCAAATGCAGACCTTCATTCACCACATCAGCTGTAGTCACTTCACCAGGTATTGCATTTACTGTTATGTTAAACAATTCATTATATGTAGTTTGCAGTTCTTCTTTAAAGAGCTTGGTCCACTTCTTGTCGGCCAACTTATTTACATCAGAGCCGATGATTACAAGCTCTACTACTTCTCCATTATTATGTTTTTCCGTTAAGAATTCAGACATTTCTAATGGGAGTTCTGCGAAACTTCCTTTAG
Organism: Sutcliffiella horikoshii; assembly: GCA_001636495.1. Lineage (GTDB taxonomy): Bacteria > Bacillota > Bacilli > Bacillales > Bacillaceae_I > Sutcliffiella_A > Sutcliffiella_A horikoshii_A. Next base: position 1,018,016 of record KV440964.1, on the reverse strand, counting down.
TCGAATTTTCCTTGTTCTCCGTTACCTCTGTAGCAGTTTCAGAACGATTTGTGAGGATATTAGCCGCCTCTTGATTCACCGCAGATCCCAATTTATCATTCCAATGAAAATTCCCATATACTAATGCACCGATACAAAACAATACAACTAGCATCGATATTGCTCTCATCTATTACCACCTCATACCAAATATACTACTTTTTAAACAATTTTCAATAGTTTTGGCAATTGAAATGAGATATATTAAGAAAGAGGGACTCGTATTTGGACGAGTCCCTCTTTTTTCACCCTAATATACCGAAAAGTTTCTTTTTCTTTTTGATTCTCTCTGGAATTTCTTTCATAATCATGGAACCTTCCACTAGCAATTCCGCATTTTCCATTAGAAGATATTTTGCATCGGATCCGCACTCTTTTTCAATTACATGGAGGGCTTCTGCCATTAGGAAGTTTCTGCCCTTTAAATTATGAGCATCGGATGCAACAAAATGAGTGAGGTTGGCATCAATTAAATCTAAAGAGAATTTTTTAATTTTCTTCCCAAATTTACCAGCTACACTAGCAGCAGTAACCTGTGTACAGGCACCATTTTTAACTAATTGATAGAGTTTTTCCGGATTTTCAATCAATTCTGCATTTCGTTCGGGATGGACAATAATTGGAGTGAGGCCTTTCATCTGTATATCATAGATGATCTTTTCCGTATATAGAGGTACTTGACTGGAAGGTAATTCAATAAATAAATATTTATCCCCGTCGTTCAAGGTCAACAGTTCGTCTTTTTCATATTGTTCCAATAGTTCTCCTGAGATGCGTGTCTCCTGACCAGGTAGAATAGTAATATCAATTCCTTCTTTCTCCAATCGATCGTTTAGTTCTGCCACCTTTTCAAGAATCTCTTCTTTTGTATTATAATATTGCCCATTATTATGGTGAGGGGTTGCGACTATTGTTGTTATACCTTCATTTGAAGCAGCGCGGGCCATTTCCATGCTTTCGGTCATATGTCTGGCTCCATCATCCAAAGATGGAAGAATGTGACAATGAATATCGATCATATTAAAACCTCCAAAATAGTACTTTTATACCATTTATCTATCATTTATCTTGTACCTAATATTATCACAGCAGAAAGATATAAGATACGGGTGCATTTTGTCGAAATAAGCAAATTAAACCTATTAATGATTTTATATTAACTATCCACCCCTCTAATTGCTATTTCAATATATCTAATAATGATGACAACGTCCTATGGATTAATCCTTGCAAAAGAATGACTTCTTTAAAAAGATTACTTTTTATCTATTAATTATTTTCACTATTTGCCGATTAAATAAACCAATAAAAGAAAAACACCTCGAAAGGTGTATTTATCTTATTTTAACAGGTTTTGCATATAGAATATATCTTTCAGGTGCTGCTCCAGTCAGTGTAAAGGGATAACACGTTGTAAGAAGAAGATCTTCCTTTTCCTTTTGCAGGGTGATGACCGTACGATCATCCTCATCCACTATTTTGGAGTCATAGATTTCATACATATAATCTCCATAAGGCATTTTCACGAAGAATCTGTCGCCTATCTCCAATTCCCCTAGCCGCAGGAAGACCGTATCCCTGTGACCTGAAAAGACAATCTGACCTGGTTCTCCAGGAAAAGACGCACCTTTAAAATGGCCTACTCCTTTTTCAAGCTCATCTGGATCTGTTCCTTCCACTATAGGAAGCTTGGCTTCAAGCCTAGGAATCTCCAGTACACCAACCACTTCTCCAATCCCGGGTGCAAAGTCCTCCGGTTTCACAGGTCGCTCTTTCTCTTCAGGGTTTACCCTAGATGGGACATCCCCCTTAGTAATGCCGACAGCTTCTCTTAGGGCAGCTTCGGTTTTTCTGTCCATGCTGATTTTCTCAAAAAGACCATAGCCTATAAATGAAATGCCAGCCACAATAAACAACAGGGCAACTATCATTCCCTTTTTCAATGCGTCCAGTCTCCCCCCACTACTATTTAATACCATTCTAACTTATACAGGCAAAACGGCAACTCCCATCGATTCGACAAATTACAGTACTTTGTCAAAAACACCGGAAATATTCTTCATGATGATTGGTAAAAATGCTGCAATAAAATGCAAACCAATTAGTGCAAAGTGATAGAATGTCGACTTGGCCATTCGGAATACCAACGGAATGACAACCAAAAGTATCCCAGTTACGCTGATCATGGAATAAATCATTGTCCCTTGAGCCTCTCCATAAGCCACCAGCAAATAGAAGAATCCGATGATACTGATGTTATAAAACAACAATAGTAGCGAAAGGGCAAAGCAAATGAAATTAATAGAACTCTTTATTTTTGGCCACCATTCAATAGATTTCATATTTTCTATATCCCCCTAAAATCCATTTCAATTATCTCTCCTTATCATTCGATAAATAAGTACAATTTCCCTGTTTTTTTCTTAATATTGGAGATGAAAATGTCGAAAAAGTAAAATAACCCCTTAAAAGGGGTCCATTTTCATGTGCTAATAAAAGTGGTATAGCCTTGAGATCTCAGTGTTGTTGCCAAGCGATTCGCATTATCCTTTTGGGAGAATGCTCCCGCCTGGACTTTGTATAGGTTTTCCTCTTTAAAGACAAAGGTGTTGAATCCTTTTCTGTTCAATTCAGTTGCCAGACTGTCTGCGTTTTCTTTTGCCCGGAAGGCACCTACTTGTATTTTATAGATTCTGTTGGTCGATGGTGGTGTCGGTTTAAGCCGCAAGTTGAAGTATTCCACCAGTCCCTCTGCGATCGCTATGGCACAGGTTCTGCGGTAGCTGTTCGTTTTTAACAACTGTGCTTCCTGATAGAATGTCATAAAGCCGCATTCACATAGTATTGACGCCATATTTGTTTCGCGAAGAACGTGGAAATTCTCGGATTTGATTCCCCTATCCCTTCTGCCTGTTGCCTGTATGAGTCTGCGGTGTACCATTTGTGCAAGTCGATTGGAATTGGGCGAGTTGACAATGGGAGTGTATGTTTCTATTCCTTGAGCGGTATTCCACCCCCCATTTCCAAATGCATTTGCGTGGATGGAGACAAACGCCAGCGCCCCCCAACTGTTCGCCCTATCTGTACGCTCTTGCAAAGGAACATCCCTATCATCCGAATGGGTGAACAGAACTTCCACATCTTGATAGCGTAATAATTCCTGCCTTGCATATTGAGCCACAACCCTATTGAACTCATATTCTCTCATTCCATCAGGTGTTCGTTTACCTGGTGTACTATAGCCGTGACCAGCATCTAACACTATTCTCATCATTTCCACCTCTTTCAACATATTTAGACCATTTGTACTACCATTGTATGTCCCAGGTGTAAAAATTTTACAAAAAGAGGCATCTGACCTGTCCTTCCCCTCGTAACCTTTTATATTATTTTCCGTCTAACTATACAAAGAGGGGTATGGTATATATATAGTGTGAGATAAAGCCTGAACGGTGTGTTCCCCTAATACTAACTATAAAAATGGAGGCGTAGATATGTATAAAATTATGCTTTTGCTGATAATTTCCATCATGCTGACTGCATGTGGGACGAGTGGGAATTCGACACAGGAGGAACCTGTGGAAAACAATTCCTCCCCAGGAAGTGAAGTTTCAAATGGAACTGGCGATGAATCAACTGAGTCAGAAAAGTCAAAGGACGATCTTAAAGAAAAGTTGAAACTAGAGGAGAGCAAAGATGGAGAGCTTAACGGACAGGTGGAGCGACAAGAACAGGACTTCCTTTTCACCGTAACAAATGACCAGGATAAGGATGCGGAAATCACCTTCTCTTCCGGCCAGGAATACGACTATGTGGTCATTGATGATTCCGGAGCAGTCGTTAAAAAATTGTCTGAGGGGATGATGTACACCCAAGCAATAAAGGAAATCATGCTGGCTCCGGGGGAAAAACTAGAATACCCGGTATCCTACGATGACGTAACAGCAGACCTGCCCCCTGGCGAGTACACCATTGAATTCACATTTACCGACTCCAATCATCACGCATCAGCAAAAGAAACCTTCACCATCGAATGATCAAGCAAACATGTCATTAGGTTGTAACTGTATCGTAAAAAACCTATAATAGAATAAGAAGATTTTACCGCTAAAGGTCTACGAGTTTAAGTAGACCTTTTCCTTTTTTGAACGAGAAGAAAAAGGAAGGTGTGCTTAATGCACCCCCCCTGTTTACGGAGTGTAAGGCGTGAGACTCCTGCGGGAGGAAGGGACAGGGAAGACCCCGCAACGAAGTGAGGAGGCTTCCGGACCGCCCGCGGAAAGCGAACGCCTGGAACGAAGTAAACACAAACAACCTAATCGCTAATGGAAGGTGACATAAATGGAGCAGTTTGCAGCATGGCTAATCGATACATATCCCCTCTCAGAGGACCAAAACCGGCAGACCCTAAAAGAAGGCTTAAAGCTGTTCCGCCAAGGCAACGTCATTCACGCCTACCAAGAAGGCTCAAGCCTGACCGGGAAAGTGCAGGACAATGGACAGAAGCATGTACTACTGGACGCCGAAATCGGTGACCTCAGCAGATGCTCATGCGGTGCATCCACCCTCTGCCCCCACCAGGTAGCCACCTTTCTAACCATATGGTCACAAACAAATACGATAGCTTCCCTCATAGACGCCTGGAAGGATGAAGCGACAGAAAACATCGTCCCTGTCCTTGCCAGCGCAAGAACAAAAGAGGTGACCAGCTTTGAGGACACTTCCCTTGCAAGCTGGCTGGATTTTGTGGACTATCAGCATGCAGAATTTAAAAGCTCTATTCCGACAAAAAGGACCTACTTGACGGGACTGACACATGCATTTTTTCCTAAACTGCGTTTACAGGCACCGAAAAAAGCGGAAATACGTCCGTTATTTTTATTGCACGCCTCCCTCTATTGCATGGAGCAAGTGATCAGCAGCTATGACAGCTCCCAGCCTTATCAGTACATAGCAGATATCCTCCACCGCTTCGTCGATATTGTGGAAGAAGAATCTAAGGGCCTGTTTCATAGTGCCATTGCGTTTCAGCTGGACTCTCTGTTGAAAGAAAGCAGACAGTTGATCCGATTAAAACTTCTGCAGCAAGAGGAACCCTTCATTAGGGAAATGTTTTATGTGTACCAATTCACCTGGAATGATGTATTTCAACGGCGCAACTGGATGGCTTCGGAGTTGAAGGAGCTCGAGGGGAAGGATTCCCTTCAGGCGGAACTTGCGAAAACCCATTTGTTATTTTTGCAGAAAAAGGATGAAGCAGCGCTAAAGTTAGTCAGAAAGAACGGCAATCAGTATGCACCTTACGTGTTCCATTGGTTACAGGCACTTGTTTCCGCAAAGGCGAAGGACAGATTGGAAAACTGGCTCTCCACTGCCCTTCCCATCGTGACGGACTATATCCATTCCGAGCCTACCTATGATCGGAAAAGGCAGCTGACCAAGCATTTGCTAAAGCTGTTGACTGACTACGCGCTGGAAACAAAGCATGACCAGTTATATAAGGAAGCTTTACGAAAGTTGATGCCTTATAGCTACGGGGAATATGAATGGTTCCTGTTTGAAACGAAAAGCTATCGCAAGTGGGTGGAACTACAACTCTGGATGGGCTTTGAGCTTAGCGGGCTGGAGGCATACAAGCTGAAAGAGATTAAAAAAGCCGACCCGTATGCCCTTTTCCCGCTCTACCATGTGGCCATTAATAAGGCGTTGGAGCAGAGGAACAAGACAGCCTATAAAGAGGCCACCTCTCTATTGAAGGCATTGCACAGCCTCTATAAAAAAGAGAAGCTGGAAGATGTGTGGCTACAATATTTACAACAGCTAAAAGAAGGAACGAAACGACTCCGCTCCTTCCAAGAAGAATTAAAAAAGGGAAGATTCAGTTATGATTAATGAGGCTTTAAATGCCAATTCAACCTACATCGAAGAACGCAATCAGTTTTTTCTCTATGTCAAACTGAGATCCTCTGTTCTTCCGCCATCAAGATTCATCCCGCTCCTGTTCACGTGGCATGAAGGGTCTTTTTTCGGTTCCTTTTTTCGAGAGTCTACGCACGACGGAATGGCCGGTGTTTTTTTGAACCCGGGAGATGCGCTGGAGCTGTTTGCGAATAATACGGAAAACTCGTTCTTGGAGCTCGAATGGTGCGACCAGTCCGAACAATATCGTCTAATTGCCCCGGCCGTTTCCGACGTGTTGAATCAAAGAGCTTTTCATCCGGACTTTGCCGCATGGCAAGAAGGAAAGCTTGCCTTCTCCTTGACTGCGGAAGGAATGCAGCTTATTGAACAGAACCCCCTCCTCCCTTCCTATAAAGACAAAATGGAAGAGTGGATTGATGCCATCATGAAGGATTGGATGGATCGGAAAGAGGACGAAAACCTGCAAACCTACTGGATGAATTATGCCGGAGATCCGCGTTCCCTTGCTGCGGAAGGCAGGTTGGTTGAGTATTTGGACAAAGAGGATTGGCTCCGCGATATCGGCTGGACGAAGGATACCACTCCATTTAAGCTCGGCCTCCGCCTGTTAGAGCCGGAAAAAGGTGAGCAGGACTGGAAGTTGGAAACCCTTCTTAAGGATAAAAAGACCGAAGAATTATATGTGTGGGAGGAGGACTCCCTTCCACCTTCTTATAAAAAATATAAAAAAGAAGTAAATCGCGGATTTAAAAAATGGCAGCAGCTGACTCCTTCCCTCTTTTCAAACGGCCAGATCAGAAGCTATTTGACAGAAGAAGATGCCTGGCGTTTCCTTGTGGACGGAAGTGAAAAGCTGCTTGCAATCGGCAGCTTCATCCACCTCCCTCCTTGGTGGCAGGCAATCAAGGATTCCCGCATTAAGGTGAAAGCTCGAGTGAACGGATCGGGGAAAAGCGGGGGCCATGGCCAATCCTTCGTCGGACTTCAATCGCTCGTCAATTTCGAATGGCGCTTTTCGACCCGCAACACAGAGCTCTCCGAAGAGGAGTTTCTCGCACTTGTCGAGGAGAACCGCCGTCTCGTTCAGATCAAAGGCGAATGGGTTGTGCTGGATCCAGGATTTATCGAAGAAATCAAACGGATGATGAAGCATGCGGAAGAGAACGGAATCCGAATGGAAGATCTACTGAAAAGCAATGCGGCTGGAATGGCCGGTGATATACCGGATGACACCAATTCGAATGCAAGTTATTCCGTCAAGGATATCGCCTATGAACTGACGGGATCGGCCGAGCATCTGATCGAACAGCTGTATCAAGGCAAAGACATCCCACCTTTTGATGTACCTGAAACTTTTAAAGGAGAGCTCAGACCCTACCAGGAGCATGGTGCGGCCTGGCTGACCTTTTTAAGGGAGCACGGTTTTGGAGCTTGTCTGGCAGATGATATGGGGCTGGGGAAAACCATTCAGCTTATCGCCTATTTCCTTTCATGCAAAGAAAAGGAACCGGACGGACCACCTGTACTCATCATCTGCCCTACTTCTGTCCTTGGCAACTGGCAAAAGGAGCTGGAAAAATTCGCTCCAAGCCTGGATGTTATGTTGCATTACGGACCGAATCGCGGGAAAGGATCTATTTTCCGGGAGGCTGTATTGGGATTTGATGTCGTGTTAACCTCCTATGCCATCTCTCATCTTGATGAAGAGGAGTTGGCAAGCGTCGGCTGGCGCACGATTTGTCTCGATGAGGCGCAAAACATCAAGAATGCAGATACGAAACAGTCCCAAGCAGTGCGGAATTTGAGCGGTGCGCATCATATCGCCCTCACAGGAACGCCGATGGAAAACCGCCTGTCAGAGCTGTGGGCCATCTTTGATTTTATTAATCCAGGATATCTGGGGTCACTAGGTTCCTTCCATAAACAGTTTGTCTTGGCGATTGAGAAGGATCAGGACAAAAAGAAGATACAGCAACTTCAAATGCTGATCCAACCATTCCTGTTACGCCGCACGAAGCAGGATGAACAGGTGGCACTAAATCTACCTGCCAAGCAGGAGCAAAAGGAATACTGTCCACTGACCATTGAACAGGCCTCCATTTATGAGCAGCTTGTCAAAGAGACATTGGATAAGGTGGAAGAACTCGGTGGCATCCAGCGCCGTGGCCTTGTGTTGAAAATGCTAGGGCAATTGAAGCAAGTCTGCGATCACCCTGCCCTTTACTTAAAAGAAGAAACTCCTGAGAATCTATTGATGCGCTCCAGTAAGATGGAAAAGCTGGTGGAGTTAGTGGAGCAGATCCGTTTGCGCGGAGAAAGCTGCCTCATTTTCACGCAATACATTTCCATGGGGAATATGATTATTGACACATTGGAATCTTCACTTGGTGAAAAAGGCAGATTTCTCAATGGAAGTGTCGTCAAAAAAGACCGCGATCAGCTTATCCAAGATTTCCAGGACGGGGAATTTAATGTGTTAGTACTTTCACTGAAAGCGGGCGGAACCGGACTGAACCTGACAGCCGCCAACCATGTCATCCACTATGACCGATGGTGGAACCCGGCCGTGGAGAACCAAGCTACAGACAGGGCATATCGAATCGGACAGAATCGATTTGTCCACGTCCACAAATTTATCGCCACAGGAACATTGGAAGAGAAAATTGATGCCATGATCGAATCCAAGCAGGCGTTGAATAACCAAATCATCACAAGCGAAGGCTGGATTACAGAGCTAGATAATGAAGAATTGCGAGATTTGCTGACATTGCGATGATACAAAAAAGCGCAGAACCCTTCTACATAGAGTGGTCTGCGCTCTTTTTTGTCGTTCCATTACGGTTCTTTTTAATATAGGTGGACAGGAACCCCGTAATAATCCCTTTCACCCCACCCATCCCATTCAACCAGACATCCGCCCACTGTCCGCTGCGTTCTGGGTGCAGATGCTGCAAGTACTCATCGAGCATGGCAATCGTAAGAAGGATTGATAGACTGAACAAACATACCCTCCAATACTTCTTCCCTAAAGAACTTGCAAAATACCGAACAAGCAGGTAGCCAAGGACACTATAAAAAAACAGGTGTGCTCCTTTACGGAAGAGAAATTCCACAAACTGATAGCCTCCCATATTGTCTACACTCACCGTACTGTCTCTGTACGTTATTTCGACGTTGGAAAATACCTGAGCGATGTGCTCTTCCGCCACTAGCATGCGCAGGTACGGCCTGATATCCTGCTCCGCGTAGGACATAGAAGACAAATAAAACAATATGACGGTCCAGCCAAAGGCCAGAAACAGATAGTATAGAATTCTCTTATTTTTCATATGAGCCACCACCGTATATGTGTTAGATCTTCTTTTCAAAAAAGATTCTACTTAATTACGGTGTGTCCCAACTGAGCCTGCCTTATACCCTACCTTCTAAATTCTCTTGCTTGTCACGCCTGGTTTTGATTCCTTCATACTTAGATAGGCGGTTTTCCCTTTGTATTTGACAAAAATTCTCTGCAACAACCCTTCTACTAAATCGTGGCTCACTTGTTCCGGATAGTCGATCTTAAGGAACGCTTTACGGTGACGGAACCAAGCATAGGAGGAGATATCAAGTTGGTAGCTTGGGAGGTTGATGGTGACCGAGATAATTCTTTTATCCACATAAGAACGGAAATGCAGTTCCACAGACTGATTTCCGCTGGTAGAAATACAGCGCCAATTCTCCTTCAACGAGGATTCTTCCTTACTGATTTCCAACGCATCAAAGAAGGAGGTTCTTGGTGCCGCTGAATAACCATCCATTGGTTCTTTTACATAAATAAAATAATTCTGCCCATCCCGCTTCTGGTTATCCGTACCAGGATGAAAGCTGACTGTAGTCAACTTGTAATCTGTCACATCCATCACTCCCTCTTGCATATTCTCTCCTCCTAAGTATAGATAAATTTACTTTTTATAGAAAATATAGGTAATTAGTCGTTTTGCATTGTTTTTTCTAGGTATTCTTTCCTACACTCGCTCATCCTCTAAATTTTGCAAAATTCGACACTGTTCCATATAAGAACAAATACAACATTTGTTCTGTATAAGAACAATCACTTCCTCTCTTATCCATTACGTTAAAAGAAATGCGAAAAAGAGGCAGGAGATATAATGAATACGTCCTTTTTAGCCAGAAACATCAAATACCTTCGTAATCAGAAAAACTGGTCACAGCAAGACCTGGCCGACCGCCTGAACCGGGTCCACGCCACCATCAGCAAATGGGAAACAGAAAAGGAAGTACCACCCATCGAAACCCTTATTAATCTCAGTTCCCTTTTTCAGGTGTCGATTGATTACCTGGTCGGCAACCATTATGAGCAGGAGCACTATGTAAAAGAATTCAACCGTCTTTATCAAATCCACCAAACCGACGAAGAAATGATGCAAATTGTCGACTATTTGAAACAACACCCGAAGTTCAAAGAAACACTACATAAGCATATCAATCAAAGTTCCACGGATAGAAAAGTGTTGGAGGAAATGATGGGAGTATATGTGAATAAATGATTGTGCTTGAACTGCCTAATCAGCCAACCTGCTACCTACTGTACCTTTCAATCGTACTAGTCGAAAAAAAGCCAACCCTCAAAGGCTGGCACCATGAAATGGAGATACAAAGAGGTAGATCTTCTCTCTAGAGGAACCTGGAGGGCTTATCCTCTGCTTCATGCTGATAAGCAAAAAAAGAAAGGCAGCTTGTTTCCGCAAGTTGCCTTTTTTCAGGAAGGCTAAAGCAAAAATGGGAGGGGAGCCCTTTGCTTTATAGGTATTAGGTTAAAGATTGCTTACTTGATACTTTATTCAGCTTAAGTTTGGATGACCTTTGGAATGTAACTGTGCTACACTTCCACCTTTTCAGGCGGCTGCATCTGGAACTGCTGGCTTTGGTTTTGTGTTTGTGCACTTTCGTGGCTCGACATACTTTGAGTATGTTGCCGATTTTCTTGCGGCGCCTTGTTCCATTCCCAATTCCGACTCTCTGTTTGAACTTGTTGCGGGCCGTTGGATGGCTGATTCTCTGGTTCAGGCGGAGGAGGAGCGGTTTGGACTGCCGGCTTGGCATTTGCAGGTACCGCTTGTTTCTCCTCCCGTTTCTTTTCAAGGAATCGTACATTATCCACCACAATATCTGTGACAAAGACCGTAGTTCCATCCTTTCCTTCATACCGACTCGTCTGGATCCTCCCGGTGACTGCCACCAATGCTCCCTTTCTGCAGTAATCCGCTGTCGTTTTCGCAAGATTCCGCCAGGCGGTGCACGAAACAAAATCCGCTTCAATGACACCTTCCTGATTTTTGAACGATCGATTGACAGCCAGCCGAAAACTGGCAACAGGTGTCCCATCACTTGTATAGCGGAGGTCCGGATCTTTGACCATCCTGCCAATGAGCACTACTTCGTTTATCACATTCTTCCCTCCTTCTTTTCTACAAATTTCGTGCTGCTTCGTTATCATAACTGCATTTGAAAATTTGGTAAAATGAGGGTTTTATGATTTTAGGTGGTATTTTAGGGGTAAAACCATGTTTTTCTACTAAGGGAAAACACGATTTTGTTTGGTGATGTTCGTATCGAATTATAATATTTCAAGTTATGGTGGATTTTTTTGCTTTCTTTCTACAGAGGGTATCTTTCCTTGTGCATATGTTATAATAAGACAAAATATTGGTACATGTTATTGGCACTTTAAAGCGTGCTACATGTTGATAGATAGCCGCTATAACTGTTGCCCCAAAATAAACCGTTGGAGGAAAATCATGAAAACGTTCAAACTGGTAGCAATATCCTTAGTACATGGTGAAGACGTTGAACAGCTGGATTTACAAGACGGATTGATTATCAATAGAGAGTACGGAAAAGAAAACTGGCTGATCGAGGCGTTGCTTCCGAAGAGCGAGCCCGAAAAATACGAAGCATTTCGTGATAATGAAGAGATGCTTCATGTTCAGGCCACCATCTCCAAACCGACCAATGATCCGGCTTCCTTCGAGGCCGTCGTTCGCCAAGTGGCAGTGATGGAGGACAAAATGAGCATTCTCTTTGAAGGCGAGCTCTTCCGCAAAAACACCAACTACCACGAAAAACTGCTCGAACGCCTCGTCCTCGAAGGCTACGCAGGCGAAGAACTAGTCCAAGCTTTCAAAACCAAAATCAAAGAAAAACCAGTACTCGAGAAAAGTAAGTGAAATAATTAAAGGGGTCTGACCCGCTGTGCGTTAAAGCACTAAAGAGGGGTCTGACCCGCTGTGCGTTAATGCACTAAAATATATCCTATAGAGTATCGGCTTTTTCATTAATCCAGATGGTGTTTGAGGTAAATGTCCGAAGATTTCCCATTCTTGACCGAAGTTTCCGGAAAGTTGTCCAAACATGGAGTTCTGTCAATAAAATAGACATCAATACGTATAGGATTGGCGTATTTTTTTCTTCCGCGCTACGTAGTCACTTCGCTTGGACGCCTCTGTTTAAAGGAACAATTAAAAACCGAATTGTTCCTCTAAGCAGAGGTCAAATGAGTAGTATTGGCATGTTTGCGTTGTGCCTTATAATACGCCTTTTCGTACTCATTGGGAGTGGCGTACTCTAAGGTAGAATGGATTCTTTTCCTATTGTAAAACTCAACGTAAAGTTGCACAGCTCCCATTGCCTCTGCTTTAGTTTTGAATACAAATTTATTCAGATACTCCTTTTTCAATGATGCAAAAAACGACTCCGCACAGGCATTGTCATAGGGAGTAGCTTTCCTACTCATACTAATTTTTGCTTTTGCTTCTTTAAGCTCATCAATATAGTCATTGGAACAGTACTGAGTTCCTTTATCCGAATGGTGTATCCAACCTTCTTTCGGTTGACGCAGCTTTATGGCTTCTTTTAAAGCTCGAAGAGGCAAGGAACGGTCCATTTTATCAGCCACTGCATAACTAATAACCTTCCTGCCGAACAAGTCCAGGATTGGATTAAAATATAAGAAACCTTCATGAGTAGGAATATAAGTAATATCTGTCACCCAAACTTTGTTGGGTGCGTCTGGGCTAAACTGACGATTCAACTTATTATTATACGTACGATTAGAATGATCAGAATCTGTAGTGACGGTATATACTTTAGGCGGTGTGGCAAACAAACCTAACGCTCTCATGCGATTGGCAACCGTTTTAGAAGAAACATTTATTTTATCTTTTACCACTAACTTACGATGAATTCTCACACTTCCATATGTTTCGAGGTTATCAGCGAAATGAAATAGGATACGTTCATCTATGAACTTTCTCCATTGTTCTCTTTCCGTTGCCTCACGGTCCAATCGCTTCACAAATAAATAATAGCCAGATGTAGACACACCAAGAACTCTGCACATCATCACTACGGTGTGTTCATTCCGATGGGAATGAATGAATTCGAAAATTACTTCTTTTCTTGCGTGAAGATGTGCATGGCCTTTTTTAAGATATCTATCTCTTCCTGTAACTCAAGCTTGCTTCTCTTTTAGGCTTCATACATGTCCTTGTATTCAGAAGCTGTTAATAATTGATTTTGAGTTTCTTGAGCTTCTTCTTTCTGTCTCTTTTTAAAGCGATATACCCACTTTTGTAATGTATCATAGGGGATATCTAGTTTTTGACTAACATCAACGATCTTATGCCCATCCAGTACGATTTGTTTCACCACATATTCCCTAAACTCTGGAGAGTAGCTTTTCTTTTTCGTCATGTTTAACACGTCCTTATATTGGTTAATTTTGATTAAAACATGACGCCAATCCCTGTGTCCACTTTCTATACTACCTCCAAACATTTTGGTTTTTTGTCCGAAGTTTGTGCAAAGTTGTCCGAATCAATTTTTCAAATGTCCGAACCTCCCCCTTTAAATGTCCAAACCTATTAAAACATTGTCCGAAACCAGTATAACAAGCGGGTTCAAATGTCCGAACCGCTTCAATAAATGTCCGAACACATTTTGAAGCAATGAAAACTTGGATATTTGCGCTCTATTTCAGCCAATAATCTGAAAGGCTGTTGCACAAAAGCATCATATACTATGGATTCACTCACATCTCGCTAACTAACGAACCGACTCCCCAACTTAAATCACCCTACTCCCCCACTATCCCCAAAAACTCCGCCTCCACCACATATCGCTCAGGTGCACTTCCAATAAACCGGAATGGATAACAAGTCGTAATCGTCAACATTTCACGTGGCCTCGGCACCACCACCGAAATATCCTCCTTGTCTACTACCCTAATTCTCCCGACTTTATAGACATAATCCCCACCATCAACCTCCAGTACAATCTTATCGCCGACTGCAAGCTCCCCAAGCCTCCAAAACACGGTATCCCTGTGACCTGAAAGGACAATATTCCCCCCATCTCCAGGTAATCCGCTTCCGGGAACATGTCCGACGCCCTTGACCAGCTCATCCTCTGACACACCGTGAAATATAGGCATAGTCGCTTCTAGAACCGGAAAATACATTTCACCGACTTCCTCACCAACCGCTAGATTTACTGCCACACCCAAAACTTCTGTTTGCTCTCCTCCTCTATCAGCTCGAAGATCCGACATACCCATCCCAGGTGACAATTCTTCAACAGAATCAGAAGTTATTTCCTGCCCTTCCGACCAAAAAGACCTCTTCTCTACCGCCGAATAACCTTGCCAATACAAAAGGCCGCTTCCAACAAACAAAGCAGCCCCCGCAACAAACAATACTATTCCAAATATCCGAAGCATTTGTACTAACATCTCAAAAAAACCTCCCGCTGAAATCTAAATCAGCTATTTCCTGCGCGCCAAGCCCATACCGCTCCACCTTATCAATACACCTGCCGCAATAAGCATACATAGTCCGGCTACCATCCCAACGCCATACAAAGACCCTGTTGCAGGCATTCTATTATGATAAAGCTCATCGCTCATCTTGACCCCAACCTCTCCTAAATGGACAAGCTCCGTCCCCGTGGACTGTACATAGGTTGGCGAAACAATCTGCTCATCCATCACTGCAGAAGCAAGCAGGCTTCCTTCTCCGTTATATAAATCTAGGTGAACTTCCTTTCCCTCCAACCATCCCGGTTGCATCAAGGTCTCTTCCGTCACTTTCATCCGCCCGCCATCCTCCACATGCAGATCCGCATTCACCTGGAAAACGCCCATCATTTCCGTCCAGAGAGAAAATACCTTATCCACCGAGTTCGGCTCTTCATCCAACATTCCTTTCAGCCTTTCCAGCTCTTGTGCCAGCACATCCTTGGGAAGGCTTAGTATATGATGAAAAATCAGCCTCGCCTCCTCAGCCTCAAATCCCATCGAAACCAGAAAATCTTCAGCGCGTGCCACTTCCTCCTCATGTGTCATATAAAAGTCCACGGCAAGCTCCAAATCCTCGATGAAGGTGTAATCCTGCACCTTTTCACCAAAACGAGACAACAGGACCTCTAACTCTTCTTTTGTAAGATCAAACGTTTCTAGCATAATCAAAAGATTTTCCTCATTAATCGGGGTGCCCAATTCATCACGCAGATGATTGATATCCTTAAAGTCCTTCAGATTAACCTCATAAAAATTCAAATAGTTGTCTAAATCCTTCCTTGTCCAACCAATCTCCTTCAAATAGGAATCTACTTCTTCCTCTTTCGGCGCCGCACCAACACCGACCGGTCCGACAAACAATGTCGCCCCCACCATCAGTGCACAAGCAAACAAAATAATCCGTTGCATTCAAAATGCCTCCCTTTCCTCGCTACATTTTTTTAATAGGATGTGCGCGAACGGAAAAATTATACAAAAAGTCCAGAAGATAAAAGCACATCACAACAAAAAAACACCCAGCCTCCCCCGCCTAAATTAGCGGTGGAAACCAGATGTCATGTAACTTATTTAGGAAGCGCCCTGCAATGCGGCTTCAATATCCTCTTCAAACGTTTGGAGAACAGGCTGTAAAACCTCATCCAGCTTGCGGAAAGTGGATGACACACTTCCTGGTGACACCCCAAACTCCTCAGCGAGAACTTTTTGAGTCTCCATCTGTTCTTTCATGAAATGAGTATCCAAGAAGTAGATTAAGGCTGCGGCATAATTCTGTTCATTGCGGATTGCCGGACTTTCTTTCATGCAATAGATGGACCACAGCATATTGGCAAATTCCAGAAACTTTTCCGGATAGCCCCGTTTTTGTGCTGCTTCTGCAAACAACTCCAATACGCGTCCCTGCGCCGCATCCTGTACAGGCAGCTCCTGCACATCCTCTTCGCTCAGTTCAAATTCGACCATTCGGCCTGCAAGGTCTGGGAAGTTTTCACGAATATAGCCCTCGTCTACCACAAGCCCCCCAAGCGTATCTGCCATTTTTTCCTCCAGACGGATAGTCTCAAGCACACCCCGTTCAAAGGTCGACATGAACACAACTTTCGCCTGCTGGTAAGATACAAACATCCCGATGACAAGCTCGTTCTTGCTTAAGCTGTCCTCCCTGCCGATATAGGTGACCTTCACTTTTTCCTTTGTGAAAAAGTCTTCCATGGTATAAACGTCTCCACGAAGATTTGACACCTTGTAAATGGAAGGATAGGCGTCCTGCCAGCTCTCGGCCCACTCTTTCACCTGGGAACGTGAGAACTTTCCTGCATTAGCGCGGGCAAACTCCTCCAAAATCGTGAGGCCGTTATCACGTTTTACTGTGAACATATACCAAAGATGGAGAAGCTCATTAAAGGCTTCCTCCTTCATTTCATCCATCGAAAATTTATGTAGATATTTTGTGCTTACTTGTTCAAGCTCTCCTGCAAACTTTTCATATGCGAATCGCATGATATCGACTTGCAGCCCCATCAATTCCGATTCGAGCACTTTACCTAGACCATCCTGCTTCTTCTCACAGCATTTCTTATATTTCTTTCCACTGCCACACGGGCATGGTTCATTTCTTCCAATCATTCTATCACCTTACACTTTTTGTTTTTTCCTAGCTGTTTGCCATATATAAATCAGACAACGAGTTTCATTCTATCATACTTCTTCGCTTCATGGAGGAATTCAGAGACTGGATATCTTAGCCAACCACGCTAAAAAAACACCTCCGACCGAATGAGTCAGAAGTGCCATCTAGCAATCTATCATTTATTTTATAAGCGTCTGCAGCTTTTCTCTCATTTCATTCACAAGCTCCATCATGGAGATATTCTCACGTTCCGTACCTTGCTGATACGCATACTGGAGCACCTTTATGATTTCATCTTTATTGTCCATACTTTTTAAATCATTCATTTTCGATTTTTCACCGCCCAAGATATTACAAAATATAATACAATTCTACTATTTTACCAAGAAAATACAAGTATAATTTGAAAAATTTTCATTTATTGTCGGTTTATCTGGTTGAACTCTTTTCTTCTCTTTAGCCTTTTTGTCACCTTTTGAAACTTATTTTTTAATATTTGCTTTTAGGCACCTCTATTTTATATAGTAAAAGAGAAAGAAGGTGTCCCAAATGAAAGTGATCAAAGGAATGTTCATCACGGCCCTTGTGCTAGGTATACTTGGTTTTGCGGGCTATTATTTTATTAATAAATACATGGAAAATCAGGCTGTCGAATATGTGGAAAATGATATGGTGAATAACAATGACCTTGCTGTGGCAAGGGAATATGTCGACAACTCGCCAACCTTGAAGAATTATATCGCCGAGGGTTCAGAGGCATACCTCGAGGAACTGCCGATTCAGACAAGAGAAGAGGCAACAAGGATGGTCATGAGCAAGCTCAGCTTTCAGGAGATGCAACAGATTCAATCGAAGGTTTCCAACGGCATGACGGAACAGGAAGCCATGGAGATGATCCAGACATTTGAGGATAAGCTGACAGATGAAGAATTGCTTGCGTTGAAGGCGATTGTTTATAGGGAATTGTATGAATAAAACACAGAAGAAAAGCGAATCGCCATGAATACAAGCGATTCGCTTTTGTATTTTTATGTTAGCTTGAACCGTACAAGGGATATTTCACGGTAGGGCATAATCGTCATTGGGATGGACCTTTACAGACAAGTCTCGGGTTTCATCCAGTATTTTCCTAGAGGGTGGGTTCCTTTGTCAACCTATGCCAAAGGAAAAAGGTGTCTGCCCTCCCTGTACACACACAGTGGACCAGACACCCTCCAGGCTGTCAGATGGCCCCTACCTCAGGCCAACTCAATTCGATTCCCTCTTTCACGATCATCTCTTGAAACTCATGCAACAACCCTTCTTTCTCCCTCACTTCACGCGGGATAATTCCTTTTTCTAAAGAGAAAGCCGCAAGATATCCTGCCGACTCCCCTATATTCCACTCCACCGGGTGAACCCTGAAACAGCCATTGGTAATATGGGTTGCCCCGATATTTTTACATGCAGGCAATAGGTTTTTCACCCGAATAGGCAATAAAGCACCAAGTGGGATTTCAAAAGGATAGCTTTCTGTATAAAAGAAAGTATTGGTTTCTGTTGTAGGGTGCAGGTCGATTCGGTAGCATCCTATCCCTACGGAATCGTTAAACCGCTCAATCCCCTGATTCCCTCTGGTTTCTGCATTGATATGTTCCTCCACCACGGTAAAAATGGCCTTGATTCGTCTTGACTCACGGATATACGGATACTTTGCCAAGCCATCCTCTGTTCCCAAGACATCAGGTCTCAGGCGCACTCCAGGATACCCTTTACCACCGTCCAGACGGGGAGCCTCAGTTTGCAACCAATATAGTAGCGATAAACTCAGTTGTTTGGCATCTTCCAGGTAACGCAGGCGGTCATCAGGAGTCACATCAATGATGGAACCCAGCCAATAGTCATTTTGCGGCCAGTTGATCAAGGTGATATCCCCCTGGAATGTTCCCTCTTTAAACAGGTCGGGATCGATTATACGACGATAATCCCACAGCCCCCACAAGTCTCCATGATGGAACATGGCAAACTCCTTGGATTCACCTGTATGTGCATCAGGTGCAAACCAACTCAATTGCTTGTGTTGTAAAAAAGGAGCTTGATATGCCTTCCATTTTTCATATTGAAGTGGCTTTTCAATGGTAAAGTCTTCCCCGTCTATGTAATCCACTGCAAATACATGGGTGATGGGTTGCATATCCTGGGGGCGTGCTTCCTCGGGTGCATGCAGTTCACCGGTGTCTGCTTTAGCTTCTGCACCTGTTACGTACTCCACACCAGCCAATGGCAGAAGATCCCCACATTCCGTGGCATCCAGGAAAATATCCCCTTTCAGCATAAGCATATTTTTGTTCATAACATGCTTCAAAGTGACCGTTTGAATGGTATCCTGCTCCACTTTTGCACTTTCCACCTGATAGTTGAGTAAAATCGTGATTCTTCCGTTTGCCACAAATGGAGCCAGCATTTCCTGTAGTACTGCCAATGCCACTTTCGGTTCATGGCAAAGTCGACTTACCCAGCCGTTTCCAGGATTCAATTTTACATCTGAAAAGGCTTCCTGTTTCAGTGGGTAGTTTCTTCTATAATAATCCCGCACACGGTTTCGGAAATCACGGTAGCTTGCTGTGCAACCAAACTGTTCAATCCATTTATGTTCATCTGGTGGGACTGCCTGGCTTGTAAGCTGACCGCCGATCCAGTCCGTCTCCTCGGTCAGTATCACTTTTTTGCCAAATTTAGCTGCCGCCAGTGCCGCAGTACAGCCTCCAAGGCCACCGCCAATGACTATAATATCCGCTTTCATCCTATCACTCCCTTTATGGAAGAAGGCGGTGACAGGAGTTCCCGTCACCAGCCACCTTTACTGTTGCTTAAATTGTGCAAAGTCCATCAATTGAGAAAGCTGACCAAGGTCTTTCATCAGATGAGTTGTAACCGCTGGACGGATATGTTTACCGCGTCCTTCGATAAATTTCTCCACTTCTTGGATACGTTCATTTATTTTATTTATATTTCCCTGTTTAACTGCCTTTTCTAGGTTTATGAATTGCTGTTCTAATGCTCTTACAGCTTGATGATTCACACCTTGTCTTGGTACATAGATTTCGGCAATTTTACGTTGTGTATCTTTCACCACTAATTCTCCCGCCTTCATCGGATCAGCATGTGGAAGGAACGCCTCTTTGCGTTGCGGCCCTGCTTTTAGTGCTGCGAAATGTTCACCCCTTAAGGAATGTAGGGCGAATTGAACCTGTCCGGCTGCCTTCGTTTCATTCATCGCTTTTACCTGATCAACTAATAGTTCATCGGAGAACCCAACGAATGGCGCTAAACCGATATAGGATAGAACTGGTTGCTGGAAGCGCTCCATGAATTCATTTGTTGTACTTTGAACATAATTCGTATCAACCGCATAGATCATAGGGGTGATGAAATCCATGTAACCCGCACTTACCCATTCCACCCAGTTTTGGAACTTTTGATCGATGGCGTCCGATACTTCGGGGAATACGGCAGTGGAGAGGTCCAACGCTTCGTCCACTTCCTTCACTTCACCGTGAATTCTTTCTACAAAAGTGGAGATTTGATTTTGTCTCCAAACATTCCAAGCTTCCCATTGCTCGGTGTCAGCAGGTGTAATGTCCAATGGGTCGACTCCTGAAACCTTCTTGAACTCATTGCGGCTATACTCATCATAGCTGTAGCCATTTTCAATCGGAAGACTGACCGGATAGCGGATGTAATCAAGATGAAGTCCATCTACGTCGTATGTGCTCACCATTTCATTGAAAATGCTGGATAAGTGATCACGGACTGCTGGTAATGCCGGATTCAGATAGTAATAACCGACCTCTTTTACAGAAGGAATCCTGCCTTCACGATCAACTGCTGCCCACTCGGGATGCTCGGATAAAATAGGGCCAGGTGGGTTTAGCGATTCATGACCTACAAAAAACGTATGCACCCAGGCATGTACTTCAATTCCACGTTTCTTTCCTTCTTCAATAAAGACCTCCAATGGATTCCATCCTACGAAATTTGGATTTTGCTCTGCAATTTCACTAGGATAAATCGTATACCCATGATAGAATGTCTCTAAAAATAGAATGTTAAAGTTAGAATCTGCTAGTTTATCTAATGTTTCGATGATGTCCTTACGATTACTTTCTGTCGGGCGGTGCCATACACCACGGGCATCCACCACTTTGGATTCCACCGTTTGAAATCCTGCTTTTCTGGCAAGCTTTGCTGCAAGTTCAGAATAATCGATTGTACGTTGCCAGTCTCCATCAACAAATGCTTCTTCTGCAACTCGTAAAGCTTCAGCCGCTTCTTTTAAAGAATCTTTTGCTTCCTCTAATGGCACATCCAGAAAATTCAGTTCTGCTGCATCGATTTCCGCCGATGCACTTTCCATGACAAGTTCTGCCGCGCGTATGTATGCGCTCGCATCGATGCGGGAAGTAATTTTCATCGTCGCAGGATCGAATGTAACTTCAGCCCCGACCTGTGTGTTTTCAAGGATCCATCTTTGTGCAGCACCATGACCGGACACGACAAAGCCATCTTCCGGAATAAGGCTATTACTTCCGGACATTTCTACAACAATTCCATTGCGTACGATAAATTCTGCACCATATTGATTCGTCCCTGTACGTTCTTTACCATAGGAAGTTGTATAGACGACTAGTTCATCTGCTCCGCGACCTCCCGGGAATTCGTATGGTGCTTGTGGATCTATTTTATTGATGGAAAAGGTAGACGTTTTCACTGGATCAGTGATGACATCTTTAAGGATCTCGACTGTCTCGCCTTCCTTTAAATTTGCCATCACCCAGGTTCTTGCTGTTCCATGGGCAGAGACAACAAATCCAGTTTCTGGGATAGGTGCATTGGACAAGTCAACCACCGTGCCATCACGCACTTCTGTGATCGTGCCATTCTCTACGACAACTTCCACTCCCCAGCGGTTGTTTTTGGTACTTGTCCCGAACTCGGGTGTATAGACGATTATTTGATCGGCACCTCTTAGTATATTGTAATCAAATATAACATGCGTTTCCCCGTTTGCAGCTTTTACAAGATCTTGTGCAAGTGCTGCACTTGTTTGTTGCTGAATAGGAAATCCTGTTAGGAACAGGCTGAAAACAAGTGCAGTGACTATGAACAATTTTACCTTATTGATACCATTTTTCATCCTCAATCTTCTCCCCTTTGCATTCTAAGTCGGCCAATGACGGATGTTGCCTGAAACTCTTTCTCCCCTTGAATGTATTGAGAATGAATCACCTCCTTAAGTGAAGTGTGATTGTACCGCTATTTGATTAAAAACGCTGCTCCGACTACCCCTGCTTTGGAACCAAGGGATGCCGGAACTATCTTGATGGTATGTTTCAAACCTGGGTAGACATAAGTTTTCACTTTTCCCCTTAAAGGGTCGAGCACCTGGCTTTCTGATTTCATCACACCGCCACCCATTACAAAAATCGAAGGATTTACGGCATGTGCGAGATTGGCAATTCCGATTGCCAAATAGTTCAAGGCTTCATCTATTATGCTTTGCGCTATAGGATCATGTACCATCGCCAAACGAAAAACCTCTTCCGCTCCCCCGGCGATTCCAGCTTTTTGTCCAGCCAGACCAATCGCTGTCCCGCTTGCCAAGCTTTCCAGTGCTCCAGCATTCAAACTGTTGTGTGTCGGTCCGCTGGGGAGGATGATCATGTTCCCGATCTCAGCTGCATAGCCTGTCGCCCCTTGGAATATTTCCCCTCCAATGACGAATCCGCCCCCCACACCTGTGCTGACCGTTATATAGTACACACTTTGGGCACCTGCTCCGGCTCCAAATTTCGCTTCAGCAAGCGCTGCAGCATTTGCATCATTATCGATTTCAACGTGTTCACCCAACGATTCTTCCAAAATCCTTGCTAGCGGGATGCTGTCCCAACCAGGTAGATTGGGAGGTTGGTGGATGGTTCCTGTAAAAGGATCTAGGGGGCCAGGCGATCCAACACCCACCCCTTTAATGATGTCCTCTCCCTTAATCCCCCGAACCATGTCCATCATCTTGGTGATGACAGAATCCGGTCCTTTTTCCGCTTCCGTAAGCTGCTCGCTTTCCCTGACTATTGTTCCATTTTCCCGGACAAGAGCGACACGCAGGTTTGTGCCCCCTAAATCCACTCCAATGCGAAGGGCCATATTAACTGTCACCTCCCTTGCTTAAGCAAATTCCTATTTCAAAGGTGCGATTCCATGGTAAATATATGTCCTCTATTTCATAGTGGAGGGAATGTTTCTTTAAGAAGGACTTCGCTTCTGCCAGGAAGTTGGACGTCACTTCCGCGATTAACGCTTCAGCCGTTATATTTTCTACATCTACCGTTCCTCGAACCTGTTGCCTTACAATCGTTTGATAAAGATAGTCATCCAGCAGCCTAAGAATGAGCTGCTCTTCAAGAAGCCTTTGTGCTTCTCCAAAAGTCATGGAAGGCTTCCGCTTTTGCAGGTATATCATGGCAGCCTGGGACACTACTGTACCAATGGTATTTCCGGCTGTATTCCAAGCTCCGAATCCACACAATTCCTTTAAGGGGACCGCTTCCAGAAGTCTCGGAATCATCGCACTATCCGCACCATTGGCATATGCTACGTCGGCGACTGCCACAAGCTTTTGTTTTTTTACATAGTGACGGATACGTGCAAGCCATTCCCCAATATTACGATGGGCAGTATCCACTTCCCCAAGGAACCTCTGTAATGCGAGATCCCCCTGGCGCTTGCCTGGTACGTTAACGGCAAACACAATGTCAGCATCGATTGCATGATCAACTGTATGACTACCAAAAGCGAAAACTTGTCCTTTCACTGATTCACAAATCGGCCTATCCTCATACATCGCATGGCCAAGGGAGCCTGTTTCCCCGCTATAAACGGGAAAGAAAGTAGGCGGTTCCACTTTCTCAAGCTTGTAAATGAGTCGGGAAACAAGCGTATTGGCCACTTCGTCCGCACCAGGATAGATAAACACTTTTGAAGTCAGTTGACGATCCCTCACAAGTGAGGATAGTTTCTCCTGTTCCGCAATATTAAGGCCATACTCGGATGTATCATCTTGTGGAAATACAAGCACTTCCAGTGTTTTGTCCTCTACTAAGTCCAAAAGGGAGAGATTAATATGGAAGTTCCTATCTCTTGTTTGTAAGTAATCTTGTAAAATATCAACTGGTATCAGGGCTGACAGACTTTCCCCTTTTCCTTTTGACACCTCGCACCCTGTTCGAAGAGTACGGTGGGTATGATAGGAGTACTGCCAAATTTCCTCCCCATAATCCTTCCAATACTCCTTTTCTTCCTCGTTCACATAGTTATTAGATATGCGCATGGTGGCGCTGAATGCCATAATTGTTTTCTCGGGGTGCTCTTTCTTGAGATCATGTAATACCTCCAGGCGTTTAAGGATGGTGGCAGACTGATCAGCATTCACCCTTGAAGGAACAAGTCCTCCATAGGCAAGCATATCAATCGATAGGACGAAACCATCGACCTCAGGGGCAACTTCCCATAGCCATCTTGTCAGGCTCTCCATATCTCCAGGTGTTTTTAAGTACCCCAGCACCTTTTTCTTGGGCAACAGTACTTCCCAGCCGCCGATTTTGGCGATTTGTTTGGGGAGTTCCCTTGTCACAGGTCTTGCATCTATGGGGATGAGTGCTATTTTTCTATTCATCTTCTCAAGCTCCCTTTATGAAAACTGTAATCGATAGGTGGAAATGCTTTTGGCTGCCAGCGTATCGCTCAGGTCGGTCAACTCATTCCGCTCGCTTTTATCCATCCTTACTTTTGTAAGGCGCTTTATCGTTTTACTTGATGAAAAATGGACTGGCTGATCCAGGTCGGTCGGATTCCATAAACGGAGATAAGTACCACCTTCCGAACAATAAAGGGCACTCCACTGCACTTCGTGATTGTCTATCTCCACAAATCTTGTAAGCTCACGGCCGCGGGCATCTCCAGGATATATTCTTGGTGGGACCCGATAGAAGTGGGCTGACTTGGCAATGGTTCCGTTGCTGGCATCAGAGGCAACTGGTTCAAAGGCCATGTCGAAGGTATACGTCCCGATGCATTGTCCTTCCTGCGTTTCCATTCCTGGCCCCGCTCCGCCTCCGCGTGTACGAAGGTCATCCCGGGAAAGCCAGCCTACCGATCGGAGGACGGTCACTTCCAGCTTATCTTCCTCTAGACTTGGAGTCACCTGGTATTCATGTAGCCCTCGATGGAAGAAGGAGAGTCCTTTCCCTCGGTTGTCTGCACGGATGAAGGAGAGGGACGGTTCCACTACGACTGGCACTTCTTTTTGCTTTGGAGCATCAAACTCCTCCACTTTTTTTGCCACCCTTTCAACCACATCAAAAGCAGTATCGCTATAGGTCTTATCGATAGTGGTGCCAAGCGGGTATACCACCCTCAATCGCTGGTCTTTGGCCCGGTTTGTCACCTTCACTTTGCTTTCTATCCTTGTAGAATGATTACATATGAGGACTTTCACTTCGATGTCGGTTGTCACTTTCCTAACCGCTGGACCTGTGCGTTCTTCCTTACAACCTGAAGGAAGTTTCAATTCTACCGAATAGGAAAGGATGGTGGTGTCACCTTCGCCCGCTTCCGAAACTTCTACAACAGGCCTCCCTTTTAAAGTGCCAAACGTTTTCACGTCCTCTTTTGGAGGAGAGTAGGTGTATTCATCGCCTACGTCCAAGGAGCTATAGAAGGACTGCAGTCCAAGATAACTGGCACCCGTTTTCTTATCTAAGACCGTAAGTGTCGCGTCATTCTCCACGATGATCCGGTAATGGTCCGTCTCTGCAACACTTGTTTCCGTTTCCGCCAATGACACAAAGTTGCCCTCCACCACTTCAAATGTGGTAAGGGAGGTTGCTGGCAATGCCTTTACGGGAAACGTCACTTCATAGAAGTTTCCCTCTGTAAATTCAGGAAAAGCATCAAGGGGAGAAGCGAAATGACGGTCTTTTCTTTTGGAAAGAATGGTAGGCTGATAGTGCTTCCCATGTTCATCCATTAACGAAAAATCCCGTTCTTCCTTCAGCCAGATCGTTCCCCGGATCGGGCCCGAATAGTTGTGGACATGAGGATTGAAAACAGTGAAGACAGAACTGTCATCAAACGGTTTTCTTGTTGCGTGACCGCTCTCTGCTGCATCCTGTACCCCGACTTTTGCCAAAGCGCCGTTTTGCAGGGATTGCAGCCGTTGCGAAAGCTTAATTGTACGTGTCTCCATCTCTTTATGCACTTCATCCAAACTGCATCCGCAAATGCTGTCATGTGGATGATTCTTCAACAGAAGCTTCCACGATTTCTCCAGATATCGGTTAGGATAGCCCGCGTTTGACGTCATCGTTAACAGTGGTTCGGTATAGCCTGTCAATTCATCTTCCATCCATTGATTTTGTTGCTTCAGATAGGATCTAGTAGAAAGGACATTAGGAAGCACGTAAGCATACTTATTGCTTCTGAGCTCCCCAAGATACACCGGGAGTTTTTCCGGAAGCTCTGCCTGTAAAGCCTTCAAGTAATTTTCATATGTACTGGATACGAAGTTTACTTCCTCGCTAATTAACTCGTCCATTTTCCCTAGCATATTCCCATACCTAGGCATGAGATGGTCGCCACCATTCGTTAATAGAAGGGCAGGTGTCTGCGCGAATTTCTTCACCTTTTCCACATAACCTGTCAAGGCAGCCTGATGGGATTTCTCGTTTAACAATGGCTGGTAATAACCTTCCGGTAAAAAAACGGTCAATACCTCCGATCCATCCGGTGCCTTCCAGATAAGTTCGGAGCTTTCTGCATCAATTCCCCTCCATAGCATGGCATTATCTATTCCAAACTCTTTAAGGAGCTGTGGCATTTGGCTGACATGGCCGAATGTATCCGGAAGATACCCGACCATTTGGGGCTCACTGTACTTATTGGCCAGTTTCATTCCGATATCAAGATTACGGACTAGCGATTCCCCAGAAACGAGAAATTCATCCGCCAGCACATACCATGGGCCAATGATGATCTTCTTTTCCTCTATAAGGGAGAGGATGCGCTCCTCCATTTCCGGTTCGCATACCTCCAAATAGTCTTCAAGTGCTGCCATCTGGCCATCTAAGACAAATTGTGCAATCTCATTTTTCTCGAGGCCGGTCACAATTCGATCTATTACCTGTGTCAGACGGTGACGATACACCTCAAACGGTAGGTACCATTCACGATCCCAGTGTGTTTGAAAAACGATGTAGCAGGTGTATGTTTTTTCCATTATCCTTTCACCGCCCCTTTCATCGCACCTGCAATGAAGTGGCGTTGCAGAATGGCGAAAATAATGATGATTGGTAGGATCGAGATGATAGATCCTGCGGCAATATAACGCCAGTTAGCAGAAAACGAGCCTGCTAAGGTGTTCACTCCGAGCGGGAGGGTATACATGCTTGTATCGTTCAAGATGATGAGTGGCCATAGAAAATCTCCCCATGCCATCATAAAGGTGAAGATGGAAAGCGTGACAATGGATGGCTTCACAAGGGGCATCAGGATTCTCCACCAAATCTGGAAAGAATTTGCCCCGTCCATTCTTGCCGATTCATCCAACTCATACGGAATGGTAAGGAAGGCCTGTCGCATCAGGAATATCCCGAATGCTGTTGTGGCGTGCGGCAAAATCAGTCCTGCATACGTGTTCTGCAGCCCCATATCAAGAGCCAGCAAATAAATTGGGATCATCAGCAACTGAAAAGGAATCATCATGGTACTGATGATCAATACAAAAACAAGTGTCTTCCCACGGAATTGCATACGTGCTAAAGGGTAAGCCGCAAGAGAACAGAAAATGATATTAAGAAGGACCGTAATCACAGAGACAACGACACTGTTCCATAAATACCGCCAGAATGGAAAGAAATTCATGACCTCCACGTAATTTTGGAAGGTGATCTTTTCCGGAATGAACTGCGGTGGGTAGGAGAAGATATTCTCTCCACCGGACTTCAAGGATGTTGCCAGCAACCAAAGGAATGGCCCCACCATAATCAAGGTAACAAACAAAAGGGTCGCATACGTAAGTGTCGTATTCACTACCTTTTTGAATGTCAGTGGCTTTTTCACTTTTGGGCTGATTACATTGGCCCTTTTGGTTTCTATAGAAGGAGAATTCATCTTCCTCACCCCTTTATCACAGTTTCTTTTTTGTTCATGAATTTAATGTTGATAATGGAGAAAATTAACGTAATCAGGAATAGCACCACTCCTGCTGCACTGGCATAACCCATCTGCAACTTCTCAAATGCTTCCTGGTAGATGTAGAACACAAGCGTCTTAGAGCTATTCAACGGGCCTCCGCCTGTCATGACATAAATTTCTTCAAACACTTTCATTGCAGAAATAGAAGACATGATGGTCACAATCATGATGGATGGCATTAATAGAGGGACAGTGATATGCCATATTTGCTTCCACTTGCTGGCACCATCAATATCCGCTGCCTCATAAAGATCATCCGGGATTGACTGCAATCCCGCCAGATAGATGACCATATAATAGCCAAGTCCCTTCCAGATGGTCACGATCATTACAGCAAAAAGGGATGTGGAGGTGGAAGTCAGCCAGTTTATCGGTTCGGAAATGACACCCAATGAATCTAAAATATAGTTTAAAACACCCTGATCGGCGTACACCCATTTCCAAGCAATACCCACGACAACCATGGACGTTACAACCGGAATGTAATAAGCTGAACGGAAAAAGCCAATTCCTTTTATCTGCTTATTCACCAAAATAGCAAGGAAAATGGGAAGCACCACAAGTGCAGGAACCACAATGATGAGATATAGGAGGGTCTGTCCCAGCACTTTCCAGAACATCGGATCATTAAAAAGCTTTTGATAGTTTTCCAGACCGATGAACTCTGCATCATTGACAATATTATAGTTTGTGAAGCTGAGCCAAATGGCATGAAGCATAGGATAGAAGATAAATGCACCCAGGATGATCAATCCAGGAACTAAAAACAAAAATGGTGTCAACGGATTTCTTTTCAAACGGACTCCCCTCTTTTCTCTTCAAGATGTTGCAGTGCAAGTGCTGCCGCTCCATACATACCTGCTTTGTTGCCTAATGATGCGGGAGTGACCACAGTTGTAACTTGATAGTGCTTCAATTTGTCTTCAAGGCTATGCCACCAATGCTCCTTGGAATCGACCAGACCCCCTCCAATAAGGATGATAACTGGATCAATTGCAACCGTGATGTTGTAGATGACCAGCGCCAAGTAATCTATGTATCGGTCAACCACATCTTTGACCTGTTTATTTCCAATTGAATAGGCTTCAAATATTTCCGATCCATGTGTAAACGAAAAGTCCGTTTCGGTACGAACGGCATTTGTCAGGGCTGTACCTGATAAATATTGTTCTATACATCCTTCTTTTCCACAGTTACAATGTTTTCCATGAGGAACCAGGATGACATGTCCCCACTCCCCACTTTGGGAGTTACTTCCGTTTAATATCTTTCCATTTATTGCATTGGCTCCACCAACACCTGTACCAAGTGTTAACATGACAGCCGAATCTGGCTTAAGCTTTTGAACAGTACCTGCCCATAACTCTCCTAAAAGCGCTGTGTTGGCATCATTTTCTATAAAACATTTGACACCATATTTCTCTTCCAAAATTTCTTGAAGCTTTGTACCCTCCCAATCTGGGAGATTTGCTGTCGCAAAGACTACTTCTCCCTTGACCGGATCAATTCTCCCAGCAGAACCCACCCCTATTCCTGAAATCGGAATATTATCCCAAAATAAGGAATCGATTACAAAAACAACAGAGCGCAAAATCCCTTCCCTACCCTCTGAGATATTGGTAGAGACCTTCATCTCCTGAAGAATTTCTGCATCTTGGTTAATGATGACGCCCTTTACTCCTGTACCACCAATGTCCAACCCAATCACGTTCATGTTTCCTCACCAACTTACAACTTAGTAAATTTTCTCAATTACCGCTCTTGCTGTCTTTTCTTTCATGGATAAAGAATAGTCCTTCTGTTTCACCGCAAGTCCCGTGCATAAAAGATCAATGACGAAAAGCTGTGCAATCTTCGCAGCAAGCGAACCACCCTCTAACGGAGATTCTTTCCCACCACTAAGCAATACCAGGTCAGCCAGCTTTGTAATCGGGGACCTTGCATAGTAAGTGATCGCAATGACTTTTGCTCCATTTTCCTTTGCAACTTTCAACGAATCGATGGTATCCTTGGTACTTCCGGAAACACTAAGTCCAATGACTACATCCTCTTCTCCAAGTGTTGCTGCTGTCATCGACTGCAAGTGGGGATCAATGACGGCATCCGAACGGAAGCCAAAACGGAGAAATCGGTTTTTCGCATCCAAGGCTGTAAGACCTGAAGTCCCGACTCCAAAAAATTGGATGGATTTTGCCTTCAGTAAAAGCTCGATGATCTCATTCAGCGTCTCCTTATCCAGTTTGTTCATGGTTTCATCTATGGCATTCTTAGTGTTATCGGCAATAGAAGCCACCAGACCAGCCGGCTTATTTTCATCTGAAACTGCACTTTCCTTTTCATGCGAGATGGAAGATAGGTCCTTGGCAATGGCCAGTTTGAATTCCTGGTATCCTTTTAGACCAATCTTACGACAGAACCTTAATACCGTCGTCTCCCCTACCTCCGATACATCAGCCAGGTCGGTAACAGAGTAATACAGCACTTTTTCCATCTGCTTCAACACAACAGTGGCAACCTTTTGTTCTGATTTTGTCAATGAAGGGTAATAGCTGTTAATTAATCCGCCTAACCTGCTCTTTGATGCTGTTTGAACTTCCATCATAGCCAGACACATCCTTTTCAAAAACTTTTGCAAAGCCCTTTGTAATTTCTTGTGGACGGGTGATAGCTGAGCCTACTACTACTGCATGGGCTCCAAGGTCCAAAGCATGCTTTGCCTCTTCCGGAGTGGAAATTCTACCTTCCGCAATTACTGGAATAGATAGTTCCTTCACTAACTTTTTCAACAAATAGAAGTCTGGTTCCTTCTTTTGCGGGGAATACGAGGTATACCCTGACATGGTAGTGGATACACAATCCGCTCCAAGGTCTGCCGCTCTTTTCCCTTCTTCAAAAGTGGAGATATCCGCCATCACCGGCATATTATTGGACTTTATATAGGTGAACAAGGATTCCAGGGTTTCGGAGTTTGGGCGAATTCTGCTTGTCGCATCAAGAGCAATAATATCAACACCAGCATGTAGCAGTTCATCCACTTCTTTTTTTGTGGCGGTAATATAAATTTCACTATCAGGATAGTCCCTTTTTACCAGTCCGATAACCGGCAGGTCCACCGCTTTTTTTATCGCTGTGATATCATCTGAACCATTGGCCCGGATCCCAGCGGCACCACCCATATTGGCAGCCATCGCCATTTTAGCCATTACCTCTGATCCATGTAAAGGTTCATGCTCTAGAGCCTGACAGGAAACGATTAATTTACCCTTTATCTGTTGAAATACTTGTTCTCTGGTCATGTCTTCACCACCGTACTCTCTATCTAGTAAATAAAGAAAGGGAGTTTGCCTATTAAACTCCCTTTCTTCTGTCATCCCTTATTGTGCCAGGATCTCATTCCATTTCGCTTCAGCTTGTGCCAATGCTTCCTCTACTGTCATTTGTCCAAGCATCGCTGCATGCAACGCTTCATTCATTGCTGTACGTAAGTCTTCAAAATTGCTCATCGGTGGAATCAACACTTCGCTATCCTTCAACTGACTTGCAGAGACAATTCGCGCTTCATCAATTGGAGTAGCATCTTCCGGAAGCTCATTGAAGAATGGATCATCAAGGGCGGTTTCGATGGAAGGCAGGATAGCTGTAAGCTTATCGAACTCTACCTGATTCTCAGCATTTGTCATGAAAATGGAGAAGTCCACCGCAGCTTTTTGGTGCTCCGATTGCTTTGGTACGACAAGGTTCATCGCTGCTACGTTCTTCTTGTTTGTCTTACCTGTAATGATTGGTGCGGTCTTAGTCGCCTTTAATACATTAGGTGCATTTTCTTCCACAATAGTCAGGAATTGAGGCCCAGAAGCGAGAATGGCGATTTCTCCAGCCTGATACAAATCAACCGCTTTGGAATGCCCTTCTGTCAGTACTTCACGCGGGATATTTCCATCTTCATAAAGATCCACAAAGAATTGGAAAGCTTCCTTTCCTTCTGCTGTATTAAATGTTGCCTTTGTCATCTCTTCATTCGTCAGGTCCACACCCATCATCACCATGGACTCCATTAGATGACTGCCATCCAATGCCGGGAAAAATGCATACTTCCCTGTTTTCTCTTTGATTTGCTCTGCTACTGTCTTTAATTCCTCAAAAGTGGAAGGAGCCTCTTCAGGATCTAATCCCGCCTCTTTAAAAATATCTGTATTGTACATCGTTACTTGTGATGATAAATACCAAGGAATACCGAATGTCTTGCCATCGAATGTATTGGAAGCCCATACCCCTTCAAAATACTGGCTGCGCACATCATCCGGGACCATTTCATCCATATTCACAAGCGCATCCAACTCCGCAAGCTTTGCTGCAAATTGCGGATTCAAGTTCGCTACATCAGGAGCAGTCTTTGACGCGACAGATGTTAAAATTTTTGTTTCCATATCTCCCCAAGGAACGTCGACCCATTTCACTTTCACATTCGGGTTCTCTTCTTCAAAATCAGCAATGACTCCATTGATGTAGTCGTCAAATGTCGGAGAAAGCTGCATCGTCCAGAACTCAATTTCCACTTGCTCGTCAGAATCGGTATTGCCTGTCCCCTCACTGTTATTAGTAGTAGAGTTGTCACTACTGCAAGCCACGGCAAAAATCAATGTAAACATCATCATTATAGCTAACCAAAACTTTGACCTTTTCATTCTCCCATTCTCCCCTTTGTTTCTTTATTTATAGATGAAAAAATTCAACGCACGTGGCAGATCCCTGCACCAGAATGACCATAGATGCCCATCATCTTGTTCATAGTATGCTAGCTTGACAGATGAAGAAGAGAATATATCTCTAAGCGCCCGGTTGTGCGTCAAAATGTGAAACACTTCGTCGGATAACCCATAATGAAAATTGTCTTCTTGTAACCCTACCACCTGATAAACTTCCCAGTTTTGCATTGGAAGCGCGTTCAATTCTTCCTGTAAGGATGTAGGATAAACGCCTGATTGAAGAAGCAGGGTATCCCATATTTCTGGTTGCCTGATCGCAATTGCCAGACTTACAGTCGCTCCAAGCGAGTCGCCCAAAAGTCCCATCTTCACAATTTCTTTTCCTTGTTTCCAGATGTTTTCCTGTACAGCAGGCACCAGTTCCTTCAAACAAAAGTTTTGGTATGATTCATGATTTACTCCGGTTGGATGATAATAGCTGTACCGCTGTTCGGATGTACTAGGTGACAAGAGAACTAGAACGACTCCCATTATCTCCGCTTCCCCCTGAACAAACAGGCACCCCATGGTTTCCACAATATTTCCAAGCTCCATATAATCTCGGCCATCCTGCACAAACAATACCGCAACAGCGCCACACTGACCTCCAAACTCAACCAACTCGTACTCCATCTCACTCTGCATAAAATCACTCTGTATGTAACACTTTTCAAGATTGATCAAGAGTATCACCTCATTAAGGGGTCTGACCATCACCACTTAAAAGCGTTCCTTCAAGTTGGTAAGCGCTTTCTATTTCCATCCTAGCATATGAAAATGAATTTGTGAATATGTTCTCCAAAATTTATTTTTATGGTGGAGAAATGCTCCATTTTCTTTTTTTACCTGCAACAAGGCTTCTACCCTCGCCAAACAACCATGACAAGCATATGTTATGAAATGGATAGTATGTCTAAAGGAGGCATTGATACTATGTCATTATATTTTGAATGGAGGAAAAGTTGCGGGTGCAGGGTACCTTGTAATTGTGAGGTACAGCCGAAGAGAATGGAACCTAGGTACTACTTCAACCAGGCAGATGAAATGCTCGTCATCCCGGCTGATACGCCAACCCAGGCCATTGAACTTGAAGTAACGACCTTTCTTCCGAATGAAACAGTGAAATTGGATGCAATGCTAGAGGCCTTCATCCTTACCGAGAATAATCCGAACTATAGCTTTATTGTGGAGTTTTCATTAATCAGGGGAACGACTCCACTTACCAGTGAAAGCTTTGCCATGATCAACCAAATTGGACAAAGTGATGTGGAAAAAAACATTATTAATACAAGCAAGATCACATGGACGGATATAGTTCCGCTACCGGGAACCTATACTTATTTCATCGAAGTGAATCACATCACCCTGCCCGAACAGCATATTGCAAGTGTCGAAATACAAGATCGCTCGCTAACCGCCATTGTATTTTCCCCTCGTAAACTCCCAAATAAAGAATAGTAATTTTCAAACGAACGTTTGATTAATGGAAAATAGAAAGTCAGGAATCCCTAGGGGTACAGCCGTCTCATTTTGGATTAACTTTTGAAAAAGCTATATAAGAAAAACAAATCCCTCATCTACTTAGACGATGGGGGGTATTTGTTTTTATAAGGTTGCTGTATTAGAAATTTTTTCTAGATTGGTTTACGTTTTTTCGAGTACCGGGTATATAATCATTAAGCTATTTTCGTACATACATTTTACGAAAAGGAAAACGATGCAGAATACGAAAAATGCCATTTCAAAATAAAACAACTCTTGAGGAGGAAGTAGCATGACCGTACAACGAAAAGAAATTGTTGGATCTTACCTGATGGAAGAGGAAGCAATGAATAAAGTCAATTGGTTGAAAAATGAAGGCTACCGCCCTGAGGAGATTTGGATAATCCGGGACCGACGCGGTGTGCTGGAGCAATTGGGCGAGGAACCGATCACAGGGGAAGAAGCAGGTTGTTTTGGCTCGGAGGAGACCCCCTACTCCAACCAGAATGCCACAAGCTCCGTTACTTCACCCGGCAGTCTGCTGACACCTGAGACGAAAAGTGTCGCTGCTACCCTGATAGAGCTTGGAATCGATAAAGAAGAAGCCTACCGCTATGAATTTGATGTGAAAGTTGGGAAAATGCTAATTCTGGCGGACCCTATGCCAACAAGTAAGCATACCCCTGAGATG
Organism: Sutcliffiella horikoshii; assembly: GCA_001636495.1. Taxonomy (GTDB): domain Bacteria; phylum Bacillota; class Bacilli; order Bacillales; family Bacillaceae_I; genus Sutcliffiella_A; species Sutcliffiella_A horikoshii_A. The sequence goes on along the minus strand of KV440964.1, from coordinate 982,863 downwards.
GTGAACGGGAGCAGGATGGATCGTTATATGGAGAACGAGGAGCCGGCATTGATGTTGGAGGATGACGACGGGAAAGTGAATGGAGTCGAGCCTGGTGCAAGAGCTTCACAACATGTAGCGAAAGGGATGGCCACCGGTGGAGCAGGTTACCGTGAAGAACATAGATATGAAGATACTGTGGAGCATCGTTCCATGGAGAGAGACTCAGAGCGCCACGTCGAAATAGATGGTCGTGAAAAATTTGTAGACACTTCGGAGGTTGTGGTTGGTGATTCCTCATCTGTTTCTGGAGGTTCCATCAACAGGCCAATGCCGGACGCCAATATCGATGGCAGCATTCCGTTGGACGAGCAATTACTAACCGGAAAGCCTGTAGATGTTGATATGGAAAAAACGGAGAAGGACTTCGCACGGGAAGAAGTGATTTCCCTGCATGACCAGGCAAGTGCCACCAATGAGTCGCCAACTATGCATCGGGTGAGTACAAAAGAACAGCCTGATGCTCATTCTGGTGAACCCAACAACGGAAAGCTTTATGCGGAAAACAAAACGGAGGAAGATGTTGATAAGGCATTGCTTTTCGAGCATGGCCAACCTTTTCCGATGGAGAAACCCTATGAAGAAGACGTATATGATAAAAACGTCATGGCAGATGGTCCGTTGCACGTCGAGGAAGTGCCAGGAGATGCAACCGCAACAGAACGGGAAAAGCCACTATTCCATACGGATGAAGGGGTTAGACCGACATCCGGACTTGAAAAGGAAGAAAGTTTGGTAGAAGAGGATCGAGGTCCGATTCTCTTTGAAGATACCCTGAACGAAATAGAACGCGACAAACCTTCAATGGAAATGGAGCCTGGTATGGAAGAGCCTGCACCAATTGGAACAGAGCAACCTGGTGACCTTTATACCACCGAGTATGAAGAGGGTGAGCTTAACCCTGAAGATGCAGACCTCAATACAGAAGGAACCCATACCTACGAGAATGAGACATCTGTATTGGAAGAGGAAAATTCCGACCTGTTCTCCTCCCGTAAAAAGGAGCGCATGAACACTAAACGCGCCGGCCTCTTTGACAAAGAAGACGATGACCTGTTCCGTAAAAGGTAGATAGAAGAACGGAAGAACCATAGAAGGAAAGGGGACCAGCCTGAGGCTGGTCCCCTTTATTCAAGAAAGTATATAATTCTGTTGATTTCCGTTCCAGGCGCTTCGCTTGCCTGCGGGCGGTCCGTGAGCCTCCTCAGGCTTCGCCTTCCGGGGTCTCACCTGTCCCTTCCTCCCGCGGGCGTCTGCGCGCCTTCCACTCCAATCAACAAGGTGGCTTCATTCATCTAAAGGTTAACGAAAAGCCGCCTAACCAAGTTGCCTAAAAAAGCATCGACATTTAGTTTTCGTAATTTCTAGCTGTGTATTGGAGCAAATAGCGTAGACTCCTACGGGGGAGTAGCGACAATCTTGAGACCCCACAGGCAAAGCCGAGGAGGCTCAAGGTCGCCCCGTGGAAAGCGAAGCTATTTGCGGAAAGGAACAGCGGTGTTTGCAAGCATCTAATAATATTCTGTTTCAAAAGCACTAGTCTGTTTCTGTCCGGTCTTCTTCTCTTATCTTACAAACTCACACTCTTCCCAGTCTCGCTGCTGCGGTAAATCGCGTCGATGATAAGGGAGGTCTGCATGGCCTCTTTAGGCTTCACGACCAGTTCTTCCAAGCCAAGGCAGCTGTTCACAAAGTTCAATGCTTGCGGGAGGCTTGGGTCGTCTTCGCCAGGTACCCAATCCGCTTCTGTGTTCAAGAGCATACCATGCTTCATCTGGTTAACATGGAACGGGAACAGGTCTACTCCCCCACTTATGCCGGAAATGCTGACACTTTCCTCATCACCCTTCACATTGGCGGACCAGGATGTTTCAAACAACAGCGACGCTCCGCCCTCAAACTTAATGTACGCTGTTACATGGTCATCCACTTCAAACGTTTCATGGTCGAAGCTTCCCCACTGATTCACCTGGCCTGGCATTTTACTCAACTCGTTATAGGTGGTTCCCATTACTTCCATAGGCTTCGGATTTCCAAGCAGCCATAACGAAAGATCTAGCAAATGGCAGCCATAATCAATCAGGCTTCCTCCGCCCTGTAATTCCTTGTTTGTAAAGACACCCCATCCAGGAACTTTTCGGCGGCGCATCCCTTTTGCCCTTGCCACCATCGGACGCCCAATTTCATCCTCCATCACAAGGCGTTTAGCAGCAACCGACTCTTTCATAAAACGGTAGTGATAGGCTATTGCCAGTTGCTTGTCTGCAGCTTCCGAGGCAGCTACCATCGCTTCACATTCATTCGGACGCATCGCCATCGGCTTTTCACAGAATACATGCAAGCCTGCCTGAAGCGCCGCAATCGTAATTTCCGCGTGGAATTTATTCGGTGTACAGATAGTCACAGCATCCACATCCCCGAACATATCCGCATAATGAGCATACACTTTCGGAATGCCAAATTTCTCGCCCACCATTTTCGCTGTCGCTTCGTTCACATCACTGATTGCCTCTATCACCACTTTATCGCCCATTTTTAGAAACGTAGGGATATGGCGGTTCTGCGCAATCCCTCCCACTCCGATAATTCCCATTTTCAACTTTTCCATTTATCTGCACCTCATATCTGTTCTCAATGTCTTGCTGTTATTTTACTACCGAAGTCCTGTATTCATTGGGAGTAATTCCATAAAACTTTTTAAAAACTTTACTAAAGTATTTCTCGTTATGATACCCAATATGATAGGCAATTTCATAGATTTTGAATCCCGGTTTAGCCAGCAGCTCTTTCGACTTTTCCATTCTGATTCGCGTCACATAATCCGTGATAGTCTCGTGATACTCCTGCTTGAATTTCCGTGAAATATGCTCCCTGCTCAAGTAGAAACGGTCGGCGATTTCCTGAAGGGTGATATCCTGTTGATAATTGGTTCTTAGGTATTCTTCTATTTTTCTCATACTGGAAGTAGAAGCATTCTGGGAGGAAGGAATCGTTTCCACATTGCCCGAAGCCCGTCTTGTCAGGGCCTCCTCCTTCCACTTCTTCACCGCCCGCTCTAACGTTTCATTCAACAGATCAGGGTCTATCGGCTTCAATATGTAATCAAAGCTCTTATAAAAAATGGCATTTCGCATAAAGGTGTAGTCGTCATAGCCACTGACCACAATCGTGATGCTCGCAAGCTCCGATTCCGCAATCCACTTCAGCAGGCTGATTCCATCCCGCTTTGGCATTTGCATATCGGTGAAAATGATTTCCGGGCGATGCTCCTTGATAAGCCGGATCGCCTCGTCTCCATCTTCCGCCTCATACACAGTGTCGATACCGTTTCCCTTCCAATCGGCCAGCAGTTGCAGCCCATCTCGCACATGCTTTTCATCATCAATGATAATTGCCTTCATCCTGTTCACCCCCAACCTCCAGCGGAAGCTTCAGCGTTACCATAAAGCCACCACCATGGTGGTTTTCCAAACGAAGCGCCGCTAAATTATCATAATATAACTGTAAACGGGTATAGACATTTCTGAGTCCTATATGTGTTTCTTCTTCCTCAGCACCTTGATTTCCTTCCAAGAGAAGCCTGTAAATTTCAGTAAGCCTGTTTTCACTTACTCCGACTCCATTGTCGTGGATAATTAAGTGCAGATGCTCATCTTTCACTTTTCCAGAAATATCAATTTTCCCTACGCCCTCTCGTATGTCAAATCCGTGTTTAAAATAGTTCTCGATAATTGGTTGGAGAATCATCTTCGGCACCTCAATATTCAACGCTGCCTCCTCTACATCGAACGCATAGTCGAAATTCTCGCCGAACCTCTCCTTTTGAAGTAAAAGAAAAGCTTTCAGATAGTTGATTTCCTTCTTCAACGGGACCATATCCTCATCCGTATTCATTCCGTACCGCATGATCTTGGATAGGTGTGTCAGGAGGGTATAGATCTGGGGCACATTATTTTTGAGTGCCAATGTTCCAATCGACTGCAGAGCATTGTAGAGAAAATGCGGATTTAACTGGGATTGCAGCACCTTCAGTTGGTTGGTCTTGTTCTCGATCTCCAGCTTATACTCTCGGTTGATCAGCACATTGATTCGCTCCATCATTTGTTTGAAACGGTATCCTAACATACCAATTTCATCGTTCCCCAATGATTCGAATTGCACCTTCATATTTCCCTCTTTTACCTGCTGAATATTTTTCAAAAGCACCCGGATGGGAGAAGTTATTTTAAAAGAAACAATCAAGGAAGCGAGGATAACCAAGCATAAGCCAATGACCCCGAAAAGAATATTTATTTTCGTCACGACAAAAGCATTATCATAAAGGGTCGAATAGGGAACACGTTTGACTAAAATCCAGCCACCAACAGCAAGTTCTGTACGATCAAACATCATTACACCCCGAAACTCACCGTTCTCCCATTCCATCGTCCCTTTTTCCACTTCTGATTTCATGATGGCTGGAATCCACTTCTGCTCCTCCTGATTGGCCGCTACAACGGGGTTGGAACTGTAAATCAGATTACCAGTTGGGGAAAGAATGAAAAATTCCTCTGATTCCTTTGTAAAAAGATTTTCACTCAATTCAAGGATTTTTTCCGTTCCTACTTCTAGTGTAAGAAAAGCGAGCACCCTTTCTGAAGGAACATTCCTTAAAACCCGGTGCACATAAATCATATTGCGCCCCTGCTGGAGCTGATCTGTCTCTATATCATAGTTAAACGGACTGATTTGTGCGCGTTTATAGGCATCGTCATAGGCATTGGAAACCCTGTCGGAAAAGACAACGGTCGACCGTTTGGAAGCCGTTATTCCCCTATTATCATCTGCAAAAGATATCTGAACCCTCGTAATATTATCCTCTGCATAAAGAATAGTTTGAAGCACGTTCCGAACCATCCCGATCGTAATATAGTTGTCTTCCTTGTCCGGTGCCCTCATGTAATTAATAAAATCAGGATTATTATAGAGGGAGAGAGTGAGTCCGTTCAGCTCCGCCAGATAGTTTTCGAGATTTATTTTACCTTGGTAGAGCAGATTGCTATTTTCTTGAACGACCAGATCCTTGAATGCTTCTTTTGTCTGGTAGTAGGTGATAATAATCGACGTTCCGAACGGCAGGATGGTGATGATCATCAGTAGCGCGATCAGCTTATTACGAATACTTTTCCTGAACATCCCCTGCCACCTCCGAAGCGCTTACATTTTTTCTTTTCTATAATTATAGCAGAAAAGCATGCCCGCTAAGAGACATGCTTTTCAAAAAATCTATTTGCCCGCCATAAGCGAGCAGCGTGTTATTTCAGGTTATCCCATGAAGTCTGGAAGCGCTCAAGTACTGTGTCGTAGTCGATTCTTCCAGCTGCATACTCCTGGATAGTTGCAGCAAACTCTTTGTTTGCTCCGTCCGGCCACATGAACCAAGTCCAAGGAACCGTTTTTTCCGCAGTGGAGTACTCAAGGATGGATTGACCAAGGTCACCTAAACCTTCTGGCTCGATATTATCGAATGCTGGGATGAAGGCGAACTCTTCAGTGATGAAGCGTTGACCAGTTTCAGAGGAAACCATCCAGTTAAGGAATGTTTTCGCTTCTTCGATATTTTCTGAGTTTTTGTTGATTGCCCAGTTGTTTGGAACTCCAACAGGAAGGCTGTCAGCACTTGCATCATCATTGATTGGAATCGGCAGGAAGCCCATGTTCATGTCTGGAGAGATTTCATAGATCATGTTCTCTGTCCAGTTACCTTGTTGAAGCATAGCTGTTTTGCCGCTAGCAAATTGTGTTACTTGCGTGTTGTAGTCTGTTGTTAATGGGTTTGCGTTACCAAAGTTGATTTCTGCATCAAGAACTTCTTTGAATTCTTCGAAATGCTTATTTCCAACAATTTTCTCCGAACCGTCGTAAAGACCAGCAATGAACGCTTCCGGATCATCTTGTTGTGCAAATGGAATGTTAAGTAGATGTTGACCGATTACCCACCACTCGCCGTAACCAGCGGAGAAAGGCGTGATACCTGCCGCTTTCAATTTTTCAGCAGCAGCTTTCAATTCTGTTATGTTTGTTGGAGCTTCAGAGATTCCAGCTTCTTCAAACAGGTCTTTATTATAGATGAAACCGTAGCCTTCAAGGTTAACTGGCATACCGTAAAGCTTGCCGTCTTCAGGATCTGTCATTGGCACTTTTCCAATTGGAAGAACGTGCTCTGCCCAAGGCTCTTCAGAAAGATCTGCAAGATGTTCTTTCCAAAGCTCAAGCTCTTTGAATCCGCCGTTGTTGAAGATGTCAGGTTGCTCGCCAGATGCGAATTTCGCTTTCAATGCTGCACCGTAATCCGCTCCGCCACCAACTGTTTCAAGCTTCACTTTGATGTTTGGATGCTCTGCTTCGAATTCTTTAATCATTTCTGCTAACTGATCAGCGATTTCCACTTTAAATTGGAAAAGATTCAGTGTTACTTGATCTCCATCCCCGGAGTTGTTGCCACTGTTGCCTGATGTATTGTCGCTTGAGCAGCCTGCAAAAATCCCAACCACTAATGACAACGATAATAAAAGAAGTACTAAACGTTTCATTGAATTGCCCCCCTTGTTTTAGATGAAAAATTTTATAGTAACTTGACAGAGGCCACAGTAAGGATGCGGCCCATGCTAAGTCTACTTAACAGAACCTGCGGCAATCCCCTTAATGATATACCTTTGTAAAAATAGGAAGAAGATGATGATTGGCGCGATACCCAGCATTAATGCTGCCAGCCCCATATCCCATTGCTTCGTGTACTGCGCGAAGAACGAGCTTGTCGCAAGCGGAATCGTTCTGAGCTCTGCCGACTGGAGTACCAGCAACGGTAAGAGGTAATCGTTCCAAATCCATAGCGTGTTCAGAATCACTACTGTGACCGTAATCGGTTTGAGGAGCGGGAATACAATTCTCCAAAATACCCCGAACTGACTACATCCATCTATTCGTGCCGCCTCTTCAATTTCGACAGGGACTGTTTTTACAAATCCATGGTAGAGGAAAAGGGATAGCGGAACGCCAAAGCCGAAGTACATGATGACGATTCCTGGAATGCTGTTGATGAGGTTAAGTGCCCCTCCAAGCTTCATCAATGGAATCATGACTGTTTGGAACGGGATAACCATCGCGGAAACGATGATCACAAATAGTATTTTACTAAACTTTCCGGGAGTGCGGACCATTTTCCATGCCGCCATCGAACTAATGACGACAATTCCGATGTTACTAAGAACCGTGATGATCAGCGAATTCCAGAAGGCTCGCGGGAACTGAATGATTTCCCACACTTTTGCATAGTTGCTAAACAAGATTTCTGTCGGCAATGCGGCTGCGTCAATCAGTATTTCACTAAAACTTTTCACTGAATTTATGATGACAAAGTAAAAGGGAATGAGGAAGATAATCGCTATTAAGATGCCGATAATCTCCAGCACAAAGGTTCTTTTCGTATACCTTTGGTCCATTATGCCTCAACCTCCCTTTTCTTTGTTGCCATTACTTGGAATGTCGTGAAGATGGCGACGACTACAAAGAAGATGATTGCTTTTGCCGTTCCAAGACCATATCGGTTGTTCTGGAACGCTTCTTGATAGATGTTGATGGCCACTGATTGCGTAGAGTTAAATGGCCCACCGCCTGTTAAGCTCAAGTTCAGGTCGAATATTTTGAATGCCATCGCAATTGTCAGGAAGAAACAAATCGTAAAGGCCGGTAAAATCAATGGAATGATAATTTTTGTTATTAGGGTAAAGTTGTTGGCGCCATCAATTCGGGCCGCTTCCAGCAAGGAATTGTCTACCCCTTGAAGGGCCGCGATATAGATGATCATCATGTAACCGCTGATCTGCCAGGCGAAAACAATGACGATGCCCCAAAATGCTGTCGTTTCGTCTCCAAGCCATGGTAGCTGGAAAAAGGAAAGACTGGTAAGCTCACCTACAGATGCAAATCCTCTGACGAAAATGAACTGCCAGATGAAACCGAGTAATAATCCCCCGATAACGTTCGGGATGAAAAAGACCGTTCTTAATATATTTTTCGTTTTCAGTGCTGCATTTAGTAGCAGCGCTAGTCCGAAACCTATTACATTACTAATGATAACTGCCGCGAACATGAATTTGGTCGTGAACATGAAAGAGTTGAAGAATACGGTATCATTGGTGAAGATTCGCTTGTAGTTTTCAAGTCCCACCCATTGAATGGTTGAACTGACGCCGTTCCAGGAAGTAAAAGAATAATAGATTCCCATGAGGAACGGAATGATCTGGATTACTAAGAAAAAAATAAGTGCCGGCCCGACAAAAGCCGTGTACGTTAAAATACTCTTGAGTCTGGCTTTCCTTTTGGGATCGCCCTTCACATCACGCAATTTCGTTCTGCCCGACGTATTTGGCACAACTGGATCCACCTTAGGTTCTATTTTCGTCTCCACTTAATCACTCACCGCCTATTTGTAAACGCTTTCCTACATTATAAAACGCTTCCACAACATTTCAGGGTCACTCAATTGACACCTTAGGAGTACTCAATTGACTGATGGACGAGGGCGTTCGACACGGATGCTGAAATTCCTTCTGGGGTCTGACCCCTTAATTTGTTTTAAATCAAAGAGAATATTCTGATATAATGGGAGAATATGCTTATGAAGTTAAATTTCATGTGAAAAGTAGGAGTACGATGAATATAAAACAGCAGTTTTCATTGTTTTTTGAGCACATGACCGATATGGTCTTTTTGGTGGAATGGAGAAATAATGATTTATGGTACACGTGTGTGAATGCCTCTGCCCAACAGAACCTTGGCATTGATATGGTTGACAGAAGATTGGTGGATGTCCTTCCACCTTCCATTTATACCTCATTGGACGAGCATTATTTAAAATGCATAGAGACTAAGCAACCTATTACCTATTCGGATTTGAATCTTTTCGTTACCGATCTTCCTGCCTCTGAAACGAGTCTTACACTTATAGAAGAGAAAGGAAAAACGTACGTGCTTGGTATCACCAAAAATGTGAACGCGTTGAAGGAGAAGGCGGAGGATTATATTTTCCTCGAATCCTTAGTGGCAAATACAGTGGATGCGATGCTGGTCATCGATACTGATGGTTACATATTGAAGATAAATGAAGCTTTTGTAAGACAATTTGGTTGGAGTACTTCTGAACTGATTGGTAAGCATTGGGGTTCATTCGCCACCACGCCAGAAGAATTAAAACCACAATCATCGCAAACGTACGCTCTATTGAAGGAAGCGAAGTCCGTTCCTACACAAGAGACCGTTTCACTGACAAAAGAAGGAGAAGTGATTCATACTTCTGTCAGCTATTCGCCTATCCTTAATGAAGAGAACAAAGTCGTTGCTATCTCCATGATCTATCGAAACATCCAGCATTTAAAGGAGCTCGAAGCTAAGCTGGAGGAAAGCAACGACGCCTATAAATCATTATTTTCCTATCATAAGAATGCAGTTTGTATGGTAAATGAAGAAGGAATCATAGAAAATATCAATGATGCTTGCATGACAATCACAGGTTTCCCTAAAGAAGTGCTTATCGGCTTTAATATTGTGGAATACGCAAAAAATTTAGTTCCTGAGCTTGACCTGGACAAGACGAAGCGTGGCAAAGTTGCCAACTATGAACTCCTTTTTCCGGATGCCAAGGGTCGTGACCTTTATTTGTCAGTAACGAATGTTCCAATCATAGTGAAAGGTGTCACCACAGGGACCTATATTATCGCACAGGACATTACGGAAAAACGGATGATTGAAAAGGAAAGAGAACAGCTACAGGAACAGCTTACGTTCCAAGCCTATCATGATAGCCTGACAGAGTTGCCAAACCGCAGGAAGTTGAAGAGAAAGCTGGAAGAATCTCTGGTTGGTGCCGAGAAAGATGGAACCATGCTTGCGGTCTTATTCCTGGATTGCGATCACCTTAAGAATGTGAACGACACCTATGGACATGAAGTAGGCGATGACCTGCTTATCGCTTTTTCTAAACGCTTGTTAAGCTGTGTAAGAGAACGAGACATGGTGGCCAGACTAGGCGGAGACGAATTTGTCCTTCTGCTGCACGATATCGAAAACATGATACAAGTGGACAAAATAGCAAGACGCATCCTGACGACCTTGGCAAGTCCATACACCATCCAGGGTCACCTAATCCAGGCAACGTCCTCCATCGGCATCTCCACCTACCCAGCCAATGGAACAACCGCCAAACAACTCTTCCGCCAAGCCGACCAAGCCCTCTACGCCGCCAAAAACGGCGGCCGCAACGGCTACCGAGTCTGTGGGTTTTAGTGCGGTAGAGGAGTAAAAAGGGGTCTGACCCTCACTCTGTTAAAGTGGTAACGCAATAAAAAGGGGGCTGACCCTTTTTATTCTTTTAATTTTATAGACCCTACATCAGCACCCTTGTGTAAGCCTTTGCAAGGGTGCTTCTTTTTGTATTATGTTATACTTTTTAGAAAATATAGAGAATATGGAGGTCTTTTATGATTAGTCAGACGAGAATGATTGTACAGGAGTCTTTGGATGCTTTGCTGGAGGATACGGCGTTCCTGCCGGAGCTTGATGGGGAAGCAAGAAAGCAGGCATTCACATCGCTCGGTGCCATTCTTTCCACACCGAACCATTTACATAAATCCTTTCTTCGTATCGCACTCGAAAATGGGAGCGTTGTCAGAATTCCTGCCTTCCGCGTGCAGCATAATAATGCCCTGGGACCTTATAAAGGCGGGATCCGCTTTCATGAATCGGTGAATGAGGATGAAGTTATTAACCTGGCTTCCCTGATGACATTGAAGAACGCCTTACATGATGTACCTTATGGTGGAGGTAAGGGTGGTATAGTACTGGACCCCCGATCTTACTCCGAGAAGGAGCTTCACCTAATCTGCAAAAAATATGTCCAATACTTCAGCGACATTTTAGGGCCGGACAAGGACATCCCGGCACCTGATATGGGATCTGGAGAACGTGAAATGGATTGGATGATGGCGGAATACAAAAGCATAAGGCCTGGCCAGCCCTATAAGGGAAGCTTTACTGGAAAGAGTGTCATAAACGGCGGATCTTTGGGTCGCCGGGAAGCAACCGGTAAAGGGGTATATTTTACATTCCGTTATTTGTTACATGACTTCCTACAAAACCAAAGAAAATTTCTTACCAATACGGATAATGCTTTTGCTAAAACTGCATTGGAATACGACGGAAGCCCTTTGACAATTGCCGTGCAGGGCTTTGGAAACGTTGGGTCGGTGGCTGCGCTTGAGGCTTATCAATGCCAGCACCTTCAAAATAAAGTGGTGGCCGTCAGTGATCGGAATGTCACGTTGCATAACCCAGACGGATTGGATATTCCGGCATTGATTAAGTTCATTTCACTGAATGGCGGAGACCTGCCAACTACCGAAAATCAGTTACTAGATGCAAATATAAAAGCAATCATTAAGGACAGAGGCGAAGTATTGTACATGGATGTGGACGTATTAATCCTTGCCGCACTCGAAGACCAGATCCACGATACCAACAAAGAAAAGATCAAGGCACGGATCCTTGTAGAAGGAGCCAATGCTCCGGTGACAAGCGAGGCAGATGCATACCTAAGTGACAAAGGTGTCATTATCATACCGGATATCCTAGCCAACGCAGGAGGAGTCATCGTTTCCTACTTAGAATGGATGCAAGGACGCGAAACCCAATTTTACTCAGAGGACCAAGTATATAAACTCCTACTCGACAAAATGAAAAACACCATGGACACCATACTACCAGCCTTCTTCGGTGACCCCCACCCACTAAGGCAAAATTGCTACATTCACTCCGTCATGAAGCTTACCACCGTGCTTTATAAGCAAGGGAAACTTTATTGAGGTAGAGTGGTGAAGAGGGGTCTGACCCTCACTCCATTAAAGCACTAAATCACACCACTAAAAAGCCGGAATGCATGGGCTTTCATCCCCGCATTCCGGCTCTTTTTATGTTTTCTTTTTTCTTTTCTTCCACCGACTGAGGAACATATACAATCCTATCCCGGTCAACGCCCCGACACTATCTAGCAGTACATCACTCACTTGACCGCTTCTACCTGGTACGAATAGTTGATGCACTTCATCGGAAATGGCATAAAGTACAGAGATGACAAACGCAAGAGCACCACTCTTCCTACCTCTTACCCCACTCCTCCTCAACGCATTCAAAGTCAGGATCGCTAGCAACATATAAGCAAAAAAATGCGCGTTTTTTCTCACAAAATAGCTGATTTGTTCTATATGTAAGTCCGTCTGTGGCACAACTTTTTCTACCACTTCATTTACAAACTCAGTTATACCTCCGCTTAAATCAGCCGATTGTTCGGCATGCTGGGCGGAAAGGTAAAAAATGACTGCCATCCATCCGAGCACAATCCCCCAAGAAACAATCATCCCGTAAAAACTTCTCTTCTGCATCCTTCTACTCCCTTAAAACTAATCAAATTCAACTCGACATTTCATAATTATAGCATATACGACTTCTTCACATAACAGATCAAACCAAAAGGATTTAACAGCCCCGAATGGAAATAGTTCGACAAAACACCTTAAGAACTGTACTATTTCCCGAGAAATCCCCATTAACTTTCGACAAAAAGAGAAGCTGAACCAAAGGGATCCCCTCCAAATTCAGCTTCTCTGTATTTTATATTCTAAGCAGGTACCTGCCTTGGTTGTCCTTCTTTCTGTTTCTTTTTTGGCGTGTTTCTAATCTGGCCAACAATGAATTTCCCTACAGGTGTCATGTTAAATATACGAGCAATCAATACCGGAATGACGATCCCCGCAATAAATAAAATGATCATATATAAGCCGATATTCATCTTAGGCAAGATAGAGTGAATCAAGTCAAAGCCAAGATAGTGCAACAGATAGATTGGGAAAGAATATTTACTGATAAACATCACGATTTTCGGTACTTTTTTTACAAAAGAGAAAAGATAATAAAACATGAAAAACAGTGCTACCGTGTAAAACATGATGTCAAATCTTACGGATGTTAACTGATCTAATTTTCCAGTTGTATAGTTATTAATCACATAAAACATACTGATGGCGGATGCGACAATGGCAACCGGGAATCCCCATTTCCTGTGATCTTTCACCTGTTTCAAATACCTACCCACGTAATAGGCTACTGTAAAGTAAAAAATCCATCCAAGGAATGGAACACGAACTAACGAGTACCACTCATGCATAATCGGTGGCATCATATCAAAGTTGAAATTGGCAGTATGCAGGTACCTTACATTAATGATAAATGCAATGGTAAGCATGATCCAAGCCGGAACATTCTTAAATACCTTTACAAAAAGCGCATGAATGATAACAAACTGTAGGATAATAATAATAAAATAACCATGCCAATATGCATATTGGATATTGGTCAGAGTAGAACCTAACATCGTTTTTGCACCAGCATCAGTCGTAATGACTTCATAAATTGCATATATGAAAGGGATACTCAAATAAGGCAAAAATAAATATAGGAACCTTTTTTGAAAAAACTTTTTGGGAAGGCGATCCCAATAAGCGTGACCAAGAATAACTTCAAATATTAATATGAACATTGGTGTGGCAAACAACAATGCAATTTGAACAATTTTCATTATATCTGTAGTGGACTTTGGCAAATCATAGTTCACATAAGTTCTAGTAATAGCATGAATAAATACTACGCTCAAGCATGCAAGGGCACGAATCCAATACAATTCGTTAATTTGCTTCTTCATACGCCCCCTCCTTTTAATTACAAATCCACTATATAATAACACGAATTTTGTCGAAAATGAGGCTTAACCAGCTAATGTAACACCATAGTAATCTTACAGAATACTTTAGCTTTGCTGACAAATCTTCCTCTTCCTAGTTCAATAATTCCACTAATAAAATGAAACGAAACCAAAGATATGTTAATATTGGGATAAAATCTGTTTCTTAATGGAGGATCATCTGATGGCAATATTGGTTACTGGCGGTGCTGGCTATATCGGTAGTCACACTTGTGTAGAATTATTAAATGCAGGTCATGAAATTGTGGTATTAGACAATTTCCTTAATAGTAGTAATGAGTCATTAAGCAGAGTAAAAGAAATCACAGGAAAAGATTTTCCTTTTTATGAAGTGGATCTATTAGATAAAGATCGATTAGATAGAGTTTTTCAAGAGCACCGCATTGAAGCGGTTATCCACTTTGCAGGATTAAAAGCTGTAGGAGAATCTGTAGAGAAACCATTGTATTACTATCATAACAACATCTCCGGCACTTTATATCTTGTGGAAGTAATGCACAAACACGGCGTGAAAAATATCGTATTCAGCTCTTCTGCCACTGTTTATGGGCTTCCGGAAAGTGTTCCCATTTCCGAGAGTTTTCCACTAAGTGCAACAAATCCTTACGGGCAGACGAAACTGATGATTGAGCAGATTCTCAGAGACGTTCAAGTTTCGGACCCAGAGTGGAGTATTTCCCTATTACGTTATTTCAATCCGATTGGTGCGCACGAGAGCGGCCGGATTGGAGAGGATCCAAATGGAATCCCTAACAACCTGATGCCATATATTACACAGGTTGCTGTTGGAAAACTGCCTCAGTTGCAGGTTTTCGGTGATGATTACAACACAGTGGACGGTACAGGTGTACGGGATTATATCCATGTAGTGGACCTTGCGAAAGGGCATTTGAAAGCGTTGGAGAATGTCCTTCAAATAAAAGGGGTAGAAGCATATAACCTGGGAACAGGAAAAGGCTACAGTGTATTGGAAATGGTGAAGGCTTTTGAAAAAGCCTCCGGAAAGGATGTTCCATACAATATTGTAGAGAGAAGAGCAGGCGATATCGGCGAATGCTATGCAGATCCTACAAAAGCAAAAGAAGATCTAGGCTGGGTAGCTGAAAAAGGCTTAGAAGAAATGTGCCTGGACTCGTGGAGATGGCAGAAAAATAATCCAAACGGTTATGATGCATAACTCGGAAACTAGAGCTTGAATATAAAAAGCCTTGCAGCGTTTATTTAACACCTGCAAGGCTTTTTTTCAAAATTAGGTCATTCAACTAAAAATTCCCCTTCAATACTCAACATATTTTTACAAATTATCACAATTTTCTTAAAAAGTACTAGGAAATATTACCTATTAACCTATATAATAGAGTTTGTAGCGCTTATTACAAGTTTAAGGTTGTATGGGAGGGGTTTAGGGAGCTATGGGTAAAGAATTGCATGTGATTTTACAGTACCAGATTAGCCTTACGACGATGGCTTTGTTGTCGAATAGGCATCCTCAGTATCAGACAAAGATATTGGATGTTGAGGGAGATTTTATGACGGATGAAACAGCTAGGGAAATTCTGCACAGGGGCTGTTTGAATGATTGCTGCACGTATGAGGGGCGAAGAGTTGCCACCATTCACTTCACCAATTATATTCAAAAAACACCCATTCTTATTGATGAGATGGAGGGGATCATTGCCATTCCAACCCACTCGCCTGATCAGGATGCTTGCTGTTGGCTGTTTCTTCATCATCTGAAGCATGTGGAGGCTGTTTCCCCCACAAAATGTATCGTCGTGTTCAACAATCTTGAAGAATTGGAATTGGATGTGTCTGCGGTAACCATTTACGAGCAAGTGAAGAAAGCTTCTGTTATCCTGACCCGATTTTGTTCAAGCAAACAGTTTAATTTTTCGTTAAATCCTAAAGCAAAGCGCTCACGTAAGAAAAAGTAATGTCATGACATGCACCATGAATTAGTAAGATATTGCTGCAACCTATTGGGGAGTATGGTTACAACAATCTGTTGCTAATATACTTGGATCCGGGTTCTTCTTATAGAGAACCCGGTAGTTAATTTAGCTTTTTTCTGACCGTTTCAATGGTTACATTTCCCATAAGACTGTTTGCAGTTATTTCTCCATGCCCCTCAAAGGCGTAACGGAACTTTCGCCTCCCAACCTCTCACCTCGCTCCAGAGCTCCAGATCCCAACAACACACCCGCCACAATCAGAAGCAGGCCGATAAGATGAAATGGTGTCACCTTTTCACCGAGCATGATGACCGAGCCGATGAGAGCAAAAAATGGTGTGAAGTTTAGAAAAATGGATGCTTCTGCAGGACCGATCTTTCCGATGATAAAGTTATAGGACATATGACCAAGCGCCGTTGCTATGATGGCTGATGTGAAAAATGCTAGCCACACTTGCCACGATATAGTCGCAAATTCATTCACTGCTCCAGGTTCGGTTATCAATCCAATTATCATGAGGGCACTTGCCCCAATGACTAGCATATATCCTGTCAGCAGGCGTGGATCTAAGGTTTTTGCTAGTTTACTAATGAGGATGAAGCTGAATGCTTGTGTCAAGATGGAAAGAAAAACGTAGATATCCCCGATGTTGATTTCGGATACTCCATTGCTGCCTACAAGGATGGTGACAGCAACGCCTGCCCCACCGAGGAGAAAGCCAGTCCATCTTTGGAGGTTTGTTTTCTTTTTAATGAGGACGGTCGCAATTAAGGTAGTCAAGATCGGTCCCGCTCCCAAGATGATTCCTGCATTCGTGCCAGAGGTCCCTTTTAGGCCAATTGATAAAAAATAATGGTGGCAGACGACATTCAGAAAGGCTCCTAGTAGAATGTACTTTGCTTCTTTCTTTGTCGGTAGTCTGACAAGCTTGAATATCATTAAGATTATAAAGACAGTGAGTCCTGCTGTCATTACGCGGAATGCTGTCATGGTGACCGGACTTAGGTTCTCCACAAGAATTTTGACGAGTGGAACATTAAGGCCCCAGAAGACCATGATGAGAAGGAGCGATAGGTAGTATTTGGTGTTTTGCGGCATGTTGGGTTTGCTCCTTTATTTTGGGTTGATGAGTTTTGTTTTTTACATATCGTACCATAGAATGCACCCTTTAGGGGGGAGAGGCTTATAATGACATTCTCGCGCTTGTTTTGCTTTTGAGATTGTCTTTATCTGGCTTATAAAGACAATTTCGTGCTTGTTTTGCTTCTGAGATTGTCTTTATCCGGCTTATAATGACAATCTTGCGCTCCTTTTCCTTCTGAGATTGTCTTTATCAGAGGAACACAAAACCTATCACCTTAACCAAAAAAGAGTATGAACTAAGCGTAAAAACGCCAGCCCATACTCTCCATAAAACTATTTCTTAAATTCCACTCTTCTTCTCCAGAATAATAACACTCCACCAAAAACAAGCAGCACCGTTCCAAGCAGCATGTTATTGTATGAAGAAGTTGCAGTAACGGGAAGTTTGTTCCCTTTCCCTGGTTTCTCCCCACCTTTTCCTGGTGGTGACTTGTCGTTCTTGCCATTTCCTTTATCATTGCCTTTTCCAGGGTTCTCTCCACCCTTACCTGGTGGCGTACCTGGATTATTGCCGTTACCGTTGCCAGGAGGCGTGTCTCCGTCTCCGTCACCCGGTGTGCCATCGCCATCGCCAGGAGTTCCGTCCCCATCACCAGGGTCCGTCCCTTCCTGATTGCCAACTCTCACCACAACAGTTGTCAACGGCTCAAGCGTAATGCTTTCAGCAGTCAGTTCGAAACCGGTAGGCTCCGATACTCCCGCCACATTAGCTTCCACAGCATCGACCACGACCACACCATCCGTCAGATCCTTACCTAACGTCAATGTTCTACTAGCAGTATCCGCATTCACAAATGTGTAATACTCCACACCTGCCGTGGACACGCTTCGGTATGCAACAACCAGGTCCTGCTCCTTGATTTCCGGCGCAGTCACCATCGTGACGTTGGAATCCACCAGCTCTCGCGTACCAAGACGGAATGCATCAGAGGAGCGGCGAAGCTCGATCAGTCCTGCCGTATATTCACGCGTTACATTGTTCACAGGGTACTTTTCCGCATCTGTCGCCTTTTCCCAGTCAAAACGGTTGATGATATCCGAAGAATCATAGGAATCGTGTATGAAATACGGATAGACGAACGGGTTGCCTTCAGCATCCGTCATATACGTAGACTTGTAAGGCGCTGTCGGTGCAGGCGCTCTCCACTGCTTCGTACGTCCAAATTCTTGTCCCGCATGCAAGAATGCTGTCCCTTGAGACGTCAGCACCATCGCATTACCAATTCGGATACGCTTATGGATTTCCAAATCGTTTTCCGCGATTTCCGGATCTTTTTTAATCGACTGTGCGATAACATCGTAGACTGTCAGATTGTCATGAGCCTCAATGTATTGCACCACATCGCCCGGTTGATCCGCTTCAAAGTTGTAAGGCTGTGCTTTAATGTTATCGAAAATTTGTTGCACGTTGCGTGCGCCACCTGTGATGAAGCGTGGCTGCCCTTCGCTACCGAAGCCTGATTTCAGCTCGTTACGGAATTCGTCAGAGAAACTTCCGACTGCTTCCGTATCTTTCATCCATTGCTGGTCAGCGGCTTGGACCGGTTCGCCTTCATCACCAGCAAATGTTACCCAACCTTCGCCAATCATGACGATATTCGGGTTCAATTTTTCCGCTTCGTCAAAAGCCATTTGGATACTCTCTGCATCATGGTCTCCCATCATATCAAAGCGGAAACCATCCACTTTGTATTCGTCCACCCAATGCTTGATGGAATCCACTAGCACACGGCGAGACATTTCGTGTGTCGTACCAAGACGACCGCCACCGAAGCTTGTTCTAGGCGTTCCGTCCGCATCCATGAAGTGGTAGTAGTTTGGTACAAGATCCTCGAAAATGTGAACCTGTGCCGTGTGGTTGAATACCACATCGAGTACCACACCCATGTCGCGCTTATGAATTTCGTTGATTAAATTCTTGAATTCTTTGATTCTCAGTTCCGGATCCTCAGGATTTTCCGAGTACATACCGGATAGAGAGAAATAACTGTGCGGGTCATAGCCCCAGTTGTAATTGGTGTTAGTAGAAGCATACTCCAGCATGCGCTCTTCAGACTTGAACTCGTTACTGAAATAGTAACTCATCACAGGCAGCAATTGAATGTGCGTCACACCAAGCTCCTGAATATATTCCAATTTCTCTACAAAAGAAGCAAATGTACCAAACTGCGCTTTCAGGTCTTCACCAATATTCGGGTCGGACGTGAAGTCGCGTACATGCACCTCGTAGATGATGGTGTCTTCGCGCTTTTCAAAGCCAGGAATATCCGCATAATCAAGCTCTGGTCCAATGGAACCGATGTCTACGATCGCCGCTTTTCCTATCTTGTCTCCCGCTTCATTGTTCCATGCTGCCATTGATTTTGCATACGGATCTAAAGCAAGATTCATTACATCACCGTGCGTGATTTCATAGTGATAATAGTAACCTTTCAAACTATCAAGTCCTGTATTATCCTTAGATAACTTTACAGACCAGACACCGCGGTCCACTTTGACCATCTCAATGGTGTCGACAACTTCATTTTGATTATCTTTGTCATAAAGAACAACTGACACATTGTCCGCTTTTGGCGACCACACTTTTAACGTAGCCGTTCCATCTTCATGCAATTCTGCTCCAAGCTTACCGTCATAGGCATACATTTCATCAATTAGCTTCCAGCCTGATTTTACAGAAATGGTGCGGTCCCCATATGTCACAGTGAATGGAATTTTCTCCAGGTCAAACTCTCCGTGCACATGGACCGTTTTCTCGCCTTCAATGGTCACATCCGAAAATGACACGTCGTTTCCATCTACATCCTTGATCTCTAACTGCTCTTTCAATTCTTCTAAAACTAAGCCCTCTGTTTTGGTAAAAGTGAGGGAGATCAGCTTATCGGACAGGACCTCTCCAGACACAAGTGCTAATGGCACCGTTCCGTAAGGATTCGTGTAGACCTTATCCTCGCCCTCTTTTACAAAAAGTTGGTTGTATTGTTTCAACATATCAAACGTCATGTCTCCCGTTTGGCCCCCTGATTGTTTGTTTACAAAAAGGAAACCGATTTTGTTTGCATCTTCTTTCAGTTTGATGTCATAGTAGGCACCGTATTTCCCGATACCAGCTGCATCTGCGGCACCGTTCGGCCAGCCGTCAGATGGGGACTCGACATCTTCCCAATTCCATAATCCCCAACCGTCATAGTCAGCATTCGTTCTTTCATAATGAATACGGACCGTGTTTTCCGGCAGTTCCACTGGCTCATATAAAAATACTTCGTCAGAGCCCTGCTTGATCCACACTTCATTTAGGTCTGGACTGAACAGTTCGACCCCTTTGTCGCCGCCGTCTTTTTCCCCGTTTGTTCTGTTCAGTACAAGGAATCCGATGTTTTGCGCGCCTTCTGCCAGCTCCACATCGACATAAGCACCATAATCCGTTACATTGCCCGCTTCAAACGGTGTACCGCCTGAAGGCCAATTTTCAGATGGTGCCGCTACGTCACCCCAAAGCCATAGGCCAAGATTCTCGTAGCTGTTGTCTGTGCGCTGGTAATGAATTCGAAGCGTGTTTTCTCTGATTTCACCTGGTTCTGTTGGCTCTTCTTCTACAGGAGGAGCCCCTCCGTTTTCCACTTCTAAAAGAACGGTTCCGCCATCTTCCATCCCAGGAATCGTGAAGGTCACTTGTCCCGTTTCATTTGCCTGGTACTCTTGACCAGAATAATGGTCTGTCACCACAGCTTCAGAAGAACCGAAATTCAAGGTTACGTCTTTTGCAGCGGCTGCCGTGTTCAAGCCAACATAAACCGCATTTTCTCCGTATGTGCGGGAGAATACTAGATATTTGTCACTGTCAGATCCCGCCACCTTCTTGCGGTCACCTTTAGCGAATGTGTTCGGATTTTCATTTCGGAACGAGAGCACTTTTTTATAATGCTCAAGAACTTCATTGCCTTCTACTTCATCCCAAGGCATGTTCTGACGGTTGTCATAGTAAGGGTAGTTCGCTTCACCAGGCAGGCCAAGCTCCTCCCCATAATAGATGACAGGTTGCCCTTTCGCCGTCAGTTGCAAGGATGCTGCCACCTGGTATTTTCCAAGGTCGCCATCCACCATTTCAAGGAAACGGTCTTCATCATGGCTTCCTAAAAATTGACCAAGCGTCGCGCTGTTTGTGAGCTTACCATTTCTTGCTTCCAGCTTCTTTTGCACGGCATCCAACTGACCGTTCGCAAAGTCACGAGCATAGTTTTTGAATTCGAAGTCGAGGAGGGAGTCCATCATCCCACTGTTCAGGTAACCTTGGTCATCATTGACATTGGCTCCCCATGCTTCCCCAATCAACTTGTGCTCCGGCAATTCTTTTGTCAGAGCATTTTTGAACGCCATCCAAGTTGTGTCTTCCACATGCTTAACGGTGTCTACACGGAAATAATCGATGGTGTTTCCTTTAGCTGTCCTGGACTTTTCAATCCAGTCAGTCTGCCATTGAACTACCTGTTCACGCACATCTGCGTTTTCAGTAAGAAAATCCGGAAGACCAGCTAGCTCACCGCGAACTGTATCCGATCCCCCAGTACGAAGCATTCCGTCAAATCGTGCACGGTCCTCGTCTGTCGGGAAGTTCGCCACACTGCTGCTGTCGCTTGCTTTCAAGCCGTAACCTGTGTGGTTCAACACCACGTCGACCATGATTTTCATGCCGCGATCATGTGCCGCGTCAATCAGTTCGTGGAAGTCGGCCATGGAACCGAAATGCGGGTTCAATTCACCGAAGTTGTCCGCCCAATAGCCGTGGTACCCGTAATAAGGTGTTTCCCCGCCTTCATTGTGTCGCACATCATACTTAATATTATCCACAACCGGATTGATCCAGATTGTGTTGATTCCAAGCTCATCCAAGTAAGCGAGCTTTTGCGTGATTCCCTTAAAATCCCCACCTTGGTAGGTACCAGATTTTGTGGTGTCATAGCCGATACCATGTGGGTCATTATTAGAAGAGTCCCCATCAAAGAATCGGTCTGTTAGCATAAAATAAACCACAGATTGATCCCAATCAAAGTCCGCCTCTTCGCCAGTGAACGTGCGAGCTTTCACTTCCAACTGCACAGACCCTTCATGACGGTTGCCGAACTCATCGATCGCTGTAATCGGAAGTGTTTTTACACCAGCCGTGATTCGTTGGTCGACTGCCACCGTCAGTTCGTTCAAGGTAGGATCAATTGCCACTTTCTCTTTGCCACCGATTTCTGATAAATTGATAGACATTTCACGGATTTTCGTGTCCGTTTCCGATTCAATGTCTACCTTCACCACAGCATTCTGGTTATAGTCGACCTTGGCCGGTGAAGCTGTACCAGTTACTTTAAGGTCTGACACCAAATACTCCACAACTGATTTACCATCTACTGTGTTATAAGGGTCAGATATCTCCGTTGTTTCTCCATCCACTGTCACAAAATAGGTATATTCATGCTGACCTGTAGGAAGGTCGTTAACTGTATAGGTAAAACGCTCATTTTCAGCCTCAGCTTGCATGTCATATTTTTCACCAAGAATGGAAAGTTCGACTTTCTCAATCTTGTCCATTTCACCTGTTGCATACAGGTCTTTATCACGGAAAAAGAATGTGGCACTACCGTCAGCTACAAGTGGCGCACTACCATCCGGAACTTTGTCGAAGCTCTCTTGACCGCTTGTTACATGGACTTTAGTGATTTCGTCATTTTTGTTAACCGTTATCTCGCGGTCCCCGTCAACGTCTTTTTCTTCCCAATCCCCTTTACGGACAATAAAGCCCACTTTGCCCGCCGTCTCACTAACAGCAATATTGGCATACGCCTTGCCATCCTTGAATTCTGTAAAGTCTATCTGGTCATCCTTTACACCAGTCCCCCAGACCCACAGATTCCAGCCCTCATACTCCCCATCAGGCCGGTCATAACTGAATACAATCTTCTTGTCCCCCGTCTCAGCTACCGCTGTTGCCGGTAGGTAGCCAGCAAACATGGAAACTACAAGAAGAACGGAAAGTAATACAGCCATTCCCCTTTGAAACCTTCTCTTCATATACCCTGCCCCTTTCGTTACTTTGTTTGACTTGACTTGCTAAATTGTGGAAGCGTTTGCACAATGTTGCATAGATAACCTTGTTGCGAAATCGTTTGCGCAAAGTTGCACAAATAGATTCCCTAACTAGTAAACTATGTATTTGCTTGCAAACGCTACCAACCTATCTATAAATAAAGATACTATGAGTTTTCTTAATAATCAATAACTTTTTGAGGGGACAGGCACGGTGACCCTCTTCACCTCCGACAAAAAACGACAAACCAATCCAAAAGACCTATGTCATTATACCTTCTTTAAGACTACAATAGGAATGTACTTTTCATAAATCATGGAAAAAGGCAAAACTAGTCAAAGCTAGTGACGCAAAACTACAGGGACTTCAGTATGCCTTTTTGAGGCAGACCAGTTAGCCAGTTACCCGTTCCAACCTCCGTTGATTTATGGGTGAAAAGGAGGTCCTGCAATGAAGATTGCAAAAAACTTACAGTACTTCTGGCACAATATGCGATCCCACTATTACATCGTCATTGCAAATGATTGTCTGGATAAGGACATGAAGAAGCAATTGGTGGAAAAAGCGGAATCACATCGGCTAGAAGCAATTCAATGCAGAACGAAAATTCAAGATTTAACTTGTTAAATTTTGAGCGACAACTTAGATGAACAGATAAAAAGAGGCCTCCCTATTTGTTAGGGGGCCTCTTGGGGTTTTGGGGACACGGTGACCCATTGTGAGTCACCGTGTCTGTCAGTTCCTTAGATATGCTGTTCTGTCACTTTCGGTTTGCGGGCAAATGCCATAATTCCTGCAATCAAGTAAAGAATTGCTGGAATGAATCCTAAACCGAATGTTCCAATTCCAATAACAAGTGCAGCCAAGATTAGCATGATTCCGGCAAGTACTGGCTTTTTGTTCCCTTTAAGAGCGATGATTCCAATTACGCCAAGAATTAATGAAAGAATTCCTACTGCAATCCAAGTTGGGCCAGCTAATGCCAACATGTCCATGAATGCTGCCATATCCACTTCTTCCGCCGCCGGGTCCGCTGCCATTTCTTCCTCCATAATCTGTGTGAATTCGGGATTAGAAAGGCCGAAGTTCATCAATAATCCGAAAAGTGCTGTGATACCACTGATAATCACTGCGATAACAGTCATTACTATTTCTGCTGTACGTTTCATTTCTTGTTCCTCCTAAAAGTTTATGTAGTGGTTGTTTTGTGTTTAGTAGTTTATACGGATAATAGCCAATGTTAGTTTCAAAAAAATCAAAATTTCAATTCATAGCGAAAATCCTACCAACAAGTATTAATTTTATCACGATTGATTACAGGATAAAATAGTAAAATATTATATTATTTTACCAACGCACAAACCTGGTAAATAAATCCTTGATTCTCCTCTAGGCTACGCCAACTTCCCTTTTTCTACAAAGTTTCGATAAAAATATACGGAAATCCCGTGATTTCATGCGGAAAATGTAGGAATTTTTGTTGTTTATATCATGTTTAAAAAAGGTATTTTTCAACTATACAAGTTTATCAGAAAATCTATTATTTCAAAGGGGAGAATGCGAATGAAAATTAAAGTGAAAAGCTGGAGAATGTTAACAGCCCAGGATAAGCTATTCATTCTGAAAGCAGTCAGCCGACAATCTCAATCAAAGGTCAGTGCATAATACATGAACAGTCCATGGTACAGGTCTCTTCCAACTTCCATCCTCTGTTAAATGGCTACTGCGTAACTTCAACCTTAAAGTTAAGGTGCCACATATGCAATCTACTGTTTTTTATGACCTGTTCCATAAAAATGCCCAGTGTCGGCTATTACGACTCCGGGCATTTTTTTTATGGTAATCTTCCCTTCAAGCTCGGACACCCAAAAAAGGACAGTATTCACTGTCCAATCTCCACAAGGTCGAATCCCTAACAATGACCCTTCCCTCCGATGTTAATACTAATCCCGAAAATGTTGATATGGAAATTATTTTCGCACTTTTTACAATGGTGCTTATCTTTGTGCTTTGGTTTGCAATGCATTTGGGAATCATTCTTGGAGCTTAGATAGTAGTAGCATTTCATGTGTTGTTGCACCTCCTTTGAAAGCTAGAGAGAAAAGCCTCTTCAAAAACCTGTCCCCCTACCTTTTCTATTATTCTATGTATGTTGTGTTGGTTTGTATGGGCCGATGCCCATTGGTAGGAGTGGAATTTGATAGAGATGCTAGATGGAAGGATAAATAAAAACAGAGGAGATCCCCCTCTGCTTTAAACAACACTTAAAAACTATTACCTGAACTTCGCCGCCTCAAAACGGGTGCTGAAGTCCGGCACATTCTCAGCAATTACTCCTGGAGCAGTACTTGTCAAGAAGACTTCTACTAGATCACCTGCTTCAAGTTGAAGAATGGTAGAAACGTTAATTGCATTTACATAGATAAATTGGTTGTCAATCTCGTCCCAGAAATCGTTGTCTGCTGCCACACTCACTCCATTCACACGTAACTCAACACGGACACGGTAAGGAATCGTGCCGTCATTTGCGTTAAAAGTAACGGTTCCTGCTACATAATAGACACCAGATCTGCGAGGAACAAATGTGGAGTTGTTAGCGTTGTAGATGTCACCATTATCGAACTGCTCATCCTGGAATAAGACCTTATAGAACGTATTCGCTTCTTCAATTTGCTGGGGCGAATCGTTAACTGCACGGAAAGAGTCTGTTTCGCGGTTCCCATCGCCATTGTCATCGTTGCATTTCACCTTGATGTTGATATCCGTTTTACACTTTTGTTGGACATTGTTTTGCGCTTGGTGGTTGGGGCTGTATTTATAAAAGCATGCCATACTTTTTCACCTCCTTTCAAATGGAAGGCCATCTTGTCCTCTATTTTCTCTATTATTCTATGAAAGGAGGAGGAAGATTGATTGGGTGGATGGAGGGGGCTGAATGTACATTTTTGTGGGTTTGGGGACAGGCACCGCGACCAACGTGGGTCACGGTGCCTGTCCCTTTTACTCATATTTCACTCCCTATCACCATATAAGTAGTTATAAAATCTCATCTAATTGGGAGGCTCTTATGTGGTTGATTTTATTGGGAATTATATTTCTGTACTTTCTTATTCAGGGGAATATATGGGGGATCGTGGTGGTGATCCTGTTTACAGCTGTAGCACTTCCAGGTATCGGTGGGCCAAAAGCTTTTGAAACCAGACAGATACCTTTACACAATAAGGCGGAAAAGTATAAACAAGGGGACATCTACGGCTACTATTCAGATCCCCTCGCCCTACAACAACAAAAGAAGGAACGAGAAGAGTTGGAACGGAAAGGAAGGGAGCGGATTTAGGGAGACGGTCTTTGTTAAGGCTCTTTCCTCAAAGATTGTTGCTATAAACTTGTAAAAAGTCGGCAATTGGACTTTTTACCGCATATAGACTCTAAGGTAGGCATAAACCCTATCCGGATAGCCGAAAAAAGAGCACGATAGCAAGGAATATAACGGTTGGTTAAAAAATACGAAAAAGCAACAAAGTTTACGAAAACAGCCTTACTTAACGAAGACCGTACTATTCTAATATAACCATCAAAAAAAGTGATTAATAGCAATTTGCAAAAAACCTCTACCTATCAACCTCTTTTTCATAATTAATCAAACGTTTGTTTAAAAAAGTTATATTAATCAAGGAATCAAATGACTTGGGTATCTGAATTGGTCCATAGCAAAAAAGGAAGCAATGAGAATTATCTCTATGCTTCCTTCTATTATTGCTTGGAAGTCGGTAAGGTAGATACCCCAATCAGTACGGAATTTCTCCTAAATCAAACGGAACCACCACAATTACACATCAGGCCACATCCACTAAGTCACCTATTAAAACATCCCATTCACATTTGGCGAATCTTCCGGGATCGCCTGGCCGACATCCCACATTTCCACAATCTTTCCCCCCTCAAAACGGAAGATATGTATTACTGCCGCTCCGAGGTCCTCCGGGTTCTGTCTGATATGGGAATGGACGGCGACGGTATTTCCGTCTTCGATGGCGTGCTTCACTTCGAGCGCCTTGTTTGGCGTTTCGGCTGCATTCTTCTCCATGGCAACCATGAGTGACTCGGCATCTCCTTCAAAATAGGGATTGTGATGGCGGAGATCAGGGGCGATATGGCGCTTGTATGCTTCTCGTATTTTCCCTGCGGCCACCATTTGTAGAAATGAAATCGCATTTTCTTTGTTTGGGCTTTCGTTCATATGAGTAGTCATCCTTTCTTAGAGCATTATTTGAATTGGGTAGAGTAATGGATATTCTTACTGTTCTATTTTAAGTAGGAGAAACCCTTCTGATTAGGTTAGAAAAAGTATTGTTGGTAGGATGACCGGGATCTAGTAGAGTTGTGGGGGAATTATTGCGATTTGTGGAGGGATTACCACTGTGAATGGGGGGATTATCGGCTCTAACGGTGGAATTATGCAAATGTGTGGGGGGATTAAATTTGGTGTGGGGGGATCGGCCCCCTTAAGTGGTTAGATTGGCAGCATTTATGGGGGGAATGGTACCAGTTGATGGTGAGTTTACGCTTTTTCGTGGGGGGAATGAGGGAGAAATTTTACAAAACACTCGTCTCCCCCTTAACAAGGCCCTTTTCCCCCTGCATTTTAACCTTCACCCACTAGAACCATCTAACTTATAAGCAAAAATCTCCTCATCAAACTCCGGATCTACTAAACCAGTATTTACAAAACCATGCCGCTCATAAAATACTTTCGCTTTCGGATTATCTTTGGTCACACTTAAAACTATTTCGTCGATTTCAAAATTGCTTGCAATGAATTCTTTCATTTTTTCGAGAAAAGCGGCTCCCAGGCCCATCCCCTGATACCGGCAATCAATCATAAATCGATCCAGCCAAATATAGCGCTCCTCATTATTTTCAGCGCCTATCATGACAAAACCCACAGCTGTCGTACCTTGGAAAAGCCCGTAACATTGCCATTTATGTTTTCTATCATATATTGACTCCAATATGGAAATCTCATTTTTCTCAATGAATTTCCGTTGGCCTTCCGCAACCTGCAGGACAATGATCTCTCGCCAGTTCGAGGCATCTACTTGGTGTATTTTCAATGAGTCCATAGCTTTACCTCCATTAAGTATTGTCTTAATACATCCTTATAAAAATTATCCTAAAATACCCATCAAAATAAGTTGATATAAACAGACAAGTTCAAAAACTCTCACCCGTTCATATTGGAAAATCGGTTTAATCAAACGTTTGTTCAAAAATTAGTATTCTCCAATACAACTTGTTCTGCACATCTTCTATTGAGGTCTTCATCCCAGATACATCATTTCAATTGTCTTTACCCCCAAATAAATGATAACCTATTACATATATACTATATTATTCCAAATTCAGTTTCATAGAAAGCGAGGAACACCGATGTACTGTAAATCATGTGGAGAGAAGCAACCGACAAATGCGGTCTTTTGTTCCAAATGCGGAGCTACCAAAGAGGAGCAAAGTAACACCAACACCTCATCAGAAAACAACTTGGACACTGCCCAAAAAGAGGTAGCTGCGAGCAATGACCCTATTGGTCACTCCGAGCTACATCAAATGAGTTCAAAGGAAGAGGCTTTACGGGAATTTATCGGCCCTAATGATGACTTCTATTGTGAAAAGTGGGAATTGGGTGATGGCAGCGAGGTTAGGATGCAAAGCTGGAACTGGGCGGCGTTCTTTTTAAGTATTTCCTGGATGGGATACCGTAAAATGTATGTTCATATTTTCGTTATTTTGATGATATTTCTCCTATTGGACGCAATTATGTATATAGCAGGTATCCCTAGTACCTATGATTATTTGATAGGAATTGGGACCGGTGCGTTCCTCGGTGTACTGGGGAACTATCTGTATTACATCCATGCTTCCAAAAAAATCGAGAAGCATCATCAAAATCGGACCTATAATCTTGATGCCATTAAGCGGTCCGGTGGTAGAAGTGTACTGGGGATTTTTGTAGCAATAGGCATGGTCCTTATTTATTCCATCATCTCCACTTTCATCCTTGCACCAGCTCTCATCACTTCATAGGTAGCGTTTTGTGATTTAGGGGTCGGTTCTTTCGCTTCTTCGCCAATTAAGGTAAAGAAGCGCAGGAACCATCCCTACATCAACTTCAAAAAACTCTCCCCAAACTCCGGTTTTTCCACGTCTAAATATTCAGCGATGGTTGCTGCAATATCCGCCATGGTGTTTCTGGTTCCCAGATCCACTGGAGATATCTCCTCTCCCACAACTAGTATGGGAGTTTGTTCGCGAGTGTGGTTGGAGTGGCCAATAGTTGGGTCGTTGCCATGGTCGGCAGTGATAATCAGTAACTCCTCTTTTCCTAATGTGGGGATGAACTCAACAAGAAACCGATCAACCTCTTCCAGGACTTCTTTGTACCAATTACTGTCCTCTTTATGGCCAGCAAGATCCGTTTCCTGGACATTCACAAGGAAAAGAGCCTCTTCTTTTGTTGAATTGTACGTATCCTGAAAATGACGTAACACCTCTTTTGTTTCGACGACCCCGTCAGCATACCCATCCGCCTGGATGACATCTGCGGTTTTCCCTATCCTGAAGACTGGCAACCCCTTCTTTTCAGTGAGATAGGCAAGCTGTTTGGTACTGTCGACCCCGTAGCCGAGATGAAGTACACGGTAACCAGGACCGTACACCTTTGCTTTTGGTGAGTCCACTCCCCATTGCCCAGTATTTTTTTCATGAACGGTGGATAGGATGATTTCCGTAGATGTTGTCGTGTTGCCGAAGACAATGACCCTGCTTGTGTCTACATTGCTTCGCACGACTTTTCCAATCTCACAGGCATCCTTAAAGCTGATACGATTGAGGTCACATACCACGTTGATGATATTGCCAAGCTGAGATTCAAGGTTGTCTCCAATCACCACGGAATCTTCCACTAAAAGAACTGGTACTCCCTCTATTGGATACTCCACTTTATACTCGTTAGCTTCCAAAGCCGCTTTCAATTCAAAGTGAATATCCTTCATTAATCTCTCTTGAGGCCTGCCTGGTTTGCTTCCCATCAGTTCTTGGTGGCCCATATAGGTGTCCGCGCCATAATGTGCGAGATTGCTTTTTCCATACGCCGCAGTAGGCTCACCAGTACCATCGGCTATTTTCTCCAGTCCGAGCCGGTAAAGGTTGGGAATCCTCAATTCTACCGATTCACGGATGCTTTTATACGTGTTCGCTTCTGTATCCTCCGGTTTGACAGTTTTGCAATCTTCCATTGCACCAACTCCAAAACCGTCGAGAATCAATAGTGTGACTTTCTTCATCGCTTACAGCCCCCTTTTCTGAAAATAGACAACTTCAGGGTTTGATGTGCGAACCCCTCGCACAAATGCCACATGTGCACGGGTAACAAAAATTTGAGTACGGAAAGCATAAACCACTGTATCCCCTACATGCATGTTCCCTTTTTTCTCAAGAGCT
Organism: Sutcliffiella horikoshii; assembly: GCA_001636495.1. Classification (GTDB taxonomy): domain Bacteria; phylum Bacillota; class Bacilli; order Bacillales; family Bacillaceae_I; genus Sutcliffiella_A; species Sutcliffiella_A horikoshii_A. The sequence continues at coordinate 952,307 of KV440964.1, read as the reverse complement.
CCGTAATAGTCGATGTTCTCAGGCGAAACTAGTGCTGTATTGGTGCGTTGAGTGAGAAGTGCAGTCTCGTCACTTCCATATAAAGCCGATTCCATATTTCCTCTCGCATAAAATCCGCCAGCAATGGTATAGGCAAAGTCCTGGTCCATATGGGAGATTTCCGAGACGTACACCATGGATGGCACTTCTGCGAGGTCTTCCCTATACGCGTGCAATGGAGTGGTCCCTGTTATGGCGTGCCCAGGCTCCCCATGTGTTACACCGCTTTCTTTTAGAAGAGGCATGGTATGGCAGCTTGTAGCACTTGGGGCATTCACCTGCCTGACCTCGAGGTTGTGCTGTTCCAAGATGGTCTTTGCTCTATGGAGCGTCTGAATATTGGAGGTGAAGGCCATTCCATTCTTCTCTTCATTCAGTTGAAAGACAGGAAAACTCGTTATCCCGATTATCCTGATTCCCGGTAACGTGATAAGTCGCTCAATTTCATCGTTCAGCTCATCCAATAGAAACCCGCCGAACTGCCCTGGGAACACCTGGTCGGAAGGTTTGATGACCCGCAAAATGATATCCTGCCTTCTTCCAAGCTCTAAAGCGACATGTGATAACTGTTGTGCCCTTTCATAGGAAAATAACGTGACCACTTCTGGTTGGAGCTCTTCAAGGACATACTTCCACTGGCTTTTGGAAGGTTGGACAAGATGGCCGAGATTTCCAATCTTACAACCGCCGCTCTTAAGCATGGTCGCCTCATCAATATCCACTCCGACAGCTTTATCAATCCCATTCTGCTCTATGATCTGCCCGATGAACGGACTTCTCCCTATTTGTTTGGTCATATAATATAATGTTATGCCATGTTCGGAAGCAGAGCGTGAGAGTGCTTGGACATTTTCCTCGATCCGGTCGAGATCCAGTACATAAGTATTGGCCGGAATATCGCCATTGCGATGAAGCAAGGTCGCGGTCCTCACTAGTTCCTCATTTCTTTTCAATGTCATATCAAGAAACATCCCGGATCACCTCTTTGCCATGTTCTCAAGCACATTGTTCAAAATACGAATGACCGTGCTTGCCGAGGATTTCATCGGATTAATTCGTAGACCATACTCTTTAAGTTCAGGCTGGCTTTCCAAAAAGCTTCCTGAAACACGATAAATCATCGGTATCAGTTCAAAGCGAGATTCCGCTCCGACCGGGTAGGTGGCTGCACCAAAGTCCGAAGCTGCCTTGATCACTTCCTGAGCAATCGGCTGCTCCAGTTCCACGATGACATTTTTCGATTGGGAATTGGTGATATACACCTCTTTTACATGAGGGACTTCTCCTGCAGCAATTCGTTCCCTCAACTCTTCCACCTGCTCGTTTTGAGTAGCGAGCATAACCGGTGCAAAGACAAGGCTCCTTAAGAGTTCATGTGCTTCAAACCCTTGTACTTGTCCTCCACCTGAGTAATTACGGTGATGAATCTGTTCAATTGCTCCTTTTTTGCCCAATAGAATCCCTATCCCCTGGGGGCCAAGCAGCTTAAATCCGGAAAACGTGGAATACTCCGCTCCATACTGCACTCCGATTTTAGGCATTTTCATGGCGCAATAGTTATCATCCACAACAATGGGTAGCTCTGGGCGTACTTCTTTTACAAGTTGAATGACCTCATCTAACCGATAAGTATCTGTGGGCTGCTGCCTTGCGTGTTGCACATAAAAGACTCTGGAATCGTTATCAGAATGTAAATGCGCTCGCAGCTTTTCCAAGTCGTTGAAGTCAACTTGCTTTTGTTTTATTCCCATCATCCTGAATGTTTCTTTGGTTGTCATATACACCGGTGCTGTATGAACGATGCAAGCATCACCTGGTTCCAACAGCTGGCTCAAGATAATCCGAATCGCTCCAGTCCCACTCCCTCTAACCAAGGCGCAGGCCTCTGCATCAAAGGTTTCCGCAAGGACCCGCTCTACCCGGGCTGTTACATATGGACGGTTATATGCGGGATGAAGTCCGACGTCCCCCGTCTGGAAAAACTCATTATCTGCAAACTCTCTCGTAATCTCATCTATTAAACGGAACTGTAGCGCTTGTGCCTCTTTCATGCTCAAATTAGGCAAAATGGAATCTTCATATCTCATAAGCTCGCCTCTTTTCGTATGCTGAATGCTTGCTGAGGATTTTTGGTGAGTAACTTCTGAATCATTTTCTCATCTACGCCTTGTTCCATAAGTTTTGGGATGAAACTGCGGAGCACCACGTCGTAACCTTGACCACCGTTCACCCTCATATGAGAATTGCGAGTCAGATCACTCGACAGTAACAACTGATTTTCATAACCTTTTTCTAAAAATTTCATGAGTGAAGCAAGGCGGTCTGCATCTGTCCGATAGTTTTCCTTGCCGATGGTGTCAAGTGCCACAAAAGCACCGGAAGCAAGCACCTCCAGGACGACCTCATCTTGTTCATTAAGGTCCTGATGTCCGATGATTACCTGATTCAGTGGTAGCCCTTCTTTTATAAATAGTTCGACCTGATCCAAGGCCATCGTTCCAAGAGTGGTATGAGTGGATAATGGAAGCTTCGTAACTTTTGCTGCTTCAATAGCGCCATGGAAAAGCTCCAGCTCAATTGGCTCAAACTTATTGAGACTACTGCCGATTTCCCCAATAACACCTGGCAGTACATCCGTCCCGTCCATTCCATGCGAAATTTCATCGATTATCCATTGGCTAAAATCATCCCGCGTGTAGCTTGTCCGGTCCTCTGGGATAAAAGGATCTTTATAACATCCGGTACTTGCGACAATCTGCAAATCTAGCTCACGGCCTATTTGGAGAAGGGCAGGAATATTCCTGCCCATCCCATAATTGGTTACTTCAATAACGGCTTTTCCTCCGTGTGCTTTAAAGCTTCTAAGGTCTTCCATTACAAGCCTCACATCTTGCAGGGCCGTATCCGGATCGCCTTTTATCCTGCTAAGGTCAATACTTAAATGCTCATGACACGCACATACCCCCAACTCTTCCGGAGCAATCGTGCCAAAGATGGTTTGAATATACATGTAGATCGTCTCCTTCTAATCAAGTTTTATTGAGGCGGTGTAAAGAGACCGAGTAACACTAAAATGTTTCCAATGACACCTACTGCAATGGCACCAAGAGGACCAACCGCCATACGGACGATTGGGCGCCCAGCCGCTTCATTGAGCAAGTAAATACCGGCAATGGCGAAGAATCCGAAGCCTGGTACAATCGCATTGGCCGCGTTCGCTCCACCAATCAGCAATGCTACTTCAAGTACTCGTGTCATGGCAGTACGGATATTTTCACCAGAAGCACGTACACCAGGATAACGGTCAAGGAATTTAGCCAAGTACGTCAACAACCAAACTTCCCCAAAAATAATGAGCGCACCGGCAATGGCCGCAACCACCGGGTTAGGTGATAGGATCCCTGCCCCAAAGACGAAAGTGAATCCTGCAGGACCATACACCCCTGTCGCTATCGCCGTACTGGCAATCAGCGGCACAAACCCAATCGCTTTTGCAAAAGAAGCAATGGCACCCTCGGAGATTTTTCCTTCTGATAAAAGATTAAGAGATATTGGGTCTCCTGCAACAATCAAATAGTTGGCAGCTGCAGAGATGAGTCCTCCGCTGATCATCAAGATCCAGACATGCTTTTTGATACGATTCACACGGTCCACAAACAGACTAGCTAATGTCGACAAGCTTGTATCATCCGATTTTTCCCGGATGGCAAATGTCATCAAGAAAATCATTCCTACCACAAGGGCAATCCCTTCCGGACTTAGGACAACCGGTGTTCCACCAATGGAAATCAACTGTTCTGTGTTCGTGAAAACAATGATCTGACGTGCAATGGCCGCGACTAGAAAAGCGATGATTCCTTTTTTCACGCCAAACTGCAACGCAATCGCAATCGCAGGGAAGACCATGAAGGATACGACAACCGGCGCGCCGACTAAATTGAAGCCGTCAACGAAATTCAAAGGCAGTTTTTCAAACCCTGCCACCACGAACTGAAGGCCGAAATAGACACCAGCACCATAAAGTCCACCAATTAGACCCGCTATGGCAGTTGATACCTTCCCCTTGTTCAAGGAAAGCCCGATGATATCCGTTCCTAGCAAAATACTATGAATCAGCAGGATACCTCCTGCAATAGAAATCGGTATTCCAAATCCGATGACAAGTCCAAAGCTCATCGCAAATGCAGTAACAGAAAGTTCTTTCCGCGACATGCGCCCTTCCAGATTTTCCGGTACGACCGGCCTCAAACCGTCATTAAAAACAGCAATCCCCATATTCGCCATGACGGCTCCTACTACCCCTAGTAAAATTAATATTCCTGCTTCTAATACCATGAAAAACTCCCCCGTTTCTCCCTACTTTTTTAAAAGTTCAGCCAATAGCAGTTCCACCGCTTTTTCCTTATGATCTCCTGTAAAACCGAAGGCGGTTGCCCCTTGCTCCACTGCCTCCTGCACCTTTGCTTGCACAGGAGGTTTCCCTGGCATGGAGATGGTGGCACATTTGTTTTTCCCTAGAAGCGCAATGGCCATTGCAAGCGCACCGCCCCCACCGGTATGACAAGCCCCAACATAATAGTCTGCCTGTCCATTCTTCATCATCATGGCAGCCTCCAAATCCGGCTTGACTTGCGTTTCAACCTTTCCATTGCCATGCTCGATTACCAACTTTTCAATTTCACTTTTTTCCACTTGTCCGCCAATTACGATTTTCATAGTTAACCCCTCCAGAGTAATAGATTAATTGTTTAAAACGCTTACAAAATGCATTTGTAAAAAGGCTTTTTCCTCCTGCGGTAAAGGTTCTCCCAGTTGCTGTTCGATCCATTCCACTCGAATGTTGGCTTCATGGATATAAGGGGATTGTTCTACCTCCTGCATTATCATCTCGGGTGGTGCTGAGAGCTCTTCTCCCCTGTCCATCCTCGTTACCGCCATAGCCAAATGGGTAATGAGCATTTGGTACTTTTCTTCTTCTTGAGTGGAATTCACATAAGCTTCCATTGTTTTGAGTGTGATTTCCTGTGCACGTTCCGTAATGGTTTCTGTCGACATGAGGATGTCGACCCTTTCTTTAAGCATGCTCATTAATTTCACGACCTTTCTTTTAGGCTAGAATCAAAATACAAAAAATTGTATTTTAAGATTATAGTAGTTTGAGAGTATATTTTTTAAGCAGACTGCGGGGGTCTTCTAGGTGTATTTTCCGGTGAAGATCCCGCATTTTATGTAATTTTAATATCTTGGAATTACTTCATTTCTCTCTACTTGTTGCTGGACTTCCCTTACCTCATCCATAGAAATAAGTTTCAACAGATATTCCAGTTTTCGGTTCCCTCTGTTCATCAAGCAAACAGCTTCGGTCATCTCCTCTTCCATCTGCAGAGCAGCAGAAGTTGTCAGAGGGCGGATGTTGATCTGATTTTGATTCCTTTCATCCACATTCCAAACAGTCGCATCAATCTTCCCCGCTTGCAGATTGGATAATAGATGCATATAGTTCAGGGAAATCAACTCGACGTTTTTCCCTTCTGTTTCTGCGAGTATCAGTGTATTTTGGTCAGTGGATGATGGGTCTACCCCTATCTTCATTCCATCCTGAATTGACTCGGAAGCTTCATCGGCAAACATAAGGCCATGATTGGAAACATATGATTGGGGACCAAAAGCCAGGCCTAACTCTAGGTTTTCATCTTCATCCATATGCTGCCTGGCGGAAAACTTCGATACCAAAGCAAGATCATATCTTCCTTCACGAAGCGCCGCGACTCGAAGGCTTGACCCTCTCATGAAAGCAATGTTAAAGAAGATATTCAATTTTTCGAAGGCAAAGGTCAGACCAGTTGCCATGCCTTCGTACTTTCTTGAATACGGCAAAGGCATTACGGCTGTTACCTGATTGACCCCTGCACATTTTAATAATTCATTCGTATCCTTATACCGAAGAAACGTTCCAAGATGGCCACGCGACTCCAAGGAAATAGCCTCAAGCTTTACGAGCCTTTGAAGAGTCGTCTGGATGGTTCCTCGTCCGACCTCAAGCTCTTTTGAAAGATCCTCCACTCGCGGTATTCTTTCATTCACTTCAACAAAAAGCAGCTTCTCACTAAGCTTCTGCAGAATAATTCCGCTTTTCAAATACAAATTCACACTCTTTTTCAATAGCTTCACCATCACAATATACAATTTGTTGTATATTGTGATGGTAACATGTGGGAGAGGTTGGTTGCAAGCGTTTTCTTTAAAGGGAGAAGGAAGGAGTTCAGGTGAATCGTTAAACCCCCACAACAATAATGATTCCCCCTTCTTCCATATGATAATTCTTAATTTTTCCTATCGGGATCTTACGAACAATCTCCCAACTATTAAAATCAATTCTAATATGCCCACTCTTATAGGTAAGGTGCGGTGGCTTGTCGAAAATGCGTTTATTAAGAATGCTAAGGTTTAAGGGTTTGAGTTTAGCAATCTTGAAGATTAGCTCTCTACCTTCCATCTGTACAGGGTGGAGGGTGATGGAAAAGGAGAGGTCCTTCTTTGTCACCTTTAGGTCCGCTTGCGCTTTTCCGGTGATGTGTATTTCTCTCTTCATGATTTTTACTGTAACTTCTTGGAGTTTGTCGTTCCTTCGAAGTACTTTTTGCAGCATGGTAGCAGTGATGGGAACCGGAATGCCATTGGCGTCTTTGACGCGATTAATCCCACTCTTGACTTTTTCGAAAAAATCCATGGAGTTCGCCTGCTTTCTTGGAATTTCACATTGTCTAACAAAGTGCTTTACCCGTCACCTTCACGTATTAAAACATCCCATATTCATTCGGCGATTCTTCGGGAATTGCCTGGCCGGCATCCCACAATTCCACAATCCTCTCGCCTTCAAAAAGGAAAATATGAATCACTGCCGCTCCGAGGTCCATAGGATTCTGTTTAATATGAGAGTGAACAGCAACGGTATTTCCATCTGCAATTGTATGCTTCACTTCAATTCATTTGTTTGGGCTTTGAGCTGCGTTCTCCTCCATTGCTTGTATGAGCGATTCAGCATCCCCGCGAAAATAAGGATTGTGGTGACGGAAATCAGGGGCAATGTGGTTTTCAAATGCTTCACGTATTTTTCCGGAAGCAACCATTTGGAGAAATAAGATGGCTGCCTCTTTGTATATATTATTAAACAATTTATCTCAACCTTTCATGTATGTAATATGTTGCTTACCTTAACATCTATCTCTACTGAACCATGATTATTGATACTCTTCATAAACTTCGTCTTTTGCTAGCCTAAGTCCTTCATCATCCAAAAATAAAAAAGACTCCTCTGCTACAAAAGCAAAGGAGCCTAGGAATACCATCTATCTTTTTATTGTCATTTTTCTTGGTGCAGAAGTTAAGGTTAATCCAGTTTCGTCTGTACCAGTTACGGTTACGTAATAGTCCCCTTCTGGATAGTCTGCATCAGGAGTCCAACGTAATCCGTATATGGAGTGTTCATTGTCAATGTTCGCTTCTTCCAAGGAGTTCCCTTCAGCATCTGTTATGACAAAATGCCAGTCAAGTCGTTTATAGCCGAATACAGTGATGGATGCTGGCTTGTTTTCATTAATATTGGTCCCGGATACGTGAAGGTAGTTGATAAATGGATCAGCGTGTTTCAATTCTTCATTGCCGACATAGCCAACCCCTACATTTCGAGCAGCATCGATAGAGGATACCATGACGATCTCAGGCTTAACAGAAGAAACATATTCGTACTTGCTGTCTCTGAGGTTTTTATAGGAACCATTCACCCAAATCATGCTTCCGATATAACCTGTTCCCTCTTCTTCCACATCCCAAGTAATTTTATAGGATTCATCCTGCTGTTCCGTCACTTTCAAGTTTTTCACCACAGGTGCTACCGTATCCACTTTTATTGGCACTTTCGTTTCTTGTGGCTCTGCACCTTCATAGTCAAGAGTGCTAGTAAAAACATAGTAATATTGTCCATCTTGAAGTATGTTTCCTTCGTTATCAAGAGAGTTCCAGAAAGGATATTCAAAAGAATAATAGTAATTCCGGTAGCTCATGATATTTTTGCGGAACGGGTATGGGCTTCCATCTTCTGTGAACTCTTCGAAGTTTCCGATAGTAGATACAGTGTTTCCGTTTTCATCCTGAATACTTAGGGTCATTTCCTTCAGATTACGTAGAGCCGTAAAGGAAGGATAAGCACCTGAACTGGTGGATCTTGGGGAAACCCCTATTGCATCCGCATCAAAGGTTCCGGTAGCTCCATCGTATCCTAATGGCAGGTCCAGTATTTCATTCCACAGGACCGTATAGCCAAGGTAGGCATCGCCGGTTACTGGGCTTTCATCCACATTGGAGATGGCACCCCAATCACCGTAATAGCCCATGAAAGGAATGGACAAATTGGTTAACTCCTTTACAGAGCTTCCCTTCGGAACAAAACGTACATACCCTTCAACAAAGCGGCCATCACTAAGTTCTTTTGGCAAGGTGATCGAAATGTTCACTTTGTCATCACGATGTGGCTTGTATTGGAACTTGCTGTTTCCTTTTTGTTGTTTTCCATTAATCTTAATAAAAGCATTTTCTACTGGAATAGAGTTTAAAGTTAAATACTCTCTTTCTACTCCCTCATAGGTTCTCTTTTCCGTTTCATCTGTCAACACATCGACAAAGATTTCATATTGATGTTTTGGGTGAACAAGATCTTTGTTCAACGCTTCGACATTCAACGTGAAGTCAAAGGTACGGTCAATCTCTTTAAGTGCGACAGAAGCAGCTTGTTCAAGTGGCACTCCAACATGCTGAAGCAAGTATGGGGTCGTTAGTGCCTGCTCGATTTTCATCATACCCGATCCTTGTCTGCGTGGTGAATATACCGTGTTTTCATGCTTTGGATTGGTTAAAAGCATCGATGTATTCATAAGTGCATTTTTGGCTTTCAAGACTGTTTCCATTGTTTTAGGAAGCTCCCACTCCTGATAATACTTTTGAAGCAAGAGGGCACCACCTGCAGCAACATGTGGACTCGACATGGAGGTTCCACTCATTGTTTCGTATTGGTTATTGATGACCGTTGAGTTGATTTTTCCACCTGGTGCTGTAATTTCCGGTTTAAAACTTAAGTCGGTAGGTGAACCAAAGGAGGAAAAGGAAGACATAGGCTCTGTTGCTGTATTTTGCACCCATAGTCCTTCATCGGATAATTGCACAGTCACCTTTTCACCACTTAGTAAAAGTTCAACTAGCTTATTCCCTTTTTCCTGCTCAGTGGTGACAGCAGGAATGGAATATGCACTAAAATAAAGAGAAGAATAATCCGACACACCTGGTGGTGGAATGACGATTGCCGCTGCCGCTCCCTTCTTGTTTGCTTCTATTTGTACTGTAGAATAGAAGGCATAGGCCTTTGCTGGTTTGGAGAGGACAATCTTTCCTTCTAATGATCCCAAATTTTTGAAATCTGCTGTCAATCCCTCTCCCACATAAACGACCTCATATTCCTTGGTCGGGTCTAGATGATCAATCGGTTTCTTGATGTTCGGCTGAATCTGGTAGCCTAGCACACTACCATCATTTAAACGAAATCCATCTACCTTCATAAGATCATTCTCAGAAGAGGCTACTTGAAGGGCATAAGGCGTTATACCAGGATCTCCAACAAGCCCGATATCAGGGTTCTTTGCCAGTGGTAGCTTAGAACGCTCCAACAGGCTTTGTTTAGTGCTGTACGCGGCATTTCCAGCTGAAGCAACAACCAGCACCCCTTGTTCTGTTGCATACTGGATTGCACGCTGAACTGGATCATTCGCATCTACACTGCCTGCATCCGATCCTAAACTTAAGTTGATGACATCTGCACCAAGCTCCACAGCATGGTAGATTCCTGCTGCGATATCATCATCATACGCATAGCTTCTTGTATCAGAGAAGACTTTTTCGGCTAGCAGCTGCACATCCGGGGCTACGCCGACCGCTTTTTTCTGGGACTCTTCAAATGCTCCGACAATTCCTGCCACATGTGTACCATGAGAGTTCTTTGCAGGGATAACATCATCATCTTTATCAGCCCAGTCATAGCCTGAAGGTACCTTGTCTGTGTACCATTTATCAGCGACTTCTGTGGCATCCAATTTTTCCTGGATAGTATCCTGTGTAAGCTTTGCATGTTCTTTTCCATTCTCAGAAAGCGTCAGCGCCTCATGACGATAATCTATTCCGGAGTCGACGATGGCGACGACCATCCCCTCCCCACGATAGTTATATTTTGTCCATACATTCATCGCTTCGACCAAGTCCTTGCTATTTACAACAGTATGCTCATAAGTCTTTGCGATACGTACATCTTTTACACCATTCATGCTCTGAATTTTCTCTGCTTCGCCTAAAGTGGACTCCATACTGAATCCATAAAAACCTTCTGTGTAGGTATGTCTTATTTTCCCTGAAATATTTCTAGCTTTTACTAGGCTAGTTTTCACTTTTTCTATTTGTTGCTCTGTTTGGGAGGAATCTCCCTTATCCTCTACTTCAACTATTAATCTTACTTTTTCATTTGGATTAGATGACTCAACCTTTTCTCCATATAAAAGATCGTTGTTCTCCTGTTCAAACATATTAAAGATGTCTTGCTCTGCTGGTCCTTTCTTCAGAATGTCCAATTTAGCGTCCGTTTCCTTAGAGTACTCAAATCCAGCACTAGCTTGCGATGCAAATCCATTGAACAGTAGTACAAAAATAAATAAAATAGATAGTGCTTGTCGCTTGGTTCGTTTCATCTTTTCACCCTCTTATAGTTAATAGTTTTCTATGATTCTATCCTTAATCTTAGAGGGACAAGTTTTGTCTGTAAATTGGGTTAATATCTGGGTTTTAACTGGGTTTTTCCAAATCTATTAATATATCAACCGAGAGTAATAGACTAGTTTTTATAGCCAAAAAGACTCAGGATGAAAAACAATCAGCCCTATTGATTTCAATGAGGAGTATTTAATTTTCCCAAACCTACGTTTTTCAGTTGTAAAAAATAGACATCCAACCACCTTTTACTGCCTATTACCTGACTAAAATAAATGCTAAGATAGGGTAAAATATCGGTGGTGAAAAGGATGAAAGAAGGGTTGATCATTAAGTTATATCGTGAGCGTTCGGGGATGACTCAGACGCAGCTGGGGAAAGGGATATGCTCTGTCACCCACATCAGTAAAATAGAGAGTGGGAACACTAAATATTCTGCCGAAATCACTGATCTTATTTGCGAAAAACTGAATATTGACCTTGAAAAAGAGTTTGCCGATTATGAGCAGTTGGAGAAATTGTTAGATGATTGGCTTCAAATGATGATTCATCAAGAGAACGATGAGCTTGATCAAATAAAAGAAGAAATAGAAAATAACACCTTTATACATATCCCTCAAGTACAACAAACCTATCGAATCTTGCTTGCAAGATACTGGCTAACAAAGAGGGATTTAGAACGTGGAAGGAATCTATTGGAACAGATTCAAACCCGCTATGAAAACCTTGAACGTCAGAACAGGAACCTGCTTTCTCACACCTTGGGCATCTATTACTTATCGATCGGGAAAACCAAGAAAGCAGCCCAACATTTAATGGATGTAAATCCACTAGAATATGCAAATTATGAATTTTACTATCACCTTGCCTCAGCCTTACATGCAATGGGTGCAAAGGTAAAAGCCTATCATTACTGTAATCTAGCACTTACTTATTTTCAAAAGACTAACAATTTCAAGCGTATCATAGACACACATTTATTAATGCTTTTACAGATGGATTCTGATCCTATTTACTTGAGGGACGATGTCTTAAACAACTACCAAGACCTTATTAAAAGTTGCCGTAGATATAATGAAGAAGCCAAAGAGATATACATATGGCATAACCTTGGGGTCCACTACACATCCAGAGGACTCTACTTGGAAGCAATAGAAGCGTATCAAAAGGTGTTGAAACAATGCGTAAAGCTCTCACTCCCCCATCTCAAGCTAGGAGCTTTAAGGGGCTATGTCCACAGTTCACTGTTGAGCGAAATTTACATAAAAGAAGAGCTGGAGGATCACTTACGAACAGGTATTCATATGGCCGAAAGAATGTCCAACCACACCTATCTTCATGCTTTTCACGCACTCCAATTGCAGCTTGATAAGAAAGAAAAGGCAGAGTACTTCCGCTTCCTAGAAGAAACCTTCCTCCCACACTTACAGGTAGAAGGAAACCACACCATTCTCTCGTTATATGAGAGAGAGCTGTTCCAATACTACCGCGAGAAAGGCGAATATGAAAAAGCATGCCGATTGACGGAAAGATATATGGGGATGGAAGTCAAGCCTTTAGATAACTTTTAGGAAAATTACCTTTTAAAGATAGATTACTAGAACTTAAAAAAATGCTCCCCATTCTTCTTAGGAGATTGGATGGGGAGCATTATAATATTTATAAACTTTTAGTTGGAACAACTGCCCGCCTTACCCGCCAACCTCTCATCAACGTATACGTATAAATTCCAAGCGCTACCCAAATGCACGCAAACGCCACAAGGTGAGCGTCCGTAAACGGCTCATGAAACAAATACACTCCCATTATCAGCTTGATGGTCGGGGCAAAATACTGCAAGAGACCGACCATGGAAAGCGGAATCCTTTTCGCGCCACTTGCAAATAAAAGTAACGGGACGGCCGTGACCACACCGGACAACAACAGAAGCAACGTCACTCCAAGCTCTCCACCAAAGGCTCCACCAACGCCACTTACACCATGCACATAACTCAAAAACAATAACGCAAACGGCGTAATTAATAGTGTTTCAATCGCTAGCCCAACCAACGCTCCCACCTGGACCATCTTCTTAATCAACCCATAAAAAGCAAAACTCAATGCAAGCATGATCGCGACCCACGGAAAAGTTCCAAAACTAAAGGTAAGCACGAGCACCCCCGCCCCTGCTAGAATAATAGACAATGTCTGCAACCCAGACAGTTTTTCTTTCAAAACAATAACGGCAAGTAAAATGCTTACCAGCGGATTGATGTAATAGCCAAGGCTCGCTTCGATGACTCTGTCAGAATTAACCGCCCAAATGTAGAGGCCCCAGTTGATGCTGATAAAAATGGAAGCAAGGCTTATTCCAATCAGCCTCTTGCGATTTTTCAAAAGCCCTTTAAGCTCTAATGTAAACGAAGGGACTTTTAGCAATGCAGCCAAAATAAGCAACATGAACACAAGCGACCAGACAATCCGGTGCGCAAGGATCTCACCAGCTGGGACATCGTCCACCAGCTTCCAAAATAAAGGGAGAATCCCCCACAGTATGTATGACAAACCCGCAAAGGCAACTCCTAACCCAAACTCCCTGTTTTCTGATGTATGATTCATAATGGTACCTCTTTATTCTAAGAATGTTTGTAATTAGTTTAGGGGGGGAGGAACCAAATTGCAACGGAAATGTTCGGGATGCGAAAAAAAGCGAGGGGCATCATGCCGCACTCACTCTTCTTCATAATATAGCTTATAATCCCTCACATGAGCCTCTTTCAGAAAAGCAGCGAAACGGGAATGGTGTTCAAATAGTAGACGGTGCTGATCTTGGGCTTGGGTGGTTGTGATGCGGCGGTACATTTCGAGGAATTGTTCTAGTGAATCGATGTATTCGCCAGCTTGGTTAGAAAGGTGTTTTTTGGATTGAACAATGCTTTCATTAATTTCTTCATTTCTTCTCAATAGGTTTTTTAAGGTTGGGGAAGCGTTATGCAGGAACTCACCGGAGGAAAACGGAAATTTGTACGTATCTTTTATTACTGGGCTCATCTGCTTCCTCCTGTCACAATTTGCGCGGAATGAATGGAACTGGCAAGCTCCTTGTCTCTATCAAAAAGAACATCTAGTGTTCCCACAATATCTTGAATGAATTTTTCCAGATGCTTGATTTCCTGTTCAATCGTTTGTATGATCTCTTCAAGCGGCCCCAACACCCCTTGCTCAATCGGTTCGAAACTCTCATCAAACACAACACTCCTGGCTTTTCGCTCTTTAGGAATTCCACCAAGGATTCCGTAAGTCGGCATCCTACTTTTAGGGAGTAGCACACTCGGGTTTGCCTCCAAAGCACTTATGCCCATGCCTATGTCGAATTTCACTCCCGAATAGATCTCTTCTAGCTCACTATGGATATAACCTCTTAACTCTCGGATGATTTGCTGCTTATCTCCCACACCATTCTGGCATTTTTCCATGAACTTTAACAATTCTTCCCTGTCAAGGAGGATCGGCATACCACCAATTGGATCAAGCATATTAAAGTACGTCTTCATATTACCCGTTCTATATAACTCCGTTAGATGTGCAATCCCGTGATACTCTAGCTGGTCACGCTGTTGGTACCCTTGGAAAAGCTGATGACCAAACATGGGGTTGAAAAGAAGTGAAGTTGCAGACTTTCTAGCTTCGTTCGTAATATTCACTCCAAGAATGAACCTTCCTAACGGACTCTCATACATCTCTTTCGCCTTCTCCAACCCAATATTCCTATCAAAATTCCCAAACCCTTCAATAAAAGAAGAAACCCCAGCATTATACCTTAATTCCTGCAACTTAAAAAAAGGCATCCAGGTCAGATGAGAAAAAGGATACTGCGCAACATTCGTGAATTCCTCCGTCTCCAAGTCACCCAAATAATGAATCTGCGAACCTATGTAAAGCTTGCCCTTGAAATCTTGAGTATATAGAGGCTCCCCTGTGACACGAACATGTTCGATAATTTGGGAAGGTTCGTTGTAGTACTCTTTGGTGTATTGGATTAGGTCTTTTTCTGGGAGGGTTAGTGGATTTTTAATTCCAAGGTTATTCTTAAGGTGTCTATTAAACCCTTCATCAAACAGGCTAAGAGTATAAGTATTTATTGGTGCATCATTTAAACCCCTGACATTAACAAAGGATGTATTTAAATAACTTGAAGAAGTGTTTATTTTTAAAGCTAGATTTATCACCACATGACCACCCAAAGAATGTCCATCTCCAAAATTGGTTGGCTCAAACCCTTGATTTAGTACAGTGATATTTACCCGTTTAAAGAAATCTTCTGCGTCATCTAGTTGCAGTGTATTGGAAGCTGCCGCTATTCCTGTTGCATTATAGTAGGCATCCTTACCATCGTGAGTTCCTCTATAAATATAGTAAACTTGATCAATCTGTTTATCTGGCAGGTGGAGATGTATCGCTAAACCATCCATCCCTGATTCTTTTCCGATTTTTAAGGATTCACTGTCATATAAAGTAACATTTTCACTACTTAATGAAATTCCGGTATCTTTTTGAACAATTGCTATAACCTCTTCAACCGTTACTACGTCATACTGTTTTTTTGTTAATTCATTTCTTGCATCATCCGATATAAAGGCTTGCCCGCTCATTAATCGTTCCCCGTTACAGTTTCAAACTGTACACTTTCCAACATAGTTTTCATGAATTCTACTTGTTCATTTGTATCAATATTACATCCTTCTGGACAGACGATAGAATAGTCCAATTCCATTGTTTGATTAGTAGTTTTATTTGCAACAAAGCCGTAATAAACATTTGCACCTTCATGGTCAGGGTTTCCTAAAATCCACTCTTTTTTATTAGTATCATAGTGTTCAACCTTTTTTTCCAAGAAAATAATCAGGTTATTGGCTTCATATATTTCATAATATTTCTCTCTCTCACTTTCATCTTTGAGAGATTCTATTTGAAACTGGACTTGGTCACCATCAACTCTTTTGAAGGTGTTTTTTATGCCGAAAATTTTCTTTTCCTCATCCTCTTTTTCAGCTACCCAAACTTCATAATAATCCCCCTGTCTCCCATAAAATTCAGGCGGATCACTAACCAATTGAAAATCACTAGGAAACAACATCGTATATGTATCAATCTTCGATTCAAATACATGAAACCCTTCAGGTGCCTGCTTATCTTGTATGATAAAATCCCTTGTAAAGGAATCCTTCAATGCAGGCGTATCGTATTGCATCCCTCTCACCACAAAGCCCCCTCCAATCAGTAAAATTCCTATAAAGCCAAGTGCTATCCATTTCTTATACAAAAATAATTGCTCCTTTCTATAAGAGCTTTTTTCAAAATTATACCATGAAGTTACTATTCGGGCCTTTTTTGTTTGATCAGGGTCAAAAGTTAGAGCGAAAGTACTAAAGTAGAAAAAGCGGGCAGAGAAATATTCCCTCTACCCACTTATCACTGATAGGAGTCCCAATAAAAATAACACCATAAACACTCCGTATAATAATGGACGCTCTCCTCTGGCCACAAATGATCCTGCCGCGAGGAAAAGAGCTAAATTCTGCACAACATCGAGCATTTTCTGGTCCATTAACAGGCCAAGAATGACAGTAATCAGCACTATTGGAATGCAAATCTTTTTCAAAAGAAATGCAACTCTTCTGATACCCGTCTCTTTCGCCTGCCATTCACCGAGGTAGCTTCTTACATCTGTTTTTTCTGTTTTGTCCTCCAGATTTTTTTCATTAAATTTAGGGTATGCCGGTTGCATGTATGGGGCGGCACCTTCAAGTATTTGATAGCCCCAATTGAATGGCTTGCCGTCTATGGAAAAAAAGGAAGTTTGTAATCTCTCATCCTCCTGTTCCTCATAAGCCGGTTCCAGTGGAATTTCCGCATCATAGGAAAAAATGATTCGTTGGCCTTCCGTGGATCCGAAGTATTTACGCCATGGAAGTGTTTTAATATCACTGAAGAGAAATTGCCATTTCTTCTTTTTTTGGATATAAGCCATGCTGCAATCGACTGGAACCCATCCTGTTCCTTCTATATATACTTCATTCCACACATGTGCCTGCATCTTTCCAACTGCCCAGCTCCCAACTACTGTGCGACAAGGAATATCCAGTGCCCTGCATAGCGCAGTGTAAAGAAAAGAATATTCCCCACAGTCCCCTTTTCTTTCTAATAAAAAGTCCTGTGAACCTCGAGATTTGGGAGGATAAACATATTGAAAATGGTCTATTAGGTAATAAAAGAGAAGCTTCGCACTTTCCTGTTCCGTTCTACTTCCGGCAGTTATCTCCTGTGCCAATACTCTCATATCATCCGTTATGGGTGATAACCTTGTCGACCGCAGGTAAAAGGAACGAGCTTCTTGCGTTAACAAACACCTATCCCCTGCATACTTTCCAACCGAGTAGGAGAGCTGCACACTTTCCCCTTCCTCCAATTCGAAATAAGCGATTTCCTGATCAACAATAGTTGTGAGTTTGGAAGGGGGACGGGTGGTGTTAAAATCCTCTACCCGTGTACTTTGCGGCCAGGCTAGCCATAGTTTAGTAGAACCACTTTCCCTATTCTTGTATTCATAGCTCACTTTCACTTTGCTTTTCATCTCGTACTCCCCTTATTTCATCAGGTTTTAGGTTTGATGGTGCTCCTAACTTCCCTTTAGCCGTTCAACAAGGTTGTAATAACAATGGAAAGCACGAAACTTAATGAAAAGGATATTAACCAATCTTTTTTTCTTGTCGTTTTCAGTAGTATATTAGCAGTTGAAGTAATAGACATTAATATGCAAAAAACAAAGAGAATCATTATTAAATCCATTTAAATGCCCCCTTACTTACTATTATTAATATGGTTTTCATAGTATCACATTTGTAATTTTTAGGATATATGAGAAATTAAGGAGATCAGTTATATTGATTTATATTTTTGTCGTGTTTTAAAATCTATCCCTCTTTATATTTATACCCGATATACCCCTTGCCAAAAAGCTATAAAACCTTCATATTAAAAGGTAGGAGGTGCGATATGCGAAACGATATACAACCACATGAACGGGCATATTCGACCAAAGAAGTTGCGGAAGAAGTGGGGATTGCCACCCCTACTGTACGGAAATATGGACAAATATTAGAGCGAAATGGATACGAGTTTTTAAAGGATGGAGACAGGCGGATCTTTGTTGAATCAGATGTTAAAGCGCTTGTAGCGCTGCGTGATACGGACAAGCCTCTTGACAGCACGGCACGCGATATAGTGGAGCAACAAAAAGAGCGTTTGGAAAACATGTCGGAAACAGATATAGCGCTACCCGATACGAACGAAACTTTACCAAGCGATCCAGAGCAGATGAAAGAATTTTTTAAATACTTAGCGAGTGAACTTGCCTCTGCACGTGAAATGAACATTCAATTAAAACAGGATATGTCACAAATCAAAACAACGGTGGCTCAGCTTCAGCAGGATCATCATTTCATCAGTTCCAGTATTGGCAACTCAGCACAAAAAACAAATAACAAGATTGAGAAGTTAACAGAAGAGCAAAGAGCCCACTATGAAACTCTTTTGGAACAAGAAAGAGAAAGAACCGAACTCTTACAAGAAGAAATACAGAAAATGCGCGACGAACAGAAAAAAGAATGGTTATCTCAGAATGAATTTAATAAGCGACTAGAAGAGATGCAAAAGCGGGAAAGTGGCAATTGGAGTTGGCTTATTTCGTTATTCAAGAAGTAAGCCCATGGCAACTTAGCATTGTTTCTAGCGGCGTATCGCCGGGCGATATGTCGCGGGTGGGTATTGTTAGTTGGGATTGTTACTTCAATTAAGTCATTACATAATAGCATAAACCTATATCGATACCCGATACGTTACAAATTACTTTTTATAAAATCGCCTGTGATACACGGAATGTGTAACATAGGCGATTTTTTTAACTAATAAAGGATTTATGTGTCGCATCTAAATATTCCTTCTATCATATTTCAACAATTTCCCGAGAAATATCTACAAACCTTGGATTTTCAACACAGTTTATCGACATTATTTCCTATAGGTTCACCCTCCTGCATGGAGGGTGCATCGAGGGGACAGGCACGGTGACCCACGATGAGAAATCTCCATGAAAAAAGTAACCCAAGGTGATTAACCTCGGCTAACTATGTACTCAAACTCTCATACATGTACACCTTTCCATTAAGGATTTTCAATTTTAATAAAATATGTATTTCTAAACCCAGATAATTCCTTTATAGTGAAAGAGAATAGATAAAAAAGGGAGCAAAAAACTTATGATAAAAGGTAATTCCTACATACTAATTCATACTTTGATTTTATGTATCTCTCTATTCTTAATTTCTAGCATTCCTGCATATATAAAAGTCGTGCAATGTTTTTTCACAGCCTTGCTGTTTTTTCCTACATTTAGAGAGTAAGTCACAAAAGATAGCTTCAGAAAGGTTAGGGTAGCAATACTTACTTCTATGCTTTAATATTTATGTTCGAATGGTTTGTTTTTTCCACCGAGGGCAGTACCAATATCACTTTCTTTTTTGAAGCTATCTTAGGTTCCCTTATCTTGCTGTTGTTATTTTGTTTTTTCGGATCGATAGGCACAATTTTTTACGGTATCCCTGCTTCCATTTTTGCAGATTATTTCTCCAATAAATTCGGCAGTTCTCGTATGTTAATTTCCGGTATTCTACATGTAGGTTTAGGCTTTGCTACTTATTTAATTGTGCCAGAGTACCTACTGTTAGCTGTCGGCGCCTCCTGTATCTTTTTTATGTTAGACGAAATAGGACATTACCGCTCTGGAGAATTCCACAATAAGGAAGCCTGAGGTTATCTCACTTAACCTCAGGCTTTCCATACTCTCTATTACTTTTCCAAGATATTCAGCAAAGTAACCTTGAAACTCTCATACACATATGTCCAAAGTACTTCCTCACTTACATATCTTTCCCTCAAGGTAGCAATAATCTCCTTCTGCTTTTCTGCAAAAGAAGGATCTTCCTTAGGCGGTAGCCCATTGCGGAGTTCATCCACTATCTGTTGGACTTCTGGTGCACGCGGCCCCCATTTTCCTAGAAGTTCGCCTTGTTCGCTCAGAATGAGAATCATCGGAATCGCTCTTCCCCCATTTGTCAGATGGCGGTCAATCAGGCTCGTATCTGCATCCCTTAGAGCTACACGAAAATCAATGTCTGCAGCTTCCGCCAATTTACGGATGACTGGGTTAATCATCATCGCGTCGCCGCACCAGTCTTCTGTGATGGTTAGAAAATGAAGTGATTGCTGTTGCAGCTTTTCTACTAATCCATCTTCAGGCAATCGGAATTTTTCGTAGACCGTGAAGCTTTCTTCTTTTAACTCACTCATTTCATCCATGTATGTCTGAATGGATCTGCCTTCTTGGTAAAATTGTTGTTCGGTTTTCATAATGAATTCCTCCTACACTGTTTTTTGGACTTCTTTTGTAAAATGATTCTTAGTCCATTTACTTTCCTTTTCCATTATGGCTATTGCCTTGGTCCGGTCAGCAGGTGGTTTTTCCAACCATTTTTGGAGAGTTGTTACCACTTCTTTCTTTTCTGGAAAGTGTTGAAGAAAAATAGCAGCCTGTTCACTTAGCTTGGTAGACCAGATTTGCGAACGAGCCATTACCATGGAATAGTGAGCACGAATCAATTTACGTGATAAACTTTGTATGTTTGTATGAAATTCTTCCCCAAATGTACTTTGTAGCTTTTTCAAATATCGCTCAGAAACTTCAGCTATATCTCCATTAAAACTTATCGCTATGTCCTCTGTCAGCTTATAGGGTCCGAAACGTCCCCTAAGGTCCTCTCCATCTACACAAACACAAAGTTCACGTAGGAATGCCTGTTCGTGATAGTTATTAGGATCCATACAATAGTCCAGAGTGGTTTTGGCTAACCCTACATCGCGGACCAACGGATAATACTTTTGCGACAAACCCTCTCCTAATCTCTTCAGTCTTTGATGTTCGTTATTATGCAGGACTCGTTTAAATATAGCTAGAATGTCCAAGTCAGACTTTCCTACTTCTGCATCACACCTGGCTACACTTCCGTACACATATACACTATGTAGCAGGTTAGGAAGCTGTATGTGAAGGGTTTCTACTGTTTCTTGGATACAATTTTGATAAACAGGTGTTATTTTTTCTAATCCAACATCACGGACAATAAATCCATTCTCATCCAGTCCATAACCTTTACGAAGAAAATTCATAGGGTCCCCCTTGCTCAATGTTCAGTATTTTTCGGTAAAAAGACCAAGTCGAAAAAGGATAATCCCAGCGACATCCCGATTGCAATGGAGATAGATTTATAGAAATTTGGATCACCAAAGTTTATTAGAAAGCTCAAGCAAAAGAATATGACAAAATAAAGAATGAATTGGCGTGCTCTCCTTTTCAGCTCTGGACGTGGTAATTTCCTTGCTTTCCATAAGATCGCAAAGAGGAAGTAAAATAATGAAGCTATCAGAAAAATTGCGTAACCACCTACTATCGCCGTTGCGAATGGGTGATTTACATCCTTATAAACGATGAGAATTGTTAGGATGGTGCAGATACTGAAGGTAACTAGATAAGCAATGGACATTATCCGCATGATTTGGACCTCGATTCTAATATTTTCCTTCTAAACTTGATTATTTCAGAGTTTGGGCGGCCGCTCAAGAAAAATATTAGAGGGAAATCCATTTATTACCCTTATATTCAGTTGGTTATCTACATATATGGATTGTGGTTAATTTAAGTTTGTTTTTAATAGGCTGTTTTCGTAAACTTTGTTGCTGCTTCGAATACTCAAACTAGCCGTTAATTACTTACTGTCGTGCTCTTTTCTCTGTTTTACAAAGCATAATGCTTGTGATCTCCGGAGTATGTAAGCAGTAAAAAGTCCAATTGCCGACTTTTTACCAGTAAAATAGCAACAATCTTTGAGAAAAGAGCTTTTTAATAAAAGGGACGAGTAATCTGCTCACTCGTCCTTCACTCAATCAACATTAGGAAAGCTATGCTTACTGTTGTTTATCTTCTCTAATTTGCCTCTAAAGAACGTATCACTAAATTCTTTTATGCGAAAGGGGATGATGGGGGTTAAGTATGGTACCCCAACTGAACGAAGGAAAACCATATAGATAACCAGAATGGTGGTCCCGATAACTATGCCAGAAATTCCGAAATAATTCCCAATCCATAAAAATGCAAACCGGAGGGTATTCGTAGGAGCTGCCATTTGTTTGGAAACAAGTAAAAGGCTTAATAAATAGGTAATGGCCACCAATATAAGGGTTACTGGGTGTATTATTTTTGCTGAAACTGCTGTTTCTCCGATTGCTATGGTAGCCAACAAAGAAACAAAAATGATTGCACTCTGAGGGATTCGAAAAATCGCATCGGCTAAAACCGTTAGTAAAAAAAATAAAACAATCATACTCCAAAAAGGGGAAAGTAGCTCATCCCCTTTCAATAAGGTTTCCGCCACATTTTTAGGTATTTTATCAGCATAGAATTTTGACACGACAACATAAGCGGTTGGAATGTAAATCGTCATAATAAAGCTGATCAGCCTCACAAAACGAATACTAAAACGCCCCAGGTTCTGATTGTATTCATCTGGGGCCTGAAGGACAGATACAAACAAGCCTGGTAAGATGGTGCCATATGGATTCCCGTCAACTAATACTACTACTTTTCCATCATATAATGAGGAAGTAATCACATCAGGACGTTCGGTGGATTCAGACATCGAAAACAAAAAATCTTTGGATGGATTCTCCATAGCTTCTTCAATTAATTTAGCCTCTAATACATAGTTAACTTTTAGTTTTTCTATACGCCTTCTAACTTCAGCCAACACATCTTGATCCACGACACCTTGAATGTATAGGATCGATATAGCAGTTTTAGATAAGTTTCCAATATTCATGGAGTCTGCACAAAAACTAGAAGTCTTTATCATGCCGCGCAATAAGCCAATATTTGTATTAAGTTTTTCTGTTAATCCTACCATACCAGCCTTTGGAGAACGTTCGCTTACTACTTGTTCCAAACTTCTCTCTTTCATGTGGGCAGTCTTTGCAATAATTCCTTTAGCATAGCCGTCTATTAATACAACAGTATGTCCGTCAAGAAGAGCGTCTGTCAATTCTTCTAAGGTGTTGGCTATGTTGATGCCTGCTGTTTTAATAATTTTTTGCGAAACGTTTTCCACGCAGAAATTGTCCCACTCTATCTCTTCATCAAATTCTAAAAGAGGTTCTATTATATGAGTCTCAATTTTATCCGTATTCACAATTTCTTCTATGTACACAAGCGACATATATAAAGTATTTTCGTTACCAACTTGTAGGTTTCTTATGGAAAGAGAGGATGTATGATAAAAACAATTTTTAAGGTTGTTAATATTATCTTCGAGCTTACTATGAATCGGCTTCATTTTATCAATCACCTTGCATATATTAGTATTTTTATCTTTTAGAAGTGTATTGGGTCGTTATCTAATATGCTCGTAAGAAGTGAAACTATACTGATAAGGCTTAATTGAGGAGCGATTGAACCCAGTGTCCTGACATCTAATATAACGTCAAGTTCCTTACTTTAAGTTGTATTAGCTCTTTCCCCCTCCCTCTTCTCAAAAATTATTCTCGTCATATATATAAAAGTAAAATGATTTTTGAGGAGCGAGGAAAATGGCCATTAAACCACCTGTTCTGCAAAGTGGAGATACGATTGGATTAATTACTCCCGGAAGTCCAATAGATGCAGGGATTATAGATGCGAGGGTGCAGTTTTTGAGGGATAGGGGGTTTAACGTTGTGTTTGGCAAGTATGTGTATTCTATTGATGGTATCGTGTCAGCACCTGCTGATAAAAGAGCAGAGGATATCATGGATATGTTCAAGAATCCAGATGTGAAGATGATCTTACCAACCCGTGGTGGGACAGGTGTGCAGGGTATCCTTCCATTTTTGGATTTTGATATTATCAAGGAAAATCCTAAGTTGATTTCAGGATACAGCGACATCACTGTTTTAATGAATAGCCTTTATCAGTATAGTGACCTCATTACGTTTCACAGCCTGATGCTCATTGATTTTAGAGCGGAAACCCCCGCTTATAATTTTAATCAATTTTTCACAGCAACCTCCACTTTCACATCACCACGCGTTATTCAAAACCCGCCAGAAATGATGCTGATGAGTGTTACGCCTGGAAACGTGACTGGTCCCATCGTTGGAGGCAATCTGACATCCATCGTGAATACCCTTGGCACACCATATGAAATTGATACAAAAGGGAAAATTTTATTCCTGGAAGAAGTCCATGCACCTGCTACGATGATTTTCCGCTTCCTTACCCAGTTGTCCATGGCAGGAAAGTTCAATGACTGTCTCGGTATTATCATGGGCGAATGCACGAATTGTCCCGCTTCTTACAACACCACATACTCAGACCTAATCAATTACTTTCTCGTTCCTTTTAAAAAACCACTTATGATCAACCTCGCCACCGGACACGGCAGATACAAAGCCGCCATCCCAATAGGCGCAAGCGTCAACCTGAATACGACGAATAATACACTGACGGTGCTGGAGCCAACAGTGTCGTAGGGACAGGCACCCTGACCCACTTCGGAAGAGCTCTTGATCGTGATTTGTAAGGTCTTTTATGTAAATATATGGATTGTCGTCTATTTGAACGTGTTTTTTGTATAATTAGGAGCGTTTTTTTTATACTTTCGCCCCTTTTTTGAATAATTCATCCAGTTTATTGTATAATTCAATTCACTACTCCAACTTGGAGTCACTCAATCCACCCTAGCAAGGCAACCGCTCCGCTCAACCAATGTTATATCGATAAACCATTTGAAATTAGTCGATCTATGACGCACCCCTCTTATTCCTAATCCAAAGTTGCCAAAAATTAATTTATTCAAACGTTTGACTAAAATTTTCTATCTTAAAAAAGTAAGAGCTCGAAAATCACTTTATGAATCTACAAGTCAATCCTCGAAAAACTCATACAATTCCTCCACTTCATTCGTCTTAAAGAGCAATTTCTCTCTATCAAAGACCATCATAACCGGAAATTCCGGAAAATAACCCAAGGTGAGAGCACACAACCTTGGGTTATTCTAATTTTAGCGCTCACGCTCTCTTCAAATTGCCATCTAGAAATTTATTTACTTGCCATAATTTCTACTACACCCTCACGAATACTGTATCTATATAACTTCTTCCAGTACCGGAATGGCTGTAATAGCACCTACCTTTGTACAAACCAAGGCGCCTACTTTATTGCTGAATAAGATAATTTCTTTAAGAAGTTGAAAATCTTCCAGTACCTTTTCAGCGTTATTCCCTTTGGAAAATTGATAAAGTGCGGCTCCCACAAATGCATCACCTGCTCCAGTCGAATCAATGGAATCTACGGGAATACTAGGTATCGTTTCTTGTTGCTTTCCGTTTGAGATCAATGTGCCTCTTTTCCCCAATGTGATGGCTACTATTTTTGCTCCAAGCGCATGAAGAATTTGCACACCGCTTTCAAGCTCCGCGGTACCTGTAATGATTTTTAATTCCTCCTCACTGACTTTCACAAAATCAGCCAATGAGATTCCTTGTTTCACTAAATCTACAAAAATACTCTCTCTTCCTTTCCAAAGGTCCAAACGATAGTTAGGGTCAAAGGATATAAACTGTCCTCTTTCTTTTGCCGATCGCAAGGAGTTATAGTAGGTGGTTCTGAAAGGCTCCTCCAATAGAGCGGTTGCCGAACCGAAATGCAGGATGGCAGCTTGCTTCATTTTGTCTTGATTAATTTCCTCCTCCAATAAAAAAGCATCTGCCCCCCGATTAAAGACAAAGTCTCTTTCGCCATTTTTCTTTAGTGACACAAAGGCCAATGTTGTTGGGTTGTTTTTATCTAATACAAGCATCGACGTATCTACCTTTACCTCGTCCAATGTATTTTTCAGAAAGTGTCCAAATGGATCATTCCCCACCTTTCCACTGAACAGCGCATATCCTCCCAATTTCACAATGGTTGCACATACATTGGCAGGAGCTCCCCCTGCTTGCTTTTCAAAGTTTTTCCCTCTTACTAAATCAATGTCCACGTCTGTACAGAAAAAATCTATCAACAGCTCTCCCATACAAATGACCGAAGTATTTTCACCCATTAAGCTCTCCACCTTTCCATCCATAATTGAAAAGCTCTAATCAAAATTTCGATTAGAGCCCTTCTTTACTTTACTCTTCACTTACTCCAGATTGATTTAAGAGGTGTAAGTGTTAATTGACGTACGTTTGCCGTTCCTTCTTTTGAAAATAAGCTCACCTTATCTGCTTTTTCATCAGGAAAAATCAGGCTGGTAACTGCAATCCTCCCATTGTTTGCAAAGACTTCAATGGATGACGCGTCGAGGAATACTTGAAGATTTATTGTGTTGCCTTCCATGTTCAAGGGGGCTTCCTGGATAGTAGCAAATGATTCTGAGAAGCTATTATCACCTGCAGCCGTACGATCAACCATTAACACTTTTTTCAATGCATCATAGGTGATTGTTGTTTTTTCCTCCTTGGAATTCAAGACGGATAAACCGAAAGTTTCTGCGGTCTCCTTTTCAAATTCAATCTCTATCTCTGTTAATTCACTAATCTCGTAAGAAATCGGTCCCTGTCCGTCAAGAGCTACATTCTTAAATGACTCCGCTCCCCCTCGAATGCCATTGATTTCCGCTACAGGTAACTGCACGATTCGCAGACCGGCGGCCGTGGCTGTTAAAGATAATTCTCTTGGTAATGTCATCGCACTTCGCCATTCTTCTGTTGGCACTTGATTAGCATAGCGCCAGTTGCTCATCCAGCCAATATAGATTCGTCTGCCATCCTCTTGCGGAATATCAGACCAGCTGACACCTGCATAGTTATCTCTGCCAAAATCCAGCCAAAGAACGGTTTCTCTAGAATTTTGATTCTGAAAGGTTGTGCCATCAAAGTCCCCGACAAAATACTGCGTTCTAGATCCTTCTTTGAATTTTGGGTTATCCCCAATACTCACGAGCATTACCCATTTCTTGTTCTCTGGGTCTCCATCAATGGATAGTTGGAATAAATCCGGACATTCCCACACACCGTCGTGTGACCCTTCATGCAATCCAAACAGACTGGCAAATTCCCACTCTTTCAAGTTGGGGGATGTGTAGATTGTGACGGTTTGACCTGTTGCGAGCACCATCACCCATTTGTTTGATTCTTCATGCCAGAACACTTTTGGATCACGGTAGTCTGTAATGTCCACATCTGAAAGGACAGGGTTCCCTTCGTAAGTTACCCATGTTCTTCCATCATCTTTGCTATATGCCAAGCTTTGACGCTGTCTTGGCCGCTCTGTCCCAGGATAGTTATCTGCATGTGTAAAAATGGCAACCAGCCCTGGGGAGTTCTCAAAAAATCCCGTAGTATTGTTCCAATCCACAACCGCGCTTCCGGAGAAAATGGCACCATGCTCATCCGGGTATAATGCAATAGGAAGTTCTTCCCAATGGACCATATCTTTACTTACGGCATGGCCCCAGTGCATCGGCCCCCATGTAGTACCGTGTGGGTGATATTGATAAAATAAATGATACTCTCCGTTGAAAAATACCATTCCGTTGGGATCGTTCATCCATTTCTCCTTGGGGGAAAAATGAAATTGTGGCCGATGTTTTTCTTTATATTGAACTGTCATGAACACTCTCTCCTTTTCGGGGCTTTCTCCAGTTTATAAGGAAAATGCCGGACACCTCCCAAACTACGGAGTAAAGCCTTCCGTATTCCAGGTGGTGACAGGCACTTGTATAGGCCTTACTTTACTGTCTATCGAATCCTGCTTGTTTAATTTCAAGCCATTCAGATAAACCTAAGCGCTCTAATTCTTCTAGATATTCCGGCCATTCCGCTTCGATTTTTCCATTAGTAATCCATTCTGCACGCTTTCTGTTTACATATGGAATCAAGTCCGCTTCGATTTTGGAAAGGCGATCAAGTTCCTCTTTATCGAAAAATACTCTCGGATAGATATTTTCTGCTTTCATGTGTGGAACCATGACTTCTTTCATCAAGTTCAATCTCCATGCAGCATCATCCGGCTTGGTTGTAACTGTACCATAGTAACTGTCAAGAATTGCAAGAGGTCCACCGACAGAAGTTTTTTCACGCAATTCAACAGGTGCCGTACCGTCAAGAGGCAAGTGTCTTAGCATTTCTTCCTCTTCATCCCACGCAAAAATGTTTTGTTGTTCATCATCACCATAGGTACCCCAGTTGTTTTGTACAGATTGTGCTGGATCATAAAGCTCGTCAATCCACTTCGCTGTCAATTCAAGATTTTTATTGGCACTTGTAATAACCATCCTGGAGCGATCAAAGCCCATTCCATTGGTTCTTGTGACGTTCTTGTGCCCATCTGGTCCAAATAAAGGAGGCATTAAATCGTATTTGTCGTTCATACCTGTAATATTTCCTTTATCCCATGTGAAGTACATTCCATAGCGTCCTTCTTGTCCTTTTGCCACATATGCAGGCCATTCATGCTCAAATGCCTCAATATCAAGAAATTTCTCTTCATACAACTCGTTCATGAATTTAATTGCTTCGATATATCCTTCATCAGTTGCAGTCAATTTAACTTCACCATCATTTGTTACTACGGTGCGGTCCCAGTTATCGCCAAGTCCGAATGATCCAAATAGGAAGCCCGGATCTTGACCACCGTCATTGATGATAAATGACATCGGAATTGTTTGGCCATCTCCTGCAGGGTCGTTATCTCTAAAGGCAATCAATACCTCTTTTAATTCATCAGTCGTAGTCGGCATTTCCAGTCCTAGTTGGTCCATCCACTCTACATTGATCCAAGGGAAGTTATCGACAGAATGAATGCTTTCTTTCCCTTCTCCTAATTCTTCAATCCATGGGAAGGCATAGATATTTCCGTCAGGAGCTGTCATCATCGCTTCATATTGTGGAGCTTTCTCCAACACAGCTTTCAGGTTCGGCATAAACTCTTCAATTAAATCGTTAAGTGGAATAATTGCTTCGTCTTCTGCAAGCTTTAACAGTTCATAGTCACCGAATGCAGCATTTTTGATCGCGTCCGGCATTTCGCCAGTAGCCATCGCAAGGTTTCTTCTTTCTCCAAAAATTTCACCAGTGAAGTTTCTCCACTCAATGTGAACACCTGTTTTTTCTTCCAATCTTTTATAAATCAATTTTTCGTTTGGATCATTGGGAGCCAGCGGAGAACTCGATGTCATTATTTTTAGTGAAATATCCTCCTGATCCAACGGGAAGGTAATATCTTCTAACTCATAAGCATCGGACCATGTCTGTTCTGCATTATTAGAGCAACCAGCAATCAATAAAACACTTGCCATCAAGGAAGCCATCAGTACTTTGTACATTTTTTTCATAACCTAACCCCACTTTTCATTTTTATTTTAATGACCCAACCATAACGCCTTTTTCAAAATACTTCTGGAAGAATGGATACATAATCAATAAAGGTAAGCTTGCCACAACAATGGAAGAGTACTTGATCATTTCTGCGATCTTCTGCATCTCCGCACGAGCCAGTTGATCGGCAATCATCCCTGGCTGTACCTCGTTCTGGATGAGTATTTCACGCAATACAAGTTGAAGCGGATAGAGTGAACGGTCATCCAGATAAATCATCGCTTGGAAATAAGCATTCCATTGACCGATAAAGGCGAATAGTGCCAGTACAAAGATAATCGGTTTGGCTAAAGGCAAGACGATTTTCCAGAAAATCATCAAGTCTGATGCACCATCTATCCTTGCGGCCTCTTTCAGCTCATTTGGTATCGCTTTAAAGTAGGTCCTTGCCAATATAAGGTTCCAGACTCCCACTGCACCCGGGAGAATAATGGCCCAAGGTGTATTCAGCAATCCCAATGAACGGACTACTAAATAGGTCGGTATCATTCCTCCATTGAAAAACATGGCAACTAGGAAGAAGATAACGAAGAACTTTTTCCCGACAAGATCGTCCACTGATAATGCATAACCGGCAAGGACGGTAAAGCTGATGGCTACAAATGTAAATCCTGATGCATACAGAACAGAGTTGAAGAAGCCTCTCATTATCGAGCCATCTTGAAAAATCCTTACATACCCATCAATTGTCCAGTGATCAGGATTAAAGGATAATCCTTTTGTAGCCAATATTTGCGGCTGTAAAAACGAGCCAAGTAGGACGTATAAAAGAGGAACTGTTACAACGACTACAACTAGACTTAACAAAACTTTATTGACTAGAAGAATTATCCTGTCTGTTTTTGAGCTGTTTAGTAAATGGGTACTTTTAGAACTACTCATCGTTTTCCTCCTTTCCTAGTAAAGCGTTTCGCCTTTAAGTTTTTTCACTACTTGATTCGCTGTGGCTAGTAATACAAGTCCAATCACGGTATTGAATAAACCTACCGCAGCACCGAAGGACCAATCTCCTGCCAGGAGCCCCCGCTTATACACATACGTATCGATAATTTCAGAAGCTGGCAAGTTCCGATCTGTTTGTAATAAGTAGGCTTTTTCAAACCCGACACCCATAATTCCTCCAATTGCAAGAATGAAAAGAACCGCCATCACTGGTTTCAGTACTTGCAGATCAATATGCCAGATTCTCTGTAAGAGGGAGGCACCGTCGATTGTTGCTGCATCATGCAGCTGTGGATCAGAGTTGGAAAGTGCTGCAACATAGACAATGGATGCAAAGCCAGCACCCTGCCATATACCCGATGTGATAAAGATGGTCCTGAAGTAATCAGGTTCCGACATAAATGAAACAGGTCGATTCATAAACAATCCGAGCACTCCATTTATCGGTCCTGCCGGAGATAAGAAGAGGAATAGCATCCCGGCAATAACAACCGTTGAGATGAAATATGGTGCATAGATAACCAGCTGGATGTTCTTCTTTATTCCTGCCCTTCTAATCTGATGAAGCATAAGTGCCAATATGACGGGGACTGGAAACCCAATCAGCAGTTCATAAGAACTCAGCTTTATCGTATTCAGGAAAATTTGTAGAAAGTTTGGTGAGGTCAGGAAACTGGTGAAATGGGCTAAACCAACCCAGTCGCTTCCCCAAATTCCTTTTGTCACACTAAAGTTCTGAAAAGCAATCAGCACCCCATACATTGGTATATAGTTGAAAATAAAAACAGATAATAAAGCTGGTGCCAAGAACAAGTAAAGAGCCCAATTTTTCTTTATATAGGCCATACGGTTCCTCTTCATTTTTTTTGTTTTAGGAACTTTCGTGACCTGACTTGTAATGTCGACCGGCTTGTCCAGAGGTTCTAAGCCCTGACTCATCAATATCACCCCTTTATATATTTTGTAATTTGTTCAGCAGATGTAGATAGCGCTTTCTTAGTTCAAATATAGCGTAATGAAAGAAAAGAATAGTTTAATATTTTTGGGTTAAGTGTTTTAATATTTTCGGTAGTTGAAACCGGTTACACCATTGACAAGCATAAAAATAAAAACCCTCGCTAAACACGAAAGGTTTTCTCAAAATCTTGAATACTATCTAAGAACTTCAGAGGGATATCTCTCAGCATGTGAAGCTTTTTCTTTTCTCGGAAAGGAATAGGAAGCCACTTTTGTCATGAAATAGGCTGCGAGGCTTATACCGAAAACGAGTATTAATGCCGGAAGTACCATATAGGCGTAAGCGACAACTGCAAGCAATGAAAGCAGGAAGATGGTATGAAACGGTTTTGCTACAGCAAGAATCACCGCATGTAATGGGTACTGCAAGAGCTTCAATTTAAAATGAACGAAGATCGGGACTATGTACAATAGAGTCAAAAGATAGAGAATACCTATGACAACCGTTGCACTTGCCAAAGCCAATTGAGGAATGCCGTTTTCCATCTCCTGCAGCACTCGGATATCCAAATATAAAATATATCCCACTATTATCATCAAATACCCAATTACGTTGGACATGATAAATTCTGATTTAAAATGGCCCCAGAAGGATTTAATCACAGCTATATCCTCATCCTCTATCGTCATTTGTTTTATAACTGCAAACATCGCCGCAGTTGCGGGAAAAATTCCAGCTATCAAAAGACCTGATATAGAAAATAAGATCCATAAAAAGTTGAGTAATACTAGATTAAACGCCCAATTTCCTAATCGAATGTACCATTGAGACATATCAAGCATAGGATGTACACCTCCATCACAATGACGGAAAACACTCCGTCTTCACTCTCACTTTATCAAAAATGACCAGAATGATAGTTTAATATTTTTGGTTACGGACTTTTAATATTTTCGGGTATTGGAAACGCATTCAAAAACCCCCAAATGTTTTTCTTGGGGATTTAGACTGGTGACAAATCTAAAATTGTTTAAATTCTAGTTAATTTTGTAATCTAATTAAGTCGCTTGATTTTCACAACCGGCTCCACTTATCCAGAGGGCGACCTTGAGCCTCTCTCACTACAAGAGGTCTAATAATGATGACTTCCACCTCGAAATGGTTTTCGATATATCCGATGATGACAATCTCAACCGATATCCACCTTCGAGATTGTCTTCATACACCCGATGATGACAATCTCAACCAATATCCACCTTCGAGATTGTCTTCATACACCCGATGATGACAATCTCATCCGAAATCCACCTTCGAGATTGTCTTCATACCACCAATGATGACAATCTCAACCGATATCCACACTCAAGATTGTCTTCATACACCCGATGATGACAATCTCAACGGATATCCACCTTCGAGATTGTCTTCATACACCCGATGATGACAATCTCATCCGAAATCCACCTTCGAGATTGTCTTCATACCACCAATGATGACAATCTCAACCGAAATCCACCCTCAAGATTGTCTTCATACACCCGATGATGACAATCTCAACCGAAATTCACCCTCAAGATTGTCTTCATACACCCGATGATGACAATCTCAACGGATATCCACCCTCATGATTGTCTTCAGAAAGCCGAGAAAGTCACCTACACTAGCCGCAATATAGAAAGAAGGATACGCAATAGCTATTTCGTATGCCTTTGTCTACAAACTGAAACCCCCAATAGTTTCATTGGAGGTTTACCACTCATTCATCCGCCTGTAAGACATTGTTTATCTTCTCAACCGCTTCATCTGCCGCTTCCTTTACATCCCTACCTTTAATGCCCACATCTTCAAATAATACCTTGACTGTATCGCTAATTACAGAATAGTAGGGGGTCACCGGCCGGCTTTTGGAATGATTCTGACCTTGTTGAATAAAGATATTTTTGGGATACTCGTTAAACTGAGGAAGTGCTTCTGCAACTGAATATCTAGCAGGAATTTCCCCCGTGATCTCGGAAAACTTTTTGGAGCCCTCATAACTTGTCAGGAATTTTACGAATTCCCAGGCCTCTTCCGGATACTTCGTTTGGGACGATATTCCTACAGCCCAGCCTCCCCCAGGAGCCACCTGATACTCCCCCCTCGGCAACGGAGCGACTCCAAAATCCTCTTCTAGTGAAAAGTCTTGAATGTTCTCTAACTGTTGCAAATCCCAGGATCCCAAAATGGTCATCGCAAGCTTCCCGGTTTCAAAAGCTGCTGGGGGCAATTGCATCGTAGCCACATTATGTTCGAGATAGAGGTCTTGATAGAATTGCAGTGCTTTTAAAGATTCTTCGGAGTTCAAGTAACCTTCTGCTGTGGTTCCGTCGGGACTGAGTACACTCCCGCCGAACTGCCATAGAATAGGCATTTTGAAATAGGCGGGACCCTCGCCATCCGAGAATCCCTGGGCTGGATCTATTCCATATACCTCTTGATCAGGATTATTTATTTTAAGTGCAATCTCCAAAACCTCTTCCCATGTCAGCGGATTGTTTGGATCTTGTGAAGGAAAAGGGATGCCGGCTTTTCTGAACATATGCTTATTGTAATACAGGGCAATGCTCGATTCGACAATGGGTGCAAGATATATTTCCTCTTCAAAGGTTAATCCGGCAATGGTCGGCTTTGAGATGTCAGCAATATCGCCTTCCTCTTTCATGTACTGATCTATAGATAAAAGCGATCCTGCATTGGCATAGAGCCCTAAGTTGGGACTGTCGATTGTCATTATATCCGGGTGGTTTTCGGCAGCCAATTCCGTACGAAGACGTAATTCATATTCCTGTCCCCAATACTGTGCCTGCATATTAATTTTTATATCGGGATGTAGCGCTTCAAAGTCCGCTACTAATTGTTCATACGCAGAATTGAATG
Source organism: Sutcliffiella horikoshii (assembly GCA_001636495.1). Lineage (GTDB taxonomy): Bacteria > Bacillota > Bacilli > Bacillales > Bacillaceae_I > Sutcliffiella_A > Sutcliffiella_A horikoshii_A. The sequence continues at coordinate 918,106 of KV440964.1, read as the reverse complement.
ACGCATTTCCTAGATTGCGCCAAAAGGTGAGCTCTATTTGTTCTACACTTTCCGCTTCCTCCCCGTTTTCCACCGTTTTATCAGAGAAGCTATTTTCAATCAGGACATATCCTGCTACTATGACCAAAGCCAACATTACAAGGATAAGGGCTATCTTTTTCATAAGATCACCTTTCTTTCTATTTACCTCAGCTGTCACGGTTTATGGATTTACGATAATCTGCAGGTGAATAACCAAATTGCTTTTTGAAAACTGTACTGAAATACCCTGAGTTGGAGAAGCCGACAAGGTGCGCAACGTCAATAATCTTAAGCTGTGGATCCTTTAAGAACTTTTTGGCATTCTCCATCCGTAGGCAATTTAGATAATCACTAAAATTTTGGCCTACATGATTTTTAAAAATCTCAGATAAATAAGCACTATTAATATGGAATTGTTTTGATAAGCTGGAGAGTGTAATTTCGCTAGCATAATGAGACTCGATAAATCGTCTTACATTTTCCACCAATCCAGAACCACTTGAAGAAGATCGGACTTCCTTAACCTTCTGTACAATGGCCTGGGCCAATTGTTGAAGTTGCTCTTTCACCCTGATTTGGGAATTGAGTTCCCATATGCTTTGCTGACAATTCCAGATTCTATCTTTCACTTCCACCGTATCCATGTCATATTTTCTGGCAAGTGAGCCCAATAGAAATAGAACCCGGTTGGCCAGAAAGGAAAATGCCATCATGGAGAGATTTCCTCCTAAAACATCTTGAAGGGAATCTTGGAATGCCCTTTGGTCGGCATTTTCAATGGCATTCGTTAGTCTCTTCTCCACATCCAAGGTGAAGTTGAATACCTCGTTTTGAGCCGTCCCTTCAATCACCTGTGAATGGCTCCCAACCTGACTTTGACTCCAAGAGAGCAGTGCCGAAATATACCCATTCTTAAATTGCTGAAAACCTTTGACACCCTTCCCGATGCCGATAACCGTTTCTACTTTCAAATATTCTTTTACTTTTGCCTGCAAGTTTCTGATAAAATTCGATGAATGCGTTAAGGGTGCACCATGGTTTTGATGTATGAAGTGAATCATATTAGAATAGCCTGCATCATAGAAGAAGTGTGTACCTTCATTCCTTTCAGCATATTCCTTGCAGAGCATCTTGAATGGCAGCAGCAGCTCCTTCAATTCATCGGGGTTTCCTTTTGCACTTCTCATTTCAACCGTTACGAATTGAACCTCGGTGTTCTCCTGTGCCAAAGTCTCTAGTTGCAACTGCTTTAACCTATCCTTGGCTACATTATATTCCGTAAATTCCTCTTTCACTAAATACATTAAATACTGTTCGCGCATCTCCTCCAGCTGGTTACGGACAAAACGGCTTATGCGCTCCGATTCCAGTCGTTTTTTCTTTTCCATATCTGCTTCACTTCGGATTCGTTGCAGTGCATCCGCCAGTTCATCAGGAGCAACAGGCTTTAGAAGGTAGTCTTTTACTCCAGCCTTCATCGAGGATTTTGCATATTCAAAATCAGAATAGCCCGATAGCACAATCACTTTTATATCCGGGTACTCCACATGGCATCGCTTGACAAATTGCATCCCATCCATAATGGGCATGCGAACATCTGTAATAACGATGTCCACCTCTTTTTCTTTCAGAATCTCAAGGGCTTCCTGGCCATTTGCTGCCTCAGCTACAATTTCAAATCCTGCCTGTGCCCAATCCATTTTCATTCGGAGCCCTTTTCGTATTTGAATTTCATCATCACTAATCAGCACTTTCATCATGTATATCCCCCTTAATTTTTATACATAATGTAATCTTCGTTCCTTTGTTTTTCTGAGAATCAATATGAAAGCTAAAGTCGTCTCCATAATAAAGCTTCAATCTAACCAGGACATTCTTCAACCCAATACTTGTCCCTTTACTTGCCAGGACGTTCGTAGAATCATTCATATCTGCATTCATCAAATCTAATTTGACTTCCTCTGACATCCCGATGCCATTGTCTTCAACCGAGATGAATACCTGGTCCTCTTCTTTTACTGTCTTTATAATTATTTCAGCATGGGTGTTCTCGATAAAACTGTATTTGGCTGCGTTTTCCACAAGCGGCTGTATAATAAATTTGATTATAGGCAACGACTTTGTTTCCGGTTCCTCCACAATACTAATCGAAATAGCATCTTCGTACCTGACTTTGAGAATGTCTGTGAAATTGCGTATATAATTAATCTCCTGACCCAAAGGTACAACATCTGTATGGGTATTCAACGAATAGCTCATCATCCTCCCTAAATAGACACTGACATTGATGACGTCTTTGTTTTTCCCCTGTGCTGCCAATCCTCCAATAATCTCAAGCGTATTATTCATAAAATGAGGATTGATTTGGAGGAGCAATGCTTTATACTCTGCATCTTTTCGGCGAAGATTTGCCTCATACTCAATTTTTATCAGTTTATTCAACCGGTCAACGGTCTGGTTAAATACTTTAATGTGATATCCAACTTCGTCGTTTGGAGTCTTTATTATAGGCATATAGTGTGTTGCACCTGTGAAATCTCCCCGCTCGATATATTCCATCGCTTTGGTCATCTTTCCAAGAGGTCGTACGATGTTGGTGGAAAACAAATAGGAAGCGAGAATCGTCAGAATAAAAATGAGTCCAGAAGTATAAAGCAATCGATTTTGTAATTGATCTACTTTGGAAAACAACTCTGTTTTGGTGATTTCACTGAAGAGAATCCAATCCCCTACAGAGAGTTTTTGATAGAAAACGAGATATTCCTCCCCATTGTGAGAACTTTCTATCAGGCCCTTACTACTTGCACTATTCACTATTTCTCTTAAACTATCGTCTAGGACAACCTCCGGAGTGCTTACGTTTCCTGTCAGAACATTTTCACCGGTGCTGCTTAACAAATGTACTCGACCATTTTCCCCTAGTGTAACTTTTTCTAGGGCTGTTTCTAGCAAGGTCGATGGCAGATTCACTTTTATCACTCCGGATTGATGAAGCGTGTAGATATCATATAAAGGGATTACAAAACTATTTACATAGCTTTGTACATAAGTTTGCTGATAGGCGTCTGTATGGGCCTTAATCCATCGCCGGTTTTTCCCTGAGTACTCTTGAAACCACTCGACCTCAGAGAGAAAGGGATGATTTGTCCATATTCCGGTGCCATCATTCAAAAAAACGGAAATGGACATGGTATTGGAATTATTTAAGGTCATGGTGGACAGCCAGTTTTTAAATTCATTTCGAATAAAATGGAGCTCGGCCAAAGAAGCACTGTCATTCTCTTCCAACTGTAGCCATTGTTGGGTGGTCTGGTTCACTAACACCTGCTTACCAAGATCCTCTGCTTGTACAGTTACAGAATCCAAATATAATGAATATTGATCCATCATATCAAGGGTGTTGTTTTTAGTCTGATCTTCAATAACCGAAGTAAACCAGCTTGGTATTATAATGGATAAAACAATAAATGGAACCGTTAACAATAGTGTAAAAATAAAAAATAGTCGATTTCGTAAGGAAAAAAACATATTGGCCCCCAGGGAAGATATCATATTAAGTAATAATTCTATTCTAATGGAATAAAGGTTTGATTTATAAGGTAATATATTGCTATCATACTATTCTTATAAATTAACAGATGAATCGGTGGCTGTCACTGTTGTATTTAGGGTGCATGATTTTGAGGGGGTTGCTCCATGCTGATTTATTACTACAAAATTTGCCCCTTCTTCACAGTCACCTTTTGCTTCTCTTGTGCCGCTTCCAAAATTTCACCAAGCACCCTATTCCACCAACTAAACTATGCGAGAATAGTCGATATATCCCGAACTACTATAAATCCCGTATTACCAACCCAATAAACAGAATTAATCAAACGATTGTTCAAAAATAATTATTCAAGAAAAGCATGACACAATAAGGTCTGAAGAAATGCTCCTATCTTAATTTTGTAAGCAATGTTCAGCATGCCTGCCCCCTCGACTCCTACCTCCTCCTCCAAAAACATTTCTCTTGCAAATAACTTCAAAACATACTATTATATTCTCAATAGCACGTGAGTTAGTGTTATGCTCAACTTGAGCCTATATACTCCAAAGGGGAGTAGCTGACAGTTATGTCGACAATACGTGGTAGCAATATCACCGGCTTAACTGGCAACTTAAACGTTGTTTGCGAGACCTTTGCCATGATGGTAAAGGGATATATTTGTGCATTTCCAAACCTTTATCATGCATGTGGTAAAGGTTTTTTGTATTTTCCAAGGAGGGAATGACCATCTAAACAACAAAATTGCAAAAAGCTACCTATTATCAAAAACTCAACGAAAAAGGAGAAAAACGAACTTAATTGAATCATCTTTCTGAGAAAAATATATTAATCTGGTTAACCTTTTTTGTCACCTTGAAATTGTATGCCGTTTCCATATTAACCTTGGATCTTCACAACCCGCCAAGATCATTGGCAATACCATCACCAACCATTTAAATGAACCTTGTTTTGCATGATGAGCATAAATAATAGATTAATGGAGCGGAGGAAGATAATAATTGGATGTTGGATTGTTGCTTGAATACGGTTGGGTGTTGCTCATACTGATTGGTTTGGAAGGAATTCTCGCTGCGGATAACGCGCTTGTTATTGCGACAATGGTAAGGCACTTACCGGAATATCAACGGAAAAAGGCTTTATTTTACGGATTGGCAGGGGCATTTGTGTTCCGATTCGGATCTTTGTTCCTTATCTCTTATCTTGTACACATATGGCAGGTTCAAGCTGTAGGGGCATTATACCTGTTGGGGATTGCCGGGTATCATTTACTGAAAAAGCATGTTTTAAAGCCTAAGCTCATAAAGCATGCCGAGGAAAAGAAAGGCTCCGGCTTCTGGATGACCGTTATCAAAGTGGAGTTGGCTGACATTGCCTTTGCCGTAGATGCCATCCTTGCTGCAGTTGCACTTGCCGTCATGCTACCGACAACCAGCCTTCCTACAATCGGTGGCTTGGACGGCGGACACTTTGCTGTGATTCTCGCAGGTGGGATCATTGGTTTGGTCATCATGCGATTTGCGGCCGGCTATTTTGTCACCTTGCTTGAAAAACGCCCTGGACTTGAGACAGCTGCATTCTTTGTGGTCGGTTGGGTAGGGGTAAAACTTGGAGTGTACGCACTTTCCCACCCGGAGTTGGCAATCCTTTCAGAAGGATTTGCAAAAGGAGCTCCATGGAAAATCACCTTCTGGTCCGTACTTTTGCTAATCGGCGTGCTTGGGTGGATGTTGTCTAAAGAGAAAACGAAGTTACCAGAGGTGGAACATTGATGGGATGGGTCGCAGGGACATGGTTGGTCCCTCGCCCCATTTTACTGTTACAAATAAGGTTCTCTAAAGTTTACTCATCGCTATCTTCTCGGCTCACCAATATTCCGTCTCTTATTGTTCTTTTGCTGAACATAAAATATGGTGCCTGGACTGTTTCGGTTAGGGCTGCTATCGCTTCTATGCCTGGTAGGATTATGTCTTTCCTTTTTTTAGAGAGTCCTGCTATTTTTGTTCGCTCATTAAGCGATAGAAGTGAGAGGTCTCTAGCGATAGATTGTATCTCCTCTTGTTTCATCTTTGGTTGCTTTGAAGGGTGTTTGGCTTGATATATTTTCCCTATATTCCGGGCAGTGCCTCCGATCCCGATTATAGGATGCTTGGCGTCCCTTAACCAAGGAACAGATTGGAAGCTAGAGGATAGAAAAGAACGAAGCTTGTCTAACTGAATCCCACATTCTTGATTTGTAGAGGTAAACTCGGCATTTAAGGATACAGCACCAAATGGAAAGCTGTGGTATTCCACCATTTTTCTATCATGAAACAAAGTAACTTCCGTACTTCCGCCACCAATATCGACTATGATACCATCCTTCATTGTGATGGTATCAATCACTCCCATATACCCGTAATACGCTTCCTCATATTCACTCAAAATACGAAATGAGTAACTTGTATTCATTTTGATCACCGAAATGATTTCTTCCTTATTAACCGCTTTTCTAATTGCTGCTGTTGCAAATCCGATAACTTCTGAAACGTTTAAGGAATCAACCACCTGTTGAAATTGTTTTAACGTGTTCAGGATGAGCTCGATTCCCTCCTTGTTCAAATGCCTATCCCGACTTAGATACTCCATTAACCGTGCTGAAACTTTGGCTTTTTTAATTTCTTCATATTTTCCAGCAGGATCAATCGTATAGATGGCTAACCGAATAGAGTTGGATCCTAAGTCAATTAGTGCTACAAGGGGCTGCGGGGACAGGCACTGCGACCCAGTCGGGTCGGCATGCCTGTCCCCTCGACGCCCCCTCACAGCTTCCTCAACTTCCAATTAACTTCTCGAATATCAAACTCCTCATACCCCTGCATCTCCCCCCAATCTTTTGTTTGGTAGTAATCTTCATGGGAGGGATTGTTTATTATAGAGAGAAATATTTCATAACCCATCTCTCCACCAACATCTTCAGGCGGCGCGTTGCCTTCGCCGTCATTACAAGTTGAAACGTTAGAGGTGTAGTCATCAATAGCCTCTTCCACTTCAATTGTGTGCTTCCAGCCATCACCGAAATCATAATTATAAACGACTTTTGCTTCTATAAAATCCTTCAGCTTCTCGTTTGTTTCCATTTTCATAGGAATTGCACTCTGATATGCAAAAGACTCCTCATTACAAACCAGGTTAAGGCTTGGCCTGTCTTGCCATCCAGTACCGTCTTCATTCTTCTCAAAAATTTCAAAGTCATGAAGATGACTATTTTGCCAAGAGAAAGCAGTCTGCAATACCTGATGAAGCTTGGGAAAGGTGATACCAGCAGGGACAGTGATTCTTCTCCAAACGTTGTACTGTTCAAGCTCAAGCCTAATCTTCAGCACCAATGCTTCCGTATGGAACACCGGTTGCTCCGAAAACTCCTCTAAATCCTTATACAACTGCTCATTGGGGGTGAAATAGTTACTCTTCCCGTCCCCCACCAACATCGAGCTAATCCACTTACTCATCTCTATTTGAACGATAGAGCCCGGATCCCATAAATCCTCACCAAAATGAACCGCCTCACAAGCCTTATTCAACCTCGCCACCAACTTGCGGTCCTTCGTTTTGGCATACATCATGGTTGACGTTGCTTGCAGATACGTTTCAATAACCTCTTCCTTGATGGACTCAGCTTCAAACACTTGGCGAATCGCATTCTTGATCAACGTGTCAATATTCTTCTTGTCCTTCGCTTTCAAGCCATACAGCACAATAGCATAACGGTTTTTATCATTGACCAGGACGAAGAATTTTTCCCTACCAAACTTCAAAAAGTTAGCATGCCATTCCAGAAGTGGATTGCCTTCATCTCCCGCTTCTCCAGGGGTAATCTTCAATTCATCGAACAGCTTCTTTGTACACTGAATTAACATAGAGACGCTCCTTTAATTGTGTTGCTTTAATTTTAGCATAGGGATGGGCTGAAGGGACAGGCACGGCGACCCATTGTGGGTCGCCGTGCCTGTAAACCGCATAAAAGTAAAACTAATGAGGAAATATAGATGTAACGGTCTTTAATAAGGAGAACATTATGGAGAATTATAGTAATGACAACACAGCAAGAAGGTATAGAGCACATGTCAGTATACTAGGTACGACCCAAATCCATCTTAGAAATCCTTATATCATTGCTTGGTGGAGTGCTGCCTTTCCTGGGTTTGGGCATCTTCTTTTGTCAAAATATCTCAGGGGATTTGTGTTGTTTATTTGGGAGGTTTTAGTCAATATTAAATCCAATGTTAATTTGGCTATGATTTATTCTTTTCAAGGTGACATCGATAAGGCAAAAGATATTTTAGATACTCAATGGTTATTAATTTATATTCCTGTTTATATATTTGCAATTTGGGATAGCTATCGTACAACGGTCGATATGAATAAAGTTTATGTGTTGGCAGAACGGGAGGAACATAAGTTCAATTCCTTTAGTATCGGCGCGCTTGAAATAAATTATTTGGATAAAAGAAATCCAGTTATGGCAGTCCTTTGGTCACTTTTCATACCAGGATTAGGTCAACTTTATCTACATAGAATTGTAACAGCATTTTTCGTTATCATATGGTGTGTTGTCTTTTTTTATTATTCTCATGGTCTTGAAGCCATTTCACTTTTGTTTCTAGGGGAAATAGACAAGGCTACCGCGGTTATGCATCCAGAGTGGTTACTGTTTTTCCCATCTCTATATGGTTTTTCTATTTATGATTCTTATATTAACACGGTTGAAAATAATAAATTATATGATAAAGAACAACGCGGCTTCTTTATGAAGAATTACCAATCTCCCTCCTTTCGGGTATTAAAAGGGCAAAAGGTGGACTAGCGGATGCAATTATTTTCAACATTTAAACACTCCGTTCATATAGAGATGGCTATTTCCACCCTTGAGAAGAAGGGAATTGAAAGGGATAAGATATTTGTCATCCCTCTCGATAACAGAACAGAGGAACATAAATTATTCGATACCCTCCATCATTCAGATGGAACTTCGCTTATTGATATCGGAGCAGCACTTGCGACTGGATTTTCAGTTATTGGAGCCAGTATAGGGTTTAAGCTAGCATGGGGGCCGATCTATTGGGGATTAATAGGGGCATTTGTGGGGTTTATTGTAGGTTTTGCCATTCGCCTCTTTACGGAAAAAATCGTAAAGAAGAAACAAAGATTATTAAAGGGGGCTCACTCCGAGCTAATTGTGATTGTCGATTGTGAAGAGTCACAAGGAGAACTTATCGAAAACATATTATTTGGGCACTTTGCGTTGGGTGTAGCAAAAATAAAGGGAGGGTAAAGAAGCAAAAACAATATCTTCCCACCCACCCATTAAAAACAAACAAAAAAATATGGTGTGAAGATCTGCAGATCCTCACACCACACAAACTCTATGACACTTTAAAGTAATGACGGGTCAGCGTACCTGTCCCCTCTACTCTTTTTTTTCTGGTTTACCTGGTTTTTCTGGTTTACCTGGTTTTTCTGGTTTGCCTGGTTTTTCTGGTTTACCTGGTTTTTCCGGCTTGCCTGGTTTTTCCGGCTTGCCTGGTTTTTCCGGTTTTCCCGGTTTTCCTGGTTCTTCACCCGGAGGATTTAAGCTTACATCTACAAATCTACCTTCAATCTCAGTTGGGATTCCTTCGCTACCGACAGTCACTAAGTGTTCGCGGAAGTTTTCCCAATCTGATAGGCCTAAGTCTGTTACACGGCCTTCTGCATAAGCTTTTGCAAAGACGTCATATCCGTCTCCACCTTTTGCTGTGAATGCATTCGTTGCGATTGTGTAAGTTTCATTGTCTTTAATTTCTACCAAACGACCGTTTTCGTCCAAATATTTTATGGATACTACACGTTCGCCTGCTGGTTTAGTAGAATCAAATTCTATTTGACCGCCTGATACGTGTAAGAAACCGCCATTTTCGCCTGGATATTGACTGAAACTATGTTCGAATGCTTCTTTAAGCTCTGCACCAGTCAGATCCATCGTTGCCAGAGTATTGGCAAACGGAAGAACTGCGATTACTTCACCTACAGTGATCGGACCTTTATCGATCGCTGCCCGGATTCCGCCACCGTTTTGCAGTGCCATGATGACATTCTTACCAGTGAAATCTTTCGCTTTTGCTAGCATTCCGTCGGTAATCAGGTTACCAAGGATTGTTTCGTTTTTACGTACACTTGGCTTTGTATTGTCGCCGTCCGTACGTGGGTTTTCTAATGCAATTGGAGTTGTTACCCCGATTTCTTCATTTGAAACCGCATCAACACGCGCTTTAAATGGTGCTAATACTTCCACTGCTTCTGGGTCAGCTACTTTACTGCTGACTGCGATTAATTGTCCGTCGTTTTCAATAATCACACCATTCTCGTCGAATCGTACATCTAGTAAACCAAGATTGTTGTTAGCATTTCCAGTTTGTACGATGACAGTTGGCGTATCATCTTTCGCAACCACTACTGGTTTAGACAATGCTGTATGGCTATGTCCACCTACGATAATGTCAATGCCTTCTACTTGTTCTGCAAGGACAAGGTCATTGTCAATTGCTGCATTATCGTCAAATCCAATATGAGTTAATGCAATGATTTTATTTACGCCTTGTGCTTCTAAGGAAGCAACTGCATTTTCTGCTGCTTCTAGATAATTTTCAAAAGTAATGGAGCCTGGGCTTGAGATGTCAGCTGTTTCTTCCGTTGTTAAACCGAAGATACCAATTTGCTCTCCATTTACTTCTTTGATGATTCCATTATAGATTTCACCATTCTCATATGCTGCTTCAATGGAGTCATTGAATAGTCCATCAAACTTCGCATCATTTGAAAAATCAACGTTTGCACTTACAAATGGGAAGTTAGCTCCCTCAACAAAGTTAGCCAATGCTTGATGGCCTTCAGGTGAAGAACCTAAGTCAAATTCATGGTTACCGAACGTCATTGCGTCAATGCCCATCAGGTTCATTAAGGCAAGTTCAGCTTCTCCTTTGAATTCATTGAAATATAAAGTACCTGTGAATACATCCCCTGCGTCAAGAAGCAATGCATCCGGGTTTTCTTCTCTTATTTCTTTTACAGCGGTAATGGTCTTCGGTAAGTTTTCCAAAGCCGAATGAATATCATTTGTATGCATAACAGTCAGATCAAATTGACCTTTTAGATCCGTGATTCGGCCTTCCAATTCAGTCGGGATTCCTTCGCTTCCGACACTTACTAAGTGATCGCGGAAGTTTTCCCAATCAGATAAGCCAAGATCCGTTACACGGCCGTCAGCATAAGCTTTTGCAAAAACATCATAACCGTCTCCGCCTTTTGCTGTGAATGCATTCGTTGCAATCGTGTATGTGTTACCGTCTTGCACTTTTACATATTTTCCATTTTCATTTAAATACTTGATGGATACTACACGTTTGCCTGCAGGTTTCGTAGAATCAAATTCTATCTTCCCGCCAGCTACATGTAAGAAACCGCCATTTTCGCCTGGGTATTGACCAAAGCTTAGTTCAAATGCTTCCTTAAGCTCTGCACCAGTCAAGTCCATCGTTGCCAGTGTGTTGGCAAATGGAAGAACAGTGATGACTTCTCCAACAGTGATCGGTCCTTCATTGATCCCCGCGCGGATTCCCCCACCATTTTGCAATGCCATGATGACATCCTTTTTAGTGAACTCTTTCGCTTTCTCTAGCATTCCGTCAGTAATCAGATTACCAAGGATTGTTTCGTTTCGACGTACACTTGGCTTTGTATTGTCGCCACCCGTACGTGGGTTGTCCAATGCTTTAGCTGTAGTTACACCAATTTCGGTTCTTGATACTTCATCCACACGTTGTTTAAATGGCGCAAGCACTTCTACCGCTTCTGGGTCTGCGGCAATTTTATCTGTGATTGCGATAATGTGACCATCATGTGATGTAATAACACCATTTTCGTCAAAATTAACATTCAACACACCAAGGTTGTTGTTTGCATTACCTGTTTGAACGATCAAGGTTGGTGTGTCATCATTATTTACTACTACAGGTTTGGACAATGCTGTATGGCTATGTCCGCCTACGATTACGTCAATGCCTTCTACTTCTTCAGCAAGAACCAGGTCATTGTCGATTGCTGCATTGTCGTCATATCCGATATGCGTCAAAGCGACGATTCGGTTGACACCTTGTCCTTCTAAATAATCAACGGCTTTTTGAGCCTCTTCCAGATAGTTCTGGAATTCAATGGTGCCTGGGCTTGAGATATCAGCTGTTTCTTCTGTAGTTAAACCGAAAATACCAACTTTCTCGCCGTTTACTTCTTTAATGATACCGTCATAAATTTGGCCACTTTCATATGCTGATTCAATGGAGTCGTTGAATAGTCCATCGAACTTCGCATCTTTTGAAAAATCAACGTTCGCACTTACTAATGGGAAATTCGCGCCCTTAACAAAGTCAACCAATGCTTGATGGCCTTCTGGGGAAGAACCTAAGTCAAATTCATGGTTACCAAACGTCATCGCGTCAAAGCCCATCAAGTTCATCATGGCAAGGTCTGCTGCACCTTGGAATTCATTGAAATACAATGTTCCAGTGAATGCATCACCTGCATGAAGAAGCAGTCCATCCGGGGAAACTTCTCTAAGTTCTTTTAGTTTCGTAATAGTTTTTGGCATAAAATCCAATGCGGAATGAGTGTCATTCGTATGGAAAATTGTTAGGTCTGGTCCAGTTGGTTCAGCTGGTTCTGCCGCTAAATCAAGTTGAACCAACATAGGATCATGGTCAGATGCGCGACCTTGTGCATCTGTGAAATTCGCATTGATATGAACCATATCAACTTTTGTGTTTGGTACTAGATTATTAGAAACTAAGATATGGTCTAATACTTGGTTGTTTCCTTGGAAGAAATAAGAGAAACGATCTTCGGCAGGAACAAGCTCCACCATATTTGTTAAAATATCGCCTTTTAATGCTGCAAGAGCTGGCGTGAATTCAAAATCATTCATGTCTCCTGCAACCACCACATTCAATGCAGGATTTTTTTCAAGACCAGCAGCAACGAAATTGTTAATTTCTTGAGCCAATTGAATGCGCTCAGTTTCTGATCCCAATATTGGCGGTTGGTTTGATCCCCAAAGAGATTGGTCTCCACCTTTTGAATTAAGATGCGTACCTATAACAACGACACGCTCACCTTGGAATTCAAATTCAGCAGCAATCGGTTTACGAGTGTTATTGAATGCAGCAGGATTGACTACACCCGGGTTAAGCGTCAGGGTGCCTTCTTCTGTCCAAGAGTTTGCTTGAGTTGCTGTACCTTCAGTAGCATCAACTAAATCCACTCGTTCAGGGTTGAACAGGTAACCCACACGGATATTTGCTCCTGGTGCACCACCGTTCGTGTTATTGACAGGTGCAACGTCCGTCCAATCATATGCTGGACCGCCGGCAACTTTAATTGCTTCAATCAAGCGCGCATAGCTTTCGGAAGCATCTGTATTACCAGAATCAGTCTGTCCATCATTATCCTGAACCTCTACTAGCGTAATGATATCAGGAGATTTCATATTATCTACAAATGATTTTGCGATTCTTTCCACTTTTGCATCTGGTGTATTTGCTTTGTTGTTGGAGAAGTTTTCAATATTGTAATTAGCTACAGTCAATTTATCTTCTGCAGGTTCAATATGCGTAACTTCAGGTTTGATCGTTGACGGGATGACATTCGGCAACGTATTTCTATCTGTCACTAGTCGGTAGCCTGAACTTGAATAGGAAAGAATACCAACTACATCTCCATCAAATCGATCGCCGGCTTTATACGTAGTGCCAGTACCTGAAAGCATGATTTTTTCAGGATTATAATCGTCTGCTGCGATATTTAATCCACCATTTAAATTCAATTCGTTATTTGTTGTGCTTTCCACGATGATTGGAACCTCACCGGAATATGGTGGTCCCAATACAAGTGCATCTGGTAATGAAAGACGCATGTATTCAAGGGATTCCCAGAAATCAATGCCATCTTCTTCTGGATCAAAAGATGCCATCTTATCGTTATCGATGATTTTGTTTGGAGGGAAAACATCTTCCCCAATTACAACGGGCTCAGGAAGGGCAGCTGTGCCTGTTTTTGTTACTGCAGATCCAGTGATTTGTGTTCTGGAAAGGTTCGCACCTCCAAGAGTTTCTGTCACTGTTCCGTCTACAGAAACTGTATCTCCAACAGAAACTCCATGATCGTTAAAGTTTACTTCAATTGCTTCGGATGTTGCGTCGTCATCATCTGCATTCTCATGATCTTGCATGACAAAGCCGTTTCGATTGAAGACATGTGTTACCACACCCGTGACAGCTTTCACAGTAGAACCATTATATTCAGAGACATGCCCTTTTCCTTGAATCTCATGGATATAGATACCATCTGTATTCAGGATTCTGTAAGTAAAGCTGAATACTTCACTTTCGGTTCCATCAGAAACTGCGATAGCTTTAATGGTTGTTTCACCAGTTTCTAGAGCGATTGGTTGTGTGTACTTTGTGCTTTCTGTACTTGGAGTTGAACCATCCGTCGTATAGAAAATTTCAGCACCTTCTGTACCTGATTTCAATTCAATTTTCGTACCTGCTGCTACAACACCTTCTGTTTGAGTTGTATACACAGCTGGTTTGTTCACTAAATCATAGCTTTCTAGACCAGTAGTCTTTAAGTGATAGCCGGTTCTATTAACAGAACCAACTCCTGTTAGATGAACTAGTTCGCCTTCTTTGTATTGCTTAATCACGTCATCATAAGTGGAACCTGTACGATTATCGTGAATAACGGTAACGCTTTCTCCACTTTCAAAAACTGCTTGGAACGTAGCTGTCCCAAAATTGTCTTTTGTCATGTTAGAAATCGTCACGTTTTCAAGCTTTAACCATTCACCTTGCGTGCTTTCATCCACTTGCGTCACAGCAAGGGCAGCCGGAAGTTCATTTCCAGATGAAAGAATTTCTTGTTTGGTTGGTTTGATTTCCAATTCATTATTATAAGTAATCAATTCACCGGTAATTCTTACATTGTCTCCCGGTTTAACATTTTGCAGACTATTAAAGACGAGCATTCCTGCTGATTCGTCTTGCATGTAAAAAGTATCATAACCCCATAGTCCGGTATTCGTTGTTGCAATTCCTTCAAACGTTACCGTGTTGCCTTCACCAAGTTCGCGCGCGTCTGCAATGGAAACGGTTGGAGCTGGTTCTGGATCGGTCGGATCACTAGGGTCGGTCGGATCTTCAGGTTCGGAAGCTCCAAAGGTGTGTTTTCCGAGATCAGAAAAAACATTTACCCCTAAATTGGTCCATTCTATGTTTCTATCAAAAGCATCATTAATGATGGTATCCCCTGCTGTAACATCGCTGTTCCTTACTAGAGAAACATCAGCAAGTACATTTGCAACGGAACCAACTTGGCCAATGGAATCCACGACTTGTCCATCTTTTTTCAGGACAATTTGATCGTTTCCGTTAAAATTGATGACTCTTGCACTTTCTTCGATTAAATCAGCTTTAGCAAGTATTTCTTCGGCTGCACTCTTATGAGCGATTACGTATGTATCCCCACTTGTAAGTTTGCCATCTAAAGGTAGTACAAGATTGGTTGTGGTAGCACCTGTCGTTGCACTCGCACTATTATTATAATGTTCAAGTGTATAACCGCTCAGGTCTATTTCATTTCCTGTGCCATTAAATAGTTCAATGGCTTTGTTAAAAGAAGTTCCCTCAATATATTCGGAAATAATGAGATCTGTAGCAAGAATTGTGTCCGCTTTCACATTCGTATTAGCCACTGGTGCAAATAAACTTGTGATCAAAAATATGAGCGTGACAATACTTATTCCCCTCTTATGTTGTCTTTTCAATTTCTTTCCTCCCATTTAATGAAAATTATTTTCCCTTTGCAGAATCGTGTTGGTTTGCGATTCTTTCTAACTTTTAGAGGAAATTTGCAACAAATGTTTCCCAGTGATTATTGTATAGGCCTATTATGAACCTAGCATTAATTTATTGTGAAGATTAGTAGAATTATCACAAAACCCAAAAGTGATAATATTCCAAAAACAAATGCTAGTTTCCTAGACTTTCGACTTTTTCCACCCTTTTCAAACAAAAAACCTCCTTTATCATTATAGGTTTGGAAAAATTATCTGTAAATACAAATTCCGCTTGAAAGCGCTTCCTTTTCTTTCCTGCAAGGGTTTGAGGGGGTTGAGGGGACAGGCACGCTGACCCGTTTTTTCTACGCAGCGTTAAAATGATAAAGGGCATGTGTTCAGGTCCCTCCACCCATCTACTCCAACAAGTGGAACTCCTCAGCTGCTGTAAACTATTTCAAAATACCATGCATAAATAGTCGATATAACCCGAACTACTACAATCACAGTTCTTACAACTTCAAATATAAAATTGATCAAACGTTTGATTAAAATTTTCTATCTTAAAAAAGTAATAGCCCAAGATTTACTTTTAAAATCCAAAAAGTCAGTTCTCGAAATATTCATATAATTCCTCCACACCATTCGCTTTAAAAACCAATTTTTCTCTATCAAAAACCAACATAACCTGAAATTCCGCAACCCCAAGCTCTTTCTTATAATCCACTACGTACTCCTCTTCGTACACCATCCAAGTACCTACCGCCTCTTTATCCGTGAGCTCCGGAATCTTTTCTTTTCCAATCCTAGATACTTATCCAAAATAAAATAACTTCATTTGGGCACAATAACTGATAACTGGAGGGATTTACAATGAAAAAGAAAACTATACTACTTTCATGTTTGGCAATCCTACTGCTAATGGGAATTCAACCAGTTTCCCCCGCAGAGGCAATACAGCAATCAAGTGAACAAGTGCCAAGCTACGCAAAGTGGGGACAACTCGCGATGAAACGGACGAAAGAGGCATACCCAAAAGCTGATATAGTGGATTACCTTCATGTGGGCAGACAGGAAGGACCGATCTTAACAGCAGAAAAATTCAGGTTATGGTTAAAAGATGGGGACAGGGAATTCGGGGTCAATGTTACAATCAGCTTTTATAAAGAAACGGAAACGGTAAAAGAAGTTAAATTGGAAGAGATGAAACGGGGACGCACAGGAAAGAGACACTAAGCAGCGTCGCTCATTAGGTACATAAGATGTTAGTAACACTGGTAAAGCAAGTCTATTTCACCTTAGAATGGGTCAGCGTGCCCCTCGACCCAAATAAAAACTTAAAAAGTGAGTTGAATATTGTGTACACAGAGATGTATCCCCTTGAGGCTAATCTTCTATGGTTCTATGTAGCGGTTATGTTCATAGCAGCTGTTATATTTGCGATTATGGGTTTCAAACGAAAAGGGTTGCCGAGAGCAGAATACCTGCTTGCCTTCATCATTGTTGCTTGGTCTGGTACTGCATATGCAGCAATGGCACTAGGACAGGGACATGTAATGATCGGGGATAAAGTGACTTATTTTGCACGGTACCTGGACTGGTTAGTGACAACACCACTTTTACTTGTGGCACTAGCTTTTACCGCTATGCATTACATGCCAAAAGATAAAGTGCTAATTGGAGGGCTAATAGCAGCAGATGTGTTTATGATTTTGACAGGCTTGATTGCAGACCTATCTCCAACCTCGGTAAGGTACTTTTGGTATGGATTAGGTTGGGTAGGGCTGATATTTATCATGTATATCATTTGGTGGCCGCTTAGACGCAAGGCCATGTCACAAAGCACTAAGTTACATCGCTTTTACCTTATCGTGGCTGGATACCTTACCATACTTTGGTTCGGATACCCTACATTCTGGATCCTCGGACCTTCTGGTGTTCATCTCTTTGGACAAGTAACTGATACCATTCTTTTTGTGTTTCTACCGATTCTTTCCAAAGCTGGTTTTAGCCTAATTGATTTACTTGGTCTGCAGAAACTAGGAAGGAACTCAACAAAAGTTCCCCAGCCTATACAATAAGGGGTGAAGGGAAAGGGCAGAAGGCACGACGACCCAAACGGGTCGCCGTGCCTGTCCCCTTGGCTCTCCCCTCGACGTCCCCTCAACCAACCTTCCCCGTATACCTACAAACCGGAAATCCACTGCATCCATAAAAAGAGCCATACTTTCCTTTCTTAACAGTAAGCATCCCCCCACACTTGGGACAAAGGTCGTCAATTGCTGGAGATACAACCTTGCTCTTCTCCGCGGTCACTGCCTTTATTGCTACCTTCTCTCTCCTTTTACTCTTAATCGCCTCTACGTGCCTTTTATGTACAATCTTCTTTTGCTTACTATCCTTGATTGTTAGCTTTTCTAAGGCTTTGTTAATCTTCTGCAACTCTGCCTCACTTATCTGCCGGGTTAACGATTCCTTTATGACGCGGTTTAGCTGTGGAATCTGTATGACCCGAGCTGAACTGAAGTCGTCCTCAAATTTCAAAGTAGACCTGCTGGAAAAAGCAATAATGGATTGAAAATTTTGTTGCTCTCCAAGGTAACTTTTTAATGCCTGTATATGTCCATAGTTTTGCCAGATTGGGTTCAAGAATTTCTCTTTTCGCTTATAAATCACCTGTGTCCAATTGCGTTGATTTTCCGTTCCGAAAATCCATCCATCATAATGCTTCGTTTCAATAACAAAAATGCCGGTTGGAGAAGTGACCACATGATCTACTTGTGAGGTTCCGCCTTCTTTATTAGGAACATATAGATCATGATAGACTTTGAACAGCGGCCCGAGTTTGGCAAGTTCCTTGTTCACTGCCCGCTCACCTACTGCTCCTTTTATTTTTGCGTAATTAGCTTTTAAGTATAGCACTCCTGCTAAAAGAACAAAGGGTAGAAAGTAAGGGACAATAAATGACAAAATAAAGACACCAATGCCGATAACTACGATTTTCTGAAGGTTAGACAAATAATCACCTCGTTAGTTTTTAAAAGTTAATACACCTCCAATATTAGGATATGAGGCGGCAAGATTCTAGTATTTTTTGTAAAATTTATAGTTATATAGAATTAATACAGGTCGCAATTAAAAATATTTAACTCATCCTTCCTTAAACTAAAATCTTATTACTTCTACAATTGTAAGGTCGTTCTTCCTACCCCGTCGACCCCCGAGGCATCAAATCCATCACTAAATCATATAGTTACTTTGTAGTACATACTACCTAAGAGAATAGGAGGGGTTTATTTGAGTTTGTTGTTGGAGAAACAGGGGTTGTCAACGCAGGAGTTGATGGTGGTGCAGAGTGAAATGGGGAATAAGAGGAAGTCTAAAGGGATCGCCTATTTGTTATGGATCTTCCTTGGCAGCATCGGGGGTCATCGTTTTTATAGCGGTGATATCGGTTATGGATTTGGAATGTTTATCGTTTGGTGCATCAGCTGGTTTTTACTCTTCATCCCTATTGCAATATGGGCAATAATCGATTTATTTTTAATTGGCGACAGAATCGAAGCGGTAAATGAACAGGCCGAGCGAGACATCATCGTACGCATAAAGAACAACCCCACCGTTGTATCATCGAGTTAGATGGGGCTGAAGGGACAGCACGGCGACCCAAACGGGTTGGCGTGCCTGTCCCTTGATTCATTTCTGCTTATATCTTGCTCCACTTTTAAAAACAAAAAATCTAGCTATCAAATAGGGAGCGAATGCAAAGGTTGATAAATACAAAAGCCTTAAAATAAGGTTATCTATTCTCAAGTAATAAATATCAAGCGCAAGAGCTAGGTTATAACTCAGAAGGGTGATGATAACTAATATCCATTGAGCTTTTTTTGATGCGTTTTTCATTGGATAGATTCCTCAAGTTTAACGACTATTAGGATTTCAGTATTACAAGCTATATGGAAGACATCTATTTTCTTCACACCGTCTCCTCCTTTTTAGCTGTTATATACCCACAAATCAAGACGAATAGCCAATAAATGCATTTTTCTCTGATCTTTATACATACATGCCAAAAACCTTATTTACCAACTTCTTTAATAGAAATAATTGTCTGCATGCAATTTATATGTTACATTTTAATAAAGGGTGTGGAAAATGAATCGAGTTAGAGAAAAACGTCAAGAAATTGGAATGACACAATTAGAATTAGCAAATCTAACACAAGTAACCAGACAAACAATTGGACTTATTGAAAAAGATTTATATAATCCAAGCATAAAAATATGTATATTAATATGTAAAGCTTTAGGTACTACTTTAGACGATATTTTTTGGGAGGATGAGTAAATGAATACTGGATTTTTAACTATTTTTTTACCTGAAGATGAATATAAAAAAGAAAAAATCTTAACTTATATGGCGGAAAGTACTTTCTTGTTAATAATTTCTCATACTATTTTACTAATTTTACATAAGTTAAATTTATTTAGTTTTAATAATAGTGTACTATTATTTTTATCTATTATGTTTCCTATTCTTTATACACTTGTAAGATACACAATTTCAGGCATTGAATATACAAGCGTCTTCACAAAAAATGATTATCAAAAAACACGTAAAAAAATCATATTTTCATCAATAAAATTCACAGTTTTATTTTTCGTTTTATGGATTATACTAATAGATTTACCAAATTATAATTATGGTTGGTTCAATCTAGCAGGAATGGCTATATTTATATTTTTATTTTTCAACTTATTTAATATAATCTCTTTAAAAATTTCTTTTATAAAAAACCAAAAAATACACAATGAATAAAAAAAAGGACCCCATTTAAGGGGTCTTTTTTATTTACACTTAATTCCATACCAAGCTAGAGATGCAGCTAAACCAATAGCACCACCTTTTATAGCGTTTTTACCAGCAATTTTTGCTAATTCTTTAGCAAGTAAATCCCAATTTTTCTTTTCCTCTCTGGCGTTGTTCCATCCATGGTTTTTGCCAATATAGTTAACACCTCTAGTATTTTGCAACTGCAGGCAGGCGATTTGGTAGAAATATTCTTTACAAGTACCTCAAGAGGAATCATTGATGACGACGGGGATGGCTCTAGCACTCGTTTTGAAGCTGCAGGGATTTGATAATGGGCGGTGGGGATAGGCGCGTCTTTAATACACTACCGTAAAGACGGGTCGGCGTGCCTGTATCCCTCGACCCACAAAGAAGACAGGCACGGCGATCCAATTGGGCCGGAGTACCCGACCCCTCAACCCACAAAATTCCACAAATCGGTGTTCGATGTTGTTACTGCTTTTGCACCTGCATCAAGTGCTTGTTTTACGTCGTCTTCATTGTCTATTAAGCCGCCTGTTATGATTTCGATATTCGTATCGTTTCTGACCTTTTCGATATATTGCGGCAATACGCCTGGTAATACTTCAATATAATCTGGCTGGACGTTGGCAGCTAATTTATAACTCGTTTCCAGAGCAATTGTATCAATGAGAAAGATACGCTGAATGGCTAAAATGTTATTTTTTTTGGCTGTTTTAAGGACATCTCCTCGAGTCGAAATCAGACCTGCTGGCTTTAGGTTATGGCATAAAAATTCTGCAGCGTTTTTATCACTTTTTAAGCCCTGAATTAAGTCAGCATGTAAAATGATTTTTTTCTGCTTATTCGCAGCATATTTCATGACACTAGCCAGCTGTGAGATATGGATCTCAAGTATGACAATATACTCATAGTTACTTTCAAGTACCATTTCAAAGTCTTTCATCTTTTTGATTGCAGGTAAAACCTTCTGACCATTAAAGTCCATATATATCCTCCAGTATTAAGTTGATAATAGAATTCTCTATCTCATTCCATACTATTACTCATAAATGAAATTAAAGAAGTTAACTGCTGAAATCAGGGCTAAACATAAAAGAGACCACAACAGTCTTGTAAACACATTCAATATGTTTACAAGATGCCGTGGTCTCGTCCTCTACTCAGACCTTTAATTAACTTATCTTCAGTCTAACATACCGTGCAATTATTCGTAAAGATTATACAGATTGCTCTTCTTTTGATGATCGAACAACCGGTTTGAATCCCATAGTCGATTCAACAGCTTTTTTCCATCCATTATATAAATTCGTCCGTGTATTTTCGTCCATCGTTACCTCAAATGTGTGGTCAATCATCCAGTTTTCAGCAATTTCATCACGACTTTTCCAAAAACCGATTGCAAGACCGGCTAGATAAGCTGCACCAAGTGCCGTCGTTTCATTTACTTGCGGGCGTTCAACAGGGACATTAAGGATATCGCTTTGGAATTTCATTAAGAAATTATTTTTAACTGCACCGCCATCTGTACGAAGTTTTTTCAGTTTTATTCCTGAATCCGCCTCCATTGCTTGTAGCACATCTTTTGATTGGTATGCTAGAGATTCAAGTGTTGCACGGATAAAATGCTCTTTTGACGTACCGCGTGTTAATCCAAAAATGGCACCTCTTGCATCGCTATCCCAATAAGGAGTTCCAAGCCCAACAAACGCTGGGACAACGTAGACACCGTCTGTTGAATCTACGCGATTCGCATACTCTTCCGTATCTGGAGCTGCTTTGATCATCCGCAAACCGTCACGCAACCATTGAATGGCTGATCCAGCTACAAAAATACTTCCTTCTAACGCATACTCAACCTTCCCGTCCACTCCCCAAGCTATTGTTGTCAGTAAGCCGTTTTTGGAAGGAACAGGCGTCTCACCCGTATTCATTAACATGAAGCAGCCTGTACCATAAGTGTTTTTCGCCATGCCCTTCTCAAAGCATGCTTGACCGAATAAAGCCGCTTGCTGATCGCCCGCTGCACCTGCGATCGGCACCATCTCCCCAAAGAAATGAAAATCTGAGGTATGGGCATACACTTCCGATGAAGAACGTACCTCGGGTAGCATCGATGCCGGAACATCTAAAATATCCAGCAGCTCCTGGTCCCATTTTAGATCATAAATATTATACATGAGCGTTCTAGAAGCATTTGTATAATCGGTTACATGTGCCATTCCACCACTCAGCTTCCAAATTAACCATGAATCAATCGTCCCAAAAAGCAACTCTCCATTTTCTGCTTTTTTTCTAGCACCATCCACATTGTCTAGTATCCATTTCACTTTTGTTCCTGAAAAATAGGCATCTATTAATAAACCTGTTTTCTTTCTAAATAACTCATCATGCCCTTTGGATTTGAGCTCCTCACAAATATCAGCTGTTTGACGTGATTGCCACACGATTGCTTGATAAACTGGCTTTCCAGTGTTTTTATCCCATACAACAGCCGTTTCTCTTTGATTGGTAATACCAATTCCAGCAATTTCATTCGGTTTCACTTCCGCCTCTGATAAAACACCCGCAATAACAGCCAGAACGGATCCCCAAATTTCATTTGCATCATGTTCCACCCAGCCCGGTTTAGGAAAATACTGTGTAAATTCCTTTTGAGCAGTATGAACAATCGCTCCGTCTTTGTTAAACAAGATAGCCCTTGAGCTAGTTGTACCTTGGTCTAAAGCAAGAATGTATTTTTTTTGCATCTCATTTTCCCCCTAGATAAGTTTTTAAATTATTATTTTAGGATGCTGCCTTCTTTTTCACTTCTACATCCACCTGAGTGGCTGCTGGCATCACTTTTGTTGCTAGCACAACAGCAGCGATCACCCCAACAAGAATGAATAAACCTGTCTCAGATCCATTGGTAAAGACGATCTGATAAAACTTCGCTCCTAAAACTCCTCCAAGTAATGGACCTACAACTGGAATCCAAGCATATTTCCAATCAGATGAACCTTTCCCCGGTATTGGTAACAAAGCATGTGCGATACGGGGACCTAAATCTCGAGCAGGGTTGATAGCGTAACCCGTTGTGCCGCCAAGTGAAAGTCCAATTGCAACAATGAAGAAACCGACGATTAGTGGATTTAACCCTTCTGTAAATTCATTTGCACCGATACTAAGCAGGCCAAATAATAAAACCGCTGTACCCAAGATTTCACTAATTAGATTTGATGGAGTGTGACGTATAGCTGGACCTGTCGCAAATACTGCCAATTTCGCTCCCTGATCCTTTGTTTCTTTCCAGTGGGGCAGATAATGTAAATAAACGATGGTAGCACCTATAAATGCCCCCAGTATCTGCGCCGCAATATAACTTGGCACTTTTGCCCAAGCAAATTCCCCAATGTACGCCATTCCAAGCGTTACCGCTGGATTAAGATGGGCTCCACTGATTCCACCCACTGCATAGACACCAAATGCTACAGCAAACCCCCAACCCATTGTAATGACAATCCATCCGGAGTTTTCCGCTTTTGATTTTTTTAAAACGACCCCTGCGACAACTCCTCCTCCAAATATAATTAGAATCATCGTACCAACTACTTCACCTAAAAAAGCAGACATTTTTATTCCTCCCTTTAAAATACATATAAATTTTACACATTTGGAAACGTTTTCTTTTCGAAGTAAAAAAAGACAGCTCATGTACCAAAGGGGAGTTATATCCACTTTGGTACATAAGCTGTCTCTCAAAGACTCATCAGCCCATTTATAAACTTGACTACATTGTACACGAGCCCTGTAGGTTTGTAAAGTGAGCTGAGGGGACAGGCACGGCGACCCATGTGGGTCGCCGTGCCTGTCCCCTTGATTCACCTAAACAGATGCCGCTAATTCAAAGAAATGTTCTGGTTTTTGTGTTTTGTTAAGTTGATACCATGATTCTAGTGTTTTGGGTGATAGTACTTCTAGTTTTTGGAGTACTTCCCTTGCAAATTCAAGGGGGGCGATGCCGGATGCGGTGATTAGGTTATCACTGGTCGTTGCCAGGAGCTCTTTTTCGTGAAAATTTTCTCCATTATAATCGGGGCATACCATCTTCAAATAATCCAAGCTATTGCTTGTATGCTTTCTGTTATTGAGATATCCCATATTGGCTAGCGCTTCTGTTGCGCCACATATTGCGGCAACGATCGTCCCTGTATCTAATGCTTTCCCTATTCTTTGTAGGATGGGGTGTTGTGCTTTTTCTCCCCAGGTAAACCCTCCAGGTAAGATGAGCAAGTCTGCTTTATTAAAAGTACATTGATCAAGGGAAAGGTCTGGCGTTATTTTCAATCCACCCATAGTCGTGATTGTTTCTTTGGTTGTACCTATTGTGACAATGTTTAGAGGGGGGATGTCTTTTTTAAAATATCTCCCTGTGTTTAGTTCCGCTATTAAGTGACCATATTCCCAGTCTGACATGGTATCACATACATACAGATACGCTTTCTTTGTTTCCATTTTATATTCGCTCCCATCATCATTGATATAAATTAGTATAATAAAACTTCCCTGACATCCGCTGTCAGGGAAGTTTTATTCTTGGTGAAATTTTATCAATGTTGATAAGGTTGTTATGATTTCCTCTTTTAGACTTTGCGGTTCCACAACTTTGATGGACGTACCAAAAGGGATAAGTAAGGATGGAACATACTTGTGCAAGACTTCCTTCTCGAGAAGGAAAGTTGCTTGATTATCTGTTCTTTCTTGTAGGTAATTCGCAAAAAACCAATGTTGGCAAATATCCTTTAGTGCATGCATACTCCCTGTAAGTACGAGAACAGCAGTTTCTTCCTGATCAATAGATGGGAAAAGATTGTTTAGAAAGGCAGCACTCGTTGAAAAATCCTCTGGTTGTGTAAACTGGTTGTCCGTTGGTACTAGCGTTTCTATTCGATCCACCCTAAAATTGCGAATTTCCTTTCTAAAATGACAAAACCCTGATACATACCAATTGAGGTTCCAATGAATAATTCGGTATGGATCTATCGTCCGATTTGATGGTTCTTCCCTTTTATTTTTGTATTTGATTTCTACAGAATATCCACCCAAAATAGCTTGTTCCAAGGCTTGGAGAGTGGACTGGGGGTGGGAGTTTAGGCGATTTAATACTTCCAAGCTACTAAACTGCTTGGCTATCTTTTCTTCCTGTTCTTGATTTGTATAGTTGTTTAGCTTGGAAACAGCCCTAGTGAGCGCTTCCCCGCCATAATATCCAGCTCCCTCTGCAAATGTTGCAGCATGCAGTAAGGAAGTTTGTTCTTCCTGATCAAAAAATAGAGGGGATTCATAAAATTGATTTAGTAATGTGTACCCTCCGTTATGTCCTGTGTCTGAAATGATAGGAACACCACTTGTAGAAAGTGTATCCATGTAACGATAGACCGTCCTTATATTCATTTCTAGCTTTTCTGCTATTTGTTTGGCCGTAATTTTTTCTCCTGTGCGAAGCATCCAAAGAATCGCAAGGGTATTGTCCGTTTTAGGGATGATGTTTCACCTCCGTGGTGTGCTTGGGGCTGAGGGGACAGGTACGCCGACCCATTTTGGTGCATTTCAACGTATTGGACGACGCTTCACTTGTAAATATATGGATTATAGATCATTTGAAGTGATTTATTGAATACTTGGACGGTTTTATTGTATACTTCTGGGCTATTATTGAATAATTCATCTAGTTTATTGACTAATTCATCTTTCCTCGGCTCGCTTGGAGACATGGCCAACTCCCACTCCCCTCATACCATAGGAACCTATTAATATATCAATATACCATGCAAAAATAGTCGATATTACTCATGCTGTTCTCAACCTCTTAATATCAACACTAAACTTAGGGTTAAACAAACGATTGTTTAAAAATTATTATATGTAGAAAATTTTCGTGCAGAACGTTCGCGTTCAGAAGGACGGTCCTACCTTTAAAAACTATTTAGAAGTACCTACTTCGTGCAAGTATTTTGTGAGTTCCACTAACTAATGAGAGAAGAAGCAGGGGTCCGTCCCCCTGCTAACTTTCTTCGTTAACATGTTTTAGTGGTTAATACTAAAAGTTTTCACCCTTCACTTCTTCAAACCATAGATCAAAAATATCATCTGGCAGTAGTTCGGAGTCAGTCGAATAAACTAATTCGTATCTATATTTTCCTTTTAGGCTATTTCGCTTTACATCATAATGTAATTTCATTTCAGTTGGCATCTCTCGATTGTACTCTTCACACTTCTTATGAATGAGCTTTAGATTTTCATTGCCTATTCTAAGGGCTGCCTTTTGCCTATCTCTTGAAACATCATAAACTTGAGCAAGTTGACTGTCAGATTCTTTTACAGCTTTGTTTAGTTGATGCTTATGAACCACTTCTCCATTAATTCTAAAAAAGAAGTCAAAGACATACATCTTAGGTTCATAGGAACAATAAATAAAAATGTCGTCTGCTTTATTGTCAACGTATTCTAAACAAATAGCTACCATGTCTGCTTGTAGTTCTGAGAAGTAATCTTCGAATATTTTCATATGATCACATTAAGAAGAGCTGTATTTAAAGCGTCGTCTAACATAATTCCAAAACCTTCAAACTCTTGCATGAGTGTCCCAGATGGTTTATCTAATTCTACATATTGATCCTCTTTCAAATCGTAACAGTACCACGATGTATCAGAGTCTCCAAAAAACAAATATTGTTTTTGCCATTCATTTTCATACCAATATTCATTTGTCTCAATAAATCCATGAACATCTTCTTCGATTTCCTTTTCAAGTAGCACCTTATCAACACCATAAATAACTAATCCGTTAAAATCTAATCCATTTATAAGATTTAGAAATTCAACATAGGTATTAGGAATATCGATATGGGACCATTTTTGTTTAATATTGTTTTTCATTTGACTAATCTCAAGTTCTGATGCTGGTCTTCTGAGTTTGCTTCCATATTCCGCTTCAATCTTCTTGATATCTACTAACATGTTCTTCCAACTTTGCAATTTTAGTCTTCCTCTCCCTTTCAAAGATATTTAATTCTTAATCTATTCATTAATTAAAACAAAAAGGCTTGAGGGTCCCTGAACCTCAAACCTTATTTGTTAGCAATAAACAGGTCTCAGTGCCTGTTACCTTAACTCAATAGATTATCCTGTTCCCATCTATTCTGCTTTTCTACTGGACTAATTTCGGAGACATCTTCGTAACTGTATGTTATGTTCATTTTCCCTTTGTGATTTAAAGTGTATGTTAAGTAGGTCCACTCTTCTTGTCCTTGATTCTTAAACTCTTGTTGAAGTTGTAAGAAAGCATCATACAATTCATCTTCTAGCCTGTCATACTCTTCATCATCCATTGAAAATAAATCAGGAATATCTAGACTATAGATATATTTAGAACTATTGGGTGAATAATAGTAAAAAAAGCACTTTTTATAACCTTCTCTAATTTCAGCATATAATAGAATTTTCCCCCACTCTTCAGGAATCATATCGTTCACAATATTTGCTATACTCTGGTACAAATGTTCCTCCCTCCTTCTACATACTACTTAATAAATGCTTGATCTTCCTGATTGCTAGGTTCTACTTATTTGAAATTTTGAATCCTTTCTTATACCCAGCTATTTTTTATTTGAAGCATTATTCAAAAATGCATCCAACCTACTCCCCAAGTTTAATTTAACGTTCTTTATATTACTTTCTTCATTTTGTACTCTACTAATGCTAAATATGAAATCCTTAAAAGAATTTGAAACCAAAAATATATTTTCGCCTTCCATATCATGAATCCAAACATATATTTTGTCTTGTTCGCCCATGCATATTAAATTTCCACCTGGCAAATCTGCAATGGGTATCAATTTATCTGGCAGAATTTCTTTATAACTATATATCTTATTTTCCAAATTATTTCCATCATTATTTAACCCATATAAAGAATCAATTTCGATTTGAGATATATTTTGTATCTGTTTTATTTCTAAAGGAGGGCTTAGTCGGTAATCTTCTTTTATATAATCATTACCGTAATATTTTAAATAATATTTATAGTCATTAGGGAACTTGATATTATATTTTTCTTCAATTTTATTTATTTCCTCATCGCTCCATATTGTATCAGCATCTCTTAAATTAAAGTCAATTATTTGCTCTAACTTCTCTTTTAATTTATCCATTTAATAGCCTCCTTTAATATCTAATACGCCCAGAAGGCTATCTGATTACTAAGTAAAAATATGCCGATACTTAATTTTAAGATTACTTAACTACTATGATTAATTATTTAGTTTCAGGTTTTTTATTAATATTTCAATACTGTCAGCAATAGGTTCAAATGATTCTCTTTCAAAATCTTCTAAGTACACTACCCCACTTTTATTATCTATTACTACTGTTAAACCATTACCTTCGATTCCGATAGGTACTTTATCTAATTTATTTTCATGGTTTTTTTTATAACCATTAATTAATTTGAGATAGGAGTTTAAATTATTAGGTAGTACTGGATGCAATTTAATATAGTAATTAATATAAAATCCATCTAAATCTGCGAACCAATAGGAGTTAAAATAATCTTGAATAGTGTCATGTAAGTCCATATCAAGGTAGTTTTTAATATTTTGTTGAAAAGGTATTTCTACAGGCTTCCAAGAGATATATTCTTCTTCATCAGCTTTTCCTTCATATATTACTAATTCCTCATTATCTAAAATTGGTGTTTTAAATAAAAAATCTAAACCTTTATTTGCTGTTTCTCTTCTCATTTGAAAATATTGCTTCATTGCGTCTTTTATCGACAAAGTTACCACCCTTTACTTTTTCAAAAATTTTTCAAGTAATTCGGCATATCTTCTATCATTTCCCCAAACACCTGCAGCTTTTTCAGCATTATGAATGCCACCTGTTCCTGGATGTAATTTTGAAGGAACCGCGACTGCTTGACCTCCTCCACCAATATGATGATGAATTAAAGTATCGTTATACAGTTCTTTTATATCATATTGAGGAAAATGTTCTCTAAAGGTTTTATCATTTATTGGGGAAAAGCCGAGACTTATCTTTTGAATATTCATTTTACTTAAACTTTCTGGGTGTTTATTCATTATTTCTTTCCAATAATAATCTTTATCACGTAACCAACCTTCTGCATTGGTACCGGATTTGTTTTTACCCACATATGGCATTTCTACTGTAATTCTTGGGTCAGCCATGTATTTCTTTTCTAATTTGCTTATATCAGAATTTCTATAGGTTCTTATTAAGTTATTAGCATTACCAATTACATTACCCGCAATATTCTCAATCCTATTTAAGGTATGCTTTTTTAGATGAATTACCTTTTCATAAATAGCAAAACTGTTCATCGCATTCGACGGTACACCGGCCATAGCTGGTGCCATCTTACTGTTCGGGAACACTCCACCCATCAACTCACGCACCCGCTCCAAACCAGCTGCAGATGAACGTTGCACTGAACTAATCACTTTCGCCTGCTGATCCTTCAGCTTAATATTAAGGTCTGTTTCCACCCGGCGACCAAGTCTTCCAACGGTACTCCCGACTCTTGAAATTCCTTTGTCTCCAACAACGGCCGTTCCGATAACAGTGGTTGCGTAACCTAACCATTCGCCCCGGCTGTTCGCATCCCCGTGGATGACAGATTCGTTGAAGGAGTTGTAGAGCTCGTGACCGATTTCTAGCAATATAGCTGGGTCAGAGGCTACAGCATCTACGAACTCGATTGTTTCTTTCAACACTTGGTCAGGCTCTGTCACGAGACGTTTGAGACCATCCCAAGTGTCTGAAGCTGCATCAACTATTCCTGCTCCAAAACCACTTGTGAAATCCCAGAAAGTCTCACCCGCGGTTTTCTTTTTCGGCTCAGGCCGCGCACAACTAGGGTTCACCCACTGATCAAATGACGCCGCATGCCCCACCGGATAAAATACCCCAAGCTCAGGGTAGTGCTCACTGTTCCACCGCTGCATGACGGTCTGATTATACAGCCTCGTCTGCAACTTCCCGTAAGCCTCCAAATCCTGTAGCATCACCGGCGAAAAGCTTTTCACATTTATCTTACCAGATGCAAACTGCTGGCTCATTTCTTCTATGTAACTTTTGATTAGTGACAAGTCCTCCACCAAAGCGGTGAACGACTGGGTTTGTTGGTGGTCGAACTGATGAAGCCTGTCCACGGTTTGTCTGGCAGATTGCTTGGCTTGCTGTATACCTTCATGAAACTGATGATCCTGGAGCCGGGGGAGGTACACGATGTCACCGACACGGCTTAGCTGGGTATTCGCCTCCCCAGTCAACTCGGCCACCATTCGGTTGATTTGATTCAATCCATCCTCCAGTTCACTTATCAGGAACCCCTCATCAATAAAGCCTCGAGTATTGCCCTCCAGCCCATCCAAGTCATATTGCAACTGCTGGAGCTTTGTTTGAAAGTTTGCCAGGAACGTTTGGAAAAATTGCAGGAATGGGAGGTGCGCATATTCATAGAACCGCCTGATCGCACTGGCCCCTTTGCCGCGGAAGGAATCCTTTGAGGAAACAAAGGTGCGAATTCCGTTCTCCACGTTATTTAGTTGCTTCTCGAGTTCCGACAGTTGCCGGCTCATTCCCTTGATTCCATCGTGCAGGGAGGATACATCTAAAACTTTCATAGTTCGCCTCCTTTCGTTATGATTTTACAGAAACTGTATATGCATAAGTATGACGGTTCGACACTGGTGGGGAGATTCCTGCTTTTGGGTAGAAAATGGGAGATTTGGCCTGGAAATGCAAAAAAATAAGAGGCGAATTATAGCTCGCCTCTTGATACACTCTATATTAAACTCGATACTTTCTTTGTAGCTGCATATAACTCATGTATTCACACTTTAAAGCAAAGACGGGTCGCCGTGCCTGTCCCCTCAACACCCTTATCAAGAAACCAATTTCAAACCAGTCACTCCTACAATAATTAGTATCAAACTGAAAATGCGTGCTCCACTTTTGGATTCGCCAAAGAAAATCATGTTAATAAGAACCGCTCCGGCTGTTCCAATTCCAATCCATACTGCATAGGCGATACTTAATTGTAAATAAGCAAACGCTTGATACAGCAGGAAGAAGGACAATCCGAACCCACCTAGGAAAAGCGAGCCCGTTTTGATATTTTTTTTGGTGCTGAATAGCTTCAGCCCGATGACACCGATGATTTCACTTATTGCTGCAAAGGTCACAAATAGCCAACCCATTTTACTGCACCCTTTCTTCCGTTTTGTTATCAGCGAGCTTTAACCCGATTACACCTGTTATAAGAACTCCAATGAAAAATAACTTAAGAATATTAATACTTCCCTGAAATAGGAAATAATCCATTAGTACCGTTCCAATAGCACCTACTCCAGCGAAAACCGCGTACACGGTTCCAGTCGGCAGACCTTCACACGCTTTTGCTAAGAAATAAAAATCAATGGCTATAACCAGGATGACGAGTGCCCAGTGCCACAAGGTCTGCGCTGTGCTGAATCCGAAGACCCAAACCATCTCCAGTGCACAGGTAATGATTACATATATCCAATACTTATTCATGTTGATTCACCTCTTGTAGATTTTATGAATGACATTCATTCATTTTTATTCTAAAAATAAAAACATACTTCACGGACGTAAAGCATGCTCCAAGAAAGTCAGTAATTCAGCCTTCTGTTTTGCCTCATTTTCAGCTTCATATTCATTAAATAAGAAGACTTGCTCTGCTGCAGATTCAATGAGTCCAAGCAATAATTGGGAGGTGCGAATTGGATCAATCGTATCCCTTATCAGGTTACGGCTTTGATTTTCCTCCAATATGGAAGCTACCTGTTCATATAACGGTGTATAGATGGTTTCCCATTTGCTGATATGTTCCGTGGTGGATATACCTGCATAGACAATGGCGGAAACATCGCGGAACTCACCTGTTACACGGAAAATGGCATCCACCATTTGGGATAGCTGCTCCTCTAATGAGGCCTCAATCGATACCGTATCTTCAATTCTTCTCATAAAATTCAAGACAATCTGCTCTGCAACAGCAGGCATAACCGAAAGCTTAGAAGGAAAATACAAATAAAATGTCCCTTGAGCAATCTCCGCCCTCTTTACAATATCCGAGATCTTGGTTTTTTCTATACCTTTTTCCTTAAAAACCTCAATGGAGGCCTGAACAATTTTTTCTCTTTTATCCACTACAATTACTCCTCCAATCACAATGACTGAATATCATTCATTTTATCTTGGGAGAGAAAAAATGTCAAGGAAGCATGGGATTGATTGTATTTCTTTAAGGAGGTTCTTTTACGAACACCATAGCCTCTTCTTTAATGTATATTCTTTATTTATTTCACTACAAATTTATAGACTAGCTTAATACCAAACGCCACTAAACTTATACCTACAATAAAAGACACTGCTAATAAACCAAAGAAATAGAAACCTTCCATAAATTACGCTCCTTCTATGGTTCGTCATATGTATACTATTGTAATAGTTTTTCTATGACTAGTAACCTGTTCCAACTACATCCATTGTGAAAAGAAGGCCTTTAAGAGCCTTCTCTATGTCTTGTCCCACTTTTAAAAATAAAAAACAATAAAGATATAAAGAATAAAATATTTGATATATTTACTAATAGTTTCATTCCTTCATTGAAATCCTTTAATCCTATAAAAATATCAGCAGCTGATAAAACTCCAGTGATACACAGCACAAATAAGAAAATTAAGTACACATTTTACTTCCCTTTCAGCTCTTTAAATTTCATCCTACTATAAATAACAATGATTGTAGTAATTAGGAACCCACACACTATCACAATTGTTCTGATCGGTTCCGGAAAGAAGATTATCGAAATTAGCATGATGAGTGAAATACCGATATATAATCGTTCTACTTTGGCTAATAGCTTTTCTTGGAATTGATTTATATTATTCATCATTCAAATACCCAATAACAAGCTCCACTCCTTAAATAGCGTGATTAAAGATAGAAAAGAAGCAGAGAACCGTCCCCTGCTTCTGAAGACGGGTCGCCGTGCCTGTCCCCATAACTCACCCAACTTACCTGTCCCCTCAACCCAAAAGCCCCTCAAACTCTTGGTCATTAATGATAATGGCGTTTGCTTCTATAAAAAAGCAGTCTTTATTGTTTACTTGGAAGTAGAAGTTGGTTTTTGAGTTTATGGACTCTATTTCTTTTAGTTCTGCATCAAGGCTTTCAATTTTAACGTGTGCGAAGCCGTTAGGATGATAACTAATCTCGCTTAGTAGATTGGGATCATTGTAATAACGGTTGTTAAGTCGGGAGGACTCACTGTCAGCCTCTTGAAACACATAAAACGACATTACCTCACGGAAGGTTATATAGGTTTTTATGATTTGTTGCTGAGAAACACTTTCCAACTTAAGGTGTATTTTTTCTGATAGATAATCAATTTGCAGATCATTTATACTCCAAAATTCTGCCTGTTCCTCAAGGATTATGTTTATTTGATCTGTATGGCTTTTTATATAAATCACGATTTCCTTCTTTCATTTAGTTTGTTTAAAACTGGTTTTTGATATTTTTATAACACTCTAGTTGTTGCCCCATAATTGTTACGGAATCGTGCTGTATTGCATTTGGATCTTGTTTAAGAATTTCTTTAAAATAGCGATTGTATTCCTTAAAAAAAGCGAAGAAAAATTCAGTGAAACTACCCTCAAAAGAGGTTTGGGTTGTTTTGTCGTATGCACTATATTCTTTAATTAAAAGTAAATTATCCGATTTCTTAAAAGTATATTCCATTGCATTTTCGAAAGTTTCAATAGGGTTAGAAGTAGTTCCTTTACATTTTGCTAAATCAATAAGGGTTTTTCCTATTTCTAAAATCAAAGCATCGTGAAAAGTAGAATTGCATATCTCCTTCTTTACTCCGTTTTGTTTCACAGATAGGGTTACACGGCAAGCTAAATAGTCACTAATTTCAAAAGGTTGATTTATCATATCTTCATATAACTGTACTGACAAAAAAATTTTCATTTTCATAACTCCTTTCATCTAGAATATTCGCATTGAAAAAGCTATTGGATAGTGATGGTTAACAACAGAACACTTACAACCAAAATAATTGTCTTTTTAATGAATTCCCCCTCCTCTTGACTGATGTAAAGCTCTTCCCCCACTTCTTTTTACAAACTCATTATATAAATCAAGCATTAATACAACCTTAACCAAACCATAAATAATCCTCAAAATTTTTTAGTGATTTTCGGAAAGAATTCCTCAAGAAGTATGTTGTGAATGAGAGTGAGAAAAGGATGTATTAGACGAACATGCAGGAACAAAAATGTTGTGATAAAGCAAGCTGAAAAAAGTAAGAAAATGATTGGAAGAGGGAGTTCTTAATCACAAGTTAACACTTTAATATGCTCTATCTTTTGCACAGTACAACTTCGTTTTCAAGAAAAGGAATGTCTAAGCCCCCATCCTCATAGGCTTAGAGTAAAAGAAAGGAGCTGGTCTCAATACTTGAGTGGAGTGCTGTTATTGCAGCTGTCGCGTTTACCATTCTTGTTATCTATTTGATTCTGACATTAAGAAAAGTAATGACCACACTTGCTGAAACGGAACAAACGCTGTCTGACGCACGGACAGCGGTGAACGGAATAACAGAGGAGGCAAAGGATTTAATTCATACAGCCAACCAAATTTCTGATGATGTAAAAGGAAAAATGAAAGCCGTAGATCCTTTAATTGAGTCCGCTCATGATGTAGGGGATATGATACACAATGTTACAAGTGAGATAAAGAGAACAGCTATGCAAAAGAGACAAACAAAAACTATTCATACGCAAGAAAGCAATCCAGTTCAAATTAAATTGAAGTAAGATCATAGGACAAACAGGTTCGTCGCTTAGGAGGCACCGGACCTGATTTTTTATGGGTCGTGGGGACAGGCACGGCGACTCAGTGTGGATGTTGTCGTTTTGAGTGACCGTACATAAAGACTATGGATCCTATTAATATTTCACTATACCTTGCGAGAATAGTCGATATTAGTCTCATAGGTTCCATCCCCTGCATTGCAGCTCTAAAAATTGGATTAAACAAACGTTTGTTTAAAAATAGTTTTCTACATATAACTTTCATGTTAACGGGAAGGTTAATTTGCCTCCGTCCCCTGCTCCCCTCACCATGCTATAATTATTAACGAAAGGGGTGGTTTTATTGGAAAATAACGAAGTAAAAGTTAGTGGCTTAATAAGTGAAGACGCAATGAAGGAATATATGGTGTTTCACTCGCACAAAACAAGAATCTGGTATGTGATTTTATCAATTTTACTTTATTCTGTCTTAATACGTATAGCAATACCTGATGTATCCATCATTTTCATGCTAGTTGCCAACTTGTTTATGGGCACCATTGTTTGGTTTATGGTATCGAAGAAATACTCAAAGAAAGGGATTAAAGAATATAGAAGTGATCCGCTCATGCAACAAGAAGTATTCTACACGATTAATGCAGAGGGAATCTATCAAAAAGTGAGAAAGTCAGAAATGCTGACAAGATGGGAAGACATTCTCTCCATCCACGAAACAAAAAACCTGTTTTTATTTTACATATCAAAAAACAAAGCAATCGTCATTCCGCATAAATTCCTTTTGAAAAATGAGATGCAGCGTTTGCGTCAGCTCATTAAGGAAAATGAGAATTCTAAAGGTCCAGCCTTCGAATACACTGAGCCGATTGCAAGAAAACACCCACAAAACCCCGATGGTGTAAGCTTTACCATCTTCATTAGTGAAAAGATGTACATTGCCCATATCCACTTCCTCGCAAGAAAAGCGAAGGTATTTTTTCCGATTTGGGTTGGTGTGCTTTATCTTCTTACAGCACTGCTCTTGTTCAAGGAGATAAGCATTCTTATCGCAGCGTTTGCAGTAGCCATCAGCATAGCCACTAGGTTTTTGTTATCAACCGTTATTAATTGGAAGGCTGCAACAGAATACAGAAGTGACCGACGCATGCATAACGACATTCATTTAGAGGTAAGCACGGATGGAATTAATCAAACCTTGCAAAGCGCCCAATCCCATTACTCTTGGAATAATATTCTCTCAATCTCTGAAACGAAGACTGCCTTTTTGTTTTTCGTTTCAAAAAATAAAGCTATTTTACTTCCGCAAGCGTATCTTAATGCCGATGAACGATCCAAAATCAAAAGCATCATCAGTGAAAATACAAAAACAAAAAAAGTGGTATTTATGGATAAAGCAAGCTGATAAACCGGGAAGCATCTGTTGAATAAACAGGTGCTTTTTTGGATAGATGTAGATCAAATAATTGGATAATTACAAAAGGAATTGACTACGCAGATGGAGGTTATCCCTTCCGTTTATTTCATATAGAACACCATGTGGTGAAACAAAAGTACGACCTTCGTACCCAAATCTATCAATTTTTTACCCGGTTTTAATATAACACCCTAAAACCCCTCGATGGGGCGGCCAACTTATTCTACCCGTTCTTAAATACATCCAATGCTATTTCATGATTAGCATCTATTGAAAGGATCTTTTTACTTATCTCTTTGGCTTCTTCATCACTAACCACGCAATCAGGAACAGTGTTTAGAAACAACAGATTTTCCAAATACTTCACTTCTCTACTCTTGGATAATTCTACAGCTTTTCTTGCATGATACAACGCTGAAGTATAAGCACCTTCCAAATGGCAAAGTGGCTGTGATAATAAGATATATGCCAAATCGTGTAAGCGTTCATGGTTTTCTTGAGCTAAAAGGTAAATCACAAACGTGTAATTTGAGAGATTTTCATTATTAAAGGATATTTCAAGAAGATTTTCATAAGCAACACGAAAATCTGTACTATTAAATAGTTCTTTGGCTTCTATATACTTTCCCGATAAAATATAACTTTCTAGTTGATCTTTCATTATTTATTCACCCACCCGTTACTTATTCTTACCTGGCCGTTTACTCTTGTAAAAGTAACCGTAACAGTTTGTCCGCTCATAGACAATGTTTTCTTACGTGCACTCCCATAGGCAGATTCTTTTCCATATCGCATTACATGAGACATCACCTTGGACACATCAGTCCAGTTATTATTTGTTACTTTGTTCCAATCATGCTTATTAGCCAATATATGGGCTCTTTTATTTGCGTCTATATTCTTTACAGATGACAAAACGGTGTTAAAACTCTTACTGGATACAGCATTTTGCACAGCTTTTTTACCGTATTTCTTCAATGCATATTGAATACCGTGTCTCGCTATAGCGGCAACAATTACTAATGGAAGAGCAGAAGCCTCAAGTTCAGTAGTGTTCATGTCGTATATTTCACCGTTTTCCTGATTAACGAAGGTGGCTATAAATATATCGTCCTCAGATTCATGAACAACAACGTCAAAAATTGTATTGATAACCGTATTATCCTCTTGTAATACTTCACTATTCACTTTAAATAATTCTGTATCGACATCCATAACTACGTCAACTGAAACATCTTCTTCCAAAGCTAGCTCAATTACCACCATTTCACTGCTGGATTTAATATCAGTTTTGATTGCATTTGAAATCTCTTTACCTAGCTGACTCTCTAAATGTTTTTCAAAATCTTGCGTTGACTCCTGCTGTATTGCGGTGTGTAGATTATCACTTTCAGTCGAAGCTTTTACCAAATTATAGTTTGGAAGTAACGGAAAAATAATAAAGAAGATTAACAGTCTAGCTATATGTTTTTTCATTTTGAGCACCTCAATTATTTAGTTTTAAAAGACCATACCCATACTCTATGGAGGGAAGATGTTCCTCATCAGTTACTATAACATTCTCTAATAGTAAATTTTTCAATTCAATATGGTTTAATTTTTTGTGAGAATGTTGTAAAAGTGTAGCAATAAAACCTGTTGCATGGGCAGTGGCAAATGATGTTCCATCAAATAGAGAATACCCTCCCTCATGGTCGGTAGATAATATCTCTTTACCGGGAGCTGCAAAGTCAATTTTTCCTCTGGCTGATGATTTAACTCTGAGTAATTCCTGATCCACTGCTGTAATTGAAAAAACATTCTCATACTTTGCTGGAAAGTCAGCGTTTAATCCATATGTATTACCAGCTGAAGCTACAATAATAATACCGAAATCTAAAGCATCTTTAATTGCCTTTTCTATTAATAAGCTTTCTGTTTGATAACCAAAGCTGATATTTATTACATCTATTCCTTGAGAGATACACCATTCTATTGCGGAAACAAGATTTTCCGGTTCTCCCCTACCTTGCTTATCTAAAACTTTCACATCATAAAGTTCAACACCTCTCGCAACACCGACAATCCCAATGTTATTGTTATTGGCAGCAATGATACCCGCAATTGCAGTTCCATGTCCAAAGTCATCTACAACTGGTTCGCCTGGATCGATTGCATTATATTCTGCAACAACTTTTCCTTTCAAATCTTCGTGTCCCTGATAAATACCACTGTCTAAAACTGCAACTTTTATCGTTCTCATAGGAGAATCACTAATTGAAAAATCAATACCCATTGCTTCCAATCCCCAAGGTAAAACCTGAGCTTCCCTTTTTAAGTTTTTTGTAGGTTTTGCAACAGGGGTTTCATCAAAATTAGAATAATCCCAACATAAAAGACCAACACCTAACATGACTAATATTGATAATAAGACTACTCTTACAATAACCACCTCCTAATTTAACCATCTAATCTATTCCTCCTTAACAACCCCTGAACATACCAATTATATAAACTGAACATAACAACATCCTTAACTAAACCATAAATAATCCTTAAAACTGATAGATGACTGCTACTGCATCAGGTCGGGACGCGTATGAAATTTGGGAAGATAAGGCCAGGGCGGTTCGTGTTGGAGCCAATGGCATCCTCCCTATTTTTTCGGACACGATGTTTTACAGCGCTTGGCGGCATGCGGCATCTTCGTTTATAAACCTTAGTCTGGATCCGGAAAAGTCGGGTAAGGCTGCGCTTTTTAAGTCACTTAAGGAGAATGCAGCCTTGATAACGTATGGAAACCTTAAGTTAGTAGAGGAAGCAACAGGCTTTTTCCCGGAGGAAGTGATCTTTGTTGGGGGTGCTTCGCAGGGTAAGCTATGGAGCCAGACGCTTGCTGATGTGCTTGGGTATGGATGAAAGTTCCGGTCGTGAAGGAAGCGGCGGCACTAGGGACAGCGCTTTATGCCGGAGTTGGTGCAGGGTTGTATGGTTCGATAAAAGAAGCCGTGGATCGTTTGGTGCAGTGGGAAACTACGTTTACGCCAAATATGGAGAACCATCTATTGTATCTAGAAATCTATGAGACTTGGAGAAAAGTTTATGCGGAGCAGCTGAAGCTTGCCGATCTTGGTGTGACCACTCATATGTGGAAGGCTCCGGGTTATTAATCTACTTGGAAAGGAGGTGAAGAAATGAAGAAAGTCAATGAGAGTGATTTTGAGTCCCGCTTTGGGGATAATGGCCCTAAGTATTTAACAAAGGGGCCGAATGAGGATGTGGGGGGTTATGGTGTTGAAGCCGGGCCAGGACTTTCCGAACCACTATCATACAGAGTGCGAGGAAATTTTCTATATCTTAGAACAGTGCCGATTGCGATTGCCGGTGGGCCGAAGTTTGACACGATAAAAGAGGCGTTGGAGATCACGTATAATG
Source organism: Sutcliffiella horikoshii (assembly GCA_001636495.1). Taxonomy (GTDB): domain Bacteria; phylum Bacillota; class Bacilli; order Bacillales; family Bacillaceae_I; genus Sutcliffiella_A; species Sutcliffiella_A horikoshii_A. The sequence goes on along the minus strand of KV440964.1, from coordinate 878,060 downwards.
CGATGAATCAAGGTCCTGCCGGTGTTGATATGGGGCGGAATATTTGGCAGTCTGCGCAACCGACAGCGATGATTCGGGCGATTCATGCGATTGTGAAGGAAGGTTTTACGGTGAAAGAAGCTGTGGAGTTGTATGAGAGTTGTGCGGAGGTAAGGGCTTAGGGAAGTTTATGAGACAGGTACGCCGCCACGGCGTGCCTGTCAAACCAAAACTATTTCACCATACTGTGCATAAATAGTCGGTGTAACCCGAATTCTTATAATTTCTTTTTTTGCTATACGAAAAAATAGATTGAACAAACATTTGTTTATAAATAGTTATTTGTATTTCCTTTAATTATATTCACTGATTTTACCAATTATCAATTCCTTCTTGAAATATGTCTAGGTTTTATTTCAATCATTTTTACACCTACTATACTATTAAAACTTAAGGTATAGCATGTGAGAATATTACCGAAAGGCCAAAATAGAAAATTAAGAAGAGATCCAAGCTAACTATCTTAGTGGAAAGCGTAAAAAGGCACTTCGGGCCGGGTAACATAAGCTCTTGAAATAGGAAAACCACAAAACTTAAACGTATAATTTCGGATCAGCGTGCCTGTCCACTCAACTCAGTCGACAAATCTGCTCCACCGTCACTTCGATTTGCCGCTCTGTGACTTCTGGTTGCATCGCTTCCTCCAAGCTCCTGCATTGGGTTTGAATGGAGAAGACTGCATCAAGGTGTTCATTTAATAACATTGTATCGGTATCTATTCTTCCTGCAATGCCTATCACTTTCTTGCCGTGCTGTTTGGCGAGTTTTGCTACACCAACGGGGACTTTTCCATAGATTGATTGGCTATCCAGGCTTCCTTCCCCTGTAAACACGAGATCGGCGTGCTTTATTTTCTCCGAAGCATTCGTATAATGCAGGACCATTTCTATCCCGGATTGCATGTTAGCACCTATAACTCCTGCAAAGGCACCTCCCAGACCACCGGCTGCACCAGCCCCTGGTATTTCTTGTATGTTCACGCCAAACTTTTGCTTTACAAGATCAGCGAAGCGTTTTAATTGACGATCCAATTCTATGATTTCATCCTTTGATGCACCTTTCTGAGCTGCAAAGACAAATGCGGCTCCTTGGGGTCCATAAAATGGGTTCATCACATCACTGGCAATGGTAATGGTACATTCCGACAGCTCTGGTAATGCTCCTTCTGTAGAGAAATCGTGTGCATGTAGTAAGGGATTCCCATCTTCCTGAGATAGCAGTCTTCCATTTTGATCATAAAACTTCCAACCAAGTGCCTGCAACATACCAATACCACCATCATTGGTTGCACTTCCGCCTAAAGTGACGATTAAGTGTCGATATCCCTTATCTATAGCGTCCCGTATTTGCTCGCCAAACCCATAAGAGTTCGCAGCCATTGGATTTCGTTTTGTGATTGGAACTAAGGTAAGCCCCGTACTTTCTGCACACTCAATGACTGCATGCGGCTTTCCAGCGTAATCGAATACACCATATTTTGCCTCTACTTGCTCCATTAAAGGGCCAGACACTTTCACTTCCTCAACTTTTCCTTTGTTGGCATAGAGAAGCGCCTCCACCGTTCCCTCCCCTCCATCTGCCATCGGTAAAATTTCCACCTCTGCAGACGGAAACACAGCTTTCACGCCTCTAGCCACAGCCTCCCCTACTTTATAAGCAGATAAGGAGCCTTTAAAGGAATCGGGTGCAACTAGTATATTTTTCAATCTAACCACCACCTGTATTATCTTAAAAAGGACGATAAACAAGCTTTCCGTTTACCGTCCTCCCATGCATTTATCTTTTAGCCTTTATCCAAATATATTCATAAGGCTTTAATGTTACTTCTGCCCCGACAGTCTCCCCTGTCAGCAGATTCGTGCCTAACACTTCTTCATCGAAGCGGCATACAGTTTTCTTTGCGTCGACATTGACGGCAAAATACACGACATCACCTGATCCGGTATTTTCACGCTTTAAGCCAAAGATCCTTTCACCGAGTTCCAGTACGCTCTGCTCGGCAAATGGGGAAAATGCTTTTTCGGCCTGACGAATTTCGATCATGTTGGTGAGGGAAGCAAAGATTTCTTTTCTTCGGTCATCTGTTGACAGCTCTTCCACTATCCGGTTGTATTCAAGCTTCTCCCGATTAATTCGACGATTGATGCCTGAATCCTCCAAGCCTTGATAATCATTTCGTGAACCTAATAGAGAATGATAGTAGATGGCTGGCACCCCGATGCAGGAAAGCAAGATGGAATGGGCAGCCAACATTTTGTTGATCTGCTGCTCCTCTGTTAGGTCCTCTTCTTTGTTTACCAAAGCATCCGAGTAGTTGATGTTCAGTTCATAGACGGATTGTGTCCCATCTGGGTTGCTCTTATACGAGACGCGCCCACCGTTAGTCTCCACTTTTTCCACTAGTAGCTGTTTATCTTCCTCGGTGAGAATACCCTCTGTCGGTCGCATTCCTATTCCATCGTGACTGGCAAGGAAATTGAAATACGTTGCCTTGTCCGATACTTTCTTGATTGTTTTTGCCCACTCGGTCAGCTTTTTGGCATTGTGTGTGGTCAAGGAGAATAGCACCAATGGCGGCAAGGAGAATTGATAGACCATATGTGCTTCGTTCGTTCCATCTCCAAAATAGCTGATGTTTTCTTGATGCGGAACATTCGTTTCTGTAATGATCTGGGTGTTTTGCTTCAGCTCATCCAACATGACTCTCCAAAGCTGAATCACCGCATGGGTCTGTGGCAGATGGATGCATGAAGTCCCTGATTCTTTCCATAGGAATCCAATTGCGTCCAGACGGATACTTGTACCTCCTTTATACACATAGGAGATAAGGATATCTGTCATTTCTTTCAATACTGGAAAGTGGGCGACATTGACGTCAACCTGATCCTCACTGAAAGTCGTCCAAGCCGTTTTCTTTCCATCCTTCCCCTCGTATTCATGGAATAGTGGGGAAGTTCTTGGCCGAACGACATTGGAAGCATCAAAGCTTGGGTCATGTGGAATGAAATATTTTTGGTGCTGTTCTTCACCATTTAGATAGCCTTGAAACCAGCTGCTTGATTTGGAAATATGGTTGGCAACAAAGTCGTACATCATTCGATAATCCTTAGAGAACGTCTGCAGGTCGCTCCAGTCTCCTAAATCAGGGTGGATTTCACGGTAATCTGTAACGGAAAATCCATCATCCGAGGTATATGGGAACATTGGCAGCAAGTGTACATCCGTTATTTTATCTCCAACCTGATCGGTTAAGAACTTCCGGAGTGTTTGAAGGGTTGGAACACCTTCTTCGTAAATGCTGTCACCATAGGTGATCAAGTAAACATTTTTTTCACTTACTGGTGTATCCTCACTCCAGTCCTTACTTTTCCATTCTTCTAGGAGGGTCTTCATTTCTTCCAAAAAAGTAGGGTCGTAGTTAGCTCCATAAACCTCTTTTAGCAGTGATTCTATCTTAAAGTTGGACATGGGAATCATCCTTTATGTCAATTTTATTGTTACATAGCCTTTTGGTGGGATTTCTATCTCTCCGTCCACTTTTCCTTGTTCCGCTTCATACAGATTGGTGATAATCTGGTCAGGGAACATTTCAGTGGCGATAGAGAAACGTTGTACTTCTTCAGTCGGATTAAAGAACCTTGCGATTACGCCTTTTCCTTCATATCCTTGCTTGCATGTACTCATAAATACAGCCTCGTTGTCTATGTGAAACAGGGAGATGTCTGGCTGTAATTCTTTAACCGGTAAAGGTAGCTCAAATCGTTCCAATCTCTCTTCGAACGTATTTAAGGACTGATTCTGATAAGTGGTGTAATGCTTGCGATAGTAATCCGTTTTGGAAAATAGTTCTGTCTTGTTCATTTCGCTTCCATTCCAAACAATGCTATATTCGAATTCCAATTCCTGCTGTAGCTGGGCATCAGGTGTATAGACTACTTTGTTGTTGATGCCCGAAGCCCGACCTGGACGCCATTCCAGGTTGTCTCGGCCCAGTAAACCGACACTGCGGAATAGAGTTAGAGCAAGTTCATTTGTTTCTGAGAGAACTTCATATTCCTTTATCCCTTTTGTGATGGTGGCAAAGCTTGCATTTTCACTTGTTACACCAACAAAGTTTTCTAAAGGATAGATTGGAACAGGTGCTTCGGCAAATCCTTTGTCTCTCCAGTCTTCTAAATACGGCTGGACAACGGGACGTTCAATCACACTGAACGCTTGATCGGCATAGGAGTGCGATACATGTTCCAATCCTGTTGATAATAGCACACGGACACGGTGATCTTTACATGTGTTATCGATTCCATGATGGACACGTACCATTTCTTCTCCTTCTTGAAGGGTAAGGGTTGTGACTAGCTTAAACGTATTTTTATTCTCGCTGCGTTCTTCCCCATTTAATTCAACCGGTAACTCAGCAGTAAATTCTACAACGAGCTTTTGTGAGAATTCACCCTTTTTTACCTCTACGAGTTTTGCTTTGTTCCAGTAGATAGGCTGGTCATCTTTTAACGGAGAAAAGTCATAGGAATCTCCGGCATCTGCCACATTTTCAAAGCGGATGAAGTCCACCAGCTTTTGCTTTGTTTGCTTGTTTTCTAGCGTCAAAATTTCATTCTCGAATGTTACGCGATACTGATTATTTTCGATAAATGTTTCCTCACTGGCTTGTACTTTTGTTACCGCAGTTTCATGTTCTTCCACAAGAAGCGTTGTGTAGCCCATTGCTGGTATGCTGGACACTTTTGCTTGGATAACAGAGCGGTAATAGCCCGGTACTTCCACTTCCTTTTCCCCTTCAGCTGTGACGACAATCTTCTTGCCTCCGCTGATGTATTCTTGGGAAAGAAGTTCAAATGGTACAGAGTTTCCTTGTAAGGATTGTAGTTCGAATGTTGTTTCCTTTGTGAATAGCACTTTTTCTACCAATCCAGTGTAAGGTTTGTCATTTGTATGGAAGATGACCGAGATATTCTCTTGTCCCGTCTGTACGCAGATCGCTTTTGTTAGCTGTTTTTTAATGATGTTTATGAGTCCGTCAGCGATGCGGTTAACCTTTTCGAGACGCACGATGATATCATGGTTTGTATCATCGGAGTTACAACCGCCGATGCTGTCATGGGCATGTACATCGAATAACATTTTCCACATGGAATCCAGCCACCTTTGTGGATAGGAAAGCCCCAAGGATTTTCCTATGACCGCTAATGGCTCGAGTACATAGAGAATTTTATTTTCTACATCATAATTAAGCTTTTTCAGGTCATATCGCTGTGAACGGATGGTGTTATGAATGCGCGACTTCTGGGAGGCAATCAGTTCACCCTCGATCACATTTTCAAACAGAGCTTCCTCTTCCCATGTTTCCTTCATGAACGTTTCAAAGTCAGAGAGGATGTATTCATACTTGTCATCCTTCTCATTGAGCGCTTCCACAGTTTCTGGAAAATGTTTACGGACAAGGACTTGGTCACCACCTGCAGGAAGCAAAAGATTATCTGTGCTTTTATTCATCGCCGCAAGCTTATCCAATAATGGAATAAGACGTTCGTGGTGATATTCTTCATCTGCGGCTAAAAACTTCCCTGGTCCATAGCCGAAATAGATGTTATTCGCTTTGACGCTTTTCCCATCCGGAGACCTCCAGGTGAAATTCAAATCACCTTTCAATTGGTCTGAGTAGATTCCACGTTGCAGGATGCTGTAATCCATGCCAAAGCCTTCAAACATGGAAGGCAAGTACATATTTTGACCGAAGATGTCCGGCAAGTAACCATTGTTCATGCTATGTCCCATTTCGCTTGCCATTCTTGTCCCATACAGCAAGTTGCGGATGATCGATTCTTTGTTGACTAATAGGGAATCTGTCTGTGTATACCATGGCCCGACAAAGATCCGCTTTGCAGCGACGAGCTTCTGTAGACGCTCGCGCTGCTCCGGACGGATTTTTAAATATTCATCCACCACTGACATCTGTGCATCAAACACATAGCCGTTGTATGCTGGATCTTTTTCAAGGACATCCATCAGGTAATCCAGGTTTTCTACTAATAGCACGTTTGAATCCTCTATAGTAAAGTACCACTCACGATCCCAGTGGGAATGTGGCACCACGTATACTTTTTTCTTGTTGGTCATGTTTTCTCCTCCAATTACTTGGATTTAGCTTGCTTGACGCTCTTTTCTTTTGATTAGGGCAAAACGGATGAAGATGTTGGAGAAGGCGATAAACGCAGCTCCGACAGCAAGTCCAATTAAATATGCCCACACATTTTCCACTAATGGCCAACCCCAGATGGCCGGTAGTGGGTACCATTGTACGGCTCCAAGAATGACAGCTGTACATGCCCCTAAAATTGCCCCAATAATGTTCAATGGAATCGTAATGATTGGGTTACGAAGCATGAACGGGATTGCCCCTTCACTTATCGCGATGAATCCAAGCAATAAGGATGTGTTTCCAGCTACACGAAGGTCTGCATCAAACACTCGGCGTCCTACTACATAGCGGTCAATCACCGTTGCCAGACCAAGACCAATCGGCGGGATAACAATGGCCAATACACGGGCGGTCAGTGGGAAAATTTCATCGGCAGCAAGACCGATGGCAATTGCCCCTGCCGCTTTATTGATTGGACCCCCTAAGTCAAATGCGGTTGCGGAGGCAATGATGGAAGAAAGAACTAACGCTCCTGAGTCTTCCGCTCCGGCGATGACATTCGTCAATGTAGCATTCAATGCTCCAAATACTGGATCTACAAAATAGAAGTTCATAAAGAATATACTTAATACACTGATAGCCGGGATGATCAGCATCGGCTTCATGGCCTGGAAGTTCTTGCCGAGCTTGATTTTTTCATTTGCTATTTTTGATACATAACCTGCTGTTAAACCTAGTACTAATGCTCCTAAAAATCCGGATGCAACTCCATCTTCCACTCCCCAAAAGGTGAAGTGAAGTCCTGCTGCAAATGCTCCCCCGATAAAACCGGAAACGAGACCAGGCCTGTTGGCAAGGGCATAGGCAACAAACGCACCGAATACGGGATACATGAACTTAAATATGAGTCCCCCGAATTTATCTAGGTGATGTAGTATCCTAAAGAATTCATTGGAATGTGTTGCATATTCAGGATTGCTTATGTCCTGTACCAATCCGAATGGCATGGCACCAAGCTTGGCCAACCCAATCATCAGTCCAGCGGATACGATAACCGGGATCATGTAGGAGATACCAGTCAGGATCGCCGCCGCCATCTCGGAAAAGAAACCTTTCTTCTCTTCGCTGGCAGTTGAGGCATCCTCTGCTTCATTGACGGTGCCGTCCGGTTTTTCCAATACACGGGTAATCATGTCTTTCGCATGTCTTAATGGTTCCGCCACTTTCGTACGAATATATGGAAGTCCGTTAAAGCGTTCCATTCCCTTTGGGGCAATATCGGTGGCAAAGATCACGGCATCCGCTTCGCTGATCAATGCTTGTGTATGCTTGTCCTCAAGGCCATTGGCACCCTGTTTTTCCACAATCACTTCTACTCCAAGTTCACGGCCGGCTTTTTCCAAAGCTTCCGCTGACATGTAAGTATGTGCGATACCTGCTGCACAGGCGGTAATGGCCAATACTTTCTTCCTTGGCCCTTCCACTGCGGCCATCTTTTCTTCCTTTTTCTCCACCGTATCCAATGCCTGTAGTAAGGAGCTTCTATCCTTTGCATCGTAAAGACGCTTTAGATAGTCAGGATTCATCAGTCTTGTACTCAGCTCTGATAAAAGCTTGAGGTGTGTGCTGCCTGCTTCTGTATCAGGAATCGCCAATAAGAATACAAGTTCCACTTGGTTGGATGGATCCAGGCTTTCCCACGTAGAAATCGGTTTTTTCAGCTTCGCCACTGCAAAAGCCGCCTTTTTAACAGCCTTGGATTTTCCGTGTGGGATGGCAAGTCCTGCTTCCATTCCTGTTGGAGAAAGCTGTTCGCGCTCCAGAACTGCTTGCATAAATGGTTCTTTTGAGTTTAAATTACCATTTTCATAGAGAGCGTTAACCAGCTTCTCTATTACTTGCTCTTTGGATGTCCATTCGGCGTCCAGGAAGAGCAGGTTTTCACTTGTCATATTTCTTAGTTCCATGACAGTCACTCCTGTTTGGTATATTTGAATGGGATAAATATCTTCTAAGTTGAAAGCGTTTGTAAAACCGCTTACACGTTATTTATATCATGAGAACCCTGTGTGAAGTTGTACGGTCGGTGTACTATTGTACGGAATGGTGTACTAATGTTATTATGGCGATAAAAGGAAAAGATATGAAATAAAGGGGGGGAATGCATGGGAAGAGTGATTGAGAGGTTCGGGGCAGCTGTCCCATCGCTGAGCCATTCGGAGAAGCATGTACTCTATTACATAGATGATCACTTGGATATTGCAAAGAATATCCCGTTGACGGAGATGGCGGAAGCCAATAATGTGAGTACGACCACCATTGTCCGGATGTGTCATAAACTGGGCTTAGAGGGCTTCACGGAGCTGAAATACATATTGAAGACTTTGGATCAGGACCATATTCCAAGTGATGAAAATATTATCAAACGTCATCAGCAGGACATAGACTCGATGCTTGGACAATTGAGCATCGATGATATTAATAAGATCACGCAGTTGATGGTAACGGCAGATAAGATTGTGATTGTGGCAGTGGGGCTTTCGAAGATGATGGGGGAATATTTAAGCAAACTGCTGATGCAGGTGAACAAGCCTACTTTCTATGTGTACGAATCCCATATCATCGATTTACTCTCCAATATGGTCGGTCGCAATGATTTGGTTATCTTCATCTCCTCGAGTGGGGAAACGCAGACGATCCTCAAGATTGCCGAGAAGTTGAAATACCATCAGGCCGCGACAGCCGCCATCACCAATACCGTGGATAGCCAATTAAACAATCTGGTTACATCTTCTCTCAGCGCGAATGTGGAAAGAGTGACTTTTTCAGGGTATGACCTGACTGCACGGTCCACACTTTTGGTGCTGATTGATATTATCTTCGAATCGTATCTGATGCAGAAGCTTCGGGAGACACAAAAATAGGGCAATCCGTTGTGGATGCCCTATTTTTTATGGATGGGAAACGATGATGCTTACGTTTCCTTGTATAGTGAACTCACCTAATCCATGAGGAAGGATGAAGTGGTCCCCTTTTTGAAGATGGAATGTACCCTCAGCCGTTTCCAGCTGTCCTTCCCCGTCAATCACACTTGCGATGAGGAAAGGGTGTGACTGAGTCGAGTTATATGAGCCTGCGATATCCCATTTATATACAGTGAAATATTCTGCTTCCACGTAAGTTGTAATGGTCGTATCGCCAACCTTTTCTACCTTTGGTGTTACATTTACATTTTCATGCGGGATGGTGGAAACAGCAATGGATTTTTCGATATGCAATTCACGGGTATTTCCCTCTGCATCCCGTCGGTCATAGTCGTATACCCGGTAGGTAGTGTCAGAGCTTTGTTGCGTTTCAAGGATTAACACACCTGCACAAAGAGCGTGGATGGTTCCGCTTGGGACATAGAAGAAGTCCCCCGCCTTCACAGAAATGCGTGTAAGCAGTTCCTCCCATTCCCCTTTTTCCACTCGGGCGATAAATTCTTCCCGTGTTTCTGCAGTATGACCGAAGATGATCTCTGCACCTTCTTCACAATCAATGACATACCAGCATTCTGTCTTTCCTAATTCACCATTTTCATTTTTGTTAGCATACTCGTCATTTGGATGCACCTGTACAGAAAGATCTTGGTTTGCATCCAATATTTTCGTTAAAAGTGGGAAAACGTCACTTGGATGATTCCCGAAAAGTTCTCTTTTTTCCTTATAGAGTTCCCCTAATCTATGGCCCTTAAATGGACCATCCGTCACGACACTCTGTCCGTTCGGATGACCAGATACTGCCCAACATTCACCAGTCAGGTCGGAAGGTATTTTATAATTGAATTCACGAGCAAGCTTTGTACCGCCCCAGATTCTTTCTTGAAATGTCGGGGTTAAAAAGATTGGTTGTTTCATGGTTGTCTCCTTTCAGCCGAAGAGATTTCTTTGATTTTATGTCTAATGCATACTATAACCAAACTTGATTCCGGTTTCAATGGATGTGTCCAGGATAAAATAGCCAAAGTCACCTCAGCCATTTATTTTCTAACCAGCAATAGCACTTTGAAAAATCTATTCCTCGAGGTCCAAGGATGGAAATGATACTCCTTTCCCTTCCTCAATTAGATGAGGGTATTAACAATGTGGAAGGGACGGTGACATTTTTTCCGAGAAATGATGAACTTACATCAAAATTAACGCACTAACGTACAGCAGGGCCAGAGTGCCTTTCCCTTAAACCAAGGAAGCAGAGGTCCGTCCCCTTGCTTCTCATGGAAGCACTTCCGTTACACCTCTCTTCCTCGTACCGTTCATACTGATATTCCCTTGCTTTTTAGATTCTTTTTCTGACTGTGTCGGAAGTCTCAGATAATGTGGGTTTATTCAAGCTAACTGGGTTCAGCGTTAGCAAGATGTCCATCCGATCAAGAATTGGGCCGGATATTCGAGTTTTGTGATCTTCTACCTTCGCTTCAACCCACACAAGGTTCTAACTCATAGTTTGATAAGTCCCGAGTGGGACGGAATAACGGTTTGACTTGTAGCGAATCGTGTTGTCCTTGCTTACACTTCTTGTTATACTTTGATAATTCGTGCTTTCATATGAAAGTAACGAAGAGACTGGCTGTAAGTGTTGCTTTTCGAGGAGAAACACTTCTGCTGGTCTTTTTTTCGTTGTCTGGTGCACCTGGTGGTTACCAGTACGCTTGAGCCATTGTAGTGCACGTTCGTTCCAATCTTCAATGTCATTAAATACACGACTGTCTGCAAAATTGCCTTTAATGTATTTCACTACATTTTCAATCATACCTTTAGATTCGGGATCTGCTCTTCTGCACAGGTATATTTTGAATTTACGCTCGTTAACATAGCTTTGAAATTCAGCTGTTAAAAGCAGTTGTCCTGCATTTTCACTCACTGAGATTAAATGATCTTGATCGTAGACAATTTCTTCTGTTCGCCCTCCATAAAACTGAAAAGCATTTTCGTGACAACGGATCGCATCTCTTGTCGTAAATGGGCGTGCTTGCCATTCCATATATTTATAACGAGAGTTAGCGAGTACAAAGGCAATAAAGTACAGCTTGGTTTCTTTGTTGTTTACTGTTTTCTGTTTTGTTTCTCCCCAATCTACCTGGAGTTGTTTACCCATAGGCTGTTCAGGAACTGCTTCGTATTGACGGACAATCACCTTTTTCTCAATCTGGTAGACTTCTCGAATACCCCTCACATATGTTCTTACAGTACTTCCACCGACCACGAGGTCGGGGTATCTCTCTAAAAGCCAATCATGGATCTGAGCACTACTTAGATGAGGGTACTCTGCTAGCCAGGCAAGTATCCAGTCCTTATAGTGATCTAGTTTTTTCTTTTTTCCTAAAGGTTGTTCAGTATAAGCTGTAGCCTCATCGAATGTCATTTCTAAATACTTATAGACAGTTGGCCTTGAGACCTTAAGCTCTTTAGCTATTTGTGTTACTTTAAACTTTCTTTTATGTAATTCATGAATCTTAATATATAACACTAACTTCTCCTCCAAAATCCTAACCTCCAGTAAAATAACGTCACAAACTATTTTACTAAAGTAATAGGTTTATTGAGCAAAAGTGTAAAATCCTATCAAGCAAAAGTGTCAACTTTATTCTAGCGTTTACAAAGATCAGCTACAGCTTTATAACAGACGGAAAGAAGCGACCAGTTCGTTAATTAATTTGGGGATGAGGTGTTATATATGACTATCATTCAAGAGATAAGATGTCCCGTTTGCCTAAAGCCATTTGTCAATAATGAACTGGTAGAATTAGATGCAGTAAACACTGTCTATCACATTAAATGTGACGGAATTTTTGTAGAACCATCGAGCGGACTGGGACTTACAAAGAGAGATGCAAAAAGTATGGTTTTTTGGTTATGGAAGACCAGATTCAATTACAACATATAAAAATCCATACTAATATTTATCCTTAAAGTTCTCAAGGGTGGAGTAACTTACCTACATCCTTATTTTATATTTTCAAGAAACTTTTTTATATTTGCAATGAGGAAGCAGAGGTCCGCCTCCGCGCTTATCCCTAACGAATGACCGCGACTTCATTCTTCTCTGGCAATCAAAAGTTTTGCAGACAGACTATTCAACAAAACAAAGAAAAGGCGCAGCTAGTGTAAACAACTAGCTGCGCCTTTTCTCACGCAAAATTTCCGATTGACCACTATATGAACCTTCCCCGGGCTGCCCTAACTTGATACTATCAGTTTTTAAATAATTTATTAATTTCCCTTTTAAATTTACGGGTAACCCTCGTGGCTAAAGATGGTGCTACCATATTATTGTATTCCTTAATATAAGGATCCATGTAATTCATAAATACTTTAAAATCCATTTCTTTCTCAGCAGCTTTATAGGCTTTAAAGCTTTCTTGTGAAAGCAACATCCTTTTTTCATATATACGTTTTCTTTTGGTACTTAGCTTATTACTTGCCTCAACTCTTTTTTGGGGTCTCCATTCTTTATTAATATCTTTTAAATACAATCGATAAGCAAGTCCTTCTCTTCTATGACGAAATCCACCTGCTTGCGATTGATATACTTTTTCTGCACTAATTTCTTCCATGTGTATCTTATCTATATTTTTTTCAATTATTTTTTGTATTTCTGGATTTCTCACAGTGATAACATTTGTACCCATACTGTCGTTGGAGTATTCAGGGAGCCACGCATCCCCAACGGTTACATCAGCAGTCTCTGCTAATACATCATCACAAAATTCACATGCCTTATACTTAAATAAACCATGTCCCCAATTTGTAGTATATAATTCTTTTGTTGGCGAACTATATGTTGACTCTTTTCCTTCTTTGTTTCCAGTTACTTCAACACCATATTGATTTGCTGATTTGTCCATCAATTTCTTTCTAAAATCTATACTATTTAAATCCTTTGGCTCTACACCTAATTCCCAGCCAATTGATTTTGCAAACATATCGCTTTTCAAATGTCCACATACAAGTCCTATAAAATATTTAATGCGTTCACTAACTATTTCATCTTGCTCAGCTAGTAAACGAATAGATTTTATAAAACATGGTATACCAATTAGAGCATACCTACCTTCATTTTGTTTTACTAATTGAATAACTTTTGACATTTCTATAGGGTAGTATTTAGATTTTGCACCACTTGATAAATCATCTATGTTATAGGAAATTTGATATTCAAATAATAAGCTATTTTCATTAGAAGATTTCACATGTATAATTCCATCGACTAAATTATTTTCCAAAAGTTGAGCAGATATCCAGTTTCCCATTCCCCCCGAACTGCCTTGTTTTCTGAAATCTCCCTCTTTCACATAGCCTGCGTAATTTTTTAGATAAAATCCAGTATATTCATTAAAGTGTGTATTATTAATATCACCAAATTCCTTTTTTCCTATTTCAGTTTCATTTTTACTACTATTTGAAAAGGGGCATGCCGTTAAAGGGTTAACATCCATTTCATCTTGTTGATAATTATCAGCTAAATATGGTTTGTACCTGCCTTCTTCTTTTAAGCTCATTTTAAGTGGCGATCCATTTAATGCAGCACAAACTCCACATCCAATACAATAATCATTTTCTACGACAGTATTCATTAATTCTTTTAACTTACTATCCATAAATACACTTCCTTAAATTCAAAGAGTTTTTTCTAATATTTTATAGAAAATATCGAATTAATGTTTAATAAATGACCTTCTTAAAACCCTCTTTGTACTTTTTATAATAGACAATGTTAAGTTTTTTTCATAATTATTAAATCCAAAATACCATAGTAGAGCTATAAAAATTATGGAAAATAAAATGACCTTATAAATTAGATATAATAAACTATTTTGTTGCATGAGAAGATTTATTCCACTACCCAATAAAATTGAAATTATTATTGGCATCGACATTAATGTGATTTTTTTCCAAAAGGTAACTATATCAATTCCTAGTTTTTGATGATAATAAATATTCATTATTATAATGTTTCCTATTATTAAAGAGGCTGCAGTTGCAAATGCAGCACCTATTCCTCCGTAATATTTCGCTAAAGGTATAGATATAATTACATTGAAGATAGCAATTATTATCAAAACTACAGACCTAAACCCTTGGAGGTTTTTTGCATATAAAATAGAAATTCCTACGTTTTGAATTAATGGAATAGTTAACGGTATCATTACTATCAACACTATATAATATGCATTACTGTAATTAATCCCAGCCCATACATTAATAAATGGTTTCCCAAACAAAATAAATCCACTTAATATGTATGCCATTACAATAAACTGAAGCCTACCATACTTTATCATTATATCAGTTAGTTCTTTATTGCTAGCTTTATTAGCTACCATCATAGAGATTCTGGGTAGGAGTAATCCACTGATTGAAGTAGAAAATTGCATATATAATTTAATAAACAGCATTGCTATTGCATATATAGCAACGGGAATTGTTCCTGCAACAATACCTAAAATTAATTGGTCAGTATTCCAATATATTTGATCAACTATTATTCCCACAAAAACCAAAAAAGAGTATCCTATTACCTCTTTAAACAATTGATAGTCAATCTTACCAAAATAAAAATTAATATTTAAATGCTTAAAACAATAATGCACGTTATACAATAAACAAGCGAGGTTAATAACTGTAGTTATAACTACCATAGCTACAGAACCAAAACCCCAAAATAGTAATGGTAATGTAATAACTGGTACCAAAACGGTACGAGTTAGGGTAACCAATTTAATAACTATAAACCTTTCATAAGCTTGCATTAACGAACCAAAAACTGCTAGTGGAAATGATAGCGCAAAATTTAGGGTTAATATCATTACCATTATTCTAGCTTTGTCCAACTCTGATACTGTTAAACTACCACCAAATACACTTTCAATCCTACTTAAGAGTATGATACCAACAAAAATTGTTAAGCAACCGATGATAGAATATAATATGAAGAACATTCCATTAAGTTTTGACTCAAATATTTTGTCTCCTATTGCTCTATTTTTAGCAGTAAACCGTACAATTGCATTTCCTAACCCCATATCCATAATACTAAAATATGCAGCAACCGAACCTATAAGTGCATATAGTCCGTATTCAGATTGACCTAGCAATCTAATTATTATTGGAGTATATATTAGAGCAATGAAGATACTTATAAAAAGGGTTAAATAAGATAATATTGCTCCTGACTTCATTTGACTCATTTAAACAACTTCTTTCCCTAAACGCTGGAGTAAAAAAAACCAGTAGAAGTAAGGTGTATTAATCCTTCCACTAATTAAATGCTAACTTCTAATGTTTCATCTTCTTCTCAATACCTAACGCCTTTGTTAGATAATCCAATGTCTTTTTTCGCTCAAGCTCTAATATCTCAGGCACATGTGAAAAATCAATGTCAAAAATTTGCTCATTGTTAGTTATATTATTGAACTTCCTGGAGTTTAAATGGAATTTATTTAACAAGGTATCAATTCTAGAGTACATAGATGGGGAGTTACCTTTTCTTTGAAATACTATAAATGGAGTTTCCAGTAGTATAGAAAAAACTGCTCCATGGAAAGAATCTGTACAAAATACGCTTGCGGAGTTTATATATTCAATAAATTCACTAGGACCTGTTTGATATGTTTCTCTATCTCTTATATTAGATAAATTTATTATCTTTAAGTTATTATTTCTGGCAATTTTGTTTATTTTATTTTGGTACTCCATTGGGATATTACCTAAAAAATAAGTAAGTAAGTATTTTTCTTTTTTCACATTACTGGCTTTTTTTGAAACAGAAAGCCACTGTTCTTTTGTTAACATCATTGTTGGATCAGAAAGCACTAATACATCTTTATTTGTCAATTCTTTTATAATTTCAGCACCAGCATCTTCCCTTACAGACAAATGTTCCATCTCACTAAGCCACTGCTTATAATTTCTTTGATGTTCCGGAGGAATCTGCGAAACACCAAAGCTTGGTGAAAAGGCAATTCGCTTTTCTTTTGGAGCAAATGTCAAAAAGTAAGTTGATGATCCCGATATATAATCGGGATTCCAAACCTGGTCACTTCCAGTAACAAAATATTCGTATTCATTACCTAATGATTCTGGTATTTTATCATCCGAAATTATAAAATCAGTTTCATTAATATAATTCTTTGTGAATTTTTTAAATATTTCAGTTCTACTTAACTTTGATTTATTTATGTGATCTTTATTAAAAGAACTCCAAAGTTTAGTCTCAACTTTTCGAAGTATCTCCTTTATGGATTTGTCCTTTACAGCCCCAAATTTATTAGATTTACTAACCTGTTTTTCACCTTTTTTAATATCAACTATAAGAGTCTCGACATTAAATCCACAAGATTTTAGTACCTCTTGAGCAGCATAATTTTGCAATCTATTTCCATAGTTAAAATATCCATTTAAAGTTACTATAGCTATTTTTTTCATATTTATCCCTCTTATAATAAGTTTATTTTAAAAAGCTTAATTGCCCACAACAAAAAGGCTACATGTTAGTAAATATATTTCTATCTATTTCAATTTTTGAATCGAATGTCTTCTTGTATTTATAAATTCTAAATGAATATATTATCCCAAAAGATAATATATACACTATAAAAAAACTATAGTCATATAATGGATTACCAGTTAATCCATACAACAAGAAAAAGGTTTGTGAGTATAAAGAGAAAAGGATTGCAAATTTCCAGCTATATGAATACTGAATTCTATTAGAACTGACTAATCGTGTAATTTTTATTGTATATAAAAATGTTATAATAAACGGCAATAAGATAAATACAGTACCAATAATACCTGTTTCACTTAGCAACTGTAAATAAATATTGTGAGTTGTCATCTCGGTATGAACAGTGATCGTACCAACTACGGTTTCTCTAAAATTCCCCCAACCGATCCCATAAAAAGGATTTTGTGAAAATAAGTCCCATGCATGTTTCCAAATAGCGCTACGATTACTAGTAATATCTTGTCCTGCAGAGAAGTTTTGAAAGGTTTCAAATATTCTTAGAAACAATGTTTGTCCTATTTCTGTAATTATTGCCAACAGCAAGATTGGTACTACTATAAAAATGGTTGAAAATATTATTTTAAATATCTTTTTTACTTTTTCATGTATAAAGCTCGAATACTGTAAATAAACAAAAAGACATGATAATATCATAAATAGTAGATGGGCTCTTTTTTGTGTAAGTAATAATCCTAAAAATAAAATTATGAAAAGTAATATACCCTTACTGGGACTCTCCTTAACAATCCAGCCACATATTATAACCCCGATTGCACTAACAATATAGCCAGCTGTAAAAGCCACATCACTAGTAAAGCCTGGATAGTATCCTTGATTCATTGATTGTAATATCCGTTCAGCAATAATCGGACGTAAGTTGGATAAAAAGATACTATTATATAAATTTGAAAAGAAATAGGAAAACATCACAGATAAAGCATAAATAATGCCTCCCCATTTAATTAATTTTATAGAATACTTATAATTTTCTATATCTCCTCTTATGAATAATGAAATAAGGACCCCTAAACTAAATATAACTGGTCCAGCTATTTCACCAGTCGTGAACGTACTACTATGCAAACTACCTAAGGCAGCAAAACAAGCTAGTATAAATAGAATGTCTGTTTTGTTTATATAAAGGAAACCTTTTCGAATCTCATTAGACAATAGTAAAACTAAAATTATACTCAGAATAGCCATTTGAATTGAAAGACTATTAAAAATAGCTATATATAATGAAGCTGTCAACATATATAATGTGAGAAAGGTAACACCCATTGCTTTTAAATTAATATAAATATCCCCGTTATATCTCATTATTAGGGTCTCCTTCTAAAAAGGGTTGTCTTGCTGGTCGTTAAACTAAAATTAAAATGAGTTATTCAAGTTTAACTATTAATTTTTTGTTTAATAAAACAAAAATAGTAAAATATATAGTATGCTCTAAGTTTGAGCATACCGTACCCAATCTTGCGATAGTAACTGCTATTCTTAGAGAAATCTACAATTTTAATTTTTTTTATGGCAGATAAATAAGGTTCGGAGTTGCATATTTTTCTAATATTATTTACTTTTTCTAAGGTTGAAGCTGGATTATTCTCATTACAATATAATTGATTAGATAGCGCAAACAGATTAAATATTGCTCTATAATAAAACGCCTTGTAGAACCTACCTTTTTTTCCAAATCCCATCAAACACCCTTCTAATGCCTCTAGTGCTTTTCCATAATCTATCTCGGCGTTCTCTCTATAGCGATTTGTTGCTGACTCATTGTGCTTTCTATAATGATATAAATACTCATTTACATACATGGCTTTTTCAACGTTCTCTAATGCCTGAAAAACAAAAACACCATCCTCAGAAAGCGATAAATTCTTATTATATTTTAAATCAAATTTCTTCAGAAACTCTGCCTTATACAACTTACATACAGCTACTCCCACCATATTATATGGCGGCCTGTATTTTGAAACGGTTTTGTATAATAATTGGAGTTGTAGTTCTTCAATATCATCTTTTTCTAGATGTGTATAACTCTTATTCCAAAACGGATTGTTCATTTCTTTGTCAGGAAAATTCACTTTTAATGCGAAGATTAATAACTCCAAGTCTTCATTTATTATGATATCCTTTAATTTCTCACATGCATTCAGTTCGATCCAATCATCTGCATCAACAAAAGTAATCCACGTCCCTGTTGCTAACTCTAACCCATTATTACGTGATGCTGAAACTCCTAGGTTTTTTTGATGGATTACCTTAACTCTTTCATCCTGGAGTGCATATTCATCACATATGGCTCCTCCATTATCTGGTGTTCCATCGTCAACCAAAATTATTTCAATATCACCAAATGTTTGATTAACTAAACTGTCAATACATTGCCTCAAATATATTTCTTTTACCTTGTATACAGGTACAATAATACTAATTAACGGCATTGATTTTCCTCCAGGTATGTTAACAATAACGTTCTAAACAATCTTCAAAAGTATTCTTCAGCTGTTTAACAACAGCCTCTTCGCTAAAATATTTATTTGCTGCTTCGGCGATAAGTTCTGGGTCGTAAGATTCTCTTTCTATATATACTTTTTTAATAGCCTTTACTAAATCGTCAAGGTTATCTTGTTGAAATAAAACTCCATTAGAAGTATTAATATACTTATCTATAGGGCCGTTTTCAATTCCAATAACAGGCTTACCACAAGCCATCGCTTCAATAAATGGCACACCAAAAGTTTCTAAAATACTACCTGAAACAAACGCATCACTTTTTCGGATAATATTTGCGGTCTTTTCTCGGGTTTGGAAACCAATCAAAGATATTCTTTCGGTCATCCCTAAGGTATTTATCTGTCGCTTTAATTGATCGAATAAAGGTCCTCCTCCAACTATTGTTAGATGTACCTTATTGTTTTTTGAAAACGCCCTAGTAAAGGCATCAATAACAAAACTAAATCTTTTTACTTCAACTAATCTTCCTACTGTCACGAATTCAAAACAATCATTTTTTTTAAATTGTTTCTCATAATAAAAGAGCGGCTTTACCATATTAGGTATAATTTGAATATTATTATTAGTATTAGTTAATTCAAGTACACTCTTTTTAAGTTGGTCTCCAACACATATAAAAGTATCTGTTTCTTCTACTACTCTATTTAAAAAATTTGAGTAATGTGGTAATAGCTCCTTGGTTTGTACTTTAGTCCAATGTTCTGTTACAACTATAGGTCTTTTTAGGCTTCTTAATAAAATCCAAATATCATTATTTAAAGTCAATAATGGGAAGTGGACATGGATAATGTCAGGGACTCCTGCATCCTTAATAATTTTTTTAAGTATTTTCTTATAGTAAGATGCTTTAATTTTTGCAAGTAATTTTTGAGGGAGACCTCCTATTGGAAGGTGATATCCATGGGTCAGGAGATCATTTCCCCTTAATTTAACATGCCCATATTTCTGTAGCCTTTTAATAGAGCGAGTATCACAAAAACAATATACAGTTTTATACCCACTATTATTTAGTGCTACAGCCTGCTCATATTCAAAGATTCCCATCATACCAGTTTTTGCATCAGGATATGACCTGCCTATCACTAAAGCATACATATTTAACCTCCTGTTTGATATTTACTTTGGTAGTATTCAAATAATTCTCTGACCATTAACGTCATAGTATAGTGAGGTTTCCACTTGAAATCCTTGTAGAACAGTTCACTATTAATCAAGTTATTAAAGTTATCCTGTCCTTTGAGAATTTCTAATTTAACTTCTTTTACTGAATTTTCTTTAGCTATATCCACAATGGTTTCTGCTAACTCCAAAACGGTACAGTTATCATAATTTCCTAAATTGTAAGCATGATTCCAAGCAAACGAATCTGAGTCTATCATCGCTATAATTGCTGAGCTAGCATCTTTTACATGCAGATATGAAAGGTTCTGCTTACCCCCATTAACAGTAAGTTGTTCGCCTGACAATGCACGTTTCACAAATCTATTAGTCATTCTCACTTCTAATTCAATACCTGATAAGCTAGCTAGCCTGATATTTGAATAAGTAATTTTCTCATTTGAACTTTCACATAATGCAGCAACTATTCTCTCACTGGCAAACTTTGTCATACCATAAAAAGATTCTGGTATAACTGGAGAGTTTTCATTAGCAGCAGCTTTTGCCTGCTGGCTATACACACTTTGCGAAGATATATTTATGATTTTCTTTATGCCCAGATTTAAAGAGTCTTTTACTAAGTTTTCTGTAAAAAATAACCCCTTAGCTAATTGCTCTGCATCAGACGTCCGTGGGAATGCACAATTAACTAAAACATCTATCTGTTCACTTTTAACTATTTCACTTTTCCAGCTATTAGTATTTACAATTTTTAATTTAGAGTTTCCAAACTTTGAATATAATACCTCTTTTCTAGAAGACATGGCAATTACATTATAATTCTCATCCAACAACTGGCGTACAAGTTCACTACCTAAAAAACCACTAGCACCGCTAACTAATATAGTTTGAGTTGTTCTTCCTTTATTCAAATTAATGCACCTCTTAAATCTTTTGTATCAAATCCCTCTAAAAGCATGTTATCTCCATCTATTGATAAAACCTTTAAACTAGAATAAATTTCATCCAAAATTCTTTCTAACTCCTCTTGACTAGCGGCCGTTGCAAAAACTCTCATAATTATTTGTTTCAAAGTGCCCTTGTCTGATTCTAAAATTTCTTCACCCTCAGTACGAGCCAATACTGCATCTATAACGCCTGGTATTTTTACAATTTCATCCATACCATAAATTTTATCTATTACGCCTGGTTTAATTAAAAAGGATACATTACAACCATATCTCTTCCACTCAGGATTTACCCTTTTTTCATTTAGAGAATACTCCGCCATCTGTCCAGTCAATGCAAATCTTATTAACATCTCCAATGGATTATAATCACAAATTGATTCCAGTAATTTATATTCTAATGAACCAGTTAGTCTATAACCTATGTCGTATACAACACACTCATTATCTTCAATAAGGCATTGCATAAATACCAAACCATTTTTCATTCCTAATGATTGAAACATCTTTTTAACCCTTGGCTCTATGTTTTTTTGATAATCATTTAAATTAATAGAAGGGAATGTATATGCTACTGGAAGAGCTATAACTTTATCTTGATTGCTATTAATATGCCTATTACCTAATGCACTTAAGTAAATTTCCCCATTCTGTAAAGTATAGAAAACCGTTACTTCTTTTCCCTTAATATATCTCTCTACGATAACTTCCTTACTTTCCGAAAAACCAAGTGCCTTATTAAAACCGTGGTGTAGTTCCTCCTTATTATTGCAGATAGAGACTCCTCTTCCTCCACTATTATCTGCAGGCTTTACTAACACTGGATATTTGATATTATTAACTATATCCTTATCTAAATCAGCTTCATTAATGTTGTATTCTTCTACTACCGGGACACCAAAATCCCGACAAATTTCTTTATACACTCTTTTATTTGTTAAAATTTCAAATTGTTCTATTGTACCGTAACAAGGTAATCCTGCCGCCTTACATATTTGCGCATAATAAGGTAAGGTCGAATCAGTAAACCCAGTAAGTATACCATCAACCTTTTCATCTTTTATTAACTTAAGCATTGCTTGAATATCAGAGGTGCTTGTCATAAAAGCCTTGTCAGCTATTTTTTTTGCAGGTGATTTATCTTCGTTATACCAATCTGTAACTATTGTATAAACCCCAAGTTCTTGCGCTTTTCTCACTATTTCGCTCGAAATTCTAGAACCACCTAAAACCAATAATCTCTTTCCTGTTAATTCGGACATAATTACAACCCCACCCATATCTTTTTGCTACGGTTTATAAATTTTATAAATCAGTTTAAATCATACCTATATGCTGGAAAGAAGTTTACGTCAAGCTCAACATCTTTCTTATCGCATAACTGCTTATATACATCTGTATTCCATACTTTTTTGCCAATATAGAAATCAAATTCAGTATTTTTCCCGAATTTTTTCTTAAATTGATACAAAGGATCTTTAATACTATTGCTTGTACCACCGCCATAGTGTATTAGCTTGATGCCATGTTCTATTGCCCATTCAGCTGTAGCATGCTTAATAATATATGCAGGTGAAAGATGCAAGTATCCTTCCAATGTACCTGATAAATGCGCGTGAACTATTTCTCCATATACAAAGTAGAACCCAGAAGCTATAACCTTCCCGTTAAATTGAACCTCTACCATAATAATATGGTTTCTAAAATACTTTAAACAGTTGTCAAAATAATCATCGTCAAAATAATAATAGTCAGAAGCATCATTTCTATCCATTGTTGAATAATATATTTCTTTAAAGGTATTAATATTTTCGGGACTTTCTATTATCCTGTAAGTTACTCCAGAATTCATAATTCTTCGTATTGTTTTTCTAGTACTCTTTGAAAATTCTATATTAATAGGATCTTCAAAATCGTGTAGATTCGTCCCTACCGTCTTCCTAATATTCTCTATATTATAAATAAAATGTAAATCTTCAGCATTTCTAGCGATAGGATGAAAGCGTACAAATTCACTAACAATATTGTTTTCTTCACAATACTTTTGAAACTTAATTTTAAATTCTTTGATTAGTTCAGTCTTTTTTTCTCTATTGCAATTTACAATAATAGGTCCCCCATACCCATATGGAGTAACCAAGTCAAAATATGTCTGGTTATTGATGTGGATAGGAATCTCTCGTTTTATAAACATATGATGCACTGTACCATAAGGACTTTCATGGCGAAACACATTACAAACCCCATGTTCGATCTTTTCATTTAACTTTCCATAATTTGGTTCGAAGTATATATCCATCATAAAGTATCTATAAATTCTCCTAACGTGTTAACTGTTCTTTTAACATCATCATGATCATATCTTTGGTCACAGATTAACGAAAGTTCTTCGTTATATATCTTTACTGTAATGTTATCTAATGAATTAATATTCGGTATTGGCCAGTGTACAGGGCAAAAAATATTATTTGTTATAAAATGTTGTTGAACTTCCTCTCTCTTGTCTGCTCTAACCATAATCGGTACAAAAAGTGGACAGTCTCTATTGAAGTCAGGTTCAGTAATAAGGAAGTTTATAATCGTTGAAGTATTAAGAGTATCATGTATATATTTTGAGTTTTCACGACGTCTTTTCTGTATGTTAAAAATATCCACTTTAGATAAAATGTCAGCTGAAACATCATCTATCTTAATGTTTTTATAATCCAACTGCAGACTCTTATTAAATTCAGAAAATAGGCTTAGGAAGTTAGTTTTTTCATGTATGGAAAAATGTTTATTGAGTTCTAATCCCCTTATATACTCTGCCTTTTTACTCATAGCTGCAATTTTATTATCTACTATTTTTGCTGAAGGAGATAACAATTTGATATCTTTGAAATAGCCTTCTAGTTTAATCGCTAATCCCCCACTTGGAATTGGAAACCACTTTCTTAAACTAGCAACAAAATAATCTGCTTTTTCACAAAAATTATTTTTACTTAGTAAACGATGAGTTATATCTTCAATAACAATAATGTTCCTACTTTTGAATTCTGTAATAATAGAGTCCATTGCTGTTATCTCATATCCAAAATAACTATTTGCAAAAAACACATCAATATCAGTATCGTAATTAATTTTATATTTTAAGCCTTCTCTATCAGAGATAACATCATAATATTCTATTTCGATTTTTCTATCAATAAATGGCTGCAACATAGAAGCACAACAATAAGAAGGCATATACACCTTTATGATAGGTTTCGATATGTCTTCTAAAACATAATCTATTGCAGTCCTTCCAGAAAACAATAATTTCTTATCATCACCAAAATTAATTTGGTCTTGGAAGCTCCCATTATTTTTATCATTTAAACTCTCATCTGACCAAAGTTCACTGCCTATTTCTTTCATTGGCTTTCTCTTTCACTTTGTTGTTTCATACGATATTGATGAAAGTTTTCAACAGTACCTGTTCCCCTTATAACAACATCACTTCTTTTGAAAACAACCAAAAATGTTTTGATAATAATTTTGATATCATTGATAAATGATAATTCACTTACATACTCAACATCTAAAGCGAACCTTTGTTCCCAATTGGCTTTGTTTCTTCCATTAATTTGCGCTAATCCTGTTAAGCCTGGACGAACATCGTGCCTCTGTTTCTCTAGCTCATTGTAATAAGGTAAATACTTAACAGACAGAGGCCTTGGCCCTACAAATGACATATCACCTTTCAATATATTGATTAGCTCAGGTAATTCATCAAGAGAAGTAGACCTTAATAATTTTCCGAATTTAGTAAGTCTGATACTATCAGGTAACAATTTCCCGTTCTCATCTTTTTCATCAGTCATTGATCTAAACTTATACATAGTAAAGATCTCACCGTTTAATCCAGGTCGTTTTTGTTTGAAAATAATTGGACTACCGAGGTTTTTTCTTACTAAGAAAGCTACTATTAAAAGTACTGAACTTATAGAGATAATTGCAACTAAAGAAACAATAAAATCCATTGGCCTTTTTACAAATCTCCTATAAATACCACCTTTGGAGTCTTTCATTACTTTAACCACATCCCCTTAATAGTTTCTACAACTCTTTCTAAGTCTTCATCTGTCATCTTCGTATCAGACGGTAGACATACACCATTCTCAAACAAGTTCTCCGAAACATCCTCTCCAATATAATCATATTTCTCGAAGAAAGGCTGCAAATGCATCGGCTTCCACACTGGTCTTGATTCAATATTCTCAGCTTCCAACGCTTCAAAAATATGAATAGGTCTCACTTTACCAGTCAACGTCATTGAACTTAACCAATAGTTCGGTTCATCCCAATCATTACTAGGCATAAACTGGACTCCTTCAAGTTCACTAAGTTCTCTTTTATAAAATTCATAAATATATTTTTTCTTTTCTACTCTTTGATTTAGAACTTTCAACTGTCCTCTACCAATACCAGCCACCACATTACTCATGCGGTAATTAAAACCCAATTCACTATGTTGATAGTGTCTAGCTTGATCTCTTGATTGAGTAGCCCAGAACCTAGCTTTAGAGATTTTTTCTTCATTATTAGAAACCAACATACCTCCACCAGAAGTAGTGATGATTTTGTTACCATTAAAAGAGAAGATGCCATAATCACCAAATGTTCCAGTATGCTTACCTTTATAGTAAGTTCCTAAACTTTCAGCAGCATCTTCTATTATTGCCACATTATACTTCTTGCAAAGTTCTACAATTCTATCCATATCAGCAGACAAGCCATAAAGGTGAACTACGATGACTGCTTTTACTTCAGGGTACCTTAGAAAAGCATCTTCTAATGCTTGTGGACAAATATTCCACGTTTCATAATTACTATCTATAAATACCGGAACAGCGTTTTGATAGATAATTGGGTTAGCTGTAGCTGAAAATGTAAGTGTTGGACAGAATACGATATCCCCTTCACTCACTCCTGCAGCTCTTAAAGCTAAATGAATAGCTGCCGTTCCAGAAGAGAGTGCTGCAGCCGCTTTTGAACCAACCTTTTCTGCTAGTTCTATTTCAAATCCATTCACGTTTTCTCCTAGAGGAGCGATCCAGTTAGTATCGAATGCTTCCTTTACATATTCCAGTTCATAACCTTCATCACTCATATGTGGCGATGATAGGAAAATTCTTTCGTTAACTTTTGTTGTAGTCATCTTCAAGTCTTCCTTCCTCTATTGGCTAATTCTTTAGTAGATAAGGACTTATCTGGAAATCAACTTCATTTCCAGGTAACTACTAATCTCCCAATACATAAAAAAAAGGGCATTTAACCCCACCTCACACTACACCACTGATAACTTCTTGTATCTAAGGTGGGGAAATTCCCCCACCCACAGTGCAACCGAGTGCTTCCATTGATAAAGGTAAGGAGACATCACCTTGTTATTGCTTCTTTTACTTAAACATGAGTCTTTGCTTTTTCTATTAATAGCTCCATATAGTCTACAATTTGCTCTCTTAAGTCTTCTCGCTCTAAAGCAAAATCCAATTGAGCTTTAATGAAGCCAAATTTATCTCCAACGTCATGGCGAACTCCACTAAATTCATATGCTACTACCATTTGTTTCTCGTTTAATTCTTTAATTGCATCTGTTAGTTGAACTTCTCCACCAGCGCCTGGTGCTTGTGTCTCTAGAATGTCGAATATTTCAGGACGGAGTATGTATCTTCCCATAATCGCATGGTTTGATGGAGCTTCCTCCATTTTTGGTTTTTCAACCAAACTATCAATATGGAAGCAGTGCTCATCTATTTCACCATTCCTTATGGAGATGACACCATACTTAGATACATCCTCAATTGGTACCTGCTGGACACCTAGAACGGAAGAATTAAAACGCTCATATATCTCGATCAACTGCTTTAAACAAGGCTTATCCGGGGAATACACAATATCATCGCCAAGGAGTACCGCAAAGGGCTCGTCTCCGATAAAGCGTTTTGCACAGCCGATAGCATGCCCTAGACCAAGAGGTTCTTTTTGTCGGATATAATGAATGTTAGCTAGTTTAGAGATTTCTTGAATCTCTTCTAGTTGGTCAAACTTTCCTTTTTTCGCTAATGTCTCTTCTAATTCATAGGACTTGTCAAAGTGATCCTCAATCGCACGCTTCCCGCGTCCACTGACAATAATAATATCTTCAATCCCTGAAGCTACCGCCTCTTCAATAATGAATTGGATAGTTGGTTTATCCACAATTGGTAGCATCTCTTTAGGTTGTGCTTTTGTCGCAGGAAGGAATCTTGTCCCTAATCCCGCTGCTGGTATAATTGCTTTTCTTACTTTTTGCATAAAACTCGTTCCCCCTTATACAGATACCGTCTTCTTAAGTAGGTGTGCAAGCTCTCTCTCTCTATTGTTCGCAACAGACAGAAGATAGTGCCTTAACTCGCTCTCTTTCATATTGTCAAAGTTACATAAGAAATAGTTCAATATTTCTTTATCTTTTATGGCCGCTTTACCTATATGAATTTTCGGGAAAATGTCAGCTTTATGAATTTCGTCTTCATTCAGTAATTCTTCATACATTTTTTCACCAGGTCTAATACCTGAGTATTTAATCCCAATTTCATCAATGGAATAACCAGAAAGTGTAATGAGATTCTTGGCCAAATCGACAATTTTAACAGGCTCACCCATGTCTAGGACAAAAACCTCTCCACCTCGAGCTAATGTGCCAGCCTGAATAACCAACCTGGAAGCCTCTGGAATGGTCATAAAATATCTTGTCATATCAGGGTGTGTTACAGTAATTGGTCCACCAGCTTGGATCTGCTTTTTAAATAGAGGAATAACACTCCCTCTACTCCCTAGAACATTCCCAAACCGTACAGCTACAAACTTTGTTTTACTTTCCTGGGCCAATTGCTGGACCACCATTTCTGCAAAACGTTTCGTCGATCCCATTATGTTAGTGGGATTCACTGCTTTGTCAGAAGAAACAAGTACAAATGTCCCTACACTGAATGTATCCGCTGCTTCTGCTACATTTTTTGATCCGAAGATATTGTTCTTCACCGCTTCTTCCGGGTTTCGTTCCATTAGCGGTACATGCTTATGAGCTGCCGCATGGTACACTACATCTGGACGATATTTTTCCATAATAGTGAAGATCTTACTTCTATCCTGTATGTCCGCTATCTCTGTATAGATGTTGATGCTCTCATCGTATTTGGCACGTAACTCCAATTCGATGGAATAGATACTGTTTTCACCATGACCTAGCAGAATAAGGTTTTTAGGAGTAAAGTTGGATATCTGACGACAGATTTCCGACCCGATGGAACCTCCAGCTCCTGTTACAAGAACTGTCTTCCCTGTAATGGATTCTGAGATGCTTTCCATATCTAGTTTTACCGGGTCTCTTCCAAGAAGGTCTTCCACCTCAACGTCACGGAATTCGTTAACGGATATTTTACCGGACATGAGATCCTCAAGCATAGGTATGATTTTTGTTTTTGCATCGGTTTTCACACACTCTTGATAGATGATATTGATTTCTTTCTTACCCAGTGACGGAATAGCAATGATGATATTATCTATTTCTAGCTTTTCCACTATCGTTTCGATATCTTTCACACTACCGAGAACTGGAATTCCCAAAACTTGCAGTTTGTGTTTCTTTTCATCATCATCCACAAATGCAACTGGGAGTAACTCAGCTTCTCTATTTTGTAGCAATTGCCTTGCTACCATGCTTCCTGCCGCTCCAGCACCTACAATTAATGTATGCTTCTTGTCGGTTGATTTTTTATAGTAGAAATCTCGATAAACTCTCCAGGAAAACCTGGACCCTCCGATAAGAATCATGTGTAGCATCCAAGTAATGAGTAACGCTCTTCCATACACATTCCCGACTACCAACAATTGTACGAAACCAGTTACCGCTACCGAATAGGTGACAGCTTTCAGAATTCCCATTAATTCACCGATACTCGCATATTCCCATGCCTTGTGGTATAGCTTGTATGTATAAGCAAATAGATGATGCCAAATGATAAGGGATAGGGAGCTTAATAATAAAGTTTTAGAACTAAAGATATTGGTATTTGGGATCAGCATCCAGAAACTCACATAGATAGAGGACAGGACAATAAGAGAATCAACCAGAATCAAGAATGAAAGCCGTTTTTTGTACGTCAAAGTGGAACCTCCTTTTCTTTATTGATATTTTTTGTAAATTTAATAGGTTAAAAGTCACTAGCATTTCGCAAAAAGAAGAGGAATAGCCCTTTTTGGCTATTTCCCTCCATAATAATAGTAGAGTGCACCGTCCGATTTCTTTTTACCATTTAATACAACCCCAAGAAGCTTCGCCTTGGCGGAATCGAGTAACTCTTTCGCTTTTTGGGCGCTGTCTTTGTCCGTGGTTCCGCTTGCCACTACCATCACCGTACCGTCGCATTGATTTGCAAGAAGCTGTGCATCTGTTACAGCAAGTACTGGCGGCGTATCAAAAATGACCATGTCATATTGCAGGTAGGCCGCTGCCAACATTTCTTCCATCGCCTTGGAACTCAGTAGTTCTGCTGGATTCGGAGGAATGGGCCCACTTGTCAAGATATCGAGGTTGTCGATTCTTGTAGGGTTGATGGTTTCCAGCAATGCGGACTGCCTTGTAAGCACCGTTGTTAAGCCTTTCACATTGTTCTGTTGGAACGTGTAGTGGGCCGTTGGTTTACGTAAATCCGCATCAACGAAAAGCACTTTCTTCCCTTGTTGTGCAAACACTACCGCCATATTACTTGCTGTAGTAGACTTTCCTTCAGATGGACCAGAGGACGTTACCATGATGGAGCGTAGGTTCTGATCCACAAATGAGAACTGAATGTTCGTTCTGATTGTTCTGTATTGCTCCGAGATTGGAGACTTCGGCAATTTTTCTGCAATCAAATGGCGACTTGTTGTTGCGATTGATTTTTGATTTTTGGTCAATTTTTTAAGAGCCAACAGTCTCACCTCTCGTTCTTGCGGCTTTTCTTGCTATTTTTTGTGCTTCTTGAATATCTTTGTCTTCTATTAATACAACCGTTCCTAGTACAGGAAGGCCCAGTAGTTTTTCAATGTCTTGTTCTGTTTTAACCGTGTTGTCCAGGAATTCTAGTAAGAATGCTAAACCTACACTTGCCATTAATCCAACTACAAATGCGATAGCCATATTTAATACTGGCTGAGGTTTTACTGGCGATGGGTTTTCTCCTACCTGGGCTGAAGCCAAGATATTCACATTATCTACATTCATAATGGAAACGACCTGTTGTTGGAATACTTCCGCTGTTGTGTTGGCGATTTTTGCAGCCATAACAGGATCAGTACTCTCAACTGTTAACGTCAATACTTGGGAGTTTTGAATGCTCCCTACTGTAATCATATTGTTTAATTCAAATGCACTATAAGCACCGTTTAACTCTTCACTTACAAGGTCCAGTATTGCCGCGCTTTTAATAATGACATTGTATGTATTAATCAACTGTATATTGGCTTGGATATCACCTGTGTTATATGCAGCTTGATCTGTTTTTTCCTGATTTACCAATAACTGAGTAGAAGATTGGTAGACTGGTGTTAATAAAAAGTAGCTTACTAGCCCGCTAATGGTTGTAAGAATTACTGTGATAAGGACGATAAGCCAAAGGCGTTTCTTTACGGTTTGAAATAATTCTTTGAGACTGATAGTTTCTTCCATGTTGACCTCCGAAATTTTACTCGTTACTGGTAAAGTTTAATACTTTTTCATATTTATTCTTTTATTTCCATACTGAACTATTATAGGGCAATTTCTAACATATATCTACATCATAATTGTAATTTCTTTGTAATAAAAGAGGAATTTCTTACAAATCGTTAGAAAGTCCTGTGTAATTATTGACATTTAAATCGGATATTGTCGAATATTTTATATATTTTGTCGAATGGATTATATAATTGGGTTTTCTTCATATATTTGGATATAAGTGCGGACGAGATACGGGGGCGGTGTTAGTTGCGAAGAAGACGCGGTCGTGGGAAATTATTATGGATTGGGGGCTTAATAGTCGTTTTGTTCTTCTATCTAATCTCTTCGTTTTTGATGGGATCAGAGAGGAAAGCTCGACTAGTGGTCGAGGAGTTCTATGAATATGAGAGTAACGGGGACTATGGCCGTTCGTGGGAGCTGTTGCATACGGAAATACAGGAGCGGTTTAATCGTGGAGCTTATGTACAAGATAGGGCGCATGTGTTCAACGGGCATTTCGGAGCTGACACGTTTTCTTACGAGGTGAGTGGCGGAAAGGAATGGAAGGATTGGCGGATGGTGAAGGGTGGGGATCCATTTGCTCAGGTGTATGAGTTTCAGGTGAAACAAAACTATCACGGAAAGTATGGGCATTTTGTGTTTGTGCAATATGTGTATGTCCTCCTTGAGGACGGAGAGTGGCGGATAGTGTGGGATTACAAGAAGTGATGGACCTCTTGAATGTCGCTATTCGTGTGTTCCGGACTCCGGAAAGCAAATCAAAAGGGACAGCATCCACTGTCCCCCACTTGATGAAAGAGATTACTGCTGGTCTTCTTCCTCTTCCATTTCCATATCGTCTTCCATGTTTTGATCTTCTTCCATTTCAGGATCTGCAGGTTCTTCCATTGGTGGGTTTTCTTCTTCTGGCGGAGGAACATCCTGATTGTTTGCTGCACATCCCGTAATCAACATTGCCGCTAAAGCTGTACCAGATAATTTAATTAACCATTTGCTGTTCATATTAAACCTTCTCCTTTCGTATATGGAATTTCAAGACCTGTTTTACTCATTTTGCTTGGTCCCTTTTTATATTCCCCAACTTTCGAGAAAGTTTGCATACAAACTGCAATTTTTTCAAATTACTGCTTTTGGCCTAGAGCAAACATCATTTCCAGCTCGCACACGAGCTGTCCATCAACCGTTGCTGTCCCCTTGCCTTTCCCAATACTGCCACGCACTCGAGTCATTTCGACTTCAAGACGAAGCTGGTCCCCAGGTACTACTTGCTTTTTGAATCGGCAGTTATCAATACCTGTGAAGAATGCTAAGCGTCCTTTGTTCTCTTCCTTTTTCAGTATCGCTACCGCTCCAACCTGTGCTAAAGCCTCGACAATCAGGACACCAGGCATAACCGGGAACTCCGGAAAGTGCCCGTTGAAGAATTCCTCGTTGGCCGTTACATTCTTAATACCAATTGCGCGTTGTCCTTCTTCGATCTCAATAATTCTGTCGACCAAAAGAAATGGATATCTATGTGGAATGATTTCTTTAATTTCGTTAATATCAAGCATTTTTATGACCTCCTACTAATAGTTACTTACAATTATATAGGAAGGCATAAAAAATAGGAAGTCCTTTGTCGGACTCCCTTATTCTTTGTTAACAAGATCCAGAATATGCTGCCAGGTTTCTTTGTTCAGAACATCCATCGGATTTCCCCCACCAAGCACCCCATAACCGAACATGGCTCCTGCAACAATTGCCACTGCCATAATAGCAACAATGATGATTAGCCGTAACCAAATCGGGATAAGGCGGATTCGGAATTTATATTTTTTCGGACGTTCTTCCTCAGTTGCCTTTAGTTCTTCCTGCTGACTTGTTTTATTTTTCTGAGCTTTGCGCAACTCTTCCCTTGATAAGCTCTTTTTTTCTTGTTCCTGCTCCATTGCGCAACCTCTCCTTTTTCGTGGATTTACTATTGTTGATTTAGTTAACTCTATTTTGCGAAGCTCTTTAAGATTTAAGTCCGTTCACAAGCCCCATCATCTGATCGGCGAATTGGACAGATCTTGCGTTAAATTGGTAAGAACGCTGCATCAAAGTCAACTCTGTCATCTCGGATGCAAGGTCCACATTGGACTGTTCCAGCACACCTTGTTGCATGCGGATATCCGCTCTGGCGCCACCTTGTAAATACCCTACCACATCTTCCGGATTAGCCACATTGGCTGGAGGAAGGGCATATAGGGAACCTGGCCTTAGCTCAAGCACCTGTGGCCTGACTACCTCTGCCACTCCAAGCTCACGAGCAATGGCCTGTCCGTTAGTCATCATCGCTGAAAGGATGCCGTTTGATTGCAGTTTAATCTCTTTCACGTTTTCCGGCAAGATGATCGGTTGTTCGTTACTGTCGAGCACAGGATGCCCTTCTGAAGTCACAAGCATCACTTGTGTGTTGTTGATTGGTGACAAATAGAATACACCATTCCTTGTAAATTGTGTACTAGTTTGCCCATTTTGTGTGACTTGAACCGTAAAAAACTGATCTTCTTTTCCAAGTGCAAAGTCTAACATACGGTCCGTTGCTTTCATAGGCCCTTGCGTGAGATGAAGCTGTGTCTTACTAAGACCTGCTCCAGATCCAACCCGGATTCCTAACTCCGATTGGCGGGCCGTTTCATTGTCATATCGTGTTAACGTCTGATTATTGGACTGTTGGACAAGCAGTTCTTGAAAGGAAGCACTTCTATTTTTATAACCTATTGTATCGACATTTGCCACGTTATGAGAGATAAGATCCAACTGCTTCTGGAGTTGGTTCATCGTATTTGTGGCGTTCAACATAATTCTGTTCATTTATAATTCCCCTCCAATTAAGGGCTGATAATATTAGTTGATGCGTCCAATTTCATTCGCAGCCTTCTGCATGCTCATATCATAAGCCTGGATCACCTTTTGATTCGCCTCAAATGCTCGGTACGCCGCCGTCATATCACTCATCGCTTTGGCTGTATCCACGTTGGAACGTTCAATATGCCCCTGGGATATCTGGTAGCTCACTTCAGGATTAGCCGTAGCATTTTCTAAAGGTGGGGCATCCTCTGCTGTCCGGTACAATCCATTACCATCACGTATCAGCTCGTCGGGGTTGTTCGCAAGAGCAATGCCAAGTCGAGTGTTCCGGATGTCCCCCTCAAGAATCGTACCATCCTGCTGTACTAACATCGAACGGGAGGCAATCTGGATACGCTCACCATTTTCATCCAAGACATAAAGGCCGCTGTTACTTGTCAGATAGCCTTCTGTATCAATGGCAAAGTTTCCGTTCCTTGTATATCTCGGTGTTCCATCCACTTGTTCGACAGTAAAATAGACCGATGCTTCACCCGGCAAGTTCTGATTTAGAATAGCCAGATCCGTGTCGTTTCCTGTTGGTCGCAAATCCCCTTGCGAATGTCTTGGTTTTGTTTCTTGCAGGTACACACCTGTACTCAGTCGGACTGGATCATTAGGCGGCGATAAAGGGTTGAGTCTATTCGTGTTGTTCGATTGGTCAAGGCGCTGTAGTAATAATTCCGGAAAGGAACGCAGCGAGCCTTGGTCCGCTTTGTATCCCGGTGTGTTGGCATTAGCCAGATTGTTTGACATCATTTCCATCCGGCGCTGTTGGGAAATCATCCCCGCTGTAGCCGTATAAAACCCACGTAACATTTGATTTCACCTCATATTTTTCACGTACAGATTTTTCTAATTTCTATTATAGTACAAATGTGAGTTTGTCGATATATGTAATTTTGTGATTATTGGATTTTTTTAGGAATAGTCGCATAAACGCCGCTATGCTCCAATCAACAGCTAGGTTATTTCATGAAAAAAAGCCCTTTCCATCACTGGTAGGGGCTTAGTTGTTGCATTTCATTCAGTTTCTGTTTATGGTAGTCCAATTTATTGATTAAGGTCTGTTTTAACGTTTCATCCAAGCAAACGTCAATCAGTATTTCATGATACCTTGCTCTGTAAGAATGCCATTGTCTCAAAAATCTTTGGTACATGTTCAAATGCACCTCCAGGGTTTTGTGATGTATTCTTTCTATACCCTTCGTGGAGGATTTCTAACATCAGAGGGTGGAAAGCAAAGATGGGAAAGAAGAGCCAGGCCAGTTTTCCGACCTAGCTCTTCTGGTTTACTTATTTAATACAGCAAATAGTTCTTTTTTCAGTATTGGTGCCATCGTTCTCGCGTAGGTGGCTGTGATATGGTGCTTGTCCCTATAAACCAGGACATTCCCTTTTACTGGTTTACAGTAGTCTTCATCACACAAATAATCAGTAAGGTCAACGTAGCTGACATTATCAGGTACTGTGTCCAATTTACTGAAAGGACTTTCAGACGGCAATGCCTCTTCCCTTTCCTGCGCACACTCCAAGGAATCTTCGCCCTTTTCTTCGACACAGGACGGAACATCAAAATCAAACCAGGCGTTGTCCCTTAAGGCAAATACCGGAATGTTCGCCTCATTCAGCGTTTCCCATTGCTGGACAAACCCTTCTGGAACCTCAGGCTTATTCCCCACATCTGCCGTAGTGAAGACAAGGTCAGGTTTGGTGGATACAAGGGTCTCAATCAATTCCTTGTTCCACTCATTACAAGATTCAGAAGTACTTTCATTCACTTCTTCCCCAGTGAAACGGCAAGCACTTTTCGTATAATTGATTACCTTGATATTTTCATCTTCCGCAAACACTTCGAGTGCCGGAAGCCATTGGGCGGAGTGGGATCCACCAACAAGGGCAATCGTATACTCAGGGTTCTCGGTAGCCCCATATTCGCAGGCTATCACTTCCGATTTGGATAATGACTGATGACATTCATCCTCATAAACCTTCGGAAGATCCCCTTGCGCCTGAAGCGGTGTCGGCATGACCGGTACATCGGTATCCCCCTCCACTTTATTCGAGAAGGCCTCCAGTGCACCTGGATATTCTTCATTCTCTACCAGATTGGCAAGTTCCGCTTCCGCCTGCCCAATCTGGTTAGCCCAAAGTGAGGCAGTTAAAACAACCGGCACCATACAGGCAACAACGACCGATCCCCTTTTCCATTTCGGACTTTCTTTTTTCATGCTTCGAATCGGTTTTTCTACAATATAGGTCGTGAAGTAGGATAACACAATAGATGCCACGATAATCAGTAGCCCGTCCAACAATGGCACCGTCTCTTTATCGGTAATAATGAAGTAAAAGACCAGAATCGGCCAGTGCCATAGATAGAGGGCATAAGAAAGATTCCCAAGCTTTGTCAAAGGCTTTAAGCTTAAGAATCGGTGTACGCCAAAGGTACCTCCATTGTTTCCTGCCAGGATGATGAAAATCGCTGCAAGCGTCGGCCAAAGTGCCGCATATCCAGGAAACACTGTGGAAACCTGCAACACAATCCCACATAATACGATCGCAATAAGGCCAACCCAGCCAATAAGGAAGCTGATCGATTTACGCAAGACAACCTGCGAACCAAGTACGGCAACAATCCCACCAAGCGCAAACTCCCATACTCTCGTGAAAGTGTGGAAATACGCGAAGGCCTGGTTGGTTGACGTCAGGTAGATGGAATACGTCAACGATGCAGTGAAAACAGTAATTAGCACCGCTCCCAAGGTTGTTTTGAATTTTATTTTGAATAATTTACGCACTAACAATGCCAACCCGAATACAACGGTCGGCCAAAGAAGATAGAATTGCCCCTGTATGGACATCGCCCAGAAATGCTGCACCGGGCTTGCCTCATTGTTCTGAGCGAGATAGTCAACGGCGTTAAAAGCAAGCTGCCAGTTCTGATAATAGAAGGCAGATGCAAATATTTCTTTTAGCGTCTGTGCCCACTGGACTTGTGGTAACCAGAGCATGCTGGCGACTGTTACGACCAGCAAGACGAAGAAAGCGGCTGGGAACAGACGCTTTGCAAGTCCCAGGACGAAATCGATGATGTCGATTTTCCCATGTCTCTGTACTCTTCCAAGTAAAGATGTGGTGATAAGGAAGCCGGAGACGACGAAGAAGACGTCTACTCCTCCTGAAACGTTTCCGAGCCATATATGATAAATTGCGACTAGTAGTGCTGCGACAGCACGTAGTCCTTCAATTTCCGTACGAAATCGCTTTTTTGTTTGTGGTAGTGATTGGTTGTTGGATGACATGGTGTCACTCCTTTTGTATAGAACGTCTTTTTTGACGGTCATTAGTTTGGTTTGGTGTTGTTTAACCATGGACTATGATAACGGAGAATGTGGAGGGTGTAAACTGGTAAATGATTGGGTGTTGGTTGGGAGGGGGAAGAGCTGAGGGGCGGGGTCAGTCCCCCGCGAGGGGGTTTTGAGGGAGAAGGGAGTCTTTTTTTGGGGGACAGACCCCAAACATTAAAACATTAAAAAAAGGAGCAGCCTTTGTTGGGGGCTACTCCTTTGGTGTGTTTATATTTTATTTAGGCGAAGCTTTTGCTTGGCAGTTTGTCGATGTGGTCGAGCATGATGCCTGTGCCGATTGCGACGCAGTCCATTGGTTGTTCTGCGATTAGGACTGGGACTTTTAGTTCTTCGGCTAGGAGTTGGTCCATTCCGTGTAGGAGGGCTCCTCCGCCTGTTAGGATGACGCCGCGGTCGATGATGTCGGCGGATAGTTCTGGTGGTGTGCGTTCTAGGACGCTTTTGGCTGCTTGGACGATGACTTGGACGGATTCGCGTAGTGCTTCTTCGATCTCGTCTGATTTGACGGTGATTGTTTGTGGCAGTCCGCTTACCATGTCGCGTCCGCGGATGTCGATGGTTTCGTTACGGCCTCCAGGGAATACCGTTGCGATTTCGATCTTGATGTTTTCCGCTGTACGTTCTCCGATCAGTAGCTTGTACTTCTTTTTGATGTACTGAAGAATTTCGGCATCGAATTTGTCACCGGCCATTTTAATGGAAGATGCCGTTACGATGTCGCCCATGGATAGGACGGCTACATCTGTTGTTCCTCCACCGATGTCCACTACCATGTTTCCGCTTGGTTGAAAGATGTCCATGCCCGCTCCGATTGCTGCCACTTTCGGCTCTTCTTCTAGGTAAACTTTTTTGCCGCCGCTTTTTTCAGCCGCTTCTCTGATTGCTTTTTGCTCAACGGATGTGATGTTCGTTGGGCAACAGATCAGGATGCGCGGCTTGGAAAGAAAGCCTCTGACGTTCAATTTTTTGATGAAATGCTTGAGCATCGCTTCTGTGACTTCAAAATCTGCGATAACTCCATCTTTTAGCGGTCGCATCGCTACGATGTTTCCTGGAGTACGTCCGACCATCTTACGGGCCTCTTCCCCTACCGCCAAAACTTTTCCTGTGTTCGTATCAATTGCTACTACGGATGGCTCGTTAAGAACGATACCCTTTCCTTTTACGTGGATGAGTACATTCGCCGTACCCAGGTCAATTCCAATATCCCTTGCAAACATCTTACTTTTTTCCTCCTTGCAGCATGCTTTGGTTTTGTTTTTTGATTTTTTTTTGGTGTTCTTGTTTTGTTTTGCTATGCGACTTTTATGTGAATGTTCGTTGATTGTTATTGTGAAATGCTCATGAACACTATCTTTAGTCCTAATTGTATATTCTATCACATTTTACAAAATAAAGGGGGAATTTAACAGTAGTTACCTGTCATTTTTTTAAGAAATTTGTCGAATTGGGATGGGAAATGGGGGATGCGGGTGTCTAGTGGTGGATGAAGGCAGTCCCAGCGTGGTTTTTTTGCCGAGTTTGTCTTCATAGCTTTGATAATGACAATCTCAACTGAGTTTTTGCGCTCAAATTGTCTTTATAGCATTGATAATGACAATCTCAACTGATCTTTCACGCTCAGATTGTCTTTATAGCATTGATAATGACAATCTCAACTGAATTTTCGCGCTCAAATTGTCTTCATAAGTTGAAAGCTGCTTACGCTGCTGGAAATCATCCCCCACCCACCAAATAACCAAAAATACCAGAGCTCCCTTCGCCCTGGTATCCTCGTGTTACTTTACTGTTTCTTCTTCTTTCTTGTACTTCATCTTGGTTGCCTCTCCGCCGCGTAAATGCCTGATGGATTTATGGTAATCAAGGATTGTTTTCACTTCATTCGCTAAGTCTGGGTTGATCTCCGGCAGTCTTTCGGTCAAGTCCTTATGGACAGTACTTTTGGAAACGCCAAATTCCTTCGCAATCACGCGAACCGTCTTCTTCGTCTCCACGATATACTTTCCAATCTTGATAGTTCTCTCTTTGATGTAATCGTGCACACCACTCGCCCTCCCTAAATTGTGGATGTTGAGAAGTGTGAAATGAGACCCGCTTATTCCGATGTAACGAAGTGCACCATGTTTACAGCTGTATATAAAAAACGATTAGGATGTTTGTTGTAATTCTTCGAGACATGCTACGATCCCTCACCTCAAACACTCTCTTTGTATGTTTGGTTTGTATCAGTTTATTAGCTTGGTTGGTTGTTTATGCCAACAATGTCAAGAGGGACAAGGGTTTTGTTTGATTTTTTTGAAAATGGAACCATTTTAACTCTTTAAATGCTATAATTGGTCCGAAAACCAATATTTAGGGGGTTATTCCAATTAAAAAGTTATTATTTCCATTTATATGCTCTTTACTGTTACTACTTGCGGGATGTCAGGATGGTGCGGTTTTTTTCACAAGTGAGGATACATTAGTAGAAGTAACGGAAGCTGAAGAACTATCGGTTTCTGGGGCGGATGTTCCGATGTCAGAAAATTGGAAAGGAGATTGGTTTACTTCTGCCAACCCAGCTATCGTTGGCCAATTGACTACATATGATGAAACAGAGGAAGGCTTTTCTTTTCTTATCGAAGTATCCAATGATGATCCTACTCCAAAATCTGAAGGTTCCTCCGACCTTATCGTTTCCTCAAAGAGTATAAATGGATATGCGAATAAGGATGGATCCGTTGCGGTTTCCGAGAAAGAAGATAATGGTTGCGTGCTCACTTTTCAGATGGGTGCACAAGGTATAGAAGTGAAAGAGTCAGTGGAATGTGCCGATTCGGAGCTTACGGTGGACTTCAACCATACATTTAGCCCTACGGAAACCTTTGTCATTGACAAACAATTTCTGGAAAGCATTAAGGAAGGAAAGTTTACTCCTGATGGTTATGGCATAGGAACGTCGATAGTGGCCCTGACGCAGGTTCTTGGTAAACCAGATGCCCATATCCAGCGAAATGAAGCCCTTTATTATATTTATTCCCATACCGGCTACGGCACAACAGCAGGAGAAAATACAGTTGGATTACTCACTGTCATCCAACCTGAAAAGTTGACACCTGATGATATTGAAGAGTTATTTGGTGAACCAGAGCAAGAAGGGTTAAACGAACTAGAGGGATTATACTTCTATTACTACATCATTGATAATGAGTATGAATTATATTTCGAGTTTTTACCCGAAGAAAAAACCTTATTGCGTTTCCACTTAAGAGAGTTTAAATTGATGTAGACTCCCGGTTGTGAGTTATGCACACAAAAAAATGCAGCTCACAAAAGCTGCATTAGTTTACTACCATGGTATTTGGATTTAGATAAATATTTATTATATTGTTGGTCATTTTCTTCACTTGCCAACAGATAGTTATAATTGAAGTACCAGAACTTGTGCCACTCTTTTTTAATGTTTGAAATCATCATAAAACCTCCCAGTGAAGAATGAATGATTCTTTCTTAATTACCATCATTGTAACAACTGATTGTAAACGCAGAGTAAATTTACTATTACGTTTTTCCTAATTATTAAATTCGCTGTAATGGATTTAATACCCTTTTTTCCCATTCTTAAATCATTAGAGGTATACACTCCATTTTGTCGAATAGTTTAGTAATGAATTAGATTGCGATGGGAGTGTTGTGGCATGGGTTTGGAAGCCAAGTTGACGTATTCTGAAAGCGGGCCGGATTCGGTGATGTTGCATTTTGTTGTAGAAAATACTGGCGGGTCCAGTGAAAAAGTGACCTTCCGTAGCGGGCAGCGATATGACTATATTTTGTACCGTGATGGCGCTCGGGTGGAGCAATTTTCTGAAGGAAAGATGTTCACGATGATCTATGAGGAAATCATGGTGTCGGCTGGGCAGGAATTGAGTTTTGATATTCCGTTAAAGAATCTGCAGCCGGGGCGGCATAAAGTGATCGTGTGGCTGGCTGATTCGGATTGGCAAGGGGCTAGGGATCGGTTGGAATTTGATATATGAGTGGTGTGACCCGTCATGAGGACGGGTTTTTTGAGCAAAAAAAGGGAGCACCCGTGTACTTAGGTTGCTTCCTTAAAATGGGGTTATTTTGATTTTTTATCAGCCTTTACATATAAGAATGCAAATAATACTAGTAGTACTAATGTTATTGGGAAAATGATATATGTATCTATATCCGAGCTGACATTAGCCTTTATTGTAAAATTGTATATAAAAAACAAAATACCAACTAACGCTATTAACATTTGATATGTTTTTTTACTTGCTAGCATAAATATTCACAGTCCTTCCTACTAGTTCATTCATAATTAATTATAATTCTCTACTAGTTTATTAGCGAATTTAGTTGCTCCGCCCGCCATCTTTATTGCTTGTTTAACTTTAAGTAGTTTTGTATTTGGAACAGCGTTTTGAGCAATTGCATAGGTGGGTTGTGGGGACGGTTCCTTTGGACCGCCCCCTCTTTTACATGTTATGAGATTTTTTTATGGTGCTGCTGGATGTGAGGCTATTTTTTTGCGGTTCAGCAAGGTGGTCAGTCGTTTGTTAAATGGTTTTTCTACAATTTGATAGGCTAGCAGTCCGCCAATGGTGGTGAGCAGGAGGATCGTGAGCATGGTGAGGTCCCATCCGATGATTTCCTGTATCTTTACGTTTTCAATGAAAAGGATGATGAATAATATGATAAATAAGCTATGAGTTAGAAAAATCGAGAATGATGCTTTTCAGATATAATCTAGTAGTTTATTGACTCTTGGTTTTTGTGAGAGGTCGAGTGAAGCTAAGCCGCCTACAAGAAAGCATGAGCTGATTCCGTATAGGAGTGGTCGGATGGTGCCTTGTTCTATGGTAAGGAATTGATAGGTGTTGTTCGACCAGATGAAGAGGAATGCCGCGATTCCAATGGCTGTCAGTGTTGCTCCGATGATGGTGTTGATTTTCACACGAGATGCGGTCAGGGCAAATGCCACGAACGCGCCCAGCCAGATAATCAGATTGCTGACATTGAGCAGTGTAGCGGCCAGCATGTTTTCCGGATAGAAGTCGATGAAATAGAACGTAATGATGCATGTTAGGTAGGCTGCGATTGTGAGGCGACCTAATGTTGGTTTGAACAATAGCAAGGTGAATATAAAATAGAAGAAAAAGATATGTGTCAAGGACCATGCGACTGTCAGAATGGGATCATCTGCTAAGAGAAACATTGATTTTATTAAATATGCCAGGCTGAATTGTTCGCCGAAGTATGGAAAGATGAGCAGTATCGATAGGACGCCAAAAGTTGTGAGCCAATAAAACGGGATAATCCTCGTGATCCGTTTTTGAAGAAAGATGCCTGCTTGTCCTCTCTCCCCTATTTTGTGTCTGTATAAGTAAGCGATCATAAATCCACTGATGACAAAGAACATGTCTACCCCACCTGTTCTCCCCCCCTCACCCATGCCGAACCAGTCCTGGGCATATCTTTTATAGAGGAGTCCGTTGAGATGGCCGAGCATGACGAATAGAATGGCAACTGCCCGGAGAAGATGGATCAGGTGGGGTTGTTGGGATTTTGGTTTTGTCATGGGATTTGTGGCCCCTTTTGGGTGTTGGTTTGTAGATATTTTTCGTTCTTTATTGAGAACATTATAGCGCGGAGTGAAATTATCTGGTAGTTTTTATTGGTGTGACTATCAAAGTGTACTATGACTCGAGGATTCTGAGAAATTCAAGTGGATGAATACAATTTATTGGACCTACTTTTTTAGGGAACCTTCTAGTATTGCTAGTAATATAGCCTTAGGAGTATTCAATTTCGATATCAAACTCATTTACTGCTCCTCCTATATGATTTCTTGTATCACT
The DNA here is from genome assembly GCA_001636495.1 of Sutcliffiella horikoshii. Lineage (GTDB taxonomy): Bacteria > Bacillota > Bacilli > Bacillales > Bacillaceae_I > Sutcliffiella_A > Sutcliffiella_A horikoshii_A. The sequence continues at coordinate 834,858 of KV440964.1, read as the reverse complement.
ATCTACTTTCCTCATCCATTTATCGGCTGATTGAGCTTCATTCAAGGTGGTCTTCACATACTTTTGTGGAATTCTCCAATGTCCTCCATCCGTTTGGAAAGCTTCTGGGAACTTCCCTTTCTCACACCAACGTCTTATAGTCTGATCAGATACACCACCTATTACTGCCGCTTCCTTTGTGGTCACGTATTCGCTTTCTTTATATTCCAATGCTTGTGCATTTGACTCGTGTAGTAAAGAAGCTGCACTCTGCTCCTTCATTCTTTTGTGAATAATAGAGATAAATATCTCTCTTCTAAATATTTCTGCTTCAGTCTTTGAACTAATAAGCAGACTTATTAATCTCTCTATATAATCTGACATTAAAGTGGACGCCTTCATTTGATTATTTTGTAAGACAAGCTCGTTAATTTTTTTTGCTAATGAAATCATAGAAGCTATTTCTGCTTCATCAATTCTTGAGTATTGATTGGCAGGGAGATCTATAGCGGGTACTTGTGCCCCTATTGAATGAATTGCCTGTTGGGCGATTGTTTTTAATACTTCAAAGGCTTCATCATGATGCTGCCCTTGAACAAGCACATTTGCACTTTTCCACAGACCTATATTTATTTGCAGATTAGATTCATACACGTAAAAAACCTCCTTTTACCTATATTATACCCGAAAACTCAACACAAAAAACCAACAAAACCAACATTCAACTTATTCCTATATTCAATAAATCCCCCCATGTCTTAATCCCACGTTCCTGGACGATCTGAAGTAGTTCTGTAAATAGGTATGCGGTGGTTAGCGCATCTCCAAGTGCAGAGTGGCGTTGGTAGATTCTTGTTCCGAAGTCTCGGGCGTACTTTTCAAGGTCACGCATGTCGTAGTTTGGTGCGATATAGCCGATCAGGTTGAGGGTGTCGATGGCTTTGGGTGATTTCCAGGTCAGGTTGTGACGTTTTAGTTCTGAGTTGATGGCGAGCATATCGAACGCTACGTAGTGGCCGACATAGCAAGCGGACTGGCCTGCTGCAAGGTTTCTTAGGTCTTCGATTGCCATCAGGGCTGTTGGTGCTTCTTCTGTCTGTTCTTGTGTGATGCCGGTGAGCTCGGTAATTTCCCGAGGGATTTGTCGATTAGGGTTGATGTACGTTTGGTAGGCCGTGTCCTCGATGACCTGGAGGTTCTTTATTTTAACGGCGCCAAGTTCTATAAGGCGGTCGTCTTTTGCCACGTTGAAACCGGTCGTTTCGGTATCGAAAACAGTGTATTCGAGTTTGTCGACAGGTGTGGAAAGTGGTATATTTTCTGCTAAATTGCTCGGGAAATAATGTTTTTTTGCGAATGGGAACATATTTTGTAGGTACCTCCTTTTTCCTCTGTTTAATAGTAGGAAAGCATGTGATTTTGGAGCTCCTTAATGAGACGAATGCTTAGCATCAGCTCCTCTTTTTCACGGGTGGTGAGGGTTGGTAGTGTTAAGGTTGATGTGAGTTCCTCTCCTTTTTGGTGCTGCTGGTGACGGTTCCTGACGTAATAGTTGAGGATGGTGGCGACGGACGCTTTAAGATCCTTTTGAAAGTTTTCTGAAAGGATCTTTTTTTCGTGCAATTGGTCGATTTTTTCGATTGGTGTTCCGTAAGTGACACCGTGCATGAGTGCTAGGATCTGCAGGCTGTGGTGATACGGAAACAGGACTTCCTTTTTCAGATCGAGCTGCTTTTTGTTGCGGCGGAACATGGATCGGATCGGTTGCTCCAGGGTTGGTATCGGGTTTTCCCGTTCGAGTTGGGATAACCGGTATAGGAATATTTTGGCTCGGTCCAGTGAATTCAATATTGTTTGTTGGAATTGCTTGTGTAGTGTATCGTCCCCCGCTATATGGCGATATGAAAAGAAATTTTGTGCTATGAGCAAACGGTCGTTGGTGGCATGTAGTGTCCATTCTTGAATGCGGAATCCCCAATCCTCGAGGGTACCGCGCCATTTGGGGTTGGATGCCATCATATCGCCTTTGCATCTTTGATAGCCGGCAAGTTCCAGGTTTGCGACTATTTTTTGTGATAAATCGGCGAAGTATCGGGTGGCGATATGACCGCTATGGGTGGTGCTGTTTGCTTGAGTGTCAGGGTTTTGAGCTGATTCTGGCGGATTCTCGTAGACAAGGAAATGATCCTGGTCGGTGAGAAGGAACTGTTCTTTTCTCGCTCCGCTTCCCATGAGGTAGAAACAAAATTTTGTCGGTGGTGCACTTGGCATTTCTTTTATCGAAAGCTCTATGCAGCGCTGGATGAGCTGGTCGTACAGCGTGTTCATGACTTCAAGTGTTGCCAGGATCGGAACCTGTTGTTGAAGCATGGTAGTGAGTGTTGCGTATAGCTGTTTTTTGATTTGTGGCAGTTCTTCTTTGGTGGCTGTTTTGAGTGTTTCTGTGTTTTGGAGCATGGCTGTCGGTTGTTTGGCCTGTAGGAGATCAGTCAGGGTGACGATGCCTGTAAGCTGGTTATATTCGTTGGTGACTGGCAGGTGTTTGAATCCGTTCAGAAGCATGGTGGTGAGTGCCTCGTAATAATAGGCAGTCTTTGGGATGGTGATCGGGTTTTGGGTCATGATGGTTTGGACTTGGTCTTGAGTGCTTTTGCCGCTGGTGATGACTCTGTTAACGAAGTCGTGCATGGTGACGATGCCTTTGATTTTTGCGCTTTCTAGGATGATGGCGGCGGTCATGGTGCTGTCTTTGGATAGTTTTTCTGCGACGGATTGGATCGTATCGGTTGTTTTGGCAGTGATGATGGTTGGTTTAGCTTGCATGATGTCCTGGACTTGGAGAATGGTCGGGTCGGTTGATTGGCCGAGCGATTTGCTTATGGTGATTTGTTCGGCGAGCGAGTGGTAGACGTCATGGAGGCGGGAGCTCACCTGGTTGAGAATATAGTCGCGGATGCCGGGCTCGGACCATCTTTCTTTTAAGATATGGTATGGGATGTAGAGGGCTTCTGTGTCGTCGATGGCGCGGACTTGTAGTAGGGTCTGGTGGTGCGGTTGGTGGGTGTGAAGTTGGTCTGGGTAGAGTGGTGTTTTGGCTTCCACTTGTTGATTTTGTGGGAGTTGAGTGATGAGGAAATGATGGATGTTGGACAGGCCGATGAGTTCGTTTGGTTTGATGATTTCAAGGACTTCCCCTTGGGATTTGGATTTAATATTGGTTGGAGTTTGGGATGGGATGTAGATTTCGGCCATGCCGGAAAGCACAAGAAAGACGCCTTCGCGGTTTTCGTTGGCGTGGAGGATGATGTCGTTTTGGTTGTAGTGCAAGGTTTGGCATTGGCTGAGAATGTGGGTTGCTTGGTCTTCTGATAGGTTTTTTGTTAGGAGATGTTTCATGTTAGTGGCTCCTTTTTTTGCAAGGAAGAGGAGCAACGTGGTGTGACGCTGCTCCTCCCTGCTATTTGGTTTATTTGTTTATTTGGTTTATTTATCGATCCAGACGTTTCCATCTTTGTACGACATTTGTTCAGGATAACGAAGGTCGACTACTTCGTCTTGGATTTTTTGGGATGGTGCTTTTGTTCTAAGCGATACGACTATGATTGTGATGATGGCTGCTGCCGCTCCGAAGACACCTGCTCCTGTGTCGATGATGCCAAGGACGGTGAAGCCACCGAATTTTGCCGCAAAGATGTAGGATAGGGTCACTCCAAGCCCCACGAGCATTCCGGCGATGACACCTTGTGCGTTGGCACGTTTCCACCATACTCCAAGGAGGAGTGCCGGGAAGAAGGTTCCGGATGCGAGCGCGAAGGCCCATGCGACGATCTGTGTGATCGCCCCTGGTGGGTTAAGCGCTACAAGACCTGCAAGGACGGTTGCTGTCACGATGGTGACACGGCCGACCATCAGACGGTTTTTGTCAGTTGCATTGGGTCTCAAGACACGATAATAAATGTCATGTGCGAAGGAGGACGAGATCGAGATCATCAGTCCACCTGCTGTGGAAAGTGCGGCTGCCATAGCGCCTGCCGCTACGAGTCCGATGATGAATACGCCAAGGTTGGCGATTTCGGGTGTTGCCATTACGACGATATCGTTTGCGATCATAAGTTCGTTCCATTGAAGGATGCCGTCGCCGTTCGTGTCAGCGATTTGTAATTTCCCTGTATTGATCCAGGATTCCGTCCAGGCCGGAAGCTGGTCGATCGGTTGTCCTGCAACGCGTCTCATCAGGATGAAACGGGAGAATGCTGCGTATGCTGGAGCGGAAAGGTAAAGTAGGCCGATGAAAAGTAGGGCCCATGCTCCTGACCAGCGAGCTGCTTTCATGGTGGAAACAGTGTAGAAACGAACGATAACGTGCGGTAGTCCTGCCGTTCCGGCCATGAGTGTGAACATGAGGGCCATGAACTGCCATTTGGTGCCGTTGGTGAACGGTGCGAAATATTCGGATACGCCGAGTTCGCGGTCGAGCTCACCCATTGTTTGGACGATTTGGCCGTAAGAAAGCCATGGTAACGGGTTGCTTGTCAGTTGCAGAGACATGAAAATTACTGGAATCAGGTAGGCGATGATCAGGATGATGTATTGTGCCACCTGGGTCCAGGTGATTCCTTTCATTCCACCGAAGGCAGCGTAGAATGCGATCAGGACTACCCCGATCATGGTTCCGATACGCGCGTCCACTTCCAGTAAGCGGCCGATTACTACTCCGGAGCCGGAAAGCTGGCCGATGGAGTAGGTAAAGCTGATGATGATGGTACAGATGGCCGCGATGACGCGGGCGGTGTGGCTGTTGAAACGGTCGCCGATGAATTCTGGAACGGTGTAGCGGCCGTATTTTCTAAGTTGTGGTGCAAGTAGGAAGGTCAGGAGCAGGTAACCGCCTGTCCAACCCATTATGTAGGCAAGTCCGTCGTAGCCGAGTAGCATGATGGTTCCGGCCATTCCGATGAATGACGCTGCACTCATCCAGTCGGCCCCGATGGCCATTCCGTTGAAAATTGGTGGAACGCCGCGGCCTGCCACGTAGAAGTCGGAGGTTTGGCGTGCTTTGTTGTAGATGGCGATTCCGATATAGAGTCCGAATGTGATTAGGATTAGTGTGAGTGAGACGAGAAACTGGTTATCCAATCGTGGGTCCCCCTTTGGGTTTAGTGATATTTTTTATGTGTGTTTGGCTGTGTTATTGAATGTTATTGGTTGTTTGTGTGATTTGTCGTGGTGGTGTGCGAAAATCTCGGTTGTGAGATTTTCGGGTACGGGTGTTGGGTTGTTAAGTGTGAGATTGGTTAGGTATGAGAGTCATAGGTGTGTGGTCTGTCAGATTAGTGATCCAGTGTTTTACCTGCGCTAAGGACTTCGTTGGCTTTTTCGTCGATGCCGTATTTGGCGTCAATTTTGTCGCTGACTTTGGCGTTGACGAACAGTAAAATGATGAAGGTGATGACGGAGCCTTGTGCGCCCATGTAGTAGTGGAATGGGAAGCCTCCGAAAATGGTGAATTGCAGGGATTCGGCGAACAGGACGATGCCGAAAGATACACCCAGCCAGATTGCTAGGTAAATTAGAATGAATTTGTTCTTCTCTCTGAAATAGGCATCAGCAACGGATTTTTCGATTTTTTTCAAGGGTTAGCCTCCTTTGAGTTTTGGTTATTGGGTGTCGGGGTTTCGACGTTGGTGACGAAATTCCTTTAGGGGTCTGACCCCTTTTTTTATATTTTTTTAGGTTTGTTGTTTATTTTAGGCTGAAGATGAATTTGACGGTGTCGAGGAAGGGTGCGGGTACTAGGGCGATTTCCACGACGGCGTATGTGAATAGGGTTGCTATTGGGACGGTTAGTAGTATTGGTCTTTGTTTTTTGATTGCCAGGAAGATGCAGGTGACAGTGATGATTATGAATAGATAGAATAAGAGCATTTTGTGTTTCTCTCCTTTTTTGTAAGCGCTTAAGTTTTTGTGTCGAATCTTCCCTCCTTTTGAATTCTGTTATGCCCTGTATTAAAACAGAATTTTATAATAATTCTAATAATTAGATTATGGTACAAGGGATGTTTCAAGTCAACTGTTAATTTCTAAAGAGAGTTCTACATTTTTCGGGGGATTTTTTGTGTTGTGTATTAGTACAAATAGACTTTTGGTATAGAGGTTTTTTTATGAGAAACTACTAATTTAAAGAACCACCGGGCGTTTGGGCTCGGTGGAAGGTGTTGGGGTTATAGTGTTTCGTCTGTTTCGTCTGTTTCGTCTTCGTATTCTACGCCGTGTTCATGCATGAGGTCTTCGAGTTTGGTTTGGAATTGGCGGATTTTGGTGCGGCCTTTGTCTAGGTGTTCGTTTGCTTCAAATACTTTGTCGTAGTCTTGTTGTTCGAGGGCGACCCGGATCATTTTGAAGCCTTGGAGCTGGGAGTTGCTGCCTTCGATATAGATTTCATGGATTTCTCTGACAGCTTCGGATTTTGGGCGGATGTTTTCGAGTTTAGTGATGAATTCTTCATAGGCTGGAATGGTAACGGTGTCCATGATTTCGTACATTGTCCAGTCGTCTGTATAGTTTTGGCCGGAGACGCTGCTGTAGGAGTCGATGGCTTCCCATTCCAGGTCAGCTACACTTGGCAGTTCGGTATTTACATAGTTTATGAGGTCATCTTTTACCGGATCGGTGTTTGAGCAGGCTGATAGCAGCATGACAAATAGCAGGGCAAACAGACTGAGTTGTCTTTTCAAAGTTGTGTTGCCTCCTTGTTTGATGAGTTCTACCTCTTACCATATTTCAGGGTGAATTTGTCTTATTACAGTTGGAGGGAATATAGTTTGGGGGTTGCTTGGAATGTAGGATGGCCCCTAACACATTCCATTTAAGTGTTAGGGGCCTTTATGGAGTTGCCTTAATTTAGGGTTTCGATGCACAGTTTTATAGCATTTGTGAGGTCCTGCTGGGACCAGCTTGGTGTATTTGTATTGGTGAGCTGGGTGGCCAGTTCGTGTGATGCCGGGATATGGATGAAGCCGGCTTGGGTGGTTGGTTGTGCGTTTGTGCTTGCAGTTGCGATGTGGTGCAGCGCTGCATACATGACGTTGTTACATAGGTAGGTTCCTGCGGTGTTGGATACTTTGGCAGGATAGTGATTTTCGTTCAGGTGGTTGACGATGGCGCGGATTGGCAGGGTGGAAAAGTACGCTGCCGGGCCGGCTTGGTCGATTGGCGCGTCTTGGTGGATGACGCCGTTGTTGTCGGGTGCTCCGCCTGCGTCTTTGCAGTTGATGGCGATTCGCTCTGGTGTGATGTGGGCGCGACCGGCGGCAAGTCCAAGGCAGATGATGGCGTCTGGTTTTGTGTCTTCGATGTGATGGAGCAGTTGGGTGGCGGACTGGTTGAAATCGACGGGCAGGATGCGGCTTTGGACGTTGTAATGGCCGATGGTCTGTTTGTCCAGGTCGGTTGCAATTTGTTCGGTTGGGTTGATGGTGAAGTTTAGAAATGGCACGAAGCCTGTTAATAGTAGGGTTTTTGTTTTCATTGATGGATGCTCCTTTTTGGGTTTGGTTGGTGGGGTCTGAGCTTTAGTGCTTTAGAGCAGTGAGGGTCAGACCCCTTATTAGTTCTTTAAAGTATTAGTGCACCATAGACAAGTGCGCCGCCGATGACGTAGGCGGGGTGTACCTTCCATTTTTCTAGGAGGAGGTAGCTGGCTATGATGAGGAGGATGGTTTGGGCTGCTCCAGAATCTTGGTAGGATTCGGCGAAGAAGCGGTAGGCCATGACTCCTAGTAGGAGTGCGATGGTTGGTCGCACGTAGTTGGACATTCGTTTTACTTTTGGTGAGTCCTTGAATTTGTATAGGAGGCTCATGAGCGCGATCATCAGGATGAGTGATGGTGCGACTGTGGCGAATACGCCGACGACTGCTCCGAGTATCCCAGCTTGCTCGTAACCGATGTAGCCGGCCATTTTTGTTGCAATTGGCCCTGGCAAGGCGTTTCCGAGGGCGAGAACTTCACTAAATTCGGAGACGGTCAGCCAGCCGTAGCGGTGGACGACTTCGTTCTCCACAAGCGGGATGGATGCGGGGCCTCCCCCGTACCCGAGTATGCCCGGTATGAAAAAGGCGAGGAAAATCTCCCAGTATATCATGATGGTTGGGTCCCTCCTTTTTCCGGTTTTGGTTTGTCTTTTTTCAGGACGGCCGCCGCCAGTAACAGGGCGATGACGATTCCTGGGTGGATGCCGAGAATCTCGATGAATAGGAAACTAGCTAGGATTAGGAAAATGGCTATTGGCCAGCCGAGTCCTTTTTGTGATTTTGATAGAAAGTCCCATGTCAGGACGGCGAGCAGGACGCCGACCACGGGCAGAACTGCCTTGGTCATGCCTTGCACCCACGCTTGGTCTTTGAAGCTCGTGAGGGTGGTGAGCAGGACGATCATGAGTATGATGGTCGGGATGGTGGATGCTAGGATGGCGTTCATCATCCCTGTGTAGCCTCCGACCCGGTAGCCGATGTAGCCGGCCATTTTGGTATTGATAGGTCCAGGCAGTGTGTTGGCGAGGGCAAGGATGTCAGAGAAATCGTCGTCTGATAGCCATTTGTACTTGCCTACTACTTCTTTATGTACAAGGGGGATGCTGGACGGACCGCCGCCGTAGCCGAGCATCCCGACCCGGAAGAATGCGATGAATAGGTCCCATTGCTTCATGGTGTATGGTGTTCCTCCTTTGTTGAGGGGGCTGACTGGCTCTGCCTTTGCTTTGGCGCTTTAGTGGAGTGAGGGTCAGACCCCTCTTTAGTTGTTTAGTGCTTTAACGGAGAGCGGGTCAGACCCCTCTTTAGTTGTTTATCTCTTTATCTCTTTATCTCGTTACCACGATGCGATGGAGCTGTCGGTTCTGGGTTCGGTTCCTCCTGTGAGGGTGCCGGTTTGTGGGTCGCGCCAGATGATTTGGCCGCGGCCAAAGCTGCCTCCGTCCAGTGTGATTTGGATGTTGTGGCCTTTGCGTTGTAGGGCTTGGGCCAGGTGTTGCGGGAAGTGGTGCTCGACGTGAACCGTCTTGTCCTCCATCCACTGCCATCTTGGTGCGTCCAGGGCAGCCTGCGGGTTAAGATGGAAGTCGATGGTGTTCATGACTACCTGCATGTGGCCTTGTGGCTGCATGTAGCCTCCCATAACGCCGAATGGCCCGACGGCTTCGTTGTCTTTTGTCAGGAAGCCAGGGATGATCGTGTGGTACGTCTTCTTCCCTGGTGCCAGCGCGTTTTCATGCTCTGGGTCAAGGGAGAAATCATGTCCCCTGTTTTGCAGGCCGATGCCTGTTCCTGGTACGACGACACCTGATCCGAAGCCCATGTAGTTGCTTTGGATAAAGGATACCATATTCCCTTCCCCGTCGGCAGTGGCCAAATAGACGGTTCCTCCTTTTGGCGGGGTTCCCGGCTCTGGCGTGAATGCCGTTTCGGTTATGAGGCTTCTTCTTTCTTTTGCAAAGGAATTGGAAAGCAATTCTTCAGCGGTGTGGGTCATGGTCGTTGAGTCTGAGACATATTTCTTGGCGTCTGCGAATGCGAGTTTCATTGCTTCAATTTGTTTGTGATAGGTTTCGAGACTGTCGCGTTCGGTGAAAGTGTCTTCCTTCAACATGTTGAGTGCCATGAGAGCGACGATTCCTTGGCCGTTCGGCGGGATTTCCCAGACGTCGTAGCCGCGGTAGTTGACCTTGATTGGCTGCACCCATTCTGGTTGGTAGGCTGCCAGGTCTTCGTATGTAAGGAAGCCGTTGTGCTGCTTGGAGAAGTCGGCTATCTTGTGGGCTAGTTCGCCGCGGTAGAAGGATTCTCCGTTTGTTTCCCCGATTTGTCTTAGGGTGTCGGCGTGGCCTTTAGAGGACCAGGTTTCTCCAATTTCAGGTGCACGGCCGTCTGGTGCGAAGGTTTCGAACCAGTGCGTGAACTCTTCGGTTGTGCAGAATTTTTTATAGGCATTATAGGCGCCCTTCCAGTACTTGCCGAGTGTTGGCGAGACTGGGTAGCCTTTTTCTGCGTAGTCGATGGCAGGCTGTAGCACTTCTGAGAGTGGTAGTTTGCCAAATTTTTTGGATAGTTCTGCCCAGGCGGATGGTGCGCCAGGAACGGTGACTGGGATGAGGCCGAGTTTCGGCATGGTGTCGTGGCCACGCTCTTTTACTTTATCGATGGAGATTGATTTTGGTGCTGGACCGCTTGCATTGAGGCCGTGGAGCTCTCCTTTTGTCCAGACGAGGGCGAATGCATCTCCGCCGATTCCGTTAGAGGTTGGTTCCACTACGGTCAGGCACGCTGCTGTTGCGATGGCTGCATCGATGGCGTTGCCTCCTTTTTTCAGAATGTCGAGGCCTGCTTGTGCGGCTAGCGGCTGGGATGTGGCAACCATGCCGTTTTGGGCGAATACGGTGTTGCGCTGGGATGGATATGGGTTGTTGAGATAGTCGAGTTTGAGTGTCATGTGTGTTCCCCCTATTATTTCGTTATGCGAATTATTTTCTATTATACGTAATATTCTTTATTTTTTCAAAATAAGAAATTTTGCTTTGTTGTTGGGGGTGAAGTGGATTCTGGTGTTGGGGGTGTTGACGTAGTGTGGGTAGGAGTCTTCGTTGTGGGTGGTGGAAAAGTATTTCAGGATGTCGGTTGTGGTTACGAGTGGGTCGTGTTGGTTGTTGTAGAGGTATTGCTTGTAGCTGCTGAATGGGTAGTCATCGGGGTTGTGGACCATCTGGGCTGCGACCGGGTTGAGATGGATGTATTTGCTTGCGTCGATTTGGTAGTCGATGTCGTGGATGAGACTGGATTTGAATCTGCCTTCTAGGAGATGGCCGGTGAGTCGGTATTTGCGGTTGATGTATTGGGCGTATTTGGTGTTGATTTTTTGCATGATCAGGCTGATGTGGGTGGTTTCGGTTTCGATGAGCAGGTGGGTGTGGTTGGTCATGAGGCAGTAGGCGTGCAGTTTGAACGGGTATTTGTATTTGATTTCGAGGAGGATGCGCATGTAGGCTTGGTAGTCCTTCGGCTCGAAGAAGATGATGCTGCGGCGGTTTCCTCTTGTGGTGATGTGGTACATGGCTCCGGGGAACCAGATTCTTGGGTTTCTGGGCATGGTTGGTGGTGCTCCTTTCGGGGGTGGGATTTGGGTGTGTGGGAGGTTTGGTGGTGGATCGGGTGGTGCTGAGGGATGATGTGGTTCGACGGTGAGGGTGGAAATCCTTTGTGGGTCAGACCCCTTTTCGTCCGCCAAATTCCGACACAATTTCCTTACTTTTGTTGTATTCGAGATGGAGAGGGAAATTCCTGCTGGGGTCTGACCCTCTTTTTTCTCTTTTTTAAATTTTTTTCTTTCTCCCCTTTAAAAGAACATAAAAATACCGCCAAACGGTACCTGCGTTTGGCGGTTGAGACATTCTCTGATTTTTGCGCTGTTGTGTTGTTTTGTGTATCGGTATTGTTAGTATACCCGGGTGTGGGTAGTTTTATTCCTAGTTGGAGGAGAAAATGAGCAGAAAATGCATAGAAAAAGAGCAGCTTTCCGGAGTTGTGTTTCCCGTTTGTAAGCTGCTCTTTAGTCAATAGAGTTTATCGTTCTAGCATTTATTTTATCAACAAGACTTAATATTATGTTAGAAAGCTAACGGAGTTCTCTTCTTCTTCGTCAGAGGATCCTTCGTCGCCGTCTTTGTCTTCTCCATCTTCAGGCTTGTCTTCCCCTTCTGCTGGAGCTTTTTCTTGTTCACCAGCTGGCTCGCTTCCTTCTTCAGAAGCTTGTCCTTCTTCCTCTAATAAGGAAGTCACTGGTTTGTTAAAAAAGCTGATCGGATTCACTGCTACATTGTCTTTTCGGATTTCAAAATGAACATGTACTGCGTCTTTGTTCAGTTGGTTTGTGTGAGCCTTAGCGATAGTCTCACCTTGTTCTACAAAATCATTGACCTTCACTTGTACGTCAGTCAGTGATTGGTAGATTGTTTTCACACCATCCAAGTGCTCGATTTCTACAACATTTCCTAGTAATGGGTCATTTTCAACATGCGTTACTGTTCCACTTAAGGATGCAACTACCTCGAATGTTTCGCCATTTCTCATTGCGATGTCGATACCTGTATTTGGTTGGTAACTTCCATTGTATTCAATGAAAGCATCTTCTTGCTCTTCCTTGGATGCATTAGCATCCCAGAATGGTTTTTGGATGACAGAAGAATTAACATCTGTTACCGGCATTACAAAGTTTTCAACCGGGCTGTTTACTTCCACGGATTCTTGATCGCCGTAAGAAGTTGTAGGACCTTGCCCTTCTGCGTTGTTTCCTGGGTTACCTTGTGATTCATTACCTGTTTGTGATACTAAAACCGCTGTCAAAATGATTGCTGCGCACCCAAGATAGATTGCTGGGAACACCCAACGCTTTTTCATTAAGCGTTGCCAATTTGAATTTTGAGAAGTCCGTTTCTTTTCTTCCTCTCTCATTGTATCATCACCTCAGCAATCATTCTGAACAGATTCCGAGAATTATATACATCTAAGCTGAAAATTTTTTTGAAATGCTTATTTTCCTTCAATGTAGCGGGTTTTATGCATGGTTTTTGAAAAAAGTTTTGGAAAGGGGTCAGACCCCGGCAGGAGCCGGGGTCTGACGGGTGAACCTTTATTCGACATGAAGCAAGAAAATCCTTTGGGGGTCTGACCCCCAAAAGGATTTTTTCTCTCTTTCTATTGCTATTCATCTCCGCTATTGCTTTGCTGTGACCTTGTTGATGTATTGGTCAGCGCTGGCAATTTGGACGTCTTTGTAGTAGTGGGAGATGATTTGGGTGTAGCTTTTGCCTTCGAGGGCCATGCCGTTGGCTCCGTATTGGCTCATGCCCACACCGTGACCGAAGCCTTTGGTGGTGATGACAATGTTGTCTCCTTTGCGTTCCCAGGTAAAGTCGCTGGAGCGCAACTTGAGGGTGTCTCGCACTTCCCTGCCTGAAAGCTGTTTTCCGTTTATTTCGACGGTGCTCACTCGGTTACCCGTCGTGCGGGCGATGATCTTTCCTACCGCTCCGTCGTTTCCTAACGTCACTCCTAGTTTGGATTGAAATTCCTGAACGGTTAGTGTCACCTGGCTCAAATACTTTTCAGAGTCCACATCCCACGGGCTTGCAACGCTGCGCAAGTATGGAATCTCATTCGGCCAGTATTCCTCTGAGTTTTCTGTATAGCCGTTACTAGTAGAGAAGTAGCTTGCAGCGATCGGTGCATTATTATAAGTAAGGACGTTTCCAGCCGTCTCGGCCACCGCCTGTTTTATTTTTTCCATTTTCCAGTCAAAGTCATCTGCAGCCCATATTGCTTGGAGTTCTTCTGGGCTCTTATATACCTGATGCTGTTCGGTATCTGTCACATCCGCCCCATTCGGTGTACCCAGCTTCTCATCGGCCAGGAGCTGTCTTAGGATATACGTACGCGCAGCAAGTGCCTGGGCTTTCAGCGCTTCAAGCTCAAAGTCGGCTGGCATTTCGGAAGCCACCACTCCTACGATGTAATCTTCCAATGGAATGTTCTCGATCATCTCTTGCTTGTGGCGGTATACAGCCACATCAATTGGGGATTCAGCCACTTCCACTTGTGTTTGGACTTCTTGCTTCGATTGGAGTTCTTCCGCCAGCTGGCCGCTTTCCTTATCGACAAACGGCATGACTAACAATGTGGGTACCATTAATACCATGACAAATAGAACAGATGTGAGTACGATAATTGGTTTCAAGTTTCTCATAGCGCCGAGCCTCCGATAACAATAAAGTAGTAGGTTGTTGATAGTTGGATACCTTTACTCTTTCATTCTTATGGGAGTGGACAAGCAATTATGACTAAAAAATGGGCAGGTTTTGCGAGATTCATACTGAGGGATGGACCGGTAGATAAGCCGAAAAATGCCTACAAACTTCTATATTATATGTACATAAGCACTCACTTTCTGAAAATATCTACTTAGCACTAAAAAAAATGGTCTTTTAGAAAAATAGTTGGAATATTAATAAGTAGTTAGAAAAATAATTCATTCGGGGGTCAGACCCCCGAAGGAATATCCGCACTTATGTCGAAGCGAAAAAAAACTTCAAAAAAGGGTCAGACCCCTAAAGGAGTCTGACCCTTTTTGTAGAATATAGATAGTATGATTGGCTGTTTTGGTGTGTGTTAGGCTTCTTTGATTTGCTCTAGGATGACTGTTTGTTCTTGTTCCATTGAGCTTACTCGTTCGATGTCTGCGCCTAGTGCTGCCAGCTTGTTGTGGAAGTTGACATAGCCACGATCTAAGTGTTTCAGTTCGGTTACACGAGTGTATCCGTCTGCAATTAATCCCGCCAAGGTTAATGCTGCTGCTGCACGTAGGTCTGTTGCCGCTACTTCTGCGCCTTGTAAGCTCGATGGTCCATTGATAACAACAGAACGTCCTTCGATCTTAATGTCGCCGTTCATACGACGAAACTCTTCTACATGCATGAAGCGATTTTCGAACACTGTTTCCGTGATCATGCTAGTGCCTTCTGCCGCTAACAATAAGGACATCATTTGGGATTGCATATCAGTCGGGAATCCTGGGTGAGGCATCGTTTTGATGTCAATCGCCTTCAGCTTCTCCGGTCCGATAACGCGTAATCCGTTTTCCACTTCTTCAAACTTAACGCCCATCTCTTCCATTTTTGCGATCAAAGAGCTGGAATGTTCTGGCACTGCGCCTTCAACAACGACGTCTCCGCCTGTGATTGCAGCTGCTACCATGAACGTACCTGCTTCGATGCGGTCAGGGATGATGTTATGTTGACATCCGTGTAATTCGGAAACACCTTCGATTCTGATTGTTCCAGTACCTGCTCCACGAACTTTTGCTCCCATAGAGTTCAAGAAGTTCGCCAAGTCCACGATTTCCGGTTCTTTAGCAACGTTTTCCATGATTGTCGTACCTTCAGCAAGGGTTGCAGCCATCATGATGTTTTCTGTTGCTCCTACACTTGGGAAATCAAGATATATTTTCGCGCCTTGTAATCTTCCTTCTACTTCGGCATCGATATAACCATTTCCAACTTTCACTTTTGCACCCATCGCTTCGAATCCTTTTAAATGCTGGTCAATTGGTCTTGAACCGATTGCACATCCTCCAGGTAGAGCAATTTGTGCTTTTCCGTTACGTGCAAGCAATGATCCCATTACCAATACGGATGCACGCATTTTTCGTACATATTCAAACGGTGCTTCTGTGTGAAGCTCTCTTGTTGCATCGACAATTATACGATTATTTTCAAACTCAACATCGGCATTTAAATAACGCAAAACCTCGTTAATCGTATAAACGTCGGAGAGCTCAGGTACATCTAAGATTTCGCATTTGCCTTTGCTAGCTAATAAAGTTGCGGCGATGACAGGTAGTACTGCATTTTTTGCACCTTCTACTTTCACAGTACCCTTTAACCTTTGTCCGCCGCGGACGATGATTTTTTCCAAAACGTTCCCCTCCGCGTCTTTTATTCTATATATTAATATTCAACAGTAATAATTGGCGTGCCTACAATCACGGTAGTCTTATCGCCCATTCCTTGTGTTCGTAACCCAATTTGTAAGTTCATCTTTCCCTGATGTGTCGGAAGAACATTATTCCACGCTTCAGTATATGCGGAAACGGAAACAAAGGTATCTTCCTGAACCTCTTCAACCACCTGTGCTGAAAATGACTCTAGCAAAATATTTGTCGTATTTTGCAAACCACCTTCAATTTTATCACTGAAATCGCCGATCATACAAGTAAATATTTCAAAGTCTTCCTGAGAAATACTGGTAAGATTCGAATGGAAATGGTTTATTATCTCTGTTGCTGAGTCATCTTGCCAGCCAAACCCTGTAACCTCATATAATAAATACGAGCTTGGGGATGTCTTTGTGTGGGTAGTGATGAGCTGAAGAGTCTCTTCTTGTTTTAAGAAATCATTATAATAAGTCCCAACTGCTTTCCACTGGTCCTCTTCTTCTATCACATTCCACGTTAGATGGCCCATATTCTGTTTTAAACGATTTACCTCTTTTTGAAAAGCGACTAAATCCCTAATTTTATAGACGTTTATCCGCCCATAAAGTTTCCATTCCTGGACATTTATTTTCTCCTTTTGAAAAACTTCTGCGATTTCAAGTATCTCAGTACTGATATCGTTTGGTAATTGAGCTCTGCTTCTTTCATTCCCAAGAATTACCCCCGTAAAACATATTAATAAAATAAAAAGTAGTACTAGCAATCTATTAATATAAAATGTCCACTTATTTTCTGCACATTTAGTATTAGTCATTACGCCCTTAGTATTATTCTCATTCCACATATCCCCCACACCCCTTTGCTTGTTAGTAACCAGTGTGGCCAGGGTTGGAGTAAGAGATACATAGGTTTGTTCGTCAAATTTTTAAAAAAAGTTGAAAAAGGGGTCAGACCCCGGCAGGAGTTTCTGGGCAGATGTCAAAGCTGGCCGCCGAGGAGGAAAAAAGAAAAAAAAGGGGGTCAGACCCTCGCAGGAGTTTTGCGATGGATGTCGAAGGTGCTGAATTTAAGATTTTGAGGCTTAAAAGTTGGTGATTTGATTTTGTTTTTGATTTTTGGGTTTTTGGAGAAGGAGTTCGAGTGGTTTGAGGTGCTTTATAGGCGAGAAAATAGAAAATACCTAATGGAAATATTCCGGCGAAAACGTCTAATAATTCAGCGGACACCAACGTGAACGGGCCGCTTCTCACCGTGAGTGAGTTAGGTGTTGCAAGGGAGCTATGAACCAGCCCCCCGGCGTTCCAATCTTTCTAAACCAGCCCTGTAACTCCCCCCTACCAGATCATTGGTAGCCTCTGCGAGAGGAATAGGTAGTCTAAAAAGAAGTTACTTACTGCGGATCCGATGGCGATGGTGACTAGAATCAGCAGTAGTCTGATTTGTACAACTTTGTTTGGTTTCATCCATTTTTCGTATTGGATGGCTTGGAGTGCCCACCAGGTGATGCTGATGAATAGTAGGTGTGAGATGATGCTGACGAGTGCTTGTACTCCGATATCGATCATTGCGAAAGCAGCCTCCTCTTTATTTTAAGTTAAAGTTGGGTATACTCCGCTGTTGATTTCCGCGCTAGGCTTCGCTCCAATCACCAGCTAGATATACCTTACTTCAATAGTTTCTTCCTATACTAATCCACAAAAAAGAAGGAGCTCGTTAACTCCTTCTTTTCTATTAAATCATATACCCCATTGTGGTGACAAACGTCTAGTTGTCTGTTACAAAGATATCCAAAAGAATGTCAAAGTTGTTGCCGAACATGTCTATGGCTAGGCCTGGAAGGATACCTAACACTAATGTTCCAACCGCGCACAGGATGACGGTGATCCAGATTCCAACGGGCACGTGGATTTTTTCCTGACTGGCCGCTGGGCGGAAGAACATTTGTGTCATGATACCGAAATAGTAAAAATAGGATACCACGGTGGTCAGGATCAATACCGATCCCAAGACGTATGCGTTGTTCGGTTCGGATATGGCTCCGACAAAAATCGATAATTTTCCGATGAATCCGGCGGTTCCCGGGATTCCGGCCAAAGAAAGCAGGAATACGGACATCAACACAGCAAGTAGCGGTGAGCGCTGATACAAGCCGGCAAATCGGCTTAAGTCCTCGGAGTCATCACGCGCGGTGACGACCTGCAGTACGGCAAGGGCTCCGATGTTCATGAACAGGTAGGCAACCAGATAGAACCACATGGCTTCGAAAATGAAGATGAAGTTGATGGTTGCCAAAGGTACCAATAGATAGCCGGCGTGTGCCACTCCTGAGTAGGCGAACATCCGCTTGACATTGCGCTGGCGCAAGGCAACAAAGTTACCGATGATCATGGAGGCAACAGCCAAGACTGCAATGAATTCTCCCATCGAGAACAGCATGGACGAGCCTTCTGCTGAGCGCGTTGGGAAGAACAGTGTCACGAATAGGCGCAGGACGATGATGAAGCCTGCTGTTTTGGATACGACTGCAAGGAATGCCGTCACTGGTGTTGGCGCGCCTTGGTAGACGTCCGGTGCCCACATGTGGAATGGTGCGGTCGCGAGCTTGAAGGACAAGCCGACGAACATCATCATGAAGGCGATGACCAGTAGGAATTGCAAGTCGCGGGCGTTGATTTGTGATAGTGTCATCATCATTTCCTGCAGGTTGGTCGTGCCGGTAAGGCCGTACACGTAGCTCATTCCGAACAGGGTGATGGCGGTGGCGATTCCGCCGTTGATGACGTATTTCATGGCCGCTTCGTTGGATTGCAGGTTCTTTTTGCGAAGGCCAGCCAAGACATAGGAAGCCAGTGACAATAGCTCAAGTCCGACAAAAAGTGTGATCAAGTCGCCGCTTGAGGACATGATCATGGCCCCAAGGACTCCTAGCAGTAAGAGGTAGAAGAACTCTCCTCTGTACTCCCGCAACCCTTCTTTCGGCTCGTAGCTGATGGCCATGAGCATCACGAAAGCTGCTCCGACTAGGATGAGCGTTTTAAACGCCATCGCGAAGCTGTCGAGTCGGTATGTTTCGTATAGGATGGTGGTGACTTCCATAGGATCTTTGTCATACATGCCCACTAAAAATCCGAGGGCAACTAGGATACTCGCGAATCCGAGCCAGCCTAGCAGTCTCCGGTCTATTTTTTTCGGTAAAAATAAGTCCAGTAGTGAGAGAAGGGTTGCTACACCAAGGATGATGAATTCCGGTGCCATGACGCTCCAATCAAAGCTGAGTAAGGTTTCTAAATCCATCTCCTTTTCACCCCCCTATCCCTAAAATGATTGTCTTGATGGTGTCTTGCAGCGGTTGTGCGAGAATGCTCGGGTAGACTCCAATCAGGACGATGAAGAATAGCATGGCAAACACGGGAATGTATTCGACTCCGCGGAGGTCGACGACTTTTTCGCCGTAGCCTGCCGCCTTGGTGCCGAATGTCATTCCAAGCACAGCGCGCAGCAAGTACGCCGCTGTTAAAATAATTCCGAGTGTTCCGACTGCCGCGACGATTGGCATTTCACGGAAAAGCCCCATGAAGGCAAGAAATTCGCTGACGAATCCGGACATGCCAGGCAAACCGAGTGATGCCATGGCGCCGACTAGGAAGAATCCGGCTGTGAGTGGCATCGCTTTAGCGAGTCCCCCAAGCTTGCCGATATCGGTCGTTCCTGTGCGTTCGTACATCACCCCGATTAAAAAGAACAGGAGTGCCGCGATGAATCCGTGGGAGACAACCTGGAAGATTGCGCCTTGGATTCCCGCTTCGTTTAGGGCCGCAAGTCCGATCAGGACGATTCCCATATGCGAGATACTGGAGTATGCCAGCACCATTTTGAAGTCTGTTTGGATGAGTGCGAGGAACGCTCCGTAAAGGAGATTCACAACACCCAAGATTGCTAGAATGAAAGCGAGCTGGTCAAATTGTTCCGGGAAGATTCCTACTCCGAAACGGATGAGACCGAATGCCCCTATTTTCAAAAGAACTCCGGCGTGCAGCATTACGATGGATGGCGGTGCCTGGACGTGGACCTTCAGCATCCAGCTGTGCAATGGTACGATCGGCAGCTTAACGCCGAATGCAACAAGCAATGCGATGAGAAGTCCCATGCGCAGGTCGTCTGACACTTCGCCCAGGAACATGCCGTCGCTGTTGCCAGTGAACATGGCCGTGATTTCGGCGATATTCATCGTTCCTGTTTTGGTGAAAAGAACGACGAATACAATTAGTAGAATGGCAGAGCCGAGTCCGTTGTAGATAAGGAAACGGTAGGCCGCGCTTTCTTTTTCAAAATAGCCCCACTTACCGATGAGGAAGAACATCGGAATCAAGGTGAGCTCAAAGAAAAAGAAGAATAAGAGCAGGTTTTCCGCGGCAAAGACTCCGAGCATCCCTATTTGTAATAGAAGGAAAAGGATGAAGTAGCCTTTCCATTCTTTTTTTACATGGACGCTTGCGATCGCTGCAAGCGTGGAAAGCACTGCGGTAAGCAGGATCATGACGAGTGAGAAGCCGTCGATTCCAAGTTCAAAGAAAATCGTCTGGTATACTTGGGCGCCGTAGATGTCCTCGGTCAAATCTTTGTTACCGAATGTGATCCATTCGTGCTTGACTGCGTATTGCTCTAACCCTGCTCCCGCCTTGTATTGCCAGAACGCGATGAAGGCAAGCACCAAGGATGGCAGGGTCGCGAGGAAACCGACGATTTTAATGGCTTCCACGTTTGTTTTTGGTGTAAAAAGAAGTACTAAGA
This sequence comes from Sutcliffiella horikoshii, assembly GCA_001636495.1. Classification (GTDB taxonomy): domain Bacteria; phylum Bacillota; class Bacilli; order Bacillales; family Bacillaceae_I; genus Sutcliffiella_A; species Sutcliffiella_A horikoshii_A. Next base: position 814,552 of record KV440964.1, on the reverse strand, counting down.
TACCTAAAAGAGGGGCAAAGATCAACGCTGTCAAGAATATGCTGTTCATCCGATGTACCCCCCTGTGAAGACGAAAATGATGATGAGAATGGCAAGCCCGACGAACGCGACTGCTCCGTATGTCTGGGTTTGGCCGTTCTGCACTTTGGCTCCAAGTCTACCGATCTGTTGGGACGCCGCGGCGATTCCCTTCATCGTTCCGTGGACAAGGAACTCGTCGATGTATTTCAGGAACAGACTGATGACGCGGGATCCGTAGACGAACGTCATTTTGTAAAATTCATCGACAAAATATTTGTTGCGTAAAATGCCGTAAAGATGTGGTGCGCCTTGGCTGAACGTTTCACGCGCGATCGAGCGGCGGAAGTAAATCAGATAGGCGAATCCAATTCCTGCAGCCGACACAAGGATGGCGGCGATCATGATCCAGAGCGGTCCTTCAATGTGAGACGGTCCGTATAGGCTGGTCCCTTCTGTCAGCCAGTCACCAAGGAAATGGCCAAACCAAGGGGTGTTCATGTATCCTGCCACCACTGCGAGAACGCCAAGCACGATCATCGGAATGGTCATGACGGACGGCGATTCATGAACATGTCGCTGGTCCCCGCGCGCTTCGCCTGTGAAAACAAGGAAGAAAAGGCGGAACATATAAAATGCCGTGAAAAACGCGGCAATCAGTGCAAGTAAGAATAGGAACGGGTTTCCGTTCACCCAGGCGGCAAGGAGGATTTCCTCTTTACTGAAGAACCCGGAGAATAGCGGAACACCTGTGATGGCAAGGGTTCCGATTAAAAATAGGATCCCGGTGGTGCGCATTTTATTCCAAAGCCCGCCCATTTCGTCGATGTTTTGGTTATGGACGGCATGGATGACGCTACCTGCTGCAAGGAACAGCAATGCTTTGAAAAATGCGTGTGTGGTGAGGTGAAAAACCCCTGCCACATAACCTGCCGAACCGAGTGCCAGCATCATGAAACCGAGCTGACTGACGGTGGAATAGGCTAGTACTCTTTTAATATCCTTTTGCACAAGACCGATGGATGCGGCGAAAATCGCGGTGAACGCACCGACGATCGCGACGGTCAGCATGGCTGTTTCGCTGGCATTGAATAGCGGAAACAGGCTTGCCACTAAGTAGACTCCTGCTGCAACCATTGTCGCGGCATGGATTAGGGCAGAAACTGGTGTTGGACCTTCCATCGCATCCGGTAACCAGGAGTGCAATGGGAATTGACCCGATTTACCCATTGCCCCGATGAAAATAAGGATGGCAATGAGAGTCAGCATGCCGGCGGAAATGGCGCCTGCTTCGACTGCGGCAAAAATCACATCATATTCGAAGCTGCCAACCTGCCAGAATAATAGGATGATCCCGATGAATAATCCGACATCCCCGATACGCGTCATGATGAACGCTTTTTTGGCAGCGGCTTTTGCATCATTTTTATAAAAATAGAACCCGATGAGCAAGAACGATCCGACTCCGACTAGCTCCCAGAAAATGTAGAGCTGAAGCAGGTTCGGTGACATCACAAGTGCCAGCATGGCAAAGGTAAACAGGCCAAGGTAGGCGTAGAACACGTGGAAACGGTCGTCTCCGTTCATGTAACCTTTGGAATAGATATGTACGAGTAAGCTGACAAGTGATACTACGACAAGCATCAGGGCGTTTAATTGATTGACTTCATATCCCGCCGTCAGGACGACGTCCCCTATCTGGAGCCAGTCGAATGTGGCTTTATAGGTTGGTGCTGAAAACCGCTCCCATAGTGCCATGAGGGAAAAGATGAGCGACAGACCGATTAGTGCGATTCCGAGGAATGCGCTCGTTTCTTTCATTCTTTTGCCGACAAGCAGTAACAGGATAAAGGAGATCAGCGGAAAAAGCGGGATGATCCAGGCATTTTCCATCATCGTATCAAGTCCCCTTCTTTTTAGTTCTTCAACGTATTCATTTCGTCGATGTTAACGGTGCGGCGGTTGCGGTAGAGGGCTATGAGGATAGCCAGGCCTACTGCGGCTTCTGCTGCTGCGACGGTGATGGTGAACAGGGAGAATACTTGCCCTGTGATGGACGGTGCGATGCCGAGTTTGCTGAATGCGACAAGGTTGATGTTGACGGCGTTCAGCATAAGTTCGATACAGATCAGGACGATGACGGTATTGCGTTTGGTTAGTGCCCCGTAAAGTCCGATGCAGAATAAAATAAGTGCTAGTACTAGGTAGGCTGATAATGGAACTCCGCTCATTCCTTGGTCGCCTCCTCTTTTACAACGTCCTCGTCTTCGTCATCTCGTCTTGCCAGGATGATTGCTCCGACAAGTGCTACTAGCAAGATGACAGAGGTCAGTTCGAATGGAATGACGTAGTGTGCATAGATGGCTATCCCGATTTGCTCGGTGTTGTTCACATGCAGGTCAGCGGACTCCTGTGTGCCAAGGTCCAGGCTGTAGAGCCCGAAGTACATGACCGCTGCAAAGCCTAGAACCCCTGCTCCGACGAGTATTTTACGGCCGAGTCCGGATGTTTCGGATTCGTCGTTATGACGTGTGAGCATGATCCCGAACAGCATGATGATAGTGATGGCCCCTGAATAGATGAGAATCTGGACAGCCGCTACGAATTCAGCAGAGAGCATGACATAGATGCCGGCGATGCTGATGAAGGTGAACACAAGGGAAACGACCATGTGCACGACTTTCGTCAGGTTGAGCATGAGCACTCCACCGGCGATCGCAGCGATTGCTAGGAATAGAAATGCGATAAATTCACCGGTTATGGTCATGCCTTGTTCTCCCTTCTGATGTTCGTATCGTTTTCATCGAGCCATTGCAGGTCTTTGAAAAGACGATCCCGGCTGTATTCGGCAAGCTCAAAGTTGTTGGTCATGATGATGGCTTCGGTCGGGCAGACCTCTGTGCAGAGGTCGCACAGAATACAGATTTCAAAGTTGATATCGTATGTGTCGATGATTTTCCCTTTTTTGGTTGGATCCGGATGTTTTTTCCCGGTAAGCTGGATGCAGTCTGTCGGGCAGATATTGGCGCACTGGTTGCAGACGATGCATTTTTCCGGGTAAAATTTTTGGATGCCGCGGAACCGGTCCGGTAGTGGGAGCGGTTCGTTTGGGTAGTCATAGGTGACTTTTTTCTTTGTTAAGTTTTGTAGGGTATATTTTAAACCTTTTGCAAGACCGCGCATTTCGCTTCACCCCTATTCTTCCGTTACCATTTTGGTAGTGAAAGTGAGTATTTGTTTTTTGTTAGACACCGCTGTTAATCTCCGCAAAAGGCTTCGCTTTCCGCGGGGCGACCTTGAGCCTCCTCGCAACGCTTGGGGGTCTCAAGATTGTCGCTACTCCCCCGCTGGAGTCTTCGCCTTTTGCTCCAATTAACAGCTATGAAACTCTCTAAACTACAAATTATTTAAAAAACAGTTCTTTCATGATTGCTGAGAAGAAGATGTTTGCTAGTGCTACTGGTAAGAGTACTTTCCAGCCAAATTCCATGAGTTGGTCTGCGCGCAGACGCGGGAAGGTGACACGGATCCAGATAAGCACGAATACGACGACGCTGAATTTTAATGCGAACCAGACGGCGCCCGGAATGAATCCGAGGAACTCGAATGGTGGCAGCCATCCGCCTAGGAATAGAACGGTGGTCAGGGATGCCATCGCGAATAGGTACACATATTCCGCCAGCATGAAGAATGCCCAGCGGAAGCCGGAGTACTCGACATGGTAGCCTGCGACAAGCTCTGATTCTGCTTCTGGCAAGTCAAACGGTGTACGGTTCAACTCTGCGACAGATGCGATGACGAAAATCAGAAATCCGACCGGTTGCAGGATGATAAACCAGAATGTTTCGCCTTGAGCGGCAACGATTTGGTTCAGGTTAAGGCTTCCTGCCAAGAGGACGACCCCGATTACCGACATAACAAGCGGCACTTCATAGGAAATCATCTGTGCCGCTGCACGCATGCCTCCGAGTAGCGAGTATTTATTGTTCGATGCCCAGCCTGCCGCTACAACGCCGACCGTTGTGATACCAGAAATGGCAATGTAGTAGAGCAAGCCCACCCCGATGTCCGCAAATTGAAAGCGGTCAGTGAATGGAATGGTGGCAAGCACCATGAATGCCGGTGTGAAGGCAATGACTGGTGCAATGATGTATAATGGTCGATCCGCGAGTTTCGGGATCGTGTCTTCTTTTATAAGAAGCTTTAATACGTCAGCAACGGTCTGGAGCAAGCCCCAGGAGCCCCCGACCTGGTTCGGTCCCATACGTCCTTGCATGAAGCCCATTACCTTACGCTCGGCAAGGATTCCGTAGGTTACGAAGCCAAGGACGGCAAGCAAGAGTGCGGTTGCCAATCCGAAAAAGATGAAAAAATTCGTCCAGGATGGTGATGAATGCAGTAGTCCTTCCATCATTAGCCATCCACCTCCCCGAGGACAATGTCAATTGCCCCTAAAATGGCAATCAGGTTCGCCATGTTTTCGCCTTCTAAAAGCTTCGGTAAAATTTGCAGGTTGTAGAAGGACGGACGGCGGAATTTGAGACGATATGGTTCTTTTTTTCCGTCACTGGCAATGTAACAGCCGATTTCTCCTCTTGGAGACTCGATGCGTACATATGCCTCTCCCTTTGGCGCCTTGATGATCCGTGGCACTTTTGCCATGATCTCGCCTTCTTTCGGGAATTGCTCGACTGCTTGTTCGATGATTTTCAGGGATTCCTCTATTTCTTCCATGCGGCAATGGTAACGTGCCCATGCATCTCCGCCTTCGCGTGTTGGAACGTCAAAGTCGAAGCGGTCATAGATGGAATATGGCTCATCTTTACGAAGATCCCACTTCACCCCTGTGCATCTGAGGTTGGCGCCACTCAGGGAGTACGCAAAGGCATCCTCCTTCGTGTAACGGCCAACCCCCTTCACACGGCTCATGAAAATCTCATTGCCTGTTACAAGGTCATGGTAGCCCTTCAGCTGCTCCCTCATATATGGAACAAATTCTTCCACTTTCTCGATCCATCCCTCAGGCGCATCCCATTTTACTCCTCCAACACGCATATAGTTGAAAGTGAGTCGGGCACCTGACAGTTCATTTAACAGATTGATGATCATTTCGCGTTCACGGAACGCATATAGGAACGGACTGACCGCCCCGATATCTAGCAAATATGTACCATACCAAACTAGGTGACTGGCAACACGTCCGAGCTCCATCGCAAGCACTCGAAGGTATTCGGCGCGGTCTGGAATCTCCAATCCCATCATCGTTTCCACGGCGTGAACAAGCACATAGTTGTTAGTCATAGCTGACAAGTAATCCATCCGGTCTGTATACGGAATGATCTGTGTATACTGGAGGTTCTCCGCGAGCTTTTCGGTTCCGCGGTGAAGGTATCCGATAACCGGTGTCGCTTCCTTAATGATTTCCCCATCTATTTTTATAACAAGTCGGAACACCCCGTGGGTACTCGGATGCTGTGGTCCGACATTCAGTAGCATTTCCTCTGTGCGGATCATCTGTTAAACCTCCACATCGTACGGCTCATAGTCTTTGCGCAGCGGATAACCTACCCAATCATCCGGCATCATGATTCGCGTCAAATTCGGATGTCCTGTGAACTGGATACCGAGCAGATCGTACGTCTCACGCTCCGGCCAATTCGCCCCTTCCCACAATGGCTGCAGGGATGGGATGACAGGATTCTCTCGATCTATTTTCACCTTCAATGCCACGGTTTGTTTGTTCTTATAAGAGTACAGATGGTTGTAGATCTCCATATGCGTCTCAAAGTCCGAACCGTGCATCTCCGACAAATATTCAAACGTCAGTTGTTCATTGTAGCGCAGGAATGATGCCACTTTAAAATAGGTCTCAGGTTTCGCGACAAGTGTCGGAACATCTTTGGAGAGCGTGTTGATGTACGCGTCTTCCAGGGTGTTTTCACCGAGATTGTCGTTGATCACTTTTACGTATTTATCGAGGTATTTCTGGTTTGGTGATGGTGTTGCCGGTGTATCTGTTGCTGCATCGCCTGTTGTCCCGGATGCTCCTTTGGCTTTTGCGGCGGCAGCGGCTTTCGCTTTGGCTGCTGCTGCGGCCTTTGCTTTAGCTTTCGCGGCGGCAATGGCTTTTGCTTTTTCGTCTTGGAGGTCGTCTGTGCCGGTGTCGGTGGAATCTGGTGTAGCCGGTGAACCTCCGTCGCGTTGCTGTTTGGCGAGTGCGGCGGCTTTGGCCTTGGCGGCTGCTGCAGCTTTTGCTTTCGCAGCGGCGATAGCTTTTGCTTTGGCATCGTCTCCGTCTGTTGCTGGTGAGCCGGATGCTGGTGCATTGCCTGCCTCGCGTTTTTGTTTAGCTAGTGCTGCGGCCTTTGCTTTGGCGGCTGCGGCGGCTTTCTTTTTTGCTAGTTCTTTGGCGGCGTCCGTGTCCGTGGTTTCTGGTGTCGGTTCCGTTTCAGAAGCAGCTTGTTCTTTCGCTTTTTGTTTGGCCAGTGCAGCGGCCTTTGCTTTGACGGCTGCGGCGGCTTTCTTTTTTGCTAGTTCTTTGGCTGCGTCCCCGGTTGATGCTTCTGCCGGAGCTTCCGATGTGTCTATATTTTTAGAAGCCTGAGCTTCCATCTTCTTTTTCGCTTCTAATTTGGCAAGTGCGGCAGCTTTCGCTTTGGCTGCGGCCTCTTTCTTTTTTTCTTCCAGGCTTTTCTCATCGCTCACTGCTAGATCACCTGCTTCCCTGTCTTGGCTTCGTAGCGGATTTTTTCACGGAGCTTGTTGATTCCATAAATAAGAGCCGCTGGATTTGGTGGGCATCCTGGTATGTACACATCTACAGGTACAATTTGGTCCACACCTTTAACAACGGCATAGGATTTGATATACGGACCACCTGCAGTTGCACAGGATCCCATCGCAATGACCCATTTCGGCTCAGGCATTTGATCATACAAGCGCTTTAACACTGGTGCCATCTTTTTCGTTACGGTACCAGATACGATCATACAGTCAGATTGACGCGGTGATGTACGAAAGAAGGAACCGAAACGATCGAGGTCGTAATGAGACGATCCCACACCCATCATCTCGATTGCACAGCAAGCAAGACCGAAAGTCATCGGCCACATCGAATTACTGCGGGCCCAAGCTTTCAGCTCCTCCAATGTTGTCAGGAAGATCGTCTGTTTCAGCTCTTCCATCTCCTCTGGTGATATACTCTCAAGATTTAGATCCATTTCAACACCTTCTTCTTCCATGCGTATATTAATCCAATAAGTAGTAAGACTACGAAAATAAGCATTTCAATCAGTGCAAAAATCCCCAGCTTTTCATATGCCACCGCCCATGGATAAAGGAACACCGTCTCCACGTCGAAAATGACAAATAATAGGGCAAATATGTAATAACGAACATTAAACTGAACACGTGAATCATGAAAGGGATCAATTCCACTTTCATAGGTCGTCTGCTTGGCAATACTTGGCTTATGCGGACGTAAAATCCGTCCAATTGACAATGCCACGACCGGAAGCAATACCCCTAGAGCCAAGAATACAACCACGATCAAATAGTTATTTTGATATAAGTTTAGTAGATTCATGCCCGCCCCCTCCGAAGTCTCTCTCATTTTCAGACTGCTCACAATATTTAAAAATGTAACCGATAACAATTATATCAAATACCCATATCGGTGTCGACAGGAGATATCCTTATTATGGCTATTGTTTTTAGGGAGGCGAAGGGACTTGTGTTGGTGGAGGGTGAAGTTTTGTTTTTGCGGGTAAAATGCGAGCCGTTTTACTCGAAGATGGAGGGATAATTACCTTATTTTGAAAAATTGCGTGAGGGGTGGCTGCTGGAACTAGTGGGGTTGGGGCTATCGGGAGGGGGTTTTAGTTCAAAGTAGGTAATTGGGGGTTGAATCTTGGGGCGTTATACATATAAACGGCTAAAATTGAACTAATACGCGGGATTTCTGTACGAGTTTATATCTTCCAGATCACATATCCATTGTAAAAGCCAACTTATCCATTGTAAAAAATTTATATCCATTCTAAATTCGATTTATCCATTGTACACAGACATTTATCCATTGTAAAACCAATATATCCATTATAGGCGGTTGACGGCATGAATTCTTTAGCGCATCACCGTACAGCGGGTCAGACCCCTTTTTATCTCTTTACCTCTTTAAAGCAACAAACAAACAAACAAAACCCCCTCCCTCGATAGCACGTCTGCTCGGGAGAGAGGGGGTTTAACATTCTTATATGCACAGGGTATTGTTACCCTCTTTTGGCTACGTTGATGCGGTTGATTGCGCGTTGAAGGGCAAGTTCGGCACGGCGGAAGTCGACGTCGTCCTGTTTGGACTGTAGACGTTGCTCGGCGCGTTTTCTTGCTTCTTCTGCACGTGTAAGATCGATTTGCTCAGCTGCTTCTGCAGTTTGGGCAAGGATCGTTACTTTATCAGGACGCACTTCTAGGAAGCCTCCGTTTACTGCCACTTGTTCGGTTTTGCCGTCTTTTTTCATACGGACGCCGCCGATTTGAAGTGGAGCAACCATCGGGATATGTCCTGGTAGAACTCCCAGCTCACCGCTTTGAGCACGGGCTACTACCATTTCTACGTCTGATTCATAAACCGGGCCATCGGGAGTAACTACGCTGACTTTTAATGTCTTCATTTCATTCCCTCCTAGGTCCCTTTAATTAAACTTCTACACCCATTTGCTTCGCTTTTTCGACTACTTCTTCGATGCGTCCAACTAGACGGAATGCATCTTCTGGAAGGTGGTCGTATTTGCCGTCAAGGATTTCTCTGAAACCTTTAACTGTTTCCTGAACAGGAACGTAAGAACCTTTTTGTCCAGTGAACTGCTCGGCAACGTGGAAGTTTTGAGATAAGAAGAACTGGATACGACGAGCACGGTGAACGGTTAATTTATCCTCATCCGTTAACTCATCCATACCTAAGATAGCAATGATATCTTGTAGTTCTTTGTAACGTTGTAAAGTAACCTGTACTTCACGCGCTACTGCATAGTGGTCGTCTCCAACTACTTCTGGTGCCAAAGCACGGGAAGTGGAAGCTAGAGGATCAACCGCAGGGTAGATACCCATCTCGGAAAGTTTACGCTCAAGGTTAGTTGTTGCATCCAAGTGAGCGAAAGTTGTTGCTGGAGCCGGATCCGTGTAGTCATCGGCAGGAACGTAGATCGCTTGGATAGACGTTACAGAACCTACAGATGTAGACGTGATACGCTCTTGTAATTGACCCATTTCAGTAGCAAGTGTTGGTTGGTAACCAACGGCAGATGGCATACGGCCTAGTAGGGCGGATACCTCAGAACCTGCTTGTGTGAAACGGAAGATGTTGTCCATGAAGAATAGAACGTCCTGACCTTGGTCATCACGGAAGAACTCAGCCATTGTAAGACCTGTTAGTGCAACACGCATACGTGCTCCAGGCGGCTCGTTCATTTGTCCGAATACCATGGCAGTTTTCTTGATAACACCAGAATCCGTCATCTCGTGGTAAAGGTCATTTCCTTCACGAGTACGCTCACCAACACCTGCGAATACGGAGATACCACCGTGCTCTTGTGCGATGTTGTTGATCAATTCTTGGATAAGAACCGTTTTACCTACACCGGCACCACCGAATAGACCGATCTTACCACCCTTGATGTAAGGAGCAAGTAAGTCTACTACTTTGATACCAGTTTCAAGGATTTCAACATCCGTAGATAACTGTTCGAATGTAGGAGCTAGTCTGTGAATTGGATCACGACGAGAACCTGCTGGGATTGGAGCATCTAAGTCAATGTTTTCTCCTAGTACGTTGAAAACACGACCAAGTGTTACGTCCCCTACTGGTACAGAGATAGGGTGACCAGCATCTTCTACTTCCATGCCGCGAACGACACCGTCTGTAGAAGCCATAGCGATTGTACGCACTGTGTTGTCTCCAAGGTGAAGAGCAACCTCAAGCGTTAAAGTAATGTCTACTTCATTTCCGCTACGCGCTTTATGATTAATATGAAGAGCGTTGTATATTTCAGGAAGATGTCCGCTGTCGAATTTTACGTCGACAACTGGACCCATGATTTGAGTAACGCGACCTTTCATCGTATTCCCTCCTAACTTACTTTTGCAAAATTGTAGTTCATAAACGATCTATTGTTGAGCTGACGCTCCCGCTGTAATCTCGGTGATCTCTTGTGTGATTGCTGCTTGACGGGCACGGTTGTAAGAAAGTGTAAGGCCTTGGATAAGCTCTTTTGCGTTATCTGTTGCACTTTGCATCGCTGTCATACGCGCAGCGTGCTCACTTGCTTTTGCATCTAGTAATGCGCCGTAGATCAGGCTTTCCGCATATTGCGGTAGCAATACTTCAAGGATACCTTCTTGGGAAGGTTCGAACTCATAGGATGTAATCTTGTTGGATGTAGGTGCAATGTCAGTAAGAGGAAGAAGCTTCTTCTCTGTTACTTCTTGGGAGATTGCACTTACGAAATGGTTGTAATACACGTATAACTCATCAAACGTTCCATCCGCGTACATGCTGACTGCACGATTCGCAATATCCTTGATGTCTGAGAAGGATACTTGGTCGCCTAGACCAGTAATTTCGGAGAATACAGGGACATTACGCTTTCTGAAAAAGTCGCGGCCGATTCGTCCGATGGCAATTACTGCGTATTCATCTTGAGACTTATGACGTTTTTGAACCGTCTGATGAACCGTACGTAAGATGTTACTGTTATAGGCACCTGCAAGACCACGGTCTGAGGAGATTACGATGTAGCCAGTACGTTTTACCGGACGGCTTTCTAGCATTGGATGCGATACATCTGTACTTCCTAGTGCGATACTTGCCACAACCTCTTGAATTTTATTCATGTAAGGATTGAAAGCTTTTGCATTTGTTTCGGCACGATTTAGTTTCGACGCGGAAACCATTTGCATTGCTTTTGTGATTTGACTAGTCTTCTTCGTCGAGGTAATTCTCGTTTTAATGTCGCGTAATGATGCCAAAGGATCTCACCACCTTTTTAACCCTATTCAGAGCGGTTAGACACATGGAAAGGAGGAATCGAAGGTTGGTTCGGCTTCCTCCATCGCATGGTGTGTAACTCACTATGTCGATCTATTACTTTTCAGTAGCTACGAAAGTCTTTTTGAATGCATTAAGTGCTTCAGCCATTGCTTCGTCGCTTGGTAATCCTTTAGTAGTACGGATTTCTTCTAATAGTTCTTTACGGTTGTGCTCTAACCATGTAAGCATTTCGTCCTCGAAACGAGTTACATCTTGTACAGGAACATCATCGATGAAACCTTTTGTAAGAGCGTAAAGAACTGCAACTTGCTTTTCTACTTTAAGTGGCTTGTTCAAGCCTTGCTTAAGTACTTCAACTGTACGAGCTCCACGGTTAAGTTTCGCTTGAGTCGCTTTATCTAAGTCAGAACCGAATTGTGCGAACGCTTCTAGCTCACGGTAAGATGCAAGGTCAAGACGTAATGTACCTGATACCTTTTTCATCGCTTTGATCTGAGCGGATCCTCCAACACGGGATACGGAAAGACCAGCGTTGATCGCAGGACGAACACCGGAGAAGAATAGGTCTGATTGTAAGAAAATTTGTCCATCAGTGATGGAGATTACGTTTGTCGGGATGTAGGCGGATACGTCACCAGCTTGCGTTTCGATGAACGGTAAAGCTGTTAGGGATCCAGCGCCTTTTGCATCACTAAGCTTCGCTGCACGCTCTAACAAGCGGGAGTGAAGATAGAATACATCACCAGGGTATGCTTCACGACCTGGAGGACGTTTTAATAGTAGGGAAAGCTCACGGTATGCAGCAGCTTGCTTCGTTAAGTCATCATAGATAACTAGAACGTGCTTACCGTTGTACATGAATTCTTCACCCATTGTTACTCCAGTGTAAGGTGCTAAGAATAGCATTGGAGCTGGTGCAGATGCAGATGCCGTTACAACGATTGTGTAATCAAGTGCACCGTGCTTACGTAGAGTTTCAACTACTCCACGAACTGTAGATTCTTTTTGACCGATGGCAACATAGATACACACCATGTCTTGGTCTTTTTGGTTAAGGATCGTGTCGATCGCAACAGATGTTTTACCTGTTTGACGGTCTCCGATAATTAACTCACGTTGTCCACGTCCGATTGGTACAAGCGCATCAATCGCTTTGATACCTGTTTGAAGTGGCTCATGAACGGATTTACGATCCATTACACCAGGAGCTTGTCCTTCGATTGGACGAGTTTTGCTAGTTTCGATTGGACCCAATCCATCAACTGGTTGACCCAATGCATTTACTACACGGCCGATAAGTGCTTCACCTACCGGTACCTCCATGATACGGCCTGTACGACGAACTGCATCGCCTTCGCGGATTTCAGTATAAGGTCCTAAGATTACTATACCGACGTTGTTTTCCTCTAAGTTTTGGGCAAGACCCATAACTCCGTTAGAAAATTCAACAAGTTCTCCAGCCATGACGTTGTCGAGACCATGAGCACGAGCGATACCATCCCCAACTTGGATAACAGTACCAACATCGCTAACTTCGATTTCAGACTGATAATTTTCGATTTGCCTTTTTATCAGCGCACTAATTTCTTCAGCTTTGATGCTCATGAATTTCACCCCTATCTACTATCTTTTCGTTGTAAGTTGACGTCCTAGACGTTCTAATTTTCCACTGACACTTCCATCAAAAATACGGTTGCCGATGCGAATTTTCACACCGCCGATTAAGGATGGATCTACGATATTGCTGATGTTAAGTGAAGCTTTGCCAACCTTTGCTGCGAAAACAGCGGAAAGCTGTGCTTGTTCTGCATCGGATAATGCGCGAACAGAGTATACTTTCGCGTCTGCCACATTAAGGGCTTCATTGGAAAGTGTTTTGTACTCGTCAATCATATCTACAACGATACCTTGACGGTGACGGTCTATTAAAAGCTGTAACGTGTTTACAATAAAAGGTGATGCAGAAGCAAATGCCTCGCGAACGATTTGCTTTTTAGAGTCTTTGCGTACTTTCGGGTTGCTCAGTACAACATCAAGTTCCTTGTTGTCCATGAACACCTTTTTCACTTCTGCAAGCTCTGCATCAAATTGTGCGTAGAGATTGTTCTCTTTCGCCAGTTCGAAAAGAGCCAGTGCATAACGCTTTGCTACTCCGCTTTTGCTCATCGCACTTCGCCTACCTGTTTCACGTAATCATCGATAAGCTTCTGCTGATCTTTTTCGTTTAGTTCTTTTTCAATCACTTTAGAAGCGATCAATACGGACAAGGATGCAACCTGTTCACGCAAAGCAACAACTGCTTGCTCTTTTTCCTGAACGATTTCTTTTCTTGCCGCTTCTTTCAAACGTGCAGATTCTTCTTGAGCAGCTCTTACGATATCTGCTTTTTGATCTTCTGCTATCTTTTTCGCGCTTTCCACTAAAGCCTGAGCTTCAGTACGAGCTTCTTTTATAAGAGCTTTTTGCTCTTCTACAAGAGCCTTCGCTTCTACATTGCTTTGTTCAGCCGCTGTAATTTCGTTTGCAATGTGATCTTCACGTTGCTTCATCATTCCAACTAGCTTATCCCAAGCAACTTTTCTAAGGAAATATAGTAAGATTAAAAACGTAATTAACTGGAATAGTGCATCTCCTAAAGTTAGGGATCCTGCACCAAGCACTAAGTGATCTAAGCTATACAATGCTTTCACTCCCTTCGAGGAATACATAAGAAAAGCACAAGCACCTAAAGGGCACCTTGGCTAAATTTTTCGAAAAAATTGTTCATACTAAAGGAAAGGCGAAGGTTCTCGTGTGAGACGGACTTCGCCATTATTGATGCTAAGAATTATTCGGGCAGTTAATTAACCACCGATAACCATGAACGCGATAACAACGGCGATGATAGGAATCGCCTCAACTAGTGCTACCCCGATGAACATTGTAGTTTGAAGAGTGGATTTAAGCTCAGGTTGACGAGCGATCCCTTCTACTGTACGACTTACGATTAATCCGTTACCAATACCTGCTCCTAGTGCTGCTAAACCAATTGCAACTGCTGCTGCTATAAGACCCATTGATAATTTCCTCCTTATGATTAAGAAAAGTTTTTTTGGTTGTTAAAAATTTATAAATTAATGGTCGTGACTCACTTTGTGTGCCATATAAACCATTGTTAACATGGTGAAGATAAATGCTTGGATGGTTCCAATGAAAAGACTGAATGCTTGCCATACCAACATAGGTATGATCGCAACCGCTGTTCCAATGATTCCGGACATGAAGCCCATTTGATAACCGTTAACTGCAAGTCCAGCCAACAACCCTAACAGGATTTCACCTGCGAAGATGTTACCGTAAAGACGCAGACCAAGCGTTAATGTGTTAGCAAATTCTTCAATAATCTTAAGTGGGAATAAGAACGCCATCGGTTTGAAGAAGTCCTTCCCGTATTCCTTGAAGCCTTTCATCTTAATCCCATAATAATGCGTCAACGCTACTACCATTGCCGCGAGACTAAGCGTAATAACAGGATCTGCTGTCGGCGATTTCCACCATAAAGTATGGTCGTCACCAAGTATGATCGCAAATGGCAACCCAAGCATATTCGCGACAAATACATACATCATAATTGTCAGAGCTAATGCAAGGAATCTACCTCCTGTTTGCCAATCCATGGTACTGTTAATAATTCCTTTAGCAAAGTCAACCAACCATTCAATGAAGTTCTGCGCTCCGGTAGGTTTCAATGCAAGTGTTCTTGTGCACAAGTAGGCAATAAGAAACACGATTAAGGCTGTTATTATAGTCATCATAATATTTGACAAGTTGAAATGCAGGTCGTAACCAAACAAATCAAGTGTCACTATTGGAGCACTGTGACCCAACACTACTCACCTCTCTTCCCCACTGCTTTAAAGAGTGTTACAAATGAATCTATGATAATGACAATATAGGATGTCATAATCCCTATGATGACGCCGTAGAGATTCAGAGTTTCTGGAAATCTCATAGCGATGACCACACCTAGAACTGCTGCGGCCATTCTTGAAAAAGAACCTAGTGTCATAGCTTTCCGACCCTCGGCAACCGCTTCCGTGAACTTCTTCACTTTCGAATGCAACAGCCAATGGTTGTACACGCTTATCACTGTCCCCAGGATCAATCCTGCGAACCATTCCTGATGGGAGGTGAATCCCCATCCGATTACAAAAAAGGCAAGAAAAAATAAGAAATACTTCATATGCCTCATAAACTTTTCGGTTGATTCAGGCATATTTATGACTCTCCTGAGAAGAATTTTTGGACCAGGTATAATACTCCCATCACACCAGCTGCTAGTCCTAAAAGAAGTCCGATAATAAGGAACAATGGTTCTGTACCAATCTTGCCATCCAGCCATCTCCCTGCAAATAATCCAACTAAGGTGGGACCAACTAAGTAGGAAAGGATTCCGGACATCAAAGCCATTGCTTGGAATGGGCGGCGTTTATCTTCCATAGAAAACACCCCGTTTTACATGCGGTAAAAGATTAGAGGTCTTGCTTATAAATCGGTGCTAAATATGTAATAAAATGTCTGTAAAAGGCTTATGAAAACCCTGTCATTTTATACCCTTTGTAAGCATACAATAGCACTTTGTCAATGTCAATGTGTTCAAGGGAAAAATCGACAATCTTTTCGATGGTAAGATTTCTCTCTTTTTCATGCACTTTTCATCGCTTGAAACCGGCCGAGTTCCGCAGTGTATTTTACCCAGAAAAAAACAGCCAAATGATGAACGTTTTCCTCATTCGGCTGTTGTATAACATTATTTTATCACACATGACATATAGGTTAAGTTTGTCGATTGTGAACATTATGTGACTATTCGGTGGTTTCAGGGCGAGTTGCTTGACACGGGTCGAGGGGACAGGCACGCCGACACTCACTCAAAGTAGAGGTCCGCTTCCACGGTGTCTTCTTTGTCGAGCTTTTTCGCAAAGACGACGGCTTTTACAAGGCCCTTTACTTTCACCCGATCAGATGGGATTTGCTTTTTATAAAGCCCTCGCGGAAGGTCCCGCTCCCAATCGAGGTATTCGATGAAATGCAGGGTATCGACTTCATAGAGCGCGATCCCTAGCTCCTCCGCTCCTTCCGGAAGGTACACCTCATACTGGTACTCCCCTTCCCTGTCCCCATAGCCAAACTGGAATCCCATGATCCGCGGATAATCTGGTTCTTCTATTATATAGAGGAAAGGCAGACGGATTTTTTGGCTGTCCGCGTTGACCACGACTTCTCCCTCATGCATACCGGTAGATTGCTGGTTAGGGGTGATGTCGAGTGTGATCTTGGTTTCGCGTTTTTCCTTCGGTTGCAGTGTGAACGTGATCGGCGTTTTCCATTGGATCCCTTTTTGTTGTTTTGGTAGCTCGAAGGAATACGTTACTTCCCGGTCCGAGACATTTTCAACGGTAATTGGAATCTCCTTCTGCGTGCGGGTCTCTTTTTTCTCCAGCATTCCGAAATTTAGGGAGCCTGGGTACACGAGACTGTTCGTGAGGATGGCCTCCTCGAGCTGAATTCGTCCTGTTCCTTGTTCTAGAACGGAATAGTCGCTTCCGTCTTCTTTTTTTAGCGGCTTGGTTGTGTTCATCAAGGCGGCTTTCACCTGTGCCGGCGTCCAATCGGGATGAGCCTGTTTAATGAGCGCACTCGCACCTGCAACATGCGGTGCCGCCATACTTGTACCTTGAAGCGCGAGATATCCATTTGGAATCGTGCTGTCAATTGCCACACCAGGGGCGACCACATCCGGTTTGATCTCCCAAGTATGTGTCACCGGCCCCCTGGAACTGAAACTTGCAATGTCATCTTTATGCCATTTGAATGTCGTCTTTACCATCGAGAAGCTCCGTTTCAGGTGCTTTTGCAAAAACTCTCCGTCCTCTTTAGAAATAGACACGACCGGCATATCCATATCGACTTCCAAGGTCCCAGTAAAATTGCCCTCCAGATTGTTGTAAATGACCACTCCGGCCGCCCCGCGCATCTTGGCATGATGGGCTTTTTCCGAAAAGGAAATCTTACCGCGCTCTAGCAGCACAATCTTCCCTTCCACCTTCTTGTCCTCCCAATCATCCTCTTCCCCAAGTCCCACATACACCATGCCCATCGGCTTTGTCGGAAAATCCCATGGAAGCGAGCCTTGCAGCGGAAGCATTTCTATCTCCCTTTTAGAGAAAATCGGTGTCAGATGTGGAATGTGAAGCGGCGGTGTTGAAGCACCAACTGATATCGCTTCAGATGATGTTCCCGGAGATCCCACTGTCCAAAGGTTTGGACCAGAATTCCCGCTTGATGTGACGGCAACGACTCCATGTTCCACCGCTTTATTCAGCGCTAGGCTTGTAGGCCAATCCGGCCCATTAATTGTGTTACCTAGGGAAAGATTGAGCACATCTACCTTGTCATGAATGGCCATTTCGATTGCCGCAATCACATGCTCACTGGAGCCGTGTCCGCCTGGGCCAAGCACTCTGTAGGCTATAAGTTCCGCTTCCGGTGCTACGCCATGAAGATGCCCGTTCGCTCCAATGATTCCAGCAACATGCGTGCCATGGAGGGTCGGCATCCCTTGAGATCGCTTCGTTTCCATCGGATCTTCATCCTCATCGACAAAATCGTAGCCACCCGCATAATTGTCCCGGAGGTCTGGATGTGTGTAGTCAATTCCTGTGTCGATGATTCCGACTTTTACACCTTTGCCGGTGAGACGGTCTCCCTCCTTGTCATAAAGCCGGCGCATCTCCTCTCCTCCGATGAAAGGGACACTTTCATCGATGTTGGGAGTGTAATTGGTGACTGGGGAAACTTCCAGGATGCCGGGTTCGTTTTGCAGCTGCTCCAGATCTTTTAATGGGCCGTGGATGGCAAAACCTTTGAAAACGGCGGTATACGTACGTTTTATCGTTAAGTTAGGATATTTTTGTTGGATGATTGTTTGGACTGCGTCTTGGCTATTGTCCTCTACGATTAAAATAACCGTCTGTTCCTCCAGCTCGTTGCCTTTACTTACCGGAAGTGGCGGCCGTTTTGGGTATTTGGGTGTGTTGGTTGTATGTAATGAGTCGTTTGTGCGTGTGTTTATGGCGGCTGTTGTATTTGTTAGTGGCTGCACTAGAGTTGATGTCAGCAGCAACACAGTAAGTACTATACAAAATAATATTTTCCCTATTTTCACGTCCTTCACCTCTGATAACTAGCATTTGTTATTGGTGAGGGATTATGCATAGGTTGGTGGGTGCTAGCTTGGGAATTTGGTGCGGCAGGTGGAAGTATTCAATAAACGAGGGGATTTATACGATAAAGCGGGGGAAGTATTCAATAAAACAGAGAAAGTATTCAATAAAACGACAGAAATTAACGACAATCCATATATCCCCAAAAATATCTTAATAAAAAGGCTGTTCAAAGATCTCATTCGATCTCCAAACAGCCTTACACAAGTCATTTATTTGGTTCCGTACAGTCTATCTCCAGCGTCTCCTAGACCTGGGACGATGTAGCCTTTTTCGTTCAGTTTTTCGTCAAGTGCTGCGATGTAGATGTCTACGTCCGGGTGCGCTTCTTTAAGTAATTCCACACCTTCAGGAGCAGCGATTAAGCACATGAATTTGATGTTTTTAGCGCCGCGTTTTTTCAGGGAGTGAATTGCTTCGATTGCAGATCCGCCTGTAGCAAGCATTGGATCAACAACGATGAAGTCACGCTCTTCCACATCAGATGGTAATTTTACATAATATTCAACAGGTTGAAGCGTTTCCGGGTCGCGGTATAAGCCGACATGTCCAACTTTTGCAGCCGGGATCAGCTTCAGCATCCCTTCCACCATGCCAAGGCCGGCACGTAGGATTGGAACGATTCCTAACTTTTTACCTGCTAACACATTTGATTTTGAAACGGAAACCGGTGTTTCCACATCCACTTCTTCTAATGGTAGGTCACGGGTAATCTCGAATGCCATTAAGCTTGCCACTTCATCCACTAGTTCGCGGAATTCTTTTGTACCTGTATTTACATCGCGGATATATGTAAGTTTGTGCTGAATTAACGGGTGATCAAATACGTACACTTTTGCCATTCGAAATCTCTCCTTTTTGTCATGTCAGATAGCGGCCGGCCATCTCTTTCTGAACGGTGCCAGGCCCTCAAATCACACTTCCATTGATTCTACATAAAAAGCTATCTTGATTCAAGTTATTTTGCACAAAAAAGAGAGGTCTAACCTCAGACCTCTCCCTCTCGAGCCTTTATCCTAAAGAAGGATACAACTCATATTTTCCAGAAACTGCTTCCACGCGAGCTTTTGCTTCTTCTAGTTTCGCTTCGTCTTCATGGTTGTTCAATGTGAACGCAATGATGGATGCAATTTCATCCATGTCTTCCAACGTGAATCCACGGCTTGTGACAGCAGCCGTACCGATACGGACTCCACTTGTTACAAACGGGCTTTCCGGATCGAATGGAATGGTATTTTTGTTCACCGTGATGCCAACCTCGTCTAACACTTTTTCAGCTATTTTCCCAGTAATGGATAAAGAGCGTACATCCACTAACAATAGGTGGTTATCCGTTCCATCAGAAACAAGGGAAATGCCTTCGCTTTTCAATGCTTCTGCCAAACGTTTGGCATTGTCGATGATTTTTTGTGCGTAGTCCTTGAAGGATGGTTGTAATGCTTCCCCAAACGCAACTGCTTTTGCTGCGATGACATGCATTAATGGGCCACCTTGAAGGCCAGGGAAAATGGACTTATCGATTTTCTTAGCCCATTCTTCTTTACAAAGGATCATTCCGCCACGAGGTCCGCGCAATGTTTTGTGCGTTGTCGTTGTCACGAAATCAGCGTAAGGAACCGGGTTCGGATGCAGACCAGCCGCAACAAGACCGGCGATATGCGCCATGTCAACCATTAAGTATGCTCCCACTTCATCTGCAATCTCACGGAATTTCGCGAAATCGATTTGACGAGGGTACGCACTTGCACCTGCAACGATCAGCTTTGGCTTATGCAATCTTGCTTTGTCCGCTACATCTTCATAGTTGATAGTATGGGAGTCCTTGTCCACTCCATACTCCACAAAATTATATTGAATTCCACTGAAGTTTACTGGGCTGCCGTGAGTTAAATGGCCACCATGGGAAAGGTTCATCCCAAGAACGGTGTCGCCTTGTTCTAGAATGGTGAAATAAACCGCCATGTTCGCTTGGGCACCAGAGTGAGGCTGAACATTTGCATGCTCGGCTCCGAAAATTTCCTTCGCACGGTCGCGGGCAATGTTTTCTGCTACATCTACGTGTTCACAACCACCGTAATAACGACGGCCTGGATATCCTTCTGCATATTTATTCGTTAATACAGATCCTTGAGCTTCCATCACGGCTTCGCTCACGAAGTTTTCAGAAGCAATCAACTCGATTTTCGAGCGTTGTCTTCCCAATTCATCCTGGATTGATTGAAACACTTGTTGATCCTGTTGCGCTAATTTCACTTTCGGAATCCCCCTTTGAGTAAGAACATCAGATTTAAAAATGTTAGAAACTAATCAACTACATTCGGCTTTTCAACCTTTATCTCCTTCATTTTATCACGCAACCAAAAAGATAGAAACAGAAAAGGAAGATTGATAGCGCTTACCTTAAAAAACTTTCGTGAAAAGTGGAAAGTGATAAAAGTAAAAAGAGAAAAAAAGTGAAAAAAGTGAAAAAAGGGGTCAGACCCTCGCAGGAATTTTCTCTTCCATGTCGAAGGCCGGCCCCATTCTATTTTTTCATTTCTTGGAGTGCGGCTATTTCGTAGATTGCGCGGGCTCCGCCGATGAGTTTGGGGCGGGTGCGGGCGATGGTGATGTGGGCGTTTCCGACGGATTTGACGGAGCTCCGGACCGGCACTGCCACGTGCTTGATGTGCATGCCAATCAAGGTGTCCCCAATGTCGATTCCTGCATCCGCTTTGATATGCTCGACCATGACCGCATCTTCAAACTGATGGTAGGCGTATGATGCCATGGCGCCTCCTGCCTGTCGGACCGGCACCACTGTCACCTCATCAAGTTCTCGTCTGCTAGCTGTTTCCCGCTCCACCACAAGTGCCCGGTTCAAGTGCTCACAGCATTGGAACGCAAGCTCGACACCTGTCTGCTTACGAAACTCATCTAACACTTCAAAAAGTGTTTCCGCCACTCCTTCCGTTCCGGCTGTGCCGATTCTTTCCCCGATCACTTCGCTTGTACTGCACCCAACAACAAGTATTTGGCCTTTTTTCAGCTGTGCCTGCTCCTGTAAGTCAATCAAAACCTGTTGCAATTGCTCTCTCCACTCATCACGCATCATGTCATTACCCCTTTTTCAAAAAACGCCCATGAACATAGAGTTTGAAAACAACTCCCACATCCATAGGCATTTTGTTATTTTTCCGCTAAGCTAGTTAGTTTGAAGCAAAAGATTTCAGTTAACGATTATCGCGAACCGTCATTCTAAATTGATTAGTTTTCCAGCTGATGAATCTTGTTCACGCGGTTCTCATGGCGTCCGCCTTCAAATTCCGTTGTCAGCCAAATTTTTGCGATTTCACGTGCAAGTCCAGGACCGATTACGCGTTCCCCCATCGCCAAGACATTGCTGTCATTGTGCTCACGAGTCGCTTTGGCACTGAACATATCGTGTACAAGTGCACAACGGATACCCTTTACTTTATTTGCTGCAATGGACATCCCGATGCCTGTACCGCAAATGAGGATTCCGCGGTCAAATTCACCTTCCGCCACTTTTGTCGCTACCGGCTGAGCGTAGTCCGGGTAATCCACGGACGTCTCACATTCACATCCGAAGTCTTCAAATTCTATGTTTAGTTCTTTTAATAACTCTTTAATTTCTTCACGGATTTTGATTCCACCGTGGTCTGAGGCGATTGCTACTCTCATGTTTTCATCCCCTGTCCGTTTGATGTTATATGTACATCTTACCCCCCAGCAAGGAAAAAATCCATTGTCTTGTTTATCATTTAGGGTTACGCCCTAATTCCTGTGGATTTCCGTTCCTCATGGATTTTTGTAGATACAAAAAAGCCCAGGCAACACATCACGCCCAGGCAATCTATGAATTTTTATAAAATCACACCCTGAACTTCGCAATCATTCGCTTCAGGTTGCTTGCTTGACCTGCAAGCTCTTGTGAGATTTTCTCCACATCTGCTATCATGCTTGCCTGTTCCTGGGTTGTTGCGGTGACTTCCTCTGCTCCGGCGGAGGTTTCTTCGGCAATCGCCGCGACTTCTTGTGATTGACGAGCAGTTGTTTGGATGCTGTCCATCTGGCGGTCCACCAGGCTTGCGATTTGCTTGACGGAGGCTGCAACCTCCAATACGGAGTTGGTCATTTCAGCGATCACTTCGTTGGTGGCCGTTCCTTTTTCCGCTTCGACATTTGCAGCTTTTACTTGGCCGGTGATTTGTGTGACGACATTTTTGACTTCTTCTTGGATGTTTTTGATGAGCTCGGAAATGCCTTGAACCGCCTTGGCGCTCTCATCAGCCAGTGAGCGGACTTCCTCTGCTACCACAGCAAATCCACGACCATGTTCGCCGGCACGAGCCGCTTCAATGGAGGCGTTCAACGCTAACAGATTCGTTTGGCCCGCAATGTCGCCGACAAGGGAAATGATGTTTTCGACTTCTTTTGCATTCTTTTCAAGACGCTCTACTGCCTTTAAGGATGTCTGGTTTTCCCCTGCTAGCTTCTGGATGCCAGAAACTAAAGAATGGATGACCTCTTTGCTTTCATCGAGATCTTTGACCATCTCTTCCGATAGCTGTTGGGAAGAGGTTGCTTTTTCATGGACTTCGTCGGCAATCTTGATGACTTCTTCCACCGATTCCGCCGTATCCTGGATGGCGGAAGCAGAACTTTCTGCCCCCTTGGCAATCTCTTCTATTGTAAGGGAGATGCTTTCCGCCTGCTCGGAGGCCTGCATGGACACTTCACTGATCTCTTCCACCTTTTCATTCGTTTTCTCAAACGTCTGGTTGATGGTTTTTACCATGTCACGTAAGTTATGTAACATCAGATTGAACGCAGTCCCGACCGCACTGATTTCATCCCGTGAATTGGAAACCGGGACATCCTCGGATAGATCTCCATTTGCCGCTTTCTGTGCGACCTCCTCCAGCTGCTGCAACGGCTTTGTGATATAGCTCGCGGCAAAGAACGCCAGAATTCCGGACCACACAATTCCAAGAACCAATGTCAGAACGGTAAAAAGATTCGCTCCCATAAATCCTTCTACATAGTCGACTAAAAAATATATGAAAAACCCACTCACCGTATAGGTGATGACCGCTAAGATCGTGGTAAACAACACGAGCTTGTAGCGTAATCCAAACTTATACTTCCCGTTTTCCCCCATCGTACTTCCTCCTTCACGCTTGAGCGGTCTCTCTATTTCCCGCAACCTGCATGAGTGCTATTTTATTTTTTTCACAACCGATTCTACTACCTCTTGAAGCTCCTCGAATGTCTCGCGATATGTCGCCACCGAACCACCGAACGGATCTGATACCTCCCCCGTCTGGTCCACAAAACCTTTCAGTGTGTACGTTTTCCCCACACTTTGTGGATAACTGTTCTCCAATAGCATTTTATGCTGGGCCGTCATCGTGAAAATATAGTCCGCCCACTCCACCAGCTCATCCGACACTTGGGAGGAACGGTGCTCCACCGGCAGACCTTTTTCCCTCAATACTTGCCTAGCTTGGCTTGAAGCTTCACTTCCCGGCATGGCGAACACACCGGCCGATTTCACCTCAACACCCTCTATTTCACGTCCTGCCATAATAGCGGCAGCCATTGGACTACGGCACGTATTGCCCGTGCACACAAATAATATATTCATATCCTGACTCCTCCTTTTTTCCTTATTATAGACAAAAAGAAAGAAGAAGAAATAGTCACAAAGACACTCTCCCTTCTTATGTCGGCATGAAGTCGGAAATTTTTAAGGCTAAAACGAAAAAAAGACCCCCTCCAGGTCCTCTTACGTACCAAATAATAAAAACGGGAAAACAAGATACACGATCGTCGTGGACAACTTGAAGATGTAGGCAGACTTCTGCTTCTTCAACTGCATATCTTCCATCGCCAATGCGAAACTGATGACAGCAAGCAACCAGAACACTATTTTAAATTGTATCATATTGAACTCCACCAAAAAATTCACTGCCAACAAACTGAGGATTACCGCACTCCCGATTACCTGAATGAAAAACACCGGCTTAATCCTCTTCGCATAAGCCTCTCTCCAATTGTTGACCAAGAGATCACCCGCTTTCTTTTTCTATACATTATTTTCTACATAAGGAACAAATATTCCTTCTAGTAAAAAAGTCTTGTATCGAAAAATTTCAAATTCAGGTGAAAAATAATAACTTAATGCCAAATCCGAGCAGGATACTCCCTCCAAGCGCCTCACTATAAGAACCAAGCCACCCCTGCAGCTTCCTTCCGAAAATAAGGCCCATCCACGTCAGCAGCATGCTTACCGCTCCGAACAACAGAATCGTCAACATCGTCCTCGCCCCATATATCCCAAGGCTCAGCCCCACCGAAAAGCTATCCAAACTGACACTCAACGCAAAAATGAACAAACCCGCCCCAACCGGCGAAATCATCGGCCCATCTTCTTTTTTAAACGAGGAAAACATCATCTGCATCCCGAGCATCACCAGTAGCAACCCGCCGATGAGCGATGCAATCGAACCGAACTCCTGTGACAGCACCTTTCCGATCACCATCCCACCAAGTGGCATGACAATATGAAAAATCCCAATCGTTACTCCTATGTAAAAGATCTGCCTAAGCCTCAGCTTAATCATGCCCATCCCAAGCCCCACCGAAAAAGCGTCCATCCCAAGTGCAATTGCCATCAATAATAGTGTCATGAATTCCCCAACCATGATCGTCATGCTCCGCCCCCCCAGGACTTGTCTACTTCAAGATATGCACAAGCCCTCGGGAATAGAAGAAGATTGGTACAAGTCAGGTTGGGAATATGTAAAAAAGGACCTCATGGCGTGAGGTCCTTTTGGTCATTCTCTTATGATTTTGTGTCCTGCTGCTTTTTCAAGTCTGTTCATGATCGCGACACCGACTCCCTGCTTAGGGAACGTTTCGCTGAAAATGACATCCACATCCGTCGCATTGAACGCCCGGAGTGCATCGTACAGCTGAGTTGCCACCGTGGCAAGGTCGGTTTTGGTCCCGCACGCGATGGCCGTTATGTCGGTTGTATCTGTTTGTGAAATGGTCTCCTCTGTTGCTAAGAGGCCAATTTTCCGTCCTTCCGCTTGGGCAGCTGCCAATGTCGTTTGTAGGAACGCTTTGCTTCCCTCCACTAAATAAACAGGCGCCACTGGAGCATAGTGAGTGTATTTCATGCCTGGGGATTTCGGTTTATGTTTCTCTTCCTGCGTGAGAAGTGCAGGATCCACCTGGACGATGCCCACCACTTC
Organism: Sutcliffiella horikoshii; assembly: GCA_001636495.1. Classification (GTDB taxonomy): domain Bacteria; phylum Bacillota; class Bacilli; order Bacillales; family Bacillaceae_I; genus Sutcliffiella_A; species Sutcliffiella_A horikoshii_A. The sequence continues at coordinate 788,957 of KV440964.1, read as the reverse complement.
CTCCAACTGCTCCTTCGTCACGCCGCCCGGACGTAAAATGACCGGAATTTCTGTTGTACAATCCACAACAGTGGATTCAAGACCCACACCCGTTGCCCCGGCATCCACAATTCCGGATATTTTGTGGATGAGGTCCTCCTCCACATGCTTGGCGCTTGTCGGGCTCGGCTTACCGGACAGATTGGCGCTCGGTGCCGCTAGCGGCAGACCGGAAACTTCCATTAACGCTCGCGCCACCGGGTGATCAGGCATCCGGACGGCAAGCGTATCAAGGCCTGCGGTCACATATTGCGACACCCCTTCCTTCTTCGGAAGAACAAGCGTTAACGGCCCTGGCCAAAAAGCCTCCATTAGCTTATGGGCGGTTCCCGTCAAGTTATCCACAAGTCCTGTGAGTTGTTCATGCTTCGTTATATGCACAATTAACGGGTTGTCACTTGGACGTCCCTTTGCTTCAAAAATCTTTAATACAGCTTGATCTGACAAGGCATTTGCACCAAGTCCATACACCGTCTCCGTAGGAAATGCCACCACTTCCCCCTGCTGTAAAAGGTCGGAAGCCTCCTTAATCTGTGGATAACTGTATTTTAACGGTTCCTCTTTATCCACAGTCCATAATTTCGTATTCATAACTAATCCCTCATTCTTCAATCTATTAACATGTGAATATGTAAGGTTTTTCTCCTGAAAGTATAAAGAACTTCCACAAATAACACAAGCCTTATCCACAAACTGTGGATAAAGCCCGTCCATTCCGTGGATAACTTTGTGGGTAAGGTGCAAAACAGCTCGAAACAAGCGTTGGACCCCTCTGCGTTAATGCGTTAGCTTGCTGATAAGGGGTCTGACCCTCTCTGCGTTAATGCGTTACTCTACTACAAAGGGGTCTGACCCCTTTTCCCTTTTTCCTCCTGTAGTTCACATGCCATCAAGGTGCAGCCGGCTTGTTGGGTGATTTCTTGGAAGAAGTCGGATGCGAGCATGGTTTGTGGTGCTGTGTGTATAGGTTGTGGATAAAAGTTGAGCAGTTCGAAAAATTGGATGAAGTTGTTTTTGTTGGTAACTAGATAGAGTTGTTCTAGCCCTTTTTTTCGTGCATGCTGCTGGGTGTGCTCGAACATTTGCAATAGCTGAAACTGTTTAACAGACGGCCCAATTACAAGAGATCGCAACAGTCCTGCATTCCCATACGTTTCTATCCCTATCGTTCCACAAATGCCTTCGTTCTCTTCTTCTAGGATGATAAAATCTTCTACTTTCTCTTCTAAGCCAACCACATGAATGTTTGCTCTTCTTAAAAACACCTGCAATGCCCATAAATCATCCTGTGTTGCCGAACGCAATACTTTCATTCTTTTTCACCTCATCTAGTAATTTTTCTATTACTACTCTATTGAGATGAGTGAAAAAGTAGAACCTTAAGCGGCAATTTTATTCCATAGAGATGATAGAAGTTCTACTAGAAAGAATTGCACTTCCACTTCCTCCGGCTCCTCGTCCACTACAAAATCTTGTGTTTTTGATGCCGTTTTGTCAGCCTTCGCTGTCACAGAGGCCACCTCAGCTGTTTCTTCTTCAAAAGGTGTCGCTGTTGCTTCCCCGTTTGAAAAGTCCAGAAAGCATAATGGCGGGAATAGCACGCACCACCAGTTGGCTCCGGTACCTTTTCCAAGCGTGATCAGGATCGCTTCATAATCCCCAGCAGGATAGATGAATTTTCCGTACATTTTAGTCGGGAAGTCCACTCTACCAAAACCGACGTTATAGGACTGAACCATGCCTTCTTCTGCCATTACCTCTTCCACGATCTGTTCGATTTCATCCATGTTTCCAGTGATCACTTCGCGCGCATTGTCCATCGAAGTCAATCCTTCCACCCAAACCGTGATCTCCTCGTTCACGCGGTCACGGATTTTTCTCTTCAACTCCTGGTCCTGCTCGCTATCACTATTAGCCAAAATGCGAAGCCTGATCGCCTCATCCGGAATCACCATCGCACCATTCTTCACGTCCGCTCCAGCTGTTGCCTGCTCTCCCAAGAGAGAAAGATAAGCCCCCACAAAAAGTAATACTATATATAAAGTGATTTTATTTTTTTTCAACATATTCCCCAACTCCCCTCTAGCAACCAGTCTAGGCAAAAAACAAAAATCCTAAACTATTAAAATGAAAAATGTTTTTGCTAGTTTGTTGGTTTTAATGGTGAGGAGGACGGGTATATGAACAGGACGTGTTACTTTAGTTTTTTTATTTTTAGGAAAGGAAGAATAGCTTTATGAGATCGTTTACTTGCAACATTGAATCATTTCGCATTGGGGAGATGAAGGGTGCGTTTAATCACATCAGCATTCCTATCGTTTTTGAAATATTGGTAGGCGGCAGATGGATGACCGGCAAAGCCTTTTACCACCACTACCATCGCACCATTTCCTATGATTCGAATCTGTCCCAATTAATTAATTTGTGCACAGCGGAGAAGAAAGAAGAAATCCGCCAAGCTTTTGTAAAATTTGTTGAAGAAAAAACAAATAGAGGCCTGACACTTGCCAGACCTCAGCAGGAAGACGGAGCTATGATGGAAGCATAAACCGGTTGCGTAAAAGCCCAAACACTTCCGCCGACCGTTAAAATACCACACCTTGCCAAAACTCAACTGCAGAACCACTTGCAAAACAAATTGCAAAACCAACTGCAGAACCAACCGCAGCAAGGTGCAGCTCCCTTCTTCTTTTCCCATCACAGCAAATCAGCAAAAAGCCAACCTGCCTCCAACAATTACAGGATTACCCTATCTCTGCGAATACCATCCGATCTTTTCCGTTGATGTCCAGCACAACCTCCACAGTCGCTTGAGGAAATGTCTTTTCCAGCAACGCTTTCACGTCTTCACCTTGTCCCATTCCTACTTCAAACGCCACAATTGCTCGCTCTTTCAAAACTTTTGGAAGCTCGTCCATGAACCGCTCATAAAACTCCAAACCGGAAACACCGCCAACCAACGCACGGTACGGCTCAAAATCCCTCACGACAGTAGACAGACCTTCATATTCCTTTTGCGGGATATACGGCGGATTGGAAACGACTACGTCCACCTTGATATCCTGCTCAATGAATGGAAGCAGCAGATCGCCTTGCAAAAATTCCACATCAGCTTCCAACGATTCCGCGTTATCCATGGCAACTTCCAGGGATTCGCCGGCGATATCCGTCGCTTTGACCGCAAGACAGCTGTTTTCCAGCGCCAATGTAATGGCAATCGCGCCACTGCCTGTCCCAACATCCACGACACTTAGTTTTTCACCATCAGCACCAAAGTGCTTTTTCACACGGTCCAAAACGCCAACTACAAGCTCTTCCGTCTCAGGTCTTGGAATCAGCACCTCTTCGCTGACAAAAAAGCTGCGTCCGTAGAACTCTTCTTTTCCCATCAAGTATTGGACCGGGATACCGGCCACATGCTTGTGCACGTTAAAAATGAAGGAACTTTGCATCTCCATCGGCATCATTTCTTGCATTCTACTAAAAAGCTGGGCACGATCCAGTTTCATATGGTGTCGCAACAACAATTCTCCCGCATTTTCGTCGCGATCATTCTTTTTTAAAAAAGAAGAAGCCCAGTTTAGGGCTTCGTACACCTTCATGGCCTTCATCATTTCTCCATCTGTTCCATTCTTAGCGCTTGGTCTTCCATGATCAGGGCGTCAATGACTTCTTGAAGCTTTCCTTGAAGGATCTGATCAAGCTTTTGAATGGTCAGGCCGATGCGGTGATCGGTTACACGATTTTGCGGGAAGTTGTACGTACGAATTCGCTCGGAGCGGTCACCAGTACCTACCGCCTGCTTACGGTTCGCATCATATTCAGCTTGTACTTCACGTTGGAACTTATCGTACACACGGGCACGAAGAACTTTCATCGCTTTTTCCTTATTCTTGATCTGCGATTTTTCGTCCTGACAGGATACCACCGTGTTTGTCGGGATATGTGTCAGACGTACAGCAGACATCGTCGTATTAACGGATTGTCCACCAGGCCCACTTGATGCGAATGTATCCACACGGATGTCCTTATCGTGAATCTCAATTTCAACCTCTTCCGCCTCAGGCAATACCGCTACCGTCGCAGTCGACGTATGAATGCGTCCGCCGGATTCTGTCTCCGGAACACGTTGTACGCGGTGTGCACCATTTTCAAACTTCAGCTTGGAGTATGCACCTTTACCAGTGATCATGAAAATGATCTCCTTGTAGCCGCCGACACCAGTGGATGCCGCTTCCATCACTTCTGTTTTCCAGCCCTGTGCCTCGGCATATCGGCTGTACATGCGGTATAGATCGCCTGCAAACAGCGCCGCCTCATCTCCACCCGCTGCTCCGCGGATCTCCATGATTACGTTTTTATCGTCGTTCGGATCTTTTGGCAAAAGAAGAATATGTAGACGCTCTGCCAAGCTTTCCTGTTGCTCCTCAAGCTCTGAGATCTCCTCTTTCACCATCTCGCGCATATCGGCATCCAACTTATCTTCAAGCATCGCTTTTGCATCATCCAACTGCTCTTTGACAGCTTTGTACTCACGGTATGCTTCCACCGTCTCTTGCATATCGGACTGCTCTTTGGAGTACTCGCGCAACTTTTTCGTATCGCTGATGACTTCCGGATCACTCAATAGCTCCGTCAATTTCTCGTAACGCATTTCTACTGTCTGCAAACGATCAAACACGTGCATTCACCTCTATAATGTATACAGATAAAATCTGCAATTTTTTAAAAAAAATCTACAACATTCTAATTATAGTATAGGTTTGGTGGTGCGTCAAAACCATCCCTTTACCGTAGGCTGGAATTGGGCCAATCCGCGGACTTTCCTTCTTTTGACACGCTCTGTTAGACAGGCTCAAGTTCCACTTTATCCTCCCTGAGGTGGACACGGTACACACCTGAGTCACTTTTTTCCGTTATAAGATCCTCAAGCAATGCTCTTGAACGTTCATCTTCCCCTACCCATACAAAGTATTGGGAAGCTTTTATCCTATTAATAAAGGAAGCCTCCTCCTCTTCGGTTTCAAGGCTCCTTAATACCGTAAATTTATGATTCGTCTGCTCAAAGCGGAGGACATAGTCCAGATATCCCCTATCCTCAAAGCTTTTCGGGCTATAGTAAAATACTTGTGGGTCGGACTGTCCATCATTTAATATGCGTTGATACTGTTCATTGATTCCCGATCGAATGGAGTTTGTTGTGTCCGGTTTATTTTGGGCAATTATTTTCAAATTCCCCCATTGCGGGTACATGAAGGCAATAACAAGTATGGCTGCCAAAGCCAACCGAAGGCCCGTGTTTCTGCGTTCCCGGGGCACAGCTACCCATTCCTTAAATAGCGAAATCATCAATATCCCTGCACAATAAACCACCATTGTTGCCAAGTAACGGCTGAAGCCAGCAAGTCTTATCGCTTCATTTTCCGGCATTAAGAACAAGTACATCAAGTACAGTGTGAACATGTAAAATATATAGGCAATATTGACAAAAAAGGTGACCGCAACAAGCCGGAGCGCAAGTTGCTTATGCAAGATTATGTATATCAAAATCGTTGCCAGAGCAAGGCCATTTAAAATCAGCAAGCTCTTTATCCCACTGTTATTAGTATCTGTTGCCGCCTGGAAAATCATCGGACCAAGGTTCTGCTTGAATTCCTCCGTCTTGTTGTTATCAAAGAGTTTGCCTCTGTTTACGGCGAACTTGTTATAATGATCATTCTGATAAACCTTGTCTACATACTGGCCCCAAAGGAAATTGACGGAAAGCGGTAGCACCAGAGTGAACAACATCACCCATAACACGATACGAACATTGCTTCTTTTAAAGACATTCCCTTTAAGGTAATTAGTGTAAAGGAACCAGAAGATCACGATCAAATTAAATAAAAAGAATACCTTTCCACTGTCTTTTACAAGCATTAGCAAAATCATGATTGGAGTAATGGCCAATATCCCTTTTTTCCAATCTTTCCGGTAATAGTAGGCGATGACGGACACCGCCAACGCCACCATACCGAGCAGGCTGTCCACCAGCAGCGTGTAAATATAGGTGCCGTTGATGCTGAACAATGCCAATGCGGCAGCAAAAGCCGTTAGGACACTGCCTGGACGGTTCCAGCTAGTGAAGATAAACAAAGTGGTTAAGCAGGCTGCTATAAGGAAACCTTGTGCCATGAAGGTGTAGCTCTCGGAATACCCTATTATGGATATGACATAATAGATGAAGGTCGCACTCCCTGGAGGATAATTCGTGAAACTGATGATTGTCCTGCCGTCGGGAAGCCCGTTAACATTAAGCATCTCTTTAATGATAAGTCCCCAGTGACTGAAATCATCATAATGGGTATGAATAACACCACTTAAAGCAAATACGATAAACAATACCGCCAGGAAGAAAAAGACGATGGATGGCGTAATACCCAGAGAAACTTTCCCCTTTTTCTTAATGAAAAGGTAAAAATAATAAAGACTTAGCCCCATTCCACCAAGAAAAAGGATGAGTACCATCAACGGCATCACATTTAATAAACCGGCCACAAACAAGATGGCCGTTATTCCGGAGAAAACAAAGATCGGAATAACAGCCTGATTTAGTTTGAATTTATGCGCGGACAGGATTCCCCATCCAACAAACGACAAGAATAGAAGCACAAAATAAAACAAAGAAATTCCCATTAACTAGCACCTAACTCATATTTTTTCTTGAATACCCATTCTCTTTGGATAACATAACTAATCAAGAATAACACACCATCGACCACAATTTTAATACCCACTTCGCCAAAACCAATTGCTTCATAAATCAAAAATACGCAACCTGCCGAGGCAAGCATCTGAGCGACAGCCAAGGTGAAATATTTTACTAAAGTATGAGAACTTGTCGACTTGAATACCATCTTCCTATTGACCGTATAGTTGAACAATGCAGATAGGACCCTTGCTATGACGGTCGCTATAATTATGTAGGACTCTACGAAAATTCCGTTCAAAATCATGACAAAAAGGGCAAATAAAGCAATATCCAATATAAACGATAGAGCAGAAGAAAAAGCGAATTTCAAGAACACCGCGTAGATTCTGATTGAATCTTTGATGGGGTTGAAATGGGAAGATTCGTTTTCTTCAATATAGATTGTTTGGATTTTCACTTCCTCTATCTCCACGTTGTTCGGTTTGCATTCCACAAGCATATTCATTTCGAATTCGTACCTTTGGCCTGCAACATTAAGCAGTTTTTTTACAAATCGAGAAGGAATCCCGCGTAATCCGGTTTGTGTATCCGATATTTTAATGCCACACGCAAAACGAGCCACGCCTTTCGTTAACACATTCCCAAATCTGCTTCTGAACGGGATATCTTCACCGGAGAAATCCCTTACGCCCAACACAAGACTCTCGGGGCACTCACAAAGCCTCTTTGTTACTTTTTCCACGTCCTCCACCGCATGCTGACCATCAGCATCCACTGTAACCAAACCAACGGAATGAGGAAATGCATCCAGAAAGTAAGAGAAAGCTGTTTTGAGCGCCTGGCCTTTCCCTTTATTCACCTCATGTTCCAAAACGGTACACTGGTTGACCTTTTTTAATTTATTGAAGATGGGATCACACTCTTTTTTACTTCCATCGTTCACCACAAGCACCTGTTGAAACCCTTGCTTAACGATATTTTTCACCAATTCCAACAGTTTATCATCCGGATTATAAGCCGGTATTAAAATTGTTACACGGTTATCAGCTATCAACCTAATTCCTCCAATTGCTTTGTAAATTAATTGCATTCAACATGCATTGCTCCATCTTACAACTCATTTCTATTTTTAGGAAGTACTTTAATAAAATCTCAATTAAAAATTAGAGTTTTTTTACATTTCCCTTTATAGACGAAAAGGAAACGTAAAGAGTTTCATAGATTCAAATTTTTTACAAAATTAATTGGACATAAAGAAAAACCCGTTCCGAAAAATCAGAACGAGCCCATCTTATCTTTCTTTAATTTTCAGTTTGACGTGGTAACGGGGCGTGACCTCAAGGAATTTCTCTTTGAGCTCATTTTCCACACGTTTCTTCTCTTTTTTGGAAATGCCGCTTGGAGCGTAGGCGGTTACTCTTGCCGTGTCACCGGTTATGTAAACGGGTCCCGGTTCAAGATCGCTGTTCATTTGAATAACTTCGGCAAATTTATTTTCATCATCGCCGTAGTCTAGGCGGTCCTCTGAAAGATCAAGGAAATTTGGGTTCTGGTTGGTGTTATAGTCTTCTGTATCAAGGTCTCGTTTATAAAAGCCCTCTTGATCGTCATTCTTCACACCAATCAACCGCTCTCCGTCGAAATCCTCCTTTGCACCAAAGCGCTGTTCGCCGCTGCATCCACTAATAAAAAAAGAGCATACCACCAGTAACAGGACTGCATGTTTCATGCAAACACCTCCTGTTTCTTAGCGTATCCTCTTTCATCATTTATCTTACGGACTAAATTTAGGAAATAATATTGGTTGTTTTCGCAAACATGGATGCTTATACGTATGTTAGTATCATCCGTTGACTACGTTACTGTCGTGCTCTTTTCCTGCTTGTATAAATTTGAACACTTGCGTATTGGATGAGGTAAAGCGGTAAAAAGTCCAAAACCCGACTTTTTACTTGATGATAGCTACAATATTTGAGAAAAGAGCTTAATTACTTTTTCATTTCTTGCAGTACGGACACGTTGTGAGGAACTTCATGATGATGACGACAGCGAGGTTCGTATGATTCCGAAGCGCCTACCAATATGATTGGGTCATCGTAACAAGCCGGTTCTCCATTGATCAAGCGTTGTGTACGGCTTGCAGGGGATCCACAGACGGCACATACCGCTTGCAGCTTTGTAACAGACTCGGCAATTGCCAATAGCTCCGGCATTTTACCGAACGGTTCGCCTCGGAAGTCCTGGTCGAGTCCCGCCACAATGACACAGTAGCCTCTGTTGGCCAATTCCTGTACCACTTCCACGATCTGATCATCAAAAAACTGCACTTCATCAATGCCGACAACCTCTGTCTTCGCCTCTACCTGATCCAAAATCGATTGCGAAGTAGGAACCGGCATGGCAATGATGGAAGTTCCATTGTGAGAAACAACAGCCTCATCACTATAACGGTTATCGATGGCTGGCTTAAATACTTGAATTTCCTGTTTGGCAAACTGGGAACGTCTCATGCGGCGGATCAGTTCTTCGGATTTACCCGAAAACATGCTGCCACAGATCGCTTCCACCCAACCGGAATGCTTCATTACATACATAAACGGCCTCTCCTTTTTAATAATTTTACGTATAAAAAGTGCTTAGCGACCTGAACCTAAGCACTGAATTATGTAAAAATGGAAGTAAAAAAACAGGCAAGATATAGGATAACCTGCCTGCTTTACTTTATTACTTAAGGCCGTATTTTTTGTTGAAACGCTCAACACGTCCATCAGCAGCAGCATGCTTCTGACGTCCAGTGTAGAATGGGTGAGAATCAGAAGAGATCTCAACTTTGATTAGAGGGTAAGTAGTACCGTCTTCCCATTCAATAGTTTCGTTTGTTTTCATCGTAGAACCAGTGATGAATTTGAAACTAGTGTTGATGTCCATGAATACAACTTTACGGTAATCCGGATGAATTCCAGCTTTCATTCTTGTCATCTCCTTTTCGCCCTGAGTCTTTCGAAACAGAGTTATCATTCAAATGATACCAACCACGTAGGTCGCCATCATTTATCTTAAAAACACACTGATGAAATTATATCAACTAATGACATGTTTTGCAACATTACTTTTGGACTTATATGGCGGTGATGGGTAACCAATGTTTTCCTTAAAGGAAAGTAGTCACTTAAACGCCGCTGTTGATTTCCGCAAACGGCTTCGCTTTCCGCGGGGCGACCTTGAGCCTCCTCGGGCTACGCCCTGCGGGGTCTCAAGATTGTCGCTATCCCCCCGCTGGAGTCTTCGCCTATTGCTCCAATCACCAGCTAGAAACCATAAAAAAGATAAGTTTTTAGGTTTTTCAGTGGCCTCCTGCGCTGTGGGGTCTCAAGCTACCGCTACCTCCCGCTGGAGTCTTCGCCCTGTGCTCCAATCAACAGCTAGAAATTGCCAAAACTAACGCACCCTCACATAGCAAAGGTGCGCATGAATTTTATATGGTTAGCGTTTTGCCGTTCCTGCTTTTTGGTCTTCTTCTAGCATATCGAAGAATTCTTGGTTGGTCTTGGACTGGCGCAGTCTACGCAACAGTTTTTCTGCAAAATCTGGAGAGTCGGACATCGTTTTGCGGATGGCCCATAGCTTGTCCAGATGATCTTTCGGGATAAGCAGCTCTTCTTTACGCGTACCGGAACGACGGATGTCGATAGCCGGGAAGATGCGTCGTTCTGCAAGCTGGCGGTCAAGATGCAGTTCCATGTTACCTGTACCCTTGAATTCCTCATAGATGACATCATCCATACGGGAACCAGTGTCCACAAGCGCGGTTGCAAGGATCGTCAAGCTTCCACCCTCTTCAATATTACGTGCAGCTCCGAAGAAACGCTTTGGACGGTGGAATGCCGCAGGGTCGATACCACCGGAAAGTGTACGCCCACTTGGCGGAATAACAAGATTGTAGGCACGTGCCAGACGTGTGATGCTGTCCATCAGGATGATAACGTCACGCTTGTGCTCGACAAGGCGCAGAGCACGCTCTAGTACTAGTTCAGCCACTTTGATGTGGTTTTCAGGCACCTCATCAAACGTCGAGCTTACAACGTCCCCAGCAACGGAACGCTCGATGTCTGTTACTTCCTCAGGACGTTCGTCGATCAGAAGGACAATCAATTCTGCTTCCGGGTGATTGGTGGTGATGCTGTTCGCGATTTCCTTGATTAGCATTGTTTTACCCGCTTTAGGAGGTGCAACGACAAGACCACGCTGCCCGAAACCTACCGGTGCAATCAAGTCCATGATACGTGTGGAAAGTGCTTTAGGCTTTGTTTCGAGCACAATTTGGCGATCCGGATATAAAGGCGTCAGTGCCGGGAAATGCACACGTTCTTTTGCAGATTCCGGGTCGTCCCCGTTCACCGCTTCCACATGCAGAAGGCCGTAATAGCGCTCATTTTCTTTTGGAGGTCGCACTTTTCCAGATACCTTGTCCCCGTTTCTAAGGTCAAAACGACGGATTTGGGATGCGGAAATATAGATGTCCTCGGAACTTGGAGAGTAGTTGATCGGACGCAAGAAACCGAAGCCTTCCGACTGGATTACCTCCAATACCCCTTCCATGAACAATAGGCCGTCTTTTTCAGCCTGAGCTTTTAAAATAGCAAAAATAAGTTCTTTCTTTGTCAGTTTACTGTAGTAGGATACTTTGTGCTGACGGGCAAACTCGTATAATTCTTTTAGTTTTAAATTTTCTAAGTGAGAAATAGTTAAATCCATAAAAAGAAAACACCACTCTATTCGTTTAATTAGTTGTAACGTATAAAAATCATTAGAAAAATCGGTTAGTCTTCCAACACTGATTCAAGCTGAATTTAAGTTCGAAGGATGGGAAATACGGCAATTAAGCGTCACTGCACTTTTTTCGGAAAAAGATTTGGATGCCAAGTGAGGACTTATTCCCTCGTGTTTGTGGGATAAACTCTCCTTATGAAGAAAATGTAGAAGAATCGCTAGGAAGATATAAGGTAGATTTTGCAAAATACTCGTAGTAATCTTTATTTTACCCACAAATTGCACTTTTAAGCAACTATTTTCTATAGACAAGCTGTGTGTGTTCGAGTTATTTTCTGGGGAATATTCATGCATTTCCTCTAATTCTGTCGAAAAGCTTTGTCATCCATTACATTATTCGAGGGGGGTGGAGCTTTTTTGACGTATGTATATTGGAAAACCGTAAATGGGAGGTTCCATTTACGGTTTCTATGAGTGTGTTCGGATAGTATTGACGACTCGCTGTTGATTTCCGCTTCAGGTGTTCGCTTTCCGCGGGCGGTCCGGGAGCCTCCTCGGCAAGCCTGCGGGGTCTCCCCTGTCCCTTCCTCCCGCAGGAGTCTCACACCTTGCACTACAATCAACAGGTTGGAACTGCTATTACGGCTTGAATACTAGGTTCGGCTTTTTCTTTATGTTGTGTTGGCCGTCGATGAAGCGGACGGTTCCGGATTTTGCACGCATGACGACGGAGTGTGTGGTGGCATTGGTGCCTTTGAATTGGACTCCTCGTAGAAGCTCGCCATCCGTTACACCTGTTGCAGCGAAAATGGCATCGTCTCCTCGTACAAGGTCTTCCATTCTTAATACGGCATCAATGTCTTCGATTCCCATTTTGCGGCAACGGATTAGTTCCTCTTCATTTTGCGGAAGTAATTTCCCTTGGATTTCGCCTCCAAGACATTTCAATGCGACGGCTGCGATAACGCCTTCGGGTGCGCCACCTGAACCAAAGAGAATGTCTACACCTGTATGGTCGAATGCTGTGTTGATCGCAGCGGCAACATCGCCATCATCAATAAGCTTGATACGCGCGCCAGCTTCACGAAGTTCCGCAATGATCTTTTCGTGGCGCGGTCTGTTGAGGATGACCGCTACTACGTCCTCGATATCCTTGTTTTTCGCTTCTGCTACCGCTCTCAGATTGTCTGTGACGGATGCGTTGATGTCTATCTTTCCGACAGCTGCAGGTCCGACCGCTATTTTATCCATGTACATATCCGGTGCATGAAGCAGGTTTCCGTGATCGGCAATCGCAAGAACCGCAAGCGCGTTCCAGCCCCCTGATGCCACGATGCTTGTCCCTTCAAGTGGATCGACCGCAACGTCCACGCGAGGGCCGTAGCCTGTTCCAAGCTTTTCGCCGATATAGAGCATAGGAGCTTCGTCCATTTCCCCTTCTCCGATCACGACTGTGCCTTTCATCGGTACTGTATCAAACACATCGCGCATAGCGGAAGTTGCCGCACCGTCCGCGCTTTCTTTATCTCCGCGTCCCATCCAGCGTGCTGATGATAATGCCGCCGCTTCTGTCACTCGAATCAATTCCATGGATAAACTTCTTTCCATTAGTCCCACTCCTTTTGTGTTCTATGAATCTAGTTATTTTTTATGGTAGGCCAATAGGTTGTCTGTGCAACCAAAGGCATTGTGCTATACTTTTCGTTAATAGTATATCACATTCGACGGATTTTGAAAGTGGAAACGTGAAAAAACAAAACATGATGCTTCAGGACAACTCCTGTTCCCTTCCGTTTCAGGTGTTCGCTTTCCGCGGGGCGGTGCTTGAGCCTCCTCACTTTGTTGCGGGGTCTCAACCTACCGCTACCTCCCGCCAGAGTCTCACACCTTGCACTTCAGTCCACAGGGGGATGCTATTTTTCTTAAATGGCCACCAATAGCTTCTAAATAAAACCATAAAAAAGGGACCCACTCGGATCCCTTCTCTTCTTTATACCAATTATGAATTCTGCATTTGTTCGATTTCTTCTTCGGTCAGCTTTTCGCGCCAGATGGTGGCACCGAGTCCTTCGAGCTTTTCTTCCAGATGGCTGTAGCCGCGGTCGATATGCTCAAGGCCGGTCACTTCTGTCAAGCCCTCAGCTAGGAGACCTGCGATTACAAGTGCTGCTCCTGCACGGAGGTCACTTGCCTTCACCTTGGCTCCTTGCAGTTGGACAGGACCGTTGATAATGGCGGAGCGGCCTTCGACTTTGATTTGGGCGTTCATACGACGCAATTCATCCACGTGCTTGAAGCGGGCCGAATAAATCGTGTCGGTCACGATGCTTGTGCCTTCCACCTTTGTCAGCAGGGTTGTCATCGGCTGCTGGAGGTCGGTTGGAAAACCTGGATGCACGAGCGTTTTTACGTCGACGGCCTTCAGTTTTTCGCCTGGTACGACAAGCACCTGATCCTGGTCGTTATTGATATCGATCCGCACGTCCATTTCACGAAGCTTGGCAATCAGAGGCTCCAAATGGGTAGGGATGACATTGTCGATAATCATTTCACCGCCGGTTGCAGCAGCCATAATCATGTATGTACCTGCTTCGATACGGTCAGGAATAATGGTGTGTTTGCATCCGTGAAGGCTTTCCACGCCATCGATACGGATGACATCTGTACCAGCACCCTTGATTTTTGCACCCATGCTGCTTAGAAGCGTTGCAACATCAATGATTTCGGGTTCTTTTGCGGCATTTTCAATAATGGTTCTGCCTTTTGCCTTAACTGCTGCAAGCATGATGTTGATGGTCGCGCCGACACTTACCACATCAAGGTAAATGCGTGCCCCTTTCAATTCTTCAGCGCGCAGATAGATGGCACCTTGCTCGTTTGTTACTTGTGCTCCAAGTGCTTCGAAGCCTTTGATGTGCTGATCAATCGGTCTTGGGCCTAAATGACAGCCACCAGGCAGTCCGACTACCGCTTTTTTGAAGCGGCCAAGCATTGCTCCCATCAAATAATAGGATGCGCGTAGCTTTTTCACTTTTCCGCTTGGTAGAGGCATTGCAATCATTTTAGAAGGATCCACTGTAAGGTCTTCCCCTTCCAATGATACGCTTCCGCCGATTTCCTCCAGCAGGCTGCTTAAAATCTCGACATCCGATATTTGCGGTAACCCTTCTATCGTTACTGGTGAATCCGCTAAAATTGTTGCAGGGATCAAAGCCACTGCACTATTTTTCGCTCCACTAACGCGTACGGTTCCATTTAACTTATTACCACCAAGTATTTTTAACTTTTCCATATAGTTCTCCCTTCAAGGCGAGGTTGGTTTCCAAAAGTGCTATTGTCTATTATACACAATTATTACCAATCGTAAAATTTTACGTTATCTATTAGTCTACACGAAATATTTCTTTTCATATATGGAAAAGCATGATTCTTTATGAAATCGTAATATTTGATACTAAACGCCTAAATTCGACACACACTTTTTGTCGAAATTTATTTTGAAATCCATATAAATACCCCTGCTTATTATTAGCAGGGGTACCTTATTTATCCATTATTAAATTTATTGTTGGCGATTGTTCCAATCTGCTAGAAACTTCTCGATTCCTTGGTCCGTTAACGGGTGTCCGAAAAGTTGCATGAGTACTTTGTAAGGAACGGTCGCGATGTGCGCGCCATTTAGAGCAGCCTCTGTAATATGCATTGGGTGACGGATGGATGCGGCGATGATTTCTGTTGGGATATCATGGACCGCAAAAATATCCGCAATGGTAGAAACAAGGTCCATTCCATTTTGACCGATATCATCGAGACGTCCCAGGAACGGGGAAACATAGGTAGCTCCTGCTCTCGCTGCCATCAATGCTTGGTTGGCGTTGAAAATTAGTGTTACATTCGTTTTGATGTTCAGGTCACTGAATGCTTTTACCGCCTTCAAACCATCTGGAGTCATCGGCACTTTTACCGTAATGTTCGGTGCGATTGCTGCAAGTGTTTTCCCCTCTTCGATCATTCCTTCTGCATCAAGCGCGATGACTTCCGCACTGACAGATCCCTCTACGAATTCTGTGATTTCACGAAGGCGGTCTTCAAATGAGATGTTTTCTTTTGCCACAAGACTTGGGTTTGTCGTCACTCCGGCAAGTAATCCCAGTGCGTGCGCTTCTTTAATTTCTTCTAGGTTCGCTGTGTCGATAAAAAATTTCATGTTAGTCTCTCCCTTTTGCTTTTAATTTATTGTTTGCGCTTTCATTGGTAAATAGAACAAAACCGCCTGGTGTGGCGGTTCTGCGATGGTTGCCTTGTTGTTGGTTGAAGTATCTTGTTGGTTGAAATGTATCTGTTATTACTCCCTGTTGATTTCCGTTCCAGGCGTTCGCTTTCCTAGGGGCGGTGCTTGAGCCTCCTCGGCTGCGCCTGCGGGGTCTCAAGCTACCGCTATCTCCCTCAGGAGTCTCACACCTTGCACTACAATCAACAGGGTAAATTATGTTTTACGCTTTGTTGGCAGATCCAAATTCGCGCATTTTGCCTTTTACTGTATCTTTGATTGCGTCGCGAGCAGGTCCTAGGTATTTACGAGGATCGTACTCTTCTGTTTTTGCAGCAAGTGTTTCACGAACTGCTTTTGCAGATGCAATTTGGTTTTCTGTGTTAACGTTGATTTTCGCTGTTCCAAAAGAGATTGCTTTTTGGATGTCATGCGTAGGGATTCCAGTTCCGCCGTGAAGTACTAGAGGAACACCAGCACGGTTGTTGATGTCTTCCATCTCTTTGAAGCCAAGGTTCGGTTCGCCTTTGTAAGGACCGTGTACGGAACCTAAAGCAGGAGCTAGGCAATCAATTCCTGTGCGTTTTACAAGCTCTTCACACTCTTGTGGGTCAGCATAGATTACGCCATCAGCGATAACGTCGTCTTCTTGTCCGCCTACTACACCAAGTTCTGCCTCAACAGATACTCCGTGGAAGTGTGCTAATTCTACAACTTTAGAAGTTGTTTCAATGTTCTCCTCAAATGGATGGTGAGAAGCATCGATCATTACAGAAGTAAAGCCAGCGTGGATCGCTTTTGCACAAGACTCATAGCTAGAACCGTGGTCTAAGTGAATCGCTACAGGTACAGTTACACCGTACTCTTCCATTAACGCTTTTACTAATGCTACGATTGTTTTGAAGCCACCCATATAACGAGCCGCACCTTCAGAAACACCTAGGATAACTGGTGAATTCTCCTCTTGTGCTGCTTGTAGAATCGCTTGTGTGAACTCTAGGTTGTTCAAGTTGAACTGACCTACTGCATAGCCTTCTGCATTTGCTTTTTTCAGCATTTCTGTCATGGAAACTAAAGGCATGATAACATCCTCCTTCGTATTATATTCACTCCGAAAAGTTTTTCCTGTTTGTTAAAAATCGCCCATATCAAAACTAGCTTGACCAATTGGAAAACCAGTTATGTATAGTTGAGAAACAAAGTGCAAAACTTGACGGTTGATTTTTATCCAACACTTAGCATATCAACTATGAAGAAAAACGGCAACTGTTGAAGCATGCCGTTTTTCCATGTAAGCGATAACACTTAAAATGTTTTAATATTCAGTTACACAATTGGCGCTTTAGACCGATTGTCGCGGCATATTTTTACGGACCGCATCTCTAATTTCGTCAATGTCGAATGGTTTGGCAAAGTGCGTGATCGCTCCAAGATCTTTAGATTCCTGGATCATATCCAATTCCCCATAAGCCGTCATGATGATAACTTGGATATCGGAATTGATCGCTTTTAGTCTCTTTAAAATTTCAATTCCATCCATACCGGGGATCTTCATGTCTAACAATACTAAGTCCGGTGAATGCTTTTCTACGATATCTAATGCCTGGTAACCGTTCGCTGCCTGAAACGTCTGATAACCTTCTTTCTGGAACACTTCATTCAACAAGATCCGTATCCCATACTGGTCATCCACAATCAGTAATTTTTGACCCACCACAACACCCCATCTCTAAAAATAATCAATCCGTTTCCATCCACCCACCTAATTCTACTATAATAGTCTTATTTCCTCCTTTTTCGACCGGGAAATTTTTTCGGAGTGAGGGAATTTTAAAAAGGGGTCAGACCCCAGCAGGACTTTCCCCCTTGATGTAGAAGGCTCCGGCCGACATGGAACTGTCGAATTATGTAGGAAAAACACGAACGAAAAGGGGTCAGACCCCCAAAGGATTTTTGCTGTTTATGTTATACTGCCGCCTTTTATTATACTTGAGTTTTGGTGGAATGAGGGTATGGGAATATGCTAATAATTTGTGTAGGAGTGTGATTTGGGATGTTGAAGATTTTTACGACGCAGTTGCAGGGTGTGTTTAATAGGATTGGTTCGAGTGAGGAGTTTGCTTTTGAGGATGCGGCGAGGTTGTTGGCTCAGGCAGTTGTCGGGGATGGACGCATTTATGTGCATGGAGTGAAGGAAATGAAAGCCGTTGAAGCGGAGGCCACTGATGGGGCTGAACCACTTGTGAGGGCTACACTTTTAACTGACCTGGACAGTTATCATGATCTGACTGATACGGACCGTGCGTTGATTGTGTCCCGTTTTTCCACGGATGAAGAAGCGATAAATACGGCGAAAGCTTTGAAGGAACTGGGTATTGAGATTGTCGGAGTCTCGACGGTGGTGGAGACTGAGGAGTCAGCTGAAAGTGCTCAAACTCTTGAAGCCTTATCCGATGTACATATTGACATGAAGCTGAAAAAACCTTTAATTCCAGGCGATGACGGGGAACGTTTTGGCTTACCTGCCAGCATGGTTGCGCTATATGTTTACCACGGCTTAGCTTTTACGTTAAAAGAGATTCTGGAAGAGCAAGCGTAATCTCTTACAAATTAAAAGGGTTTTACTCATTTTTATCGAAACAACTCTTATTGTCATTTTCCATGGGAGGTTTCGGCGAGTGGTATATCAAGACTTGTTAATAAAAAAAGCAACATCAGAGGATGGTCCAGGCATATTGGAATTGCTGAAGAGCCGTGCTACAGACTTAAAACGGAAGGGTTCTGAACAGTGGAGTTTCCTTCTTACTGGTCAAGAGGATGCCGAAATTTTAGAGCTCGTGTCAAAGGGTCTATTTTATAAGGTTGCAATTAAATCAGGTATTCAGGATAATACATCCCATCCTCTAGCGGCCACTTTCATGCTGTCAGACACGCAAGAGGAGTGGGATGTTCACCTGTGGGGACAAGCGGACAACCAGGATACGGTATATCTACATAAGCTCGCTATCGTTCTCAAACATAAAGGCCATGGGCTTGGCGATCACCTCGTGTACTGGATTAAGCAACATATAGGAGAGCTCGGCTATACCAAGATTCGGTTGGATTGTGTGGCACACAGTGAAAAGCTCCGTGGCTTTTATGAGAAGCACGAATTCAAGCTATTAAGCATAGTCGATGGGCATTGTTTGTATGAATGGGAACCTAACAAAGCGGCAAAGGAGGTTCATGATGGATAACGAAAAATGTGATCTAAAACCGAAAAATGGAGTAAAAGAAAAGCCTTTAGACGTGGTTGACGGGTACACGATAAAATACCATGCAAACGGCAAAACTGTGTGGTCTAAGGGGAAAATGGTTGACGATCAACCAGAAGGCTATTGGGAATGGTATCGTGCGGATGGGATCATCAAGCGATCCGGTCATTTTCAGAAGGGCGAACCTGTCGGTGAATGGGTTACCTATGATAGCAAAGGTGAAAAATACAAAACCACCAATCGTGATAAAAAATAATACCCATTAAAAAAGCTCAGAGCTAATTAAAACTCTGAGCTTTTTTCTATAAAATTAAGCCATTACCTCAGCATTTTTCAAAGATGCTGCCACAAAGTCGCGGAATAGCGGTTGTGGGCGGTTTGGTCTGGAAGTGAATTCTGGGTGGAATTGGGATGCTAGGAACCATGGGTGGTCTTTGATCTCAATTACTTCTACCAGGCGGCCGTCAGGGCTTGTGCCGGAGAAGATGAATCCGTGCTCTTCCATTTGTTGACGATATTGGTTGTTGAACTCGTAGCGGTGACGGTGGCGTTCGTAGACCACTTCGTCTGCGTAAGCTTTTTGTGCCAAGGAATCGTCGTTCAACTTACAAGGGTATAATCCAAGGCGCAATGTTCCGCCAAGGTCCTCGATGTCTTTTTGCTCCGGTAATAGGTCGATGATTGGGAATGGCGTCTCCGGGTTAAGCTCTGCGGAGTGTGCGCCATCGAATCCAAGAACGTTACGTGCAAACTCAACAGAAGCAAGTTGCATGCCAAGGCAGATACCAAAGAATGGCACCTTCTTCTCACGTGCATAGCGGATCGCTTCGATCTTCCCTTCGACTCCACGGTCGCCGAAACCACCAGGCACAAGAATTCCGTCTGCATTTTGCAATAGCTCGTCCACGTTCTCAGCTGTTACTTCTTCCGAGTTGATCCAGTTGATTTTTACATCTGCATCGTACTCGTAACCAGCATGACGAAGTGCTTCTGCAACAGAAAGGTATGCATCTTGAAGCTCCACATATTTTCCGACAAGGGCGATCGTCGTTTTCTTGGAAAGGTTTTTCACCTTGTTCACAAGTGCCGTCCATTCGGTCATGTCCGCCTGACCTTTTGTTTCAAGTTTCAGGTGGTCAACGACGATGTTGTCCATGTTTTGCGCCTGATAAGCTAGTGGCACTTCGTAAAGAGTGTCAGCATCGATAGACTCGATAACCGCCTTCTCGTCGATATCACAGAACAAGGCAATCTTGTCCTTCATATCTTGGGAGATCGGCATTTCAGAACGCAATACGATGATGTTTGGCTGGATTCCAAGACCGCGAAGTTCTTTTACACTGTGCTGTGTCGGCTTTGTTTTCAGCTCGCCCGCCACGCGGATGTAAGGAACAAGCGTACAGTGGATGTACATCACGTTGTCGCGACCGATGTCACTTTTGATTTGGCGAATCGCTTCAAGGTATGGAAGTGACTCAATGTCCCCTACCGTTCCACCGATCTCTGTGATAACCACGTCTGCATTCGTTTCGCGGCCAGCACGGAAAACGCGCTCCTTGATTTCATTCGTGATATGCGGGATAACCTGCACTGTTCCGCCCAAGTAGTCGCCGCGGCGTTCTTTTTTCAGAACCGTGGAGTAGATTTTCCCTGTCGTCACGTTAGAATATTTGTTCAAGTTGATGTCGATGAAACGCTCATAGTGACCTAAGTCCAAGTCCGTTTCCGCGCCGTCATCTGTCACGAATACCTCACCATGTTGATATGGACTCATTGTACCCGGGTCCACGTTGATATATGGATCAAATTTCTGGATCGTCACATTCAATCCACGATTTTTCAACAATCTGCCCAAAGATGCAGCAGTAATCCCTTTACCTAGAGATGACACAACGCCACCTGTTACGAAAATATACTTTGTCATGCTGTCTCCCCCTCGAATAATTTTATTTAAAAATAATAATAAGTAACGTACCTGCTTCTTCCAGAGGCAATTAACATTTTTATCATTAGTCAAAAACACGAAATTCATTTACGAAAAAATGAAGCTGCCCCTAATTTCTCAGGTACAGCGTATGGATGTTTATTCACTAATAAAATAAAAAACGCCCCACTTGCCGGCATTTGCAGCAAGGGGAGCGTGTATATATACAACAAATTATACGTGTCCTTTTTTAAGGAGCCCAAAAAAGATTCTACCTAGTATGGGGGGAAAAGTCAAGACTCGAGTTTAACTTACGAATTTTCACTTTTTTCGGTTAGCCCTAAATAAAACACACTCCCCGTTTTTCGTCCCAGGGAGTGTGTTTTCTAGCGAAGATTAGAGTTCTTCTTCCTCATCTTCTTCCAATTCTTCCTCTTCCTCATCGTCTTCGAGGTCGTACTCCTCGTCTTCAATCAGGTCTTCTTCAAACTCTTCATCATCATCATCGTCATCGTCGTCTGCATCATCATCTGCATCGTCAAAGTCTTCTTCTTCGACTTCATCCTCTTCATAATCATCCAGATCGTCGAATTCCAATTCTTCTTCATCCAGCTCATCGAATTCGTCGGCATCGATATCGTCCTCATCTGCAGCCTTCTTCTTCTTTTTCGCTTTCGTCTTCACCTGAGGAGTTGTTTCTTCTTCTATTTGATCGTAAGGATACCATGCACGAAGTCCCCATTGGTTTTCTCCAATACAAATGAAACGGCCATCAATGTTCAAGTCCGTATAGAATTGAGACAACTTGCCCTTAAGGTCTGCATCTGTAAAACCATTGATTTTCTTGATCTCCGTAATTAGTTCGTCAAAAGTCACAGACTGCTTCTGTTCGTTAAATAAAGCAGTAGCGATTTCGATCAATGACATCTCTTTCACTTGTTCTTCCGTTAAATGGTTTAATGCCAATGTCTGCACATCCTTTCTATATATGTAAAAAGACAATATTCATAGCAATTCCTAGAAAAATCCATACCACTCATTATAAACAAAATACCAATGTTTAATCCAGCATAAAATAAATCTTTCCCTCAAAAAAATAAAAATTTGGGGAAAAAGTGAAAATAAAGAAAAAAATAAAAAAAGGGGGTCAGACCCCCAAAGGTATTTCCCTCTCCGCGTCGAAGACTATAAAGTTGGCGGGGAATCTTGCATCCCCGCCCTTTTCTCTAGCATTTTTTGTTACATGTTTCGTCTGAATTGGCCGCCGACTTCGTAGAGGGCTGTGGTGATTTGGCCGAGGCTTGCCACCCGGACGGTTTCCATCAGTTCTTCGAAGATGTTGCCGCCGCTGATGGCCACCTGCTTCAATCTCTCTAATGCCTTTTCCACTTCCCAAGCATTGCGTTCCTGGAACGAAGCAAGATTTCTAATCTGCGTTTGCTTCTCCTCTTCCGTCGAACGAGCAAGCTCGATATCATTCAAATCGTCCTCAGAAGGCGGATTCGGATTTTTATACGTGTTCACCCCAATGATCGGAAGCTCACCCGTATGTTTTTTCATCTCATAATACATGGACTCATCCTGGATCTTTCCGCGCTGATACTGGGTCTCCATCGCACCAAGTACGCCACCGCGGTCGTTCAAGCGTTCAAACTCCTGCAGCACCATTTCTTCCACAAGGTCTGTCAGCTCTTCCACCACAAAGGCTCCCTGCAATGGATTCTCATTTTTCGCCAAGCCATGCTCTTTTGTGATGATCATCTGAATGGCCATCGCACGGCGCACAGACTCTTCCGTCGGCGTCGTAATCGCCTCGTCATAGGCATTGGTATGCAACGAGTTACAGTTGTCCTGAAGTGCCATCAGCGCCTGCAGGGTCGTTCTGATATCATTAAAGTCGATTTCCTGAGCATGCAAGGAACGACCGGACGTCTGGATGTGATACTTCAGCTTCTGGCTGCGCTCATTAGCATTATATTTATTTTTCATCACCGTCGCCCAGATACGGCGTGCCACACGGCCGATCACCGTGTACTCTGCATCCAACCCGTTACTGAAGAAGAACGACAAGTTCGGAGCAAAGTCATCGATTTTCATGCCACGGCTCAAATAATACTCCACATATGTGAAGCCATTTGCCAATGTGAACGCCAACTGCGTAATCGGATTCGCACCCGCTTCAGCAATATGATATCCAGAGATCGAAACGGAATAGTAATTGCGCACCTTTTTATCGATGAAATACTGCTGAATATCGCCCATCACTCTCAAAGCGAACTCGGTTGAGAAAATACACGTATTCTGGCCTTGATCTTCTTTTAAAATATCCGCCTGCACTGTTCCACGTACCGTCTGCATGGTCACAGCACGGACTTCCGCAAACTCTTCCACCGATAACAAACGCCCAAGTTCCTCTTCGCGCTTTTGCACCTGCTGATCAATTGCCGTGTTCATGAACATCGCCAAAATAACTGGCGCCGGTCCGTTGATCGTCATGGAAACAGACGTGCTTGGCGCACACAGGTCAAAGCCTGCATATAACTTCTTCATATCGTCCAATGTACAAATGCTTACGCCGCTATTCCCGACTTTTCCATAAATGTCCGGGCGCTCTGCTGGGTCTTCCCCGTACAAAGTAACCGAGTCAAAAGCCGTACTCAAGCGCTTCGCATCGTCATCCTTACTCAAATAGTGGAAACGGCGGTTTGTACGCTCAGGCGTCCCTTCCCCAGCGAATTGACGCTTTGGATCCTCGCCTTCACGTTTGAATGGGAACACACCGGCCGTATAAGGGAACTCCCCAGGTACGTTCTCACGGTACACCCACTTCAAAATCTCCCCATAGTCCACATACTTCGGCAGGACCACTTTTGGAATCTTCAAGCCCGATAAAGTTTTCGTTGTCAGCTTTGTGATGATCTCTTTGTCGCGAATTTTTGTAACAAACTGGTCACCGGAATATTTCTCTTTCTTCTCTTCCCAGCCTGCTAAAATTTTGCGGGAGTCACTTGTCAATTTTTCCTCATATTCACGACGCAGCTCGGCAAGTGCCGCCACGAGCTCCTCGTTTGAAGCACCTCCGCCAGATGCACCTGCCGCCTCCATCGCCCCATCCAACTGGAACAATTTGCGTGCCAACTCGACCTGCTCAGCGGCCATCTTATGGTAATTACGGACTGTCTCACTGATCTCACGCAAATAATACCGGCGATCATTCGGAATGATCACATTCTGCTTTTCCACATCCTTGGACGTCGGCAAGCTAGATGCATAGGCAGAACCTGTTCTCTCGTTCATCAGCTCAAGCAACGCAGCAAAAAGCGTGTTTGTCCCAAGGTCATTGAACTGACTAGCAATCGTGCCGTACACCGGCATTTCATCCAATTCCTTATCCCATAAAAGACGGCTGCGCTGATACTGCTTCTGCACCTGGCGCTTCGCATCCTCCGAGCCTTTTCGCTCAAATTTATTGATAACAATTAAATCCGCGTAATCAATCATATCGATTTTTTCGAGCTGGGAAGGCGCACCAAACTCACTTGTCATCACATACATCGAGATGTCGCATATCTCTGTGATTCCGGCATCCCCTTGCCCAATTCCGCTTGTCTCGACAATAATCAGATCAAAGCCAGCAGCCTTCGTTACAGCAATCGCATCTTGGATCGCTAAGGAAAGCTCAGAACGAGAACCACGGGTAGCCAAGGAACGCATATACACGCGCGGGTTGAAAATCGCGTTCATGCGGATTCTGTCCCCAAGCAATGCGCCACCTGTCTTCTGTTTCGTCGGATCGATGGAAAGAATCGCCACCTTTTTATCTGGCACTTCGTTTATAAATCTGCGGATCAATTCATCTGTTAGAGAACTTTTCCCCGCTCCACCTGTCCCCGTAATCCCAAGGACCGGCACGGTTTTCTGCATTTCTTTTACTTTCGCAAGGGCGGTTTGGGCCGTTGCCGCCACTTCTTCATCAGAAGTCACCTGCAACTCGGATAACGTAATTAGTTTCGCGATTGCCTGATGATTATCAGCAGCAAGACGCTCCACCTCATCGCCAAGGGATTTGACCGTCACAAAGTCACATTCCTTCAACATCGAGTTGATCATGCCCTGCAGCCCATGCTCGCGACCGTCTTCCGGCGAAAAGATACGAGCGATTCCATATGCATGCAGTTCTTTTATCTCAGAAGGAATGATGACCCCACCACCACCGCCGTAAATGCGGATGTGCGAGGCACCTTTTTCCTTCAGCAAATCATACATATATTTAAAATATTCGACATGTCCGCCCTGATAGGAGGAAATCGCGATTCCCTGCACATCCTCCTGGATTGCCGCGTTCACGATTTCTTCCACGGAACGGTTGTGGCCAAGGTGGATTACCTCGGCACCGCTCGCCTGGATGATGCGGCGCATGATGTTGATTGAGGCGTCATGCCCGTCAAATAGACTTGAAGCTGTCACAAAACGAATATGGTTAGTTGGACGATATACTTCCATTTTTCACATTCTCCCCCTTTGTAAGTCCGTGCACTAAAAGTTCAATCTGGCCCTCGATATAAGCTTCCAGCTCAAAGTGCCTGTGTAACACCCAGCGCCTGAATCCCCACATCTGGCCTTGCACAAAAATGTTGTGTGCCATCAATTGAATGTGCTGTTCTTGCATTTGCATGCCTTCTGCCGTCATGCAGTTCCTTATAACCTGCTCGAACATGGCCACCATTGCAAGCTCCTTGTTCAACACGTAAGGAAGCGCATCTTTTGATAACGATTTCGCCTCCTGATACATGACAAGCACCTCATCCTGCATTTCATCCATGACCCGAAAATAGTATCTTATCGCGGATTTTAGGCTCTCAAGGTTCCCCCGCTTCATATCGAGTTCCTCCTGCAGCCGCTCGCCGACCTGGTCATAAATCCGGTCACAGACGAGATAAAGGACATCTTCCTTCGTTCTGATATATTCATAGAGCGTGCCGATACTGAAACCGGCCTCTTTGGCAATTTCCCTTGTTGTCGTGCGGTGGAAGCCCTTTTCTTTAAAAAGACTCACTGCCCCCTTGATCATCTGGTCGCGGCGCTTTTCGATCAGCCGCTCGTCTTTTACGGATGCATGTACTTGGCGTTTTTTCATCATCCTGTTTGCCCCCTACTTACTTAGTAAGCATTCTGGAGATTACGAGACGTTGAATTTCTTGTGTTCCTTCATAGATTTGCGTAATTTTCGCATCCCTCATATAGCGCTCGACTGGGTAGTCTTTCGTGTAACCGTAGCCACCGAATACCTGAACTGCTTCTGTTGTCACTTTCATCGCCGTGTCACCAGCAAAAAGTTTGGACATCGCAGACTCCAAGCCATAACTTAAGCCCTCGGACTCTCTCCACGCAGCCTGATACGTTAATAGTCTGGAAGCTTCCACCGTTGTCGCCATATCTGCCAGTTTAAAAGAAACACCCTGCTGTGCAGCGATTGGCTTCCCGAACTGAACGCGCTCTTTTGCATAATTGGTTGCAGCGTCAAGTGCACCTTGTGCAATCCCGACAGCCTGTGCAGCAATCCCATTACGTCCGCCATCAAGCGTGGTCATCGCCACTTTAAAACCTTCTCCTTCTGCACCAAGCATGTTCGCTACCGGTACGCGGCAATCTTCGAAAATGATTTCCGTCGTTGGTGAAGAACGAATACCTAGTTTTTTCTCTTTTTTCCCAACGCTAAATCCTGGGAAGTCCGCTTCGACGATAAACGCGCTCGTGCCTTTATGCTTGCTTGTCGGATCTGTTACCGCAAACACCACATAGATGTCCGCGATCCCGCCGTTTGTGATGAAAATTTTAGAACCGTTCAGGACATAATGATCGCCGTCCAATTTCGCTGTCGTACGCATCCCACCCGCATCAGATCCGGATCCTGGTTCTGTCAGCCCGTATCCGCCAATGCTCGTTCCTTGCGCAAGTGGCACCAAGTACTTCTGCTTCTGCTCTTCTGTTCCGTACTTGTAAATCGGCCAGCTAGCTAAGGACGTGTGCGCAGAAAGAGTTACCCCTGTGGATGCACATACTCGTGAAAGCTCCTCAACCGCGATGCAGTACGCCAGATAGTCACTGCCGATCCCGCCGTACTCTTCCGGAAAAGGGATTCCCGTTAAGCCAAGGTCTGCCATCTTTTTGAAAATATCCATATCAAAGCGCTCTTCCTCGTCTCGCTCAGCTGCAGTCGGTTCCACTTCGTTCTTAGCAAAATCTCTTACCATTTTGCGAATCATTTCATGTTCTTCTGATAGTTGAAAGTTCATATTTTTCATCCCCCGATGATTTATTTTTTTAGACGCCGTTGCTTTCTGCACCAGGCTCCGGGCTTCGCTTATCGCGGGTCCTGGCGCGGTGGTTTGTTTGATTTAATGGTCAATTTAACGACTTTTCATCGTTTTTTTGCTATTTGAAGTGCACTTGAAAACCGTTCGGACATTTGAAAAGGGCTTTCGGACACTTTTGGCATTCTTTTGGAGGTGGTTCGGACAATCTATAAGCGTGTTCGGACAACTTTGATGGTGTGTTTGGACATTTGAAAAATTGGTTCGGACAATCTCGTGGAATCTTTGGACAACTTTGCGAAAACTTCGGACAAGAATCGAAAAACTTCGGACAACTTCCGCAAATCTTCGGACATTCTTACAGGAGCCACCTAATTTCTAAGTCAGTCTCATCCTCCAAATTCAACTCGCCGCAATTCTCAAACGTCGATCCCCACTCATTCACCAAACCTAACCGTCCATCAGTTCACCAAATGCTTCCCAATCACCATTCTCTGAATCTCACTCGTTCCTTCGTAAATCTCACAAACCTTCGCGTCACGGAAGTAGCGTTCCACCGGATAATCCTTTGTGTAGCCGTAACCACCGAACACCTGGACCGCCTCGATTGCCACGTTCATTGCCGTCTGTGATGCGAAAAGTTTTGCCATGGAGGCTTCTTTTCCGCAAGGCTTGCCTAATGCTCGCAAGTTGGCCGCACGGTAAGTCAACAATCTAGCACCTTCCACCGCCGTCGCCATGTCTGCCAGTTTAAAAGAAACACCCTGCTGAGCAGCGATTGGTTTGCCGAACTGGACTCGCTCTTTTGCATAGGCTGTTGCCGCCTGCACTGCTGCTTCTGCGATACCAAGGGACTGCGCCGCGATGCCGATACGGCCGACATCAAGATTCGCCATTGCAATTTTGAAGCCTTCTCCTTCTGCTCCAAGCAGGTTCTCCACAGTGACCTTCGCATCTTCAAACGTCAGCTGGACCGTTTTCGAACCGTGCAAGCCCATTTTGTGCTCATCTTTTCCGATGACAAATCCCGGCGTGTCCTTTTCGACGATGAATGCGGAAACCCCTTTGGATCCAAGCTCAGGATTCGTGGATGCGAAGACAATGTATGTGTCCGCTTCCCCACCGTTTGTGATGAACACCTTCGCGCCGTTCAGCACATAGTGGTCACCTTGCTTCACCGCACGCGTTTTCAGGCTTCCTGCATCAGATCCCGCACTCGGCTCGGTCAAACAGAACGCGCCAAGGTACTCGCCGGACGCAAGCTTTGTGACGTATTTCTGTTTCTGTTCTTCTGTGCCAAAATAAAGAATTGGATTCGTCCCGACTGACGTGTGCACGGAAAGGATTACACCGACTGTCGCGCTCACACGGGAAAGCTCATTGATCGCGATGATGTAGGAAGGAAAGTCCATTCCCGCTCCGCCGTACTCTTCCGGAATTGTCATCCCCATCAAGCCAAGGTCCGCCATTTTTCGCAAAATCTCACGAGGGAATTCGCCCTCTTCCATTTTTTCCACATAAGGTGCTATCTCGGTTTCCGCGAAATCGCGCACCATTTTCCGGACCATTTCCTGCTCTTCTGTAAAACGTAAATTCATGCTATTTGTCCCCTCTCCTGCTGTCTAGAAAAAATTCCCCTCATGCCATCCTTACGTCTCGTACGTATAAAAACCTCGGCCCGTCTTGCGTCCCAGCCAGCCTGCTTTCACATATTTGCGAAGCAACGGACATGGGCGATATTTGTCATCGCCAAAGCCTTCATGCAAGGTTTCCATGATGTACAGGCATGTGTCGAGTCCGATAAAATCGGCAAGTGTTAGCGGCCCCATCGGGTGGTTCATCCCAAGCTTCATGACTTCATCGATCGCTTCCGGCGTTGCCACACCTTCGTAAACGGTGAAAATGGCTTCGTTGATCATTGGCATCAACACGCGGTTGGATACGAAGCCTGGAAAGTCGTTCACTTCCACCGGTACTTTGGAAAGCTTTTTCGTCATATCTTCAATTGCACCGTACACTTCGTCTGCCGTCTGCAAGCCACGGATGATCTCCACAAGCTTCATGACAGGAACAGGATTCATGAAGTGCATTCCGATCACCTTTTCCGGTCGGCCCGTTGCTGCCGCGATTTCCGTGATAGGAAGGGAAGATGTATTGGTTGCCAAAATGGCATGAGCCGGAGCATGCTGGTCAAGCTCGGCGAAAATCTTCTTTTTGATGTCCATGTTTTCCACTGCCGCTTCAATGACGATGTCGACATGTTTTGCATCTTCAAGTGTTGTCGTCGATTGCAGGCGGGACAGAACAGCCGTTTTTTCGTCCTCTGTCATGCGGCCTTTTTCCACGGATCTGCTTAAATTTTTCGTGATGCCCGCAAGCCCACGATCCAGAAAATCCTGTTTCAGGTCGTTCATATATACGTCATAGCCGGCCATCGCACAAACCTGCGCGATGCCTGAGCCCATTTGTCCTGCGCCGATTACCATTACTTTTTGAATTGTCATGTTATGATTCCTCCTAAAAAGTTTCTGCTTATACTTGAATCAAAATGGCATCGCCCTGTCCGCCGCCTGAGCAGATAGAGGCAATTCCAAGTCCGCCGCCGCGACGCTTCAGCTCGTGGATCAAGGAAACGATGATGCGTGCCCCACTTGCTCCGATTGGATGTCCAAGTGCTACTGCACCGCCGTTTACATTCACTTTCTCGAGATCCAGTCCTGCTAGGTTGGCTGATGCCAACGCGACCGCCGCGAATGCTTCGTTTATTTCAAAAAGATCAATGTCTTCAAGCTTTGTTCCTGTTTTCTTTAAAAGTTCCGTGATGACAAGTCCAGGAGTCTTAGGGAAATCCTTTGCTTCCACTGCGATGGAGGCATGACCAAGGATGGTTGCAAGCACCTTTTTCCCTTCTTTTTCCGCACGATCTTCGCTCATCAGCACAAGTGCACTAGCTCCGTCATTTACGCCTGGCGCGTTGCCTGCCGTGATTGTTCCGTCATGGTCAAATGCCGGTCTTAAGCTCGCAAGCTTTTCAGGAGTTGTATCTTTACGAGGTGACTCATCCTTGCTCACGATGATTGGATCGCCTTTTCGCTGCGGGACAGAAACTGGAACGATTTCCGCGTCAAAAATACCTTTTTCGGTTGCTTCAATCGCGCGTTGATGACTTCTGAATGCCCATGCGTCCTGGTCTTCACGAGTTATTTCCATTTCTTTTGCGACACTGTTTCCGTATGTGCCCATGTGAACGCCTGTGAATGTGCAAGTAAGACCGTCATGGACCATCAAATCTTGCACGGTGCTATCTCCCATACGAAGGCCCCATCTTGCTTTAGGGAGCATGTATGGCGCATTGCTCATGGATTCCATTCCGCCTGCTACGATGACTTCTTCTTCACCGGAGCGGATGAGGATGTCGCCGAGTGTGACGCTGCGCATGCCGGATGCGCATACTTTGTTGATGGTTTCGGTGCGCACTTCCCACGGGAGGCCTGCTTTTTGGGAGGCTTGTCGTGATGGTAGTTGGCCTTGGCCGCCTTGTAGGACGGTGCCCATGATGACTTCGCCTACTTGGTTGCCTGATAGGTTTGCTCGTTGTAGTGCTTCTTTGATGGCTGTTGCTCCTAGGTCTGATGCGGTTAGGGTGCTAAGTCCTCCTGCGAATCGACCGATTGGTGTGCGGACTGCGCTAACGATTACTGTTTTTCCCATGGGTAATTTCCTCCTTTTAATTTGAAAAAATTAAAGTGTTTGCGTTAACTCCCAGTTGCTTTGCGTTCCAGGTGTTCGCTTTCCGCGGGAAGGTGCTTGAGTCTCCTCACTTCGTTGCGGGGTCTCAACCAACCTTTTCTCCCCCGCAGGAGTCTCACACCTTGCTCTCCATGCAACTAGGGAAATTTTAATAATTAAGATGTTTTTCTGACTCCCTTATTGATTTCCGTTGCGGGGTCTTCCCTGTCCCTTCCTCCCGTAGGAGTCTCACCCCCTACACTCCAATCAATAAGGGGAAATCCTATAAACACTTTGTTACCGCTTACAATTTTTACTTCCATCAAAACTGAACGGTCGCTCAGTTTTGGTGAAAAGCATATGGTGCACGCAGAGAACTACGTACACCTTGTATGCCGGAATCTATTTTTCTATAAATATCCTAGCTGATGATTGGAGCATAGGGCGTAGACTCCAGCGGGAGGTAGCGCATAGTGGAGACCCCGCAGGCTTGCCGAGGAGGCTCCACAGGCGCCCCGCGGAAAGCGAAGCCCGATGCGTAAATCAACAGCGGTGTTATACCAATTTTCCGTTTAGGATACTAATTCTTGTTTTTCGCCGATGACGGAGCGTTCAAGTAGTTCTGCTACGTCGTAGGTGCCTACGTTTTCTTCTACTACCTTGGCTTTCGTGCCGTCAGATAGCATGGTCAGGCAGTAAGGACAGCCGGAGCTGATGACGCTTGGTGCGACTTCGAGTGCTTGTTCGGTACGGGCGACGTTGACGCGTGTGCCTGTGTCTTCTTCCATCCACATGAGTCCTCCGCCGGCTCCACAGCACATGCCCGTTTCGCGGCTGCGGTTCATTTCGACCACTTTGACGCCTGGGATCGCTTTTAAGATATCACGCGGTGGCTCGTAGACTTCGTTGTATCTGCCGAGGTAGCAGGAATCGTGGTACGTGATGGTCTCTTTTACCTCGTGTACTGGAGTCAGTTTGCCTTCTTTTACAAGTTCGGCTAAGACTTCTGTATGGTGATAGACTTCGGCTTCGAGGCCGAAATCCGGGTACTCGTTTTTGAAAATGTTATAGGCATGCGGGTCGATGGTGACGATTTTCTTGACTTCGTTTTTCTCAAATTCCGCAATATTGCTCGTTGCTAGCTCTTGGAAAAGGAATTCGTTTCCTAGGCGGCGTGGCGTATCTCCGGAGTTTTTCTCCTTGTTGCCGAGAATCGCGAATTTCACGCCAGCTTCGTTCATTAATTTTGCAAAAGAGATGGCGATTTTCTGGGAACGGTTGTCGAAAGATCCCATGGACCCAACCCAGAACAGGTACTCAAATTCTTCGCCAGCTTTTTTCATTTCTTTTACCGTAGGAATGCTTACTTCTGGTGCTGCGTCGCGCCAGTTTTCGCGCTCTTTGCGGTTAAGGCCCCAAGGATTTCCTTGGCGTTCGATGTTGGTCATCGCGCGCTGTGCATCGGCATCCATTTTTCCTTCTGTCAGAACTAGGTAACGGCGAAGGTCGATGATTTTATCAACATGCTCGTTCATTACTGGACATTGGTCTTCACAGTTACGACAGGTCGTACATGCCCAAATCTCTTCTTCTGTGATGACATCGCCGATCAAGCTCGGGCTGTATTCGATCGTTGCCGCGCTTTCTTGTGCACCTTTTCCAGCAGCCGCCATGGCAAGCTGATTTCCTTGCGTGTTATTGAACGCGTAAGTCGGTACCCAAGGGGATTTGGACGTGATGGCCGCTCCCTTGTCTGTCAGATGATCACGGATTTTTATAATCAAATCCATCGGTGACAGCATTTTTCCTGTTCCGGTTGCCGGACACATATTGGTACAGCGTCCGCACTCGACACAGGCGTACATATCAATCAATTGGTACTGGGTGAAGTCTTCCACTTTCCCAACACCGAAAGTTTCTTGTGTTTCGTCTTCAAAATCGATTTTTTCCAGTTTTCCAGCGTTGGTTGTACGGTGGAAAAATACATTCGCAGGTCCTGCAATTAAATGCGCGTGCTTGGATTGTGGCACATAGACCAAGAATGTTAATAGGAATAATAGGTGAATCCACCAGCCGATATAGAACAATGCAATGGCTGCCGTTTCGTTGATCCAGCCGAATAGGAAGGCGAAGACGGATGCAACGGGCTCACTCCAAGTAAGGCCATGATCATGCCAGATGATGCCCATACCGTTTGAAAATAGGACGGAAAGCATCAAGCCTCCGATAAACAGTAGAACAAGACCAGATTTAAAGCCTCTCTTCAGACGTACAAGTTTTTCAATATAACGACGGTAGAAGGCCCATACCACCGCCACCAGGATCATGAGTGTGACAAGTTCCTGGAAGAAAGTGAACGCCGGATATAGCGGTCCGAGCGGCAAGCGTGCACCTGGTACAAGTCCCTTGATGATCAGGTCAAGCGCCCCAAGCTGGACCATCAGGAATCCGTAGAAGAACATGACGTGGATGATCCCACTTTTCTTATCCTTCAATAATTTTTTCTGGCCAAAAACGTTGACCCACACTTTGTCTAATCGTTCTTTTACTTTGTTGTCGAATTCAACTTTTTTCCCTAACTTGATGAACTGAATTCTCGTTCTGATCAAGTAAACAAATAGCGATAATGCGTAAGCGGTTACAATAATCGTTAAAATCCAATTGGCAATTAACAAACCGTTACTCACATCTCCCCACTCCCTTCGTGTCCCCTTTTTTCTGTCGGCTGTTTACGTGATTTTTCAAACGAAAGAGCCTCAATGTTTGGAAAGAATATAATTTTCAGAACTTTAGTAATTTATCTTTATCTTATAACTGAATGAGCATTCAGTCAACATATTTAATTGAATTTTGGTGGCTTATTTTCTGGGAATGTGGGTATGGGTAATTAGTTATAGGATAAGATGGCGCGGTTACGTAAAAACTATATGGACGTGTTTGCGGGAGGGAAAAGCATGGAAGCAGTGTTGTACGTTTTGTTAGCGATCGGATTGGTTATTGCTTGGCTGACATTAGACTTATATTTGGGCAGAAAGAAGCATTTAAAAGAGGTCAAACGGTTGACGTTCCCCAAAAGGCAGGGGGACATTCTTCTCTATGCGGATGGGAACCTCCTTTATAAGGACCTTTTTGAGGATATGCGCATGGCCAGCCATCATATTCACTCCCTTTTTTACATGGTCCGTGACGATCATGCGAGTAAAGAGTTTTTGTCCATTTTGAAGGATAAGGCGGATCAGGGCCTTGAGGTACGGCTGCTTCTTGATTATTTTGGATCGTTTGATGTAAAAAAAGAGACAATTAAAGAGCTGAAACAGCACGGGATTGAAGTGGAGGTTTATCATAAGCCCGCTTTTCCTTTCTTTTTCTTCAGCATTAATCAGCGTAATCATCGCAAGATCACGGTGGTGGACGGAAAGATTGGGTATGTTGGCGGCTTTAATATTGGAAAAGAGTATTTGGGGCAAGACCCGGAGTTTGGTGTGTGGCGTGACTATCATCTGAAGCTTGAAGGTGAGGGTGTCCAGGATTTGCAGTCTCAGTTTATCCAGAACTGGGAGCAAGCTGGGGACTTTGATGCCCGTGAGTGGGGAGATGCGTATTATCCCATTGCTGAAAAGGGGCCGATTACGCATAAGCTTGTTCCGACAAATGGTGGACATTTGAGCGAAACGTTCCTTACGCTGCTTCAGAGGGCGGAGAAGTCGATCATTATTTGCACCCCGTATTTTATTCCGAGTGATCCATTGTTGGAGGAATTGTTGGGCGCATTGGGCCGTGGTGTGAAAGTGACGGTTTTGGTGCCGGCGAAAGCCGACCACCCTTTGGTGATGGACGCAGCCTTCCCTTATTTTAAAAAAATCATTGGCGCAGGTGCAGAAGTATACCGATTTTACCTTGGCTTTTATCATGCAAAAGTCATGGTCATTGATGATCACACTTGTGATATCGGGACGGCTAACTTTGATAAGCGGAGTTTGTTTTTGAACAATGAAATAAATTGTTTGATTTTTGATAAGGAATTCGTCCGTAAAACGGTGGATGAGATCCACAAGGACATCCATAATTCTGAAAAGCTGACATTGGAGTTCATTCAGAACCGTTCAATTTTTGATAAAAGCAAGGAACAGCTTTCTAAGTTTCTTTCCCCGTTGATGTGATTTTTTTGAAAGGAGAAGGTTGTTGCATGAGGATTCGTTTTGGATTTGTATCACAGTCATGGACGTTGTGGGAGGCCTCCCCTGCTCGGGCATTGACTTATACGCGTTATAAGCAATTGTCGGCTGAGGAGGGACGAGAAAAGTTGTTGGCTGTGACGCGTGAGAATTTGAGGAGCACGCTGCGTACCATCTATTTCTGCATCGCTCATGAAATTCAAGTGTTTCGCTTTTCCTCCTCTATCGTCCCGCTTGCCACCCATCCGGATGTGAAGTGGGACTTTGTTACTCCGTTTGCGGATGAGTTCAAGGAAATCGGGGATTTAGTGAAACGATATGGGATGCGTTCGAGCTTTCACCCCAATCAGTTCACATTGTTCACGAGTGATAAGCCTCATATAACGGAGAATGCGGTGATCGATATGGTCTACCATTATGAGATGTTGAAGGCGATGGGCTTGGAGAATGAGGGAACCATCAATATCCATGTTGGTGGTGCTTATGGGAATAAGGAGCTTGCGGTTGAACGGTTCCGGGAAAATATTTTCGCGCTTCCTGATGAGGTCCGGGCGCGGATGACGCTTGAGAATGATGATAAGACCTATACGACGGAGGAGACTTTGGTGTTGTGCGAGGAGCTTGGGATTCCGCTTGCGTTCGATTATCACCATGAGTATGCCAATCCGAGTTCTGTTTCGTGGGAAGAACTGATGCCGCGGGTGTATGCG
This sequence comes from Sutcliffiella horikoshii, assembly GCA_001636495.1. Taxonomy (GTDB): domain Bacteria; phylum Bacillota; class Bacilli; order Bacillales; family Bacillaceae_I; genus Sutcliffiella_A; species Sutcliffiella_A horikoshii_A. The sequence goes on along the minus strand of KV440964.1, from coordinate 753,081 downwards.
ACTTGGAAGGATATCGGGATCATTCCAAAGATACATATCTCCTCCCCTATCTCGGAAAAGAAATTAAGGCACCACGCGGACTATGTGGATTCGCAGTTTTTGATGGAGTTTTTGAAGGTTGTGGTTGGGCTGGGCCAAGATGTCGATTTCATGGTGGAAGCCAAGCGTAAAGATGAAGCCGCATTGCAACTGTGTGAAGACATCGCTAAGATACGGGGTGTGAAGCGAGTTAGTGGCGGTGCGGTGGAGTGGTGATGAGGTAAAGAGCTAAAGAGGGGTCTGACCCTCAGCGCTTTAAAGCGGTGAGGGTCAGACCCCTTTTTTCTTTTTTTTAGTTACTTTTAGTTACTTTTAATTACTTGATTGAAAGATCGGCGCCACCCAAGTGAATAGGCGGTAGCCTAGGTAGATGCCGACGATGCCGACGATGCCGGAGAATACGGGTGGTGCTGGGATTGGCAGGCGGAATAGGGCGAATAGGAATCCTACGACCATGCCTGTTGCTAGTGCTAGTAAGCTTTCTTTCATAGTGGAAAACTCCCTTGTTGTTATAGTCTATGTTGTTTATTTTGACCAAAAGAAAGCTCTCTACTCTAAATTCAAGTAGAGAGCTAATCCTAAATAATTACATTACATCTTCTCCGGTGCAGAAACTCCGATCAGCTTCAGTGCATCCTGCAATGTGGTCTGAACGGCTTTCATTAATCCAAGACGCGCTCTGGATTTTTCATGATTGTCTGCATCAAGCACTTTTTCCGCATTGTAGAAGCTATGCAGCGCGGATGCCAGTTCAAATGTGTAGTTTGTGATACGGTGCGGAATGCGTTTTCCAGCCGCTTCTGCTACCGCAAGTGGGTATTCGCCTAGCTTTTTCAAAAGATCGATTTCTTTTTCAGAGGAGATGTGCTCAAGCGCAAAGTCCCCTTCTAGGCTTAGGCCTTGCTCTTCACCCTGGCGAAGCATGCTGCAAATACGTGCGTGCGCGTATTGTGCGTAGAATACCGGGTTTTCGTTGGATTGGGATACTGCTAGGTCCATGTCGAAGTCAAGATGTGTGTCGCCTGAGCGCATTGCAAAGAAGTAACGTACGGCATCAAGTCCCACTTCTTCCATCAAGTCGCGCATCGTCACCGCTTTACCGGTACGCTTGCTCATTTTCATTTTTTCTCCGTTTTGGAAAAGGTGGACAAGCTGGATGATTTCCACTTCCAGTGCGTCTTTTCCGTAACCTAAAGCTTCAATTGCCGCCTTCATACGAGGGATATAACCGTGGTGGTCTGCTCCCCAGATGTTAATCAGCTTGTCATGGCCGCGTTTCAGTTTGTCCTGATGGTACGCGATGTCCGGCGTTAGATAAGTGTAAGAACCGTCATTTTTGATGAGTACACGGTTTTTGTCATCGCCGAATTCCATGGAGCGGAACCAAGTTGCTCCCTCTTCTTCGTAGATGTGGCCTTGTTCGCGAAGGGTCGCGAGTGCCTCGTCAATTTTTCCGTTGTTGTATAGGGATGTTTCGGAATACCAAACGTCAAAACGGACGCGGAACTCTTCTAAGTCCTGTTGCAATTTTTTCATTTCATACTTCAAGCCGTATTCACGGAAAAAGCTGCGTCGGTCTTCTTCTGATTCGTTGACGAAACGGTCGCCGAACTCATCTGCGATTGCCTGGCCGATCCCGATGATATCTTTTCCGTGATAGCCGTCCTCTGGCATTTCCATGTCCGTGCCAAGTGCCTGAAAATAGCGCGCTTCAACAGAAAGTGCAAGATTGTTGATTTGGTTACCAGCGTCATTGATGTAGTATTCGCGTGTTACTTCATAGCCTGCTTTGTCCAGTACGTTACATAGGGAGTCCCCTACTGCCGCACCACGGGCATGTCCAAGATGAAGGTCACCTGTCGGATTTGCCGATACGAACTCGACATTGATTTTCTCGCCTTTACCGACGTTCGTGCTACCATAATTGGACCCTTCCTTTAAGATCGTTGGGATCAGCTCCGTAAGGTAGGCATTGTCCATGTAAAAATTGATGAAGCCAGGTCCTGCGATATCGATTTTTTGGATGGAAGCTTTGGATTGGTCGAAATTCTTCACGATTTCTTCCGCTATCATGCGTGGCGCTTTTTTTGCAACGCGTGCAAGCTGCATCGCCATGTTCGTGGAATAGTCCCCGTTTGCTTTATCCTTTGGTGTTTCTAAGACAACATCCGGAATCTGCTCTTCTGATGCCAAGCCTGCTTTTAATACGGAATCTTTGATTTCCGCTTTCAGGCGTTCTTGTACTTGTTCTACTATATTCATCTTGCCTGTTCCTCCTCGTAGTTGATTGTTATCAAGTATTGACCGGTTATCTGGTCTTGAACCTTCAATTTATAGTCAAGCTGCAAGCAGCCTCTTTTCTTTTCGGGATCCTTCATCATGACTACTTTTTCGGTTTCCGTTTCAAACTGGAACCCTGCGCCAACGCCCTGGTAGCTTCCCTCTGTCGTTTCACCGGCACGGAAGGATTGCAGCATATTGATGTCACCTGAGCGCTTCAGACGTACTTCTTTGTCTGTAATTTTATAAAAACAATCGACCTTCTCCTTGCCTTCGAGCTCTTCTGAGAAGACGATGTATTCTGATTCACCTTTTATGTAGTATTGACCATCTGCTCCAAACACAACAAATTCCCTGTCATTATCCGCATGAATTATTTCCGACTGAAACGTCACCTTTATCGGCATTTTTAAGTGATTTTGATTGTCTGCCATCCGGCCCCACATCCTTTTATCTTTAACGCTTACTCGTTCGCGTCGATTTTTCTATAACCTTCATAGTATAAAACAAGTGGTGGTGGGAGTTCAATAGAGGATGTTGTTTGGGGAGGGAAATTTGATGAATTTTGGGAGGAGAAATTGTCCACGGCAGGCTGTATGAAGGTTAGGGACAAGGATTTTTAATTTGTAAACGGGCAATTGGGTTTGTGCCGGGATTATGGGTCCTTGTGAAGGGATTCTGAGGAGTTATGATGGGATTTTCTTTATTTGTGATGGGATTATCACTCGTTATGACGGGATTACGATCTTCTTCCCTTCTTCCTTGGCTAGAACTTAGTGAAAGAGAATGAATCGTGACGGGGTTTTCACTAGATATGACGGGATTCCACAATCTTGTGAAGGGATTAGAAGAGAACTAAAGTAATTCTTTCCAAAATCCAACTAAATTCCACTTATATTAAGCACAAAAACAGCCCCGTATCCAAAGCACTTTCGCACTCAGAAAACAGGGCCTATAAAATACTAGACGATTATTTTACCCAACCTAAAATCATTTCGCGGATCAGTTTACTCGCTGTGTTGGCAGTTTGCTCGGAAGTGTCATAGATTGGCGCCACTTCTACAAGGTCTGCTCCAACTACGTTCACATCAGAACCTGCGATGGCATGGATGGATGCAAGCAATTCACGGGATGTGATGCCGCCGCAATCTACGGTTCCAGTTCCTGGTGCGTGTGCAGGGTCAAGGACGTCGATGTCGATCGTTACGTAAACCGGACGGCCTGCAAGTGTTGGAAGGATTTCTTTTAACGGTTCAAGCACTTCGAATTTGGAGATGTGCATACCGACTTCCTTCGCCCATTGGAACTCTTCCTTCATGCCGGAACGGATCCCGAATGAGTACACATTCGTTGGTCCGATCAGGTTTGCTGCTTTCTTAATCGGTGTGGAGTGGGAAAGCGGCTCGCCTTCATAGTCGTCACGAAGGTCTGTGTGCGCGTCCATGTGGATGATGGCAAGGTCCGGATACTTTTTGTGCATCGCCTTGATGACAGGCCAAGATACCAAGTGCTCTCCACCCATTCCAAGTGGAAACTTGTCTTTTTCTAAAAGACTGTCGATGTATTCTTCAATCATTTCGATGCTTTTTTGCGGGTTACCGAATGGCAATGGGATGTCGCCTGCATCGAAGTATTTTACTTCTTCCAATTCGCGGTCTAGGTACGGGCTGTACTCTTCTAGTCCGATGGATACTTCGCGGATACGGGACGGGCCGAAACGGGAACCTGGGCGGTAGCTTACTGTCCAGTCCATTGGCATGCCGTAGATTACGGCTTGGCTATCTTCAAAGCTTGGGTGGCTTTTAATAAATACGTTGCCTGAATATGCTTCATCAAAACGCATGGGTGGTTTCCTCCTTAGAGTGAGGGGGTAATTTCATGAAAGATGTGAACTAGTCGACTTCCTGTTGATTTCCGTTGCGGGTGTTCGCTTTCCACGGGCGGTCCGGGAGCATCCTCACTTCGTTGCGGGGTCTCCCTTGTCCCTTCCTCCCGTAGGAGTCTCACACCCTACACTTCCATCAACAGGGGAAGCAGCTCACAATATGGCGGATCTCACTTTCGTCCCTCATCGTTTTTACTATTTATTTTAAGGGGTCTGACCCTTAGCGCTTTAACGCGCTGAGGGTCAGACCCCTCTTTAGTTCTTTATCTCGTTACTTCACTAAATCCGCTACGAATTTTGGCAGGGCGAATGCTGCTTTGTGCAGTTCTTTCGTGTAGTATTTTGTGTCGATTTCGTGGAAGCGGTCTTCGCTTACTTCCAGTGGGTCGTGCTTTTTGGATCCGATGGTGAATGTCCACATGCCGCTTGGGTATGTTGGGATGTTTGCGATATATAGGCGTGTAATCGGGAAGATTTCACGTACGTCGCGTTGTACAGTTGTAATTAGTTCCGGTGTGAACCATGGGTTGTCCGTTTGCGCCACGAATACGCCGTCTTCTTTTAGCGCTTTGGAAATTCCTGCGTAGAAGCCTTTTGTAAATAGGTTTACAGCTGGTCCTACTGGCTCCGTGGAGTCTACCATGATGACATCATAAATGTTTTCGCTTTCTGCGATATGCATGAATCCGTCGCCAACCTTCACTTCTACGCGCTCATTTTCAAGCTCGCCAGCGATTTCAGGAAGGTATTTTTTGGAGTACTCGATTACTTTTCCGTCGATTTCCACAAGCGTCGCTTTTTTTACGCTAGGGTGCTTCAAAACTTCGCGGATTACTCCGCCGTCTCCTCCACCTACAACCAACACGTTTTCAGGGTTTGGATGCGTGAATAAAGGCACGTGTGCCACCATTTCGTGATAAACGAATTCGTCCTTTTGTGTTGTCATGACCATGCCATCCAAAATAAGCATGTTGCCGAACTCTTCTGTTTCTACCATATCAAGCTTTTGGAATTCCGTCTGCTCTGTATGTAAAGTGCGTTTGATTTTCGCTGTGATTCCGAAGTTTTTTGTTTGATATTCTGTGTACCATAATTCCATTTTGTAAAACATTCCTTTCCAAAGTAAAATGATCTATCTTTATTGCGGCCATAAGCTGTGAGTTTCTATGCTAAAAATGCTCGTTTTTATCGTTCCCTATCGATGAAAAATGAAACATTGGTTAATCGGGATTTCATGCTTTGGCAGCTCACAAAAAACCGCCTCCACTTTTCTAATCACCAAGAAAAAAGTATAGATGAATCTAGCAAAAATTCAAGTATTAATTTTATTTTTTCATAAATGTTTAAAAAGGTTCAAAGAATTTCATACTAGGAAATAAAAACTTCTTATGTACTATATTATTTTGATTCTATATATAGCTGTTGATTTCCGTTCCAGGCGCTTCGCTTTCCGCGGGCGGTCCGGGAGCCTCCTCACTTCGTTGCGGGGTCTCCCATGTCCCTTCCTCCCGCAGGAGTCTGCGCGCCTTCCACTACAATCAACAAGGGTTTGCAATTATTTATATTACTATATTCACGCTTACAGACAGGGGGTTGAGAAAAATGGAGTTAATTACAAATGACCGGTTTCAGCAGGTAATTAAATATGTTCGCGCCTTGTTTTTTGTTGGAATCATCCTATCAATCTCTTTCTTCCTTTTGGTCGGCGGTGTGTGGATTTATGCAAAATCTAAGGGTGCCCCTCCCCTTTCTGTGACGCAGTCCTCGATTATCTACAGCAAGGACGGATCGATTATCGGTGAGGCCCATAGTGGCGAAAAGCGTTATTGGGTTGCATTGGAGGATGTTTCTCCCTATTTGATCGATGCCACGATTGCCGTGGAGGACAGACGTTTTTTCACGCATCACGGTTTTGATCCAAAGCGGATTGGCGGAGCAATTCTTGCCGATATTAAGGCGCGCGCGAAGGTTCAGGGTGCAAGCACGATCTCCCAGCAGTATGCGCGTAATCTTTTTCTCGTTCACGATAAGACGTGGAAGCGGAAAATAGAAGAGGCGCTTTACACGATTAGAATAGAGGCCAATTATTCGAAAGAAGAGATACTCGAAGGCTATTTGAATACGATTTATTATGGTCATGGCGCTTATGGGATCGAATCGGCGTCCTATTACTATTTTAACAAACCGGCAAAAGAGCTGACGCTTGCAGAAGCGAGCATGCTAGCCGGAATTCCGAAAGGTCCTGGGGTCTTCTCCCCTTATGTGGATAGCGAGCGGGCTAGCCAAAGGCAGCAAGTGGTCCTAAATTCCATGGTGGAAAATGGCTCCCTAACCAAAGAAGCCGTCGAGGAAGCTTTGGCTCAGCCGCTGACATACGGGAATCGTGAACATCTGCCGAAAGAATTTATGGCTCCTTATTTTCAAGATGCCGTCCGGGCGGTTATCAGAAATGAGTTGAACTTGCAGAACGAGCTGGAAATGGGCGGGCTCCACATATACACTACCTTGGATCCCGAGCTTCAGGCCATCGCTGAGGAAGAAGTGGAGAAAACATTCAATCCGGAGTCGGCGATGCAAGTTGGATTTGTATCGATGGACCCGAAGACAGGCAGGGTGCTTGCACTTGTCGGGGGAAGGGATTATGAAGAGAGCCCGTACAACCGGGTGACGCAGGCCGAAAGACAACCGGGATCCACCTTCAAGCCATTATTGTATTATCGTGCATTGGAGCAGGGTTTCACCCCTTCCACCGGTTTTCGAAGTGAAGTGACGACTTTTCAGGTGGATGACGGTCGATCAACGTACACACCGCATAACTTCAATAACTACTATGCAAACGATACGCTGACGATGATGCAGGCACTACCTCTTTCAGACAATATATATGCCGTGAAAACGCACCTTTTACTTGGTGAGAAAGAACTGACCAAGCAGGCAAAAGAGCTTGGGATCGGCTCGCAGATCAAGGACGTACCGTCACTTGCGCTTGGGACCTCCCCTGTCCGAGTACTGGACATGGCAAATGCTTATAGTGTTTTTGCCAATGGAGGAAAAGCGGTCAAGCCAGTGTTCATCGAAAAAGTGGTCAATTACCGCGGCGAGGTGCTTTTTGAACGGGAAAAAGAAACGAAGCAGCTGTTGGACCCGGATGTAACGTTTGTTCTGAACCACATGATGACAGGCATGTTTGATCCGGCCTTGAACGGATATATGGCGGTAACCGGAAATACAATACGTGATCAGCTGACAAGACCTTACGCGGGAAAGTCAGGCTCAACCGAAACGGACAGCTGGATGATTGGCTACACTCCGCAACTTGTAAGTGCCGTCTGGACAGGTTATGACCGCGATCAGTCCATCACCCTGTGGGCGGAAAAGCATTATGCAAAAAATCTTTGGGCTGGATTCATGGAGCGCGCACTCGACAATAAATCGGTGGTGGCGTTCGCTCCAACAGAAGGCGTCGTGGGGGTGCAAGTCAATCCGCAAAGCGGGCTACTTGCCACAAGCGACTGTCCGGTTTCTCGTTTAAGCTATTATGTAAAAGGAACCGAGCCGACGGAATACTGCATGGCGCATTTGAAGGATTCGGGAGAAGAAACTATGCCGGATGAAGTGCCAAAAGAGGAAGCCCCTAAGCAGTGGTGGAAAAAGTTTGTTCCTTGGATGTAAACTATCCTAAAAAAGTTAAAACCCCCGGGATGTCTCCCGGGGGTTTTAGGTGTCCTAGCTTTCCATGTGTTCTACACATGTAGGTTAAGTTTACTTTTTTTGTCGTAATAACTCAAGTGGGTAGAGTCGAACATTCAAAAAAATGTCACAACTTTATTTTTGATAAGCCCTTGACAAATCAGTTGGTAGCCAATCCTTTTTTCAGATCCTCGGAAGCTCGCTCCCACATTCCTTTGTCATGTGATTCCAGATAGTTTTGCAAGATAGCTTTGGAACGGTCATCCATGTGTTCCACCATAATGTGGCGTTTCATGGATTTATCCATTTTGTTGACGTGCTCTGGAAGGGACTTATAGCCTCTTCGGATCTCACGGTCCACCGTCATTTCGCATGCCGTCACACCGGCATAGTACGGTCCCTCCTGCTTGCGGTCAATCGTAACCCACACAAGCCAGAACGGTTTTCCGTTTGGAACATCCTCCTTGTTTGGAAGGAACTTGATACCGCGCTCCACCGTGCTGCGCGCATGCATTGCACCGATGTCCACAAATGCTTCTCCGCCCTCGACATCCACGAAAACAGGTGACACATTATCCAGGCTGAGCGCCCCGATACCGAATCCACCATGCCCATCAGTCGGGTCATTTTTTATAATATTAAAGCCGATCGGTTTCTTTTTCTTTTCCTGATCCATCTTTCTTGCCCCCTAACCATGTATGTATCTGCGCTGCAGTGGGTTATCCGTTCCTGCCGCTTGCGCTTTTCTTTTCATTATACAATAATTTATGTGAGATGGAAAAACAATAGAAGCTTAAAGGAGCGAGCATATTATGCCATATGTAACGGTAAAAATGTTAGAAGGCCGCAGCGAGGAACAGAAAAAAGCGTTGGTAGAAAAGGTGACCACAGCTGTCAGCGAAACGACTGGTGCCCCGGAAGAGAAGATTGTCGTGTTTATTGAAGAGATGACAAAGGGCCATTATGCAGTCGGCGGAAAGCGTTTAAGCGACCAATAAGAGGACATGTACACCGCTGTTGATTTCCGCAAATGGCTTCGCTTTCCGCGGGGCGACCTTGAGCCTCCTCGGGCTGCGCCCTGCGGGGTCTCAAGATTGTCGCTACTTCCCCGCAGGACAAGGAAGGCTACGAAAGCGATACATCGCACGCAGAAAATGCTCACATTTTCAAGGAGTCTTCGCCATTTGCTCCAATCACCAGCTAAGAACCTCTCACAATCTACAATTCGAATTATTTTAACCACTCATCTAAAATCGCCTTTTTCTCCTCGATTTTTTTAATATCTAGCGGCTCAAAATATTCTTCTTTGATGCTCCCCACCAAAAACTCATACATTTCCTTAATTTTGTCCCGGACCTCCTTTATACTTCCCTCCGCTGTCAGGATTAAGCATTCCAGCATCGTGAGGACCACTGAAATGTCCTTTTCTCCATAAATGCGAATCTGGTAGAAGGCTGTATATAGGATTTCCTCGAATGTCCGCTGTGGGATGGTGACGCGCTGTTCTTTGTTGTCATCCAAATACGAAATTGCCTCCGCATCAACCTCACCGAATTCTATCAGCAGCCGGCTCATATAGCGGATGCAATTGTTGGCGGTGTTGGGGTCATTGATGCCCGGAGATATCGCACGCAGTGCCACTTCGGCGAGTTTTTGCAGGGCAAACTCGGCATCCTGCAACTGCGTCCGCTCCTCCCCGACCTCGATGTAAGAAGTCAGATCAAGTTCCTTGGACGTCTTTTTTGTAAAATAAACCTCGGCAATCACGCTGCGTTCGGTCACAAAGTCACCAATGCGTTTTGAAAAAACGATATGAAATCCATTCTTTTTCGCCTTGGTTGCGAGTCCTTCCATATCGATTACTTGGACATAGCCTGTCGCTTCCGGGCTGAGTTCTATTTTTTCAGCGTAGTCCGCCTCTTCCGGCGTTTCTAACGTCCCAAAAGTGATTTTTTCCGCCTTATAGAGAAGCTTTTTCTTTTTAAGGGAAATCAGGCCCTCCTTCATCAGCCGTTCGATCAGCTTGCTTACCTGGATGGACCTTGCCACATGATGGATGAAGAATACGAAATAACCGACACAGATGACTGCTAGGATTACCCCAACACCTGAAGCAAGCACACGTTGATCATCGAGCCAATCCTTCATGAATAGCAACGACGAGACCGTGTAGATAAAAGAACCGACAAACACACCCAGCACACGCAAGGTGGTCTTTTCTGTCATAAAGTCCTGCAAGGTCCTTGGGGAGAACTGGGTCGAATAGGTGGTGAGTACGACCATGATGGTGGAAAAGGAGATCGTGGTCATCGTGAGGATGGCCGTTGCGATCGAGCTGAGAATGGTCGTGCTGAGATCCACGTTTGTGAAAAAGATTTTGGGAAGGTAGTTTTGTACGGAATCGGCAAAAACGGTATCGATTGATATGATAATTGCCGTAAGGATGATACTCGCCAGTGCGTACAGGCTCGGCACAAACCAGATTTCCTTCCGTGCTCTAAGGGTCCATTTCTCCATATGTATGTTACTCCTCTTTTTTATGGGCTTTTTGTAGGTATCATTCCCTTTTAGGGGAGCGGCTAAGCGTTTTTATATGGCGATCGGGGGAGTTTCAGACGAAATTAACGGTGGATTTCGTAGGAGTTTAAGTTATTGTGACTTTTTGAGAGGTTATTGTAACTTTTACGAGTGGGATTGTGACTTTTCAAGCGTTGATTGTAACTTTTTTCGCAGTTATTGTGACAATGGTACAATTTGACCATCCACTACGTATGCATCCTCCACCCATCGCCCCTCACTTATAAAAATAAAAAGCCCTAAAGGATCCAACCATCCTCTTGGGCTTTTATTTATGCGACCGGCTGCTCACAAAACTCACGCGAGCCTCAGTCCTAGTCCGTCCATTATCATTGTTTTATACATGCACGTAAATTCTCAATGTACTCGTACGCCTCGTCCACTTCTTCCGCCGTGTAGCGCTGCTTGCTTTTCAAGGTGAAGACTTTTTCTTTTACCTCTTCGCGTGGCAGGTTCTCGAAGAACAGCACCGTGGACACGAGCTCTAAAAAGCGGGAGCTCTGTTCGTTCATCTGGGTCATGCATTCGTTCAGGTGCGGCATTTCCAGGTCGTAGTGTGTCAGGAACTCTTCTCCATTTTCGGTCAAGGTGTAGCGGTATTGGGAGTAGCCGCCTTTGTTCTCTTTCAGCTCACTTAAGAACCCGAGATTGCAAAGTTCTTCCACCCTTAGTGTCACTTCTTCTGAATATGGTCCGTAAAAATGGAAATTGTACTTTTCATAAAATGGGTAGTTCAGCTTTTTTGCGATATACACCATTTTCTGCAGTTTCTTTCTCCCGATGACTTCTCCTGCGGATGCAAACACCTTCATTAATTTTGCGTGATCTGTCAACAAACCCTTTCATCTCCTAACCTTAGCCGTTGCCTATATTCCAAGTATCTCTCTGATTTTTTTCTTTGCCGCCTTCTTGGTCGATAGATCATCTAGTATGTCTTGTGGAAAATAAAGCTTGTGATCGGTTCTTCTTTTGCCGGAAATGGCATCCACAATTTCAGATTCCCTAGAAAGCTCACGCACATCCCCGTTTGGCATAAGCAGGTGAATCGGAAGGCGCTCCTCTTCTTCTCCCGGACGATAGAAGTCGTACGGCAGGTCGGAGGAGGAGTCCACCACTAGATAGTAAGCAGGGTCGATGCCCGCCTTTTTAAAGAGACTTGTGAGTTCCATCAAGTCCATCATTTGCTTATTAGGATTAAATTCGACGTATTTAAACAAATTCCTGTTCATGAATCGTCGACATAAGTCACTTAATATCGAATCTTCTTCTTCCTGCCAGGATTGGAAATAGTACATAACCACTGCTTCATCAAGTTTTATGTAATCCTCTACTGAAATTTCTTCCTCAAAAAGAGAGTAAAAATGAACAGGATGATATTTAAATGTGTAATATTCTTGGTGTAATTGTTTGGCACGGTGCAAAATCTTTGTCAAAATTACTTCTGCACTTCGTGTTACAGGGTGAAAATAAACCTGCCAATACATCTGATAGCGGCTCATGATATAATCTTCCACCGCATGCATTCCGCTTGATTTAATGACAACCTGATCTTCTCTCGGGCGCATGACGCGAAGAATTCGCTCCATATCGAAATGACCATAGCTGACTCCGGTAAAATAGGCGTCACGCTGCAGGTAGTCCATTCTGTCAGCATCTATCTGACTAGAAATCATGCTAACCACTAATTTATTTTTATACGTTTTGGCGATAACCTCAGCCACATCTTTCGGAAAATCCTTATGGACTTTTTTAAGGACGGCGTTTACTTCGGTATCCCCGAGAATAATGGCTTGGGTAAAATCTTCATGATCTAGGTGGAACACCTTTTCAAAGGAATGTGAAAAAGGACCATGCCCCAGGTCGTGCAGTAAGGCTGCGCACAAGCATAACAGGCGATCATCTGGATTCCAGTCCTGTCTTCCCTCAAATCCGTCATCAATGATGCGGCGAACAATCTCGTATACTCCCAATGAATGGTTGAGACGACTGTGTTCGGCACCATGAAACGTCAAAAAGGTGGTCCCAAGCTGGCGGATTCGGCGCAAACGCTGAAATTCCCTTGTCCCGATTAAATCCCAAACGACCCTGTCGCGCACATGGACATATCTGTGCACAGGATCTTTAAACACCTTTTCTTCACTCAGTTTTTCCGTAGCATAACTCATTTGGCTGACCTCTTTATTTTCGGCATAATATTTATCTAACTCTATTATATCGTAAATATTTTACAAGAAAAGGTGGTTTTGGTTGTTCGCTTTCCGAGGGGCGGTGCTTGAGCCTCCTCGGCTTCGCCTGTGGGGTCTCAAGTCTACCTCTATCTCCCTCCCGAGTCGAACACCCTGCACTCCGACTAACAGGGAAACTCCTTCTAAGCGTTTACCCTACTTCGTTGCGGCTTAGTCTTGTTTCCTAGAAAAGGCGAATAAAAAATCACCTTTGCAGGGATACAGAGGCGATTTTTTATTTCTTTAACTTTTTCTCTATTTTTTCAATTAGTTCATCTTCTGTTGGGGCGGAGACAGGACGGTTGTTTACGAATGCAAACGACTTCTTTCTTCCCGGCCCGCAATAGGATTGACAGCCTACTTCCACACATGCTCCCTCATCCACTTTTTTCAGTTTCGGAATCAAGGTTTTCACGTTGGTTGCGTCGCAGTCATCACAAATGCGAAACTCATTTGCCATGGTGTTTACACAGCCCTTTCTTATTAAAAAGTGAATGGAATCACTTTATCGTTCATTAGCTAAAAGGTATTTTACAGGGAATCCATGGACAATGCAAGTTCGTTTCTAGGAGATTTGAGGCGAAAATAGCGACAGATAACAATCTAGTAATTTTTTCTATGAATATGTATAAATATTTTTTTCTCCGTCAAAAATATAGACAGAACGATGATTGAATAAGGGAGTTGGATTATATATGAAAGATCGTCAAGATGCTTGGTCCGAAGAGAATGATTTGTTGTTGGCAGAAACCGTCCTGCGCCATGTCCGTGAAGGAAGCACACAGCTGAATGCCTTTGAGGAGGTCGGCGACAAGCTGAACCGCACATCCGCTGCATGTGGATTCCGCTGGAACGCGGTCGTCCGCCATGATTATGAGAAGGCGCTACAACTAGCGAAAAAGCAGCGAAAGCAACGTCAGCGTGCCCTTGGCCAGCCTACGAAGAAGCTATTGTACACCCCACCTGAAACAGTGGTGAATGAGGAATTGCCGTTTGTGTTGGAGCAGATGGAGGAACAGCCGTCCTCGGAATCGTTTGAAGCATATGGAGCATTTGCACCACAGCAACCGTCCCAGCAGCCTGCGACAGCCCCTCAAACGAGGGTGGAAAGAAGAGCAGCAGAGCTGAAGTCGCAGCCAGCATTTTCTACGTATGGCAGTGGCAGCGGGAATGGAGCCGCTCTATCGATGGAGCAGGTGATTGGTTTCTTACAAACCATGAAACACTCAAACGTCCATACTAGCGCTCTACAACAGGAAAATGAGAGATTAGTAAAAGAAAATGCCGAATTGTCGCGTGCGAATAACGAGCTCGAAAAACGTGTCCAAAAGCTCCAAGACGAGCAGGTCACAGTTCAAGAAGACTACGAAACACTCATGAAAATCATGAACCGCGCCCGCAAACTCGTCCTATTCGACGAAGAAGAACACGTCCCATCCAAATTCATGATGGACCGCAACGGCAACCTGGAGAAACTGGCGGAATAAAGATAAAAAGAAAAAGGGGTCTGACCCCACTTGCTTTAAAGCATTGAAGAGGGGTCTGACCCCTCTTCAATGCATTAAAGAGTGTGCAGACACCCTTTTTATTTTTTGCATCCACATTTAGGGGGATGTTTTTTGCATTTGTTGCAGGCTGGAGGGTCAAGCGCTCTTGGCACTCCAAGGACACCGCAGTTGCTGATGGAGGTGACTGGGCTTAGGGTGGCGGTGAATGTGGTGAAGAAAACTGTTCCAAGGTTATCCGAGGCAATGATGGTCCATAAGCCTTGATTACTGGCACCGAGAATGCTCAATTCAATGATTACTTCAAACACTCCGTCAATCTGATTGCCACTTGCTGAAGCCATTCCCACAACCCTTGCTGTCGTATTGTTATTTTCACAGAAGATCTCTACTCTTCTCCCTTGGACGAAGTTGATGGTCTGTCCCCCGGACCCCGTAAAAGAGATATTGAAGTTATCTACAGCAGGGTTACAGTTCGGTCCCCCAGTAAAACATTGAACAACGGTGACATTTATAAATCCCGGTAATGTGGTTTGACCACTCGGCTCAAATAATTGTACAATCGCGGTTGCCCGATTCCCTTGTATACCTAACCTGAATTTACATGGACACTGTTCCTCCGGAAGACACTCTACCGTCGAAGAAACATGGAAGACAATCGGCCGGGTATCTACGGTTGTTCTGGCGGTGATCATAACATTCATGTTTTCGATACCTTCATTCACTATCGCATCTACGGTGAAGTTGCCGTTTGCATCAGAAGTTGCTGGATTCGGCTCAAACCTTACAATGGCAGGGTAACTCTCAAAGAATATCAATGCACCTGGTTGCGGCACGTCGTTGCAACTTATATTTCCTGTCAGTGTCGCCGAGCAATCGATAAATGGCGGGACATTGAGGGTCAGCTGACAAGGTTCATCACAAACTACATCCACTTCAATTTCAGCGGATACGGTCTCTGATCCTACAGTGGTTGTGGCTGTTATTGTAACGGTGGTCTCGGGTGTACCAGGTGGAACGGATACTCCCGCCATATAGACACCCGTTGAGTCAGTGAAAACACTCTGAACCGGCAGGCCGTTTTCATTAAAAATAACAATAGTGTGGTCACTACTATCAAGAAAAACTTCAACTCCCTCTATAGGAACGCCTCCGCAGGTGACCCTTCCATCTATAAAACCGTCACAGATAATGCGCGTCCCATCAGGGAATAAAGTAATTTCACAAGACTCCTCACATACTGCGATAAAATCCAATGAAGTGGAAAGTAATTGATCGTTTATGGAAGTCGTGGCAGTGATAGTAGCCGGTGTTTCTGGTGTATCATCCGGTATAATAATGGTCGTTTGAAAGTTTCCTCTTTCATCTGTAAAAACTGGGTTTGGTGTGACCATTATTCCTGCAGGCTCAACAGAAATTACCACCCTGGCACCCTCTACTGGCCTTCCGTCACATTCTACAATCCCTTCGATGGTGTCCTCACAAGTCACCACCGCATGAACAAACAAGTGAATATTACATTGTTTTGGTTTTGGCTTAGGTTTACAGCAACACTTCTTTTTCTTGCAACACTTACAGCTCATTTACACACCTTCTTTATGTGTTTTCACACTGTTTCTATTGATAGGTTATTAATGACTACCTATATAGGTGCAAAAAAACCAGGCATAACGTGTATAAACACGATATGCCTGGCTCAGGTATCACTAGCTCCCAAGTACTTTTTCATTTCTTTCCACTATTCGATCATAGTAATGCTTGTACAGTTCTAATTCGTCCGCTTGTAAGGTGTTCGCGAAAATAGTGCCGCTTGTTTCTTTTAACGATGTCAGCAAACGCAACATCACATCTTGTACGGTGATAGGTTGGCCTGTCAGATCAGATAAGGAAGCCATCACATCTGGCTCTATCGTGGGAAAGGCGAATTTTGTTTGTTCTCCTTGTAGGGAAAGCTTGTAAAATTCTCCTATTATTTTTGCACGTTCTGAACCACTTTTATTTACGCAAAGGTAGATTTGAACGGCTATTCCACCTCGGATTCTACGTTGGGAAATCCCGGCGAATTTTTTATCTCGAATACTAAGGTCATAGCTCCCTGGACAATAAGAACCTACTATTTCCTTAGCTTCAATCAGGTGAGGTATATCGCGAAACATATGCTTAATTAGTTCCCACATCGCATCATATCCCCTGTTTATATCGATGGCCTTTTCGCCTTCAGGGAACACGAGTGAAATATTTAGTACTCCGCTATCAAGAACGACAGCAAGCCCGCCAGAGTTTCTTACGATGACTTCATAGCCTTGATTGTTCAGATAGTCGATCCCTTTTTGTAGGTGCGGTAGCCGGGTGTCCTGAATGCCGAGGACAATTGTATTGTGATGGACCCATGTCCGGCAAACCGCTCCGCTTTGCCCCTTTCCAACAGATGTACAGAGCGTGTCGTCCATTGCAAAAGATTGGAGAGCGTGAAAATTGGTTCCTAATGATGATTGGTCTATAATACGCCAGCTTGGTTGTTTCAACAGTTCTAGCGCCGACGATAAGTTTTGATCTGTCATGGTTGGTTATAAACTCCTCTACTTTATCCGTACTGTTGTGTCCTTTGCATTATAATACATGAAAAAGAGGATGGAAAGCTTAGTCGATACGTTCAGGCAGACTAAAACGACTTCCTATTTTTCTCTCCGTTCTTTTAACAGATTTAGGGTTGATTGAATAATGTAAAGATAGGTAACTATTTTAGAACGGAGGAAAAACAATGGGAATTTATTATTCACAACATAATCAATGTGGGCCGTCCTGCGGCTGCAGCTCCTGCTCATCAAGAAGAGGAGCTAGAAACGTCCTTGGTAACACCTTTGACAGAGACATCTACATCCGTTACCTAGAAGAACGCCTCCAGCGTTTAGAACTAATTGTGGCCGCAAACACTCAGAGGATTAACGAGATGGAAGAGGAAAGTCCATAAGGGGTCAGACCCCCAAAGGATTTTCCCTTTCGACGTCGAATAATAAAAAGAGGTATGTGCTATTGCGGCACATACCTCTTTTACTTAGATACCATTATAGATCTTTATATTTCAGTTCACTGTTTGTCCTGCCGTGATCAGCGCAAGCTTGTAGACGTCTTCTACGCTGCAGCCGCGGGATAGGTCGTTCACTGGTTTGTTGAGGCCTTGTAGGATTGGTCCTACTGCTTCGAAGTTTCCTAGGCGTTGGGCGATTTTGTAGCCGATGTTTCCTGCTTCCAGGCTTGGAAATACGAATACGTTTGCGTCCCCTTGAATTTTAGAACCTGGTGCTTTCTTTTCCGCTACAGATGGGACAAATGCTGCATCAAATTGGAACTCTCCGTCCACCACAAGTTCAGGTGCACGTTCTGATGCAATGCGGGCAGCTTCTACTACACGCTCTGTTTCTGGAGATTTTGCTGACCCTTTTGTAGAAAAGCTTAGCATCGCTACTTTGGGCTCGATACCGAACATTTTCGCTGTTGCCGCACTTTCCACTGCAATTTCCGCCAAGTCGTTGCTGTCTGGAGAAATGTTGATCGCGCAGTCCGCGAATACATATTTCTCATCGTTACGAACCATAATGAACACACCAGAAGTCTTGCGTACGCCTTCTTTTGTTTTGATGATTTGTAATGCCGGACGCACGGTGTCCGCTGTTGAATGCGCCGCGCCACTTACAAGTCCTTGCGCACGGTTCACGTGTACAAGCATGGTGCCGAAGTAGTTCGGGTTCAACAAGATTTTGCGTGCATCCTCTTCTGTTGCTTTTCCTTTACGACGCTCCACGAAAGACGCCACAAGCTCGTCCATGTTTTCGTATGTTTTTGGGTCGTAAATTTCCACGCCGTCCAGTGTTAATTTTAACTCGGAAGCCAGTCCGTTGATTTCGTCTAGGTCTCCAACCACGATTGGTTGAACCATGTTTTCTGCAGCCAGACGCGCAACGGCCGTTAACACACGCTCGTCACTGCCTTCTGGGAATACAATCTTTATATCTTTTCCTGCTACTTTGTCTTTTAATGTTTCAAATAAATCGCTCACAAAGGTCACTCCTTAATCCGCTTTATTTTCGCTTCTACTTTTTAGGATACTCCTTCAACATGGAAAAGCAACCGATACCCTCTATTGTTATCGCTTACAGAAAAAAGTCTTTATTTTCAAAAAAAACTGCTCCATCTATGCCCTACTATTGTATCTGTGCTGCCCCATCCTATTCATGAAGCTTTCACAATTTCGGAGTTTTACTTACAGGAAGTCATGGCAAAACTGTGATATAGTAAGGAAGGGTACATAGACAATCTTATTGAGGAGTGATTGCAATGAGTGAAGCAGCTCAAACATTGGACGGCTGGTATTGCCTCCATGATTTTCGTACGGTAGATTGGGCCCTTTGGAAGACTCTTTCTAGCGAAGAACGCCAAACGGCTATTAATGAATTCCTTGGACTTGTGGAGAAATGGAACACAGTTCAGTTAGAAAAAAACGGAAGCCATGCGTTGTACTCCATCGTGGGACAAAAAGCGGACTTCATGATGATGCTCCTTCGTCCAACGTTGGAAGAATTGAATGATATCGAGAACGAATTTAATAAGACAACTTTGGCTCAATACACAATTCCTGTGCACTCTTATGTGTCGATTGTGGAGCTTAGCAACTATTTACCGGAAGGCGAGGACCCTTACGAGAACCCGCAAATCCTTGCTAGACTATACCCGGAACTTCCAAAAGCGAAGCATGTCTGCTTCTACCCGATGGACAAGCGTCGCAACGGGGAAGATAACTGGTACATGTTGCCGATGGAAGACCGTCGCCGCATGATGCGCAGCCATGGAATGATCGGCCGTCAGTATGCAGGAAAAGTGAAGCAAGTCATCACTGGATCTGTCGGTTTCGACGATTACGAGTGGGGTGTAACTTTATTTGCGGACGAAGCGCTTCAGTTCAAGAAGCTTGTGTATGAAATGCGCTTTGATGAAGTAAGTGCGCGTTTTGGTGAGTTTGGTGCGTTCTATGTAGGTAATCTGCTAGAAGAAGATCGCGTTTATTCTTTCTTGCACGTGTAAAATAAAGAACGGTAAGTTGACGTCAAGTCGCCCGGCTGGATTTCCAGTTTGGTGGCTTGGCGTTTTTTGCTTTAGGGTTTTATTATAACAAGCCCTCCCCCACTCCATCTCCCCCTGTCATATTCCTTCTTTGATTTTCATACAATCAAGTAGTGCGACTTAATCATTTGAATCTTAGCACCCTTTCCAGCCAAAGGAATGAGTTTGAGGCTTGGAGATGGGCGTTATTTCTCACCAGATGCAGATAAAAGTTTTTGAGGAGGGAATGACAGATGAATCAACAGTTTTCACAGGCAGCAGGTGCCCCATATTCTGCGGGGTACGGAGCAGATCCTTACTCATCCTATTACAGAAACTATGGGCAACAGTGGTATGGCGGAGGTGGAGGTGGAGGTTTTCCGATGCAACAATTGCAACAGCAACCTCAACAGCAACAAGTTGCAGGTCAGCAAACGGGCATACCTTCTTATCCTACCCAATTTCAATCTGGTGGCCAGCAAAGTGCTCCTGACGTGCCGGGTATGCTTCCATTAGAGCAATCCTATATTGAAAATATTCTTCGCTTAAATCGAGGTAAGCTGGCAACTGTGTACATGACATTTGAGAACAACCGGGAATGGAATGCCAAAATATTCAAGGGAATCATCGAAGCAGCTGGGCGCGATCACATCATCCTAAGCGACCCGCAAACAGGCAAACGCTATCTGCTCCTGATGGTCTACCTAGACTACATCACATTCGACGAAGAACTCGACTACGAATACCCATTCAACAGCGGCGGCCAAGGCCTCAGCCAATTCCAACCAAGATAAAAAAGAGGGGTTTGACGATGCTATGTGTTAACGCATTAACGCATAGCGGGTCAGACCCCTCTTTACTTCTTTACCTCTTTAAAACTAAAAATCACTAAACAATCTCTAACCGCTTAGCCCTTAACCGCGGCCACTATAATGAGCACCCATCCGATGAGGAAGGCTACGCCACCTAGTGGGGTAATGGCTCCGAGTATTTTGACGCCGGATAGGGTGAGGATGTACAGGCTTCCGGAGAATAGGATGATCCCGATAAGGAAGGACCAGCCTGCTCCGTTTAATAAACCTGTGCTGCTGAAGCGGTCCATGAGAAGTGCGACGACGAAAAGTCCGCCTGCATGGAACATTTGGTACGTAACACCGGTTTTCCAGATCTCAATCATTCTCTCGGATACTCTTCCTTCGAGTCCGTGGGCTCCAAATGCCCCAAGAGCCACTGCCAAAAATGCGTTTATTGCTGCAAGTATGATAAATAAATTCATGTCCGTTTTCCACCTTTCAAAAGGTCTGTTGTGTTTCTTCAATATAATGAATTATATAGTATTAGCCACCGCGGACCAAGTAGGACACTGAAACTCAACTCGTAAAACGAAACGGAAGTACACATAATGTTCACTTCCTCCCTTTTCTTTTTAGATAAATAGATCGCTCCAGAGTAGGGGTAATACCATCTATGAAGACCTCGCCCACTCTATTTCTACCTCACACAGGTCTTCATACCGCCTATGAAGACCTCACTCACTCTATTTCTTTCTCACACAGGTCTTCATACCGCCTATGAAGACCTCACTCACACTATTTCTACCTCACACAGGTCTTCATACCGCCTATGAAGACCCCGCCCACACTATTTCTTCCTCACACAGGCCTTCATTCTTAACATTCCGTTTTTATACTGCTAACCGTCCGTCGTGTTTTATGTTTTTTAAAATTTAAGCAAACAAAAACGCCCCTACCGCCTCGTCAAAGAAAGCAGTAAGAGCATTTTGTCGAAATTATCTAGAATGAAGATAAATCTGAAGAGCTTGCTTTAGCTCCCGTTCTTTTTTTTCCGTTTGTATATGATAATGATCACCATCTATGTTAGACAAAAAGTCATTATATCCATGTGAATGTAAGAATTCATTGACACTTGTGACATCTTCTCTAGTGGAGAGCAAGTTCTTTTGCCCAACAAAGTCACCATTTACATAAACTTCATAACGATCGTGGGCTAGTTTTGTCGACGTGTCAAAATTAGTGCTAACGTACGCCGCCATTAATCCGTACATCGATCCGTCTGTACCACCAGGCATGTAAAACACCTCCATTACTTACTGGGGTGTTTATAGTTTAAGTTACCGCGCCGTTTTTAGTATGGTAAGTTGTGGTGTGTGGAAGAATAGCGACACTCCTTAATTTTTTTGCTCTGTTAAACGTCGCTGTTGATTTCCGCAATAGGCTTCGCTTTCCGCGGGGCGACCTTGAGCCTCCTCGCAACACTTGCGGGTCTCAAGATTGTCGCTGCTCTCCCGCTGGAGTCTACGCCTTTTGCTCCAATCACCAGCTTGAAACAGGTCATAGCCAACAACTAACTTTAACAAAGCCAATTCTTTAGTTAACTAAAGAGGGGTCTGACCCCTCTTTATGACCCCTCTTTAAAAGTCAAAGAGGGAGTCGCCGTTTGCGTCGTCTTCTTTGATTGGCTTGGATGGGACGTTTGCGATTGGTGGCGATTGGGTTGGTGGTGTGTAGATTGGTGCTGCTTGTTGGTAGGGTATTGGTGCTTGGTGACTCGTGCGGGCAGCAGGAATTGCCGCCGGGGCACTTACCCTTCCGCCGCGAGCATGATCAAGGTCCGCTCCTTCAACATCCACATCCAGTGCCAGCTCACATAAGGATTTCATCGCAGCCAGGTGCTCGCGCTTTTTCTGTACATTTCCCGTGTCCATGGCTCTTTCCAGCTCCGACTCCAGGCGTTCTAGGACCTTATCCAGTGTAATGCTCATGCTTCCTCATCCCTCCTTTTCTGTTTGGCGGGTTATACGCCGCTGTTGATCTCTGCACCCACTAAAAATCTTTAGTAATACGGCGATATCATCAAATACACAATAACTCCGGTCAAGCTCACATATAACCACAATGGCATTGTCCAGCGTGCGATTTTGCGGTGGCGTTCCTTTTGCATGCTAAGGCCTGTTGCCAAAGAATATAACGCAAGCGGCACAATCACGACTGCCAACACGATATGAGTCAACAGAATGAAAAAGTAAATCGAACGGATGATGCCTTCTCCGCCGAACGGCGTGGACTCTGTTAGGGAGTGGTACGTCACATATGTAACCAAGAACAAGGCCGTGGACGAGAATGCCGCCAAAATGAAACGACGGTGCACGGTAATATTTTTCTTCTTGATTGCAATAAGGGCACACACTAAAAAGACGAAGGTGAAGCTGTTAAAGATTGCATTCATCATTGGCAGGAAGGTCAAGTCGACGTGGGCCAGTCCTTCATATTGTGGCAGGAAGAACAGTACTACTACCACTGCATTGACTGCGATGGAAATGCCAATGATCCACGGCAAATAATTTATTTTTTTCATAAAGAAGCTCCTTTTACACATAGTACCCGTTCTGGCCGGGTTTTATTGGTGAATCTTTTGGGTCGAACTTTAAGCACGGGCTTCCGGAAGAGCGAAGGACAGCAACGGAAGGCACCTGGTTCGTTTTAAAACCGAATGCTCGGCAGCCTTTCGGAAACTTTGCATCCCATGTGACATAGTAATGCTTGCATTTCAAGCAGTTTATCTGCACAGCCATCCTTTCCCCCTCCCTTTTCCCGTACAAGCTTTGTCCATTTTTCATTCTACCATTTTCCACCCTCCCGTAACATAAAAAACCTGCGGAGAATCCACTCCACAGGCTGTTTGTTCACGATTTATTCATGTTTATGGAGGCGATGCTTGCGGCCAGGTCTTCAGCGGTCTCTTTCACCGTATCGACGGTTCGTCTCATGTT
The DNA here is from genome assembly GCA_001636495.1 of Sutcliffiella horikoshii. GTDB lineage: Bacteria > Bacillota > Bacilli > Bacillales > Bacillaceae_I > Sutcliffiella_A > Sutcliffiella_A horikoshii_A. The sequence goes on along the minus strand of KV440964.1, from coordinate 729,993 downwards.
GTTGGAAAGGTCCACTTGATGATCGGCCGCCTTCACAACCTCGACCATTTCCTGCGTCAGGTCAGAAGAGGAAGCGACCAAATCATTCACAGAATGGACGATTTCATTAACACCCATGCTGATCTCTTCCATCGTGACGGTAATGTGGGTTCCCTGTTCCAACAGCGTTCCACTATTTGTGGCGATTTCCTGGAACAGGCTTGCAGATGCTTCATTTTTTTCGTTTGTCTGCTCAATTGTTTCCTTGAATAGTTGAAATTCTTTTAGTACTTCATTCGTGTCTTCCTGAATGCGGCCGGTGATGCTGTTGATTTGTTTGGAAAAGAGATCGGTCTGTCCGGAGAGCTTGCGAATCTCTTCTGCCACTACAGCAAATCCTTTTCCTGCCTCTCCCGCACGTGCCGCTTCAATCGAGGCATTAAGGGCAAGCAGATTGGTCTGTGTCGTGATTTCCGTTATGCCTTTAAGGAAGCTGTTTGCTTCATCAATATCTTCTTTTATTTTTGAAAATCTTTCTACGATTGTTTCTGTTTCTGCTGAGGATTGATGCATGATGGTTACCATCTGCTGAAGCGATTCTGCCCCTCTTTTCGATAGTGCCTCCATGCTCTCCAGGTTGCGCTTCATTTCATCCACGATGCTGTATATCTCTTGCGTACTGGCCGACGCCTGCTCGGTGACCGCAGATATGGCAGTCGTCCCCTCGTACTGCATAGATACTTTTTCGGTTGCCTGCTCGGATCGTCGCTTGATTCCAGCCGATTCTTTCAGGTTATCTTCGGCTACAACCAACAGCTCCTGCATCACAACCTGTAGGCGTTGGTTCGCGCCAATACTTCCCTTCATCAGCTGCTCAATGTTTCTTCCCATCGTTGTCAGAGCATCCTCTATTTGACCGAATTCATCTTTTCGCACGGATGGAGGAGCTTTATGCAGAAAGTCCCCTTCCTGGTAGGCGTTCACCCGTCGCAGCACCTGATTGACACCTTTGTTGAAAGCCTTTCGGAACGATAACAACGCAAGGATTGGCACTACCACAAGAATGGCAAGTGTCAACAAGGTCCAACGTTCCGTAGCGGAAACTTTAGCCTGGACGACTTGTCTATTTTCATCATTGTATGCCTGTAAGAACTCCATGCCACCATCATTCGCCCGCTCTATCTGATTCCGTGCTTTTGCCAAGTCTTCCGATGTCGTAATGCGCAGTCGATCCATGTTGGCTGCGTTGGAAACATCGCTGATAGTGTCGAATTGTTTTGACAATGTTTCATGTGAAACAACAAAATACTGCTTCCACTGACCTAATTCTTCAAATTCCGCAAAATAAGGCTCGAAATCTTGTAGCTTCTCTTCGGTTTGCACCAGATTTTCTTCAATTTTTGTAATATGCGCTTTGGAGTATCCATTTGATACGACAAAATACATATCTGCTAAGGTGCTCTGATAGGATTGCACCAGCTCAAAATAACTTTCATTCAGCTTGGTGATCTCATCCAGCTCATTGACCCCTTTTTGCACCTGAATGCCATTCACCCATATCACTATGGAAGCAGCAAGACCGATACCCCCGATCAAACAAATTAATACGAATAACCTTTTCCTCATGCTCCCCATTCTTCTTCCCCCTAGTAAAACTACCTTCTAACATGAAACCGTTTGCACAAGAATCGATTCTCACGTTGTTCTCTTTCTTCTATTTTCGGCATAATCACTCTAGGTCTTTAGTATTGCTATGATTTTATTTTAGAAAAAAACACGGAGCGCTATTTGCCTCCGTGTTCTTCATAAAAATCATCATCCATTGTGTTTCTCTTTGTTTATCAACAGTTGCTTCAACTCGGCAATTTCGTCGGTGATTTTTGCCAGCTCTTTTTTACTGACTTCCATCTTCTCTTCCTTCAATTCTTCTTCCTTCGCTTCTTGGATGTTGTTGAGGATTTCCCCGACAATCAGGTTCAGTACGATGAAAGTTCCAACAAGGATGAAGGAAACAAAGTAGACCCAAGACAAAGGACTTTCAGCAAAAATGGGACGGAAGATTCCGCTTGCCCATGATTCGAGCGTAATCACTTGGAATAGTGTCACAAGGGCCAGGTGGAGCGACCCGAAATATTCCGGTGAGATTTCACCGAAGAACATGACACCCAATACGGCGAAAATATAGAATACTAAAGATAATAGCATCATGATGGTGCCCAAGGACGGGATCGTCTTCAGGAATGCCGTCACAAGCCTTTGCAAGGATGGAACGACTGTAATGGCGCGCAGGACCCGGAATACCCTCAGGATCCGAATCGCGGAAATGAAGTACGTTCCGCTGAATAAGAGAACACCTGCCACAATGAAAAAGTCAAAGAGATTCCACTTGCTGCGAAAGAAGTGGTGAATCTTTTTTTCCGCCAACATTCTCAGAATGATCTCTATGGTAAAGAACCATAAAAAGAAAACTTCAAACCCATGGATAATATCGTAATAGTCCGCTCTTAGGTCCGGGTAGGTTTCCACCCCTATCAAAATCGCATTCAATAGGATGACGAACATGACGGCATTCATAAAATACCGGTGTCCGACTATATGTTGTATTGTTGTTTTCCACGTTTGCATGTCGTGCACTTCCTCTAACTAATCTTGTTTTTTCATTTCTATGGTGTTAATCGCCAATCGATCGCTTCCTCGCCCATTTCAGCCAATATGTCATTCACTTTAGAAAAGGGCCTGCTTCCAAAAAATCCTTTTCGTGCGGAAAATGGACTAGGGTGAGGGCTTTTGATGATGTAGTGATGGCTGTTTGTTATCATGTCTTCCTTCTGTTCGGCATGCTTGCCCCAAAGGAGGAATATCACAGGTTTTTCCCTGACATTCAACATCTGTATCACTTCATCTGTAAAGCGCTCCCAGCCTTTCCCTTTATGGGAGTTCGGTTCCCGTTCCCTGACTGTTAAAACCGTATTTAATAATAACACACCTTGAACAGCCCACTCCATTAAAAATCCGTGCTGGACAGGGGCTATCCCCAGGTCTTCCTGCAGTTCCTTGTAGATATTTTTCAAAGATGGAGGTACCCGCATCCCCTTTTGCACCGAAAAACTCATACCGTGGGCCTGATCTTTGCCATGATAAGGGTCTTGTCCGATGATGACAACCTTCACGTCCTCATAGCTTGTCATCTGGAACGCCGAAAAAATGGCCTCTTTTTGCGGGTAGACGCTACTAGAGGCATATTCATGGTCGAGAAAGTCCATTAACCTTATGTAATAGTCCTTGGAGGCTTCCTTTTCCAACAAAGACTTCCATTCACCCTTTAGATTTCTCACTTGCATGACCCTCCGTTCCTTTCCGTCATTTCTACTTTATCATATTGGAATTCTTTTTGGGGTTGGGAAGTTTTGTGGATGCATGGTTTTGCCTGTATTTTTTCATACTAACGACGAGCCTATCATTCAGGAATTGATGGCTGGATGTGTTATAGTGGAACGTAAAGATTCTTGTTCCTGAGAAAGACCTTCATTAATATATTGAATTCCTACCCACTTCCATATAAAATATTTGGGTAGTACTTTTCCATAATGTTTCATACTATTTAAGTGAAATTGTTACTTATTTACATAATTGTTTATCATAATCAAACGATTGTGATAGCACATTCTTTCGAGACTAGTACATAAAGCGAGGTTCTTATCTGTGAATAAAAAAGAAAATCCGACTTCCTTGATTGTCATTTTTGGTGCAACAGGAGATCTAGCGAAACGTAAGCTCTATCCTTCGATCTATCGTCTCTATAAAAACGGCAGCATCTCCAAAAACTTTGCGGTTGTCGGCGTTGCAAGACGTCCGCTATCCAATGAGGAGTTCCGTTCGAACGTGTCTGCTTCTGTTAATGAGGTGGCAAATGGGGACGGGAATGTTGAGGAATTCAGCTCCCACTTCTATTATCATCCTTTTGATGTAACAAGCAGTGAATCCTTTCAGCAACTGAAAGGTTTACTAGGTGATTTGGATTCCGATTATGAGACAAATGGGAACAGAATATTCTACCTAGCGATGGCGCCAGAATTCTTCGGTACAATCGCTTCTAATCTGAAATCGGAAGGGTTGACGGAAACCGACGGCTGGAAGCGTCTTGTCATCGAAAAGCCGTTCGGTCATAACCTTCCTTCTGCAAAAGATTTGAATGCAGAAATCCGGGAAGCCTTTGATGAGTCGGAAATCTACCGTATTGACCATTATCTTGGAAAAGAAATGGTGCAGAACATCGAGGTAATCCGCTTTGCCAACGCTCTTTTCGAACCGCTATGGAATAACCGTTACATCTCCAATATCCAGATTACGTCCAGTGAAGTGTTGGGCGTGGAAGACCGCGGACGCTACTACGAAAGCTCCGGTGCATTGAGAGATATGGTGCAGAACCATATGCTACAGATGGTGGCGCTGCTTGCGATGGAGCCTCCAATTAAGCTGAATCCTGAAGAGATTCGCAGCGAAAAGGTGAAGGTGCTTCGTGCCATGCGCAAAATCGGCCCAGATGATGTGGAGGATTATTTTGTCCGCGGTCAATATGGTTCAGGAATGGCAGATGGCAACCAGGTACAGAGCTACCGCGACGAAAACTCTATCGATACCAATTCCAATACGGAAACGTATGTTGCCGGGAAGCTTCTGATCGATAACTTCCGCTGGGCAGGGGTACCGATCTACATCCGTACCGGAAAAAGAATGAGCGAGAAGTCGACGAAAGTGGTCGTGCAATTCAAGGATATCCCAATGAACCTGTACTACAACCGCGGGGAAAAGGTGGACCCGAACCTTCTTGTGATCAACATCCAGCCGGAAGAGGGCATCACCCTGCATTTAAATGCCAAGAAATCGGGTAAGGACATTACAACGACACCAATCAAGCTTGATTATACGAATAACTGCATCGACGGCATCAATACACCGGAAGCTTACGAGCGCCTTATCTATGATGCGATGCGCGGTGATATGACCAACTTCACGCATTGGGATGAAGTGGCACTATCCTGGAGCTTTATCGATGAGATCTCGAAAGCCTGGGAAAACACAAGATCGTTCGACTTCCCGAACTACGAATCAGGTTCCATGGGTCCGAAGCAGGCGGATGAACTGCTTCATAAAGACGGCTTCCATTGGTGGCCACTATAGGTGTAGGCTGGAGGCGTACAGGCCCGCTTGACTCTTGAGCGGTTGCGGTTGCGGTTGCTCTTGCACGAGCCAAATTCGAAAGGAGTTTTTTACACATGAAAGTATATGACGTATCTTCCCCGATTTTCACGGGAATGCCTGTTTATAAAAATAAACCGGAAAAACAACCGAAACAAACGACCAACACGAACGGTTATGTAACAGAAACCCGCCTGGAGCTGGATGTTCACACTGGCACACATGTGGACGCACCTCTTCACATGGTGGTGGATGGGGAAACCATCGAGACGTTGCCGTTGGACAAGCTCGTCGGTCCATGTAAAGTGTTCGACCTGACAGCTGTTGAGGACCGGATTACTGTGGAGGATATCAAAGACCTAGATATAAAGAAGGACGATTTCCTTTTATTTAAAACGAAAAACTCTTTTGATGAAGAGTTTAACTTTGATTTTGTGTTCGTGGCGGAAGACGCTGCGAACTACTTGGCTGAGATCGGCGTGAGCGGCGTTGGTGTGGATGCACTTGGCATCGAGCGCAGCCAGGAAGGCCACCCGACACACAAGACACTTTTTGCGAGTGGCGTGATCATTATTGAAGGCTTACGCCTGAAGGATATCGCAGAAGGCGAGTACATCATGTGTGCAGCGCCGTTGAAGCTGAGCGGTGTGGATGCTTCACCAGCACGTATTGTTTTGATGGATATGAAGTAAGTTTGGTGATATTTTTGGCCACTCTGCCCCGGGAAAGTTGGGGTAGGGTGGTTTTTTGTGTGGATTGGTGGGATTTTTGGGGTTTGTGTACAACAATATTTCGCGGAATGCCGTTTATCCATTGTAAAATGAATATATCCATTGTAACTGGTCATTTATCCATTGTTAATTGCAGATATCCATTGTAACCGGACACTTATCCATTGTTAATTAAATATATCCATTGTAACCAACTAACCTCCAAAAGCCAGACCCCACCACTCAAAAAAAAACCAACCCACAGCCCCCGCATCAAGCGGGAACCATGGATTGGTCCTGGTCCAATTTTAAACTTACTTCATCCATTCCGTATGGAAGATACCTTCCTTGTCCACACGCTGATACGTGTGAGCACCGAAGTAGTCACGCTGCGCCTGGATCAGGTTGGCAGGCAACGTCTCAGAGCGGTAGCTGTCATAGTATGCCAACGCGCTTGAGAAGGATGGCACAGGTACGCCGTGCTGGATTGCAACGCCAAGGATTTCACGAAGGCCGCCTTGGTAGCTTTCCACGATCTCTTTGAAGTAAGGGTCAAGCAATAGGTTTGCAAGGCCTGCTTCACGATCGTATGCTTCTTTGATCTTTTGCAAGAATTGTGCACGGATGATGCAACCGCCACGGAAAATCATTGCGATCTCGCCGTATTTAAGGTCCCAGCCGTACTCTTCTGATGCTGCACGCAATTGTGCAAATCCTTGTGCGTAAGAGCAGATTTTGCTCATATATAGTGCTTTACGAACGCTCTCGATGAATGCTTCCTTGTCTCCAGTAAACCCAACTGCTTCTGGTCCGCGAAGGATGCCGCTTGCTTTCACGCGTTCCTCTTTCATAGCGGAGATGAAACGTGCGAATACGGATTCTGTGATAATTGGAAGTGGAACGCCCAAGTCTAATGCGCTCTTACTTGTCCATTTACCAGTTCCTTTTTGTCCAGCAGTATCTAAGATGACATCCACAAGCGGCTTACCTGTTTCTTCGTCCACTTTTGTGAAGATGTCTGCAGTGATTTCGATCAGGTAGCTGTCCAGTTCGCCTTTATTCCACTCAGAGAAAACTTCATGAAGCTCTTGTGCGGATAAACCAAGAACATTCTTCAATAAGAAGTATGCTTCACTGATCAGTTGCATATCACCGTACTCAATCCCGTTATGCACCATTTTCACATAATGGCCGGCACCGTCCGGACCGATGTATGTGCAGCAAGCGTCGCCTTCTACTTTTGCGGAAATGCTCTTCAGAATATCTTCTACTAGTTCATAAGCTTCTTTCTGTCCGCCAGGCATGATGGAAGGACCTTTCAACGCTCCCTCTTCCCCACCGGATACGCCTGTACCGATGAAGTTCAAGCCAAGTTCGCCAAGCTCTTTATTACGTCGGATTGTATCTGTGTAAAGTGTGTTTCCGCCGTCAATCAGGATGTCACCTTTATCAAGATACGGTTTTAACGAGTCAATCGTTGCATCCGTTGGTCCGCCTGCTTTTACCATAAGTAAAATTTTGCGAGGAGATTCTAAAGATTGTACAAACTCTTCGATGCTGTATGTACCTTTGAAATTTCTTCCCTCTGTTTCTTGCAAAAATTCTTCGGTTTTTTCCGGAGAACGGTTGAATACGGAAACGGAATAGCCTCTGCTTTCAATGTTCATTGCCAGGTTTTTCCCCATAACCGCCAAACCGATTACACCGATTTGTTGCTTTGCCATAATATAAAAACTTCCCTTCTTCAAGGTAATTTGTTTCGCAATAGTCCCAATTGAAAATACCATAGAAAGTCAAGTGGAATCAAGCTTTACACCTATTATAACCTAAGTGTCGGCAGTGAAGCGTTTACATATTTTAAACTTTTCTCCCCTTTATTCTTTTCCTTTTTCATCCATCACATACCGTTTCGCCCACGCTTTAAGAAAATTGGTCCGGACAGCAAGGATTGCCACCATCAGGGCAGCAAATATCTTGCCCTTTTCCTCTGCTGAATATGATTCCTCTTTTAACAGAAAGTACTGGATTTCCGCTTTAATTATCTGTTCCGATAGTAATTCCGTCTGGTTTACTAATCGCTCATATAAACGCGAGTATGCTTTGTAGAATTGAATCGGGCTAATGATGTCATCTTCCCGTTTCACAGGATTATTAAAAATGGAACCAAGTATCTTCCGGATCGCTTCGAAATCAAGGAGCACCTTGAGGTCTTTTACGATAAATAGCAGGGCCGCCTGCTGGATGGAATATTTGCGTCCGATCTGTGGGCCACCGATATATTCCTTTATCTCCCGTTTCACCCAATTTTTCAGAGCCGGCTCAGAATAATTCGCGCTCTCCAGCTGGTTGCCAAGCCAGACAATATTGGACATTGTCAGTCCGATATCCTCTTTACCTTTTTTTTCGAAAAGATTCTGGAAACTTTTCGGCATATCCTGTCTATTTTCAACAGAACTCAATCCTTGTGCCATCTTGCCCAGAAACTCCGCCATCTCCATCCTGGTCCACTCTTTCCCCATGGCCAAACACACCCTCTTCATCCGTCATTCATGCATTTATAGTAAAATGGCAAGACCGTTTCGTCAAATTACGTCAGACACTTTCGTTGAAAAAATATACATTTCAATCTATAATGAAAGCAAGAGAGATAGAGGTTCATAAGACCTCAAAACAATCAGGAGGAGAAACATGGCAAAACGCATATTCTTTTTTATTCTTACGAACGTACTAGTCTTAACGACGATTTCCATCATCTTTATGGTGACTGGTGCTGGAAACTATATTAACGAATCAGGCGGAATTGACTTCGGCGCACTTCTCATATTCAGTGCCATCATCGGTTTCACAGGTTCTTTCATTTCCTTATTAATGTCCCGTTGGATGGCAAAGAAAATGATGAACGTGAAGATCATCGATCCGGATGGTCCGATGAATTCACAAGAGCGTCAAATTGTTGATATGGTTCACCGCATGTCCCGCGCTGCTGGTATTACTAAAATGCCGGAAGTTGGAATCTACCATTCCCCAGAAGTGAACGCATTTGCAACGGGTCCTTCTAAGAACCGTTCATTAGTTGCTGTTTCCTCTGGTTTATTACAAGAGATGGACGATGCTGCCGTTGAAGGTGTTATCGCCCATGAGGTTGCCCACATTGCCAATGGTGATATGGTAACCATGACTTTATTACAAGGTGTGGTGAATACATTTGTTGTATTCTTGGCACGTATCGCTGCATTTATCGCGTCCCGTTTTGTAAAAGAAGAAATGGCACCGATTGTGCATTTCATTGCCATCATCGTGTTCCAGATCGCATTCTCGATTCTTGGAAGCATTGTCGTATTCGCCTTCTCCCGTTATCGTGAGTTCCACGCAGACCGTGGAGGCGCTGACCTTGCAGGTAAGGACAAAATGGTTCATGCATTGCGTTCCCTTCAGGCTTACACAAACCGTGTAACGGAAGAGAAGGATACTGCGATTGCATCCCTTAAAATCAACGGGAAGAGAAAGAGCTCTTTATTCTCTACTCACCCTGATTTAAATGAGCGTATCCGCCGTTTGGAAGCGAAATAATTATAAGAAGAGGTAGCCTATAAGGCTGCCTCTTTCTTTGTATTTCGCCAAGCAGTTGATTTCCGTTCAGGCACTTCGCTTTCCGCGGGGCGACCTTGAGCCTCCTCGGGCTACGCCCTGCGGGGTCTCAAGATTGTCGCTATCCCCCCGCTGGAGTCTTCGCCTATTGCTCCAATCAACAGCTAGAAACCATAAAAAAGATAAGTTTTAGGTTTTTCAGTGGCCTCTCTTCGCCTGCGGGGTCTCCCTTGTCCCTTCCTCCCGCAGAAGTCTTCGTGCCTTCCACTACAATCAACAAGGTAATAGCGTTATAGTTGCTATACTGGTTTTATGTACAAATCAAAAGGTAGCCGGAATCAATCGGCTACCTCTTTTTATTTTTCTACTATTATGTTGCACTTCTCATTCCTCTGGAGATCAGTGTTAACAAGAATACGAAGATTGCGGCACCAATGATTGCTGGGATGATGGCAAAGTCAGCAATAACAGGTCCTAAAGAACCGAATAAGCCGTGACCAATCCAAGCGCCAACTAAACCTGCCAGCATTGCTCCCAAGATTCCCCCAGGCATTCTACCAGGTGCGATGGCACTACCGATCATTCCAATTACGATTGCTATTAAAAGGGTAATTAATAATCCTAACATAATGTTTTCCTCCTCAAATTTTTATTAGTTCAACTTGTTACTGTGTATATTTCCGTATCAAGAACTTTTTAAACTTCCCTTTTTCAAATTCTGACTAGTCCTTCCTTTTTCTGTGCTATTATTAAATTAAAAGACATGGTTTATGAGAGGAGCAATTACCTTGCCAGATATCCAGGATTCCGTCATTATTTCTAAGCCCTTAGAAGAGGTTTTTTCTTATGCGGCCAATATGAACAACGCTACTGACATCATGCAAAACGTTGTAGCTATTGAAAAGTTGACAGAAGGTCCAATGCAAGTAGGTACTAAGTTTAAGGAAACGCGTGAAATTCGCGGACGGCAAGCTTCTTCTATCATCGAGTTTATCGAATTCTTACCGAACGAGCGTTATGTGGTCCAGAGTGAAACAAATGGGCTCAAGGTTATATACCACTATGACTTCAAACCTACTGTGGATGGTGGTACGAAGGTTCACTTTCAAGGGGACATTCACACTTCAGGCTTCGTCATGAAACTCACCAAACCCATCATTAGAAAAATCTTGCAAAAAGAAGACGGCGACCATCTTTCCCAATTGAAAAAGTTGTTAGAAGGAACCGCCGTTGAAGAAGAAACGGTAAAGGAAGACTAATCGGGCGGGATACGACCCGGTTTTTTCTTTGAGCGGAGGTAGCACATACTTGAAAAAAATACTCATTCCTTCCCTAATCAGCATCGCAATTTTTACGATTTTCATTCCCTTAACCAGCACGCTCACTACCTACTTACATCCCGTTGTTTTGGTAGTGCTCTTTTTTTGCATGTTTGTTGTGAACCTAAGCATCTATTTATTTTTAACCAAACAGCAAGTAAGAATAAGACGCCCCTTTCTACTTGTGGGCTTTATTTTCTATACCGTTTCCCTAGTGATCCTTTTATTCATCAGACCTAGTGAGGCGACCTATGATAACAGCAATCTTGTTCCTTTTAAAACTATTTCCCTTTACCTTTCGGGCAATGCAGATTGGTTTGTTTCTTTCTATAACTTGGCTGCTAATGTAGGATTGTTTGTGCCCTTTGGTGTTTTACTTGCATTTTGGACTAGGAGTTTCTTGATTAGAGTGTTCCTTCCTTTTGCACTAATTTCATGCATTGAAATCACCCAGCTCCTTACCAATAGAGGCAGCCTGGATATTGATGACCTAATTTTGAATGTGTTGGGGTTTTATATAGGGTATGGCTTAGTTCCCTTGGTTCGTAGAATTGTAGAGGTCAGGTAGTTTCCATATAAAAAGGCCGCCCCGTTCTCACCATCGGGGCGGCCTTTCTATTTGAACACTATGACCTTATCTTTTTGCAAACCCTTTTCGTTCCACGAATTCTTTCATATGCTTGCGCTTCGGCTCTTTCAGCATGCCGGCCATCTGGCTTGTCCATGTATCGGAACGCTTTCCCTTCGTACGCTCATGATAATAGGCGGAGATCTCCTTGTTGTAGTCTTCGAGTTGCTTCTTATATGCCTGTTCATCCTGCTGATAGACCTCTTCGTGGTAGATGTGCTCCAGAGGTAAACGTGGCTTCACCGCGGTATCTTGGGCGGGATAGCCTACTGCAAGGCCAAACAAAGGAATGGTGTTGGCAGGCATCCCCAATAGCTCTGCAACCTCTTGGATATTGGTACGGATTCCGCCAATATAGCAGATACCAAGGTCCATGGACTCGGCAGCAACAGAAGCATTCTGTGCCGCAAGGGAGGCATCGATGACAGCTACCATGAACTTCTCAGTGCTTTCGATGGATTCTGTGACATCTGTAGCTTCCATTTCTCCGATGAGTGCGTGACGACGAAAATCCGCGCAAAAAACAAAGAAGTGGCCATTATCTTCCACATAGGGCTGGTTTCCTGCAAGCTCCGCCAACCGTTTTTTCTTATCCTTATCTTTTACTCCAATAATGGAATAGGCTTGGATGAAGCTTGAGGTTGACGCTGCTTGGGCACTTTTAACGATTGTTTTTATTTGTTCGTTTGTTAAAGGTCTGTCTTCAAATTTACGGACCGAACGATGTGAAAGAATGGTTTCAATGGTCTGATTCATGTTGCTTCCCCTCCAATAGTCTTTTTCCCATTGTACACAGGAGGGGAATTATATTTCCACTTTTACTGCTCGTACTATTTATCGCGAGGCTTGAATCCATCCATCAAAAAGGAAATCGCCGCTTCCAGCTCTTGATCAAAATTCTGATCTTGAACAAGGAAGCGTTGCGTAAAGATTGTTCCTGCAATGGTGGAAATCGTCAAGCGGATGATTGTTTCTGGCGGAAGCTGTTTCAGCTCCCCTTTTTCTTGGAAGTGTACCACCACTTTTGTAAAGTTAGGCAGGATTACTTCTTTGAAGAGGGTGAAATATGGCTTTTGAAACTCTTCATGAAACGCCACTTCCTGGATAAAGATTTTTAGAATCGGGAAATTCTGTTTGATAAACTCATAGCGGTTGTATGCTAGTTTTCTAAGAAATGATTCGTAGCTATCATACTCTCCCTCTAGTACTTCCTTGGAGAACGATTTGGCCATATGCGGTGCGACAAATTTGGCCACCGTCGGAGATACGATGGAAAGAAGCAACTCTTTTTTCGTTTTATAATGCCTGAAAATGGTGCCCTCTGCTACCCCCGCCTTTTTGGCAATTTCATTCGTAGAGGTGGCGGCATACCCCTTCTCGGCAAATGTTTCAATGGCCGCCTCCAGTATTTTTCGGTGTTTTTCACTCATTTTCTTTTCTTCTTGATTGTCCATGCCTGCTCCTTTCCGCATTAGCCTTAAGTCGGACGATATTTTTTTAATGCTCTAATATTCAAAAGGATAAACAGAAGGGAGAATCCAAACAGCAACAGAACGTTTCCGACTATTTCTTCAAGTCCCTTCCCTCTAATCATAATATCCTTCATCGCTTCCCCTGCATAGGTCAAAGGCATAACCAAACTGACTTTCTGGAGCCAATTCGGCATGGCCTCAATGGAAAACAGGCCTGAAAAGAAGACTTGCGGAACGACAACAAGCGGAATAAATTGAACCATCTGCAGCTCGTTACGGGCAAATGCAGATAACAAGGTTCCCAGTGTCAACGCTGTAATTGCTGTAGTGAAGGTGACAATTAGGATGTAGAAAATACTTCCTACCATCTGAATGTCCAAAATATAGATGGTAAACAGGACAATGATGCTGGATTGGATGAGCGTAAATATTCCAAAGCCGGCAACATATCCGATGACAAGTTCCCATCTCTTGATTGGCGTAGCCATCAGCCGTTCGAGCGTCCCACTGGTCCTTTCTCGGAGAAAAGACACCCCTGCAATCAAAAAGACGAAAAAGAAAACGAAGAATACGATAAGAAAGGGAGCAATATTATCAAACACTTCCTCTGCAAACACCACATTCATCAGGGCCAAGATAAGCATAGGAGCGACAATCATTAGGCCTAGCGTTCTTTTATCCCGAACAAACTGACGTAAAATACGAATGATTACAGCAGTGACTCTCATACTGTTGCACCTCCAAGTTTCAGGAACGCGTCTTCCATATTAGTCGTACCCGTCGCCCTTTCCAGTTCTTCTGTACTTCCCACTGCAAGTAGCTCTCCCTCTCTGATCATGGCAAGGCGGTCGCATTTTTGCGCTTCATCCATGACATGTGTGGTAACAAGTACGGTGGTGCCCTGCCTGCTAAGTTCCCTCAGTTCTTGCCAAATGGACTTTCTAAGCAACGGATCAATTCCCACAGTAGGTTCATCCAGGATGAGGATTTCCGGGTTATGGAGAAGAGAAATCGCTAGGGAGAGTCTGCGTTTCATCCCTCCTGAGAATTGCTGAACAGGCTTATGAAGGTGCTCCTGCAGATTGACCAGTTCCATCACTTCTTGGATTCTATTTTTTCTTACTGTGGTCTTCATCTTATAAAGAGATGCAAAAAACTGAAGATTTTCCTGCGCTGTCAAATCCTGATAAAGGGCATCGGATTGTGCCATATACCCGATTCTTTCCGAGAGTGACAAGGTGGGCATTTTAGCGTTCAGTACCTCCACCTCCCCTGTATGAATGGTTTGAAGACCTGCGATTGCTTTCACAAGAGTCGTCTTTCCCGCTCCCGATGGTCCCAAGAAACCGAAAATCTCTCCCTTGTCGATAGTTAAGCTGATATTTTTTAATACTTCTGTTCTTCCAAATGAAATCGATAATTGCGATACGTTGCAGACTTGATTGGACATTGTTTTTCCCCTCTCTTTTTATGGCTAAAAAATTTTAGTGGATTGGTTAACCTCCGCTGTTCCTTTGCGCAAATGGCTACGCTTTCCGCGGGGCGACCTTGAGCCTCCTCACAACGCTTGCGGGTCTCAAGATTGTCGCTACTCCCCCGCTGGAGTCTTCGCCATTTGCTCCAATCCACAGCTAGAAAGTCATCTCTTTAAGATAGTTTATAGTTACCTTTTCGATGAATGTAATTACCTTGTTGATTGTAGTGGAAGGCGCGAAGACTCCTGTGGGAGGAAGGGACAGGGGAGACCCCGCAGGCTTGCCGAGGAGGCTCCCGGACCGCCCACTGGAAAGCGAAGCGCCTGGAATGGAAATCAACAGAATTATAGACTTTTTATAATGAGTGATTACTCACTTTTTATTTAAACATACTGGAAAGACAACCACTCTGTCAATAAAAAGTGTAAATCTAGTTAGATAGGGAAAAGTAAAATATTGAACTTATTACGAAAATAGCATTTTATAGAGAGATTGGAGAGAATTGACGGTGAAAAAGCTAGATATTGTGTTTTGGTTTTCCGCCATCGTGGTGGCATTATTGGTGGTAATTGGAGCGGTTGCACCAAAGGCCTTTGCTGACGTTGCAACGGAAATTTTCAATTTTACCACTTATGCATTCGGTTGGTTTTATTTATTGGCGGTATTATTTTTTGTTTTATTTTGTGTAGTCATTGCCATGACGAAATATGGTAGGGTTCGGCTTGGAAGTGATGAGGATCGCCCTGAGTTCCCGTTTTTCACATGGGTCGGGATGTTGTTCAGTGCGGGATTTGGTGTCGGGCTTGTGTTCTGGGGAATCGCCGAGCCGATGAGCCATTTCTTTACCCCGCCCCGGGAAACGGTGGAGGCCATAGGGGAAGACGCTGCACGGGTTGCGATGCAGTATTCGTTTTTCCATTGGGGTGTAAGTCAGTGGTCGGTCTTTACCATTGTGGGCTTGGCCATCGGATATTTTCAATTCCGAAAAAAAGAGAACGGGCTTATCTCTACGACATTGAAACCGATTATCGGAGAGAAGAAACGTGAATACATACGAAAACCGATTGATATTCTTGCAGTTATTGCGACAGTGATGGGGGTTGCCACCTCCCTTGGTCTTGGTATTCTTCAAATCAATGGGGGATTGAATGTGGTGTTTGGCATTCCCAATAACGGGACGATACAGCTAATCATCATTGCGGTCCTGTTGGTACTTTACCTCACTTCTACTACCACCGGGATTGAGCGTGGAATAAAGTACTTAAGTAATCTTAACCTGACACTGGCTCTCCTTTTAATGGCGTTTGTGTTCATTGCTGGTCCAACAGTTTTTATTCTGAATACTTTCACGCTAGGGATTGGTGATTATATATCGAGTTTCTTCAATACGAGCTTACGACTTACCCCTTATCAAGGAGGAACGTGGGTGCGTGATTGGACGATTTTCTATTGGGCATGGGCCATCGCCTGGTCACCATTTGTAGGAGCGTTCATTGCCAGGGTTTCCAGGGGTCGAACCATCCGGGAGTTTGTGTTCGGGGTACTGATTGTCCCTCCTGTCATCGCCTTGTTCTGGATTGCCGTTTTTGGCGGAACCGCTTTGCACTTTGATCTTTTTGGTGGAACCGAGATTGCCCAGGCAGTGGATAATGATATCACCTCTGCCCTATTCGCAACCTTTGCACAGCTGCCATTTACGTTTATATTATCGCTGCTGTCCATTCTACTCATCTTTACGTTTTTGATTACTTCTGCAGATTCTGCTACCTATATTCTAGGGACGATGACATCTGGTGGAAGTCTGAATCCCCCTCTTTTCTTACGTGTTATTTGGGGAACCCTGATGGCCGCGATTGCCGCAGTCCTATTATTAGCCAGTGGGCTCGAGGGCCTACAGACAGCATCACTGGTTTCGGCGCTGCCGTTTACGGTCATTTTAATTGGGATCTGTTACTCCCTCTTTCAATCATTAAGGCGGGAACCGGGGTTGAACAGAAGTAAAAAGATGTGATAGATATATTCTCCATAAATGCAGAAACTATGTTGAATGTAGTGGAAGGCGCGCAGACTCCCGCGGGAGGAAGGGACAGGGGAGACCCCGCAGGGGCAAGCCGAGGAGGCTCCCGGACCGCCCGCAGGAAAGCGAAGCGCCTAGAACGGAAATCAACAGTGTTACACCCTCTTTATACAGGGGGTGTATTTTTTGTATTTCCTGGACTGCCCTCAAAAAAGCAGGAATATAACTATTAGTATAGAAATGTAAAGGAGGGATGGGATAAATTTCGACAAAAAACTTTATTGGGGGGAGTATTGTGAAGGGAATCATTTCATTTTTCAATCGTCTTATGCAGCGTTATTTACCGGATCCATTCTTGTTTGTTATCATCTTGACACTTGTGGTATTCGGCCTTGGCCTCATTTTTACCGATAGTGGTCCTACTGATATGGTACAGCATTGGGGCAGTGGTTTCTGGGCTCTGCTCGCCTTTTCTATGCAGATGGTACTTGTGCTCGTTACAGGGTACGTACTAGCAAGCAGCGCCATTTTCAAGAGATTCCTTGGCGCATTGGCATCTACAGCTAAATCTCCGGGTAGTGCGATTATTATCGTAACCATTGTTTCCATTATTGCTAGCTGGATTAACTGGGGCTTCGGTCTTGTTATCGGAGCATTATTTGCAAAAGAGCTTGCAAAACGAGTTCAAAGTGTAGATTACAGGCTTTTAATTGCAAGCGCTTACAGCGGATTTATTGTCTGGCATGGTGGGTTTTCCGGTTCCATTCCCCTCACCATCGCAACAGAGGGACATTTTTCAGAAGGATTGATCGGGGTCATTTCAACGGATCAGACAATTTTCTCTCCTTTTAACTTGATCATCCTGGCAGCCCTTTTTGTGACACTGCCATTATTGAACCGTTTCATGATGCCATCTAAGGACGAAACCGTCACGGTCGATCCAGCCCTGTTAGATGATGCATCAAGCCTGCAGGCGGCAACCCTGGAGAAATCGGCCATGACACCAGCCGAGCGCCTGGAGAACAGCTGGATTCTATCACTAACGGTATCTGTTATGGGTCTTCTATTCCTATTCTACTATTTTGCAGATAATGGGTTTAAACTTAATCTTGATATTGTTAACTTCCTATTCTTATTCCTGGGAATCTTGTTCCACTGGCGTCCGAAGAACTTCCTTGAAGCTGTCACAAATGCAGTGAAAGGGGCAAGCGGAATTATCATCCAGTTCCCGTTCTATGCAGGAATCATGGGTATGATGACTCTATCTGGGCTTGCAGCTGTCATGTCGGAAGCGTTCGTCAACATTTCCAATGAGCACACATTCCATTTCTTCGCTTTCCTTAGTGCAGGAATTGTGAACTTCTTTGTCCCTTCAGGAGGCGGACAATGGAGCGTTCAAGCTCCTGTCATGTTAGAAGCCGCACAAGCGATGAATGTTTCCATTGCCAAGACAGCACTTGCTGTTTCATGGGGGGATGCATGGACGAACCTCATCCAGCCATTCTGGGCCTTGCCAGCTCTTGCAATTGCCGGCTTAAAAGCGAAGGACATCATGGGCTTTTGTGTCATTGTTCTATTTGTGAGTGGTACTATTATTTCTCTGGCATTCTTACTTTTATAAGGGACCGGGCACGTGCCGGGTACAGTCTTATACCCTCCACACGCAATCATTGGTGTGGAGGGTATTTTTGTGGAATCTTGGTGACCTTCATGATGTAAAGATAGAGCACCAATGTAATGCTCTGGATATAAAAATAAAAAGGGAACGAGAAGTAGAATACATAGCCTTCCTTGTAATGAAAAACCCCCAGGTATGCAGCAATCCCCTCTGTGAACATGGCAATGATCGACCACATGACAATATAGAGCATGTTGAAATAGCCCTTTATTTTGAGGTAGCTATGAAGATAGAAAAAAAGGTATCCAAACGGACCGTACTGGATATAGGACAGGAAATCGAACAGTTCAAAATATGAGCTGTCGTTCACATCGTAAAAGTCAAAAGGCGGGATGCTGATGGTGTGATCAAAAACAATGCCGCTATTGATTCCGATAATGAGAAACAAAAGAGTGAGCGATAACGGGAACCTTTTCGGTAAAAAGAAAATAAGTGCATAGCCCGCGAGCAAGGAAATGATGATAAACCATTCATTCGAGTTGAAATAATAATCGTAGTTAATCGTTGGAGTGGGTTCCATTTCAGGTGTTCACCATCCCATCTTTTACTAAAAGTCGACGATAGATTGTCGAGATTCCCAATGCAGCCAAAAGATAAAGTGCAGCCACCACAAATGAGATGAAAAATGACCACATATGATAATGAATGACGGAAAAATGGATTGCCAGCGCCTCACTTAACAAAATGATAATCAAAGTGAACACTCCCGCCACCACTTTTGTGATCATGGATCTCTGGAAAACCCCGTTAACGAAAATTAGCAGGACCAAAGGGAATATTATGTTGCGCTGCAACCAAAAGCAGAGGAATAGATGAGGTTCCTTGCTGTACATGATTAAGCTCATGTTCATGCTTATCATGGTAAGGACACACTTGTTGACAAATAAGAAGAATAGAAACAGCATTAAATTTTCTATCATGAGAAGGGGCTTCTTTTGGAAAAGGAAGTAGGTTGCGATAAACCAAGTGAGTATAAGATAGATCACCAATTCCATTGTTTGTATGCGCCTCCTTTGGTGTATCATGCGGGTCCTTTGGCCTAGCAATGCAGTAAAAAAAGAGAAGCCGTTTAAATGATTCTTGGCTTCTCTTTAGCATTCCTTATAGAGGGTACCTCATACATAACTTTTTCGTTGGAGGTAGGTTTTCTGGTTCCTAAGTGATCGGGATGAGTGATGAGGACATTTTCGTGCTGTGCCACACCATCTCTAAGTTCACAACTCCCAGACAGACACTTTTTCCACCGTGCCGCTCCCGGAAAGCAAAACTTTCCCCGCAGCAGAATCGCATCCAGGGAATACCCGCGCCGTAAATACCTCTTCCCCACCATTCAAGAACACTTCGATGGAGGAAGTATCCACAAATGCACGCAGCTCCGTTAAGGCCTCTAGCTTACAGCTCCTGGTTTCCCACTCTCCTGTCACAAAGCTCTTGCGATGAAGAGAAAACACACTTGAAGAGTCATCATAAGTCAGCTGGGCGGCATCACCCAGGGCAAGCTCAAAGGAGGTCACATCCCTCCCAAAAGAAAAGCTCATCTCAAACGCTCTCTCCTCTTCCATGGCAAGTCCGGCATTATCCTCAGATAGTTGCATATCCGAAAGCTCGACCATACTTACCTGTCTCAATTGAGCTAGTTCCTCGGCCGGTACCTGCAGTAATTTTCCATTCACCCATTTCAACACGCGCGGTAATGTCAGCGCATGAATCCACTTATGGGCAATGGTCGGATGTTTATCCTCATCCTGCTCAGGAACCCCCATCCAGCCGACCATCAAGCGGCGGCCCTTATCATCCAAAGTAGTTTGCGGTGCGTAGAATTCAAATCCGCGATCCAGTTCCACGAATTCACCGTGTTCAAATTTGGCCTGCTCGTAATCAAGCTTTCCAACAAAATAACCTGCCTGGTAAACGTTATGGTACTTCATGCCCTCCGGCTTGAGGCCTTGGGGGGATGCCACGAGAATATCGACCTCATCAAGTTCAAACAAATCTGGGCATTCCCACATGTAACCAAAGTCTCCCAGTCCGTTCAGGCCAGATCCTGCAATGGCGCCAAGGTGCTTCCAGTCTTTTAGATCAGCAGACTTCAGAAGCGCGACTTTGCCAGTCAGGTCTTCACTTTGCGCACCGACGACCATATACCAGTGCGAATCCTTCTTCCACACCTTAGGATCTCGGAAATGAGCGGTGTACCCTTCCGGCAGCTCGACAACAGGTCCTTTTTTATCAAACGTTACACCATCTTCCGAAACCGCCATACACTGATAGGTCTCGCGATTTCCATCCTCGTCTTTCACATTACCGGTGTAAAAGAGGATCATTTTCCCGTCATGTTCCACAGCGCTGCCAGAATAACAGCCGTTTTTCTCGAACCATTCGCTTGGAGCAAGGGCAATAGGTTCATGCTTCCAGTTCACAAGGTCCTTTGAAGAATAGTGCCCCCAAAATTTTGCACCATGACCTGTCTTGAATGGCATCCACTGATAAAAAAGGTGGTAGGTGCCATTCCATTGGATAAATCCATTTGGATCGTTCAATAATCCGACAGGTGGCATCAAGTGGTAGCGCAAACGGTACGGATCACGCTCCACCAGCTCTTTATTTTTCTCCACTTCTTCCTCTGCAAGTCTAATAAGCTCTTGCTCTCTTTCCGTCATAAAAGAAAAACTCCTTTATTTTGGAGGCCACTGAAAAAGTAACGAACTTTAATAATATGATTAACACCGCTGTTGATTTCCGCAAACGGCTTCGCTTATCCAGAGGGCGACCTTGAGCCTCCTCAGGCTACGCCCTGCGGGGTCTCAAGATTGCCGCTATCCCCCCGCTGGAGTCTTCGCCTATTGCTCCAATCAACAGCTAGAAACCATAAAAAAGATAAGTTTTTAGGTTTTTCAGCGGCCTCTTATTTTGCTAGTATGGATTGAACCTGATCTAACGTAGGGAGTGCGGTCATCGCACCCTTTTCCGAAGCGGCAAGGGAGCCGGAGACACTTGCAAAAGTCGCCATTTCCACTGCACCTGCAAGTGGGAGGCTACGGATATCGCCTTCCCATTCGTTCGCTTTATAGAGAATCCCGGATACAAATGCATCACCCGCTCCTGTTGTATCCACCGTTTCCACCTTGCGGGCAGGTACATGTTGGTACCCGTCTTTCGTAAATACATAGCTACCTTCTGAACCAAGTGTCACGAGTAGAAGAGGAATTTCGTAGTTAGCAAGCTTTGCCACTCCTTTTTCGATATCCTTCTCTCCTGTCATAAACTCTAGTTCTTCTTCTGATATTTTTAAAATATCTGCATAAGAAAGCATGGAAATGATTTGCTCTTTCGCCGCTTCCTCGCTTTCCCAAAGGCCAAGTCGGAGATTCGGGTCATAAGATACCGTCATGCCTTTTTCCTTCGCAAGCTGAACCGCTCTTATCGTGGCACTCCTGGAAGGCTCGCTGATAAGGGAGATGGAGCCGAAATGGAGTATTTTATTTTCTTCAAAAAGCTTCTCATCTATCTCTTCTTCTGTTAAGAAACGGTCCGCACTTGGGTTAATGTAGAAGTCAAAGCTGCGCTCCCCGTCTTCTAATGTGACAAATACGACACCTGTGCGAACGTCTTCTGTCAACAGCATAGAGTCTGTGTTGACGCCGTAGTCTGAAAGTGTTTTATGCAGGAATCTTCCCAGCACATCGTTTCCGACTTTGCCGATGAAGGTGGACTTTGTCTGAAGACGTGCTACACCGACTGCCACGTTGGCAGGGGCTCCTCCTGGGCTTTTTTGATAGGTGATGTTGTCAGGATCAAGCGGAATGAAGTCTATCAGCGCTTCTCCTAGTGAGATGATTCCTTTTTTCATGGGTGGCCCCTCCTTTAAATCAGTTGGTATCCGGTTAACTCCCTGTTTCCTTCCGTTTCAGGTGTTCGCTTTCCGCGGGGCGATGCTTGAGCCTCACACCTTGCACTTCAGTCAACAGGGGAGATACTTTAAATTACTTTACATCTTCTTCCTTAATGCCCATGATCCATGTCGCAACAAAGGCACCGACTACCGCAATTGCAAAGCCGATGAGGTAGTTGACGACATTGACCGTTCCGAACTCAACAAGAATGGCAATCATCGGGATGCCTGTCAGACCATACGCGTTGGCCACTACATTGGTCAATACGACATAGGCTCCACCTAACGCACCCCCGATTGCCGCTCCGATAAATGGTTTACGATATCTCAAGTTTACCCCAAAGATAACTGGTTCTGTAATCCCCAGGAATGCAGAAAGGGATGCAGGCAGGGCAAGTTCTTTCGTCTTTGCACGCTTGGCAAGGAAGTATACGGCAAGACCTGCTCCACCTTGTGCCACATTGGCCATGGACCAGATTGGCAACAGATAGTTGAAGCCTAATTCTGCAAGGAGTCCCGCTTCAATTGCATGGAAGCTGTGGTGGACTCCTGTAATAACGATCAGCGAGTACATTCCACCGAAAATAAGTCCGGCAAAAACACTGCCATAATCATAAACAAAGTTCAGAACAACTGTGATACCGGAACCGATGGCATTTCCTAAAGGTCCGATGGCAAGAAGCGTGATAAATCCAGTCAAAATGACGGTCACAAATGGTGTTACAAGTAAATCTACAGCGCTTGGTACAATTTTGCGTAGATTTTTTTCTATGATGCTCATCACAAATACGGCAAGAAGGACAGGTACAACGGTTCCTTGGTAACCAATTAAGGCAACATCAAGGCCCATGAAATTCATGTAATCTGGTTGCGCTTCCGCAAGTCCCCATGGATTCAGCAAATCAGGGTGTGTCATGATTCCCCCGATAACCGCACCAAGGAACGGATTTCCCCCGAATTCTTTTGCGGCACTATAGCCGAGCAGGATTGGCAGGATGATGAAAGCTGCACTAGAGAACATGTTTAGCATTTGTACAAACGAGCTGTCGTCAGCGACCCAGCCGAATGTTGTTACCATTCCCAGGAGTCCCATCAAGAGACCACTTGCCACGATGGCAGGGATGATCGGTACGAAAATGTTGGATAATGTTCTTGCGAAACGGGCGAACGGATTCATTTTCTTTTTCGCCGCTTCCCCGTGATCTTGCGTGTCCTTCTCTTTAAGGCCCACTTCTTCTGCAAATTCAGCATAGACTTTATTGACGATGCCTGTCCCGAAGATGACCTGGAACTGTCCGGAGCTTGCAAAGGCCCCTTTCACTCCATCAAGCTCTTCTATTTTGTCGCGGTTGGCTGTTGCTTTATCGTCATCTTTCAAGACAAGTCTCAGACGAGTGGCACAGTGTGTGGCACTGATGACATTGTCCTCTCCTCCAAGCAGAGGGATCAGATCTTTGGCTATCTTTTTATAATTCATGATGAGCACCTCATTTTCCTATTATTTTTTTTCAAAATAAAAGACCTAAAACTTGTAAGAAGATAGAGTGGTCCCTATGTCCTTACTTGTTTTAGGTCTTGCCTGCATTACCAGTCACAATCCTGTATATACATGTTAGCGAATACGGTTACATTTTAACCAGTTTGATAAAATGAATCCCTCTTTACTTATCTGTCAATCGTTGGATATGGAGCGTGATGTATCCTACTTCCGATAGAGGGAAGTTGATGTCATATTCTGCGAGCAGAAAATCTGAAATCTTTTGCGCGGTCCCGAATGCTTTTCCAAACTTCATCTGGAGTAATTCTAGCATTTCAGGGTCCATTGAGTGAAAAGGTTCCCCTTCTTCGACACGGTTGATTGCAAATCTAAGATGTGTGAGCAAGCGTTGATAGTTGATGGAAGTCTCTTCAATCGTCATATCAAACTCTTTCTCAATAATCTCAATCGCATCGCGGATGATGGAAGCCAGTTGCATGGTGTTCTCCATGCTTTTTGAACCCATCTTGGCCGTATGAAGATGAAGAGCGATATGTCCGACTTCATCATCCGGAATATCCACGCCAAGACGCTCTTGGATTAATTGCTGTGCCCATTGGCCAATTTCAAATTCTGGCTTGTACAGGACCCGGATTTCATTCAGCAATTTATTCTGTATAGTGTAGCCTTTATCCAGACGCTCTATCGCAAAAGAGAGGTGATCGGTTAAGGAGATATGGATATGGTTGCTCAATGGGACCATCAGCTTGCCTTCCGCATAGCTGATGATTTCCTCGGCCACATCAATATGCTCGACAGGAAGGGTGGAAAGCAGTTCCTGAAACTTGTCATTTTCCTCTTTCATGACAAAGATCTTCTCAATTTTGCTCCGGTCCACAAGGTCGTTTTTTCGTTTCTGAAAGCCAACACCAAGACCCATCACAATCTTTTCCTGTTCGTCCTCTTTCACGACGACCGAGTTATTGTTTAACACTTTACTTATTTTCAATCTCGTCTCTCCCCAATTTTACCGCCCTATTTACCTCTTATTATAACCAATTCGAAAGGCTATACAAAGCAGTAACTTGGTGTGAATAAGGAAAATAGGGGCGTCCTCGGGAAAATTAAGCTTTTATATTCCAATCCACCAATGCTGTTTCACCTTTAGTTGCTGTTTTGACAGCATGTTTTGTCACTGTATCAATGATATCCCCATTTGTGAGGATAACAGGTGTTACGATGCTTTTTGCTTTTTCGTTGATCAGGTCGATATCAAATGTTAATAGTGGAGTGCCGACTTTGACTTTGTCGCCAACTTCGACAAGCCCTTCAAAGCCCTCGCCTTTCATGCCAACCGTTTCTAATCCAACGTGGATCAGTACTTCCACACCCGTTTCGGACTTAATACCGATCGCGTGCTTGGTTGGGAAGAATTGCACGATTTCTCCGTTTACAGGGGAAACTACCGTTCCTTCTGTTGGTTCAATCGCGATGCCGTCTCCCATCATTTTTTGAGCGAATACAGGGTCTGGCACTTCTTCAAGCGGGATGATTTCCCCTGTGATTGGTGCTACTAACACCTCTTCTGTTTTAGTTTCTTCTTTACCGCCGAACAGCTTTTTGAAAAATGACATATGATTTTCCTCCTAAATGAAATGTCTGAATTGTGCTGAAATAGAAAAAGACCCAATACGCTCCTCTAATGTCGGAGAAAGCGTATTAGGTCTTGCCTGCATTACCAGTCACAATCCTATATGTGTGTATTTTATTATGATAATAAGGTATGACAGATTTGTTTGTTTGTCAATGATTTTCGTATTTTTATAGCAACCGAAATAATCGTTGCTGTCGTGCTCTTTTCTTATGCGTGCAGGATAAGTTACACGCCATAATTAGATCTGAAAGCTGTAAATAGTCCAAATGCCGACTATTTACTAGTGAATAACAACAATCTTTGAGAAAAGAGCATTGTCAATTAATATGTGAGCGTGCCTTTGACAAGCTTCTCCCAGTCCGGGTATAGGTCGTTGCGTCGGTCACGCCATGTTGTCACAGACCCTGCTTCTCTTACTTTGTGCAGGAGTGTTAAATCTAGGTCGCCTGTAATGATCATATCGGTGTTAAGCTCCCCTTCTGCCACAATGCCTTTTGGAGGAAATGGTACATCATTTGGTGAGATGATGGCCGCTTGTCCGAAGTTCCCGCGCATGAAATCGACGGTCGGCAGGGATCCGATAGTACCTGTTGTCACAACATAAATCTGGTTTTCAATCGTACGCGCATGACAGGAGTATCTTACACGGTGGAAGCCGTGACGGTCATCTGTGCAGGATGGGCAGAACACCACATCCGCTCCCATCGCCTTTACAAGTCTGACTGCTTCCGGGAACTCGATATCATAGCAGGTCAACATGGAGATGGTTCCAAAATCTGTATGGAAGATCTGCAGGTCCTCACCAGGGGTCAGACCCCATTCATACACTTCTGTTGGTGTAAGGTGCAGCTTTGCCTGTGTAGCAATCCGCCCATCTGGGTAAAAGAGGTGTGCCGCGTTATAAAGTTTCCCTTCTTTTTCAATGATGTGTGTACCGCCGATGATATGCATGCCGGTCTGGATGGCAATCCCACTGAACAGCTGGTGATAGTGCTCCGTGTACTTTGGCAGGTCATGGATCGTCTGCTCTCTTTCATCCACCGGAAAAGATATCAGTTGCGTCGTCAAAAACTCAGGGAACAGGACAAAATCCGCATCAAATTCAGCGGCGGTTTTCACATAATGAATGACTTGATTTGCAAACTCGTCAAAGCTTGAAATCGTGTGCAATGGATATTGCACAGCAGAAGCACGAAACTTCATGGCAGCGGGACCCCCTTGTATATATGTAAATTGTTCTTTAGTTAATCGAAACTCTAAGGTTGCAACTAGTCTATTATAAGGGATGGAAGGCCGGTGGCTCAATGGTGGATTTTTGGGATGTTTTGGTAGAAATAATAAAACCGGGTAGCCTAATTAAAGCCCCCGGTTTTATTGATTATTCCTGCCTAACCAACTTCACTCTTCGCCATCGCATCAATAATCGCCTTGGCAACACCGCTGTTGACATTCGTATCCGTAATCATATGCGCTTTTTCCTTTACGCCATCTGGTGCATTTTTCATCGCAACCGCTCTGCCGACACGCTCGAACATGGACACGTCATTGTAGTTGTCCCCGATGGCCATCGTGTCTTCCATGGATATTCCTCGCTCTGAGGTGAAAGTAGTCAGGGCAATCCCTTTTTGAGCGTCCACACTTGTAATCTCCAAGTTGTCCTTACCAGACGAACTTACGGCAACCGTGCCAAGTTCCAGCAGTTCAGAACGTGCCGCTTCCAGATTTTCTTTTTTCATGGAGAAGGCAAGGAGTTTATAGATAACTTTCCCCTCATCTTGCAAAATAGGTTCAAAGCTATCAACCATTTTTACATTCCCTTCTTCCATTCTTTCTTGGGCAGCCTTTAAAACTTTGTCATAATCATTTTCGTCACTCGCTGACATGAAAACATCCATAATGGTTGCTATCGCCTTGTCATAATCTTTCGAGAATGTCCCGTTTTGGGTATAGATTTCAAAGTAGACATCATGCTTGTCCAAAATTCGAGCAAGCTCTCTTCCAAGACTAATTTCAATCGGATTTGTGGCGACAATTTCCCCTTCCGGCGTGCGCGCTTCCGCTCCATTTACGCAAATAATCGGGGTATGTATTCCCGCTTCCGCCAGGACATCCTTGGCCTCGGAGTAGGCTCTTCCAGTGGCAATGACCACTTCCACTCCATTGTTCTTGGCAAGCTTGATCGCATCCGCGTTTTCTTCACTTACTACATGGTTATTGTTCAATAATGTTCCATCCATATCTATGGCTATACATTTTACCAAGTGATTTCACCTTCTTATGTCTATTTATATTTGGTCTATCCCTTATCCTAGTTAATCTTTCTTCTCATTTCAAACATTATACTGCGATAATACTTTCCTAAAAATTTAGAAAAGTGTAATTAATCCTATTTTAAAAATAGAAAATCCCTTATAATAAAGGTATTAAACGGATTAGGTGAGGTAGAACTCTATGAAAATTTCCTCCAATCATATAGGGAAAATCTTAAAAAATGATATTTACTCTTTATCGGGGAATCTTTTGTTAAAAAAAGGGACAGTTGTGAATGCAAAGCATGTGGAAAGCCTTCAAAAACATGCTTATTATTTCGACCAAGCCTTTGTAGTGGACGAGCCCCATCATTTGTCCAAAGAGTATTTTCAGCATGTGAAAAATATGTATGAAAAGAGTATTGATGCCTTCCAATCCATTTTCGCCAATCTGGAGCAGGATAGCTTGCCTCCTTTGGAAGATATCCAGCAGATGTTGACTCCGTTAGTGGATAAGCTGGTGGACGATCCCGTTTTCATCCGGTACATAGAACAAGTGAAAAGCTATGACAACTATACCTATACCCACAGCTTGAATGTGGGAATCTATTCCTCCTTGATTGGAAAGCTGCAGGGGCTCGATAAAAGCAGCATCAGCCTGCTCGGTCAGATGGGATTGTTTCATGATGTCGGAAAGCTGCTCATCGACAAAACGATTTTGCAGAAGCCAGCACGCCTGACGGAGAAGGAATGGATGGAAATCCAAAAACATACCACCTATGGGTATGAATTGTTAAAAAAGAACCGGACAATCGATCCCCATATCCTGCAAGGTGCCTTGCTGCATCACGAACGTTTGGATGGAAGCGGTTACCCGACCGGGATCAAGCATTCCAAGATTCCTTATTTCGTTCAAATCTTATCTGTGGCGGATATGTATGACGCACTTTCATCGGAACGGAGCTATCGTCCAAAGCAAAATATATTTACCACTACTAAAATTCTAATACAGGAGGCAAATTATAATAGATTGAATCCTGCAATTGTCTATCCATTTGTGAGATATGTCCTTTCCAATCATCTGCGTGAAGAAGTTGTCTTGAATAACGGGCAGCAAGCCGAGATTATCTTCATCCACTCAGATGAACCACATTTACCGATCATCAAGGTGGATGACCACTTTATTGACCTTAGGAAAAACAAAGAGTTGGAGATTCTCGATTTTGCTAATTAAGCATGATATATAAGGTTTGCATCCATTATGTTCGGGGTATCACAATGAGTGGGAAATACCTAATTCCAGTAACTACCTTTGAAAAGTTTTAAAAATGTATTAAAATGACTAACGTTGCATATTTACGCATAAGGAGACTATTACATTGAAAAACAGTGCATCTTTCAGAACTACGGATAAACTTAAATTTATTATTCCTTCACTTATCGGGATCTTATTGTTTATGTTCCCTGTTATGTATAATGAAAAATTAACGATTCCAATCGCCATTCTTGCAGAAATTTTAGGGAATTTTCTTGGGGATACCATCCCTGCCATCATGACCACTATCATCGCCGTCACAGCGATCGCTACGGTCGTTACCAAAATCGCCAAGCCTTCATTCACACAAAAAGACGGTTTCTTTAATACCTTGTTGAATGTCTCCATTTTCTGGACAGTCGTGAGGGTACTTGCCATGATCTTTGCCATCATGACCTTGTTTGAAATCGGCCCGGAAGCGGTTTGGAGCGAGGTGACAGGTGCTGTCATTCTTTATGATTTACTGCCTGTATTGTTGACTGTTTTCCTTTTTGCAGGTCTATTTTTACCGTTATTACTAAACTTCGGTCTTTTGGAGCTTTTTGGAGCACTTCTTACTAAAATTATGCGCCCTTTGTTTAAGTTACCTGGCCGCTCTTCCATCGATGCCCTAGCATCTTGGTTAGGAGATGGAACCATCGGGGTTCTTCTTACAAGTAAGCAATATGAAGAAGGGTATTACACAAAGCGTGAGGCTGCGGTCATTGCTACCACCTTCTCCATCGTGTCCATCACGTTCAGTTTGGTGGTTATTTCTCAAGTAGACCTTGGCCACATGTTCATCCCGTTCTATATCACCATTGGTGTGGCCGGTTTTGTAGCAGCAATCCTCATGCCGCGTATCCCTCCTCTATCCAGAAAGCCGGATACGTACTATAACGGCGAGGAACAGGATGAAAAAGAACTAATTCCATCAGGTCAATCACCTCTGAAATGGGGTTACAACCAAGCGGTGGAGCGTGCCTCTAAAAATAAGAGTGCCGGCAAGTTCTTCCGAGACGGCGGCCGCAACGTCCTTGATATGTGGATGGGAGTAGCACCTATCGTCATGACATTCGGTACGATTGCACTTATTCTAGCTGAAAATACGAAACTATTCGTGTACCTTGGCATGCCTTTCATTCCACTGTTGGAACTGTTGCAAATTCCAGATGCTGCAGAGGCGTCCAAGTCACTTATCGTCGGGTTCGCTGACATGTTCCTGCCAGCCATTTTGGCATCAGAAATTCCTAGCGAGTTAACTCGCTTCGTTGTGGCAGCAGTCTCTGTCACGCAGCTGATCTACCTATCTGAGGTTGGGGGCGTCATCCTGGGATCTAAAGTGCCTGTTTCCCTTTGGGAGATGTTTGTCATCTACATCCTTCGTACCCTTATCACCTTGCCTGTCATCGCGTTGATGGCGCATCTGTTTTTCTTTTAATAGGCTGTTTTCGTAAACTTTGTTGCTATTTCGTATTTTTACAACGACCGTTTTTACTGTTGCTGTCGTGCTCTTTTCCTGGTATACGGAGAGATCGACTTTTTACAAGCGAATAGCAACAACCTTTGAGAAAAGAGCATTTTTAACAACACGATAAAAAAGCTATCCGGGGGGTTCTTATCAGAACTTCTGGATAGCTTTTTTGAATGCTTTTTTAAAGAACTTCCGCTACCTTTAGACTCCCTAACTCTTTTCCAAGTAGTTTCGCAAGCTCCAGCATGCCGTACTTGCCGGCGGCTTTTTCAGCGTCTGCATTATAATTCGTGTTCGTGTTGACATCATAGGTATAAATGACACCGTTGCGATTGCGGATAAATTCAATGCCCGCTACTTGAATGTTGTTAGCTTGCAGGAATTCTTCGTATTTTTTTATGATCGGGTCGGAGAAACCTTCCACGATCCTGAATTTCGGCTTCTCTTCCACCTCTTCCCCTACCGGACAGAAAAGGTCACCAATTTGGCAGGCATCGGCCGGGCATAGCTCAAACCCTTCTGATGTATCGACTTGAACCGCATAGACAAACTTCCCACCGATGAATTCACAGCGGGTAATGAACGGCTCTGGTGCCTGGATGTACTCTTGAATAAGCGTTATCCCATCTACTGGCTCCTCAAAATTAGGGCTATAAATGTATTCTTCAAGCGCTGCTGTTGAATGGAACAATTGTACTCCCAGCCCTTTTCCAGCACGATTATGCTTTGTGATAAATGAGTCCGAACCTATTCGTTTGGCAGCCTGCAAGATGTGTGATTTCCCCACTGCGGCAATGGTCTTTGGCGTCTTTACCCCAGCCTTTTCAAGTGCCGTGTACTGGTTGACCTTGCTTAATTCCAGCTGAAGCGCACGACTGCCGTTCAGCACTTTTCGATCATGATGTTCTAGCCACGCCAAAACCGATCCCGTCAGTTCCGGTGCAAAGCGGTGATTTCGGGTATGGGAAGAAGCGCTCATTCTATTATAAAAAACACCTTCAGGGGGCACTTCGGTCAATGGAACGACCCCTTCGTCTAAATGCCATTCTTCAAAAGGGAGTTCCAATTCTTCCAATCTATTTGTAAGATGTGTCGTCCATTCGCTATTTTCATGAATAATATAGATTTTTGCCACGATGTTTGCCTCCATTTTATAAAAGTTTTCTGTTGTTGTTATGCTTCGGCAAGCTCTTCCGCTTGAGGGTGTACAAGTGGCATTACCTGCTTTGCAAAGCGCTCCATTTCCTCCAGTTGTGGGGAGAACTGCAACAGCAGCAGGTCCACGCCTGCCTGTTCATATTCTTTAATCCTATTAGCAATCTGCTCCGGGGTACCGATTAAATTAGGGCGCAACCCTCTATTGGAGACAGAATAATCTTGGAGTTGCAGTTGTTGCTCGAGTTGCGATTTGCTAGTGAAATCCTTAAATCCTGCATATGCCTCTGATTCCTTCACATCGGTTATTCTGGCAAGTTCCGCCTGGGCCTCTTCTTCCGTATCCCTGCAGATGACATAGGCCGCCATCCCAAAGGATTGAAACGGACTGTCGGAAGAGGTTTGGGATCGCCTCTCTTTCATGTCAGCGATTTTTGCCGCCACTTCCTCCACCGTTCCTCCATGCATCACATAGGCATCACAGTGGGAGGAAATGACCTCTTTCCCTTTTGGGCTTTCCCCGCCAGCATAAAGAATCGGATTAGGACATTGTACCGGTTTTGGGTGGAGTTTTGTTTCTTTCAACTGATAGTACTTACCATCATAGCTAAAAGACTCTTCTGTCCATAAGCCCTTGAGGACATCAATAAACTCCTTCGTGCGGTCGTAGCGTTCATCATGTTCGGTGAAGATTCCGCCATATTGACGGGCTTCCTCTTCCCACCACGCCGACACAACATTGAGGGTAAAGCGACCGTTGCTGATATGATCAATATTTGCAGTGGCTTTTGCGGCAATGGCAGGGTTGTGAAATCCTGGCCTGATCGCTGTCATGATTTCAATTTTCTCTGTTACGGCAGCTAGGGCAGCCGCGGTTGACCAAGCCTCTAGGGTATCTTCTTGAGGTCCTTTTATATCATTTAAAAATAATTCCGCAATCAATGTCGTATCAAAACCAAGCCGTTCCGCCTGCTGAATCACTTTTTTTGCATAATCAAATGTCGGGGGCATCTGTTCATCCTCCACATTTCGTAACCAACCGCCGAAAATCGGCAACCAAAATCCAAACTTCATCTCATGCTTCCCCCTCTATGTTTGTGTATGTAGACAAACAAAAAAACTCCTCCGATAAGAAGAAGTTTGAGTATGATCCCGTAACATCCACTTATCTTTCAAGAACGTTTGTCTTGCTGGAATTGGCACCAATTTCCTGGTTGCCGGGTTTCATAGGGCCAGTCCCTCCACCTCTCGCGATAAGAAAACTTACTATTCTATTAATAATTAATTGTATTAATCCTATCATGAAACTTGGTAATAGACAAGTCTTTCGCATGGCTAAATAAAATTGGGGTATTGCTAGTTTATTATGAATGGGAAAAATAATGTCTTAATTTGAGTAGGAGATGTGGAGGATGAAGACCTCTCTCGTTACTTTTCCTCCTGGCTCAGGTCCTCATCACCTCTATGAAGACCTCTCTCACCACTTTTTCTCCTCGCTCAGGTCCTCATCACAGCGTATTGATGTTTCGCCAAAAAAAAACGCCCTCCAAAACCTGGAAGGCGCTCCCTTTTAAAGCGTAAAACTATCACTGTACATCTTTTTCAAAATTTGGCGCATGCAAGCCTGCACCTCTAAAAGTATCACCGATTTTCTGGTGGAAATCTTCTAACGCGGCGTCCATCTCATCCATATCGGATCCGTCTGCCAATGTTGCAGCACGCTCTTCAAAGTAAAGGGCCAACAATTCAATGGAATCTTTAATGTCCCCCTGAAGGCTAGCATCTAAGTTTTCAGGAATCTCTATCCCGCGAAGTTCGTTCGCAATACGGTTGCTTCCCTCTATAGCTGTTTCAAGATCTCCCGTTCCTTCTGATCTCTCATATGTTGTTACTGGTTCAAGATGCTTGCGGATGGTCTGAATCATTTCCATCTGTATATTCATTAGGACAGTAACCGTTTCTCCATTTTGGTCAGCATCAGCAGCAACCTTTTCTGACTCGGTAGTGTCCACTTTATTTGTTTCCTCTGTGCATGCAGATAGCACGATTATTAAAACAAGTATCATAGAAAAAATCCACTTTTTCATATTCAAATCTCCTTTACTTCATCTATTACGGAAATAGTGTACCCGTTTTCATGACCACTGTATAGAGCTAACTGCAATGTTAGATTCTTCAAATAACTTCTTGCCGACATTTTTATTACCATTATTAATAATTTATTAAAATAACATTTTCTACTTGCATTGTCACCCAACATCTCTTACAATAGGAAAATGCAAACGGTTGCACTCCATGTGCACTTATTTATACAAAAATGAATTCGTTTTCATCAAAAAATAGAAAAAATATGGAAAGAAGGCTATTAAAATGAAAAACTTTTTGTCTTTTGATTTCTGGCAGAAATTCGGTAAAGCTTTATTAGTAGTGGTTGCAGTTATGCCTGCTGCTGGTATTATGATTTCTCTTGGTAAATTGGTTGGTATGACTGGCGGAGACATGGCTCTTGTGCAAACGATTGCAAGAGTGATGGAAGATATCGGTTGGGGAATCATCACCAACTTGCATGTATTATTCGCGGTTGCCATTGGTGGATCATGGGCGAAAGAACGTGCAGGCGGAGCTTTTGCTGCACTGATTGCATTCGTTCTTATCAACCGTATCACTGGTGCGATCTTTGGAGTTAACAACGATATGGTAGCTGATCCTGAAGCTACTTTCACTACACTTTTTGGACAAGAACTGGTTGTTGGTGATTACTTCACCACTGTATTAGGTGCTCCTGCATTGAACATGGGAGTATTCGTTGGTATTATTGCTGGTTTCCTTGGCGCAAACCTATTCAATAAATTTTACAACTATAGTAAATTACCAGATTCCTTATCATTCTTTAACGGTAAACGTTTCGTGCCATTCGTTGTAATTGGCGGATCTGTAATCGCAGGTATTGTGCTAAGTGTTGTTTGGCCGTTCATTCAAGGATTGTTAAATGATTTTGGTGTTTGGATCGCTTCTTCTAGAGATAGCGCGCCAATCATTGCACCATTCATTTTCGGTGCGTTAGAGCGTCTATTATTACCTTTCGGATTGCATCATATGTTGACTGTTCCGATGAACTACACGTCACTTGGTGGCACTTATACTATCCTAACTGGCGGCAGCGCTGGTTCTGTTGTAGCGGGACAAGATCCATTATGGTTAGCTTGGATTGCTGACTTGAACAACTTCTTAGCAGCTGGTGACACAGAGGCATATGAAGCTCTTCTACGTGAAGTGGTACCTGCTCGTTTTAAAGTAGGACAAATGATTCTTTCTTGTGCGGCATTGATCGGTATTGCTTATGCGATGTACCGCAATGTGGACAAGGATAAGCGTAAAAAATACAAATCTATGTTCTTATCTGCTGGACTTGCAGTATTCTTGACTGGTGTTACAGAGCCAATCGAATTTATGTTTATGTTTGCTGCTCCTGTGTTATATGTAATCTATGCGATTATGACAGGACTTGCGTTCGCTATTGTTGATATCATTGATATTCGTGTTCATGCATTCGGAGTAATTGAGTTGCTGACTCGTACACCGATGATTGTAAAAGCTGGCTTATGGTTGGATCTAGTGAACTTTGTGATTGCATGTCTAGTATTCTTTGGATTGAACTTTGCGGTAGCGAACTTCATGATCAAGAAATTCAACTTCCCTACTCCGGGACGTAACGGAAACTATATTGAGCAAGAAGAAGGCACTGGCAATGGTGCAGCTGCAAATGTACAAGCTGACTCCTTGGCACCTGCGATCATCGAATTGCTTGGTGGAGCTGAAAATATTGAAGATGTGGATGCATGTATGACTCGTTTGCGTGTTACCGTATTAGATAGAGAGAAAGTTGCAAATGAAGCAGCTTGGAAAGAAAAAGGCGCACTTGGGCTAATTGTGAAGGACCGCGGCGTACAAGCAATCTACGGACCAAAAGCAGATGTAATCAAATCTGATATTCAAGACTTGTTGGGAGCGTAATAAACGATGAATCTACTAACCTTAAACTGCCACTCTTGGCAGGAAGAGAACCAAATGGAAAAGATACAGCATATCGCGAGAGCCATTAAGGAACAAGCATACGATGTCATCGCTCTTCAAGAGGTTAGTCAAAGCATCGATGCCAAAGTGGTAACAGGAAACATTAAGCAAAACAACTTCGGCCTTGTTTTACAGCAAGAGCTTGAGAAGCTTGGAGTTTCAGACTACGAGTTAGTCTGGGACTTCGCCCATATGGGGTATGACACGTTTGAAGAAGGCCTTGCAATTCTGACTAGATACCCTATTAAAGAGACACATTCTTTCTTTGTATCTAAAAGTACGGACACGGACTTTTGGAAAACACGTAAAATTGTCGGTGTGACTTTAGATTTCAACGGTGAGGAGATGTCCTTTTACACATGTCACTTAGGCTGGTGGAGCGATGAAGAGGAGCCTGCAAAGTATCAGATGGAGCAGCTTCTTGAAACGGTGCAGGGAACTGAACCTTACTTTTTGATGGGGGATTTTAATAATAGCGCCCATATTGAAGGAGAAGGCTATGACTATTTGACTTCTACAGCCGGTCTGCATGATACGTATTTGCTGGCTTCTGATAAGGATTCAGGAGTGACGGTGGAAGGAAAGATTGCGGGGTGGGATGAAAACAAACAGGATCTTCGGATTGATTTGATTCTGGCAAGTTCCCCTGCTAAAGTGACTTCTTCACGCGTTGTCTTCAACGGACATAACAGAGACGTTGTCTCAGACCATTATGGGGTAGAAGTAACCTTGGAAATATAGTCGGTTTTTGACGTATTTCCTGGGAAAATGTAAAAAGGTGAACGGCATTTAGATGCTGTTCACCTTTTTTCGTGGGTTATTTTGTAGCCGCAATGGCTTCTATTTCTGCTTGGATTTTCTTTGTCCATTCATCCACTACTCTGTAATCCATTGCTTTAACGTAAATTTCTTCTAGTTTTCCGTGCCAGCTTTTAGCTTCTGCCAATTTTCCGATTGCCTCCTGCATGGCGTCCGTATAGCGTTCTTTTACAAGAGCAATTTCTTTTTCATACCGTTCGTCCGTCCCGTTACGTATAGTGATATCATACATATCCACGATGGAATCCCCTTCGCGTTCTGGGAAATATTCATGCGGGGCTGTGCTGTCAAAAATAGCGAATCCTAGCTCCCGGCAGATAATCATGTCTAAACTGTATGGGTCGAATCCACAATGATAGACCTCCACATCAAAGCCTTTTTCTTCGGAAGCTTTAGCCAGCTTTTTCAGCATAGTGGATTTCCCTGAACCAGGTCGGCCTTTTATAAAATAACGATGAGTCAGCCCTTCTGTCAGGTTTGGCACGAAATCCTTTGCTCCTGCAGGTGTTGCTGCACCAAGGAAACGATGCCTCACATCTGCTTTTTTATCTAAAGTCTTCCCTTGGAACAATTGTTCCACGAGATTTTGTGTCAGCTTGTTTGCTGCTTCAAAGTTCATATTATGAATATAGTATCTTTCCCAATCGTCATGTATTTTAAGGGCTCTTGCAAATGTTTGGTAAGCTGTCTGGAAGGCTTCCTTCTTTTGTGTGGCTAAGTGTTGAATTTCCGCTTTCTGTTCCGCAAGTAATTTGGAGTCCCACGCCTCGCCAAGATTCACGTATTCCTCTACAGCCCCCGGAGCTTTCGGTTCAATTACATGTGGTGCAGTCCCGTCGACAATCCCAATGCCAAGCGCACGGATGACCACCCCATCCACCGATTTTGTATCGGATGAACAGTGAAGCAGCTCAATATCGTATCCTTTTTCGCTCCAGGCTTTCCCGATCTTTTTAATAAGTGACGATTTCCCTGTCCCTGGTCCGCCTTTTAAAATAAAAATGCGGTCCAATCCTTCTATGTTCGATTCATAAAGACTATAAAATCCGCGCGCTGTATTTCCACCAGCATAATAGTTTAAAATGTTCCCTGCCAAGATCTAACACCCTTTCAATGGTAGGTTATCTTACAATAGCGATTCCTTTTAGCCTATGCGAAAGGGGTTGTTTGGGTGAAAGCCTAGCTGGTGTGTGAATAAAAAGAGCCCCACTCCCATTAATAGAGTAAGGCCCCGTTCATTATTTCAACTTCAATTTCGCTAATGCATCTGCCAGTGCGGTATTCACCGGTTCATCATTATTTTGCTTTTTCAAGTACTGATTCACGTCACGCTTGGACGCTTTCTGGTTGGAATTGTTCTTGCGTCGTTCCTGGAAGGTGCTTAGTTTCTCGCGGTGTCCGCAAACACAAGCGAACATCTGCCCTTCCCCTTCTCCACGCAACTCCAGCTTCTTACGGCATTTCGGGCAACGCGCATTTGTCACCTTGGAAACATTTTTACGATGACCACATTCGCGGTCCTGGCATACAAGCATCTTTCCTTTTTTCCCGTTCACTTCAAGCATCGGCTTGTCGCAGTCCGGGCAACGTTTGCCTGTGATGTTGTCATGCTTGAACTTTTGGTCGGTATTTTTTATTTCATGGACAATCTGTTTCGCATAAGCCTTAATTTCATTGATGAAGGTTGCTTTTTTCAGCTGTCCTTTTGCAATCATGCCAAGCTTCTGCTCCCATTTTCCCGTTAAGGCTGGGGATTTTAAATCCTCTGGCGCAAGGTTCAACAGCTGTTTCCCTTTAGACGTGATGTGCAGGCCTTTGCCACGCTTCTCCATCAGGAAGCTGTTGAAGAGTTTCTCGATGATGTCGGCTCTTGTAGCAACCGTCCCAATCCCGCCTGTTTCACCTAGTGTCTTTACAAGCTTCTGGTCGGTCTGTTCCATATACTTTGCAGGATTCTCCATCGCAGAAAGTAATGTACCCTCGTTAAATGGTTCCGGCGGCTTTGTCTTCCCCGAAGTAAGTTCGACTTTTCTAATCGCCAAAACGTCACCTTTATTTAAGCTCGGCAACAGCTGATCCGTGAATCCGTCGCTTCCGTCCTCCTGTTCTTCCATGGAGCTGAATACTTCCTTCCAGCCTTGAGAGATCACTGTTTTTCCTTTTGCCACAAACTGTTCTGCACCGATATTAGCGGTGATGTTTGTCTGTTCATATAGGAAAGGAGGTAACAGGACTGCCAAGAATCGCTTCACGATAAGATCGTAAATTTTATATTCCTTGTCGGATAGCTTGCTTAAGAGGACCGCTTCCTCTGTCGGAATGATTGCATGGTGGTCCGTCACTTTTTCATTGTTCACAAAAGACTTGTTCGCTTTGATTGGTTTCGTGAGCAGTTTGGAAGCAATTGGCTTATAGGAGTGCGCACGAATCGCCTCCACACGCTCTTTTAACGTATCCACCATGTCAGTGGAAATGTATCTGGAATCCGTTCTTGGGTACGTGACGATTTTATGTTGTTCGTATAGACGCTGCAAGATAGATAATGTTTCTTTTGCAGAATAGCCGAAGATGCGGTTGGCATCGCGCTGTAATTCGGTCAGATCGTAAAGCGCAGGTGCGTAGCTTTTCTTCTCGGTTTTGTTTATATCGGTTACCTTTGCATCCTGGTTCTTTACTTTGCTGTGCAGGCTTTCCAACGACGACTTGTTGAAGTTTCTTCGTTCTTTTGTTTTAGCATCCTGCCAAACCAGCTGGAATCCTTTTTCGGTGATGGCTTTCATTCCGTAAAACTCTTTTGGGACAAAGCTTCTGATTTCTTCTTCACGCTTAGCAATCATGGCAAGTGTAGGAGTCTGAACCCTTCCACAGGAAAGCTGGGCATTGTGTTTGGTGGTCAAGGCTCTCGTCGCGTTCATTCCAACTACCCAGTCCGCTTCAGCACGGGCAACCGCTGAGTAAAAGAGGTTTTCGTATTCTTTTCCATCACGTAGCTTTGCAAAGCCTTCTTTTATTGCACGGTCTGTGACAGAGGAAATCCAGAGTCTCTTTACAGGCTTTTGAATCCGTGCTTTCTCCAATATCCATCTTGCTACAAGCTCCCCTTCACGACCCGCATCTGTAGCGATGACAATTTCATTTACATCGTTGCGGGTAAGCTGTGCTTTTACGGTACTGTATTGTTTGCTTGTATTTTTGAGGACGACAAGCTTTGTTTCGTTTGGTAACATTGGCAGGTCTTCCAGCTTCCACGATTTGAATTTGGCGTCGTATGCTTCTGGATCTGCCAGGGTGACGAGGTGACCAAGCGCCCATGTAACAATATACTTGTCCCCTTCAAAAAATCCGTTTCCTTTTTTCGTGCATTTCAATACTCTTGCTATATCTCTACCTACAGAGGGTTTCTCTGCAAGAACGACAGTTTTTGGAATAATAACAATCCTTTCAAGCTTCTTGTCTTCTAATCTTTACATATTGTGTGGGGGTAGTCAAAAGGAGAAGACCGAGCTAGAAAAGAGGAAAGTCAAAAAGGAACTTTAAGGATAAAAATGTTGTTATTAAGAAGAAGATGGACCCTATTAATACAAATAATAGACCCCGTTTCCTATCCGTTTCCCATACCTCAGCTCCGTCAATGATCAAACCTATACCCATTAATAAAAAGGCGATATATTTTAAAACGCTAATTTTAAGTACGAGTCCTACAAACAAGAAGATATATCCAATATAGGGTAGTACATGAAAGACCCAAAATGGATTCCTTAGTTCCTCTTTTAATTGTCCTTTTTCTTCTATTGTAAAGTTTTTGTATTCTCTTCTTGCGTATATGCATCCTAATAATACAGTCAATAAAATCACCCCAATTTGAACGATAAGCATGTAACTCACCTATTCTCTTCCCTTCTTCTCCGGAAGCTTCTCCAATGCGGTTACAGCGTCCTCTATCGTCCCTACGGGTATAAGTTCAATATCAAGGTCTTCCTCTCTAATAGTCCTTCTCGCAATCGTTTCATTGTTTTCCCATTCGTCATCCAGTGGGACGATGAAGTAGTCGAATCCTGCGTTGGCAGCACCAATCACCTTTTGCTTCACCCCGCCAATAGATCCCACTTCTCCATCGATTGTGATGGTTCCTGTACCAGCAACTGCATTCCCTTTGAGGAGGGACTCTTCCATCATTTTGTCCAACAGGGTTAGGGTAATCATTAGGCCGGCGCTTGGACCGCCTAGGTTCTCTATGTTTTGCCACTTAATGTTTTCGTCCTTACTCGTCTCAAACACTTCTTCAAAAAACACGCCAAGCACTGTATTTCCGTAGTAATCCTTGTGCGGGTAGGTGGTTACCTCCACTTCGATTGTCTCCCCGTCCCGAAGCAAGGTTAACGTGGTGCTTTCACCGGCTTCCTTTTCGACAATCAATTGATCCAGGTGTTCATAGGATTCCAGCTTTTCGCCGTCCAGTTCAATTAGAAGGTCTGTTACCTTCACCTGATTTTTATCCGTCCAGTCCGGTAAAAAATGAACCGGATAGAAGCCTAGTAGCTCTAGCTTTGGGTCCTCGCCAATTACACCGCGTGCTATGTATTCCGCCTTTATTTTCGACTGTTCCATCATTTGCTTGTATTGATAATCCAGATCTTCTATTTCCATCTCTACGTATTCTGAATAGGCAGGTACAATCTCTACCCCTTCTTCGATTAGGAGGGTAATGATCATGAATGGCCAGATTGTGTTTTCCAATGTCGAGACATAGGTCATTCCCAGGTCCCCGTCTAGCTCCGAACCGCCTTCATATTGAACAAATTCATCCAGATTTATCGGATGACCTGCAAGCAATATATCGTATCCAGTCGGAATAAATCCGCTTCCTATAATCATTAGCAAAATTACTACCACAATCCACGGTACCCGTCTCTTCATCGATTCCCCCACCATCCCTTTTTATCTACTTTTTATTTTATAGTAGATTGGTAGAATTTAGTATAGAAAATCGCCGGTAAAGGAAGAAACTTCTTTCATTTCCCACATAGCCATTCCTAGAAAATTTTAGTATGATGAAAAGTAGATATTTTTTTAGAATAGGATGGATACAAACATGAGTTTATTAAGCATAGATGGGTTAAGCCATAGTTTTGGCGACCGTACGTTATTTAGAGATGTTTCCCTTCGTCTTTTGGCAGGCGAGCATATTGGCCTTGTTGGGGCGAACGGAGTCGGTAAATCGACTTTAATGAACATTATTACAGGAGAGATCGTATACGACACAGGACGCGTAGAATGGACGCCAGGTGTGCATTATGGATACTTGGACCAGCATACGATCTTAACGCCAGGAAGAACGATCAGAGACGTCCTGCGCGACGCGTTCTTGCCTTTATATGAAAAAGAAAGAGAATTAAATGCCATTACTGACAAGATGGGAACGGCGACTCCGGAAGAATTGGAAGAGCTCTTAGAACAAATGGGAGAAATTCAAGACCATTTGGACGCTGGCGGATTCTACAACTTGGATATTAAAGTGGAAGAGGCGGCACGCGGTCTTGGACTGGATGCCATTGGCCTTGAGCGTGACGTTGCTGCGCTAAGCGGTGGACAGCGTACTAAAGTTCTTTTGGCGAAGCTATTGCTTGAGCAGCCGCAAGTGTTGCTTCTGGATGAGCCGACGAACTACTTGGATGTGGAGCATATCCGCTGGTTAAGCTCTTATTTGAAAGAATACCCGCATGCGTTTCTTTTGATCTCGCATGATACAGAGTTCATGAACGGCGTAGTGGACGTTATTTTCCATCTGGAGTTCTCCAAGCTGACCCGCTACACAGCTTCTTATGAAAAGTTTTTGGAGCTTGCGGAAATCAATAAGAATCAGCATATCAATGCATATGAGAAGCAAAAAGAGTTCATTAAGAAGCAAGAAGACTTTATTGCGAAAAATAAAGCGCGCTACTCCACGACAGGCCGCGCAAAAAGCCGTCAGAAGCAGCTGGACCGCATGGACCGGATTGACCGCCCTGAGACAGCTGCCAAGCCGACATTCGAGTTTAAAGAGTCTCGTGCAAGCAGCCGTTATGTGGTGGAAGCGAAGGATCTTGAGATCGGATATGCGGAGCCATTATTGCCGAAACTTACGATGGAAATTGAACGCGGGGACAAGATTGCGATTGTCGGGTGCAACGGGGTTGGTAAATCGACTTTGCTGAAGACGATTCTTGGTAAAATAGATCCTCTGGGCGGTTCTGTGATTCGCGGTGACTTCCTTTTCCCTTCTTATTTTGAGCAGGAAGTAAAAGCGAAGGATATTACGCCGATTGATGATGTGTGGAACGAGTTCCCTTCCCTTGATCAGCACCAGGTTCGTGCGATCTTGGCGCGTTGCGGGTTGAAGAACGAGCATATCTCCCGTCCGTTGAGTCAACTGAGCGGTGGAGAGCAGGCAAAGGTGAGATTATGCAAGTTGATGATGCACGAGAGCAACTGGCTGCTGTTTGACGAGCCGACGAACCACTTGGATGTAGTTGCGAAAGAGGAATTAAAGCGTGCTATTAAAGCTTATAAGGGTACCATTCTCCTTGTTTGTCACGAACCTAGCTTTTATGAAGACTGGGTGACGAAGGTTTGGAATGTGGAAGAATGGGCGGAACAGAAACAATAAAAAGGTATAACAAAGAGCAGCATGGGATATTCCTTGCTGCTCTTTTATTATTTTCTATAGATTATATACGTTACAATGGCTTTGGATCGTAACTTGAACCTGTCCAGTCCGTCAACTCACAAATTGCTTCCCAAAGCTGCGGGTAAAATTCGAACTTTGCCCCTCTTTCCAACGCCTGGGCAGGAATTCCTTTCAAACTCTTCGTATTTAAACCAATCATCCTGCGAACAAGCTGGATGTGGTGCTTACGGAACGTTTGGAAGTTTTCATCAAAAGCAATCAATTCTTGCATGAGCAAGTACAGTTCATAATTATCTTTCGCTGACTTGTGCAGCATGAACGGGGTCATTTGCTTATCGTTCAGAAGCTGTTCAAATGGCGCCCATAAGGTTGGTCCAAGTCTTAGGATTTCATTGAAGCCA
Source organism: Sutcliffiella horikoshii (assembly GCA_001636495.1). Lineage (GTDB taxonomy): Bacteria > Bacillota > Bacilli > Bacillales > Bacillaceae_I > Sutcliffiella_A > Sutcliffiella_A horikoshii_A. Next base: position 686,772 of record KV440964.1, on the reverse strand, counting down.
GGTGAATCCTGTCCGCTTCCACGGCCAAGTGCAAGTCTAATAGTGTGATAATCTCTTGGACTGATCACTTTTACCATATCAAACACTGGCGGCAAGTGCTTAAGGTGCATATTCACCCTTTGAAGTTGCTGAGTAGCCTGCAGGACTTCCCCGTGCTGCATATTGGCATCTGCTAAGTGAATGTATTGAATGATTAGCTTGAAATGTAGTTCCGCAATTTGATGAATCATTTGAAACGTGAGTTCATCATCACAAGAGAGTTCCCCGTCTCCTTTTTGCAAGCCTAATAATTCTTCCGTACGAATATACTTTTCATAATCTGTCACTTTTTTCTCTTCCATTTCTTCTCCTCCAAGTACCGGATAAATGGAATGGCTAGCAACTAACGTCTTCTTTCTTCCATTCACACGTTTATGTAAACCCTTACATTCATGTTACGCACTCGGACAAATAACTGTCAAGCTACAAATAGGGGGCAGGTCCATTTTGAGGCCACTGAAAAAGTAATGAATTTTAATATTTGGTTAACGCCGCTGTTGATTTCCGCAAACGGCTTCGCTTTCCACGGGGCGACCTTGAGCCTCCTCGGGCTAAGCCCTGGGGGGTCTCAAGATTGTCGCTATCCCCCCCGTAGGAGTCTTCGCCTATTGCTCCAATCAACAGCTAGCAACCATATATAGGTTATCAGTTTTTACAGTGGCCTCATCAACTTTCCAGCAAGCTTTTATGAATCCAGATTGCCGATTGTATGCCGTCACCCATTGCGATGGCGGCTTGTTCGGAGTGAACGGTAATATCACCCGCCGCCCATACATTCTCGACAAGGGTCATTTTTGTCCGAGGATCTACCAGGATATGTTTATTATCTTCCAATTCGACTCCCAATTGTAAAGCGAGTTCGGTATTCGGCGTGTTGCCTCCAAACGCCAAAAAAGCATAAGAGCAATTAATCCGGTCCCCACTACCAAGTGTTACCCCCTTGAAACAATCCTGATCCGTATGCAATTCCTTTAGTTCGTCTTTCACATAAATAATTCCTTTTCCTACTAACTTTTCCATCAAGTGAGCTTCAACTGTTCCTTTTCCATGATTGATAAAGATAAGCGCATCTGTCCAATAGCTCAGAGTCAGCGCCATAGACACACCTGCATTTCCTGACCCTATTACAAGGGCTGGCTTATCCAAAATTTCATACCCATCACAATCTGGACAGACGAATACACTTTTTCCAAGGCATGGTAGCAAGCCTTCAAAAGGTGGAATATTATCTTTGATCCCTGTTGCGAGCAGCAACTTTTTTCCTGAAAACTGCTGAGACATTGCAGTGGTTACGCAAAACTGTCCGTCCAACTTTTCCACCGCTTCTACACGCTGATCCTCAAACTGAACTCCCAGCTTCCCCGCTTGGGCTCTCCCAAGACTCCGAAGCTTCTCTCCACTCACCCCATCCGGCCACCCCAAAAGGTTGTGATAACAATGACAAATACTTGACCGACCCTTTCCATCATCCAAAACAAGCACGTTATGTTGATACCTTCCCAGTTGGATGGCTGCCTGAAGTCCGGCAATACCTCCCCCGATAATGATGCAATCATATACCACAGTAAGCCCACCATTCTTTTTTCATATGCTTACTAGTATTTGAAGTTTTCGGCGTATTATCAAACAAGTTATGTTGGCAAAATAAAAAAATTTTAAAGAGCATGTTTCATTTTCAGTCAGCCGGGTATTTTTATTACATAACCAAGGAGGCGATAGAAAATGAAACCCACTTTTAAAGAGTTTCAAAATGATGAACAAGTAGTAGGAGCAGTACAAGAGCTAAAAACTAGAGGTGTTCACGAGGATGATATTTATGTCATTACTCATGATGATGACCGTACAAAACGTGTAGCTGATAACGCTGATGCTAATACTGTTGGCGCCGGTGAAGTTGGTTTAGATACTTACGTGAAGAACATTTTCCGCAGCAAAGGCGATGAGCTTCGTGCTCAATTCCAGGAGTTAGGATTCACAGCTCCAGAAGCGGAAGTATTAGAGGAAAAACTGGATCACGGTAAAGTGATTTTAGTAGTAAAAGATACAACAGCAAGCACTACCTTATAAGCTATTTTTGAACTAGTTTGACCCCCCCCCTTAAATATATAGAGAAGCGGATGGCCCATGGTCGTCCGCTTCTTCGTTTTTTCTTTTTGCTTATTTCGTGTTACAATAAATAAAAAGCAATCTCTCAAAAAGGCGTACGACCAATTAGGAGGGAATTATATGACAAACAAAACGACCAGTATACAAATCCAGCATGAAAAAAAGCACTTACACCTTCAACCTACTGACCTCTACATGTATCAAGGATTTCAAGTCATAGAAGCTTATCATCAACATCAAGAGCATGAAGAATGTTATTATTTATTTTTCTATAAAACATCGTACCTCACCGGAAAATCCACACCTAAAATTAAGCGGAAATCCCAATTAAGCACCATTCTACAAAAAGGCATTCACTTCTCGCCAGAACATCCACTATTAGCTTATCTACTCAACCATAATCGAATTCACACATTCCCTGCCCTTACCCCGCTTTGGGAAAAAATCCAGAAAAGATTCTCGCCACTTGAAGCTTCCAACATCCTTACTATTTTTGACAACTATATGAAAAAAGAGAAAATAACCAAAGTGGTGAAAGAATTGGCGCAGCAATACCGCAGAGAAGGTCAACTCCTGCACACCTACCAACTTCTTCGACTAATTACCGAGATTTATCCAGCAAATAAATGGGCACAAGAAATGTCCAAAAACCTACAATATCAGTCTTATCAATCACTCTATACTTCCCATCCATCTTCCTTGCTTTCCAAGGATCCGCTTTATGTCGAGAAACACTGCTACCTTCACTTAAAACAAGACGAGTCCAGAACCCTACTCCAGCAAATACTGCAAAGAGAAGACAGGAAAATGGAGCAACTCTGCCTTTACACTCACTTACTTATCACAACACCAAACGATGACCACACTATATATAAACAAATGATGGTCAGCTTACCGCTTGACTTTACAAACGATGAGAAGGTGGATCTCCTCAGCTATATCTTAAGGAACCGCCGCACTCATCATGAATGGTTGTATCACGATCTGCTCGGCTTATTGAAAAAATCCAATCGGTATGAGGACCTGTTAATCCTTCTTACTAAAAACAAAGCTCTTATCACCGCTAAAGAGCTGCCATATCTGCATGAAGCTTTGCTACATGTAAACTGGGTAGAGAATTCCGATTGGCTTACCGACCTTACCTACCATTTCGATGAGGACATTACGCCAAAACAAATACAGGCATTTTTCCAAATCGTTGTTCCGAACCTTCTTCATACAAAAGGGCTGGAATATACCGAGGAGTGGGTTTCCTCCTACACCTCTAAATATCCCGGGATACCGATTTTGTTAAAAATAAAAAAGATGGCTTCCCTGAAGGATGACCCGGATCAAATGTACGCACTTGGCGAACTATATTATGAGTTTAAACAGCTGACAGAGGCAGTGGAGTGCTTTAACTGGGAGCTGGAGCTAGATCCGACCAATATTCGTTCCATCAAATGGTTGTCAAAGCTCTATCTGGAGATGGGGATGGTGGAAGAGTCTAAGTCGTATCAGTATATGTTGAGGGATGGGTCATAAGTTTAAAGGAGCCAGCTAAAATGCTGACTCCTTTTCTTTATCCTATTCTTTTAATAAATAATACCTTCAGATAGTTTCCTTCCTTAAACTCCTTGATGGTTGCGAAGTCACTTGGCAAGGAAAACTCCTCTACGATTTTGTATTTTATTTTGTTTTCTTTAAAGGCCTGGTCGATAAAGCCTTTGAACTTGTCCATGCCGAATGTAGCGGCGTTGGTGGAAGCGACAATGAGGCCGTTCTTTTCAGTAATGGCAATGGCATCGGATACTAGGCTTGTGTAATCTTTTTCTGCTCGGAAAGTTACCTTCTTCGAGCGGGCAAAGCTTGGTGGATCCATGATGACGACATCGAATTTCAGGTTCTTCTTTTTCGCATATTTGAAGTAGTGGAATACCTCTTCTACGAGAATGGATTGTGTTTTTTCATCTATATTATTCACGTTGAATTGTTCGCTTGTCTTTGGCAGGCTGCGCTTTGCCAAGTCTACGCTTGTTGTTTTGATGGCACCGCCTAATGCTGCATAGACAGAGAATGCTCCTGTATAGGAAAAGGTGTTTAGGACCGTTTTCCCTTTGGCGTATTTATCCCGGATGGTTTTTCTCACTTCCCGTTGATCAAGGAATATTCCAACCATCGCGCCATCGTTTAAATGCACGGCAAAGTTGACGCCGTTTTCTTTGATGATAAGCGGTGATGGTGCGCGTTCTCCTTTTACAAAATCATCATCCTCGACATATTGACCGTCCGTGTTGAATCGTTTCTTTTCGTATATCCCTTTGTACTCGATAACCCCTTCGATGGCTTCTAAAATCTCCTCTCTGAAGGAGTAGATTCCTTTGCTGTACCAGTTGATCACAAGGAAGCCGTCAAAGTATTCAATCGTAAAGCCGCCAATTCCGTCGCCTTCTCCGTTAAAAAGGCGGAATGCAGTGGTGTCTTCTGCTTTCATCAGGGCGGAACGTTTGTTTACGGCTTTTTGAAGAGCACGTTTGAAGAAAGGAATGTCCATTTCTTCGTTGGGGTCTTTGCTGATAATCCAGCCGTATCCTTTGTTTTGGTTACCGTAGTAGCCTTTGCCGAGAAAGTTGTTCTGTTCGTCTACCAGCTTTACGAGTGTTCCCTCTTCTTTTAGGTCATTGCCATTGATAAGAGATTGCTTAGATATGAGTGGATATCCATTTTTGTATGGTTTGGCGAATTTATTTTTCACTTTTAGTGTTAGTTGTTGTCGCATGCTTTCATCCAATCTTTTTGTGTTTTAGTGTGGTTGTATTATATCGTAAATGAAGAGAAAAGCCGAATTTGGGTAGAATAGAGTCGAAATAGATAAAAAGGCCTATCTTGTTCATATAGACGGGATAAATGTTGAAACTATTAATCTTGTAATTTATAATTATGCAGTATAATTAATAATTATAAATACGGAGGCAGTAAGATGAAGAAGATACTACTAGTAACAACATTAATATGGATGGTGGCAGTGTCAGCGGTTTCCGCGGCAAATGGAGCTTCTTTGGTACATAAAACAGGATCACTTTCCTACAAACACACTCAATACTTGTCTGAAACAATCGGAGCCCGTGTAGCTGCTTCAGATGAAGAAGCCGAGGCAAGGGAGTATATCAAAGCTCAATTTGAAAAGATGGGATATGAAACGAATGTTCAGGCTTTTTCTTATGAACGCAGAGGAACCTCTTATGATTCAGCCAATGTGGTTGCATTTAAACCAGGTAAAAGCGAGAAAATATTAGTGGTTGGTGCCCATTACGACTCTGTGGCAAGAGGAAAAGGTTCGGATGATAATGCTTCTGGTGTCGCGGTGATGCTTGAAGCGGCTGAAGTGCTGAAAAAGATACCCACGCCTTACAGCATTGTGTTTGTAGCATTTGGGGCGGAGGAAGTCGGACTGCAAGGATCCAAGTACTTTGTCAGTCAAATGAGTGCGGAGGATATTCAAAATACAGTCGGAATGATCAATTTGGACAGTTTGGCAGTCGGAGACTATATGTATGTTCATGGAAGTCTAGGTGAGGAAGGGTTCTTACGTGATCAGGCCCTTGCGATTGCTGATAAAAAAAAGTTAGACCTACGTATCAACAAAGGATTAAATCCTGATTATCCAGCTGGTACAACTGGCGATTGGAGTGATCATGCTCCTTTTAATGAAGCTGGTATCCCGTATGCTGCATTTGAATCAACAAACTGGGAGATTGGGGATCAGGATGGATATGAGCAGACGGAAGAGTATGGCGGAATATGGCATACTGATAATGACACATTGGAGTTCATCCAACAGGCGTACCCTGGAAGATTGGAAGAGAGATTATCTACATTCTCTACTGTCTTGATCGACTTGCTGAAGTTCACTGATAAAACCAGTACTTCTAAAAAATAAGCTAGTATGACGCTCCTCTTTAGGTTGATTGATGCCTTAAGGGGAGTATTCTTATGCAAACAATTATAATGTCTTATTTTTTTCTTTTTCTGTTCTGACAATCAGAGCAGCAAATAAAAAAAGGCCGATTCCTATAGTTTTCAAAATGATATGTCCTGCATCTCCCATATCACTTATGGTTAAAGAAATTAAAAATGATCCGAGTAAAATTAATAGAATAGCGAAAGTCCATCTCATATTAAAAAACCTCCCTACATAGTAAAAAGAGTAGTAATTTTTTAAAAAATATTACTCTATGTCAGCATTTCTATTCCAGATTTCAATAATCTCACCATTCACATCATAGCCAACAGCATTTTCCAATTCCTCAAAAAATAATATTGGTTCTATTGTTAAAAAAGGCGGATACATGGTTATAAAAGTATTGTTTTTCGCATTAATTTCTTGTGTCTCTCCATTTTTATAGTGTAGTACAAACTTTTCTACCGTATGTTCATCTGTTGTAATGGCACCATGAATAACATTTCCTACTCCTTCAATATGGTTTGCAGAGACCAAAAAAGGTAGACCTACTTCTGATGAAAAAGTCATACCAACACTTTGTTCATTGTCATATTTGTACTTTTTACCGTCTTGTTCGTAAACCCCTAAAATATGTTGATTTTGGTCTAAATAGTAGACTAATTTACTCTCACGATCTTCGTTAATTACTTTTATTGGTGTTTTCCAATGACTTTGAACTGCTTCTTCAAGAGTTTGGTACCCATAGTTACAACCAGATAAAAAAAATAATATAATTACAAATATAGACAGTATCCTCATTTTTTCACTCCTAATATTCAAATTCCTACAAACCTGGGATTATAAAGTTTATTGACTATCTTTCTTTGTTTCTTTAAGAAATTCGACTGCTTCTTCTGTATCATAAGTTTTTAATTTCAGTTTTTTCATTTCTCCTCCATCCGTTTCGAAAATAAATACGGCCGGAGCTATTTCTATTTCATATTTAGGATACTTTTCCTTTGCCACCTCTAAATTTGTTAAATATTCTACTTTAACAATAGAAAAATCGTTATTAATGAATTTACTGAATTCCTCACTAATATTTTCTTCACCTTGAACAATAACCACGGAATACTTCGTATCAGATTTATCGTTTGGAGAACAAACTATAATCAGGGTTAGCAAAAAGAGTGAGCAAATTATTATCAATTTTTTCATCATATTCCCCCCGAAATTAATTACCCGCAGCTTTAGGGATTGGAGTTAGAAAGGTTGTTTCTGTAACATCCTCTGACTTTGGTAATGATTGAGTAACTTTATCAAACATCCAAAAGACTCCCACTAAAAAAACAACTATGCCACTAAATAGTATGACATATACACTTCCTACTATAACCCCTAATACTCCACCAATTAGGGAGCCTAATGGCATTGCTATGCCACTTATGCTAAAAGATGCTGAAAACACTCTCCCCAATAAATGCTTTGGTATTCCTCTTTGCATAAAAGTATTGATTAATATATTCGTAACTCCGCCCGGAAACCAAGCAAGACCATAAATAGCTATCATTAACCAAGTCCACGGGCTAAAAATAGATAAAGCCCATAACATTCCGCTAATCATAAATGCAGTGGCATATACCTTTCCTAGTCCATATCTTTCTAGCCTTAAATATGGTGCTAATAATGCTCCAGTAATACTTCCCATTGCCTGTGCCATTAATAAGAAGCCAAATACTTCTGCGCCTCCTTGTTGTTTACTAAATTCAGGTAGTACAACAAAAGTGGCTCCACCAACTAGATTAATGGCAATTATACCCATTAATAGTCTAGAGAAGGTTTTATTAAGTAGAATGCGAATGCCCTCTTTTAAATCAACTCCATACTTTTTGAAGTAAGTTAAAATTGGTTCTCTATCCGTTACGTTTTCTTTCCTATATTGTTTCGGTAAATTTATCAAAGAAAAAAGTAGAGCGCCCATAAGAAACAAAACGGAATCTAAAAGATAAATAGAGACCGCACCGATAGCAACCAGCAAAACCCCTGCAATTGCATTACACCCTGTTTCAATTCCCTGATACGCAAAGGTAAAAAGGGAGTTTGCTTTTGTTAATTCCTTTTCATCTACGATCTTCGGTAAGGAAGCCATTTGTGCAGGATATACCAACATATTAAAAGTCGTTATAATCGGTGATACAATCAACACCAGTGAAACACTTAATAAGTCGAGGTAGTGTGCAAGTGGGATTATTAGCAACAAAACAGATTGGATACATTGTGTGACTATTAACAATGGACGGATGGGAATTCTGTCAATTAATGGTCCACCAAAAAATTGAATAAACCTGGGAATAATGGTGAGAAAACCAGCTAGTCCTGTATATAGTGTTGATCCACCTAAATCAGAGACCAACCACATTGCAGCGACTGCATATAGAGTGTCACCTATATTTGTAACAATCCTTCCTAAAAACATATATAAGAAGTTTTTGTTTAAGAATATATTCATTATTTTTCGTCCGCCTAACCCTCGTTTTTTTGTTTTGTGGAGACGATTTTTACTCCGATACTGAATTCTTCTGCCTCGCTTTCATTACTCACAGATGTTTTAACTACCCAACCCTCAAGGAACTTTCTAAATTCTTCTTTTATTTCTTCTTGTTGCTCGGTAGTTAAGTTTAATCGAAGACTTAATGAGGTTGAATCTTTGGAAAGATAATCATCATTTAATACAGGATCAATTGGTGTATCACCAACAGAGTTAAACCACTTTGCTTTTGATAAGTAATACTTTTCTGTGACTCCGCCAAATTGTCTTTCTTCCACTAGCTCAATTAGTCCGCCTTCATGTAATTTTTTTATATGATAGTGAATATTCCCACCTGATTGACCTAATATATCTGCTACTTGCTTTGATGTCTTGGGTTTGTCAATTAGCTGACTAATGATTTTAATTCTTAGTGCACTACCAAGTAATTTTGCCTGTTCAACTGAAACGTTTAGGGGCTTGTCGCTCATGAGATTCCTCCTCTTCAATCTGTTTTTCTAGATTGATAATCTGTAAAAATAGATTATCATATTTCATTTTATTTGTATATACTTTCCAACGGTTTTACATAAAAAAGAAGCCACCATCTGGCAGCTTCTTCAAAAAATCACAGAACTTTTATAGAGGTAGTTTATCAAAATAGGTAACCGTTTTGAAATTACCAATGATCGTTGGACAGTGCTTCTCTTGCTCCAGTTAATGGAAGAAGCTTATGAAATAAATTATTATTATTGCTATTAAACTTGTTGCAGAGACCATTTTGAATAATTTATTAATAAACCTAGTTTTAAATTCTTCATAGAAGAAAAGTAAAAGAAAAGGAATAAATCCAAAGATGCTAAATCCATACGTAGGAATTAGAAATAATAGAAAAAACAATAATGCCCACAAGACATATAATATAAATTTAAAAGCTTTACCCCCAGCTGGGATTTTAATTATTAAAGTCTCCGTAATGATAGCCAGTGGGATTGCATAAAGGCTAGAAAGAATATAAGCGAATGAAACAAGTGTAACAGTATTACGTACACTCAATATCTCAGGATATCCCAAGTCGAAAACTGGCGTCATTATACTTAATGCTGTAATTAAAAGTATGGATATAGGAGTTACAATACCAAACTGAAGTAGTTTATTTTTTAATAGTGTCTTCATAAATCCTTCCTTATTCCCAAGATTCATTTGTAAGAGTTTAAAATGTTAACAAATATTTCGGGGTTAATTTTCCCAATAGACTTAGTTATTAAATAGGCCTTACCTTATGCAGCTATCGCTCCTATTTAATAGAATATCTAAAATATTGGCTTATTCCTAAAATAGCTTATAGCTTGTTGAACAAAAGCACCCGTTACTTCAGGTTATCTTTTACTTTTTTAAATTCACCCAAGAGAAATGCGACAAATGAAACTATTAGTCCAGCAAATGATGTAAACAGTCCTAACATAGTTGCTGAGCCACTTGATGTTAAAATAAGAGCTATTCCGAATAAAGATGTTGATATTCCAAATAGTGATAAAAGCATATAATCCCCCCTAATAATAAAATTGTTTTTATTCCACTAAACTGCCCTATTCTTGAACATTTCTTATTCGAAAATTTGGCTTAGTCGTTCCATTCTTTAATAATATTCACAGCTTCGTCTACAGATGTTACCTCATATATTGCTAGTGAAAGACCAAGTTCTTCTTTTGTTTTTTGTGCCTCTTTTAAATTTGCTTTAGGTATAATGACATGTGTGTGTCCGTCTCTTGCTGCAATTATTATTTTCTCTCGTACAAGTCCAATCCCTAATACATTCCCTTTATCATCTATTGCCCCAGTTACCGCAACAGGTACGAGATTGTTCCAATCAGATTCTGTTATTAAAGAGGAGATTGCTAATGCTAATCCAGAACTTGCGCCGGTGACATCATTCCTCGATAAGTACTCCATTATTTGGGTGTTCGTTCCATTTATATATTGTTCTAGATTCTCTGCCATTTCTATATCTTGGTTTTTCCAAATATGAAAATACTCAAAGAGTAATCTATTTTTACTGGTGTATCGATGAAAGTTATTTATGGAGATAACCTTCAGGAGATTTGACTCATCTTCCATAAAAATTTTCCCCTTTTCAGACAATTCGACAGTACCAATACTTATAATATAAATGTTTGTATTCGATACAACTTCTTCTGTCGGTATATACAAGTAGCTCTCTGTTTTTGAACGATCGGAAAAGAATAAAGGAGATTCATATAGGAATATTAGGAAGACAAAAACACTAGCTAACACAAAAGATCGATACACAGCCTGAACATTTACTGACAATCCCATAAATATGACGTTCAGCATTATAAGTGTGATTAGTAGAATTACGTATGAAACCATTTAGATAGCCGAACAAATATAGATATAGAAGAATTAGATACATAATTAGATACATAATGTATGTACCGAAAAGAGGTATCAAATAGCGGGTAGTACCCTCAAACATTGAATTTTGCACTCCTAAGCAGATCGTATTTATAATTATAAACGAAAAATAATAGGAAAAGTTTCATATAAATAACAATTTTTACATAACTATTCTGTTTCTACTAGAGTAGTAGGGATTTTGGTTAGAGCGGGTGGGGATGAGGACTTCTCTTCTCCTTTTTCCTCGTCACTAAGGTCTTCATAACCATGAGGACCTCAATTTTATAAGCTCATCAACGACAAAAAAGCAGGTCTAATTACTAAGCGAATTAGACCTGCTTTATTAAATGTTATCTATTATTGCCTCTTACAATGAGACTTTGTTAGTTGAATAGGTTAGCATGAATTTTGGTAAGAGCGGGTGGGGTCAGGCACCTGCATTGGTTTGCTGTAATTCATGGTGTTGTTTGTATGAGGTGCCAGACCCTTGCGCTACGTTATGTTGTTTGATGCTCTTTTGTTGCTGTAACCAAGTATGGGTTTTGATGTCTTTTGATTTTTGTTTTTGTTATTAGTAGGTTGAGATTATTTCGTTTTCTTCGCATGCTTTGACCATGAATTCGTATTGGAGTAGGCGTACTTCAAATAGTTTCAGTGGGTCGTAGTAGCGTTCTGGGCTTGCTTTCATTTGTTCTAGTTTTTTGTTGGCGTTATGGATAGCCAGCTCTGTGTCTGTTACGGTCTGGTTCAGTTCTGTGAATGATGCTTCGTAGAACATGTTGACGTCCGCTTTTAACGCTTTTTCAAACAGATCGAATTCTAGGAAGAACTTGTCTACCACAGATTGTGCAACATCGGTGAAGCGCTCGTTTTCAATATACTTTTTATATTGGGTGAAGAGCAGTTGATTGCTCTGTTGTAAGGAACCGAACAGGCGCCCTGCCCCTTTTAAAAGATATTGTGTCGTGCTTTGACGGTTCAGGATGTTTTCCTTTTCCACTTCCACTCTGCTTAGCATTCTGTTGATATCACGACGCCAGTCTTCCATAACCTTAAAGTCACAGTTAAGGTGCATTCTTTCTTCCTTGTACAGGCCGTTGAACGTAGCGCTCATTTCGTGCAGATACTCCTGGCTGTCGATCAACTCTCGGTTGGATGTATCTAGCCATAATTGAAGCTCTTGACGCAATCTAGGAAGCAGATCGGAGTGCATATACGTGCGTATTGTTTCGTTCATACGTTCATTGAGTTCTAGATGCAATGTTTTGAAGTTGCTGTCTTCCTTTACATAGCTTGAGCATTCTCTAAGTAAACGAGGAATGGTTTTGGCAGCTTCCCGTTTCATCTCAATTGTTACTGCGCGATAATTTTCTGTGATGCTACGGATCTTTTCGGATTCCGCATCGTGCAGGTGATTGATGAAACCACTCAGTCTACTTAATATATCCTCATTGAACTCTACGGTATTTGTAAGGTTGTTTTCCATTGCAATGCGGCTATCCAGCAATTCTGTCAACGTAGAACGGATCAGCTGAAGCAGCTTTGTCGCACGGCGTTCTTCTACTGCTTTAGCACGAAGCTTGAAATTGGCATCCATGAAGCTTGCCAATCCTTGGTGCTGCTTATTTGCAGAACGAAGGGAGGAGTAAGGGAACACTCTTGCATCAGGGAAAAATTCATTGATGCGATGCTTTGCCTCTTCCACAATCTGAGCTGCTTCCGCTTCATGGAAGGCTGTATCCATTTTATTAATGACAAAGTGTACCGGTACTTCTGGTGCACGCTCTTTAATTTTTACCAGGACCTTCAGTTCGTCTTCGGTAAATGGCGTTTGCGCATCTAAAATGTATAGTAATCCATCTGATAGCGGGATGTATTTCATGGTTTCATTGTTTTCAATTTGACCCACACTGAATTCCGGTGTGCTGATCAACGAATATTCCTGGTCTTCTAGGAACTGTGATGGCCATTTCAAATCAATCAAGGACCCTTGTTGATGCTCACTAATATCTCCTAGTGCGGAAGTGCCGGTAGTGGAAATCTCATTCATCTCCGCAATATCTCCGTTGGAAGAAACAAATACCGGAACCGTTTCATCTCCAAGAAGCTTTTCTCCAATAATAGAATTGATGAAGGAGGTCTTCCCGTTTTGTACAGTACCTGTAACAACCAGGTGCTTTCTGTTTAGATTGCTAAGCTGAGAGAATAGCCATTTTTTCTGATGTGCCACTTCCAGGTGGTTGTCTTTCGCCCAGTTGATCAATGTTTTGAACAGTTCGACCGTGTAGCTCAACTGGATGCTGTCATGCTCGTAATGGAAGATTCTATTTTCTGCATCATCCAAGACATGTGCAGGCAATGCTGTCGGGAACACCTCATTCCAAGACATGACTGCTGCGGATGCAAACAAGGATTTGGATCTATTCGATACTTTCAGCCAGTTTCCTAGTAAATCCGGAACAATCCCCTGTAGCTCTTTAATCAAGTACTTTCCTTCGATGAGAGATAGGTAGGTTTGTTGATGTAACTCTTCTACTTTCGTCCAGGATACCTCTGAATCCCTTTCTAACGTCATGAATAGGCTGTTTGCTGTCTTTACCCACTCCAAGTAGAGCTGGTGACCTTCATAACTGTTCCAAAGGGCTGCTGTTATGCCCTCGAATTTCTGTTGATTGATTTCCATCAACTGAAGTAGAACCTCTTGGAAGTAATCAGGAGCAAATTCTTTAGTGTACCCTATTTCTATATAGTTTTTCAGGCAATCGTACCATGCTTCTGAACCAGTTCTTAGTGCTTCGCTTACAGCAAGTTCCACTGCATGTTGGCTGTCTTCCTGCTCTTCATAGAAAGTACGTGCCGTCTGTGTGACATGCGGATAGTCAGGGTTGATGGCGATTGCTTTTTTAATATTTTTATAGGCATTATCCAACTTCCCACGCTGAATGTATAACGTAAATAGCTGTAGAGCCACTTCAATTTTCAATGTATTATTATCTGTTTTGATTTTTGCATAGATATCTTCCGCCTCTACTAGCATTCCAAGCTCGTAATAAGCGTCAGCAATATTCTTTTTCGCCCAAGGCTGCAATTCATTGTGAACATTTTCCCATTTGAATATGGCAGTCTCATAATCCTTGCTGTGGAAGTAGACTTCACCTTGCGCATAACGAATAAACGAAAGATCATACACCTCGTTGTTCTGCTCAGCAAGGAATGCCTCCCCTAGCACCTGGACAGGATGTTTTGTCTCCATATCCATCATAAAAGTTTCAAAATACGTTTTACTGATAAATTTGTTTTCCTGTGTCATTTTACCCTCCACCAATCATTTCACATTATTTTCGTAAGGCTCTTTTCTCAAAGATTGTTGTTATTCACTAGTAAAAAGTCGGCAATTGGACTTTTTACTGCTTACTTACTCTAGACATGCACGTAGCATATTCAGTATTGCAGGGAAAAGAGCACGACAGTAATGAATATAACGGTCGTTTTAAAAATACGTTATAACAACAAAGTCTACGAAAATAGCCTTTCGTAATTAAAATGATCTAGTAACTTCTTCTCTTGCTTCTATTTTAGTTATTCTGCTATATAGTTCGAATGTCTTTTGAATTTTAGGACCATTCTATTCTATACCCTTTTAACTGCAGCTATAACTATCTTTGCAAATAATTTAATGTCCTCATCCTACCATATTTCCCGGGAATAAAAAAAGAGCCTAAACAATTAGACTCTTCCTACTTCTGTCGCTCTTTTTTGATTTCCTTTTCCATATAGACCCGCATTAAAACGTAGGTGGAAAACAGCAATGTTAAAAATACCGGCACTGACAATACGTCACGTATGATCACTTATTGAACACCTCTTATTACTTGAGACTTTCCCAAGGGACCGGGAACAGGAATAGGAATAGTATTCCCAAAACTATTGAAACTGATAAGGCCCTCACCGGATTCTTATCATGTATTCTCAATACAACAAATAAAACCATGTTCAGTATAAGGTTATACCAACCATTCCAACCATTATCATACACATACATGCCCTTCAGGGAGAACAGCCACTCTAAGGCGGTATAAAAAATGACCCATACAGCAATATAAATAAACTGATTGCTTTTTTGTTTCGGGAAACGCTGTAAAAAGATAAATAGGCCTACCGGCACGATAAAAAATGTAAAGGCCATATTAATGACCGTATGGTTGAGCCAGTCCAACGTAACCCCCCGGAAAGCCCATAGAGTATGATTGAAATAAATCATATTATGGGTCATATTAACAACAATAAAAAACAGCACTGTAGGATAGTGTTTCCTCCAATTGGCCCAATCAATGAACCGATATGCAAATATAATCCACACCACGATAACCAATAATAAATACATAGACTCCTACTCCCGTCTCTAACTTTTTATTATCAGTTATGGTCAGGTTAATCGGAATCTATTCTTTTTCAGGCAAAAAACATAGATAAAAAGGCCGCTAACTTTATAGCGACCTTCTCATTGCTGTTCTATATGGATTTATTTGTTCATATGGGACAGGAAATCCCCTAAAATCTTATCAACATCTTCTACATCCAGTTCTTCGTCTTCTTCAGTAGTCGCCTGCTCTTGAAGGGCTGCGTTCCAGTCAAAAGAGTCCAGATCATCATCGTTAAATTTAGCTGAATCCACTGTTTCATCTTCCACTTCTGCAGGTCTATAAGGCTTTTCTTCTTGAAGATACAAGGCCTGGTCAATATCAGTAGAATTGCTGTTCATTGCTGCTAGAATACTTGTTGCCCGCACTGGGTCCGACAGCAATTGGTACACAATATTGCCAAGCAATGCTTCTGAGTGTTGGTGCTTCAACCAATCTCTCTGTGATTTGGACAAAGATTTCGGAAGAGGAATGGAAATCGTCTCTTTTTCACGCGCGTGGGAACTTGTGACTCCCTGAAGAACAAACTCCGCTATTTTACTAGAGAAATTCCTTCTTTCCGTCTCCTTAAGACGCTGTAAATGCTTGATTAGGTGGTCAGGTGTATCAGAGGGGATACGGAATGAAATAGCTTGTCCCCTCTGAATTCCCTGACTTGAACTGGTATTCTTCATCCGATCACCTTATTTACGCTTTCACAGGTTTTTGGTCTTTTGACTCTTTCTCTTTGCCTGTTTTCTTTGCATAGTCAGCAATCAATTTGTAATAGGCATTTGCCATCATCCAGATGCTTTCTTTTTCATCTTCAAAGAAGTCAATGTTGTAGCCATCTAAATTGTTGTTTAAAGTCTTCAAGTATTCCTTCAGTACAGTGGATCCACCACCAACGAAGTAGCAAATCTCTGATTGGGAGTTTTTCTGCCAGATGTTTCTCAATAGACGATATTGCTTTTTCGCTAGATCCAAAAGAATGCGGTCCGTAATATCATGAACACTCGTTCTGCTACCGCGTACCATGATGTGGTTGCGGTCATTCTTTTTCGTGATGATTTCGACCACATCTCTTCTGCTATCAAGCTCAATACCGTGCTTAGAACGAATTTCTTCACGAATTTGCTCAAGTGCTTCCGATACGCCAAGATTGAAGCCTTGTGCTTTATCATCATCCACATTACGGTTTTTGATGACAGCGATATCTGTGGAAAGACCGCCGATATCTTGGATAAGGATGCGCTTATCAATCAGGTCCTTGTTGATGATGTTGCCGTTGTTATCTAATACAAGGTTAATGTAAGCAGCGAAGCCCTCTGGATAAACCTTGATTTCATCAAATTTAATATTAACTTTGATTCCTTGGTATTTAGGTGTGATTAGGAATTCGACTTGATGAACAGATCCTAGCAATTTGGAACGGTATCCAGCATCCTTGCCTTCTTTTACTTCTCTTAAAGGCAGACCAGTTCCTAATGTGTAGTTTGCATCTACTACATTCTTATTGCGAGGGAATGTTTTTTCATTTTGTGCACTAACAGCATCTAATGCGAGTGTCGCAAAAAGCATGACCAACGTCTGGTCTTCTTCTGATTTGCTGCTTCCCGGGTCAAGTTCTGTTGCATTGTTACTCTTTGTTGCCAGGTTCCCAATACGATAGATGGCGTTATTGTCCATCAGGGCAGGGGAGTGAACACGAACATGGATGCCATCTAAAGGATCCTTGCTGTCCAACTCTTCAATTCCAATTACTGGGCGATCTTCAATATCTCTAGCGATAACATTCGGGATGTTTAATTCAGAATCCATTTTCCCAAAAATAGCTTTAATAGAATCATTACCTACGTCAACTGCTGCAATTCTAGAATAAGTCATTATTCATCTTCCTTTCTTTTCCTCGTTACATAATTTCTTTCCTTTAGAAGAAAATAAAACTAGTAAGTATATGTTAAGCGTACAGAAAGTTTCTCTACTATTCAATCATTCTCCTAAAAAGTAATGAAAGTGTAAAAATTGTTTACGATTATGTTTACAAATGTATACTTGTGTATGTTTTATGTTTACTTGTTTTCTTTATTGTACACATGCTGTTAAATCAATATGTGTACGAGTTTGTGCACTTGTATACAATTTTGTCTACTTTCGTATACAATCTGTAAACATGTACACGTATTTTGTAAACTTCTACAATATTCCATTAAAGACCCTCCGTTTAACCACAACTAATCTTCAGTTTTTCCAATTTACTCCTGGATACACATGGTAAAAAACTAGTATGGGATTCTTTTTGTTCTGTTGTTAAAAAGGAGTCATGGTGCTCCGCCTCCCCTTTTACTATAGGAAGCTCACAAGTCCCACAACGCCCGACTTTGCATGAGTATGGAACAGAATACCCTGCATCCAACAGCGTATCTAAAGTGGATTTTTCGTCAGGAACAGACAATAAACTTCCATCTGAAAGCTCTAATAAGAAAGTACGTGGCATATATACTATTGGCGGTGAAAAATACTCATAATGAATGTTTGAAGGTGGATAGCCAAAAGAGGTAGCAGCATGAGAAAAAGAGGTAGTAAACCTTTCTGGACCACAAAGATAAACATGAGTGCCTACAGTTTGATCAGATAGACTGCTAGCATCCAACCTGTTCCCTTCTTTGGAAAAGTAGAAATATGCTTGTTGAGGATATTCTTTTATTAGATAAGCGTAGAAAGCACATTCATCCTTTGTTTTTGCAGCATAATGAAGCTCGAATGATTTATCTTGCTCTTTCAACTCACACATCATTGATAAGAAGGGCGTAATACCGATTCCAGCAGCATAGAAAACATGGTGCCGGGCATGGAAACTTAGAGGAAAATAGTTTTTCGGAAAACTAATTTGTAAGATATCTCCTATTTGGGTTTTATTATGTAAGAAGGTTGACCCACCGGAAGAATTTTCACGAAGTTTTACTGCAATTTGATAGTTATCCGTTTTATCGGGGTGTCCAATAAGTGAGTAGCGTCTTTCAAGCTCTACTCCCCTCCCCTTCAGGTATACAATTATATGAGAACCAGCACTAAAAGCCGGCAACGACCTATCAACGGTTCCCACAAATGTAAAACGTTTAATAGTTTCCGTTTCTATGGTGATGGCTTGTATCCTCACCTCTAACCTGCTATCCAATTCCAAAACAATTCCCCCCTTTTCTTATTCAATGTGGGCTACATAGCCTAAATAGGCCTCTTTTATTGGAGAATAATGATCGGACAATTCTAGTTTCATTCCGCACGCACTACAGGACATTTGATCTCCTGTATGCAGAGGGCTTCTTAAATTTGAAATGAAGTGACATCTGCAGCAGAACACTCTCTTCTCTTTCTCTCCTACCCCAATGAATTGCGCTTCTTCAGAAGAATACCCAAGCTTTTTTGCTAAAAACACAACTTCCTTTAACGTATTCCATTCTGCTGCAGCATATAAATAAGTCCCTATCTTCTGTTTGCCTAGGTGAATGTCCACCTCAGGAGAACACTCGTGAAACAGGTGTATTTCTTCAAAAGACAACGATTGATTAGTCAAGCTTTCTTTTATCCCATTCAAACGTTTCATTCCAGCCTCGTCCCCACAAAGAACGTAGTGCCTTTTTCCTAGTTGGAAGTTCGGTTCGTTCTTTATATCGCTCACAAGTCACTATCCCCTTTCTGTTCCATATACGCCAAAACCTTATCCTTGTAAAATGAAATTCCTTTATAGCCTGCGATATGTGGTGGAAGCTCTGCTAAAATTTGATATACTTGGCGCTTCCACTCAGGAATCGCCACTAGTTTTTCGAGAGATAAAAGGTGTGTATGGATGGTAAACAGGATGGCATTTGACCGCGGCAACCGAAACAATTTTTGAACCTCCACCCGTAAGTGCACGAACTCACCGGCATTTTCCACGGTCACCTTTCTCCTGTCCTTCCCCCACACATCAAAGGTCTCTAAGGATGTATCCATTCTGTCCCCAGCCATGAGGGACCAATTCTTTCTTCCCCAAGGATTACCCGCCTCTAACCTCAAGAGAAATTGCAGGATTCGCT
Organism: Sutcliffiella horikoshii; assembly: GCA_001636495.1. Classification (GTDB taxonomy): domain Bacteria; phylum Bacillota; class Bacilli; order Bacillales; family Bacillaceae_I; genus Sutcliffiella_A; species Sutcliffiella_A horikoshii_A. The sequence goes on along the minus strand of KV440964.1, from coordinate 667,284 downwards.
CATCCAGCCCTTCCTCCTTGAATCCAGGGATGGGAAAATGGATATTCTTGAAACTCATGCCATGATTAAAGGCTAGTGACCAATTGGCAGGGAAACATAGCTGGCCAGCGTCCAGAAATAGATCTCCGTCCCGCTGCATCATCAGGATCAGGTCTTCTTGTACATGTCTTCCTATAAAATCCAGGGGCTCATTAGGCAGAGTAGAGTCATCGCCCATTGTAAATGACTGTTCTTCCTGAAGGATGTGGTTAGTGAAGATATGCTTTTGCCCTTCCTTTTTAAAGGAAAAGCTTTCAGGAAAATGGGTAGCCAAATGGGTCATTACAAGGTAGAGCACCTCCCACTGGGCCTTTTTTGTGTGCGGGAACGATTGAAAACAACGGGAATGGTGTTCAGTTGACAAGGATCTTTTTAATTTCATATCCTTTTGATAGCATTCCGTAATGTCGATGCTTTTGGGAGGTGTGAGAAGGGTCGAGTTATTGGAATAGCGGTAAGTATCCCCTTTGAATGGGTAGGGAAACCTTTTTAATTCTTCGGTCAGCTTCAAACCTTCCACCTCTTTTTCAGAATATTTTATACTTTTATTCTAAGGAAAAAGACCTGTTTCATCAAGACCAAGGGCCTGGCCAGTCATTTCAACTGTCGCTAGGCCCATCTTAGAGTGATTTTATGAAGTTGGATAATTCGTGGTTAAATCGGTCCGTCTCCTCGAGGAATGGACAATGGCAGCTTGCCTCAAAAAGAATCAGTTCACTATTCGCGATGGACTCCCTCAGATGCTCCCCTGCAGCCACTGGTATCAGCTTCTCCGCTTTTCCAAAGCATAGCAAAGTTGGTATGGTGATGGAGGAAAAAGTCGTGCGATAGTCCACAACTGATTGGTCGAATAGAATGGCGCTTGCCACACCTGTCGTAGGTTTCATTGTTTCCTCAAGCATCCATTCCATCTCTTGGGGCGCTACATCCTCTTTGAACATCAGCGGAATAAAGCCCTTCAGGAATTCTTCCCTGTTATCCTGGACCTCTCTCATGAAATGGGTCAAGGTTGGTAGATCAAAGGCCCCGATGGGAAAATCAGGCCACTTAAAATCAGACGCGAGTTCGTCTACGATGACGGTTCCTTTTACCTTTTCCTCCCCAAATTGCTGCAGGTATTCCCAAATGACAAAGGCTCCCATCGACCAACCCACTAATACGACATCCTTCAATTCAAGCTTGGAAATGAATGCTTGCAGGTCCTTCGCATATGTGGAGATGGTATGGCCTTCAGAAACTTGCGCAGAGTCACCATGCCCCCTCAGATCAATGGTAATTGCACGATGTTCCTTGCTGAAATATGGCAACTGCTTTTGGAAGAACTTCCTGCTCATCCAGACACCATGAATAAAAATGACCGGTGTTCCTTCTCCTTGGTCATCATAATAGAGCTCGACCCCAGGTTTCACTTCTATTTTCGACAAAAATATCCCCCCTATTGTTTGCTATACCTAAGTATATTTTCATAGAGGAGAAATTATCTCTTTTAGTTGTGTTTGTATATGTTTCTATTCTTCCCAAAATAACTGATCTAACGTTTTAGATAAGGCTTTGCATATAGAAAGGCATAGGCTGAGGCTTGGATTGTACTTGCCGAGTTCAATCAGGCCAATAGTCTGCCTGGACACCCCTACGATCTTAGCTAACTCCTCTTGAGACAAATCCTTTTCTACTCTGGCCAGTTTCATTTTTATGTTTTTCATGTTGTTCACCGATCTATTTCGTCTTCATCTAGATCTTTATCTGCCACCTTTTTGCTACGGTTCATGGCAACAAGGAAGGTACCACCTGATAATAATACTAAAAACGGTATATATATAATCAAGGAAACAAAGAACACCATGAAAAAGTAGGAATATGCCTGTGCAGTCGTATCAGCATAATTAAAGGCGCTGTTTAGGCCTAAAAAAATTGCGATGATGACACCAAAAGCTAGCCCCCAAAGAAGAGTCTTCCACTTCATAGGCACCTTACTTTTTCGATCATGCATTTCTACTTCATCTGACAGTAGCCCCATACTTGAACCTCTTGATGTATAATAGGCGCCTTGCAGGAAAAGTATTGCTAGTTCCGTATAGATTGGACTAACAGCAAAACCGTAATGATAAAACTTGAAACCTATGGATATTAGACAAATTCCCAATACAAGAAAATAGATTTCTCTATAAATCTTGTTTTGAGTAGTTACAATCCGCTCATCTTCTACCTTTGTTGCTCCGCCGAAAAAATTCATTTCCCATCACCTCTTTGTAAAATTTGGATTATACTTATTATTATACATTTTATATTACTTTATGCAATATATATTTGTCATTTAGACATATTTAATTATTATTGTTAGGCTCTTTTCTCAAAGATTGTTGCTATTCATAGTAAAAAGTCGGCAATTGGACTTTTTATCGCTTATCGACTCTAAATTAGGCATGCAATGTATCCCGTATAGCGAGGAAAAGAGCACGATAGCAAGGAATATTAAGGTTGCTTTATAAATACGAAAAAGCAACAAAGTTTACGAAAGCTGCCTATTGTTAGTACGTTAAACAATGAGGTTTTGCATTTACTGTCCAAACCAACCCATTTACAAGCGGATTCTCCATCATTTACTGTCCAAATTACAAGCAATACTAGCCAAACGACAAATAGAAACAAATATCGACAACACTTATTTTCATAAGAAAAAGCCAGGATTAAATCCCGGCTTCACGCATGCTGCATATTACATCTTCACAATGATTTTCCCCTTCACATGCCTTCCTTGCAGCTCTTTCAGTCCTTGCACCAACTCATCACAAGGAAGCACTTTTGTCACGAGAGACTCAAGCCGGCCGTCTTTCACCATTTCCATGAGCTCTTCCGCCATGAATGCTAGATTTTTAACCGCTCGATCATCCCCGCTCGCGTGTGCTGCTCCCAGAGCCACCTCATGGATCGATGGAGATAAGGAGAATGGTTTGACACCGGAAAGGTCTGGTGCGCCCGCAATGTACGCCAGATGGCCTGAGAAGGCGAGGCGATCTAAATCTTCTGTGGCCACATCCCTGCCAACCGTATTTAATATCAAATCTGCTCCACGCCCGTTTGTTTCTTCCATGATGCGATCCGTTACATTTTCCTCTTTATAGCCAATGGCTACATCTGCTCCAAGATTCTTCACCCATTCATGATTGGATGCGGAAGCCGTGGTGAACACTCTCAGCCCCTGCATTTTCGCCAATTGGATGGCAAAGCCACCTACCCCACCGGCACCTGCATGAATTAAAATGTTCTTCTTATGAGTAGTATTCAATTTTTGAACTACTGCCTCATATGCCGTCATGCCCGCACATAAAATCGCTGCCGCATCTTCAAAAGAAACTTCATCTGGAATCCTTCCTGCCGCACGAGCATCCACAACCGCAAGCTCGGCAAACGCACCTTTTTTCCCCAGGCTTGTATGAACTGCAACACGGTCGCCAGCTTTAAAGCCTGTAACGGCTTCTCCAACTGAAACCACCTCACCAGCAAGATCTACACCGACTATATGCGGATAGCTCCATGCTGGGTTACCGTTTAAGGCTACTTTATAATCAACAGGGTTTAAAGCAACCGCTCTTACTTTGATTAATAGCTCGCCTTTCTCCTCTTTCGGGTCAGCAATTTCTCCCCATTTTAAGTGATCCAGATTGCCTGCTTCCTTTAACAACCATGCTTTCATAACGCTTCCCCACCATTTCACTGAATAAACTCTTTCAACACCGCTGTTAATTTGCGCATCGGGATTCGCTTTCCGCGGGGCGACCTTGAGCCTCCTCGGGCTGCGCCCTGCGGGGTCTCAAGATTGTCGCTATCCCCCCGCAGGAGTCTTCGCCCTATGCTCCAATTAACAGCTAGAATATTTCTATAAACTCAAGATTCAGTAAGCACCTTCTGAATACGTCAGCTCATAAGAATGTGAATAGATCTCAACTAAATTCCCGAATGGATCCTCGCAATAGACCATGCGATATGGCTTTTCCCCTGGATAGTATTCACGGATTGGCATGCGCTGTTTGCCGCCATGCTCGACGATTTTTTCTACTAACCCTTCCACATCGGGGTCCTGAACGCAATAATGGAAAATGCCAGTCTTCCAGTATTCAAAATTGTTTTCGGGCTTTTCATTTTCTGGGAACTCAAATAGTTCAATTCCTATTTTGTCTCCCGTTGCAAGATGCGCGATACGGAATTTTCCCCATCCTTTTCCGAAAACATCTGTGCACATCACACCAATTGCAGAGTCGTCCTCCACCACTTCAGCTGGTTCCATAATGACATACCAGCCCATCACTTCTGTATAAAATTTCACTGCTTGTTCCAGGTTAGGAACAGATAAACCTATATGCGAAAACGTTCTTGGATATCTCATTGTTTTTCCTCCTAAATAATATAATTTGCTAATAATGATAGGGTAAAATATAATGCATAAATAAAAAAGTACGCACTTTCAGGTAACTGACCTGATGATTTGACATAGAAAGGACTGTTTCACGTGGAACCGACAGAATTCCCAGTAAATCGCGCACTGAATGTTATAGGTGGTAAGTGGAGACCGCAAGTTTATTGTGCCCTTGAAAACGGTCCTAAACGCTTTTCCGAGCTAGAAAGAGGAATTCCAGAAATTAACCGGAAGGTGCTAACCGATCAGCTTCGTGAGCTGGAGCAATTAGGAATGGTTAAAAGAACCGAATACCCCGGCAAGGTGTTGCATGTGGAGTATGAGCTGACAGAAGAAGCTCTTACCCTCCAACCGACGATGAAGTCGTTATGTAAATGGGGAACTGAGGAATGCGATACCGAATAAAATAACAAACAGCCCAATTATAAAAAAATTGGACTGTTTTAAAAAACAGAGACCTTAAATCTCTTCCCTATTCCAATGTCTATGCGCAGCAACAGCATCGACAAATCCTGTGACGAACGTATCTACTTCATCGCCGCTTACCACACCCGGAGCGCCCGAAATCTCCAGTTTCTCCAACCATTGCTTCCCTTCATGTGAAGCTCCAATCGGTTTGAAATGATCATAAGCTTCCTCCACAAAATAGGTAGTTTCACGGTCGAATTTCTTATCAACGTCTTTCCCACCGACCACGTAAAGTGCATCGAAAAGAACAGAGTCACAAGTAAGGAATGTATGGTTGACCTCAAGCTCGACGCCACCGGTGCCAGTTACCATACCAAGCTTGCTGCTGATAAGCTCTGGTTGCATCCCTTCGCCTTTCAAGGATTCCATGACAGACGCCACTTCCTTGCCGTGGAAGTCATTAGAAATGATAACCCCCACTTTTCTTGTAGCAGGCTTTTTCACTGTATTTTCCTGGCTTAATGCTGGTGATGATTTGGTAACAGAGGAACCTCTCCCTTTTGGTGGAGTCGCATCAATTGCTTCTGCCACCGTTTCCGCAAGCTCTACGCTGACATTAGCAAACATATCGACTACCTGTTGCCTCACGTCTTCACTTTTCACTTTTCCAAGCTCAAAGCTGAACGCTTGTTTGATATGTTCTTGCTCCGGCTTGCTCATGCTGTTCCAGAACATGGTCGCTTGAGAGAAATGGTCCTTGAAGCTGTCACTTCTCGCTCTCACTTTCCTGCCTTCCACTTTTTCCTGATAATGAACATAGCCGCCTTCCTGTTCACTTGCCGTTCTAGGGGTATTGGATGCCAAAGAGTTCTTATGATAGCTTACCGGCCCCTTATTGATCGTATGGCGTCCATAACCGTCACGCTGGTTATTGTGGAACGGACATACCGGTCTGTTAATCGGCAGCTCATGGAAGTTAGGGCCGCCTAAACGGATAAGTTGTGTATCGGTATAGGAAAACAAACGCCCCTGCAATAACGGGTCGTTGGAAAAATCAATGCCTGGAACGACATGTCCAGGGTGGAATGCCACCTGTTCCGTTTCAGCAAAAACATTGTCGACATTGCGGTTCAAGGTCAATTTTCCAATGATTTTGACGGGAACATCCTCTTCCGGCCAAAGCTTTGTCGGGTCAAGGATATCAAAATCAAATTTGAACTCGTCCTCCTCTGAAAGCAACTGAACACCGAACTCGTACTCCGGATAGTCCCCGTTTTCAATGGATTCCCAAAGATCGCGACGGTGGAAATCTGGATCTTTTCCGTTGATTTTCTGTGCTTCATCCCAAACGAGGGAATGGGTCCCAAGCACTGGCTTCCAGTGGAATTTTACAAAATGGGCTTTCCCTTCTGCGTTCACAAATCGGAACGTATGGACGCCAAAGCCTTCCATCATGCGGAGACTTCTAGGGATGGCGCGGTCGGACATCGCCCACATCACCATATGTGCCGCCTCCTGGTTGTTGGCAACAAAGTCCCAGAATGTATCATGGGCAGAAGCCGCTTGTGGCATTTCATTGTGTGGTTCAGGCTTTACAGCGTGAACAAGATCAGGGAATTTCATGGCATCCTGTATGAAAAATACCGGAATATTATTTCCTACAAGGTCATAGTTCCCCTCTTCTGTATAGAATTTTGTTGCAAAGCCACGTGCATCACGAACCGTTTCTGCAGAACCCTTTGACCCTGCAACGGTTGAAAAACGTACAAATACAGGCGTTTTCACGGAAGGATCCTGCAGGAATTTGGCTTTCGTATATTCTTTCATCGACTCATATAATTCAAACTCCCCATGTGCCGCAAATCCCCTTGCATGTACAATTCTTTCTGGGATGCGCTCATGGTCGAAGTGTGTCATCTTTTCTCTAAAATGGAAGTCCTCCATCAAGGTCGGTCCACGTTCGCCGGCTTTTAAGGAAAACTCGTCCTCCGAAACCTTGACTCCTTGATTGGTTGTCATCGTCTTCCCTTCATCATCCACCCGATACTGATCTAATTGGTCATGTTTGCTCTGCTCGTTCACTTTTTTACTCACTTAGCCGCTCCACTCCTTAAATTAGATTATGTAAAAAGGACATACCTTTTTCCGTACCCTAAGACAGGAGAGGACAAACTAGTTAAATGGAAAAGAAAAGAAAAATTGGATATAGAGGGCACTCCTTCTATCCGGAATGCATGAGGACCTCTCCCATTCATTTTCCGCGTCACGGAGGTCATCATAACCTTCATGAAGACCTCTCCCACTCATTTTCCACGTCACAGAGGTCTTCATAACCTTCATGAAGACCTCTCCCACTCGTTTTCCACGTCACAGAGGTCTTCATAACCTTCATGAGGACTCCCCCCTCCCGATTCATGATTCACAGAGGTCTTCATCCAACAAAAAAAGGCACACATCCCATCGGAATGCATGCCTTCCACTAACTATTTTCTCTTCTCAAGTGCCTTGATTGCCCTCGGAAAATGGTCATGGTTCTCACGAATGACAGTCTGTGCTTCTTGGACATCCAATCCATAAAGAATCATCAGAATCGCCACTCTCGTATCTCCATTTGCCTTGATGTTCATCTCTTTTGCTGTCACTTCATCCGCTCCAGTGATGTCCTGGATGATGGAGATCGACCGCTTTCTCAACTTTTCATTTGTGGCTTGCACATTGACCATCAAATTGTTGTAGACTTTGCCCAATTTGATCATCGTCGCTGTTGTAATCATGTTCAGGACCATCTTCTGGGCGGTACCAGCCTTAAGTCTAGTAGATCCTGTCACCACCTCAGGGCCCACCGGAAGATCGATCGGATACTCAGATAAGGAGCACAGCAAAGAACCTTCATTACAAGAAATACCCACTGTTGGAATACCAAGTTCATTAGCCTTTTTTATAGCGCCAAGCACGTATGGTGTTCTCCCACTTGAAGCAATCCCCACAAGCACATCCTGCTTTGTCAGGAGGGTGGCCACCTCGTTAGATCCTGCTTGTTCGTCATCTTCTGCGTTTTCAATTGGAAAACGAATGGCTTGCTCCCCGCCTGCTATGATTCCGTTGACCAGTGTCCCAGGAACTCCAAAAGTAGGAGGGCACTCAGACGCATCCAGTACGCCAAGGCGGCCGCTCGTCCCTGCTCCGATATAATAGAGCCTGCCACCTTTTTCTAACACGTTTGTGATGGCATCAATGGCCTTCCCTATTTGAGGCAACGCTTGTTCTACAACAGTGGCAACCGTTTTATCCTCTTGATTCATCACTTTTATTATTTGCATGGTCGAAAAATCATGAAGATTTTCCGAATGAAGATTTTTCATTTCTGTTAAATGTATAGGGTTGATATCAAAATCGTTCATTACGTTCCTCCAATCCGGTTCAAGCAGACACTTTACTTCACGGCCCCGGCTGTCAGGCCATCCATAAATTGTTTAGATGCGATAAAGAATAAGATGATCATAGGAAGGGAGGATAAGGTCAATCCGGCAAAAAGCGTCCCCCAATCCGCGGAATATTCCCCAAATAGCGAAAGCATACCCACAGGGATTGTCTTTTTCATTTCATCGGTAATAAATATTAATGGGAAGAAGAAATCATTCCATGAGGAGATGAAATTGATGATCATCACTGTTCCCAATGCTGGTCTTATCAGTGGTATCAAGACGCTCCACAAAATTCTAAGATCGCTTGCACCATCCATTCTTGCCGCTTCCTCTAATTCCACCGGCATCGTCCGGAAGAAGCCGGTCAATATGAGAATGGATAATGGAATTCCCCCTGCTGTGTACATAAAAATAAGGGACCAAAGGGAATTCAACAGGCCAAGATCTTTCATCATAATGAATAATGGCACAATCCCAAGTTTAATAGGGATCATCATCCCCATCAGGAAAAAGAAGAATAAGATATTATTCCACCAAAACGTATATCTAGCAATGTAGAATGCCGCTAACGATGTGGTAATTAATATAAGGAGTACAGAAATAACACTTACAAACACACTGTTGAAAAAGTAGGTACCAAATGGCACTTCCTCCAGCAACCTTCTATATGTGTCCAAACTGAAGCTCTTTGGAAAAGAGAGTGGGTTCATAAATATCTCGGCACTCGGCTTAAAGGATGACAACACCATTAACACAATTGGATACAAGCTGATCGTGGCGAATGCAAAGGCAATGATATAGTATAGCGGTCTCGTCCATAATGTCTGTTTCACCTTTTTTCCACCTACATTTCCACTTGTTTTTTCTGCATGAACTTAAGTAATAGAGCGGTACAAGTTGCAATAAATAAGAACAATACTACGGCGAGCGCGGAACCTAATCCGACTGCAGTGGAGCTCCCGGCTGCCGAACCACCGAATGCTAGACGGTAAAAGAATACTGCCAGCAAGTCTGTGGAGTAATAAGGCTCCCCTTGTGATCCCTGCATGGCATAGACAAGTTCAAATGCCTCAAAGGACTGAATGAATGTTAATACAGTCATGATCATAATCGAGGGTACCATTAATGGAAGAATGATCTTGGTGATTACCTTCGCCCCATTTGCCCCATCCAATTTTGCCGCTTCCATCAGCTCTTTTGGAATGGATTGCAACCCTGCCAGAAAAATTAACATCGCAAATCCGATACCAAACCAACAGTTGACTAAAATAATGGCTATAAGTGCTGTTTTAGGGTCACCAAGCCATGCCTTCTGTAAAGATTCCATACCGAATTCCCCTAAGATGACATTCAGTGCACCAAAGTTCGGGTTCAATATCAGCTTCCATAGGAATCCTACGACGATGACAGACAATAGGCGTGGGAGGAAATAGGCAATCTTTAAGAATTCCGACCCTTTAATCCTTTTGTAGATTATAAAAGCTAATACGAAAGCAATCCCGTTTTGAACAATCATCTGTATGACAAAATACAATACATTGTTCTTGGCTGCATTCCAGAACATGTTACTGAATGGTTGCAGGGTGAAGAGATCAATGAAGTTTCCTAACCCTACGAATGCCCCTCTTGTGATGCCGTTCCATTCGTAAAAGCTATAAGATAAGGCAGCTACTAGTGGATAGACGATGAAGATGCTGAAGATAAGCAGGGCGGGAATAGGGAAAAGATGGATGATCCATCTTTTCCAGTTTCTCGTTTTCTTTTGTTTAACAATGGGTGTATTGGTTTCGATTTGCATATTCTCCGCCACCTTACTTATTATTGTGCGACTTGCTTGAACAACGCTGTTGATTTCCGCCCTGGGCTTCGCTTTCCGCGGGGCGCCTGGGGAGCCTCCTCGGCAAGCCTGCGGGGTCTCCCCTATGCGCTACCTCGCGCCGGAGTCTTCGCCCTGAGCTCCAATCAACAAGCTTGAAACTAAATTACTTATTGAAATGGCTCAAACCAAGCCTCTGTGTTTTGTTGTAATGTTTGGACGACGCCGTCTACGTCTTGTTCGCCGATGTACATCCCTTGCAGTTCTGTTTCGATGGTTACTTTGGAGGATGGGTTACCACCAGCAAAGTAAACAAGCATCATATATGGTGTAGAGTAGTCACTTACCGCTTTGCTAAGATCGTTTACCAATTCGTTGTCAGATTGGACGCCAGGAATAGCACTGATCATCTTGAAGTTTGTTGTGAACAGTTCACCAAACTCTTCAGTCGTTAAGAATTCCAAGAATTTCTTCGCTTCTTCTTTATGCTTGGAGTTAGCATTGATACCGAATGATCCATCCACCCAAGTTGTAAGGGTAGGCTCTCCACCAACTGCTGAAGGCATCGGGAAGAAACCAAGCTCCAAATCAGGGTTCATTTCACGTAATACTTCAATTTCCCAACTACCTAGAGGGAACATTGCCGCCTGTCCTGTGAAGAACAGCGTACGGATATCTTCCATGCCAAGACCTTCTGAGTTATTAGGGAAGTAGGCTTTCAGCTCTTCCATCACTTCAATGGATTTCACGAACTCAGGGCTTGTGAAATCTGTTTCGCCTTTAGAAATCTTTTCTACAAATTCATTTCCACCCCAGTGTGCAGGACCAAAGATACCGTGAGCTAAAGATAACAACCAGCCTTCTTTTGTTCCGAATGCTAGAGGTGTAACTCCTTCTTCTTTCAGCTTTTCATTGATTGCCATGAACTCATCCCAAGTTTTCGGCTCTTCTAGACCATGCTCTTTGAAAATTGCTTTATTATAAAATACTTGTGTTGTACTCAAGTTTAAAGGAACGCCATATTGTGTGCCGTCTTCTCCTCTTGAAGCCTGTAAGGTTTCATCTGGGAACGTATCCAAGCCGTTTAAGCCATCGATTGGCTCCACATAGCCCGCTTTTGCCAATTCTAGTCCCGGAGCATATGGACGAAGGTGAATGATGTCTGGACCTTCTCCTGCTTGCAGGGAAGTGTTAAGAATCGTGTTATATTCCGTGTTTTTGGACGGTTTGAATTCTACTTTGATTTCTGGGTGCTTTTCGTTGAATGCTTCAATCACTTTTTTATAGTTTGGTCCATCCTCTGTTCTCCAGCTACCGATTGTTAGTGTTACACTGTCTTCGTCGTTGTTGTTGTTGTCGTTGTTTGATCCTCCAGATTCGTTGGAACATGCTGATGAAACGACTAGCATTAGTGCCATTAAGCCTAATAACCAAATTCTCCCTATACCCTTCATTGTGAATCCCCCTTGTTTTTTAAATATGGCTCTGTTACCCGTACACCGCTGGTGATTTCCGCTTCAGGCTTCGCTTTCCGCGGGGCGCTGCTGGAGCCTCCTCACAACGCTTCAGGGGTCTCAACCTAGCGCTACCTCCCGCAGGTTCTTCGCCTTTCGCTCCAATCACCAGCTAGAGACGCCATGTAATATAAGAGCCAAAATTATTTATGAAATCTCCTCTTGGATGGAGGAGTATATCATCGTGTGTAATGTTTTTCTGATGGTTCTTATGTTGGTGGACCTTCCGTAATGGACCGAGTTGGTCAGAAATACCACTACAAGTTCCTTCTGCGGTTCCACCCAGACACTGGTACCGGTGAAGCCTGTATGACCGAAAGATCCAATAGGCCAACTTCCTCCACAAGATAGCGAGTCCCCTTCCCCATTCCACACCTCAAAACCCAATCCCCGGTTTGATTGCTTATGTCGAGTCGCCAGTAGCACCAGATCTGGTGGAATGACGTCCTGCTCCTCCGGGTAGAGAAAATGTGTGGCAAACTTGCCGACATCTTCCGCAGTGGAAAATAACCCGGCACTACCACTCACTCCACCAAGGTGGGAAGCTTTTTCATCGTGAACTTCCCCTTGAATGAAAGAAGACCCTACTTTCTCTGTCGACGCGGCAAGCGCTTTCAGATTTGCCGGAAGATGGAAGCCTGTATTATGTAATCCCCATGGTGTAAAAATTTGCTCTTTCGTAAATACATCGAGTGGCTGACCTGCTATTTTCTCGATGATTTTCCCTATTAGGATCATCCCAAGGTCACTATACGCAACCGACTTTCCTGGAGCTTGCTGAAGATCCGTTTGATAGATGACTGCCATTACATCTCTTTGCCCGTTCCTTGCCACATATGGCAGGTCCGGGGGCAGGCCTGAGCGATGTGTCAGCAGGTCCTCCACTGTCACTTCGGCATGCTTGAATTCAGGCAGATAGTGTTGCACTTCCTTTTCGAGGTGCAATTCCCCTTTTGCCATCATCAATAGGCTCGCAGGCAATGTTGCCACCACTTTGGTCAAGGAGGCAATATCAAACAATGTCTTTTCCGTGATGGGATAATTCTGCTCATTTGCCCCTGTGAAGCTACCGACGGCCTTGTAGCACAGAGGTTCCTTCTTCCTGCTCACATAAAGAACTGCACCTGGCAGTTCCTTGTTTTCTATCAAACTATCTATATATTTTTTATACATTCTGCTTGGACGCCTCCACTGCCTTACGCGTTTTATCCAATGCTTTAATATTCCGGTCCTGGTCCAGCTTCATCACACCGAAAAATAATATATCGATGACATTCAGCTGTGCAATTCGGGAGCTTGTTGCGCCACTGCGGACATTTCTCTCCAAGCTTGTGGTGTTCAATTTCACATCTGCCAGGGCCGAAGTCGGATTCTCCCCCGATCTTGTAAGTGTAATCACAGATGCTCCATTTTCTTTCGCCACCTTCAGCGATTCGATGATATCCTTTGTCTGGCCGCTATAGGAAATGCCAAATGCCACGTCCGCTTCTGATAGATTGGCAGCGATTGTTACCTGGGTGTCCTTGTCATATGCCGCTTCACACCATCTATTGATGCGTGTCAGCTTCTGCTTAAAGTCCATGGCAATAAGGCCTGATGCCCCAATCCCATAAACGGCAACGACTCTCGCTTTTGAAATCAGCTCAATGGCTCTCTCCAGCTCCGCTTCATCTAGCACATCCACTGTGTTATGGATGGCTTGAATATTGTTATGAGAAACAGAATGTATCATGGAAGAAACCGAGTCATCCCTTGGAATATCTTCATAGCCCTCCAGCTTCTTTTCCGCTTTAGACTTAGCGAGATCATAGGCAATTTTCAATTTCAGTTCCTTGAATCCCCGGCATTGAAGCGAACGGGAGAGACGGATAATGGTCGCTTCACTGACTTGTGCGCTCTCAGCAAGCTTCTGGATGGAGATATTCACCACTTCAGCAGGTTTTTCCAAGATGAACTCCGCTACTTTCCGCTCTGATGGCTTAAAGGTATGCAGGCTTTCCTGGATAAAAATCAATTCTCTATTCATAAGGTCTTCCTCTTTTTCAGATATTTCTTACTTTTTATTTTATAAAATAAAGTTTCATAAATCAATCATTATTTTGTAGTTTTGTTTCACGGGACTTTTGGTCTATAGATAGGGGGAAAGCTGAGGAAGAACAAAAATAGAAAAGGAACCGGAGTTTTCCCGGTTCCTGTGGAAGTTATTATATGGACATATCTCCAACTGCGAATGAGCATCTTAACGCTTCAGAGAGTTTATGTAAGGTGGATACTTGCACATCTACCGTCCCCGCTTCAATGGCAGCAATGGTATCTGCCGGGAGCCCCGTCAGCATGGCAAGTTGATCAATTTCTATCTCTTGTCTTGTTCTGGCATTCTTTAGTTGATTTCCGATATGTTTCACCTTAATCCCCCTCTAGATACTGTTTGTGCAAACGCTTACAATATATTATATAAAAATATTTAGAATTTTTCAATATTAAAATATCTGTTATACACCGCTGGTGATTTCGCACTTGGCTTCGCTTTCCACGGGGCGCTTGTGGAGCCTCCTCGGCAAGCCTGCGGGGTCTCCTCTAAGCGCTACCTCCCGTAGGAGTCTTCGCCATGTGCTTCAATCCCCAGCTATGTTACTTCTAAATTTTTAAAAGCAACAGGATGCCATGGAGGTTATCCTTTTGGCATCCTGTTCTGTAAAAGTCTTAGTACCCTGTCCCTTTTCCGCCTGTTACGATGGCGATTCCGGAGCTTGCGCCTATTCTTGTTGCTCCTGCTTGAACGAGTTTTCTTGCCGTATCCAGGTCACGGACACATGCAGAAGCCTTTACGCCTAGATCTGGTCCAACTGCTTCGCGCATGAGTTTGATGTCCTCTGCTGTTGCACAGCCTGGTCCGAATCCTGTAGAAGTCTTAACAAAGTCCGCTCCGGCCATTTTTGCAAGAATACAAGCCTTTTTCTTTTCTTCTGTTTCCAAAAGACCCGTTTCAATAATGACCTTGACTGGTGCATTACCTTTTGCAGCAAGGACTACTGCTTCGATGTCTTTTTTGACGGTTTCAAAGTCGCCGGATTTCAAGGCACCGATGTTCATGACCATGTCAATTTCCGTTGCGCCACTTGCAATGGCGTCGCGTGTCTCGGAAACTTTTACAAAGCTGTTGGTAGCACCAAGCGGGAAGCCGACTACAGTCGTAATTCCTACGTTGGAACCCTTCAGTTCTTGAGCCGCTGTGGAAACCCAGTAAGGATTCACACATACGGTTGCGAAATTGTATTCTTTCGCTTCTTCACAAAGCTTTACAACCTGCTCTTTCGTGCTTTCTGGTTTTAGTAGAGTATGGTCAATCATTCTTGCGATAGAAGGTCCTGTAATCAGGTTGGACGATGCATTCGCAAAGCTATTGACGTTAGATGCAGTCGTATTTGAGGTTGCAGGTTTTCCTTCTGCCAGCTGTTGTTTATTTGTCAGTTGTTCCATGATTTGATTCGTAATTTGTTCCACCAATGCTTCCATTTGCATTGTGTTCACCTCGCATTAATTAGCTGTTAGTTTAATCGGTCGACAATCCCGGCAATGACTGCATCAAAAGAGCCTTTAGGGTCTTCTAATATATCTCTTGCCGCTCCACCTTCTTCGAGTATCAGTACATAGTCTCCGGCTCCTGCGTGAAAGCGGTCGAATGCGATCATAGCGTCGCCACACTCTTTGCCGCTTGCATCTACAGGAATGACGACCATGAGCTTTTTGTTTTGATGACTTGGTGTTTTAATCGTCGAAACGACATTTCCAACGACTTTTGCTAGTTTCATAGAGTAGTAGGAAGAATTTTTTCGATATCGGAATGTGGTCTTGGGATCACATGCACAGATAGGAATTCGCCTACACGCTGAGCTGCATCCGCTCCAGCTTCTGTTGCTGCCTTTACAGCTCCCACATCACCGCGTACCAGGACAGCTACCAATCCGCCACCAACTTGCACTTTACCTACCAGGGATACGTTAGCTGCCTTCATCATGGCGTCTGCTGCTTCAATTGCACCTACTAAACCTTTTGTTTCAATCATTCCTAGTGCGTTGCTCATTTATATTTCCTCCATTCGTTTTACGTTGTAATAGTCGATGATTCCAAGTATTCCTGCGTCTGATGGGACAAGGTCTTTGTTCAATGGCAGTGAGGATTCCCTGCTTTTAGCAAGATAAACAAGGTCTCCTTCTCCCGATTGACCGATTGTGTCAATAGCAACAAGTGGTTTGCCTTTATCCTGCAACTGATCATCTACTGGTTGGACGATTAATAGCTTTAACCCTTTCAGGTTTTCGTCTTTATGGGTACAGATCATATTTCCAATCACTTTTGCTACAAACATGCTCTAAACCTGCTTTCAGCGTTTAATAAAACGACTCTCGATTTCCATAACTTTTGTGACGCGACGATCGTGGCGGCCGCCTGCAAAGTCGGTTTCCAGCCATTTCTTCACCAATTGCTTGGCAAGGCCTTCCCCGATAAACTGGCCACCGATGGATAAGACGTTGGCATTATTGTGTTCACGACTATTGATGACAGATGATAGGTCCCAGCAGACCGCACCACGTACGCCTGGTATCTTATTCAGTACCATTCCGCTACCTACCCCAACTCCATCAATCATGATGCCGACGTAATCTGGATTTGTTGCTACACATTCCCCAACGAAGAACGCGATGTCCGGATAATCCACTGATTCATTTGCTTTGCAGCCGAAATCAAGGTATTCATATCCAAGCTCCGTCAAATAGCCTTTTAACGCTTCTTTCAGCTCGTATCCACCATGGTCGCTACCGATTGCAACTTTTTTCATTTTCTACGCTCCTTTGGCAAATACAGCGATTATTTTCTGAAAAGAATCCACCTGTAAGCTAGCTCCTCCGACAAGGACACCATCAATGTCGGTCATGGACGCGAACTCATTCGCATTGTTCTCATTTACAGATCCGCCATATAAAATGCTGACCTTCTCTGCGTCCTGTTCATTCAGGTATTCAAGTACAGAGCGGATAAATCCGTGAATACTCTGTGCTTCCTCCGCTGTAGCGGATTCCCCGGTTCCGATTGCCCATACCGGCTCATATGCGAATACCGCCTGGGATACATCGATTCCATCCATGGCACCGAGTATCTGTTTGGTCAACACCTTTTCTGTCTGGTTCTGCTGCTTTTGTTCCAAGGTTTCTCCAATGCAGATGATAGGGGTCAGACCCCTTTTTAAGGCTTGTTTTGCTTTTAAGTTCACGGTTGCGTCATCTTCTTGTGCAAATTGCCTTCTTTCGGAGTGGCCTATGATGCAATGGGAGCAGCCGATGTCTTTTAACAGGCTTGCTGCCGACTCCCCTGTGTAGGCGCCTTTTTCTTCTTGGTGAACATTTTGGGCACCTATTTGAATGCCTTTATTTTGTGCTTGTAAGGAAAGCTTTGCGGGATACAGGAGTGGGGCAGGTGGGCAAACCACCACTTCCACTCCGTTTCCTTCTTTAAGCTGTTGTAAAAACTCCAGCGTATCCTGGATGCTTTTGTTCATTTTCCAATTGGCAATGACGTATTGTTTCCTGCCGGTACTTGTTGGCAAGTTGTTTAAGGAACTTGCCGATTGTTCTACTGCCTCTTGGACAAGTTGTTTAATATAGGCTTTTATGGACTGATCCATCTACTCTACCTTATTTCGCTGCCGGTAAAATTCCGTTTACTTCGGAGTTTGGACGTGGAATCACGTGTACAGATACCAGATTTCCAACTCTTCCAGCTGCATCTGCTCCAGCTTCTGTTGCTGCTTTAACTGCTCCTACATCACCGCGTACCATGACTGCTACAAGACCGCCACCAACAAACTCTTTTCCTACAAGTGTTACGTTTGCCGCTTTCACCATTGCATCTGCTGCTTCAATTGCTCCGATAAGACCTTTTGTTTCGATCATTCCTAATGCTTCTTGACTCATTTGAATTCCTCCTAATGGTTGTTTAATAGATTTGGGTTTTGATTGTTTTTTCTTATTTTTAGGTGGTTCCACAGGCTTTCCCTCTTGAGGTAGTTCATTCAGTTCTGCCATTTTTCATCCCCCTCCTAAATGATTCTGAAGCTGTCTACAAGCACGCATCGTCTTTGGCGTGTGAAGGTTTTGGCTGATGTCAGCCCTTCTCCCGTCGGACCTGCGATGGTAAGGGTGGTAAACCCTTCACTCTGATAGCCGAGACCTGCAACAGATGGACCGTTTTTTACAAAAATGGTCGCTTGTATTTCTTTTGCCATCTTTGTCAGGTTGGTAACATTCTGGGAATGCATGATGGCGGTGTGTCGGTTGCCTTTTTCGGCTTGGACCGCCAAGCTAATTGCTTTATCTACATCTGCCACTCTGACAATTGGCAGGATCGGCATTAGCATTTCTGTGTGAACCAATGGGTGATCTTCTTTTGTCTCAGCGATGATGAGCTTTACCTTATGGTCGGCTCTAATACCTGCCGCTTCCAGTAGAACGGAAGCGTCTTTCCCGATAAAGTCACGGTTCGGATAGTATTTTTCGCCTTTTTTAACTAATATTTTCGAAAGAAGCTTGTCCAGTTGGTAACCTTTCAGTTCGATGGCACCGTTTTTGGTCATCTCACTTTTCAACGAGTTGGCTACTTTCTCGACAACAAACACTTCTTTTTCCGCTGTACAGAGGACGTTGTTATCAAAGCTTGCGCCGGTTACGATGTCCTTGGCAGCCTTGGAGATAACCGCTGTTTCGTCCACCACAACCGGTGGGTTCCCCGGCCCTGCTGCAATCACTTTCTTCCCGGCACTCATTGCCGCCTGTACCACGATGCCACCTCCTGTAACGACTAACGCCTTTACTTTCGGGTGCTTCATCACTTCGTTGGAGGTCTCAATATTGGGACTCGCAACAGAAGTGAGTGTGTTGGCTGGCCCTCCTGCTGCTACAATTGCCTCGTTCAATAGCTGCATCGTCTTGATGGATACCTGTTTGGCACTTGGATGTGGGTTGAAAACCACTGCGTTCCCTGCAGCTACGAGCGAAATAGAGTTGTTGATGATGGTTGCTGCCGGGTTCGTGGATGGCGTGATGGCCCCATACACGCCCATTGGTGAGTATTCCACAAGGGTCAGACCCCCGTCTCCGGAATAGGTGGTGGCAACAATGTCTTCCACCCCCGGAGTTTTATCAGCAGCCAATAGGTTCTTCGCCACCTTGTCCTCCACTCGCCCGAGTCCTGTTTCTTTTACCGCGAGCTCTGCAAGGGCTTGAGCATGTTCCCTGCTTACTTCGCGCATTTTTTCTATCATTTTCTTACGTGTTTCAAGTGGGGTCGCCCTCAGCTTGTCCCACGCTTCTGTCGCAGCATCTGCCGCTTCATCGACGGTGCGGAACACGCCATTTCCAAGTGAGACATCCCGGATGCTTCCTTGTTCAGCGGGTGAGGAAGATTTGCTTTCATCACCAAGCTGTGCAAGCACTTGGGCAACCATTTCTTTGATGTCACTTTCCTTGATTTGCACGGTTAATTACCTCCTTTTGTAAAGGTCTGGGATCCGTTTAGTTCTATCTGATCCACGATGCCTACAATGGCTGCGTCGACGGGTACCCCGTTCGTAATTTCTGTCTGCCTCGCAGAGCTTCCGCTTACGATTAACACGACTTCTCCTACGCCAGATCCGACTGTGTCGATGGCAACAAGGGGCTTTCCGTCTTCTTCAATGGTTTTCATGTCCAGCGGTGTCACAATCAGCAGCTTTTTGCCTTTTAGTTTTTCCGCTTTGGTGGTTGCGACGATGGAGCCTGTTACTTTTGCGATGATCATGAGTGTGTTGCCTCCTTTCTAGGAGCCGCTTACTTCTTATAAAGTTAGACCGTTCCATTTCGCTGCAGGCACTCGCTTTCCGCGGGGCGACCTTGAGCCTCCTCGGGCTATGCCCTGCGGGGTCTCAAGATTGTCGCTACTCCCCCGCAGGACAAGGAAGGCTTCGGCAGCGAAACATCGCACGAAGAAAATGCGTAGCATTTTCGAGGAGTCGAGTGCCTTCCGCTCCAATCCACTAGTCTCTTCAGCCTTATGTTTCTTTTTGAATTTGAATCTTCAGTTCTCTGGCGATGTCTTTGGCGACTGGTGTGATTTTGCTTTTCTTTGGGACTGTTAGGGCTTTTACATTTTCCCTTGATGCATGCTCGATGTGCTTTGCCAGTACGAGTGGCTGTTTTTCCTGATATAGCTTGTGCTGTTCTTTTGCTGCGCGTACAAGCTGATTCAAAGGCACCCATTTCACCTGGTCCTTTTGAGTGGTGCGCATGTAACTTTGCCATTTTTCCTGGACAGAATGCGGTGCCAGGATTTGTTGATATACACCAAGCTCTACCTCATTGTTGGCAATGACGATTGGCTTGCCTAACAGCTGGAACTGGATGGCTGTCTGGGCGGTTCGATCATCGTCGACCATCAGTGCAAGTTTGGACACGAGCTGGAAGGAGGCTACCGGGAGGATAAGCAGGTCTGTTGATGTCCATAGTGCCTGCAATTCCTTATAGTCCGCCCGCTCGAGTGGAAGGATTCCTTCTTCACCAGGAAGCAACTCCTCCCATTCCTTTGAAGCTACTAATCTCACCTCAAAGGAGGACTTTATTTCCGTAACCGCTTTCAAAATACCCTCTGGGTCGGTAGATTGATAGTTTAAAAGGAGGGTGATGGCTGGTATCCTTTTTCGATCAGAGGTAAGAGTGTCCTTGGCTTGCTCGGATATGTACGCTTCGACTGCCTGCTTGACCAGCTCTCTAACCGTTTCCTTTACATCCACAGCCACAACCTCCCTCCCTATCTGGAGCACATTTGATGGCGGTGATTTCCCCAAGCTGTCCATTAATGATATTGGCCGCATTTGCCTCATCGAGATCGATGTGCATTTCCAGCCTGTATTTAGGTGAGATCCTAATAAGAACATTGGTGTAAGTGACGCTACGCGGGCCTTCCACTTTAATATCCACCATGTCCCCGTCCTTTACGTCAAACCTCTCTCCATCATCCGGATGCATATGGATATGCCGGGAAGCACAAATCAACCCTTCAGCTAATGTGATTTGTCCCCTTGGTCCCATGATGGTGATGGATTCCGAACCTGCCAAGTCTCCTGACTGGCGGATTGGCGGTGTCACCCCTAAAGTGAATCCGTCAAAAAGGGAAATTTCGACTTGTGTTTGCCCTCTTGCAGGTCCAAGCACGCGCACTTTTTGAATTCTTCCTTTTGGACCAATCAGTGTTACCGTTTCTTTTGCAGCAAACTGGTTCGGCTGCGAGAGGTCCTTCTGCCTTTTCAGCTCATAGCCCCTCCCGAACAGTCGCTCCACATGCTCGGGAGACAGATGGACATGCCGGTTGGATACGGCAATCGGGACCTGTTTGTTTGATGCTTGGATGGTGTTTTGGACGACCTCTTTCACCAGCGCCTTAATCGTCGCTCGATCCATTTTTCCTCTCCCCCATTTCCAACAAAGCTTTAGCTGTATATTGATCGGTTATCAGGACATTGGCATATTGTCCGTTAAGTGCCCCCAAGATACCTTCGACTTTCTTATTTCCACCTGCCACAAGAATGCTGTACTCTTTTTCGGCAAGGTGTGAAAGCTCAATGCCAATGGTGCGGTCATTCAAGGACTGGTTGCTGATATGTCCATTGATGTCGATGAACCGCGAGCAGATATCCGCCACCGTTTCATTTTTCTTCAGTGTCTCCACATCACTGTCCAGAAAATATCCCGCCCTCATCAGGGTCGACTGCTCTCCAGCTTCTCCTACTGTGTAGATGGCAATATTGGCTTTCCTTCCAAGATCGAGCACTTTATTGATATGCCGATCAGCGACAATCGCCTGCTTTACGACAGGGTGATCGACCACTGCCGGAACTGGTAGAAAGTGCGGCGTTGTGTGGAAGGCGACAGCCAGTCCATTAATGATATCGGATGCGTGGGTATTGAGCTCCGAATAGCTTACTCCGCCATTCAATTGAACAATCTCCACATCGTGGACACTTTTAGGGTTCAGCTGCTGTGCCAATTGATAAAGTGTTGTCCCCCAGGTTATACCGATCGTATCGCCGTTTTTCACGATGCTGTACAAGTATTCGGCAGCCGCCTCGCCGACTTTTGCTTTTATATGAGTATCCTCATAAGCTGGGACAGAAGTGACGACGCAGTCTCTCAGTTTGAATGTCTCTTGGAGGCGTTTTGCCAGTCCATTCACATCCTCTGTTGGATCACAGATCTTGATATGTACGACTCCATCCTGTTTTGCCTGGTCCAACAGTCGTGATACGGTCGGACGTGATACGCCAAGTTTTTTGGCAATTTCCTGTTGGCTGTAATTGAATAAATAATACATTTTAGCCACTTCTACTAAACGGGCTATTTTTTCATTTTGCATGCTCTTTTCACCCGATTTTCAAATTTTGTTCGTAGGAAGTGTACAAAAGTGCTTAAATTGCCTGATGAATTTTGTAGAAAATTAGTGTTTTTCGTAATAGTAAGCGCTTTAATAAACTTTTGTAAATCTACTAATGAACATATGTTAACTTAATTATAAACCTAGTGAAGATTCTGTCAATATATTTTATTCTTAATAGTCAGATATGTAAGCGTCTTGCTTTTTGCACTTTGTTTGATTTTCCCACAAAAAAATACGCCCCCATCAAGAGAGCGTAACCTACACTTATAACTAAAACCTTTTTATCGTTTTCCAGAATCAAACGGCTCTCCAACAGCTTTTGGAGCCTGGGAGGATTTTGAGAAAATGATTAAAGCGATCAACGTGACCACATAAGGGAATACCTTCAAGAATACTGGCGGAATGACAGCCAATGAAGGGACTACCTGTGATACGTTCGCAACCGTAGTCGCAAAGCCGAAGAACAGCGTTGCTGCTAAAATTCCAAGTGGTTTCCACTGTCCGAAGATCAAGGAAGCAAGTGCCAAGAAGCCAAGACCGGCAACCGTACCGTTGAATTCCCCGCCTGTTGTTACGATGAAAACCGCTCCACCAAGTCCAGAGAAAGCACCGGAGATCATGACTCCGATATAACGCATTTTGTACACGCTGATTCCGGCTGCTTCTGCAGCATGCGGATGTTCTCCACAAGAACGCAAGCGCAAGCCGAATGGCGTTTTATAAAGTAAGAACGCACTGAAAAGCAGAATGGCTAGAACTAACCAAGTAGTGGCATATGTTCTTGTGAAAAATAAACTACCAATCACAGGAAGGTCCGATAGAAACGGAATGTTGAATGGTTTTAACGTACTGATCTGGATGTTTCCGCTTCCTGTGATATTACGTGCCAAGAAGACCGTGATGGCAGCGGCTATCATATTGATGGCTGTACCACTGATAATCTGATTGGCGTGAAGATTGATACTTGCAAAGGCATGAAGGAGGGAGAACAATAATCCCATCAAGGTTGCCAAGGCAAGACCGATCCAGATTGCCTTTTGCTGACCGGGCATCATCGCCTGCATCTTCAGGATCACAAGGGCACCTGTGAAAGCACCTATGACCATTAAACCTTCTAGACCGATGTTAACGACACCACTTCGTTCACTGAATAAAGCTCCCAGCGCTGTTATCAAAAGAGGGATAGTAAAGATAATTGCATACGGAGCTATTTGCTGAATCGTTGTCCACATACCTTATACCTCCTCCTTCTTCTCAGTCTCGGTCGTGTTACGAACGATCGCTGGTTGTTTTTTATTTTTCTTTTTATTGATAAAGTAGCGAATCATTCTATCTATCAGGATGCTTGTCGCAGCGAAGTAGATGATGATCGCAATGATAGAATCCGCAATTTCAGGTGGAATGTCTGTCATGGCATTCATGAATCCACGGCCAGAATAAAGGAGACCGAAGAAGATTGCCGCCAATAATACTCCGATTCCTGTGTTTGCTCCAAGAAGCGCTACAGCAATTCCATCGAATCCTTGCGTTGGCAAAATACCGATCTGAATGCTTGTCGCGTTTCCAGCATAAAATGCCACACCGCCAAGACCAGCAAGTCCGCCAGAAATGACCATGGATGTAACGATGCTTCTGTTTACCGCAATTCCTGCATATTCCGCTGAATCACGGTTAAAACCTACTGCTTTCAACTCATATCCAAGCGTTGTTTTATTAATAATAAAAGAGAAAATAATAACGGTTATTGCTGCAATAAATAACCCTAAGTTAATATAAGAGCCATCAAACATGTCCGTTAAAATTGGTGTGCGTAAAGATGCCGATTCCGGAAGCTTTTTAGATTCCGTTTCCAAGAACTCACCTTTAAAGTACGCAGGTACCGCATAATAAACCGTCCAGTAGGCAATCCAGTTCATCATGATCGTGGATACTACTTCATGAACATTGAATTTAGCCTTTAAAAGGCCAGGAACGAATGCCCAAAGAGCTCCTCCGATAAATCCAGCCAACACCATGCAAACCAGCAATAGAGGTCTGGACAAATCGAATGTCAAACCTACTGCTACCGCACAAAAGCCTCCAAAAAGCATTTGTCCGGCCGCTCCGATATTAAACAAGCCTGTACGGAATGCAAAAGCTACCGATAAACCTGTAAAAATTAGTGGAGTTGCTGTCGCAAGCGTATTTCCTATTCTAGACAGGTTTTTCAATCCGCCTTCGAACAAGTATTTATATCCTTCCACAGGATTGTTTCCTGTGACTGCCATCAATATCGCACCTGCAATCAGACCGAAAAGGACAGCAAGTAACGAGATTATGCCATTTCTCATTCTTCTTCCCCCTTCATCACGCCAGCCATCATCAGACCAAGTTCGTTTTCGTTTGTTTCTTTTGCATTAACGATCCCGACTAATTGGCCATTATTCACAACAGCAATGCGATCTGAAACATTTATTACTTCATCTAGTTCCAAGGATACAAGCAGAACAGCCTTCCCTTTATCTCTTTGTTCTACAAGTCTCTTATGGATGTATTCAATCGAACCAACATCAAGTCCGCGAGTTGGCTGAACAGCGATCAAGAGCGTTGGATCCAGCTCAATTTCCCGTCCGATAACCGCTTTTTGCTGGTTTCCACCTGATAGGGAGCGGGCAATCGATTTCCCACCTTCGCCTGAACGTACATCAAAACTTTTAATAATATTTTCTGCATGCTTTTTGATAGCCGGGAAGTTAAGGACTCCACGTTTGGAATATGGCTCTTTATGATACAGTTCAAGCACCATGTTCTCCTCAATTGTATAATCAAGGACAAGTCCATGCTTATGGCGATCTTCCGGGATATGGGCAATGCCGCTAGCAATTCTAGAGCGTACAGGCATTTTGGTAATATCTTTTCCTTCAAAAAGAATGGATCCGGTGTCGGCTTGCTTCAATCCTGTAATGCTTTCCACGATTTCAGACTGTCCGTTTCCGTCCACTCCAGCAATTCCAAGGATTTCACCTTTTTTCAGTTCTAATGACATATTCTTAAGGGCGATTACATCCTTGCCCTTCTTCACAGACACGTTATCCATTTTCAGGACGACTTCGCCTGGTGTCGCTTCTTTTTTGCTGACTTTGAAGTTGACTTCGCGTCCTACCATCATTTCAGCCATTTGCTCTTTACTTGTTTCTGCCACGTTCACTGTGCCAATTGTCTTTCCTCTTCTGATAACGGTACAACGATCTGCCATCGCTTTGATTTCTTTTAGCTTGTGGGTGATGATGATGATCGATTTTCCTTCTGCAATCAGGTTTTTCAGGATCTTCCCAAGTTCTATGATCTCCTGAGGAGTTAGAACTGCAGTAGGCTCGTCCAAAATCAACACGTCTGCTTGTCGATAAAGCATTTTCAGAATTTCCACACGCTGTTGCATCCCAACGGAAATGTCTTCAATCTTGGCATGAGGATCTACGTTCAGTCCATACTTTTTAGACAAATCCTCAATTCTTTTGCTGGCAGTCTTTTTGTCGAGTACATACATCTTATGCAATTCAGAACCTAGCATAATATTTTCTGTTACCGTAAAGTTACTGACCAGTTTGAAGTGTTGGTGAACCATTCCGATTCCAAGTTTTGTCGCGACATTAGGATTGGCAATTTTCGTTTCCTTGCCATTAATTTTTATCGATCCTCTATCCGGTTGATACATTCCGAACAGTATCGCCATCAACGTTGATTTCCCGGCACCATTTTCTCCAAGAAGGGCGTGAATTTCCCCTTGCTTCAGACGAAGTGTAATATCATCATTGGCAACTATTCCAGTAAACTCTTTCCGGATATTGAGCATCTCCACTACATAGTCCATAGAGCGATTCTCCCTTTTTTGTTTTTTTATCCCAAGAGGACAGACAACTAACCTCTTACATAGGCACTAAAAAAGGCGGGACCCCCCGCCTTTTTCATTATTAATCTGAAACATACATAAACGTGGCTCAGATAGACATGCCAAGTATTAATATTACTTAATCCAATCGCCTTGCTCAGCAGAAACTTCTACTTCACCGGATTTAATTAGTTCAAAGATTTCATTCACTTTAGAAGTTGTTTCATCACTTAGGTTTGGATTTTCTTCAGGAAGTCCAACTCCGTCGTTTTTAGCGTCAAATGTAAGCGTTTCTCCACCTGGGAACTCGCCATCGATTTCAGCTTTGATCATATCAGCAGCTGCTGTATCAATTTTCTTCATTGCAGAAGTTAAGATAACAGAATCGCCATTGTCCATTTTTCCTTCTTCGTATTGGTCAACGTCAACTCCGACCATCCATACATCGTCTCCGCCTTCAACACGAGTTTTCGCTTCGTTGATTGCCCCAACGCCAACTCCACCCGCTGCTGCGAAAATAACATTTACTCCACGATCGAACATTGCTGCAGCAATTTGCTGACCTGCAGCTACAGCATCAAACGTACCTTGGTAGATTACGTTTTCAGCTTTGATGTTTACATTTGTATCTAAGTTCTCATTTGCATACGCAATACCTTGTTGGAAGCCCCAGTTGAATTTTTGAACTGGAGGAATTTCCATACCACCGATAAATCCAGCTTCGCCCTCTTTTAATTCTAATGCTGTTGCAACACCAGCTAGGAATCCAGCTTCGTGCTCAGCAAAGAAGATAGAAACCGTATTTTCGCCTACTACAGGACTGAAGTCCCCATTGTGTGGAGCTCCATCAATAAGAACGAATTTCGCGTCTTCAAATTGGTTTTGTGCCTGGAATACAGCCGTTTCAAATTTGAAACCTGGAGTTACGATAAATTTATAGTCTGCATCATACAGGTTTGTAATCTCTTGCATGTAATCAGCTTCTGTTGTACCTGCAGGCTTTAAGTATTTTTCCTTAATGCCTAACTCTTCTTTAGCTTGAAGAATTCCATTCCATGTACCTTCGTTGAAAGATTTGTCATCAATTGTACCAGCATCCGTAACCATTCCTACTAACATGCCAGAACCGCTGTTATCGCCAGATGTAGATTCAGAACCGCCAGTGTTGTCGGTACCGCAACCTACCAAAAAGATCATCGTTGTTAAAACAGTGATGATCGTTGCAATTAATCCCTTTTTCATGCCTAAACTCCCCCAAAATTATAAATTTATAGTAAATTGAAAACCCTTACTATCATTACTATATTCGTAAACTTCTAATATTTCAATATATGTTTTTCAAAGATGAACATATTTTCATGAATAAAATTACCTAGTTAAAAAAAATGTCGAAAACTTGTAGATAAATACTAGGTTTCTATTATTTGCATTGGTATAAATGGTAGAAATTACTATAAAGGGGTCTGACCCGCTCTCCTTTAAAGCATTAAAGTGTTTTAGTTTTTTACCACATCATCATCTGGGCCAATCCAACCACAATCGGCCAATCACTATTCTCTTCCGAGTTGAATTACCTTCTCCATCCATTTGTAAGCTGTTCATCATTTATTGTATGATAAGTATACAAAACAAAAATAATCCCTCACTTCTTCCTATATAAGAGTGAATTTCATTTTCCCAAATAAGGACGTGTTCTATATGCGAATAAATAAATTTATAAGTGACTCCGGTGTTGCCTCAAGACGCGGAGCCGATAAACTGATTGAAGAAGGCCGAGTGAAAATCAACGGGAAGGTCGCCAAGATTGGTGGACAAGTTAACCCTGGTGATGAGGTATTGGTGAACGGACAGCTTATCCGAATAGCGCGGGACAATGTCTATATTGCCTTGAATAAACCAATAGGCATTACCTCCACCACTGAAAAACAGGTGAAGGGTAATATCATCGACCTTGTGAACCACCCTCTTCGACTTTCCCATATAGGGCGCCTGGATAAGGAATCGGAAGGGCTGATTCTGCTTACCAATGACGGAGACATCATCAATGAAATTTTGCGACCGGAAAACAAGCATGAAAAAGAGTATATCGTGTCTGTCGATAAGCCGATCACCCCGGACTTTGTGAAGAAGATGTCCGAAGGTGTCCGCATTCTTGATACGAAGACTCTGCCATGTGAAGTGGAGCAGCTATCGAAATTCGATTTCAAAATCATCCTGACGCAAGGGTTGAATCGTCAGATCCGTCGCATGTGTGCGGAACTCGGATACGAAGTAGTCAGATTGCAGCGTACTCGGATCATGAATATCGAGCTTGGCAAGCTTCCGATGGGTCAGTGGCGTGATCTTAGTAAAAAAGAAAAGCGTCAGCTGTTTGCTGATTTGGATTATGAACCGAAAGAATGGTAAGGAATATGCCTGTCCCCGCCGACCATAAATTGGCTGTGGGGCAGGTGTTTTTTTATGTTGTATTTTCAAACTGTTCCTGTATAATTGTTCCGAATCACGAATTATTATACTTCAAGATAATACACCATAACGTTTTACATATAGGGAGGTTGCTATGACTAACGCAATAATACAGTTTAAAGATGTACGCAAGCAGTTTGATAATGACCCCGCTGTCCTAGATCATGTTAGCTTCGAGATTGAACGGGGAAAATTTTATACGTTGCTTGGTCCGTCAGGATGCGGGAAGACCACCATACTTCGCCTGATCGCGGGCTTTACAGAGGCAACGGCCGGGGACATTTATTTTAACGGTGAAAAGATCAATGATGTTCCCGCCAACAAACGTCAGGTAAATACCGTTTTTCAAGATTATGCTCTATTCCCACACCTGAATGTGTTTGAAAATGTAGCATTCGGACTGAAAATAAAAAAGATGAAAAAGGCTGATATTGAAAAGAAAGTGAAGGAAGCATTGAGCTTTGTGAACTTGGAAGGCTTCGAATCTCGTGAAATCCGGGAAATGTCCGGTGGTCAGCGCCAGCGTGTAGCGATTGCGCGTGCCATCGTAAATGAGCCGGAAGTGATTCTACTGGATGAACCACTATCAGCACTTGACCTCAAGCTCCGTACGGAAATGCAGTATGAATTAAGAGAGCTTCAGCAACGCCTTGGCATCACCTTTATTTTTGTCACCCATGACCAGGAAGAAGCACTGGCGATGTCAGATGAAATATTTGTTCTGAATGAGGGGCAGATTGTGCAAAGTGGAACACCTACAGATATCTATGATGAACCAATCAACCGGTTTGTTGCCGACTTTATCGGCGAGTCCAACATTGTCGAAGGCCGTATGATTAAGGATTTCCTTGTGGAATTTGCAGGCAAGCAATTTGAATGTGTGGACAAGGGCTTGAAGTCGGATGAGAAGGTGGATATTGTCATCCGACCTGAGGACTTGGCCATCACTACGCCAGCAGAAGGCAAACTTCAGGTGCGCGTCGACTCCCAGTTGTTCCGTGGTGTTCATTATGAAATCAGCAGCTATGACCAAGAAGGCAACGAATGGCTTGTTCACTCCACCAAGAAAGCGACTGTCGGGGACCAGATCGGTTTATTCTTTGAGCCGGAAGCCATCCATGTCATGCGCCTTGGGGAATCAGAAGAGGATTTTGACAGACGTTTAGAAGGCTACTCCACTACAAGCGGAGAGAGCCATGGAAAATAGACTAACAAAGAACCTTTACTTTATCCCTTATGCGCTTTGGATTGCGCTGTTTGTCATTGCGCCGATCCTTCTTGTTCTATACTATTCTTTTTTCAATATTGAGGGCAATCTATCACTAGAAAACTATCAGAAATTCTTTACTCCCGTCTATTTAAAAATGACATTGAGTTCGTTTTGGTATGCGTTTCTAATCACAGCCATCACGTTATTGATTGCCTATCCGACCGCCTTGCTTCTGACAAGGACGCGCCATAAATATTTATGGTTGCTGTTACTGATTGTTCCTTCTTGGATCAATCTGCTCCTGAAGGCTTATGCGTTTTTAGGCATCTTCGGTACGTATGGAATGGCCAACAGCTTCCTTGAAGTAATCGGAATCGGTTCCACGCAAATATTGTTCACCGACTTTAGCTTTGTGTTCGTTTCAGTCTATATTTTTATACCATTTATGATTTTGCCGATTTTCAACGCATTGAATGAGTTGAATCCGACATTGATAGATGCGGCAAATGATCTTGGCGCTTCACGCTTCTCAACTTTTTGGAGGGTCACCCTCCCCCTTACGATGGACGGTGTGAAGGTCGGATGTCAGATTGTCTTTATTCCGGCGCTATCTCTGTTCATGCTTACGAGATTGATAGCCGGAAACAGGGTCATCACGCTCGGAACGGCGATAGAGCAGCATTTCCTTGTTACACAGGACTGGGGAATGGGGTCGACCATCGCGGTATTTTTAATCATCATCATGTTCCTTTTCATGAAAATGACAAGCAGCAGAAAGCGAGGAATCTAACATGGGTAATAGAAAAACATCTCCGTTATCGACGTTATTTCTCGTCTTGATTTTTGCGATTCTTTATTTGCCTATTTTCTTCCTCGTTTTCTATTCGTTTAACAGCGGGGGAACGATGTATGATTTTGAAAGCTTTACATTGGAGTGGTATAGAGAACTGTTCGCTGATACACGACTACTTATTATCGTATTAAACACGCTACTGATTGCCCTGCTTTCAGCGTTGATCTCCACCATTATCGGCGTGATGGGCGCAATCGCTATCTATTCGTTTAAAAATAGAAGAACGAAGAGTACATTATTATCATTGAATAACGTTTTAATCGTGAGTCCTGATGTTATTATCGGTGCTTCCTTCCTGATTCTGTTCACGATGGCCGGGATCAAGCTTGGGATGTACTCAGTCCTTCTTTCCCATATTGCCTTCTGTGTACCGATTGTCGTATTGATGGTATTGCCGAAGCTTTTGGAAATGAGCCCAACCTTGATTGATGCGGCACATGATCTGGGAGCAAGCCGCTGGGATGTGATGAGAAAGGTCGTACTTCCCTATATCACACCAGGTATTTTCGCCGGCTTCTTTATGGCCCTGACCTATTCTTTGGATGATTTTGCGGTTACATTCTTTGTGACAGGGAACGGATTCACCACCCTTTCCGTTGAAATCTACTCCCTTGCGCGCCGCGGGATCGCACTGAACATCAATGCCCTTTCGACGCTGCTGTTCCTGTTCACCATCGTCCTTGTGATTGTGTATTACTTCATCACAGTAAGAAACAAGCCTACTGGAATGGGGGTTAGACGATGAAAAAGCTAGTCCAGTTTTTCCTTGCTGTTGTCGTTTCGTCGGCTGTCCTTTGGTATACGATTATCGAGTTGAACTCTTCCCAGGGTTATTCTGGCGGGAACACGCTGACCATCTACAACTGGGGCGACTATATTAATATGGATGTGGTTCGGCAGTTTGAAGAGGAAACCGGTGTGAAGGTCATTTACGAGACGTTTGACTCCAACGAAGCCATGAAAACGAAAATAGAACAGGGCGGAACCACCTATGATATCGCGGTTCCCTCTGAATATATGATTGATAAAATGATCCAAGAAGAACTGCTTATTCCACTGGATCATTCCAAGCTTCCGAATCTAGGAAACATTGACGAACGATTCATGGACCTCCCCTTTGATCCGGAAAATAAATACTCTGTTCCTTATTTCTGGGGAACCGTCGGGATTGTCTATAACCCATCCATGCTAGGCGGAAAAGAAATCACGAGCTGGAATGACCTTTGGGATGAGGATCTGAAGAACGAAATCCTCCTGATTGACGGTGCCCGCGAGGTGATGGGGATGGGCCTTAACAGTTTAGGCTATTCCTTAAATGATACAAATAAAGAGCATCTGCTTGAGGCAAAAAGAAAGCTTGATACGCTTACCCCTAACATCAAAGCCATTGTTGGGGACGAGAGCCGGATGCTAATTGAAAACGAAGAAGCTGCCATTGGCCTAGTCTGGTCCGGGGTTGCAGCGGAATTGATGTGGGAAAACGAAGACCTCGAATATGTGGTTCCGGTTGAAGGGTCCAACTTGTGGTTTGACAATATGGTCATCCCGAAGACGGCCAAGAATGTCGAAGCAGCGCATCAGTTCATCAACTTTATTCTGGATGCGGAGGTTGCAGCCGCAAACACGGATTATGTGAGCTATTCCACGCCAAATAAAGCGGCATTGCCGTTGCTTGATGAGGAACTGACAGGGGACGAGCGATTCTATCCGCCGCCAGAGCTGACGGAAAAGCTTGAGGTGTACGAGAACCTCGGTAAGCGGAACTTGGCTTACTATAATGAATTGTTTTTGGAATTTAAGATGCATAGTAAATAACCAGAAGGTGCCACCACTCCATATAAGGAGGAATGGCACCTTCTTTTTTATCTCCACACAGAGTAACGCTCGGAATTCTCGGTGAGATTTGAGCTAAGAGAGTTGGTACGGGCTTTCAACAATTCTTTTCTGCCTTCTAGGGTACGGGTGTAGATGAGTTCTGCTTTCCCGATCCTTTTGGACCATTGTTGGTGAAAGTGTTCGGCAGCTTGTTTGTTTCTGCCGATTTCCTCTGGCACTGCGTGATAATCAGTGGAAGCAAATGGCCCAAAGCTTGATTTTCGCTTAATCAAATAGCGCGGATTATCAATGGGAAGATGAATCTCTTGGACGGATTGCAGCAATAGTACTTGCTCGAATTTCGTCCCCCCATCTATCCAAAAATGGATGATCCCATTTTTAAATGTATCCTCCGCTTTTATTGTAAATCGCTTCTTATCTGTTTTCACTTGCCCGCCGTGGTGCAACGTATGAAGAACTGTCTCCCCAATCTCCTTCGCACTCGTCTCTACCGTTCCGTACCTAACCCACAGCCAAAGCCCTTTTATTACTCTTGGAAGTGTTACCAGAACTGAAATGGAAAGTGTGAACACCAGAAGGATCAACAAACCTCTCCAGGAATTACTTCTGGCGACCACCTGCAAAGACTCAAAGAACGTAATGATGCCACCTATTATCGCTTGGAACAACAATGCCTTGATGGTAAATGGGAAAATAGCGCTGTTTGGGACCACATCCGGTTGGAAGGTTATCTCCTCTACCATCTTCTTCCCTTCACTCTTATCTATCGCGTGTTGCCAATGGTTTTTGAATGCGTGTCGTTCTTTGGCATGCTCTTTCATTCGTGTATTGGAATCTTTCCATTCCCCTGGTTTTATCGGAGAACGAGGAAGTCCTATTCTTTCTAGTCCATTTTCAATTATTTCTCCGTCATAGGATACCCCAACAAATCCTTTGAATCGCCTAGTCAAGGTTGCCATATCGTATCCCGCAGCTTTATCGGTCGGATCGATGCAGACTAGATGCCAAATGGTGGAGGTCTTTTCGTCATTCCCGCGTTCCACCCTGATCGCCCTTCCCCTCATCTGATTGGAGAGCATAAAGGAGCCAACATAGGAAGCAAGAATCATTGAATTAATACTCGGCGCATCCCATCCTTCTCCCAACAATGCAGTCGTGCCGGTCAACACGTGAATCTCCCCTGCTGTGAACATTGCCGTCATTATCTTAACAAGTTGTTGGTTATGTGCTCCCTTCATTTCCAAGGTGACATAAGCGTCATCATATAAAAGCGGCTTCACTCGAATGTCTTCACTATTCATGGACTCTTTATTTATTAACTCATGTAACGCCGCTATCCCCTCTTTTGGAAAAATAGCAATGGCGCCGCAAAGTACACCTAGCTTGACCCCTTCTATCTTCTTTCTTCTAAGCAACTCAAAAATAGGAATGACTCCCAATCTGCTTAATGGCTTCTCGTCCTCCAGCGTTTTTGGCATATCCTCCATCCGGATATAATCCGTTAAAATGACCATCCGCAATCTTTCTTTTAATACACTGGATTCAAAAGCCACAATCTCTGCCATACTGCTTAACTTTGAGGCGCTCGTCAGAAGCATCCGATCCACTCTTTTCGTAGATTCCAACTGAACCTTTCTTCTTTCTATCGCACCAGAACGACTTAGCCTTTTCTTTAACTCTTTTACCAGCATTTCATTAGCAGCCATGGTGTAAGCGTCTTTAAAAAGAAAGCCGGTTAATAATACTTCCAACCATTCTAAGTCTAATTTCGGGAGTGATTTTTTTTTCGTTCCAAGGATATGTTCATAGTCTTTCCACTCCAAGTCTGTTGCTTCATTTAAAAAGATCAATAAGCTAGAAAAGTAAGCTGGATCTGCCAACAACTCTTCTAAATGTTTTTCCGGCTCCGTAATCCAAGGATGTTGTTGTAGGATCGTGATAAAAGCTTGGTTGTTCACTAAATCCTGTTTATATGATTTTATATCATTCCGATATTTCTTAATGATGTCCCTCTCCACCTTTGAGGGTGTAGACATAAAAACATAGTCCTGGTGTGGGCACAAATCATGCTCAAGCATCAATTCAGGTACACTAATCTCTAAATCTATCGGTCCACAAAGTTCTATATATCGTTGCCACTCCGAAAAGGAAACATCATAAGGTGGCGTTGCCGTTAATGCAACCATAGTGGGATTCTCCAGACTTTTCCGGAACGTTAACGTACTTTTCCACCAAGAAGCCCTTAAGTGGTGAGCTTCATCCATGATGAGTGTTTTAAAACCGGCCTGCTCCATTTTATAGATAGTGCCTTCTGGGATGATCTCACCACTCTCTTCTTCACTCCCTTGATTTGTCATGGCACTATGCAGGGCTTGATAAGTGGTGATCGTCAAGAATTTTGGGTCACTTAGTTTCATGGAAATCCAATCAGGCACAACACTATCTTGCAAAAAAAGCTCTAGAAACCTATCTAACCATTGATTCTTTATGGCGAGTGTCGGAGCGAGAATCAGCGTTGGCCCATTGATACGCAGCATTACTTCGAGTCCTAACACTGTCTTCCCTGAACCTGGAGGGGCTATTAAATGAAGATGCTTATTTTGTAAATGTTCGTCTAGGGACTCTATCACCCTTTGTTGATACGTGCGCCACTTATACGTAAATGTAATCCCCTCTGGAAATCTGTCCATGAAGCTTCACCACCTAAATTTTACATTTTATCCTTTGATAGTAGCATAGTTTATCCTCCCTTGCTCCACTGCTTGCTTTTGACTGAAAATATTTCTCAATTAGGCATTGACAACTATAATTGATAGTCTTATAGTAATACTTGTAACGAAATTGATAATCATTATCACTAGTGTAAACTTACTATAAACTGGGGGTTACATAATGGTTCGCCTACACACAAAAGATCTGAACATCGGTTACGGTGAACGCTTGATCATAAAGGACTTATCCATCGACATACCAGATAAGCAGATTACCACCATCATCGGATCCAATGGTTGCGGGAAATCCACTCTTTTAAAAGCCATCACCAGAATCATCACCCACCAGTCTGGAACCATTTTGCTAGACGGACAGGAAATCGCCAAGGAAAATACTAAATCACTCGCTAAAAAAATGGCTATTCTCCCTCAAACACCTGAAAGTGTAAGCGGATTAACAGTCGGGGAGCTTGTCTCCTATGGTCGTTTTCCTTACCAAAAAGGATTTGGGCGTTTGACCAAAAAGGATTATGAAGTGATCGACTGGGCACTTGAGGTGACGGGGACAACAGAATATAAATATCGTCCTGTTGATGCGCTCTCAGGTGGACAACGACAGCGCGTATGGATTGCGATGGCGCTTGCTCAGGAAACAGAAATCATCTTCCTAGATGAACCTACCACCTACCTGGATATGGCACATCAGTTGGAAGTGTTGGAGCTATTGCAACGGCTCAACCGCGAGCAGGGACGCACCATCATTATGGTGCTGCACGATTTAAATCAGGCAGCAAGATTCGCAGATTATCTCCTTGCCTTAAAAGATGGAAACATCATCAAATCAGGTAATTGCGAAGAAGTAATAACGCGTGATGTGTTAAGAAGGGTATTTCAAATAGACGCCGAAATAGGCCGAGACCCACGAACAAATAAGCCAATGTGTTTAACTTATAACCTACTTAAAGGAGAAAACAACAATGAAAAAAATAATGATTCCCTTCGTATTCCTGCTATTGCTGGTCGTTAGTGCCTGCGGTAACACAAATAATAATGCAAGTAATAACAATGCTGATCATTCCAATGAAGGAACTGCTTCCTCCTCAGAAACCATCACGTATGAAGCTGAAACTGGGCCCATTGAAGTTCCAGCAAATCCACAAAGAATCGTTGTCATCAACTCTTTCGTAGCTGGAAATGTCATGGCCCTTGGAAACAATATTGTCGGGACGGATTCATGGGCAATGGACAATCCTCGTTACGAAGAATACCTGAAAAATGCGGAAGTAGTAAGTGATCAAGATTTGGAGAAAATCATTGAGTTAGAACCAGACTTAATTATCGCTGCCTCCAATGCGAACAATCTTGACAAGCTTGGAGAAATTGCTCCTACTGTCGCGTACACATACGGGAAAGTGGATTACCTTACACAACATGTAGAGATTGGAAAGTTGTTAAACAAAGAAGAAGAAGCTCAAAAATGGGTGGATGACTTCAAGGCACGCGCTCAAGAAGCTGGCGAAGAGATCCGCGCTAAGATTGGGGAAGATGCTACTGTCTCTGTCATTGAAAACTTTGATAAAGAGCTTTACGTTTTCGGCGACAACTGGGGACGCGGCACAGAGATCCTGTATCAAGAAATGAAGTTGAAGATGCCCGAGAAAGTCAAAGAAGAAGCTTTAGAAGCTGGATACTATACGCTTTCTTTTGAAGTGTTGCCTGAGTTTGCTGGGGATCATATGGTTTTCAGTAAAAATTCCGAGGGAGATACATCTTTCCAGGAAACGGATACGTATAAAAATATTCCTGCTGTGAAGAATGGGCAGGTTTATGAAGCGGATGCGAAAGAGTTCTATTTTAATGATCCGATTTCCCTTGATTTCCAATTGGAGTTCTTTAAGGATAGCTTTTTAGGAAACTAAAACCTTTTGTGGGGGATTCTTCTTTTATTAGAGGGTCCCTCTTATTCTATAAAAGAAAAGATGAGGTACATGAAGATTACGATGGAACGAGGCATTCCTTTTACAATTAAATTAATTTGTGCGCTCATCGTCTTTGGGGCGGTGTTTTTTGCTGCAATGGTGTTTGGGGCGGCAGATACTACTATTCGGGATGTATGGTTGGCCTTAACATCACCGGCAACGAGCGGGGATAAAATCCTGATCATCCGAGAAATAAGGCTTCCACGTGAAGTAGCGGCTATCTTTGTAGGTGCAGGGCTATCGGTTGCTGGCGCCATCATGCAAGGAATGACTCGAAACCCTCTTGCAGATCCTGGACTGCTCGGTTTGACGGCTGGGGCGAACGCTGCCCTTGCTATTACCTTGGCATTCTTTCCTTCTATTAACTACTACGGAATCACTATTGCTTGTTTTATTGGGGCAGCTGTAGGGGCAATTATGGTATTTGGTTTAGGCTCGTTGAAAAAGGGCGGATTCTCTCCTCTTCGCATCGTCCTTGCGGGTGCTGCTGTTTCCGCTTTTCTTTTTGCGATTGCGGAAGGAGTGGCTTTGACCTTTAAATTGTCACGGAATGTCTCTATGTGGACAGCCGGTGGGATTATTGGGACCACGTGGGGGCAACTTCAACTAATCATTCCATTGATTACGGTTGGTTTGCTCGTGGCGCTTTATCTCTCCAGACAGCTGACAATTCTCAGCCTTAGCGAGGAAGTGGCTGTCGGACTGGGACAAAAGATTGCCAGGATCAAGGCGGTATTATTTGTCGTCATCATCTTATTGACTGGTGCTTCTGTTGCGCTGGTCGGGAATATGGCTTTTATCGGGTTGATGGTCCCTCATATCGTTCGCGCCATCGTGGGAACGGACTACCGCTTTATCTTGCCGATGTCTGCTTTGGTTGGCGCAACCTTTATGCTTTTTGCAGATACGGTGGGACGTACCATCAACGCACCTTTTGAAACGCCAGTAGCTGCTATCGTTGCAATGGTCGGGCTCCCCTTCTTCCTTGTCATTGTCCGTAAAGGAGGGAAAGCATTCTCATGATTCATCCATCTATTATTAAAAAACAACGTATCGTGTTGTTACTTTTAGCTTTACTTATCATGCTCACTGTTGTTGTCGGCATCGGAGTGGGGCCAGCATCTCTATCGTTCGACCGGTTAATACCGACCATGTTAGGCCAAGGAAGTTTTAAAGAAGAGTTTGTTTTGTTTTCCATCAGGCTTCCACGCATTGTTATTACTATACTTGCCGGCATGGCGCTTGCGTTATCAGGTGCTATCCTTCAAGGGATTACCCGTAACGATTTGGCGGACCCTGGAATTATCGGGATTAATGCAGGAGCAGGTGTGGCTATTTCAGTATTCTTCTTGTATGTTCCGATTAACGTTGGGTCATTTGTCTATATGTTACCAGCGGTTGCATTTTTGGGAGCGCTGATTACAGCCTTGTTAATTTATTTGTTCTCTTACCAGAGGGTTGGTGGACTTCAGCCTGTTAGATTGGTGTTGGTGGGGGTAGGTTTTTCCATGGCACTTTCCGGCATGATGATCATCCTGATTTCTTCTGCTGAGCGTGTAAAGGTGGATTTCATCGCCAAGTGGTTGGCCGGTAACATTTGGGGCTCAGATTGGCCGTTTATACTTGCTTTGTTGCCGTGGCTGCTTGTGTTGGTTCCTTTTACGTTATATAAAGCCAACCGCTTGAATCTTCTTGGTATGAGTGAACCTGTGGCGATTGGAGTCGGGGTTTCGCTTGAGAAAGAACGCGTAGTATTGTTGTTGACGGCAGTAGCGCTGGCAGCATCTGCCGTCTCGGTGACAGGCGGGATTGCCTTCGTGGGGTTAATGGCACCTCATATGGCGAAAGCGTTGGTGGGACCTAGAAATCAACTGTTTCTCCCAGTAGCAATCCTGATTGGGGGCTGGCTGTTATTGTTTGCGGACACGGTCGGACGGAATTTGATTGATAGCGGAATTCCAGCCGGGATCATGGTGGCGTTGATTGGGGCGCCTTATTTTATGTATTTGTTGTTGAGGAAGTAAGGTGTTTGATGGTTGGAGGGAGGGGGTTCCATATGACTCCCTCCACTGCTAAATTACCACCTATATTGTCCTCATAGAGCCCCTATGACTACCTCCACTGCTCAAATACCATCAACATTGTCCTCATAGAACCCCTATGACTACCTCCACTGCTCAAAACAACAAAACATTGTCCTCATTAGAACCCCTCACTGTAACCTCCACAAAATCCATTTGCGTGTTGAAAAATAAAAAAGGGGTCTGACCTTCACCGCTGTAAAGCGGTGAGGGTCAGACCCCTCTTTATCCCTTTAACTCATCACCAAGTCACAGGCTCTGTTCACTAGTTGCCCCTCATCAATGTATAGAATGCGGTCGGCGATAGCTTTGGCGTCTGCAAAATCATGGGTGACGAAAATGGAAGTGATCTCAGCTTTCTTCAAAATATCTTTCAGTTCGTCCCGGATCTTTTCCTGTAAGTGGGCATCCAAGTTGCTGAAAGGCTCATCAAGCAGCAATAGCGATGGTGCCGGTGCCAATGCTCGTGCAAGGGCCACACGCTGCTGTTGTCCACCGCTCAGCTCGTACGGATATCGATGGCCGTACTCCGCCAAGTTAATCAAGCTAAGCATTTCTTCCAGGCGCTCCTGCTTTTGCTTTCGGTTCAACTTTCTCAATCCATACTTGATGTTCTGTGCAACAGTCATATGAGGAAACAATGCGTAGTCCTGGAATACAACCCCGATTCCACGCTTTTCAGGGACAATGAATGTCCTTGAATCGAACATCACATTTCCATCCACTTTCATGCTGCCGGCAGTCGGATTCTCAAGGCCAGCTATTATTCGTAACAGTGTACTCTTCCCGCTTCCGCTCTTCCCGAGAATGGAAACAATCTCTCCCCGATTAATATCCACCTGAATATGGTCGAGCGTATTCTTTTTCGTATTTTTATATTGGAATTGCAAATCTCTGATCTGGATAAACATTAGTTTGCCTCCTTATCAAGTACGCGATGGAAAATGAAGATACACAACGCACTTATGAAGATAATCATCAGGGAAGCGATGGAAGCCTCCTGCACTCGTTCATCATTTGCATATTTGAAAGCCTGAGTGGCAAGCGTCGAAAAATTGAATGGCTGTAGAAACAAGGTTAATGGTAATTCTTTTAGAATATCCACAAATACGAGAATAAACCCACTTGCAATCGCACCACGTAACAGTGGAAGATCGACAAGGAAGAATGTCCTCAAAGTAGATGCTCCAAGCATTCGTGACGTTTCCGAATACCTGTTACCTATCTTTTCAAAACCTGCTTCAATATTATTGAACCCGATGGCAAGGAATCTTATTACATATGCGAAAATCAACATCACCAAGGTTGTACGTAAGACGAACTCCGGTTTCAAGTTGAATTGCGCCAAGAACGTCACAATATACTGATCTAATGATATGAAGATAGTAATGACGGCGATGGCGATAGCAGCACCCGGTATGGAGTAACCAAGTGTCGTCACTCTTGAAATGAACTTGGTCAATAGGCCTGATTGCAGCCTCGTATAGTTAGAAATGATTAGTGCGATAAAAATAATGATGACGGATGCAATGCTTGCTACAAGTACCGAATTTTTTGCAAGCACGATAAATTGTGCATTAAACACTTTTTCATATGTCATGAACGCCCAACGCAAAAGCTGTAGCAACGGAATGATGAATGCGATGGTGAAAATTCCGAAGCAGTATGCAAATACTCCCCAAGCCTTTGCTCCGGTAAGTTTTTTTGGCTGGATTGGACGAACTTTGGAGGAAGGATCAAAGAATTTTTTTCTTCCCCGCAAAATCCTTTCCAACATCAGGACGACCATTACGATGACCATCAAGGTCCCCGCAAGCTTCAAAGCAGAATCCAGGTCCATCATTCCATACCACGTACGGAAGATGGCAGTACTTATGGTCTGAATGCCAAAGTAGCTCGTAACTCCATAATCATTCAGTACTTCGAGGATGACAAGTGTCACGCTTCCCACAATCGCCGCCCTTGATATCGGCAGTGCAACCCGGAAAAAAGTATCAATATCATTTCCGCCTAGCAATCTTGCATTCTCCAATACTGACGCAGATAAGTTCTGGAAGAAGCTTCTCGTGATCGCATAAACGTACGGGAACAAAGTAACCGTAAAAATGAAGATAGCTCCTTGTATGCTCATGATGTTGAAATACGACTGGTTCACCTGCATATCAAACGAGTTTCGCAAGGTGGACTGAATCACACCGGTATAATTTAGAATCCCATGGAAAGTATATGCCGCAATATATGGCGGTATCGCCAATGGAAGTATCAGCGCCCACTTCAGAAAGTTTCGCATCGGGAATTGATAAATCGTAATCAACCACGCAAGACTTGTTCCGATCAGCATCGTCGCAAGCGCAGTAAAAATGATGATTACTACTGAATTCTGAAGATAATCCTTCAGTAAGTATTCTCTTATATGAAGCCAGTTCTCGTTTCCTTCTGTAAAAAATTCAACCGCTATAAGTAAATTTGGAATTAATATTATCGTTATAAAAAGAAGACTAGCAAGAGCCCAGCCTTTATGGCGCACCCTTGACCAATGGAACCGATTCACAGATGACACATCCTTTGTTGCCTCTTTGTTTCTCCATTCTAAATTATAACGAAAATCATTCTCAAATGGAACAGAAGATTGCAAATAAATAGAACCGAAGCACTATCTGATGTGCTTCGGTTCATCGATTGTTCATATTTATTTCCAGCCAACCTCGTTGAAGATGCGAATTGCATCTTGTTGGTTTTCACCTAATTTAGAAAGGTTGATGTCTTGCTCCTTGAACTCACCCCAAGATTTTAATAGCTCGGATGGTTCTACCTTTTCATTTACAGGGTATTCAGAGTTTGCTTCCGCAAATTGACCTTGTGCTTCTTCGCCACTTAAGAACTCAATGAACTTGATGGCATTTTCTTTGTTTTTCGCATGCTTTGTCACGCCAGCACCACTGATGTTGATGTGCGTACCAGTTGTTTCTTGGTTCGGGAAGAATACGCCAACGTTTTCAGCTACTTTCTTCTCTTCTTCATCCGTTCCGTTTAACATTACACCGATATAGTACGTGTTCATGATGGCTACATCCGCTTCACCTGCTACTACAGCCTTCGCTTGGTCGCGGTCTCCGCCTTCAGGATCACGGGCCATGTTGTCTGCAATTCCTTGCGCCCACTCTTTCGCTTGGTCTCTTCCCATGATGTCAATGAAAGATGCAAGTAATGACATATTGTACATATTTTCAGAAGATCTAACCACTACACGGTCTTTCCACTCTGGTTCAGTCAAAGCTTCGTAAGTTGATAATTCTTCAGGGCTTACACGCTCTTTATCATAAACGATAACACGTGCACGTTTTGTTAAACCGAACCATTGATTGTCCACATCACGTAATTTTTCAGGGATGTTTTCAGCTAGAACATCACTTTCAAGGGCTTGAAGTAATTCAGCTTCTTTTGCTTGATAAAGGTTACCAGCATCAGCAGTGATATATACATCTGCTTCCGTCGCTTCTCCTTCTCTGTTCAAGCGTTCCATTAGCTCTTCGCCCTTACCTTCTACCACATTAACTTTTATTCCAGTTTCTTCCTCAAACTTTTTGTACAGCATTTGATCCGCTTCATAGTGACGGCTAGTATATACGTTCACTTCTCCAGATTCCTGCTCATTCGTTGCTTCTTCGTTATTCTCAGCCCCACCATTGTTCTGAGAAGCTGTATTTCCATTGTTATTGGTGCTGCTCACACAGCCTGTTAACGCTAGCATTAATGCCAGCATCATACTAAAGATGACATGGAACTTTTTCACTTTTGACACTCCCTATGTATGTTATTTTCATTAAAAATGATAATCACTCTCAACTACTATTCTAATGATAATCATTTTCAAGTCAATACTATTTTGACTTTTTTCTGAAAAATTATTTGTGTTTCACGTGAAACTTACCTTTAACCCACCATTTTAAAAGATTAAAAGGTCTATTTTTCGTACAGACTGATAGATAAAGAGAAGGCTTAAAAAGATAAGGAGAGGTTGTTGAAAGTGGAA
Organism: Sutcliffiella horikoshii; assembly: GCA_001636495.1. Taxonomy (GTDB): domain Bacteria; phylum Bacillota; class Bacilli; order Bacillales; family Bacillaceae_I; genus Sutcliffiella_A; species Sutcliffiella_A horikoshii_A. Next base: position 624,170 of record KV440964.1, on the reverse strand, counting down.
TTAAACTGGATAGATATATTACTAAAAGTTGTTATTGGGTTCTTTTTGTTATTCACGATTACTCAAGTTCTCGGAAAAACTACCATCAATCAATTGACCCCCTTTGACTTCATATCCGCAATCGTCCTATCAGAGCTTCTTGGGAATGGGATCTATGAGGAGAATGTCCACATTGCCTATATCTTTTTCACTATATTTGTATGGGGTCTATTATTGGTAATCATGGAAAAATTATTACTGCGATTCAAGCGATTGAGGGGCATTTTAGAGGGCAATCCTGCCATTATCATCCGGGATGGGCAGATAGACAGACATCAACTGAAAAAGAACCGCATGAATATTAATCAGTTGCTCAGTGTGTTGAGGCAAAGTGAGACCTTCTCTATACGGGAAGTAGCATTTGCTATTTTAGAATCCAACGGTTCCATCAGCATTTTAAAGAAAAATAAATATCAAAAAGTCACACTTCAAGACTTACAGATTGCCCCACAACCCACCTATCTCAGTACGTCTTTGATTATTGATGGAGAAATCTTGGAAGACAATGTCACAGACCTTGGCTATGACCTCCATTGGCTGCAGCAGCAAATCCAGGCTAAAGGCTATTCCAAGGTGGAGGATGTGTTATATGCCGATTGGATAAATGACGATGGAATCTATATTATTCCTTATCGTTCCAAGGCAAACTGAGGAAAGGTGCCCTTCAAAAGAAAGGCACCTTCTCCATTTCTACTTCATATCCTTTTGCTACCTAGCATATCCACCAAGCATATTATGAACATCCTTGAAGCCATTTGCCTGCACTAAACTTATGGCTATCGCCGAGCGGACGCCTGAACCACACTGGAGAATAAGAGGGCGGTCCTTTGGCACTTCATCCAATCTATCAAGCAAAGTCCCGAGCATAATATGCTTTGCGCCTTCAATATGGCCATTCTCCCACTCTGAATTATGGCGTACGTCTACCACTTGCGCCCCTTCCTTATCCATGAGCTCCTTCGCTTCTTCCGGAGTAATGTCATGGTAGGATTCCAGCTCAGAAGTCATCCGAATGGCCAAGTCTACATCGATATACCATTCCAGCCTATCTATCCCGATTGATTGAAGAGTCTTTTGTATCTCTTCCAGTTTATTCGGGTCAGTCAAAAGGTAAAGTGGACGTTCATAATCAATGATCCACCCAGCCCAATTGGTGAAGGCCTGGTTAAATGGAATATTAATTGTCCCTTCAATATGCTCTTTTGAAAAGAGCGCAGCTTCCCGGGTATCAATGACCTGTGTCCCTTGCTGAATTTTCTTTTTCAGAGCTGCAAGATCATCCAGGCGTCTAGGCTTCTCCATATCCTCTAAAAAATTTGGACCCTCCTTGTTTACACGCTTCATCACCCCAAAATATTTTGGCGGCTCCGGTTGACCTTCCAATAACTCCTTAGCAAAGGAATCATAATCGTCATGTTGAAATGCCCAATTAACTTGTTTCTCGTAACCGACAGTTGATGAAGGGATGGCACCTAGGGATTTCCCACATGGGCTCCCCGTCCCATGACCTGGCCAAACTTGCACATAATCAGGGAGACCCTTGAATTTGCTTAAAGAATTATACATATCTTTTGCACCTTTATCAGCCGTGCCTGCCTTTTGTGCTGACTTTTCCAGTAGATCCGGTCTTCCGACATCCCCGACAAAAACAAAATCTCCTGTAAAAATCCCCATAGGATGATCCGTTTTCGCTCCTCCATCCGTCACTAAAAAAGAAATGCTCTCTGGTGTATGACCTGGCGTATGCATCACTTGGAACAAAATATTACCAAGCTTTATTTCATCGCCGTCCTTCACCAATTGATGAGGAAGGTCTTCGATATTTTCATATTTCCAATCCTTATCGCCTTCGTCGGATAGATACATTTTCGCTCCTATCCGCTTGGCCAACTCCCTTGATCCTGCAACAAAATCAGCATGAATATGGGTTTCTAGTGCCCCTACAATACGTAAACCTTCTTTCGTCGCAGCCTTTATATAAGGCAAGACATTACGTGCCGGGTCGATGATAAATGCCTCTTTGGAAGCTTGGCAACCTACCATATAGGAAGCCTGCGCTAAGTTTTCGTCATAAAAATACTTCAGTAACATCCTTTTTCTCCCCCATTCTGATACGATTCATTCCTTCTATTCCCTTAGATAGCTTCTCCTTAACGTTTGAAATTATTTTGCCTCCGAGATTGTCATCATCCGTTTCAACGCACGAAAAAAGCAAGGCCCCTCTCAACTTCGCTGCTGGGGCCTTGCTTTATCTATACTGTTACATTAGGTTTCTCTTCTTGTTTCTTTCCTTGGATAAAATTGATTGCCATCGTCACACCTACGATGATAATGCCGTAAATATCCGAATTGGATTCAGGCACGATCATCATTAGCGCTCCCGCACCCATCAGGATACGCAACATGACATTCAGTCCCGTTCTGAAATAGCCTTCCACCGCTGCACTCAGTGCGATTATTCCAATGATGGCTGTTATAGATATTAACAGGATTTCCATAACCGGCGGCATTGCAAAATCTCTTGTATTGATTGCAACGTCGGTTGTATCAATCATCAGCATGGCTGGGTTATAAACAAATAAATAAGGAATGATGAACCCTGCAATGGACAGCTTCAAGGCGTTGAAGCCGGTTCGCATCGGATCTCCACCAGATATCCCCGCTCCTGCAAATGCCGCAAGTGCAACAGGTGGTGTGATATTGGCAAAAATCCCGAAATAGAATACGAACATATGCGCAACCAGGATAGGAATGCCAAATTCCGCTAAAGCAGGAGCCGCCATCGTAGCCGTAATGATGTAGGCCGGGATGGATGGTAACCCCATTCCCAATACCATGGACGCAATCATCGTGAAGAACAGCGTCAGGAACAAGGAATCCGCCCCTAGGCTTGTAATAGATGATGTCATCACATTACCGAAGCTCGTCAGGCTGACCACCCCGATTATGATACCTACCACCGCACAGGCCACCATAACGGACAGGGACTGTCTTGCACCATTTTCGAGCGCCCCAAGGATATCCTTAAAGGACATTCTGGTGTTCTTTCTGAATGCTGCCACTACTACCGTCGAAATGATGGTGTAGAATGCTGCGTGAGCAATTGGCATGTTTTGATAAAGTAAAACAATTAAAAAGACGATCGGTAACAATAAATGACCGCGCTCTTTCATGATTTCCTTTACTTTTGGCAGATTCGCTTTCGGGATGCCCTTCAGATTATCCTTGCCGGCACGGAAATGAACCTGCATAATGACGCCGAGGAAATAAAGGACAGCTGGGATTAATGCAGCAAGTGCAATCGTCCCGTAGGCGATGCCCGTTGTTTCCGCCATGATGAAGGCACTGGCACCCATGATCGGCGGAAGGATTTGTCCGCCGACAGAGGCACTCGCCTCGACCGCACCGGAAAAGTTCCTTGAGTAGCCGATTTTTTTCATTAAAGGAATGGTAAATGCTCCTGTACCAACTACGTTTGCAACAGCTGCACCATTAATGCTCCCCATGAATCCACTTGAGATGACTGCTACTTTTGCAGGTCCCCCCTGCTTATGACCAGCAAGCGCTAAGGCAAGATCATTAAAGAACTGCCCCATGCCGGAACGTGCCAAGAAGGCCCCGAACAGGATAAAAAGGAAGATGAAGTTAACTGAAGCACCGATGGCTGTTGAATAAAGCCCTTCTGTTTTCAAAAATAGTTGTCCAAAAATATCCCCAAGATCATAAGGACGTGTCGCCATCTTGAGTGGCATCCAATTCATGTGGCTGAAGAATGGATAGGCAAGGAAAATAAGCGCAATGATAGGCAAGATGATGCCTGTAACACGCCTTGCCGCCTCCAAGACCAGAGCGACGGTCATGATGGCCACCAGAATATCCAATGTATTAGGAATCCCTCCACGGGAAGTAACGATTTGTGTGTATTCTACAATCAGATAGCATGCAGACCCAAGTGCCAGGAAAAATAATATCCAGTCATACCAAGCTACCTTTTTGCGGTCCTGCTTTTTTGTAACAGGATACAAAACAAAGATCAAGGCAATCCCCACCGCCACGTGAATGGCCCTTTGTTGCAAGGCGGGCATTGGGTTGAAAGTAATATATAAATGAAATAAGGAATAAAGGATGGCGATGGCAGAAACCAATAAAACTATTTTTTTGTTCGCAAATTTGCGGACCTTCGATTCTGTATCATACTTTTCCAGCACCTCGGCCTTTTTTTCTTCCGAGATCACCTCTGTATCTTTTAATGGATCTGTCACCTTATGCTTATCTGTCATTGTATCTCACCTCTTAAGAACTCCCACAACGGCAGTTTTTTAATTTGTATCGAAACGTTTTCGTAATCCTCCACCATCTCATAAAGACGGTACTCTTTCGAATCCGTGGTAAGTGTTGTTTCCACGTTTGCTGATACGATTAAATCGACCGATTCCACTTCCCGGTCAATTTTCATATGGACAAAACCGTCATTGGAAGGAATGATTTCCCCATCTGAAGGAGTGCCTGCGCCAAATGTCTTGAATTTGGTTTTCACCAATTTTAGACGATTCCCTTCTTTCTCATAGGTTTCCATCCACGCTTCTTTTTCAACGGAATGAATCCAAGAGACTTCAAACGAGTCCCCCTTTAAGGAAAATCCGCCACCGTCGTATGATACATAAAGGACTGGGATTTTCACGAAAAGGAAAAGAAGGAGCACGATCAGAACTGTGCTCCCAAGAATGAAAATCTTATTGTTCATCGTAGAACTTCTGTGCTCCTGGATGGATTGGCGCTACCATGCCCTCTTGTGCGTTCTCTAAAGAGATTTCCGTGGCAGCTTGGTGAGCATTACCTAGTGTATCCAAGCTATCAAAGAACGTTTTCGTCAATTCATATACATCATCTTCACTAAGATCACTGTTCACTACCAGTGCATTCATAATTGCGGCAGTCGGTATGGCTTCTTCGTTATCGTATGTGCCTTCCGGAATTTCTAACGCGACAAAATATGGTTGATCTTGCGCAATCTCTTCAATTTTGGCAGGATCTACAGAAACAAGCTTCAAATCAATTGTTTTAGCAAGTTCTAATACGGATGCATTCGGTAATCCACTTGTCAGGAAGGCTGCGTCAATCGCCCCGGATTTCAGCCCATCAGCAGCTTCCGCATACCCCAAATAGTCGACCGTAATATCGTCATAGGAAATGTCGTGACCTGCCAGGAGATTTCTAGCATTCACTTCCACCCCAGAGTTCTGATCTCCTACTGCAACACGTTTCCCAACCAAGTCCTCAATCGTCTCGATTCCAGAATCCGCTGTTGTGACAATCTGGACAAAGTTCGGATAAAGCGTTGCAACTTGTGCGACATTTTCTACCTTCTCAGAGAAGTTACCCGTTCCTTCCACTGCTTCTGTCAACACATCACTCATCACAAAGGCCATTTCGATCTTGCCTTCCTTGATCAGGTTGATATTCTCAACAGAAGCACCGGTTGCCTGCGACTTGGAATTTACCCCGTACTCATCAGAATAGATGTTGGCCAAGGATGAACCAATAATATTGTAAGGGCCAGATGATCCACCCGTCCCGATGGTTACCAATCTAGTATCCAGACCTTCACCGTCCCCACCACTAGAACCTTCTCCTCCGCCACATGCCACAAGCATGGAGCTAATGGCTAAAACGCTTACAATTGTTGTGCCTAATTTCTTGAATTTTTTCATCGTTAACCCTCCCCTTTGTAGTAAAAAACGTTCAAAAAAGTGTTCGCAAACATTTTACCAGAATAATAGTTTTACTTCAAATAATATTCTGTATTTTTAGAAATCTAATTGTATAAATAAAGAGTGTCAGCCTTTGTTTTATAAGTCAGACACTCTTTTCTAATTTATTTATTATTCAAATACGCTACGGCCTCTTCTAACTCGTCTGTGTAATATTCTGCGTTTTCGTAGTCATACATGACTTTATGCTCTGCCATCATATACTTATCTAGCTCGATCGCATCGAATAGCCAGTTCCACCAGTTTTTTCGCTCCATCTCTTTAATAGCCTTATCCACTTTATCTCCATGAACCCTTAGGACTACAAAACGAGGGAACGAAGATGGTTGCCTGTCCGGAAACTTCCTTTGCAAAACTTCCCACTCTTTATTGTATCGTTTGACAGAGATTTCAGAGACCACTCCAACACCCTCAATGTCAAAGGACGCCGCTAGCTTGTCATATTCCTCCTGGGATAATTCGTTTTCTACCAAAATCGCAACGGCGAAATCTTCATATTTCCTTTTCTTTTTAAACATGTACACCCTTCACCTTTCTGTTTCTTTCTTTCGATGCCATTTAGGGAAGGCTGTTTCTCCTCACGGTGTCTAATTGTTAAGGTCCAGTTCATCTTTTACGCCTTCATATACTTAAAAATAGTTACTACTATTTTCTTTTCTCATTTTTTTAGGAAGTCCGAATTCTGGGTAAATCGTTTTAACAGCCTCATAGTTTTTACGTATATAAAAGTATTTATGAATAAATACAGAGAAAAACGCGGTTAATATGGAAAAGAAAGAAAGAAGGAAAATATAAAATAGCATTTTAATAGAATTATCATAAACAAGAGTTAGGAACAGCTGGGAGAGAACATAGCCTATACCAGCTGCAGTTAGATATGGAGTTGTGGTTTTGTTATACTCCATTCTCTGTAGCTTTGCATAAGTACCTCTGTAGAGCACCTTAATATTAATTAGATTCATTATTAACAATAAGGCTATTAATGAGAACAGCCCTATAATAAAAGGCATATACCCCTCCACACCTATTATTAGATAAAGGATTTTTTGAATGGAAAGGAATAGTACATAGGAATTAATAACTCCATATACCCCAAAGAACAAATAGTAAGATCGTTCATATTTATATGGAGCTATTATGTACAGGCATGCCCAGATGTGTATAAAGATCATAGGTAACAAGGCAGCCATTAGGAATGTTTTATCAAAAGGTTCAGCTAGAATCAGGAAAAAAGCGATGAAATCAAGAAAAATAAGAAAGAAAACAATAATATTGCTTCGGTTTTCCTTGGGTGTTTGCAATCTTAAATATGAAGCGGTTATATAATCTATTTCTTTCTTCAAGGGGTACATCCTTTCAATAGTGAGTACCATTAAAATGGGTTGAAAATATATTTTCTTTGCTTTTTAGGCAACCCAAATTCAAAATCCTACCGAAGCTGCATATTGGTAGAAAGCTGCTGATCTTTTTCCACCATTTGCTGGACAGACTGTCTGGTCATCTGTTCATTATGTAGCAAGAGTGCTTTATAATTTTCTGTGAGTTGCTCCAAGGTACGGTTAATTTCATTCAGCTTATTTACTACATCTAGTCGGTTGCCGCTTCCTATGGAGGAGGGAAGAGAGGATGCAAGAGCTTCTGAGGAGGATTTCATTTGGGTAAGGGCTTGCTCTATCTCACTTTGCTTAATTTTGATTTCTATGCTCATATGGAGACCTCCTATACTTTAATTAATTCTGTTCGCAGCCCGTTCTTCTGCCAGCTGCAATTCTAATGAAGCAATGGTCTGTTTAAGTGAGTTGATTTCACGGTGAAGTTGTTGGATCTTATTTTCGATACCGGAGAAGATGGCACTGAACTGACTTTGTTCCATTTCGGAATAATAATGAAGCATTCCATTTGTCCTGATATCTTCAAAGCGGTTGGCAAGTGTGCCCTGCCAGGTGAACGAGGAAAGTTCAGGCCTTGTGACAGAAGCTCTAAAACTGGCAAACTCTTGCTGTTTGCCCCTTAGTCGACTTTGACAATCCTGAAGCCGCTGGAGTTGCTGCTGCTTTTCCCTGAGCAGAGAATTATAGTATGCGATAGACAAGTTCATCACCTCATAAGTAGTATATTTTTAATTCATATGTAACAACTGGTATAGATCAAATTCTCAATAACTTCTACTATAACATGGAAGAAAAATTCCAAAATGATGAGAACTATTTATTTTTGACTGGATTTTAATGGGTAATTTATACTATTTTTTGAGAATTGAACTGATTGGTGTGGAGTAAGCCAATTTACACCCTACCGGATAAAAAGCACTACTAGTTACATAGCACATTTATTGGAAATTGAAACCTAAATTTTGACTGTGGGGGGGATATCCGGAAATTTTGAAATATATCATGAAATTTAGCAATATATCATGAAATTTTGAAGGATATCCGGAATTCCCACGATATATCATGAAATTTTACATTTTATCAGGAAATCGACAAAAAACACTATTCCTCCTACCAACAACCCCACTCCCTAAATCTCAATACCCCCGCACAACATCCACCGCATTCCGCAACTTCCCTCCGCTCTCCACACACTCCAACGTCTCCAGAAAACAAGTCACCGCTTCTTCCGGTGTTGTAATCGCCGAAATATGTGGGGTAATTGTCACTCCACGATGATTCCATAACGGACTTCCAACAGGTAACGGTTCCTCCTCAAATACATCAAGGACAGCCGCCTTCAGATTGCCTCTATCCAATGCACCCAACAAAGCTTCATGATCAACGGTTCCCCCTCTTCCAACGTTGATGAACACTGCTTGATTCAGCTTCCCGAAAAAGCTATCATCAAACAAACGCTCCGTCTCCTCTGTTAATGGCAAGGTATTTACTACATAATCTGCTTCTATAAGGCAACCATCTTCCACCCTGTTCAGAGGCATCACTTTACTGTAGTATTCCTTGGAGACACCACTGCGAGAAACCCCATACACCTTCACCCCAAAGTAAGCAAGGATCCGCGCTACCTCTTGACCTATCTCCCCTGTGCCAAAAATGACCACTTTCATTTCATTCAATGCCCTAGGAGCAACCATCTTCCATTCCCCACGGCCCTGCTGATCACGAAAAGTATAGTGATGCTGCAAATCTTTCAACATATAACTTAGCGTGTACTCTCCGATTTTCTGCCCAAATGAGGTGATTGTTCTTGTCAAAAGGACATTTTCGGGCCATTTGCCAAGGGCCGTGTAACGGTCTACCCCGGCGCCGAGTGAGTGCACCCATTTTATATGGCCGAAATGAAAGTTCTCAGTCGGTTGAAAAGCCACATAAGCATCCGCCCACGCTAGGTCCTCCGATGTAACATTACTCTCAGAAATAAAGCGGAGAGCCCTCCCCTCCAACGCTTCACAAGAACCTAACAACAAATCTAACTCTTTTATTAACCTACCTGTAAAAAGGATATTATTTATTTTCATCAAAAGAGCACTCCCCACTCCTACGTTATATCTATCTATTATTTTAGCATGGTAGCGTACAAGTGTAATAGCACACACTCCTTTGAAAAAGAGTGATTATAACAGAAAACCACCTAAATACTGGGTTCACATTTGATAAATCTCTGTAATAACTGTAAAATAAGAGATGTAAAATTAATAATTAGGGGGAGTTCGATGAAAAAGAATAGTTTCGTAGCCTTATCTATGGTTCTAGTACTATCATTATTCTTGGCTGCATGTGGTGGCGGAGATAATGGTTCTAGCGGGGAAGGCGGCAGTGAAGATCCAAAATTCTTAAGCATGCTTACTGGTGGAACAAGTGGTACATACTATCCGCTAGGTGGAGCAATGGCTAAAATTATCGGTGAGAAAACAGACATCAGTACTGACGCAGTTTCTTCCAATGCATCTGCGGACAATGTAATCGCTTTATCTGAGGGCGATGCAGAACTTGCTTTCGTTCAAACGGATGTTATGGCTAATGCAGTTGAAGGTACGAACGCTTTTGAAGGAAAAGCTGTTGATAATGTTTTGGCTCTAGGTTCTCTTTATCCTGAAACAATCCAAATCGTTACAAAGGCTGATTCCGGAATTTCGAGTGTAGAAGACCTGAAAGGTAAAACAGTATCTGTAGGTGCACCTGGTTCTGGTACGTATATCAATGCACAACAAATCCTTGAAGTACATGGCATGTCCATGGACGACATCAATGCACAAAATCTTGATTTCGGTGAGTCCACTGGTGGAATCCAGGATGGAAACATCGATGCTGCGTTCATCACTTCCGGTACACCAACTGGTGCGGTAGAAGGGTTATCTGCTTCTACATCCGTTAGCATCGTTCCAATCGCTCAAGATAAAATTGATGAGCTAGTTGAAAAATATCCATACTATGCAGCTGATACAATTGAAGCTGGAACGTACAACATGGAAAACGAAGTGACGACTGTCGCGGTTCTTGCGATGTTAGCAGTTTCTAAGGACCTTTCTGAGGACCTTGTATATGAAATCACAAAAGCAATCTATGAAAATACTGGGGAAATCGCCCATGCCAAAGGTGAGTTCATCACCATTGAAACGGCAGTAGACGGAATCGGAATCGACTTCCACCCTGGTGCTGAGAAGTACTTTAAAGAACAAGGTTTACTCGACTAATATCAGCTATAAGAAAGAGAACGGCCGACACTTGGTTCCACCTTGCTGTCGGTCCTTCTTTTATTTTAATAGGTGGGTTAACATGAAAAAAAGAATGCTTGCAATCATATTATCCTCTACCACCGTTTTGCTATTATCGATTCTCTTCTTGGTCCCGTTAAGAACCGCACTGGTTTTCGATACGCAGAACACTGGACACATCCAAGCATACCTCCCCATAAATAAAGAGGACACCTTTCAAATCACCTTTACACATTCCATCCATTTAACCGATGTAGTGGAAAAATATATGGTGACAGATGACCTCCAAATCGTTCAAACCGAAATTGTCTATGAAGAATTCGGAATTGGCATGCCATCCAATGCGGAAGAGGGGGAGGAATTTGTCTATGAAGATGGCAAATACCATATAAAAGACTTGAATAATGTCTTCTCCTCCATGAATATCCGAAATGGTAAAACCGTTTCCAAAAACCGCCTTTCCTGGGGCGATAATGGGGAAAAGATGGTGTGGTTTAACGAATACTTTAATCCAGGAGACTGGTATAATGTAAGAGTCGAAAAATTAACATTATGGCAGTATATGAAAGGAAGGAAAATCCATGAGTGATACAAACGATAAAAAGGAAAAGGCATTAACTGCCGAAGAGCAGGAACAACTGCTGGAAAAGTACGATCCTGATGCGAAAACCCGCCACCTGACAGGTTATACAGGTAAAGTGGTCTTCTTCATGTTGATCGCCTTTTCCCTTTTTCAACTTTATACAGGGATATTCGGCCAATTTACCGCTTATATCCAACGTACTGTCCACTTGGGCTTTGCCCTTACACTGATCTTTCTTTTGTTCCCTGCCAGAAGAGGGGCACCAAAGAATAAAATTGCCTGGTATGATTACATTCTTGTTGGTTTGACCATTGTCGTCTGCGGATATTGGCCGGTTTTTTATGACACAATGATACAACAAATCGGTAGTATCAATTCCCAACAAGCGGTAATTGGTGGACTGGCTATTCTATTGGTCATTGAAGCCACAAGGCGTGCAATTGGGCTGCCGATTACCATCATCGCTACCGTGTTTATGATTTACGCTTTATTCGGACCATATATGCCTGGAATGCTTGCACATAGAGGTCTCAGCCTTAATCAATTTATTCAAAGTATGTTCTTTACGACAGAAGGGATTCTAGGAACACCGCTACAGGTATCATCTACCTATATTTTCTTATTCTTATTATTTGGTGCGTTCCTTGTTCAGACCGGAGTCGGAAACTACTTTAACGACCTGGCCATTTCTCTTGCAGGTAGACGAACAGGCGGACCTGCGAAAGTTGCCATCTTCTCCAGTGCCCTACAAGGTACCATCTCTGGAAGTTCTGTTGCGAACACAGTGACAACTGGTTCCTACACCATTCCTTTGATGAAGCGACTGGGGTACCATCGTAACTTTGCTGGTGCCGTGGAAGCAGCTTCTTCCACTGGTGGTCAAATCATGCCGCCGATCATGGGTGCTGCTGCTTTCTTGATGATCGAATTTGCAGGTGTGGCTTATTGGGATATCGCCAAAGCCGCTACCATTCCAGCGATTCTCTATTTCTCTGGGATCTGGATCATGACTCACTTGGAAGCGAAAAAACAAGGCCTGCATGGCTTGCCAAAAGAAGAAATTCCAAAGAAGCGCGAAGTACTAAAGAAGATTCATCTGTTATTACCTATACTTATCATCGTATTCCTTTTATTCCAAGGCTTTAGTATTGAGCGTACTGCTCTACTTGGTATTTTAAGTACGATAGTCGTAAGTATGTTCAGAAAAGATACGAGAATCAATTTAGAGAGATTCCTTCTTGCCCTCACAAACGGGGCGCGTACTGCACTTGGTGTTGCTGCTGCTACAGCGTGTGCCGGTATCATTGTAGGGGTCGTGACGAAAACTGGACTTGGACTTAAAATGGGGAACAGCCTTGTAGGAATCGCTGCTTCCATTACTTCTTCTCCAACTATGCTATTGTTATTGACTCTATTCTTTACGATGATTGCATCCATCATCTTGGGGATGGGTTCTCCAACGACAGCCAACTATATTATTACATCGACGATTGCGCTACCTGCCATCATCGCATTGAATAACCAATTAGAGGTTGCCATTCCGATTCTAGCGGCTCACATGTTCGTATTCTATTTCGGAATTGTCGCTGACATCACTCCACCTGTAGCCCTTGCCGCCTTTGCTGCAACAGGGATATCCAAAGGGGAGCCGATACGTACCGGAATAAATGCATCCAAGCTTGCCATTGCAGCATTTATCATCCCGTACATGTTTGTATTCCAGCCTCAATTGCTCATGATTGATACGACCATTCCGGAAGTCTCCTGGATACTAGTGACCTCCATCGTTGGAATGATCTCCATCGGTGCCGGCCTTATCGGTTTCTGGTACAGAAAGCTTCACTGGATCGAACGGATCATCACCGTTTCTACAGGATTGCTTCTAATCTATCCTGAGTCCAATACAGATATCTTCGGCTTTATCGCCTTTGGTGTAATGCTAGCTTTACAGATTTTCTGGAAGCGTGGCAACACAGGAAAAGGTTCCGCCAAACCAGTAGGGGAAGCGAACTAATTGAAGAAAAACCTGCCTCCGATTTGTTTGGGGGCAGGTTTTTTGTGTGGTATGAAGGTTTTTTACCTTCTGTTGTTAGCCTTTTTCACTTTGGAATGATTTCTACTCGTATATTAGGTCCTTTTGTTACATTTGCCTACAAATTTGATGGTAATCTTGGAAGCGGTTGTGTCCCAAGTGGCGAGTTCGTGCCGAAATGAAGCAAGTTCGTGCCAAAACGAGGCAAGTTCGTGCCAAAACACCCAAAGTTCGTGCCAAACTCCTTTTTTAACTTATCCCTAACCAATATAAAAAAGCAGAAGACCTGTTCTTCTGCCATTTTAATTTTCATGTCACTTTCTCCAACACTCGAAAAAACTTAGCCCTCTTCTGGAAAAGAGCCTGTGCTTCTTCCACAGAAACTTCCCTGAAACGAATTTTCGTGCCTGGCTGGGCCTGGGCGAGCAGTGGTATATCATAAGAAATGACCGTAGCAATCCTCGTATATCCGCCGGTTGTCTGCCTGTCGGCCATCAAGAGAATCGGACTCCCGTCTGCAGGAACTTGAATCCCACCAAGAGGGATGGCTTCTGAAATGATATCTGCTGATGTCTTGTGCTCAATTTTGGGCCCCTTAAGCCTGTAGCCCATCCGGTCAGATTGTGGGGTGACTTCATAAGTGGACGATAAGAACGTTTCCACAGACGATTCATGAAAGGCATCAAGATGAGGTCCAAGGCATACCCTGATTTCTACCTCTTTTTTATAGGACGGGATTTTGTCAGGATGGATGGATCGGCCTGTCCGAACTCCAATGTGACCTTCTCCGTACAACATATCATCTTTCTCAAGTCCGCGTCCCTCCAATCCCCCTATTTTTGCTTTCAGGAAGGTAGATCTACTACCCATCACTACAGGAACATCGAACCCTCCCGCTACACAAATATAAGCACGGGCTCCTTCCAGCGGCCTCCCGAATTCGATAAGCTCTCCCTTTTTCACCTTAATACTCTTCCACATAGGGGCTTGTTTGCCATTGACCGTCGGGGAAAGATTGCCTCCGCAAATGGCGACCACCATATCTTCCAGCGCCTTCAATTCCGGCCCCATAATGGTCACTTCGAGTGCCGCTTCCCCTTTTGGGTTTCCGACCAAAAGGTTGCCTACTTGAAGGGCATACTCATCCATCGCACCGGAAACAACCACTCCAAACTCCTGAAAGCCTGTCCGGCCCAAATCCTGAAAAGTTGTCAACAGGCCTGGTCTCATTACTTGAAACAGAGGTTTACTCATGGGTTTCCACCACCCCAAAGGCTTGGATTCCCACCTGTTTCTCTTCCAATTTCGCTCTTAATTTTCGCACGAATTCTAATGCTTCCGGTTCATCCCCGTGCACACAGATAGTATCGGCCTGGATGGAGATGTCCTGCCCGTCTACGGCTGTCACTTTTCCTTCTGTCACCATTCTCAGCACCCGCTCTACAGCAAGGTCTGCATCGTGTATCATCGCATTCGCCTGAGACCTTGGGGTGAGTGTTCCATCAGGTTGATAGGTTCTGTCTGCGAAAACTTCCTGTGCTACTCTTAATCCGCCCTTCTCACCTGCCCGGACCAATTCACTCCCTGCCAAGCCGAAAAGTACGAGATTTGGGTTAACCGCACGAACCGCTTCTGCAATCGCCGTAGCCACCTCACCATTTTTTGATGCCAGATTATACAAAGCCCCGTGCGGCTTTACATGATGAACGTGTGACCCATGAACGGTAGCGGCAGCCTGAATTGCTCCAATTTGATAGACTACGAGGTTAAAGATCTCCTCCTGGCCCATCGACATATCGCGGCGACCGAATCCCGCCAAGTCTGGAAAGCCGGGATGGGCCCCGATAGAAACTCCGAGGCCTGCAGCTGTCTTAACGGTTTCCATCAGCACATTGTAATCCCCGGCATGAAAACCGCAGGCAATGTTTGCAGAAGAAATGTACTTCAGCACTTCCTGATCGTTTCCAATCGTATATGCACCATAGCTTTCACCTAAATCACTGTTTAGATCAATTGTCCTCATCGTTTCCTCCCCCTCCTTCGTAGCTTTTCACCTTATATTCACCAAGTCTGATGGCCTCTTCTATCTCTTCATATTCTTTTTGATCAACAGGCACAAAGCGGATGTAAGCCCCGGCAGATAAAAGGATTGGCTCCTCCCTCTCTGGATCATAAAGCTTCACGGGCGTCCTTCCGATAATCTGCCAGCCGCCAGGAGTTTCTAAAGGATAGACACCTGTTTGCTCCCCTGCAATCCCGACAGAACCTGCCTCAATTTTCGCCCTCGGATTTTCACGCCTTGGCGTGGCAATCTTTTCTGACATGCCACCCAAGTAAGGAAAACCTGGGACAAATCCCATCATGTAGATAAGATAGGGCCGGGCAGAATGGAAAGAAATGACCTCGCCTTCGGACAATCCATTGTAGCTTGCCACATCGGACAAATCAGGGCCGACCTCTCCTCCATACAGGACAGGAATTTCATAGACAGTGGAATTGGACTTCACGTCTTCGCTCTGCAAAGTCTCCTGGATTTCTCTGAGCTTTTTGCACAAGTCCTTGAAAACTATTTTATCCGGACGGTAGAAAATAGTGAGTGTCGTATAAGCCGGAACCCACTCTATAAGGCCTTCCACTGGATTTCCCTTGAGATAATCTGCAAAAATCCTAATCTGACGGTTCGTCTCTTCCGAAATGTCGGACCCAAATAGAACCTGTATACCTGTATCCCCCAACGGGTGAAATTCCATCTTCAATTTGGCTCCCCTCCTCAAGTTCTCTCTATTTTATGAGAACAGCTTCGGCACCTGGGTGATCAACGTGACTGCTGCCAAGTAAGCTGTTGCTATAAACACGACTGCTCCGAATATCGTCAACCATAAAGGATGTTTGTAGTCTCCGACGATTTCTTTTTTATATGCCGCAATCAGCAACGTCCCGAGTGCGACAGGTAAAATAAGACCGTTAAACGCACCAGCCAAGATTAACAACAGAACCGGCTCGCCGATAAAAGTAAAAATGATCGTAGAAACAACAATGAATCCAATGATGACCTTTGAGTTATTTTGATCAATCTTCTTAGACAATGTTCGTAAAAAGGAAACGGATGTATAAGCAGCTCCGACAACAGAGGTGATTCCCGCAGCCCAAAGTACAAGGCCGAACATTTTATAACCAATCATCCCTGCAGCTTCCATGAACACGGATGCCGGTGGATTCTTCGGATCTAATGTAAAACCGGTAGCAACGACACCAAGCACAGCAAGGAACAAGAAGATTCGCATGATAGAAGCGATGACAATTCCGGATACTGAACTTTTCGTTACCTGATGAAGGTTTTCCTTCCCGCTAATCCCTGCATCCAATAGCCTATGTCCACCAGCGAAAGTGATATAGCCTCCAACCGTTCCCCCGACTAGGGTGATAATTGCAAACACATCAATCGTTTCCGGCGCAAACGTACGGAAAACAGCTTCTCCTACAGGCGGATTGCTTTGGAATGCCACATAAAGAGTGAGCAGTACCATCATCAATCCCAAGTAACGAGCTATCTTGTCCATTGCCACTCCTGCCTCTTTCGAGAGGAAAATCCCTATGGCAATCGCAGCCGTGATTATGGCTCCGATTCGGACATCAATACCGAAAATCACATTCATTCCAAGGCCCGCTCCACCAATGTTTCCAACGTTGAAGGCGAGTCCGCCCAAGGCTACGGCAAAGGCAAGAAAGTACCCAAGGCCAGGCAGGACCATATTTGCTATATCCTGTCCCCTTTTTTTAGAAACAGCAATGATCCTCCACACATTCACCTGTACCCCGATGTCGAGGATGATCGACATTAGTATGACGAACCCAAAGCTTGCAAGGAGCTGTTCGGTAAATACAGCAGTTTGCGTTAAGAACCCCGGCCCGATGGCAGATGCCCCCATCAGGAAGGCCGCACCAAGCAGCACACTCCAGTTGCTTTTGGTCGGCTTATGTAAATCATCGTACGTATTTTTCTGTTTTGA
The DNA here is from genome assembly GCA_001636495.1 of Sutcliffiella horikoshii. Lineage (GTDB taxonomy): Bacteria > Bacillota > Bacilli > Bacillales > Bacillaceae_I > Sutcliffiella_A > Sutcliffiella_A horikoshii_A. The sequence goes on along the minus strand of KV440964.1, from coordinate 607,069 downwards.
AGACATGTGGAAAACCTCCTTCGTTGTTAAAGTTTTCAAAAATTTAAACTATTATTTCGATATACTAACACTACCATAAAAGCTCCAAGGATAAAAATTCTGACCAAAAAACCACCTCAGAGCTTGAGGTGGCTTAAGATACATTATTGTTTTTTCTCGACGAAGAACAAGGAGAGTGCCCCAAGCCCCACATGGGTACCAACAGATACACCCATCTGCATGATGTGGATGGTGCCCTTGAAATCCGTTTCCTTTTCCAGCTTCACTTTTAGGTTCTCGGCAATCTTGATATCTGAAGTGTAGCCGATGATGATAAAGTCTGTCACCGTTTCATCATTTCGCTTGATGAATTCCTGCACATAATGCTTGAGGACACGTTTTACTCCTCTTTCTTTCGCTATGATAGCGCCTTTCCCATTCTTCATGGTCATAATAGGCTTAAGCATCAAAAGCTTCCCCAGGAATGCACTCGCATTTGACAATCTTCCGCTCTTGATCAAATGATCGAGATCGTCCACAGACAGAAAGTGCTTAACATTTGTTTTATAAGTCTCGTTAAATTCCACTATCTCCTCAAACGTGGCGCCATTTTCACGCATCATCGCACTCTTTAGCACAAGCCAACCGCTCCCATGACTCATACACTTGGAATCGACCACGTTTATTTTCACTGGCGAATCGGGGTTTTCCTCAAAGAAATACTCCTTAGCGAGCTCAGCAGACTGGTAGGATCCACTTGTCCCGCTCGACATACAAATGCAAAGAATCTCCTTGTAACCGCTCTCGACGGCCTCCTTGAATATTGCCAGATACTCCACCGGACTGGGCATTCCAGTCGTCGGGAACTCCGAAAGCGCCTCCATCACTCCGTAAAAATAATCAGGCTCTATATCCACTCTATCCTTAAACGTTTTCCCATCGATATTGATGGACAACGGCGCCATACTAATGTCATACATCTCAAGAATTTCATTTGATAAATCACAAGTTGAATCTGCCATTAATTTAATCATTCATTTCCTCCAATAAAACATACTGCCTTTATCTTAACTGAAAGGGCTTTAATAGACTATCAAATTTAGGTAAAAAGTTGAGGGTAAAAAAAGGAAAAGAGAGAGGCAGCAACCTTCTCCCTCCAATCAACCTACCTCTTTATTTGTTTTCACTAATACATAAGCGGTAATCCAGGATGTAATAGGAATCACTATAGCCACACCCGTCCCGGCACAAAGTATCGTTATCATTTCCGCACTGAACACTTTGGAATTGATGATTTGTCCGGGAGAATAGGAGAGCTCCTTAAACCAGATGAGCAGTGCCAGATATCCACCGAAAAAGGCAAAAAATATGGTGTTGGCACTAGTTCCTAGAATATCTCTTCCAATGCCCATTCCTGACATAAACAACTCTTTTCGGCTGATGTTCGGATGATGATGATGTATTTCTCGCATAGGCGAGGTGATGGATATGGCAATATCAAGGATGGCACCGATCGTACTCATGATAATGACAGAAGCCCCTATTTTAACAAAGTCTACCCCTAGATACATGGAATACATGCCCATCTCTTCTATTTCTTCTTCACTGAACCCTTGTATCATCGAATGCTTCGTGATAAATAAAATAAAAAGCAACATGATGATGATTGTGATGATGGTAGAGATAAAAGCAATTGTTGTTTTTGCGTTCCATTCGTTTATATAAAACAGACTAACACAGCTGATGATCATGCAAGCAATTAAAGTCAACACAATAGGATTGGCATTGGGATCGGTCATAAACAATATGGTCATAAAAAGCACACCAAAGTTAATGAAGAGTGCAATGAAAGAACGCACCCCTTTTTTCCCACCAACAAGAACCATCAAGAGAAACAAGATGACTGAGAGTACAATTAATACATTCATGCTCTAGCCCTCTTCCGGTTAACAAAAAATATCGACACATACAAGCCGATCGGAATCGTTAGCACAATCCCAATCCCCCCTGCCAACGCCCTGGCAAGCTCTAAGGAAAGGTTAAGGGACAACGTGTAGCCGAAAGGCGAAGCGTTCATGAAATATAAAATAAGGATAGGAATAGATCCACTCACATAAGCGAAAAACAAAATGTTTGTCATGGTTCCCATAATATCCTTTCCAATATCCATCCCTGATGCAACAAGCGCCTTGACCGATATGTCCGGCTTTTTTTCATATAAGCTGAAGATCGAAGAGGACATCGTGATGGCTATATCCATTACCGCTCCGAGCGACCCCACCAATATCCCCGCCATGAATACCACCTCTGGAGGCCTGGTTAAAAATTGCATATCCTCATACCTTAGTCCGTTTCCAGAAGTTGCTCCCATGACCAGGTAGGTGATAAGCATCAAAGCCAAAGTACCAAGTAAGGTCGCTATGACAGCTGCGTAGGACTTTTCATTCCTCCCATTTACAAGCAGGAGCGAAATGACCGTGAATAAAATCGCACTGATTCCACATATCAACACTAAGCTTAAATTGGATGATTTCATATAAATATTCAATGCATATGACAATAAAATCGCGTTAACGACGAGGCTTATGATCGAATATAGCCCCTGCTTCTTTCCTACTAAAATTAACACCAAGACAAAGAACCAAGCAGTTAAAAGAAGAAATTTATCCCGCTTCACGTCCTCTATGTTTCCCTTCAGCATGGCACCATCTTCCCTGGAGGATTGAATGGAAACAAAAAGCTCATTTCCAACCCGGTACTCTTGATCGTACGCGCCGGAGTTCGAATACTCATTGATCAAGGAGATGCGCTCTCCTTTTTGCTTCCCGTTTTGTAACTCCGCAATAACCTGCTGCCTGTACAGGACATCTTCATTCTCATACATATCAACCAGCTCTGTTTGATCCTCAAGCTTCGTTTCTACCACTTTGGCTATAGGGCGTTCATAAAAGGAGTGGTTGTTTTGAACAAATAAGTAGGAGGTGAACATGCATGTTGCCAAAATAATATAAAGAAGAATGTATTTATGTTTCTTAGTTTTAAACATGTCCAACCTCATTTCCCTATTAAACAATATAGATATAAATATGTGTGCTAGGTAAGTAGTGTGGCGAACCAATACAGGTTGCCGCCGTTTCAAGCTCACCTTCGCCTATAATATCTATATTTCACTTATCTTTCAACCAACCTTAAAAACTCCCTCCACCTCTGTGGAGTATTCATTGAGAAGAAGGGCCGAACCTTCCCGCTCGGAAATCCTCAAAAGCTTCCTCTATCTCCGCCTCCGTATTCATCACAAACGGCCCTCTCGCAACAAGTGGTTCTCCAATAGGTTTCCCCGTATACACAAGCATCCTTGATCGCTCCTGAGCCGAAATCTCCAGCACATTCGTCTCACCATCTTCCGCATTCCCGTCGTAAGACAGCAACCCCACTTCTGTTTTACCTAGCGTAACGGCTTGCCCCTCAGAACCGAAACTCATCTTGCCTTGTAGCATGTAGATATGACCGTTGTGATTTGTCGGCAACTCCAAGGCATATCGCTCTCCTGCTCGCAAGTAGAGTTCAAACATATTAATAGGGACCAATGCGTTCATCGGACCTGTCACGCCTTCTGCACTTCCCGAGTAAACTCGCAAATAACCACCGGCCATTTCCACCAAAGGAGCATCTTCCAAAAGTACATTCTGGTACGAGGACTCCGTTTGTTTTAAGCTCTTCGGCAAATTCAGCCAGAGCTGCAACGTATGAATGACATCTTCATCAACCGCTTCCTCAGCATGGCGAGCCCCTTTTCCGGCATTCATATATTGGACATCCCCTGCGTGCAAGACAGAATGCCCGCCCTGGTTATCAGTATGTTCTAGCCTGCCATCGATCACATAGGTGATGGTCTGGAAGCCCCTGTGAGGGTGATCGGAAAAGGTTCCGCGTTTGAACCAATCATCCGCCATCAGGATGAACGGGTCATACTCAGACATCCGGTCGGGAGGCAATATCCACCCCTGCTGGACATGCGGATAGCCTGGATTTTTATAGTGCACCTTCCAATGGTCCCTGATTACTCGATTAGTTTTTTTCATAAAAAACCCCCCCTACTATCTTTAATCCTAGTTTCAGCATACAGAAGTGGGAATCTCCAACTCAAGTTTCCGGCTTTAAAAGCAACAAAAAAACCTTCAATCCAAAGGAGGATCAAAGGTTTTACCGTTTATTTTTATTTTAATGAAAGGAAAGCGCCTTTTGTTCCTTATTAAGAAAGAGGGTTTCCGCCGTGGAAGCAAAAAGCTCATCAAATAGCGCCGGGTTATCTACTAAAGATACGCCATAGCTAGGAATCATTTCTTGGATTTTCTCTTTCCATTCAAACATCTGCTCTGGGAAGCATTTCTCAAAAACTTCTAGCATGACATGAACAGCTGTGGAAGCACCCGGAGATGCACCTAGCAATGCTGCTATTGAGCCGTCACTAGCGCTGACCACCTCCGTACCAAATTGAAGCGTACCTTTGCCGCCAGCTTCTGTATCCTTGATGACTTGAACACGTTGACCTGCAACGACAATCTCCCAATCTTCGCTTTTCGCGTTGGGGATAAACTCGCGCAGCTCATCCATACGCTTTTCGTTGGATAACAGCACCTGTTGAATCAAATACTTGGTCAGAGCCATCTCCTTGAATCCTGCCGATAACATCGTCATGACATTATAAGGCTTCACGGAACCGATTAAGTCCAGATTGGATCCGGTTTTAAGAAATTTTGGTGAGAAGCCTGCAAATGGGCCGAACAAAAGACTTTTCTTATTGTTGATATACCTTGTGTCAAGATGCGGCACAGACATCGGAGGAGCTCCAACCTTTGCCTTCCCGTAAACTTTTGCATGATGCTTCTCGACAACCTCAGGATTGTTACATACGAGAAAGAGGCCACTTACCGGGAAACCGCCAATATTCTTCGATTCCGGGATACCGGTCTTCTGCAATAATGGTAGACTTCCGCCACCGCCGCCGATAAAGACGAACTTGGCATAATGAGATTCGACTTTTCCAGATTTGATATCACGGATTTTCAATTCCCAAGAGCCATCGCTAGCACGCTTAAGGTCCTCCACACTATGCTCATAGTGTACTTCCACGTCGTTTTTCTCTAAATGGTCAAACAACATGCGGGTCAACGCACCGAAATTTACATCTGTACCAGAATCAATTTTCGTTGCGGCAATCGGCTCCTTCGAGGTGCGACCCTCCATCATAAGAGGCATCCATTCCTTTAGTTTTGCCGGATCCTCGGAATATTCCATTCCTTTAAAAAGCGGATTTGTTGTTAGCGCTTCCATCCGTTTTTTCAAAAACGTGACATTTTCTGTCCCTTCCACAAAGCTGATATGTGGAATCGGCATGATAAAGTCCTGCGGATTGCTAATCAGGTTGCGTTTTACTAGATAGGACCAGTACTGCCTGGAAAGCTGAAATTGTTCGTTAACTTTTACCGCCTTGCTGATATCAATCGATCCGTCCGCTCTCACGGATGTATAGTTAAGTTCACACAGTGCTGCATGCCCCGTACCTGCATTATTCCATTCGTTCGAGCTTTCTTCCCCTGCGCTTGACAGCTTCTCAAACACTTTAATTTCCCAGTTTGGTGCTAATTCTTTCAATAACGATCCAAGCGTCGCGCTCATAACACCGGCACCAATTAAGATAACGTCTGTTTTTTTCTGCATGTTGCTCATCATTACACATCCCCTAAGTTTATAAAAAAGCTCTTTTCTCGAAGATTGTTGCTATTCGTTGGTAAAAAGTCGGCAATTGGACTTTTTACTGCTTACATACTCTAGAAATCACAAGTAGTATGCTTCGTATAACAAAGAAAAGAGCACGTCAGCAAGTCATATAACGGCTAATTTGAGTATACGAAACAGCAACAAAATTTACGAAAACAGCCTATAATAAAGAGCAGGTATACTCGCTTTCTTAACTTAAAGCAAGACACCACCTATAAACACACTTGTCCATCTTAATTTCTATCATATCATATTCTACTAAAAATTTTCACAAGAGTAACATTCTATTATCTGACTATTATAAACTATTTTGAGCACTTACAAAAGTGTGAAGTCTTTCCATAGGGTGCGGGGAAAATATAAAAAACCTTAACCTAGAGCGGTTAAGGTAAACTCTCATTATTTTTTATTTCCCTAAACAGTTGATCTTCGTTACAGGCGCTTCGCTTTCCGCGGGGCGACCTTGAGCCTCCTCGGGCTACGCCCTGCGGGGTCTCAAGATTGTCGCTATCCCCCCGCTGGAGTCTTCGCGCCTTTCACTACGATCAACTTAAGACTTACATGTTATTTTTAAACTCTATCTCAAAACGCTGGAATCGCGGTTTCGTCGTAGTTTTCTTTTAGGAATTCACGTACTTCCTGGCTTGTCATGGCTTCAGCAAGCTTTTTGATAGCTTCGGAGTCCTTGTTGTCTTCACGCGCAACAAGTGTGATGGCAAATTCATTGTCGGTTCCTTCTGTCAGGAGCGCGTCACTTTTCGGCGTCAATCCTAGCGGAGCTGCATAAGCAGGCGTCATGACGACCGCATCGGCGTCATCGTACATTCTCGCAAGCATTAGTAGGTCAACTTCTTCAAACTTATAATTATTTGGGTTTTCGATGATATCTGCTTGTGTATAATATGGGCCTGTCTTTTCTTTTAACGTGATGACGTCATGTTGTGCAAGGAGTGCCAATGAGCGATCGATATTGGAAACATCATTTGCAATGGCCAATACAGCACCTTCTGGCAGTTCTTCGATGTCATTGTAGTCTTTCGCATATACGCCATAGTTCGCGTAGTAGATTGGCGTAATCCCAACTAACTCAGCTTCGTTATTACGGTTGAATTCCTCCATGTAAGGAACGTGCTGGAAGAAGTTTGCATCTACTTCTTCATTTGCAAGAGCGCTGTTCGGCTGGACATTATCACCTAACACAACCACTTCTAATTCAATGCCTTCTTCGGCAAGATTCGGTTCCACAAGCTCCAGAATTTCTGTCATTGGGGGGATCAGGGACGCCACTTTTAATGTAACTTGTTCATTTTCTTGGGTTTTGCCAGAATCTCCAGCTTCCCCTTCATTTCCTTGATTGTTTTGCGCGCATCCAGCTAGCATCACAATAGCCAGCGTCATTAGAAATAATAATTTTTTCATTAAGAAAATCCTCCTGTTGCAAATTCATGCTTATCTTTTATCAATCATTCTCGACACAGTCATTCCTGTAAACTGTATCAGTTGTACCAGTATGACCATAATGATGATCATATACATCATCAATTCGGTTTCAAATCGTTGGTAGCCATAGCGGATGGCGAAATCCCCGATCCCACCGCCACCTACCACGCCCATGATGGTGGAGTAGGAAATAAAACTGATGATCGAGGTGGTCAATCCAAGGACAAGACTGGACCGAGCCTCCACATAAAGGAATTTAAAAACCACTTCCCTCACCGAAGCTCCCATGGAAACAGCCGCTTCCAACACACCTTTTGGGACGTCCAATAACGATTGTTCCACAAGCCTTGAATAGTGGGCAATCGCAATAATCGCCAGTGGGACGGTTGCAGCCGAAGTACCAATTGCTGTTCCAATAATCCATCGTGTAAAAGGAATCAGAAATACGACCAACAGCAAGAACGGAAAAGAGCGGATGATATTCACCAGTAGATTTAAAGTGGAAAAGACAAACTGGTTGGCGAGCAGATTCCCTTTCCTGCATAGGTAAAGCAATGTACCAACCGGGAGCCCTATGAGAACGGCAGCAAGGATGGATACGCCGACCATGATGAAGGTTTCCCCGATGGACCGCCAGATTTCCGCTTCATATTGCATTAAAATTTCAGGCATGGTCCGTGTCAGCCTCCTTCACCAGTTGGTCGACAAAGTATTGAGGATTGCTGTCTATCTGTATGACACCTTGAGGTTTTGTGCGCACCGTCTCATACACTTCCCCGTTCGCCATAACCGTCACGTTATGGCAAATGCTTTTGATGACTTCCATCTCGTGACTGACGACCACCACCGTCACACCAAGGCTTTTGTTCACATTTTCCAACACCGCCAATACTTCCGTCGTCGTGTTGGGATCAAGGGAGGATGTTGGTTCATCACACAACAACACCTCCGGACCATTCGCCAATGCTCTGGCAATGGCGACACGCTGCTTTTGTCCGCCGCTCAACTGGGCTGGATATTTTTTCACAAAGCCTTCGAGGCCGACAAATCGCAGACACTCCATCACCCTCTGACGGCGTTCTTTTCTTGGATAGCCTGACAGCTCCAAAGATACTGCAATATTTTCATATACCGTTTTGTTCGCCACCAGATTAAAATGCTGAAAGATCATCCCGATGGACTTTCGAGCCGCGCGGAGTTTGTTGCCCCGCAGCTTTGTCAGATCTTGATCGTTCACTTCCACCAGCCCGGCGTCTGGGACTTCCAACAGGTTCATCAGCCGTAGCAAGGTCGATTTGCCGGCCCCGCTTGCTCCAATGATTCCATGGATTTCCCCTTTATCTATGTTCAAAGAAACAGCCTTTACCGCTTGAAAACCTTCGAATTCTTTACTGACTTGATGTAATGTAATCATAAAAAAACCCCTTCCCATTACATTGAAAGGTGTAATCACAACGTTCCTAATTATAGCGTAAGATGGCAAGGCTTGTCACTTTGGTGATACGCTTTCGTAATATAAGTAAAAAAGCGGTACTGCATGGCTTGATCTAGCCGACAGTACCGCCCTCCTTATTAATCTCTTTCTCTGGCGTTTTGCGTATCCCGGATGTTCTTCTGAATGGTGATGGCTGCAAATAGACTAAGCACAAAAGACATGCCGTAAAATCCTTTTTCACTTAAAATAATACTGCCGGCATTGTACAGCCCGATTGCCATCAAGGAAATGGCGACAATCACCGCAAACCAACTGAGTCCAAAGTAAATGCCGGAAACAGGGATGTCTTCTTCCTTATCCCTTACCGCTTTTTGGAGGGATACGGCTGCATATAATCCGAATACCAATACAGCAAAATAATAACCCTTCTCATTCAATTCCATTGTGGCATTGAACAAACCGATAAGATAGGCGGAAACCCCTACAACTAGCGCTGCCCAACTGGCTCCTTTAAAAGCAGCGGTCGGTTCGCCTTCTTTTCTTTCCACCTTGACCTTAGGTTTACTATCATCCCTTTTCAATAACGGGTTTTCATTCAAATCAGCCATTCCATTCTCCCCTTTGCTGTCATCTATATGGTTTATTATAGCAATTTTTTACAGAGAATGGTTTGTTGATAAAAAAATTATTTACCCTACATCTGCCGTAACAATTTGGTTCCTGCCACTGTTTTTTGCCTTATAAAGCAGTTCATCCACTTTTTCCACCAACTGATCTGGCCTTTCGCCGTTTTGTTTACCAAAACCAAAGCTCATGGTGACAGAGAATGCCTCTCCTTTATCATAGAAAATGTGGCAGGCTATTGCATGTTTAATTTCATCGAGCAGTTCTTTTACCGAGGACTCGTCATGGTAATAAAGGAGGATTGCAAATTCCTCTCCTCCATAGCGAAATGCCTTCCCCTGCTTGGTAGAAAGAATAGTGGTAAGAATCTCGCCTATTTGGCGAAGCACCTTGTCTCCCGTCACATGCCCATATTTATCATTAATCGATTTAAACTTATCGATATCCGCCAGTGCAAGATAGAACTCTTTTCCTTGATCTAGATCATTTCGCAAGCATTCTTGAAAAGAACGATGATTTGCAAGATTAGTAAGGTAATCCCGATTTGCCGCTTCCACTAACAAACTATTTTCCCACTGATGCTTCCGCTCCCTAGAAACAATGATGCCACCTAAGCCGCCGATCAGGAATAAAAAGAACACGGCACTAAAATAGTCAATCATACTATGTAAAGCAGGTGCTTCTTGAACCTGCACGAAGAAAATAATCGAATACACCAGTATAAAGCAAGCAGCGGAAATCATACCTCCTAGAAAACGCCAGTAAACCGCGACATGCAAAATAATCAAATAAGCAAGTGGAAACAGCGGACTGTCGATCCCTCCCGTTAAAGGGATAAGCGCTGAAAACGCCACAAAATCAAAAAATGGTCCACCCTTCGTCATCATGACATACATCTTTGACCCTTCAGGTGTCTTATGTAAATAGTAATCTGAAACTCCCATATATAAAAAACCAAAAACGACTAATAGAACAAATAAAATTAACTTCCATTCTATCGGATTCTCAAAATATTGAATCGCAAACACAACCATCGATAGAACAAGAAAAAACCAACGCAAAGAAGAAAAGATAATCTCCAGTGCATGATGCGACTGGTAAGCATTCTTTAAAAAAGCATTCATAAAGTCCACATCCTGTAAAAAACTTATATTTCTACATTATATAGAAAAAATAAGTAATCTAGTAAGTATTATGTAAAATACTTCTTCATCATATGTGCCGCCTCTATCTGCACAAGGTGCACAGTATGTCGATAATTAGCAGTACTTGTCGAACGGCTCGTATAATCACATAACGGAAAATAAAATAGGAGTTTCGGCTCGTATTTTCACACAACGGAAAATAAATAAGGAGTTTCGGCTCGAATATTTGAGTTACGGAAAATAAATTCCTTGTTTTGGTAAATAACTTTCCTTAATAGGCGGCTCTATGCTCATTTTTACCACCATCGCTCTTAGAATTCATCATCATCAATCCAATTCCCAGCATCAGGAGGGCCATTCCCACCCAAGAAGTCGCATTTAACTGTTCGCCCAACAAAAACACTCCAAATAACGCCGCCGTCAATGGCTCAGCCAAAGCTAGTGTGACAGCAGTGGAAGACGAAACATAGGTGAGGCCTCTTCCGAAAAGAAAGTACGCTACTCCAGTCGTCATCACCCCAAGATAAAGAACAATGCCCCAACCGCGTACATCCGCCATCCAAGACATATCAAAGATAAATAAAAATGGCGCTAAAAAAACGGCACTTAGCGTAAACACAACCGCGACAATTGAAAGAGAAGGGAATTTCCCCACCAAATCCCTACTGACAATCGCATAAACGGCGAACGACAACCCTGCCCCTAATGCCATTAAAACCCCAACTGGGTCCACCACTACAGAATCCTTATTCAAAAAGAGCATAAGACAGCCCGTGATGGAAAGAAAAGTCGAGGCCCACCAAATTCTACTAGGACTCCTCTTAAGAAAAATCCATTCCAGAAAGCCCGATAACACCGGTGCACTCCCTATCGCAACCACCGTCCCGATCGCCACTCCTGTTACCGTCACGGCAGAGAAAAATAATGGTTGAAACAGCGCCATGCTTAATGCAGCAAGTACTGTTGCCTTGATCGGCCAATTCTTTAAACTCAACCCACCTCTCATAAAAACAAGCGCCAATAAAAAAAGCCCCCCAACCGCCAAACGGGCCGCCCCGATGGCAACCGGATGCGCCGCTTCAGGAGCAAAAGTCTGCGCCGTGCCGGTCGTTCCCCACAGCACAGCTGCCATCACTATAAGAAAAGGAGCTATTTTTCCGTTCATAATCCTCACCTCATAAAAAACTCTCATTTATCCAAAAGCTTATGCTTCTCCTTTAATGAAGCCGGTGCCATCTTCACCATCCGCTCCAGCACAAACGTCACAATCATAATGTCATCCAACACACCAAAAAACAAAAGATAATCCGGAATCAAGTCAAAAGGGAAAATCACATAGGTAAGCAGAAGCAGCACTCCCACGATCTTTTTTGTTCCCGATACTTCGCCTGACCTAAAGTAATCTAGTAGGAAAGGAATGAACCTCCAGAATGTAAAAACAAACTTCAAACGCCTAAGAAACCTCCACATGCTTTTCCCTCCTTTTGGGTGGGTAGAAGGGACAGGTCCCTCGACCCGTCTATACTTTAAAGTACAAACGGAATGTTCTTCCCACTCCTCCGTTATTAAACTTTATTATAGCTTTATCTGCTTAACTTTCCTATCTGTATAGACTATTCAAATGTTGTGTAGTTTAAACGAGCATCATTGTTAAAAAGTTTTTACCTTATAGATTAGTAACATAAAAATATAAAAAGTATACAAGAATAGATATACCAACCTATACCAAAATTTAATAGTTTACATAGAATATATAAATTAAAAAGGATTGGAGGTGAAATCTATGAAATTCTGTTCCATATGTGATAGATTATGCTGCCTAAATTCCGGAGCATCCATTATTCTTTTTTTAAAAGGACCTTCCCCTAGTATCCCTTTCACCTTTATCAGGTGTACCAAGAATTGTGTAATTGGCATTAGCAACGGTAGGAGGATTAGTGTGAACTGTAATCAAATAATTGGGTTTACAGTAACACGGCCATGTACTCCCCAAACCAACACCGTTACAAATGCCACAGCAATTACTATTCCTGAGACTGGCACTGAAGGACCCGCCTCTCCGTATCCTTCTCCTATTATTGTCTCAGGGTTAACCGGTACTATATTAAAAGTAACAGTCACTTTTAATAATCTTTCTCATACCTTCCCGGGAGATATTAGTGCATTGTTAGTCGGACCAGGAGGAGAAACTGTTATTTTAATGGCAACCGCTGGAGATGGTTTTGAGGTTGAAAACGTAACCCTAACTTTTGACGATGCTGCCCCAACACCATTACCTGAAAACGCTCAAATTGTTAGCGGCACTTACCAGCCGACCAATTATGGTATATTCACCCCTTTCACGCCTCCTGCACCTGACCCTCCCTATGGTGCTACATTAAGTGTGTTTAACAGGACAAATCCCAATGGCCAATGGAATCTATTCATTTTTGACCAGTTTGGTGGAGACATCGGATCTATGGCTGGTGGTTGGGCCCTAACTATTACTAGCTGCGAACCAAGACAAATTCAAGTACCACAAAATAAAATAAGAAAACAAAGACTCTCTTCTGTTCAAAGAAATGCAGTAAACCCATTAACAGAGGTTGAAAGAGCACGAAAACAGAGAAAAGCAGCAAGGTTAAAACTTCTAAAAGCAAAACAAATAAAAGGGTTCTAATGCAGAATTAGAGGTACAGGTTCCTCGAACCATTTACGCTTTAGTGTAGGCCGAGTTACCTGTATCCCTTAAGAAAATAGGTTTACCGATGCTATAAAGAGGTATATTTGGAAGTAAGAGGATGATTATTTCACTCAAGCCAGTTATCTGAAAATCTATGAAGGAAAGAGGTTGGAGACAATGAAGAATATACTATCTTCTAAGTGGAATCTTAGCGTAAATGCCTTAGCTGTTTTTATAGGGTGCGTCATTGCAAGCTTATTCATTAATCCTAGTAAAAGTTATATATTGGGTGCATTAATTGGATCGTTAGTGTTGGTTCTCGTTAACATTTCTTATGTACTGTATAATAAGAACGGAGAAAAGAGCAAATAAACGGGTCGATTTACCTGTCCCCTCATCCCTTCTTATATTTACTCAATATTTCTTCTGGAATATGACAATAATCCTCTGGACATCTAGCCAACCTATCTTGATGTTCCTCTGCACTTCTCACATAGTTTGTAAGAGGGAAAACTTCAACAACGATACGGTCAGCGTCCGTTCTCTTACTAATAAAGGCCCTCGCCTCTTCCAAATGCTTAGGCTCTTCACTATACACACCCGTTCTGTATTTTTTCCCAACATCCGCTCCTTGTTGATTCAAACTATACGGATCGATTATTTCGAAGTAATATCCCATTAATCTCGTTAACGTTACAACTTCCGGATCAAATTCAGTTTTTACACATTCCGCATAGCCATCATACTCACCCTCAAGAGTCTTACTTGTTCCATTAGCCCTTCCCGCTTCTGTAAACGTAACACCCGGTAATGTCTTTATAAATGCCTGGACACCCCAGAGGCATCCACCAGCAAAATATATAACTTCCATCTTTTTCACTCCTCTGTGGGGACAAGCACCTCGACCCGGCTATGCTTTCTTGACGCACTTTAGGAATATTGTACCAGTTAGTAAAATCTAAATCTAGAAGGGATTAAAGGGACAGGTTCCTCGACCCGTCTACGCTTTAAAGCGAAAACGGGCTGATGGACCTGTCCCCTAGATCTTTTACCCATATTTCTTTTGATGATCTTTCTTCCTCTTAAGATAATCCTTATCCTCTCGAGCAAGCTTCCATTTTTCCTCAAAGATAGCTGCAGATTCAGCCTTCACAGAGTCAATCTTCCTTTTATTTATATTGCCTTCCTCATCATATTTTTTCCCGCCTTTATAATTCGTGTAACGGCGGGCGCGCGTATATCCCATCTGCAGGAATTTTCTTGCCATATCCATCCCGACAAAATCTTCTTTTTCCTTATAATCAAGAAACAGCTTATAGATTTTTTCAGATGACTCCTCTGCAATTTCCGGGTTCTTAAAGCGCCAATGCTGCAGGATTTCACTTTTATAAGGCTCCACTAGCAAGACACCCTGTTCCCCTCTGCCAACCCTATACAGTTCAGGATTTTTACGAAAATCTATTTTCTCAAAGTCCAAGTCATAATCGAAAGCCATAGCTATCACCCTTTTTAGTTGAGGAATACCCTTGGGAGGGTGTTTGTATGCACAGAAATAATCCCTCTTCGACCTATGGTACTCGCAGGATACATGCCTGTTTATTTAAAAGTGCCCAGTCAGACTCTATTAAACTGCATAGTATATCTATGAATCTATGAAAATAAAGGAGGTTAAAAAATGGAAGGAAACATCTTAAAATCTATCAGGCATGGCTTGGGGAATATCTGTAATATCCCTCACATTGGCGGACATTTAATTACCGTCGTCGATGCTGAAGGGAGAAGTAGAACATCCCTAGCAAGTGAAGAAATTTTAAGACCTGGAGAGATTGGTGTCGTGTTTTGCTTGCCTATTATTGGTGCTCCAACGAGAAGGTTACCAGACGTCAACTTAAGAGGAGACCAATACGTTAGAATTCTTTGCGGTCTAACCACACTTGACGTATTTTGCGAAAGAAGAGTAAGTGGACCGCCAGCTCAAACGATATCGATGAGAACAGGGGAATTTGTAGTCGTTACATGTGATCGATGATACTCTCTAAGTTCTGACAACGACAAACAGGGACGGTTCTGCTGCTTTGGAAGCAGAGAACCGTCCCTGTTTTGCTTTAGAGGTGCTTTTTAACTCTGCTTCACACTTAAGATGGTTACTGTCACCAAGATGATTGCCATACCTCCAAGCTGGGTTATTGTAAGCAGTTCACTCAGAACAATAAATCCAAAAAGGGATGCAGTGACCGGTTCCACCATTGCAATAATGGAAGCCGAAGTCGGTGAAGTTCGTTTCAAACCAACTACATACAAGAAGAATGACAAGCCTGCTCCGATTATACCTAAAAGGATCATCCATAATAAATCAGTTGAGTAAAAGACCGAAGCTGCTTCACTGCGGTCAGTGAAAAACAGCGTTATGATAGTAAAGGCAAGGAATGCAATCGTTAAAATTCCTTGCGGTTGCCCGTGGCGGGATGCATATTTAAAACCAAAAATAAATAATGCATACGATAACCCAGCGCCTAAGCCTGTAACAAGTCCAAGCATTGTGATGCTGTCGGAGCCAATGCTGTAAACCTCTGTCAGCAATACCACTCCCCCCATTACAAAACCAATAGCCAGCCACTTAAATAATGAAGCCTGTTCAAGACGAAATATAAAAGATATAAGAAGCACAAAAACCGGCGCAGTATACATCAATGTTGCCGCTACCGCGATACTGGACTCAGAGATACTGACAAAGTAAAAAATAAAATTCCCTGCTACTCCAATACCCGCAACAATAGACCAGAATAGCAATGGCCTATTCCACCGGGTCGGCTGGAACAAGAACCAAATAAGAATACATAATAAACCTACTGTTCCCCTATAAAAAGAGATGACCAGGGGATCCCAACCTTTATCCATTAAGAAGCCGCCGAGTCCACCGGAAATACCCCATAATATTGCTGCTAAAATTACTAATCCTACCCCACCAAAACGCATACTGTTACCTCCACAAATTTTGTGTAAAGATAACAATACCTCTTAGTAGAAGTTTTATAACTTAATTTTGTGCGCGGGTTATCAGGAAGGTATTGATATTGATCAAATGAGGTTTACCATTTCAAACCTACCCTTGTTCAATAAAATATAATTGTTTAGCCAATACTAAATACATCTTGGTTTCTGATGGAGTGTTTTGAATGTCACATAAAATAAATAGTTTAATACATTTTTTCTTCTTATTTGTGGTTATACTTGTTCTTATTTGGTCCCTAATTAAACCTGAAGAAGGTTATATGGTTTTGTTGGTGGAGGTTTTACCTTCCGTATTAGTCTTAATATTTTTAATATCGACCTACAATCGGTTTCACCTTACCACTGTTTCCTATTTCATCATTACTGTTCTAGTCATTTTAACGTTTATAGGAGGGCATTATTCTTATTCCAAAGTCCCTCTCTTTTCATGGATCAAAGATTATTTTGATTTACAAAGAAATCACTATGATCGGTTCGGTCATTTTCTTAAGGGGTCAATTGTGTTAGTTATAATAGAAATATTATTAAGGAAAACAGCTTTATCGAAAAGTAAAACTACAAATTTTATTGCTCTATGTATAACTCTAGCAATCGGGGCTTTCTATGAAATCATTGAGTGGGCAAGTGCAAAAATAGGGAATGAAGGGAAAGTCACAAAAGATTTTTTAGGTATGCAAGGAGATATATGGGACGCCCAGTGGGATATGTCACTTTTACTAATAGGTTCCATTCTTTCGCTTTTCTTCACAAAAATTCTTTATAGAGGATTAGAAAAATCTAGATAAATGGTTGGTATCTATTTAAAAATATATAGGTGCAAAATTAAAGAAACAGGATATATGACCAAGATACCGAGTTATTATATGTAACTCGGTATTATGGACTTTTAATTACTTTCATACATCAAAAACCTCATTTACTTATGATAAGGTTCATTTCTTATAATCCTAAACCCCCGATAAACCTGCTCCAACAATATCAACTTCATCAACTGATGCGGAAACGTCATCTTAGAAAAAGACAACGTGTCATTCGCTCTCTTCATGACCGCACTACTCAAACCAAGCGATCCCCCAATAACAAACGCCACTTTACTCTTCCCGTAAGTAGCTAGCTTGTCCATTTCCTTCGCTAATTCTTCAGAGGAACGTTGCTTCCCTTCAATCGCCAAAGCAATCACATGGGTGTTATCTGAAATCTTCGCTAGGATCCGTTCGCCTTCTTTATTTTTCACTTGTTCCATTTCGGCATCGCTTAGTTGTTCTGGTGCTTTTTCGTCTGGGAGCTCAATGATGTCTATTTTTGCGTAGGCACTCAAACGTTTCAAATACTCATTTATTCCTTGTTTCAGATACTTCTCTTTTAGTTTTCCTATTGTGATTATTGAGATATTCACATGTCATACCACCTTGCAAACAGTTTATCCACAGAAGTTATCCACATATCAACAATTTCTATCCACATTTAGTGGGCGAATACTAGTTCCCCACCATATATATTGCAGCTTCTTTACAAAATTCACAGGTTGTTGATAACTTTTCTTCCTCAGGTAACATCTCTAGAATTGGTGCTTCTTCGTGTTCATCTATGTACATTTCCATTGCTAATTCAATATGCTCTAAACAGCATTTCATTTTATCCACAATCCTTTCGAATCCTTTTTCACCTTCATTAGAATACCATTTATCCACATGTTATTAAACAAAAAGAGGAGAGATTTGTCCTACTATCCCTCCCCTTTTCCTCTATTCGCCTGTCGTATCTTCCGTCAGATTGACCGTGGTCGCCTTTTCTTCCTTGCCTCGAAAGAACGTAACCACCATATCGTCGCCAACCTGCTTTTCATTGTAAAGATGTTTGCGTAGCTCAATCACATCACGCACCTGCTCGCCGTCAAGGTCCACGATCACATCATACTCCTGCAACCCTGCTTTTGCTGCCGGTGAACCAGGCGCCACGCCTGTAATATACACTCCCGCACTAACCTCTTTCGGAAGCTTCAAGGTCTGTTGCCAGTGGTAGCTTGATACATCCGACAACGAGCCAATGCTAACGCCGAAGTAAGGACGCTTAACCTGACCGTATTGCTCCAAGTCATTAATGATGGGAATCGCTGAGTTAACCGGAATGGCGAGACCGATTCCTTCTACCGCGGACTGGGCAATTTTCATCGAGTTGATGCCGATGACTTTTCCTTGAATATTAATCAAAGCTCCGCCGCTATTACCTGGGTTGATGGCAGCATCCGTCTGCATGACATCTGCATGCCAGTCAGGTGTGCCGTCCCTGTTCACGTCAACAGGAATGCTTCGGTCTGTCCCCGAGATGATTCCTTGTGTAACCGAACCAGAAAATTGCAGTCCAAGCGGATTTCCGATGGCAATAACGGGTTCGCCTGTACGAACGCTATCAGAGTTGCCGAAGTCTGCCACTTTCGTGACCATTTCATCGGTCATGGACAACACAGCAAGGTCTGTCAGCGGGTCTTCTCCTAGTACCTCTGCCGGCACCCTTGTTCCGTCAATCAGGCTCAACTCCACCTGACTTGCCCCTTCAATAACATGATAGTTTGTTACTACATAAGCTTTTCCGTTTTCTTTTTTATAAATGACACCAGAGCCTGTTCCTGCTTCGCCTTCTTCGTCTGTTTCGACTTCTGTATCGTTCCAAAAGGACGCATTTTGAAGATTGATGACGCCGACAACTGCTTCTGCGACATTATCCACCGCTTCGGTAACACCTGACGTTACATTGACAGAGACGTTGCGGATTTCTGCTGCCGTCCCGCCTGATTCAGGTTGGTTCGGCAACTGCTCGCGTTGCTCCTCCGTCTGCCTTTCCGTTACGTCCGGCATTACCCTCCCTGTCAGCCCGGGGAACGCCACCACCAGTAGTAATACGCCAAGTGACAATGCTACAAGTCCAGGAAGAATGTATCTTCCTCTGTTTCCTTTTTGTTTAGAGTGTTCGGATGGATCTTGTTTGTCGTAATATCCCATGTTGTCCTTCCTTTCTTTCACATCTCACGTCGTAACCAACTTCATCGGCCGCTTCGTGTAAAAGTCCTAAAGGTCTAGGAAAAAAAGACAAAAAGAAAGGCGCTTTAAGCCTAAGACTTTTACACGAAAGCAAGCGCGGTTGGTTTGTTCGGGTCTGTGTCATACAATTCCACTTGTTCTCCCACGATAACTCCTCGTGTGGCAAGTGTTTGCTGGACAGACATCCTCGCTAGATCTTTCATGTTATTATCTTTACTTAAATGCGCCAAATAAATACGCTTCGTTTTGTCTCCCATAACATCTGCCATGGCAAGGGCCGCATCCTCATTGGATACGTGGCCGACATCGCTCAAGATACGACGTTTGATGCTCCAAGGATAGTGTCCCATCTGCAGCATCTGCACGTCATGGTTACTTTCAAACACATAAGCGTCAGCATCAGAAATAATTCCTTTCACCCTGTCGCTCACATACCCTGTGTCGGTGATGACCACAACTTTTTTATCGCCATCATGGAAGGAATAGAACATCGGCTCTGCTGCATCGTGAGATACACCGAAGGATTGAACATCAAGTCCGCCGAATGTTTTCACCTGTTCGAGTTCAAAATTGAATTTTTGCTCAGTCGGGATGAGGCCTACGAGGCCGTCCATCGCTTTCCATGTCTTTTCGTTGGCATAGATCGGGAGCTTGTACTTTCTCGCAAGCACGCCAAGCCCCTTAATGTGATCGCTATGCTCATGTGTTACTAGGATTCCGGATAGGTTTTCTATTTTTCTGCCTATCCCGTTAAACAGTTCTTGCATTTTTTTGCCGCTCAAACCAGCATCGATTAATAAAGAATGCTCCTCTGTTGCGACATAAATTGCATTTCCTGTGCTGCCGCTTGCAAGCACGCTAAAATGCAGGCTCATGTCACTTCACTCCAATGTTCGATTGTCTTTTTTAATAATGGATCCTTCAAAGGCGTTCACGAAAAAGTCCTGCTCTTCGTTGATGACGATATGCCAGGTCGGGATCAATACATGCGAGTTCGTATTATCCAATAAGGTGTAATAACCGAGTTCCATGTGGCCGACATGGCTTCTTGGTGTCAGGTCCCCGCTGTTATACAAATTCTCCAGTGCATTGAAAACAGAGATGACATCCTGCTCCACTTCCATGTCCTCAAGATCCGTGATATATGTCTGCACATAGGAAACGATCTGACCAAGTTCGTTCAACTGCACCGTTACCATCCCGCTCGAGTTACTGTAAATATGCTTTCCATCATATTGCTGGAAAAAATATAACGTATTGCTGACCGGATTATAGCCCCAGAACTTATATTGATCGGCAAAAAGGATCTGATCTTGGAAAACCGTATTGAGCCTTGAGGTCATGTTAGTTTCAGGAAGCGCAATCGGTTCCTTCCACACTGCATTGATCGTCGTTTCGTCTACACGCTTTACCTCTTGATCCTTTTTCATCAACTTTTCTACATCTTCATCTGTGAACACATAGCTGCTTCCGCTAATATAACTTTCTTTAGAAGGTGCTTTCGGAAGGTCCGCATAGGTGATTTCATCTACCTCAAACTGTTCCTCTGTGGAAGCTTCAGCAAGTAAATCCAACTGACTTTTCTCTCTCTTATCAAGTATCTGAGCACCAAGAAAGATATTTAAGACAAGGAACGTAAGGATGAAGATTGTCTTGGTTTTCCTCCAATCCATCTTACATTCCCCCTTCCAAATCATCAGTTTCCGTAAAGTTCATCTTGTACCATGTTGTATTACTTTCCTGATAGACCCATATAGGGTCAATTGTGATAATTTCCGTCGTTTCAGAACTTCGCTTCAATTCATAGGCAATTTTAATATCTGTCACCTTACTTGGATCAATATTTAACTTATCGATTTCCCTAAGGACACGCTTGCCACTTGGAAGTTGCTTTTGAGGGGATCTCGGAACAATTATCCCAAACTCGAAGATTGGCCTAGTATATTCACGTAGTTCGTTATTCCTCCAGGACTGCACAATCTCTGTAACAGCATCTGAATTAAAGTTGAATATTGGATAGTCACCAACATACATGCGAAAGGAAACGGTGTCCTCCAAGGTACTCCTATTCCATTTATCCAGCTTATAGTTTTCGACAGGTCCCGTCCACCCGCTATGATTATTCACAAAATCGATTCCTTGCTCAATCACATTGAATTCCAATGTATTTCCTTGTCCGGTATTTCCGGGGTTTACATATTGGAGTTTATAATCATGATTGGTTACCCTCATCAGCCTGGAATCATCACGGTATACCTCCGCATCGAGCGTCATGTCTTTCGTTACAATACTCGGATCGCTAAAAAGTGCATCCTTGAAATCTTCCGGATTCAACTGATCTGTAAAGTAACTATAGGTGCGGATTTGCTCCTCTTTCCTATCCAGGGCAGGGAAGAATACATATCGATCATCCTCCGCTTTTAAAGAGAGGTAAAGCGGATTGGTTCTTGCTGTTTGGTAAAAGCTACGCTCGAGTTGATTAAGCGACAGATTGCTTACTCTTGCCGAATAAACTTCCTTCTCTTCGTAGTTGACCAAGAAGATGGTTTGCTCACTACCTTCAGATACAACGTTAAAATCAATCAGTATTCTGTTGACATAAATATTAGGAGGAATTTCACTGTCCCCAAAGCTTGTTAGAAAACGGAACGTCTGCAAAGGAATATCATCAGGAAATACCACTTCCATTTTTCTGCTGCCATGCATGAATGAGGTAAAATCATTGGTGTAATTATCCACCCGTTCGATGTCGTATAGACTCCAATTTTTGAACTCATTGAGAAAACGGTCTGTATCCACATTGCCGTGATGAACATCCTCAAAATGGAAAAGCATATGGCTTGGTTTAACAATTTTGTTGATTTCCCTCTTTTGCCGGATTTCCACATCACTGATGACCCGATCACTGTTGATGTATTCATAATCAGGTTGATAGGTCCACAGATTCCATGTAAGAACAAGGCTTAGTAGTACAAGAAAGGTTAAAATTAATGATTTAATAGTTTCATAATTCATGCCCACTCATCCTCTTGTTCCTCTTGGGAGATAGGAAGTGTGAAGTAGATGGTCGTGCCTTTTCCTTCTTCACTTGATGCCCAAATATCACCATCATGGGCTTGGATCATTTCTTTGGCAATCGCCAACCCCAATCCTGTACCCCCAAGCATTCTTGTTCTTGCTTTATCCACTCGATAGAAGCGCTCAAAGATTTTATTAATATCAGCCTTTGGAATTCCAACTCCTTGATCACTGATGCTGACCAAAATTTGATTGGCTGTTTCCTCTATGTCAACGGTAAAAATGATGGTCCCACCCTCAGGAGAATATTTCATCGCATTTGAAATGATATTATCCAGTACCTGCGTAATTTTATCTGTATCGATAGAAACCAAAACCTCCTGGTTAGGAATGTTCCGGATAAAAGATACCTTCTGGGATTTGGATAGTTCAAATCGGTCAATAATTCGATTAAAAAATTCACCAAAATCTATCTGTTTTTTATAAAAATGATAGTCTCTAGAATCCATCTTGGAGAGTTGTAATAGATCATTTACCAATCTGATCATTCTTTCCGTCTCGGTTTGGGTGACATCCAAGAACCTAGGGGCGATCTCGTCATCCTTCCAGGCTCCATCCGCTAATGCCTCTAAATAGCTGCGCATTGTAGTCAATGGCGTTCTTAATTCATGCGATACATTCGCCACAAATTCCCGACGCTCCTGATCGATTTTCTCCTGTTCGGTAATATCGTGCAAGACGGTTATCAATCCATTGATAAACCCTGTTTCCTTCTGGATAACGGAGTTGGTCGCCCTGAGTATAAACGGTTTATTCTCTGTACTAAAATCAAGAATTAGCGATTCCTGTTCGGAAATTAACAGGTCAAAAGTGTGGGTTTCTTCAATCCCCAGCACTTCAATAATCGTTTTATTAATAACTGTTTCACGTGGAACGTTCAGCATTCCCAAAGCAGGCTCATTTATGAGAATGACCCTTCCTTTTCTATCGGTGGCAATGACACCATCTGTCATATGTGATAAAACAGAACTCAGCTTTCTCCGTTCACCCTCAGTCGTTGCTTGCGCTTCCTGCAGCTTTTTGGTCAAGTTGTTAAAGGAAAGCGCCAACTGACCAATTTCATCATTTCCGTAAATATTAACCTTACGAGAAAAGTTACCTCTCGCCATTTCCAGGGCCTGTTTTCTCATATCCGACATCGGTCTTGTAATGGTCTGGGCAAGGATTACGCCAAGTACAGCGGTAAATGCCATGGCAATGGTCGTTCCTGTAGCAAAAATTCCATTGATCTGCCGCATTTGTGTATATAGCTTCTCCATGGAAGCCTCTACGTAAATGGCACCGATAATCTCTTGGTTATTGGATTTGACAGGGGTAGCTATTTGTCTAATCCTATTCAAGGTCTGTCGATCTATAGCATCCTTAGGAGTTGACTTTCCAGTGACTAAAGCTCTTTTTACTAAAAGCTCTGTCGTCCTTTTTCCGACACTTGTTTGATTGTATGGATTAGAAGTCCCCAAGACCCTGCTGTTTGCATTCATCACTCGGATCTCATCAATGTCTTCCATCGTTACATCTTGCAGCACGGCACGGATATCTTCCTCAATGGATGGGGAGGTATCATCCCGCTGCTTCTTTATTTCTTGTTCAATGCTGTATGCCAAAAGATTGATACGCTCATTCAGGGATTCATTAAAATTTTCAATAAGCTGGCTTTCGAGCTTGCTGACAAAATAAACCCCAATGATCTGCATGGCGACTAATATCAGCAATACATAAATCACCACAAATTTAAGATGAATGGATCGAAAAAAACCTACCTTTTTCATGTATATTATTCCTGCTCGGTTTGTCGCAGGTAATAGCCAACTCCTCTTCTTGTAACTATCCACGTCGGATGACTTGGATTATCTTCAATCTTCTCACGCAGGCGGCGTACTGTTACATCCACTGTTCGCACGTCCCCAAAGTAATCATAACCCCATACCGTCTGTAGAAGGTGCTCACGAGTCATCACTTGACCAATATGCTTGGCAAGATAGTGAAGCAATTCAAACTCACGGTGAGTCAGTTCAATCATATCTCCTCTTTTGGTCACCATATAAGCATCAGGATGGATGATAAGGGAACCAATTGCGATTTCCGTCGGTTCTTCCGTGTCGGCAGCTTTTTGCTGGTGACGGCGCAGGTTGGCCTTCACACGTGCAATCAATTCACGGGTACTGAAAGGTTTTGTCACATAATCATCGGCTCCAAGCTCCAGACCAAGCACCTTATCGATTTCTGAGTCCTTAGCGGTAAGCATGATGATTGGCATTTCATATTTTTTTCGGACTTCCCTGCATACTTCCATGCCATCTCTTTGTGGAAGCATGATATCGAGTAGAATTAAATCCGGACGTACTTCCTCCACTTTATTGACAGCTTCTTCGCCATCATAGGCACAATAAACATCATAACCTTCTTTTTGAAGGTTGAATTTCAATATATCTGCAATCGGTTTCTCGTCATCTACCACTAATATTTTCTTTTCCATTTAGTTTCGCTCCTTCAACTTCTATCTATTTATATCATTCAGTATTTACGAAAGCATTATACTATTTACTTTACCATGTAGAGCTTTGTAAAGCATCTATTAAGAGAAAGCCTTTGTTAACTCCTGTAGATTTCCGTTCCGGGTGTTCGCTTTCAGCGGGACGATGCTTGAGGCCACTGAAAAAGTAACTATCTTTAATAATAGGATTAACACCGCTGTTGTTTTCCGCAAACGGCTTCGCTTTCCGCGGGACGACCTTGAGCCTCCTCACTCCGTTGCGGGGTCTCAAGATTGTCGCTACTCCCCCGCTGGAGTCTTCGCCTATTGCTCCAAACAACAGCTAGAAACCATAAATCAGATTAGTTATTAGGTTTTTCAGTGGCCTGCTCCGCTTTAGGGGTCTCAACCTACCCCTCCTCCCGCCAGAGTCTCTCACCCTGCACTACAATCTACAGGGAGGTCTCAATATCATTTAAATGTTAGAATACAAAAACCTCTAGCTAACTTTCAGGTTGCTAGAGGTTTTTTGTGGGTGTTTAGTTGTTTAAATATTGCATTGGGTCTTTTAGCTGTCCATCTTTGTATACTTCAAAGTGTAAGTGGACGCCTGTTGATTGACCAGTGGTTCCCATCACACCAATTTTTGATCCGCGTGAAACAGTTTCTCCCACTGATACGCTCATGGAATCAAGATGGGCATAAATGGTTTTCATTCCGTTCTGGTGGTTAATGACGATCTTATTTCCGTATCCGCCATCCCAACCGGCAGATTCCACAACGCCGTTATCGGCCGCTTTGATTGTTCTGTCACTTGGACGGGCGATATCGATCCCTTTGTGCATTTTGCCCCAGCGATGTCCCATTTTACTGGAGATATAACCGCCAACTGCAGGCCATGCAAGTGAGCCGCTCCCACGGGAAGGAATCACCTTTGTACCTTTTAGAACGATGTGTTTTACAGGTTCTTTCAACGTTTCATCATGTGTTACTTCCGTTTTCATGGTAACGCCATTTTCCTTAGTCGTAATGGTGCGAACGTTCTTTTCACCATTTTCTCCTTGTTGCTTCACTTTCGTTTCTCCCTTAGGAAGCTCTTTGTCTTCTATTACTTCCTGCTCATAAGGGATTTCTTCGTTTTTAGATACTTCTTCTTTTACTACTATTTTCAAGTATGGCTTTTTAGCGGACACATTCAATGTTTTTCCGACTGCAAGCAATGAACTCATTTCAATATCTGAATTCAATTTCAATAATTCTTCTGAAGACAGGTCATGCTTTTCTGCAATATCCCCTAAGGAATCCCCAACTTGCACTTCATACTTTTTCGCTTCTTTTGTTCCTTTTTTAATGTGTTCAAGTGCTTCTTTAACAGAAATCACATTATGTGGATCAACATTTTTATTAGAAAATGAAACTTTTTCCGAGATGGAAACGTCTAATATACGAGACTCACCTTTTTTCAGTTCTGGAAGTTCCTTATCAGTGTCTTCCTCATTTTGTTTTTTCTCTAAAGCTTCTAGATCTTCCTTGGACACATGATCCAATTTAAGAAGCTCAATTACTTTCTCCGCTTCTTCCTTGTCTTTAAGAAGTACAACTTCTTTTCCGTCAATGGTCAATGCGGACGCACTTGCTTTTACTTCCACCTGCTCGACAACCGCATCTATCGTTTCTTTATTCTGTGCAGTTGGTCGAAATACTTTTTCAGGAACAACAGATATTTGGTTACCAACAGAAAGCTCCAGATCTTTATATTGCTTCTGGACAGAATCAATCTTGTCGTTTACCGCTTTATCCAATGCTTCTTTGTCGTCCACAGCTCCAACACGCTCACCATTCAGGTACACATGATAAATGGTACCTAGTAAGGAGTTTTCACTTGCATGGACGGCCACAGCGCCCAACGTGATAGTAGAAGCAGCTACAGTCGTTACCATCACTCTTTTTGCAAAAGTAGAAAGAAGATTTTTTTGAGATCTATGTTTACTATTTGGTTTTTTGGTGTAAGTACTATATATACGTTTTAATCGGTTCATCATGGTCTTTATTTCCCCCTGATTTCTTTCCCCGTTCTTTAAACAGTTTTATTTAGGTTTCTAGATTCCTTGAATTAGGTCTAATGATACCCATTTAAAATTTCCGACTACTTTACCATACCATATGACTAGGATTCAATAGAATACTAGAACAAAAGATGTAACCTAATTGTATTATTCTTGTCATATTTAGGCGGTTTATAGGTTTTTTTCCTTATTAAGGTATGTTTTATGGGTAATTTTTCATAGTTTTAACAACAGGGTTGGTATTGGAGGGTAAATTATCCTTTATTGTTACAGAGGGGTAACACCGTGTAGACTGTTTCATGTGGTTTTGTGGAAGATGGAGATATACATACAGGGAGAAATACTAATTTTCAGTTGGTTCTGTCGTACAGAAATGAGTTGAATATAAAAAACAGCACGTCCATCTTAAGATGAACGCGCTGCTTTGAGATGGCTCGGGACGGAATCGAACCGCCGACACATGGATTTTCAGTCCATTGCTCTACCAACTGAGCTACCGAGCCGTATATTGGGTTGTCACAACAATATGTTATGCACTCGCACCATCACCCAAATTTTAAAGTACAAAAATTTGTGCGCTGAAGTCAAGCTTCGTAGCTTACTCGATCGTGCTCTACCAACTGAGCTACCGAGCCTAACCAAGCTAGAAATATGTAAATGGCGGTCCCGACCGGGATCGAACCGGCGATCTCCTGCGTGACAGGCAGGCATGTTAACCGCTACACCACGGGACCTAAATTATAAAAGAAAATGGTGACCCATACGGGATTCGAACCCGTGTTACCGCCGTGAAAGGGCGGTGTCTTAACCGCTTGACCAATGGGCCTTACTTTTTAAAAGAAATGGTGTGCCATGAAGGACTCGAACCTTCGACCCTCTGATTAAAAGTCAGATGCTCTACCGACTGAGCTAATGGCACCTAGTATCAACTTCGTCTTATGTAACTTTGAATCTCTTTTGACGACGTTTTTAATAATATCATACTATCATTAAAACTTGCAATAACTTTTTTAAAAAAATAATAGTTTCTTCACGACACCGTAAAATCTGTCTAAATCAGTAAAAAAACAAAGCCCCCACAAAGGAGGGCTCCACACAAAAATCATCAATTACTTCGCATACACACTGCGTACCACGTTCGTCTGAGAGCGATCTGGCCCTACAGAGAAGATGGACAATGGAATGCCTGTTAGCTGTGATACGCGCTCGATGTAATGACGAGCATTCTCTGGAAGCTCACTCAAGCTTTTAACGCCTGTGATGTCTTCTGTCCAGCCTGGCATTTCTTCGTATACTGGCTCACACTCAGCAAGTACTTTCAAGCTTGCAGGGAATGCTTCCATTACTTCACCTTTGTATGTGTAAGCTACGCAAATTTTCAACGTTTCAATACCTGTTAATACATCGATGGAGTTTAAGGAAAGGTCTGTCATCCCACTTACGCGGCGTGCATGACGTACAACTACACTGTCAAACCAACCTACACGGCGAGGGCGTCCAGTTGTTGTACCATATTCTCTTCCTACTTCACGGATTTGATGACCGATTTCGTTATCCAATTCTGTAGGGAATGGACCATCTCCAACACGAGTTGTATATGCTTTTGCAACACCTACAACGTGGTCAATTTTAGAAGGACCAACACCAGAACCGATTGTCACTCCACCAGCTACAGGGTTGGAAGATGTTACGAACGGATACGTACCTTGGTCGATATCAAGCATAACCCCTTGTGCACCTTCAAAAAGTACGCGACGGCCATCATCAAGCGCATCGTTTAAGACAACAGAAGTATCTGTTACATACTTCGCAAATTGTTGCCCGTACTCGTAGTACTCATCAAGAATATCTTCTAATTTGAAGCCTTCAACTTCGTACATTCTTTCTAATAGACGGTTCTTTTCAGCTAAGTTGTGGGCAAGCTTTGCTTCGAAAAGTTCACGGTCAAGCAAGTCTGCAATACGGATTCCGACGCGAGCTGCTTTGTCCATGTAAGCTGGTCCAATTCCTTTTTTCGTTGTACCGATTTTGTTGGCACCCTTGCGCTCTTCTTCCACCTCATCCAGCTTCAAGTGGTAAGGAAGGATAACATGGGCACGGTCGGAAATGCGCAGGTTGTCTGTGCTCACACCGCGGTCATGTAGATATTTCAATTCTTTGATCAATGCTTTAGGATCTACAACCATTCCGTTCCCGATAACGCAAGTCTTGTCGTTATAAAAAATTCCAGAAGGTATTAAGTGTAATTTATATGTTTCGCCGTTAAATTTAATTGTGTGTCCTGCGTTGTTACCGCCTTGGTAACGAGCAATTAGCTCTGCATTCTCAGAAAGAAAATCGGTAATTTTCCCTTTTCCTTCGTCTCCCCATTGTGTTCCTACTACGACTACTGATGCCATAGTTCGTACACCTCCACTAAATATGTAAACTTTTTTTAAAATCAATTTTCAACCAAAGTTAGTTTATCAGCTGACTACGAGAAAGTCAACCAAAACACGAACAATCTTTTATAATAAAAACCTATTTGTTCGTAATTAAGTCGCATTCCCTACTCAAAACCTAATTTAATTTATATATTGCACTTAGCTCGTTGATCTACGTTTCAGGCGCTTCGCTTTTCGCGGGCGGTCCGGAAGCCTCCTCACTCCGTTGCGGGGTCTTCCATGTCCCTTCCTCCCGCAGAAGTCTGCGCGCCTTTCACTACAATCAACGTGGGTACTGCATATTGAAGATAAACTAGCTTTGTATAACCCAAAAGGCACCTACATAACGTAGATGCCTTTTATTATGCCCCTGAAGGGACGGATTCATCATCAAATCGCCGCTCCAGGTTAACAAATTTATTATATTCTTTTACGAAAGCCAAGGAGACCGTTCCAACAGGACCATTACGCTGTTTGGCCAGGATGATCTCGATGATGTTCTTGTTTTCACTTTCTTTGTCATAATAGTCATCACGGTATAGGAAGCCAACAATATCGGCATCCTGCTCGATACTTCCGGATTCACGGATATCGGACATCATCGGACGCTTGTCCTGACGTTGCTCCACCCCACGGGAAAGCTGGGACAGGGCGATAACAGGGACTTCAAGCTCCCTTGCCAATGCTTTTAAGGAACGGGAGATTTCGGATACCTCCTGCTGACGGTTCTCTCCGCCTCCACGTCCACTACCCTGGATCAATTGAAGGTAGTCAATCAAGATCATTCCAAGGCCGCTTTCTTGTCTAAGACGGCGGCATTTGGAACGTATTTCACTAACGCGGATACCAGGGGTGTCGTCAATATAGATTCCTGCATTGGACAAGCTTCCCATTGCCATCGTTAGCTTGCTCCAATCCTCTGCGGTCAACTGGCCTGTCCTTAAGTTTTGCGCATTGATATTGCCTTCTGCACAAAGCATCCTCATAACAAGCTGCTCGGCACCCATCTCCAGACTGAAGATGGCGACATTCTCGCGCGCCTTTGTTGCGACGTTTTGGGCGATATTCAAAGCGAATGCCGTTTTACCAACAGAAGGACGCGCGGCAATGATGATCAAGTCGTTTCGCTGGAATCCCGCCGTCATTTTATCAAGCTCTGTAAAGCCTGTTTCAATACCGGTCACTTCCCCTTTACGGTTATGAAGCGTTTCGATATTGTCATAAGTTTTCACCAGGACATCCTTAATGTTTTGGAACACGCCGGAATTTTTCCGTTGTGACACTTCCAAGATCTGCTTTTCCGCTTCGTTCAATAATCCCGCAACTTCATCTTCCCGGCTGTAGCCTTCTTGGGCGATATTCGTTGCAGTCCGGATAAGACGGCGAAGAATGGACTTTTCTTCCACAATCTTCGCGTAATACTCAATGTTGGCTGCAGTTGGCACGGAGCCGGCAATGTCACTTAAATAAGACACCCCACCGACCTCTTCTAAGAGCTTCAGATTTGCAAGCTCCGATGTGACGGTGACCAAATCGACCGGCTCGCCCCGGTCGGAAAGATTCAGCATACAGTCATATATCTTTTGGTGGGCAGCACGGTAAAAGTCATCAGGCATCACAAGTTCCGACGCCAATGTAAGCGAGGATGGCTCTAGAAAAATGGCCCCAATGACCGCTTGTTCCGCTTCTATATTTTGTGGTGGAATTCTATCTTCAAAAATATCACTCATCCCTGTTCCTCCTCCCCGGAAAGCAAAGCCGATTTGTTGCACATCCGGCATACTTAAAACTGATTCTACCTAGTAAAAGAGCCCTCATAAAGAAAACTCGGCAATAGCCGAGCATCCCCTTACTTCTGTTCTGTCACATGCACCTTCAAGGTTGCTGTAACGTCTGTGTGCAGCTTTACTGGCACATTCGTATAGCCTAAAGCACGAATGGCATCATTCAGTTCCATTTTGCGCTTATCGATCTTTATTTTATGCTTCTTTTGAAGCTCTTCTGCAATTTGTTTGGTGGTGATGCTACCGAATAAACGGCCGCCTTCCCCAGCTTTTGTCTGGAATTCAAGTGTCAGCTTTTCCAGCGTATCTTTTAATTTCTTTGCGTTTTCAACCTCTTGTTCCGCTTCTTTGGCTTCTTTGTTCTTTTGAGCTTCCAATGATTTAAGGTTACCATTTGAAGCTTCCATCGCCAACCCTTGTTTTAGTAGAAAATTATGGGCATACCCATCTGCCACGTTTTTCACTTCGCCTTTTTTCCCTTTTCCTTTTACATCTTTTAAAAATATTACCCTCATTCCTTGGAACCTCCTTCTAAGTACTCTGTTATTGCTTGTTTCAGTTTTTCTTCCGCTTCATCAATGGTCGTATTCATCTGAGTCGCTGCATTGGTCAAGTGACCACCACCGCCCAGTTTCTCCATCACGACCTGCACGTTGATATCACCAAGCGATCTCGCACTGATGCTAACCTGTTCCCCGTTTCGATGGGCAATGACAAAGGATGTATTGATATCGCTCATGGCAAGCAGGGTATCTGCCGCCTGGGCAATCATCACCTGATCAAAAGACTCTTCAGGGATTCCTTTGGCAATGACAATGCCTTCTTGGAACAAATAGGCACTCTCAATCAGTTTCGCCCGCTTTACAAAGCGTTCGAGATTCTCTTTTAACAGCTTTTGCACCAGAATCGTGTCTGCACCTTGGGAACGCAAGTAGGATGCTGCATCAAATGTACGGGACCCGGTACGGACCGTGAAGCTTTTCGTATCTACTATTATACCAGCTAACAGGGCGGTCGCTTCAAGCATTGTGATTTTGATACGTTTTGGTTGGTACTGTAAGAGCTCTGTTACAAGCTCGGCAGTGGAGGACGCATAAGGCTCCATATAAACAAGCAATGGATCCTCAATGAAGTCCTCTCCACGCCTGTGATGGTCAATGACGACCACATTATCCATTTTATTTAACAGCTTTTCCTCAATGACAAGTGATGGCTTATGCGTATCCACTACGACCAGAAGAGTATCATTGGTAGCTATCTCATAGGCATCTTCCGGTGAAATGAATTTCTCCCATAACTCGCTGTGGCTTTTCAGCTCTTCTAAAAGACGGTGAATACCTGCGTCCATTTCTTGCTGATTTAACACAATAAAGGCATCCTTGTGGTTGAGTTCTGCTACTTTGGCAATACCGATGGCCGCTCCAAGTGCATCCATATCGGGATAGCGATGTCCCATGATGATGACTTTGTCACTTTCGTGGATCAGTTCCTTCAATGCATGGGAAATAACTCGCGCCCGTACACGTGTCCGCTTTTCCATTGGATTGGTTTTTCCACCATAGAAGCGCACCTTACCGTTTGTCTGTTTGATCGCCACCTGATCTCCTCCACGACCTAATGCCAGATCGAGACTTGATTGGGCAAGCTGTCCAAGCTCAGGTAAGGAAGGTACACCCGTTCCAATCCCGACGCTTAAGGTAAGGGGCATACTTTGTTTGGAGGTCTGCTCACGTACCTCATCTAAAATGGAGAACTTATTCTTTTCCAACTGAACAAGAATATGCTCATTCAGCACCACAATAAAACGCTCCATGGACGTTCTTTTCAAAAATACGCCGTTTTCCATGGACCATTTATTTATAATGGAAGTCACCTGGCTATTAATTGAACTTTTTGTCTGGTCATCCATTCCTTGCGTAACTTCGTCATAGTTATCAAGGAAAATGATTCCAAGTACGGTACGTTCATCTTCATATAATTTTTCAATATGTGTCTGTTCGGTAATATCAAAAAAGTAAATGAGCCGTTCCGCTTTTTTAATCACCACTTTATATTTTCGATCATGTAAGGGAATGGTTTCTGTCTCGATATCCTGCTTCAAAAGGGGAATCAAATTTTCCCCGACATCATATAACGACCTTCCCACTAATGTTTCCTCATGAAAGCAAGAGGCAAGAAAGGGGTTGGTCCATTCAATTTGATAATCGTCATTATAAAGCATGATTCCGATCGGCATCTCCATTAACGCTTCTTCCCCTACCTTTTTCAGTCGGTAGGAAAGAGTGGAAATATACGTTTCCATTTCTTTTTTAGCCTTTTGTTCCACTTTGATGTAAAGATATACAACCAAGCCTAGGAGCAGAAAGCTGACAATCCCTATTTGCCATTGGAAAAACACAATTATCCCAAGTTGAATCAATGCTATTACAAAAAGTAAATAGACGGGATAACGCAGATTCAGTTTTTCGAAATAATTAGGCATGTATGTTCAGCTCCTAATTAATAGTTTCGCTAGTTATTTTCCTTTATTATTACCCTGTATTCTCTCTCTTAATTGAAAGCCGATATCTACTATTCCTATCATTCTTATTATATAGACCAAAGGTGGGATAAGGAAGGATAAAATTAGAATCGTAATCGGTACAACCTTTGAAATCTTTTTCATATGACAAAAGAAAAAGATGAAGGATAACCCTTGAACGGTCATCAAAAGCATCAGAATGAATGAAAGGTTAAGAACTGCCATAAATAAGGTAGATCCCTCTTCCGGCTGCATAAGCGACAATACTAGAACGATCAGATAGTACCATAGCAAGCTTTTTGGAAGTACCAACTCTCTGAAAGGAGGAAAAGGACTCACTTGAATCTTCAGCCTTTTTACGATAAAGGTGGTGACAAGCTGTGAGAAAAAGGCGTGAACAAAAGATGTTAACACAAACATAGTCGGTAGTAGATAGCTGGAATAGCCAAGGTACTCCTCCATCTTTTCCAGACCCTTTTGTGGATTCTCTTGCCCAAGAGAAGTCGCGATGGCTTCAGAGGCTTGCATCGACTCTCTGATCATCCCCTCAAGGACTTCCATGAAATCAATGTTGAATAGAACGATAGCGACAATATATGCCAATATATAATTGATTAAATAGACACCTGTTGCAGCTCCTAAAATGGCATAGCGATTGGCTTTATTTCCGATAAGGTGACCCATCACCACGCCAACCGTACTTGCAGGAATACTCAGGACCAGGGCCAATGGTGATCCGAGAAGAACGCTTAACAGGCCGGCAATCACGATCAGCCAAACCCCTGATTTCCATCCGTTTCTAGCGGTGAAAACAACAAACGGGACAACCATCGCTAGTAGGGTAATCATGCCTAAAAAAGGAATAAAGAGTGTGATGAGGAGCAGCAGGACATAGATGCCGAGCATGGTGGCTCCTTCTGTAATATGTTTCGTTTCCTTCACTATATAAACCTCCAAAAACGCTTTGTTAAACAATATGTATAGTTTATCCTTAAGATTCTATTACAATCAAATGTTATGTTGGGGTGGTAAAATTAAACTCCCTGTAGATTTCCGTTCCAGGTGTTCGCTTTCCTAGGGGCGGTGCTTGAGCCTCCTCGCTTCGCTGCGGGGTCTCAAGCTACCGCTATCTCCCTCAGGAGTCTCACACCTTGCACTCCAATCTACAGGGTAGAACTTTATGATTATTAAGAAGCTAGCAAAAAGGAAGGCAGCAAGATATTCTCTCACTGCCTTCCTTTTTTATTAATCGGCTGTATTACTCACCAGAAACGTATGGTAGTAATGCCATTTGACGAGCGCGTTTGATCGCGATCGTTAATTTACGTTGGTATTTAGCGCTAGTTCCTGTTACACGACGAGGTAAAATTTTACCACGCTCAGAAACGAACTTTTTCAATACATCCGTATCTTTGTAATCGATATGAGTGATACCGTTAGCTGTGAAATAACAAACCTTACGACGTTTGTTACGTCCACCTCTGCGTCCTCCTGCCATTTTATTCACCTCTTCTTTTTTAGATTTTTCGGCTTATACAGCCATTTTTATAAAACGATACCTTCTAGAATTAGAACGGTAAGTCGTCGTCGGATATATCAATTGGTTGGCCATCATTCTTAAATGGGTCGTCATCAACACGAGTATAACCTTGGTTGTTGTTATTGCTACGCTGTTGGTTCTGATCATACCCAAAGTTAGGTGATGAACCATAGCCTTGATTTTGATTTGGATTAGGACGAGATGCATTTCCAGATCCAGAACCGCCGGATCCCTTAGGTTCCAAGAACTGAACACCTTCTGCCACTACTTCCGTTACGTACACACGTTTTCCATCTTGGCCTTCATAATTACGTGTCTGCATTCTGCCATCCACACCAGCCAAGCTTCCCTTTTTCAGAAAGTTTGCTGCGTTTTCAGCTTGTTTTCTCCAGACAACACAGTTGATGAAGTCAGCTTCGCGTTCGCCTTGCTGATTCTGGAACGTACGATTGACTGCCAATGTAAAAGTAGCAACCGCCACTCCACTTGGGGTATAGCGCAATTCAGGGTCTTTCGTTAAGCGACCTACCAATACTACGCGATTTAACATCAGAACCACTCCTCCTTGAGACGACGTCCATAAAGAGGACAACTATTATTTAACTTCTTTTTTAACAACAATATGACGGATGATGTCTTCGCTGATTTTAGCAAGACGATCAAACTCTTGAACAGCAGCTGGCTCAGCAGCTACGTTTACTAACATATAGTAGCCGTCGCGGAAATCATTGATTTCGTATGCTAAGCGGCGTTTACCCCACTCTTTTGATTCAGATAGATCTGCACCGTTGTCAGTTAGGATCGTATTGAAACGTTCTGTAAGAGCTTTTTTAGCGTCTTCCTCAATGTTTGGACGGATGATATACATGATTTCGTACTTGTTCATCACAGTCACCTCCTTTTGGTCTAAGCGGCCCTTGGTGGGCAAGGAGCAATCAATTATAAATAATCATTACTCACAAATTAAGATTATACCAGAGGGGCCGATTTTTTGCAACATGTCCTATGAGTCTCCTTCAAAACGGTGGGAAGTCGTTTTGATGGATATATCTTTTTTACAATGGATATATCATAGTTACAATGTATAAATTTTTTTTACAATGGATATCCGTGGCTATAGGATGGATAAAACCATTTTACAATGGATATCCGCTTTTAGGATAAAAAATAGCCTCCCCCTCTGCCCACACAACCAGCGTGATTACCCAATCTCCTCAAATAAAGGGTCGCTGAAAACAAAAAAGAGAGGAAAACTTTCCTCTCTCCAAACAATTTTATACGTTAAAGCGGAAGTGGATAACGTCTCCGTCTTTTACGATGTATTCTTTTCCTTCTAGGCGGACTTTTCCTGCTTCTTTTGCAGCTGTATGAGAGCCTGCAGCAAGTAAGTCCTCATAAGATACCGTTTCTGCACGAATGAATCCGCGTTCGAAATCGGTATGGATGACACCCGCACATTGTGGAGCTTTCATGCCTGTGCGGAATGTCCATGCACGAACTTCTTGCACTCCTGCTGTGAAGTAGGTTGCCAATCCAAGTAGATTGTATGCCGCAC
Organism: Sutcliffiella horikoshii; assembly: GCA_001636495.1. Classification (GTDB taxonomy): domain Bacteria; phylum Bacillota; class Bacilli; order Bacillales; family Bacillaceae_I; genus Sutcliffiella_A; species Sutcliffiella_A horikoshii_A. The sequence goes on along the minus strand of KV440964.1, from coordinate 570,513 downwards.
GAATAAGCTGATCTAGACCAGATTCTTGAATTCCTAGTTCTTCTAAGAACATTGCTTTTTCGTCTGCATCCAGCTCCACGATCTCAGACTCGATTTTTGCACAAACAGTAATTACCACTGCGTTGTCTTTTTCAGCAAATTCACGAACCTGTTTCACATACTCGTTGTCGGAAGTGTCAGCTACATCATCTTCTCCGACATTTGCAACATAAAGAACGGGCTTGCTTGTCAATAGATGCATGCCTTTTAGGTATTTTACCTGCTCGTCTGTTACTTCTACTGTACGTGCCGGAAGCTCATTTTCAAGCGCTTCTTTTACTTTAACAAGCACTTCATGTTCATAGACCGCTTCCTTGTCCTTTTGCTTCGCTAATTTCGCTACACGCTCAAGACGCTTGTCCACAGACTCCAAGTCAGCTAATATAAGCTCGAGATTGATTGTCTCAATATCCTCAATAGGATTCACTCCACCGGAAACGTGGGTGATGTTGTCATCTGCAAAACATCGAACCACGTGACAAATAGCATCCACTTGACGGATATGGGATAGGAATTTATTTCCAAGACCCTCACCTTTACTCGCACCCTTAACGATACCGGCAATATCGGTAAACTCAAAATGAGTCGGAACCGTTTTCTTCGGATTAACGAGTTCTGTTAACTTTTGTAAACGCTCATCCGGAACATCCACAATACCTACGTTTGGATCTATTGTACAGAACGGGTAGTTGGCAGACTCCGCTCCTGCTTGTGTAATTGCATTAAAAAGCGTTGATTTCCCTACGTTTGGAAGACCAACGATACCTGCTGTTAAAGCCATTTTATCCACTCCTAACTTCCGTTAACACATATTTAAACCTCCCACAATTATAGATAGAATGGGAGGAAAAGACAAGTTTATTTGAATTCCAGCAGATCTATGTCATCACAGTTTTCCGCTACAAGTAAAGTCCCAAGGCAGGCTGCTACTCTTCGCTTCTCACCAATATCTTCTTTATTTTCCTTGTAAATTCTTTTCTCGGCATGAGGACGGTGTGGTCACAACCTTCACATTTGATGCGGATATCCATTCCCATTCGTACTACTTTCCATCTGTTTGTTCCGCATGGGTGTGCTTTTTTCATTTCTACCACATCATTTAAACCGAATTCTTTATCTGTCATTTTCTACACTCCCCACTTTACTGACTTAATTGGAAGCTCGCCCTTCTTGTTTTGGTTCCCGGTTATAGAGTACCAGGCGCGGGAACGGAATTTCAATCCCTGCTTCATCCAGACGATTTTTTACTTCCTTCCTGATCGAACGGCCGATATACCAATGCTTCATCGGCAATGTTTCACATGTGATCCTGAGGACAACCTCGGAATTGCCTAATGTTTGAATGCCAAGCAGCTCTGGTGGTTCTGTCATTTCCACATATCTTGCCGGAAGCTCGGATAAAAGCTCTTGAATCACTCGTTCCGCCTCATCTACTTTCCCTTCATAGGCGATGCTTACATCTACTACCGCAACACTATTATGAATGGAGAAGTTTGTTAATTCTACAATACTTCCATTAGGCAATATATGCAATTCCCCTGTCCAACTTTTTATTTTAGTTGTCCGCAGGCCTATTTCCTCGACATACCCCTCAAAATTTCCAGTTTTGATGTAATCACCAACAGAGAATTGGTCTTCAAATATAATAAAAAATCCGGTAATGATATCTCTCACCAGGTTTTGTGCCCCGAACCCAACTGCAAGCCCAACAATTCCGGCTCCGGCTAAGAGAGCCCTGACATCAATATGAACAATATCCAAGATCATGATAAAGGCAATAAAATAGACAACATAGGATAATACATTTTGAAGAAGCTTTAACAAGGTGTTTTCTCTACGTTCCGATATGCGAATGGGACCTTTTTCCCTAAGCTTCACGAAGTTTTGGATAAGCGTTTTTCCTATTTTAATCACTAGTCCCGCGATAAGGACAATTAGAACGACCCGAAGCAACCCTTCTCCTATCGAGACCCATAAATCCTCATTTGTTAAAGAGGCCCTCATTTTGATTAACACCCGATTTATCCATTCCATATTTATCCTACCTCGGCATTTTCGTTAGTTTAGCTTTAGATTATCCAAGAAATTACTATTTTACTAAAATAAAGGCTCTATTAAACGTCGCTGTTGATTCCCGTAGCTTGGCGTTCACCATTTTTCACGATTTTTAATCGGATAAAGTAGGATACAAACTAGCAGATAGAGGTTGATGAGGCCAAATAGCGGGTAAAGAATTGCTACAAGGACTGAAAAACCTACCGCGGTAAAAGGAACCATCAATAGAATGAACAATAGGCAAATGGTCCAAAGCGGAATCGGCATGGCGTTTCTGAATCTGGTGACAAGTCCAAGCAACCCTGAGGCTGCAGTGGTATAGATGGCGATCCAAAGTAAGATGGTCATCAAGAATAGCATATAAAAAGGATAGCTCTGTATGATGGCAAATAGAGGGATTTCGAATAGAGCTAGCTTGCTTTCTACCGAAATGAGTGTTTGGTTATAAACAAGCGAGATGACCCCTAATATAGCCCCGCTTCCAACACTTGCGACGACAATTTCACCTTTGCTTTTTACCTCTTTTCCAATTGCCGATAAGACAGCGACAAGCGGCAGGATATTGAGCGCCGTAAAGGTGAATCCAGCCGGCCAATTACTCTGTTTTGAAAAAGAAGAGGTGACCTCCTGAGATCCGTTCATGACAGCATGTATCAGTACAAATCCAAGCGTCAAGACGATGATCGGGATAATTACGACATTTACCGTTATCATCCCTTTCACGTCGTAAACAAATAATAGAATCAACAAGCAGCAAATGATGGCAATCCCAGCCCAGTAGGGGACGGAAAAGACCTGCAAGGCCGCCCCTCCCCCTGCAAGCATGACAACCGTAGTAGTAAATAGATATACCACCATCACAATGTTATATAAGTAGGAGACCTTCACGCCCACCAACTTCTGAAGAACGGGAGAAAAGTGCTCTGAGCGCTCCTTCCTGCTTATTTGGAGGATAACATAGCAAGAAATGATAAAGAAAAGGGTAAATAAAAGAATAGCCAGTCCGCTTTCTGTGCCGAAAAATTGCCAGAGCTCACGGCCAGATGCATACCCTGCACCAATTACAGTTCCCAAAATTAAAAACATCCAGCGAAACCCGCTTTTCCACATAACCTGTAACCTCCTAAATATCCAAAAATAAAAAAGTGGACGTATAGTTTCCCATCAATAGTCGTATACTGTTACTACTATTAAGAAGGAGTGGAACCTATGAATCTTAAATCTAATTTTTTCGAGAAGAAGGGAGGCAATATTCGTATTGCTCATGATGAAGTAGATGCCTATAAGGATCTGGCACTCACTTTACATTCCCACCTTCCTGCAAGCCTTGTATATCGTCCCATTGTCATTGTCTGCATTGGTACAGATCGTTCAACTGGGGATTCCCTGGGACCACTCGTCGGGACAAAGTTGTATGATAAAAACCTCGAGCATGTTCATGTATATGGCACACTGGACGATCCTATTCATGCCGTCAATCTGGAAGAAAAGCTTGCCAACATTCAGACAAAGCATTTGACTCCATTTATCATAGCCATTGACGCTTGCCTTGGAAGATTAAAAAGTGTTGGTCAGATCACTATAGCGGAAGGACCTGTAATGCCTGGCGCTGGTGTAAAAAAAGACTTGCCTCCTGTGGGGGACATTCATATCACGGGGATTGTGAACGTGAGTGGGTTTATGGAGTTCTTTGTCCTGCAAAATACACGACTCAGCCTGGTGATGAAGATGGCAACTGTAGTGGCAAACTCCATTCAGGAGCTCGATAGGTCCATTGAAAGAAAGAACTTTATCGCTGCTGCCGCAAGAGAACAAGAGCCACCATTAATTCAAGCCCAGGAATAGACAAAAAAAAAAGACCGACCATCTGTCAGTCGATCTTGCTAAGCATCTATAGTAGAAAAAAGTATTGGATAAGCACTATTCCTGCTGCCACCAGTATGCCCGGAAGCAGATTGGCCACTCTGATGGCGGAGATGCCGATAATATTGAGGCCGATCGCCATGATCATTACGCCTCCGGTAGCTGTTATTTCAAAGATGAGCAGCTCCAATAAATCCGGTGGCACAAATAAGTCTATCTGCGTGGCAAAGAGAGCGATGCTTCCTTGATAGATCATGACAGGGATAGCGGAGAACAAGACTCCAATTCCCAATGTTGTCGCAAGCACAATGCTAGTAAAACCATCAATGATCGATTTGGTATAAAGGACTTGATGGTCCCCTCTGAGTCCACTATCCAAGGAACCGACAACTGCCATTGCTCCGATAACAAAGATAAGCGTTGCCGTTACAAACCCCTTTGATACGGAGCCCTGCTGATTAGACCCAAGTCTGCGTTCAAGCCAATTACCGACACTGTTCAACTTCCCATCCAGGTCGATCCACTCACCAAGGACAGCCCCAACAACAAGGCTGATAATGACAATTAAAAATTCATTGCTTTTAAAGCCCATTTGCGTCCCAAGAAGGAATACCGCAAGACCGATTACTTTCATCACTGTTTCTTTCGTATTTTCTGGAATCCTGGTGAACAGTTTCCCTATTAACGTTCCCAGAACAATACAAATACCATTTACGATGGTTCCTAATAAAACCACTTCAAAGCCCCATTTCTTTTTAAGCCTACTTTATGATTGCTGGTATGTGCCCCGCACCCGGCACGGGGCCCGACGAGACCGCTATACCATTCCGACATGACCTATTCAAAAGGCTCTTTTCTTAAAGTTTGTTGCTATTCACTTGTAAAAAGTCGGCAATTGGACTTTTTACCGCATATGGACTCTAACGTAGGCATAAAACCTATCCGGATTGCCAGGAAAAGAGCACGATAGTAAAGAATATTACGGTTGACTTAAAAATACGAAAAAGCAAAAAAGTTTACGAAAACAGCCATTCAAAAAAGCAAACCACCGCAAAGTGGTCTGCTTTTTATTCTTCTGATTGAGCCAATAATTCCAGCAATCTGTTCAGATCATCATCAGAGAAGAATTCGATTTCTATTTTGCCTTTGTTCTTGGATCGCTTGATAAATACCGAGGTACCAAAACGCTCCCGTAAAAAGGATTCCTGGTCTTGAAGGAAGATATCTTTTTGTTCTGGGTCTTTTTTCGTTTCACGTGGAACGTTCTCATTCAACTGCTGAATCAACTGTTCGAGCTGCCTCACATTCAAATGTTCCTGTAAAACTTTTTCAATGACCGCTTTCAGCTTATCTTTTCTCTTCAGGCCTAAAAGTGCCCGGCCGTGCCCCATGGAAAGCTTGCCATCGTTCATCAATTCCTGTACGGATTTAGGAAGTGATAATAGACGAATATGGTTGGCAATATGCGGTCTGCTTTTACCGAGCCTGCTTGCCAGCTGTTCCTGAGTAAGCTCAAGCTTCGCCATAAGCGATTGATACGCGGCTGCCTCTTCAATCGGCGTAAGATCTTCACGCTGCAAATTTTCCAAGAGGGCAAGCTCCATCATCTGTTGTTCCGTTAAAGTGCGGACCACCACTGGAACCTTGGTTAATTTCGCCTCTTTTGCAGCCCGGAAACGACGTTCTCCCACCACAATTTCATAGCCTTTGATACTTTTTCTTACAATGATAGGCTGCAGGATCCCATGCTGGAGGATCGATTCCTTCAGTTCCTGAATCGCATCAGGTTCAAAGTATTTTCGTGGCTGATAAGGGTTGGGACGGATCTCCTTAATACCGATTTCTTGAACGGCTTCTTCCTTGGAAGCTTCTATGGAAGGAAACAGAGCGTTTATGCCTTTTCCTAATCCTTTACCCATGTGTAACCACTTCCTTTGCTAAATCTAAGTAAACTTCCGCTCCACGTGACTTTGGATCATAAATGATAATAGGTTCTCCATGGCTTGGCGCTTCACTCAAACGTACGTTGCGAGGAATAATGGTCCGGTACACTTTATCTTGAAAATATTTTTTCACTTCTTCAATCACTTGAATGCCTAGGTTTGTCCTAGCATCAAGCATCGTTAACAGGACCCCATCAATCATCAGTTCCTTATTCAGATGCTTTTGTACTAATCGTACTGTATTCAATAACTGGCTTAATCCTTCCAATGCGTAATATTCACATTGCACCGGAATGACAACAGCATCAGAAGCTGTCAGAGCGTTGATGGTCAACAAGCCTAATGATGGGGGACAATCTATGATTATGTAATCGTATAGATGTTTCACATCATCTAATGCCCTCTTTAATCGCACTTCTCTTGAAATAGTGGGTACTAGTTCAATTTCAGCACCTGCCAGCTGTATGGTTGCGGGGATGATGGAAAGGTTCTCGACCTTGGTAGGAAGAATCGCCTTTTTGGCTTCCACATCCTCTACTAAAATATCATAAATGCATTGATTGACTTCTGCTTTTTCAATACCAACACCACTAGTGGCGTTTCCCTGTGGGTCCACATCCACTAAAAGCACTTTTTTACCAATATATGCTAAACAAGCGCCTAGATTAACAGATGTAGTAGTTTTTCCAACTCCACCTTTTTGGTTAGCAATAGCAATAATTCTGCCCATGCTGTCACCTGCCTTCAGAAAAGAACATACTTTTTATTCGTTGGTTCTGGATTACCCCTCTGTTGATTTCCGCACTGGGCTTCGCTTTCCTAGGGGCGGTGCTTGAGCCTCCTCACTTCGTTGCGGGGTCTCAACCTACCGCTATCTCCCTTAGGAGTCTTCGCCCTGTGCTCCAATCAACAGCTAGAAACTATGTTAATTTTAACATTAGTTTTAACTGAGGTATCGTTTCTCACCTATTTTATCATGAATTGACAGAAAGTTAACTTGTTTTTGAGAATTAATATTTTGGGGGAGCACTCCGACCTCATAGTATGAGGAGGAGGATTGATTTCTAGCAGAAAGGAGGATATTGTCGAAGAATGTTTCTCGGGAAATAATGAGAAAAAGGGCTTGGAAACTCCAATCATTCACAACCTTTGCCACACTATGATAGTTTCATAGGCTACAAGATCGGACACGTCTAATGATGGAAAGACCAAACCCTCTGATTCCATTACTTTTTAGGAATACGGATAGTGAATTGGTAATATTCCTCGGTTTCTTCCTCTTGGGAATCCAATTTGATTCCACTGTCGTTCACCATCGTAAGGGACTGGCGGATCGTATTCATGGCGATACGCATGTCCTTACTGAACGCTTTGCGTTTAGCTTTAGGCTTGGGATTAGAGGCCTCGAGCAATTTCACTACACGTTCTTCCGTCTGCTTTACATTCAATTGCTTTTCAAGGATTTCAGCAAGAACGGCCACTTGTTTTTCCGGTTGTTTCAACGGAATTAGTGCACGGGCATGGCGCTCTGTTATCTTCTTTTGAAGAAGGGCATCCTGTATTTCAGAAGGCAGCTTTAACAGACGCAGTTTATTGGCTACTGTGGATTGTCCTTTTCCCAATCGTTGCGCCAATGCCTCCTGGGTTAGGCTGTGCAGTTCCAACAGCTTGGAATACGCAATAGCTTCCTCGATAGCGGATAACTCTTCACGTTGAAGGTTTTCAATTAGAGCCACAGAGGCAGTTTCCGCATCATTGAATTCCTTGACAATCGCAGGGATGGTCTCCCAACCTAGCTTTTGAACCGCTCTCCATCGGCGTTCACCAGCAATGATCTCGAATTTATCTTCATCAAATTGACGAACGACAATTGGTTGGATGATTCCGTGTGTCCGGATGGTCAGAGATAACTCTTCTATTCTTTCATCTACAAAAACCGTACGTGGTTGGTATCTATTCGGAACAATGTCCTTTACAGGTACCTGCATTATTTTTTCATGATCAGTCTTTTCTACTATTTCCTGTTCTTCTTTTTCGCCAATTCCAAAAAAACGAGAGAACGGAGACTTCATAGTTCCACCACCTTATGGATAGAATCCCTATTAACGTAATTCGCTCTATACGCTAATAAGTCCTGTTTTGCCGATCAAAATGTTTCACATGAAACATCCCTTGCTAAGCAAAGTTTGTTGCATTTTTCACATCATTTTCATTCATTACACCAAAAGTTGACTGTAGCGGCAGGCGATATACCAATGGAACACAAGGAAAGGCCTGGCCTATTCTAATGGCTGTTTATTCGGTGTACCCGGTTTGCGAGGGTATTTCTTAGGTGTAGGCTTAATTTTATTAATGATGAGGATATTTCTTTCACTTTCCTCTAATGGCAGTGAAAAAGAATGCACCTTTTCCAATTTCCCACCTAAAATTTGAAGAGCTTTTTTCCCTTTTTCAAGTTCCTCGCTTGCTGCCGCAGCTTTCATTGGCACAAACATGCCGCCTTCTTTGACCAATGGCAGACATAATTCACTTAGAACAGATAAACGAGCCACCGCTCTGGCAGTGACAAGATCAAATTTCTCGCGGTAATCCGCATTTTTACCGAATGTTTCGGCTCTGTCATGAACAAAATAAACATTCTTCAAACCTAGTTCACTTGCAAGGGTCTGCAGGAACGTAATGCGTTTATTAAGTGAGTCCACAATGGTGACTTTAAGGTCTGGAAAACATATTTTAAGAGGAATACTCGGAAAACCGGCACCCGCTCCTACATCACACATTGATAGCTCTTGATTAAAATCCACATAGAACGAGGCCGTAATGGAATCGTAAAAATGCTTCAGATAAACCTCTTCTTCATCCGTGATGGCTGTAAGATTCATCTTTTCATTCCATTCCACGAGCAGCTTGTAATATGTATCAAATTGAGAAAGCTGTTGGGGAGATAGGGAAATCCCTTTCTCCTCCAACAGAGAAATGAATTGTTCTTTATTCATGTGTTCGTATCCTTTCTATCTTTGGATTTACTCGTTGGATACTCTTGCTATCCGACCCTGTTCCAAATACACAAGCAAGATGGATACGTCCGCAGGGTTCACTCCAGAAATTCGGGAAGCCTGAGCAACGGATAAAGGTCGTACCTCTTTCAGCTTCTGCCTTGCTTCATTCGCAAGTCCGTGAATGTCACCATAATCGATGTTTTCCGGAATCTTTTTGTTCTCCATTTTTTTCAGGCGGTCCACCTGTTGAAGCGATTTCTGGATGTATCCTTCGTATTTCACCTGGATTTCCACCTGTTCTGCAACATCAGGAGAAATATCCTTGTCTGCAGGGACCATCTGATGAATATGGTGATACGTCATTTCAGGGCGCTTTAATAGATCGGCTGCTCTGATGCCATCTTTCAGTTCACTTCCGCCAGCTTCTCTGATTAGGCTTTGAACCTGTTCGTTCGGTTTGATGATAATCGATTGAAGGCGTTCTTTTTCCATTTCAATCTCTTGCTTTTTCGCCGTAAACCGCTCATATCGTTCAGGGGAAATTAGGCCGATTTCATGTCCGATATCCGTCAGGCGTAAGTCCGCATTGTCATGGCGCAGCAATAGACGGTATTCCGCACGAGATGTTAACAGGCGATATGGTTCGTTTGTGCCTTTGGTGACAAGGTCATCAATCAATACCCCAATATAGGCATCGGAACGGCTAAGGATAAGATCCTCTTTCCCGAGGGCACGGCGGCCTGCATTGATACCAGCCATGATTCCTTGCCCGGCAGCCTCTTCATACCCCGAGGTCCCATTGATTTGACCTGCTGTGTACAGGTTTTGCACCTTTTTCGTTTCCAATGTTGGCCAGAGTTGAGTCGGAACGATGGAATCATATTCGATTGCGTAGCCAGCACGCATCATACGCACATTTTCCAGTCCAGGAATAGTAGAGAGAATTTTACGCTGTATATCTTCAGGAAGACTTGTAGAAAGTCCCTGTACGTATACCTCTTGCGTATTTCGTCCCTCTGGCTCCAAGAAAATCTGGTGTCGAGGCTTGTCGTTGAAGCGAACAACCTTGTCTTCAATCGATGGGCAATACCTAGGTCCAGTTCCTTTGATCATACCGGAGTACATTGGGGAACGGTGCAGATTGTCATCAATAAGCTGGTGCGTTTCAGCACTTGTATAGGTTAGCCAGCATGGAAGCTGATCTGTTATATATTCCGTTGTTTCATAAGAGAATGCCCTCGGCACATCATCGCCTGGTTGTATCTCCGTCTTGCTGTAGTCGATGGATGCACTGTTTACACGAGGAGGTGTTCCCGTTTTAAAACGAACCAAATCAAACCCTAGTTCCTCTAAGTGTTCGGAAAGCGTGATAGAGGGCTGCTGATTGTTCGGTCCACTTAAATATTGAAGTTCTCCTAGTATAATTTTTCCGCGAAGGAATGTCCCTGTGGTGATGACCACTGTCTTGGCTTCGTAAATGGCACCTGTTTGGGTGATAACACCTTTACACACGTCGTCCTCGACAATCAGTTTTTCCACCATTCCTTGCAGTAGGGTTATATTTTCTTCATTTTCAATCGTTTTCTTCATTTCATGTTGATAGAGGAATTTATCCGCCTGCGCACGCAATGCACGAACAGCAGGACCTTTTCCGGTATTCAACATGCGCATCTGGATATGCGTCTTATCGATATTTCTTCCCATTTCTCCACCAAGTGCGTCAATTTCACGCACGACGATTCCTTTTGCCGGACCGCCGACAGATGGATTACATGGCATAAAGGCAACCATATCCAGGTTTATGGTGACCATTAACGTTTTCGCTCCTTGACGAGCTGCTGCCAGTCCTGCTTCTACTCCTGCATGACCAGCTCCAATAACAATTACATCATAGGAACCTGCATGATATTCCATGGTGTTCCCTCCTATTCTATTTACCTAAGCAAAATTGTGAGAAAAGCTGGTCGATCAAGCTTTCGTGAACCGCATCCCCGATGATTTCACCAAGTATTTCCCACGTTCTTGTTAAATCTATTTGTACGATATCTATTGGCACGCCACTTTCCATACCTTCAACGGCATCTTCAAGTGCTTGTTGGGCTTGTGTAATCAGACCAATATGGCGAGAGTTCGAGACATAGGTCATGTCACCTGATTCCAAGTCCCCTTGGAAGAACATAGACGAAATCGCTTCTTCTAGTTCGTCAATCCCTTGTTCTTCTTTTAATGAAGTAGAGATGACAGTATGCCTGTCAGCAAGCTCCGTCACTTGTGCAATATCAATTCTTGTCGGCAGGTCTGTTTTGTTGACGATAACAATGACATCCATCCCGCTTACCGCTTCAAACAACTGCTTGTCCTCATGTGTGAGTTCGTCGTTGTTGTTCAGAACAAGCAAGATCAAATCAGCTTTTTTCAAGACCTCACGCGATCTCTCCACCCCGATGCGTTCTACGATATCTTCTGTTTCACGGATTCCTGCCGTGTCGACCAATCGTAAAGGAACACCCCGTACACTGACATATTCTTCGATGACATCCCTTGTTGTACCGGGAATATCTGTAACAATCGCCTTATTCTCATGAACAAGGCTATTAAGTAGGGAGGATTTTCCGACATTCGGGCGTCCGATAATAACCGTAGAAAGACCTTCTCTTAATATCTTACCCTGTTGGGAAGTTTGTAACAGTTTTTCCAGTTCTTCTTTTACATAGGTAGACTTTTCTAGAAGCATATTATGGGTCATTTCTTCCACATCGTCATATTCCGGATAGTCTATATTCACTTCGACATGGGCCAACGTCTCCAAGATCTCCTGACGAAGTTTCTGGATCAGCTTGGATAATCGGCCTTCCATCTGTCCAATTGCAACATTCATCGCACGGTCCGTTTTGGCTCGAATTAGATCCATTACAGCTTCCGCTTGAGAAAGGTCAATGCGTCCGTTCAGGAAGGCACGTTTAGTGAATTCTCCTGGTTCTGCTAGTCTTGCTCCCCTGCTTAATACAAGCTGAAGCAATTTATTCACGGAAACTATTCCGCCATGACAGTTTATTTCAATAACATCTTCCCGAGTAAAGGTTTTTGGCCCTCTCATGACCGACACCATTACCTCTTCTATGGTTTTTTCTGTTTTTGGATCTACGATATGTCCGTAGTGAATGGTATGAGACGCAACGTCTTCCATTTTCTTTCCGGATGGGCTGACAAAAATCTCATCAATGATTTTGAAAGATTCCTCCCCACTCAGGCGGACAATGGCAATCGCCCCTTCTCCCATGGGAGTCGAAATAGCTGCAATCGTATCAAACTCATACATATCATTCACCTCATTTCTTTTTCATTTTTTCTGGGTAGATTTTTCACCAGATTTTTTTGCAAAACTGACGCATCTATATCAATGTAAAATAATCGTCCTTTAACCTACTAAGGTTAGCATAATTTTTTCTTCTTTTAAAGTATTCGTCTTCGACAGTTATCCACAAAAATTTCCCGAAACTAAATTCCGCTAGAATAATTTTAACTTATCCACATGTGAATAACAATAAACAAATCTCGCGCATTTGTTTTATCAGCGTTTCCGAAGTTTCTGTTCGTTATAACAAATCATGTGATTTTAGTACTTGCTGTTCCTTTTAGCTGTTTTACAGTGAGGACCTCTCTTCTTCTTTTTTCTCACCACTGAGGTCTTCATCACGTCCATTAGGACCTCTCTTATCCTTTTTTCTCGTCACTGAGGTCTTCATCACGACGTTGAGACGACCATAAAAAAACGGCTGGCCCTTTTTACATAGGGTCAGCCGTTTAACTTTTTATATTATCTTTTTGCAACTTTCTTTTTGGTTGTGATCACCAGGGAACGATTCGGTTCTTTTCCTACCGAATAGGTTTCTACTTCCGGGTAGGCAGAGATGATTGAATGCATCACCTTGCGTTCAAATGAAGGCATAGGCTCCAGATGAACATCCTGTTTTGTTTTTAATGCTTTTTGCGCGAGGCGCTCCGCTAGCTGCTCCAACGTTTCTCTGCGCTTCTCACGGTACCCCTCTGCATCGATGACAACAGAAAGGTATTGATTGGAATAGCGATTAGCGACAATTTGTGTCAGATACTGCAGGGAATTAAGAGTTTGTCCTCTTTTTCCTATGATTAATGCGGTTTTTTCGCCACTGATGCCGATGAAAATATTTCTACCTTCCACCTTTACATCGAGTTCTGCGACGATATTCATTTCAGTAAGAACTTTTTTCAGGAAATTCGTTGATTCTTCGATCGGGTCAGGCTTCAATTTGACGGTTACAACACTAGGTTTTGAGCCAAACAATCCGAAGAGACCTTTCTTGCCTTCGTCAACGATTGTAATTTCTGCACGGTCTTTTGATGTGTTTAGTTGAGCTAAAGCAGATTGGACAGCTTCCTCGACTGATGGACCAGTTGCAGTTATTTCTTTCACTTTTTTGTTCCTCCTGCAGTTCCAGTAGCTGTTTCTTTTGCTTTTCTCAGCTCCGGTCCTTTAATAAAGTAAGTTTGAACAATCATAAAGATGTTCCCCACTACCCAGTATAGGGAAAGTGCCGCAGGGAAATTGATCGCGAATACTACGATCATGATTGGCATGATCCAAAGCATCATTACCATCTGCGGATTGTTATCCATTCCAGCCATCATGATTTTTTGCTGGATGAATGTTGTGATACCAGCAACGACAGGCAGGATGAAGTATGGATCCGGATCTCCCAAGTCAAACCATAAGAAATTATGGTTGGCAATTTCCGTCGTACGGGTAATCGCATGGAAAAATCCGATAAGAATCGGCATCTGAACCAATAACGGGAAACATCCAGCAAGCGGGTTCACACCATGCTTTTGGAAAAGACCCATTGTTTCTTGTTGCAGTTTTTGTTGAGTTTTCTGGTCTTTGGAGCTATATTTTTCACGAAGTGCTTTCATTTCCGGTTGTAAGGCTTGCATAGCCTTTGCATTCTTCGTTTGTTTAATCATTAACGGTAAGATAGCAAATCGGATTAATAACGTTACAATAATAATGGATAGGCCGTAGTCATTGTTCAGTAGTGTAGCAAAATAAGTAATTAACCAAGATAGCGGATAGACCACATACTCGTTCCAGAAGCCTTCGCTCTCATTGGTGATCGGCTGGTTGATTTCTGTACAGCCTGATAGTAAGACTACAAGTCCGATAAGGGCCGTTAGTAGCCATATTCGATTTTTCAACCTCTTTTTCCTCCTTTTTACACAAAAAAAATGATTCCTTTTACATCCTATCATTTTTATCTGGCAAATTGAATATATGTCACACTTCCAACACATTTTTTCCTTTGTTCTATATAACACCGCTGTTGATTTCCGCACCGGGCTTCGCTTTCCGTGGGGCGACCTTGAGCCTCCTCACTCCGTTGCGGGGTCTCAACAATGTCGCTTCTCCCCCACAGGAGTCTTCGCCCTATGCTCCAATCACCAGCTATAAAATCAGAAAAATATTCGTGCTCACTTACACTTTATTTCTTGGCAGAAAGTGTCGGGAGTTTTCTTATTACGTGGTGCAGGCTTTTCTTTACTTCTTCATATGACATGTCCGCAGCGGGTTTACGAGCGATCACGACGATGTCGACGCCACCAGGTAGTTGCTCTTTCATTTCGTGAATTGCTTGTCTGACAAGCCGCTTGATTCGATTCCTTGTTACAGCGTTTCCAATTTTCTTGCTGACAGATAAGCCGATCCGGAATACAGGTTGGTCGGCCTTCTGCGCAGCATATATGACAAATTGCCGATTAGCCATCGACTTTCCTTTTTGGAACACATGTTGGAACTCTTTATTTTTTTTGATTCTTTGTTCTTTCCTCAATGTGTCTCCTCCTGCCTTACGCAAATCCTCTAATTCGGTCCTATTTCCACATTCTTTCTCAATTCCCGCGAAAAAATAACCGGAATATGCCCGAAATAGTAAAAAAGACCACTGACAGTCAGTGGCCTTATGCTGATAATACTTTTCTTCCTTTGCGACGACGACGTGCAAGAACTTTACGTCCATTTGCAGAACTCATACGCTCACGGAAACCGTGTACTTTACTACGTTTACGATTATTTGGTTGAAACGTTCTTTTCATTACTATGACACCTCCCTGAGGATAACCTAAAAAATCTAAGTGGAAAAACACCTCTATATGATCGATAGACATTTATAAGCCGTTTTTCAACACCATTGGAAAGTCTTGCTTTCCTATAATATAAATTTCTTTACAGACAGTCTTACTAATTATAGAGAATATACCATCGGAATGTCAACTTCCCAAATGTAAGTATAAATTCCCCAGCCTCACAAAGCAACCCTTTCTTTTTATATAGTAAAAACTAACAACTAATTTTACTTCGTCAAACCAACACAAAAATTAAAAAAGGTCCCATAGGTGCCTGACCCCAGAAACAAACACTCAATCTTTTCACCAATTTTTAAAGTTGGGGGCTGGAACCTCTTCCGAAAACAAACACTCAATTTTGCTAACCAATTTCAATACCGGGGTCTGGAACCTCAACAAAGGGGTCTGACCCCTTTTATGCGTTTAACTTTTTTCTACCTGTGAATAACTTTTTTCGCTATTTTTCGTCATCCACAACACTTATCGACAAGGTTTACACAGTATATTGTGTTGTGGAAAACTTTTCTCCACAATTTGTGGTGATTGTGGATAATCTTAAAAAGCAATTGCAACATAAGGTTTTTTTTGATATTATTATTGTGTTTTCACTCTTAATAAATGTTTGCCTATAAATAGTTGTCCACAGATTGTGGATAAGATGTGGATAGTTATTCAAGGGTGTTTGTAAGTATTTGTCCACAGGTGCGTATTTTTGTCGAAAACTACTTTTCTACTATATTATATGTTTTGCACAGTATATGAATGAATAAACATACATCGGGTGTTTTTCTAGCAGAGTGTTTGTTGAACAAAACTTGTACAGATAAGCACCTTTTTCTATTGTAAAAAGGTTTACCATACACAGACGAAAGGGGGATTCATGATGAAAAACATTTCTGATCTTTGGGTCAAAGCATTAAATCAGATAGAGAAAAAGATAAGTAAACCAAGCTTTGAAACATGGTTGAAAAGTACGAAGGCCCATTCTCTGAAGGGTGATAATCTTGTCATCACCGCACCAAATGAATTTGCAAGAGACTGGCTGGAGTCCAGGTATTCTGGTCTTATTGGAGAAACCATCTCAGATATCACAGGGGAAGAGTTATCCATCAAATTTATTATTCCCCAAAACCAGGCGGATGAAGAGATGGAAATAAAAACACCACCTGCAAAAGTAAGAAGAGACGATGATTCTATAGAAATACCGCAAAATATGTTGAATCCGAAATACACATTCGACACGTTTGTCATCGGATCTGGAAACAGATTTGCCCATGCTGCATCCTTGGCCGTGGCAGAAGCCCCAGCAAAAGCCTATAACCCTCTATTCATTTATGGGGGAGTAGGACTAGGAAAAACCCACTTAATGCATGCGATTGGTCATTATGTCATCGAGCATAAACCGGACGCAAAGGTGGTCTATTTATCATCTGAAAAATTCACCAATGAATTCATTAATTCCATTCGGGATAACAAGGCTGTCGATTTTCGCAATAAATATCGAAATGTCGATGTGTTGCTAATTGATGATATTCAATTCCTTGCTGGAAAAGAACAAACGCAAGAGGAATTTTTCCATACATTTAACACATTACATGAAGAAAGCAAACAGATTGTCATCTCCAGTGACCGTCCACCAAAAGAGATCCCTACATTGGAAGACCGTCTCAGGTCCCGCTTTGAATGGGGTCTGATTACGGACATTACGCCACCTGATCTGGAAACTCGTATCGCCATTTTACGAAAAAAGGCGAAAGCAGAAGGACTGGATATTCCTAACGAAGTGATGCTTTATATCGCCAATCAAATTGATTCCAATATCCGTGAACTCGAGGGTGCTCTCATTAGGGTAGTTGCCTATTCTTCCTTGATCAATAAGGATATCAATGCCGATCTGGCAGCGGAAGCGCTGAAGGATATCATCCCGAGTTCCAAACCCAGAGTGGTCACCATCCTTGATATTCAGCGGACAGTAGGAGAAGAGTACAACGTAAGACTAGAGGACTTTAAAGCGAAGAAACGCACGAAATCTGTCGCGTTCCCTCGTCAAATTGCCATGTACTTATCAAGGGAGCTTACTGATTTCTCTTTACCTAAAATCGGCGAGGAGTTTGGAGGACGTGACCATACAACCGTTATTCATGCCCATGAAAAAATCTCCAATCTAGTTAAAACTGATACATCCTTGCAAAAACAGATACAATCAATAGCCGATTCTCTTAAAAGTTAAAAAGACCATCAGTGGAAACTGTGTATAAGTGGGCTTAAGTTAAACACAGTTTATACACATGTGGATATCTACTCCTTGTTACGAAAAAAGGACTTATCCACATAATCACAGCCCCTACTATTACTTCTACTGTTTTTTATTAATAAAAATATATAAAAAGACCTGCCCTATAAGGAGGATTACGATGAAATTTATTATCCAACGTGACAAGCTGGTTCAAAGCGTTCAAGATGTACTGAAAGCCGTCTCTTCCCGGACAACGATTCCGATTCTTACTGGTATAAAGATTGTCGCAACAGAAGAAGGAGTAACATTGACTGGTAGTGACTCCGATATTTCCATAGAATCCTTTATTCCTTGTGAAGAAGAAGGATCCGAGAATGTAGAAGTAAAAGCTTCCGGTAGTGTCGTATTACAAGCTCGTTTTTTCAGTGAAATCATTAAAAAGCTCCCTATGGATACAGTGGAAATAGAGGTACAAAACCAATACGTGACCACCATCCGCTCCGGGAACTCCGAATTCAACTTGAATGGGCAGGATGCTGCCGAATATCCGCATCTGCCTCAAGTCGAGGAACAAAACGTATTTAAGGTCCCTACAGATCTTTTGAAAAATATTATTCGACAAACGGTGTTCGCAGTGTCCACCTCAGAAACACGCCCTATCTTGACAGGTGTAAACTGGAAACTTGAAAACCATGAACTTATCTGTATTGCAACAGATAGCCATCGTCTTGCTTTGCGCAAAGCAAAAGTGGAAGCAGAGAACGACATTTCCTGCAATGTGGTCATTCCAGGTAAAAGCTTGAATGAATTGAATAAAATCCTTGATGACAACAATGAAATGTTGGATATCGTTGTAACAGAAAACCAGGTGCTATTCAAAGCGAAAAACATTCTTTTCTTTTCCCGTTTGCTTGATGGAAACTATCCGGATACGTCCCGATTGATTCCAGCTGAAAGTAAAACAGACATTACAGTAACGACGAAAGAATTCCTTCAGGCCATTGATCGTGCGAGTCTATTGGCAAGAGAGGGAAGAAACAACGTTGTGAAACTTGCTACACTTGAAGCGGATGCTTTGGAGGTTTCCTCCAATTCACCGGAAGTGGGGAAAGTTGTCGAACAGGTACAAAGCAACTCCATTAACGGAGAAGAACTGAAAATCTCTTTTAGTGCCAAATATATGATGGATGCGTTAAAAGCGCTTGAAGGAAACGAAATCTTGATTAACTTCACTGGAGCGATGAGACCATTTGTCATCAAAACCTTGCATGATGATTCCATGCTGCAACTAATCCTGCCTGTCAGAACTTACTAATAAACATAGATTAAGAAAGCTACTAGCGACTAATCCTAGTGGCTTTCTTTTCTATATGGAGAAGTTCTAGTACAATAAGAAATAGAGAATAAGGGAATGTTAAAAGAAAAGACGTGGAACTTTATTCAAACCCTTAAAAAGAAAGCGAGCGCGAATCGATGAAAGAAATTCAAATTTCAACAGATATAATTACTCTTGGACAATTTTTGAAGCTGGCAGATGTCATCCAGTCAGGTGGAATGGCAAAGTGGTTCCTTCAGGAATATGAAGTGAAAGTGAACGGAGAGCTTGAAAATAGAAGAGGAAGAAAATTGAACGTGCAGGATGTAGTAGAAATAGACGGTTACGGCAGCTATGTCATTGTTTCCTGATGAGTTGGTGAAGCGGATTGTATATTGAAGAGCTGACGCTTAGACACTACCGGAATTACGAAAGCTTGCACGTTGAGTTTGAAGACGGTGTGAATGTCATTTTGGGAGAAAATGCACAAGGCAAGACTAATGTGATGGAATCCATCTATGTTCTGGCGATGGCCAAATCACACCGAACGTCCAATGATAAAGATCTTATCAGATGGGACGAAGAATATGGTAAAATAGAAGGTAGGATACATAAACGAAATGGACCATTGCCCTTGCAGCTTGTTATAAGTAAAAAAGGGAAAAAAGCAAAAATTAATCATATTGAACAGACTAAATTAAGCCAGTATATCGGCAATATGAATATCGTCATGTTTGCACCTGAGGATCTGACACTTGTGAAGGGCAGTCCTCAGGTGAGGCGTCGTTTCATCGATATGGAGCTTGGTCAGGTATCCCCGCGGTATATGCATGACCTTTCTAGGTATCAAAAGGTATTGCAGCAGCGGAACCACTATTTAAAGCAATTGCAGACAAGAAAACAAAAAGATGAGACCATGCTGTTTGTGCTTACCGAACAACTTATCGAACTTGCCGCAAGCATCACGGAAAAACGGCAGGAGTTTGTCGGATTGTTGCAAAGCTGGGCTCAGCCCATCCATCACAGCATCAGTAGAGGATTGGAAGAATTAACCATTGTCTATAAACCATCTATAGATTATGTATCAGAAACAACAAACTTGTCGAAAATGATAGAAGCATATAACGAAAAGTTTGATAAAATAAAAGTTAGAGAAATTGAAAGAGGCGTCACACTATTCGGACCGCATCGTGATGATCTACTCTTTCAAGTGAACGGAAAAGACGTCCAAACATTCGGGTCACAAGGACAACAACGCACAACAGCTCTTTCGCTGAAGCTTGCCGAAATAGATCTTATTCACTCGGTAGTAGGTGAATATCCCATTCTGCTACTAGACGACGTGTTATCGGAACTCGATGATTATAGACAATCCCACCTTTTGAATACGATACAAGGGAAAGTTCAAACATTCGTTACGACGACGAATGTAGATGGAATAGACCATCAAACCTTGAAACAGGCGGCAACATATGAAGTGGTTTCCGGTACGATCAAGAAACGAAATTGAGGTGAATGGGCATGTATCTGCATATTGGAGAAGAAGTGATGGTACGAGCATCGAAAATAATTGCCATCTTAGATCGCAGATTGTTGCAGTCAGATTGGAAAAGCACCCTTCCCGATGTGGCAAGCAAATCCATCAAAAACATCAGTAAGCATGATATAAAATCAATTGTGATTACAGAAGAGAATATTTATCTCTCTCCCTTAGCCTCAACCACTTTGAAAAAAAGAATGGACACCTCCTTTGAGGAGATGCTCTATTAGATACAGCGGCGCTTATCAGTCTTTTCTCCAAAAGGGGAACGCACCCCGCTGGCCATAAACGAAGTCTATTGTGTAGAAATAAAAAGTGAAGGTGATAGATATGACGATGGACCAAAAAGAATTGCAAGAAAACAGCTATGATGAGAGTAATATACAGGTACTAGAGGGGCTTGAGGCCGTTCGGAAGAGACCGGGTATGTACATCGGTTCCACCAGTACCAAAGGATTGCACCACTTAGTGTGGGAAATTGTCGATAACAGTATCGATGAAGCGTTGGCAGGTTATTGCTCTGAGATCAATGTTATCGTGGAAAAAGATAATAGTATCACGGTAAAAGATAATGGCCGAGGTATTCCAGTCGGAATTCATGAAAAAATGGGTCGGCCGGCAGTAGAAGTAATCATGACGGTACTTCATGCAGGTGGAAAATTTGGCGGTGGCGGTTATAAAGTATCCGGAGGTCTGCACGGGGTTGGTGCGTCTGTTGTAAATGCCCTTTCCTCTGAGCTTAAGATCTATGTCCATCGTGACGGTAAAATCCATTATCAGCAATTTAATAAAGGGGTACCGAATGAGGACCTGAAAATCATCGGGGAGACGGATGTTACCGGTACTATCATTCATTTTGTACCCGA
The DNA here is from genome assembly GCA_001636495.1 of Sutcliffiella horikoshii. GTDB lineage: Bacteria > Bacillota > Bacilli > Bacillales > Bacillaceae_I > Sutcliffiella_A > Sutcliffiella_A horikoshii_A. The sequence goes on along the minus strand of KV440964.1, from coordinate 549,501 downwards.
TGAAGAGATTTTTACAGAAACAAAGGAATATGAATATGATACGTTAGCCCATCGTCTGCGTGAGCTTGCGTTCTTAAATAAAGGACTTCGCATCACTATTGAAGACAAGCGCGAAGAAACACCAAAAAGAAATGAATACCACTACGAAGGCGGTATCGCATCTTATGTGGAGCATTTGAACCGTACGAAGGAAGTCATTCATGAGGAAGTTGTATTTGTTGAAGGAGAAAAGGACGGCATCTCCATCGAAGTGGCACTTCAGTACAATGACAGCTATACAAGCAATCTGTACTCTTTTGCCAATAATATCAGCACCTATGAGGGCGGAACTCATGAATCAGGCTTCAAAACGGCATTGACGAGAGTAATCAATGATTATGCCCGTAAAAACAATATATTCAAAGATGCCGATAGCAACCTGACTGGGGAAGATGTTCGAGAGGGCTTGACCGCAATCATATCCATCAAACATCCGGACCCACAGTTTGAGGGGCAAACAAAAACAAAACTTGGAAACAGTGAAGCAAGAACAGTGACCGACTCTGTTTTCACGGAGAAATTTGAAGGCTTCCTTCTGGAAAATCCTTCAGCAGCCAGAAAAATCGTTGAAAAAGGTCTGATGGCTTCACGAGCTAGAATGGCTGCCAAGAAAGCAAGAGAACTGACGAGAAGAAAGAGTGCACTGGAAATCTCCAGCCTGCCGGGGAAATTGGCCGACTGCTCCTCAAAAGATCCGTCTATCAGCGAAATATATGTGGTAGAGGGAGATTCCGCAGGAGGATCAGCTAAACAAGGCCGCGATCGTCATTTCCAGGCCATCCTGCCTTTGCGTGGGAAAATTATCAACGTGGAGAAGGCAAGACTGGATAAGATTTTATCCAACAATGAAATTCGTGCCATCATCACTGCGCTTGGGACCGGAATTGGCGAGGACTTCGATATTTCCCGTGCCCGGTATCACAAAATAGTGATCATGACGGATGCCGATGTCGATGGGGCCCATATCCGTACCCTGTTGCTGACATTCTTCTACCGATACATGAGACAGATTATTGAACATGGTTACATTTACATTGCTCAACCACCGTTGTATAAGGTTCAACAAGGCAAAAAGATTGAATACGCCTATAATGATCGCCAGCTTGAAGAAATACTAGCTACCATGTCCGATCAGCCGAAAGCCGGCATCCAGCGTTATAAGGGTCTTGGAGAGATGAACCCTGAACAGCTGTGGGAAACAACAATGGATCCTGTATCAAGAACGCTTCTGCAAGTGAGTCTTCAGGACGCGATTGAAGCGGATGAAACGTTTGAAATACTGATGGGTGATAAAGTGGAACCGAGAAGAAACTTTATCCAGGACAATGCCCGTTACGTGAAAAATCTGGATATCTAATTCAAGTATCCATAAAAAAAGCGGGGTAGTGTCATGCTATCCTGTCTTTTACATAGAGAAGAGCGAAAGCGAATGTAGTCATGAACTCACATTTCGCAAGGAGGTTCGTTATTATGTCTGAGAGGTCCTCTCAAGTTAAAGAAATAAATATCAGTCAGGAAATGAGAACATCATTCCTAGACTATGCCATGAGTGTAATCGTATCCCGTGCCCTACCTGATGTACGGGACGGATTAAAACCTGTACACCGCCGTATTTTATACGCGATGAACGATTTAGGTATGACATCAGATAAAGCCTATAAAAAGTCCGCCCGTATCGTTGGGGAAGTAATCGGGAAGTACCATCCACATGGTGACTCTGCTGTTTATGACACGATGGTCCGTATGGCACAAAATTTCAACTTCCGTTACATGCTGATCGATGGCCATGGAAACTTCGGTTCAGTCGATGGGGACGCTGCAGCTGCCATGCGTTACACGGAAGCAAGAATGTCGAAAATCTCGATGGAAATCCTTCGTGATATCAATAAAGATACCATTGACTACCAAGATAACTATGATGGTTCCGAGAGGGAGCCGATCGTGTTGCCAGCACGTTTTCCAAACTTGCTAGTAAACGGTGCTTCTGGAATCGCAGTAGGTATGGCTACCAATATCCCACCTCACCAGCTGGGAGAGATCATTGACGGAGTACTTGCCGTAAGCAAGGATCCTGACATTACCATACCCGAGTTAATGGAAATCATTCCTGGTCCGGACTTCCCGACAGCGGGACAAATTTTAGGTAGAAGCGGGATCAGAAGAGCATATGAAACTGGTCGTGGCTCTATCACTGTTCGTGCAAAAGTGGAGATCGAAACCAAGCCTAACGGCAGAGAAGTCATCCTTGTTCATGAACTGCCTTATCAAGTGAATAAAGCAAAGCTAATCGAAAAAATCGCAGACCTTGTTCGTGATAAAAAGATAGAAGGTATCTCTGACTTACGTGATGAATCCGACCGTAATGGAATGCGTGTCGTAATGGAAGTTAAAAAAGATGCGAATGCTAATGTCCTTTTAAATAACTTATATAAACAGACGTCCCTTCAAACAAGCTTTGGTATCAACCTGCTTGCGTTAGTAAACGGCGAACCGAAAGTATTAAACTTGAAACAATGTCTGTACTACTACCTAGAACATCAAAAAGTAGTAATCAAGCGCCGTACGGCATTCGAATTGCGTAAAGCGGAAGCAAGAGCACACATCTTAGAAGGTCTGCGTATTGCGTTAGATCACTTGGATGCGGTTATCACTTTGATTCGTAGTTCCCAAACGGCTGATATTGCTAGAGAAGGCTTAATGACCGAATTCTCTCTATCTGAGAAACAAGCACAAGCTATTCTAGACATGCGCCTACAGCGTCTAACAGGTTTAGAGCGAGAAAAGATAGAAGAAGAATACCAAGGGCTTATGCAGCTTATTGGTGAACTGAAAGCAATTCTTGCAGACGAAGAAAAAGTACTCGAGATTATCCGCGAGGAACTAACAGAAGTGAAAGAACGTTTCAATGACAATCGTCGTACAGAGATAATGGTAGGCGGCTTTGAGAACATTGAAGATGAGGATTTAATTCCACGTCAAAATGTCGTGATCACTCTTACACATAACGGTTACATCAAGCGTCTGCCGCTTTCCACTTACCGCAGCCAGCGAAGAGGAGGCCGTGGAATCCAAGGGATGGGAACCAACGAGAATGACTTTGTTGAACACCTATTAACCACTTCCACTCACGATACGCTCCTTTTCTTTACAAACAAAGGGAAAGTGTACCGTGCAAAAGGTTACGAGATTCCGGAATTTAGCCGTACTGCAAAAGGAATTCCGATTATCAACCTGCTTGAGGTGGAAAAAGGAGAATGGGTGAATGCCATTATCCCGGTAGAAGACTTTGTAGACGACTGGTATCTATTCTTTACAACCAAGCATGGAATATCCAAGCGTTCTCCGTTATCTCAATTCGCCAATATCCGTAAAGGCGGCTTAATTGCACTTGGATTGCGAGAAAGCGATGAGTTAATCTCTGTAAAATTAACCGATGGCACGAAAGAAATGATCATCGGAACGAAAAACGGGATGCTCATCCGTTTCCACGAAACAGATGTACGTTCAATGGGAAGAACCGCAACTGGGGTGAAAGGTATATCTATTTCTGACAACGATGAAGTAGTGGGAATGGAACTGTTGGAAGAAGGCCTGGATGTACTGGTGGTTACCAAGAACGGATATGGTAAACGTACTCCGGCAGAAGAGTACCGAATTCAAACCCGTGGAGGAAAAGGAATCAAAACTTGCAACATTACCGAACGTAATGGGGAACTAGTTGCAGTGAAGACCGTCACAACAGAAGAGGACTTAATGCTTATTACGGCAAGCGGCGTCCTGATTCGTATGTCAGTGGACGGAATCTCTCAAATGGGTCGAAACACCCAAGGGGTGAAGCTGATTCGCCTTGCGGATAATGAATTTGTGACAACTGTCGCAAGAGTGGACAAAGAGGAAGAGCCGGAAGATGGTTCCGAAGATACAGAAATCGAAGAAGGAAATTCCACTGAAGAAGTCGAAGAATAAAAGATGCATAGTAAATGATCAACTCTAAAAGAGGAGCACTTTCATGTGTTCCTCTTTATTTATAAGGAGAGAAGCGTTCATGTTAGTAAAAACCGAACAGCTGGTGGAAGGATGTATTTTGGCACAGGAGATAAAAGCGCTCACATCAAAGCCCATTATGACCAAAAGAACCGTCCTGACAAACGAGCATATCGAAATATTGGAATCTTTTCTGGTGAAAAAAGTGGAAGTGGAAACTTTCCTTTCAAATGGACAGCCCTTCAATCCCCAACTTCTAGCAATGTTAGAAGAAAAGCCTAAAGAGGACTCCTTCTTGCAAATGTACTTTAAAGCAACCCAAGCCTATAAAAGAATGTATGAAGGATGGGAATCAGGAACTCCCATCGATTACGGCGCTGTTCGTAAGACGATCATCCCTTTGCTGGAGAAGTCACTTCAGTATCAAGAAGAAGTTTTCACCGTTTACCATTATACAAATGAAGAAGAATACATCTATCATCACTCCGTATCGGTGGCCATTATCGCAGCTGCTATAGCTAACGCCCTTGGTAATAAAAAGAAAGACATCATCCAGGTCGGAATAGCAGGATTCTTGATGGATTGCGGAATGGCTCGCATTGATCAGAAAATCTTGAAAAATGTTGCCGTCCTAAAAAGGGAGGAGTTTGCACAGATTAAAGAACATCCCATCTTCAGTTACCAAATGGTAAGCAAGCAGCCGGTCATACAGGATGAAATAAAACTTGCGGTTCTTCAACATCATGAACGCTATGATAAAACCGGATACCCTTTTGGACTTGCCGAAGATAAGATACATCCCTATACCAAAATACTTGCCGTTGCAGATGTATATCATGCCATGACATCACCAAGAAAATACCGCAGCAAGCAATCACCTTTTAAAGTGATTGAGCAACTCAAACATGAAACCTTCGGAAAATATGATCTATCTATCGTGCAAGCTCTGACAACCAATGTATGCAACTTTAGCATAGGGGACAAAATCCGGCTTTCAAACAAGAAAGTCGCAGAAGTTGTCTTCATAGATCCAAACAATCCCTCAAGACCAATGGTAAGGGATCTGGATACCGATCAATTCATTACTTTGACACAGGAGTTAGATATATTTATAGAAGAAATTGTGAAATAGTGACCTTTTAGTATGACAAGCTGAAAACATTTACTGTGCACTCCAAAGTAATTGAACAGTAAGCAGTCTGTTAGGGGGGCCCTTTGTTGCCCCCTGCCAGGTTGAGACCAAAGAATTTAAAAATATATTAAAAAAGTAATTGCATCCCCATTTACACCGTGCTATAATCAATCAAGTCAGCAACGACAGCAAGTTGCATCCTACATAATCTTAAAAAAAGAAAATGAAAAGATGTTGACTTACAAGCTGATAAATGATATATTAGTGAAGTCGCTTTCGACAAGTGACACTAACAAAAGAGTTCTTTGAAAACTAAACAAAACAACAGCGTCATAACGTCGGTTCTACGGAATCGGCAAAATGATTTAAGTAATACAAGCTAGCAAATTTTGAGCAAAAGCTCAGACTCTTTATTGGAGAGTTTGATCCTGGCTCAGGACGAACGCTGGCGGCGTGCCTAATACATGCAAGTCGAGCGGACTTCTTAAAAGCTTGCTTTTAAGAAGTCAGCGGCGGACGGGTGAGTAACACGTGGGCAACCTGCCTGTAAGACTGGGATAACTTCGGGAAACCGGAGCTAATACCGGATAATATAAGGAACCTCCTGGTTCTTTATTGAAAGATGGTTTCGGCTATCACTTACAGATGGGCCCGCGGCGCATTAGCTAGTTGGTGAGGTAATGGCTCACCAAGGCGACGATGCGTAGCCGACCTGAGAGGGTGATCGGCCACACTGGGACTGAGACACGGCCCAGACTCCTACGGGAGGCAGCAGTAGGGAATCTTCCACAATGGACGAAAGTCTGATGGAGCAACGCCGCGTGAGCGATGAAGGCCTTCGGGTCGTAAAGCTCTGTTGTTAGGGAAGAACAAGTGCGAGAGTAACTGCTCGCACCTTGACGGTACCTAACCAGAAAGCCACGGCTAACTACGTGCCAGCAGCCGCGGTAATACGTAGGTGGCAAGCGTTGTCCGGAATTATTGGGCGTAAAGCGCGCGCAGGTGGTCCTTTAAGTCTGATGTGAAAGCCCACGGCTCAACCGTGGAGGGTCATTGGAAACTGGGGGACTTGAGTGCAGAAGAGGAAAGTGGAATTCCAAGTGTAGCGGTGAAATGCGTAGAGATTTGGAGGAACACCAGTGGCGAAGGCGACTTTCTGGTCTGTAACTGACACTGAGGCGCGAAAGCGTGGGGAGCAAACAGGATTAGATACCCTGGTAGTCCACGCCGTAAACGATGAGTGCTAAGTGTTAGAGGGTTTCCGCCCTTTAGTGCTGCAGCTAACGCATTAAGCACTCCGCCTGGGGAGTACGGTCGCAAGACTGAAACTCAAAGGAATTGACGGGGGCCCGCACAAGCGGTGGAGCATGTGGTTTAATTCGAAGCAACGCGAAGAACCTTACCAGGTCTTGACATCCTCTGACACTCCTAGAGATAGGACGTTCCCCTTCGGGGGACAGAGTGACAGGTGGTGCATGGTTGTCGTCAGCTCGTGTCGTGAGATGTTGGGTTAAGTCCCGCAACGAGCGCAACCCTTGATCTTAGTTGCCAGCATTCAGTTGGGCACTCTAAGGTGACTGCCGGTGACAAACCGGAGGAAGGTGGGGATGACGTCAAATCATCATGCCCCTTATGACCTGGGCTACACACGTGCTACAATGGACGGTACAAAGGGCAGCAAAACCGCGAGGTCGAGCCAATCCCATAAAACCGTTCTCAGTTCGGATTGCAGGCTGCAACTCGCCTGCATGAAGCCGGAATCGCTAGTAATCGCGGATCAGCATGCCGCGGTGAATACGTTCCCGGGCCTTGTACACACCGCCCGTCACACCACGAGAGTTTGTAACACCCGAAGTCGGTGGGGTAACCTTTTGGAGCCAGCCGCCTAAGGTGGGACAGATGATTGGGGTGAAGTCGTAACAAGGTAGCCGTATCGGAAGGTGCGGCTGGATCACCTCCTTTCTAAGGAAATGTACGCTTGTTGTTTTGTTTAGTTTTGAGAGAGCATTCTCTCATGACAAATCTGACGATTTGTCTTAGTTGTTCCTTGAAAACTAGATAATGTAACTAATATCAAGATATTCACAGAATATCGTTCATCTTAGTAATTTTCTTTATAGATATCATCGCTGATATCGACACATGACCTTTTGGTCAACGGTTAAGTTATTAAGGGCGCACGGTGGATGCCTTGGCACTAGGAGCCGATGAAGGACGGGACTAACACCGATATGCTTCGGGGAGCTGTAAGTAAGCTTTGATCCGGAGATTTCCGAATGGGGAAACCCACTGCTCGTAATGGAGCAGTATCTTTACCTGAATACATAGGGTACTGAAGGCAGACCCGGGGAACTGAAACATCTTAGTACCCGGAGGAAGAGAAAGCAAACGCGATTTCCTGAGTAGCGGCGAGCGAAACGGAATTAGCCCAAACCAAGAGGCTTGCCTCTTGGGGTTGTAGGACACTCAACATGGAGTTACAAAGGAACGGGGTAAATGAAGCGATCTGGAAAGGTCCGTCATAGAAGGTAAAAACCCTGTAGTTGAAACTTCGTTCCCTCCTGAGTGGATCCTGAGTACGGCGGGACACGAGAAATCCCGTCGGAAGCAGGGAGGACCATCTCCCAAGGCTAAATACTCCCTAGTGACCGATAGTGAACCAGTACCGTGAGGGAAAGGTGAAAAGCACCCCGGAAGGGGAGTGAAATAGATCCTGAAACCGTGTGCCTACAAGTAGTTAGAGCCCGTTAATGGGTGATAGCGTGCCTTTTGTAGAATGAACCGGCGAGTTACGATTACGTGCAAGGTTAAGTCGATGAGACGGAGCCGTAGCGAAAGCGAGTCTGAATAGGGCGCATGAGTACGTGGTCGTAGACCCGAAACCAGGTGATCTACCCATGTCCAGGGTGAAGTTCAGGTAACACTGAATGGAGGCCCGAACCGACTCACGTTGAAAAGTGAGCGGATGAGGTGTGGGTAGGGGTGAAATGCCAATCGAACCTGGAGATAGCTGGTTCTCTCCGAAATAGCTTTAGGGCTAGCCTCATGTGTTAGAGTCTTGGAGGTAGAGCACTGATTGGACTAGGGGTCCTCATCGGATTACCGAATTCAGTCAAACTCCGAATGCCAAAGACTTATCCATGGGAGTCAGACTGCGAGTGATAAGATCCGTAGTCAAGAGGGAAACAGCCCAGACCGCCAGCTAAGGTCCCCAAGTATACGTTAAGTGGAAAAGGATGTGGAGTTGCTTAGACAACCAGGATGTTGGCTTAGAAGCAGCCACCATTTAAAGAGTGCGTAATAGCTCACTGGTCGAGTGACTCTGCGCCGAAAATGTACCGGGGCTAAACGTATCACCGAAGCTGCGGACTGTTCTTACGAACAGTGGTAGGAGAGCGTTCTAAGGGCGTTGAAGCTAGACCGTAAGGACTGGTGGAGCGCTTAGAAGTGAGAATGCCGGTATGAGTAGCGAAAGAAGGGTGAGAATCCCTTCCACCGAATGCCTAAGGTTTCCTGAGGAAGGCTCGTCCGCTCAGGGTTAGTCGGGACCTAAGCCGAGGCCGAAAGGCGTAGGCGATGGATAACAGGTTGATATTCCTGTACCACCTCCACTCCGTTTGAGCAATGGGGGGACGCAGAAGGATAGGGTAAGCGCGCTGTTGGATATGCGCGTCTAAGCAGCAAGGCTGAGAAGTAGGCAAATCCGCTTCTCATGAAGGCTGAGCTGTGATAGCGAGGGAAATATAGTACCGAAGTTCCTGATTTCACACTGCCAAGAAAAGCCTCTAGCGAGGAGTATGGTGCCCGTACCGCAAACCGACACAGGTAGGCGAGGAGAGAATCCTAAGGTGAGCGAGAGAACTCTGGTTAAGGAACTCGGCAAAATGACCCCGTAACTTCGGGAGAAGGGGTGCTCTGTTAGGGTGTTAAAGCCCGAGAGAGCCGCAGTGAATAGGCCCAGGCGACTGTTTAGCAAAAACACAGGTCTCTGCGAAGCCGTAAGGCGAAGTATAGGGGCTGACGCCTGCCCGGTGCTGGAAGGTTAAGGGGAGAGGTTAGCGCAAGCGAAGCTTTGAACCGAAGCCCCAGTAAACGGCGGCCGTAACTATAACGGTCCTAAGGTAGCGAAATTCCTTGTCGGGTAAGTTCCGACCCGCACGAAAGGCGTAACGATCTGGGCACTGTCTCAACCAGAGACTCGGTGAAATTATAGTACCTGTGAAGATGCAGGTTACCCGCGACAGGACGGAAAGACCCCGTGGAGCTTTACTGTAGCCTGATATTGAATTTTGGTACAGCTTGTACAGGATAGGTAGGAGCCTGAGAAGCCGGAGCGCTAGCTTCGGTGGAGGCGTCGGTGGGATACTACCCTGGCTGTATTGAAATTCTAACCCGCAGCCCTTATCGGGCTGGGAGACAGTGTCAGGTGGGCAGTTTGACTGGGGCGGTCGCCTCCTAAAGAGTAACGGAGGCGCCCAAAGGTTCCCTCAGAATGGTTGGAAATCATTCGCAGAGTGTAAAGGCACAAGGGAGCTTGACTGCGAGACCTACAAGTCGAGCAGGGACGAAAGTCGGGCTTAGTGATCCGGTGGTTCCGCATGGAAGGGCCATCGCTCAACGGATAAAAGCTACCCCGGGGATAACAGGCTTATCTCCCCCAAGAGTCCACATCGACGGGGAGGTTTGGCACCTCGATGTCGGCTCATCGCATCCTGGGGCTGTAGTCGGTCCCAAGGGTTGGGCTGTTCGCCCATTAAAGCGGTACGCGAGCTGGGTTCAGAACGTCGTGAGACAGTTCGGTCCCTATCCGTCGTGGGCGCAGGAAATTTGAGAGGAGCTGTCCTTAGTACGAGAGGACCGGGATGGACGCACCGCTGGTGTACCAGTTGTCTTGCCAAAGGCATAGCTGGGTAGCTACGTGCGGACGGGATAAGTGCTGAAAGCATCTAAGCATGAAGCCCCCCTCAAGATGAGATTTCCTTTTGCTTCGGCAAGTAAGATCCCTGAAAGATGATCAGGTAGATAGGTTCGAGGTGGAAGCATGGCGACATGTGGAGCTGACGAATACTAATCGATCGAGGACTTAACCCAAATAAGTATCGAAATAAGTGAACGATATGAATATCTTGATATGAACACATTATCTAGTTTTGAAGGATTAACCTTCAACTGAATATGTCTGGTAATGATGGCGAAGAGGCCACACCCGTTCCCATACCGAACACGGAAGTTAAGCTCTTCAGCGCCGATGGTAGTTGGGGGATCTCCCCCTGTGAGAGTAGGACGTTGCCAGGCAGATTTAAGGAAGACCAGTGCTTATTAATTTAGGCGCTGGTCTTTTTGTGTTTTGTGAGACTTTTTTGGGAAGTGTTTTTTGTCAGTTGGTGTCGAATGGCCTTTAAATGGTGCGACTTGGCTTATAAAACGAAAAGTTGGCTTATAAAATGAAAACTTCGCTTATAAACCAACACTGGGCCGATTCTATAGTAAAGATTTAGTGTGATTAACCCCCTCATCAGTGTTATAAAGACAATTTGGAGGAGGTTCTCTCGTTGAGATTGTCATCATGAGGCATATGAAGACAATTTGAAGGTGGCTATCCTGTCGAAAGTGTCTTCATCATGGGTATGAAGACAATTTGGGGCTCATTTTTCCATCGGAAAGGTCTTCATTGCCACGATGAGGACCTTCCGCCTAAACTTTTCCCATCACAAAGGTCTTCATCTCCTCCACGAAGACCTTCCATAGAGGCATCTTCTCTCAGAGAGGTCTTCATTCCTGCCCTCAGTGAACCACCACCAGCACCACCACCAACAACAACCAATATCCGCCGCCGCTATGCCGCGCACCATACCCCGCCCCGCGCACCATGCCTCCTATGCCTCCCTATCAATCCCGAATGTTCTCAACAAATATCCATGCAAATAAAAAGGAATTTTCACAGATGCTACATCAAGGAACTGGTTAATGAGCGAAAGGTCGCTGCTGTTGAAAGTGTGCAGCAGCTCGCCCCACCATTCTGTTTCATACCGGCAGATCATGCTTAAGTTATATAAGAGGAGATAGTGCGCAAGTATTTCGGGGAAAAAGGTTAGTTGTTCCTTTTTCCTTGGGATATAGAGGGCGCTTTTTTCATGGTTGTATAACAAGGGTGAGTATTGATATGATTCACTATTTTTCATTTCCTTAAAAAGAAGACTGTCGTTACGCAACGATTCTAATTCAAATGAAGTTTGCTTCTGGAAGTACTGGGTGAAACGGTCTTTGGTCATTTTGTAATCATCGAGAATGGTTAATGGAACCTTTATGACTTCATCCGTTACTTTTCCGACAAAAAGAAAAGGGGTCTTATTTTTTGTGATTTTAATGGTTGTCTCTAGTTCAGGTATGGAGAAAAGTAAATCCTTCATCGAGTACTTTGTTCCTTCTGTTTGTTTCACATGGAACATTTTGTCGCTAAAGTGCGAAAAGAGTCCGTTCTTCTGAACTTTTACTTCATCTTGAATAAATTCATAGCTTTGTTTTTTTCGTTTTCTTGTGGAAACACCGTGAGCCAGAACGGAAGTTGATTCTGGATAGGAAGGATCGACAGTTAATAAACAGGCCTTGATCAGTTGAACCATGCCATAAAACATGAGCACAGGCTTGATGGACGTGGGGGTATTACCGGCTTGCTGAAGATATGTCAGTCCATGTTCCACGTAGTAGATAAAGCTGTAAGCATTGTTGTAGCTCTTTTGTTCATGATGTTCAATTTGCTGTTTTTGATAACTCGCCTTTAAAAGTTTCTGAGCGGTTTCCACAGATTGAAATGGGTAAAATAGATGTAAGAAGGGAGCTGTCAATTAGTCCACGTCCTTGTTTAAATAGATATAGTTAGAATAATTAGAAAAAATAAACTTATGTTACTGTCCTTGACAGTATTTTGTCCAGTTGATACTCTACTATAAATATAATCGCGAATAAGAAGGGGGAAAATTTTGTCATGTGGGAAAGTAAATTTGCTAAAGAAGGCTTAACATTTGATGATGTTCTTTTAGTACCAGCCAAATCAGAGGTTTTACCGCGAGATGTTGACTTGAAAGTTAAATTGACAGAAACATTGAAGTTGAATGTACCTATCATCAGTGCCGGGATGGATACGGTGACCGAAGCGGAAATGGCTATCGCCATGGCTCGACAAGGCGGTTTAGGTATCATTCATAAGAATATGTCGATTGAGCAACAGGCTGAACAAGTGGATAAGGTAAAGCGTTCGGAAAGAGGTGTAATCACTGACCCGTTCTTTTTAACACCTGAACATCAAGTATTTGATGCAGAGCACCTTATGGGGAAATACAGAATATCCGGTGTTCCAATTGTGAACAACAATGAAGAGCGTAAACTTGTTGGAATTCTGACCAATCGTGATCTGCGATTCATCCAGGACTTCTCGATTCCGATTTCCGATGTCATGACAAAAGAAAACCTTGTTACGGGTTCTGTTGGAACTACGTTGCAAGAAGCGGAAAGCATTTTACAAAAGTACAAAATTGAAAAACTCCCTCTTGTAGATGAAGAAGGCATTTTAAAAGGTCTTATTACTATTAAGGATATAGAAAAAGTTATTGAGTTCCCTCATTCGGCTAAGGATGACCAAGGCCGCCTACTTGTTGGTGCAGCAGTGGGAGTGACTGGAGATACTATGCTCCGCGTGGAGAAGTTGGTCCAACGAAGTGTGGATGCGATTGTGGTGGATACCGCACATGGCCATTCCCAAGGGGTGCTTGATACAGTAAGAAAAATCAGGGATAAGTATCCTAGCCTAAACATCATTGCAGGAAACGTTGCAACAGCAGATGCAACGCGTGACTTAGTTGAAGCTGGTGCGAATGTCATAAAAGTGGGTATCGGGCCGGGCTCCATCTGTACTACTCGTGTAGTGGCAGGTGTTGGTGTTCCGCAGATTACTGCGGTATATGATTGTGCAACTGAGGCAAGGAAATTAGGCGTATCCATTATTGCGGATGGCGGAATCAAGTATTCCGGAGATATTGTGAAGGCTCTAGCAGCAGGCGGGCACGCGGTAATGCTTGGCAGTATGCTTGGCGGAACATCTGAAAGCCCTGGAGATACAGAGATTTTCCAAGGTCGTCGCTTTAAGGTATACCGCGGCATGGGTTCTGTGGGAGCTATGGAAAAAGGAAGCAAGGACCGTTACTTCCAGGAGGACAATAAAAAGTTCGTACCAGAAGGCATTGAAGGTCGTATTCCTTACAAGGGACCTGTTGCAGACACTATTTACCAAATGGTGGGCGGCCTACGTTCCGGCATGGGGTATTGCGGGACAAAAGACTTACAGGAATTAAGGGAACATGCACAATTTGTGAAGATGACTGGTGCAGGCTTACGTGAGAGTCATCCACATGATGTGCAAATTACCAAAGAATCTCCCAATTATTCCGTATAATAACAATGCATAGGTGTTAAGCCTTATATTAGGACAGGGGAAGAAGTAGTCTTTCTCTGTCTATTTTTTTTGGACATAGTGTGATAAAATAACGACTATGTGAAAAATTATGTGGAGGGTACTTAATTGTGACAAAGAAAAACTTTCAACGTGTTATTGCTAGTTTACTAACCATTGCGATGCTGACAACCATTTTCTCGATACAAGATGTAAAAGCGGAGGGTAATAACCCCCACTTGGATATAAATGCAGAAGCTGCATTACTTCTTGAACAAAGCACCGGAAAAATTATTTATCAAAAGAACATCGATTCCATTCTTGGAATTGCAAGTATGACAAAAATGATGAGTGAGTACTTAATCTTAGAAGCGATAAGTGAAGGAAAGCTTTCTCTAGACGATCAATATAATGTGAATGAGTACGTTTGGACGATCTCCCATGATCGCAGCCTTTCCAATGTTCCTTTGCGAAGAGACGGTACATATAATGTACAGGAGCTTTATGAGGCAATGGCCATCTACTCTGCCAATGGTGCAACGATCGCCCTTGCGGAAATGGTAGCCGGCACGGAAACGGAATTTGTGAAAAGAATGAACGAAAAGGCCGAAGAATTAGGCCTAGAAGACTATAAATTTGTTAATTCAACTGGATTGAACAATTCTGATCTTTACGGTATGCATCCGGATGGAACAAGTCCAGATGAAGAAAATGTCATGACTGCCCGTGCAACAGCGAAGCTCGCTTACCACTTATTGAACGACTTCCCTGAGATCTTAGAAACGGCAAGCATTCCGAAAAAGAAATTCAGAGAAGGTACAGAAGATGAAATCGATATGTCCAACTGGAACTGGATGCTTCCAGGACTTGTTTCAGAGTATGAAGGAGTCGACGGATTAAAAACTGGTTTCACAGATTTTGCAGGTTATAACTTTACTGGAACTATCGAGAAGGATGGCATGAGATTTATTTCCGTGGTAATGGATGCTAAAAATGCCAATGGCCAGCCTCAAGATACTGCACGTTTTGCAGAAACTAGAAAACTATTTGATTACGGTTTTGCGAACTACTCTGTTAAAGAGATATATCCTCCTAACTATCAGATTGATGAAAACTCCAATTTGAAAGTAGTTAAAGGGAAAGAAAAGCAAGTGCAAGTGGAAACCAGTGAAGCAATGAAGGTCCTGGTGAAGCGTGGAGAAGAGGAGAGCTTTGAACCACTTTATGTATATGATGAAAAAGTGGTTTCAGAAGATGCCATCACAGCTCCTTTTGAAGAAGGTACTAAAGTCGGTCACATGACTGTGAATTATACTGGTGAAGAAGAAGACTTGGGTTACCTGTTCGAACAACAAGGTTCGAAAGTGGATCTTGTAACAAAAGAGGGCGTAGAGAAAGCGAACTGGTTTGTGCTTTCCATGCGTGCGGTCGGCGGATTCTTTGCAGATCTATGGTCTACAGTTGTTGGAGCGGTAAAAGGTCTATTTTAATTAAATAATGGTGATAGGAAGTGCTTGGAAATCCTCTTTATTAAAGAGGGCTTCCGGGCATTTTGTCTATCTCCGCGCTTGGTGTATTCTGCAACTGTAGGGAAATACTATACTTATGTGGAAGAGAAAACCGTAAAAGCCGAATCTTTCTAAATAGTGGCAGAGATATCTTTCGATTTTTTATTAGGATTTTTCTAAAATTTAAGGTAAAATAAAGAACGTGTTAGTAAATTATATGGACTTGCTCCATTTTATGAAAAAATTATTTTATACATATAGGGGGACTTATCGATGACACATCAAACAGGTACAGATCGTGTAAAACGTGGAATGGCGGAAATGCAAAAAGGCGGCGTTATCATGGACGTTGTCAATGCTGAGCAAGCAAGAATTGCAGAAGAAGCTGGTGCAGTTGCTGTAATGGCTTTAGAACGTGTTCCTGCTGATATCCGTGCAGCTGGTGGGGTTGCCCGCATGGCAGATCCTACAATCGTTGAAGAGGTTATGAAGGCTGTATCCATTCCGGTAATGGCAAAAGCTCGTATCGGCCATATCGTGGAAGCTCGCGTATTGGAAGCAATGGGTGTGGATTACATCGATGAGAGTGAAGTATTGACTCCAGCAGATGAAGAATACCACTTGGACAAGCGCCAATACAAGGTACCTTTCGTATGTGGATGCCGTGATCTTGGAGAAGCAGCACGCCGTATCGGTGAAGGAGCTTCCATGCTTCGTACAAAGGGTGAGCCTGGAACAGGTAACATCGTAGAAGCTGTTCGTCATATCCGTAAAGTGAACGCACAAGTTCGCAAGGTGGTAGGAATGAACGAAGACGAACTGATGACAGAAGCTAAGCTTTTAGGAGCACCTTTTGAATTGCTTCTTGAAATCAAGCGTACTGGCAAACTTCCGGTAGTAAACTTCGCAGCAGGCGGAATTGCAACTCCAGCTGATGCAGCGTTAATGATGCAATTAGGTTCTGATGGAGTATTTGTTGGATCTGGTATCTTCAAATCCGAAAACCCTGCGAAATTTGCTCGTGCAATCGTAGAAGCGACTACTCATTACCAAGACTATGAACTAATTGCAAGCCTGTCCAAAGGATTAGGTACAGCAATGAAGGGAATCGAAATCTCTACATTATTACCTGAAAACCGCATGCAAGAGCGTGGCTGGTAAGTAAAGGAGTTTTAACGTATGGTGAAGGTTGGAGTCTTGGGACTCCAGGGTGCGGTTCGGGAACATGTCAGATCCATCGAAGCATCTGGAGCAGAAGCAATTGTAGTAAAAAGAGCGGAGCAACTCTCTGAAATAGACGGCCTGATTATTCCGGGCGGCGAAAGCACGACAATGCGCCGACTAATTGATAAGTATTCTTTCATGGAGCCATTGCGCGAATTTGGTGCAAGTGGAAAACCTGTGTTTGGTACATGTGCCGGTCTTATATTGATCGCAACGGAGATTGTTGGTTATGAAGAGCCGCACTTGGCGTTCATGGATGCGAAGGTGGAGCGTAACTCTTTTGGCCGACAGGTGGACAGTTTTGAAGCGGAGCTTTCCATTGCAGGCATTGCAGAGGATTTTGTCGGAGTGTTTATCCGCGCGCCGCATATTGTCGAAGTTGGAGAAGACGTGGAAGTGCTGTGCAAGCATAACGGGCGCATTGTCGCTGCCCGTCAAGGTCAATTCCTGGGATGTTCTTTCCATCCTGAGTTGACAGACGACCACCGTATTACTCAGTATTTCGTCAATATGGTCAAAGAGTCCCAATAATTCAGGTATAAAACTATTGCATGTATGAGAAACTTGTAGTAGATTATTTCTAATAAGAAAATATTGTTAAAGCGTTGATAGGAAAAAGTAGCAGGTTGCACATACTTTTAGAGAGTCGGTGGTTGGTGAGAACCGATGTATGACACTTGTGAATCCATCCTTGAGCACTTGGCCGAATTGCCTTTTGGGGCATAGTAAGTCAAATCGGTAAGATTATTACCGTTATCGAATGAAGTGGGAGAAGGCGTTTGGCCTTTTTCAACAAGGGTGGCAACACGGGAATTTAAACTCTCGTCCCTATTAGGGGACGGGGGTTTTTTGTGTTTTCAGGATTAAGAATTCCGTGGAACTCCCTGTCGATTTCCGTTCCAGGAGTTCGCTTTCCGCGGGCGGTCCGGGAGCCTCCTCACTTCGTTGCGGGGTCTCCCCTGTCCCTTCCTCCCGCAGGAGTCTCACTCCTTGCACTGCAATCGACAGGGGGATACTGGTTCTAATAGGTTGTTTAAGTATTTCATTACAAATCTTAAAGCAAGTTTTTAGCTGTTGATTGGAGCATAGGGCGAAGACTCCTACGGGAGGTAGCGGTTAGCGGAGACCCCGCAGGCAAAGCCGAGGAGGCTCCGCAAGCGCCCCGTGGAAAGCGAAGCCCGGTGCGGAAATCAACAGCGGTGATTAACAGATATCATATACGAAAAATAAAGGAGGAATTAACATGTTGGATTTGAAGTTATTACGTGCGAATTTTGAGGAGATAAAGGGTAAGCTTCAGCATAGAGGGGAAGATCTTTCTGATTTGGATCGCTTTGAAGAGTTGGATGCAAAGAGAAGGGACCTTCTAGTACAAACAGAGCAATTGAAAAGCAAGCGTAACGAGGTTTCTCAACAAATTGCCACTATGAAACGCGAGAAGCAGGATGCGGATCATCTTATCAAGGAAATGCGTGAAGTGGGAGACAAAGTAAAGGAATTGGATGAGGAGTTAAGAGGAGTAGAAGAAGCACTTGAACTGCTACTTTTATCTATCCCTAACATCCCTCATGAAAGTGTTCCGGTAGGGGAAACAGAGGATGACAACGTAGAAGTACGTAAATGGGGAGAGGTTCCAAGCTTCGGATTTGAAGCGAAAGCGCATTGGGATATTGCGGATGAGCTAGGGATTCTTGATTTCGAACGAGCAGGGAAAGTAACTGGTAGCCGTTTTGTTTTCTATCGTGGCTTAGGAGCAAGACTTGAGAGAGCATTATTCAACTTTATGTTAGACCTGCATGTGGATGAGCATGGTTATACGGAAGTGCTTCCACCATACTTGGTAAACCGTGCGAGCATGACGGGTACAGGACAGCTTCCTAAATTTGAAGAAGATGCATTTTTGATTGAAAAAGAAGATTATTTCTTGGTTCCAACAGCGGAAGTGCCAATTACGAACATGCATCGTGACGAGATATTAAGTGGCGATCAATTGCCAATCAATTATGCGGCATTCAGTGCTTGCTTCCGTTCTGAGGCTGGATCTGCGGGACGCGACACTCGCGGGCTCATCCGTCAGCATCAGTTCAATAAAGTAGAGCTTGTGAAATTTGTAAAGCCGGAAGAATCTTATGAAGAGTTGGAGAAGTTGACTGGAAATGCGGAAAAAGTGTTACAACTGCTTGGACTTCCTTACCGAGTGTTGAGCATGTGTACAGCCGATCTAGGATTTACAGCAGCCAAGAAATATGACATCGAAGTATGGATTCCGAGTGCGGAAACATACCGTGAGATTTCTTCTTGCAGTAATTTCGAGAGCTTCCAGGCACGCCGTGCAGGCATTCGTTTCCGTCGTGATCCAAAAGGAAAACCGGAGCATGTGCATACATTGAACGGCTCTGGACTTGCGATTGGCCGTACGGTTGCTGCAATCATCGAGAACTATCAGCAAGAGGACGGTTCTGTAGTCATTCCGGAAGTGTTGCGTCCTTATATGGGTGGGAAAGAAATTTTGACTAAATAGTGAACAATAGGAGGATAGGGTGAAAAATCTCTATCCTTCTCTTGTATCGTGTTGACATCCATTTTGGATATATGATATATTACTCTTTGTCATACGGAGGAATACCCAAGTCTGGCTGAAGGGATCGGTCTTGAAAACCGACAGGGGTGTCAAAGCCCGCGGGGGTTCGAATCCCTCTTCCTCCTCCATTGATATTAAAGAATGTTTTACCGATAGCGCATAAACTGGAGTATGTTCGTTACATTATGGAGAAGTAACGACTTTTTTATTGCCTGAGATGAAGCGACGTCATCTTTACGGCAATGAATAAGCCACCCAATTGGGTGGCTTATTTTTTTTCTTTGTGATCTTAAAGCAGTTGATTTCCGTTGCAGGTGCTTCGCTTTCCTGCGGGCGGTCCGTGAGCCTCCTCACTTCGTTGCGGGGTCTCACCTGTCCCTTCCTCCCGCGGGAGTCTTCGCACCTTCCACTTCAATCAACTAGTTATTCGATAGAAAAAGACCGGGCATCTTTGCCTGGTCTTTTGATTACTTACATACTATTTTTTTAGTAATTGTGATTGCTTCATGTGGTGGGAGATCTTTTCGATAATCGGTTCAACGGAATCTGAATTCTTCAGTACATCATATTCGTTGATGTTTAAACGAAGGACAGGGCATGCGTGAAAATTATTGATCCATTTTTCGTAGCGTTCGTGCATTTCCTCCCAATAGGAGATAGGTGTTTGCTGTTCCATCGGGCGCCCGCGTTCTTGGATGCGTCCAAGAATATCATCCAAGCTTCCTTCTAAGTAAATCAACAAATCCGGGTGAGGGAAGTACGGTGTCATCACCATTGCTTCAAAAAGGCTTGTGTAGGTGTCATAATCGACCTGCGTCATCGTCCCTTTTTCATAATGCATATTGGCAAAGATGCCAGTATCTTCGTAGATGGAACGGTCTTGGATGAATCCTCCACCGTATTCAAAGATTTTCTTCTGGTCCTTGAAGCGTTCTGCTAGAAAGTAAATCTGTAAATGAAAGCTCCATCTTTCAAAATCAGCATAAAATTTATCTAAGTATGGATTAGTGTCGACTTTTTCAAAGGATGTACGAAAACCAAGGGCATTCGCCAGGGCGTTCGTCATGGTAGATTTTCCGACTCCCACTGTGCCGGCAATGGTGATCACTGCATTGGAGGGGATGCCGTATTTTTGACGTAAATTCATTACACGTTAACTCCTTTTTGCAAGGTATCTTTCAGTTGTTGGAAGATACGTTGTAGGTCTTCTTCTCGTTGTACAAAATCAACATCGTCTCCGTTGAAGCGCAGGATAGGCAAAGAGGGATATTGTTTTTCGAGGCGATCCATCTCTTCATCATAATCGAGACTAAGCTGTTGCAGATAAAGTGGATCAATCTTCTTTTCGATATCGCGTCCACGCATTTCAATTCTATTCAATAGCGTGTCCAGACTTGCGTTCAAATAAATGATGACATTCGGCTTTGGCATATCACTTGTCAAAATGTCATAGATTTGCAAGTACTTATCATATTGCTTGTCCTTTAATGTTCGTTTTGCGAAAATGAGGTTCTTCAGGATATGGTAATCTGCAACGACAGGTGTTTGCTTCTTCAGATGATGTTGTTCGATATCTTCAAGCTGTTTGAATCTATTACAAAGAAAAAACATTTCCGTTTGAAAGCTCCACTCGTCAATGTTCTCGTAAAACTTTCCTAGGAAAGGATTTTCGTCTACTATTTCTTTTAATAAATGGTATTGGAACTCTTCTGCGATCTTTTTCGCGAGCGAGGTTTTTCCAACCCCGATAGGTCCTTCTACTGTTATAAATGGTGTTGCGTGCACCAGGATGCCCCCTTTACAAACGTATGCAAAATCAATATTTTGACAGACAATTATCATTCTATCATAGATATTGGGGATATGGCGGAAGAATTTTCGAGAAAATTGTCGGCTCATGACACAAGAAAAAAGACTGATTTTACTCAGTCTTCAGTAAGAGTAATAGAAGCGCTCTGTTGGGTTTTTCACGACATTGAAATTATCGGTGATTAGCAACCAATTCTGCGGAAAAGGGAGTCCTAGTTTCCAATAGCTTATTCCTCTGAGATTCAATTCTTTGATCAGGTCGAATTTTGCCTGGATGGACCGTGCGTCCTCAAACCAGACTTTATGTTCCTTGCCATCCTTGGAATAGTTAAAATGTGGAGCTTGTGCTTCCTCATCATATTGGATGGCAACATTATTATCTGCAGCAAGCTGAATGGCTGCCTGGGGACTGATCGCCTTCGCAAACTCCCCGCCAGGCTTGAAAGGTAGTGTCCAGTCATACCCGTAAAGGTTCTGTCCCATCATGATTTTCTCGCTTGGCATTTCCGTAATGGCGTATTCGAGCACTTCTCGGACCGGGCCAATTGGGGAAACGGCCATGGGTGGACCCCCGCTATAGCCCCATTCATACGTCATGATGACAACAAAATCAACGATCTCCCCATGTGCCTTATAGTCATGTGCCTCATACCATTTCCCCTTCTGGTCAGCCTTTGTTTTAGGGGCAAGGGCGGTGGAGATGAGCCACCCCTCCTGTTTGAATCTGTCTCTTGCCTTGCGCAGGAAGGTGTTATAGGCTTCCTTGTCTGCAGGACGCAAGTATTCAAAATCAAAATGGATATCTTTGAAGTTGTACTTTTTGGCAGTGGTCACGATGTTATCCAAAAATTTATTTTGGACATTCATATCTGTTAAAATGACTCTTCCAAGTTCGTCGCTAAATCCGTCATCCTCGAGATTGGTGAGTACCATCATCAAGATGACATTCTCTTGTGCTGCAATTTGCGGCAGGTTCGTCAATGGAGGTTCTTTCAAGGAACCATCCCGTAAAACTTGAAAGCTGAAAGGCGCCAGATAGGTAAGATAAGGAGCGGCATTTCTCGAGCTCTGTTGTAGTTCCTCTGACACCGTATCTCCGCGTGGTTCCACATAGGCGTTAATTTCCGCCTCGCGCTTCGGTTGTGGAGGAATGTAGAGGCGCAATCCGACTCGTAAGGGAGTGGCGGGATTCAATTGGTTTATTTCGATTAGTCTTTCGGGTGTCGTATTAAATCTTCTGGCGATCGAGAAAATGGTATCACCCTGTTGGACAAAATAAAAACGACCTACAATGGGAATCACCAATGCCTGCCCAACCACCAATCTATCAGGATTGGGAAGGTCATTGGCTTCAATAATATCTGACGGGGTGGTGGCATAGGCTTGTGCAATCCCGCTTAGCGTCTGTCCTTGGCGTACGACATGAATTTGCATGGTTCGTCCCTCCTATTCAGTATCCTTTATCAATGTATGAAGGAGGCAGAGGGTTCATGCCACAAACTCAAGTGTCAGCTAGTAACTTTTCGGTAGGACGTACATCGGCTTTGAGGACATTTTCCATCATCCGCAAGGCATACGTATTGTCCTGTTCATCTGCAGATGCAATGGCATCGTTAGGTATAAAGAGTCCAAACTCGCGCATATACGCATCGTTTGCTGTAAACAATACACAAATGTTTCCGGCAATCCCGGAAAGGACAAGATTTTTCACCTTCAGCTGTGAGAGCAGCGTATGTAGGGCTGTACCGAAAAAGGCGGAATGCTTCGGCTTTATCAGAAAATAATCCTGATCAGTAGGGTAGAGTGCTTCAATAATTGGTGCACTAAGAGAGTTGCGGCATTTCTTCATGATTTTATCGTAGTCGGCCTGCCATAGGTTATAATGATCATTAATATAGATGACTGGACGTTCCTTTTTTAGCATCATCTCCTTGATCTTCACGATATTCGGGCAGATTGTTACGGTTTTCTCCGCTAAAGCTTTTCCGTGCTTAAATTGAAAATCATTGATAATATCTATAATAAGTAAAGCGGAATGCTCCATCATGTTTTATCACCTCATAAGGGTTAGTCTATGGATAAGAGGTCGAGAATATAAACCAGGTAATTAAGGAAAGGAAATTAATATATGCAGGATGAACATTTCATGAAGCTCGCAATCGAAGAGGCAAAAAAGGCCGAAGCGTTAAAAGAAGTTCCAATCGGGGCTGTACTTGTCCTAGATGGGAAGGTGATTGCAAGCGGCTATAACCTAAGAGAGACGACACAGCGGTCCATTACGCATGCAGAGATACTTGTTATCGATAAAGCGTGTGAATCTTTGAAAACATGGCGTCTGGAAGATGCAATCCTCTATGTGACATTGGAGCCTTGCCCTATGTGTGCAGGAGCCATCATCCAGTCACGGGTGAAGAAAGTGGTATACGGTGCAATAGATCCGAAAGCGGGTTGTGCTGGTACACTGATGAACCTCTTACAGGATGAAAGGTTCAATCATCAGACGGAAGTTGTGAGCGGGGTACTAGCAGAGGAGTGCGGTGAGCTCTTATCTTCTTTTTTTCGGAAGCTTCGCCAGGAAAAGAAAGAAAAGAAGCAACAGTCCAGTGACGCCACCTAAATATTTACAGGTGTAGATGGTTGCTTTTTTGACCATTACCCTTTATACTAAATTATGCGTCGAGTTATTGACGTAACCAACTTATGGTTTTAATTTTGTCGTGCTAAGCGGGGAGGTAGCGGTGCCCTGTACTCGCAATCCGCTCTAGCGAGGCTGAATCCCTTCTCGAGGTTAGTAGGCTGTAGGGTCTGCCTCAAGTAAGTGGTGTTGACACCTGGGTCCTGCGCAATGGGAACCCGTGAACCATGTCAGGTCCGGAAGGAAGCAGCATTAAGCGGACTCTCTCATGTGCCGCAGGGTTGCCTGGGTCGAGCTAACTGCTTGAGTAACGCTTATGGTGACTAATCGACGGAAGGTGCACGGCAGTTAAATAAAAGTAATCAACCCACTCTAGTCTCTAGGGTGGGTTTTTTCATGTATTTAAAGATCAAATGCTAAACAAATAAGTGGATTGGAGCGGAAGGCACTCGACTCCTGCGGGAGGTAGCGGTAGGTTGAGACCCCGCAACGGAGTGAGGAGGCTCAAGCAGCGCCCCGCGGAAAGCGAGTGCCTGCAGCGGAAAGGAACGATCAAACTATTAATAACCCTCAACACGGAACAAACATTTTATTTTACCCAAGCCTTACGGTATAATGAAAGAGGATAAAAAAGAAGGAGGGCATATTGGTGGCATATCAAGCTTTATATCGTGTTTTTCGACCACAGACCTTTGCAGACGTCGTGGGACAAGAACATATAACCCAAACCTTACAAAACGCCCTGCTTCAACAGAAGTTTTCTCACGCCTACTTGTTCTCCGGCCCAAGAGGAACTGGAAAAACAAGTGCGGCCAAAATACTTGCCAAAGCGGTTAACTGTGAACATGCCCCAGTTGCAGAACCTTGCAATGAGTGTCCTTCCTGTAAAGGCATTACAGATGGATCTATTTCTGATGTCATAGAAATTGATGCGGCCTCCAATAATGGAGTCGACGAAATCCGTGATATCCGTGACAAGGTCAAATATGCTCCAAGTTCAGTCAAGTACAAAGTTTATATTATAGATGAAGTACATATGCTTTCGATCGGAGCGTTCAATGCGTTATTAAAGACGCTTGAAGAACCTCCGAAACATGTCCTCTTTATTTTGGCAACAACAGAGCCTCATAAAATTCCTTTGACGATAATCTCGCGGTGTCAGCGTTTTGATTTTAAAAGGATTACAGGGGAGTCGATTGTCGGAAGGCTATCTACTGTTTTACAAGCACAAGCTATTGAAGCTGAGCCACAAGCTCTGGCTGTCATTGCTCGAGCGGCTGAAGGAGGGATGCGTGACGCCCTCAGCCTGATGGATCAGGCAATCTCTTTCAGTGACGGGATGTTGACCGTCGGGGATGCACTTGCCATCACTGGATCTGTCTCGCAAACTTTCCTGACAGATATCGTACATGGCCTGTATCATAAAAATGTTGCAGAGGCGTTGGATTCCCTCCATCAGGTATTTCAATCAGGAAAGGATCCAGCCAGGTTTCTAGAAGATCTTATCTTCTATTACCGTGACATGCTTCTATATAAAACGGCACCAAATCTTGAACAAATCTTGGACAGGGTGCAGGTGGATGAGGCGTTTCAACGGTTTGCAGAGGAAATCCCAGCTGAGACGATTTATGACACAATTGATATCCTGAATAAAAGTCAGCAGGAAATGAAGTGGACGAACCATCCACGGATTTACCTAGAAGTGGCACTCGTGAAGCTTTGTCAGCTTGAATCTTCTACACAGGAAGCGGCCAATCAAGATCAGGTGAATCTTCTACAAAAGAAAATCACCATGCTTGAAAGCAAAGTGAAGGAGCTTGCCGCTGGAAATGTAGGCGGAGCAGCAAAAGTAAATGCACCAACCAAGGCACCAGCAAGAAGCGGTGGAGGAACAAGAAACGGGTTCAAGCCTGCAACCGGCCGAATCCAGGAAGTACTGAAGCAGGCAACAAGAGGAGATCTAGATAGCATCAAAGGCAGCTGGGCTCAATTACTGGAAGCATTGCGCAAGCAGAACAAAGTATCCCATGCAGCCCTGTTGACCGATAGTGAACCTGTAGCTGCAGCGAGCAGTGCTTTTGTGTTAAAGTTTAAATATGAAATACATTGCAAAATGGCATCCGATGAACCGGTCAAGCAGAACTTGGAGCAAATCATCCTCGAGCTTACCGGCAAATCTTATGATATGCTGGCCGTTCCGGAAGAAGAATGGCTGAAAATAAGAGAAGGATTCATTCGCGGGCAAAAAAGTGATGAAGAGGGCGACGAGGCAAAAGACGACCCCTTCATTGAAGAAGCGAAAAAACTCGTCGGTCCTGACCTTGTAGAAATAAAGGAATAAAAATTAACTACAAATATAGTATTGGAGGAATTTATTATGATGCGTGGCGGCGGAATGGGTAACATGCAAAAAATGATGAAACAGATGCAAAAAATGCAAAAGGATATGGCGAAAGCTCAAGAAGAGCTGGCTGAAAAGACAATGGAAGGTACTGCTGGCGGCGGTATGGTAACAGTTGTTGTTAATGGCCAGAAGGAAATTATCGAAGTGAATATCAAAGAAGAAGTGGTAGACCCTGAAGATATTGAAATGCTACAAGACTTGGTTCTAGCAGCAACAAACGATGCCCTTAAGAAAATGGAAGAGTTAACTAATGACACCATGGGTCAATTCACTAAAGGGTTAAACATGCCAGGACTTTTCTAGGAGGACCTTTATGCACTATCCTGAGCCTATATCAAAGCTGATCGACAGCTTTATGAAATTGCCAGGTATCGGCCCGAAAACGGCCGCTCGTCTGGCTTTTTTCGTACTTAATATGAAAGAAGACACTGTGCTTGATTTTGCAAAAGCTTTAGTTAATGCCAAAAGAAACCTTTCCTATTGTTCTGTATGTGGACATATCACAGACAAGGATCCATGCTATATCTGTGAGGATAATAGAAGGAACAGAACCATCATATGTGTCGTGCAGGAAACCAAGGATGTCATCGCAATGGAAAAAATGAGGGACTATAACGGTCTCTACCATGTCTTGCATGGGGCAATTTCCCCGATGGATGGCATCGGCCCAGAAGATATCAAGATTCCGGAACTTATCAAACGATTGCAAGATGATGAGGTTCAGGAACTGATTCTTGCAACCAACCCTAATATAGAAGGCGAAGCGACCGCCATGTATATATCTAGATTATTAAAGCCATCCGGAATAAAAATGACTCGTATTGCTCATGGACTTCCTGTAGGCGGAGATCTAGAATATGCAGATGAAGTGACTTTATCCAAAGCCCTTGAGGGAAGACGGGAGATTTAAGACTACTGAGAGTAAAGCAAAGCCCGTTGCGGACAGCGGTGTTTAACAGAGTCTTATGCAAGCCAAGGGTACAAGTAATGACTTAATTGGTAAAGGGGTTAACACAACCTATGTTCTTTCGAAAAAAAGACCGCTTAAAAAAACAGTTCGATCATAAATTGATGGAAACAACAGAAGAATGTAAAAATCGATGGGCAAAACAAAAGAGTCTCGTGGATAAAAGCGTGGATCCCTCAGAAGAAGTGATCTGCCAACTGAAAGTGGCAGAAGCCAAGTATCTCTTCTTATTAAGAGAAGTTCGTACACGTATGGTGAAAAAGTAGCTGATGAATCATTCAGCTACTTTTTTATTAACTCATTTAATAGAGACTATTATTAACATAGCAAGTTCTTAACTGTAAGCCTCTCACATATAGTTTAGTACAAGCTGGCAAGAGGGGGAAACATAATGGAACCGTTACTGGTAATAGCACTGATAGGCGGGCTGATCTTACTTGTTCTGTTGGTGGGAACACCAATCAAGCCATTGCGCTTTGCCGGACAGACACTTATAAAAGTAATGATTGGGGCGCTTTTTTTATTCTTCTTAAACGCCTTTGGAAATTCCATGGGGATACACGTACCAATTAATCCTGCCACTGCAGCCATTTCTGGACTACTAGGAATACCTGGTGTCATCTCTTTGGTAATCATTCAAATGTATATATTATGAGATGATATTCAAGCATCAAACAGCCCTCCTAAAAATAAAGGAGGTTTTTTTATTTTTATCATTGACTTCTACTTTATTTAAATGGTATATTATATTTCGTTGTCACAAACGACCGATTACATAAATCAAAAATACTTTTAAAAAGTTGTTGACTTGTTTCGGAAGCATGTGGTAAGATAATAAAGTCGCTTCGAGAGAACGGCGAAAAGAGTTCTTTGAAAACTAAACAAAACAACAGCGTCATAACGTCGGTTCTACG
Source organism: Sutcliffiella horikoshii (assembly GCA_001636495.1). Classification (GTDB taxonomy): domain Bacteria; phylum Bacillota; class Bacilli; order Bacillales; family Bacillaceae_I; genus Sutcliffiella_A; species Sutcliffiella_A horikoshii_A. The sequence goes on along the minus strand of KV440964.1, from coordinate 521,858 downwards.
GAATCGGCAAAATGATTTAAGTAATACAAGCTAGCAAATTTTGAGCAAAAGCTCAGACTCTTTATTGGAGAGTTTGATCCTGGCTCAGGACGAACGCTGGCGGCGTGCCTAATACATGCAAGTCGAGCGGACTTCTTAAAAGCTTGCTTTTAAGAAGTCAGCGGCGGACGGGTGAGTAACACGTGGGCAACCTGCCTGTAAGACTGGGATAACTTCGGGAAACCGGAGCTAATACCGGATAATATAAGGAACCTCCTGGTTCTTTATTGAAAGATGGTTTCGGCTATCACTTACAGATGGGCCCGCGGCGCATTAGCTAGTTGGTGAGGTAATGGCTCACCAAGGCGACGATGCGTAGCCGACCTGAGAGGGTGATCGGCCACACTGGGACTGAGACACGGCCCAGACTCCTACGGGAGGCAGCAGTAGGGAATCTTCCACAATGGACGAAAGTCTGATGGAGCAACGCCGCGTGAGCGATGAAGGCCTTCGGGTCGTAAAGCTCTGTTGTTAGGGAAGAACAAGTGCGAGAGTAACTGCTCGCACCTTGACGGTACCTAACCAGAAAGCCACGGCTAACTACGTGCCAGCAGCCGCGGTAATACGTAGGTGGCAAGCGTTGTCCGGAATTATTGGGCGTAAAGCGCGCGCAGGTGGTCCTTTAAGTCTGATGTGAAAGCCCACGGCTCAACCGTGGAGGGTCATTGGAAACTGGGGGACTTGAGTGCAGAAGAGGAAAGTGGAATTCCAAGTGTAGCGGTGAAATGCGTAGAGATTTGGAGGAACACCAGTGGCGAAGGCGACTTTCTGGTCTGTAACTGACACTGAGGCGCGAAAGCGTGGGGAGCAAACAGGATTAGATACCCTGGTAGTCCACGCCGTAAACGATGAGTGCTAAGTGTTAGAGGGTTTCCGCCCTTTAGTGCTGCAGCTAACGCATTAAGCACTCCGCCTGGGGAGTACGGTCGCAAGACTGAAACTCAAAGGAATTGACGGGGGCCCGCACAAGCGGTGGAGCATGTGGTTTAATTCGAAGCAACGCGAAGAACCTTACCAGGTCTTGACATCCTCTGACACTCCTAGAGATAGGACGTTCCCCTTCGGGGGACAGAGTGACAGGTGGTGCATGGTTGTCGTCAGCTCGTGTCGTGAGATGTTGGGTTAAGTCCCGCAACGAGCGCAACCCTTGATCTTAGTTGCCAGCATTCAGTTGGGCACTCTAAGGTGACTGCCGGTGACAAACCGGAGGAAGGTGGGGATGACGTCAAATCATCATGCCCCTTATGACCTGGGCTACACACGTGCTACAATGGACGGTACAAAGGGCAGCAAAACCGCGAGGTCGAGCCAATCCCATAAAACCGTTCTCAGTTCGGATTGCAGGCTGCAACTCGCCTGCATGAAGCCGGAATCGCTAGTAATCGCGGATCAGCATGCCGCGGTGAATACGTTCCCGGGCCTTGTACACACCGCCCGTCACACCACGAGAGTTTGTAACACCCGAAGTCGGTGGGGTAACCTTTTGGAGCCAGCCGCCTAAGGTGGGACAGATGATTGGGGTGAAGTCGTAACAAGGTAGCCGTATCGGAAGGTGCGGCTGGATCACCTCCTTTCTAAGGAAATGTACGCTTGTTGTTTTGTTTAGTTTTGAGAGAGCATTCTCTCATGACAAATCTGACGATTTGTCTTAGTTGTTCCTTGAAAACTAGATAATGTAACTAATATCAAGATATTCACAGAATATCGTTCATCTTAGTAATTTTCTTTATAGATATCATCGCTGATATCGACACATGACCTTTTGGTCAACGGTTAAGTTATTAAGGGCGCACGGTGGATGCCTTGGCACTAGGAGCCGATGAAGGACGGGACTAACACCGATATGCTTCGGGGAGCTGTAAGTAAGCTTTGATCCGGAGATTTCCGAATGGGGAAACCCACTGCTCGTAATGGAGCAGTATCTTTACCTGAATACATAGGGTACTGAAGGCAGACCCGGGGAACTGAAACATCTTAGTACCCGGAGGAAGAGAAAGCAAACGCGATTTCCTGAGTAGCGGCGAGCGAAACGGAATTAGCCCAAACCAAGAGGCTTGCCTCTTGGGGTTGTAGGACACTCAACATGGAGTTACAAAGGAACGGGGTAAATGAAGCGATCTGGAAAGGTCCGTCATAGAAGGTAAAAACCCTGTAGTTGAAACTTCGTTCCCTCCTGAGTGGATCCTGAGTACGGCGGGACACGAGAAATCCCGTCGGAAGCAGGGAGGACCATCTCCCAAGGCTAAATACTCCCTAGTGACCGATAGTGAACCAGTACCGTGAGGGAAAGGTGAAAAGCACCCCGGAAGGGGAGTGAAATAGATCCTGAAACCGTGTGCCTACAAGTAGTTAGAGCCCGTTAATGGGTGATAGCGTGCCTTTTGTAGAATGAACCGGCGAGTTACGATTACGTGCAAGGTTAAGTCGATGAGACGGAGCCGTAGCGAAAGCGAGTCTGAATAGGGCGCATGAGTACGTGGTCGTAGACCCGAAACCAGGTGATCTACCCATGTCCAGGGTGAAGTTCAGGTAACACTGAATGGAGGCCCGAACCGACTCACGTTGAAAAGTGAGCGGATGAGGTGTGGGTAGGGGTGAAATGCCAATCGAACCTGGAGATAGCTGGTTCTCTCCGAAATAGCTTTAGGGCTAGCCTCATGTGTTAGAGTCTTGGAGGTAGAGCACTGATTGGACTAGGGGTCCTCATCGGATTACCGAATTCAGTCAAACTCCGAATGCCAAAGACTTATCCATGGGAGTCAGACTGCGAGTGATAAGATCCGTAGTCAAGAGGGAAACAGCCCAGACCGCCAGCTAAGGTCCCCAAGTATACGTTAAGTGGAAAAGGATGTGGAGTTGCTTAGACAACCAGGATGTTGGCTTAGAAGCAGCCACCATTTAAAGAGTGCGTAATAGCTCACTGGTCGAGTGACTCTGCGCCGAAAATGTACCGGGGCTAAACGTATCACCGAAGCTGCGGACTGTTCTTACGAACAGTGGTAGGAGAGCGTTCTAAGGGCGTTGAAGCTAGACCGTAAGGACTGGTGGAGCGCTTAGAAGTGAGAATGCCGGTATGAGTAGCGAAAGAAGGGTGAGAATCCCTTCCACCGAATGCCTAAGGTTTCCTGAGGAAGGCTCGTCCGCTCAGGGTTAGTCGGGACCTAAGCCGAGGCCGAAAGGCGTAGGCGATGGATAACAGGTTGATATTCCTGTACCACCTCCACTCCGTTTGAGCAATGGGGGGACGCAGAAGGATAGGGTAAGCGCGCTGTTGGATATGCGCGTCTAAGCAGCAAGGCTGAGAAGTAGGCAAATCCGCTTCTCATGAAGGCTGAGCTGTGATAGCGAGGGAAATATAGTACCGAAGTTCCTGATTTCACACTGCCAAGAAAAGCCTCTAGCGAGGAGTATGGTGCCCGTACCGCAAACCGACACAGGTAGGCGAGGAGAGAATCCTAAGGTGAGCGAGAGAACTCTGGTTAAGGAACTCGGCAAAATGACCCCGTAACTTCGGGAGAAGGGGTGCTCTGTTAGGGTGTTAAAGCCCGAGAGAGCCGCAGTGAATAGGCCCAGGCGACTGTTTAGCAAAAACACAGGTCTCTGCGAAGCCGTAAGGCGAAGTATAGGGGCTGACGCCTGCCCGGTGCTGGAAGGTTAAGGGGAGAGGTTAGCGCAAGCGAAGCTTTGAACCGAAGCCCCAGTAAACGGCGGCCGTAACTATAACGGTCCTAAGGTAGCGAAATTCCTTGTCGGGTAAGTTCCGACCCGCACGAAAGGCGTAACGATCTGGGCACTGTCTCAACCAGAGACTCGGTGAAATTATAGTACCTGTGAAGATGCAGGTTACCCGCGACAGGACGGAAAGACCCCGTGGAGCTTTACTGTAGCCTGATATTGAATTTTGGTACAGCTTGTACAGGATAGGTAGGAGCCTGAGAAGCCGGAGCGCTAGCTTCGGTGGAGGCGTCGGTGGGATACTACCCTGGCTGTATTGAAATTCTAACCCGCAGCCCTTATCGGGCTGGGAGACAGTGTCAGGTGGGCAGTTTGACTGGGGCGGTCGCCTCCTAAAGAGTAACGGAGGCGCCCAAAGGTTCCCTCAGAATGGTTGGAAATCATTCGCAGAGTGTAAAGGCACAAGGGAGCTTGACTGCGAGACCTACAAGTCGAGCAGGGACGAAAGTCGGGCTTAGTGATCCGGTGGTTCCGCATGGAAGGGCCATCGCTCAACGGATAAAAGCTACCCCGGGGATAACAGGCTTATCTCCCCCAAGAGTCCACATCGACGGGGAGGTTTGGCACCTCGATGTCGGCTCATCGCATCCTGGGGCTGTAGTCGGTCCCAAGGGTTGGGCTGTTCGCCCATTAAAGCGGTACGCGAGCTGGGTTCAGAACGTCGTGAGACAGTTCGGTCCCTATCCGTCGTGGGCGCAGGAAATTTGAGAGGAGCTGTCCTTAGTACGAGAGGACCGGGATGGACGCACCGCTGGTGTACCAGTTGTCTTGCCAAAGGCATAGCTGGGTAGCTACGTGCGGACGGGATAAGTGCTGAAAGCATCTAAGCATGAAGCCCCCCTCAAGATGAGATTTCCTTTTGCTTCGGCAAGTAAGATCCCTGAAAGATGATCAGGTAGATAGGTTCGAGGTGGAAGCATGGCGACATGTGGAGCTGACGAATACTAATCGATCGAGGACTTAACCCAAATAAGTATTGAAATAAGTGAACGATATGAATATCTTGATATGAACACATTATCTAGTTTTGAAGGATCAACCTTCAACTGAATATGTCTGGTAATGATGGCGAAGAGGCCACACCCGTTCCCATACCGAACACGGAAGTTAAGCTCTTCAGCGCCGATGGTAGTTGGGGGATCTCCCCCTGTGAGAGTAGGACGTTGCCAGGCAAATTTATGGAAGACCAGTGCTTATTAAATTAGGCGCTGGTTTTTTTTTGTTTTGTGAGACTTTTTTGGGAAGTGTTTTTTGTCAGTTGGTGTCGAATGGCCTTTAAATGGTGCGACTTGGCTTATAAAACGAAAAGTTGGCTTATAAAATGAAAACATGGACAATAAAATGAAAAGTTCGCTTATAAACCAACACTGGTCCGATCCTATAATAACGATTTAATGTGTTTAACCCCTTCATCAATGTTTTAAAGACAATTTGGAGGAGGTTTTCTCGTTGAGATTGTCATCATGAGGCATATGAAGAAAGTATGAAGACAATTTGAAGGTGGCTTTTCTGTCCGAAAGTGTCTTCATCATGGGTATGAAGACACTTTGGGGCTCATTTTTCTCTCGGAAAGGTCTTCATTGCCACGATGAGGACCTTGCGCCAAAATTTTTCCCATCACAAAGGTCTTCATCACCTTCACGAAGACCTTCCATAAAGGCATCTTCTCTCAGAAAGGTCTTCATTCAGCGGATAAATCGAAAAGTTAGCGGATAAATGGAAAACTTAGCGGATAAAAAAAACACGCGGCTTATAAAAGTATAGCTGGCAGGATCTATATCAAGGTTTTAGTCTGATTATGGTCTTCATCCACCCCTCCAACAAAACAAAACAAAACACCTCTCACTCAATAAAACCTCCAAAAAACCGCCCATCTTTTTTTATTTCAAGACAAACACAGACTAGTAGGCCTTACATACACTAGATGTAGAAGATTGGTAGGCTGGGATTTTACTAAAGTAGTATACAATTGGTCAATCTGGTTAGAATAGTGGATGGAGGTGGAGAAAGAGATATGAAGTCAGCCATTCATTCATCAATTGGGGAAACGTGTATTGTTTGTGAAGAGCAGAAAGAAAGAGGAATCCATCTGTACACGGAGTTTATCTGTACGGAGTGCGAGGGCACGATGTTGCAGACGGAAGTAGAAGATCCAAAGTATAAGTTTTATCTCAAACAGCTCCGTAAGATTACAATTCCGAAAATTTTCTCTTAAAAAGATTGTTAAAAAGTGTGTAAAATGAAAAGTCCTTTAAGGGCTTTTATTTTTTTCGCGAGATAGTTGGGTAACTATGAGTCTAACGGTCTATCCGTTATAATGGTATTAGATCAGCTTAATGAAAGATAAGCGGGAAAAGGTTAGCAAGAGGGTGGACTTAGTGTTGGACCAGAATAAAACACCGCTGTTTTCAGCGCTTAAAAAGCATTGGGAGAGTTCTCCCTTGTCCGGTCATGTACCTGGGCATAAGTTTGGGACTGTTTTTCCTGCTGAAGCAAGCGGGTATTTTGAGGATATATTGAAGTTGGATGCGACAGAGATTACAGGGTTGGATGATTTACATGATTCTGAGGGGATTATTGAGGAAGCACAAAGATTGGCTGCTGACCTGTACAGGGCAAAGGAAACGTTTTTCCTTGTGAATGGGTCGACAGTCGGGAATTTGGCAATGATTATGGGAACATGTAGCAGAGGAAGTAAAGTGCTCGTTCAACGAAACTGTCATAAATCCATCCTGAACGGTTTGGAGCTTGCTGGAGCAGAGCCTGTTTTTTTATCATGTGAGGTCGATGAGAGGTTGGGGGTAGCCGTCTCCATCAAGCCAAATCAGTTACAAGAAGCCTTGGAGACGGTTGATGGGATAGAGGCAGTTATTTTAACGAATCCCAATTATTATGGAGTAGCAATGAGACTCGATGAGCTGGTTACTATCATCCATTCATATAATCTACCGGTGTTGGTGGATGAAGCGCATGGAGCACACTTTATATTGGGTAAACCTTTTCCAAAGTCGGCATTGGCATCAGGGGCGGATGTTGTAGTGCAATCTGCACATAAAACCCTTCCGGCAATGACGATGGCATCTTTCCTGCATGTGCAGGGGGATAGAGTGAAGAATAAAAGAATTGCTCATTATTTGAAAATGTTGCAGTCTAGCAGTCCGTCCTATCCGTTGATGGCGTCGTTGGATATTGCAAGGTACTATCTTGCGTCCATGCATGAGCAGGAAGTGAGAGACTTATACGATGACATAACAGATATCCATCAGGTAATAGGCAAAATTGAAGGGGTGGAAGTGGTTGTCCCTAAAAGTGGATTGCAGGTGGATCCGTTAAAGCTGACTCTTCGTTCCACTACCGGTCTGACTGGCTTTGAATTACAGCAGCTTCTTGAAAAAGAAGGACTCTTTGTCGAGTTGGCAGACCCGCAGAATGTATTAATTGTTTTGCCGCTGGCGGTTAATGATAAAAAACATGATATGATAGAGAGAATAGCCCGAGCATTATTGGGTCAAACAAAGGATGGAAAGGAAAAGGGAAGATTGATCATCCCGCCGTTTCCGGTAGAAATAAGCCGATTGGCCATCCCTTTCAGTGAGCAACATGACTATGAGGTGGTCAAATGCAGCTTGGAGGATGCGGTTGGGGAGGTTGCAGCCGAACCTGTTATTCCTTATCCACCAGGAATCCCTCTGTTATTCAAGGGGGAGAGAATTACACGTTCCACACTGGAATATATCGAGGTACTAGAGAATCACGGTGCCAGGTTCCAAGGAAGCGAGTGGCTTAAAAGTAATTATATGTATATATATAAGAAGGAAAAGGAGTAACACGCTTGTGAAGGGATTATTTATAACATTTGAAGGACCAGAGGGCGCGGGAAAAACGTCTGTCATCCAGAAATTAGCGAAAGAGCTGACTGAACGGAAGTATCCGATTTTGTTGACAAGGGAGCCTGGTGGCATCTCCATTGCCGAGCAGATCCGGAGTGTCATATTGGATTGTGATAATACAGAGATGGATGCGAGAACAGAGGCATTGCTGTATGCAGCTGCCCGCCGTCAACATTTAGTGGAGAGGGTCATTCCTGCCTTAAAGGAAAATAAAATAGTTTTGTGTGACCGTTTTATTGACAGTTCTCTGGCCTATCAAGGATATGCAAGAGGAATAGGGGTAGAGGATGTACTCGGCATTAATGAATTTGCGACGGAAAAAATGATGCCATCCTTAACTGTTTATTTTGATATTGAACCTGAAGCAGGACTTGAGCGAATTGCAGCGAATAATAAACGTGAAATCAATCGTCTAGATCAGGAGAAGCTGGATTTCCACTACAAGGTGAAGGAAGGCTATGATCTGGTAAAGGATAAGTATCGTGACAGGTTTGCTGTGGTTGATGCATCCAAAGATTTCGAATCTGTTTGTGAGCAGGTAAGGGATATTCTTATCTCCTATTTTGCAGAACATGGGTTTTAATAGATGGTAATATTTATTACCACATACGAAATAATGAAGTAACAGATATTTAATGGTAAAATAAAGGAGGCGCTATATATGAAGATGATCATGGCCGTTATTCAGGATAAAGACAGTAATAGATTAATGAATGCCTTGGTGGAACATAATTTCCGTGCTACCAAACTCGCAAGTACCGGTGGATTTCTGAAATCGGGAAATACGACTTTTATGATTGGTACAGAAGATGTTCGCGTACAAAAGGCTATGGATATAATTAAAGACAACTGCCAACACCGTCAGCAGTTGGTCGCGCCTGTCTCTCCCATGGGTGGAAATGCGGATTCCTATGTTCCTTATCCGGTGGAGGTAGAGGTTGGTGGCGCAACCGTTTTTGTATTGCCGGTTGAGCACTTTCACCAATTTTAACAGTTGGAAAAGTGGTTGAAGGGCTGCTTTTTTAGAAGGTTGTATACACAAAAGTAAAGGCCAAAGGAAAGGGACGTTCCGCATTGAAAATATCAACCGATCTCAGAACAAGTGTAGAAAAGGGAAGAATGGATCCTAAAGGTGGCACCAACTCTACCATTGCCTTTGGAGAGGTCATGCAAAAGCATTCCAACAAATTGCATTCCGAGCAATTGCAAAGGTTAATGAAGGATATTGAAATGGTGGGAGACCGTCTGGGGAATTCACGTTCTTTTCAGGACTTGGCAAAATATAAGACACTGGTAAAACGTTTTATGGAAGAGGCGGTCGAGTTCGGGATGGAGTTGAACCAATCCCACCATTGGACACATGATGGACAATCCAGACATCTTCATATGGTGAAGCAGATCGATGAAGCGCTTATCGGTCTTACTGATAAGGTGATGAATCAAGAGGAATCAAGAATAAACATATTGAGCAGTATCGGTGAGATAAAAGGACTGCTCATCAATTTATATATGTAAGTTAGTGAGTGATGATGGTGATAAAAAGTTGGTCTGATCTACATAGCCAGCCTACTGTTGCAAGAATTGTAACAAACAGCTTGGAGCGGAACAGGATCGCTCATGCTTATTTATTGGACGGAATGAAGGGTACGGGGAAAAAAGAGGTCAGCTACCTCTTTGCAAAAAGCCTGTTGTGCAAAGAGCTCAATGGCGTTAATCCGTGTCAGGCCTGTTCCAATTGTAAGCGGATAGATTCCCGTAACCACCCCGATGTTCACGTTCTTGAGCCGGATGGGAATTCTATAAAAAAACAGCAGATTCAATTTTTGCAAGAGGAATTCACTAAAACAGGCTTAGAGTCTAAAAGAAAGATATATATTATTGAGCATGCAGATAAAATGACCACAAATGCTGCCAATAGTCTACTGAAGTTTCTTGAAGAGCCCAATCAGGAAACGTTCGCATTCCTGCTGACGGAAAACGTCAATCAGATGCTGAATACCATTATATCAAGGTGCCAGCCCCTATCTTTCCGGGCCTTAACGTCAGAAGGACTGGTGAATAAACTGATGGCAGAAGACATTTCGCTTCCGTTGGCAAAGTCTGCTGCATCCTTGACGAACAGTTTAGAGGAAGCAGTAGAATTATGTCGAGATGATTGGTTTGCGCTGGCTAGAAATTTAGTGATAAAATTGTATGAAGCGATATTTAATCGCCCTCAAGCATCATTGCTGTTTATACAAGAAAAATGGATGCCCCATTTTTCAGATAGAAAGCAACTGGAGATAGGTTTAGATTTAATGCTATTTATTTATAAAGATATGCTGTATGCTCAGTTATCCAAAGAGGAGCAGATGGTGTTTGTCGACGAAAAGGAATTGATCCAGAAGTCGGCTCTCCAGACGACTCAACAACGAGTGACCGAGCATTTATCCTATATATTACAAAGCAAGTCTCGGTTAGCATCGAATGTGAATCCGCACCTTCTCATGGAACAATTAGCGTTAAACTTGCAGGAGGGATATTAGTTTGTATGAAGTAGTGGGAGTTCGTTTTAAAAAAGCAGGAAAAATATACTATTTTGACCCGAATGGGCTTGATATAACAGATAATGAATTTGTCATTGTCGAAACGGTAAGAGGCGTGGAGTTCGGAAAGGCTGTCATCGGTCAAAAGAAAGTCGACGAAAATGATGTCGTACTCCCGTTGAAAAAAGTGCTCCGTATTGCTGACCAAAAGGATCGTCTTATTGTAGATGAAAATAAAAAGGCGGCCAAAGAAGCATTTGATGTTTGTTTTACAAAAGTGAACGATCATGGTTTGGATATGAAACTGGTGGATGTGGAATATACATTCGATCGAAATAAAATCATCTTCTACTTCACAGCAGATGGACGGGTAGATTTCAGGGAGCTTGTAAAGGATCTGGCCTCCATATTCCGTACTAGAATTGAGCTTAGACAAATTGGAGTCCGCGATGAAGCAAAACTCTTGGGCGGAATTGGCCCATGTGGACGGATGCTGTGTTGCTCGACATTCCTGGGGGATTTCGAACCGGTATCCATTAAAATGGCGAAAGATCAGAACCTGTCGCTAAACCCTTCCAAAATCTCTGGGTTATGTGGCCGTCTGATGTGTTGTTTGAAGTATGAAAATGATGAATATGAGTCCGCTAAGGAGCAATTACCGGATCTGGATGAGATGATCAAAACACCGAATGGAGTTGGCCGCGTGGTTGGGCTGAATATACTCGAACGTGTGATGCAAGTGGAGTTATCCGGAAAAGACCGAGTGGTGGAATATTCATTGGATGAATTACTGCAAGATGGAGCCGTTTCTACGCAAGCCACAGATTAAGAGGTGGAAAACTTGGACAAGAAGGAAATATTTGATTCTGTCAGCAATATGGAAGAACAGATTGGACATTTATATAAGCAGCTTGGAGAATTAAAAGAGCACCTTGCCCTTATTATTGAAGAGAACAACACTGTGCTGGTGGAAAACGGCCATCTCCGTAAGCGTCTCGAGCAGATGACAAAAGAGGAGGAGCAAGCCTCAAACACTAAACAGAAGCACAAGAAAAAACAGCAGGAACAAAACAAGCAAACCGATGTGGGTGAGGGTTATGATAATTTGGCCAGGCTGTACCAAGAAGGGTTTCATATATGCAACCTGAATTTCGGCAGTCCGCGAAAAGAAGGGGACTGTATGTTTTGCTTGTCTTTCCTTAATAAGAAGTAAAAAAGTCGCTTCTCCGGTAAACGGATGGGCGGCTTTTTGTTTGGTAAAAATATTAATGCAAAAACTAAAGGATTTAGAATCTAGAGCTTTTGATTGTAGCACAGGGCGAAGACTCCAGCGGGAGGTAGCGGTAGACTTGAGACCCCGCAACGAAGTGAGGAGGCTCAAGCACCGCCCCGCGGAAAGCGAAGCCCAGTGCGTAAATCAAAAGCGGCGATTAACAGAGCCTAAATATAATCTTACTGGCCTCTTATGTTTTTCATAAAACTTGCGTTATAATAGGGAAAGATTATGGTACGAAAGGGTTTTGTTAGATGGTAGAGGTAGATCTTATCGGTGATGAGCGGCTCGATTATTTATTGGCGGAGAATTTACGGATTATACAGAGTCCATCTGTTTTTTCTTTTTCCTTAGATGCTGTTCTGTTAGCACAGTTTGCTTATGTTCCGATACAAAAGGGCAATATCATGGATCTCTGTACTGGCAATGGGATTATCCCCTTATTGTTAAGTAAACGAACGAAAGGCTCCATCATTGGCGTGGAAATACAAGAGCGTCTTGCTAATATGGCGCAGAGAAGCATTGACTATAACGGACTGGCAGATCGTTTGAGTATTATGAACGATGATTTAAAGGACCTGCCCGCCATGCTTGGAAATAAAAAATACGATGTGGTGACATGTAATCCGCCGTATTTTCCTTTAGCAGAGAAGGAAGAAAAAATAAATAGTAACATGCACTATGCCATTGCAAGGCATGAAATAGAATGCACTTTAGAAGACGTCGTCCGTGTCAGCAGCCATGTTGCAAAGCAGGGCGGGAAGGTGGCATTCGTACATCGACCGGGCAGGCTGCTGGATATTGTAACCTTGATGAGAAAATACCGACTTGAGCCGAAGCGTCTTCAATTTGTCCATTCCAAACTCGGCAAGCCGGCCAATACACTTTTAATAGAAGGAATTAAGGATGGAAACCCCGACTTAAAAATCCTTCCGCCCCTGCTTGTATATGATGAGAATGGCGAATACACCCCTGAAGTAAGAAAGATGCTCTTTGCGGAAGTCAACGGAAGTTAACGTAACAACCTAAGTAGTCTAATAAAAATGAGGGATTCATATGGATTTATGGCAACAAAAAAGCTTTAGCGACTCATACAGTCAAGGTAGACTTTACCTGATTCCAACACCCATCGGAAACTTAGAAGACATCACCTACCGTTCCCTAAGGATGTTAAAAGAAGTAGCCTTTATTGCAGCAGAAGATACACGAAACACCAAAAAACTTTGTAACTACTTTGAGATAACTACTCCCCTTATCAGTTATCACGAACACAACAAAGAACAGAGCGGCAGAAAAATAATCGATCTTTTAAAAGATGGCAAGGACATTGGCCTGGTAAGTGATGCTGGCATGCCTTCCATCTCAGATCCTGGCTATGAAATAGTGGTGGAAGCGCTCCAAGAAAAGCTGTATGTCGTTCCTTTACCAGGAGCAAACGCAGCATTGACGGCATTAATTGCGTCAGGAGTCGTCTCACAGCCATTTTATTTCTATGGCTTTCTTGATCGTCAGAAAAAAGAAAAGAAAAAAGAGCTCGAACGACTGAAAAAGTTCACAGATACATTTATTCTCTACGAATCGCCTCACCGTCTGAAGGATACACTCAGCTTGATGCATGAGATACTTGGTGACAGATCCATCGTAGTGAGCAGAGAGCTCACGAAAAAATTCGAAGAGTTCACACGAGGTAATATCTCTGATGTACTGGCCCTGTACGAAGAACAAGGCATCAAAGGGGAATGTTGCATTATAATAGAAGGAAACAGTTCAGAAGAGCAAGAAGAAGAAAGCACGTGGTGGAAAGACCTAACCGTTTTGGAGCACGTGCAACAAGTAATGGAGTCAGAAGACTGTTCCTCCAAAGAAGCAATCAAGCTAGTCTCCAAAGAGCGTAACTTACCAAAGAGAGAAGTCTACCAAGCATTTCACGTTGAATAGTACTGAAATTCTCCCTGTAGATTGTAGTGCAAGGTATGAGACTCCAGCGGGGGAGTAACGGTTGGTTGAGACCCCGGAACGAAGTGAGGAGGCTCAACCACCGTCCCGCGGAAAGCGAATACCTGGAACGGAAATCTACAGGAGTTGAACGAGACTATAAAATTAATTCGCAAATAAAAAAGAGGGTGCAGCAGCACCCTCTTTTGTGTGTCATATATTACTTTGCTTGCAAGTTGTTTTGGATCTCTTGGATGATTTTTTCTGCACCTTCACGGCTTAAGATGATTTTTCCATCAGCAAGTGTTAGGTTGTGGTCAGATACTTCACCAGTAACTTGGCAAGTCATGTTTGGCTTGTATTTTTTCAAGATGATCTTTTCGTCATCAACGTAGATTTCTAAAGCATCTTTCTCAGCGATTCCTAACGTTCTGCGAAGCTCGATAGGAATAACCACGCGGCCTAACTCGTCAACTTTACGTACAATACCAGTAGATTTCATAAGAAAAATACCCCTCTCTCAAATTAAAATTATTTAATATTATTAATCTATCATTTTCGTCATTATTCGACAAATCTAACGTGATTTAATCATAACAACATTTACAAAATCCGTCAACAATTATGTTTGAAAATATTTGTATTTCTTTTAAAAAATGTATTCCAAAAGCGGAGAAACTGCTTTGTAATAAGGGTTTACCGGAATTGGTATCTGGTTAACATTTACAATAAATTACTAATTTTCAATAGAATACAAGTCTAATTATAATCATAATTCGACAAATTTCAACTGTTTATTCGACATATTTTTCGACAAATGTCGATTGGAAGGATGGTGGAATGGATGGAGAATGGAATTCATAGGAGAAGAGAAAAAGTTTTTGTTCAATCCTTAACAATACCGGGCCAAACCATGTATAATAGTTATAAAAAATAGGTTATGATGTTCATATATATATTTAGAAGGTAAACGCTCATCGCTCTCGTCCATCGGGCGGGAGTTTTCTACTTTTATATGTTTCGATTATAGGGAGGTAATTTTTGATGGTAGCCGATAAAAAAACTTTTTACATTACAACACCTATCTATTATCCAAGTGGTAATTTACATATTGGTCATGCATATACGACTGTTGCGGGAGATGCAATGGCCCGTTACAAACGACTTAAGGGCTTTGATGTGATGTACTTGACCGGTACAGACGAACATGGCCAGAAAATCCAGCGTAAAGCGGAAGAAAAGGGTATTACCCCTCAAAGCTATGTAGATGATATTGTTTCAGGAATTAAAGAGTTATGGGAGAAACTTGATATTTCCTATGACGATTTTATTCGGACGACTGAAAATCGCCACAAAGAAGTGGTAGAAAAGATTTTCAAGCAATTGCTCGATCAAGGGGATATTTATCTTGATGAGTACGAGGGCTGGTATTCGGTGCCGGATGAAACATACTATCGTGAGCACCAGCTAGTCGACCCGATCATGGAGAACGGGAAAGTGGTTGGCGGAAAGAGTCCTGACAGCGGACACCCAGTAGAATTGGTAAGAGAGCAATCTTACTTTTTCCGCATGGGCAAGTATGTGGACCGTCTGCTTCAGTATTATGAGGAAAACCCGGAGTTCATTCAACCCGAATCCAGAAAAAATGAAATGGTTAACAACTTCATCAAGCCTGGCCTTGAAGACCTTGCCGTTTCCAGAACATCTTTTGATTGGGGTGTAAAGGTTCCTGGAGATCCTAAGCATGTCATTTATGTTTGGATTGATGCGTTGTCCAACTACATCACAGCCCTGGGTTACGGTACAGACAATGATGAGAAATACATGAAGTACTGGCCTGCGGATGTTCACCTCGTAGGAAAAGAGATCGTCCGCTTCCATACTATCTACTGGCCGATCATGCTGATGGCATTGGATCTGCCGTTGCCGAAAAAAGTCTTTGCACATGGTTGGTTGCTCATGAAGGACGGAAAGATGTCCAAGTCAAAAGGGAATGTGGTTGACCCTGTTACCCTGATCGACCGATATGGCCTTGATGCACTGAGATATTACCTGTTAAGAGAGGTTCCATTTGGAGCGGATGGCGTTTTCACACCGGAAGGTTTCGTGGAAAGAGTGAACTTTGACTTGGCTAACGACCTTGGGAACCTGTTGAACAGAACCGTTGCCATGATCGATAAGTATTTCGGTGGGGAAATTCCTGTGTATAACGGGAAGGTGACGGAGTTTGATGAGTCCCTAAGCAATCTTGCGGAAAATATTGTTCAACAGTATGAGAATGCCATGGAGAACATGGAATTTTCCGTAGCCTTATCCTCAATCTGGCAGCTTGTTAGCAGAACGAATAAATATATAGATGAAACACAGCCTTGGGTTCTGGCGAAAAGTGAAGATACCAATGAGCAATTGGCTTCAGTTATGGCCCATCTGGCAGAATCACTTCGTTTCATCGGCATCCTGCTGAAGCCGTTCCTTACTAGAACACCTGGAAAGATATTTGCTCAACTTGGAGTGAATGATTCCCAGGCATCATGGGAGAGCCTATCAAGCTTTGGACAGATTCCTGCTGGAACGAAAACAGTGAAAGCCGATCCTATCTTCCCTCGTCTGGATGTAAAAGAAGAGGTGGAGTACATCAAAAATGTTATGCAACCATCAGCACCTGCTGAAAAGGTGGAGGAGAAAGCAGTGGAAGAGGCGCCACCTGTCTCCGAGGAAATTACATTTGATGATTTTATGAAAATAGATTTGCGTGTAGCGGAAGTGACTCACTGTGAACCGGTGAAAAAGGCCGATAAGCTATTAAAACTGCAATTGGACCTCGGATATGAAAAGAGACAAGTGGTTTCCGGAATTGCCAAGTTCTACAAGCCAGAAGAGCTGGTAGGAAAACGTGTCATTTGCGTGACGAACTTGAAGCCTGTTAAACTTCGTGGAGAGCTCTCAGAAGGAATGATCCTTGCTGGAGAAAAAGACGGAGTCCTATCCTTGGCTTCGGTTGATGCTTCCTTGCCGTTAGGTGCAAAAGTAAAATAATTAGTTTATGGATAAAATAATTTTATAATAAAAGAGGTGTTTCACGTGTAACAACGGGTTGCACCTCTTTGTTTCTTTATCAATATATTATTTGTTTATATTATTTTAAGAAAAGGATTACAAGGAGATATATTTTAAAAAATTTTTTAGGAGTGTTACATATGTTATTTGATACACACGTCCATTTGAATGCGGATCAGTATGAGGAAGATCTCGAAGAAGTAATTGATAGGGCTCGTAAGGATAAAGTAGACAACATGGTAGTAGTAGGATTTGACCGTAAAACGATAAACCGGGCAATGGAACTTGTGGAGAAATATGATTTTCTTTATGCTGCGGTAGGCTGGCATCCAGTAGATGCGATTGACATGACAGATGAGGATTTAGCTTGGATTGAAGACCTTGCTTCTCATGAGAAGGTCGTGGCAATCGGGGAGATGGGCCTTGATTATCATTGGGATAAATCCCCGAAAGATGTGCAAAAAGAGGTATTCCGTAAGCAAATCCGATTGGCGAAAAAGGTGAAGCTACCAATCGTCATTCATAACAGGGACGCGACGGCTGATGTGGTGGAAATCCTTAAGGAAGAAGACGCTAAGGAAGTAGGAGGCATCATGCATTGCTTCACGGGAAGTTTGGAAGTGGCAAAGGAATGTATGGAGATGAACTTCTACATTTCGTTCGGAGGACCGGTCACCTTCAAGAATGCTAAAAAGCCGAAAGAAGTGGTGAAGGAGATTCCGATGGACATGCTTCTTATAGAAACGGACTGCCCGTACTTGACTCCACATCCATATCGTGGAAAAAGAAATGAACCGGCATATGTACGGCTCGTGGCGGAACAGGTGGCGGAATTGAAAAATGTAACGGTAGAGGAAATAGCAGAAAAAACAACAGCAAATGCCAAGAAATTATTCGGCATAAACTGACAAGAAATATGTCAAAAATCGCTGATACTTGTCCAAATTCGAGTGAAAACAAATAAGTTCTACCTATCTTCTTCTCTTCATAGGATAATCGTGTCGATAGTTTTCACTTCCCTTTTGTGAGAATTTTCTGCATAATAGACATTACGGTCAAGCTGATGGAAAGGGTTGACAAGTTACATAACTGTCTATATAATCCATTCGAGGAGAAGGAGGCGTTTTTTTACATGTTAGATAGCATGAAAAAACTGTTTTCTGGTTCGTTGAGCAAGACGAAACTGGCGATGGTTATTACTAGTTTCATAGTCTTTTCAACTATACTTGGCTTTGGTGTCTTCCATGGCACAAAGGCTGCTGTAACAGTGAATGTGGACGGTGAGGAAGTCACGGTGCGCACGCACGCAAAAACTGTAGCGGATATTCTGAAAGAGCTGGACATTAAAGTCCATCCTGAGGATCGATTGGAACCTTCAAAGGATACCGTGGTCAGTGACGCCATGCAGATTGTCTGGGATCCGGCGAAAGAAGTGAAACTTGTCATTGATGATAAGGAGCGCTCCATCTTTACGACAGCAGAGACAGTACAAGAATTCTTAGCAGAAGAAGATATAGATATACAAGAGCACGATAAGGTAAGTCAAAGTTTAAATACCCCAATCAAGGATGATTTAATCATTGCCATCAAGAAGGCATTTGAAGTTACCTTGAAGGTAGGTGGGAAAAAGCAACAAGTATGGTCTACTTCGACTACGGTCGCTGACTTTTTAGAACAGCACGATATCACAGTAAATGATCTTGACCGAGTGGAGCCTAGTTTAGAAGAATTGGTAGCAAAAGATTCTGTAGTAAATATTACTAGA
Source organism: Sutcliffiella horikoshii (assembly GCA_001636495.1). GTDB lineage: Bacteria > Bacillota > Bacilli > Bacillales > Bacillaceae_I > Sutcliffiella_A > Sutcliffiella_A horikoshii_A. Next base: position 503,639 of record KV440964.1, on the reverse strand, counting down.
GTTGAAAAAGTCACCGATGTAGTGGAAGAGCCTATTGAATTTGGTGTTGTAACAAAAAATGATGATTCCCTCGACAAAGGGAAGGAGCAAGTGGTCCAGCAAGGTCAAGAAGGGACCGTTGCCAATCATTATGAAGTTATCTTAGAGAACGGCAAAGAAGTATCTCGTGAATTGGTGAAAACAGAGACGGTGAAAGAATCCTTAGATCGCATCGTTGCTGTCGGAACAAAAGCTCCGCCACCACCACAACCTACACCACAACCTCAACAGGTCGTGTCACGTAGTACGGAATCAAGCTCCAAGGAATTCTATGTTTCCTCTACGGCATACACAGCTTACTGTAATGGATGCAGTGGTGTGACGAGTACGGGAATTGATTTACGATCTAATCCTGGAGCAAAAGTAATTGCAGTAGACCCTAGTGTCATTCCTTTAGGAACAAAAGTATATGTGGAAGGCTATGGCTATGCTGTTGCTGGAGATACCGGTGGTGCCATCAAAGGGCACAAGATTGATGTATTCTTCTCAGATAAGGACGCTGCTTATCGTTGGGGAAGGAAAAAAGTGAAAATCAAGATTCTAGACTAAATTGATAGTTGACTTAGCAGGGGTTTTTAGCCTCTGCTTTTTTCTGTTAAAATAAAATAAATATTAGTCAAGAAAGACAAAATAAAGTAGAATACATACTATTGTTTGTTTTTTGATTTTCTTTTCAACAATTAGACGTTTATCATAGAAGAAAAGTTTCACCTTTTTGGAGGAAAAAATGAAAATAAAAGAAATTATCGTGGTGGAAGGAAAAGATGATACAGTCGCCATAAAACGGGCAGTGGACGCAGATACCATTGAAACAGGTGGTTCTGCCATCAATGAAGAGATCCTGAGCCGGATCAAGCATGCGCAGGATACAAGAGGGGTCATTGTATTCACAGACCCGGACTATCCCGGTGAAAAGATCCGTCATACCATCAGACAAGCTGTTCCTGGTTGCAAGCATGCCTTTTTGCCAAAGGATAAGGCCCGTGGCAAAAACGGAAAAGGAATCGGCGTGGAGCATGCTTCAGTAAAAGATATTCAACAGGCACTCGAAGGATTGCATCAGGAATATGAACAGGAAACGGAAGAAATCCCGTTTGAAGCGCTTGTTTACTATGGACTGGTTGCCGGTCCTAAATCCAAGGCAAGAAGAGAGCGATTAGGCATGGAGTTGAACATTGGCTATACAAACGGCAAGCAGTTGCAAAAAAGGCTGCAGATGTTCCATATCTCCTTGGAGCGATTAAAACACGCATTGACGAAAATAGACCAGGAGGAGCAATAAATGCATAAAGATATTGCCACACCGAAAAGAACGAAGGAAATACTGGATAAGTACGGCTTCTCTTTTAAAAAGAGTTTAGGGCAGAACTTTCTTATAGACACCAATATTCTGCGCAACATTGTGGAGTATGGAGAGGTGTCGGAAAAGACGGCCGCGATTGAAATAGGACCAGGGATCGGTGCATTGACTGAACAGATTGCCAAAAGGGCAGGCAAGGTTTTTGCGTTTGAGATAGATCAGCGACTCCTGCCAATTCTAGAAGACACCCTTTCTCCTTATGACAATGTAACTGTCATCCACAAGGATATACTGAAAGCGGATGTGACCGATCTGATCGGAGAAGAGTTGAAGAAGTATGAAGAAGTGAGGGTAGTGGCCAATCTTCCATACTATGTCACCACACCAATTATCATGAAACTGTTGCAAGAAGGTTTACCATTGGCAAGTATTACGGTCATGCTTCAGAAAGAAGTGGCGGAGCGGATGGCGGCAAAGCCTGGTACAAAAGAATATGGATCACTCTCCATTGCCGTGCAATATTTCACGAAAGCGGAAACGGTGATGATTGTGCCTAAAACAGTCTTTGTTCCTCAGCCGAACGTTGATTCTGCTGTCATCCGATTAATAGTTCGTGACGAGCCGCCAGTAAAGGTGAAGGATGAGGATTTCTTCTTTGAAGTGGTCCGTGCTAGCTTTGGGCAAAGAAGAAAGACGATCCTGAACAATCTTACAAGCCATCTGCCGGACGGCAAGGCGAAAAAACAAGGAATTGAAGGGGCACTTGCCAGTAGCTCCATCGATCCAAGAAGACGTGGAGAGACTCTTTCGATCGAAGAGTTCGGTGCATTGAGTGATGAACTATATAAGATCTTTAAAACAGAAACGGCCTAATTGAAGGGTCGTTTTTTTTGTATGATTTATGATTCTGTTGATTTCCGTTCCAGGCGCTTCGCTTGCCTGCGGGCGGTCCGTGAGCCTCCTCACACCGCTTCAGGGGTCTCACCTGTCCCTTCCTCCCGCGGAAAGCGAAGCCGTTTGTGGAAATCAACAGCGGCAAAAAACCTAACAACTAAAATTATTAGGTTTTTTGCCCGGTTTTTCTTATAGCATATCAACCTTCTCTAGCCAATGGAAAATGCTCACACACCTCAAACATCCTGCATACTCTAGGTTAGATAGACCGTTGGGGTAAATGCCTTCTCCCAGTTGGAGGGAAAAAGATGATGCTGAAAATTGGAGACATTGTTGCGCGAAAGTCCTATAACTATGATCTATTATTTCGTGTGATGGATATACATGAGAATGAATTAAAACAGCGTGTTGTTTTATTATATGGGGAAGATGTCAGGCTGATGGCCGATGCCCCTTACGAAGACCTGAAAGTGGTGGATGGAAAAGAGCACATGACCAGAAAGCAAAGGGCAGAGTCCAAGGTAAACAGGTCACTGCAGCTATTGCAACAGGACTACCAGCTTATTCGTGAAAAGAATGAATACGAGGCAACAGGTGGCTATAGTACCGATCAGAACTATTTTCAAGTACCTGGAAAGGTCCTTCATTTGGATGGAGATCCACTGTATCTGAAAAAGTGCCTGGAGCTTTACGAGAGAATTGGAGTGCCAGTCCATGGGGTGCATGCGAATGAGAAGGAAATGCCTCTTAAAATCACCGAGCTGATGGAAAGATACCGACCTGATATTCTGGTTGTCACAGGGCATGATGCTTATTCCAAAAGTAAGGGGAAAGTCTCAGATATCAAAGCTTATCGGCATTCATGGCACTTTGTACAGACGGTAAAAGAAGCACGGAGGATTCAACCGAATTTGGATCAGTTGGTCATCTTTGCAGGAGCTTGCCAATCCCATTTCGAATCACTAATACAGGCCGGCGCAAATTTTGCAAGCTCCCCATCGCGTGTAAACATCCATGCTTTGGACCCGGTATATATTGTTGGGCGGATCTGCTTCACCCCTTTTATGGAAAGAGTGAACGTTTGGGATCTATTGCGAAATACATTAACAGGCGATAAAGGGTTGGGTGGAATAGAAACAAGAGGCGTGCTGCGAACTGGAATGCCGTTCAGGCCATATAAGGAAGATGAGGAAGACGAAAACTCTTAGCGATGAAAAGTTAAGGGTTTTTTTGTCGTATTCACAGACCTGTTCAAATCCTTTATTTATACGGATTTTAGACCGTTTTTAAATTTTATACATAATTATTCCGATTATTGTACAAAGTAAATGTAGACATATGATGATAATTGTTGAATGAAATATATTGACAGGTTGCTTTAGGGGTTGTTATAATTTTAAGTTTTATTTGATTTTTAGTTGAAAATGTGTTACACTAGATATAGTATAGTGAGGTGGAGTAAAATGGGAAAAACGTTAGTAGATATCAAAAGAACGTTAGATTCTAATTTAGGTAAAAAGTTAACTCTTCGTGCTAACGGTGGTCGTAGAAAGACAATTGAGCGCATTGGGATATTAGCAGAAACTTATCCATCAGTATTTGTAATAGAACTAGATCAAGACGAAAATGCTTTTGAACGTGTATCCTACAGCTATGCAGATGTCCTCACAGAGACGGTACAACTTACATTTTTTGAAGAAGGAAATATGGCCATTAGTGGGCAGTAGACAATTTGTTTGCTGCTTTTTATTTTGCCTAAAAATATCCCAGCTGGTGATTGGAGCAAAAGGCGAAGACTCCTGCGGGGAGGTAGCGACAATCTTGAGACCCCGCAGGGCGCAGCCCGAGGAGGCTCAAGGTCGCCCCGCGGAAAGCGCAGCCTTTTGTGGAAATCAACAGCGGTGCTTAAAGCGATAGAAATACATATATAACCGCTTATAAAATCACAAAAGCCTCCCAATACTAATGATGTCGCCAATATTGATCATTATGAAGGGGGCTTTTATCATGAGCAGACGAAGACGTGTAATGTCTCATCAGCTGAAAGAAGAACTGGCAAAAGAGCTTGGCTTTTATGATGTGGTCCAAAGTGAAGGCTGGGGCGGAATAAAGGCGAAGGATGCCGGAAATATGGTCAAACGTGCAATAGAACTAGCAGAGCGACAACTTGTCCAGAATCAGCAAAAATAATGGCGAATTCAAAACCGAAGTGCATGCCGCTTCGGTTTTTTGGCAAAGGCGCACCTATTTAATGCCCAGGGGACATAATATTTCCCATTCATGGAGATATTTCTTACCGGGAATATGGTACAATACATAGATAATTGGAGACGAATAAAGTAGGTGAAGAAAGTGAGACTGTTAGAAAAAGCACCAGCGAAAATCAATTTGTCGCTAGATGTGCTACATAAGCGTCCAGACGGATTTCATGAAGTGAGAATGATCATGACCACCATCGACCTGGCAGATCGAATTGAGCTATCAGAACGTAAGGATGGGCAGATTAGTATCATTTCCCACAATCGCTATGTGCCGGACGACAATCGAAATTTGGCTTATCAGGCTGCCTCTCTTTTGAAAGAAAGGTATAACGTGCCAAAAGGAGTATCCATTGCCATTACAAAAGTCATACCTGTAGCGGCAGGATTGGCAGGCGGAAGCAGTGATGCTGCCGCTACGCTTCGAGGCTTGAACAGACTATGGAAATTGGGACTTTCCCTCGATGAGCTTGCAGAGATTGGAGCGGAAATTGGTTCGGACGTTTCTTTCTGTGTGTATGGCGGTACCGCCCTGGCAACGGGAAGAGGGGAGATTATCAAGCATATCCCTGCACCTCCGCATAGCTGGATTGTTCTTGCCAAACCGACCATCGGAGTTTCAACAGCAGAAGTGTACAACAACCTTAATCTTGAAAAGGTGACACATCCAGATGTAGATGGGATGCTTGAGGCGATTCATGAGAATGATTATGAAAAAATGATCGGGCTTGTAGGCAATGTATTGGAAAGTGTCACATTAAAACTCTATCCCGAGGTGTCCCATATCAAAGACCAGATGAAGCGCTTCGGTGCAGACGCTGTATTGATGAGTGGAAGCGGTCCGACTGTTTTTGGAATTGTCCAATATGACTCCAGAATGCACCGGATCTACAATGGCTTAAGAGGATTTTGCGACCAGGTGTTTGCCGTCAGGATTATCGGAGAGCGGAACAGCCTTGATTAAATCCGTATATTAATGTTATATTTACATTAGAATATTCGGATTTTAGGAGGAAAAAGCATGAAATTACGTCGAAGTGGTCGTCTTGTGGACATGACACATTATTTGCTGCAACATCCACAAGGGTTGGTTCCGCTTTCCTTCTTTGCAGACCGTTATGGGTCCGCGAAGTCTTCCATCAGCGAAGATCTAGGAATCATTAAACAAACGTTCGAACAGCAGGGGATAGGCACGCTCGTTACCGTACCTGGCGCTGCTGGAGGTGTACGATATATCCCTTATGTAAGTCATGAAGAAGCAGCAGCATATCTGGAGGAACTATGTGAGATGATCGCAAAGCCGGAAAGATTGCTGCCTGGTGGTTACCTATACATGACGGATATTTTGGGGAACCCGAAAGTGTTAAGTAAAGTGGGAAAGATGTTTGCAACAGCATTTAGTCATAAAAAAGTGGATATTGTCATGACGATGGCCACAAAAGGCATTCCTCTAGCTCATGCCGTGGCAAGTTTCTTAAACGTACCGGTTGTCATTGTCAGACGTGACAGCAGGGTAACGGAGGGCTCCACTGTAAGCATCAATTATGTTTCCGGTTCATCCAAGCGGATCCAAACCATGGTTCTGGCAAAAAGAAGCCTGGAAACGGGGTCTAATGTACTGATTATTGATGACTTCATGAAAGCGGGAGGAACCGTCAGCGGAATGGTGAACCTGCTTGCTGAATTCCAGGCGAATGTTGCTGGAATCGGGATTCTCGTGGAATCTGAAAATATTGAAGAACGCCTAATTGATGATTATGTTTCACTGGCCAAACTTGATAAAGTAAGTGAAAGAGACCGTCAGATTGAAGTGCAGCAAGGTAACTATCTACAGCATGTTAAGGAAAATATAAAGTTAAAGTAAAGGGTGTGTAAGAAAATGAAAGTTGTTCATACAGACGCTGCTCCAAAGGCAATAGGTCCATACTCCCAGGGGATTATCGTCAACAACCTGTTTTATAGTTCCGGTCAGATACCTTTAATGGCAAACGGCGACTTGCTTGAAGGGGATGTAAAAGAACAGACGCATCAGGTCTTTAAAAACCTGCAAGCGGTTTTGGAAGAGGCTGGCGCTTCTTTGGACACGGTAGTGAAAGCCACCGTTTTCATTAAAGATATGAATCAGTTTGGGGAAATCAACGAGGTCTATGGAGAGTACTTTCATACACACAAGCCCGCAAGATCCTGCGTGGAAGTGGCCCGCTTGCCCAAAGATGTTCTTGTCGAAATTGAGGTTATCGCTCTAGTAAAATAGAATCTGTTCTTTTTCCACCATTTTGCCCAAAATTTTCAAAAAAATTTTTGAAAATAAGAAGGAATTCTAGAAAATTTAGAGAATTTATAATACTAAGTTTTTTTATTGGGACAAAAGGTGGTGAACAGAATGGAAGTAACTGACGTAAGATTACGCCGCGTAAATACCGATGGTCGCATGAGAGCTATCGCATCCATCACGTTGGATCATGAATTCGTTGTTCATGATATCCGTGTAATTGATGGAAACAACGGTTTGTTCGTTGCGATGCCAAGTAAACGTACGCCGGATGGAGAATTCCGTGATATTGCGCATCCGATCAATTCCGGAACGCGTGGAAAAATCCAAGAAGCGGTTCTAGCAGAGTACCACCGCTTAGGCGAATTAGAAGTAGAATACGAAGAAGCAGGAGCTTCTTAATTGATAGAAGGTGAAACAGGCTGTTATGCGGCCTGTTTTTTCTTTTGGTCTTTTTTTTTTGACAAATAAATGTACTTTCGTGTACTTCCTTGAAATGGGCACCGTTTTAGGATATATTCGTAATGGATAATTAGGTGAAAATGGAGGCCGTTATGATAAATCGATATGCCGTAATATTAGCAGCTGGTCAAGGTACACGAATGAAATCAAAATTATATAAAGTGTTACACCCTGTTTGTGGCAAGCCGATGGTACAACATGTTGTCGACCATGTTTCTGCACTGAACTTTGAGAAGATCGTGACAGTGGTTGGACATGGAGCGGAAACGGTAAAGAGTCATCTGGGAACGAAGAGTGAATATGCCCTTCAGGCAGAGCAACTGGGAACGGCACACGCCGTCATGCAAGCCGCACCGATGTTGCAAGATAAAAAAGGCGTAACCCTTGTCATTTGTGGAGATACTCCACTTATCACACCGGAAACGATGCAGGAATTGCTTGATTTGCACGAGAACACTGGTGCGAAGGCTACGATTCTGACAGCTTATGCGGAAGATCCTACAGGTTATGGACGTATTATTCGTAACAGCGAAGGACATGTTGGGAAAATTGTGGAGCACAAGGATGCGAATGAAGAAGAACGTAAAGTGACAGAAATCAATACAGGTACTTACTGTTTTGACAACGAAGCACTTTTTACAGCGCTTAATAATGTGTCCAATGATAACGTCCAAGGCGAGTACTACCTGCCTGATGTTATTGAAATCTTGAAAGAGCAAGGTGATATCGTTTCGGCTTATCAGACATTGGACTTTGATGAAACACTTGGAGTCAATGACAGAGTAGCGCTATCACAGGCTGAAAAAACCATGAAGAAAAGAATCAATAAAAAACATATGATCAATGGGGTAAGCATCATTGATCCAGATAATACGTATATTTCTGCAGATGCGGAGATTGGTAGAGATACTGTCATCAACCCTGGTTCCGTCATCGTAGGTGCTGCGAAAATTGGGGAAGATTGCATCATCGGTCCAAACTCTGAAATTAAAGACTGCGAAATCGGGGACCGTACAACCATTCGCCAATCGGTTGCACATGACAGCGCAATTGGTAATGATGTAAATATCGGACCATTTGCCCACGTCAGACCAGATTCCAACATTGGTAATGAAGTGAAGCTTGGCAACTTTGTAGAAGTGAAAAAAGCGACATTCGGAAACGGAAGCAAGGCTTCCCACCTCAGCTATATCGGGGATGCGGAAGTTGGAGCGGATGTGAACCTCGGATGCGGTTCGATTACAGTCAACTATGATGGGAAAAATAAATATTTAACTAAGATTGAAGATGGTGTCTTTGTAGGTTGCAACTCTAACTTGGTGGCACCTGTGACAATCGGCAAAAACGCCTATGTTGCAGCTGGCTCCACCATCACAGAAGATGTACCTGGAGAAGCACTGTCCATCGCACGCGCTCGCCAAGTAAACAAAGAAAACTACGTAAACAAGCTTCACAATAAATAAATCAACTGTTTCAGAGAGTTTTGCAGCTGTTGATTGAAGCCCAGTGCGGAAATCAACAGCGGTGTTTACAGAGTTTTCAACTAAAGTAGCCAATAAATAAACCTAGCGGAGGGTTCAAGATATCATGTCAAAGTATGCCGATTCTAATCTAAAGATTTTTACGTTAAATTCCAATACAGCCTTAGCAGAAGAAATTGCACAACACGTAGGAGTTCCAATCGGAAAATGTTCCGTTGCCCGTTTCAGTGATGGAGAGGTACAAATCAACATCGAGGAAAGTATCCGCGGATGTGACGTGTATGTTATCCAATCTACAAGCGCGCCAGTAAATGAACATATCATGGAGACGCTTATCATGATTGATGCACTTAAACGTGCCTCTGCAAAAACAATCAACATTGTGATGCCATACTATGGTTACGGCAGACAAGACCGTAAAGCACGAGCTCGTGAGCCAATCACGGCAAAATTAGTGGCAAACCTTCTAGAAACTGCTGGAGCGGACCGCGTTATTACGCTTGATCTGCATGCGCCACAGATTCAAGGATTCTTTGATATCTTAATTGATCACTTAATAGGTGTTCCTATTTTGGCGGAGTACTTTGACAGCAAAGATCTAGAAGATCTTGTTATCGTTTCCCCTGACCATGGTGGAGTAACAAGAGCAAGAAAGCTTGCAGATCGCCTGAAGGCACCAATCGCTATCATTGACAAACGCAGACCTCGCCCGAATGTTGCGGAAGTCATGAACATTGTTGGTCATATTGAAGGCAGAACGGCAATTTTGATTGATGACATGATTGATACAGCTGGTACGATTACATTAGCGGCTAATGCCCTGATTGAAAATGGAGCGAAGGAAGTGTATGCATGCTGTACACATCCAGTATTATCAGGTCCGGCAATTGAACGTATCCAAAACTCCAAAATTAAAGAGTTGGTAGTCACTAACACTATTTCTTTACCGGAAGAGAAAAAGATTGAAAAAATTACCCAACTATCCGTTGCAGAGCTTATTGCAGAAGCGATTATCCGTGTGCATGAAGAGAAATCCGTTAGTACATTATTTGATTAATCTTTAGATTCGTGTTTATCCTTCCGTAAATTGGGGAAATTGAAAGAGAGACAAGTATTTTATTTTCCCAGGAAGGTGATTAGAATGTCAGTATTACATGCAAATGAACGTACAGAATTCAAAGGATCTTCAAAAACCAAAATCCGTGAAGAAGGATTAATTCCAGCGGTTGTTTACGGGAATGATACAGAAAATAAATCTATTACTGTCGATAGTAAAGAATTTATTAAAACGATTCGTGAAACAGGACGAAACGGCATCATTTCGCTTGAAATTGGTTCAGATAAGCGCAAAGTAATGCTTTACGATTATCAAATCAATCCGTTGAAAAGTCTGGAATTCGTCCACTTGGATTTCCATGTAGTTGATTTTAAATCAGAGATTGATGTGGATGTTACGGTTCACGTTACAGGCGATGCAAAAGGAGTGAAGGATGGAGGAGTCTTGCAACAAGTTCTCCATGCAGTAGCCATTAAAGCACTTCCAAACAACGTACCGGAATCCATCGATGTGGATGTAACGGAACTTGACGTGAATGAAAATATCACGATTGGTGACTTAGACACATCCGGAAAATATAGCTTTAATCACGAAGAAGATGAAGTGGTTGCTTCCATCTTACCTCCGCGACAAGAGGAAGAAATTGATCCTGGTGAAGAGCAGGAACCAGGTGAGCCTGAACTTGTAGAAGGCAGAGAAGAAAGTGAAAGCACAGAGGAGGAGGCGTAACCTTATGGGTTACGTCTTTTTTCTTGTTCAACGCGCTTTGCTATAAATGGACAGCGCTGGTAAATGGGTAATTCGTTATTTCCGTCCTTTCTCCTTTCCTTTTCGCCTTCTGTTCAAGTAAAATGGTAGATAGCGAATAGGTTTGTGGGAGGTATCCATGAAAAAATTTTTGCGATCCTTATTTGGTAAAGAGGAAGAGGTTTCAGGAGGAGAAAAAATGAAGGTTTTTGTTGGGCTGGGAAATCCAGGCCGTCAATATGAAGAAACAAGGCATAACATCGGCTTTATGGTGATAGATGAGCTAGCGGACAAATTGAATATCCCATTGACTCAATCCAAGTTCAAAGGAATATTTGGACAAGGGGTAATAAACGGTGAAAAGGTACTATTGGTGAAGCCTCTTACATACATGAATCTGTCAGGGGAGTGTGTTCGCCCGTTATTGGACTTCTACAAGCTTGATGTAGAGGATCTGGTAGTAATCTATGATGACCTTGATTTGCCTGCTGGGAAGCTGCGTTTGCGCCAGAAGGGCAGTGCAGGGGGGCACAATGGGATTAAGTCCTTGATCCAACACCTGCAGACACAGAATTTCAACCGAATCAGAATGGGCATCGACCGCCCTAATAATGGACCGTCCATATCGGACTATGTACTAGGAAAGTTCCATTCAGAAGAACGTACGGCGATAGATGATAGCGTAAAGAAAGCGGTAGAAGCGTGTGAGGAAAACCTGTCTAAAGATTTCCTTCAGGTAATGAATACATTCAATCAGTAATAGAATATAAAGGTAGCTTTCTTGCCGTTTGCCGGAAGCCATCCGACCTGGTATAACTATGTTTCCCTATGTTCATACTATTGGTAAAAGGGCCGTTTCCTGCTTGGGGAGGGCCTTCGGAAAGTGGAGGGAAGAAAATGGCTATCCATTATCATTGCAGACACTGCGACTATAAAGTCGGCACCATCGATTCCAAATCGGTGTTCACAGAAGAATTGGGATTTCATCAATTGTCGGATACGGAAAGACATGAAATGATAGCATATCAACAAAATGGTGATGTACATGTTAAAACGATTTGCGAGGATTGCCAGGAGGCGCTTGATCGAAACCCTGACTGGCATGAACAAGAACGGTTCATACAATAGATTAGCTTTGGTGGGATACCAAAGCCTTTTTGCGTCTAAGGAACGAGAAGATAAATTTAGTGAAACAAACAAGAGAGGAGGGTGCTGGTATGAAAGGATTTATTCCATACTTCAGTGAAAATGACGATTTCCAATCGGTTCTGGTAGGCTTGCAGGAAGGTTTACAGGAACAATTGGTTTCAGGAATATCCAATTCCGCACGATCTGTTTTGATAGCGGCGTTGTATGAAGAGAGAAAAGCGCCGATCCTGCTCATCACTCATAACCTGTATCATGCACAAAAGGTATACGATGACCTTGCGAGCTTTTTGCCTGAAGATGAACTGTACTTGTATCCGGTAAACGATGTATTGGCAGCCGAAATCGGCATTGCGAGCCCGGAACTTAAAGCCCAGCGAGTGGAAGCTCTTAATCACTGGTCATCTAAAAAAAGTGGAATTGTCATCGCACCTATAGCGGGGTTGAAGCGTATCCTTCCTTCAAAAGAAAAATGGCATCAAACCATGCTGACCATTGAAGTGGAAAAGACGTTAGAACTCGATAACCTGGCAGAACGCCTAGTAAGATTCGGTTATCAGCGTGTGGGAATGGTGGCAACCCCGGGAGACTTCAGCATCAGAGGGGGAATTATTGACATTTACCCTATCACAGAAGAGTATGCGGTACGAATTGAGCTTTTTGATGATGAGGTGGAGTCCATCCGCTATTTTACAGTGGAGGATCAACGCTCGCAAAAGAGTTTGGATAAAGTGACAATCGGACCAGCCACTGAAATGCTCCTTACTGACCAAGAGCTAGAAAATGGCCGGGAAACCCTGGAAAGAGAATTGGCGAAAACTATTAAAAAAGTGAAAAATGAGAAAGTAAAACAGCTGTTAACTGAGAATATTTCGTATGAAATAGAACAGGTACGCAATGGACAAGTGTTTTCCGAATTGTATAAATATCTTTCTTTCTTTTATAGTAAGCCAGCTAGTTTACTAGATTATCTTCCAGAGGGTGGCTTAGTCATCATGGATGAGATCAGTCGTATCCATGAAACGGCCGAGAGTTTGGATAAAGAGGAAGCAGAATGGCTTGTGGAGCTTTTGGCAGAAGGGAAAGCGGTACATGATCTGTCGTTCTCGCATTCTTTTGCCCAGATTGTACATAGCAAAAAGCAACCGTTCCTTTATCTATCTCTTTTCTTACGGGCGGTACCCCATACACATCCGGAAAACCTGATCAGTATGTCATCAAAGAGCATGCAGCACTTCCACGGACAGATGCATCTGTTAAAATCCGAAATTGAGCGTTGGAGAAAGGCGAATTATGCCATAGTGGTACTTGGGTCCAACCAAGAGAGGATAGAGAAGCTTGAGACCGTTTTTGAAGACTATGAAATGGATATCCGAAAGCTTTCGAAAGGGTCCGCATTTGCCCATGGAGAGGTTCAGCTTGTAGAAGGGGATCTGCAATCCGGTTTTGAGTTGCCGATGCAAAAGCTTGCAGTCATCACAGAAGAAGAGCTCTTCAAAAAGAAAGCGAAGAAGCCGAAGAACAGGCAGAAGCTCTCTAATGCAGAGCGGATTAAGAACTATACGGAATTGAATGTTGGCGACTATGTGGTTCATATCAACCACGGGATCGGAAAGTACCTTGGAATTGAAACGCTCGATATTAATGGCCTTCATAAGGATTATATTCATATTAAATATCAAGGCTCCGACAAGCTCTATGTACCTGTTGAGCAGATAGACCAGGTCCAGAAGTATGTGGGATCAGAAGGAAAAGAGCCCAAAGTCTATAAACTGGGCGGAACGGACTGGAAAAAGGTTAAGAGCAAGGTGGAATCATCTGTTCAGGATATTGCTGACGACCTTATCAAGCTATATGCCGAAAGGGAGGCAAGTGTCGGGCATGCCTTTTCACCGGACGGAGAGATGCAACGGGAGTTTGAAGCGACCTTCCCTTATCAGGAAACAGAAGATCAGTTGCGTTCTATTCACGAAATCAAACTCGACATGGAAAGAACCCGTCCTATGGACCGCCTGCTATGCGGGGATGTGGGCTATGGAAAAACAGAGGTGGCCATCAGGGCTGCTTTTAAGGCGATAACAGATGGCAAGCAAGTGGCCATCCTGGTGCCAACGACCATTCTGGCACAACAGCACTATGAAACCATCCGGGAAAGATTCCAAGAATACCCGATCAATATCGGCCTGATGAGCCGCTTCCGTTCTAGAAAGCAACAGACGGAAACGATGAAGGGGCTTGGAAATGGAACAGTTGATATCGTCATAGGGACCCATCGATTATTATCAAAGGATATTAAATACAAAGATCTTGGATTACTGATTATTGATGAGGAGCAGCGTTTTGGTGTTACCCATAAGGAAAAAATAAAACAGCTCAAAGCAAATATTGATGTCCTTACATTGACGGCAACTCCAATCCCGCGAACACTTCATATGTCCATGCTTGGTGTGCGAGACCTGTCCGTCATCGAAACACCGCCGGAAAACCGCTTCCCTGTCCAAACCTATGTGATGGAGTATAACGGGAATTTGGTGAAGGAATCGATTGAACGGGAGCTGGCACGCGGAGGTCAGGTGTATTTCTTATACAACAGGGTGGAGGATATCGAGCGAAAAGCGGATGAGATCTCCATGCTTGTTCCGGATGCGCGTGTTACGTATGCTCATGGCAAGATGACCGAAAATGAATTGGAATCTGTGATGATCCAATTCCTTGAGGGAGAAGCGGAAGTGCTTGTCAGTACGACTATCATCGAGACAGGTGTGGACATTCCGAATGTAAATACCTTGATTGTCTTTGATGCTGACCGAATGGGATTATCCCAGCTTTATCAGCTAAGAGGACGTGTAGGCAGATCCAATCGTGTGGCGTATGCCTACTTTACTTATCGAAAAGATAAAGTGCTGACGGAAGTGGCCGAGAAACGCTTGCAGTCCATCAAAGAGTTCACAGAGCTCGGATCTGGATTCAAAATTGCGATGCGTGACCTTTCCATCCGTGGAGCGGGCAACCTGCTTGGCGCCCAGCAGCACGGGTTTATCGACTCAGTCGGATTTGATATGTATTCCCAGATGTTAAAAGAGGCGATCGAGCAGCGCCAAGGACCGAAAGACGCGAAAAAGGCGCATGAGATCTCCATTGATGTGGAGCTGGACGCATACATTCCAGAGTCCTACATCCCGGATAGCAAGCAAAAGATCGACATGTATAAGCGTTTTAGGGGACTTGAGACAAAAGAGGATCTAGTGGAACTTCAGGATGAGATGAAGGACCGTTTTGGCAACTATCCGAAAGAGGTCGATTATTTATTCCAGGTATCGGAAATGAGGGTGTACGGCCTTAAAGAGAAGGTCGATTCCATCAAGCAAACAAAGCAGGAGCTTGTGATCCTTCTTTCAGAGGAAGCAAGTGAAGTAGTAGATGGGCAAAAGCTGTTCCAACTTGGAAATGAGTTTGGCAGGATGGTCAGCCTTGGAATGGAAGGAAAGAAGCTGAAGATCGTGATTCAGACGAAGCGTACAGCAACAGAAGAGTGGATCGGGGTTGCCATTTCTATGATAAAAGGACTAGAAAAAGTGAAAAAAGAAAGCGTGAATGCTTCCTAAAAGGTTTGAGTTTGTGAAGAAACGTCTATATAAATACTGGGGGAATTTACTATCAGAAAAAAACTTTTCCAACATGTATATAACTCCCTGAGTGTAGGATACTAACTTCAACGAATGGTGAATTCTTCAAAAGCAGGACATCTTGATCAATTCCACCAATTTAACTCATCTCTTTTTATCATCGGATGAAGGAGGCAACCTAAGAAATGAAAGCAACTGGTATTGTTCGTCGTATTGATGACCTCGGTCGCGTTGTAATTCCTAAAGAAATAAGAAGAACCCTGCGTATTCGCGAGGGTGACCCGCTTGAGATTTTCGTCGATCGGGATGGAGAGGTAATCTTGAAGAAGTACTCTCCTATTAGTGAGCTTAGTGATTTCGCCAAAGAATATGCAGAAGCTCTCTATGATAGCCTTGGACACCCTGTATTGATTTGTGATCGCGATACGTTTATTGCAGTCGCTGGCAGCTCCAAGAAGGAATATCTGAGCAAAAGCATCAGCGAGATAGTGGAGAAATCCATGGAAGACCGCAATTCCGTATTGAAAACGGAAGAACAGCAAATGGCTATTGTCGATGGACACACAGAAACGCTTGCATCCTATACCATTGGGCCTATCGTGGCAAACGGAGATCCGATTGGGGCAGTCGTTATCATGTCCAAAGATAAGGCGCTTGGTGAAGTGGAACAGAAAGCTGTGGAAACAGCTGCCGGCTTCCTTGCAAGACAGATGGAGCAATAATATCTAGTGGGAGCAGCAGACACTCGTGTCTGTTGCTTCTTTTCTTTTGGTACAGGCCTTCTTAGTGAAAAATATGCTATAATTATACAATTGTACGAATACCTTTAAGGCGGGCTTTTTATGAACGAACGATCACCACACTCCTATCAAAAGGTCTGGAAGGGCGCAATGATTTTAACCATTGCAGGAATCCTCACGAAAATCCTCAGTGCAGCATATCGGGTTCCCTTCCAGAATATCGTAGGAGATGTCGGCTTTTATATTTATCAGCAAGTATATCCCTTCTTTGGGGTGGCCATTATTTTATCTACATATGGTTTTCCGGTCGTCATTTCCAAAATCATTGCAGAACATCCGGGAGAGACCAGGGAACAGGCGGCAAGTAAAATACGTTGGGTATCCTTCTTTTTTCTAACGCTGCTCGGGTTGATCTTTTTCTTCCTTCTTTATTTTGGGGCCCCGCTTGTGGCTGCCTTTATGGGAGACACGGAGCTTGCCGTTTTGATCAAAATAGTTGCGTTTTCTTTTCTGTTGTTACCGCTGGTCTCCGTTTGGCGGGGGAGTTTCCAAGGACTTGGAGAGATGACCCCGACAGCAGTTTCCCAAGTAAGCGAACAGTTGATCAGAGTAGGAACGATACTGATTCTGGCCTATTTCATGGTAAACGCAGGCTTTTCTCTATATGAAGTGGGAGCAGGTGCAATATTCGGCTCCGTTGCTGGAGGATTTGCTGCAGTTTTAGTGCTGCTGGCTTTTTATCAAAAGACAAAAAAGGGACAGAAACAGAAGGTAGTACCTTCTAATTTGCTTCCCTCTTCGAAATCTATTATAAAAGTCCTCGTGCTTCAAGGCTTTACTATTTGTATCAGCTCTCTATTGATGATCCTTTTTCAAATGGTAGACGCGTTTACCATCTATGCTTGGCTATTGGAGGCGGGGATTGGCGAACAAAGCGCCAAAGAGCTAAAAGGGGTGTATGACAGGGGACAGCCCCTCATACAGCTTGGAACCGTGGTGGCAACGGCATTTTCCCTTTCCCTAGTGCCGTATATCATTCTCACAAAGGGGAAAGAAGAAGCAAAAGAGAAGATTAGCCTTTCGATTCGGGTGAGCATTGCGGTGGGCGCAGGAGCCGCTGTAGGACTTGCCTGGCTTATCAAACCAGTAAATGTAATGCTTTTCTCCAATGAAAATGGCTACAACGTCCTATTGGTGCTAGGATTGTCGATTCTCTTCTGCAGTATTGCCCTGACGGCAGCTGCCATTTTACAGGGACTCGGCAACCCATATCTTCCGGCTCTTTTCGTGGGAATCGGAATAGGACTGAAATATGCGCTCAATGTCATCTTGATCCCTCCACTTTCAACTTTGGGAGCAGCAATAGGTACATTAATCGCGTTCGCTTCGGTAGCCTTCATGATGGTTCTGGCACTGAAAAAGAAGACGGGAACCTCCATATTCGAGAGAATGCCGACCATTCCCTTACTTGTGAGTATTGCCATGATGTCAGCCGTATTGGGACTCTATCTGTTACTCACGAACGCACTTATAGGAGACAGCCGGACACTGGCCACCATCCAGAGCATTCTCGGAGTGGCAATCGGCGGAACCGTCTACCTATTAATTCTGATAAAAAATAACTTTTTTACTAGAGAAGAACTACATATTCTCCCTTTAGGAAAAAAATTAGTGAAGCTAGTAAAGCTCAAATAATAACAAAAAGTTGGTGTCCATATATGAATATAATAAAGATTCTAGGCCTCGGTGCCGGTGACCTCGAACAGCTTCCGATGGGAGTATATAAGCAATTAATGCAGGCTGAACACCTTTACCTCCGCACAAAAGAACACCCTGTAATTGCGGAACTGGAAAAAGAAGGTCTAGCATACGAATCATTCGATGCCATCTATGAGCAAGAGGGTACATTCGGCACGGTCTACGAAAGAATTGCAGAAGAGCTAATTGCGCTTAGCGAACAGCAACAAGAAATTGTGTACGCCGTTCCCGGTCATCCGCTGGTGGCGGAAAAAACCGTCCAGATCTTATTGGATAAAGAAAAAGAAGGCATCATCAAGCTCGACATTAAAGGTGGGCAAAGCTTCCTTGATCCGATGTTCACGGCCGTGGGGCTTGACCCCATCGATGGTTTCCAGTTCCACGATGCAACAGCGCTTGTGAAGGAGGCAATCGAACCGACACAGGCGATGATATTCTGTCAGGTGTATGATGCCTTCATTGCATCCGAAGTGAAGCTTACCTTGATGGAAATCCTTCCTGATGATTACCCAGTAACGATTGTAACGGCAGCTGGATCCTCCATGGAGCAGATCACAGAGGTGCCGTTGTATGAACTGGACCGAGTGGCAGAAATCAACAATCTAACGAGCGTCTATGTTCCTGCCGTGAAAGAGGAAGAAATGCTCTATAAACAGTTCTCCTCCTTCCGCAAGACCATTGCAACCTTAAGGGGCCCTGGCGGCTGTCCATGGGATCAGAAACAGACCCACGAATCCTTGAAAAAGTATCTGATAGAAGAAGCATATGAACTGCTCGATGCCATAGATGAAGAAGACACGGATGGGATCATCGAGGAGTTGGGAGATGTCCTGTTGCAGGTGTTGCTCCATGCCCAGATCGGCGAGGATGAGGGGTACTTCAGCATAGAGGATGTAATCGAAGGGATCAATGAGAAGATGATCCGCAGACATCCCCATGTGTTTGCCGACACTTCCGTAGAGGATGCAGAAGATGTCATCACTAATTGGGAAGCAATTAAAGCCGAAGAAAAAGGAGAAAGGGCAGAGCAGTCCATTCTCGACTCGGTGGCAAAAGGGCTTCCTAATCTGACAAAAGCTTATCAATATCAGAAAAAAGCAGGCAAGGTTGGGTTTGACTGGAACGATGTGGCCCCAATGTGGGAAAAGGTGAAAGAAGAACTACAGGAGTTGCAGGAAGAGCTTGATCAAGATGCAACATCTGATCGTGTGGCGGCAGAATATGGGGACGTACTTTTTGCACTCGTCAACATTGCGAGATATTATAAGATCGACCCGGAAGAAGCGGTGGCACTAACCAACCGGAAATTTTACCGCAGGTTTACCTTTATCGAAAAGAAGGTAAAGGAATTAGGGCAGTCTTTCGAGAATCTATCATTAGAGCAATTGGATAGCATTTGGGAAGAAGCAAAAAAGAACGGTTTATAAATGTATGAAGGTTCTCTGTCAATATTCAGATAACCCAGCTGGTGGTTGAAGCACATGGCGAAGACTCCTACGGGAGGTAGCACTTAGCGGAGACCCCGCAGGCTTGCCGAGGAGGCTCCGCAAGTGCCCCGTGGAAAGCGAAGCCTAGTGCGGAAATCACCAGCGGTGTTTAACAGACAGATAATATAGGGGGAGTAAGACTATGCGTTTAGATAAATTTTTAAAAGTATCAAGAATCATTAAGCGTCGCACACTTGCCAAGGAAGTGGCTGAGCAGGGTCGAATCTATATCAACAACGTACAAGCGAAGGCCAGCAGCAACGTGAAGGCAGGAGACGAATTAAAAATTCATTTTGGCCAAAAAATTGTTACCGCATCGATTGATAACATTCAGGAAAATGCCAAAAAAGAGGACGCGGCGATGATGTACACAATCGTAAAAGAAGAAAGAGTGGAACAAACAGAAGAGTAGACGGCAGGCTTGTTCTAAAAATATATCCCTCTCATATACATGTACTATCTTCAAGTAATGGATAGGTGAGGGATGAATATGAATCAATACTATGATCCGAATCAAGGAAATAAGCAGACTGTCCAAGAGCAAGACATCGTGATGAGAAGCCGCAGGATGTTGGATATCTCAGGTGTAAAGCAAGTGGAAAGTTTCGATAACGAGGAATTTCTGCTAGAGACCGTCATGGGTTTTCTATCTGTGAGGGGGCAAAATCTCCAGATGAAAAATCTTGATGTGGAAAAGGGTGTCGTCTCTATCAAAGGGAAGATCATGGAGATCATTTATCTTGACGATCAACAGGCGGAGAAAGCTAAAGGGTTCTTTAGTAAGTTGTTCAAATGACACTAAGTACCCAGCTTTACACAATGCTTGCCATGATCGGTGTGGGGGCATGGCTAGGAGCGGCCATCGATACGTATGGACGATTTCTGAAGCGGGAAAAAAGGGCCAAATGGATGGTCTTCATTCACGACATCCTCTTTTGGCTCTTGCAAGGCCTTATCGCCTTCTATGTCCTACTGCTGGTAAATGAAGGGGAACTTCGCTTCTATATCCTCATCGCACTCGTATGTGGCTTTGCCGCCTATCAGAGCATATTCCGCTATTTCTACCTGAGCTTGCTTGAAACTATCATTCAGCTTGTCATCAATCTATACCGCTTTCTGGAAAAAGTTGTGAGAATGCTGGTGATCAAGCCAATTCAATTATTGGTACAAGCCCTTATCATTATTTTGTTAGGTATTTGGAAGTTCGTCCATTCCACATTGCGCCTTCTGCTCCTTGTGATTTGGCGCATTATAAAGATTTGTGCATTACCCTTCAAATGGATTGGCATGCTAGGATGGAAGCTGGTCCCGAATGTTGTAAAAAAATATTTACACATACTTTTCAAAAAACTTGAAGGATTTTTAACACTAGTAAAGAATAGGAAACATAGTATAATGAATAGAGTAAAGAACTTTTGGAAAAAGCGCTAGGAGAGGAATGATAAGATGAGCGCGGCAAAAAATGAAAAGGTGGCAAAAATCCACTCCGACTATTCCAAGCAAAAACAGGACCAGCAGTTGAAACAACAGAAAAGACGCCGTGGACTTTATCGCCGATTATCATTATTCTTTTGTTTAGCATTAGTCTTTGGAATACTAATGGGGAAAACACTTTTGGATCAACGTGCTATTCTCCAGGAAAAAGAGGATAGAAAAGAAGTCGTCGAACAAGAGCTGGCAAAATTGGAAAAAGAACAGCAGCGTTTGGAAGAGGAAATTGTAAAACTGAACGATGATGATTATATTGCGAAGATCGCACGTAGGGATTATTTCATGTCAGAAGAGGATGAAATCATCTTCAATATACCAGACGATTCGTCCTCAGATTAGTCGTCATATTGACACCTCAATTTTGCTCTAGGTATAATGGTAGGTAAAGTGATTTATTTTTATGATTTTAAGGAGGAGCATTTTTTTTATGTCAATCGAAGTAGGCAGCAAGTTACAGGGTAAGGTAACAGGTATAACTAATTTTGGCGCGTTCGTTGAGTTGCCAGGAGGAGCTACTGGTCTTGTTCACATCAGTGAAGTTGCAGACAACTATGTGAAGGATATTAATGACCATCTAAAAGTTAATGACGAAGTACAGGTGAAAGTGATCAACGTGGAGAAGGATGGCAAAATTGGCCTATCCATCAAAAAGGCAAGCGACACGTATCGTGAGCCACAACCACGTTCTGCTGCACCATCACAACGTCCGAGCAACAACAACCAACAACGCTCAAATCAACGTCCGCCACGAGGAAGAAGAGAAGAATTCAAACCAAAGGAAAACTTCGAACAGAAGATGGCTAGATTCTTGAAAGATAGCGAAGATCGTTTATCTACCCTGAAGCGCAGCACGGAATCAAAACGTGGAGGTCGTGGAGCAAGTAGAAAGTAACTTGCTGCTGAAAATCTCATATATAAAACGTTACGTTTGAACACGCCCTTTTTGTGGGGCGTGTTTTTTTAACTTTTGGATTGGTTAAGCACCGATGTTGCTTTCCGCAAATGGCTTCGCTTTCCGCGGGGCGACCTTGAGCCTCCTCACTTCGTTGCGGGGTCTCAAGATTGTCGCTACTCCCCCGCTGGAGTCTTCGCCTTTTGCTCCAATCAACATCTAGAAGACTTTCTAGCATAAACACATCCTTTAAAAGAAATCACAACACAAAAAAGCTGCCACAGAATCAGGTATTTCCTGAAGCTGTGACAGCTTTTATTATTATTATGACCCATACGGGATTCGAACCCGTGTTACCGCCGTGAAAGGGCGGTGTCTTAACCGCTTGACCAATGGGCCTTATAAAGTTGGTAGCGGCGGAGGGAGTCGAACCCACGACCTCACGGGTATGAACCGTACGCTCTAGCCAGCTGAGCTACACCGCCATAAGTTATAAGTATTTCATAAGATTCACAGGCACCAGTGTTACTGGTCCGTGTCCCTTCCTCTGCAAGTAAAACCAGGAAGTGAATTCGTCGGGACAACTAGTAGTAATTTCGTGGAAGTGTCGCTCGTCGCTACACCGCCAAAATTATAAAGTCTCTCACAAGACACAAGAGTTATCATACTAACTTATCAAACATATGTCAATACATTTTAAAAATGTAAGAAAAATTAGAACATTATCCTCGGTATTACCTTTAGAATTTACAAAAACTGATGAGAGGGATTAGCAAATGGGATGATTTCGTGACAGCTTTTCCCTCTTTTCCTTGTAATAAGTCGAACTTTTCTCCTCTTCAGATGGGTTCGTTTGACAAATCTTTTCCTTTTCAGCTTGTATAATGACCCCAATAGATAAAATATGGGAGTGGATATCATGCAGGGACTAGAAAGGGATATGGGGGAGCCGGTTTCCAATGTTCAGTTGGGAAAACTCAGAACAACGTTCATGAAGTCGATTCACTCGACTAAGACAAAGCTTACGATGATACTTTTTCACCAAGGATTTCTTTTAGTCTTTATCGGATTTTTGCTTGGACGAGCTTTGATCCTGAATGAGATAACACCTTTTGCGTTACCGTTTTTCGCAGCCGTATATTTCATGAAAAAGAATCGGGCGGGTCTTACGCTGTTGGCCTTAATGATCGGATCGGCGACCATATCCGCTTTAACGGCAGCATACGTACTAGGCGGGATGATACTGTTTGTTCTTCTTTTCAAATGGGCGAGGGCACTAAAAATAGAGCCGCTAAAATCGATACCGTTTCTGGTATTTGCATCGGCCTTTCTGTCGAAGACGACGATGATGTATTTTACAACTGGCATTGTCACCTATGATTGGCTGATGATCGGTGTGGAGGCAGGGCTTGGATTCATCCTGACGCTCATCTTCTTCCAGAGCCTTCCGCTTATTACCATGAGAAAAAAGAGACATGCTTTTAAAACGGAAGAAATCATCTGCCTCATTATCTTGCTAGCATCTGTACTGACCGGAACCATAGGTTGGACAGCTTATGATCTCTCTATTGAGCATATATTATCGCGTTATCTCGTGTTGATTTTCGCATTTGTGGCGGGGGCGACGATCGGATCTACCGTTGGAGTGGTGACAGGACTTATTTTAAGCTTGGCGACTGTTTCCAATTTATATCAGATGAGCTTGCTGGCATTTGCGGGTCTGTTGGGAGGGCTACTGCGGGAAGGGAACAAGCTTGGCGTATCGGTGGGACTGCTTCTAGGCACATTACTTATCGGCATTTATGGGGAGGGGATGACGCTGCTTGTACCTACCATTATGGAATCTTTGATCGCTGTTGCCCTTCTTTTACTGACACCGCAAAAAGCGATAGCCAACCTGGCTAAGTCCATTCCAGGAACAGCCGAATATACAGCGGAGCAGCAGCAATATATGCGGAAGATTCGTGATGTTACAGCAAATAGAGTGGAACAATTTTCACACGTTTTCCAGGCGCTTTCTAATAGTTTCTCGAAGTTCCAGTTTGAACATCCCAGCTCAGAAAAGGAAGTGGATCTTTTCTTGAGCAATGTAACAGAGAAGACGTGTCAAAATTGCTTTAAGAAGGAGCAGTGCTGGACACAAAATTTCCAGAAAACATATGATTATATGACTCATTTAATGGAGGATACAGAGGAAGGGACCATCAGCTTGAATGTCAAACTACAGAAGGAGTGGGATCGCCATTGCGTAAAATCGGAAAAGGTAAAAACCGTGATCAAAAACGAGCTAGCCCAGTTCCACGCGAGTGAAAAGCTGAAAAAACAATTAATGGAGAGTAGGAGGCTGGTAGCTGATCAATTAATGGGAGTTTCACAGGTAATGGAGGATTTTGCAAGAGAGATTCAGCGGGAGAGGGAGAATCACTATGTTCAAGAAGATCAGATTTTGGACGCCCTCCAAGCATTCGGGATTGAAATAGAACAAGTGGAAATATACAGCGTCGAGCAGGGGAATGTCGATATTGAAATGACCGTTCCTTACTGTGAAGGGCGTGGTGAGTGCGAGAAACTCATTGCCCCGATGCTTTCAGATATATTGCATGAGAACATCATCGTGAAAAAGGAAGAATGCAATGTTGATAATAATGGTTACTGTCATGTATCTTTCGGCTCAGCAAAAGCGTTTGTAGTCGACACAGGCGTTGCACATGCCGCAAAAGGAGGGGGACTGATATCAGGAGATAGTTATTCCACCATAGAGTTAGGTCATGGGAAATACGCCATTGCCATCAGTGACGGAATGGGAAATGGCGAGCGCGCGCACTATGAAAGCAAAGAAACATTAAAGCTGCTTCAAGAGATTTTACAATCCGGAATTAAGGAGAAGGTGGCAATCAAGTCGGTCAATTCGGTCCTATCATTAAGGACGACCGATGAGATTTTCACAACACTCGATCTAGCGATGATCGATCTGCAAGATGCTTCTGCAAAGTTTTTAAAAGTCGGTTCGACTCCAAGTTTTGTGAAAAGGGGAGATAAGGTAATCAAAATTGAAGCAAGTAATCTACCGATGGGAATCATTGAAGAATTCGATGTGGACGTCGTTAGTTCCCAGTTGAAAGCTGGTGACTTGCTGATTATGATGAGCGACGGAATTTTTGAAGGACCAAAGCATGTAGAAAACTATGATTTATGGATGAAGCGGAAGGTATCCGAAATCAGGACGGATGATCCGCAAGAGGTGGCAGATATCATTATGGAGGAGGTTATCCGCACAAGATCAGGGCAAATCCAGGACGATATGACGGTTGTGGTAGCAAAGATAGAGAGGAATATTCCGAAATGGGCAGCCATTCCTGCCTATCACTATTTATCCAAAAACCAAGGGATGAAGGAGGCGCTTTAATTGTTGAAAATTTTATCTAAAATGGTAACTGGTCTTGTGAAAGAAATGGGTGTCCGTCGTGTGATCGAGGAGAACGAAACGGAATGCAATCAAGTGGGTGTGCTTGCAACGAGTCCGGTATTCAAGGCGGAGAGACAAGCGATGAGAATGGAAAAAGATGTTGGAATCGTGGTGGGGAGAGGGACCATTGAATCAGGCGATGCCCCGGACTTGATGAGGAGAATGTTCGTCAAACTCGCAAAACAAGTTAACTTGTTACTAGGTAAGAAAGAAATGAGTGTGAATAGAAAAGAAAAGGTGCTTTCACCGATGCCAAATCAAGCAGTGGGAGGGAAAGAACGAATAAGACAACTAGTACAATTACCAATTGATTTACTGGCAGAATACAAGTTTGCTCTATCTCTTTCTAGCAAAAAGGAAGTGGTTTGGGTGAATACATCTTAGAAGGTAAATTGCGCATACAAGGTATAAAATAAGCCCGTCTCGTCCATGATGGCTAATGTAAATTATACGCATTAGGAGGGGACGAAACGTGTATAAAGGAACGTTAAAACAAATTCTACTAATTACAGATGGATGCTCAAATTCAGGGGACGACCCAATTGCCATGGCAGCCCTTGCGAAGGAGCAGGGTATTACAGTGAATGTTATTGGGGTGATGGATGAGGATACGATAGATGAAAGAGGGATGCAAGAGATAGAGGGAATCGCAATGTCTGGTGGTGGAGTCAGCCAGATTGTGTATGCTAAGAACTTATCTCAGACAGTCCAGATGGTGACCAGAAAAGCGATGACCCAAACATTACAGGGGGTTATTAATAAGGAGCTTCAACAAATCTTGGGATCTGACACTTTCATGGAAGACCTTCCGCCAGAAAAACGGGGAGAAGTGATGGAAGTCGTCGATGAATTAGGTGAAACGGTTTCCCTGCAGGTGCTGATTCTAGTTGATACTAGTGCTAGCATGAAATCCAAGCTTCCAACCGTCAAGGAAGCACTTTTGGATTTAGCACTAAGTTTGAATGCAAGAATTGGTGATAACCAGTTTTCAGCCTTTGTTTTCCCGGGAAAACGACAAGAAGTGGAGAAAATCCTGGATTGGACACCGAAACTGGAATCGCTGTCCACCATTTTTCCAAAACTATCGACAGGTGGGATCACACCGACGGGTCCTGCCATTCAAGAAGCCATTCCTTATTTTAAAGAAACGCGTAACCTAAGGAGCTTGATTTCCGATGATGAACAATACTATGAAGAATCCGGTAGGTAATCTGCCTCAAGGGACGACCATTATCGGAAAATGGCATAAAGAGAGCTATACCATTGTCAGAACGCTCGGTTACGGTGCGACGGGGTATGTATATCTAACAAGGAGTTCCAAGGGCTTAGCTGCATTGAAAATAAGTGAAAACAGCATGTCCATTACTTCTGAGGTTAATGTCCTGCGTCATTTTTCGAAGGTCCGAGGGTTCTCCCTGGGGCCTTCTTTGTTAGATGTCGACGATTGGGAGCAGTTGAGGGGAAAACAATCTTTCTCCTTCTATGTCATGGAATACCTGGAAGGGGAGCCCCTTCTCTCTTTTGTTCAGAAGAGAGGGATGGAGTGGGCCGGTATTCTGACCCTCCAATTACTGACAGATCTTGAGACCCTCCATAAAGAGGGATGGGTGTTCGGGGATTTGAAGCCGGATAATTTGATTGTAACGGCAAGTCCTCCTAAGGTACGGCTTCTGGATGTAGGGGGTACCACCATCAAGGGCCGGGCCATCAAAGAGTTCACGGAATTTTTTGATAGGGGGTACTGGGGGCTTGGATCCAGAAGGGCCGAGGCCTCTTATGACCTTTTCGCTGTGGCGATGATCATGATTCACATTTGTTACCCGAAGCAGTTCCAAAAAAACGGAGAAGGAGGGCTAAAGCAGCTCGAGGGTCATATTGATAAGAATGCTTGGTTGAAAAAATATAAGAGTGTCTTGACGCGAGCGCTGTCAGGAGAATATCAATCTGCAAAAGAGATGAAAGACGGTATGCTTGCTGTCATGAGCCAGCGGACTTTGCCAGCTTCACAGGATACAGCGCAGCAACACAGAGGTCAGCGGGCCAATAACAGCTCTTCCACAAGAACAAGCAGAGTGGCAACTGCACGAGGTGGGGCTGCTGTAACATCTGCTCCTCAGAAAACCACAAGCAAAGGGTGGATGGAGACCGCTGTACTTTTATCCGTCATACTTTTTGCATATTTCTTTTACTTATACGGTCAGATAATGTAGTTTATAGCGTTTTATGGCTGTGTTTGGGGGTATAAAGCAGTATGGATGTTTTTGGATAAGCATCTATTTTTGCAGGAGAAGAAGTCAAATGGTAGGATAAAATAGAAATTATACGCGTAGATTAAAGGAATGGGTACACTGTATGTGGAAAACTGTCTCGACTTTCATAGATGAAAATGACATGCTGCCAAGCAATTCGACTGTGGTGGTTGGCGTTAGTGGTGGAGCAGATTCCATGGGATTGCTTCATTATTTGGATTCCATCAAGGAGGCCAAGAGCCTGAAATTAGTAGTGGCGCACGTGGATCATATGTTTCGGGGGCGGGAATCCGAAGAGGATTTGAGGTTTGTCCAGCAACAATGTGAATGGAGGAACCTGCTGTTTGAAGCCGAACAGATCGATGTAGCAGCCTACCAAAGTGAAAAGAAGCTCAGTCCCCAAATGGCAGCAAGGCAATGCAGGTATGCTTTTTATGAAAGAGTGATGGCCAAGCATGGCGCACAAGTATTGGCACTTGCTCACCATGGAGATGATCAGGTGGAAACGATCCTGATGAGGCTTGGAAGAGGGTCATCCATGGCCGGGTACGCCGGAATTCTTCCTAAACGAGCATTTGGGAATGGAGTGATTGTCCGTCCGTTTCTAGCCATTACAAAAGTGGAAATCATGGAGTATCTAAAGCAACATGAAATTCCATTTAGGCATGACCCCAGCAATGACAAGGATGCCTATCGAAGAAATCGTTTGCGTCATCATGTCTTACCCTTACTGAAAGAGGAATTCCCCAATATTCATGAGAAGTTCCAGGCATTCAGTGAGCAGTTACAGGAGAATGAGCAATACATAGAGGCATTAATGAAAAAGGAATGGAATAACGTTATTAGAAGCAAAGCAAAAGATAGAGTGGTATTGAGTAGAAAACCTGTGCTTTTGATGGCTAAACCTTTACAAAGGCGAGGGATTCAACTAATATTAAACTATCTCTATAACAATGAAATTCCTCCATCTCTTTCCTCTATACATATTGATAATTTATTATCCTTATTGGAAAGTGAACACCCTTCTGGAAGGCTGCATTTCCCTAATGGCTTACAGGTTATTAAATCCTACAATGAATGCACATTGACATTTAATAAGGATGAATCCGATCATGCGTACAAGTGTATGCTTGAAGTCCCGGGCAATGCGACGCTGCCAAACGATAAAATCATCACAAGCGAGATTTGGACACATTATAAACAAACAGTTGTCAAAGAAAATCAAGCTGTCATTGATTTATCCAAGGTTGCACTTCCGCTTCATGCGAGAACCCGTTTGGACGGAGATCGAATTAGACTGAAGGGGATGAACGGCTCCAAAAAAATCAAAAGCATTTTCATCGAAGGTAAAATACCTATACAGCAACGAAACACATGGCCTTTGATTGTGGATGCCAACGATGAAATTTTGTGGATGCCTATGCTTAAACGTTCTACTTTTGAAGCAACAGAGGAAACGATGGGTCCTGTTTTAGTATTAACCTGCAAGACGAGTCAAAAAGTTTGGGAGGCAACAAAGAAATGAACAAAGATATCGAAAAAGTACTCTTTAGCGAAGAAGAGCTTCAAGTAAAAGTAAGAGAATTAGGTGCACAATTAACAGAGGATTACAGTGATCGTTTTCCTTTGGCAATTGGAGTGCTAAAAGGCGCCATGCCATTCATGGGAGACCTTATCAAACGCATGGATACATATTTGGAAATGGATTTCATGGACGTATCAAGCTACGGAAACTCCACTGTTTCTTCCGGTGAAGTGAAAATCCTGAAAGATTTGGACACTTCCGTTGAAGGAAGGGATATCCTGATCATCGAGGACATCATCGACAGCGGCTTGACTCTAAGCTACCTGGTGGAACTATTCCGCTATCGTAAAGCGAAATCCATCAAGATTGTGACACTACTTGACAAACCAAGTGGAAGAAAAGCAGATATTAAAGCTGACTATGTTGGATTCATCGTACCAGATGAATTTGTTGTAGGATATGGTCTTGATTACGCAGAAAAATATCGTAACCTTCCGTATATCGGAGTATTAAAACCTGCAATTTATTCTAACGTAGAAGAATAAGCTATCCCAATACAGATTCCTTGAATTGGATTAATTTACTATGTTACTATTGGTTTAGTTTGGCTATCGTGGGAGGAGGTAAGGGATGAACAGAATATTTCGTAATACCATCTTTTATTTATTAATATTTTTAGTGGTCATTGGTGTTGTGAGCTTTTTCAATAGCCCTAACACGAGCGAGAAACCGATCACCTATAATACATTCATCCAGAATCTTGAAGAAAATAAGGTGAAGGAATTCACCATCCAACCAACGCGTTCCGTCTATGAAGCGCGTGGTAAATTAGAAGGTGCTGCTGAAGGAGAAACGTTTGTAACGGTGTTCCCTAACAGTGCCAGTGCTCTAGATCGCGTGGAAACCATTGCAGAAGAGCAGAACATTCAAATGACAGTTGACCCGGCGGAAGAAACGAGCGGTTGGGTAACCTTCTTTACTTCCATCATTCCTTTTGTCATCATCTTTATTTTATTCTTCTTCTTACTTAATCAGGCGCAGGGCGGCGGAAGTCGTGTGATGAACTTTGGTAAGAGTAAGGCGAAGTTATACAGTGAAGAGAAGAAAAAGGTTAAATTCAAAGACGTTGCCGGTGCGGATGAGGAAAAGCAGGAGCTTGTCGAGGTTGTGGAATTCTTGAAAGATCCACGTAAATTCTCTGAGCTTGGTGCGCGAATTCCTAAAGGGGTACTCCTTGTGGGACCTCCAGGTACAGGTAAAACGTTACTTGCAAGAGCTGTTGCTGGGGAAGCGGGCGTTCCGTTCTTCTCAATCAGTGGTTCTGACTTTGTGGAAATGTTCGTTGGGGTAGGTGCATCCCGTGTACGTGACCTTTTTGAAAATGCGAAGAAAAATGCTCCATGTATCATTTTCATCGATGAAATTGATGCAGTAGGACGTCAACGTGGAGCGGGTCTAGGTGGAGGTCACGATGAGCGTGAGCAAACCTTGAACCAGTTGCTAGTGGAAATGGACGGTTTCGGAGCGAACGAAGGTATCATCATCGTTGCAGCTACGAACAGACCGGACATACTTGACCCGGCATTATTGAGACCTGGTCGTTTTGACCGTCAGATTACTGTAGACCGCCCAGACTTGAAGGGCCGTGAAGCGGTACTGAAAGTTCATGCAAGAAATAAACCTATCGATGATAGTATCAATATGAAGACAATTGCGATGCGTACCCCTGGATTCTCGGGTGCAGATCTTGAAAACTTGCTGAACGAAGCTGCGCTTGTTGCTGCTAGACGAGACAAGAAACAAATCGATATGTTGGATGTTGATGAAGCAATTGATAGAGTTATCGCGGGACCTGCCAAAAAGAGCAGGGTAATTTCCCAAAAAGAGCGCAATATTGTTGCTTACCACGAAGCGGGTCATACGATCATCGGTGTGGTATTGGATGAAGCGGATACGGTACATAAAGTGACAATCGTACCTCGAGGACAGGCTGGCGGTTATGCGGTTATGCTTCCAAAAGAAGATCGTTACTTTATGACAAAACCAGAGCTCTTAGATAAGATTACCGGACTACTGGGCGGTCGTGTTGCAGAGGAAATCACATTTGGCGAAGCAAGTACTGGTGCCCATAATGACTTCCAACGTGCAACAGGAATAGCCCGTAAAATGGTTACCGAATACGGAATGAGCGAAAAGCTTGGACCGTTACAATTTGGTCAAGCTTCAGGGGGGCAAGTCTTCCTTGGACGTGATATCCAAAATGAGCAAAACTACAGTGATGCGATTGCACACGACATCGATATGGAGATTCAACGCTTCATCAAAGAGTGTTATGCGAGAGCCAAGCAGATTCTTACGGAAAACCGTGATAAGCTAGAGCTCGTAGCTCAAACACTATTAGAGGTTGAAACACTTGATGCAGCTCAGATCAAACACCTATATGAAAAAGGGAAGCTTCCAGAACTCCCTCTAAAAGTTGATGGTGGCGAAGATGTAAAAGTGAACATCAACTCTAAAAAAGATGCAGACAAAACGGAATCTACAGACGAAAACAAGCCTGAATAAACAAAAGGTGCCTGGAGTAAAATTCAGGCACCTTTTTTATGTGATTTGGGCTTTGTGTTTCAAACCTGCAGTCAATAGAATAAGTAATGTTCTAATAGTTTATAGCTGTTGATTGGAGCAAAAGGCGAAGACTCCAGCGGGGGAGTAGCGACAATCTTGAGACCCCGCAACGAAGTGAGGAGGCTCAAGGTCGCCCCGCGGAAAGCGAAGCCGTTTGCGGAAATCAACAGCGGTGTTTAACGGAGACCTAGAAGTGAGGGGGATCAAGCACACGCCC
Source organism: Sutcliffiella horikoshii (assembly GCA_001636495.1). Taxonomy (GTDB): domain Bacteria; phylum Bacillota; class Bacilli; order Bacillales; family Bacillaceae_I; genus Sutcliffiella_A; species Sutcliffiella_A horikoshii_A. The sequence goes on along the minus strand of KV440964.1, from coordinate 471,907 downwards.
TCTGGATAAGCGAACCCCGAAACGGAAGGAAACAGGAAGTTAACGCAAACACAAGAATTCTGTCGAATCATGATTTCCCAAGGAATAATTATTTCTATTGGGTCAGTTAGGTTACCATATAGTATAATGAAACTAATTTTAAAGCATGGTGGGGATATAAATGTTATTTGTGTTGGATGTTGGGAATACCAATACCGTAATTGGTGTATATGACGGAGAAGAATTAAAACATCACTGGCGTGTCGAGACAAGCCGCAATAAGACAGAAGACGAATTCGGGATGATCTTCAAATCCCTCCTTGAACATGTAGGCTTACGTTTTAAAGACTTTGAAGGGATTATCATCTCTTCGGTTGTACCGCCAATCATGTTCTCCCTAGAGAGAATGTGCCAAAAATATTTTCATTTGAAACCGCTGATTGTGGGACCTGGCATCAAAACAGGATTAAATATAAAATATGAAAACCCAAGAGAAGTGGGAGCAGACAGAATCGTCAACGCTGTAGCGGGTATCCATTTATACGGAAGCCCGTTGGTAATTGTCGATTTTGGTACTGCAACAACCTATTGCTATATTAATGAACACAAGCAATACATGGGAGGAGCCATTGCTCCTGGTATCAGTATTTCCACAGAAGCGCTCTATTCTAGGGCATCAAAGCTTCCAAGAATTGAAATAGCACGTCCTGACGATGTTATCGGGAAAAACACTGTAAGTGCGATGCAGGCAGGAATTCTTTTTGGCTATGTTGGGCAGGTTGAGGGCATTGTAAACCGTATGAAGAAGCAAAGTGATGTGATGCCGAAAGTTATAGCAACAGGAGGGCTCGCTGCACTTATCGGAAATGAATCAGAGGTTATCGATATTGTAGATCCTTTCTTGACGTTAAAAGGGCTGCATCTAATTTACATGAAGAATACTAAGGAAGATTGAACTGTGAAAGGGGCAAACTAACATGTCAGACTATCTCGTAAAAGCGTTGGCTTTTGAGGGCCAAGTACGTGCATATGGAATTAGAACAACAGATACCGTGGGAGAGGCACAAAAACGCCATCAGACATGGCCGACCGCTTCCGCTGCATTGGGACGGGCAATGACTGCTTCTGTTATGCTTGGCGCCATGTTGAAAGGCGAAAATAAACTTACTGTCAAAATTGATGGTGGTGGACCAATCGGAGCAATCCTTGTCGATAGCAATGCAAAAGGACAGGTGCGAGGATATGTCACAAACCCGCAAACGCATTTTGATTTGAACCAGCACGGAAAACTTGATGTAGCGCGTGCGGTTGGAACAAATGGAACACTGTCCGTTGTGAAGGATTTAGGGTTAAGGGAGCACTTCTCCGGTCAGACAGAATTGATATCAGGAGAGCTTGGGGAAGACTTTACATACTACCTTGTATCATCTGAGCAGGTTCCTTCTGCCGTAGGAGTGGGGGTTTTAGTCAATCCTGACAACACGATTCTTGCTGCGGGTGGCTTTATCATTCAACTTTTACCTGGTACTTCAGAAGAAACCATCACAGTAATTGAAGAAAAAATAAATAATATGACTCCTGTTTCCAAGTTAATAGAAAAGGGGTTGACCCCTGAAGAGCTTTTAACAGAAATTCTTGGAGAAGGAAATATTAAATTCCTTGAAACCATGCCGATCGAGTTCAAGTGTACGTGCTCCAAGGAGCGCTTTGAAAAAGCCATCATATCCTTGGGTGAAAAAGATATCACCGAAATCATCGAGGAAGACGGACAAGCCGAAACGCACTGTCATTTCTGTAATGCAAAGTATCTCTTCAGCAAAGAGGAACTTGAAGCTATGAGGGAGCAAGTAAGGGGCTAGGGGGCAAATATGAACCAAAAGCGGAGATTAAAGCAGAAGTGGGTATGGAATATCATTTTTGGTCTAGTGATTATTAATTGCCTCACATTAGCTGTAGTGGTGAAACAAACCTTTTCTTTAAAAGAGGCTGCGGACGCAAGCGCTTTTGTTAATGGACAGGCGAATATCGTGGCGACGGTGGGGGATGCCGTCATTACAAGAAAAGATATGCTCGAAGAACTTGAAGGCATGTACGGCCAGGAAATGCTTACGAAAATGGTCAATAAAGAAGTGGTCAAACAGATTGCCAAGAAATACAATGTTACCGTTTCCGAGCAGTCCGTGGACCGTGAATGGAAAATGATTAAAACAATGTATAGCCGTTCTCCTTTGCATGCCAATTCTTCCGAGGAACTGGTCAAAGAACAGATCCGTTCTAGCTTATTGCTCGAAGAACTTCTTGTAAAGGATGTAACGATTCCCGAGTCAGAGCTTGAAAGTTTTTATCAAGAAAATAAGCAGCTCTATACAATGGAAGACTCTTTTCATCTTTCCCATATCACATTAGAAACAAAAGAAGAGGCGGACGCAGTAGTAAAGGAATTGGAGGAAGGCTCCAATTTCACCTCGCTTGCGATGGAAGTCTCAACGGATGAATTGACGGCAAATCAAGGAGGCGACCTTGGTTTTCTTACACATGAATCTCAAGTCTATCCACCTGCATATATGACGGAGGCTGCAAAGCTGAAAGAGAAATCGTGGAGTGAACCGATTTCTGTTGATGGCAAGTATGCGGTAATCTATCTGCATGAAAAAATCGACGGAGTTACATATTCTTTTGAAGATGTAAAAGATCAAATTCGTAGACACCTGGCGATGGAAAACATGGACGGTTCCGTGGACGCTTCGATTTTCTGGGACGAGGTCGGGGTGGAATGGAACCTTCCAACTGCACAATAGGTCGAACCAAATAAATTGACAATTCAGATTTAATGGTGTTAAATGGGATTAATCCGACAAAAACACTAAGTTTTAAAGACAGGGGGAAAAATAATGGTACGAGTAGCAAATTCTATTGATGAGTTAGTCGGGAAGACTCCCGTCGTAAAGCTGAATCGAATTGTAGAAGAAGACATGGCTGATGTGTATCTAAAACTGGAATTCATGAATCCCGGCAGCAGCGTAAAGGACCGTATTGCACTGGCGATGATTGATGCTGCTATGGAAGAAGGTAAACTGAAAGAAGGCGACACGATTATCGAACCTACTAGTGGGAACACTGGTATTGGCCTGGCGATGATCGCTGCAGCAAAAGGATTGAAAGCAATTCTGGTTATGCCTGAAACAATGAGTCTGGAAAGAAGAAACCTTCTTCGAGCATATGGAGCAGAACTGGTGCTGACACCTGGACCTGAAGGGATGGGTGGGGCGATCCGTAAAGCGGAAGAACTTGCTAAAGAAAAAAATCTGTTTATGCCACAACAGTTCAATAATCCTGCGAACCCTGACATTCATAAAAGAACGACAGGAAAAGAGATTGTAGAACAGTTTGGTGACGGGTTGGATGCTTTTGTTTCCGGTATCGGAACCGGCGGCACGATTACAGGTGCAGGAGAGGTCTTGAGAGAAAACTTCCCTGGCATTAAAATTGTAGCAGTGGAGCCAGCAGATTCCCCGGTACTTTCCGGTGGGAAACCAGGGCCACATAAGATACAAGGAATTGGTGCAGGCTTTGTTCCGTCCATCTTGGATACAAAAATTTACGATCAGATCATTACGATAAAAAATGAAGAGGCGTTTGAGTATGCACGACTTGCGGCGAAGCAGGAAGGGATACTTGGTGGTATTTCATCAGGAGCTGCCATTTCGGCTGCTCTGCAAGTGGCGAAGGAGCTTGGAAAAGGCAAGAAGGTCCTTGCGGTGATACCGAGTAACGGGGAACGCTATTTAAGCACACCATTATACCAATTTGAAGAATAGGTTATCTTAAAGGGAAACACTCTGTTGAGCTGTTTCCCTTTTCTTTTTTTCGTGCACCATGATGTAAATTTCATGTAATATAAAGATAGTATGCAATTTAGGAGCGTGACAGCAAGAATGCAAAAGGTACCTGTAGGTCTTAAGATAAAGTTGGAAGAAAATAAATGGTTTGCCACATATAAAACACTTGCCAAGGACAAGCCGTACCATGTCTTGTTGGAGAGTGGACGCGGAGGCAGATACCATATCATCGGGCTGGATCCTGTAGCATCTATTAAGGGAAAAGGGAACGAGCTGCAAATAGATCACCTGGATGGAAAAAAGCAAAAGAGAAGTGGGAATCCGCTATTGTTATTACAAGAAGTCATCTCCGAACGGTCCATTAGGAAGTTGAAGGGGTTTCCTGATTTTACAGGCGGAGCAATCGGCTATTTGACATATGACTGCGTGCGTTATATTGAGCGACTTCCGGAAACTGCTGCGGATGACCTCGCATTGCCTGATTTATATTTCTTGTTATTTGATGATGTGTTCGTATATGACAAAGAAGAAAAAGAGCTTTTTTTAATCACTCATTCGCCTGAAGGGGAGGAAGAGTCGGCAATGAAACGTCTGGAGCAATCCCGCAAGCAATGGGAAGGTGAAAGCGAGGACGTGGTCTATCCTTACACGGCGGAAAGACAAGCTTTGTCCGAAAGGGAAGTTTCTTTTACAGAAACGGACTTTATGGAAGCTGTTAAGAAAGTGCAATCTTATATTGCACAAGGAGATGTGTTCCAGGTCAACCTTTCTGTCAGACAGGCAGAACCACTCAAGACCCATCCTATGGAAGTTTATACGGCCCTGAGAGAAATAAACCCTTCTCCATACATGGGATACCTACAGTTCCCGGACTTCCAGCTGGTCAGCGGTTCCCCGGAACTTTTAGTAAAGAAAAAAGGCGATATAGTAAGTACTCGACCAATCGCAGGTACAAGGTCCCGGGGTAGGACAGATGAAGAGGACCGTCAGCTTGCGCAAGAGCTGATTGATAATGAAAAAGAGCGCGCAGAGCATGTGATGCTCGTGGACCTGGAGCGGAACGACCTGGGCCGGGTCTGCAAGTACGGTACGGTGGAAGTGAATGAGTTTATGGCCATCGAGAAATATTCCCATGTGATGCATATTGTCTCGAACGTCCAAGGTGTCCTGGCGGAGGACAAAAATATTTCGGATATTATTGAAGCGACCTTTCCGGGCGGCACGATCACCGGCGCTCCAAAGGTAAGGACGATGGAGATCATTGAAGAGCTTGAGCCGGTAAGGCGTTCTGTATATACTGGTTCCATAGGGTGGATCGGCTATGATGGGGAGATGGAACTGAACATCTCCATCCGGACGATGATCGCTAAAGACGGTATGGCCTATGTGCAGGCTGGTGCCGGAGTGGTCATTGATTCGGTGCCGATGCGGGAATACAAGGAATCCTTGAAGAAGGCCGCGGCCCTATGGAAAGCAAAAGAGCTGAGTGAAGAGGAGCAAAAAAAACGAGCAGAGGTGAGAATATGATTTTGATGATTGATAACTATGATTCATTTACGTACAACTTGGTGCAATATTTAGGGGAGCTTGGAGAGGAATTGGTGGTAAAACGGAACGATGAAATTACCATTGAGGAAATAGAAGCGCTCGATCCCGAATTTTTAATGATATCTCCCGGTCCTTGTTCTCCGAATGAGGCGGGAATTAGTTTAGATGTAATCAGGCATTTTGCAGGTAAGAAACCGATATTTGGGGTATGCCTAGGACACCAGTCCATTGCCCAGGTATTCGGAGGGGACGTTGTGCAGGCGGAAAGGCTGATGCACGGAAAAACGTCCGAAATGCATCATGATGAGAAAACAATTTTTAAAACATTGGACAATCCTTTTGTGGCAACGAGGTACCATTCCTTGATTGTCAAAAAGGAAACGTTGCCGGATTGCTTTGAAATTACAGCTTGGACAGATCAGGATGAAATCATGGCTATTCGCCACAAGGAGCTGCCGATTGAAGGGGTGCAATTCCACCCGGAATCCATTATGACCTCAGTAGGAAAAGAGTTGCTGCGGAACTTTATCGATAGCTACTCTACGAAAAAGGTGTAGCATGATCGTCTATAAGGATGGAAGCTGGCAGCCGATAGAGGAAACGAACGTCTCGGTCATGGACCATGGCTTTTTATATGGAGTGGGACTGTTTGAAACGTTCCGTACGTATAATGGAGTGCCCTTTTTGTTCCACGATCACCTGACCCGTTTGAGGGAAGGGCTTGAATCCGTCTATATCGACTGGCAGGAATCAGATGAGCATCTGGAGGAGCTGGTGACAGATGCCTTGAAGAAAAATGAGGTGACAGATGGCGTAATCCGTTTGAATGTCACAGCGGGCATTAGTAACTGGGGCCTTCCGACTGATACCTACCATGCCCCGTCCCTGCTTTTATTTACGAGGCCCGTTCCGCCCGTGGCAACAGAAAGCAAAGGTGCGGTGTTTTTGGAACTAAGGCGCAACACCCCGGAAGGTGACACGCGGTTGAAGTCGCATCACTATTTGAATAATCTTTTAGGCAAAAGGGAGCTTGGAGCTAGAACGGATGTAGAGGGAGTCTTTCTGACGAAGGAAGGCTATGTGGCAGAAGGGCTTGTCTCGAATATCTTCTGGATAATAGGCGACACCATTTATACCCCGAGCATTTCGACGGGAATTTTGAACGGAGTAACAAGGAAGTTCATTTTGCACCTTAGCGCACTTATCGGGCTGGAGGTGAAAGAAGGCACGTTTACCCCTGAAGAGATTCTTCAAGGAGATGAGGTCTTCATCACGAACTCTACCCAGGAAATCGTGCGAATCGATCAGCTGGATGGAAAAGTTTTTCCAGAGGGGGGATCCGCTTGGCTCTCCTATCTGAAGGAATTATATAAAATAAGTACAGAACAGCAGCTGTTGTCCTATCAACAAGTAAAGAAGGTTGAAGTGAAAAATGGGAAATACGAACTTATATCAGACTAAGCTGACATGTGGACCATATGAATTGCCGATAGGGGAAAAAACCTTGATCATGGGGATCTTGAACGCCACGCCAGATTCTTTTTCCGACGGTGGAAAGTACAACGAGGTGAACCTGGCTGTCATGCGTGCCAAGGAATTGGTGGAGCAGGGAGCGGACATCCTTGATATCGGCGGGGAATCGACGAGACCCGGGGCGGAGAAAGTGAGCCTAGAGCAGGAGCTTGAGCGGGTCATTCCGGTTATCCAAGCCATTTCAAAAGAAGTGCAGGTGCCCATTTCCATCGACACCTATAAGGCGGAAGTCGCAAGGCAGGCAATCCAGGCAGGTGCCCATATCATCAATGATGTCTGGGGGGCGAAAGCGGACCCTTCCATGCCCGCTGTTGCAGCCGAGCTTCAGGTGCCGATCATCCTGATGCAAAACAGAAAAGAGCGGGACTACCAGCAATTGATTCCGGATATGATCAGTGATTTGTTTGAAAGCATTTCAATGGTCAAGCGTGCCGGGGTGAAGGACGAGAACATCATCCTGGACCCGGGGATAGGGTTTGCCAAAACGTTTGAAGATAATATGAAAGTGATGCAGCAACTCGATCACTTCCATACGCTTGGATACCCCTTGCTCCTGGGAACCTCGAGAAAAAGGTTCATCGGACATGTCTTAGATCTTCCTGCGGAGGAGAGAATGGAAGGAACGGGAGCCACTGTTTGCCTTGGGATACAGAAAGGTTGCCAGATTGTCCGTGTACACGATGTAAAAGAGATTGCGCGTATGGCAAAAATGATGGATGCCATGCTGTCAGAGGGAGGGCTTACTTATCGATAAAATATATGTGAATCAGATGAAATTCTACGGCTATCATGGGGTGTTCCCGGAAGAAACGAAGCTTGGGCAACGGTTTACAGTGGACCTGACAGTGGAACTGGACCTTTCCAAAGCAGGTAAATCTGATGACCTCTCACAATCTGTGAACTATGCGGATCTTTATAATACGTGTAAAAAAGTAGTCGAGGGAGAAACGCATAAGTTGGTGGAAACAGTAGCCGAGAGGATTGCAGAGGAGATTTTGGCTTCTTTTGAACAGATTGAACGCTGTACGGTCAAAGCGATCAAGCCGGACCCGCCCATCCCTGGACACTACGATTCCGTAGCGGTGGAGATTACAAGGGGCAGGGCATGATGAATATAGTATATATTGCCCTGGGTTCCAATCAAGGAGACCGGGCCGGGTATCTTCAAGAGGCAGTGGAAGAAATCGGCCGTCACGAACAAATCATGGTCGAAAAAGAGTCTTCCATCTATGAAACAGATCCAGTCGGATACACCGAACAGGATAAATTTTTGAACATGGTAATTAAAGTAAACACACAGTTGGCCCCTGCCGATCTATTAAAAGTATTGCAGGAGTTTGAATATTTTTTTGGAAGGAAAAGAGAGATCCGCTGGGGTCCGCGAACTTTAGACCTTGACATTTTATTGTATAACCAAGAAAATATTGAAACAGAAGAGCTTATTATTCCTCATCCGAGAATGTGGGAAAGAGCTTTTGTTTTTATTCCTTTAATCGAGATCGCAGAAAGTAAAGATCTGCCCGTAGAGATAAATAGAAAAGAACTTCTTGCACGACAAGATAGAGAAGGGGTACACGTATGGAAGCCGAAAAGTGGGGGAGACGTATCCGGGCTTACCGAAAGCTGAAGGGATATACCCAAGAATCATTTGCAAAAAATCTTCATATATCGGTCTCTGTTTTAGGAGAGGTAGAACGGGGTAACCGCGTTCCTTCAAAGGACCTGGTTCAGTCGATTGCACAAGAATTGAACATTACGGTTGAGGAACTCACCCCACCGGAATTAACAAGAGAGGAGGTCAATAACTAATGTTGAAAATTGGCGATATCACCATGAATAACCAAGTGGTCTTGGCGCCGATGGCTGGCGTATGTAATGCCGCGTTCCGTCTGACGGTTAAAGAATTCGGAGCGGGCCTTGTGTGTGCCGAAATGGTAAGTGACAAAGCGATCCTCTATAAAAATGCCAAAACAATGGGCATGCTTTATATTGACGAACGTGAAAAACCTCTAAGCCTTCAAATCTTCGGGGGCGAGAAAGATACACTGGTTGAAGCAGCGAAATTTGTGGACAAAAACACCACAGCTGACATCATTGATATTAATATGGGATGCCCGGTACCGAAAATCGTCAAATGTGACGCAGGTGCTAGATGGTTGCTTGATCCAAACAAAATCTATGAAATGGTCTCAGCTGTAGTAGATGCTGTCGACAAGCCGGTTACGGTAAAAATGCGTACAGGTTGGGACGAGGAGCATATCTATGCCATTGAAAATGCCCGTGCCATTGAACGCGCAGGCGGGCAGGCGGTGGCGGTCCACGGCCGTACTAGAGTCCAAATGTATGAGGGTCATGCAGACTGGGACATCATCAAGCAAGTAAAAGAATCTGTAAACATCCCTGTCATTGGAAACGGTGATGTTCAAACTCCGCAGGATGCCAAAAGAATGCTTGAGGAAACTGGAGTCGACGGTGTCATGATCGGCCGCGCGGCACTCGGAAACCCTTGGATGATTTACAGTACTGTACAATACCTGGAAACAGGAAAGCTTGTCGGAGAACCATCTGTTCGTGAGAAAATGGATGTATGCAAGCTGCACCTCGACCGTCTCATCGACCTCAAAGGGGAAAATACAGCAGTCCGTGAAATGCGTAAACATGCAGCATGGTACCTAAAAGGCATACGTGGTAACGCGATAGTACGGAACTCTATCAATGAATGCAACACAAGAATGGATCTTGTTAGCCTGATAGACAACCTTGTGGAAGAATCCGAGGAAAAAGAAGCCTTGAGTACACAGGTGATCTAAAGATTAGGTGAGCGATTGTACCCCTGAGAACATATATAAACTGCCAGTAAGTTGTTACTGGCAGTTTTAGCTTTATTTATAGTTGGAAAGTCTATATGATAGATAAAAGAAAAGCTGCTACATAAATGAGTAGATAAATTACTAGTTGGAGTTGAATAGAATGAGTCAAGAAGAATTAAACTTGAATGACCAGCTGATGGTTAGGAGAGAAAAATTACAAAAACACCGCGATAAAGGCTTAGATCCGTTCGGAGCTCGCTTTGAGCGCACAAACGATTCAAAAGAGCTGATCAGCCAATATGGAGAAATAGAAAAAGAACAACTGGACGAACAAGAAATCGCTGTAACCCTTGCTGGACGTATCATGACAAAACGCGGCAAAGGAAAAGCGGGTTTCGCGCATATCCAGGACCTGACTGGCCAAATACAATTATATATTCGTAAAGATGCTGTAGGAGAAGAAGCGTACGAAATCTTCAATTCAGCTGATATCGGGGACATCGTCGGAGTATCAGGCTCCATTTTCAAAACAAAAGTAGGCGAACTTTCTATTAAAGCGACTTCTTTTGAACTATTAACAAAAGCACTGCGCCCTCTTCCTGAGAAATATCACGGTCTTAAAGACGTAGAGCAGCGCTACCGCCAACGTTATCTGGATCTTATAACGAATCCGGAAAGCAGAGAAACATTCATTGCACGCTCCAAGATCATTCAAGCAATGCGCCGCTATTTGGACGACCAAGGCTACTTGGAAGTGGAAACGCCAATGATGCATTCCATCGCAGGAGGAGCATCCGCTCGTCCGTTCATTACACATCACAATACATTGGACATGACGTTGTACATGCGTATCGCGATTGAGCTTCATCTAAAGCGTCTAATCGTCGGCGGTCTGGAGAAAGTCTATGAAATCGGACGTGTCTTCCGTAACGAAGGTGTATCCACTAGGCATAACCCTGAATTCACTATGATTGAACTATATGAAGCTTATGCTGACTATAAGGACATCATGAGCCTGACCGAAAATCTGGTAGCGCATATTGCTAAAGAAGTATTAGGCAGCACCAAAGTCCAATATGCAGACAGTGAAATAGATCTTACACCTGAGTGGAAGCGACTGCACATGGTAGACGCAGTTAAAGAAGCGACAGGCGTAGACTTCTTTCAGCAGATGACAGATGAAGAAGCGCGTGCTCTTGCAAAAGAACATGGAATTCAGATCACAGAGCATATGCAATTCGGCCACATCCTGAACGAATTCTTCGAACAGAAAGTGGAAGAGACGTTAATTCAGCCTACCTTCATCTATGGGCACCCTGTGGAAATTTCTCCACTTGCTAAGAAAAACGCAGAAGATCCACGCTTCACGGATCGCTTTGAATTGTTCATTGTAGGACGTGAGCATGCAAATGCATTTACAGAGCTTAACGACCCTATTGATCAAAAAGAGCGTTTCGAAGCACAACTCAAAGAAAAAGAGCAAGGGAACGACGAAGCGCACGAAATGGATCACGACTTCATCGAAGCCTTGGAGTACGGCATGCCGCCAACAGGTGGACTTGGTATCGGAATCGATCGCCTTGTCATGCTGCTGACAAACTCTCCTTCTATCAGAGATGTATTGTTATTCCCACAAATGAGACACCGTTAAAACATAGTGCTGCGCCACTCTTCTTCTATTAGGAGGGTGGCGTTTTTTTATTCTTATCCTCCTAATTATCAACTTAGAATAATGAGACTATTACAACATTATCATTTCGAGAAAATAATCGAAAAAACCTATTGCCTTTGTATTCTAGCGATGGTATATTAATATTCGTTGTCACAAACGACTTCGCTTCTCCAAAAAAAGAAATGAAAAAAGTTGTTGACACGAATTGATAGATTTGGTAAGATAATAAAGTCGCCTTGAGAGAGACGGCAGAGCAAATGATCTTTGAAAACTAAACAAAACAACAGCGTCATAACGTCGGTTCTATGGAATCGGCAAAATGATTTAAGTAATACAAGCTAGCAAATTTTGAGCAAAAGCTCAGACTCTTTATTGGAGAGTTTGATCCTGGCTCAGGACGAACGCTGGCGGCGTGCCTAATACATGCAAGTCGAGCGGACTTCTTAAAAGCTTGCTTTTAAGAAGTCAGCGGCGGACGGGTGAGTAACACGTGGGCAACCTGCCTGTAAGACTGGGATAACTTCGGGAAACCGGAGTTAATACCGGATAATATAAGGAACCTCCTGGTTCTTTATTGAAAGATGGTTTCGGCTATCACTTACAGATGGGCCCGCGGCGCATTAGCTAGTTGGTGAGGTAATGGCTCACCAAGGCGACGATGCGTAGCCGACCTGAGAGGGTGATCGGCCACACTGGGACTGAGACACGGCCCAGACTCCTACGGGAGGCAGCAGTAGGGAATCTTCCACAATGGACGAAAGTCTGATGGAGCAACGCCGCGTGAGCGATGAAGGCCTTCGGGTCGTAAAGCTCTGTTGTTAGGGAAGAACAAGTGCGAGAGTAACTGCTCGCACCTTGACGGTACCTAACCAGAAAGCCACGGCTAACTACGTGCCAGCAGCCGCGGTAATACGTAGGTGGCAAGCGTTGTCCGGAATTATTGGGCGTAAAGCGCGCGCAGGTGGTCCTTTAAGTCTGATGTGAAAGCCCACGGCTCAACCGTGGAGGGTCATTGGAAACTGGGGGACTTGAGTGCAGAAGAGGAAAGTGGAATTCCAAGTGTAGCGGTGAAATGCGTAGAGATTTGGAGGAACACCAGTGGCGAAGGCGACTTTCTGGTCTGTAACTGACACTGAGGCGCGAAAGCGTGGGGAGCAAACAGGATTAGATACCCTGGTAGTCCACGCCGTAAACGATGAGTGCTAAGTGTTAGAGGGTTTCCGCCCTTTAGTGCTGCAGCTAACGCATTAAGCACTCCGCCTGGGGAGTACGGTCGCAAGACTGAAACTCAAAGGAATTGACGGGGGCCCGCACAAGCGGTGGAGCATGTGGTTTAATTCGAAGCAACGCGAAGAACCTTACCAGGTCTTGACATCCTCTGACACTCCTAGAGATAGGACGTTCCCCTTCGGGGGACAGAGTGACAGGTGGTGCATGGTTGTCGTCAGCTCGTGTCGTGAGATGTTGGGTTAAGTCCCGCAACGAGCGCAACCCTTGATCTTAGTTGCCAGCATTCAGTTGGGCACTCTAAGGTGACTGCCGGTGACAAACCGGAGGAAGGTGGGGATGACGTCAAATCATCATGCCCCTTATGACCTGGGCTACACACGTGCTACAATGGACGGTACAAAGGGCAGCAAAACCGCGAGGTCGAGCCAATCCCATAAAACCGTTCTCAGTTCGGATTGCAGGCTGCAACTCGCCTGCATGAAGCCGGAATCGCTAGTAATCGCGGATCAGCATGCCGCGGTGAATACGTTCCCGGGCCTTGTACACACCGCCCGTCACACCACGAGAGTTTGTAACACCCGAAGTCGGTGGGGTAACCTTTTGGAGCCAGCCGCCTAAGGTGGGACAGATGATTGGGGTGAAGTCGTAACAAGGTAGCCGTATCGGAAGGTGCGGCTGGATCACCTCCTTTCTAAGGAAATGTACGCTTGTTGTTTTGTTTAGTTTTGAGAGAGCATTCTCTCATGACAAATCTGACGATTTGTCTTAGTTGTTCCTTGAAAACTAGATAATGTAACTAATATCAAGATATTCACAGAATATCGTTCATCTTAGTAATTTTCTTTATAGATATCATCGCTGATATCGACACATGACCTTTTGGTCAACGGTTAAGTTATTAAGGGCGCACGGTGGATGCCTTGGCACTAGGAGCCGATGAAGGACGGGACTAACACCGATATGCTTCGGGGAGCTGTAAGTAAGCTTTGATCCGGAGATTTCCGAATGGGGAAACCCACTGCTCGTAATGGAGCAGTATCTTTACCTGAATACATAGGGTACTGAAGGCAGACCCGGGGAACTGAAACATCTTAGTACCCGGAGGAAGAGAAAGCAAACGCGATTTCCTGAGTAGCGGCGAGCGAAACGGAATTAGCCCAAACCAAGAGGCTTGCCTCTTGGGGTTGTAGGACACTCAACATGGAGTTACAAAGGAACGGGGTAAATGAAGCGATCTGGAAAGGTCCGTCATAGAAGGTAAAAACCCTGTAGTTGAAACTTCGTTCCCTCCTGAGTGGATCCTGAGTACGGCGGGACACGAGAAATCCCGTCGGAAGCAGGGAGGACCATCTCCCAAGGCTAAATACTCCCTAGTGACCGATAGTGAACCAGTACCGTGAGGGAAAGGTGAAAAGCACCCCGGAAGGGGAGTGAAATAGATCCTGAAACCGTGTGCCTACAAGTAGTTAGAGCCCGTTAATGGGTGATAGCGTGCCTTTTGTAGAATGAACCGGCGAGTTACGATTACGTGCAAGGTTAAGTCGATGAGACGGAGCCGTAGCGAAAGCGAGTCTGAATAGGGCGCATGAGTACGTGGTCGTAGACCCGAAACCAGGTGATCTACCCATGTCCAGGGTGAAGTTCAGGTAACACTGAATGGAGGCCCGAACCGACTCACGTTGAAAAGTGAGCGGATGAGGTGTGGGTAGGGGTGAAATGCCAATCGAACCTGGAGATAGCTGGTTCTCTCCGAAATAGCTTTAGGGCTAGCCTCATGTGTTAGAGTCTTGGAGGTAGAGCACTGATTGGACTAGGGGTCCTCATCGGATTACCGAATTCAGTCAAACTCCGAATGCCAAAGACTTATCCATGGGAGTCAGACTGCGAGTGATAAGATCCGTAGTCAAGAGGGAAACAGCCCAGACCGCCAGCTAAGGTCCCCAAGTATACGTTAAGTGGAAAAGGATGTGGAGTTGCTTAGACAACCAGGATGTTGGCTTAGAAGCAGCCACCATTTAAAGAGTGCGTAATAGCTCACTGGTCGAGTGACTCTGCGCCGAAAATGTACCGGGGCTAAACGTATCACCGAAGCTGCGGACTGTTCTTACGAACAGTGGTAGGAGAGCGTTCTAAGGGCGTTGAAGCTAGACCGTAAGGACTGGTGGAGCGCTTAGAAGTGAGAATGCCGGTATGAGTAGCGAAAGAAGGGTGAGAATCCCTTCCACCGAATGCCTAAGGTTTCCTGAGGAAGGCTCGTCCGCTCAGGGTTAGTCGGGACCTAAGCCGAGGCCGAAAGGCGTAGGCGATGGATAACAGGTTGATATTCCTGTACCACCTCCACTCCGTTTGAGCAATGGGGGGACGCAGAAGGATAGGGTAAGCGCGCTGTTGGATATGCGCGTCTAAGCAGCAAGGCTGAGAAGTAGGCAAATCCGCTTCTCATGAAGGCTGAGCTGTGATAGCGAGGGAAATATAGTACCGAAGTTCCTGATTTCACACTGCCAAGAAAAGCCTCTAGCGAGGAGTATGGTGCCCGTACCGCAAACCGACACAGGTAGGCGAGGAGAGAATCCTAAGGTGAGCGAGAGAACTCTGGTTAAGGAACTCGGCAAAATGACCCCGTAACTTCGGGAGAAGGGGTGCTCTGTTAGGGTGTTAAAGCCCGAGAGAGCCGCAGTGAATAGGCCCAGGCGACTGTTTAGCAAAAACACAGGTCTCTGCGAAGCCGTAAGGCGAAGTATAGGGGCTGACGCCTGCCCGGTGCTGGAAGGTTAAGGGGAGAGGTTAGCGCAAGCGAAGCTTTGAACCGAAGCCCCAGTAAACGGCGGCCGTAACTATAACGGTCCTAAGGTAGCGAAATTCCTTGTCGGGTAAGTTCCGACCCGCACGAAAGGCGTAACGATCTGGGCACTGTCTCAACCAGAGACTCGGTGAAATTATAGTACCTGTGAAGATGCAGGTTACCCGCGACAGGACGGAAAGACCCCGTGGAGCTTTACTGTAGCCTGATATTGAATTTTGGTACAGCTTGTACAGGATAGGTAGGAGCCTGAGAAGCCGGAGCGCTAGCTTCGGTGGAGGCGTCGGTGGGATACTACCCTGGCTGTATTGAAATTCTAACCCGCAGCCCTTATCGGGCTGGGAGACAGTGTCAGGTGGGCAGTTTGACTGGGGCGGTCGCCTCCTAAAGAGTAACGGAGGCGCCCAAAGGTTCCCTCAGAATGGTTGGAAATCATTCGCAGAGTGTAAAGGCACAAGGGAGCTTGACTGCGAGACCTACAAGTCGAGCAGGGACGAAAGTCGGGCTTAGTGATCCGGTGGTTCCGCATGGAAGGGCCATCGCTCAACGGATAAAAGCTACCCCGGGGATAACAGGCTTATCTCCCCCAAGAGTCCACATCGACGGGGAGGTTTGGCACCTCGATGTCGGCTCATCGCATCCTGGGGCTGTAGTCGGTCCCAAGGGTTGGGCTGTTCGCCCATTAAAGCGGTACGCGAGCTGGGTTCAGAACGTCGTGAGACAGTTCGGTCCCTATCCGTCGTGGGCGCAGGAAATTTGAGAGGAGCTGTCCTTAGTACGAGAGGACCGGGATGGACGCACCGCTGGTGTACCAGTTGTCTTGCCAAAGGCATAGCTGGGTAGCTACGTGCGGACGGGATAAGTGCTGAAAGCATCTAAGCATGAAGCCCCCCTCAAGATGAGATTTCCTTTTGCTTCGGCAAGTAAGATCCCTGAAAGATGATCAGGTAGATAGGTTCGAGGTGGAAGCATGGCGACATGTGGAGCTGACGAATACTAATCGATCGAGGACTTAACCCAAATAAGTATTGAAATAAGTGAACGATATGAATTCTTGATATGAACACATTATCTAGTTTTGAAGGATCAACCTTCAACTGAATATGTCTGGTAATGATGGCGAAGAGGCCACACCCGTTCCCATACCGAACACGGAAGTTAAGCTCTTCAGCGCCGATGGTAGTTGGGGGATCTCCCCCTGTGAGAGTAGGACGTTGCCAGGCAAATTTAAGGGAAACCAGTGCTTATTAAATTAGGCGCTGGTTTTTTTGTGTTTTCGTGGATGTATGGTGATATTTTTATATGTCTGTATGTGTCGAATGACGGTTATATCGTCCGACTTAGCGGATAAATTGAAAAGTTGGCGGATAAAACAAAAAGTTGGTGGATAAATCGAAAAGTTGGCGGATAAAACAAAAAGTTGGACTGTAAATTTAAAACGCGTCTCCTAAAACCAAAACCTGTCAGCTCGATCCTATGATTTATTGTGAAAATGGGGCGCAAACGAACCCTGAAGACACGTTGGAGGATATATTTTCGCTGAAAATGTTATCATGCAGCAGATGAGAACACTTTAAAGGCAATTTTTCCGATCATAATGTCTTCACACACCCAATGAAAGCACTTCGGCCCAAAAATCCCCCTCGTAAATGCCTTTATCACCCCCCTCAACATAACCACCCCCCTCAAATTCCCCGAAATTCCCCCATCTAAAATATCATTTGAACAATTTTGACCAATTGACGTTTAGAGACATCACAAAAGTGGAATTCTGTTTGGGAGAGTTAGTTTTTGAAGAGGCTTCCGTTTCTTCTTATACATACATAAAAGATGAACAGATGCTCCAAACCGAATAGAGTGACAGTTTTTAGCGAAAGGTTATCTATTGAATTTTTTTTCAAGGTCTTATATATTTTACTTATAGTCAAAGATAGTCAAGGTCAGATAGGAGGATAGCATGAGAAACATATCTGATGTCATTGAACAATACTTGAAACAGGTGTTGGAACGGAGCAGGGAGAATTCTGCGGAGATCAAAAGAAGTGAGATTGCAGATAAGTTTGAATGTGTGCCTTCTCAAATCAATTACGTGATAAATACGAGATTTACGATTGAACGAGGATATTTGGTGGAGAGCAAGCGTGGGGGCGGCGGCTATATTCGGATCATTAAGATTAAGCCGCATGACCATTTGCAATTGATTGATCAAATTATGGAGCTAATAGATGTGAGAGTTTCACAGGCAAGTGCGGAGGATGTTATCTATCGCTTGGTGGAGGAGAAGGTGATTTCCACCCGGGAAGCGAAGATTATGGTAAGTGTGATGGATCGATCTGTCTTGTATTTGGGATTACCTGAAAGAGATGAATTGCGGGCGAGAATGTTAACCGCGATGCTGACCACTCTGAAGTACCGGTAGGGGGGATATAAATGGTATGTCAAGAATGTAATGAGCGTCCAGCTGCCTTGCCTTTTACAAAAATCATTAATGGTGAAAAATCAGAGATTCATATTTGTGAGCAGTGCGCACAGGAAAAGGGAAGCATGTCGATGTTTACCGGTGGATCCGGTTTTTCGATCAACAATTTGATTGCCGGATTGTTGAATACGGAACAGGCGATCCCTAATCCGAAGCAGGAGGACCTTGAGCCTAGGAAGGTGCTGCAGTGTGAGCGTTGTAAGATGACATTTCCACAGTTTACGAAGATTGGCCGGTTTGGCTGTTCAGAATGCTATCATACTTTTTCTGATAAAATGCAGCCGATTCTAAAGAGGCTGCACAGTGGGAACACGGTGCATGCCGGGAAAATTCCGAGAAGAATCGGTGGCAGCATGCATGTGCGGAAAGAAATTGATTCGCTGAAAGAAGAATTACAGGAACTTATTTTACAGGAAGAATTCGAAAGCGCGGCGAATACTAGAGATAGAATCAGAGAGTTGGAAAGACAACTGAGTGAAAAAAGAGAGGGGGAGCAGTAGATGTCTCTTGAACACTTTTTGAAAAATGCTGTCAGTTCATGGATGAAGCAGGAGGGGCCGGATTCGGATATCGTACTTAGTAGCCGGGTGAGACTTGCGAGAAACTTGGAAAAGATGCAGTTCCCGACTGTGGCGAGTAATGAAGAGGCTCAAAAAATTGTGGACGTGATGAAGCAGCATTTCGGTGAGAAAACATTTCAGGATCTTGGTGAACTGGAGTTCCTCCTCATTAATGAATTGAACCCTCTTGAGAAAAGGGTTCTGGTAGAAAAGCACCTTATCAGTCCACAACTGGCAGAGGATTCTGCATTTGGTGCATGTTTGTTATCACCTAATGAAGAAGTGAGCATTATGATAAATGAGGAGGACCATATAAGGATTCAATGCTTGTTTCCGGGTCTGCAGCTGAATGAATCATTGCAGATGGCCAATTCATTGGATGATTGGATAGAAGAGAAGATTGATTATGCGTTTGATGAAAAACGAGGATACTTAACAAGTTGCCCGACAAATGTGGGTACTGGGCTACGGGCTTCCGTCATGATGCACCTTCCAGCGTTGGTGCTGACTCAGCAAATGAACCGGATTGTTCCGGCAATTAATCAATTGGGATTAGTTGTTAGAGGAATTTACGGAGAAGGCAGCGAAGCTTTAGGGAACATCTTTCAGGTCTCCAACCAGATGACTCTGGGGAAATCGGAAAAGGATATCGTCCAGGACCTTATGAGTGTTGTGCAGCAACTTATTACACAAGAGCGCTCTGCTCGGGAAGCATTAGTTAAAACTTCGAACATACAATTAGAAGATAGGGTATTTCGCTCATACGGGTTGCTGGCACATAGCCGGGTAATGGAAACGAAAGAGGCGGCAAAGTGTTTATCGAATGTCCGGCTTGGTATTGATTTAGGCTACATCACTGACATTTCCAGGTCGATTTTAAATGAATTGATGATATTGACCCAACCAGGCTTCCTGCAGCAATATGCAGGGGGACCATTAAAGCCAAATGAACGAGATGTTCGCAGGGCGAGCTTGATTCGGGAAAGAATGCGATTGAAGAGATAAATTATTCGGGAGGCGATTGGATATGATGTTTGGTCGATTTACGGAAAGAGCGCAAAAAGTATTGGCACTAGCACAGGAAGAGGCGTTGCGCCTAAGCCATAATAATATTGGAACAGAGCATATCCTGCTTGGATTGGTCAGAGAAGGGGAGGGTATTGCCGCAAAAGCGCTGATTGCCCTTGGTCTAGGACCTGAAAAGATCCAGAAGGAAGTGGAAAACTTGATTGGCAGAGGACAGGACAGTGGACAGTCCATTCCTCACTACACACCAAGAGCGAAAAAGGTGATTGAGCTTTCTATGGATGAAGCACGTAAACTGGGACACTCTTATGTGGGAACAGAGCATGTCCTGCTTGGTCTGATCCGTGAGGGGGAAGGCGTTGCTGCACGTGTACTGAACAACTTGGGAGTAAGCTTGAACAAAGCGCGTCAGCAAGTGCTACAGCTGCTTGGAAGCAATGAGTCCTCAGGAGGTCATCAAGGCGGAGCATCTGCCAATGTAAATACTCCTACTCTTGATAGTCTGGCAAGAGATTTGACGGCAGTGGCTCGCGAAGGAAGCTTGGATCCCGTTATCGGACGAAGCAAAGAAATCCAGCGTGTGATTGAAGTACTGAGCCGTAGAACGAAAAATAACCCAGTGCTTATCGGGGAGCCAGGGGTAGGTAAAACGGCTATCGCGGAAGGCCTTGCCCAGCAAATCGTGAACAATGAAGTACCAGAGATCCTGCGTGACAAACGTGTTATGACCTTGGATATGGGTACGGTAGTAGCTGGGACGAAATACCGCGGGGAGTTTGAGGACCGTTTAAAGAAAGTAATGGATGAGATCCGCCAAGCGGGTAACATCATCCTGTTCATTGACGAGCTGCATACGTTAATTGGTGCAGGTGGGGCAGAGGGTGCGATTGATGCGTCCAATATCCTGAAACCGTCCTTGGCACGTGGGGAATTGCAATGTATCGGTGCGACAACATTGGATGAGTACCGTAAATATATCGAAAAGGATGCTGCACTTGAGCGACGCTTCCAGCCAATCCAGGTGGATGAGCCGACAGCCGCGGAATCCATTCAGATTCTAACTGGACTTCGCGATCGTTATGAAGCGCATCACAGAGTATCCATTACGGATGAAGCGATTGAGCAGGCGGTTAAGCTTTCCGACCGTTACATTTCCGACCGCTTCCTTCCGGATAAAGCGATCGACTTAATTGACGAAGCCGGATCGAAAGTGCGACTTCGTTCCTTTACAACACCTCCTAATTTGAAAGAGTTAGAGGTGAAGCTAGAGTCTGTTCGTAATGAGAAGGATGCGGCCGTTCAAAGCCAAGAGTTTGAAAAGGCAGCTTCTTTAAGAGATACAGAGCAGCGCCTGCGCGAGCAACTAGAAGAAACGAAGAAAACATGGAAAGAAAAGCAGGGCCAGGAGAATTCCGAGGTGACAGTGGAAGATATTGCAATGGTTGTATCGAGCTGGACCGGAATTCCGGTATCCAAGCTTGCGCAAACGGAAACAGATAAACTGTTAAACATGGAATCTTTATTGCACTCCCGTGTTATCGGGCAGGATGAAGCGGTCAAGGCGGTATCTAAAGCCGTTCGTCGTGCACGTGCTGGTTTGAAAGATCCGAAGCGTCCAATTGGCTCCTTCATATTCCTAGGGCCGACAGGGGTCGGGAAAACCGAGCTTGCGAGAGCTTTGGCAGAATCTATCTTTGGTGATGAAGATGCCATGATCCGTATCGATATGTCCGAGTACATGGAGAAGCATTCGACTTCCCGTCTTGTAGGTTCCCCTCCAGGTTATGTAGGATATGATGAGGGCGGCCAGCTGACGGAGAAGGTCCGTCGCAAACCGTATTCTGTCATTCTTTTAGATGAAATCGAAAAAGCACATCCTGATGTGTTCAATATACTATTGCAAGTGTTGGAGGATGGCCGTCTGACAGATTCTAAGGGGCGTACAGTAGACTTCCGAAATACGCTTGTCATCATGACATCAAACGTCGGGGCGGATGCCTTGAAGCGTAACAAGTATGTCGGCTTTAATGTACAGGATGAGAACCAAAACTATAAAGATATGAAAGGGAAAGTGATGGATGAGCTGAAAAAGGCGTTCCGTCCAGAGTTCCTGAACCGTGTTGATGAAATGATCGTATTCCACTCCTTGGAAAGAACGCACTTGAAAGAGATTGTAACGCTGCTATCTGAGCAACTGACAAAGCGTCTGAAAGAGCAGGATATTGATCTTGAGCTGACAGAAGCGGCTAAAGACAAGATAGCCGAAGAAGGATATGACCCGGAGTATGGTGCAAGGCCGTTGCGTCGTGCCATCCAGAAGCATGTGGAAGATAAACTTTCCGAAGAGCTACTAAGAGGAAATATTGAGAAAGGCAAGAAAATCTCATTGGATGTAGTGGACGGGGAATTTGTGGTGCGAGATGTTGAAATAGTAAAATAAGGATGCAGGTCAGTGGTTGAAAAATAGAAGTGGAGGTAAGCTCTTTAACTTGGAGCTTTCCTCCTTTCTTGTATTTTCCAACGGTTTATATTAGCGTAAATAATGTGTAATAAGGTATCATAAAAGAAGGAAAACTATGGTATTTTTATAACACTCTTTTCATAAAGATTATTGTTGACATAGAGAGGATTTTTGTATGGCAAAGCGTAAGACAAAGTTTATGTGTAAGGAATGCGGGTATGAATCTCCTAAGTGGATGGGCAAATGCCCAGGCTGTAACGCGTGGAATACGATGGTCGAGGAGCTGGAGGAGTCCAGGACCCCAAGGCGCGGAGGCTTTACGACATCATCCTCCACACTGGCAAGAAAAGCGGAATCCATTACAAAAGTGGAAAATATAAAGCAAGCAAGGATCTACACCGATATGGAGGAGTGCAACAGGGTACTTGGAGGCGGGTTGGTCCAGGGCTCGCTTGTACTTATTGGAGGAGATCCCGGTATCGGGAAGTCGACTTTATTGCTGCAGGTGTGCTGTCAACTGGCATTAAAAAAGCATCGTGTCCTATACATATCCGGGGAAGAGTCTGTTCAACAGACGAAGTTACGTGCAGATCGTTTAGGGGTACAGGCAGAAGAGCTGTTTGTTTTATCCGAAACGGATTTTGAACTGGTGGCAAAAGCGGTCGATGACGTTCAACCTACTTTGCTGGTTGTCGATTCCATCCAGACCGTCTATCATCCAGCAGTTACCTCAGCTCCGGGAAGCGTGTCCCAGGTCAGGGAGTGTACAGCGGAATTGATGCGTATTGCGAAAACGAAGAATATCGCTGTTTTCATCGTCGGACACGTAACCAAGGAAGGAGCCATTGCCGGCCCACGATTATTGGAGCATATGGTAGATACTGTGCTATATTTTGAAGGAGAGCGTCATCATACGTATCGCATATTGCGGTCTGTAAAAAATAGATTCGGTTCCACCAATGAAATAGGTATTTTTGAAATGAAGGAAGAAGGACTCACAGAAGTGAAGAACCCTTCCGAAATTTTTCTCGAAGAACGCTCAAAGGGTGCTGCAGGCTCTACCGTAGTAGCATCTATGGAAGGGACACGCCCGGTGTTGGTGGAAATCCAGGCACTCATTTCACCGACAGGCTACGGTAACCCGCGTAGGATGGCAACTGGCATTGACCATAACAGGGTATCGCTCATCATGGCGGTGCTTGAAAAAAGGGTGGGCCTCCTGCTACAGAACCAGGACGCCTATCTGAAAGTCGCTGGCGGGGTTAAACTCGACGAACCGGCCATCGATTTGGCAGTAGCAGTCAGCATTGCCTCCAGTTTCCGTAATCAAACGTCCGAACCGACAGATGTGGTAATCGGTGAAGTAGGGCTGACAGGTGAGATCAGACGGGTTTCCCGAATTGAACAACGAGTCCAGGAAGCGGCAAAGCTTGGATTCAAGCGAGTGATCATCCCAGCGAAAAACCTGGGGGGATGGACGGTTCCGAAAGAAGTCAATGTTATCGGTGTTAATACCATCGAGCAGGCTCTTCAATATACTCTAGGGGGATAGAGATGGAAGAACAACGGCAGAAAGAAAAAATCATGGCAGAGACCTTACAGTTTATTGCACCAGGAACTCCTATCCGGGAGGGAATCAACAATATTCTCCGCTCTCAGACGGGTGGTCTGGTTGTAATGGGATTCAATGATAAAGTGAAAGAAATGGTGGACGGAGGTTTTTCCATCAACTGCCCATTCAGTCCTGCTTTTGTATATGAACTGGCCAAAATGGATGGTGCCATCATCCTGAATGAAAAAGGCACGAAAATAATCTATGCCAATGCACAATTAACACCAAACTCCGCCATCATCTCCACTGAAACCGGTATGAGGCATCGTACAGCTGAGCGTGTGGCCAAGCAGACCGGATGTCTGGTTATCGCCATCTCCCAGCGGCGTAATGTCATTACTTTGTACAAAGGTGATTTCCGCTATGCGTTGCGGGATATTGGTGTTATTTTCACCAAAGCCAATCAAGCGATTCAGACGCTGGAGAAGTATAAAACGGTGCTTGATCAGGGGATCACCAACCTTGGGGCATTGGAATTCGAGGAACAGGTATCTTTATCGGAGCTTTTACAGGTTATCCACCGAATTGAAATGGTGCTTCGCATTAAAAATGAAATTCTAAGCTATATTAATGAACTTGGCACAGAGGGTAGGCTTATTCGCCTCCAGATGACGGAGCTGCTCGCCCATATTGAAGAAGAGGCAATCCTTCTTATCAAAGATTATTGTGTGGATAAAGACAGGGATGCTTTCATGATCTTAAGGAGATTGCAGGAATTGGCCAATACGGACCTATTGGATGATGCCGTCATATTAAAAATGCTCGGCTATTCAGGCTTTATGAATCCGGATGAAATCGTCCTGCCGAGAGGATATAGAGTACTGCATAAGATTCCTAGACTTCCTCCTCTCGTCATAGAAAACCTTGTCTGCCGTTTCCAAAACCTGAAGCAAATTCTGGTGGCGACAGTAGAAGAACTCGACGATGTGGACGGTATAGGAGAGGTACGCGCAAGGAAGATAAAAGAAGGGCTGAAGCGGATACAGGATCAGCTCCTTATTGACCGTCAAATGTAGGGCAGAGATTTTTGGAAATCTGGAATGTGACAAAATCCTAACAAATGTAAATTAAAAGCTTTTTCGACGTTTTATTTAATGGAAACTGTTTATAATGAATAAAGGGAGGTGAGGCAATGTTAAGGCGTATGGTTCAATTATTCTTTCTAATTCTTGGTGGGACATTGGGAATATTCTTTATCCCCGAGCTGTTTTCCCTCTTAAATTTAGGAGATATTCCTTTTCTTACGAAGCCTTATACTGTTGCAATCTTAGGAGCAATTATTTTTTTCATCCTTACTTTTTGGTTAGTGGATTATGTTGTCGGGTTCATTAAATGGATAGAGGAATCATTGGTAAAAGCGCCGGTAACGGATGTGTTATTCGGCAGCCTGGGACTTATTTTCGGGTTGATTGTCGCCTATCTAGCAGTCATCCCTCTTGAGAGAATTCCATTTGTCAGTGCCATCTTCCCCATTTTCATCACCATTCTATTAGGGTATCTTGGTTTTCAAGTAGGTTTCAAAAAGCGGGATGAGCTGGTGAATCTGTTCTCCATCTCTTCTAAGTTCGGGAAAAAGAAATCGGTCGAAGAAGATGATTTGGACCTTTCATCCAAGAAGCTGAAGATCCTGGATACGAGTGTCATTATTGATGGAAGAGTTGCTGATATCTGCCAGACCGGCTTTTTGGAAGGGACGATTGTCATTCCGAGGTTTGTGCTAGAAGAGCTGCAACATATCGCCGATTCATCTGATGTGCTGAAGCGGAATCGCGGCCGACGTGGATTGGATATTTTGAACAGGATTCAAAAGGAATTAGCCATTAAAGTAGAAATATATGAAGGCAATTTTGAAGACATACAGGAAGTCGACTCCAAGCTTGTCAAACTGGCAAAATTGACTTCCGGTGTGGTCGTGACCAATGACTTCAATCTGAATAAAGTATGTGAGCTTCAAAATGTCGAAGTGTTGAATATCAACGACCTTGCCAATGCGGTCAAGCCGGTCGTCCTTCCAGGTGAAGAGCTCACCGTCCAAGTGATCAAAGACGGAAAAGAACATAACCAGGGCGTTGCTTACCTAGATGACGGTACCATGATTGTGGTGGAAGAAGGCCGTGATTACATCGGCAAGCACATACAAGTCCTTGTTACAAGTGTCTTGCAGACCTCTGCCGGACGGATGATTTTTGCCAAGCCCAAGCAGATGGAGCGGGCAGCTTTATAAATGAATATAAGGACTACTTACCCTCTTAAGCTTTGCTTTAGAGGGTATAAGTTATTTACATAAAAAAATCACTACCCACGGGAGAGTAAAACAATGAACTACCAAGTAATTGTACTTGCAGCAGGGCAAGGGAAACGGATGAAAGCAGGAAAAAACAAGCAATTCATCGACCTTGAAGGGAAACCTGTCATCATCCATACCCTTTCGGTTTTTGAAACAGATCCATGGTGCAAGGAAATCAAACTAGTCATTAATGAAAAAGAAAAAGATATATTCAAAGAACTTCTCGACCAGTATCCCATACAAAAAATAAAAGAAATCGTCATTGGTGGAGTTGAGCGGCAGGATAGCGTGTATAATGGGCTTACATCGCTAAAATCAGCAGAAATTGTACTTGTTCATGATGGAGCAAGGCCTTTTATTTCTCGCGAAGTCATTCATAATCTAGTAGAAACAGCGTCCAAAGAAGGAGCCGCAATTGTAGGTGTACCTGTAAAAGATACCATCAAACGTGTAAGCAGGGAGGGAGTAGTAGAAGAGACTGTCGAGCGCTCTAGCTTATGGTCCATCCAAACACCACAAGCTTTCCGCTACCCTATACTAAAAGAGGCGCACGAAATAGCAAAAACAGAAAACTATCTAGGAACCGACGAAGCAAGTCTCGTAGAACGTATACAAGTGCCGGTACACATTGTCGAAGGTGAATACGAAAACTTCAAACTAACAACACCCGAGGATCTCTTACTAGCAAAAGCTTTTTTACAAAAATAATATTTGAAAATGCAACATGTCATATTAAACCATAAATACCTGTAGATTGGAGTGCAAGGTGTGAGACTCCGGAGGGAGATAGCGGTAGGTTGAGACCCCGCAACGAAGTGAGGAGGCTCAAGCACCGCCCCTCGGAAAGCGAACACCTGGAACGGAAATCTACAGGAGTTAATCAGACTATACTCATTTAATTGGAGAGATGCACCATGTTTCGAATTGGACAAGGATTTGACGTACATCAGTTTGCAGAAGGCAGACCACTAATAATCGGAGGCATCACCATCCCTTACGAAAAGGGACTGCTCGGACACTCAGATGCCGACGTACTATTACACACAATCTCCGACGCATGCCTAGGCGCTATTGGAGAAGGAGACATCGGGAAACACTTCCCGGACACAGATCCCGCTTTTAAAAATGCCGATTCCGCCGTTTTAATGGAACAGGTATGGGCAATAGTAAAAGAAAAAGGATATACACTTGGAAATGTGGACTGTACCATCATTGCACAAAGACCAAAAATGGCGCCGCATATCGAACCGATGCGTAAAAGAATTGCCGAACTGTTAGAGGCTGACGTTGATCAAGTCAACGTAAAAGCCACCACCACCGAAAAACTCGGCTTCACAGGCAGAGAAGAAGGAATCGCCGCCCAAGCAACCGTCCTCTTACTAAAGAAATAGCTTTTGCTTTGCTAACGGATTTTCAGCTGGTGATTGGAGCAAATGGCGAAGACTCCTGAGGGAGATAGCGCTAGGTGGAGACCCCGCAGGCGTAAGCCGAAGAGGCTCACGTCAGCCCCTAGGAAAGCGAAGCCATTTGCGGAAATCAACAACGGCGTTATAACAAAGCCCTAGAAAGAAATAACTACGTGCTTAAGCACTTTTATGTTAAAATAATGCTTAGTTTTAAAAACCGTTCGGGCCCGAAAGCCGACGGAATATGGAGGTAACAAAACATGACAGTTCGTGTACGATATGCCCCAAGTCCAACAGGGCACTTACATATAGGAAATGCCAGAACCGCACTATTCAACTACCTGTTTGCACGCAGCCAAAACGGAAAATTCATCATCCGGATTGAAGATACAGACAAAAAACGCAACATTGCCGGTGGAGAAGAGAGCCAGCTCAAATATCTTAAATGGCTTGGAATGGACTGGGATGAAAGCGTCGATGTAGGCGGCGAATATGGTCCATACCGCCAATCAGAGCGTAATGACATCTATACAAAATACTATAATGAGCTTTTAGAAAAAGACCTTGCGTATAAATGCTATTGCACGGAAGAGGAGCTTGAGGCGGAGCGGGAAGAACAGATCGCACGTGGAGAGAACCCTAATTACTCCGGCAAGCACAGCAACTTAACTGCAGAAGAGCAAAAAGCATTTGAAGCGGAAGGAAGAGAGCCAAGCATCCGATTCCGAGTGCCAAAGGGAAAAGAAATCAAGTTCAATGACATGGTAAAAGGGGACGTCTCCTTTGAATCCGATGGCATGGGTGACTTTGTCATTGTGAAAAAAGATGGAACACCTACTTACAACTTTGCAGTGGCAGTGGACGATCATCTGATGAAGATTTCCCACGTACTACGCGGAGATGACCATATTTCCAACACGCCAAAACAAGTCATGATTTTTGAAGCGTTAGGCTGGGACGTGCCGACATTTGGTCACATGACATTGATTGTAAATGAGAGCCGCAAGAAGTTAAGCAAACGTGATGAGTCCATCATCCAGTTTATTGAGCAATATGAGGAGCTTGGCTATCTGCCAGAGGCCTTGTTCAACTTCATTGCCTTGCTTGG
Organism: Sutcliffiella horikoshii; assembly: GCA_001636495.1. Lineage (GTDB taxonomy): Bacteria > Bacillota > Bacilli > Bacillales > Bacillaceae_I > Sutcliffiella_A > Sutcliffiella_A horikoshii_A. The sequence goes on along the minus strand of KV440964.1, from coordinate 443,557 downwards.
ATGGTCTCCTGTCGGGGAAGAGGAAATCTTCTCTAAAGAGCAATTCATTGAGATTTTTGATACAGCTCGTTTATCCAAATCACCAGCTGTATTTGATACAAACAAATTAACGTGGATGAATAACCAGTACATCAAAACGATGGACCTTGATCAACTTGTGGAGCTCTCCTTGCCGCACCTAGTTAAAGCAGGACGACTCGAAACATCCATGACAGAGGACCAAAAGGCGTGGGCAAAAGAGCTTATCGGCCTTTACCAGGAACAGATGAGTTTCGGAGCGGAGATTGTCGAACTGACAGAAATGTTCTTCAAAACTCACATTGAATACGATGAAGAAGCAAAAGCTGTCCTAGCTGAAGAGCAGGTGCCAGAAGTGATGGCTGCCTTCCGAAATGAATTGGAAACGATGGAGGACTTCTCCGTAGATAACATCAAAGCAGCAACGAAGTCCGTGCAAAAAGCGACCGGTCATAAAGGTAAAAAGCTGTTCATGCCGATCCGTGTGGCAACAACAGGCCAAACACATGGTCGCGATCTGCCGCAAACAATCCACCTTTTAGGAAAAGAAACGGTTTTAGCGAGATTATCAAAGCTAATCGGTTAACATTTTCAGTGAAACGTAATATGATAGAACTAACCTATTTTTAACGATAGCCGTTTTCGTAAACTTTGTTGCTTTTTCGTATGTTTAAATTAACCGTTATACTCCTTATTGTCGTGCTCTTTTCCCTGTGGTTCTAAAAATACTACATGCATATTATAGAGTAGGGAAGCTGTAAAAAGTCCAATTGCCGACTTTTTACCAGTGAATGGCAACAATCTTTGAGAAAAGAGCTTAATGATACGAAATACCGTTTGAAAAATAACTCTGACTGTTTGGTTTTCAAGCAGCCTGAGCATGAATGTAGAAGAGGAGAGTAGAAAAAGCACATCCTTTCCAGAGAGAATCGCCACTGGCTGCAAGCGATTCATGTGATGACTTTTTTGAAATGCACCTCGGAGTCTGTTGCTAAAAGGCCCCAAAGCCGAGTAAGTAACAGCGGCAACCTCCCGTTATGAGGCTTAAGTAGGGATGGACCCTTTTCCAAAAGGAAGCCCCCATCCAAACAGAGTGGAACCGCGCCATAAGCGTCTCTGTGTCAATGACACGGAGGCGTTTTTATTTTTGGGATACTTCCAACTCACCCTGTTGACTCAAGAGCAGGGAGATAACCAGAAATAAAAATATGTAAAGAACGAAAGGAGGGTCACTCCATGTTTCGCACATTGAAGGAAGACATTGAAGTGGTATTTGAACAGGACCCGGCCGCAAGAAATCATATCGAAGTGATCCTGACATACTCAGGTCTTCATGCCGTCTGGGCCCACAGAGTGGCGCATGCCTTTTTTAAACGTAAGATGTTTTTCCTCGCCAGGGTCATCTCCCAGATAAGCCGATTCTTCACAGGAATCGAAATTCATCCAGGGGCGAAAATAGGCCGAAGATTCTTTATTGACCACGGAATGGGTGTCGTAATAGGAGAAACTTGTGAAATTGGGAATAATGTTACTGTCTTCCAAGGAGTAACACTCGGTGGTACCGGGAAAGAAAAAGGGAAACGGCATCCTACCATACAGGACCATGCCCTGATTGCAACCGGCGCAAAGGTGTTGGGGTCCATCACGATTGGTGAGAACTCCAAGGTTGGAGCGGGATCAGTTGTCCTGAAAGATGTGCCAGCCAACTCAACGGTTGTCGGAATTCCAGGGAAAATCGTGATCCAGGATGGTGTGAAGGTGAAGAGAGATCTGAATCATCATGAAATGCCAGATCCGACCGGTGACAGATTCGTGGAATTGGAGAAACAGATTGCCCACCTGCAAAATGAACTGCTACTTTTAAAAGAGAGGAAGAAAATAGATGACCATTCATCTTTATAATACATTAACACGCCAAAAGGAAAAGTTCGTCCCGCTTGAAGAGGGCAAGGTCAAGATGTATGTATGCGGACCGACCGTATATAACTACATCCACATCGGTAATGCAAGGCCGCCGATTGTGTTTGATACCGTAAGAAGATATTTGGAATACCGTGGCTATGAAGTCAATTATGTGTCCAATTTCACAGATGTGGACGACAAGCTGATCAAGGCTGCCAATGAATTGGGAGAAGATGTGCCAACGATTGCTGAACGGTTCATCGCTGCCTATCATGAGGATGTTTCGGCGCTTGGCTGCAAAAAAGCAAACGTGCATCCGAGAGTCACCGAAAACATGGACATCATCATTGAATTCATTGAAGCGCTGATTGAAAAAGGGTTTGCCTATGAGTCAGGTGGGGATGTGTATTACAGAACCCGCGAGTTCAAGGAATACGGCAAGCTATCCCATCAGTCGATTGAGGACTTGCAGCTTGGGACGCGTATTGAAGTAGGCGAAAAGAAACAGGATGCACTTGACTTTGTTTTATGGAAAGCGGCAAAAGCAGGGGAAATCCATTGGGAAAGCCCATGGGGCAAAGGCAGACCAGGGTGGCATATCGAGTGCTCGGCAATGGCCCGCAAATACTTGGGCGACACCATTGATATCCACGCAGGCGGACAGGATCTGTCATTTCCGCATCACGAAAACGAAATCGCCCAATCCGAAGCATTGACAGGCAAGACATTTGCTAAGTATTGGCTGCATAATGGGTATATTAATATCGATAACGAAAAGATGTCCAAATCACTTGGGAACTTTGTTTTGGTGCATGATATCATCAAAAAACATGATCCGCAGCTGCTTCGTTTCTTCATGCTGTCTGTTCATTATCGTCACCCAATCAACTATAACGAAGAACTTCTTCAGAACACTAAAAACGGTCTGGACCGTTTACGCACAGCCTACACAAACCTCAAACACCGTTTGGACAATACAGCAGATCTTGCAACAGATGATGCTGTATGGCTGGAAAAAGTGGAAGAATTCAAGCATGACTTCATCAAAGTGATGGATGACGACTTTAATACAGCCAATGCCATTTCCGTTCTTTTTGACATGGCAAAGCAGGCGAATCTCTATCTGAACGAAAAGAACACCTCCCAAAAGGTGCTCCAGGCTTTCATCACACAATTTGAAGAGCTGTTCTCCGTCATCGGCGTTTCCCTTGTTGCGGAAGAGGAGCTTTTGGATGAGGAAATTGAAACTTTGATCCAACAACGCATCGATGCCAGGAAAAACCGTGACTTTGCAAAATCGGATCAAATTCGTGATGAACTGAAAGCAAAAAACATCATCTTGGAAGATACCGCACAAGGTACACGATGGAAAAGAGGCTAATATCAGTAATGAGCAACAGCAAAGTGGATGCAAAGCAATTAAATAGTTTGGCGTTGGCCTATATGGGGGATGCGGTGTATGAAGGATATATTCGCCACCATCTCTTAAAATCCGGCAAAATTCGCCCAAATCAGCTGCATCGTGCCGCAACGAACTATGTGTCTGCGAAATCGCAGGCACATCTGCTTCACCAACTGATGGATCGCGAGTTCTTCAGCGAAGAGGAACAAGGTGTCATCAGGCGGGGCCGTAATGCCAAGTCAGGCACGGTGCCAAAAAATACGGATGTACAAACATACCGATATTCCACCGCGTTTGAAGCGTTGATCGGCTATTTATACTTACGTGAAAACATAGAACGAATGGAAGAAATCGTGTTTACCTGCATAGAACTGGTAGACAGCAAGAGAGGTGAATAGAGATGACAAAAGAAACAAAAGAAACAAAAGAAACAAAAGAATTCATTATGGGACGTAACCCAGTGCTAGAGGCACTTAAATCGAATCGTGAAATCAACAAGCTGTGGATAGCAGAAGGTAGTCAAAAAGGCTCTATCCAACAGGTGATTGCCATGGCCAAAGAGGCGAACGTCCTAGTACAGTTCGTACCCCGAAAAAAAATTGACCAGATGGTGGAAGGGAATCACCAGGGAGTCGTCGCCTCAGTTGCAGCTTATGATTATGCTGAACTGGATGATCTATACCGTGTGGCGGAAGAGAGAAAGGAAGATCCATTCTTCTTGATCCTCGATGAAATAGAAGATCCGCATAATCTTGGCTCCATCATGCGTACAGCAGATGCTGTTGGTGCACATGGAATCATCATTCCTAAACGGAGAGCGGTTGGGCTTACAGCAACTGTCGCAAAGTCCTCCACCGGTGCGATCGAACACATTCCCGTGGTACGAGTAACCAACCTCGCCAGAACAGTGGACGAGCTGAAGGAAAGAGGGCTCTGGATATTCGGTACGGATGCGAAGGGAACAGTCAATTACACGAAAATGGATGGCTCCTTGCCACTTGGCTTGATTATCGGAAGTGAAGGAAAAGGAATGGCAAGGCTGTTAAAGGAAAAATGCGACTTTCTTGTCTCGTTGCCGATGGTGGGGAAAGTAACATCCCTGAATGCCTCTGTAGCTGCCAGCCTATTAATGTACGAGGTTTTCCGCAAAAGATTGCCGGCAGGAGAGTAAAGAAAGATGGATATTCTACTGGTAGATGGCTATAACATTATCGGAGCGTGGCCGGAGTTGAGAGTACTGAAAGATCAGGATCTCGCAATGGCCCGCGATATCCTCATTTCTAGAATGGCAGAGTACCAGGCCTATACAGGCTATAAAGTGATAGTCGTCTTTGATGCCCACATGTCCCAGGGGATAGAAACAAAATATAAAAATCATCGTGTGGAAGTCATTTATACACGGGAAAATGAAACGGCAGATGAAAGAATTGAGAAACTTGCCATCAGTTTAAGTGACATCCGTACCCAGATACATGTAGCCACCTCCGACTTTACCGAGCAATGGGCAATCTTTGGACAAGGAGCCTTGAGGAAATCAGCCAGGGAACTCCTGAATGAGTCGGACGCAATTGAAGGAAGAATAAAAAAACGGGTAACAAAATTTACCAACGAAAAGCCTTCAAAACGCATTGAACTGGACAATGAAATTTCAGCAATTTTCGAAAAATGGCGCCGAGGACAGCGATGAGTGGTTGACGGTCAATTTATGCCTACTGTATAATATTTCTATCTACTGATTCAGCCGGAGGGATAGGTGTGATAGTGAGCGATCCAAGAAATGCCAACAGGACATTAGAGCTTATGGAAGACGAACAAATGGTAGAACTTGTGCATTTAGGTGACAGCGAAGCGCTGGATTATTTAATCAATAAGTATAAAAACTTCGTTCGCGCGAAGGCTAGATCCTATTTTCTCATAGGTGCAGATCGCGAAGATATTGTGCAAGAAGGAATGATTGGTCTTTACAAGGCAATTCGTGACTTTAAAGAGGACAAGCTGACTTCTTTCAAAGCATTTGCTGAATTGTGCATCACAAGACAAATCATCACTGCGATTAAAACGGCTACGAGACAAAAGCATATTCCATTGAATTCGTACGTTTCGCTGGACAAGCCTATTTATGACGAGGAATCAGATCGAACATTAATGGATGTCATTTCCGGAGCAAAAGTGATGGATCCGGAAGAACTGATCATAAATCAAGAAGAATTTGATGATATTGAGGTAAAGATGGGCGAGCTTTTAAGCGACCTGGAAAGAAAGGTACTGGCTCTCTATCTCGACGGGCGCTCATATCAAGAAATTTCAGAAGATTTAAACCGGCATGTGAAATCCATCGATAACGCGTTGCAAAGGGTGAAGCGCAAGCTTGAACGATACCTCGAGCTCAGGGAAATCACGTTATAGTTCCCAAGGGGAAGTGCAGATACTTCACAAGAATGAGCGTTCTACTTGACATTGACTAATTATTACACCTATGTTACATTTTTAGGGACATCTTTGTTCAATTCAGGTGGTGTAACATATGCAAAGTAAGGTAGCACTTGCTTGCGCAGCTTGCTCTTCCCGTAACTACTCAACTGTAAAAGGGAAAGCGCAAAGCGGCGAGCGTTTAGAGATAAAGAAATTTTGCAAGGTTTGTAATGCTCACACCGTTCATCGGGAGACAAAATAGATCAGTATTTCTGGGGTTGGAGGTTACATGGATGGGACGTTTGACTAACTTTTTTCGCGATGTAGCTCGCGAAATGAAAAAAGTAAGCTGGCCAAAGCGCAAGGAATTGACTCGTTATACGATCACAGTAGTGACTACTGTATTGTTTGTAACAGTGTTTTTCTGGATTGTGGACATGGGTATTTCGGAATTGCTGCGTAATGTGATTAAATAATCACAACGATAATAATTCAAACTTATTCCTTTTACTCTTGAATAAGTAGTGTTATATCATGGTATAATGTAAATAATACTTTCTGACAAAAAGCCCGTTCAACGGGTTTTTTCATTTGGAAAAAAACACCTAAGCCAAACGGTGTTTTAATAGTTTCACTGATAAAAAGTTACGAAAAGGGAGGGACGGACACAAGTCCTAAACAATGGAGAAAAGCTGGTACGTCGTTCATACTTATTCCGGATATGAGAATAAAGTAAAAGCGAACTTAGAAAAACGAGTAGAATCAATGGGGATGCAAGACAAAATCTTCCGCGTCGTCGTTCCTGAAGAAGAAGAAACAGACATCAAAAACGGCAAAAAGAAAGTAACCAAGAAAAAAGTATTCCCAGGTTACGTTCTAGTAGAGATCGTCATGACGGACGATTCCTGGTATGTCGTACGTAATACACCTGGAGTGACAGGTTTCGTAGGTTCAAGCGGATCCGGCTCCAAGCCGACACCTCTACTAGATGATGAAATTGCATTCATCCTGAAGAGAATGGGCATGATGGAGAAGCAGGTAGAAGTAGACTTCGATCTGAAAGAATCCGTAAAAGTGACAGAAGGACCTTTTGCAAACTTTACTGGACACATCGTAGAGATGGACAAAGACAAGCATAAAGTGAAAGTTCTAGTAAATATGTTTGGCCGTGAAACCCCTGTGGAGCTTGACTTTACACAGATTGAAAAATTATAATGTAAAAAAACTTGAAATAGTTTCGTAAAAATGATATTATTTCAAAGGTCAGTATGTCTCTGAAATAGAGACTATTAATAAAAAAATATTCTTTATTGAATATATAAAGAATGAGTTGAGTGGGAGGGAGAAATCCCAGATACCACATCACGGACTTAAGGAGGTGTGTCTCGTGGCTAAAAAAGTTATTAAATTGGTAAAGTTACAAATTCCGGCAGCGAAAGCTAACCCAGCACCACCAGTTGGACCAGCACTAGGTCAAGCAGGTGTTAATATCATGGGTTTCTGTAAAGAGTTCAACGCTCGTACAGCTGATCAAGCTGGATTGATTATCCCTGTTGAAATCACGGTTTTTGAAGACCGTTCATTTACATTTATTACGAAAACTCCACCTGCTGCAGTTTTACTTAAAAAAGCAGCTGGTATCGAGTCTGGTTCTGGTGAACCAAACCGTAATAAAGTTGCAACAGTTAAGCGTGATAAAGTACGCGAAATTGCGGAGACGAAAATGCCAGATCTAAACGCTGCTAGTGTAGAAGCTGCTATGCGCATGGTTGAAGGTACTGCTCGTAGCATGGGTATCGTTATCGAAGACTAATCCCATTGCTTTTGATTTAACTGCTGTTCAGGGTTGCGGATTCGGTTTATGGCCAATTCGCAACCTTTATTCGTGGGAGGTTATTCCGCTAAAACCACATAAGGAGGACATTTAAAATGGCTAAAAGAGGTAAAAAGTACATCGAAGCTGCGAAACTTGTAGACCGTACAACGGCTTACTCCGTTAACGAAGCTATCGAATTAGTTAAGAAAACAAACACTGCGAAGTTTGACGCTACTGTGGAAGTTGCATTCCGCCTTGGAGTTGACCCTCGTAAAAACGACCAACAGATCCGTGGAGCAGTAGTGCTTCCTCATGGAACTGGTAAAACTCAAAAAGTCTTAGTTTTCGCTAAAGGCGAAAAAGCGAAAGAAGCAGAAGCTGCTGGAGCTGACTATGTTGGGGATGCTGACATGATCGCGAAAATCAACCAAGGTTGGTTCGATTTCGACGTAATCGTTGCTACTCCGGACATGATGGGTGAAGTTGGTAAATTAGGACGCGTATTAGGACCTAAAGGCTTAATGCCAAACCCTAAAACTGGAACTGTTACATTTGATGTAACAAAAGCTGTTAACGAGATCAAAGCTGGTAAAGTTGAATACCGCCTTGACAAATCCGGTAACATCCACGTTCCAGTTGGTAAAATCTCTTTTGAAGATGCGAAGCTTGTTGAAAACTTCACAACTATCTTTGAGACTTTACAAAAAGCTAAACCGGCTGCTGCAAAAGGTACATTCATGAAGAACGTTGCCGTTACTTCTACAATGGGACCTGGAGTAAAAGTTGACACTTCTACTTTCGTAGCTACCAAAAACTAACATATTGACATAAGATAACTAGACGGTTATAATAATCGTTGTGTTTATAAAATGATATTGTTTGTACCGTAGACAGTAGGTGCCAATCGGCTTAATTTCCTACCGAGGTGTGAATTTTTACGATCTAAAGCCTTGTGCTTTTAAACGATAAAACTTCTGCCTCCACCTGCGTGGAGGCATTCTTTATGTGCACCGGTCGGTATAAGTGGTAACCAACTTTTTAGGAGGTGTAACGATGAGCAAAGCAGTTGAAGTAAAAAAACAAGCTGTTGGAGAAATCGCTGACAAGTTTAAAGGTTCTGTATCTACAATCGTAGTTGACTACCGCGGACTTAATGTTGCGGAAGTAACAGAACTTCGTAAACAACTTCGTGAAGCAGGTGTTGAGTTCAAGGTTTACAAAAACTCTTTAACTCGCCGTGCGGCTGAAGCAGCAGAAATCAACGGACTTAACGACGCATTAACAGGACCTAACGCTATCGCATTCTCTACTGAAGATGTAGTAGCTCCTGCTAAGATTCTTAATGACTTCGCGAAAAAACACGAAGCATTAGAAATCAAAGCTGGTGTAATCGAAGGAAATGTTGCAACGGTTGAAGAAGTGAAAGCTCTTGCTGAACTTCCATCCCGCGAAGGTCTACTTTCCATGTTGCTTAGCGTCCTTCAAGCTCCAATCCGCAACTTGGCTCTTGTTACGAAAGCAGTTGCAGATCAAAAAGAAGAGCAAGGCGCTTAATTTTAATCTAGCAAGTTAAGTAAGAAAAACAAAAACTTATAATATCTAAGGAGGAAATTAACAATGACACACGAAAAAATCATTGAAGCGGTTAAAAATATGACTGTTTTAGAACTAAACGACCTAGTAAAAGCAATCGAAGAAGAATTTGGTGTAACTGCTGCTGCTCCTGTAGCTGCTGCTGGTGCTGCTACTGAAGCTGCTGCTGAGCAAACTGAATTTGATGTAATCCTAGCTAGCGCTGGCGGACAAAAAATCAAGGTTATCAAAGTAGTACGTGAAATCACTGGCCTTGGTCTTAAAGAAGCTAAAGAAGTTGTAGACAACGCTCCTAAAGCTCTTAAAGAAGGTATTGCTAAAGAAGAAGCTGAAGAAATCAAAGCTAAACTTGAAGAAGTTGGAGCTTCTGTAGAAGTTAAGTAATTACAGGCTCTTAAAAGGAAAGCTCGCTACGTGTTAGCGGGCTTTTTTTAAACGGTGCCACACTTGATGTAAGGACCGCTTGGTTACTGTCTTTTTCAAGGGTGCTAATATATGAAGTTGATTTGTTGAAAAGTTAGTAATAGCTTTTCGGATAAGGAGACTAAATATGATGAATCATTATTATACAAACAAGCCATCCACGGAAAGCAACCGTCAACAATGGAACTTTGATTTGAAAGGGTATAACTTTTCTTTCACCACCGACACTGGTGTTTTTTCAAAAAAAGAAGTGGACTTTGGTTCAAGGGTCCTCATAGAAGCGTTTGAAGAACCGGAAGTGGAAGGTCGAATGTTGGATGTTGGCTGCGGATATGGACCGATCGGACTTTCTCTTGCGAAATCATTCCTAAATCGTCAAGTGGACATGATTGATGTCAATGAAAGAGCGGTCGAGCTTGCAAAAGAGAATGCTGCGAATAATAAAGTGGAAAATGTCTCTATTTTCACTAGTAATATCTATGAAAAAGTAACAGCTACCGATTATGCAGCGATCCTTTCCAATCCTCCGATACGCGCCGGAAAGAAAGTGGTGCATGAGATTCTGGAAAAAGCATGGACGCACTTGGCTCCAAAAGGAGAACTGTGGGTTGTGATCCAGAAAAAGCAGGGAGCTCCTTCCGCGATAGAAAAACTAGAGGCGTTGTTTGAGGAAGTGGAAGTTGTAACGAAGAAAAAAGGCTACTCCATCATCAAATCAAAAAAGGGTTGACTTGGTTTTTTTGTTATGGTAGCATTGTTTAATGCCAATATGTATTTTCCTGAGCACTAATAATTTTATGTATTTTACATGTATAAAATTAGTATGCTTGGAAAAGATAGTAAAATCAATAGAGCGATTGTAAAAACGTGGTTTTCTGTATTGAAACCATTTTTTATTTTTAACATGGATTCTTTATGCAGTATTGTTTCCATGTTGAATATTTTTTTATGTTTGGCTTTGAGTGGTTTATATTTTTTTAAACTACTATTAATAACGCTTGATACGAGGGGTGAATCAGTTGACAGGTCAACTAGTTCAATACGGACGACACCGCCAACGCAGAAGTTATGCTCGCATTAGTGAAGTATTAGATTTACCAAATCTAATAGAGATTCAAACATCTTCTTATCAATGGTTCCTTGATGAGGGATTAAGAGAAATGTTTCATGACATTTCCCCTATTGAAGACTTCACAGGAAATCTATCTTTAGAATTCATCGATTATAGCTTAGGGGAACCTAAATATTCTGTTGAAGAATCAAAGGAAAGAGATGTTACATACTCAGCTCCTTTACGTGTGAAGGTTCGTCTCATTAACAAAGAAACTGGTGAAGTAAAAGACCAGGATGTATTTATGGGTGATTTCCCGTTGATGACGGATACTGGTACGTTCGTTATTAATGGTGCAGAACGTGTTATTGTATCTCAGTTAGTGCGTTCTCCAAGTGTGTATTACAGCGGAAAAGTAGATAAAAATGGTAAAAAAGGCTTTTCGGCTACTGTTATTCCAAACCGTGGTGCTTGGTTAGAATACGAGACCGACGCTAAAGATGTTGTATATGTTCGTATAGATCGTACTCGTAAACTACCAGTAACGGTTCTTTTGCGTGCTCTTGGATTCGGTTCCGACCAGGAAATCATTGACCTTATTGGTGAAAACGAGTACCTGCGCAATACTTTAGATAAGGATAACACAGAAAGTACCGAAAAGGCATTACTAGAAATATATGAGCGTTTACGCCCTGGGGAGCCACCTACGGTTGAAAACGCGAAAAGTTTATTAGAGTCTAGATTTTTCGATCCTAAACGCTATGATTTAGCAAGTGTTGGAAGATACAAGATTAATAAAAAGCTTCATATCAAGAACAGACTTTTCAATCAACGTATCGCTGAAACACTTGTAGACCCTGAAACAGGGGAAATTATCGTAGAAAAAGGCACACTGTTAGATCGTAGAACTTTAGACCGCATTCTACCTAACATTGAAGACGGCATCGGACTGACTTCTTTCCATCCGCATGGCGGGGTTGTGGAAGATGAAGTGCCAATGCAATCTATTAAGATATATGCACCGAATGATGCAGAAGGCGAAAAGGAAATCGTCGTCTTAGGCAACGGTTTTATTGAAGAAAAGGTAAAGAATATCGCTCCGGCGGATATCATTGCTTCCATCAGTTACTTCTTTGACCTTCTTCACGGTGTAGGTGATACAGATGATATCGACCACCTTGGTAACCGTCGTTTACGTTCTGTTGGAGAACTTCTTCAAAACCAGTTCCGTATCGGTCTATCAAGAATGGAGCGTGTAGTGCGTGAAAGAATGTCCATTCAGGACACTAACACAATCACTCCGCAACAATTAATCAATATCAGACCTGTTATCGCATCTATTAAAGAGTTCTTCGGAAGCTCTCAATTATCTCAGTTCATGGATCAAACGAATCCACTAGCTGAACTAACACATAAACGTAGATTGTCTGCGCTTGGACCTGGTGGTTTAACGCGTGAACGTGCAGGCTTTGAAGTACGTGACGTTCACTACTCTCACTACGGCCGTATGTGTCCGATCGAGACTCCTGAGGGACCAAACATTGGATTGATCAACTCCCTTTCTTCTTTTGCGAAAGTAAATAAATTTGGTTTCATTGAAACTCCTTACAGAAGAGTAGACCCTGAAACGGGTAGAGTGACAAACCAAATCGATTACCTTACAGCAGATGAAGAAGATAATTATGTAGTAGCCCAAGCAAACGCACGTCTTGGTGAAGATGGTACTTTCCTTGATGAGAACGTCGTTGCCCGTTTCCGCGGAGAGAACACCGTTGTTATTAGTGAAAGAATTGACTATATGGACGTTTCTCCTAAGCAGGTTGTTTCCGCTGCGACAGCGTGTATTCCTTTCTTGGAAAACGATGACTCCAACCGTGCTCTTATGGGAGCGAACATGCAACGTCAAGCTGTACCATTATTGCAACCGGAATCCCCGATTGTTGGTACTGGGATGGAGCACGTATCCGCTAAAGACTCCGGAGCTGCCGTTATCTGTAAACACCCAGGTGTTGTAGAACGCGTAGAAGCTCGTGAAGTTTGGGTGCGACGTATGGAAGAAGTCGACGGACAAGAGGTAAAAGGCAACCTTGATAAGTACAGAATGCTTAAATTCATTCGTTCCAACCAAGGAACTTGCTATAACCAGCGTCCAATCGTTTCCGTTGGAGACGTTGTAACAAAAGGTGAAATCCTTGCAGATGGACCATCCATGGAAAAAGGTGAATTGGCACTTGGCCGTAACGTAATGGTCGGCTTCATGACATGGGACGGTTATAACTATGAGGATGCCATCATCATGAGTGAGCGTTTGGTAAAAGACGATGTGTACACTTCCATTCATATTGAAGAGTATGAATCAGAAGCACGTGACACGAAACTTGGACCAGAGGAAATCACACGTGACATCCCGAATGTCGGGGAAGATGCACTTAAGAACCTAGACGACCGTGGAATCATCAGAGTCGGTGCGGAAGTGAAAGACGGAGATCTATTAGTAGGGAAAGTAACACCTAAAGGGGTTACCGAACTTACTGCAGAAGAGCGTCTATTACACGCAATCTTTGGTGAAAAAGCAAGAGAAGTACGCGATACATCACTAAGAGTTCCTCACGGTGGTGGCGGTATCGTACTTGATGTAAAAGTATTTAACCGTGAAGACGGAGACGAGTTGCCACCAGGCGTTAACCAATTGGTTCGTGCATACATCGTTCAGAAGCGTAAAATTTCTGAAGGTGATAAAATGGCCGGACGACATGGTAACAAAGGGGTAATCTCCCGTATCTTACCGGAAGAAGATATGCCTTATCTTCCAGACGGCACGCCGATCGACATCATGTTAAACCCACTTGGGGTTCCATCCCGTATGAACATCGGGCAAGTACTGGAGCTTCACCTTGGAATGGCAGCTAGAACACTAGGTATCCACGTTGCTTCCGCCGTTTTTGATGGCGCGCGTGAAGAAGACGTTTGGAGCACACTAGAAGAGGCTGGCATGGCAAGAGATGCGAAAACAGTGCTTTATGACGGAAGAACTGGTGAACCGTTTGACAGCCGTGTATCTGTAGGGATCATGTACATGATCAAACTTGCCCACATGGTTGACGACAAGTTGCATGCGCGTTCCACTGGACCATACTCACTTGTTACACAGCAACCACTTGGCGGTAAAGCGCAATTCGGTGGACAGCGTTTCGGTGAGATGGAAGTATGGGCACTTGAGGCTTATGGTGCCGCTTATACACTTCAAGAAATCCTGACTGTTAAATCCGATGACGTAGTAGGACGTGTGAAAACGTACGAGGCGATCGTTAAAGGTGAAAATGTACCTGAACCGGGTGTACCTGAATCTTTCAAAGTATTAATCAAAGAACTTCAGAGTTTAGGTATGGATGTTAAAATCCTTTCCGGCGATGAAAAAGAGATTGAAATGAGAGACCTAGAAGAAGACGAAGAACAATCTTCCGAAGGTGTTTCCCTTGATCAAGTAGAAGAAGTAAAAGAAACTGTCGCTAAAGACTGATGGCCAACAGGACTTTAAAGATAAGCATTTGGGTAGAACCTGTAGATTATAAGGGAGGTAGGCCCCTTGCTAGATGTTAATAATTTTGAATATATGAAGATAGGCCTTGCTTCTCCCGACAAGATCAGATCCTGGTCTTTCGGGGAAGTCAAGAAGCCCGAGACAATTAACTATCGTACATTAAAGCCAGAAAAAGATGGGTTATTCTGCGAAAGAATTTTCGGTCCCACAAAGGACTGGGAATGTCACTGTGGTAAATACAAGCGCGTCCGTTATAAGGGCGTCGTTTGTGACCGCTGTGGAGTGGAAGTAACAAGAGCGAAAGTCCGCCGTGAACGTATGGGTCACATTGAACTTGCTGCTCCTGTTTCCCACATCTGGTATTTCAAAGGAATCCCTAGCCGCATGGGTCTTGTCCTTGACATGTCCCCTCGTGCACTAGAGGAAGTCATTTATTTTGCATCATACGTGGTAACAGAAACTGGCGACACTCCTTTGGAGAAGAAGCAACTGCTTTCTGAAAAGGAATTCCGTGCATACCGTGAAAAGTATGGCCAGACATTCCAAGCAGCCATGGGTGCAGAAGCAATCAAGAAGCTTCTTTTTGATATCGACTTGGAAAAAGAAGTGGATTCACTGAAAGAAGAGCTTAAAACTGCTCAAGGGCAACGTCGTACTAGAGCGATTAAGCGTCTGGAAGTATTGGAGTCCTTCAGAGGTTCCGGCAATGAACCATCTTGGATGATCCTTGATGTGCTACCGGTCATCCCTCCTGAATTGCGTCCAATGGTCCAATTAGATGGTGGTCGTTTTGCGACTTCTGACCTGAATGACTTGTATCGCCGTGTCATCAACCGTAACAACCGTTTAAAACGACTTCTTGATCTTGGTGCTCCAAGCATCATCGTACAGAATGAAAAACGTATGTTACAGGAAGCTGTTGATGCACTTATCGACAATGGTCGTCGTGGCCGTCCGGTAACAGGACCTGGTAATCGTCCATTGAAATCTCTTTCTCACATGTTGAAAGGGAAACAAGGTCGTTTCCGTCAGAACTTACTAGGAAAACGTGTTGACTACTCTGGTCGTTCCGTTATCGTAGTAGGACCTAACTTGAAAATGTACCAATGTGGATTACCAAAAGAAATGGCACTTGAGCTATTCAAACCTTTTGTGATGAAAGAGTTGGTAGAACGTGGACTTGCGCATAACATCAAGAGTGCGAAGCGCAAAATCGAACGTGTACAACCAGAAGTTTGGGACGTATTGGAATCCGTTATCAGGGAACATCCAGTATTACTGAACCGCGCACCTACACTTCACAGACTGGGTATCCAAGCATTTGAGCCTACGTTAGTGGAAGGGCGCGCAATCCGTCTGCATCCACTTGTATGTACAGCATACAACGCGGACTTTGACGGTGACCAAATGGCGGTTCACGTACCACTTTCTGCTGAAGCACAGGCTGAAGCTCGCATCTTGATGCTTGCTGCACAAAACATCCTTAACCCTAAGGATGGAAAACCTGTTGTAACTCCTTCCCAGGATATGGTACTCGGTAACTACTACCTAACACTAGAGCGTGAAAATGCTGTAGGTGAAGGGATGGTATTCAAAGATACGAACGAAGCACTTATTGCTTACTCGAACGGTTTTGTTCATTTGCACACACGTGTAGCTGTCTATGCCGGATCTTTAAATAACGAAACATTCACTGAGGAACAAAAACAGAAGCTTCTTATTACGACTGTAGGTAAGTTGATTTTCAATGAAATCCTGCCGCCGTCATTCCCTTACATTAATGAACCGACAAAGTTTAACTTGGAAGTAAACACTCCTGAGAAGTACTTTGTAGAAAAAGGTGCAAATGTAAGAGAAGCGATACAATCACAAGAGTTAATCGATCCGTTTAAGAAGAAAATCCTTGGTAACATCATCGCGGAAGTGTTCAAACGTTACAAGATCACACAAACATCTGAAATGCTTGACCGCATGAAAAACCTTGGATTCCGATACTCTACTAAAGCTGGTATCACAGTTGGTGTAGCTGATATCGTGGTTCTTAAAGAGAAAGATGAAATATTGGTGGAAGCACAAACAAAAGTTGATACGGTTCTTAAACAATTCCGTCGTGGTTTGATCACAGAGGAAGAACGTTATGACCGCGTTATCTCCATTTGGAGTGCTGCGAAGGATAAGATCCAAGGGTTGCTAATGGCTTCCTTGCCACGCCTGAACCATATCTTCATGATGAGTGATTCCGGTGCCCGTGGTAACGCGTCCAACTTTACACAGTTAGCCGGTATGCGTGGTCTGATGGCCAATCCATCTGGACGTATCATCGAACTACCGATCAAATCCAGTTTCCGTGAGGGTCTGACGGTATTGGAATACTTTATCTCTACCCACGGTGCGCGTAAAGGTCTTGCCGATACAGCACTGAAAACTGCCGATTCCGGTTACCTGACTCGTCGTCTTGTAGACGTGGCACAGGATGTTATCGTCCGTGAGATAGATTGTGGAACCGATCGCGGTCTGCACATCTCCTCTCTGAAAGATGGTACAGAAGTGGTAGAAAAATTAGAAGAGCGTTTAGTCGGCCGTTATGCAAGAAAAGCTGTAAAGCATCCTGAAACCGGGGAAGTTCTTGTTGCTGGTAACGATTTAATTACTGAAGACCTTGCTACAACCATTGTAGAAGCAGGCGTGGAAGATGTTTGGATCCGCTCTGTATTCACATGTGACACTCGTCATGGTGTATGTAAAAAATGTTACGGCCGCAACCTTGCGACTGGCTTAGAAGTAGAGGTAGGAGAAGCAGTCGGTATTATCGCTGCCCAATCTATCGGTGAGCCGGGAACTCAGTTGACGATGCGTACATTCCATACAGGTGGGGTTGCAGGAGACGATATTACACAAGGTTTACCGCGTATCCAAGAGATATTCGAAGCGCGTAACCCTAAAGGTCAAGCGGTCATCTCTGAAATTGATGGTGTTGTAACTGCTATCAACGAAGGACGCGATCGTCAGCAGGAAATCACTGTTCAAGGTGAAGTGGAAACGAGAAACTATGCAGTACCATACACAGGTCGCCTGAAAGTCGGCGTGAATTCAGAAGTATTACGCGGTCAGGAACTAACAGAAGGTTCCATCGATCCGAAAGAGCTACTGAAAGTGAAAGATATGGTTTCTGTACAGGAGTATCTATTGCTTGAAGTTCAAAAAGTATACCGTATGCAAGGGGTAGAAATTGGGGATAAACACGTAGAGGTAATGGTTCGCCAGATGCTACGTAAAGTACGTGTTATTGATGCTGGTGATACAGATGTACTACCAGGAACACTGCTTGATGTCCACCAATTCACTGATGCAAACGAACGTGTACTTCTTGAAGGAAGAACACCTGCAACGGGACGTCCTGTATTACTAGGTATTACAAAAGCATCTCTAGAAACGGATTCCTTCTTGTCTGCAGCTTCCTTCCAGGAAACAACAAGAGTCTTAACAGACGCTGCAATCAAAGGAAAACGTGACGAGTTACTAGGACTTAAAGAGAATGTTATCATTGGTAAGCTAGTTCCAGCTGGTACAGGTATGAACCGCTACCGCAAATTCAATCTAACGAAAGAAGTTGGCCAGGAAGAACCTGTAACAGTAGAATAAAGGGAAGATTGTCGGGCAGCCCCCGACAATCTTTTCAATGTTATTGGATAAAGTGTTGACATTCAAAAATAGAGATGGTAATATAGCAAAGGTGCTTATATAACCTGTTGCTTTGGAGGATATGTTAATGTCTTATGAAAAAGTGATGCAGGCAAACACCTTCATTGTTGGTACTAAACAAACAGTGAAGGCGCTGAAATCCGGAACAGTAAAAGAGGTCGTCATTGCAGAAGACGCTGATGTGATTGTCACACAGAAGGTTGTCCAAACTGCCAATGAGCACAACATACCAGTCTTAAAAGTAGATTCGATGAAAAAACTCGGAAAAGCTTGCGGGATTGAAGTAGGTGCCTCCGCTGTTGCGATCATTCATTAAAAACTGTTTTTGTGGGTGCAGATTCGCAAAGACTTTGTTTTTTACCTAAAAATGAACCACCTGGATATGTGGTCTTAAAACATTAGGAAGGAGGAAATTTTAATGCCTACTATTAACCAGTTAGTACGTAAAGGTCGTACAAGTAAAGTTGTAAAGTCTAAATCTCCAGCTTTGAACAAAGGTTACAACAGTTTCAAGAAGGCGCAAACTGATGTGTCTTCACCTCAAAAACGTGGTGTATGTACTCGTGTTGGTACAATGACTCCGAAGAAACCGAACTCCGCATTACGTAAATATGCTCGTGTTCGTTTAACTAACCAAATTGAGGTAACTGCTTATATCCCAGGTATCGGTCACAACCTACAAGAGCACAGCGTAGTTTTAATTCGCGGCGGTCGTGTAAAGGATTTACCAGGGGTACGTTACCACATCGTTCGTGGAGCACTTGATACTGCGGGAGTTAACAACCGTATGCAAGGTCGTTCCAAATATGGTACTAAGAGACCAAAAGCACCTAAGAAGTAATAAGCTTCATACTGCTTAACATTAAGTTACCCGAAAGGAGGAAAATAATATGCCACGTAAAGGCCCTGTTGCAAAAAGAGACGTATTACCAGATCCGTTATACAACTCAAAATTAGTAACTCGTCTTGTAAATAAATTAATGATCGATGGTAAGAGAGGAAAATCTCAAGCTATCATCTATAACGCATTCAAACTAGTTGGTGAGCGTTCCGGACAAGAACCTATGGAAGTGTTCGAACAAGCAATGAAAAACATCATGCCTGTTCTTGAAGTAAGAGCACGTCGTGTAGGTGGAGCTAACTACCAAGTACCTGTAGAGGTGCGCCCAGATCGTCGTACGACACTTGGACTTCGTTATCTAGTTAACTACTCTCGTCTTCGCGGAGAGAAAACGATGGAAGAGCGCTTAGCTAACGAAATCCTTGATGCTGCTAACAACACTGGAGCGTCTGTTAAGAAGCGTGAAGATATGCACAAAATGGCGGAAGCAAACAAAGCGTTTGCTCACTACCGCTGGTAAGATCACATACTATCTGGAGCTGTTAAGACAAGTACTTAACAGCTTTAGGTATAAATTAAATCTAGTTACTTAGGAAGGAGAAATACACTATGGCAAGAGAGTTCTCCTTAGATAAAACACGTAATATCGGTATCATGGCTCACATCGATGCTGGTAAAACAACGACAACTGAGCGTGTTTTGTTCTACACAGGACGTATTCACAAAATCGGTGAAACTCATGAAGGTGCTTCTCAAATGGACTGGATGGAGCAGGAGCAAGAGCGTGGAATCACGATCACATCTGCTGCGACAACAGCTCAATGGAAAGGCCACCGCGTAAACATTATCGATACACCTGGTCACGTAGACTTCACTGTTGAAGTTGAACGTTCCCTTCGTGTACTTGATGGTGCGGTAGCAGTTCTTGATGCACAATCTGGTGTTGAACCACAAACTGAAACAGTTTGGCGCCAAGCTACAACTTATGGTGTTCCACGTATCGTGTTCGTTAACAAAATGGACAAGATCGGTGCAGACTTCTTATATTCTGTAGGAACAATCCAT
The DNA here is from genome assembly GCA_001636495.1 of Sutcliffiella horikoshii. Lineage (GTDB taxonomy): Bacteria > Bacillota > Bacilli > Bacillales > Bacillaceae_I > Sutcliffiella_A > Sutcliffiella_A horikoshii_A. Next base: position 423,791 of record KV440964.1, on the reverse strand, counting down.
GACCGCCTTCAAGCTAATGCTCATCCAATTCAACTTCCTATCGGAGCTGAAGATGAGTTTGAAGGTATCATCGACTTAGTAGAAATGGTTGCATACTTCTACGAAGACGACCTAGGTACTCGTTCTGAAGCGAAAGAAATTCCGGCTGAGTACAAAGACAAAGCTGACGAGTATCGTCAACGCTTAGTGGAAGCAGTAGCAGAATTAGATGAAGAATTAATGATGAAATACCTAGAAGGAGAAGAGCTTACTACTGAAGAGTTGAAAGCTACTATCCGTAAAGGTACTTGTGACGTTAACTTCTACCCAGTAATCTGTGGATCTGCATTCAAAAACAAAGGTGTTCAGTTAATGCTTGACGCTGTTATCGATTACCTTCCAGCGCCGACAGATGTACCTTCAATCAAAGGTATTATTCCTGACACAGAAGAGGAAGTAACTCGTGAACCTGGAGACGAAAACCCGTTTGCGGCTCTAGCGTTTAAAGTTATGACTGACCCTTATGTAGGTAAATTAACGTTCTTCCGTGTGTACTCTGGTACATTAAACTCCGGATCTTACGTTATCAACTCTACAAAAGGTAAGCGTGAGCGTGTAGGACGTATCCTGCAAATGCACGCAAACAGCCGTGAAGAGATTCCTGTTGTTTATTCCGGAGATATCGCTGCTGCAGTTGGTCTTAAAGATACAACTACTGGTGACACTCTATGTGACGACAAAAACCAAGTTATCTTGGAGTCCATGGACTTCCCAGAGCCGGTTATCCAATTGTCTGTTGAGCCTAAATCCAAGGCTGACCAAGATAAAATGACAACTGCTCTTCAAAAGCTACAAGAAGAAGATCCTACTTTCCGTGCACATACAGATCAGGAAACTGGTCAAACAATCATCGCTGGTATGGGTGAACTTCACCTTGACATCTTGGTTGACCGTATGAGACGTGAATTCAAAGTAGAAGCTAACGTTGGTGCGCCTCAAGTTGCATACCGTGAAACGTTCCGCGGATCTGCTAAGGTTGAAGGTAAATTTGCTCGTCAATCTGGTGGACGTGGTCAATTCGGACACGTTTGGATCGAATTCGAACCAAACGAAGAAGGAAAAGGCTTTGAATTTGAAAACAAAATCGTAGGTGGAGTAGTACCTCGTGAGTACGTACCTGCTGTTCAAGCTGGTCTTGAAGACTCTATGAAAAACGGTGTACTAGCTGGTTACCAACTAATTGATGTGAAAGCTGCATTAGTTGATGGTTCTTACCATGATGTTGACTCCTCTGAGATGGCGTTTAAAGTAGCTGCTTCTCTAGCTCTTAAAAATGCAGTATCTAAGTGTAACCCAGTAATCCTTGAGCCTGTTATGAGAGTTGAAGTAGTAACTCCAGAAGAGTACATGGGAGATATCATGGGTGGTATTACATCTCGTCGTGGTCGTGTAGAAGGTATGGAAGCACGCGGTAACGCTCAAGTTGTTCGCGCTATGGTTCCACTATCTGAAATGTTTGGTTATGCAACATCCCTACGTTCTAACACACAAGGACGCGGAGTGTTCACTATGCATTTCGATCACTATGAAGAAGTACCAAAATCGATTTCTGAAGAAATCATCAAAAAAAATAAAGGTGAATAATTGATTTTCACCTAATCTTGTTTTATAAATAGTATGTAGGTTAATAAGTGGAAATCACTTGTTAACAACATATAAAATAAAAACTAATGAAATTCTAAGGAGGATATAACAATGGGTAAAGAGAAATTCGATAGATCCAAGACTCATGCAAATATCGGTACAATCGGTCACGTTGACCACGGTAAAACAACTTTAACAGCTGCAATCACAACTGTTCTTGCTAAGAAGAGCGGTAAGGGTGCTGCAATGGCATACGACATGATCGATGCTGCTCCAGAAGAAAGAGAGCGTGGAATCACAATTTCTACAGCTCACGTTGAGTACGAAACTGAATCTCGTCACTATGCGCACGTTGACTGCCCAGGACATGCTGACTATGTTAAAAACATGATCACTGGTGCTGCTCAAATGGACGGCGGAATCCTAGTAGTATCTGCTGCTGACGGCCCAATGCCACAAACTCGTGAGCACATCCTTCTTTCTCGTCAAGTAGGTGTACCTTACCTTGTAGTATTCTTAAACAAATGCGACATGGTAGACGACGAAGAATTACTTGAATTAGTTGAAATGGAAGTTCGTGACCTTCTTTCTGAGTACGATTTCCCTGGAGACGATGTTCCTGTAATCAAAGGTTCTGCTCTTAAAGCTCTTGAAGGAGACGCTGAGTGGGAAGAAAGAATCGTTGAGCTTATGGCTGCAGTTGATGACTACATCCCAACTCCAACTCGTGACACTGAAAAGCCATTCATGATGCCAGTTGAGGACGTATTCTCTATCACTGGACGTGGAACAGTTGCTACTGGACGTGTTGAGCGTGGACAAGTTAAAGTTGGTGACACTATCGAAATCATCGGTTTAACTGAAGAGCCTAAATCTACTACTGTAACTGGAGTAGAAATGTTCCGTAAGCTTCTTGACTATGCTGAAGCTGGAGACAACATCGGTGCACTTCTTCGTGGGGTTGCTCGTGACGACATCCAACGTGGACAAGTATTAGCTAAGCCTGGTACAATCACTCCACACACAAAGTTCAAAGCTGAAGTTTATGTATTGTCTAAAGAAGAGGGTGGACGTCACACTCCATTCTTCACAAACTACCGTCCTCAGTTCTACTTCCGTACAACTGACGTAACTGGTATTTGTAACTTACCTGAAGGCGTAGAAATGGTTATGCCTGGCGACAACGTTGAGATGACTGTTGAACTTATCTCTCCAATCGCTATCGAAGAAGGAACTAAGTTCTCTATTCGTGAAGGTGGACGTACTGTAGGCGCTGGCGTAGTAGCGACTATCCAAGAGTAATCTTTGGATCTGAGAAGATCTTTTAATAGACCGGCATCCCGATTGAGGGGTGCCGGTTTTTTGTTTTCGGGATTGTCATCATAGGGTAGGTGGATTGGATGAAGACACATCCAAGAGAGAAAGCGGACCGAAAGTGTCTTCATAAGATCAATGAAGACCCTTCCGATAGAGAAAGCTGCATCAGATTGTCATTATAACTTCATTGAAAAAAATCAACATAAAACGTCTTTCTTCTATATAAATAACTACCAATCCCAACTGGAAAAAACTGAAACGAATAAATCTCCACCACACCGGTTGCAATAAACCTAACTTCTCGTTATAATATGAAAAGTGCTCAGAGATTTATTTCAAATATAGTTGCATTGTCTATTAACACCATGTATAATAGGTAATGTTGGTCTTTGACTGCGATGATGTGAAAGGTTGCTGGCACACCCGGCCGCTTTGCCATGGCGAGTGTGACAGGTTAATTTTCACGGAGAATGTCTATCAATAATATAGGCGAAAAAAGGAGGGAAAAATAATGGCAAAAGAAAAGATTCGCATTCGTTTAAAAGCTTATGATCACAGAATTCTAGATCAATCTTCTGAGAAGATCGTTGAAACTGCAAAACGTTCAGGTGCAACTGTTTCTGGTCCTATTCCGTTACCAACGGAAAGATCTGTATACACAATCTTACGTGCGGTACACAAATATAAAGATTCTCGTGAGCAATTCGAAATGCGCACTCATAAGCGCTTAATCGACATCATTAATCCAACACCACAAACGGTTGACAGCTTAATGCGTTTAGACCTACCATCTGGTGTAGATATCGAAATCAAGCTTTAATCAATAAATACTTAAATAATCTAGGAGGTGTGACTGATGACCAAAGGAATCTTAGGAAGAAAAGTTGGTATGACTCAAGTTTTTGCTGAAAACGGCGATCTTATCCCTGTAACAGTAATTGAAGCTACACCAAACGTTGTACTTCAAGTTAAAACTGTTGAAACAGACGGATACGAAGCGATTCAGATTGGTTTTGCTGACAAACGCGATAAATTAGCGAACAAGCCTTTAAAAGGACACGTTGCTAAAGCGAACACAGCACCTAAGCGCTTCATTCGTGAAATCAGTGGAGCTAACTTAGAAGTTGGTCAAGAAGTCAAAGTTGATATTTTCGCAGAAGGCGATGTAGTAGATGTAACAGGAATTTCAAAGGGTAAAGGTTTCCAAGGCTCAATTAAACGCCATAACCAATCTCGCGGCCCAATGACTCACGGTTCCCGTTATCACCGTCGTCCTGGTTCTATGGGACCTGTTGCTCCAAACCGTGTATTCAAAGGTAAATTATTACCTGGACGTATGGGTGGAGAGCGCATTACTATCCAGAACCTTGAGATCGTGAAAGTAGACGCAGAACGTAACCTATTACTTGTTAAAGGTAACGTACCTGGTCCAAAAAAATCTTTAATCACAATTAAAAGTGCTATAAAAGCAAACTAATTGTTTAGGAAAGGAGGAACTACAAATGCCTAAAGTAGCATTATACAACCAAGCTGGCGCAAACGTTGGTGAAGTTGAATTAGCAGATGCTGTATTCGGTATTGAGCCAAATAACAGCGTATTGTTCGATGCGATTGTTATGCAAAGAGCATCTCAACGTCAAGGTAATGCAAAAGTAAAAGGACGTTCTGAAGTAGCAGGTGGTGGACGTAAACCATGGCGTCAAAAGGGTACGGGTCGTGCTCGTCAAGGGTCTATCCGCTCTCCACAATGGCGTGGTGGTGGTATCGTATTCGGTCCTACACCAAGAAGCTACAGCTACAAACTTCCTAAAAAAGTTCGTCGCTTAGCTATCAAATCTGCATTATCATCTAAGGTATTAGAAAACGAACTATTAGTATTAGAAGGATTAGCTTTTGATGCACCAAAAACAAAAGAAATGACTTCTGTATTAAAAGGTTTGGAAATCAATCGTAAAGCGTTGATCGTAACAGCTGACGCTGACGAAAACGTTGCTTTATCTGCTCGTAACATTCCTGGAGTAACAGTTGTTACAGTAACTGGTGTGAACGTATTAGACGTTGTAAACCACGATAAAGTAATCTTTACGAAAGACGCTGTTCAAAAATTAGAGGAGGTGCTTGCATAATGAGAGATCATCGTGATGTTCTTAAGCGCCCCGTGATTACTGAGCGTTCTACAGATTTAATGACAGAAAAGAAATATACGTTTGAAGTTGATGTTAGAGCTAATAAGACTGAAGTTAAAGATGCTGTTGAAGCGATCTTTGGCGTAGACGTTGAAAAAGTAAACATCATGAACTACAAAGGTAAATTCCGTCGTGTAGGTCGTCATAGCGGATTAACTAACCGTCGTAGAAAAGCTATCGTAACTTTAAAAGCTGATAGCAAAGAAATCGAATTCTTCGAGGTTTAATACAAAAAATAAAAACATCATCGAAAAGGAGGGAACATGATGGCGATTAAAAAATACAAACCAACCTCTAATGGACGTCGTGGCATGACAGTTTCTGATTTTGCTGAGATCACTACAGACAAACCAGAAAAAAGCTTGCTTGCACCGTTACACAGAAAAGGTGGTCGTAATAACCAAGGTAAATTGACTGTACGTCACCAAGGTGGTGGACACAAACGTCAATACCGCGTCATCGACTTTAAGCGTGATAAAGATGGTATACCAGGACGCGTTGCTACAATCGAGTACGATCCTAACCGTTCCGCTAATATCGCGTTAATCAACTATGCAGATGGAGAAAAGCGTTACATCCTGGCTCCTAAGAACTTAGAAGTAGGAATGACTGTAATGGCTGGTCCTGAAGCAGATATCAAGGTAGGAAATGCATTACCACTAATCAACATCCCAGTTGGTACTGTAGTTCACAACATCGAATTGAAACCAGGTAAAGGTGGACAATTAGTTCGCTCTGCAGGTACATCTGCACAAGTACTTGGTAAAGAAGGTAAATACGTACTTGTACGTTTAACTTCTGGTGAAACTCGTATGATTCTTTCCACTTGCCGCGCAACTGTAGGTCAAGTTGGTAACGAACAACACGAACTTATCAACATTGGTAAAGCAGGACGTTCTCGTTGGATGGGTATTCGCCCAACTGTACGTGGTTCTGTAATGAACCCTAACGATCACCCACACGGTGGTGGTGAAGGACGTTCACCAATCGGACGTAAGTCACCAATGACTCCTTGGGGTAAACCAACTCTTGGATTCAAAACTCGTAAGAAGAAAAACAAGTCTGACAAATTTATCGTTCGTCGTCGTAAAAAATAACGGGGTTGTACTACGGTTCACAGGAGCCGTAGAGCAATCACGAAGGGAGGTTTCCACATGGGTCGCAGCTTGAAAAAAGGGCCTTTTGTAGATGATCATTTAATGGCTAAGATTGAAAAATTAAATGAAACTGAGGGTAAACAAGTTGTTAAAACTTGGTCTCGTCGTTCTACTATTTTCCCACAATTTATCGGACATACAATCGCTGTATATGATGGCCGTAAACACGTACCAGTATATGTGACAGAAGACATGGTAGGTCACAAGCTTGGAGAATTCGCTCCATCTCGTGCTTACAAAGGTCACGGAAATGATGATAAGAAAACAAAACGCTAAATAGAGAGGAGGCTTTTACATGCAAGCTAAAGCTGTTGCAAGTACAGTTCGTATTGCTCCTCGTAAAGCTCGTCTAGTTATGGATTTAATTCGAGGCAAGCAAGTAGGCGAAGCAGTAGCTATTTTGAAGTTAACTCCAAAAGCTGCTTCACCAGTAATCGAAAAAGTTCTAAAGTCTGCTATTGCAAATGCAGAACACAACTTTGAAATGGACGCAAACTCTTTAGTAGTATCTGAGGCATACGTTAACGAAGGTCCAACTTTGAAACGTTTCCGCCCTCGTGCTATGGGTCGTGCGAGCCAAATTAACAAACGTACTAGCCACATTACAATCGTGGTATCAGAAAAGAAGGAGGGATAACCAGTGGGTCAAAAGGTAAATCCGATCGGTCTTCGTGTAGGAGTCATTCGTGACTGGGAGTCCAAATGGTACGCAGGCAAAGATTACGCTAACCTGCTACATGAAGACATCAAAGTTCGCGAATACATCGCAAAACGTCTAAATGACGCATCTGTTTCTAAAGTAGAAATCGAACGTGCTGCAAACCGTTTGAACGTTACTGTTCACACTGCTAAGCCAGGTATGGTTATTGGTAAAGGTGGTACGGAAGTTGAAGCATTACGTAAAGCACTTAACCAACTAACTGGTAAACGTGTACACATCAACATCCTTGAAATTAAGAGAGCAGATTTGGATGCTAAATTGGTAGCTGAAAATATCGCTCGTCAATTAGAAAACCGTGTATCTTTCCGTCGTGCTCAAAAGCAATCACTTCAACGTGCAATGCGCGCTGGTGCGAAAGGTATTAAAACGATGGTTTCTGGTCGCTTAGGCGGAGCAGATATCGCTCGTTCTGAACATTATAGTGAGGGTACAGTTCCACTTCATACTCTTCGCGCTGATATTGACTATGGTACAGCAGAAGCTGATACAACTTACGGTAAATTAGGTGTGAAAGTATGGATCTACCGTGGAGAGGTCCTTCCTACAAAGAAGAAAAATGAGGAAGGAGGAAAATAATTATGTTATTACCAAAACGCGTAAAATATCGCCGCGAACATCGTGGAAAAATGCGTGGTAAAGCGAAAGGCGGTACAGAAGTACATTTCGGAGAGTTCGGATTACAATCTCTTGAAGCTTCTTGGATCACTAACCGTCAAATCGAAGCTGCGCGTCGTGCGATGACTCGTTATATGAAACGTGGCGGTAAAGTTTGGATTAAAATTTTCCCTTCAAAACCATACACTGCAAAACCTCTAGAGGTCCGAATGGGTTCCGGTAAAGGTGCTCCAGAAGGATGGGTAGCAGTTGTTAAACCTGGAAAGGTTATGTTTGAAATTTCAGGTGTACCTGAAGAAGTAGCTCGTGAAGCATTACGTTTAGCTATGCACAAGTTGCCAGTTAAATGTAAGTTCGTAAAACGTGAAGAAATTGGTGGTGAATCTAATGAAAGCTAATGAACTACGCGACTTAACCACTGCCGAGATTGAACAAAAAGTGAAATCTTTAAAAGAAGAGTTATTCAACCTACGCTTTCAATTAGCGACTGGTCAATTAGAAAACACTGCTCGTATTCGCGAAGTACGTAAGTCAATCGCTCGTATGAAAACAGTAGTTCGCGAGAGAGAGATCGCTTCTAACAAATAATCAAGAGGAGGTTCGCGAAAATGAGTGAACGTAACCAACGTAAAGTTTACACTGGTCGTGTTGTGTCTGATAAAATGGACAAAACAATCACAGTCCTTGTAGAAACTTATAAAACTCACGCACTCTACGGCAAACGTGTTAAGTACTCTAAAAAGTATAAAGCGCATGATGAGAATAGCACAGCAAAAACTGGCGACATCGTGAAAATCATGGAGACTCGTCCATTATCTTCAACAAAGCGTTTCCGTTTGCTAGAAGTAGTAGAGAAAGCTGTAATTATCTAATATATAAGTTCGGATATTTAATTCCGAAGGGAGGTACCATGCATGATTCAACAAGAATCTCGTTTGAAAGTTGCTGATAACTCAGGTGCTCGCGAAGTGCTTGCTATTAAAGTACTAGGTGGATCTGGTCGTCGCTACGCTAACATTGGTGATGTAATTGTTTGTACAGTGAAACAAGCAACACCAGGAGGCGTTGTTAAAAAAGGTGACGTAGTGAAAGCTGTTGTAGTACGTACAAAGCGCGGAGTTCGTCGTAATGACGGTTCATACATCCGTTTTGATGAGAACGCATGCGTAATCATCAAGGATGATAAGAGCCCTCGTGGAACTCGTATCTTCGGACCAGTTGCACGTGAATTACGTGATAACAACTACATGAAGATTGTATCTTTAGCTCCAGAAGTTCTGTAATAAATCGAAAAGATGTTTGTCAAGGAGGTGCGAAAGGATGCATGTCAAAAAAGGTGATAAAGTTGTAGTTATCTCTGGTAAGGATAAAGGGAAACAAGGAGTTATTCTTGAATCTTATCCTAAGAAAGACCGTGTTCTTGTAGAAGGAATCAACGTGATCAAAAAGCACGCTAAACCATCTCAAGAAAATCCTCAAGGTGGAATCATTAACCGTGAGGCACCTATTCATGTATCAAACGTTATGCCTTTAGATCCTAAGTCCGGTGAACCGACTCGTGTAGGATACAAGGTAGTAGACGGTAAAAAAGTACGTGTAGCAACAAAATCAGGTGAACAATTAGATAAATAGAACGTTGAAGAAAGGAGGTACTTTTGATGAACCGCCTAAAAGAAAAGTATCAAAGCGAAATTATTCCTGCTCTAATGGGCAAGTTTAACTATAAATCTGTGATGCAAGCTCCAAAGCTTGAGAAAATCGTTATCAACATGGGTGTTGGTGATGCAGTGGCAAACTCTAAAGCTCTAGATGCAGCTGTAGAAGAGTTGTCTTCTATCACTGGTCAAAAACCTGTTGTAACAAAAGCGAAAAAATCTATCGCTGGTTTCCGTCTTCGTGAAGGAATGCCTATCGGTGCGAAAGTTACATTACGCGGCGAGCGTATGTACGAATTCCTAGATAAGTTAGTATCTGTTTCCCTACCACGTGTTCGTGACTTCCGTGGAATTTCCAAGAAGTCTTTCGACGGTCGTGGAAACTACACTCTTGGAGTGAAAGAGCAACTTATCTTCCCTGAAATTGATTACGATAAAGTTAGCAAGGTACGCGGTATGGATATCGTTATCGTTACAACTGCTAACACTGATGAAGAAGCTCGTGAGCTTTTAACATCATTCGGAATGCCATTCCAAAAATAATACCAGCGTGTGGTAGAGGGAGGCGAAAATGTGGCTAAAAAATCAATGATTGCGAAACAAAAACGCACACCTAAACATAATGTGCAAGCTTATACTCGTTGCGAACGTTGTGGTCGTCCCCACTCTGTAATCCGTAAATTTAAGCTTTGCCGTATTTGTTTCCGTGAATTAGCTTATAAAGGCCAAATTCCTGGCGTTAAAAAAGCAAGTTGGTAAAACCCGATAATTGGGAAGGAGGTAAATTAAATGGTTATGACAGATCCTATTGCAGATATGCTTACTCGCATCCGCAATGCGAACATGGTACGTCACGAGAAGCTTGAACTTCCTGCTTCTAAAATCAAAAAAGAAGTTGCTGAAATCTTAAAGCGTGAAGGTTTCGTACGTGACGTAGAATTTATCGAAGACAACAAACAAGGTATCATTCGTATTTTCTTAAAATACGGTGCTAACAACGAGCGTGTAATTACTGGTCTTAAGCGTATCAGTAAGCCTGGTCTTCGTGTATATGCAAAAGCAAATGAAGTACCTCGTGTATTAAACGGTTTAGGTATTGCGATCATCTCTACTTCTCAAGGTGTTATCACTGATAAAGAAGCTCGTCAAAAACAAGCTGGTGGAGAAGTATTAGCATACGTTTGGTAATAAATTTCTTTAATTGAACGGAGGTGTAACTATGTCACGTGTAGGTAAAAAACCTATTGAAATCCCAACTGGGGTTACAATTACAAACGACAACAACACAGTTACCGTAAAAGGTCCTAAAGGTGAATTAACTCGTACATTCAGCCAAGAATTGGCTATTACAGTGGAAGAGAACGTATTAACAGTAGTACGTCCTTCTGATAGCAAAGAACACCGTACAATCCACGGAACAACTCGTGCACTTTTAAACAACATGGTTCAAGGTGTAACAAACGGTTTCGAAAGAGGATTGGAACTTATCGGGGTTGGTTACCGTGCTTCTAAGCAAGGTAACAAGCTTGTTCTAAACGTTGGTTACTCTCATCCAGTAGAAATCACTCCTGAACAAGGGATTGAAGTGGAAGTACCAGCAAACACAAAGATCGTTATTAAAGGTATTGATAAAGAGCGCGTAGGTGCTTTAGCAGCTAACATTCGTGACGTTCGCCCACCAGAACCTTACAAAGGTAAAGGTATTCGTTATGAAGGTGAACATGTACGTCGTAAAGAAGGTAAAACTGCTAAGTAATACGGCATAAGCAGATAGAAAGGAGTGACTGCACGATGATTACAAAACCTGATAAGAATTCTACTCGTAAGAAAAGACACACTCGTGTTCGTGCTAAGTTATCAGGAACTGCAACTCGTCCACGTTTAAATGTGTTCCGTTCAAACCAACACATTTACGCTCAAGTGATTGACGATGCTAACGCTGTAACAATCGCAAGTGCTTCTACACTTGATAAAGATGTAACAGCAAGCGGTAGCAACGTTGAGTCCGCGAAGGCAGTTGGAGAACTAGTTGCAAAGCGCGCAATTGAACAAGGTATCAAATCAGTAGTATTCGACCGCGGTGGATACTTATATCACGGCCGTGTGAAAGCATTAGCAGATGCTGCACGTGAGGCTGGTCTAGAATTTTAATCGGAAAAGGAGGGACACTGATGCGTCGTAATATTGACCCAAACAAATTAGAACTTGAAGAACGCGTTGTTACGGTTAACCGCGTTGCGAAAGTAGTAAAAGGTGGACGTCGTTTCCGCTTTGCTGCTCTAGTAGTAGTAGGAGATAAAAACGGTAATGTTGGTTTTGGTACTGGTAAAGCTCAAGAAGTACCTGAAGCAATCCGTAAAGCAATTGAAGATGCGAAAAAGAACTTGGTTGCTGTACCTATCGTTGGTACATCAATTCCTCATCAAGTACTTGGTGAATTCGGTTCTGGTGAAATCCTATTGAAACCTGCTTCTGAAGGTACTGGGGTTATCGCTGGAGGACCGGTTCGTGCGGTACTTGAGTTAGCGGGTGTACAAGACATCCTTTCTAAATCTTTAGGGTCTAACACACCAATCAACATGATCCGTGCAACAATCAACGGATTAAAGCAATTGAAACGTGCAGAGGACGTTGCGAAATTGCGTGGTAAAACGGTAGAAGAACTGTTAGGATAAGGAGGGAAACAAAATGGCGAATAAATTAGCAATCACCCTCACTCGCAGTGTAATCGGTCGTCCACAAGATCAACGTGTGACTGTTCAAACTCTAGGTTTGAAAAAGATGCACCAAACAGTTGTCCATGAGGATAACGCAGCTATCCGTGGAATGATTAACAAGGTATCTCACCTTGTTACTGTGAACGAGCAATAAATAGAAACGGTTTTTTAAATAAGGAGGTGCCACAATGAAACTTCATGAGTTAAAACCTAACGAAGGATCTCGTAAAGAACGTAACCGTGTAGGTCGCGGAACTGGTTCTGGTAACGGAAAAACTTCTGGTAAAGGTCATAAAGGTCAAAATGCACGCTCTGGCGGTGGCGTTCGTCCTGGATTCGAAGGTGGTCAAACACCTCTATTCCAACGCTTACCTAAGCGCGGATTCACGAACATTCATCGTAAAGAGTATGCAATCATCAACCTTGATGCACTAAATCGCTTTGACGAAGGAACTGAAGTTACTCCTGAATTACTTCTTGAAACAGGTTTAGTTAGCAAATTAAACGCTGGTCTTAAAGTATTGGGTAACGGTTCTATCGAGAAAAAGCTTACAGTTCGTGCTCATAAATTCTCCTCAGCAGCTAAGGAAGCGATCGAAGCAGCTGGCGGTTCAGTTGAGGTGATTTAATGTTCCAGACATTCTCCAATTTTATGCGCGTGGGTGATATAAGAAAGAAAATAGTCTTCACCCTACTAATGTTAGTAATATTCCGTATCGGTACGTTTATCCCAGTACCAGGGGTGAACGCTGACATTTTGAAATTCCAGGATGAACTTAGTGTATTTGGTATCCTGAATACTTTTGGTGGTGGAGCTCTTCAGAACTTCTCTATTCTTGCCATGGGTGTAATGCCATACATCACAGCGTCCATCATTGTACAACTTTTACAAATGGATGTTGTTCCGAAGTTTACGGAGTGGTCAAAACAAGGAGAAGCTGGACGTCGCAAACTAGCTCAATTCACTAGGTATTTTACCATTGTACTTGGTTTTATCCAGGCAATCGGTATGTCAATCGGATTCAACACAATGGCCAATGGTCAATTGATTTCGAATCCGACCATCACTACTTATCTGCTTATAGCAATAGTGTTAACAGCAGGAACTGCATTTCTAATGTGGCTTGGTGAGCAAATCACGGCACATGGCGTAGGTAACGGAATCTCCATTCTTATCTTCGCTGGTATCGTATCTGCAATCCCGACAGGCGCAAACCAGATTTATGCTTCTTTGATCCAGGATGCTGGTGATCAGTTATTCTTAAATCTTGTGATTGTCGCTCTAATCCTACTTGCTATCTTGGCAGTTATCGTAGGTGTTATCTTTATCCAGCAAGCGTTACGTAAGATTCCGATTCAGTATGCGAAGAAGATGGCGGGTCGCGCTCCTACTGGTGGAGGACACACTACACACTTACCATTGAAGGTTAATGCTGCAGGGGTAATTCCTGTTATCTTTGCTGTATCCTTTATCATTACACCACCGACTATCGCTTCATTCTTTAGCGAGAATGCAGTGACAAGATGGATCATTAGTTCATTTGACTACACGAATCCTATCGGTATGGTTGTATATGTTGCTCTTATAATTGCCTTCACTTATTTCTATACATTTGTTCAGTCTAATCCTGAGCAGATGGCAGAAAACTTAAAGAAACAAGGCGGATATATCCCAGGAATTCGTCCTGGTTTAAATACACAGGAATACTTGACAAAGATCATTTACCGACTAACTTTTGTTGGTGCATTGTTCTTGGCAGCTATTTCTATCCTTCCTATCATCTTTATGAGCTTTGCCGGCCTTCCTGCAGCAGTGCAGATTGGCGGTACTAGTCTACTAATCGTCGTAGGTGTTGCACTTGAGACGATGAAGCAGCTAGAAAGTCAGTTAGTGAAGCGTCATTATAAAGGCTTTATCAAGTAATGAAGTAATTGGGATAACATTATCCCAATATACTTCACAAGATACTGAGGGGGCAAAAAGATGAATTTAGTTCTAATGGGACTTCCGGGTGCCGGTAAAGGTACTCAAGCAGAACGAATTGTCGAAAAGTACAATATCCCTCATATCTCTACTGGAGATATGTTTCGTGCTGCTATGAAGGAAGAAACTGAACTGGGCATGAAAGCTAAGTCTTTCATGGATCAAGGTCAGCTTGTTCCGGATGAAGTGACGATCGGTATCGTTCGTGAAAGATTAGAAAAAGAAGATTGCAAGGACGGCTTTCTATTGGACGGTTTCCCAAGAACAGTTCCTCAAGCAGATGCTCTTGAGCAGATGTTAGAAGAACTAGGTCGCAAAATTGACTATGTCATCAATGTCAATGTCGACCAAAGCATTCTGATGGAGCGTCTAACAGGACGTCGTATTTGTAAAGATTGTGGAGCCACTTACCACTTGGTATTCAACCCACCTGCTAAAGATGGTGTTTGTGACAAGTGTGGCGGTGAGCTTTATCAACGTGCAGATGACAACGAAGAGACGGTTGGTAACCGACTTGAAGTGAACGTGAAACAATCTAAGCCATTACTGGACTTTTATGGGTCCAAGGGCTATCTTCGCAACATTGATGGCCAACAAGCGATTGACAAAGTATTCGCTGATATAGAAGAACTTCTTGGAGGTCGGGCGTAATGATCATCTGTAAAACTCCTCGTGAACTTGACATCATGAGAGAAGCAGGTAGAATCGTCGCTCTAACCCATCAAGAATTGAAAAAACATATTGTACCTGGTGTAACAACGAAGCAATTGGATGATATTGCTGAGAAATTCATCCGCAAACATGATGCAATTCCTTCGTTTAAGGGGTATAATGGTTTTCGCGGAAGCATCTGCGCTTCTGTCAATGAAGAACTTGTTCATGGTATTCCGGGCGATCGTGTATTGAAAGACGGAGATATCATTAGCATAGATATTGGTGCTAAATATAATGGTTACCACGGAGACTCCGCTTGGACGTATGCTGTTGGTAACATATCCGATGAAACAAAGCGATTACTTGAAGTCACGGAACAATCATTGTATGAAGGCATCAAGGAAGTAAAACCGGGCGCTCGTCTCTCTGATGTTTCCCATGCGATACAAACGTATGCAGAAGGACACGATTTTTCAATTGTAAGAGAGTATGTAGGGCATGGAATTGGTCAAGACTTACATGAAGACCCACAAATTCCTCATTATGGACCTCCTAATAAAGGTCCACGGTTAAAACCTGGTATGGTTCTTGCAATTGAACCAATGGTCAATGCAGGCACCCGCTACGTAAAAACGTTAGCAGATGACTGGACTGTTGTTACTGTTGACGGTAAAATGTGTGCTCATTTTGAACATACGGTCGCTATTACAGAAACAGGCTACGAGATCTTAACAAAAGCCTAAGAGGTGATATTGCTTGATCGAATCCAATTCGACTCTGCAAGTAGGCCAAATTGTTTCGATTACTCAAGGCAGAGATGCCGGACAGTATGCCGTAATTATTAAAATTCTTGATGAGCGTTTTGTCGTCCTAGCGGATGGAGACAAGCGGAAGTTTGACCGCCCAAAGAAAAAGAACATTCATCATCTTGAATTTTTTGATTACGTGTCTCCAGAAGTTCAGAACAGTATGAAGGAAACAGGCCGTGTGACAAATGGAAAGCTGCGTTTCGCACTGACCAAATTTGTTAATGAGCTTGTTACTGATTTGAAGAAGGGAGAACTTAATTAATGGCGAAAGACGATGTAATTGAAGTAGAAGGTACGGTCGTTGAGACTTTACCAAATGCTATGTTTAAAGTAGAATTGGAAAATGGTCATACTGTGTTGGCCCATGTATCTGGGAAAATACGTATGCACTTTATTCGGATCCTACCAGGAGATAAAGTAACGGTGGAGCTTTCTCCATACGATTTAACACGCGGTAGAATTACGTATCGTTTTAAATAAACCTATTTTAGCACTCCGTACTATCAGGGAGGTAATATAAGATGAAAGTGAGACCATCTGTTAAGCCAATTTGCGAAAAATGTAAAGTTATTCGTAGAAAAGGTAAAGTCATGGTTATTTGTGAAAACCCGAAACACAAACAAAAACAAGGATAACTTGAGGGAGGTGCGCATATATGGCACGTATTGCTGGTGTTGATGTTCCTCGCGACAAGCGCGTTGTAATTTCATTAACATACGTTTTCGGTATCGGTCGTTCCACAGCTGAGAAAGTATTGGCTGAAGCTGGTGTTTCTGAAGACACTCGCGTTCGCGACTTAACGGAAGAAGAATTAGGAAAGATTCGTGATGTTGTAGATAAAATTAAAGTTGAGGGAGACCTTCGTCGTGAAGTTTCTCTAAACATTAAACGTCTAATCGAAATCGGATGCTACCGTGGTCTTCGTCACCGTCGTGGTTTACCGGTTCGTGGTCAAAACACTAAGAACAATGCTCGTACACGTAAAGGACCTCGTCGTACTGTAGCGAACAAAAAGAAATAATTTCAAGTAAGTAAGGAGGTAAGTTAAATATGGCACGCAAAACTAATACACGTAAACGCCGTGTGAAAAAGAATATTGAACAAGGTATCGCGCATATCCGTTCTACATTCAATAACACGATCGTAACGATTACTGACGCTCACGGAAATGCAATTGGGTGGTCTAGTGCAGGTGCTCTTGGCTTTAGAGGTTCTCGTAAATCCACTCCATTCGCAGCGCAAATGGCTGCTGAAACTGCAGCGAAAGCATGCATGGAGCACGGTTTGAAAACTCTTGAAGTTACAGTTAAAGGCCCTGGTGCTGGTCGTGAAGCAGCAATCCGTGCTTTACAAGCAGCTGGTCTTGAAGTAACTGCTATCAGAGACGTAACCCCGGTACCTCATAACGGTTGCCGTCCACCAAAACGTCGCCGTGTTTAATTTGTCTGTATAGATTTTGTATACATGTCAATAATGGCTGATGATACAGTTTAATTATACAGAGAAAATTAAATGTTGTTGTTGTGCACAATCGGGACATACCTATGGGGAATTTCGGTTAGACATCTATTGTCTTTCCGGGGTTTCGACGTTTTGAAGGAGGGTTATGAATGTTAGAAATCGAAAAACCAAAAATCGAAACGGTTGAAATCAGCGATGACGCCAACTATGGTAAATTCGTCGTCGAGCCACTTGAGCGTGGATATGGAACAACTTTGGGTAACTCCTTACGTCGTATTCTTTTATCCTCACTTCCTGGTGCCGCTGTAACATCTATCCAAATAGATGGTGTACTGCATGAGTTCTCAACAATTGAAGGCGTCGTTGAAGATGTTACAACAGTTATTTTGAACGTTAAGAAGCTAGCATTGAAAATCTATTCTGATGATGAGAAGACGTTAGAGATTGATGTGCAAGGCGAAGGAGCTGTAACAGCTGCTGACATTACTCATGACAGCGATGTTGAGATCCTTAACCCTGACCTTCATATCGCTACGTTAGCGAAGGACGCTCACTTGCGTATTCGTTTCACTGCTAAACGCGGTCGCGGATATGTAACAGCGGACGGAAACAAACGTGAAGATCAACCAATCGGTGTAATTCCAATTGACTCCATCTTTACACCAGTTTCCCGCGTTTCTTATTATGTTGAAAATACTCGTGTAGGCCAAGTGTCTAACTATGACAAGCTTACAATCGATGTATGGACAGATGGTAGTAACGGTCCACAAGAAGCTGTAGCACTTGGGGCAAAGATTTTAACTGAGCACTTAAATATATTTGTAGGATTGACGGATGAGGCTCAAAACGCTGAAATCATGGTAGAAAAAGAAGAAGATCAGAAAGAGAAAGTTCTTGAGATGACTATCGAAGAATTGGATCTATCCGTTCGTTCTTACAACTGCCTGAAGCGTGCTGGAATCAACACTGTTCAGGAACTTGCAAATAAAACAGAAGAAGATATGATGAAAGTTCGCAACTTAGGCCGTAAGTCTTTAGAAGAAGTCAAGCACAAATTAGAAGAGCTTGGTCTTGGCCTGCGTAAAGATGACTAGTTTTTACTTGTAAAACTAGGCATCTTTATGTGTTTGAACGTTCATGACTTTCTACAGAAGGAGGGAACATCAACATGGGATACAGAAAATTAGGTCGTACTAGCGCACAGCGTAAAGCAATGTTACGTGACTTGACTACTGACTTGATCATCAGCGAGCGCATTGAAACTACTGAAGCACGTGCGAAAGAATTACGTTCTACAGTAGAGAAAATGATCACACTTGGTAAGCGTGGTGACTTGCATGCTCGTCGTCAAGCAGCTTCTTACGTTCGTCACGAAGTTGCTAACGAAGAAACTGGTCAAGATGCAGTTCAAAAGTTATTCGCTGATATCGCTCCACGTTATGAAGAGCGTCAAGGTGGATACACTCGTATCATGAAAGTCGGTCCTCGTCGTGGAGACGGAGCTCCGATGGTAATCATTGAACTTGTATAATATATATTAGATGATAGTGGTTGAAAGAGGAGGCAACGAGTCTTTTAACTTACTATAGTCAGTCATAAATAAGGGCGGACAGTTGTAATGACTGATCTGAGCCCTTTATTTTTTTGCCTTTTTACTTCAAAGAGACCTATATGTGCACCGCTGTTGCTTTCCGCAAATGGCTTCGCTTTCCGCGGGGCGACCTTGAGCCTCCTCGGGCTATGCCCTGCGGGGTCTCAAGATTGTCGCTACTCCCCCGCTGGAGTCTACGCCATTTGCTCCAATCCACAGCTAAGAATCTCATTGAATTTAGGTTTAGAGATTTCTATTTTATATTAAAAGCTCTAAATCTCAGCTATCTATGAAGTAAAACCAATAACACCCGTTGCTTGGAGTGTAAGGTGTGAGACTCCAGCGGGGGAGTAACGGTTGGTTGAGACCCCGCAACGGAGTGAGGAGGCTCAAGCACCGTCCCGCGGAAAGCGAACATCTGGAACGCAAAGCAACAAGGGAGTATAACCTAAACCTTGCTCTTGATCTGTGTTAAGCAGTGGGGGGCTTATATTTCTTTTTTTGAAGGTTAAGTCTATAGTAGAGAGAGTCAGTTAAGCGGAGAAGAGAGGAGTTGTATTTTCGATGGCCATCTTAGAAGTGAAGGACTTGTCCTTCCGCTACGCAAACCAAGAAGAAGATACGTTAAAGAATATCAGCCTTGAAGTGAATCAAGGAGAGTGGACAGCAATCGTTGGTCATAACGGCTCCGGTAAGTCCACTTTGGCAAGAATTCTGAACGGCTTGCAGCTTCCGACAGAAGGGACTGTCATGGTGCAAGGAGTAAGATTGACAGAGGAAACCATCTGGGATATTAGAAGACAGGTTGGAATGGTCTTTCAAAATCCTGATAATCAATTTGTGGGGTCGACGGTGGAGGATGATGTTGCGTTTGGTTTAGAAAATATTGGCGTCCCCCGCGAAGAAATGCTAACGCGAGTGGCAGAGGGGATTGAAAAAGTAGGGATGGAATCTTTTTTAACCCAAGAGCCACATCAGCTCTCCGGTGGCCAAAAGCAACGAGTAGCCATTGCGGGCTTGATTGCGTTGCGACCTTCCATCATCATACTTGATGAAGCAACGAGTATGTTGGACCCTATCGGTCGAAAAGAAGTGATTGATACGATAGAGGAGCTAAGACAGGAAGTCGGTGTAACGGTTATTTCGATTACCCATGACCTTGAGGAAGCTGCAAGAGCGGACCGCATCATTGTGATGAATGGTGGGGAAGTATTTGGGGAGGGTACCCCGGATGAGATTTTCCGATTGGGAGAAAAGCTTGTAGAGATAGGGCTTGATCTGCCTTTTCCTATCATCTTGGCAAACAGACTTAAGGAATTGGGTGTAGAGTTTGAAACAGATCCGACGAACAGGGAAAGGCTGATGGATGAGTTATGCAAATTACAATCAAAGATTTAGAGCATCGCTATCAGGTGAATACCCCGTTTGAAAGAGTGGCCCTTTTCGATGTGGACATGATGATACCAGAGAACTCCTATACAGCGATAATTGGACATACTGGGTCCGGTAAATCGACGCTATTGCAGCACCTCAATGGTCTGCTTAGGCCTACTAAAGGAAGCATACAGGTCGGAGATATCACCTTGCAGGCCAATAAAAAGGAAAAGAACATCAAAGCCCTTCGTAAAAAGGTAGGAATCGTCTTTCAGTTTCCGGAGCACCAACTATTTGATGAGACGGTGGAAAAGGATGTATGCTTTGGACCGGTCAATTTCGGTGTGCCGGAAAAAGAAGCGAAAAGGCGTGCAAGAGAAGCGCTAAAGCTTGTTGGCTTGCCTGATAAGTACTTGGAGTCTTCTCCATTCGACTTGAGTGGGGGGCAGATGCGTCGTGTAGCGATTGCGGGCGTACTTGCCATGCAGCCAGAGGTACTTGTACTGGACGAACCGACAGCAGGTCTGGATCCTCGCGGTCGTAAAGATATAATGGATCTATTTTACAAGCTGCACAAAGAACAGAATCTAACGACCATCCTTGTCACACACAGCATGGAGGATGCAGCAAAATATGCAGATTCCATCATGGTAATGAACAACGGTACGGTAGGGTTGAAAGGAACACCAAGGGAGATTTTTGGACAGGCAGAGGAGATACAAAAGCTTGGACTCGATGTTCCCGAGACGGTACTTTTCATGAAAGAGCTTGGAAATCGTCTGGACGGGGAATTTGGTGAAGTTTGTCTGACTGTTGAGGAAGTGGCACAGGCGATAGCATCCCGTGTGAACGGGGGGACTCGATTATGATGAACAATTTAATCATCGGGCGGTATGTACCGGGTACCTCTTTGGTCCACCGGATGGATCCAAGAGCGAAGCTGCTACTTGTTTTCATCTTTGTGATGGTTGTGTTCCTTGCCAATAACATTTGGGGCTACGTGTTGCTTGCAGCTTTTACGTTGTCGGTGGTCCTGCTCACGAGGATATCGATTCCCTTCATTTTGAAGGGCTTGAAGCCGATTATCTGGATTATTCTTTTTACTATGCTGTTTCATGTGTTTTTGACAAAAGAAGGGACCCTTCTTTTTGAAGTGGGGTTCGTTCAAGTATATGAAGAGGGCATCATACAGGCAATTTTTATTTCCTTGCGCTTTTTATTCCTGATTACGATAACGACCATTCTCACACTGACAACGACACCAATCGAAGTCACGGACGGAATGGAGACCCTTTTCGGTCCGTTTAAAAAAGTGGGAGTCCCTGTGCATGAATCAGCTCTTATGATGTCTATTTCCTTACGCTTCATACCGACGTTGATGCAGGAGACGGACAAGATTATGAAGGCGCAGAGTGCAAGGGGTGCAGACTTCACTGTAGGCCCACTGAAGGAGCGTGTGAAGGCGTTGGTACCTTTGCTTGTCCCTTTGTTTATCAGTGCGTTCAAACGTGCGGAGGAGCTTGCTACAGCGATGGAGGCACGCGGCTATAAAGGTGGCGAAGGAAGGACGAAATTCCGCCTGCTTGAGTGGCAGACGAAGGATACCATGCTGATGGTGACTCTTGCTGTCCTTACGTTTATCTTGGTTCTTATTCGAACATAATGGAGTTAGATGTGATGAATAGATTAAAATGCACCATTTCCTATGATGGGGCACAGTTTGAAGGCTATCAGATTCAAAAAGAGAAGCGCACGGTCCAGCTGGAGGTGCAACGTGCGCTCTCACGTATCCACAAGGGATCAGAGATAAAGGTTTCTGCTTCTGGACGGACTGACGCGGGGGTACATGCGGTCGGTCAGGTATTGCACTTTGACTCTCCATTGACTATTCCTGAAGGAGCTTGGCAGAAGGCAATGAATGCTCATTTGCCCAAGGACATCTGGGTGAAGAAGGTGGAGACTGTGCCTGGGGACTTCCATGCCCGGTTTGACGTGGTAAAGAAGGAGTATCGGTACAAGGTAAACTTGTCGAAGGATTTCAATGTGTTTAGTAGGGACCATGTGTTCCACTATCCATTTTCATTGGATTTCGAAGCTGTTCAGGAGGCGTGTGGGCATTTTATCGGTGAGCACGACTTTACAAGCTTCTGTTCCGCTAAGACGGAGGTGGAAGACAAGGTGAGGACAATCTACTCCCTTGAAGCGGTAGTGAATGGTGAGGAGCTTGAGTTCCGCATTGTCGGCAATGGCTTTCTATACAATATGGTCCGTATTATCGTAGGAACTTTATTGGAAATTGGACAAGGTAAAAATTTACCAAACGATATTTTTTCGATACTTGAAGCAAGAAATCGAGGAGCGGCTGGAAAAACGGCACCAGCACAAGGTTTATACCTTTGGAACGTGGTTTACGATGACAACTAATCCTGGTGTAACATCTTCTTGACAATCTCGCAAAAAAGAGATAAGATATCACATGGTATGTATTTTAACCCCACGATCAAGCCCCGGAAGAGTTTCATCGTGATGAATAAAATATATTAAGAAATGAAAAATAAAAGCTTTATTTTTTTTAGGAGGGAAATTTAATGCGTACAACGTTTATGGCGAAAGCTAGCGAAATTAATCGTAAATGGTACGTGGTTGACGCTGAAGGTCAAACTTTGGGTCGTCTTGCAAGTGAAGTTGCATCCATTTTACGTGGTAAACATAAACCAACTTTTACTCCAAACGTAGACACTGGAGATCATGTAATCATTATCAATGCAGAAAAAATCCACTTAACTGGTAACAAATTGAACGGTAAGATCTACTACCGTCACACAATGCACCCAGGTGGATTAAAACAAAGAACGGCTTTGGAAATGCGTACTAACTATCCTACAAAGATGTTAGAACTAGCAATTAAAGGCATGCTTCCAAAAGGAAGTCTTGGCCGCCAACAAGCTAAAAAATTGAACGTGTATGCTGGAAGCGAGCATCCACACCAAGCACAACAACCTGAAGTTTACGAACTTCGCGGTTAATTAATAAGGAGGGTATAACTTTGGCACAAGTACAATACTACGGCACAGGTCGTCGTAAAAGCTCCGTTGCACGTGTACGTCTAGTTCCTGGTAACGGACAAATCGTGATCAACGATCGTGATATCGAAAACTACATCCCATTCGAAGCTCTACGTAACGTTGTTAAACAACCATTGGCAGTTACTGAAACAGAAGGTAACTACGATGTATTAGTTAACGTTGACGGTGGAGGATACACTGGTCAAGCTGGTGCGATCCGTCACGGAATCGCTCGTGCATTATTGCAAGCTGATCCTGAGTTCCGTGCTACTTTAAAGCGTGCAGGGTTCCTAACTCGTGACGCGCGTATGAAAGAGCGTAAAAAATACGGACTTAAGGGCGCTCGTCGTGCACCTCAGTTCTCAAAACGTTAATCTTCGGATTCCAATATGGAAAACCCCCGGCCCTTTGTGGTTGGGGGTTTTTTGGTGGTTTGGCTGGGATTCATGTGATCGATGAAGACCTGATTGGATCGTTTTTTGAGCAAGAGAGGTCTTGATGCGACTGATGAAGACGTGTCAGGGTGATATTTTGAGCAAGAGAGGTCCTCATGCGACCGATGAAGACGTGTCAGGGTGATATTTTGAGCAAGAGAGGTCTTCATGCGACCGATGAAGACGTGACTCACCAAAAACGCTAACCCCCTCCATACTACCTAAGCAGATTTTCACACACAAA
Source organism: Sutcliffiella horikoshii (assembly GCA_001636495.1). Classification (GTDB taxonomy): domain Bacteria; phylum Bacillota; class Bacilli; order Bacillales; family Bacillaceae_I; genus Sutcliffiella_A; species Sutcliffiella_A horikoshii_A. Next base: position 400,184 of record KV440964.1, on the reverse strand, counting down.
CCTGGAAACTAAGTAAAAATCAGGTAATAACAACCAATAATGTCTGTTCTATATAATGAATAAAATAGGCATTATGCAACTTAATATATTTTAGAACTTGCTATATCATTAGTTCTTAATAAAGAAAAAAGGAGGTAAGTAGTCATAAGACATAAGTTAACGGTTCCAATTCTAATTCTGGCCTGTTTTTTCTTCGCCGGCACTCACGTTCAAGCAACTAGCTGGATTAACCTCAAAGACTGGATGGCAGATAATTTTAATGGGTATCTACATCATGAAAACCCCAACAACATCTTCTCAGAACAACTCCAAGAAATAGACAACTCCCATTACTCCTTAGAAATAAACGAATTTTTCAAGTTTACCACAACCTCAACTAAGAGCAATATCCAAGACCACCAAGCCCAATACATACAAGAACTCACTCAGGCAAAACATCAATTGAAACAAAATACACTTAACAGCTATTACGAGGAACGCCAATCGAAGCTGGACGAAGAATTGACCCAGGAACTTGAGCAATATCTCGCAGAATTATTGGATGAAAAACAATAACTCATAAAAAGGAGCGATTTATATGTCATGGAAGAAGAAATTTGTAGCAGGTTCAGTAGCGGTAGGTTTGGTATCAGGTGTTGGCTTAACTTTTGCAAGTGCGAGTGAGGGTTCTCCCCTAAGGCAGTGGTATAACGGTATTTTTGGTAATACTCAACAATCTATATTGGGTGATAATGAAGCGAATGCTACTGCAGCATTTGAAAGCTGGGTAGCGAACACGGAACAGCTTAAAGTCGGTGCCGGTTTGAAAATTAATGAAACAATGGCAGCGGAGCTTACGAGGGCAGGTACGGAAATCATGAGCGTAAAAGAAGAACATCTTGCCTCGTTGGATGCTGAAAAAATCGAACTGCTAAATAATATGAACTATCAAGTGTATCAGCATATTTTCTTGGAAGGTTATTTTGCCATACAAAACCAAGGAGATGCGGCGCTGGGGTCTGTGCGGGAAGGCTTCCGTGACTATACGAGTTCGACTGGACAGGCTGCCGTTAATGAAATGACGCAGGAGTTGACCTCTGCCAAAGACTCCGCCGTTTCAGAGCTGGAAGATGCTATTGAACAGACCAAAGCTGAACTGTCTGCACAGCTTGCAATGGAAGGGCAAGTGAGCAGATATAATCTCGAGCAGCAAATCACCTTTAAGTTGAGCGATTTGAGGGAGGCGTTGAATTCCATTATAAACGGCCTTGTAACGGAACAGAAGAATATTATACGGGTAAAGGCATTGGAACTGGAAGAAGAAGCAAAAGCAAGCCTTGATGAGGTAATAAACGATATTAACGACTGATAGGTAGTCTAAATTCAGCGCAGGGAGCCTGTTTATTAATAATAAGAATAGAATCTCTTCATGGGAATCTATTCTTATCTCATTTGAAGGGGTGGAGGATGTTGTCCAAGGTTACATTGAATTTTCGTATTTGCTTTATCACCTTTGTCATAGGAGGGGTGTTTCTGTTGTCGGCAAATGTGAAAACCGGATTTGCTTATCAGGATATCCAATCGTTACTTGCTGGATGGTTTCATAAAGAGAGGGAGAGCACAATCTCTGATTTAGAGGAGGCCATTTCAGCAGAAAAGGAGATCCAAATTGGAATATTAAAAGAAGAAATATCCAAAAAATTGGTCCAAGCAGATAAAGAAATTGGAGAATTTTCCGAAGTGGAAATAGAAATCAGAAGAGTAGCACTAGAGCAATATACAAAGGAGCTTGTTGAAACTACCGAATTTGAAACAGAGGAGAGAAAAAGGGGGTTTATTCAGGAACTAGATGAAATTATAAAAGAGACAATGGAAAAATTGGAAAAATCAAAAGCAGATCTATTGAGCCCGAAAGATTAAATGTACGATGACCATAATTTCATATATGAAATACATAATAGATGAGGGAAGCAACGGCGTATTTTTATAATAACGTTAATTATATCATTAAAGGTTCTATACTAGCTTCCCAAAAAATTATTTAGACTCCAGGCGGAAAAGGGGAAAACGTTGGCGCAAAACTAAAAGAATAGATATCTTTGCAATCTGCAAATAATAACTCATTGAGTGGTTCTTCATTATAGCCGATAGAGAAAGTAGCGCAACATCCATCTAAACAAAGTAAAGTTATGGAAGTAATTCTCCTTGTACCAGTTGGTGTAGGGGGTACTTGTAAGCCAAGTGTCAATACAGTGGATCTAATCTGTAATGCTCCAAGCCGAACGCCAGTCCTTCCCTTAAATGTTTCACAAAAACACCCTTCGCAATTGTTTTTACATGCTTCTCTCTTCTTCACTGATTCAGGCCTCCTTATTATTTTGGCTCTTTTCTCAAAGTTTGTTGCAATTTGCTTGTAAAAGTCCTGGAATTTCTAAAGAGCACCACACCAATGACAACAACGGTTATGGCCAGACGGAAATGCAACAAAGTTTTTGAAAACAGCCATTATTAATTTCCTACAGGTGAAAAAGCAACAATCTTCTCACAAGCAATCACCGTTTCTGCTGTATAGATACCAGCAGGAAAACCTGGAATTACAATAGGGGGATTAAAAGAGGTAACTACGATGAAGTGTGCACAACAAGTATCCCTGTCAATTCTTGTTAAGGTTATACTGTTTACAAAAAAAGTATTTCCTGTACCTGGTATAGGACCAACTTCAATTGGAACAGGGTTTTCAGCAATCGAAATAGATTGAAATGAGGGAGAAATACCTCTCAAGCATTTATAAAAATCACAAAAGCAACCATCGCAGCTATTTTTTTCTTGTGACAAATTAAGTCACTCCTTTCTACGTATTTTACACTGTAATACGTTCTATATATGTTTATGAAAACTTGGTAGAAAGGAGTGGGTGTTATAGTCATCCATTTGCCTATATTTTTCACCAATTTCTGACTTGGAAAAACGTACTCATTCTTTGTACGCATGAAAGCCCTCGCCCATTAGGAAACTAATCGGGAAAGGGTGTGAAAGAGATGACGGTAGTAACAACCTTCAAGGAAAAACGCAGGGAAAAGCAGATGAAATACGAACGCAAGATGCTGCGTGAAATTTCACTAGAGGTTTTACGGACGAAGGTGAAGGATTTTTTCTCGCCATACTTAAAAAACAAAAAACAGGTAACCGCCATAGAAGAGGGTTGTCTCGATGTGGCAATTGAGGCATATCTTCTAGGGGCATCATATAGCAAGTTTGGATATCACGGTGAAAGTGCGGAAAAAGTGAAAACGCGCTGTCTTGTCGAAGAGAAGTACTTGATAGATACTCTGTACGATTACTTTCTGTATTGGGGTTCTATTGGTGATAATGATATGGTTCATGAATCCTTTTATATGACATGTGATGCATTCGTCGACTATTGGTGGCGCGAAGGCTTCCATAAAGGCGAAAAAAGGTACCGCATGAGGTTGCACTAATTATCATAATCTTCCCCCTTGTCCCATATAGTTTATAGAGCGGACATGCGGGAGGGATACATATGCGAAGGTGGAAGTTTTGGGCGTTTCTAACAGCAGCCTTAACGGTGACGGCCGTTTTTCAATATCAGTTATTTTCTGAAAATACGTGGGAGCAATGGAACCTGCCTTTAAGCGGGAAGATCATTATCCTGGATCCGGGCCATGGCGGACCTGATGGAGGGGCTGTCGGTGGGGACGTGTTGGAAAAGGATGTAGCCTTGCAAGTATCCCATTATGTGAAAGACTATCTTCAGGAGCAGGGTGCCTTGGTACTGATGACCCGTGAAGAGGACGTGGACTTAGCAGATCCTGCAACAAAGGGCTATAGTCGGAGAAAAGTGGAGGATTTGCGGAAGCGGATCGAAATGATCAATGAATCGGATGGCGATCTGTTTATCAGCATCCACTTGAATGCCATCCCATCCCCAAGATGGAGAGGGGCTCAAACCTTCTACCACGGCAGTAAACATGAAAAAAATGAACGGTTGGCGAAATTCATTCAGGATGAATTTCGGGTCAATCTTGAAAATACAGACCGATATGCGAAATCGATGAACAGCCTGTTTATCTTGAAGAATGCAAAAATCCCTGGTGCGCTTGTAGAAGTCGGTTTCTTATCCAACCCATCGGAGCGGGCTTTGCTAAATACAGAGGATTATCAAAAGGCACTTGCTGCGTCTATTTATAACGGAATCATGCGACATTATACCGATGAACAGGAACTTCCCGATCCCCCTCAATGACAAAAAGGGGGATTATTTTGTGAGCGTAGAACGCTTAAATCAGGCGCTCAATATGTTATACTTGTATTGTAAACGAATTCAATTCTGAAAATAGACTATTATCACATAAGGGTGGGGTCATCTTGTTAACAGAAGCAAAGGTTGTACAGTTATTGAAAGATCTACAAGATCCGTTTTTACATAGAACATTTGAAGAAACCAACGCGATTCAAGAAATATCCATCAAAGAAGAAAAGAACCATGTCAGTGTGAAGGTGGCACTTGCGAAAACAGGTACGGCAGAACAGATGCAACTGCAAGGAACCATCGTCAATCTATTAAAAGAAGCAGGAGCGGCAACAGTCGGTCTTCGTTTCATGGAGCTTCCTCAGGAAGTTGTGGAACGGTTTGGGACAGCAGCGCCGAAAGAGGAAGAGACACTTCTTAAAAGCAACAAAACCACGTTCCTTGCCATTGCTTCCGGAAAAGGCGGCGTAGGGAAATCAACGGTATCCGTTAACTTGGCTGTATCCCTTGCACGTTTAGGGAAAAAGGTTGGATTAATTGATGCAGACATATACGGATTCAGTGTGCCGGATATGATGGGGATCACGAAGCGTCCGGTCGTGCGCGGGGAAAAGATCATCCCAGTTGAGCGTTTTGGGGTACAAGTGATTTCTATGGGCTTCTTTGTAGAGGACAACTCCCCAGTTATTTGGAGAGGGCCGATGCTAGGAAAAATGTTGAATAGCTTCTTTAATGAAGTGGAGTGGGGCGACTTAGACTATCTTCTTCTAGATCTACCTCCTGGTACAGGGGATGTGGCACTTGATGTACATTCCATGCTACCGTCCTGTAAGGAGCTCATCGTGACAACGCCACATCCGACAGCGGCTTTTGTTGCTGCCAGAGCGGGTGCAATGGCCATTAAGACGGACCATGAGGTAATCGGCGTCATTGAGAACATGGCATACTTCGAAAGCAAAAAGACTGGCGAGAAGGAATATGTGTTTGGTAAAGGTGGAGGAGACAAGCTGGCAGAGGAACTGCAGGCTCCGCTACTTGGACAGCTACCACTTCAACAGCCGGACTGGAACGACGATGATTTCGCACCGTCCATCTACCAGCAAGACCATGACTTAGGAAAAATCTATCTAAACATTGCATCCAAAGTGGTGGAATTAACTTAAGAAGAAAAGCAGACCCTTAAATTCATGGGTCTGCTTTTTAGCTGCTTTATTATCCACCCTCGCCGCCAGAAGACTCCTGACCGCCCTCTGAGCCGCCAGCTTGTCCTTCAGGATCTTGATTGGATCCTTGCTGTCCTTGTCCGCCTTGCATTTCAGAAGCGGCTTTTAACAAGAGGTCCTGTAATTTAGCTTTAAACAATGGGCTTTCAAACGTCTCAGTGATAACTTTCTGGAGGTGCTTTTTATACTCCTGCCCACTCATCACAGTGATCATCTGTTTTTCCATTTCAGGATCTTGTAAGATCTGAACCATCATTCCTTGATACTCAGGGTCTTTCATCAAGTCCTTAATGAGCTTCTCATGCTCCGTTTGCATGCTCTTCGCAAACGTCTCGGCAAATTTGGGATCTTCAAAGGCCTTTTTCCAGAACTCTGCCCCTTTTTCGCTGTCCAATGTCTGCTCAATGGACTTTGTTACGACTTCCTGATCAAGGACAAAGTTTGCCTTCATCTTGTCATCCGCCATTATCTCTTCAATCGCTTTCTTGCCATCATCCGTCTTTAATATATCCACAACCATCTTTTTGGTTTCATCATAATCCATTTGGCCGCCTTTTTCACCTTGTGCACAACCTGTAAGCAACAGGAAAAGAAGGAGAGACGGCAAAAGGTAGCTTTTCATGAAAAAAACTCCTTCCATCAGGTTTTTCATACGTTTAATATGTGACAAAGTTAATGAAATATACAAATTTCCACGTAGGGTATTATAGATTTTTGCTGGTTGGATTGGTAAAATGATAACTAGTGTCTTTAATCTGTGTCAAATGGAGGAAAAGAAAAGTGAACAGTCGTAATTGGGTTCGATTATTTCTTTCCACGCTACTAGTCGGAGCAGTAACTACCGTTATTGTTGCCTTCATAGTCCGTTGGGATCAACATACAGCACAATTTGCAAGTGGGGAATATATTCAATTTCTCTCCATTATTGCTTGGTATATTGGTGTGGGGCTTATATTCAGCATCATCAGCCAGATGGGGTTCTTCGCTTATCTGACCATTCATCGCTTCGGGCTTGGGATCTTTAAGTCCCTTTGGAGCGCAGTCCAAATGGTATTGATTATATTTGTTCTGTTTGATTTGGTGTATTTCCGTTATATAGCTTTTGCAAATGATGGAGATTCCTTGCTCCCATATCTGGCCTTTCCGATTTTCCTTCTCGTATATGGCTTGCTTGTCGCATATGTGAAAAGTGCGCAGACCAACAAACACGCATTTATCCCGGCCCTGTTCTTCATGGTGGTCGTGACAACAATCGAATGGTTCCCTGCTCTTAGGGAAAATGAACCAGGGTGGCTATTATTTATGCTTTTCCCATTATTGGCTTGCAACTCCTATCAGGTACTAATGTTACACAAGCTGAACAAAGCTTCCGCAAAATAAGAAAAAGGCGTTTCTCCAAAATAATGGAGTAGCGCCTTTTTTGATTATTGTACTTCCTTGCTATTAGCCTTCGTATTGTTTATCAGTTCCGTGACACTACTTATATCATATCCCTTGCTCTTGATATACTGGATGATTTCCGGCAAGGCTTCCTCTGTTTGTTTGGCAGAGTCCGAAGCATGTAACAACACAATGTCTCCATTCGTGAGATTCTTGGTCACATTATCAACGATGATTTCCTTGCCCGGATTAATCAAATCGTGGGAATCCACACTCCAATGCACCACAGTAAAGCCGAGGGAATTGGCAATTTCCAATACCCTTTTATCAAAAGCACCTTTAGGTGGGCGCAATAGATTGACTTTCTTTACACCAAGTTTTTCGAACACATCCAGTGCCTTCAATATATCTCGTTTCACCTTTAGATCTTCAAGATCCCGGTAATTTTCATAAGCATATCCCATACTTCCGATTTCATGTCCGTCTTCCATAATTCGGCTCACAATATCCGGATGCCTCTCCGCCCAGGAAGCCGACAGGAAAAACGTCACTCCAGTCACACCGTTTTGCTTCAAAAGATTGAGGATAGGCATTGCTTTCTCATCGCCCCAGCTGATATCAAAGGATAAAGCCACTTCTTTATTCTTTCCCTCACCCTTATAGATGGCCCTTGGACCGTCCTTTGTTGAAAATACGGGCTGATTAGAAAAATTCTCTATATATAAAATCCCTGCAGTGAAGAATGCCGCCAATATGATAATGGATAATTGCTTGAGCTTTCTTCCGTTAATCACATAAAAAATATTCATGCTTTGCCCCCTTGTCCACAGTATCTACTCTAATAAATATTCAGTAGGACAAATCTTATGCAAAAAAATCTAGGAAAATGTTTCATAAAAACCGGTTTGGTGGAAAAAATAACTATAAAGTAATTTGTAGAGGTGAAGAAATGTTAGGGATGTTATTTAACAATAAAGAAGTAAAAGAAATGGAGTACCTACTTAAACGTGAACTGGAAGAGCTTTTACATGACTTCGAGGATAACCGTATTGATAGAGTGGTGAAGCACGCCATGGAAGAACGCTATCAAATACTCTATAAAATGTTCACCCGTATCGCTCCGCCGACAGAATGCATGAAATATATCCGATCCAAGGCCGTCTTCAGGGAAAGGGAGTCCTTATAGATCTTACCTATTGCCGCAATCATTGCGGCTTTTTGTTTGCCTTTTTAGGAGGCAGAAAAACTATTGAAAAATATATGAGAAAAACAGTTGACGCAAATAGAAAATACGTGGTATATTATTATTCGTCGCTGCGAGATGAACAACAGCTTGCAAGACAAAAATAAAAAAAACATGTTGACATCAACTTACTCAATGTGTTATATTAGAAAAGTCGCCTCTGAGCGACAAACTGATTGAAATGATCTTTGAAAACTAAACAAAACAACAGCGTCATAACGTTAATCCTACGGGGTTAACAAATGATTTAAGTAACACAAGCTAGCAAATTTTGAGCAAAAGCTCAGACTCTTTATTGGAGAGTTTGATCCTGGCTCAGGACGAACGCTGGCGGCGTGCCTAATACATGCAAGTCGAGCGGACTTCTTAAAAGCTTGCTTTTAAGAAGTCAGCGGCGGACGGGTGAGTAACACGTGGGCAACCTGCCTGTAAGACTGGGATAACTTCGGGAAACCGGAGCTAATACCGGATAATATAAGGAACCTCCTGGTTCTTTATTGAAAGATGGTTTCGGCTATCACTTACAGATGGGCCCGCGGCGCATTAGCTAGTTGGTGAGGTAATGGCTCACCAAGGCGACGATGCGTAGCCGACCTGAGAGGGTGATCGGCCACACTGGGACTGAGACACGGCCCAGACTCCTACGGGAGGCAGCAGTAGGGAATCTTCCACAATGGACGAAAGTCTGATGGAGCAACGCCGCGTGAGCGATGAAGGCCTTCGGGTCGTAAAGCTCTGTTGTTAGGGAAGAACAAGTGCGAGAGTAACTGCTCGCACCTTGACGGTACCTAACCAGAAAGCCACGGCTAACTACGTGCCAGCAGCCGCGGTAATACGTAGGTGGCAAGCGTTGTCCGGAATTATTGGGCGTAAAGCGCGCGCAGGTGGTCCTTTAAGTCTGATGTGAAAGCCCACGGCTCAACCGTGGAGGGTCATTGGAAACTGGGGGACTTGAGTGCAGAAGAGGAAAGTGGAATTCCAAGTGTAGCGGTGAAATGCGTAGAGATTTGGAGGAACACCAGTGGCGAAGGCGACTTTCTGGTCTGTAACTGACACTGAGGCGCGAAAGCGTGGGGAGCAAACAGGATTAGATACCCTGGTAGTCCACGCCGTAAACGATGAGTGCTAAGTGTTAGAGGGTTTCCGCCCTTTAGTGCTGCAGCTAACGCATTAAGCACTCCGCCTGGGGAGTACGGTCGCAAGACTGAAACTCAAAGGAATTGACGGGGGCCCGCACAAGCGGTGGAGCATGTGGTTTAATTCGAAGCAACGCGAAGAACCTTACCAGGTCTTGACATCCTCTGACACTCCTAGAGATAGGACGTTCCCCTTCGGGGGACAGAGTGACAGGTGGTGCATGGTTGTCGTCAGCTCGTGTCGTGAGATGTTGGGTTAAGTCCCGCAACGAGCGCAACCCTTGATCTTAGTTGCCAGCATTCAGTTGGGCACTCTAAGGTGACTGCCGGTGACAAACCGGAGGAAGGTGGGGATGACGTCAAATCATCATGCCCCTTATGACCTGGGCTACACACGTGCTACAATGGACGGTACAAAGGGCAGCAAAACCGCGAGGTCGAGCCAATCCCATAAAACCGTTCTCAGTTCGGATTGCAGGCTGCAACTCGCCTGCATGAAGCCGGAATCGCTAGTAATCGCGGATCAGCATGCCGCGGTGAATACGTTCCCGGGCCTTGTACACACCGCCCGTCACACCACGAGAGTTTGTAACACCCGAAGTCGGTGGGGTAACCTTTTGGAGCCAGCCGCCTAAGGTGGGACAGATGATTGGGGTGAAGTCGTAACAAGGTAGCCGTATCGGAAGGTGCGGCTGGATCACCTCCTTTCTAAGGAAATGTACGCTTGTTGTTTTGTTTAGTTTTGAGAGAGCATTCTCTCATGACAAATCTGACGATTTGTCTTAGTTGTTCCTTGAAAACTAGATAATGTAACTAATATCAAGATATTCACAGAATATCGTTCATCTTAGTAATTTTCTTTATAGATATCATCGCTGATATCGACACATGACCTTTTGGTCAACGGTTAAGTTATTAAGGGCGCACGGTGGATGCCTTGGCACTAGGAGCCGATGAAGGACGGGACTAACACCGATATGCTTCGGGGAGCTGTAAGTAAGCTTTGATCCGGAGATTTCCGAATGGGGAAACCCACTGCTCGTAATGGAGCAGTATCTTTACCTGAATACATAGGGTACTGAAGGCAGACCCGGGGAACTGAAACATCTTAGTACCCGGAGGAAGAGAAAGCAAACGCGATTTCCTGAGTAGCGGCGAGCGAAACGGAATTAGCCCAAACCAAGAGGCTTGCCTCTTGGGGTTGTAGGACACTCAACATGGAGTTACAAAGGAACGGGGTAAATGAAGCGATCTGGAAAGGTCCGTCATAGAAGGTAAAAACCCTGTAGTTGAAACTTCGTTCCCTCCTGAGTGGATCCTGAGTACGGCGGGACACGAGAAATCCCGTCGGAAGCAGGGAGGACCATCTCCCAAGGCTAAATACTCCCTAGTGACCGATAGTGAACCAGTACCGTGAGGGAAAGGTGAAAAGCACCCCGGAAGGGGAGTGAAATAGATCCTGAAACCGTGTGCCTACAAGTAGTTAGAGCCCGTTAATGGGTGATAGCGTGCCTTTTGTAGAATGAACCGGCGAGTTACGATTACGTGCAAGGTTAAGTCGATGAGACGGAGCCGTAGCGAAAGCGAGTCTGAATAGGGCGCATGAGTACGTGGTCGTAGACCCGAAACCAGGTGATCTACCCATGTCCAGGGTGAAGTTCAGGTAACACTGAATGGAGGCCCGAACCGACTCACGTTGAAAAGTGAGCGGATGAGGTGTGGGTAGGGGTGAAATGCCAATCGAACCTGGAGATAGCTGGTTCTCTCCGAAATAGCTTTAGGGCTAGCCTCATGTGTTAGAGTCTTGGAGGTAGAGCACTGATTGGACTAGGGGTCCTCATCGGATTACCGAATTCAGTCAAACTCCGAATGCCAAAGACTTATCCATGGGAGTCAGACTGCGAGTGATAAGATCCGTAGTCAAGAGGGAAACAGCCCAGACCGCCAGCTAAGGTCCCCAAGTATACGTTAAGTGGAAAAGGATGTGGAGTTGCTTAGACAACCAGGATGTTGGCTTAGAAGCAGCCACCATTTAAAGAGTGCGTAATAGCTCACTGGTCGAGTGACTCTGCGCCGAAAATGTACCGGGGCTAAACGTATCACCGAAGCTGCGGACTGTTCTTACGAACAGTGGTAGGAGAGCGTTCTAAGGGCGTTGAAGCTAGACCGTAAGGACTGGTGGAGCGCTTAGAAGTGAGAATGCCGGTATGAGTAGCGAAAGAAGGGTGAGAATCCCTTCCACCGAATGCCTAAGGTTTCCTGAGGAAGGCTCGTCCGCTCAGGGTTAGTCGGGACCTAAGCCGAGGCCGAAAGGCGTAGGCGATGGATAACAGGTTGATATTCCTGTACCACCTCCACTCCGTTTGAGCAATGGGGGGACGCAGAAGGATAGGGTAAGCGCGCTGTTGGATATGCGCGTCTAAGCAGCAAGGCTGAGAAGTAGGCAAATCCGCTTCTCATGAAGGCTGAGCTGTGATAGCGAGGGAAATATAGTACCGAAGTTCCTGATTTCACACTGCCAAGAAAAGCCTCTAGCGAGGAGTATGGTGCCCGTACCGCAAACCGACACAGGTAGGCGAGGAGAGAATCCTAAGGTGAGCGAGAGAACTCTGGTTAAGGAACTCGGCAAAATGACCCCGTAACTTCGGGAGAAGGGGTGCTCTGTTAGGGTGTTAAAGCCCGAGAGAGCCGCAGTGAATAGGCCCAGGCGACTGTTTAGCAAAAACACAGGTCTCTGCGAAGCCGTAAGGCGAAGTATAGGGGCTGACGCCTGCCCGGTGCTGGAAGGTTAAGGGGAGAGGTTAGCGCAAGCGAAGCTTTGAACCGAAGCCCCAGTAAACGGCGGCCGTAACTATAACGGTCCTAAGGTAGCGAAATTCCTTGTCGGGTAAGTTCCGACCCGCACGAAAGGCGTAACGATCTGGGCACTGTCTCAACCAGAGACTCGGTGAAATTATAGTACCTGTGAAGATGCAGGTTACCCGCGACAGGACGGAAAGACCCCGTGGAGCTTTACTGTAGCCTGATATTGAATTTTGGTACAGCTTGTACAGGATAGGTAGGAGCCTGAGAAGCCGGAGCGCTAGCTTCGGTGGAGGCGTCGGTGGGATACTACCCTGGCTGTATTGAAATTCTAACCCGCAGCCCTTATCGGGCTGGGAGACAGTGTCAGGTGGGCAGTTTGACTGGGGCGGTCGCCTCCTAAAGAGTAACGGAGGCGCCCAAAGGTTCCCTCAGAATGGTTGGAAATCATTCGCAGAGTGTAAAGGCACAAGGGAGCTTGACTGCGAGACCTACAAGTCGAGCAGGGACGAAAGTCGGGCTTAGTGATCCGGTGGTTCCGCATGGAAGGGCCATCGCTCAACGGATAAAAGCTACCCCGGGGATAACAGGCTTATCTCCCCCAAGAGTCCACATCGACGGGGAGGTTTGGCACCTCGATGTCGGCTCATCGCATCCTGGGGCTGTAGTCGGTCCCAAGGGTTGGGCTGTTCGCCCATTAAAGCGGTACGCGAGCTGGGTTCAGAACGTCGTGAGACAGTTCGGTCCCTATCCGTCGTGGGCGCAGGAAATTTGAGAGGAGCTGTCCTTAGTACGAGAGGACCGGGATGGACGCACCGCTGGTGTACCAGTTGTCTTGCCAAAGGCATAGCTGGGTAGCTACGTGCGGACGGGATAAGTGCTGAAAGCATCTAAGCATGAAGCCCCCCTCAAGATGAGATTTCCTTTTGCTTCGGCAAGTAAGATCCCTGAAAGATGATCAGGTAGATAGGTTCGAGGTGGAAGCATGGCGACATGTGGAGCTGACGAATACTAATCGATCGAGGACTTAACCCAATAAGTATCGAAATAAGTGAACGATATGAATATCTTGATAGGAACACATTATCTAGTTTTGAAGGAACAAGAAATTTGAAAAAACTTCTTGATTTTCTTTCTCAATTTTGTATAATATTATTTGTCTGGTAATGATGGCGAAGAGGTCACACCCGTTCCCATACCGAACACGGAAGTTAAGCTCTTCAGCGCCGATGGTAGTTGGGGGATCTCCCCCTGTGAGAGTAGGACGTTGCCAGGCTAGTATTGTTCCACCATAGCTCAGCGGTAGAGCATTCGGCTGTTAACCGAAGGGTCGTAGGTTCGAATCCTACTGGTGGAGCCATGCTTCCATAGCTCAGTTAGGTAGAGCACTTCCATGGTAAGGAAGAGGTCACCGGTTCGAGCCCGGTTGGAAGCTTATACAAAAAAATTGGCCCGTTGGTCAAGCGGTTAAGACACCGCCCTTTCACGGCGGTAACACGGGTTCGAATCCCGTACGGGTCACCATAGTTTTTTCACATAGTGAAAATAACTTTCCTTATTAACGCGTTAGCGAAAATAATATTCCTTATCACGAGAGTGAAAATAACTTTCCTTTAAAAATCAGTATTTATATGAAAATACATCGGAGGATTAGCTCAGCTGGGAGAGCACCTGCCTTACAAGCAGGGGGTCGGCGGTTCGATCCCGTCATCCTCCACCATATCCCTTGGAGGGGTAGCGAAGTGGCTAAACGCGGCGGACTGTAAATCCGCTCCTTTGGGTTCGGCAGTTCGAATCTGCCCCCCTCCACCATTCAACTTCGAAATGAAAATTCCGGAGTTTTTGTTTGAAAAAATGTATAAACTTCCTGGAATCAGAGATAATAAGTGAAGTTAGTTATCAACGAAGATTGGGTACGTGGTACATAGAGAAACAACTTTAATTAATGGGCTATAGCCAAGCGGTAAGGCATCGCACTTTGACTGCGACATGCGTTGGTTCGAATCCAGCTAGCCCAGCCAGCGTGCCATTAGCTCAGTCGGTAGAGCATCTGACTTTTAATCAGAGGGTCGAAGGTTCGAGTCCTTCATGGCACATTTTTTTGTTTTGCAAGCTTTATTAACTATATAGGGGGCCTTAGCTCAGCTGGGAGAGCGCCTGCTTTGCACGCAGGAGGTCAGCGGTTCGATCCCGCTAGGCTCCACTTTCTAATAAAGTTTAAAGTCATAGACCATTGGGTTTATGGCTTTTTTGTATGTCTTCTGGATTAAGCAGATGGGGTTTTTGGAATATACAGGAACGAATAATTCGACAATTCCAAACTGCATATATATTCAAAACTATGTCGAGTTGAGTCATCTCCTGTTTTCGCTATACAATAGAAGCAGATTACATAAAGGGGGACACGATTCATGAAGAAAGATATTAGCATTATTGGAGTACCAATGGATTTGGGACAAACACGTCGCGGAGTGGATATGGGTCCTAGTGCCATCCGTTATGCGGGTGTGGTGGAACGATTAGAGAAATTAACACAAACAATAGAAGATTTAGGGGACATTGAAATTGGCAGCAGAGAAAGAACGGCATCTGCTGAAAGTAACTTAAAAAATTTGAAAGCGGTTGCCGAAGCGAGTGAAAATCTTGCTGGGAAGGTCGCTGAAGTGGTACAACAAGGTAAGTTTCCATTAGTTCTAGGGGGAGATCACAGCATCGCCATTGGAACCATTGCTGGACTTGCTAAACACTATTCCAACTTGGGAGTGATCTGGTATGATGCCCATGGCGACCTCAATACAGGTGAAACTTCACCATCCGGTAACATTCATGGTATGCCACTTGCGGTAAGCATTGGGATAGGCGATTCGACGTTAACTGGCATCGGCGGAAAACATACAAAAATCAAACCGGAAAATATAGTGATCATCGGTGCAAGATCACTTGATGATGGAGAAAAAGTACTTATTAAGGAAAAGGGAATCAAGGTATTTACTATGCATGAGATAGACAGAATGGGTATGACTGCGGTAATGGAGGAAGCAATTTCCTATCTAAAAGAGCAGGGGACTGATGGTGTCCATCTTTCCTTGGACCTCGATGGATTGGATCCACATGATGCTCCAGGAGTGGGGACACCGGTGTTAGGTGGCATATCTTACCGTGAGAGTCATTTAGCGATGGAGATGCTAGAAGAGGCAAATATTTTAACCTCAGCAGAATTCGTAGAAGTTAATCCAATTCTAGATGAGCGAAATAAAACAGCAACAGTGGCAGTTGCGCTGATGGGTTCATTGTTTGGGGAAAAGCTCTTATAAACTTTAGTTCTAAAGTTCCTTTTAGCTGCAGCCACTCGCTTGTCCGAGTTAGTCTAAATCCAACTTTGCAAAAAAAACACCAGCAACTACACTTAGGAAGTTGCTGGTTTTCGTTTTATTTGTAAATACAAGTATTGGTTTATCAATGAGTCAAGCGAGGTGCTCGCATCAATTACTTCTTTGGATTGAAGGTGGTTGGAGGAGGAGAGTCGAATCATTTCTTCTCTTTTTCTCTCAATAGCTTCTTGTAAATGGACGGTAGCATGGACTGCCAATGTACAACACCCCTTATTCGTTAGGCTTCAAAAATAAATTCTAGTAGTTTTTACCCTCATTTACCCTTTTTTAAACCAATTTCAGTAAATTTTTGTTAATATATATTTTATAGAGAAAAATGAAACCTTTTACGGCGAAGGCACGTATTACTAGTCGACCGCCAGACAACGGGGGAACGGAATGGAAGAGCTAATTAGAAAAAGAATAAAACAGATAAAAAAAGGCGATCAAGATGCGTTTGCAGAAATTGTGGAGCTTTTTAAAGATAAAATCTATCAGCTCGTGTACCGGATGATCGGTAATTCGCATGAAGCGGAGGATATTGCACAGGAAGCTTTTATTAGAGCATATATTAATATCAACAGCTTTGATGTTAATAGGAAGTTTTCTACATGGCTCTATCGGATTGCGACAAACTTGACGATCGACCGCATACGTAAAAAGAAGCCGGATTACTATTTAGATGCAGAGGTAGCAGGAACAGAGGGATTGACGATGTATTCGCAAGTGGCGGCAGACATTGCCCTTCCTGAGGAGGAAGTGGAAACGATGGAGCTTCAAGGCGAAATCCAGCGCCAAATATTGAAGCTTCCAGACAAGTACCGCTCGGTGATAGTGTTAAAATATATCGATGAGCTTTCATTGATTGAAATCAGTGAGATACTGGAGATTCCAGTAGGAACGGTGAAGACCCGTATTCATAGAGGGCGAGAAGCGCTTAGGCAGCAATTGCGCCATGTTTAAATTCTGGAGGTGTAAGAAAAATGAGCAAATGTCCGGAACATATCGTCCAGTATATGCATGAGTATTTAGATGGTGACCTAGATAAAGAACGAGAACAAGAGTTAAAGGCACATCTCCATGATTGCAAGGATTGCTACCGGCAGTTTCATGAGCTGGAGAAGGCGATTGCGCTTGTGCAGAGTACCTCTCATATATCAGCACCAAATGATTTCACGCAAAGAGTGATGAACAGTTTACCGAAAGAGAAGAAAACAATTGGGTGGAATCGTTGGATGCGTTCACACCCACTGTTTGTAGCGGCGGCTATTTTCTTTATCCTGATGGCAGGCAGCCTGTTTGGTGGCTGGCAAGAGGATAAATTCGCTTTTACCAACCAACCGAATCTTGTCGTGCAGGATAATACCGTGATTGTTCCCGAGGGTGAAGTCGTCGAAGGGGATGTTGTAGTCAAGAACGGAAACATCCGTGTCGAAGGCGAAGTCCGGGGAAACGTGACGGTCATAAATGGTGAAGTCATCAATGGCGAAAACTATCTGGCATCTGCAGGCCAGGTGACAGGTGACATCGAGGAAATCAACCAAGTGTTTGAGTGGATTTGGTTCACCATGAAAGACGGCTTCAAAAAGGCAGTAGATGTATTTAATGATTAAGGATGCTTGAAAAACCAAGCATCTTTTTATATTTCAAGGAGATTATAATAGCATGGCAATGTATGATTTACATGGACCATTCTACTTCATTTTTAGAAATATGTTATAATAACATGGTTACGGTTATCGTACTTGATACATAAATCTTGTACTGTTAAAGGAAGTGTGAGGATGCCTTTTGAAATACCTTTTGGAGATATGCCATATTTAAGTTATCTGGCAAATATAGTAGATATTTTGCTGGTTTGGTTTGTTATTTATAAGCTTATCATGGTCATCCGTGGGACAAAGGCGGTCCAGCTGTTAAAAGGGATAACAGTGATTGTGGTTGTAAGGATCATTAGTAGCTTCTTAGGACTAAGCACCTTGCAATGGCTGATGGACCAAGCTTTGACATGGGGGTTCCTGGCGATCATCATCATCTTCCAACCAGAGCTTCGTCGTGCCCTGGAGCAATTGGGCCGGGGAAAATTGTTTACAAGAAGCGGTGTGGATGATGAAGAAGAGCACGCCAAGATGATTGAAGCAGTCGTTAAATCTGTTCAATATATGGCAAAGCGCCGTATTGGAGCGTTGATTTCGATTGAAAGAGAGACCGGAATGGGAGATTACATAGAAACGGGTATTCCGTTACATGCCAAAGTGTCATCCGAGCTTCTCATCAACATCTTTATCCCGAATACCCCACTTCATGATGGAGCGGTCATTCTGCAGAAAAGCCAAGTATCTGCTGCTGCATGTTACCTGCCTTTATCCGAAAGTCCTTTTATATCGAAAGAACTGGGAACAAGGCATAGAGCGGCACTTGGAATCAGTGAAGTAACTGATAGTATTACCATTATCGTTTCAGAGGAGACAGGGAATATCTCTGTTACAAAGAACGGCGAATTGCACCGGGATTTGGAACCTGATAGTTTCAGCGACCTGTTGATGAAGGAAATGGATACAAGTATCAAAACGACATCTTCAACTCGCTGGCAATGGAGGGGGAAAAAGGATGGATAAGTTTATCAATAACCGTTGGGTGATGAAAATTATCGCATTGTTGATGGCCTTTATGCTGTACATGTCCGTTAACATCGAAAATACTTCCACACAGCAACGTACTAGCACCACCCCTCCGCCATTTTCAGGATCCAATGATGTAGAAACAGTGACGGATGTTCCTGTTGAATCTTTCTATGATAGGGAGAATCTAGTTGTGACCGGAGTACCTCAAAGTGTGGCGGTAACCCTAGAAGGTCCGACAGCTACCGTTAAGCCTGCCGCACTACAAAAGGATTTTGAAGTGTTTGCGGATTTATCCGATTTGGGAATCGGGACACACCAAGTGACCCTGCAATATCGAAATCTATCAGAAAGATTGAATGTGACAATCGAACCCGCTGTAGCGTCTGTCACCATCCATGAAAGAATATCAAAGGACTTTCCTGTTGATGTCGATTTTATTAACAGAGGCCAGATGGAAGAAGGATATCAGACCGAGCAGCCAATCGTTAAACCAAACATAGTAAAGGTGACGGGTTCACGCGAACTGATTGAAAGTATTGCACTGGTGAAAGCACGTGTCGACCTTAAAGGTGTCAATGAGTCCATTGAGCAGCAATCGCGTGTGACGGTCTATGACAGGGAAGGGAATTCCTTGAACGTAGAAGTCGAGCCTCCAGTGGTGGACGTCAATGTTCCGGTTACCAGTCCATATAAATCGGTTCCTTTGAGAATTAACCGAAAAGGATCTTTAGGGGAAAACTTGAGTATCACCAAAGTGGAAGCAGTTCCGAATGAAGTGACCGTTTATGGACCGAAAAGTGCCATAGACAAGCTGGAATTCATCGATAATATAGATTTGGATCTAACAGAGATCACAGAAAGTACTACCATTGAAGTGGATGTTCCCGTACCAGATGGTGTGAAACGAGTGGTACCGGAGAAAATTAAAGTCAATGTGGAAGTGGAAAAAGAAGAGCAGAAGACATTTACGAACGTACCTATCCAACATATCGGTCTATCAGAAGGATTGGAACTGGAGTTTATTGATCCTGAAAGTGGATTGATGGACTTGACGGTTCTTGGTTCTCCTAGCGTTCTTGAAAACGTTAATAGCTCCGATATGGAGATGTATGTGAATGTAACAGATCTGAATGCAGGGGAGCATGAAGTGCCTCTTGAAATAAACGGTCCACAAAATGTTTCGTGGGACCTACCGAAGAGAAATGTAAAGTTCAGACTGATAGAAGAAGAAACTAATGAGTAGTAAAAGGAGAGATTTACGAAATGGGTAAATATTTTGGTACGGATGGAGTACGCGGGGTAGCGAACGCTGAATTAACACCGGAATTGGCGTTTAAAGTAGGACGATTGGGAGGTTATGTTTTAACAAAGGATCAGACCCGTCCGAAAGTGTTGATTGGCCGTGATACACGTATTTCAGGACATATGCTTGAAGGAGCGCTAGTGGCAGGATTACTTTCCATCGGTGCAGAAGTTATGCGTTTAGGCGTCATCTCGACTCCAGGTGTTGCTTATTTAACAAAGGCATTAGGTGCCCAAGCTGGTGTGATGATCTCCGCTTCTCATAATCCGGTGGCGGACAACGGAATCAAATTTTTCGGACCGGACGGTTTCAAGCTATCTGACGAGCAGGAAGCGGAAATTGAAGCGTTGATGGACGAAGAAACAGACAGTCTTCCGCGTCCAGTCGGTGCTGACCTAGGTCAAGTAAACGACTATTTCGAAGGCGGACAGAAATACCTTCAGTTCCTAAAACAAACAGTGGATGAGGATTTCTCTGGCATTCATATTGCATTAGATTGTGCACATGGGGCAACATCTTCTCATGCAACACATCTTTTTGCAGATCTAGAGGCCGACATCTCTACAATGGGATCTTCTCCGAACGGGTTGAACATCAATGATGGTGTCGGTTCTACTCACCCTGAGACACTTGCACAATTAGTGCTGGAAAAAGGTGCAGATATCGGTCTTGCCTTTGATGGCGACGGAGACCGAATCATCGCAGTAGATGAAAAAGGACAAATTGTCGACGGTGACCAAATCATGTTCATCTGTGCAAAATACTTGAGCGAAAATGGACGCCTACGTCACAACACAGTCGTATCCACTGTCATGAGCAACCTTGGATTCTACAAAGCATTAGAGGCAAGCAACGTGGAAACAAAGCAAACAGCAGTTGGTGACCGTTACGTAGTAGAAGAGATGAAAAATGGCAATTACCTTCTAGGCGGAGAGCAATCCGGTCACATTATCTTCCTTGACTACAACACAACAGGCGACGGCATGCTGACAGGTTTGCAACTGGTGAACATCATGAAGTTGACGAAAAAGAGTCTATCCGAGCTTGCTGGTGAAATGACGAAGTTCCCTCAACTTCTTGTGAACATCAGAGTGTCGGACAAGCACCGTGTAACAGAGAACGAGAAAGTGAAAGCTGTCATTGAAGCGGTCGAAGCGGAAATGAACGGCAACGGCCGCATCCTTGTGCGTCCATCCGGTACAGAGCCACTTGTACGTGTTATGGCCGAAGCACCAACACAAGAGCAATGCGACGAGTACGTAGAGCGTATCGCAGCCGTGGTGCGTGCGGAAATGGGCACGGAATAAACGACAGGGTGAACGAGAAAGATATGCATATACCGCACTTATGGAGCGGTGGATGCATATCTTTTTATTATTACCACCCGTCACAAGTTTCTATTTTCATACATCCAGGCTAATTAATCGCTGTGATGGGATTATTGGAGGTTATGACGGGATTATCACCAGTTATGACGTGATTTTTCACTGTTATGACGGGAAAAATCCATGTAGTGACGGGATTAATTTTCAAGTAGTTGAACGACAGTTAAAATAGGGGCAATTGCGACTATGTTGTGAAGGGATTTGCTACCCCTGTGACGGTATTCCCGCTTCTTATGAAGGGATTGTACAATTTATCTGTGTTTTCTACTAAAATTCATCGACGAACATCTATAACCTGGTAATAATCCACATAATTGTTGACGAATTGGGGTATGGAAGGTAAGATATTATTTGTTGCTATTCGAGAATGGAAAGGAGCAACGAGGTTACAACTTTATACAAAGCGCCTGAACTAAGCCACGGACGAAACAATGCTTAGTTGACGAGGAGGAGGTTTATCGATCTATCGGCGGATGCCTCCCGGTTGCCAATCACAACCGACTCTAGGGACAGTTTAAAGCATAAAGGCAACTTTATGTACAAAGACTGTTACTATGATTACAAAAATATTTTATAGGTAATGTGGGGGCAAGAACGCCCCTTTCTATGGTGTGTTTTCTTGTCCCTGCAACTCTAGGGAGGAACATTAATTATGTGCGGAATCGTTGGATATATCGGAACACAGGATACAAAGGAAATTCTTTTAAAAGGTCTGGAAAAGCTTGAATACCGTGGATATGACTCTGCTGGAATCGCAGTAATGAACGAGAGCGGCGTACACGTATTCAAGGAAAAAGGCCGTATTGCGGACCTTCGTGAAGTAGTGGACAATGACGTTTCAGCATCAACAGGAATCGGTCACACTCGCTGGGCAACTCACGGTGTGCCAAGTAAAGTAAATGCGCATCCACACCAAAGCACGTCTGGTCGCTTTACACTTGTACACAACGGAGTTATCGAGAACTATTCACAACTTAAACGCGAACACTTACAAGGCGTAGAACTAGTAAGTGAAACAGATACAGAAGTAGTCGTACAAATCATCGAGAAATTTGCAAACGAAGGACAGCATGTAGAAGAAGCGATGCGTCGCACTCTTTCTATCCTTAAAGGTTCTTACGCGATTGCTTTACTGGACAATGAAGATCCAGAAACAATCTATGTAGGGAAAAACAAGAGTCCTCTATTAGTTGGAGTAGGAAAAGGTGACTTCAACGTAGTGGCAAGTGACGCAATGGCGATGATCCAAGTGACGGATCAATTCGTTGAGCTTATGGACAAAGAGATGGTTATCGTGAAAAAAGAAGCGGTAACAATCAAAAAGCTGAACGGTGAAATCATCGAGCGCGCGCCATACACTGCTGAACTAGATGCAAGTGATATCGAAAAAGGCACATACCCACATTACATGTTAAAAGAAATTGATGAGCAGCCATTAGTAATCCGTAAGCTCATCCAAAAATACCAAGACGAAAACGGCGAGTTGACAATTGACTCTAATATCATCGACGCTGTTAACCAATCTGACCGCATCTACATCGTAGCAGCAGGAACAAGCTACCATGCAGGTCTTGTTGGAGCGCAAATGATTGAAAAGCTTGCTAAGGTACCTGTAGAAGTACACGTAGCAAGTGAGTTCAACTACAACATGCCAATTTTATCTGAAAAACCGCTATTCATCTTCATTTCTCAAAGTGGAGAAACAGCGGACAGCCGTGCAGTACTTGTACAAGTGAAAGAGCTTGGTTATCCGGCACTTACAGTTACAAACGTACAAGGATCTACACTATCCCGTGAAGCGGATTTCACATTGCTACTTCACGCAGGCCCTGAGATTGCAGTAGCTTCTACAAAAGCATACACTGCACAACTTGGTGTTCTGTCCATTTTCGCTGCAGTACTAGCGGAATCGAAAGGTCATAACCTAGAATTCGACCTAGTGCAAGACCTAGGTATCGTTGCAAACGCAATGGAAGTTCTATGTGATGCAAAAGAAGAGCTTGAAGACATCGCTCGCAAATTCTTAGCAACAACTAGAAACTGCTTCTTCATCGGCCGTACAATGGACTACTATGTAGGTCTTGAAGGTGCATTGAAATTAAAAGAAATCTCCTACATCCAAGCAGAAGGATTTGCTGGAGGAGAATTGAAGCACGGAACGATCGCCCTAATCGAAAATGGTACACCAGTTATCGCCATCTCCACACAAGAACAAGTGGACCTATCCATCCGCGGTAACGTGAAAGAGGTAGTAGCACGTGGTGCGAACCCTTGTATCATCTCCATGAAAGGCCTAGAAACAGAAGAAGACAGCTTCGTTGTACCACAAGTAAACGAATTGCTATCTCCACTAGTTTCTGTTATTCCGTTGCAACTGATCTCTTACTACGCAGCACTTCACAGAGACTGTGACGTAGATAAGCCACGTAACCTTGCGAAGAGTGTTACGGTGGAATAATTCTTTAAAGTGAAAAAAACTACCATTTTAAGGTTAAAAAACGTGAGAAGCACCTTTACTGTAAAAAGTAAGGTGCTTTTTTATTTCTTTTAGTTCTGTATCCCCAAGCCAAAGTCAGTGATCGTGACCTGTACTTCATAATCAATAGGAGCCTGACTGAAAATAGAATCCCAGTCGCTTTGGTGCTCTTTCCAAAACTTGGGGTGCTTAATTCTTACATAATCATGGAAGCCAATGGCATCCACTTGGAAATCTTTTTGAATTCTTTCCAAACTGGTCTGAATCTCTTTTTTTACTTCTTCAGCTATTTGCCCCTCTATTTTTCTTCTTGTTTTTTCCTTTGCATAGTCTTCGGTATGGGCTGCAACCTCAATGATTCGCCCTTCTGATTTCACTTTAACTTGAAAAGAAAGCTGACCGTTCTTTAACGTGGGAGTAATCTTACTTTTTAAAATTTCTTGTTCGTAAATTATTGGTTTATCACTGCCTTCTTTTGCTACCTTTACAATAGCCCCATTTGTGGGTGCAGTAATCCAGTTTATGCCCTTTATCTCTTCTTCTTTTAAGATACCAATAAGCTTCAATGTACTGCCTTTTATTACAGCAGCACCGGACAGTTTAAGTTCTCCATCCGTTTGTACGACATTTTGAAGTATAAAACTGGATTGTGCTTCCATCAAAGCGTTTATTTTCGCAAGGGACTTCCGTTCAAGTAGTTCATTCGATTTATCGAAGTTCTCTGATATATCGTATATATGCATAGATGGGATATCGTCAGTCTCCATATGACCTAATATATCTTTTGCCAGCCCTTCTGTAATCATGACAAGCATACTCATTCGGGCCTCAGGTTCACGGATGAAAAAATCAAGAATTTCTTTTATACTTCGATTTTCTGCTACCTCTTTACTTATGATTATTAACCTTTGGTGTTGACCGTTCACTGTGTTTTTTCTTAAGAGTATAACATCTCGAGCTGTTTCGATAATGGAGGCTCCGGTCTGTTCAACATTGGTGTAGGGTTTTTCTTCTTGATTTTTGGAATTTTGATTTTGATTGCTTTTTATCTTTGCCATTTGATAGGTAACAGTAAGTGGCGAAGCAGTCTCATAAGAAGAAGAATTTATATTCTCTTCTTGAGCCGTATCCACTCCAACCCCAATCAATAGATCCAGCTTTTCAATATCCCTAGAACTCCAGCAACCGGTAAGCAGTGGAAACACTATAAGCAGTTGTAAAGAGCGTTTTAAGATAATACATAAATGCTTCAACTGTGCTTCCTCCTTAAGAAAGAGAGAACTAATAGTATAATGGGGATTATGCCGAATAAAACAATTGCTGCATTTCCCAGCATGTCACCAAGCGAAAAAGCTTGCTGCAGATTTTGGGGTAACATCGAAATAAAGAAAGCAACGGGAAGGAGAATGTACATAAAGGTTTTTATCTCTTTATTGAAAAGCTGAGATAGTCCCAAAGATGCTGCATATAACGTTATAGATATTGTCGCGAAAATTTGTAATATCCAAATCGTTAAAAAGAGGGAGTCATATCTTTCAAAGAATATTCCCGGAAATTCAAAAGAGCGAATCAGCGTTATCGTAGGCCAAGTTAAATTGCTTACCCCATCAAGCGACAAGGCTCCAATTACTATCACAATAGTAATAAGATAGAAAATAGTCGGCATTATTACCCCTGCAAATACAATTTTTTTGCCTTTTTTTGGGTCAGTTAAAAAGGCAGAGAGAATAATCAATATTTCAATGCCGATATAAGACAAAGAGGTCGTTTTAATCCCTTTTAATACAGGGCCAATACCGCCGCCAAGAACTGGCCTTAAGTTTTTCAATTCGAACAAACCTAAGCTCATTAACGCTAATAATATAAAAATAAAAACGGTAAGTGGAAAAATGACCTGAAACATCCGTGCGATTGAATTAAGCCCATCTACATTCAAATAAAGGGTAAGCCATAAAAAGATAATAATTAATATTTGGATAGGAGTGCCTTCCAGTAAATATGTTTCTGTAACTTCAGCTAAAATCCTTACTTCAAAACTTGTTAAGGTAATAAAATATGCGACCATAGATAGACCAATAATAGTACTTAATATCCTGCCTATAATTTTAGAACTGTATTGATAGAATGTTTTATTAGGGTATCTATTATTAAGCATTAAAATAATGAAACCTACTGCCAACGGAAAGAGGCTGCTAATTAGGATGGTAATCCAAATATCAGGAGTTCCAACTTCATCAGCAAGTGTTCTAGGTAAAGTAAGTATCCCTACACCTAGAATATAGTTGATGATGATGATAATCGCCTGCGTGGGCGAAACTAGATTTTCCTGTTGTGGGTTCATATTCAATAGATCCTTCCCTAAAAAAATTACCCTTTTCGGATAGTGTCAGTTGGCTTTAAGATCTTAGGTCTTTTTTTCATAGCTGATATAGGAAGTCGTATTAAAAAATCTTTCCAATCATTCGTCTGATAAGGTACTGCAGGGCTAAGGTAAGGAACTCCAAAGCTTTTTAAGCGAACAAGGTGTATGCTGAAAAATATAAAAAAGACTATAACACCATACAATCCTAATGTTGCAGCAAGAATCATGGCAATAAATCTCACTATTCGTAACGAAATACTTATATTATATTGCGGAAGTGAGAAGGAAGAAATAGCCGTGAGAGCTACGACAATAACAGTTACTGGGCTTACAATACCAGCTTGAACGGCCGCATCTCCGATTACCAAACCACCAACGATTCCAATCGTTTGGCCAATTGGTTTCGGCAATCTTAAACCTGCTTCTCTCAGTATCTCAATAGAAACCTCCATCAAAAGAGCTTCAATAAGGATTGGAAAAGGAACCCCTTCCCTGGAACTAATAATGGAAAGGGCAAGTTTTGTAGGTATTAATCCTTGATGAAACGATACGAAAGATATGTATAATGCAGGTGTGAAAACTGCTATAAAAGCAGCTACATACCTTAGGAATCTGACTAAACTGCCGGCAATCCACCGCTCATAGTAATCTTCCGGTGATTGCAAAAACATATTAATTGTAGCAGGTACAATTAATGCAAAAGGAGTCCCGTCTAAAATAATGGCAACCCTTCCTTCAGTGAGGGCCGCTACAACCCGATCAGGACGTTCTGTACTCTGAACTTGTGGAAACAGAGAGAAATTATTGTCTTCAATTAATTCCTCCACATATCCGGATTCAGGTAAATTATCGATATCGATAGACTCAATTTTTCGTTTCACATTTTCAATGATTTCAGGATTTGCTACACCTTCTACATAGGTAATGACTAACTCTTTGTTGAATCGTTTACCTAATTGAAGGGTGATAAACCTTAGTTTAGTATTAACTCCCGCTTTCCGAAGAAGGGTTACATTATCTATTAAGTTTTCATTAAAGCCTATTCGGGGTCCTCTAACCTGCAACTCAGATACAGGTTCTTCTAAGTTACGACTTTTAGAATTGCTTGTTTTTAATACAAATGCATAATCGATATCTTGTAAAAATAATACCGTTTGTCCTCTTAGAATACTTGTGTTGATAACTCCAATCCGGTTTTCTTCGGAAATCTCGCTAATTGGTAAAAGGTTTTTTATTTGGCTAGTCAAAGGATCAATATTATCTGGAAGATTTACTAGCAATGGTTCCAGTATATTACTATTGATAATAGTTGTATCTACCAGTCCTTTTGCGAAAATAATGGCAGCTCTAGTCTGTTCTTTCCCAAAGGTGAACTCTCTTGTAATTATGTCGTTGTTTGTCCCGAAATTTTTGTTTATTTCACTAACATTGGTAGATAAATCATTCGAAAGTGTAGCAGGAACTTCCTTATCCTGTTCTTCATTGACTGGTATTGCCTTATCGCCTTGAAAATAACCGGTAATCTTAGACAGGGCCAAAGGAACCAAAAGAGTAATGATGGTATACACATAGATATTTGCATGTGGAAGAAAGTTTTTTATAGATTCAACAATATGCACTGGGGGACCTCCTATAGCTAAAAGAGAGGATACCTCAAATAACTTTTCATGGATATATTATCACTCATGAACTAAAAACTATGCGTTCGCTTTTCTAATTATTGAACATAAAAGCAAAAGCGATTATCTCTTAGAGAGTTGAATGTAAACCTGCTCCTTGACAATAGAGATAGAATTTATTATTTTTATATAGAACTTAATAAAATACTCAATTTCGTATAACTCCAATAATATGGTTTGGAGGTTTCTACCAGGTACCAATAATTCCTGATTACGAAGGAAATACAAGGATTTTCACTTGTGCTTTCTTCGTAATCAGGAATTTTTTTGTATAAAAATAGGGGAGGCAACAATAATGAATTTTTCCACATTACCTAAAATTGAACTTCACTGCCATTTGGATGGTAGCGTTAGACCCGAGACCATCATTGACATAGCAAAGAAAGACGGCATCAAATTACCTTCTTTTGATAAGGAGAAAATGAAAGAAGAACTAATTGCTCCACTGAACTGCGAATCCTTAGATGAATATCTTAAAAGATTTTCTATTCCTAATTTAGTTATGCAGTCAAAAGAAAATTTGAAAAGAATTACTTTTGAGCTTTTTGAAGATGCAGCAAAGGAAAATGTAAAATATATGGAAGTTCGATTTGCACCCTTACTTCATACGAAAATGGGATTATCTATAGAAGAAATTATCCTAAGTGTGATAGAGGGAATGAAAGAGGCAGAAGAGAAGTTTGATATTCATGGAAATATCATATTGTCATGTATGAGAACGATGGCGGTGGAAAGTGCCTTTGAGGTCGTTGAGAAGGGGAAAGAATTCTTAGGGAAAGGGGTTGTCGCAATTGATTTGTGTGCTTCTGAGGAGGAAGGTTTTTGTAAAAAATTCATTGAGCCCATCACATTGGCTAGAGGATATGGGTTTAGAGTAACAATCCACGCAGGTGAAACTGGAATCGGTAAAAATGTGCTTGAGGCAGTAAAATTATTAGGGGCTGAAAGAATTGGACACGGTGTGTTCATTCATGATTGTGAAGAAGCTTATAATATTGTAAAGCAAAAACAGGTTGTACTTGAAATATGTCCAACAAGTAATGTCCAAACCAAAGCAGTAACCCAAATTAGTGATCATCCAATTTGCGATTTTCACAGGGATGGAATAAAGGTAACTGTAAATACGGATAACAGAACACAACGATGGCAAAGGAATGTGATTTAGTCTGGAATGAATTTGCTATGAATGATGTAGAGTATAAACAGATTTACCTGGATAGCGTGCAAGCCTCTTTTGCAAATGAAAATATAAAGGAAAAACTCAAGAAGTTTTCACAAGACATTTAAATATTTTAGCCTGTAAGTTTTTGGGATGTCAAAAAGTTGGTATTAAGAAAATGGGTAGGATTAAATAAAACACCGTCTCTGTAAAGAAACGGTGTTTTATGCGTTATGTCGCTATCCCAATAATTCTGGTTGAGTCTTTTTACATGGTGAATTAACTTACTTTCCTCTCAAGCTGTACAGTTTCCGGCTTCTCTTTTGTAACCTTCCCCCAAACAAACCCCAACACACCACCAATAATCGCTGGGAAAATCCAACCTAGGCCGACTTGATATAAAGGAAGAATTGCAACAAAAAGGTTTTCAACCGGCGCAATGTTCATACCTGCAGCCTTCAACGCATCAGATACTGCCACAACGGAAGTGAAAATCATGCTACCTTGATACACTTCTTTTCTCCCGTTAAAGAACGAATGTAAGAAGGTTAAGGCCATTAAGCAGACAACAAATGGATAGATTGCAACTAACACCGGTACGGATACTGCGATTAATTGAGTTAAGCCCACGTTTGCGAAAATAGCACTGATCGTGGATAAAAGAATCACGAAAGTTTTGTAAGAAATACTTGGCAATAGTTTATTAAAATAGGAAGAACATGAAATGATAAGACCGATACTTGTTGTTAAACAAGCGCCAATAACAATCAGGCTAAGTAACAGTCCACCATAAGCTCCGAAAAAGTGAGTGGATGCACCTGATAGCACTGCTCCTCCATTTTCTAATTGCCCAAGTGCTTCTACACTTGAAGCTCCAATAAAGGATAGGGAGGTGTAAATGATGGCAAGAAGTCCTGCTGCAATACTGCCTGCTTTTGCTACAGCAATCATAATTTCCTTTTTCGTAGTCGCACCTTTTGCTTTCACGGCGTTAATGACCACGATTCCGAATACAAAGGCTGCAAGGGCATCCATTGTCAGGTATCCTTCTTGGAATCCTTTGAAGAAGGAGCCGTCAACATAACCCTCTGTAGGAGCTTGGAAGCTACCAATTGGGAATATAAACGCTGTTGCAATTAATATTCCTATGAAAATCAGTAATAGCGGCGTTAAAACTTTCCCTACAATATCGACTATTTTAGAAGACTTTAATGAAAAGAATACGGTAACTCCAAAAAATAGAATGGTGAAGATTAGTAATCCAACGCTACTGGTCTCTGCTGATAAGAAAGGCCTGATTCCCATTTCAAAGGAAGCAGTTCCCGTTCTAGGGATTGCAAAGAGAGGCCCGATGGCTAGATATAAGATAACCGTAAAAGCAAGTCCGAAAACGGGATGTACTCTGCTTGCCAAGGACTGGAGATCGCTTTTCCCCGAATATCCTAACGCTAGTACTCCAAGTAAAGGCAAGCCAACTCCGGTTACAATAAAGCCCGCATTAGCAGACCAAATATTTGTTCCGGCAGATTGACCAAGCATGGCTGGAAAAATTAAATTTCCTGCACCAAAGAATAAGGCGAAAAGCATAAAACCAATGGCTAGTACGAATGAAAACGGCATTTTGTTATTCATCTCAAATCCTCCTGGTAGTCTAGTAATCTGGTTGTTTCTACGAAAATATATAGAAAGTTAGTTTGACTAGGTAATATATTGCATAATACACGATATCATATGCAAAATATTTATGCAATATATTACGTAGGTTTGTAACATGTAATATATTGTATTTCAAGACAGAATGCTATACACTTTTAATAGATCTAACTCGAATTTTATAAAGGTGGTTGATCATCATGCCCATACCTTCCAACTATTCATCACCCACTCGTGTTTCTGCCAAAAAGCGCGCTTTTGCTCAAATTCAAGAGTGGATCATTGATGGAACGCTTCAACCGAAAGAAAAGCTAAATGATGCGGAACTTGCACAAGCTTTAGGTGTGAGCAGAACGCCTATACGGGAAGCGTTGCAATTACTGAATGTTCAAGGTTTAGTAGAAATGTTTCCGGGGGTAGGCACGCAAGTCACCTCTGTTAAAAAAGAAGATATAACCAAGATCCTGCCTCCATTAGGGGCTTTAGAGGCCTTAGCGGCTGAACTGGCAACACCCTTAATTCCCCAAGATACCATCGATACATTGCGTGAGATAAATACTAAATTCGCTCATGCCATTAAAAAAGGAGATTTTTATTCCGCTTTAAAGCAGGATGAACAGTTCCATAATATTATTGTAGAAAATGCACAAAACCCGTATCTCGCGAATTCGGTATCCAATCTTCAGGCACATGTTCTGCGTCTCTATTTTCATCAGTCCATTATATTGACAAGTGCTTCTATAGAAGAGCACGAGTCCATGTTAAAAGCATTTGAAAGTCGGGATAAAGAAACGGCAGCTAAGATCGCTCGCACTAACTGGCTGAGAGCAATTGATGAGTTCTATGCGGAGCAAAAAGATAGTGGTGAATAGTATATACTTATAATAAGTAAAAGCGCCTCTACTTTAAGTGGAGGCGTTTTTGAAATTCAAATCAAATCGTTTCAAATTAGCCCCTACACTTTATACTACTAGAAATAAACATTGAAGCATCCTGTTTCATAAATATCCCTTTTCCATGATAAAAAGTCTTCACATTAATGGAAGTAAACCCGATTTCTGAAAGTAACTGTTCCAGCTCTTCATGAGAAAATCCGTTATGTACGGTTTGATGATGAATGTTATCGTTTTTGTTAAAGTCGAATAGGATGAGTTTTCCGCCAGGAGTTAAGGTGTTGTAAATTTCTTGTAGTATTTGCTTGGTATCTGGGATGTGGAGGAGCACCATGGATAGTAAAAGGATGTATGCTTTAATGCCTTTTTTTGCAATTTTAGCCGCCGCGACCTCCAACATTTGCTTAGAGGAATCCACTAGCAGAATAGATTCAACATAATCGGCTAGCTCTAAACTTACGAGACCAGTTCCACTGCTGTAGTCAATCAAAGATTTTGATTGGCTGTCTTGGATTTCCGGTTTTACTTCCGTTGAAATTATGTTAGCTAACTTGATTCTTTCTTCTGTATCATATCTTTTTGCCATCTGTTCAAACACATTTTGTTCCATAATCCACACTCCTTCTATATGTCTTTCCAAATATAATTGCAAAACCATGCATTCAAGCACTTAAAACTCAATCATTACATTTGTAACTACTCCATAAATACCTTAGCCAATTAAGATAATAATAAGAACAGGATTCAAGGAGGGTATTTTATGGCAGTTGTCCGTATGAAAAATATAATTAAAAGATATGGCTCGCAGTTGGTCCTCGATAATGTAGACCTAGAAATTGCAGAAGGAGAGGTACTAGGGTTGTTGGGACCCAACGGTGCAGGGAAAACAACTTTGATTCACGCCTTGGCAGGTATCATTGGATTCGATTCCGGGGAGATTGACGTATTTGGCAAGGAACAGCACTCCAATTTGTTGGAAATTAAACGTCAGATCGGACTTGTACCACAAGAAATTTCTTTAATTTCTGATCTGAGTGCAAGGGAAAACCTGGAGTTTTTTGGTGGGATATATGGTATTAAGGGAGAAGAATTAAAAAAACGGGTAGAGGAAACGTTGGAGTTAGTGGGTCTCACGGAGCATGCACGGAAGCTACCTGTCAAATTTTCAGGTGGGATGCAAAGACGACTGAACATTGCCTGCGCTCTTGTTCACAGACCTAGGTTTCTTATTATGGATGAACCAACAGTAGGGATTGATCCACAATCCAGAAATCACATTTTAGAAACTATTCGCAAACTAAACAGGCAAGGGACGACGATTCTTTATACGACACACTATATGGAAGAATTACAAACTCTCGCGCAACGTGTGGTTATTATGGATCAGGGGCATGTCATTGCCGAGGGTACCATCAACGAACTAGTGAAAAAAATCCAGCATGAAGAAAAAATAAAGCTGGAGGTAGCAAGTCCGACTGACCTCCTTCTAGAAAGGCTCCGTAAGCTGGACGGGATAAAACAAGTGACACGAACCCACAAGGAAATAACAATTATTTCACAAGTTGGAGCAGGAAATCTCGATCGTGCCCTTTCCATTGCGAAAGACTTTGGTGGAATCCTTTCCGTCACTGCGGAAGAACCGACCTTGGAGGATGTGTTTTTAACCCTGACTGGTAAAAGCCTCCGTGACGGAGGGGAGGAATAACCATGTTAGTAAGATCAAGTTATTTTATCCTTCGCCGGATGCTCAGAAACTATATAGGTATGGTGATTTTACTAGTTACCCCGGTTGCATTGATAACTGTTTTGGGAATGATAGCGGACGATGCGGTGAATGAATCTCTCGGCATACCCATTAAGGATGAAATTGCGGTTACCATGGTTTTCGCCTTTCTCATGTTTGGTGGCTTTTACACAATGGAGTATATTAGAGGCGACCTGATGTCCTCCATGAAATGGAGAATGTACTCCCTGCCATACCAGGCTCATAAGCATGCATATTCCATTTTGATTTCCAGTTCACTCTTCAATGTGCTGCAGAGCTTTATCATAGTAATTTACACATTTTTTGTCTACGACGTCCATTGGGGAAATTTGGCGTTCGTGTTGATAATCCTTTTGATAGTATCCACTCTTATACAATTTGTGTTCATCAATTTGGTTTTAGGTGTGAATAATTATAAAACAGCTGAGCGGCTGGGGACAGGGTTCGGACTTGTATGTTTAATGCTGGCAGAAGTTTGGTTCCCATTGCCGGAAGGTCGTCTTTTTCAACTACTTTCATCCTATAGCAATCCCTTTTCGCTTGGAAAGAATATGATTTTTGCAAACATGACAGGGGAAAATATAGATAAAGCACTGATCAGCTTTGTTATTCTGATTGCTTCATCTATCCTATTAGCCATATCAGCCGCGTATTTTGGAAGGCGGAAGCTTCTATGACCGTTTTTACTTTTGTATTTAAGCGTTTTTTTCGAAAGAAATCCAATATAATCTTCTTACTGGCTTTGCCAATAGGGGCCGCATTTCTTCCGTCTGGAGAATGGCCGAAAATCCCAATAGGCTTCCAATATTATAGTATTATCTTGTTATTCTTGGCTGCCAGGCTAGGGGGTATTATTTTGGAGGATAGGGAAGATAAGACGTTATTGAGAATAAGTGTAGCTCCTATCACCCATTTTCAGTACTTGTGGCAAAACTTGTTGGCATATTCGTTGATTTTGACTTTAATTAATGTGGTGTTTGTTATTCTTGGAGTTCTTGTTCATGGAAATGATCTGCCCGAACCGATTTTACTTTTTATCATTTATACGGTTTTCTCCATGACTGCTTTAGGTTTCTCCTTAGCATGGTATTCCTTGTTTCATAATAAGGAGGTAGCCTTTAGTATATTAGGAGGCTTCATCATTCTCATGGCAATGCTTGGTGGAGTGATGTGGCCAGTGGAAATAATGCCTGACTATTTTCAGAGAGCAGTAATGTTACTGCCTACCTATTGGGTAGCGGAAGGGACCATCCTCGTTTCCTACGGTGCTCCAGTAGAAGAACTGGGTGTACCGATTGTCGTTATGTTCCTCTTTTGTATCGCCTTTCTATTATTAGGAAGCAAAAGAAGATTAAGTTAGCATGATATATATGGAGAAGAGGGCTAACTGGAATTTGCTATAATAAAAGTAGTATCAGTGAGGGCGGGTTTATGCATGATAAATAAATGGGATAATTGGACTTCCGAATCGGCCACCAACCTTTGGCGTCTTTTAGGGTTACTTTTTCTTAGTCTGCTCTGGCTGTATAATGCCGGCGACGAAGGAGGGGTAATCCTTCTGCTGTTTCTGATCGTAATGACATTGGCTAGATGGAGGTTCCGGCTACCAGGCTGGACGGTCCTTTTGGATCAGGTTGCATGTTTTATAGCTCTCCTTTATTGGCCATTTGCCGCATTGGCATTGGCCCTGCCGATTTTTGAAAGTATGTATAAAAGGCAACCAGTGTACATTCTCCCGACATTGTTGTTTATTTTCGCCTTTCCTGACTCGTCCGTTCTGGTAATAGCCGTTTTCCTCCAAGCAGCATTATCCGGGGCAATCCTTGGAAGGTGGGCGAAAGATACGGAAAGGAATCAAAGGGAGTCCGACCGACAACGAAGGGACCGATACGAATTGGAAAATCTAAAAGAGGAACTTCTATTGGCTAATGCTCAAGGTGCACGCCTGGCTGAGCTGTCAGAAAGAAACCGAATTGCCCAGCAGCTTCATGATGAGGTAGGGCATGAAATAACCGCCTCCGTTCTTGCCTTGCAGGCCTTTGAGCACCTTTGGAAGGAAGGTGACCCGGCAGCAAGTGAAATGTTCACGCTAGCTCAGCAGCGCCTCTCCAATAGTGCAGTCTATTTAAGAGAAACAGTCCATAATTTAAAGCCGATAAAAGAACTGGGATTAGAGGGAATGTATGATATTTGCGACAAATTCTCACTATGTCCAGTGAACTTCCATGTATTTGGCGACACCTCCAAGGTTCCTGCAAATCTCTGGACTATTCTCTATCCCACTCTTAAGGAAG
Source organism: Sutcliffiella horikoshii (assembly GCA_001636495.1). GTDB lineage: Bacteria > Bacillota > Bacilli > Bacillales > Bacillaceae_I > Sutcliffiella_A > Sutcliffiella_A horikoshii_A. The sequence goes on along the minus strand of KV440964.1, from coordinate 365,187 downwards.
CCTTAACGAATACTATTCGCCATGCCAAACCGACACAAGTGGAAATATCCTTGGACATAAGTCCTCACATTTTGAGATTATCCGTTCATAACGATGGAGTCGTGAAGGATAATGGTGTTCAAGAACCTGGTGTGGGTCTTAGAAATCTTCGCCACAGAGCCAAGGCTGTGGGAGGCAGTATATCCACTGACACCACTAAAGGGTTCCTGTTAATTTGTGTCCTTCCAGTTGAGAATTCGGAACAATGGAGGCACCATCTATGAAAATCTTGATTGTAGATGACGATGATCTTGTTTGCAAAAGCCTCAAAGTACTCCTATCCCGCGAAAGGGACATGGAAGTAATCGGCACAGCCCATAATGGTGCCGAAGCCATAACTTCCTGTCGGTTGGTACTGCCGAATGTTGTACTGATGGATATCCAAATGCCTATCATGGATGGCATTCAGGCTACACGGCAAATTAAAACGGAATGGCCTCTGGTTCATATCATGATGTTAACAACCTTTAAGGATGAAAAGAACATCCGACTTGCCATACTCGCCGGAGCGGAGGGCTATTTAATTAAATCTACAGAAGTTTCCAGTATGGCCCAGCAGCTTCGAGCACTTATGGCAGGTGTTAGTGTAATAGATGCTGGTGTATTGAGGCAATTGACGCTTCCTAGTGAACAGAGTGGATTGGATGGATTGACTCCTCGTGAAAAAGACATCGCAGGACTAGTAGCAAATGGGCTTTCTAATCGAGAAATCGCTGAACAGCTCTATATTGGTAAAGGCACCGTACGAAATACACTATCCATCATTTTAGAGAAGCTCCAACTCCGTGACCGTACCCAGCTGGCCATCTACTACTTAAAAAAGAATTAAGAGTGACATGCAAGAATATTTTTTGAGTTTGTACGTTTTTAAATAAAGAGGCAGGATATCGTTTCCTCTAAAGCGAAATTTGGTATATCAAAAAGTATAAGGGGAACGGAGCATAACAATGGAAATTATCGAACTAAGAAGTAAGAATCAACTATTGGAAAAGGCAATCCAAGTTTTTTGGCAACACTGGGGAAGTGAGTCAAACTTCAAATTTTACGAAGATGCGATTCTCCATTCTGCAACAACTTCTTCTGATATACCACGGTTTTATGTGGCGGTTAAAGAGGGAGAAATCATTGGTACGTATGCAATTTTGAGAAATGATATAAATAGCCGGCAGGACCTGTGTCCATGGTTGGCTTGCCTATATGTGGCAGAGGAGCATAGAGGGAAGGGGATAGGTGCCAAGCTTTTGGAGCACGGGTTATGCGTGGCGGCTGAAAAAGGCTATGAGAACCTATACCTAACGACAGATTTAGAAAACTATTATGAGAGATATGGTTGGAACAATAGCGGAATCGCATATGGGCCAGGCGGTGGCTCGATTAAGCTTTATGAAAAAAAGACCGCAAAATAAAAGAAAAGCCAGATGAAGGGGCTAATCTCCATCTGGCTTTTTTGTATTATTTTTTCACTTTCACATCATAACGATCTGCATCCATCACTTTCACCCAGGCAGCTACAAAGTCTTTCACAAACTTTTCTTGGCTGTCGTCTTGTGCGTACACTTCCACAAGCGCACGTAGGACAGAGTGGGAACCAAATACTAGGTCTACTCTTGTAGCAGTTCGCACAAGTTCACCTGTTTGGCGATCACGTGCCTCGTAGTAGCCTTCACCTTCTACCGGCTTCCACTCGACACCCATATCAAGCAGGGTCAAGAAGAAATCGTTTGTGAGCGTACCGATTTTCTCCGTGAATACGCCATGCTTAGTGTCGCCGTGGTTCGCACCAAGGACACGTAAGCCTCCGATAAGAACGGTCAATTCCTTCGCAGAAAGGTCCATAAGCTGAGCCTTGTCCACCATGAACTCTTCTGGTTTTAAGGAGTACTCCTTCTTATGGTAGTTGCGGAAAGCATCAGATACAGGCTCAAGCACTTCGAAATTTTCTTCGTCGGTTTGATCCTGAGTGGCATCACCGCGACCTGGCGTGAATGGAACTTTTACATCAAAGCCGGCATCCTTGGCAGCTTTTTCAACTGCTGCACTTCCGCCTAAAACGATTAAGTCCGCAAGGCTGACGTTCTTGTCCAGGCTATGCTGCAAGTCTTCTAAAACGTTGATAGCCTTTGCAAGCTGCTCTGGCTCATTCGCTTCCCAGTCCTTTTGAGGGGAGAGGCGAACGCGGGCACCATTTGCGCCACCACGCTTGTCCGAATGACGGTATGTGCTGGCAGAAGCCCAAGCAGTTTTCACAAGCTCGCTTACAGACAGTCCGCAATTTAAAAGTTTCGCTTTAAGATCGTCAATTTCTGCATCAGTTAAGGTATAGTCTACCTTTGGAACCGGATCCTGCCAAATGAATTCCTCTTCTGGCACTTCAGGTCCTAAATATCTGTCGCGAGGTCCCATATCACGGTGGAGCAGCTTGAACCATGCGTGTGCAAAGGCATCAGCAAACTCATCCGGATTTTGATGGAAGCGGCGAGAAATCTTTTCGTATTCAGGGTCCATACGCATTGCCATGTCCGCAGTCGTCATCATTGTTTTTACTTTTTTGGACGAATCGTGAGCGTCTGGAGCTAAATGCTCTTCGTCCGGATCGATTGGTGCCCATTGGTAGGCGCCAGCTGGACTTTTTGTCAGCTCCCACTCATACCCGAATAATAAATCGAAATAGCTCATATCCCATTGAGTAGGTGTTGGCGTCCAAGCTCCTTCGATTCCACTAGTGATCGTGAATGCCCCGTGGCCGGTTTCATGGCTGCTCTTCCAACCGAAACCTTGGTGTTCAAGCCCTGCTCCTTCTGGCTCTTCCGTCACGTGAGATGGGTCACCGGCGCCGTGGGCTTTCCCGAATGTATGTCCACCGGCAGTCAATGCCACGGTTTCCTCATCATTCATGCCCATCCGTTTGAACGTATCTCGGATATCGAATGCACTTTTCTTCGGATCTGGTTCGCCGTTTGGTCCTTCTGGATTAACGTAGATCAAGCCCATTTGCACGGCAGCAAGTGGATTTTCCAGGTCACGCTCACCGGAATAACGGTTGTCGCCAAGCCATTCCTTCTCCGGACCCCAGTTTACGTCTTCTTCAGGGTGCCAAATATCTTCACGGCCTCCCCCGAACCCAATGGTTTTACCGCCCATGGATTCAATCGCTACATTTCCTGCAAAAACGAGCAAGTCTGCCCATGAAAGCTTGTTGCCATATTTCTTTTTAATCGGCCAAAGAAGACGACGTGCCTTGTCCAAGTTTCCGTTATCAGGCCAACTGTTCAACGGTGCAAAACGCTGAGAACCGCTTCCGCCGCCTCCGCGTCCATCTGCTTGTCGATATGTACCTGCAGCATGCCAGCTCATCCGGATAAAGAATGGCCCATAATGACCATAGTCCGCAGGCCACCAGTCTTGGCTGTCTGTCATAAGATTATGTAAGTCCTCTTTTAGGCTTGCATAATCGATCTTTTGAAATTCTTCTACATAATTAAAATCTTCCCCAAGTGGGTTTGTCTTCATATCATGCTGGTGAAGCACATTCAGATCAAGTTGATTCGGCCACCAGTCCTTGTTTTTTGTTCCTTTAATCGGCTTTTCTGAACTACTTTCCCCCGTAAACGGGCACTTTCCAACGTTCTCATTGTCCATACATCTTTTCCCCTTTCTGTTTTGAGAAGAGTAAATAGCATTCTAACTTGCCTTACAACGTACGAAACCACAAAATGAGACAACATCAATTCTTACATTATAATTATAATAAATAATTGCTGGAATAAAAAGAAATATGCTGGATATTTTTGAAAATATTCTGAAATTAAGGGTTTGTGGGTACGTTACCAATAATTAAGGTTCCTTATTACTGGAATTTGATACTTACAAAGAAGCGGAAAAGCCAATCCCTAGTAGATTGGAAAAGTCACAATCACTGCCTAAATAGTTACAATACCCCCCCGGAAAGTTACAATGGACCAAAATGTTACTGTAATTAGGGAAAAAAATAAGCTAGTTTAGTTGAAAAAACACTTTTTATAGGCTACCGTTCAAAGTAGAGAGAATTCCAGAATGGAGAGAGAGCATATGATGTTAGCATTAGGCGTTTTAGGAGTGCTAGTTTTGGTTGGCGGGCTGTTTGCCACGCTGCTAGTAGCGGGAAAGGGAGATCAGGACTATCAGAAGAAATCGGAGGGGAATGTAAGACGACTCACGTACATTTATATCGCGTTGTTTGTCGTTATCATAGTTGGATTTACAGTTTATTTGAGATGGTTTGTGTAGCATGCAATGTTAAAAGGCCCCCGGGAGGTTATCTCCGCGGGGGTTTTTAGGGTTCTATTCAATAAAGTATATGCGGGCTTTTTTGCTGCCTTTGTGGGGGAGGTTTAACGATACGAGCTCTCTGTAAGCAATATGTGATGAATGAAGACATATGAACTCTCGGAACTCTCTGTTTGTTATCTTGTTCCCAAATCCAAGTAATGGATAGTCCTTAATGGTCTGTTGAAGAAGCTCTTTTCCTGAATGGCCACATTTTAAGCACAACCACTTCTGATATATTTTCTGCATAGGTGCATGGGAGCAATTAGGGCAAATCACTCCTCTAATAAATTCAGAAGGTGATAGTCCATAGTAATCCATCAAGTTGAAATCCTCATCTTGATGGATTTTTGATAGTGTTTGCACGAGTTTATTGGCGTCCTTATTTGAAAAATAGGTGTGGGTTTGGATGTTATCAATTTCTTTTATTCTAGTTGGGAGGTTTGTGTGGAAGACTACATTCTTCAAGATGATGGGAGATTTTTTTAATAGGGTAGCATTTTTATGTGTTATGACGATTTGAGTATAAATAGGTATCGGGGGTAATTTAAGCTTATGAATGATAGAGGAGAGCTGAATTTTGTGTCTGGCTAGCTGTGCAAAGGGGTCTCCAAGTCTTTCATAGCCTGTTTCATTGTGACGGATCAGACTTCCGGTATCTTCATCAAACTCAATTTTACCTGACACATACTTGGAATCTAATATGAGGCAATGAGTAGGGGAGATTAGGAGTGAGTCCATCTGAAAATGTCGTCCTTTAGTGTCCGGAATCCTGAGGCCATGCAAAACTTTATAGTTCTCATGGGGGAGGAAGGATGAAAAGTAGTCCATTGCTTGTTCGCCTTTGTATCCATAGTGTAAACGGTAAAATTCTTGTTCGATTTGGGGGTATTTTGGATGGGTTTTGGGGACTCTTCGCATTGCAGCTTCATGTGCGAGCAACCTGAGTGGCTTTTCTCGGTCTTTTTTTATCATTATAGGCTCCTTTTTATAGATATTCCCTCTCTACTTCGCCTCTCAAATCATGGATTCCTGCCTGAAGCCCGAAAGTATTCGTTTTATCCGCGAACTTTTTGTTTTAACCACGAAGATTGGGTTATATCCGCGAATTTTTCGTTTTATCCACTACTTTCAGCCATTTAACCGCTATTCGACAACCCCCGGCAAATTTTGCAGGAAAACTCGTACAAATACCACCCCACCAAACCAACAAAAAACCCCCGTTCACTCAACGGGGGCCATCAACCTTCAATCAATCAACTCTATAACTTAAACGAACTCTTCAACGACACAATCTCATTAAAGACTAGCTTATCCGCAGTCGTATGCTTCGGATCCACATTAAAGTAGCCGTGGCGGAAGAATTGGAATTTCTCTTGTGGCGCCACACCCTTCATGTTTTCCTCCACAAAGCCATTTAACACTTTCATGGAATTAGGGTTCACATGGTCAAGGAAGGATTTTTCGATAACTTCCACCGTTTCTTCCTCCGTGCCAGCAACATCTGCCACTTCAGCTTCCACTTCCGCCTCAGGCTCCTCGTCCAATAGCAACGGCTCGAACAAACGGAACTCAGCAGGAACAGCTTGTGTTGCTTCCACCCAGTGCAAGGTACCCTTAACTTTACGGCCAGTGAAACCAGAGCCGCTCTTCGTTTCCGGATCATACGTACAGTGGATTTCCACCACATTGCCGTCCGCATCCTTAACAAAGTCCTCACACTTAATGAAGTAAGCATGCTTCAGGCGAACCTCATTGCCAGGGAAGAGGCGGAAGTATTTTTTTGGTGGATCCTCCATGAAATCCTCTTGCTCAATATAAATCTCTCGGGAGAATGGAATTTGTCTTTTACCCATTTCCTCGTTTTCTGGGTTGTTCTCCGCATCCAGCATTTCCACTTGTCCTTCAGGATAGTTGGTGATGACCACCTTCAACGGACGAACAACACCCATCGTACGAGGGGATTTCAATTTCAGATCTTCACGCACGAAGTGATCTAGCATTTGTGAGTCTACAAAACCGGATCCTTTAGAAACACCTGTTTCGCGAACGAATGAACGGATCGCTTCTGGTGTGTAACCTTTACGGCGCAGTCCGGAAATCGTCGGCATACGAGGGTCATCCCATCCGTCAACAATTCCTTCTTCCACAAGCTTGCGCAGTTTACGCTTACTCATTACGGCATTGGTGATGTTCAAACGGCCAAACTCAATTTGCTGTGGCGTTCCAGCCATTTCCGTTTCCGCTACTACCCAGTTGTATAGTGGGCGTTGGTCTTCAAACTCCACTGTACAGATGGAGTGGGTTACATCTTCAATCGCATCCTCGATTGGGTGTGCGAAGGCATACATTGGGTAGATGCACCATTTGTCACCTGTATTGTGGTGCGTTGCATGAGAAATGCGGTAAATAACTGGGTCGCGCAGGTTGATGTTCGGTGACTTCATGTCGATTTTCGCACGAAGCACTTTTTGGCCGTTACCGAATTCGCCTTTACGCATGCGCTCGAACAGGTCAAGGTTCTCTTCCACTGAGCGATCGCGGTATGGGCTGTCTTTTCCTGGCTCTTTAAGAGTCCCACGGTAAGCGCGGATCTCATCAGCAGAAAGGTCGTCCACATACGCTTTGCCTTTTTTGATCAAAAGAACGGCGCGATTGTACATCTCTTCAAAGTAATCAGAAGCAAAGAATAGTCCGTCCCAATCATAGCCAAGCCATTTTACGTCTTCTTTGATGGAGTTAACATATTCAACGTCTTCCTTTAAAGGGTTGGTGTCGTCAAAGCGCAGGTTCGTTTTTCCGTTGAACTCGTCAGCCAAATCAAAGTTGATGACGATGGATTTTGCGTGTCCGATATGTAGGTAGCCGTTTGGCTCTGGAGGGAAGCGGGTGATCACATGGTTGCGCTTACCGGATTCCAGGTCCTCTTTTATGATATTTCGAATGAAATTCGAGTTTGCTGGGTTATGTTCCAAGTTTTTCAACCTTCCTTATTTTAAGAATGCCGGGGGAGAGCAGGTTATTTCAGCTATTTTCCCCACATTTATGATAGTCAATATTGTAACACAAGAAATGGCAAGCGCAAAAGCTTATAAGAGGGGGAGAGGCGCAAAAAGAAAAGATGAAGACCTCCGTCGTGCTCGATTCTTGTACGAGAGGTCCTCATCGCTCGAATGAAGACCTCTGTCGGGTTCGATTCCCGTCAGAGAGGTCCTCATCGCTCGAATGAAGACCTCAGCCGTGCTAGATCCACGTCAGGGAGGTCCTCATCCCCCGAATGAAGACCTCAGTCCAAGTCCAACCCCGTCAGAGAAGTCCTCATCGTTATCTCAACCTTCCCCCAATAAAAAAGCAGCGGGAACCCTTCATCCCACTGCCCATCACACCATCCATCACCAAGGCCTGAACGGCGGTGATCCTGGTGGTGCATTTTGTATCATATCCATTAACGGAATGGTGTAAGCGAACAAGATCAATGCCACCGCAATTCCGATCCAAAGCTTCCAGTTTTCAAGAATCCGCGGCGTTTCGCGCGCATCTTCCGCCACCTCGCCGATCGGGAATTCCGTATGAGCTTTTGGCGCGAAGAAGGCAAGATTGATGACGATGTAGATCATCAGCATGGATGCAACAAACAGGATGACTCCGCCAAGTGCCATTGTCACTTGATTTGCGAAAATCCCTTCAAACCAAGCGGCCGCTGTAGCATGATCCTGGTAAGTAGTAAAAGCGGTACGACGCGGTGCCCCCAACAGTCCGAGCAAGTGCATCGAACCAGACATGAAGAACATGCCGACTGTCCAAAGAATCGTCTGCGTCATCGCAAGCTTATTCATGCGAGCTGTAAAGGCTCTGCCGCGCAATACTGGAATCAGCCAGTAAGCAATCCCGAAGAAAGTCAGGATAACAGTGGATCCAACGGTAATGTGGAAATGTCCCACCACCCAAAGTGTGTTATGGACGACGGCGTTCATTTGGTTACTGGCATTGATGATTCCGCCGGTTCCGGCAGGGATGAAGAACAGCATCCCCATGAATGGTGCGAAAAATCGTGCATCCTTCCAAGGAAGCTTACGTACCCAGCCAAATGCCCCAGTAGCACCTTTTGCTCGACCAGCCAATTCAAATGTGGCAAAAATGGAGAAGGCAGTCAGCAACGAAGGAACGATTACCGCAAATGTCAGGACAACTTGCAGGTATTTCCAAAATTCAGAGATTCCAGCTTCCATCAGCTGATGGTGGAATCCTACTGGAATCGAGAATAACAAGAACAACACGAAAGCCAAGCGAGCAAGGGAATCGCTGAACAACTTCCCGCCAATGATTTTCGGAATGCAGACATACCAGGCGATGTAAGCCGGCAGGAGCCAGAAGTACACAAGCGGATGTCCGAAGTACCAAAACAACGTACGGCTCAATAGGATATTGATGTTATCTACAAGTCCAAGGGACCAAGGTAAGAACTGAAGTAAGACCGTCGCGGCAACCCCGATGGAAGCGACATACCACAAGAGAATCGTTCCAACTGTCATAAAGCTGAACAGTGGTGTAATCTGACCACGGTTCTGTTTTTTCCAGCGGATATAATGTGCCAATAAGCTTGCGCCGCCTATCCAGGTTCCGACCACAAACAGTGTCAGCCCAACATAATAGAGGGGAGAGGCTTGCAATGGCGCGTAAAAAGTATATAAGACCGATGCGTCATTCGTTAAGATCATTGCAAAGCTCAACACAGTACCAATCGTCAGTACCCAAAAGCCGATCCAACCTAATCTCCTTTCTACAGGAGTCATCGTGCCCAGTGTCCTGCTCATACCGGCATGAAGGAACCCGTAGATGAAATAGGTCGTCAATACAAGTGCAAGTAACACGCCATGCGCCGTTAACAGCTGGTAATAACTGATGCTGTAAGGAAGCTCCATCAGACCTCCGCGGACAAGCCCCTGGACCACTCCGGCCATCGTTCCTAAAAATAATGCGGCAAAAGCAATATAGATATAGGCCATACTCAATTTTGAATCGTGAATGTCGACTTCCGCTGCCTGTTTCATTCTTCCGTCACCTCAATTTCCATTTGCATATGTTGATGTCCAATTCCGCAATATTCATTGCAAAGGACAAGATAAGATCCGGCTTCCTTGAATGTATGTTCCGATTGATTGATGTGCCCCGGAGTGATCATCATATTGACGTTTGTCATAGGAATCGTAAAACTGTGCACGACATCCTGACTTGTCACCTGGAACTTGACGGTGGAGCCTTTCGGAACGGAAATCTTATTAGGTTGATAACCAAATGTCATTGCTATAATCGTAGCTTCATAGGTATTCTCATCAATCTGCTTCAAACCCGGCTCATCAAATGGAGCGGTATCTTTTACATTCTGTGCATCCACGGTGGCCATATGACTTGGTGGATGATGACCATGAGCAAAGGCTGTAAACCCGATCACGGATAAAAAGACGACCAATGTCCCGACTCCAAAAATTAACCAATATTTTTCATAACGGTGTAAATGCATCTATTTGTACCCCCTTTTTCTGACCTGCTAATTTCGTGAAATAAATAAGCTGAACACGCTAACCCACGAAATGACAATAAATGCCCCCAACATAAATACGGCAATCAATGTCCCTTTTAATGAAGCTTCCTCCTCTTTCACAGGAAGCTTTTTGTTGGTTGTTTTTTCAGGACGTTCATATTGTACATTTGCCATCCCTGTCACTCCCTCCCTATTCCACAACTAGCTTGGAAACCATCTCGGCATGACCGGTTCCGCACATGATGTCACAGATGATTTCATATTCTCCAGGCTTAAGGTTCGCAACTACACTGCCATCTCCTTGGATTTTCACATCTGTTCCTTTAATCGTGATGCCATGGTGGCCTTCGACATTTTCATGATGGATAGCTACAGGTTTGCCAGCGGGCACTGTGTAAGTAGCCTGATCGAAATCCCAATTGGAACTTTTAATCGTAATCTCCGCCTCCGCATCTTCCACTGAAACCTCATTAGAACCACAACCAGTCATAACACCTAAAAGTAATACAAGTGCAAAGCAGCACGCCAACAATTTTTTGAAAGAAATCATACTCGCCACTTCCTTTTCCCATTTTTATCTAAATACTTATGCACCTTCATTGTAAAAGGTGGGGAGATTTAAAAGTGTGATAAAAGTCACACATCTGGAAGAGAAAGGTGAACAATTTGTTAACAAGTGAGCAAAATCGATAAGAGGTTTTGGTGATGAAGTATTTTGTTATAATAGGAGGAAGGAAATGTTAATTAGTAGAAGGGGGATGTGTAAGTATGAATGCCGAAAAGACGATTGTCGATAAACTAAATCTGCAAAAATATGAAAACCGATTATTTTTGCAGGTGCCAGAGGGTATGGGGGAATTTGAAGGACTGGACTACGATCCTTCTATTAAAAAGGACGACTATGATCTAGTATTTTTGTTTATGTTTACCATGGAGGATTTCAACAATTTTGTACAGGTCATCAATGAAAAGCAACTGCTCTCAGACAACGGCTATATGTATGTCGCCTACCCCAAAAAGGGGAACCCGGTCTATGAAGAGTGCATAGAAAGAGACAAGTTTTACGCTGAACTGAATCTGGACGAGGAAAAGTATCTTCCAAACAGCACCTTGAAATTCTCGAGGATGGTAAGCCTGAATGAGGTTTTCACAGTGGTCGGGTTCAAATCCGCCTCTAAGAAAACGAAAAAGAAGACAAGCGCAAAGAGCCAATGTGTCGATGACTACATCGTTCACATCGAAGACATCAAGAGCTTCCTGAAAAATAATGAAGCGGTGTTGGCGAAATATAACGATCTCACATACGGCTACCAGAAGGATTGGGCTCGTTATGTCTTTAGTGCCAAAAGGGCGGAAACACAGGAAAAGAGGTTGCACGAGATGGTAGCCATCATTGACGAGGGTCATAAATCAATGGATTTATATAGGAGAAATAAGAAGTGATGGGAGGCCGCATTCTATTTGGAGAATGCGGTTTTTACTTTGAGTTTTGAATAATTGAGGTGTTTCCACTCATACTACTAAATACTACCATTCGTTGAAAGAGAGGAAACATCATGACTTTTTCCCGACTGCAACTATCCTTTGTCATTATTCTGTTTATCGGGATTTCTAATCATGTGCTTATGTTGCCTCATCTATTATTTGTAGCAAAGCGCGATGCTTGGGTTTGTGTTTTGGAAGGGTATGGGATCCTGCTGATTTGGGGGATGCTTCTATTTTTCATCATGTCTCGTAATAAACAAAAAATGAAGCTCTCTACTTGGATTTCTAAACGAGCGGGAAGAGTTGTTTCTGCCAGTGTCATGTTTATCTATTTCTTCCATATTTCCATCATTGCTTTAATATCATTTTATGATTTTATAACATCCATTAAGATATACTTTCTTCCTCTCACACCACAATGGATCGTCGTCCTTCCTTTCCTTCTATTATGTGTATGGGGAGCTAGCTCAAATTTAAAGACAATTGTGTACAGTGCTACATTTTTATTGCCAATTGTATGGATCCTTGGTTATTTTGTCGCATTTTCTACCATCTCTAATAAAGATTATTCTTATATGTTTCCGATTCTTGTGAACGGCAGTTCTCCAATTATTAGCGGTATTACTGTTGTGCTTGGAGGCAGTGTGGATATTCTATTGATTCTTCTATTGCAACAATATGTAAGTAAGCCGTTCAAGCTTTGGCAACTTCTTCTCCTTATCACAATCTTGCTTGGACTTATTCTAGGTCCTTTACTTGGGTCAATTGCTTCGTTTGGACCGAACGTCGCAGCAGTTCTACGCTTTCCTGCATTTGAACAGTGGAGGCTGGTAGAGCTAGGGGAGCATGTTTCACATTTAGATTTTTTTGCAGTCTTTCAGTTCATTTCCGGGGCGGTGATCAGGGTGTCTTTATGTTTGTTTTTTCTCAAAGATATCGGATTCACATCAAATAAAGTGAAATCTATCGTTTTTTGGTCAGCTTCCACCAGTTTATTTTTTATAGGAATATTGCCAATTAGTGATCTTTGGGTACAAACAGCCATAGGAACTTATTTTTACCCAGGGTTACTATTGATTGGAATAATTCTGACCTTGTCGTTGTTTGTAATAAGCTTTCTCCCACAAAAGGTGAAAGGAACGGAAGCTGTATGAATAAGTTATCATCACCTGTTCTAAGTTTGGAATCCCTAGAGGAACATTTGAAAAATCACAACCTTCTAGGTGAGGAATTAGAAAACTATTTTCAAAACTATGCAGATGTTCATTTTATTGAAATGGAAGAAAAACACGGAAATATTTTCTCTTTTTATTGTATTGGAATGGTGGATCTCAGCCAAGTGAATGAGTATTTTCGTTCTATAGTAGAATATGTTCAAATTCGAGAGGATGCTGTGGTTGATTTCGAATTGCCGCCTATTAAAAAGGTGACTTCCATCAGTGAGTTAATCGATAAAGTTTTTTCAGGGTATTTTATCGTATTTCAACAACCTAGCAATCACTTTCTTGCTTTTGAACTTGCAGATGTGCCCCAAAGGGAGCCCTCTGAATCCAATACAGAAGTTTCCATCAAGGGACCCAAGGACGGATTTACTGAAGAGCTGAACATCAACATAGCCCTTATTCGTAAAAGGTTGAAATCATCCTATTTATATAATGAAAACTTTGAAGTTGGGACGCTAAGTAAAACAGCAGTTTCTCTAATGTATCTGGATGATAGAGTAAATAAGGAGATGCTGAATGAGGTAAGAAGTAGACTTGAACAAATGGAAACAGAAAGCTTGGTCAGCAGTGGACAATTGGAGCAATGGTTATCAAACCGCACCTTTTCATTATTTCCGTTATTTGATTATATCGGGCGCCCTGACTTTGCGGTGGAGTGTATATTGAGGGGAAGGTTTATTGTTATTGTAGATGGTTCGCCGACGATATTGATTGGGCCTAATAATGTTTTTGTTTTGTTAAAATCTCCTGAGGATATTCACTACCCGTATCATACGGTGGCCTTTCAACGGATATTTCGAATTATAGGTTTTTTTATAGCGGTTATGCTACCAGGTTTTTGGATTGCCATATCTTCCGTAAACGTGGATCAGCTTCCTTTTCAACTATTAAATACCGTTTCCATATCGAGAGAAGGGTTACCCATACCGTTAGGGTTGGAAGCATTCTTTATACTTGGTCTATTCGAACTGCTGAGAGAGGCCGGAATCAGAATGCCAAAAGCAGTGGGACAGACAGTTGCAATAGTAGGGGGATTGATTATTGGGGACGCTGCGATACGGGCTGGTTTGGCATCTGCCACAATGATTGTGGTGGTTGCTTTGACGGCTGTAGCAACTTTTACACTTGTGAACCAATCCCTGACAGGGACCGTAAGTGTTTTGCGAATCTATATAATGCTGTTAGGTGTGTTTTTGGGTATCTATGGAGTGTTTTTAGGTTTGTTTAGTATCTTATTTTACTTGGCCCGATTGGAGTCCTTTAAGGTGGGGTATCTAGAACCCATTTCCACGTTAAGCTTCAAGGATATTTTATCAGCTTTGCTTGTTAACCCTTTTAAGAAAAGTCAGTTTAAAGCACCGATGGTACAGCAGAAAGAGGGACAGGAAGAATGAGATCAAATCTTCAAATGATGCTGAAAGGATTTCTGATAATTATTCTTTTATTTCTAACAAGCTGCTCGGATATCAAAGAGGTTCAGAACCTGAACTATGTTACCGCAATAGGGGTGGATTTCAAGGATAATGAATATATAGGTTATATTCAATTACTTAGTTTTAATTCTCAAGGAGCTAACGGAAGCAGTGGTGAACCTTCTGTATGGGTCTCGGAAACAAAAGGAAAAACATTCGATGAAGCCCTCTCCTTAGCATATAATACTTCACAGGAAAGGCTCCTTTGGGCACATGTTAATACGATATTAGTAAGTGAAACCGCATTGGAAGAAGGGTTTCATCATATTTTTGATGTATTGACAAGGTATTATGAGCTTCGGTTAGTTACGTGGATTTTTGGAACGAACGCCCCTATTAAGGAGGTCTTTTCCACCACAAGCTTCTTCGATCAATCAGCACTAGCAACCATTTTGCATCGCCCTATAGGTACATATGAACAAAATTCCACTATTCGTCCTATAAAGCTTCAACAATTTGTAAGAGAATTATATGAACCGGCCCTTACCACTTATCTTCCATCTATCCGTATCAATGAAAGCCATTGGGTTCATAATATGGAACCTGATCCCAAACTTGAAATTGATGGGGCCTTTTTTGTGAAAAATAAAGAATTTAAAGGATTTTATACACTTGAAGTCCTGAAGGGGCTACGCTGGCTTACTAAAGAGACGGAGAGAGCTGGAATACAGGTAAGGGATAATGAGGGAGAGCCGGACTTCAATATTGTTTTTGAAAAAAATGAGGTGGATATTAAACCATTTGAAGGTATAGGCCCACTTAGCTTTGATGTAAAGGTTTCTCTCGAGGGAGTCATATCAAATAGAGATGCAAATAAAATATTAAATTTAAAAGAAATGGAAGAAAACATGAAGGAAGAGATACATAAGGAAATTAAGGATTTATACAAACTAGGTGTACAAAATGATACGGATTTTTTCCGCTTGGAGCATATCCTGTACAGAAAGAAAAATAAGAGGTGGAAATCATCTTTGGATGATGGGGGATTTATTTTATCAGATAATATGTTGGAGGACATTGATATAAATGTTAAGGTCATTCATTCTGGTGCGCTCAAAAACCGTACGATTAATATGGAGGATATAAATTGAATGCCAAAAGCGCCGTTTACTTCAAGTAGGCTGCGCTTTTATTTATCATGAAAATCCCTCCAAACAAATAAGTTGTATAAAGAGGAGGGTACAGAATGAGCTATGAACCGATTACCCCATGGGAAGAGCATGAATTCTGGCTTGGCATCTTAAAGGACCATGCCTATTTTATAAGGGATTATCTATCACCGGAAGAAAAGAAGTGGGTCAAGCAGGCAGAGACGTTTATTGAGACCTTCGGAAAAGTGGAGCAGGAACTGAAGAGGGTTCCTAAAGATGCACCTATTAATTCTGGGCCGATGATCAGGCTATCCGAAATGGCAAACGAGGTGGCATATAAGTACTACTTGTTCGAGGGGAATCTTTTGAATTTAAGGTTATACAACAAGGTCAATTTGAATCTGACACCGACCTACCTGAATGGGACGCTTTTGGAAAATCGGGAGTACTTAAGAATTTTGGAAAGTTATGTCCACGGCAGGGACTATCCAGCATTGTCGTTGGTTGATTTGTTAAGCATGTGGCTCGATGATCAGTTGGGGCATGCCTCTTTGTTATTAAGGATGTTGGATGGAGTGGAGTTCGCGCTTGTTGAACGGGCCAATTATGTTAGGGGGAAATTCTCGCAGTTCATTGTGAAAAATGACATGATGGAAGGCTATTTGCATTTCGCGGAACCCGGCTTTCCCGTGCAGATGAGATTTGCAAAAGAAGTGTCCGTGGAAGTGGTCAACTTTAACAATCTGGTAGCCGAAGTGTTAGACCTTTATCTAAACGACGAACTCATCAATCAAAGCACCCTGCGATTCCTTGAACATCACTTTCCGGAATCCTGCTATTTTATGAGAAAGCTATCCTATTATGCACCTTCCATCAGCTTTCCGGCTTGTAAGCTAACAAAGCCTACTGTGAGAGGGTAGGTCATACAGTAAGCCAACTAGCTCGCAAGGGACTTAGTTGGCTTGTTTTTTTGAGGCTAAACGCCGAATGAGCATTAAGAAGGAAATAGACGTGCGCATCTCGAATTGTAAATTATGACAGAAAACAAAAGTTTGATGACTACAGTGAAGTAAGGGGTTCTATCTTTCGGGGGTGTAAGGGTGGAAAATCTATTAGTCATAGTATGTAGAACTGCATTAAGCAAATTAGTAGAAGATCTCGATTAAAAAGGCTAATACAAAAGATAATAATTGCGCTTTTTTTCCTCCTGATTTTTATCGTATCATTACTTGAATGGATTTTAGAGAATTAATAGGAGTGGATATTATGGCATATATTTTCATCGGAGTGGTAGGCATCAACTCGGTCCATTTTGGCATGAACTTTTCAAAATAAGTGCTTTTGAAATAACAAAAGCGACCAAGAGTTAACCTGGTCGCAGCATTGCAATTGTTCAATTATTGAAATCAAAAAGGCCTGGTGCATGTTCATTTGGCATATCGGGAATTTCAGGAACCGGATAGCCTTTTGGCGGATCGATAATTGCTAGTTCTCCTCCATTTCTGCTTGGAGTTGTACCTTGAAAGATTTCGCCTATCCGCGTATCGTCGAGGCGGAAGTTGAATTGGGCATTATGGAAGCCCATCTCAACATATTTACGGCATTCCGGGTATTTGTTAATATCATAATTTGGAATCGGAAAAATTTTTCCCCAATCAACGCCAAGGGTTTCTAATGCTTTGGCGAATGCATTTTGGTGGGCATTATCCCGTACAATCAAGAATGCGATGGTTTCCCTAAGCGTTTTATTACTGCTCATTTCGTAAATTCTGGACTTCTGTAACACCCCAGTGGATTCTAGTACAACATTATTAAGCAGGTTTGCGACAAGATTTCCGTGGTCGTATACCCATGATCCGTTCCAAGGATTTCCTCCTGCATCTACAGGTAAGGAAGACTTAGCACCTATAATATAATGGTGAGGGTTTGCGCCAGATTGTATGACATCATCTAATGGAGCAGCATCAGCAGCTTGATTGCCTGGCAGTTCTCCACCGGATTCGTTTAATAGTTGGTTAATGGTAGATTGGACGAGTTCAACATGACTTAGCTCTTCAAGGAATACCCCTCTGATTAAATCACGATATTGTTTCGCTTTCCCCCTAAAGTTGGCACTTTGGAATGAGAATTGCATCATTGTTCTCATTTCACCAAACTGGCCCCCAAGTGCTTCTTGAAGTATCTTTGCAGCATGAGGATCAGGTTTATCCGGCACAATCATATTGATTAAGTCTTCTTTATAAAAATACATATTCACATCACCTTCCAAGTAATCTCTCATATATATTGCCAAGATGATGTGATTTATATTCTGTCGTCCATGTTAGGAAATTCTCTTCTTAAAACTATTATTTCCCTTCGTGATCTCACTAATCCCAAATACCTTCCCCAACCCGAACTTCGGCATATTCCCGTATAAAGATTCGTATTGCCCTTTTTTGACGAGAAACGTCTCATGGTAGATTCCCACGGCATCATTATTCCTGACTTTTTTATTAAACTCATTCCAAGCCTTAAGATGCTTTTGCCCTCTAGCGTATGCGATCAAATCCTCTTCGGAACGCCAGTATTGAAGCAGCAAGGTGGTACGGAGGCTGAAGAAATGTTCCATGGACAGGCAACCAAGATCTTTGTTCATGTATAACTCCCTTATCATCGGCGGCATGGCTCTAAAGACAGGGAACCATTTATGGATGGCCCACCATTTGTTGATTCGCATTCCGATGGTAAAGACGACAACATCCTCTTGATTTTCCACTGTATAGCGACCGGGAAAAATCTCTGTACCCATTCTTATCTCTCCTTAGAAAGCAATTTTGTTTTTGTTTGTTCGCACCACTCGATGGCGGCTTTGGTGGTGCACAATCCATAGTCAAGGGTCATGAGCCAGTAAGGAGCATCAGCGTCTTGAATATGATTTTCAGTGATTCTCTCGCTGATAGCTTGGAAAGTTTGATGTCGGACTGTCAGTTTTTCGTAATAGTTATTCAAAAGTTCCGCCGTACGCGCCGGGTCCTGATGTCTGCAGAAAAAAAGCTTGAGAAGCAATTCGTTCTTATCGGTGGCAAGGTCTAAGATGGGGTCTTGAAGCCATTCTTTCAGAGCGGTTTTCCCTTTTTCGGTGATGTGGTATTCTTTTTTGTCGGGTTTGCCTTCCTGTGGCGTATCCTGGACAGAGGCATATCCATTGTCGACTAATTTCTTTAAGGTCGGGTAAATCTGACCATAGCTGATTTTCCAAAAGTGATTCAGGCTTCCGTCCATCATCTGCTTGATGGAATAGCCGGTCTGGCAACCTGTAGTCAGAAGGCCAAGAATAGCAAATTGGGTATTTTCTTTTGACATGTTGAAGTGCTCCTTTGTTATATGTATCATTTTGATATATATCTTTATGATATATCATAACAATCGAATTAACCCTGGTAAACACCTAATACATAATTTTTCTGAAGAGGTAAATTAAGTTGTTGTTTGTGGTCATAAATTCCTATACTATTAAAAATAGGAAATTGCTTAACGCCAATGATGCAGTCCCCTCTCTTGTTGAGAGGGATTTTTTGTATGAAAAAGGGGAGTAAGGATGATATTCAAAAGAGAGCGACATCAAAGCAAAAGCTTCAGTTTTGAAGGGGGAAAAGGGAGTCTACAGATCAAGAAAGATAGTGAAATCCTCAAGCAGGTAAAAATGATCGACCTTCATAAAAAGGACCTGGAAATCATAAATGCCATTCAACCGTTTGTTACGAAACAAATCGAGGATATTGTTGCGAAATTTTATAAGAACTTGGAGAACGAACCGGCATTATTGGCAATTATCAATGATAACAGTTCTATTGCAAGGCTTAAAACGACGCTTAAGCAACATATTACCGAGATGTTTGATGGGAAGATAGATGAATCCTATTTTGTTAAAAGAATAAAAATAGCTCAAATACATGTAAAAATTGGCCTCCAAACAAAATGGTATATGTGTGCATTCCAAGATTTACTTTTATCGCTGATAAACATTATTGATAAGAACATTTCAGACAAAGAAGACTGCCTTCTTGCAATCAGAGCCGTATCGAAGCTGTTGAATTTGGAGCAGCAGTTAGTACTAGAGGCATATGATCAGGAAACAGAAAGACTAAAAGGGGCCGTGGAAGAACAGAAGCGACACGTCAGGGAAAATGTAGCGAGTGCCTCTGAGAATCTGGCAGCGATATCGGAAGAGACGAACGCAGCGTTTCAACAATTGCTCTCACGTTCTAGTGAGATTGTGTCCCTCTCAAACAACGGAACAGAGCTTTCCATTCTTGCGCAGGAGCATGCGGAAAATGGAAAGGGTCAAATACATAAACAAACATTGAATATGACAAATATTCATGGTTCCGTTAATGATATTTCAAAGGATGTGGATGTATTATTAACCATATCTAAACAGATGGAAGAAATAGTAGAAATCGTGACAGGAATAGCGGACCAGACAAATCTGTTGGCTCTTAATGCTGCGATTGAAGCGGCAAGGGCAGGAGAGTCCGGCCGAGGTTTTGCGGTGGTAGCCGGTGAAGTTCGAAAACTGTCTGAGCAGACGAAAAAGTCCGTCACAAACGTTTCCTCTCTTATCTTGAATACGAATAAACAAGCAGAGGAATTGATAAAGTCTCTGGAGAGAATAAGAATGGAAGTCAAAAGTGGCGACGATAACATGAAGCAGACGGAGAAACATTTTGAAGAAATATTAAATATGCTAGGGAAGACTACAAACCAAAATAATAAAATTAATGAAGAAGTTTTGTCATTTGTAGGAGTAGTTGATGAGTTGGGTAAGGCATTCGAGGAAGTGGCTCATTCAGCAGACAGTTTGACCATGATTACTCAAGAGATGGAATAGAATATAAAAAATGCCGATGGGATTTCGTTCTCATCGGCATTTTTTATCCTAATGTTGCATATTCCCTTGATTTGTTTTTAGAAATGGCTCTTTTCTCAAAGATTGTTGCTATTCACTAGTAAAAAGTCGGCAATTGGACTTTTTACAGCTTATCTACTCTAAAACAGGCATGTAGTTTATTCTGTACAGCCGGGAAAAGAGCACGACAGCAAGGAATGTTACGGTGGGTTTAAAAATACGAAAAAGCAACAAAGTTTACGAAAACAGTCTTAGAAAAAGCAACAAATTGATTACAAGCCACTTTTTAGGGAAATTATGAAGGAAAGTCTATCTTTAGAGTATGGGAGTTGAGGAATGGCATGAATGGGGCTACAGCAAACTATAATAGACGAAATCTGTGGTCGGGGATTCTCTTTGGGTTAGGCATGGTTGCTTTTATTGACGAAACTATCTTTCATCAATTACTTCATTGGCATCATTTCTATGATAAGTCGACTACCAATATTGGGTTAGTATCTGATGGTTTATTTCATGCATTCAGTTGGTTTGCTACGATAGGTGGCTTGTTTTTATTTGCTGATTTACGGAGAAGGAAAGCGCTTGTACTGAAAAGGTGGATAGGCGGGATTTATTTGGGGGCGGGAGTTTTTCAATTATATGATGGGATCATTCAACACAAAATCATGCGGATCCATCAGATCCGGTATGTAGAAAATGTCATAATCTATGACGTGATTTGGAATGTGATCGCAGCCAGCATGATCGTGGTGGGTGTGATTTTAACTATTAAAACGAATACTAAGCAACGTTCCCAAGAGGTTTCTTCATGAGCGTACTCACTCATATCCACCATCAGGCAGAGCTCGGTGGTTGGACTAGCCAGCTACTGGTGTTTCCTTTTTTATTGGCCCTACTTTTATATCTAGTGGCAGTGAAACGTTCCAATCGAACATATACGAAATGGCCGCTTAAGCGGACTTTGCTGTTTAGTGGTGGAATTATCTTTGCGGTAAGTGCTTTGGCAGGTCCGATTGCAGAAAGGGCACATGTGGATTTCTCCTATCATATGTACGCACATCTTTTATTAGGGATGTTGGCGCCGCTATTGCTCGCCTTGTCGGCACCTATGACTCTTTTAATGAGGACGTTGAACGTTAGCACTTCCAGGAAGTTATCAAGGCTGTTAAAAAGTAAACCTATCTCGGTAGTTACAGATCCGGCTGTTGCCACTGTTTTAAATATCGGAGGATTATGGCTTTTATATACCACCCCGTTGTATGAAACCATGCATCAGCATGTAGGGCTTTATCTTATCGTGCATCTTCATGTGTTCCTGGCTGGGTATTTATTTACTATATCCATGATTTATGTTGACCTGACAACACATAGAAGAAGTTATCTTTACCGTACCATCATTTTCATACTCGCACTTGCTGGACATGGCATCCTATCGAAAGTCATCTATTCCCGGCCTCCAATGGGTGTACCAGTAGAACAAGCGGAAAGAGGCGGGATGGTTATGTACTATGGCGGCGATGTGATCGACGGTATCATCTTAGTCATCCTGTGCTATCAATGGTATAAAGCTACCCGGCCTAAGGGACTTGGCAAGGTGGCGTTAGAAGGGTAGGATGTAAAAAAATAATGAAGAAGCCGTGGAGGAATTTAGAGTTTCCCTCCATGGCTTCTTTGTATCTTAATGCGGCATATTCCCCTGATTTGGAACTGTCACATAACTTTGCAGCATCGCGTTCATATCCTGCATCGCAAGTTGTGGCACCTGATAATATTGATGTTTGTTTTGGTATAGGAAGATTTCATAGCTCATTTCAATGAAGTTCGGAACACTGTCGGCAATGACTCGGCGCAATACGGGATTGGTCATTTCGAGCGCTGTCATGGCGAGCAGGGTTGCAAGGCCTTTCGTCTGACCAAGCATATAAGCAGAAAGGCCGTTGTCAGCAAGGTCGCTCACCGACTGATTTGGTTTTTTCGGTTGTGTCGGTTGGATACCGTATACAACATCATGCGTCTGTGTCATTTTATAGACCTGGGTGGAGACGGATGGCTTTTGACCGGTACGGAAGCTTTCCACGATGGTGTTGTACATTTGGGTAACAAAGGTTGTCTGTCGTGTCAGGATGTCTTTTAGTGCAGGATCCTGGATATGCTGATCGTACATTTGATATTGGTCGAGCATACTGATAATGCCGGCAATTACTTCGTGTGCATCATAGAGCTCGTGTCCGCCGTGGTTGGTGTTTGGAGCCTGTGTGCCAGCCATGTTCATCTTTGGCGGCATCTGATTTTGATTCATATTTTGCCCTTGTGGGGTAAATTGATTTTGCATGGTTTACATCTCTCCTTAAAGTGACATTCCCTTTTATGATGAGCAAATTTGTCCTATTCATGTATGAGATAAGTAGTGGAAAAATATACTTTCCATGATGGACAGGAAATTCACCTCGGGCGGTGAATAGTAGTGGTGGGGGGATCATGATGATAGAAACTCTAAAGAAAGTGTTATTGCTTGTGGCAGTATTGGGGCAAGTGGTCGGAATTGCACTGCTTGTCGTGAGTATTTGGTTGGGCATATTATTTTACATACTTTACGGAGTTGCCGTCATTGCACTTTTCATCGTGCTGATTGTAGAGCGGGCAAAGGAAAAAGAGGAGGATGACAAAAATGATTATAGTGACTACTGAGTCGGTACCAGGCAAGAAGGTTGTGGAGTTGAAGGGCTTTGTGAAAGGAAGCACCGTGCAGTCAAAGCATATAGGGAAAGATCTGTTGGCAGGTTTGAAAACAATTGTCGGCGGCGAGATTAAGGAATACTCCGAAATGATGCAGGAAGCTCGTCAGAAGGCAATTGCTCGAATGGTGGAGGATGCGAAGAGCAAAGGGGCGAACGCGATTATTTGTGTGCGCTTGGAAACCTCCA
This sequence comes from Sutcliffiella horikoshii, assembly GCA_001636495.1. Classification (GTDB taxonomy): domain Bacteria; phylum Bacillota; class Bacilli; order Bacillales; family Bacillaceae_I; genus Sutcliffiella_A; species Sutcliffiella_A horikoshii_A. The sequence goes on along the minus strand of KV440964.1, from coordinate 342,215 downwards.
GTGTGATGACGAATGCGTCCGAGATTATTGCGTATGGAACGGCTGTGACGGTGGAATAAAAAATTGAAATAACCCCTTTACCTTCACGCTGCGTCAAGGTGTACACTGAATTTGTCAGGAGGTGATCAGAGGTGGAATACACCGTACAGAAATTAGCGAAATTGGCTGGGGTGACTGGCAGGACGCTGCGATATTATGATGAAATTGGGATTCTCAAGCCGGCGAGAATCAGTGCATCGGGGTATCGTATCTACGGGCAGGAGGAAGTGGATAAGCTGCAGCAAATCCTCTTTTACCGGGAGCTCGAGATAGACCTTGAAAGCATTCAAAAAATCATTAATGCTCCATCCTTTGATGAAGTGGAAGCACTTAAAGAACACCGTGATAAGCTTCTGACAAAGCAAAAGCGGCTGGAGGGCCTCATTGAAAGTGTAGACCGGACCTTGGCTGCGAAAGAAGGGAGCATTACCATGAGTGATAAAGAAAAGTTTGAAGCATTCAAGCAGAACATGATAGATGAAAATGAAGCGAAATACGGCGAGGAAATCAGAGCGAAGTATGGAAATGAGACAATCGATAAATCTAACGCCAAGCTGAAGGGAATGACCAAGAACCAGCACGAACAAGGTGAAAAGCTTGGAGAAGAAGTGCTCGAAGTATTGAACGAAGCGTTCGCGACGGGAGATCCTGCTGGCGATCTAGCACAAAAAGCGGCAGACTTGCACCGTCAGTGGCTAGGTTTTTACTGGGATTCCTATTCCAAGGAAGCACATGCAGGCCTTGCCCAGATGTATGTGGATGACGAAAGGTTTACTGCTTTTTATGATAAAAAACAGTCTGGTACAGCACAGTTCCTAAGGGATGCGATCTACATCTATACAGGAATGAAAAATCAGTAAATAGCACCTGTCCCGACTCCATACATAAGGAGTTGGGACTTTCCTGCTAATCTACCAATATTGACTTTCCAACCAAACTATTATAAAATTTTTCTTGATAGTTTATGAGTTTAAGCTATCGCTCTGAGAAACAGAGCTTATAATACTCCAAAGGGGAGTAGCTTACAGTTATGTCGTCAACACGTGATGCAATGCGTCACCGGCTTAACTGGCAACACTTAAGATGTTGTTTGCGAGACCTTTGCCATTAAGGTATAGGTCATATAAATCTTAAAAACAAAACCTCTACCTGATTTTTGGTGGAGGTTTTTTTATATTCGGATAGGGGGAGAGTTCTAATCTAAAATTAGGTGGAATAGTTAAAGGTAAAGTCAGAAAAAATAAAGTGGAATTTTTCGGAGGTGAATCCCTCATTTGAGGGAAACAATTGGATATTGACAGTATATTAATCATGAACTTACTTTTAGTGGCTTTATTAATAGGTTTGACAGCATTCTTCGTTGGATCAGAATTTGCGGTGGTAAAGGTGCGTATGTCCCGTGTCGATCAACTGATTGCAGAAGGTAATAAGACAGCAGTTGTGGCCAAAAAACTTATTGCCGATTTGGATTATTACTTGTCCGCATGTCAGCTAGGTATCACGGTAACAGCATTAGGTCTAGGTTGGTTAGGGAAACCGACTGTGGAAAGACTTTTGTACCCTTTATTTGATAACTTTGGGGTAGCAGCGTCCGTTTCTACTGTAATCTCGTTTGTGGTTGCATTCTCCATTGTAACGTTCTTGCATGTAGTAGTGGGAGAGCTTGCGCCAAAGACGCTTGCGATTCAGTTTGCAGAAAAAATGACATTGCTTATTGCCCGACCTTTATACTGGTTTGGTAAACTTATGTACCCACTAATCTGGGCATTAAATGGTTCAGCACGCGTTTTATTACGTGTTTTTGGAGTACAGCCAGCAAGTCATGAGCAGGCCCATTCAGAAGAAGAGCTTAAAATCATTATGACTCAAAGCTTTGAAAGTGGAGAAATTAATCAAACAGAATTATCCTACATGGAAAATATATTCACTTTTGACGAAAGAATCGCAAGGGATATCATGATCCCGCGTGTGCAAATTGTCACTTTATCTAATAGCATGACCAGAGAAGAAATTATCAGCATATTGGATGAACATCAATATACCCGTTACCCTGTTACAGAAGATGGGGACAAGGATAATATTCTCGGATTTGTCAACGTAAAGGAAATGCTTACAAGTTTCGCTGCCGGTAGAGCAGGGGAAATGAAGGACTTCCTTCACGAGCTTCCACTGATTCATGAGGTGACCTCCCTACAGGATGCATTATTAAAAATGCAGGCCGAACAGGTTCATATAGCGTTAGTAATCGATGAATATGGTGGTACTGCCGGAATCATTACGATGGAAGATATCCTTGAAGAAATCGTAGGGGAAATCCGTGATGAGTTCGATGCAGATGAAGTGCCGGACATTCAACAAATTGAAACAGACCTTTATCATATAAATGGCCTTGTCTTATTGACAGATATTGAACAGCAGTTCGGGGTAGTATTTGATGAAAAGGATGATATAGATACGATTGGCGGCTGGATGCAGGTAATGCTGCAGGATCTTGAAGACGATGAAGATAGACATATCGAACATGGTGAGAACATTTGGACAGTACTTGAGATGGACAATCACCAGGTAAAACAGGTTGGTCTTCAGTTAAATGCTTTATCCAACCAGCATCAATCGTAATAGATAGAAAATGGTGCCGCTCTTCATTGATTGATGAAGGGCGGCACCATTTACTTGTTTAAGTGGCTTTTTTCTTCACTTTTATTTGTTTAATCACATTATCTTCCATATTTAAAATATCGAAGTGGAGATGCTGGTATTCAAGATGGTCGCCCTCTGAGGGGATGTGTCCCAGCTCCTTGAATAAGAATCCGGCAATAGTATCCTCTTCTTCCGGTACCTTCGTCTTAAACACTTCATTAAAACGTCTGATTGCAAGTTTGCCATGGCAGATAATCTGAGAATTACTCAGTTCCTCAATTAAAATTTCCCCAGTTTCATCTGTTTCATCTTCAATTTCCTGCCCGATCATGGCTTCAATAATGTCCTCATGACTGATAATCCCAGTTGTCCCGCCGTATTCATCAATGACAATCGCCATATGCTTCTTTTCTTTCAGCATCATCTTAAATACTTTTTCAATGGAGGTGGATTCTGCAACGAATAACGGTGTGGTATCCATAAAATCCTTTATCTCCAGTTCAGGATTCAGCGACCAGTTCAATAGTAGCTTTGCGTGGAAAACACCAATAATATTATCCATATTGTCTTTAAAAACAGGATATCTGGTATAACTGCTTTCCATGACGAAATTCCTCGCATCCTCAAAGGTAACGTCGCATGGCAGACCATGAATATCGATGCGAGGTGTCTTTAAAGCATCGCGAACATCTTTCGTATAGAAATCAATGGCCCCGATAATATGTTGAGATTCTTCTTCAAAGAACGTTCCTTCCGTTCTTCCGATATCCACCATTGTCTTCAATTCTTCCTTCGATAAGGTGGCTTCCTGAACCATTCCTCTAGAAAGTAATCGAATCACCAAATTGGTAAAAAGGGAGAGCAAGAAGATCAACGGTTTAAAGATAATTAGAAGTAGGGAGATAACAGGTGCAACGATGTAAGCTACTTTATTAGCAAATGTCGCAGCAATGGACTTAGGTAACACTTCTGCAAAAATAATTAGAACAACCGTTAATATGGCTGTAGCAATTCCAACATTAAAGCTATAACTTATTGCAATTAGAGTGACTAATGTTGGAAGCATAATATTTGCGATATTGTTCCCTATTAAAATTGCGGTAATAAACTGATCAGGACGTTCAATTAGTTTCAATAGTTTCTGGGCTGCAATATCTCCATTTTCCGCTCTTATTTGAATTTTCATTCGATTGACAGCTGTTAAGGCAGTCTCACTTCCCGATAAGAAAAAGGACATGAATAGAAAAAGTGCCAATGCAATAAACAAATTCGTATTTCCTCCTAAAAAAAGTAATGTTTTGGGATATTTTCCCCTTAATTTACGACGTCATACATTATCCATTTTTTAAAAATTGACGGGTATGGATTTCTCGAATATGATTTATAAGTTAAGTGAAAAATACACAACGATTACTATGATAATAATACAAATATCAATAAATAAAAAGAATAAGGCAAAGGGCGGGGAGAGGTAAGTGGAAAAAGACTATAAACCTCAATTGGATACCACATTGATCTTTCTCATCGGGATAATGGTTGTGGCCAGTTTGTTTGCGTTGAAAAGTGTGGAACCCACGTTGCCACCGGTTCTTCGCAATATAGATTTCATGGAAAAACAATTAATGTGGTTTATCGTAGGAGCTATTGGCATCGGCTTGTCCATGCTGATCCACTTTGATTACTTACGGAACCTCGCCTGGATCACGTTTGGACTTGGCGTCATCCTTTTACTTGGGCTGGAATTCAACTTTCCCTCCGCCCTTGTCAGTGAAATAAAAGGAGCAACAAGCTGGTACACCTTGCCGGGACTAGGGAACATCCAACCCTCCGAGCTCATGAAAATTTCACTTATTTTAGTCTTAAGTAAGGTAATCGCTGACCACCGCGCAAAGTTCGAAGAAGCAACTTTACAGGATAGCTTTCTGCTGCTTGTGAAAATCATTGCCGCATCCAGCCTCCCACTATTTCTAGTTGCAAAGCAGCCCGATATGGGGACAACCCTTGTCTATTGCGCCATTATCGCAGCCATGATCCTGGTATCAGGAATCAAGTGGAACATCATCCTTTCACTTACTGGCGCAGCCTTGGGATTCATTGCACTATTCTTATATATTTTCATTGCGCATCCAACCTTTTTCCATACCTACCTAATTCCTGAATATCAGTTGGACCGATTTTATGGGTGGTTGAATCCATATGAATACCAGGATGTGCAAGGGTTTCAACTAGTTAGGTCCCTGCTTGCCATTGGATCAGGTGAATACACGGGCTCGGGCTACGGGGAGATGAATGTATACTTACCGGAAGCGCACACAGACTTCATCTTTGCAGCCATTGCCAGCCAATTCGGCTTTATGGGAGCGACAATTGTTATTTCTCTTTTCTTTTTCTTGATCTATAAAATAACCTTCATCGCGATGGAGTGCCATGACCCATTCGGTACCTACCTTTGCGCGGGAGTAATTGGAATGCTGACATTCCAAGTGTTCCAAAACGTCGGGATGACAATCGGGTTGCTCCCGATAACAGGAATTCCGTTACCGTTTTTCAGCTATGGTGGTAGTTCCTTGTTGACGTACATGATCGCGATCGGGATTGTGCTGAATGTACAGTTTAGGACTAGGAAGTATTTTTTTGAATGATAGTTTTGCGGACCCTTACTGTGGGAGAGCGGTAAGGGTTTTTGTATGCTATTGGTATGTAACAAATAAATTGTCTCCACGAAAAAGTATGAATGATACTGGTTGTCTGATATATAATGGGAAGTAGAGAATAGAAACGGGGGTTTCATCAATGTATATTTTTGGTTTGATTTTATTTGCAATCAGTTTTGGGTTGATAGGGTTCGGTGTGTTCACCACGCTTGTCAGGTCGGAAAAGAAAAAAGGGCGCATTGCGCTTGTGGTAGGGACGTTATTCCTTATTACGACGTTTGTCATGTACACGTATATTCCGTCGACTTCAGGTGAGGATCGTATTACGGTGGAAAGTGTGGCAGTTACAGAAGATGAGAACGGTGCTTATCGTTGTTCGGTAACGGAACAGGATTATGATGGGCTGACTTATCATTATGAAACTGCGAGTGAAGAGGATGCAGAAGCATTCTGTGGCCAGATTGAGGTCGGAGAAAAGTATTTAATTTCGTTTGAATACGATTTGGATACGGAGGAGTATACATTAGTGGAAGTTAAAGGTCAGGAATAGATGGGGATTAGAGGTCTGCTCATCGGAATGGTTGCTGTGATCGGTGTGATTATAGTGATTAGTTTTGTGGTTTATGATACTGGATTAAAAGAAAATCCAAAGCCTGTGAGCATGGAAATGACCGGGTATGTTGCGGCGATGGAAGATGGGAAGATTCTGGTTGTCAGTGATATAAGTAAGGAAGAGATCCAGCAGTTGACAGTGGAAGAAGTGATTGCGGAAAGTGAGCAATCGGCTTGGTTCACTTTCAATGGGGAGTCCTTTGATCGACCACAGTTGTATGATTTTGTAAAAGTGGAGTATTACAATATGGAGGAGAGCCTTCCTGGTCAGGGAGAGGCTGCTACGGTGGAGATAATAGAAGAATGAGAGCTGGACACTCAAGGGAGCTGGAGAAGCGGCTGACCTTGGGTGTTTTTTTTAAGTGAGGTGGGCCGAGGAGTGAAATGTCCGAACATTTTGTGTTCTTGTCCGAAGTTGGAGTTCTGTCAATAAAATAGACATCAATACGTATAGGATTGGCGTATTTTTTTCTTCCGCGCTACGTAGTCACTTCGCTTGGACGCCTCTGTTTAAAGGAACAATTAAAAACCGAATTGTTCCTCTAAGCAGAGGTCAAATGAGTAGTATTGGCATGTTTGCGTTGTGCCTTATAATACGCCTTTTCGTACTCATTGGGAGTGGCGTACTCTAAGGTAGAATGGATTCTTTTCCTATTGTAAAACTCAACGTAAAGTTGCACAGCTCCCATTGCCTCTGCTTTAGTTTTGAATACAAATTTATTCAGATACTCCTTTTTCAATGATGCAAAAAACGACTCCGCACAGGCATTGTCATAGGGAGTAGCTTTCCTACTCATACTAATTTTTGCTTTTGCTTCTTTAAGCTCATCAATATAGTCATTGGAACAGTACTGAGTTCCTTTATCCGAATGGTGTATCCAACCTTCTTTCGGTTGACGCAGCTTTATGGCTTCTTTTAAAGCTCGAAGAGGCAAGGAACGGTCCATTTTATCAGCCACTGCATAACTAATAACCTTCCTGCCGAACAAGTCCAGGATTGGATTAAAATATAAGAAACCTTCATGAGTAGGAATATAAGTAATATCTGTCACCCAAACTTTGTTGGGTGCGTCTGGGCTAAACTGACGATTCAACTTATTATTATACGTACGATTAGAATGATCAGAATCTGTAGTGACGGTATATACTTTAGGCGGTGTGGCAAACAAACCTAACGCTCTCATGCGATTGGCAACCGTTTTAGAAGAAACATTTATTTTATCTTTTACCACTAACTTACGATGAATTCTCACACTTCCATATGTTTCGAGGTTATCAGCGAAATGAAATAGGATACGTTCATCTATGAACTTTCTCCATTGTTCTCTTTCCGTTGCCTCACGGTCCAATCGCTTCACAAATAAATAATAGCCAGATGTAGACACACCAAGAACTCTGCACATCATCACTACGGTGTGTTCATTCCGATGGGAATGAATGAATTCGAAAATTACTTCTTTTCTTGCGTGAAGATGTGCATGGCCTTTTTTAAGATATCTATCTCTTCCTGTAACTCAAGCTTGCTTCTCTTTTCGGCTTCATACATGTCCTTGTATTCAGAAGCTGTTAATAATTGATTTTGAGTTTCTTGAGCTTCTTCTTTCTGTCTCTTTTTAAAGCGATATACCCACTTTTGTAATGTATCATAGGGGATATCTAGTTTTTGACTAACATCAACGATCTTATGCCCATCCAGTACGATTTGTTTCACCACATATTCCCTAAACTCTGGAGAGTAGCTTTTCTTTTTCGTCATGTTTAACACGTCCTTATATTGGTTAATTTTGATTAAAACATGACGCCAATCCCTGTGTCCACTTTCTATACTACCTCCAAACAGCTTCGATTCTTGCCCGAACAAGGCCAAATGTTGTCCGAACCCCCAACAAATGTACAATAAAATTGTCCGAACCAAAGAACGAAATGTCCGAAGCGTTTTTTTGACCATTAAAAGCCAGTATTTTTGCCTGTTGTCAGCTAAAAACATACCCTAATAAAAATTCCTGATTGACCATGTGGTGCACCCCATAGTTTAAACTAAACAAAGGAGGGCGAGAAATGTACAAAGTCAGTGAGTTTTCCGATATGACCGGGCTGAGCAAGGAGACCCTGCGTTATTATGCAGAGGTGAAGCTAATTGAACCCGCCTATATCGATCCTAAAAACAACTACCGATATTACGATGATGGCAGTTATTTTCTGGCTCTGCTTTTAGTGAAACTCCGAAGCTTCGGGTTCACGATTCAGGAGATGATTTTGGTGATGGCGGATGAATCGTTTGCACACCTTGAGGATTTACTAATTCAAAAGAAAGAAACGATACGGCTCCAAATGGAAGAACTGCAATACAAAACAGCAGAGATTGATGCCTTCTTGGTGTCAGGAAAGGAGGAAAATCAATGATTCAGTGGAAAGAAGAAAGAGTGTTACCAGTCCATATCGAAAAAGTGTGGGAACTGTACCTCGACGAGAATATAAAGAGAACCATGCCAAAAGTGGAGGAGCACACGCTGATAGAGAAGACGGAAACGGAGGTTGGTGCCAAACACAGCCAGAAATACCGTGAAGGCAAACGGGTAGAAACGTATATCGTGGAGACGCTGGCTTATGAGGATAATCCAGACAGAAAACATAAGCAAATTGCGTTTGTACTCGGAAAAGCTTTTGAAATAAATTTATCTTTTACGCTAGAAAAGTTGGACGAGTCTCATACGCGCTTCATTTATGCCGGTCATAACAAAGGGGTAAACTTTGTGGGAAGGGCGATGCTGAAGCTTGGAAGTGAAAAAAGCAACAATAAAGTGGTACTGGAGTACATGGACCGGGTGGAATCGGAAGCAATCGCAATGAAATAGAAGGGGAGCAGACGCTGAAGTTAAAGCGCAGCTCCCCTTTGTCTTATGGAGCGGTACCAGATTCCTTCGTTTTTCTAAGCGAGACCAGTAAATACACACCGATTCCCGCGAACATCACGAGGGTGCTGGCTAACAGCTGATTCCCCTCTGAAAGGTCAGTAAAGCTGATCAAGTACTCGGGAACGATATAAAAGATCGGCAGAACAATCGACACGAGCGTCTTACTCCAAATCGAAATCCCAATCAAAAACGAAATGGCCATACTTGCGACAATAAGGTTCCCATAATAGCCGAGCAGTATAATCGGTGACTCTATATGATTTGGCAGGAACATCAACCCTGTAAACATTGCAATCGATAAAAAGCTGACTAAATACAAGAAAAAGAATTCTTTGGGCTTAGAAAAATTATGACTGGAAATAAGCCTGAATGTCCCCATGTAAGCAAGAAGCAGGAGAATGCAAACAAGCGGATAACCAATCAGCTCCACCAGCGAGTATTGGAAGCCGCCAAACACGATGTCCTTGAGAACGATGCCGGAGAAAGCACCAAGGATGATGATGGGCACATACTTTGCCCAGCCCCGAACATCAAAGGACATTTCGCCTGAGATCTGCTCCATGTATTCTTTGGGAGAGCTTCCGATGATATGCTCGACACTCTTGTTCTCTTTTTCGGCCTCATATAAATGCACCGATAATTCATCGGTTATCTCATCAATCTCATTCGTCTTTTTGCCGCAAGAAAAAAGATAGATCCGCAGGTTTTCTATGAAAGTTTGGCTCTTCTTAGATAATGGTAGATGGTTCATGTTGTTTTCCCCTTCCTGTTAGTGAGTGTGGTAGGCACGTTGAATCAGCTTTCCGGTACCTAGTAGAATGAGTGCGAAGATCAGATAAATCCACCATTCTATCAAAACACTTGGCCCGAAATCAGGAACAAGCCAGGCGACAAGTAAAATTACCGCAAAGGATCCTCCCCCAAAAAGTCCGGCTTTCCAATAGGCTCGTTTGGCTTCTTTCTTTTCACTAAAAAGGCTGGAACGAACTAAGGTAAAGATCACTTTCACGCCTAGTGCGGAAACGCCTAACACAGCCAAAGCCAATATGAACAAGTTCCCTATAGGAGAAGGAGCTTTAATTTCCGTGAACATGGGCATCACCAGATGGACAATGGATAAAACGAGAGCGAACCACCCTAAGGAATTACTGACTTGGGAGCTTATGAAAGGGATCACATCCCGTCTCTTTTCTTTTGGCAACCCTTCAATCAGTTCATCTGCATATGCTTTAGGATCGGAACCAAGTAGGTCTGTTCCAGATCGCCCTTCATGCTGCGCTTCAAGCATATGGTCGAGAAGTTCCATCAATAGCTCTTCACTCTCATGCTCCGCCACCCTTAAATCCGTACGGATGTATAGCAGAAAATCCTCATACAACCCCAAATTATTATCACTCAACAGTTTCCGTTTTTCATTATTCTCTTCAATCAACTTCTTCGTATCGCTCATTCTTTTTCCCCTCTTTGCAATAATTGACTTACAGGACCGGCGATCAGCATCCATTCACTTGATATCCGTTCAAGTTCTTCTTTTCCCGCCTCTGTTAGAAAATAGTATTTTCGGTTCGGGCCGGATGCGGAAGGGCGCATTTCCCCTATTATGAATCCGTTCTTTTGGAGTCGGAGCAGTACGGGGTAGATGGTGCCTTCACTTATATCCGGTAGCCCGACCTTTTGCAGCTGCTGGGACAGTTCGTACCCGTAGACTGCTTTCTCCTCGACAATTGCCATTACGCAGGCATCGAGTATTCCTTTTAATAGCTGGCTTCTTGCTGCCATGTGTTCACCTACTTTGGTTGTGGTAAAGGATAGTTTTGTTGGTTGGTATCTTGTATAACAAGGTACCAAATCAAAGTTCGTTTGCTATCTTGTATTACATGATACTTTCATTATATGCTCCGCTATCTTGTTATGCAAGGTATATTTGGAAATATTTTAAAGGACTCTCTGACGTGTATGTAGAATTTCTAAAACAAAAGGAAAATAAAGGAGAAATGACCATGACCACACAAACTCGTACCATCCATACATATGAGGAAGCAGTAGCTGTGATTAACGAGGTGGGGCTGCTCCCGCTTGCACCACTTTTTGACGACTATCCATCTCTTGGGAGCATCACTCCAAAAGAAGCTTGGCATTCCGATACTGATCAGGACCCATGGATGTGGCGGACGCAATTCGCGGCAGACGGGGTGGTGGCGTACGGGAAATTTATCAGGAAAAAAGCGGTGTTCATTTCAAAGGACTTGCTTCCTCTGGTGCTTGCGGCACTAGCAAGTCAAGAAACCATGGAAGAGCGGTATGAAAATGGGAAGGTATCACGTGAAGCCCTAACTCTCTTTGGCCATATTTCGGGGAACCAAGGGATTGATACGAGAGTATTGCGTGCAAAAGCGGGCATGAAAGAAAAAGAGAAAAAGAAGGCATTCGATCAGGCTCTACTAGAGTTGCAGGGGAATCTCGATATCGTCGTCTCCGGTACAAAAGAAAAGCAGGACGAAAACGGGGAAAAGAACGGATGGAGCAGTACATCCTATGAAACGATGGGGCATTGGTGTGAAAAGAACAATATTGAAAGAATCAAGCTTGATAAAGAAGAAGCCACGGAACAACTACTGACTTATTTTAGCAGCCTAACAACGGAAGCAACGATGAAAAAACTCAAGAAAATCTTTTAATCAAACGTTCGTTTAAACAAGAAAGGGTGCACTACATTGAGCAGCAGGAACGAACAGAGAGCAACCAAACTGGTAGGAAGCTACCATGCTTAGCAAACTCAACCTACTATGGATAAAGCTCGTATTTATATGTCTGATCCTACTTGTCACACCTATCTACTATTCCATTACCGGTACCCTTTTGGCAGGTTATCTATTAGCAGCCGGAGCCTTTCTCGGTCTTTACTTTAGTTTGCCAATCTGGAAGGAGAAATGGGTTGCGTATCTACTTGCAAGCTGTCTGGTAGTCCTGATCCAACAATTTATTCTGAGTCCATTCGATGCTATTCCATGGCTGCTGCTCTATTTTTTATTATTGGACGACATACAAACACCAGCAATAAAACGGGCAGTCATGATAAAGGTTGCTATCATTCTTCCTTTACCGATATCTCTAAGTGTAATGGCATTCACGGATTTATTTTTCTACCATTTATTTCTGGTGATTTTATTGACTGGGGTGGGGGGCATCACCCATCGGTACTTCCATGACAATGAGAAGCTTGATAGAGAGTGGAAAAGCCTGCTGGTGGAGTACCGTGCGCTGAAAAGGCAGGTCCTTGAAACTGAGGAGGTTGCCAGAGTCGAGGAGCGGAATCGGATAGCAAGGGATATTCATGATTCCGTCGGCCATCAGCTGACGGCACTGATGATGCAGCTGGCAGTGGCGGAGCAGGCAGCGGGAGAGGGAAAGATTGCCTCGATAGTAAAGCAGGCCAAGCAATTGGCCCGCGAAAGCCTAGATGGAATGCGAAAAGCGGTGAAAGCTTTGCAGGGGGAAGAAGAGCAGGGAATCTCATCTGTGATTCATTTGATAAGAAAGTTGGAAGCAGAAAGTCAGATGAGGGTGCAGCTGACCACCAAAACAGGGGTGCTTTCGCAGCCATTGACCAATGAGCAAAATATCGCGGTGTATCGGTTTGTGCAGGAAGGACTCACCAATGCAATGAGGCATGGGGGTTCGAAGGATATCGCCATCACCCTAGAAATCATCGGGGAGCATAGCTTCCAGGTCAAGGTGGAAAATAAAATGGAAACGTCGAGATTAATAGAAGAAGGCTTCGGTCTTCAAAATATGCGTAAACGTATGGAAAGTCTGAACGGACGGATGGAGCGGGAGGTCATCGAGGATTATTTTACAGTGAAGGGGATTTTCCCTCTGAAGGGAGTTACATACTAAATGATTAATATCTTGCTAGCGGAAGATCAGGCGCTGGTCAGACAGGGAATCAAGATGATGATTGAGCAGCACCCGAACTATCGCGTTGTAGCAGAAGTTGCCACCGGGAAGGAAGCGGTAGATGCTTATGAGAAACATCTAGTCGATCTTGTGCTGATGGATGTCCGGATGCCTATCATGACAGGGATTGAAGCGACCAGGGTCATCAGGCAGCGCGATCCGAAAGCGAAGGTGCTGATTCTGACCACGTTTGCAGACGATGAGTATGCGATGGAGGCATTGAAGCTTGGGGCATTGGGCTATCTTTTAAAAGACGCGGATGCGGCGAGCCTTTTGTCTTCGATCGAGAGCTGTTTGAATGGTGGGATTTCCATTGATGCGTCTGTAGCGGGGAAGGTGGTGCCAAGGTTGATTAACCGTCCGGAGCCTACTGTCAATGAAATGATAGAGCTGACAAGTAGGGAACGGTCCATTCTACAGCTGGTCGGCGATGGGAAAAATAATCAGGAAATTGCAGACGCTCTACATCTGTCTGTCGGAACGGTGAAAAACCATGTGACGGTCATTTTGCAGAAGCTTGGGTTAAGGGATCGCACACAGCTGGCGATATTTGCGATTCGGAATGGGATTGTGTAGGGGGGATTTCAATAAATGGAACAGTCCCCTTATCCACCAAAAAGGAGGAGGATGAATGGATCCAAACCAATATGATTTACATATGAAAACACGTTTTCAACGGATAAAGGGACGTATGATGGATAGAAAGGCCAGGCAATATACTAATAGCGAATGGAAAGGGTGGAAGTATCAAATTGAGAACGATAGGCAGCATCGGCTGGTAAATGCCGTTCTTTTTCTCCTGCTGTCTGCTGCCATTTTTTTAGGTTCCACTCCGTTAATTTTCCTTTTCTTCGCTATATTAGCTTACATGTGGGGGAACTTTCTCTATCTCACTTTTGTTGCCAAAAGGCTTGAGATTCGCATTATAGAGGAGCGGTTGAAGTTATTTACCGAGGATGAGGTAATGTTAAGGCTCAGGATCACTCATAACAGCTTTCTACCAATATTTTTCGGGAAGCTCAGGGTGGGAACAGACAAGAACATATTGTTTCAACACGGGGAAGAACTCATACATATCAACCAGCTACATTTTCACTTTCAACAGATTGGTAGAAGCCAATGGGAGGTGAAGCTTCCCTTTACCGCTGTAAAGAGAGGAGTGGCCCAGCTTCAGTTGTTCGACATGGAAATCGACTCCTTCTTCGGATGGGGAAAGGTGTACCTTCAGACAAGGGACAAGATGAAGTTTGAAGTCATCGTGTATCCAAGAAGTGAGCAGGTGCTGGGGCTTGAGAGAGTCCTTCCGAAAAAGCAGGGAGAACATCCGAATAGAAATTCTCTGTTTGATGAGAAAAGCAGGGTGCTTGGCACAAGGGAATATGTGAATGGGGATCCATTTGGACAGATTCATTGGAAGGCGACGGCTAGGATGGATAGCCTGCAGTCCAAAGTGTACGAGCGGACATCCCAAATATCGTGGTTATTCATCCTTGATATCAGTACAAGCAACTTGGAGGAAAAACTGCGCGGGGTGGCATTTTTGGTGCAATATGCCACAAAGCACAATATTACATTCTCGATTCTGGTCAACATCAAAAAGTTTGGAAACCCATCGTATATTGAGTTGAATGCAGGGGAGGGAAAGCAACAGCTGCATGCTGCTTTGATGCTGCTCGCCCGGATCAGGGTGGAAAACGTGATGATACCTGCGACGATGTTCGCTCAGGTTGTCCATCAGCATGCCCTTACGTTTCCATATGTGATTGCCTGTACCGAGCAAGCAGCATTCGAGAAATGGAAGCTGCCAGGTTCGACGGAAGGGTTTGTTTTGGAGGCTATCGATAAAGGTGTGAAGATGGTGAGAATTACATCTAAGGGAAGACGGAAGATTGTGGGGTGAGGCATGTGCTTCGCCTATTTTTTTTGAGGACGGGCTAACCGTACCGTCGTTCTGGAATTAAAAATGACCAAAGTCACCCTCGCCATCCCAAACTCATGACCTTCTTCAGGTTAACTCCCCTCGCGCCGATAGTATAGTAGAAGTACAAAGGGGGTCTACCAAACATGCTAGAAGCCATTCAACTGACGAAAACATTCAAAAACACGCAAGCCGTTAAAGGCGTCAACTTATATCTGGAAAAAGGGGAGACGGTGGGATTGCTTGGTCCGAACGGAGCCGGTAAGTCCACCACCATCTCTATGCTCTCCTCCCTCGTCAAACCGACAAGTGGAGATGTACTACTCAAAGGGGAAAGTGTGAAGGAGCAGCCTCAGCACCTCCGAGAAATCCTTGGTGTTGTCCCGCAGGAGATTGCCGTGTTCCCGGAACTCACAGCCTACGAAAATATGAGTTTTTTTGGGGAAATCTACAAGCTTCCGAAAAGTGAGCTGAAACAGCGTATAGAAGAAGTCCTGACCCTAGTAGGACTAGAACAGCGGCAAAAAGAACCGGTGAAGCAATTTTCCGGGGGGATGAAGCGTCGTCTCAATATTGCAGTAGCACTGCTTCACCGTCCTGAAATCCTGATCATGGATGAGCCGACAGTCGGGATCGACCCGCAATCAAGAAACTATATCCTCGAAACGGTGAAGAAACTGAACGAGGAAAAAGGGATAACGGTCCTCTACACAAGTCACTACATGGAGGAAGTAGAATTCCTCTGCCAGCGCATCTATATCATGGACCGTGGCGAAGTGATAGCCTCCGGGACAAAGGACGAAGTGAAGAATATCCTGTCATCGGAGCACACCATTGAGGTGGAAGTGGAGAAGGTCAATCCGGCATTTATCGAAAAGCTGGAGTCCATTCCCGCCATTTCCACCGTTACTACCCTGGAGAAGAAAATCATCCTGCTTGCCCCAAAGAAAATCAACCTCCTAGAAGATGTCTTTGATGCAGCCAAGCAAACGGAAAGTCCGCTAAAAGGCATCCAAATAAAAGCCCCGACCCTTGAAGATGTATTTTTGCATCTGACCGGTCGGAAACTTCGGGATTAGGGGGGCTCCAAAGTGTTACGTGCTTTTATAAAAAAAGATCTCCTGCACTTGCTGAGGGATAAAAAAGAAGTATTGATTCTGCTTGCCATGCCATTTGTGCTGATCACCATCCTTGGATTTGCCTTAGGTGGAAACAGCAGCGATACGCTTTCCCTGAATGCGAAGGTAGCGGTGATTGATCAAGGGAATTTCCAAGCAGAACTGGCTCAGTTCAACCAGTGGATGCAGGGAGAGAATATCCCTGAGGCAGCCAGGACACAGATCCTCGAAGCGGCCGAACAAACCTCCTTGCCTGAGTTGTTGGTGGATACCGTAATGAAGGAGGAGCTCCAAGATTTAATGACCGTAAAAGAAGAAACAGACCTGGCAGGCACTCTGTCAGATGACAGCTATGCCGGGGTGCTCCAATTTTCTGAAGGCCTTCGACTTGAAACGTGGAAGGGGCAATTTTTTAATCAGAAAACAACGAAAGAATTGGAGCTTTACCTGAACGAAGATAAGGGACTAGAAGCCAGCGTCATTTCGGATGTGGTGGAGAAATTCACAACTCAGATGCGTCTTCATACGGTTTTGACACAGGAAGCCCAACAATCAAACCAGGCACCTCCTAATTTCGAATCGGTAGCGGAAGTGACAGGAGAGAAAGTCACTATGGGCGGCTCGGTGCCAGTGGATTCCTTCGGTTATTTTGCTGTTGGAATGAGTACGATGTTTGCTCTATATGTCGTGTCCTTTGTTGCCGGTTATGCCTATTACGAAAAGGCCACGTTCGTGTATGACCGCATCCTGCTGACCAACACCAATCCATGGATGTATGCCTCAAGCAAGTGGTTTTCAGCTGTATTTATCTGTTTTCTCCAACTGTGTGCCCTATACAGTCTAGCGGCTCTTATCTATCAAGTGATCTGGTCGGATATAATAGCCTTTTTGTTGATAACACTCTTTTTCAGTTTTGTGGTCGGTTCAATGGCGGTACTGATAACTGCCTTGAATTATCGTTTTGAAACGCAACGGATATCCACGATGTTTTCAGGGTTTCTTGTCAGTGTATTTGCTTTCCTGGGTGGAAGCTTTGTCCCTTGGAACGAGGTTTCCGACACCATGTTTACCATAGCATCCTTCACCCCGAACGGTGCAGCACTGCAAGCGTATTTGAAAATATTGAGTGGTGGGGAGCTGGCAGATGTGGCAGGTAATCTGTTCCGGTTGGCAGTTGTAAGTCTCTGTCTCCTTTTCTTAGCCCTTCCGATTTTCCCGAAAAGGAGGTTGGTATAAATGAGAGCGATTCTAATTAACCATTTACAATATTTAAGAAGGCAGCCGTTTGCTGTTATCGGGATGATTGTCTTAACGTTTGTGTTCGCTCTGGCATTGGGGCAAGTGAACCAAGGGGCACCTGTGGAGGTACCTGTCTATTCAACAAGTCTGTCGGAAACGGAACAAACAGAACTGATCAAGGCCCTGAATGAAAAAACGAAGAATACAATCTTTGTTGCAGAGGAAGAAACAGTGGTAAAAGAAATGCTTCAAAAAGCCACCACCGACATGGGATTACAGGTGGAGCGGGATTCCTACAAGCTTTACTTGACGGCAACCACTCCTAACAGCACGTTGATCGAAGCTCATGTCGCGAATGTGCTCCAAACAGAAAGTACCTTAAATGCAGCGGCTCAAAGGCTGGAGACAACCACAGATGAGTTGAGAGGAAAAGTGGAAGACAGCAGCGGTCTGTTTGCCGTATCGGAAAAGTCCTTTAAGGAGAATGAGTTCATCTATGACGCCTCTCTGCAGGCTTTGTTCGGATTCTCGCTTTTCTTTGTCATCTTCACTGTCACCTACACGGTAAGTACTATTTTGGAGCAAAAGCGGAATGGAATGTGGAATCGCATAATCCTGTCTCCATTGACGAAAGTCCAGTTGTACATGGGGCATGTAAGTTTCAGTTTTCTGCTCGGGTATGCACAGCTCGTGCTAATCTATTCCTTCTTTCATTTTGTCTTGGGAGTGGAGTTGTACGGAGGATATCCACTGGTTCTGATTGTGGTCATTCCGTTTTTGTTTGCGATTGTGTCCCTTGGTGTGCTGATAAGTGCGCTTGCTACCAACCCAAGGCAATTGGACGCAGTCATCCCCCTGATATCGGTCAGTATGGCCATGATCGGAGGCGCCTATTGGCCACTGGAAATCGTCCAGTCGGAGGCATTGCTCACCTTATCGAAATTAATCCCGATGACGTACGGAATGGAAATGTTAAAGGGCGCAACATTACTGGAATGGTCCTGGTCGCAGTTTTTGTTGCCGGCTTCTGTGTTGTTCTTTATGGGGGTCCTCTTTATGGGGATCGGTTTGAATCTAATGGAACGGAAAGCAACGGTGTGAATTTTTTCTAGGAGGTGTGTAAAGGTAACTTTACACACTTCTATTTGTTCCGAAAATACTGACTTCTCTTATGTTTATTAACATTTAACTTTCCATGTCGATAAAATGTTTATCTGTTAAAAACAAAGGAGACACATACATGTTTACATCATTACGAGGCAAACTGGTCTTTTCGTTTTTGCTACTAATATTCCTGATAATTGCTAGTGTTGGGGTCATTACATACAATCAAGCAAAAGGGAAGATAGATCAAGACGTGGTGGCAGATGCGGAAGCGGCCATGGGAGATTTGGAAAAGACCATTCAAATTTATTTAGATAACTATTCTAGAGTCCTGACATCATACGGAAGTACTTCATTAGTCAGTGACTTCCTTTTAGATGGTTCATCTGCTAACCAAGAGACCATGTTAGAAGGGTTCAATCAGGTATTGGAGAACTACCCAAGTATGCAGGTGCTTTACTTGGCAACGAAGGAAAAGGAGTTCTATTCTTCGCCATTCGTAGAGTTGCCGGCAGATTTCGATCCGACCACAAGAGATTGGTACACAGCTGCCATGCTCAGTCCTGGTGAAGTCATCTATACGGATGTATATATTGATACAAGTACGAACGAGCCGGTTATAACGCTAGCTAAAGCGGTAACCGGAAACGGGATTGTACAAGGGGTGATTGCGACCGACATAAATCTATCTTCTTTAGAGGAATTGGTATCTCAAAAAGAGTTAGGATATGGTGGTTATAGCATTCTTTTGGATAAAACAGGGGTAGCATTAGTACACCCTACGTTGGTGGGGGAGAATCTTCTAGAGCAGGATCTACCTTTTATCGATAATATTTATCAAGAAGAAGCGAAGGAAGGGGTACAAAGATACACCTACGACGGGCAGAAAAGGATACTTGCTTTTAATACAATTAATAAGACTGGTTGGAAAATTGGTGGAGTATTCGTAGAGAAAGACATGCTTGCACTGGCTAGTGGCATTCTGCGAACGATAATTATCGTGGGTATTATCGCTCTAGTGGTGGCAAGTATCGCTACCATACTACTGGCTCGCTACATTACTAGACCGATCCTGAAGCTAAACGCCGAAGTGACCAAGGTGGCAGAAGGAGATTTGACAGGGGATATCGAGGTGCGCTCCAAGGATGAAATCGGTGTTTTAGCGACTTCTTTTAGAACCATGCTTGTTAACATGCGCGAAATGATAGGTACTGTTTCTGATTCTTCTCAAAAAGTGAAGGCGGCCGTTGAGGATATGAGCGCAGTCACGGAAGAGGTTTCCGCAACAAGTGAAGAGATGAACCGTGCGATTGAAGAGCTTTCAAAAGGAGCGGTTCAACAAGCAACTGACCTTGAGGGCACAAGCTCACGCACACAAAATCTTGCGGATAATATAGAAGATGTTTTATCTAAACAAGAGACCCTGGATGCACTTTCCGGACAGATTATTTCGGCTAATGAGACGGGTGTGAGGAAGCTAGAAGTCCTTCAGGGGCATACACATGAATCAACGGAAATTGTGCTGAGCCTCAATGCGTTGATGACCCAGTTTACGGACAAAATTAATAGTATAGAAGAAATCACGCACACCATCAATGAAATTTCTAATCAAACGAACCTGTTGGCGTTGAATGCAAGCATTGAAGCGGCACGCGCCGGCGAACATGGCCGTGGATTTGCGGTTGTTGCAACGGAAGTAAGAAAGCTGGCCGAACAGACAGCCGATTCGACACAACACATTAAAGAGACGATTTCCAGTATCCAGGAAGAGTCCAAGGTGATTGTAGAAGAGATGGAGAGGACGAATCGAATCTCCGGGGAGCAGAGCGTTGCTGTAAAAGATACCGGCGAATCCTTTGGGGAGATTGCTAGCAATATTCGTTCCATTGTCGGATTCATCGAGGACATCATGACTAACATGAACGCGATGAATGAGTCGAAGGAAGAGGTGCTCGCTTCCGTTCAAAGCATCTCCGCCATTGCCGAGCAGTCAGCTGCAGGTACGGAAGAAATTGCGGCTTCGACAGACGAGCAAGTGAAGGCTATTAGCAGTATTGCTTACTCGGCTGAGGAGTTGCTCGCAATGAGTGAGGATTTAAGCGAGTTGATAAAGAGGTTTAAATTGTAGGATTTTTTGATATTTTGCGCTTTCGGACTCGACCCTACTAAGCTGGTCGGCCATAACGTACAAATCGGGGATTTTTCGAATATTTCTTCGAGGAACTGGGTATCGAAGTAGAAAAGAAGGAAAGCGGCTGCCAGGTAGCCGCTTTTTTGCTTGGATGGATGTAATGGAAGTATCTCTGGATAAATAGAATTTACAATGGATATATTCGTTTTATGATGGATAAATAGAATTTACAATGGATATGTTCGTTTTTTGATGGATACGTGGTCCGTTTGGATGGATATATTAATTTTAAAATAGATACTTGATCTAGTAGTGCTTCCTAACAATAAAATTAGGTAAATTTACTCTATATTAATACACTAAAATACAATAGATGGGACAAATTACTCTATTTTGTATTCTACCCTAATAATTATGAACTCTTCTACGAAATATTTCCTTGATTTCGACAAAATACTTCTAACAGAAGAATATATTGGCATATATCAAGGGGGATTACAGTGGAAAGTCAGAATATTAAGTCTCGCAAAGAGAGAATCGAGACGCAGAAAAGGGCAAACAAGATAAAGAGAAATAGAAAAGTGGTTAGTTATGTCCTAGCTGGAACGCTTGCTACTAGTGCATTTATCACGGTCAATGCAAAAAGTGCTGGGGCGTTGGCAAATGTTCCAGTTTATCAAGTTAAGCCAGGTGATACGCTATATTCGTTAGCTCAAAAACACGGCATATCCGTCAAAGAATTAAAAGCGCTTAATGGTCTAAAGTCTGATGTCATCAAAGTGGGGCAAACATTGAAGGTTAGTGAGGCTAGTTCTAAAGATAGAGAAGCTGAAAGTGTCGTCCATACGGTTACCAAAGGTGATACTTTATTCTCAATCTCCCAGAAGTACGGGACAACCGTCTCGGGATTGAAACAACTAAATGGTTTGAAAAGTGATGTCATAAAAGTGGGCCAAACGCTTACAGTTAGCCAAGTCCAAACGACAACTGTTTATAAGGTGAAGTCTGAAGATACATTGTTCAGCATCAGTAAAAAATTTGGTGTCGCAGTGGGCTTGATTCAAAAGGAAAATAACCTCACAACAGACATTATTTTTGTTGGTCAGCAGCTGATCATCCCGGCTTCTAGTGGCATCCCGGTGATGGAAAATAAACAGGAAACAGTTTCAAAGGCATATTACACCGTAGCGCCAGGAGAAACACTATGGGGAATAGCCAACAAGTTCAATCTATCTGCTTACAAATTGAAAAAGGATAACAACCTCTCATCTGATCATGTATTGATAGGGCAAGAGCTCAAGATCCAAACGGGAGGCTTACTAAAAGCAAATGCTGTCATTACAGGAGTGGTCGATCGGAATTCAGTGGAATTTTTAATAGAAGGTGAAAAAGAACCACTTGTCTTACGTGTGGCATATGGAACAGCCGGAAATTATGATATTATCGCAGGGGCAGAGCTAACGATTATATACAAAGACGGAATCAGCCCTGTTTTAGTTGACCTTGTGTTTGCTAATGAGGGGTTTGGTTACTGATAATGAGGCGGGGGATCACTTTACTTGGAGTGGTCCCTTCTTTTAAAATACCCCGCATAGTCAGCTCATCACTGACCACGCGGGGTTTCTCATTTACAACACATTAAAATACCTAGCCTCCGGATGGGCAAACACAATTGCCGATACCGATGCTTCCGGCTCCATCATACAGCCATCCGTCAACTCCACCCCGATATCCTCAGGTTGAATCAGTTTGAACAACTTTTGCTGATCATCGAGGTTTGGACACGCTGGGTATCCGAACGAGAAACGTTGGCCTTGGTACTTGGCAGAGAAGCGCTCCTTCATCGTAAAGCTCACCGGATCCGGAAAGCCCCAGCGGTCACGCATTTGCTGGTGGACGAGTTCGGCGAGGCCTTCAGCGGTCTCAAGTGCCAATGCCTGTAGAGCATGGCTTTCCAAAAAGCGGCCTTCCTTTTTATAGGCGGCACCCAATTCACGAATTCCTCTACCCGCAGTTACCGCAAACAGTCCGACATAATCCATGACACCACTTTCACGGGACTTCACATAATCTGATAGACATAGGTGAGGCTCTTTTGCCTGCCTTGGAAAATCAAACTGCTCGATCACCTTGGACGTGTCGTCCGGGTCATAGATGAATAAGGTATTCCCTTCCGATTGGGCCGGGAAGTATTGGTACACTGCAGCAGGAGTGATCAGCTTTTTCAGCTTCGCTTCTGTTAACAGATGATCCACGACCTCTTTCACCTGCAAAGTGCGTTCATCCTTTTCGGCAAGAAGATTTTCTATTTTCCCCTTCACCCCAAGATGGTGGCCAATCAGCATTTGCATATTGATGTACGGCTCCACATGGGAGACGGAAATGTTTCGCAGCAGATGGCGCTTCGTATCACTCGGTGTAAATACACGAACATCACGGGATACATTGGAGCGGATCTTAACTGCAGTCGCCACGGCACTGCTGTCTGCAACTTCTCCGACAGGCTTTAACGCCTCCGCCTCCCTCCGCTTCTTTCGCTTCTCTGCCTGTTCAGTAACCAACGCTTCCAACTCTTCTGGTGACCGAAGCTGGTTGGCCAATGACAAACCGTTCATCGCATCCTTAGCATACAACACAAGTCCTTCATATTCCTTCGAGATCTTGTTGTCCGTAAACTTACGTGACAATGCAGCCCCTCCAACTAAAATAGGAACCGAGATATCCGACTGCTTCATATCCTGCGCCGTTAACACCATTTGCTGGGCGGATTTCACGAGCAGTCCGGATAGTCCGACGATATCTGGTTTTTCCTTTTTGATTGCCTGAATCAGGTCGGTGGAAGTGACTTTTATCCCCAAGTCCACCACATCAAAGCCGTTATTGCTCAAAATGATGTCGACCAGGTTTTTCCCAATGTCATGCACATCGCCTTTAACGGTCGCAAGCAGCACCTTGCCCTTTGAGGAGGAGGTATCGCTTGCTTCCATGTGCGGCTCAAGGAAAGCAACGGACGCTTTCATGACCTCGGCGCTTTGCAACACTTCCGCAACGATCAATTGGTTGTCGTTGAACAACCGGCCGACTTCCTTCATCCCGTTCATTAAAGGACCGTTAATGATTTCTAGCGGAGTGGGGTAGGCGGCCAAAGCAAGCTCCAGGTCTGGAAGAAGCCCCTCTTTTGTCCCTTCCACCACATAGTAGGCTAGTCGTTCTTCAAGTGGCATATCCGGAATATTGGATTTCACCTCTTTCTTTTTACCGCGATAAAAATCAGTGAATAATGCCAGGGATTCATCAGTGGTTTCAAACAACAATTTCTCCGCCATCTCGATCTCTTCCGCTGGGATGGAGGCGAAACGCTCCAGCTTTTCCGTGTTCACAATCGCATAATCAAGGCCGGCCTGTGTGCAATGATAGAGGTAAACGGCATTTAGCACTTCACGCCCGACCGGTGGGAGACCGAAAGAGACATTACTGACACCAAGGATCGTCAGACAGGCAGGGAAGTTTTCTTTTATCAGTCGTATTCCTTCTACCGTCGCATTCGCCGAACCAATATACTGCTCATCACCGGTACCGACAGGGAAGACCAGTGGATCGAAAATGATATCGGTAGGTGAGACGTTGTACTTGTTGACGAGCAAATCATACGAACGCTTGGCAATCTCAAGCTTTCTTTCGGCGGAAACACCCATTCCTATCTCGTCAATCGTCCCGACGACAAGAGCCGCCCCGTATTTATGGACCAACGGAATGATTGCTTCGAAGCGCTCCTCGCCGTCCTCCAGGTTGATAGAGTTGATGATCGCTTTACCTTGCGAGTACTTCAACGCAGCCTCAATGACCTCTTCATCGGTAGAGTCGATGACAAGCGGTGCCTTTACTTTTTTTACAACTTCTTGTACAAAAGCTTCCATATCCTCGAGTTCATCGCGGTCAGGGTCGGCAAGGCAGATATCGATGACGTGGGCGCCGCCTTTGACCTGTGCACGAGCCACTTCTGCTGCTTCTTCAAACTTTTTCTCGGCTATCAATCGCTTGAATTTGCGGGAGCCGATGACATTGGTACGCTCCCCGACCATGATCGGGCGTAGGGAAGGGTCGTCATAGATGAACGATTCAATCCCGGAAACGCTATGGTGGTCGGAAACTTTCGTAGCTCGCGGCTTGTAATTCTTCATCACATCAGAAATCGAGCGGATATGGTCTGGCGTCGTCCCGCAGCAGCCACCGACAATGTTCAGCCAGCCCTGTTCGGCAAATCCGCCAAGCTTGGTTGCAAGGGACTGAGGTGTTTCATGGTAATGACCTTCCTCATCGGGAAGGCCTGCGTTCGGATAGCAGCTGACCGCGCTTTTCGAAAGATTGGACAATGTTCTGATATGGTCTTGCATGAACTCAGGGCCGGTCGCACAGTTCAGTCCGACCGCTAGAGGCTTCATGTGCTCCACAGATACGTAAAATGCATCGATTGCCTGTCCTGCAAGGGTTGTTCCCATCGGTTCGATGGTGCCGGAGATAATGATAGGGACAGTGATTCCTGTGTTTTCAAAAGCACGCTGAATCCCAAGAAACGCACATTTCACGTTCAATAAGTCCTGGCTTGTTTCTACTAAAAGACAATCAGAACCGCCGTCTAACAATCCGCGGGCCTGCTCTTCATAGGAATGTGTCAACTCATCAAACGTCGTTCCGCCAGTAACACTCAGTGTTTTCGTGGTCGGACCGATAGAACCCGCAACAAAGCGGGGCCACTCCGGGGTGGAAACTTGGGAGGTTGCCCGCTTGGCGATCTCCGCTCCCAATCTATTGATCTCATACGCTTTGTATCCAATGTCATACTCATCAAGGACAAGGTCTGTCCCGCCGAATGTATTGGTCTCCACGATATCGGCGCCGGCATTCAGGTACTCTACATGGATGCGCTCGATGACATCAGGGGCGGTGATATTCAGGTTTTCATTACAGCCGTCGTATTCTTCTCCGCCAAAGTCATCGGGAGTGAGATTTGCCTGTTGCAACATCGTTCCCATCGCGCCGTCCATAATCAGTATCTTCTTTTGCAACTGTTGTTCTAGTAGTGTGATAGGTTTAGACATTTTGAACCCTCCTGGATGAATGAAACGGACCGTATTTTTTTGCATAGGTGGCAAGCTCGACTGTCAGTTCATAGCGCATGAATGGTGTGATCAGATAGATGCCATTGAATAGTTCAAGTGCGGCATCTAGCAGACCCTTGGCAATGTTCAGCCCCTCTAGAGTTGCCTGCTGCGGGTCATTTTGATGACGATTCATCGCCTCAAGTACCTGTGGAGTCAGCTTGATTCCCGGCACCTCATGGTGAAGAAAATTCGCGTTCCTACTGCTGATCAATGGCATGATGCCAATATAGATGGGTGCATCGATATGCTTGGTTGCATGATAGACTTCCAGTAATTTTTCTTCTGAAAAGACGGGCTGACTAATAAAGTAGTCTGCGCCTGCATCTATTTTTTTCTCCAGACGTTCGACCGCCTTATCGATGACGCGGACGTTCGGGTTGAACGCTGCCCCGACAGAAAAGTTGGTGCGCTCCCCAAGTTCTTTTCCAGAAAGGGAGACGCCCTGGTTGAACTGCTTGATCATATTGATCAGGCCGAAAGATGTCACATCATAGACGGAGGAGGCGCCGGGAAAATCGCCGACCTTCGTCGGATCGCCAGTCACCGCAAGCACATCATGAATGCCAAGCTGGTGCAGTCCCATCAAATGAGATTGCAGGCCGATCAGATTGCGGTCTCGGCAGGTGATATGGATGAGCGGACGCAAGCCGATATCCGATTTCACGATGGAGCCGAGTGCCGTGTTGCAGACCCTTGGTGAGGCAAGGGAATTGTCCGCTAATGTGAGCGCATCGATGCCCGCATCCTTCAACGCCTGTGCGCCATTCATGAACTTCTCTGTGTTCAATTTGCGTGGGGGATCAAGCTCCACGATGATGGATTGCTCCTTTTTTGCCTTCTCAAAAATAGGTGTCGGCACATCTTTCTTTTGTGAAGGGATGATAATCTTTCTTTCTTTTCGTTTTACCTGCTTTTCTTTTAGAGGAGCCACCCCTTGAAGCGCCTCGGAAAATGCCTGGATATGAGCAGGCGTGGTACCGCAGCAGCCCCCAAGCAATCTCACGCCCTGATCCCGAAAAGCCAATGCCGTTTCCTTAAAATACTCCGCGTCACTCTCATACTCGAGCTTCCCGTCGACATAGGAGGGAAGGCTCGAATTAGGGTAGGCGGAAAGGTAGGCATGCTTTGGAATCGATACCTCCTCGAGCGTCGAAATCATATGAAATGGTCCCAACCGGCAATTGAGGCCAACGATATCTGCACCAAGTGATTCCAAGCAGTTCAAGGCATCTGTGATAGGCACCCGGTTCTGCAAATAGCCGACCTCCTGCAGGGACACTTGAGCAATGATAGGCAGGTTCGTTTCTTTTCTAGCAATCTGCAAAACTGTTTCCAGTTCCTCAAGGTCATAGAAGGTTTCTAGTAGGATGCCGTCCACCCCTTCAAGCAGCAGACAGTAGAGCTGCTCGCGGAAGGTACGTTTGATCTCCTCGAGTGGAATGGCTTCCGGCTTGATGGCACGGATGCCGCCAATCGTACCGACCACATGGGCATCAGGGTGATCTGCCACCGCTTTTTTGGCTAGCCTCACCGCTGCGCTGTTTATCTCTTTCACCTGATCCTGCAGACCGTAGCGTTCAAGCTTATGGTAGTTCGCCGCATACGTGTTCGTCTGGATGAGGTTGGCACCCGCATTTAGATAAGCCTTGTGGATGTTGTAAATCTGGCTTGGGTGCGACAGGTTTAACTCTTCAAAGCAACAGTCCGAGCCGAAGGAATAGAGGAGGGTCCCCATCGCCCCGTCTGCAATCAGTATTTTGTCCTGCTGTAAACTATCTAAGATTCCCATGATACACCCTCCGTTGTTCTTGGTTTGCGCTTCTTTTTGTAGCTAGAAGTTGTAATGCCTGTTCAAAGTCTTCTATTAGGTCATCCGCACTCTCAAGGCCAACCGACAGGCGGAGCAAAGAGTTCGAGATGCCGCGTTTCAGCCGTTCCGCTTCCGGCATCGCCGCATGGGACATTTTCGCCGGGAAGGAGAGAATCGATTCCACTGCCCCTAAACTAACAGCAAACACCGGAATCTCCACCTGGCCGACAAAATTCCTGAGATCTTCCTCGCTGTGCAGTTCAAAAGAAA
The DNA here is from genome assembly GCA_001636495.1 of Sutcliffiella horikoshii. Taxonomy (GTDB): domain Bacteria; phylum Bacillota; class Bacilli; order Bacillales; family Bacillaceae_I; genus Sutcliffiella_A; species Sutcliffiella_A horikoshii_A. The sequence goes on along the minus strand of KV440964.1, from coordinate 314,646 downwards.
GTACAGCCCCAGGTCCTTGCGCCTGTCTGTGTTGAAGCGTGAAACCTGGATGTGTCGTCAGGCCTGGAAAATACACGTTCTTCACGGCAGGGTGCTTTTCTAGATAACCGGCAATTTTATAGGCTGATTTTTGGGATTGCTCCAGCCTTACGTGCAACGTTTTGAGTCCTCTTAAGACAAGCCATGCATCTTGAACACCAAGTACGGCCCCAAAGGAATTTTGTAAAAAGGCTAAACGATCGGCAAGCACGGGATCCTTCGCTACCGCAAGACCTGCTACCACATCGCTGTGGCCAGAAAGAAACTTGGTTGCGCTGTGAAGGACAAGATCCGCGCCAAGCTCCAGCGGCTTTTGCAAGGCGGGTGTCAGGAAGGTGTTATCGACAAATGTCCAGGCTTTAATTGATTTAGCGAGTGTAGAAATGGCCGAGATGTCCGTTACCTTCAACAGAGGATTCGATGGCGTCTCCACATAAAACAGCTTGGTGTTGGGTTGTATGGCTGCTTTCACTTTATCTAAATCCGTCATATCCACAAAGGTATGCTCCACGCCGTAACGGATGAGAACCTCTGAAACCATCCGGTAGGTCCCGCCATAGACGTCTTCTGAGATTAATACGTGATCTCCTTGTGAGAGAAGGAGGAAAGCAGTCGAGATTGCCGCCATTCCAGATGAAAAGGCAAAGCCTCTCGTTCCTTCCTCCAGGTTGGTGATCGTTTCTTCGAGTGCCTCCCGGGTAGGATTCGCAGAGCGGCCATAATCATATTTGCCAAAGGAATCGATATCAGATTGATGGAAGGTGGAAGCATGCTGGATTGGCACACTGACCGCTCCATTGCTCTTGTCAAACTTATGGCGATTGTGCAACAGCTTCGTTTGAAAAGAATGGCTCATGATAGGACCTCCTTTTGGATGGAAGCGGCCTTGAGCGCCGCCTCTAAATCTTGGATCAAGTCTTCTGCGTCTTCAATGCCGACCGAAAAGCGCAACAGCCTGTTGCATACGCCGGTCTCGATGCGGATCTTTTCCGGAATGTCCGCATGTGTCTGGGTGGCTGGATAAGTGATGAAGCTTTCCACACCGCCAAGGCTTTCGGCAAAAGTAATGAGGTTTAAGTTCTGAAGCAACGGGTTCACCCATGCCTCTTCTTGGATTCGGAAGGAGAGCATGCCGCCTCTTCCCGGATAAAGTACATCTGTGATGACATCATGCTGACTTAAGTATTCCGCAATTCGCTTCGCATTCTTTTCATGCCGTTCCATGCGAAGGGAGAGAGTTTTCATGCCACGAATCAAAAGCCACGAGTCGAACGGACTCAGAACCGCGCCGGCTGCGTTATGGTGGAGGGAGAGTGATTCGCAAAGCTCCGCGCCTTTTGCGACAATGAGTCCTGCTAGCACATCATTATGCCCGCCAAGGTATTTGGTGGCACTGTGAATGACAATGTCCGCGCCTAATGTTATGGGGTTTAATAGAACAGGAGTAAAGAACGTATTGTCACAGATCAAAAGGATTCCGTGCGCTTTCGCGAGCTCGGATACGGCTTCAAGATCTGTTTCTACCATCAGGGGATTGGTTGGGGTCTCCACAAAAATGGCCTTCGTCTGTGGAGTAATAGCGTCTTCGATTTGTGAAAGGTCGGTCGTATCCACATAACTACAACACAGTCCCCATTTTTTATAGCCTTCTTCAAAGAGGCGGTACGTGCCACCGTACAAATCCTTGCAAACGATGAGGTGGTCACCGGACTTGAACAGGGAAAGGATTGTCAGAATTGCCGCCATGCCGGAGCTACAGGCAAACCCCTGGTCGCCGCTTTCCAGGTCTGCAATCGCTTTTTCTAACACATGGCGCGTTGGATTTCCGGTTCTAGTATAGTCATATCCTGTCGATTGTCCGATGCCCTCATGGCGATAGGCAGTGGAAAAATAAACAGGTGGATTCACGGTTCCAGTGGCAGTCTCTGATCTGTTTCCAATTTGTGCAAGCTTCGTTTCCGTTTTATACATGAATAGGCCTCCTATATGGTAAGTGACGATTGTTTCTTCCAAAGGGATGGGGGATTCAGTCTCTCCCTGTTGCTTGAAGTGCAAGGTGTGAGACTCCTACGGGGGAGAAGCGACAATCTTGAGACCCCGCAGGGCATAGCCCGAGGAGGCTCAAGGTCGCCCCGTGGAAAGCGAACACCTGGAACGTAAAGCAACAGGGGAGTTTCAGAGATACCAAAAGGCCGAAAATAAAAAGAAAAAGCCTTCTATAAGAAGAAGACTTTTCCATTGAAAGTTCATTCTTCTCATCTCTGCAAGCATCACCGCTCACTGGAATTAGCACCTTTTCAACGTCCGTTCTGCCGGGCGCTGCTGGTTGCTGAGGTGTCTTCGGGCCATTCCCTCAACCTCTCTGGATAAGAAAGTTCACTATTTAATTATCTGAACAATTTAATTATTTTACTAATTTACAACAGGTGAGTGTGAAATGCAATGTTTTTTTCTGAATGATTTAATTTTATGCGGTGAAGGGGTGGGGTAGAAGTAGTCGGGTTGGAATTTTTGTACTTACTAAATTGTTTCGCTTTTTAATGAAAACTTGCTTTGTATAGTGGATTTTATTTCTAATCCCTTCACTACTTCGTTCAATCCCTTCACAAAGAGTAACATTCCTATTAGATAGGAGGTCGTGGATAAGCTTCAATAATCTAATTCCGTCACAAGAGAAGATAATCCCTTCATATCTCCGAATAATCCCATCATAACGCAAAAAAATCCCGTCACATGAAAAAAGGGCAGATTCGTCTCCTAACAAATCAGTTACTTTAATAACGGAAGAGGGAAACCATAAATATGTCATAAAATGGTCAATCACAAAAGAGGAAATCCAAGCGGGCATGTTATATAATGTTAACTATAAAGTATGTGAATATTTTCACTAACTAAACTATACAATCCAATTTTCACTAATAGAAAAGAGGGATTTAACGATAATGACTGATTTAAAAATGATCGCGAAATCACATAGAGGCACAAGAATGACACTGATCTTAATCGCCCTCCTGACAGGGGCGACGGTCATCGGGCAGGCGTATTTCTTCGTGACCATCGTGGATCGCGTGTTCCTAAGGGGCCACACTTTCCAAGAAATCCTGCCTTTCCTTGGCGGGCTTCTAGCGGTATTGGCTGCAAGGGCCGCCTTGACCTATTGGAGCGGCCTCACCGGGGTGAAGCTTGCTACGAAAGTTAAACGAGATTTTCGCACCGCCTTGCTCCAAAAGTATTCCAACAGTCCGGTTCAAGCTTCCCTAAAAGGTCAATCTGGCCAAAAGGTGAGCGTCATGATGGATGCGGTGGATGAAATCGATCCGTATTTCAGCAGGTATGTGCCACAGGTCATCCAATCGAGCATCATCCCGATCATGATTTTGATTGCGGCATTCAGCCAGCATGTGAACACAGGGCTAATCATTTTGGTCACAGCACCGTTCATTCCTATTTTCATGATTGTCGTAGGGTTGAAAACAAAGAAGAAATCGGAAGAGCAGATGGATAAGCTGAATGCATTTTCCGGAACCTTCCTTGATACATTGCAGGGGCTCACGACTTTAAAGCTATTCGGTCGTTCGGCCAAACAGCAGGAAACAATCGAAAACAGCAGTTTAAGCTTCCGGGATGCGACGATGGAAGTGTTGAGGATCGCATTTTTATCCTCGTTAATGCTTGAATTCATTTCGATGCTTGCCATCGGGTTGATCGCTCTTGAAGTAGGTTTGCAGCTTGTTGTATTTGAAAATGTCACGTTCTTTACAGCCTTTTTCGTATTGGTATTGGCACCTGAATTCTACCTGTATCTAAAGGAGCTTGGAAGCGCCTTTCATACCGGACGCGGAAGCATGGGGGCAGCGGAAAAAGTGACAGATGAGCTGGCTGAAGAGGAGGCACCTTTGAAATGGGGAGACGCATCCCTTCCAACAGAAAGCGGACCGCCTTCCATCCAGTTGAAGAACCTTGGCTTCCGTTATGGGGAGCAGGGCTTTGCCATAAATAATATATCAGTGAATATTCCGCCCTATACGCAAGTAGCCTTGATTGGTCGAAGCGGAGCTGGAAAATCAACATTGCTTAACCTAATGGCAGGGTTGATTCGCCCGTCAGAAGGCGAAGTGCTGGTGGATGGAAAGCCATTATTTGAATTTGAGGAAAAAGCATGGTTTGACCGTGTTAGCTATATCTCGCAGAATCCTTATCTTTTTTCCGGAACCATCGCAGACAACATTGCGATTGGTGGGAAGGCAGAAGCAACCCAAGAGGAAATAAGAGAGGCTGCGGGAAAAGCGGGGATTCTTCCGTTAGTTGAATCTTTACCAGAAGGTTTCGAAACGAAAATAGGAGAAGCTGGTAGAGGGCTTTCAGGTGGCGAAAAGCAACGATTAGCATTGGCGCGGGCCTTTTTGAAAAAGCCGTCGGTTATCCTGTTTGACGAACCGACCACAGGATTGGACCTGCAGACAGAACGAATTTTGCAGGCTTCGATGAAGGAGTTGGCGAAAACGTCGACGGTCATCACCGTTGCCCACAGGCTACACACAATTAAACAGGCAGACTCTATCCTCCTCTTAGAAGCAGGCAAGCTACTTGCTCAAGGAACACATGAGGAGCTGGAGGAAACTGTACCGGCTTATCGTGAAATGGTGTCTGTCCAGCAAGGAGGGAACGCAGGATGAGAGAATTAGCACATGTAGTGAAGCTTGTCATGCTGGAGAAGAAAGACATTCTACTGTCCATTTTACTAGGATTCGCAGCAGGAATTACGGCTGTTGGGCTTTTCGCCTCCAGCGGATTCCTTATTTCCAAAGCGGCTCTTGCTCCGCCAATTTATACCTTGACTGTCATGATTGCAGTCCTGAAGCTTTTCGGTTTTGCGAGGGCATTCAGCCGATATGGTGAGCGGCTGTACTCGCACAGGGCGACCTTTACGATTTTAAGTAATCTCCGTGTTTCTTTTTATAAAAAAATAGAACCGCTTGCGCCACAAATATTTCAAAAATACCGCAGCGGCGATTTGCTTGCACGAATTGTGGGGGACGTGGAAAGCTTACAGAATTTCTTTCTTCGCGTATTCTACCCGCCGATTGTGCTGGTTCTTGTCTTTTTAAGTACGATATTTTTCATTTCCTTTTTCTCTGTCTATTTAGCATTAGTAATGTTCGTCGGACTGATTTTGACAGGGTTTGTGGTACCGGCCATTTTTGCGGTAGGACAGCGCCGTTTGCAAAATCGTGTCAGAGAAGAGCGGGGGGCGCTTTCTACAGAGGTGACGGAACTGTTTTACGGATTCCGCGATTTGAAAATTTATCAGCAGCTGAATCATAAGGAGAAATTGCTGGCTGATGCTGCCGGTTCGTATGTGGAGGAACAGGAACGAGAAGGGAAGCAGGCGATGTTCAATCAATCGGTGAACACGTTTGTCACCTTGCTGGTGTCCTGGACGCTCCTGGCGCTCGGTGCATATTTGACTGTGGAAGGACAGTTTGAAGGGCTGTTCCTCGCGATGCTTGTCATGATTTCTCTTACTGTATTTGAAAATGCAGCGCCGATGGCTGTTTTTCCGAATCACTATGAGGACAGCAGGAGGGCGGCAGCAAGACTGGATGACGTTGTGGACGGAGAGCCGTTTGTAGGTGGGACTTCTGCTGAGAAAACGGTGGAACTACCTGTGCGAAAGGCATTCTCTTTTGATATGAAGGATGTCAGCTTCCGCTATCCGGGAGAATCCCGCCGGACATTGGACGGGGTGAATATCCGTTTAGCTGCAGGATCCAAAACGGCAATCGTGGGTCCAAGCGGTTCCGGTAAATCGACGTTATTACAGTTGCTGTTAAAAATTTATGAGGCAGACGAGGGAATGGTCTCGTTGGATGAATGGAACTATTCTGCAGTGGAGCAAGTAGACTTGTGGAGCAAGGCGAACGTAGTCCTTCAGGAAAATCACTTTTTCTACGGCACGATCCGGGAAAATCTTGCTCTTGCCAAAGATGGATTGAGTGATGAGGAGATGCTGGGTGCATTGGGCGCAGTGAAGCTCGACGGGTTTTCCTTGGATGCTGAGGTACTGGAAAAAGGGGAGAACCTTTCCGGTGGGGAGAAACAGCGCCTTGCCATTGCCCGTGCGTTGTTGAAGGCCGAACGTTTGTGGCTCTTGGATGAACCGACTTCTTCTGTCGATGCTGTAACAGAAGCGGCGATTTTTGAAAAGCTTTTTGAGGTGGCGGCAGAGGATACATTGGTTTTAATTAGTCACCGCTTGACTGGACTGGAGAAAATGGATCAGATCATTGTCATGGAGAATGGGCGTGTCGTGGAAGCGGGAACGTTTGATGAGCTGATGAGCAAGCAAGGGTATTTTTATGAAATGAAAGAGATTGAGAAGAGTGTGTTTCTGTAGGTTGGAGGTACTGGCCGTCTGGGGAGAGTTTGTGGACCTGGGCGGCTTTTTTTATAAAATCATCAAAAAGCAAAAGGTCAAAAGACTGATTAGCTAAAACCCTTTCAAAAACCCAACCAAAAAAGCAGCCCCTAAAAGAGCCGCTCCTCCACTAAACCACGATTAATCATCCCACTCTACATACAATACTTTCCCGGTAATGGCATCAATATAGACCGTTACATCTTCATCATCACCATTTTGGAAGTTTTCAATTTCCACTTCATACACAAGCTTTCCGTTTTCTCGTTCTAGTTCAATGTCTTCGAGTTTGCCCGGTACTTCCTTTTTCGCAATTCCTATGGCCTCTCCGATGGAAATCACGGCTTCATCCGTATCCGTATTCCCATTATTCTTTTTTCCACCAGTAGTAGCTGCTTTATTACGGCTACGCTCTTCTCGTTCTTCCTTGATGATTTCCCCATTCGTGGCATCTACCTTAAATTCAAACTCGTACTCGTCATTTTTCACGTCGATTTCATAAACAAGACGTCCATTTTCGCGGTCTTTCTCCGCTTCTTTAATAACGCCATTTTCCACTTTTGCCAATACGATATCAGATGCTTCGGCTAATGTGATGCCAGTCTTTTCGTCAGACGGAGTGGCAACCTGGACTTGCTTCAAGTTCTCCTTCGTATCCTCGTTCTTTAACGCTTCCGCTCCAACACTGATTCCTCCGATAAGTACGGCTCCTGCCATGACTGCTGTGAAAATTTTCATTGTAAATTCCTCCTTGAAATATTGTTTGTTTTGCTTGCTACACTTACATAATAGCCAGCCAACATTAATAGAAAAGGAGGAAAACATTAAAAAATCTTAATGTAGCAGAAGTTTATGTCAATCCCAAGTCAAAGACAGAATCTCCCCTGTATAGGCATTGATGATGATGGTCGCTTCCGAATCCTCATCCACTTCGATTTCGACTTCATATACCTTTACACCATTGTCTTCATCAAGCTCCACATCGTCCACTTTACCTGGAACTTCCTTTAAGGCAATTTCAATGGCCTCATCCCTGGTAAGCATGCTTGGAGCGGGCTTCTCCTCTGCGGGATCTTGAGACTCTTCGCCACCCGACTCCTCTGATCCAGGTTCTCCTCCGCCGGCATCCCCTTTTCGGTTCACTAGCTTCAAAGAGGTGATCTCTCGAGTGCGGCCGTCCACCATCACCTGATATTCACCCATATCATTCTCCATAAATACCTCATAGATTTCCCCTTTTTGCTCCAGGGAGGTAATCGTGCTTCCGCTGTATTGGGTCTCCACGAGCTCCCGTACTTCTGTTTCTGAAGCCAAGGCCTCTGTCTTGTTAAAAAAAAGATAAAAGAGCGCAGCCCCTGAAAGTACCACAAAAGCTCCAGTGATCAAAATCCGAATCCGTTTCTTATTTTTCATTCGCGTTCACTGTCCTTTCCCTTTGGCAATGTCACTTTCACGGTCGTGCCTTTTCCTTCCGAACTTATAAAGTCGATCGTTCCTTGATGTGCTTCCACGATCTGCTTGGCAATGGAAAGACCAAGGCCTGCACCACCTGACTCGCGGTTTCTGGCTTTATCGACCCGATAAAAGCGGTCAAAGACTTTATCTAGGTCCTCTTTCGGGATCCCCATCCCTTTATCACGGACGGAAAAATAGCAGTTGCTAGCCGTCTCGCCAAGCTCCAACTCTATTTCTGCTTCACTATATTTCCGCGCGTTATCCAAAAGAATATAGAGTAACTGCTTTATTTTATTGGTATCTGCAAAAATAGGAGATGCTAGACCCTGATTAACAAGCAGGATTTCCCTATTAAAAGAAACCTCCATATTGTGTGCCGCCTGCCTGCAAAGATCATGCAGATCCACCGATTCTTTTTTTAGCACCATATCATTATCCGCATTGGCCAGCTGCAGCATCTGCTCGGTCATTTCCTTCATACGGATCGACTCGGAGTAGATGGCATCCACCGATTCCTCCAATAACTCGGGCTTCTTCATGCCCCAGCGTTTAAGCATGCTTGCATAGCTCTCGATGACCGTAAGCGGCGTCTTCAATTCATGGGAGGCATCGGACACGAACTGCTGTTGTTTTTGATAGTTTTTCTCGAGGATATCTATCATCTGGTTGAATGTGTTTCCCATTGTGTAAAGCTCATCCTTGGAAGTGCCCTCAAGTCGCAGCTTCTGATAATCCCCAGTCTGCTGGATCTGCTTCATCGTTTTCGTCATAGCATGAATCGGCGTTAAAATAATCCGACTCAATACGTTTCCGAAAAATAAGGCAGGAATCAGGATGAAAACCGAAGCGAGTAGTAGCACGATAAGCAGGGTGTTAATTGTCCGTTTGGAATCCTCCAGCTTTTCTGTGACCTCTAGCATCACGATATTTCCATCCGTCCAAATCAACGGATAGGAAACCACCGCATATGGAGTGCCTTCCAACGTTCGAACGGTGGAAAACTGCTGATTCTGAAACTTAGTGGGAACCAACCTCATGTCGTACTCCTTAGCACTGTTGGCCACTGAAGTGTTTTCTTCAGTCACGATGCGGATCATTCCGTTAGGAGGGAGATAGGCATTGAGCAGGGAGCTGAAATCCGTTTCGTTCTCGCTGATGGCCCTGTTCACGGCTTCTGTCACCGACTCGGCATGATCTCTGACCCGGTTCAGGTCATTGTCCAGAATGTTTTTTTGAAAAAGAAAATAGATGGCCCCGTTAACAAGCAGCAGCATGATGACGAGCCATACGGTGCTAAACAAGAGAATTTTGCTTTTTATTTTCATCTGCCTGCTACTCCTTTAATCGGTATCCGACACCTCGGACAGTCAGCAACACATCTGAGAGTTCTAGCTTTTTCCGTAGGTGCCTGACGTATACGTCGACGATATTGGTGTCCCCGTAATAATCAAAGCCCCATACCCGGTTGAGGATCTGTTCGCGATTCAGTGCCTGTCCTTTGTTTTCGATAAAGTAGACAAGAAGATCGAACTCTTTTGGGGTCAGGTCCACTTGTTCTTCGCCCCGGAGGACCTCGCGTGTTTTTTCATTAACGGTCCAGTCCTTGACAGTAAGGACACTCGAATGCTCAGACTTTACCTGTACCGTCCGCAGGGAGGATCTTACTCTTGCCAAAAGTTCCTCTATTTCAAAAGGTTTTGTCACATAATCGTTTGCTCCAAGATCCAGACCGCTTACTTTGTCTGGGATAGAGTTGCGGGCGGTGAGAAGGATGACTGGAGTGCTCGTATCTGTGGAACGGATTCTCCTCAACACTTCTAAACCGCTCAATTCGGGTAGCATCACATCAAGCAGCACCAAGTCCCAGTTTTGTTCTTTGAATTTCTCCAAGCCGCTGGTGCCAGTGAATGCGGCATCCGTCTCATAGCCCTCATGCTCGAGTTCTAGTTGAAGGACACGGGCAATCTTTTTTTCGTCTTCAATGATCAGTATGTTAGCCATCGCATATTCTCCCACTCTCTACATAAGATCCTTTTGATTTCTTTATAACACAGGTAGTCGCTTGTTTCCTAATATAATTACATTGACGTGTATTGGGAAAGGGTAGTATAGTAGAATGTAAATGATAACGATTATCATTAGGGACTCGAAGGAAAAAGGCTATATACATAATTAGTTGAAAAGGATGTGGAAGGATTGGTACGAAGGTTTTTCTCCTATTATAAGCCATATAAGTGGCTGTTCATTTTGGATTTTTCGTGCGCAGTATTAGTGGGGCTGCTAGAGCTTGCGTTTCCTCTTGCAGTCAACCAGGTGATCGACCGCCTGTTGCCGCAAGAAAACTGGACTCTCATCGTTTGGGCATGCATCGGGCTGCTTGCCATTTATGTCATCAACACAGGGCTTCATTACATTGTTACCTATTGGGGGCATATGCTTGGAATCAATATTGAGACCGACATGCGCAGGAAGCTGTTCCAGCACATGCAGAAGCTGTCATTCGGCTATTATGACAACAACAAAACAGGTCATTCCATTTCTAGGCTGACCAAGGACCTGGAAGAAATAGGGGAAGTGGCCCACCATGGACCAGAGGATGTTTTCGTCGCACTGATGACTCTCGCAGGAGCGTTCATCATCATGCTCTCCATCAACTGGAAGCTTGCCATTCTATCATTTTTGGTCATTCCGCTTCTGATGATCCTTGCCATTCATTTTAATAAAAAAATGACGCGCACATTCCGCAGAATGTTCAGCGACGTCGCAGAAATAAATGCGAGAGTAGAGGACAGCATCGGTGGAATCCGCGTTGTGCAGGCTTTTGCAAACGAAAAGCACGAACAGAAGCAATTTGCAGTGAACAATGATAGCTACCGTTCTACGAAGCTTGCTTCTTATAAAATCATGGCCCAGAATGTCACGGCAAACTATATGCTGATGCGACTTGTGACGCTATTTACCCTGTTATTTGGGACTTTCTTCGTTATTCGCGGAGAGCTTAGCTACGGGGAGTTTGTCGCATTCATTCTGCTATCCAATATCTTACTAGGGCCTATTCAAAAAATAAATGCCGTGATTGAGAGTTATCCAAAAGGGATTGCCGGGTTTAAACGCTACACGGAGATTATGGATACGGAACCTGATATTGCAGATGCACCAGGTGCGGTACATGCTGATCTAGAGGGAGAGATTCATTATCGTAATGTTTCGTTCGGCTATGAAGGCAACGAGAGAGTATTGAAAAACATCAACCTCACCGTCAGAGCGGGTGAAACGGTTGCGATTGTTGGTCCTTCAGGGGCCGGAAAGACAACGCTATGCAGTCTTTTGCCAAGGTTTTATGAACTAGAAGAAGGCAGCATCCTCATTGACGGCTATGATACACGCGAATTGAAGCTCGAATCTTTGCGAAGCCAAATTGGCATCGTTCAGCAGGACGTGTTTTTATTTTCCGGAACCATCCGGGAGAATATCGCATACGGAAAACTTGATGCCTCAGATGAAGAGATTATGGAGGCGGCAAGACGTTCCCAGCTGGATGAATTCATTTCCACCCAGCCGCAAGGACTTGATACAGTCATTGGGGAACGCGGGGTGAAACTCTCAGGTGGCCAGAAGCAACGCCTTGCTATCTCGCGAATATTCTTGAAGAACCCACCTATCCTTATCCTAGATGAAGCGACATCTGCTTTAGATACCGAAACAGAACGCGCTATCCAGGAGTCGTTGACAGAGCTTTCCAAAGACCGGACAACACTTGTTATCGCTCACCGCCTTGCCACTATTAAAAACGCGGACCGTATTATGGTCGTGACAAAAGATGGCATCGCAGAACAAGGTCGACATGAGGAACTAATTGAGGCAGAGGGAATCTATAGCAGATTACACCATGCACAATTTGGTTAAAGAGCTAGGAAATTTCTGTAAGGGTGTTTCAACTGTCTCCACGGGGGAATGTATAGAGAAAAGAGCTATCATTTTCCTAGGAGGAAACGACAATGAAGAAAACAATATTAGGTGTATATGATACAGAGAAAAAAGCAAGAAATGTGGTAGAAGGTTTGATTGTTCAAGGGTATCAGGCAGAAGAGATTGTCATCGTGGCAATCGGTGATTCCCTTGGTTCCGATTATCCGATGGGAACACGCATCGAGAGGATTGTAGCGGAAGAGGAAGACTCTATGGTCGATAAAATTCTTTTGCCAGAAGAGGTACAGGCACCACAAGGGGTCGGTAACAAACTGCTCGAACTCGGCCTATCCGACCGTGATGCACCAATGTATGCAACAGATGTGGAGAACGGCAGGATCCTGGTGCTTGTGAACGAAAGGAAGAGCCAGGAAGCGCGAATCGTTGAACCCTGCGTGGAAGGTCGAGGACAGCAAGAAATGCATGCATCTGGTGTTAGTCAGGTAGATTGAAAAGTGGGAGGAACGACTTCTTTAATGGAGTCGTTCCTCTTTTTTATGGGTGAAAAAGGAGAGCGTTATTTTTCATACTCCTTTAAGGGTTTCGTTGCTGGCCCCTCCAATACGTCCCCTTTATAGGAGAATCGTGAAGCATGGCATGGACAATCCCATGAACGTTCGGCATCGTTCCATACCACGTCGCACCCCATATGGGTACAAGTAGGCTTAAGGAGGTAGCATGTGCCCTCGCTGTCCTTGTAGGCTCCTACCTTTTTGCCGTCCAATTGGACAATGCCACCCTCGTCACACTTCAACTCATCTAAACTACGAGACGCTCTTTTTAATTTCCCTTTTATCAGCTCTTTGGCCACTGTTGCATTTTCCTTTGCAAAGTTTTTGATGCTGCTGGACTCCATTTCTCCCCTACTAGGTTGGAAAAGGTCCTTATAAGGATTGACCTGGTTCAGGATAGTATCTTTCAGTATACAAGCAGCAACCGTACCGTTTGTCATGCCCCACTTGGCATAGGCGGTAGCTACAAGCACATGTTCAGCCCCTGACTGAATGGGACCGATATATGGCAGGCGATCAAGCGAAAAAATATCCTGAGAGGACCAATGAAACGGGATATCATTTATATCAAAATACCTGGCTCCAAACTCGGCAAGCTTCTCATAATGGGTGAGGGTGTCTCGATCATGTTGACCGGTGGGATGTCCCTCCCCTCCAAGAAGTAACAATTTCTCTCCGTTAGGGCTAGTTGCAGAGCGGATAGAGCGGGTCGGTTTATCGGCACTCAAGTACATGCCATCCGGTATTTGAACGTGTCCCATTTTGGCAGCAAGTGCGTAAGAACGTTCAACATGCAATCTAGAAAAGAGAAGACCGCTCCAATCGTTGAAGGGGTAATGGGTGCTGACAATGATATATTTGCTTTTTACCTCAAACCCGTCATCCGTTTTTACGATAGAGGAATCCTTCTGTATGTCCGTTGCTCTTGTATGCTCATACACGTTACCTCCTAGTTCTGTAAAAGCTTGTATCAGCCCGTTAAGGTATTTGACAGGATGAAATTGTGCCTGATCCCGCATCATCACTCCATTTTTTATAGGAAAGGGGAGGGACAGATCTTCTGTGTGAGCAAAGCCGCCATTTATACCAAGCTTGAGATAGGCATTCGCCTCTTCCTCCACCTTTTGCTCCATTTCCTTACTCGTGGAGTAGACGAATGATGGGAGTGTGTCAAAGTCGCAATCTATCTGCAAATCGTGGATGCGTTCCTGGATGAAAGATAAACCCTCTTGATTTGCCTCATAGTAAATCTTTGCTTTTTCTAGTCCGTGTTGCTTGATTAAATCTTGATAGATTAATCCGTGCTGGGAGGAAATTTTAGCGGTGGTAAAACCGGTAGTCCCCCCGGTGACCTTCCCTGCATCAAGGAGTACGACATTCAATCCTTCCTTTGCAAGAAGATAAGCGGCAGTGATGCCTGTAATTCCTGCACCGATAATGGTCACATCCGCTGAGATGTTTTCATTGAGGGAGGAAAAGGTGTCCGGTGTTTGTTGCTGCTGCCAGAGTGAAGCGGGATGAGATGATAATTTTGTGGAATTGTGCATTTCAGAACCTCCAAAATTTAGCGTTACTATTTCCTACCCTACTTGATGGGAAAATATCGTAATGGAGAGTATTTGGGGAAGTGGTGAGGTTTGGCATGAACTCGTGGTGTTTCGGCATGCCTAAGATCCGTCTTGAATTTTCTCAATAAGAACGTATTTGTCTTATCCTGGATATCAAATATACCGATTTTGTTTTTGAAACAAAAGAAATTTTGATGTAAGATACAAAGTGGAAGAGTTAGTAAAATTAGCTCGATAATACATTTACGCAAGGAGAGTACTCATGACAAAAGTTTTAGTACTAGGACATAAAAACCCAGATACAGATTCCATCTGCTCGGCAATTGCTTATGCAGAGTTGAAAAAGCAATTAGGTATGGATGCTGAACCAGTTCGCTTAGGTGAATTGAACGGCGAAACGGAATATGCGTTAAAAGAATTCAACAGTGAAGTTCCGCGTTTAGTGGAAACTGTTGCAAACGAAGTGAAGGAAGTAATTTTAGTCGATCACAACGAGCGCCAACAGAGCGTAAGTGATATTGATCAAGTTCGCGTCCTTGAAGTAATCGATCACCACCGTATCGCAAATTTTGAAACAGCAGATCCGTTATACTACCGTGCAGAGCCTGTTGGTTGTACAGCGACGATCTTGAACAAGCTTTACAAGGAAAACGGTGTAGAAATCTCTAAGCCGGTTGCAGGTTTGATGCTTTCTGCCATCATTTCTGACTCCTTATTGTTCAAATCCCCAACTTGCACAGAGCAGGATGTACAAGCTGCAAAAGAACTTGCGGAAATCGCAGGAGTGAATGCAGAAGAGTACGGCTTAGCGATGTTAAAAGCAGGAGCAGACCTGAGCGACAAGACAGTAGAACAGCTTATCTCCCTTGACGCAAAAGAATTCCAGATGGGCGACTACAAAGTGGAAATCGCGCAAGTGAACACGGTTGATACAAACGACGTTTTTGCAAAGCAAGAAGAACTAGAAGCGGTTATTACAGCGAACATTGCGAATAAGGACTTAGATTTGTTCTTACTTGTAGTAACGGATATTTTAGAGAATGATTCTGTTGCACTTGCACTAGGTTCTAAGGCACCGGCTGTTGAGAAAGCGTACAATGTGACGCTTGAGAACAACACTGCCCTATTGAAGGGTGTCGTATCCCGTAAGAAGCAGGTTGTACCTGTGTTGACGGAAGCTTTAACGAAATAAGAATGAAGAACGCATGGATTGATTCTTTTAGTGAGTTGATCCATGCGTTTTTTTAGGTTTTTTGACCCCTGCACTCTCGACCAAAAATCCAAACACCAACCAACCCCAAAACTGATCCAAATCCCCACCCAAAACGTTAGGTTCCTAAAGAACCTAAACCCACCACCAACATACCGACATTTCAAAGTATAAAAGGTTAGTGTTATATATATAGATAGATATATTTAAATAGAGAGAAGAGGGACGACCATGAAAATCCGGGTATTGGCATTATTATTGATCGCAATCCTATTAGTAGGTGGCTGCTCGAACACAACCACTAAAACAAACAGCGTTGACGAGGAATTGAAAGACAAAGAGTGGAGCGACATCACAGAACTTGCCGACGGCTCTAAAGTGCGCATTTTTATGTGGGGCGGCGATGATGGAATCAACCGCTATATGGATGAGTGGGTCGCGCCAAATCTAAAAGAAGCCCATAACATCGAACTAGAACGAGTCCCGATGGATACAAACGAAATCCTGCAAAAGCTGTCCACTGAAAAGCGAGCGAACAAAAATGACGGGACGATTGATATCATCTGGCTCAACGGAGAAAACTTCAAGAACGCCAAGGAGTTTGAGCTCCTCTACGGACCTTTCAGCGAAAAGCTACCAAACTACCAAAACTATGTCGACACGGAAAGTCTAGATGTCCAATATGATTTTGGTACAGAGGTGGAAGGAATGGAGGCGCCATGGGGGAAAGTGCAGTTCGTATTCTTATATGATGAAGAAAAAATCCAGACGCCACCTGCCAGCTTAGAAGAGTTAAAGGATTGGATAAAAGAAAATCCCGGCAAATTCACCTATCCGGAGGCCAATGATTTTACAGGAAACGCCTTTTTAAGGCATGTCCTTTACGATGCGGTCGGCGGTCCAGAGAAGTTAATTGAAACGGGCTTCAATGAGGAAGTTTTAAAAGAACACGAAGAAGAACTATGGAGTTATCTCCGCGAAATCCAACCATCGCTCTGGAGAAAAGGGGAAACCTATCCGGCAACCCTAACCGACTTGGATCGATTGTACAGCCAAGCAGAAGTATGGATGACAATGGGGTATAACGAAGCGAGGGCGGAAAGTTTGATCCAAGACGGCGTGTTCCCTGAAACAACGAAATCCTTCGTATTGGAGTCAGGATCCATCGGAAATACACACTTTTTAGCCATTCCATTCAACAGCCCAAACAAGGCTGGTGCCATGGTGGCCATCGATTATATGATGTCCACGGATGCGCAACTCGCTAAATATGAGTCCACCTACTGGGGAGAAAATATGGCGCTAGATCCGACAAAGCTGCCAGAGGACGCACAGGAAAAACTGGCCAAGATGGATAGAGGCGCTTCGGTACTGACGCCGGAGGAATTGAGTGAAAGCCTTTTGCCGGAAGTGGATGCTGGGTATGTGAATTGGTTGAAGGAGCATTGGGTCAATGAAGTGGTACAGAAACAATAGCTGGAGTCTCGCACTCCTCCCGGCTTTTCTTTTCACATTCTGCCTTGTCGTGTATGGGCTGTTCATGGCGGCACAGGAGAGTGTGACGGGCCTTAACGGAATCAGCCTGGATGCATACCGCAGCATCCTCGCAAACCAGACCTTCCTAGATTCTCTGCTTTACAGTCTGAGGATTGCCGTTATATCAACGCTTCTATCGCTGGCGTTGGGACTGATTGTGACAAAAGCCCTGTTCGAAGCCTTGCAAAACCATTTGGCACGAACGATTGTCTGGCTGCCGATGTTGTTCCCACACTTTGTCT
Organism: Sutcliffiella horikoshii; assembly: GCA_001636495.1. Classification (GTDB taxonomy): domain Bacteria; phylum Bacillota; class Bacilli; order Bacillales; family Bacillaceae_I; genus Sutcliffiella_A; species Sutcliffiella_A horikoshii_A. Next base: position 297,697 of record KV440964.1, on the reverse strand, counting down.
GGGGGTATATGATGATTCTGCTTTTTTCGCAGACCGGCTGGTTTTCGACACTCCTCCATGGACTGTCCATCATAGACAGTCCGGAGCAGTTTCCGGTACTGACCAATGACCGCTACGGAATTGGCATAATCATCACCTACACATTAAAGGAAATTCCCTTTGTCGTCCTGATGCTTCTACCGGTGTATGCCCAGTTGAACAGGGATTTGCCAAGAGTGGTGGAGACACTTGGAGGCAATAGGTGGCATGTGTTCAAAACGGTGGAATGGCCATGGCTGTTTCCGGTGCTGATGGAGGCAGGTCTGATTGTGTTTGCCTTTATCTTGGCGGCATTTGAAGTGCCTTATTTACTCGGCACTACCTATCCGAAAATGGTGTCGGTGCTCGCCTATGAGTGGTTTTACCAAGGAGATTGGAGCAGAAGGCCGGAATCGTTTGCGGTGATGATACTCGTAACAGGCATTATAGTAGGTTTGCTCGTTCTTATATTAGGTATATTGTCCAAGACGCGATACCGTATGATGAAAGGAAATGGGATGTAGGATGAAGAATAAAAGAATTAGCATACTTTTTTTTACATTCGTTTTCTTTCTGTGTCTGCCTGTTATACTATTGCTCCTCAAAAGTGTATCCAACGGTTGGCGGTGGGGAGAACTGTTGCCGACCGCTTTTTCATTAAGAGGGTTTGAAGTGCTACTGAATGATCCCCGTTTCTACTCGGCAATAGGAATGACATTATGGATTGGTGTCATCGTCATCCTTTTGAACCTCCTCATTGCGGTACCGGCAGCAAGGGCCCTCGCTTTTCACTCCTTCAGGGGGAAATCTATGGTCGAAACGGTCCTCATCCTACCCATCCTGATTCCAAGTCTCGCAGTTGCGATGGGAATTCATGTCACGATGATACGGTTGGGCTTGGCGGACCAGTGGCTCGGCTTGGTCATGGTGCACCTTATTCCGACAGTACCATATTCGATTAAAATTTTGCGTTCTGGATTCGAACGGCTCGGACAGAAGTGGGAGGAGCAGGCCAGCACCCTCGGAGGAACAAAAGGCGTGATTCTTTATAAAATCTATTTGCCGCAGTTATTGCCGAGCTTTCGGAGCATGGTCTTTCTGATCTTTGTCATTTCCTTAAGCCAATATGCGCTCACATCGATAATTGGGGGAGGAAATGTGTTGACGTTGGCCATGCTGTATTTTCCTTTCTTGTCGTCGGTGGATGAAGCGGTCATTGCGAGCTTCTCCCTTATCTTTGCGTTTCTTCCTATCCTAGTAATGATAGGGTTTGAACTGGTATTTCGAATGGTGATTCCGTATCAGAAAAGGGTGATTGATCGTGAATGAAAAAATTGTGATTGAAAATGTATCGAAGCATTACCAACGGAAGGGGATCATCGAAAACCTTCATTTGACCATACAACAAGGTGAAATCATCAGTATGGTCGGACCGTCCGGGAGTGGGAAGTCCACCTTGTTGAAATGTCTCGCTGGACTCGAACCGCTTTCAGAGGGAACAATTAAAATAGGGGATAAGGATATCACTCACATGCCGGCTAATGAACGGCCGATTGTGATGATGTTTCAACAGCCTTTGCTGTTTCCACATATGACGGTAATGGATAACGTCATGATTGGTCTTTCTTTTAAAAGAAAGGGCACAAAAAAACAGAAGAAGGAACAAGCAGTAAACTTTCTGAAAAAAGTCGGATTAGAAGGGTATGGAACTCATTATCCTTACGAACTTTCCGGCGGCCAGCAGCAGAGGGTGGCATTGGCAAGAGCATTGATCACCAATCCTCAGTTGCTGTTATTGGATGAACCGTTCAGCAGCATTGATAATGAAAAACGGGATGAATTGAGGTTATGGGTGAAAGAATTATTGAAAGAGGAAGGTATCTCAAGCCTTTTCGTAACCCATGATATAGAAGAGGCCATGCTAATGGGGGATCGGGTCGCCGTATTTGCAGAAAAAAAAGTCCAGCAGGTCGGTAAACCCATGGATGTGTATGAAGAGCCGGCGACACCTTTTGTGGCAAAGTTCTTCTCGGATGGTCTATTAGTCGGTTCGAACTCTTTTATTCATTCCAGGAAACTGACCGCAACCAACATAATGCCCTATCATGCATTCCAAAGTTATGAGGGGAAAGTGCTGCAAACAAAGGTGAAGCATGGTAGTCTTTTCTATGATATACAGGTGGAAGGGCTCAACCAAAAGCTAACCTTGCCTTCTTCGGAGCAGTTGCGTCCTTCTGAAAAGGTATGGGTGGCGGTTGAGGATGAAGCCGACATCATCAAACTTCCTGTGGGGACAGTACAGTGAGCAGGAAAAATGCGATACGACTCCTATTGTTGGTAGCGCTGGTAGGTGGTCTATTTTGGATCAACTATCGCTATGTATCCGTGTCCCCCTCCTCCATCAGAGAGTGGATTCTCGACTTTGGGGCATGGGCGCCATTCATTTTTATCATTGTTTACACAGTAAGGCCGCTTGTACTGTTCCCCGCTTCCGTACTTTCCCTTGGGGCAGGGCTTGCGTTTGGTGCTTTATGGGGAACCGTTTACACCATTATCGGGGCAACACTCGGCGCAGCGCTTTCTTTTTTCGTTGCGAGAAAGCTAGGGAAAAGCTTGGCGAACCATTCCTGGAAAGGAAAAGCTTCCGTCATTCAGAAGAATATGGAGAAGCAAGGGTTCTTCTATATCCTTTTTCTTCGTTTATTGCCGCTCTTCCCTTTTGATCTGATCAGCTATTCAGCCGGGATTTCAAAAGTTAAATTTTCACATTTTGTCCTTGGCACCTTCCTTGGCATCCTCCCGGGGACGTTTGCCTATAACTTCCTGGGCTCAAGCTTCGTGGAGGGGGACTATACATATATCATGGCAGCGGTCGTGGTGTTTATACTGATTGCCATTATTCCAATCTTTTTCAGGGATAAGTTAAAAAAATACTTCAAATAAAGGAAGGTTCCTATGCTAGATACGCATGCCCGAAAATATGTCCAACCATTAATATCTAACACGGCGGAACAGTTGCTGAAGTTCGGTTTGACACCTAACCAGGTTACCATCATCTCTTTTTGTATCGGTGTGTCATCAGGAGCCTTTTTCTATTTCGGTTTCCCCTTATTTGCAGTAATGGTGCTCTGGATTTCAGGATTTCTTGATGCGGTCGACGGTACGATGGCCCGTAAAACAAAATCTTCCCCGTGGGGAACGGTGATGGATGTCACATTCGATCGCTTAGTCGAGATCAGTGTCATTCTTGGAGTGGCTTTTGTCTATCCAGAAATACAGTGGGCACTGCTCCTGTTGAGCGTCTCCATCATTTTTTCCATCACGGTCTTTCTGACAGTGGGTGCCGTTTCTGAAAAACAGGGGATGAAGTCCTTTTATTATCAGGCAGGTCTTGCGGAGCGAACGGAAGGATTTATTTTGCTTTCGCTAATGATGTTATTACCGGCTTTCGTCCTATGGACCACCCTGGTCTTCTTGGCGGTCGAGATCATTACGGGATTGCAGCGTTTCTTTGAAGCGAAGAGGATTTTACAATAAGTTTCTTTTCGTGAAAGCGAGGCCCGTTGCAAAAATTATCAGCGGCGATATAATAATCTTCATGAAAAAAGCTGGAAAGCCTCAGTGTAACCACTGATTCTTCCCAGCTTTTTTCTATTTATAATCACTACGGCCTTCTGCGACCAGTGAATAAGTTAAAGACTAATGCGATTAGTGCTAATACAAGGATAATGTGAATAAGGTTCCCTGCGATATCAAAAGAGAATCCAAGTAACCACAAGATAAGTAATACTGCAAAAATTGTCCATAACATAGTGATATGCCTCCTAAACGTCTGACTTAAAGTAACTGTACTATTGTTTTTCCCTTAGGAATTTCAATTAGTCGTAGAAATTTATGGATGAATGTTACCTGACGCCACGTCTTCCTCCGAAAAAGTTAAATACGATTGCTATTACAGCTAGAACTAAAAGAATGTGAATAAGTCCTCCACCAATTTCCATTGCGAAACCAAGTAACCAAAGAACTAATAGTACTGCAAAAATTGTCCATAACATGTTATTTTCCTCCTAATATAGTTTTGGTATTTTTTTTCAACGTCTACACAGAAGGTAATTCCCTAGCGTGTAAAATGTTAAACAAATATTTTTTTTAATTGTTTTACGAGGGGTAGATTAGGTCAAAAGTTGGGAAGTGAATTTGTTCCAATAATTAGGTTTTAAATTATGTATAAGAGGAATGAAGTAACTAGTGACGAACTATCAGAAGTCACAAAATGATGTGAGAGGAGATGTTTGATTATGAACAGTACAACCATGAAAGGCAAGTGGAACCAGATGAAAGGTGACGCCAAGAAGAAATGGGGCAATCTCACGGATGATGATCTTCAACAAATTGAGGGAGATCGTGATAAGCTGGTAGGCAAAATTCAAGAACGCTACGGGAAGTCAAAAGAAGAAGCGGAACGCGAAGTCGACGGTTGGAATTAGGCTCGAGGAGATTGGCCAAAAAAGTACCATATGAATAGATAAGAATGATTAAGGCAGCCGGGAAAATGGATGGCTGCCTCTTTATCTATTTTAAAGTAACAATAAATAAAAAGAATGAAGGAGTGGGAAAGAATGAGTGAAGAACGTTTTGCTTCCATACAAACAGATGGTCAACCAGCCCAGGAACAAGGGAAACAGCCTGGTGACGAGAATGAAATGATTCCAGAACCAATCTGCGATAATCCCGACTATAAGGGAAGCGGCAAACTGAAAGGCAGAAATGCCATCATAACAGGTGGTGACAGCGGAATTGGACGTGCCGTAGCCATTGCTTACGCGAAGGAAGGTGCAAATGTCAGCATTGTCTATCTCGATGAGCATAAGGATGCGAAAGAGACGAAGCGGATGGTCGAAGAATATGGAGCTAAGTGTCTATTGTATTCCGGAGATATTGGCCAAAAGGATTTTTGTACAGATGTGGTCAAGCAGACGGTGGAAGAGTTGGGAGGCTTACATATTCTAGTGAACAATGCAGCCGAACAGCATGTGCAGAAAAAAATCGAGGATATATCGGAAGAGCAGCTGTTGCGTACGTTCCAGACCAACATCTTTTCTTACTTTTATTTCATCCAGGCGGCGATGCCATACTTAGACAAAGGGAGCTCCATCATCAATACCGCATCGATTGTAGCCTATAAAGGGATGCCGATATTAATGGATTACTCGGCAACCAAAGGTGCAATTGTGGCGTTGACTCGTTCCTTGTCTGAAAACATCGTAGGTAGCGGGATCAGGGTGAACGGCGTTGCACCTGGACCAATCTGGACGCCGCTCATACCAGCATCCTTTGATGGTGAAAAAGTGGAGGACTTCGGGACAAGTTCCCCGATGGGACGACCAGGTCAACCAGCTGAACTGGCACCAGCCTATGTATATCTGGCATCGGAGGATTCCTCTTATGTATCAGGACAAATGATTCACATCAACGGCGGAACAGTCGTGAACGGATAAGTTTTCGTAAGAATAGGGGCGGTTCTTTTGACTTCAACTGAAGCGGAAAGAGCCGTCCCTTCATTAGTTAAAACTGTTTTCGTAGCCTTAGTTAAATTGATTTGTCCGGTCAACATTGTAAGGAAAGTCGTACTCCCACCTTGCTCGATTAAACTGATACAACTGAAGTGTGAATTTGTGATCCCGTACCATAGAAAGCCTATTTCCATCGTTGAAATGGAAGACCATCAGATGTTTTTCCCCTTTTTTCGGTAAAACCAACACAACTTCTTGTACTTCATCCCACGAATAATGATTGGTCTGGAATGTCCCTGTAGCACTCCAGGAGATACTCTCGGAACCTAAGGCCTGGTAACTGAACGTTCCAAGTGTGAAGAAAAACAGCGCTGCGATCACTCCCACACCCACTAGCCACTTGGCATACTTTACAAAGAGAAATGCCAGAAAGAAAAATAATGCCAACAAGACTCCCGAGACCGCATAAAGCCAATACGTATCAGTGGATTCCTGCAAGAGCCAAATGGTTTTGTCGTCAAAAAGGATGCCTTGGAATAGAAAAGGACCAACCAATATAAATAATGGCAGCAATATGAGTGTCGCTATTGAATAAACGAGATAAACGTGCTTTTTTTCCATATTGTTCAACCTTGCGTCCCCCTCTTAATGAGTGAAAATTTATATTTTTCTATTATTTTTATTATACACTATTTGGAAAAAGAAGGAACAATCGTTATGGCAAAAATTCTGGAAAAAGGATTTCCTCAAAATATGTAGAAATTTAAGGTATCTGGAAAGGAGTGGGGAAATCCATGAGCTTACAAACGTATATCTATGTGTTACGTCTGCCTGAAAGATTGTACGATCCTGAAAGTTGGACAGAAGAAGAGAAAAACATCGTATCCCACCACTTCTCTTATTTGAAAAAGAATGTGGAAGATGGAGTGGTCATTCTGGCGGGAAGAACCGACCAGACGGATGAAACCGGGTTTGGCATCGTCATTTTCTTGGCGAGGAGCGAAACAGAAGCGGAAAGGTTCATGAACAACGATCCTGCTGTGGCAAGCGAAATCATGACAGGAGAGCTGTCCCGCTACCGGCTTGCTTTATTGAACGAGAAATTTTCCGTCGGTGTTTAAGCCTTTGGCTCTTTTAAACACCGCTGTTGATTTCCGCACTAGGCTTCGCTTTCCTAGGGGCGTTTGGGGAGCCTCCTCGGCTTACGCCTGCGGGGTCTCCCCTAAACGCTATCTCCCTCAGGAGTCTTCGCCTATTGCTCCAATCAACAGCTAGGTTGCCGCAAAAATCAACAGTATGCTTTAACAGAGAAAGGACAGTGGATCGTCCCACTGTCTTAAGCTTCTCCTTACACACCTGCAAACTGCTGGCTTTCTGTTTCAAAAGCATTCTCTTCAATTTCAAAGCCAAGATCTTTAATCATTTGATAATCCTGATTGGATGCCTGCCCGCTGGTTGTCAAATAGTCGCCGACAAATATGGAATTTGCCATATACAGTCCAAGACTTTGCAATGTACGCAAGTTAAATTCACGTCCCCCGGAAATCCTAATTTCTTTAGTAGGATTCACAAACCGGAACATTGCCAAGATCTTCAGGCATTTTAACGGAGAGAGATCATCCATGCCAGCAAGCTTCGTCCCTTCAATTGGATGTAGGAAGTTCACCGGAATGGAGTCTGCATCAAGCTCTTTTAACGAATATGCCATTTCCACGAGATCTTCAAGCGTTTCTCCCATTCCGCAAATGACTCCAGAGCAAGGTGAAATCCCTGCATTCTTCAACGTTTCCAAGGTGCGGATGCGATCCTCGTAATCGTGAGTCGTCGTAATTTCACTGTGATGCCCTTTGCTTGTGTTGATATTATGGTTGAAGCGATCGACCCCAGCTTCTTTTAACAGTTTGGCCTGTGCGTCGTTAACAAGTCCAAGGCAGGCACAGATCTTCATATTGTCGACATTTCTTTTGATATCCTGAACGGCTTGGACCACCGTATCCACATCGCGGTTCGTAGGTTTGCGTCCGCTCATGACGATACAGTAGGTGCCGATTTTATTTTTCTTTGCTTCCTTGGCGCCGTCCACGATAATCTTTTTGCTGACTAACGGATAGCTGTCAATTTCCGTGTCCGCTTTCATGGACTGGGAGCAATAGCCGCAATCTTCCGGGCAAAGACCGCTTTTGGCGTTTATAATTAGGTTCAATTTCACTTTTTTCCCGTAATAGTGTTTGCGGATTTGAAAGGCTGCTTGTACAAGCTCCAATACGTTGTCATCGTCTTCGTTTAAAATGCGCAAGGCTTCTTCTGGTGTTAGGTGATAGCCCTCCACTACTTTTTCTGCAAGCTGTTTCCAAGTCAAAGTAATCACTCCATAAATTTTTTTGCATTTACCTGTTTATTTCCGTTCCAGGTGCTTCGCTTTCCTGCCGGCGGTCCGGGAGCCTCCTCGGGCTACGCCCTGCGGGGTCTCAAGATTGTCGCTATCCCCCCGCTGGAGTCTTCGCCTATTGCTCCAATCAACAGCTAGAAACCATTAAAAAGATAAGTTTTTAGGTTTTTCAGTGGCCTCCTCCGTTGCGGGGTCTCCCCTGTCCCTTCCTCCCGCGGGAGTCTGCGCACCTTCCACTCCAATTAACATAGGTATTGCATGAATATCTATATATGTAAACTACATTACATTTAAAGTTTACATATATAGACGGTAACTGACAAGGAAAAGAGGTAAATCTGATGGAAAATTGCAAATTGTTTTGTAAGCGGTTATAATTATTTTTCCGGCAAAAAAGAACAGAAACAGAAAACCGTTGCGTACTTTGAAAAGGTTACCAAGGATGTGTACCATGAATGGAGAAAAACTCTAGTTCATGGTTTTTTGCGTCTTTACAAAAACCTCAGGGGTGTGAAGAGTTTGGCAGAAAAGAAGAAGAGGCATCCTGATTTTGATCAGGAAGTGGAACGGCTGGCATTTACCAAAAAGTATATGGATATTGTCATCAAAGCAACAGAGATGGATGAGGAATCCTTTAAATCCAGCTTTAAAGAAGCGCTTGATGGAACAGATTTTTCAGACAGTAGTTTAAGTTATTTGAACATGCTCACCAATGCAAACATGCTCCAGCGGTCGACAGAAGAGATCCGCAGCCTCAAGAAAATCTACCATAAACCCTACTTTGCCAGAGTGAACTATAAACGCGCCGGCAAAGAAGAAGAGGAAATCCTCTACTTTGGAAAAGCCTCTTTGTTCGACAGGGAAACACAAGATCCGATTATCGTGGACTGGCGCTCTCCAATTGCCAATCTCTATTATGACGGCAGGCTAGGGGAAGTGGAGTACGAAGCCGAAGGGGAGACCTACGACGGCTACCTCTCCTTGAAACGTCAATATATTATGGAGGATGGTGAGCTTCAGGACATAAGGGATGTCGACCTGACGACGACGGACGAGCTTTTGCAGGAGTCGCTTTCCGGCAGCTCCAGCAATCGTCTGACCGATATCGTATCCACCATCCAGGAAGAACAGAACCGGATCATCCGGGCAGATCTTAATAAACCGATCATCGTCCAAGGGGCGGCGGGAAGCGGGAAAACGACCATTGCCCTTCACAGGATTTCCTATTTCATCTATACCTACCAGGACCAATTCCGCCCGGAACAGCTTATGATTCTAGCACCTAACAATCTGTTCATCGACTACATCTCGGAAGTGCTACCAGAGCTTGGCGTGGACCGGATCCTGCAGACAACCTTCATTGATTTTGTCTTGAGCTGCATCAAGAAGAAAATAAAGTTGCGGCCTCCGTCTGAGAAACTGATGGGTTTTATCAACCATGAATACGAAGATCCCGAGATGGTCCAATGGCTCGCAAGCTTCAAAGGCTCATTGGAATTCAAAGAGATTATTGACCGCTATCTATCTGACATTCTCGAAACACTCATTCCGACAGAGGATTTCTATCTGACACCTAAATTCAAACTATATACAGCAGAAAAAATGGACCAACTAATCCGTAATGAATATACCTACCTCCCGTATTATCGCCGGGTGGAAAAAGTGAAAAGTGTCTTGCAGAACTATGTGCGGACAGAGAAAAAAGTGCTTCTGCATAAAGTGGAAAAATTCTATGACCACAAGCTGGACAAAGCGTTGTTCAATATGAACTTAGATCCAGCCAAACGGAAAAGCTATGTCACAAAAGCGATGGACAAAAAGGATGCAATGACCGAAGAGATAAAGCGGGAGTCCAGAACCGCCGTCAATGCCTTTATTCGAAAGCTCCCGAAACACACGCTTTTTCATTATTTTAAGGAACTTGTAACAGACAGGTCGACGTTTGCGAAATATGCGAGTGATTATCTGGATGACTATCAAATGAAGTACTTTGTCGTCTATCAGGTGAAATTACATAAACAGAAGCAGTATGAACTGGAGGATCTTGCGGCGTTACTATATTTGCAACATCACTTGTATGGAATTGACAAGGACTTGCGTGCACGCAATGTGGTAATTGATGAGGCGCAGGACTACAGCTATTTTCAATTGGCTGCCTTGAAAAGTGCGTTGGAGACGGATATGTTCACCATCGTTGGAGACCTGGCCCAGGGAATCCATTCCTATCGGGGTATCCAGGACTGGAACAAGGTGAAGGAATCCATCTTCCCCCGTGCGGCCTATACGACTTTGCAAAAAAGCTACCGTACCACTGTCGAGATCATGGAATCGGCCAATGACATTTTGAAGTTGCTTCCTTTTGAGCTGCCGAAAGTGGAGCCGGTGGTAAGGCACGGCGAGAAACCGGTGTTTCATCAGTGGCCAACTTCAGGTGGGGCTGGTAAGATGGCAGGAATGCTGGAGCGTGAAATACAAAAGCTGTATGAGGACGGGCGGAAAACCATTGCCGTAATCGGAAAGACAGAGAAGGAGTGCAAGAAGATAGAGGGAATGCTTCGTCAGCATTCGGACTTGCGCGTACAACTGCTAGGGGAAAATGAAGAAATCAACCAGGAAGATGTCGTCATCGTGCATGCCCAGTTGGCGAAAGGCCTGGAGTTTGATGCAGTCTTGTTGTGTACGGTGGACGAAGTTTTTACTGAAACCGAGATTGATGTGAAGCTGCTGTACGTCGCGATGACAAGGCCGCTGCATCATTTAAGTTTTTATGGGAATGATGAGGGGGACTTTCTGCTTGGGCATGTGGCAGCAGCGAAGTTTTCGGTTGAGAAATAGTAGAGATTATTTAGGAGCGACAGGACCCTTTGTTAGGGGTTTTGTTGCTTTTCTTGTTGTACACCACCTATCTATCTTTTAAGCCTACCCTTCAAAACCCCCACTACAACCACGGCTGCCACCACCGCCAAAATCACTTTCCCCGCCGTATTCCATTGCAGCACCTGATAGACCGAAAATGCCTCCAACATCAAAGCCGGCACCTTTCCAACTGTGCTTGCAACGGCAAATCCGAAAAAGCTGATCCTGCTTGTTGCTCCAGCCAATGTTACAAGTCCGGATGGCGCAAACGGAAACAAACGCAATGCCAAAACCAATAGGAAAGCTTCCCGGCCGCCGGTTTCCTGCAATTTCACCAGCCATTTATTTTTCATCAACGCATCAGGAGCAAATCTTTTGATCCCTTTTCGATAGAGCCAGAAGCTCACGATGGCCCCGATGGATTCCCCCAAAAAAGAAATCAACGTGCCCCACCAGAAGCCAAAGAAAGCCAGATTGGCTGCGGTGAGAAAAACACTTGGCATAAAAGCGAGTATGCTTATGATGATATTGATAAGAATACTAAGTACGATGGCGAATGGACCGACCGCCGAGAACCATTCTAATACTTGATCTCTCCACATGATCATTACCTCTTTTAAAGTTATTTTAATATTATAAATTCAAACCCTTTACATACCGTATAGGGGTATGTTACTCTAAAAGGGATAGGAGGTCAAGAGCGATGGAAAACCTTCCAATAGAAACAATGAATACTGAAGAATGCTGCCATACGGATCAGGGTGAACGTAAAAGTCATCATTCCGAAGAGGATAAAAAGGCATTGATCTCCCGCTTGAACCGAATTGAGGGTCAGGTGCGAGGAGTGAAACGATTAATAGAAGAAGACACCTATTGCGATGATGTGCTGACACAGATTTCGGCTGTACAGTCTGCTCTCAATGGCCTTGGCAAAATGCTTTTAGAAGGACATATGAAGTCCTGTATCGTGGAAAGAATCCAAGATGGTGATACAGAAGTAATAGATGAGTTGTTAGTTACAGTGAAAAGACTAATGAAATAAGGGGAGATTAGGATGGAACAAGTAACGTTAAAAGTAAATGGTATGTCTTGCGGGCATTGTGTAAAAGCGGTAGAAGGTAGTGTAGGAGAATTGGACGGAGTGAACTCTGTCAAGGTTGACCTCTCTTCTGGTACAGTAGCGGTAGAATACAAAAGTGAGCAAGTGACAGTGGACAAAATCAAGGAAACAATTGATGAAGAAGGTTATGAAGTAGCATAATTCAGTCGATCATATGCGTGCTTTCTTACGGGAAAAGCACGTTTTATTCGCAATAAAATATACCCCCTATAGGTATAAAGGAGGTTGCTAATATGAGCGATCAAAAGAGAAAAGAAACGCAGTTGCAGATTACAGGGATGACGTGTGCGGCCTGCTCCACAAGGGTGGAGAGGGGCTTGAACAAACTGGCCGGAGTGGAAACGGCCAATGTGAACCTTGCACTGGAGAATGCATCTGTCACCTATAATCCAGAGCAGGTGTCTGAAAAAGAGATAGAAAAGAAGATTCAGGACCTTGGCTATGATGTAGTGAAGGAGAAAGCGGAATTTCTTATCATGGGAATGACATGTGCCGCTTGCTCGAGCAGGATTGAGAAGGTGCTGGGCAAAATGGAAGGTGTTCATACAGCTAATGTGAACCTGGCATTGGAAAGCGGAACGGTGGAATATAATCCGTCCAAGTTGAAGCCCTCCGACATCATCGCCCGCATTGAAAAAGCCGGCTATGGTGCAACGGAAAAGGTGGAGAAAAGCGAGAATGCCGAGAGCTTCCGCCAAAAGGAGCTGGAAAAACAACAAGGGAAATTTGTTTTCTCCATGATTTTGACCCTTCCGTTGCTTTGGGCGATGGTGAGCCACTTTTCGTTTACATCGTTCATCTATCTGCCTGACATGTTTATGAATCCTTGGGTCCAGCTCGCACTTGCGACACCGGTTCAATTCTTTATCGGGTGGCAATTCTACACAGGTGCCTATAAAGCGTTAAAAAATAAAAGTGCCAATATGGATGTGTTGGTTGCACTAGGGACGACTGCGGCCTATGTGTACAGTTTATACTTATCGATTGAATCAATCGGTTCTGGTGCCCATATGGTCGACCTTTATTTTGAAACAAGTGCGGTCATCATTACGCTTATTATTTTAGGAAAACTTTTTGAAGTGAGAGCAAAGGGCCGTTCATCAGAAGCCATTAAAAAGCTGATGGGCTTGCAGGCAAAGACAGCGCTTGTCCTACGTGATGGAGAAGAAATCGAAGTGCCGTTGGAAGAGGTGCTTGTGGGAGATGTTGTTTCCGTCAAGCCTGGTGAAAAAGTGCCAGTCGATGGAGAGATTGTAGAAGGGCAATCGGCAGTAGATGAATCGATGCTGACAGGGGAAAGCATCCCTGTCGATAAAAAGATGGGCGACACCGTCTATGGGTCTACCATTAACAAAAATGGCTTTTTGAGAATGAAAGCGACAAAGGTCGGGAAGGAGACCGCTCTTGCTCAAATTATCCGGATTGTGGAGCAGGCCCAAGGCTCCAAAGCACCGATACAGCGTCTTGCAGATAAAATTTCGGGTATTTTCGTTCCGATTGTAGTCGGGATTGCCATCCTTACTTTCTTGGTTTGGTATTTCATCGTCGATCCGGGGAACTTTGCACAAGCCCTGGTCAACTTGATTGCTGTCCTAGTTATCGCTTGTCCGTGTGCGCTTGGCCTTGCAACGCCGACGTCCATCATGGCGGGATCCGGCCGGGCAGCCGAGCTTGGAATCCTTTTTAAAGGCGGCGAGCATTTAGAACAGACCCACCGCATCACAACCGTTGTGCTGGACAAAACAGGGACGGTGACAAATGGGGAGCCGGTTTTGACAGATGTAAAGTTGAATGCTGGTGAGGATGAAGCGGCAGTACTGACGTTGGTCGGAGCTGCGGAGAAACAGTCGGAACACCCGTTGGCTCAAGCGATAGTAGAGGGTATCAAGGAGAAGGGAATCGAGTTTGGTTCCGTGAATTCTTTTGAAGCAATACCCGGGTATGGTATTGAAGCGAGTGTTGGGGAAGACCGTATCATCGTGGGGACGCGGAAACTTATGATCAAGCATGGAGTGGCTGTTGAGCAGGCGGAAGAAGCAGTTCGCAGTCTGGAAACGGAAGGAAAAACCGCGATGCTGATTGCGGTGAATGGAGAATACAAAGGGATTATTGCCGTTGCGGATACGATAAAAGATACATCCAAACAAGCGGTCAAACGTTTGAAGGATATGGGCCTTGAAGTCATCATGATGACAGGGGATAACGAACGCACAGCCCAAGCGATTGCAGAGCTTGCCGGCATTGACAACGTCATAGCCGAAGTACTTCCGGAACAGAAAGCGGAAGAGGTCGCAAAGCTACAGAAACAAGGCAAAAAGGTCGCGATGGTCGGCGACGGAATTAATGATGCGCCGGCATTGGTGACAGCAGATATTGGGATGGCAATCGGAACAGGGACGGATGTCGCGATGGAAGCGGCAGACATAACCTTGATGCGAGGAGATCTGAACAGCATTGCCGATGCGATTGTCATGAGTAAAAAGACAATCACCAACATCAAGCAGAATCTGTTCTGGGCATTCGCCTACAATTCCATGGGAATACCGATTGCAGCCCTAGGCTTCCTGGCACCATGGGTAGCGGGAGCCGCAATGGCATTCAGCTCAGTATCGGTTGTCCTAAATGCGTTACGACTACAGAAAGTGAAACTCTAATAAGGTGGGAACAGGATGAAAAAGTGGGTTGGATCGGCACTGATTTATTTGTTGGTAGTCATCGGAGGCTATGCGGTCTATTCGTTTTATGCAGGTGGAAATGAGGCACAAGATGGTGCAGGACACGGAGAGCATCAGAATGAGGGTACGCATGATGAACATGGGGAAGATGAAGGACACGAAGAGGACCACGGTGAGGATGGCCATGGTGACCATGGCGACCACCAAGGGGATACAACTAGTGAAGTGAAAGCAGACGTACAGCTTGATGGAGAAGAGTTGACTATTACTCTGACCGATCTAGATGGTAATCCAATGGATGACCTTGAAGTTAGTCATGAGAAGTTGATGCACCTGATTGTCATCAGTGAGGATCTGGAAGTATTCCAGCATCTTCATCCGGAAAAAGTGTCGGCAGGTGTTTTTAAGGCGACGGCTGATTTGGAGGATGGCATGTACCAGGCATTTGTGGATATCAAGCCAAGTGAGTTGCAGTATGTGAATGAGCCACATCCTGTGATGGTTGGTGAGCATGCTGGTCATGAAGATGCCCATGTTCATCTGGAACCTGAATCACAATGGACAAAGGAACAGGGTGGTTATTCGGTAACACTTGATGTGGATAATTTTTCGGTAAAAGATAGCGTGGTTCTCTCTTTTGACATAGAGGGTGCGGAGCCGGAAGATTACCTTGGTTCTTTAGGGCATGTGGTGGTTGTGGATGAAGGGTTGGATGAGTTCATCCATGTACATCCTCGCGAAGGGACCGAACCTGTATTTGAAGCCCATTTCAGTAAGCCGGGCATGTATAAGTTATGGGCTGAATTTAAATTGAACGGAGAAGTGTTTGCCTTCCCGTATGTGTTGGAAATCACGGAATAAAGGGGATTTTAATATGGGAGAAAAAACGGTGAAACTAGCGGTCAATGGCGGCATTGATTTTGGTGCCAAGCTAAATGGCAAGCAGCTATTGATGCTTGCCCGCTATATGGGGGAAGAACAGAAACTGGAGGTCACCACCTTTCAGCAACTGTATGTAGATGTTCCAGAGAACATGGTGGAGGAGGCGAAGTCCGATTTTGCGAGCGTCGGTCTTCACTGCTATCCTGTCGGCAATTTTGTCAAAAGCCTTCGCACCTGCAACTTTTGTAAGGGGGAGCTCGAGGAGGGGATGCCCGTTGCTAAAGAAATCAACCGTCGGATTGCAGGGCGAGCGGTGCCGTTCACTTTAAAGCCAGCCTACACAGGTTGCCCGGTAGGTTGCGGCGAGCCATTGGTTAATGATATCGGGGTCATCAAACAGCATGGTGAACTTTTCGATTTATATGTCGGGGGAAAAGCGAAAGGGCTGGATGCCAGGACTGGTGAGCTGTTTGCGGATGGCCTTCCGGAAGACGTACTATATGGAATGATTGATAGACTGATAGACATCTATGCCGCAGAAGGCAAGAAGCGCGAGCAGTTTGCTAAGTTTGTTGGGCGTTATGGATTGGAAGAGTTGAGAGAGAAGGTAATGGCATAGGGGCTATTCGATTTGTTGAGGTGGTACTCGGGAAGGCAGCGGTTTGATCCAAGTGGATGGATGGCTGATTTCTCGGGTTCTTTTTTATGCGCAAATTTAAGGGGGGGATGCAGACCGGCGCGTGGGGTATTGGGTGATACTGCGGCTCCTTAATAATGTCTATTTTTCGTGGAGATGGGAGTCCAAGGGATGAAATGTCCGAACCCTTTTTTCACTCCTGAAAACAGACCGTTTCAGGAGTATTTTTGCCTGTTTTCTACAAAAATCCATTCCCCCTTAGCCAAAATCCCTATTCCCGTCATCCCAATCAATTCCTCCCTGTGTTGTAACTTTTTTACAACACCCTCGTCTAACCGTATAAAAGGGGGCAATTGTATGAAAAAAAGGGCGGTAATCTTTTCATTCCTCATAGTGGGTCTGGCAATCATTTTTGCAGTAGTCTATCAAACAAAGGAACCATTTGCCGTGAATGGCACTGGCCAATCAATCTCATCAAAAGATACACAAACCGTACTTTCTAATAAAACGTGGATGCTGACGTTCACCAAAGAGTTCAAGAAAGACACCATCCAACAAGGTGAGTCCATTTATGTGACAGACAAAAATGGGGATAGAGTTGAAGCTAAGTTGGAGTTATCAGATGATTATGTGACGGTATCTCCTCCAAATGGTGGATACGACCCAAGCAAAGGACCATTTGAGCTTCACATTAGTGGAGACATTGAATCAGTGGATGGGAAGAAGCTTGGAGAGCAAAAAAAGATACAGTTTAGGGCAATGGCGGCACTGCCTACTGTATCCTCTAAAAAGGAACTAAATGACCTTTTCACCGCTCAACTCGAACAAATGGAAGCAGCACAGAAAAGCAGCCAGTCATTTTTCGGATTCGGAAGAGAGGAATCGACCACCAGCTCTGATGACAGTGACGGTGGAGCGAGTGCAGATATGGCAGGGGGCGAGGCAGAGTCAAGCGGTGGCGGCCACTCTGATACCAACGTCCAGGTCCAAGGGGTGGATGAAGCGGATATCGTCAAAACCGATGGCAGTTTTATCTATCAGGCTACCGATCAGAAGCTTAAGATTACCAAGGCTGAACCAGTTAAGGATTTAACCGTCGTTTCCGAGCTTCGCTATAAAGATTTTTACCCAAATCAACTGTTTCTGGATGGAGACCAGCTGGTGGTGATAGGGAACCATTGGAATGAGAAAATGATGTATGGAAGCAAACAGAGCAGTGCAGATGACATGATCCTGCCAATGCATGAAGCGACAAGGGCTATCATTTATGACATTTCCGACCGCTCGAATCCTGTGGTCCAAAAGACGATCACGCTTGAAGGGAATTATGTATCAAGCAGGAAGATAGACAACCATGTTTACTTGATCACTAACAAGTATGCCGACTTTTGGATTCTTGGAGAGCATCCTGAAGCAGACTTGCGTCCACGTACAGCTCAAGTGAACGGGGATGAGGAAGTGGAACTGGAAGCTGTTCCTTACAATGAAATCAGCTATTTCCCTGATTCAAACGAAAATAATTTCATGACGATTGCTTCACTTGACCTGAATCAGCCACAAGAGGATGCATCCATTACAACGTATGTAGGAAGTGGAAACCAGATTTACATGTCCAAGGAAAGTCTATATGTAGCAGTTCCTAACTATAGCTATGGACCACACTGGACAAACAACGAAAGTACTGAGCTTTACAAGTTTGGTGTAGAAGGCACGTCCGTGGAGTTCCGTGCCAATGGCTCCATTCCCGGCTATCTGTTAAACCAATTCTCGATGGATGAGCACAAAGGCTATTTCCGTGTGGCGGCTACCAAAGGACAGACATGGGATGACCAGTCGCCATCGAGCAACAACCTCTTTATTTTAGATGGGGGCATGAATGTGGTCAGCAGTGTGGAAGATTTGGCGAGGGGAGAGCGCATCTATTCTGTCCGGTTCATGCAGGATAAAGCATATGTGGTCACTTTTAAAGAGGTAGATCCATTGTTCGTCTTTGATTTGAGCAATCCGAATGAGCCTAAGGTACTTGGCGAACTTAAAATTCCTGGCTTTAGCAACTACCTGCATCCGTATGATGAGAACCATCTAATCGGTTTTGGATACGATACGAAACTTGAAAAAGACCAATGGGGAACAAGGGTGATACCAAATGGCGTGAAAATTTCCTTGTTTGATGTGAGTGATCCGACAAATCCGTTGGAGAAACATACGGAAATCATCGGTGGGCAATCCACCCACTCGCCTTTGAACTATGACCATAAAGCACTTCTATTCAACAAGGAAAAGGATATCTTTGCATTCCCTATCACCATGTACAATGAAAACCAGAAAGACGGCAGCTATCGCCTGGCATTTGAAGGGGCAATGGTATATGGTGTCGATCCGGAGAAAGGCTTTACCCTGCACACGAAGATAACGCATCAGCAGGAGAACACCTTATACGAGGACTGGGAGAACATGGTGCAACGGATTCTTTATATCGATAAGCATCTTTATACTGTTACACCAAAGGAGATTAAAGCAACAAAAATCACATGGTAGGTGGAACGGAGAGCGGAAACACTCGCTCTCCTTTTTCATGGATAATGTGGAAATAATGACAGGAGTCGCCGGCATTTTATTTCCTCGGAAAGAATCTTGTCGAAAATAATCTAGGCTTTTAGGTTTGCCTCTTACACCTCGGTGGAATGACAATCATATATTATGGGAAAAGATTTTCTCATTTCAGCTACTTAATGGAGGAAGAAGTTTCGAAATCTTGTATGTAGGTGCTATAATGAAATAATTGAGGATAAAAGCTAAAGAACATAATATAAACAGATTATCTCTTGAGGGGGAGCACAAAATGAAAACGAAATTGCATTTACTATACGGCGGAAAATCCGCGGAACATCAGGTTTCCTTACAAACAGCTTTGGCTGTAACCAAGGCATTGGACACAGATAAATTCGAAGTATATCCGTTATACATAACGGAATCAGGTGAGTGGAAGCGCGGAGGTCTGTTGAACGGACCGGCTGAGAGCGTACACCAGCTGAAACTAGAAGAAGGCGGAACGACCATTGCACCTCTTGCATTAACTTCGGATGATGAGGGGCAAGATGCATCAACCGTTGTTTTTCCTTTACTTCATGGGCCGAATGGCGAAGATGGAACAGTTCAAGGGATGTTAGAACTTCTAAACCTTCCTTATGTAGGAAACGGTGTATTGGCATCATCTGCAGGAATGGATAAAGTTATCATGAAAAACCTTTTCGACCAAGCAGGACTGCCACAAGTTGGCTATGCGCACTTTCTTCGTTCTGAATGGGAAAAGGCTGGAGATGCAACATATGAAAAAGTGGAATCCGAGCTTGGTTACCCTTGCTTTGTAAAGCCAGCAAACCTAGGTTCCAGTGTCGGAATCAGCAAAGCGAAAAACCGCGAAGAACTTGAAGCGGCATTCCGTGAAGCGTTTGAATATGACCGTAAAATCATCGTCGAGCAAGGCTTGGAAGGTGCCCGTGAAATTGAAATCGGCGTGCTTGGCAATGACGAGCCGGAATGCTCTGTAATTGGGGAAATCGCTCCTAAGAAAGAATTCTACGATTACAAAGCAAAGTATGAGGATGGCGATACAGCCATGATCATTCCTGCTGAAATCAGTGATGAAGTGTATGAACAAGTAAAGGAAATGGCCATTACTGCTTTTAAAGCAATTGATGGCGCAGGCCTAGTGCGAGCGGATTTCTTTTTAACAAAAGAGGGTAAACTATACATCAACGAAGTGAACACGATGCCAGGATTTACTCCGTTCAGCATGTTCCCATTATTATGGCAGCATACTGATGTATCCTATCCCGAACTAATCGAAAAGCTGGTTGGATACGCCCAAGAACGTCACGCAGAAAAACAAAAGATTAAGCATACATTCTAATAAAAAAGATTTCCCCTGAAGATTGGAGTGCAAGGTGTGAGACTCCAGCGGGGGGATAACGGTAGCTTGAGACCCCGCAACGAAGTGAGGAGGCTCAAGCACCGTCCCGCGGAAATCGAACACCTGGAACGGAAATCGAGGGAGTTAACGGAACACAATACAAATCTACAGACAGGGGTTGGGTCATCACGAGAGAAGTATAAACAAGTGATGTCAGCCCCTTCTCTGTGTAAAAAGTAAAGGAGGCTAAGTGGAAAATGATTAAGAGAAGCTTAAAAGAAATTCAAGAGATGGCAAAAGGACAGCCAATCTCATCAGAATACAGCGCCATCGTTGTGGAGGGTGTGTCCAAAGACACTCGCGAGGACATGAGCGGCAAATTGTACATTCCGATAATCGGGGAGAATTTTAACGGCCATGCATTTGTTCGTGACGCGATCGAGAAGAAAGGGGCAGTTGCTTCCTTCTGGCAAAAAGATCAGCCTGAGCCACCGGCAGACTTGAACCTTATATTTGTTGACGATACAATTGAGGCGTTGCAGTACCTTGCAAGCAGCTATCGCAATGAAATCGGCATGAAGGTAGTTGGGATTACCGGGAGCAATGGGAAGACGACGACAAAGGATATGGTCACTTCTGTTTTGGAGACTTCCTTCCGCGTACATAAGACGGCAGGGAACTACAATAACCATATCGGTTTGCCACTTACCATCCTATCGATGAAAGAGGATACGGAAGTGGCAGTGTTGGAGATGGGGATGAGCGGTAGAGGGGAAATTGAACTGCTTTCCACTATCGCCAAGCCTGACGCAGCCATTATCACAAACATCGGGGAATCCCATATGCAGGACCTTGGCTCACGCGAGGGAATAGCGGAAGCGAAGCTCGAAATCGCGGCAGGTCTGAAACCGGATGGAAAGCTAATTATCAATGGAGATGAACCGCTGCTGACTGACAGAGTTGGTGGCAATGCAAATGTCATTCCATTCGGGTTGAAAGAAAAAAACGCATACCAAGCAAAGGACATTGCACTTAAGGGGAAAGGTACTCATTTTATAATAGAAGAAACAGAGTATTTCATCCCGGTACTTGGTGCCCACAACGTGACCAATGCCCTTGCTGCAATCATAGTCGGAGAGCTGTTTGGGGTAACGGAAGAGAACAGGAAAAAAGGCTTGGAGAACTTGACCATCACCGGTATGAGAAATGAAGTGGTAGAAACCTCCGGCGGCTGGACCGTTATCAACGATGCCTATAATGCAAGCCCGACTTCTATGCGTGCGGCACTGGATCTTTTGGGAAGCCTGTCCGGCTACGGGAAAAAGATTGCCGTGCTTGGCGATATGCTTGAACTCGGTGACATGGAGAAGTCCTTCCACCATGAAATTGGGCAATACGTTCAAGGGAAAAATGTGGACTATGTCTTCACTTTCGGTGCCCTCGGCATGGAAATTGCCAAAGGCGCGCAGGAAGTCATGGAGCCATCCCATGTAAAGCCGTTCATGAACAAGCAGGAGCTTACAAGGGAACTACTGCCATTGTTAAAGTCCGGTGATGTGGTAATGGTAAAGGGTTCACGCGGGATGAAACTGGAAGAAGTGATAGAAGGAATCAAATGATTTTCCTCTTTAGGAAGAATACAAAAGCACGTATAGGAGAAAATTAGAAGTGTGCATGAAACAATGGTTTCAGTTGGAACAATGAGAAAAATATTTTCCCGATTTATTCGGCAGAGGAACGCGGTTGAAAGCGCAACCTCCTATAAGTTGGCATTAACCTTTATTGCTATTTAGTAACCAAAGTGTTATGATAACAGGTAATGTGTTTAATATGTCTACTTATAAAGATTAGGCAAGCGCCAAGACGCGTGCCTAATTTATTAATTTGTATAGATAAAGGAGTAGGAATAATTTGGCGTTATTTAAAGAATTAGGTTTATCAGAAGATATCATGAAGTCGATTGACAAAATGGGGTTTGAAGAAGCTACCCCTATCCAATCAGAAACGATTCCAGTGGCATTAACAGGGAAAGACGTAATCGGCCAGGCTCAGACTGGTACAGGTAAAACGATTGCATTCGGTCTTCCTTTACTTGAAAATGTTGATGTGAAAAACGATTCCATCCAAGGTATCGTTATCGCTCCGACTCGTGAATTAGCTATCCAGGTTGCTGAAGAAATTTATAAAGCTTCTTACCATAAACGTGCTCGTGTTCTTTCCGTATTCGGAGGCCAGGACATCAGCAGACAGATTCGTTCATTGAAAAAGAACCCTCACATCGTAGTTGGTACTCCAGGTCGTTTACTTGACCATATCAACCGTAAGACTCTTCGTCTTCAAAATGTGAACACGGTTGTTCTAGATGAGGCAGATGAAATGTTGAACATGGGATTCATCGAGGATATCGAAAAAATCCTTGCTGAAACACCAGAAAAGAAACAAACATTACTTTTCTCTGCTACAATGCCTGGACCAATCCGTGCAATCGCTGAGCGTTTCATGAGCGAGCCTGTAAGTGTAAAGGTACAATCGAAAGAACTAACAATATCCAACATCCAACAATTCTACGTGGAAGTTCCGGAAAAGAAGAAGTTTGACACATTGACTCGTCTTCTTGACATCCAGTCTCCAGAGCTTGCTATCATCTTCGGTCGTACAAAGCGCCGTGTTGATGAGCTATCTGACGCATTGAACGTGCGTGGATACTCTGCAGAAGGAATCCACGGTGACCTTTCCCAAGCGAAGCGTATGAGTGTTCTACGTAAGTTTAAAGAAGGTTCCATCGACGTACTTGTTGCAACAGACGTAGCAGCTCGTGGACTAGACATCTCTGGTGTAACACATGTTTACAACTTCGACATCCCACAAGACCCTGAAAGCTATGTTCACCGTATTGGACGTACAGGTCGTGCTGGTAAGAGCGGATTGGCGATCACATTCGTTAGCCCTCGTGAAGTTAGCTACTTGCACCATGTAGAACGTGTAACAAAACGTAAAATGGATAAATTGAAGGCACCAACTCTAGACGAAGCACTAGAAGGCCAACAAAAAATGTCCATGGAAAAACTAACGCAAGCGGTTGAAGCGCAAAACCTTGGTTTCTACCGTAACGCAGCTGAACAGCTACTTGAAGAGCACGATGCAGTAACACTTGTATCTGCAGCTTTGAAATTGTTCACAAAAGAGCCGGATGAAACTCCAATCCGTCTTTCTGAAGAAGCACCTATGCACTCAAGAAGAGGCGGCGGTGGTGGTGGCCGTGGCGGCGACCGTAACCGTAGTGGTGGAAAAAGTCAAGGTGGCGGCGGAAAAGGCGGCTGGAACAAGCGCTCCGACAACCGTGGCGGCGGTTCTGGTTCAAGAGACGCTAACGCGAAGCGCCAAGGTTACAAACGCTCCTCCCGTAAAGAACGCGTATAATTGATTTAAAAGCTCGAAAACTGACCTATGATGGTTGGTTTTCGGGCTTTTTTTAGTTGAGTGGAAGAATAAGACGATTGCCGTTGTATATGAGTCTTCGTAGAGCGGATGAAGACCTGAGTGAGGCGGAAATTGAAAGGGAGAGGTCTTCATAGAGCGGATGAAGACCTGAGTGAGGCAGAAATTGAGAAAGAGAGGTCCTCATAGAGCGGATGAAGACCTGAGTGAGGCAGGAATTGAAAGGGAGAGGTCTTCATAAAGCAGATGAAGACCTCCCTAAGGCGGAAGTTGCGAGAGAGAGGTCCTCATGAAATGATCTGCACCTCGTAGCCATTGTGGAACGGCTAATTGGATAGGGCGATTTTTGCTCGACTTTTCTTATTGCCATGATCTTGAGAAAAAAGCAACCACACTTGGGCATACTACTCTAAAATCACAAATCACCAATTCCAAAAGGAGGGCCCACGCCACCATGACCCTTGTAAAACTCGGCTATGTCGCAATGAGCGTACAGCTTACCAACGCATCCCCGTCCAAAACGATGACCTATGCGCAGTTCAGCAAACTCAAGGACCGGGAAGCAGCCATCGACAAGCTTGAACGGATCTCCATTGAAAATCTGGAGAACTGCCTGCGCCTTCTAAAGCATAATGTCGCCAATGATATCAGGTTCTTCCGATTCAGCTCAAAGCTGATCCCGCTAGCTAACCATGAAGACCTGAAAGATTGGAAGTTCATGCGACCGCTTAAACGGATTCTAACTGAAATAGGTGACTATATAGAAGCGAACCCAATGAGAGTGGATTTTCATCCGGACCATTTTGTGCTGTTGAACTCCAAAAAGAAGGAAATCATCAATCAGACCATCAAAACCCTCAGTATGCACAGGTCTCTTTTAAAAGGTATGAGGGTCCCGACTGAACACAGATGTGTGCTTCATATTGGCGGCGGTTATGATGACAGGGAGCTGGCGCTTGAACAGTTCATCCACAATTGGGCGCTGGTGCCACAACCGTTACAGGAAATGCTCATCATGGAAAATGATGATACGACGTTCCACCTGCGCGATGCCCTTTATGTATGTGAAAAACTCAATGTACCACTTGTGTTGGACTACCATCACCACCTGGCCCATTACGAAAAAGAAGCAAAACCATGGGAAGAGGATTGGGAGCGGGTGGTTCAGACTTGGGAACACTCTCCCTTGCCGGTGAAAATGCACATATCGAGCCCAAGAGATGAGAAGAACTACCGTGCTCACGCGGACTACGTGAATCCAGAAATGTTCATGGATTTCCTACAAGGTATGAAAGGGAGCACGCCAGAAATCCACTGCATGATCGAAGCGAAGAAAAAGGATGAAGCTCTTTTCCAATTGATGAACGATCTGAAAGATTATAGTGATATAGAAATTGTCGATGGGGCGTCCTTTAGAATCAAATAAAATTTTCCAACGATACCGTTAAGTAGTATACTAGGAACTGCGGCAACGAGATTAAAGTTGCTATTAAGTGATTCGGAGGGAATGAAATGAGGCCCGAGCCTAAACAGATGATAGATAGAAAAGCACTGTCGGTATGGAGGATCTCCGCCGCGCTCAATGCCATCTTCTACTTATTGCTGGTAGCGGGGTTTTGGTTTATCCAGAACACATTCAGCCTGCCATGGTGGACACTGCTGATAGCGGGAGGACTTTTTGTTATTATCATTATTTTTACCGTATTTATTTTTCCAGCCATGCAATGGAAGCGCTGGCGCTTTGAAGTGCACGAGCATGAAATCGACCTGCAACATGGCATTTTTATAAAAACAAGGACCTTGGTTCCCATGGTTCGTGTTCAGCATGTGGATACGCGACAGGGTCCAATATTGAAAAGGCACCATCTTTCGACCGTATTAATTTCCACGGCCGCAACCATCCATGAGATTCCTGCGCTTGACGAAGAGCAGGCGGATCAGGTACGTGATTACATATCAAGGCTTGCAAGGGTGACAGAAGATGATGTATGAGAAAAGAAGAATGCACCCTGCTGCTATAGTCGTCGGATTTTTTAAGCAGCTGCGTGAACTCCTGTTTCCAATCATCCTTTTCGTTTTCTTTGGCAGTACGGGAGAAGGGTGGTTCGGGGTTGTTTATATCGGTGTCATGGTCCTGTGGTTTGCAGGGTTACTTGTGACGGGGATCCTTTCTTGGTACCGCTTCTATTACTGGATTGAAGAAGGGGAGCTGCGGATGGAATACGGAGTCTTCGTGAGAAAGCGCCGTTTCATCCCGCAAGAGCGTATTCAAACATTGGATACATCCGAGGGCATCATCCAACGGATTTTCAGCTTGGTGAAAGTGCAGGTCGAAACGGCTGGTGGCGGTGCGGAAGCGGAGGCAAGCCTTACCGCTGTCACAAAGGAGGAAGCCAATCGTCTAAAGGAAGCCCTTTTGTATAAAAAACATCAGGCTGTGGTTCAGGACGAAGCTTGGGACCTCGATGAAATGGAAATGATAGATGAAGAGCCGGTGGAACAAATGCCGAAACCGACTTTCACCGTTTCCTGGAAGGCGTTATTCATTGTGGGGACAACCTCCGGAGGAATCGGTGTCGTCCTATCTGCCGTCGTCGCATTCGCTTCCCAGTTTGATCAGTTCGTACCATATGAAGCAATCATTGACCGGTTCGGCATGGTCCTGCAGACGAGCGTGTTTCTGATAGCCTCGATTGTCTTCATCGTCCTATTTCTCTCATGGCTCATTTCCATCGTGATGACCATGTTCAAATACGGGAATTTTACTGTAGTCAAAAATAAGGACGAACTGCTGATTTCGAGGGGAATCATTGAAAAAAGACAATTGACCATTTCGCTTGAGAGAATTCAGGCAATCAGGATCACCCAGAATATCTTAAGGCAGCCATTCGGGTTTGCCACCGTTTATGTGGAGAGTGCGGGGAGCTCAGGTGGGAAAGAAGCTGATTTCTCCACGATTCTTTTCCCCTTGGTTAAAATGTCCGAGGTCGAAGCCAGGTTGAAGGAATTTGTACCATCCTACCAGCTTTCTAAAAACATCCATCCGTTGCCTAAGCGATCGTTGATCCGATATATCATACGGTTGGGAGTGCCGGCACTCTTGCTTTCTGCACCAATTGCCTACTTCTTTCAACCCTATGGATATTTTGCATTACTGTCAGTAGGAGTTGCGGCAATTCTGGGATACAGCCAATTCAAAACGGCTGGCTGGTCCTTTGGAGAGGGCGTGGAGCAACTGCAACTTTCCTACCGCCACCTTAGCAAAAATATCGTCATGGTCCGAAAAAAACGAATTCAGTCCTTTGAATTGAGGGAGTCGTTCTTTCAAGGTAAAAGAAAGCTTTATACTGTAAAGGCGGCGATCAAAACAGGCCTTGGAGGGAAGAATTTTCAGGTGATGGACGTGGAAAACGAGGATGGCGACCGGATATACGAATGGTATTCCTATCAAAAAAAGCAAGGGAACGTCGTGTAACCCGACTCCCTTGCTTTTGTTTTTTGATGAAAAGAAACTTGCTCTAGCTCCGCCCCGCAAAAAGCGAACACCTGGAACGGAAATCTACAGGAGTTATTACATAAACCTCGACAAGATCCCAACAAGCACCAAAGCAATCAGTACAATCCATATAATGCTTTGCTTCCCGTTTCGTGGTGCCCTTGGTCTATCTGTTTTAGGGAAGATGGCACGGAACGACCGTGGGGCAGTGTTCGGTCCTCTTCCTAAAAAGAAAGGAGCCAATACGGTCCCGGCGAAGAATCCGAATAAGTGGGCAATGACATTGATATTGGGATTCATGAACGTCATCACAAGCCCGATCACCAGGATGGTTAAGATAATCTGGGAGTTCGCTCTGTCTAGTAGATCTGGACGAAGGAAAACCATGTAAAAATAAAGGCCGAAAATCGCAAAAATAGCGCCTGATGCACCTAGATGAGTATATAGATCAGGCTTCAAAAGCAGAGTGGCGACATTGGCAAGAATACCGCCAAATACATAGAACACAATGAACTTCACTCTGCCAAGCATCCTCTCCACGCCAGGGCCGAACAGCACAAGTGACAAAGAGTTGAATAAAAAGTGTGTCAAACTGGCATGAAGGAAAATGGGTGTGACAAGTCGCCATATTTCCCCTTGCCAAATAAGTAGATTGAACCCAATGGTTAAATTGAGAACCGTTGCTGAAAACTGTACGACCAGCCATAAGACGAGATGGATGGCTACAATTGTGGTAATAATAGGATATAATCGTGTAAATGTACGGAAATTTTCCGTTCGGACGAACATCCGCTTCACTCCTTTTAAGTTCTTCTTACGATAAATAGTAAAAAGACGGATACATATAGTCTATCTTTTAGAGTACCATGTTGCCACCCAAATGTCTTTTTAGAGGAACTCTGGAGAATATATCACTATTATATGAGAAAGGTTGGTCAAAGTATGATTATTGGAACCGGGATAGACATTATCGAGCTCGCGCGGATCGAGAAGTTGATGGAACGCCAGCCGAATTTTATCGATCGTATCCTCACGCCCTCGGAAAAAGAGAAATTCTCTACCCTTAGCAACAAACGAAAAGTGGAATTTCTGGCCGGACGTTTTGCGGCAAAAGAGGCTTTCTCCAAAGCGAATGGAACCGGAATTGGAAAAGAACTGAGCTTTCAGGACATGACGATCGCTTCCACGGAAAAAGGAAAGCCTTATTTTGCGGCACCATCCATCGAGAATGGCAAGGTGCACCTGTCCATCTCGCATAGTAATCAATATGCAATTGCTCAAGTAATTATCGAAAGCTTGTCAAGCTAGTCTGCATATTCCCCAAAACTGCCTCATATACATAGTTCAGAAAGGAGACAAGGTGTACAAGTAAGAGGTGCAGCCAACCTGCAATAGGTAAAGAAGCAGCGGGCCTGTAATCTCTACACTCTCACTTTTCTCTAAGATAATCATGTATTGAAAGCAAAGGGGATGAATAATTTGAGAAAAGCATGGCTATTGTTAGTGGTTGGCCTTGTGAGTATCCTTGTTCTCGCAGGGTGCGGTACGAAATCGAAAGAGGATGTAACGGCTTCTCTTGGTGCGAAAGTGGAAGAGATGAAAGGTTATGAGTCCAATGCAAAAATGACACTTCAAACTGGTGCCGAGCCACAGGTATATGAAGTGCAAATCGGTCACAACAAACCGAACTATTACAGAGTTAACCTGAAAAACGCGGAAAAAGATCAAAGCCAGATCATCATCCGTAACGATGAAGGCGTATTCGTCCTGACGCCGGCGCTGAACAAAAGCTTCCGCTTCCACAGCGAGTGGCCGCAGAACAGCAGCCAGGCCTACCTGTTCGAGTCACTGGTGAATGACATCAAAAATGATCCAGATGCCACCTTCACTGCAACGGAAGAGCATTATGTATTTGAAACAAAAACGAACTATCAGAATAACAAACTGCTGCCAACGCAGGAAATCACACTTAGCAAGAAAGATCTTTCTCCTGTCTCTGTAAAGGTGATGGATCCGGATAAGAAGCCATTGGTCTTGGTGGAATTCTCCGATTTTAAATTTGATGCAAGCTTCGATGCGGACGCATTTGATGTGAAAAAGAATATGACTGGGGCTCGTGCAAGCCTAGAAATGCCTGCTTCTGGACCTGTCACGGAAGAGTCTGATGAATTCTCTGCCATGACACCGCTAGATACGCCTGCCGGTACTGATCTTAAAGAAGAAACGGTCGTGGAAACAGCCAATGGAAAACGTGTCGTCATGACGTATGAAGGCGACAAGACCTTCACGCTTATCCAGGAAAAAGCCCGTAATGCCGATGTCCCGACATCCACATTCGTCAACGGACAACCAGCTGACCTTGGCTTCACCGTCGGAGCCATGACAGATAACAGCCTAACATGGACCTACCAAGGAGTCGACTTCACCCTAGCATCCAAAGACCTCACCCAAGAAGAACTACTCATGGTAGCCCGCTCCGTCCAAGGCGCAGCGATTAAATAACAGACTGACACCTAGCGGGCCCGTTGAGACGGGCCTGTATTTTTTTTGAGAAAAGGGGTCAGACCCCCAAAGGAATTTCGCTCATCACGTCGAAGGGGGCGTTCTTGCATGACTTTGGAGGAGATTTTCGTTATGATAGGTACATATTAATTTGATGTTGTAGTTAGGTAAAGGAAGTGCTTAGGTAGATGTCGAGCTTTCATCGGGACACATGGGTTGAAGTGGATTTAGATTGTATATATGAGAATGTAACAGCGATACAGGAGCATGTGACAAAGGATGTAACGGTGATTGCAGTCGTTAAGGCGAATGCTTATGGGCATGGAGATGCGCAAGTTGCGAAGGTTGCTTTGGAAGCGGGTGCGAAGTATCTTGCTGTTTCCTTTTTGGACGAGGCGATTTCTTTAAGGCAACAAGGAATAACTGCTCCGATACTTGTGTTGGGTGCTTCAAGAGTTTCCGATCTACCGCTTGCTGCAAAAGAGAATATTACCCTCACTGTTTTCCGTGAAGAATGGGTAGAAGAAGCGAGTGCTGCATATCACGGGACGGAAGTGGTTAAACTTCATCTGAAACTTGATACTGGCATGGGGAGAATCGGTGCGCGAACTCAAGAAGAAGTCACACAAATACTAGAGCTGATAGAAAAAGCTCCCAACCTGCAAATAGAAGGGATCTATACGCACTTTGCAACTGCAGATGAGTTGCAATCAGATTATGTGGAACGCCAGTTTAAAAGGTTCCACACATTAATCAAGGAGATAACCAATCATCGCACAATCCCAATGGTTCATTGCGGAAATAGTGCCACGACATTAAGATTTCCAGCGAGGATTTTTAACGCTGTCCGTGTAGGCATTGCCATGTATGGACTGACGCCATCACCAGAAATGGAACCGACATTGCCTTTTCCGTTAAAAGAGGCCTTTTCCGTTCATACCAAACTCGTTCATGTAAAGAAACTTTCCATCGGAGAAAGTGTCAGTTATGGGGCAACTTACACGACGAAAGAAGAAGAGTGGATTGGAACGGTGCCGGTGGGTTATGCGGATGGTTGGATTCGAAAACTACAAGGAATGAACATTCTTGTGGACGGGAAAATCGCTCCAATTGTTGGAAGAATCTGTATGGATCAGTTTATGATTAAATTACCACATGAACTTCCAATTGGGACCAAGGTGACGCTTATTGGAGAACAAGGTGGCAAGAAAATCAGTTCCAACGATGTAGCTGCCAAGCTTGACACCATCAACTATGAGGTCCCTTGCATGATCAGTTACCGCGTACCCCGCATGTTTTTACGGAATGGGAGTATAATGGAAGTGAGAAACTATTTGCAAGACAAACCATTAGAATAGTAAATGGTAATTTCCTGCATAAAAAAGGTATTATATAGTGATAATAGAGAAGAATTCACTAAATGGACTTTGCTTTTATCAGCAATGATGGTATTATGGAATATGGAATAGTATTATGTGTCTGTAGTTCTTGGAGGTGTATGCTGTGTCTGAATCCAGCGCAACAACTGAAATCTTGATTCGATTACCTCAAAACTTAGTATCGGAATTAGATGGTTTGGTAAAACAAGAAAACGGCAATCGAAACGAATTAATCTTTCAAGCAACAAAGATGTATCTTCGCGAGCGCAAAAAGCGTCAGATTCGCGAGTCCATGAGACGTGGCTACATGGAGATGTCTAAAATTAATTTAAACATTGCATCTGAAGCTTTTTTGGCTGAATACGAGGCGGAGCATACGGTTGAACGCTTAGTTAGCGGGGGGTAATCATTTGATTGTCAAACGCGGTGACGTTTATTTTGCTGATTTATCCCCTGTTGTTGGGTCTGAGCAAGGAGGCGTTCGACCAGTACTTGTCATCCAAAATGATATCGGAAATCGATTTAGCCCGACCGTTATAGTTGCTGCCATTACTGCTCAAATCCAAAAAGCCAAACTCCCAACACATGTAGAAATCGATGCGAAGCGATATGGTTTTGAACGTGACTCTGTTATCCTGCTCGAACAAATTCGAACAATCGATAAACAAAGATTAACGGACAAAATAACTCATCTTGACGAAGAGATGATGGACAAAGTGGATGAGGCGCTTCAAATAAGTTTAGGACTTATTGACTTTTAATATGTTGAATCCGTTTTATCAATAAGGAGCTATTCACAAGCGAGTGAGTAGCTTTTTTATTTTGTATCGGTAAGAGGATAAGGACCCCAGCTGTAGATTGGAGCAAAAGGCGAAGACTCCGGCGGGGGAGAAGCGACAATCTTGAGACCACGCAACAAAGTGAGGAGGCTCAAGGTCGCCCCGCGGAAAGCGAAGCCGTTTGCGTAAATCAACAGCGGCGTTAAAGCTGCACACCTATTTCTAAGAAGATACCACCATAATTAGGTAAATAAACCACAATTTTGGGTGAAATGGGATTAAACATATTTGACTTTTAAAATGATAAAAATTTATAGTGGTATTAGTGGAACTATAATTATTTTTCGAACTTATAAATATATTCTATTATTGAAAAAAGGAGCCGGGATAATGAATCAGGATATCATCAATCATATTGAGGAAAATCGTGAAACAATTTTTAACCAATGGATCGAAGGCATGGATGAAATCGGTGAAAAAAAGGAACTGAAAGCCATTTCGGATAAGGTCTACTTGAGTACAAGCCGTGAATACATCAATTTGCTATTGAATAACATCGGCAAGGGTACGGATGACCTATCCACTATTCTAACGGATTTTGCCGAGAAGATTGTGCGTTTTGGATGGCCGTTGATTTATGTGACGGAAGGTCTTTCGCTGTTTGGAAAGATTGTGTTTGAAGGAATGACTAAAGAAGTCGATGCCAACCTCAAAGTATCATTGATGTATGACTTTGATCAGTGGCTCCGTCCTGTTTATAACGAAATTGTCAAAACGTATACAGGATCTTGGGAGCATACCGTTTCGATGCAGAAGATCGCATTGCAGGAATTGGCTGCACCACTTATCCCGGTTTTTGACAAGATTTCTGTAATGCCGCTTGTTGGCACCATTGATACGGAACGCGCGAGACAGATCATGGAAAATCTTCTTCAAGGTGTCGTCAAGCACCGTGCGGAAGTGGTGTTGATCGATATTACCGGTGTCCCTGTGGTCGATACAATGGTAGCGCACCATATCATCCAGGCAGCAGAAGCAGTCCGTCTTGTCGGGGCAAAGTGTCTGCTTGTGGGAATCCGTCCGGAAATTGCGCAGACTATTGTTAATTTAGGTATCAACCTGGATCAAATCATTACGAAAAACTCCTTGAAAAAAGGGATAGAGACGGCACTTGAAATGACAAATAGACAAATTGTGACTGTGGGGGATCAAGAGTGAGAATACCTATTTTAAAGCTTCACAATTGCCTTTTAATATCAATTCAATGGGAACTAGATGATCAAACTGCGTTGCAATTTCAAGAGGATCTTTTAAATAGAATTCATGAAACAGGAGCAAATGGAGTCGTCATCGATTTGACCTCTGTTGATATGATTGATTCATTTATCGCAAAAGTGCTTGGAGATGTTATCAGCATGTCGAAACTTATGGGAGCGCAAGTCGTTCTGACAGGGATTCAACCTGCTGTAGCCATTACTTTAGTGGAACTAGGAATCCAATTGGATGAAGTGTTCACAGCACTAGATTTAGAAAAGGGTTTAGAGAAATTACAACAGGAACTGGGGGAGTAAATGATGGCTGTCCAATCCTGTGTAAAGATTAGAAACGAGTGGGACATTGTGGCTGCCCGGCAAATGGGTAGGAACGTCGCAAAAGATCTAGGTTTCGGCACAGTAGACCAAGCGAGGATAACTACGGCAATTTCGGAGTTGGCTCGAAATATTTATTTATATGCAGGTACAGGTCAAATTTGTATCGAAGAAATGGACGAATACGGAAAAAGGGGACTGAAAGTGATTTCTACCGATGATGGTCCCGGAATTGCTGATATTCGTCAAGTGATGGAAGATGGTTTTTCCACGTCCGGAGGACTCGGAGCAGGACTGCCTGGTGTCAAACGGCTGATGGATACGTTCCAAATTGATTCAGCATCTGGAGAAGGAACGACAATCACTGCCGTGAAGTGGGTTCGCTAGAAGGGGGGATAACCCATGAACTATGAAAAGTTAGAATCAGAATATAAAGAAATACTCTCCGCCTATCTGAACAGACAGTCGGAGGAAGCTTTGTATAAAGGTCAGGAATTCAGCAGAAGACTGCTAGGGGAGAAAGTGTCTCCAGAAGAGATCATCAGTGTGCATAAAGCGATGTTGCAAGACCTTTCCCCTGATATCCCTGACAATATTTTGCATTCCCTGGACTTTCTTCTAGAAGTCATGATCGGATATGGGATTGCCTATCGTGAGCACCAAAGTCTGCGCCATCGTCAACAGGAGATCCAGACGGAAATTGAGATTGCGGTGAATGTCCAACAAACGCTGTTGGAAACAAAAATTCCGGAAACAGATTCAGTGGAAATCGGTGCGATAAGTGTTCCGGCCAAACATATGAGCGGGGATTATTATCACTTTGTCCATAACGAGAAAGATTCGTTCAGCGTAGCTATTGCAGATGTCATAGGAAAAGGTATTCCGGCTGCGATGTGTATGAGCATGATCAAATATGCAATGGATAGTTTACCAGATACTAGAGTTGCGCCAAGTTATGTTCTTGGGAATTTAAACAGAGTGGTGGAGCAAAATGTGGATGCAAGCATGTTCATAACGATGTTCTATGGAATGTACGATCTTCACAAACACCTCTTCTCTTTCTCTTCCGCAGGGCATGAGCCGCCTCTTTATTTTGATGCGAAGAAAAATGAATTCTATGAACTGGATGCAAGGGGTCTTGTATTGGGGATTGACCGCCTGGCAACCTATCAGCAGTATGAAAAGGAAATAAAAGTAGATGATATGGTCATACTATTCTCTGACGGAGTGACTGAATGCCGTACAGACGAAGGTTTTATAGAGGTTGATAAAATAATAGATTTAATACGGTCTTATATCCACCTGCCTCCTCAAGCGATTGTGGAACTGGTATATAGAGACCTGGAAAAAATTCAGGACTTCCAACTCCGTGACGACTTTACCTTAATTATTTTGAAAAGAAAGGTTTAAATGTTTGAGAAGCGGGTATTTAGTATTGGGATGACCTAAAATTGGAATTCTAATTCATGTTTGGGGTGACGTAATAATGAATATGGACATTCAGATAAAAGAAGATTTAAACCAGACGCTAGTTGTTCTGGAAGGGGAAATTGATGCCTATACTGCACCAAAGGTAAAGGAAAAGGTTGCCCCGTTATTAGAAGGATACACTGGAGAACTCATTTTTGACTTATCCAATGTTAATTATATGGACAGCACAGGTTTAGGGATGTTTGTAGGTTTCTTTAAAACCGTTAAGGCAAACGGCGGTGTTTTTCGCTTGACAGGATTATCCGACCGTCTGAAAAGATTGTTTGACATCACTGGATTAGCGGGAATCATGGAAATTAAGTAGGCTCTTTTCGTTTATGAAAGTAGCCATAAATAAGTTCACTTAAAGGTGGGGGAACAATGAACCGGGCTTATGATTATATAGAAATGTCTTTTCCAGCCAAGGCTGAGTACGTAGGAGTCATACGACTTACCTTATCTGGAATTGCGAATCGTATGGGCTTTTCATTCGATGAAATTGAAGATATCAAGATTGCACTAAGCGAGGCTTGCACAAATGCTGTGGAGCACGCTTATAAACAGGACGAAAAAGGTAATGTTCGAATCGGATTCGGTATTTACAATGACCGACTCGAGTTGGTGGTAGCTGACAATGGTCAAAGCTTTGACTTTGATAAAGTACGTGAGGAACTAGGTCCTTACACCGAGTCGCAACCAGTAGAAACTTTGGCTGAAGGAGGGTTAGGATTATTCTTAATCCAAACGCTGATGGATGATGTGAAGGTGCATAGCAATCAAGGCGTTACAGTCTTCATGACAAAGTATGTACAAGGAGAGCAGGTGGAAAGGGATGCGGAATCAATCTCCGTCCAGTAAGCTGGATGTTAATATGCTATTAGAGCGGTACCAACAAGATGGTTGTGAAGTATCGCAGTTGCAATTAGTCGAGCATTATACTGCACTTGTTGAATCCATCGCTCGTAAATATTCAAGAGGTAAAGCTTTTCATGAAGATTTATCCCAAGTAGGGATGATTGGATTGCTAGGAGCTATGAAACGTTTTGATGCAAGCTTCGGTAGAAGTTTCGAAGCATTTGCCGTTCCGACAATTATTGGAGAAATCAAACGTTTCCTGCGGGATAAAACATGGAGTGTTCATGTACCGCGTAGAATTAAAGAAATTGGACCTAAAATTAAATCCGCAGTAGAAGAACTGACGAATGAGCTTCAACGTTCACCGAAAGTCTATGAGATTGCGGATTATCTGGAAGTAACAGAAGAAGAAGTTTTGGAAGCGATGGAGATGAGCCAGAACTATCAAGCTCTTTCTGTCGATAATGCTATTGAAGCAGACTCTGATGGAAGTACGGTGACTATCCTTGATATCGTAGGAAACCAGGATGCCGGCTTTGATCAGGTAGATCAACAGCTTCTATTGCAAAAAATCTTCCATGTGCTTTCAGAAAGAGAAAAGCAAATCATTGAATGCACATTCTTTCAAAATATGAGTCAAAAAGAAACAGGAGAAAAGCTGGGTATTTCTCAAATGCACGTTTCCAGGCTCCAACGAAAAGCGCTAACCAAGCTGAAGCAAGCATTCGTGGCGGATAATACAAGCACGGAGATCTTTTCATGATAGAACAATTCAAACATGAAAGAGCTAACGTCAACGCTTACCAGAATGCGAAGAACGGCATGTATTTCTGCGGGGACAGCTACTATGTGAATACAACAGATGATTATTTTCTGTGTGTGGTGGCGGATGGTCTAGGCAGTGGGGAATTTGCGCATGATGCATCACAAGCCGTCATTTTAGCTGCAAAATCCTGCGAAACCGAAGACGTTTCCGTCATTATGAAAGCTTGTAATGAAGCGATGAAAAATAAACGTGGAGCAGCGGTATCGGTGTTGAAAGTAAACTATGACCAGCAAGAGGTCGTATACAGCTGTGTTGGAAATATTCGCTTTTTCCTATATCCTCCGACAGAAAAGCTTATCTACCCTCTTCCGGTCAAAGGCTACTTATCTGGAAAACCCCAAACACTTAAAACTCATCGTTTTCCCTACAGTTCCAATATGAAATTCTTCATTTATTCGGATGGGTTAAATATCCCGTCTGTAAAACATTACATCAAGGACATACCATCCGCGACGTCGTTGCTTGAAATCGCAGCAATGTTTACCGGAAACGGAATGGATGATGTAACCATCATTTCTGGTGAAATCCATTAGGGGAAACGCAAGACTAACATTTCGGTGTTAGTCTTTTTTATTTGCTCATTATTTTGCTAAAATAGAAGATGGGATAATATGTTGGGAGGCTACAAAATTGGAATGGAACGATAAAAATGAACAGTTGGTTAACCTGTTAGTCAAAGAGGTAGAAGTAACAAAAGGACAAGCCAAAAAAGTAATAGCACTTTTAGAGGAAGGCAACACAGTTCCATTTATCGCGCGATACAGAAAAGAACAAACCGGGTCGTTAGACGAAGTTCAAATTAGAGCTGTCATGGAAAAATGGAATTACATACAAAACCTTGAAAATAGAAAAGGAGAGGTTATACGACTTATTGAGGAGCAAGGGAAACTTACTCCTGAATTGAAGGCTAGCCTTTTAAAATCAACAAAACTCCAACAGGTAGAGGATCTATACCGTCCCTACAAGCAAAAGCGCCGTACAAAAGCGACCGTTGCGAAAGAAAAGGGACTTGAGCCATATGCTCAATGGCTCCTTACCTTTCCGTCATCTCCGACATTGGAGGAAAAAGCGCGAAGCTTCCTATCAGAAGAAAAGGAAGTGACCTCTATTGAGGAGGTGATCGAAGGTGCGAAAGATATCCTTGCCGAAACCTTCTCGGATGAACCAGCCTACCGCCAATACATCCGGGACCTTACCTTTAAGCAAGGAAAGGTCGTGTCGGCAGTCAAAAAAGCAGAAAAAGACGAAAAAGAAGTCTATGCCATGTACTATGAATATGAAGAAGCCATTTCTCGAATCCTTCCTCATAGGATCTTGGCGGTAAACCGCGGTGAAAAAGAGGAGGTATTACGCCTCTCTATTTCTGCCCCGACAGACAGAGTGATTGATTACTTAACCCGCCAAGTAATCAAGAGGGAGTCATCGATTGCTACCACACTCGTCAAGGAAGCGATAGAAGATGGCTACAAGCGTTTGATTGAACCGGCCATTGAGCGTGAAATCAGAAAAGAGCTGACGGAAAAGGCAGAAGAACAGGCCATTCATATCTTTTCTGAAAACCTGAGAAACCTTTTGCTTCAGCCTCCGTTAAAAGGGCGCGTGGTGTTGGGGGTGGACCCGGCATATCGTACGGGTTGTAAACTTGCAGTGGTGGACGAAACAGGGAAAGTGCACCATATAAGTGTCATCTATCCGCACGTAGGTGCCAACAAGCGTGAAGAGGCAGTTCGTAAGTTAATGGATGTGCTGGCAACCTACAATATTGAAGTAGTAGCGGTAGGAAACGGTACAGCATCCCGTGAAACGGAACAGCTTATCGCCGAAGTGATCAAGGAAAGCGGGAAAAGTATTTCTTACTTGATTGTCAACGAAGCCGGTGCAAGTGTATATTCTGCTTCAGACCTGGCAAGAGAGGAATTCCCAGATCTTCAAGTAGAAGAAAGAAGTGCTGTCTCCATTGCGAGAAGACTACAAGATCCGTTAGCGGAGCTCGTTAAAATAGATCCAAAATCAGTAGGTGTTGGTCAGTATCAACATGATGTTGCTCAAAAACGCCTGGCGGAATCCCTGAATTTCGTTGTAGAGACAGTGGTAAACCGAGTGGGAGTGAATGTTAACACCGCATCCTCCTCCTTGCTTCAATATGTGGCAGGACTATCTAAGACTGTTGCGAACAATATTGTGAAAAAGCGAGAAGAGGACGGCAAATTCGCGAGCAGGGCAGATTTGAAGGGGATACCGAGACTTGGTGCCAAAACCTACGAACAATGTATCGGCTTCCTTAGAATCATAGATGGTAAACAACCGCTGGATAGA
The DNA here is from genome assembly GCA_001636495.1 of Sutcliffiella horikoshii. Classification (GTDB taxonomy): domain Bacteria; phylum Bacillota; class Bacilli; order Bacillales; family Bacillaceae_I; genus Sutcliffiella_A; species Sutcliffiella_A horikoshii_A. The sequence continues at coordinate 259,044 of KV440964.1, read as the reverse complement.
ACAGGGATCCATCCGGAAACTTACCCAGACGTTAAGAAACTTCTGAAGCAGCTTGGAACTACTGAAAAAGAGATCGGTACTGCTAAACTGCAAGATGCCTTAAAAGGAGTAGATGTTACCAAGCTTTCTGAAGATCTTCAGATCGGACCTATCACACTTCAGGATATTATCGACTCCTTGATCAGACCAGAGCGTGACCCACGTGATGATATGCCTACTCCGCTTCTCAAGCAGAACGTTCTGAAGATGGAAGATCTGCAAAAAGGGATGGAACTGGAAGGAACGGTCCGTAATGTGGTGGACTTCGGAGCATTTGTTGACATCGGAGTGAAGCAGGACGGCCTTGTCCATATCTCCAAGCTTAGCAACCGTTTTGTAAAGCACCCACTGGATGTTGTGTCAGTAGGGGACATCGTAACCGTTTGGGTGGACGGAGTGGAAGTAAACAAAGGGCGCGTTTCCCTGACCATGTTGCAACCGGAAAAACAGGAAGTGTAAATTCAGCAAAAAAATGAACCCCGAGTGCCATTACTTATGCAGCTCGGGGTTTACCTTTAGTAATTCTTCTTATGATAAAAAAACCAGCACTGATTCAACATTTTTATTTGGTATCGATCCTTTTCCAGGTAAGCGCGTTGCATCTGCTTTTTAAACCAAGACGGCATCTCCCTGTACCTCCTTCTACATTTAACTCGAAGGCTCAAAATGATTTATTTTCTTCTATGGTATGCAGTATAATGAGGAGGGTTCAAAGGAAAGGGGGAGGACAAATGGAGGACAAAGATCTTCAAAAGCTCATCGAAGAAGTATCACTCACATACTTTAATAGACCATTCCAACACGTGGCATCCTTCAACCCCCGTTTGAAAACAACCGGAGGAAGATACCTGACCTCCACAAGCAACATTGAAATCAACAAAAAGTACTACGATGCTTTAGGAATGAATGAGCTTGTAGGTATCATCAAACATGAACTCTGTCACTACCACTTGCATATCCAAGGAAAAGGATATAAGCATCGAGATCAGGATTTCCGTTCCTTGCTGAAAAAAGTCGGAGCCCCAAGGTTTTGCACACCCATTCAATCACCGCAGTCCAAACCGAAAACTTTCCGCATATATGAATGCAAGGATTGCCGCCAATTATATAAAAGAGTAAGAAGGGTGAATACAATTAAGTATAGATGTGGAAAATGTAGAGGGAAACTAAGAGAAATAGAAAAGCATGTTGACATGAAGCCATAAAATATGATAATTTATTCTAGTCGCTGTTTTAATAAAGCGGCGCGATGACAATTATGATAATATATCATTTTAGTCCCAAAAAAACTTGACTTTTTAGTACAAGCTTATTAAAATTAAAACAGTCGGTTGCGACGCATGAACGAATTTAACATTAAGATTAACACCGTGAAACCTTTGCACTAATCCACCATAGCTCAGCGGTAGAGCATTCGGCTGTTAACCGAAGGGTCGTAGGTTCGAATCCTACTGGTGGAGCCATAAATGGAGAAGTACTCAAGTGGCTGAAGAGGCGCCCCTGCTAAGGGTGTAGGTCGTGTAAGCGGCGCGAGGGTTCAAATCCCTCCTTCTCCGCCATTTTAATTTTAAGGCCCGTTGGTCAAGCGGTTAAGACACCGCCCTTTCACGGCGGTAACACGGGTTCGAATCCCGTACGGGTCACTACTAAGTGGGTTGCAAAGCAACAATGCTTTGCTGCCCACTTCCAATCTGGAGGATTAGCTCAGCTGGGAGAGCACCTGCCTTACAAGCAGGGGGTCGGCGGTTCGATCCCGTCATCCTCCACCAGAGGACTTTATAATTTCACCATCTTCGATGGGCTATAGCCAAGCGGTAAGGCATCGCACTTTGACTGCGACATGCGTTGGTTCGAATCCAGCTAGCCCAGCCAACTTTATAAAATGTATGCGGGTGTGGCGGAATTGGCAGACGCGCTAGACTTAGGATCTAGTGTCTTTGACGTGGGGGTTCGAGTCCCTTCACCCGCACCATACATTTAAACTAGCCATTCATTTTCGCGGTCGTGGCGGAATGGCAGACGCGCTAGGTTGAGGGCCTAGTGGGGGCAACCCCGTGGAAGTTCGACTCTTCTCGGCCGCACCAAATATTAATTTCAAAAAAGTGTTGACACGAAACGCTGGAATTGATATTATAGTTAAGTCGCCTCTGAGAGCGACATTGAAAATAAACATTAATAAGAAGCGCCCGTAGCTCAATTGGATAGAGCGTTTGACTACGGATCAAAAGGTTAGGGGTTCGAGTCCTCTCGGGCGCGCCATTATTTATAAAGTGAACGGGGAGTAGCTCAGCTTGGTAGAGCACTTGGTTTGGGACCAAGGGGTCGCAGGTTCGAATCCTGTCTTCCCGATTTCTAGATAATAATGCGGGTGTAGTTTAATGGTAAAACCTCAGCCTTCCAAGCTGATGTCGTGGGTTCGATTCCCATCACCCGCTCCATAATATTGAATGATCTTTGAAAACTAAACAAAACAACAGCGTCATAACGTCGGTTCTACGGAATTGGCAAAATGATTTAAGTATTACAAGCTAGCAAATTTTGAGCAAAAGCTCAGACTCTTTATTGGAGAGTTTGATCCTGGCTCAGGACGAACGCTGGCGGCGTGCCTAATACATGCAAGTCGAGCGGACTTCTTAAAAGCTTGCTTTTAAGAAGTCAGCGGCGGACGGGTGAGTAACACGTGGGCAACCTGCCTGTAAGACTGGGATAACTTCGGGAAACCGGAGCTAATACCGGATAATATAAGGAACCTCCTGGTTCTTTATTGAAAGATGGTTTCGGCTATCACTTACAGATGGGCCCGCGGCGCATTAGCTAGTTGGTGAGGTAATGGCTCACCAAGGCGACGATGCGTAGCCGACCTGAGAGGGTGATCGGCCACACTGGGACTGAGACACGGCCCAGACTCCTACGGGAGGCAGCAGTAGGGAATCTTCCACAATGGACGAAAGTCTGATGGAGCAACGCCGCGTGAGCGATGAAGGCCTTCGGGTCGTAAAGCTCTGTTGTTAGGGAAGAACAAGTGCGAGAGTAACTGCTCGCACCTTGACGGTACCTAACCAGAAAGCCACGGCTAACTACGTGCCAGCAGCCGCGGTAATACGTAGGTGGCAAGCGTTGTCCGGAATTATTGGGCGTAAAGCGCGCGCAGGTGGTCCTTTAAGTCTGATGTGAAAGCCCACGGCTCAACCGTGGAGGGTCATTGGAAACTGGGGGACTTGAGTGCAGAAGAGGAAAGTGGAATTCCAAGTGTAGCGGTGAAATGCGTAGAGATTTGGAGGAACACCAGTGGCGAAGGCGACTTTCTGGTCTGTAACTGACACTGAGGCGCGAAAGCGTGGGGAGCAAACAGGATTAGATACCCTGGTAGTCCACGCCGTAAACGATGAGTGCTAAGTGTTAGAGGGTTTCCGCCCTTTAGTGCTGCAGCTAACGCATTAAGCACTCCGCCTGGGGAGTACGGTCGCAAGACTGAAACTCAAAGGAATTGACGGGGGCCCGCACAAGCGGTGGAGCATGTGGTTTAATTCGAAGCAACGCGAAGAACCTTACCAGGTCTTGACATCCTCTGACACTCCTAGAGATAGGACGTTCCCCTTCGGGGGACAGAGTGACAGGTGGTGCATGGTTGTCGTCAGCTCGTGTCGTGAGATGTTGGGTTAAGTCCCGCAACGAGCGCAACCCTTGATCTTAGTTGCCAGCATTCAGTTGGGCACTCTAAGGTGACTGCCGGTGACAAACCGGAGGAAGGTGGGGATGACGTCAAATCATCATGCCCCTTATGACCTGGGCTACACACGTGCTACAATGGACGGTACAAAGGGCAGCAAAACCGCGAGGTCGAGCCAATCCCATAAAACCGTTCTCAGTTCGGATTGCAGGCTGCAACTCGCCTGCATGAAGCCGGAATCGCTAGTAATCGCGGATCAGCATGCCGCGGTGAATACGTTCCCGGGCCTTGTACACACCGCCCGTCACACCACGAGAGTTTGTAACACCCGAAGTCGGTGGGGTAACCTTTTGGAGCCAGCCGCCTAAGGTGGGACAGATGATTGGGGTGAAGTCGTAACAAGGTAGCCGTATCGGAAGGTGCGGCTGGATCACCTCCTTTCTAAGGAAATGTACGCTTGTTGTTTTGTTTAGTTTTGAGAGAGCATTCTCTCATGACAAATCTGACGATTTGTCTTAGTTGTTCCTTGAAAACTAGATAATGTAACTAATATCAAGATATTCACAGAATATCGTTCATCTTAGTAATTTTCTTTATAGATATCATCGCTGATATCGACACATGACCTTTTGGTCAACGGTTAAGTTATTAAGGGCGCACGGTGGATGCCTTGGCACTAGGAGCCGATGAAGGACGGGACTAACACCGATATGCTTCGGGGAGCTGTAAGTAAGCTTTGATCCGGAGATTTCCGAATGGGGAAACCCACTGCTCGTAATGGAGCAGTATCTTTACCTGAATACATAGGGTACTGAAGGCAGACCCGGGGAACTGAAACATCTTAGTACCCGGAGGAAGAGAAAGCAAACGCGATTTCCTGAGTAGCGGCGAGCGAAACGGAATTAGCCCAAACCAAGAGGCTTGCCTCTTGGGGTTGTAGGACACTCAACATGGAGTTACAAAGGAACGGGGTAAATGAAGCGATCTGGAAAGGTCCGTCATAGAAGGTAAAAACCCTGTAGTTGAAACTTCGTTCCCTCCTGAGTGGATCCTGAGTACGGCGGGACACGAGAAATCCCGTCGGAAGCAGGGAGGACCATCTCCCAAGGCTAAATACTCCCTAGTGACCGATAGTGAACCAGTACCGTGAGGGAAAGGTGAAAAGCACCCCGGAAGGGGAGTGAAATAGATCCTGAAACCGTGTGCCTACAAGTAGTTAGAGCCCGTTAATGGGTGATAGCGTGCCTTTTGTAGAATGAACCGGCGAGTTACGATTACGTGCAAGGTTAAGTCGATGAGACGGAGCCGTAGCGAAAGCGAGTCTGAATAGGGCGCATGAGTACGTGGTCGTAGACCCGAAACCAGGTGATCTACCCATGTCCAGGGTGAAGTTCAGGTAACACTGAATGGAGGCCCGAACCGACTCACGTTGAAAAGTGAGCGGATGAGGTGTGGGTAGGGGTGAAATGCCAATCGAACCTGGAGATAGCTGGTTCTCTCCGAAATAGCTTTAGGGCTAGCCTCATGTGTTAGAGTCTTGGAGGTAGAGCACTGATTGGACTAGGGGTCCTCATCGGATTACCGAATTCAGTCAAACTCCGAATGCCAAAGACTTATCCATGGGAGTCAGACTGCGAGTGATAAGATCCGTAGTCAAGAGGGAAACAGCCCAGACCGCCAGCTAAGGTCCCCAAGTATACGTTAAGTGGAAAAGGATGTGGAGTTGCTTAGACAACCAGGATGTTGGCTTAGAAGCAGCCACCATTTAAAGAGTGCGTAATAGCTCACTGGTCGAGTGACTCTGCGCCGAAAATGTACCGGGGCTAAACGTATCACCGAAGCTGCGGACTGTTCTTACGAACAGTGGTAGGAGAGCGTTCTAAGGGCGTTGAAGCTAGACCGTAAGGACTGGTGGAGCGCTTAGAAGTGAGAATGCCGGTATGAGTAGCGAAAGAAGGGTGAGAATCCCTTCCACCGAATGCCTAAGGTTTCCTGAGGAAGGCTCGTCCGCTCAGGGTTAGTCGGGACCTAAGCCGAGGCCGAAAGGCGTAGGCGATGGATAACAGGTTGATATTCCTGTACCACCTCCACTCCGTTTGAGCAATGGGGGGACGCAGAAGGATAGGGTAAGCGCGCTGTTGGATATGCGCGTCTAAGCAGCAAGGCTGAGAAGTAGGCAAATCCGCTTCTCATGAAGGCTGAGCTGTGATAGCGAGGGAAATATAGTACCGAAGTTCCTGATTTCACACTGCCAAGAAAAGCCTCTAGCGAGGAGTATGGTGCCCGTACCGCAAACCGACACAGGTAGGCGAGGAGAGAATCCTAAGGTGAGCGAGAGAACTCTGGTTAAGGAACTCGGCAAAATGACCCCGTAACTTCGGGAGAAGGGGTGCTCTGTTAGGGTGTTAAAGCCCGAGAGAGCCGCAGTGAATAGGCCCAGGCGACTGTTTAGCAAAAACACAGGTCTCTGCGAAGCCGTAAGGCGAAGTATAGGGGCTGACGCCTGCCCGGTGCTGGAAGGTTAAGGGGAGAGGTTAGCGCAAGCGAAGCTTTGAACCGAAGCCCCAGTAAACGGCGGCCGTAACTATAACGGTCCTAAGGTAGCGAAATTCCTTGTCGGGTAAGTTCCGACCCGCACGAAAGGCGTAACGATCTGGGCACTGTCTCAACCAGAGACTCGGTGAAATTATAGTACCTGTGAAGATGCAGGTTACCCGCGACAGGACGGAAAGACCCCGTGGAGCTTTACTGTAGCCTGATATTGAATTTTGGTACAGCTTGTACAGGATAGGTAGGAGCCTGAGAAGCCGGAGCGCTAGCTTCGGTGGAGGCGTCGGTGGGATACTACCCTGGCTGTATTGAAATTCTAACCCGCAGCCCTTATCGGGCTGGGAGACAGTGTCAGGTGGGCAGTTTGACTGGGGCGGTCGCCTCCTAAAGAGTAACGGAGGCGCCCAAAGGTTCCCTCAGAATGGTTGGAAATCATTCGCAGAGTGTAAAGGCACAAGGGAGCTTGACTGCGAGACCTACAAGTCGAGCAGGGACGAAAGTCGGGCTTAGTGATCCGGTGGTTCCGCATGGAAGGGCCATCGCTCAACGGATAAAAGCTACCCCGGGGATAACAGGCTTATCTCCCCCAAGAGTCCACATCGACGGGGAGGTTTGGCACCTCGATGTCGGCTCATCGCATCCTGGGGCTGTAGTCGGTCCCAAGGGTTGGGCTGTTCGCCCATTAAAGCGGTACGCGAGCTGGGTTCAGAACGTCGTGAGACAGTTCGGTCCCTATCCGTCGTGGGCGCAGGAAATTTGAGAGGAGCTGTCCTTAGTACGAGAGGACCGGGATGGACGCACCGCTGGTGTACCAGTTGTCTTGCCAAAGGCATAGCTGGGTAGCTACGTGCGGACGGGATAAGTGCTGAAAGCATCTAAGCATGAAGCCCCCCTCAAGATGAGATTTCCTTTTGCTTCGGCAAGTAAGATCCCTGAAAGATGATCAGGTAGATAGGTTCGAGGTGGAAGCATGGCGACATGTGGAGCTGACGAATACTAATCGATCGAGGACTTAACCCAAATAAGTATTGAAATAAGTGAACGATATGAATATCTTGATATGAACACATTATCTAGTTTTGAAGGAACAAGAAAGTTGAAAAACTTCTTGATTTTTCCTACAAGTTATATTATAATAGTAATTGTCTGGTAATGATGGCGAAGAGGTCACACCCGTTCCCATACCGAACACGGAAGTTAAGCTCTTCAGCGCCGATGGTAGTTGGGGGATCTCCCCCTGTGAGAGTAGGACGTTGCCAGGCAAGTGCTTTTATAAAATAGCATATATTATTATCGCGGGGTGGAGCAGTTCGGTAGCTCGTCGGGCTCATAACCCGAAGGTCGCAGGTTCAAATCCTGTCCCCGCAACCAAATAAGGTCCCGTGGTGTAGCGGTTAACATGCCTGCCTGTCACGCAGGAGATCGCCGGTTCGATCCCGGTCGGGACCGCCATTCTTTTAAAATGCGAAACTAGGTTTCGTTATTTTTTTTGTCTTTTTTAGTGTGATTTATGAATTTAATAGTCAAGTTTGCATTATACAAGGCACATATATGATTTTATAAGCCAAGTTTTCCATTTATAAGCGACTTTTGTAGTTTTATAAGCCAACTTTTTGATTTATAAGCCACTTTTCGTGATATAAATGTCAATCGACATAAATATTCAAAAAGTGACACCATCTATATGGGTCACCCAACTCCAACTCCATTCCCATCCCCATCTCTACATCCCAACCCAACCATCCCAAGCCCACCTAGAGCAAAAAACAGATTTAAAAAAAGATGAAGCCCCCTAAACAAGGCTCCATCCATTTTACCTATCTTTAACTCAAACGCAACTATTAATAATTAGCTTTATGTGCTTCAAGAATTTCTTCGGAAGTTGCGGCAGTCCAGTCTTCAATAGAAGCTCCTTCATTTGCGTCTACATAGGACTTAACCATTTTGTAGCTTTCGCTGTATCCGTATTGGCTAGGCAGACCGTTTCTTCCACCTTTGAAGATTTCTTGAGTCTTTTTATCATCTTCTTTTTCTAAATCCCCTTCAATTCTTGACCAAAGATCTTTGTTGTATGCTTCATCTACTGGTGCTGCGTTAATATTAGGGTATACAAGCTTTTGGAACATGGTTCCTTTTCCTTCGATTACAAGGTTATCCAAAACGGTGAACGTTTCGCCGTTATAGTGGTTATCGATCCAGTAGCTGTGGTGGTATTTGTTGGCTACACCAGCTTTTAACAGGTTGTCGGTGCTATTACGGTTATATAATACGACAATCTGACCAACCCCTGCAGTAACGTAGCTTTGTGCTGCGTTGTTATCTGTTGGGAATACACACACAGTGGTTTTGCTTCCTTCGATTGGTAATTCATTGGACGATTTTGTTAATGCGTCTTTGATCGCAGCGTTGATCTTGGCAGTGTTCATTCTCTTTAGGTTATCTTGGACAGCAATTCTGTTCTTTGGTGGAGCTAGAACATAATCAGCCATCTGTTCAAATTCCCCATCTTTGTAGCATCTATCCGCAACCTCATCAAGGATGCTTGAAGTGTACATTTCAGTTGCTTCTTCCCCTTTAAGTCCTTCTGCATAGAATGCTTCAAACAACTGGTACACATGAATAATCTCGAATTCTTGTCCATCGTTTTCGAAGGTGTACTCTAAGCCTACTGCCTCTTCGGCGTCTGCTTCTACTCCCCCGTTGTTACAACCTGTTAATGCTACAGCCATGATGAGAAAAAAGAAAAAACTAGTAAAGCGCATTGATTTCCCTCCTAAGATAGTATTTGCCCCCTATAAATTATATATCGGCAACCAAGTTTAAATATTCTATAAATTATGACAAATTCCTTCTTTTTCTTCATATTTTTATTAAGGAAATTTTACCCATGAAAAAAAACCACCTCTAAAGGTGGCAGGATGTTAGGATTCGTATTTTAAAAGGATGGGGTGTTTTTACTACGATTAATCTACTAGTTTGACTAGCATATGCGCAAGTTTGTGGCGCTCGTCTTTGTCCCCGACTTTCCATAGTTCCTGAAGAAGCTTTTCTTCACTGTTTCTAGGGTCTTCATGCTTTGCAAGGTAATCTGCTACTTTCTCCGCTGCAATAGCTAATTGCTCTTCACCTAAACCGACTTTCTTTCCTTTAGAGACTTTGTCACTTAAATAGCTTTTGAAGGTATCAAAATCGGCGAGGATCTGTTCTTTCTTGCTTGGATCCATGTTTTCTACTTTACGTTCTACTCTGTCTTCTGTAGCTTCACGATCTGTGTATGCCATTTTCATTATTCCTCCTCATAATTTAAGCGTTCCCTTGTCTTTATCCTATTTTTGGGAGGATTAAACCTGTCTTTTTTTAGAGGACACCTTTTAAGTGGCGGAAATGCCCTTTTCTTAGGTGCCGACCCAGCAAGATATTATTAGGATAATTATTTTCTTTATGGGGTCCCATTCGCTATAATAGTGGGTAGCAGTCGGAAGCATAGGAGTGAAGAGGTTGTCCATTTCAGATGAGTTTGCTTTTATAAAAGATATTCAGCCTAGTAGATTGTTTCATGAAGAGAAGGTGGTTGGGATCGGTGATGACGCGGCAATCGTCTCTTTAGAGGATGGTTATGAGAAAATAGTGTGTGTGGATACGATGGTGGAAGATGTTCATTTCACAAGACAGACAATGGCGCCGTTTGATATTGGTTTCAAGGCACTTGCCGCTAACATTAGCGATGTGGCAGCGATGGGTGGATACCCGTTGTATTATCTTGTATCCATTACCATCCCGAAAAGCTGGAAACCTGAAGAGCTGAAGGAAATCTATGACGGCATGAAGCAACTTGGTGATCAATATGAAATGGATCTAATCGGTGGTGACACGACTTCCGGCAAAACAATGGTGTTAAGTGTTTTTGTAATTGGAAAAGTGGAAACCGGAAAAAGGCTGCTCCGTTCCAATGCGAAGGAAGGCGATGTGGTGTTTGTCTCTGGTACAGTGGGAGATGCCGCTGGTGGGTTGGATATTCTTTTACATAATGGTAGCGAACCTGGTGCATATCCATCATTAATAACGAAGCATCAGCAGCCAAAGCCTCAGGTGTCATTGGGAAGGATCTTATGCAGCTATGAGCGTGTTTCCCTAAACGATGTGAGTGACGGCTTGGCAAGTGAACTTCTGGAGATTGCAGAAGCTAGCCAGGTAGATATTTTGATAAATAAGGAAACAATACCTATAAGTGATGATTTGCGGGACTTTAATGCGGAGAAGGCCTTCAGCTGGGCTATGACTGGTGGGGAAGACTTTGAGCTGGTAGGGTCGATTCCCAAGAAGGATTGGGCTCTTCTGCAAGAAGAGTGTCTGAGATCAGGCATTTCCATTACCAGGATTGGCACCGTCCATACAGGGACAGGACAAGTAGTCTTGAAGACGGATGAAGGCAAGCAGAAGCTAAAAAAAGAAGGATATAATCATTTTAATAGAAGTTAGGAGTAGGATGATATGTTGCAAGTGGAGCTTATGACACATTCTGCCGAGGAGACCATGGCTAAGTCCGCGGCGCTTGGCAAATTGATGAGAGGCGGGGAGGTTCTGCTATTGGAAGGGGACCTTGGCGCCGGGAAGACAACTTTTACAAAAGGGTTGGCAAAGGGTCTTGAGGTCAAGAGGAATGTGAATAGCCCGACCTTTACCATCATCAAGGAATACCAAGGACGCCTTCCGCTCTATCATATGGATGTGTACCGCTTGGCTGACAGTGAAGAGGACTTGGGATTTGATGATTATTTTGAAGGAGACGGTGTGACGGTAGTGGAATGGGCACACCTGGTTGATGAATTTTTGCCAAAAGACCGTTTGGAGATCTATATCTATCACCATGGGGACGATGAACGGAAGCTCGTGCTCACGCCAAGAGGGGAAAGATATGAAGCTATTTGTAAGGAGTTAATGGAATGACGAAAGTATTAGCGATTGATACGTCTACCTATGTGCTGGGGGTAGCGATTGTCGAAGAAGATAAAGTAATCGGGGAACTAGTGACAAATGTTAAAAAGAACCACTCGTTGCGTGCGATGCCTGCTGTGGAGAAGCTTATGCAAGATTGTGAAGTGAAACCGGCAGACCTTGACCGGATTGTAGTAGGGAAGGGCCCAGGCTCCTATACGGGAGTAAGGATCGGGGTCACGCTTGCCAAAACATTGGCATGGTCGTTGAAGATTCCGCTTGTTGGGGTTTCTAGTCTGGAGCTTGTGGCAGCAAACGGTCGTTATTTTCAAGGAAGCATCTGCTCGTTGCAGGATGCGAGACGCGGTCAGGTTTATACGGGGTTGTTCCGCTATAAAGAGGGCGAGTTGGCCACAGAGATAGAGGACGTAAACATTTTGATGACGGACTGGCTGCAGGTTTTAAAAGAAAGACAGGAACCGGTCCTGTTCGTTGGAAATGATGTGCACCTCCACAAGGAAACCATCATAGAGTACCTTGGGGAACTGGCGCATTTTGCACAGGTCAGCGAGCATAATCCAAGACCAAGTGAGCTTGCCTTCCTTGGCTTGAAAAGAGAGGCGGAGGATGCTCATTCCTTCGTGCCAAACTATACAAGACTTGCAGAAGCAGAGGCGAAATGGCTGGAAAGTAAAGAAAAATAGGTGAGCGGGATGAATTCATTAATTGGAATTACAAAAATGACGGTTTACGATATTGAAGGGGTGCATCGTGTAGAGCTCCAGTCCTTTGCCACACCATGGACGAAGGATGCCTTCTATTACGAATTGACCAATAATCCCTATGCCCATTATCTGGTGATGAAAGAGGATGAACGCGTCATCGGCTATTGCGGGATCTGGATTGTCATGGGGGAAGCGCAAATAACAAATATTGCCGTAGATCCAGCGTGCAGGGGACGAAAGCTTGGGGATCTTTTACTCGGCAAAGCAATGGAATATTGCAAGATGGTCGGAGCGACAACCGTTTCGCTAGAAGTGAGGGTTTCGAATATAGTGGCACAGGCCCTCTATCGAAAACACGGATTCCAAAACGGCGGCATCCGAAAAAAATACTATGTGGATAACAATGAAGATGCACTAGTAATGTGGGTGAATATATGAAAACGAACGTAGAAAAAGACGAACTAATATTAGGTATTGAAACGAGCTGTGATGAGACGGCGGTAGCTATTATTAAAAACGGGAAAGAGATCGTGGCGAATATTGTCTCCTCTCAGATTGAGAGTCACCAGCGCTTTGGCGGAGTTGTGCCAGAAATTGCTTCCAGACATCATGTGGAGCAGATGACGGTTGTTCTGGAGGAAGCGCTGGAGCAGAGCGGGTTGACGATGGAAGACATGGATGCGATTGCCGTGACGGAGGGACCTGGACTTGTCGGTGCGCTGTTGATCGGTGTGAACGCGGCTAAGGCTGTGGCATTCGCCAACCAAAAGCCATTGGTCGGCGTCCATCACATCGCAGGCCATATCTATGCCAATCAGCTCGTGGCAGACCTCGACTTCCCGTTGCTTGCTCTCGTCGTGTCTGGCGGGCACACAGAGCTTGTATACATGAAAGAGCACGGATCGTTTGAGGTGATTGGTGAAACGCGTGACGACGCCGTAGGAGAAGCCTATGACAAGGTGGCACGTACCTTGCAGCTACCATACCCAGGCGGACCGCATATCGACCGCATGGCGGCGGAAGGGACGCCTTCTATCAAGTTACCAAGAGCGTGGCTTGAAGAGGATTCCTATGACTTCAGTTTTTCAGGCTTGAAGTCAGCCGTAATCAACACCCTGCACAATGCGAAGCAAAAAGGGGAAGAAATTGTCCCCGAGGATCTTGCTGCAAGCTTCCAGGAGAGCGTGATTGAAGTGCTGGTTGGAAAGACGATTCGCGCGATGAAGGAATATGGCGTTAATCAGGTGTTGCTTGCAGGCGGTGTTGCGGCGAACAGAGGATTGCGCGTTGCATTGCAGGATGCTGTGGATAAAGAAGGGAAGAACTTGGTGATTCCACCGTTAACCTTGTGCACGGACAATGCAGCGATGATTGCAACGGCAGGTAGTGTGATGTATCGATTAGGAAAACGATCTGGGATGGACTTGAATGCCAACCCAGGATTGGATATTGAGAAGCCTTTTGACTGACTTTGTGCAGTTGGAAGGCTTTTTTTGTGTGTAAAGGATGAAGACCTCTGTGAGGCAGGAATGGAGCGAGAGAGGTCTTCATGGGGAGGATGAAGACCTCTGTGAGGCGGAGCTGGAGTGAGAGAGGTCTTCATGGGAAGGATGAAGACCTCCGTGAGGCGGAGCTGGAGTGAGAGAGGTCTTCATGAAATGTTTCAAGGCCTATAACACGGATAGTTCAGCCATTGGTGGAAAAGAAAGCGTTATCCACATGCCTGTGGATTAAATGTGGATAGTTACCCAGATATCCACTAAAATAAACCTCTTAAATGTGAATAAAAAATGTGGATAACTTTATGTGATTTTGTGGATAGTGTGAATAATTATCTTGATAACTTATAAAACAAGGGTGGATATGTGTATAAACCTGTGGGTAAGTGGTGCTATTCGACAAGCTTCAGCAGGATACCTTTTTTGTTCGACAAAAAGTACGATTTTAAGAAAAGGGAGTAATCTTTGAGAATGTCTGTTCTCCAAATCAATATGGAAAAAATTTAAAAATGGTATTGACTTCCAACCTCATTACTTATATAGTTAGTTACATAAGTAACGAACCAAACAACACAAGCCTCCATATACATGCATCACACAACAACCAAACACTAAACAACACAAGTAAACCAAAGTAGGTGAAAAGGTGGAAATCAACCTTAAAAGTGATATACCCATCTTCCAGCAGGTGGCCGAACTGATCGAGAGCGGCATCTTAGAAGGCAGCATGCAGGAGGGAGAGCGGGTACCGTCCACAAACGAATTTGCGAAATATTATCAGATCAACCCAGCAACGGCAGCCAAGGGAATCAACCAGTTGGTCGATCAGGAAATTCTATTTAAGAAAAGAGGGGTCGGAATGTTTGTTGCAGAGGGAGCAAAGGAAATCATCCTCACCAAAAGAAAAAGGGCATTTTTTACGGATTACATCGTTCCATTAAAAAAGGAAGCAAGCAAGCTTGGGATAAGTGAAGAAGAACTAGCGGCATTTATCAACAGGGAGGAAGAGAAATGAGAGTAGAGTTGAAGAACGTATCCAAAAACTATGGAACAAAAAAAGCGGTGGATAACTTGACGCTAACGCTTGAAGAAAACAAAATCTACGGACTTCTTGGACGGAATGGTGCAGGAAAAACCACATTAATGCAGCTGCTCGCCGGCCATGCCCTTCCTTCAAAAGGAGAAATCCTTATCAACGGGGAAAACCCCTTCAACAATAGACAAATCACCAAAGACATCTGCTTAGTAAACGAGAGCAACAATTTCATCAAACGCCTTAAAATAAAGGATATCCTGAAGGTGGCGTCACTCTTTTATCCTAACTGGTCATGGGAGACGGCCAATGCGCTGCTCACTACGTTCAACCTGGATCCTACCTTGAAAACGAAGGGCTTATCAAAAGGGATGGAATCCTCCCTTGGAATCATCATCGGACTTGCAAGCAGGGCGAAAATCACCATCCTTGATGAACCATATATCGGACTCGATGCTGCGGCAAGATTTAAATTTTATGAAGTGCTGTTGGAGGAATACGAGGAATTTCCGAGAACCATCATCTTATCCACACATCTAATTGACGAGGTGAGTAATCTGTTTGAAGAAGTCGTCCTTTTGAGGAGTGGGGAACTGATTTTCCACAAATCCACAGAAGAACTTCTTGAGTCGAGCATGACGGTATCAGGGAAAAGGGAAGTGGTGGATGAGTTCGCTCAAGGCAAGCGAGTGTTGCATGAATCCGTTCTGGCAGGAAGAAAGACTGTTACTTTGTTTGGCAAAGGATTGACGGTAGAAGAAGCGGCAGCCCACAACCTGGATGCAGATCGCAGCTCCATTCAACAATTGATGGTGTATATGACAGAGGAAGAATCTAAAGGAGGCAAGCAGTATGCTTAACGAAATGAAAGCTGTTCTTTATTACTTAGCAGTGGATATTCGGTACTCGTTCATGGTGTTCTGGTCGATCCTGATCCTCAGTCTGACCGCCATGTTCATCATTGTCCTTTCGTTTGATACGCAGATGATAGTAACGACAAGCATGGCCATCTATATTTTCTGCGGCATCACTGGCTTTTTGACGACAAAAGAGACCTTCCCTTACTGCATCAAGTTTGGTGCGACGAGAAAGCAATACTTGCTGAGTGTCCTTGTTTATTGCGCGGCGGTGGCAGCGGTGTTTTCCATCGTCCACGTCATCGTACAGGGAATCTTCAACAGCTTGGTGCAAGCCGGAGCAAGTGGGCGTTTTTTAACCTATCACACCGTGCAGGCCACGACGCTAGCGAATACATGGTATAACCAACTGTTAGTCGATATGATAATCTGCTTCCTATTATTATCACTTGGTTTCCTGTTAGGCTCCATTTTCTATCGATATGGGCTCATCGGAGGGCTTGGAACACTGGCAGTGCTGGCAATTATCGTCATCCTTCCATCTACAAGAACCTTCATGATAGATGCCTTGGTGAATGTGGAGGGATGGAAGGTGGGCTTTAACTTCCTGATGTTAGTGGGAATAGCTTTATTGGCGTACCTGCCGAACTGGGGAATGTTGCGCAAGGCATCCACAGTGCCTGGTGCAACAAGATAAATGGTGAAGAAAAAAGAGGAAGGGATCTACCCCCTTCCTCTTTTCTGCTTCTTCTGGAAAAACAAATAATATATTCCTAGTCCCATCCCGGCCAGGTTGATCGCCAGCATCACAAAAAAGTAAGCTTCAACCGGGCCAGTAAAAATATAGTACAAATATCTAATCGTATTGATAATAATGACAAGCAATAATATGACCGAAAAAGTCTTATTCATCCAATCCCCCTAACAAACTTACACAAGCTCTTCCCATTCCTCCATCAAGGCAAGGAGTTTCTCCTGACAGGCTTCATTCGCTGTGTTAAGCTCCAGCACCTTTTCATGATTCTGATAAACCTCAGGCAAACAGAGCTCACTTTCGTTATGCTCGATTTTTTGCTCGAGTTCTTCCATCTCTTTTTCTATCTCTTCGACACGGCGCTTGCGCTGGCGTTCGAGGCGCTTTGCTTCCTTTTCCTGTTCGTAGCTTAGTTTCTCCGGTACCTCAGTAGCTGTAGCTGCAGTGACTTTAGAACCTTTAGAAGTGGCAGTCTCTGCTTCCAAACGTTCGAGCTCCAGGACTTCTTCTTTTTTCTCGACATAATAGTCGTAGTCGCCGAGATACTCTGTTGCTTCGGTGGTACTCAGCTCGTACACCTTCGTCGCTAACCTGTTGATGAAATAGCGGTCATGCGAAACGAAAAGGATGGTGCCGGGATAATCGATCAAGGCATTCTCTAGAATTTCCTTGCTGTCCAAGTCCAGATGGTTGGTAGGCTCGTCCAGAATCAGGACATTAGAGCGCTCCATCATCAACTTGGAAAGGGCAAGCCGCGCCTTTTCGCCACCACTCAAGGTGGATACAGGCTTCAGCACGTCATCACCGGAAAATAGGAAGTTTCCAAGAACGGTACGGATCTCTTTTTCCATCTTTTGAGGATACTCATCCCAAAGTTCCGCTAAAACGGTTTTATTGGAAGTAAGGTCTGCCTGCTGCTGGTCGTAGTAGCTGATCGACACATTGGCGCCAAAGGAAAAGGTGCCTTCAAGCGGCTTTAATTTTCCGACAAGCGTCTTTAATAAGGTAGACTTCCCGATTCCGTTAGGCCCAACAAGTGCGACACTATCGCCGCGGCTCATGGAAAAGTCCACATGTCGGAAAACGGGATTTGTATCATAAGAAACAGACAAATCTTTCGCCTTAAGGACGTCGTTGCCACTCTGGCGGTCGATATCAAACATGATCGACGCAGATTTCTCGTCGCCTTTAGGACGGTCCATCACTTCCATCTTCTCAAGCTGCCTGCGACGGCTTTGGGCACGTTTGGTCGTTGAAGCGCGGGCAAGGTTCTTTGCCACAAAATCTTGCAACTTGGCAATCTCGCCCTGTTGCTTTTCAAACATTTTCATTTCGCGTTCATACTGCTCGGCCTTCTGGTCTAAGTACTTGCTGTAGTTCCCGATGAACTTAGCGGATTGCTTGCGTGAAATTTCATAAACAATGTTGACGACCTTGTCCAAGAAATAGCGGTCATGGGAAACAATCAGCAGGGCACCGGGGTAGCCTTGAAGGTAGTTTTCCAGCCAGGAAAGCGTATCGATGTCCAAGTGGTTGGTCGGCTCATCGAGGATAAGAAGGTCCGGCTTGGTAAGGAGCAATTTTGCCAAGGCCAAGCGGGTCCGCTGTCCACCGCTCAATGTTTCAATCGGTGTCTGGTAATCGTATTCTGAGAATCGCAGGCCGTGCAGGACGGAGCGGATATCTGCTTCATATTGGAAACCGCCCTTTTGTTTGAAGGCTTCCTGCACCTCGTCATATTCTTTGAGAATACGAGCATAAAGGTCCTCGTTTTCAAAACATGCAGGGTCTCCCATTTTCGCTTCCAGGGTGCGCATCTGGGCTTCGAGTTCGCGGAGGCCGGAGAAGACAGTCAGCATCTCGTCCCAGATCGAGCGCTCAGTCTGCAAACCGGTGTCCTGAGCAAGATAGCCGATCGACACGCCTTTAGGTTTTATCAGGTCTCCTGAATCAAAGGAAAGCTGATTGGATATGATTTTTAATAGAGTAGATTTTCCTGCCCCATTTCGGCCCACAAGGGCAATTCGATCTTTGGATTGTACTTCTAGTTTTATATTCGATAAAATAAGGTCAGCGCCAAAGTATTTGGTCAACTGATTAACTTGTAAAATAATCATCAACTTCACCTCGTGTAATTCTAGGTTAAGTGTATCTTTCTTTGGGGTTTACATCAAGATTTTGGGTATTTCTCGTTTACTTTCTGTTGATTTCCGTTCCTTGCACTCCAATCAACAGAAGGTGACTGTAAAGACTTCATATTTAATATAGACATAGAAATGTAATCGTTTTCGTTCCGTGTTAGAATAGAGGAGCAAACGGGTTCGACAAATGGGGGAGTACAATGAATAACGAACAACTGAAAATTCCACAAGCAACAGCTAAGCGCCTGCCGCTATACTATCGTTTCATACAGAACTTGCATTCGTCCGGCAAGCAGCGCGTGTCATCGGCAGAGTTGAGTGAAGCGGTGAAGGTGGACAGCGCGACGATCCGCCGGGACTTCAGCTACTTCGGTGCACTGGGGAAAAAGGGATATGGATATAATGTTCAATATTTGTTAACTTTTTTCAGGAAAACGCTCGACCAAGATGAATTGACATATGTTACTCTAATAGGTGTAGGTAATTTAGGAACCGCCTTCCTACATTATAATTTCATGAAAAACAATAATACGAAAATAGTGATGGCCTTTGATGTGGACGAGTCCAAGATCGGCTCGGAAATCGGAGGAGTCCCTGTTTATCATTTAGACGATATTGAAGAACAAATGCCCGAGAATGTAACGGTAGCCATCTTGACGGTTCCGGCTCCGGTAGCACAGCCAATAGCGGATAGACTAGTAGAAAAAGGAGTAAAGGGCATACTGAACTTTACACCGGCCCGTATCAATGTTCCGGAAACGATACGCATCCACCACATAGATCTGGCGGTGGAACTGCAGTCATTGGTATATTTTCTCAAGCACTATCCAAGCGAGTGAAAAAGTAGTAGAATGAGTTTATTTCAAGGAGGTGGCAAATAATATGCCAGGTGGATTAGGAATGGGAAGCCTCTTACTTATTGTATTTGTAGCACTATTAATCTTCGGACCAAGCAAGTTACCTCAACTCGGTAAAGCAGCAGGGAACACATTGCGTGAATTCAAGAACGCAACTAAAGGATTGGCCGATGACGACGATAAAGAGAAAAAAGAAGAAACGAAGTAATGTAAGGATGAACATATATGCTAGATAGAGAAATGTCGGTGTATGACCATATAGGCGAGCTCCGAAAAAGAATTATCATCATAGCATCCTTCTTTTTCGTTTCGGCAATCGGCGGCTTCTTCTTGGCCGAACCGATCATTGTCTATTTACAGCACACAGATCAAGCGAAAGACCTCACCATGAACGCCTTTCGCATGACAGATTCCATAAAGATCTTTATGCAATTCGCCTTTTTGATTGCATTTATCATAACGTTCCCGGTCACACTCTATCAGCTGTGGGCCTTCATCAGCCCCGGCTTGTACGAAAGGGAACGCCGTGTGACCTTAAGCTATATCCCGATCTCGATTATCTTATTTATCAGCGGTCTTGCTTTTTCCTACTATATTCTGTTTCCATTCGTTGTGGATTTCATGAATAGGCTGGCAGAACGCTTAGAAATCAATCAGGTCATCGGAATAAACGAATACTTTCAGTTCCTTTTCCAACTGACCATCCCATTCGGCATCTTGTTTCAAATGCCGGTAATTGTGATGTTTTTAACAAGACTCGGAATCATCACCCCGGACTTTATGGTGAAGATCCGCAAGTACGCCTACTTTGGGCTGCTTGTTGTCGGTGCACTGATCACACCGCCAGAGCTCTTGTCGCATCTGATGGTAACGGTCCCGCTCTTCATCTTGTACGAGATCAGCATTGTGATTTCCCGCATTGCCTATCGAAAAGCGAAGAAAGCGGAAGCGTTGATGGAGAAGGAAGAGAAGATGAATAATTAGATATAAGACGCAGGCTCGTCCCTTTATGAGAAGGGGACGGGCTTGTTTTTGGTTAGGTGGGCAGACGGGGAGGATTTAGGTAGGGTGGAGGGACAACGCTCACAGAGGCCCATTAAAACGTGTGATTTTTCCTGTTTTCCTTCAAAACAGGTCACATTTACAACAACATCAGCGCTCCCACCCCCAAAAGAGCAAACCTAATTACCCAAAACCACTTTTAGTAAGACCTAAAAAAGACCCGCACCCCAATCGGTACGAGTCTGTTCTCACTTTTTCTTTTCTTGCATTTCTTTTATCTTTTGATGTAGGAAATAGGAACGGATGGCAACGCCGAAGTCAAAGGTGGCGATGAGCATCAGCAGGATGGTGTGCCAGTGCCAGATGGTTTCCTTCACAGAAACGATAGCAAGATATAAAAACAAACTGCCCATAATTGAGTAGAAGAAGACCATTCGTAACGGTGTTATTTTCATGTGCAAATCCTCCAGGTAAGTTCAACTCTAACGGAGAGCTGTTTAAAAGAACGAAATGAAATTGGATACGTTTTGTTGCATCTCTTCCATTTGACGCATCATTTCTTCTATACGATCACGGAACACATATTGCACGATGACAACAAACGAGTTCATGGCAACGTGGGCGATGATCGGTACGATAATACGATTTGTTTTTACATATAGGAAAGCGAAAATGCCTCCCATGACAAAGTATATGAGCAGATGTTCAAAATCTTGATGGACCACCGCAAAAAGTAGCGAACTCACCGTAAGCGCGATGGCAAAGTTAAACTTCTTATAGATGGAACCAAAAATGATCTTCCGGAAGATGATTTCCTCTAAAATCGGTCCAGCGACTGCCACCGCAAAAATCATGATGGGGAACGCCGTGACAAACCCCATGATTTGCTGGGTATTCTCAGATCCCGGCTGAATGCCGAAAAATTGCATTTGGATCTGTGCCGCCACTGCCTGCCCAATCAGTGCCAGCGGGAAGCCGACAGCCGCCCAAAGAACTGTTTTCGGAACGGAAGCCGTTTCGCCTCGGAAGTCGCCTTTCGTCCATTCGTTACGGAGGATCCAGATAACAATGGCCAATCCGACCGTAAAACTGATAAATGCCCAGACACCAATCAAATAAGGCTCTCTGGTAGCGCGTTCCATCCCTTCCCCGACGCCAAGCCAGATCAGAAGGGGATATCCGATCAATCCGGACAGCTGCATCAGGACATATGTAATAATGACTAACCAATATTTTTTCGTCATAATAAGCTCCTCTAAATGCAATATTCACTTTTCGTATTGTACCATATAATCTATATGTCCTTATAACGATAAGGTTTCCCTGAATAGGCCGATTTTACGAATTTTAGGTAAGTGGAGAAGCAGCTTTGCAAGAAATCTCCCTAATGGGGGACAAGTTAATGTAACCCACTTAATAACATGTCAAAAAACGCATGGTTTAGTTTAAAATTAGCACCACAAGAAAAAATCCCTTCACAAGAAGAGGCAATCCCCTCATAACCAGGAACAATCCCATCACTAAAGTAAGTTTTCTTGAGATATCACCCCTGGGGAAAGATAACCATAATCATAATCCCGTCACAACGGAGGAAAATCCCTTCATAAGTCCGGGTAATCCAATCATAACTATAAAAAATCCCGTCATAAAACCTGTTAATCCCGTCACAACAAAAATCCACCCCAAAAAACTTCTATAAAAAACAGTTTAAACCACCCAACACATGATGATAATGAAAAGGGTTCCAAGTCGAAAAAAATTTAGGTAAAGATACTTGCAAAACAGGAGCAGATTCATTATTATAATAATTGTGTTAGCACTCAAGTGATAAGAGTGCTAATAAAAAATATTACATATGAAACCAAGGAGGTTGTTTTCATGTTAAAGCCATTAGGCGATCGCATTGTAATTGAGCTTGTTCAATCAGAAGAAAAAACGGCAAGTGGTATCGTATTACCGGACTCTGCGAAAGAAAAACCTCAAGAAGGTAAAGTAGTAGCAGTAGGATCTGGTCGCGTACTAGAAAGCGGCGAACGCGTAGCACTTGAAGTAGCAGCTGGCGACAGCGTAATCTTCTCCAAATACGCAGGAACAGAAGTGAAATTCGAAGGAAAAGAACTTCTAATCCTAAAAGAAACAGACGTACTAGCAGTAGTAAGCAAATAATCAACTAGCGGCCAGAGTGTTGCCGCATTACTTATAAAATTAAAATTCCTAAGGAGGTCTATCTATCATGGCAAAAGAAATTAAGTTCAGTGAAGAAGCTCGCCGCTCCATGCTTCGCGGTGTAGACAAACTAGCTGATGCAGTGAAAGTAACATTAGGACCAAAAGGACGTAACGTAGTACTTGAAAAGAAATTCGGTTCTCCACTAATCACAAACGACGGTGTAACCATCGCGAAGGAAATCGAACTTGAAGATGCATTCGAAAACATGGGTGCGAAACTTGTAGCTGAAGTTGCAAGCAAAACAAACGACGTTGCTGGTGACGGTACTACAACTGCAACAGTTCTTGCGCAAGCAATGATCCGCGAAGGATTAAAGAACGTTACAGCTGGAGCGAACCCAATGGGTATTCGTAAAGGAATCGAAAAAGCGGTTGCGGTTGCAATCGAAGAATTAAAAAACATCTCCAAGCCAATCGAAGGCAAAGCTTCCATCGCTCAAGTTGCAGCAATCTCTGCAGCGGACGAAGAAGTAGGTCAATTGATCGCAGAAGCAATGGAGCGCGTTGGTAACGACGGCGTTATCACGTTGGAAGAGTCCAAAGGCTTCACAACAGAGCTTGAAGTAGTAGAAGGTATGCAATTCGACCGTGGATATGCATCTCCATACATGGTAACAGACTCCGACAAAATGGAAGCAGTTCTTGAAAACCCTTATGTGTTAATCACAGATAAGAAAATCACGAACATCCAAGAAATCCTTCCAGTTCTTGAGCAAGTAGTGCAACAAGGCAAGCCGTTGTTACTGATTGCAGAAGACGTAGAAGGCGAAGCGTTGGCTACATTAGTAGTGAACAAATTACGTGGAACATTTAATGCAGTAGCAGTTAAAGCTCCTGGATTCGGTGACCGTCGTAAAGCAATGCTTCAAGACATCGCAGTACTGACTGGCGGAGAAGTGATCACAGAAGAACTAGGTCTTGACCTAAAAACTGCGAACATCAGCCAATTAGGACGCGCTGACAAAATCGTTGTTACAAAAGAAAACACGACAGTTGTAAACGGACACGGCAACACAGAAGAGATTCAAGCTCGCGTTGGTCAAATCCGTGCACAATTAGAAGATACAACTTCTGAATTTGACCGTGAAAAATTACAAGAGCGTCTAGCTAAAATCGCTGGTGGCGTAGCTGTAATCAAAGTTGGAGCGGCAACAGAAACAGAACTAAAAGAGCGCAAACTTCGCATTGAAGATGCTCTAAACTCCACACGTGCTGCAGTTGAAGAAGGAATCGTAGCCGGTGGTGGTACTGCTCTTGTAAACATCTACAACAAAGTAGCGGCAATCCAAGCAGAAGGCGACGAAGCAACTGGTATTAAAATCGTTCTTCGCGCAATGGAAGAGCCTGTACGCCAAATCGCGCACAACGCTGGTCTAGAAGGATCTGTCATCGTAGAACGCCTGAAAAAAGAAGAGATTGGAATTGGATTCAACGCAGCAACTGGCGAGTGGGTTAACATGCTTGAAGTTGGTATCGTAGATCCTACTAAAGTAACTCGCTATGCACTTCAAAACGCAGCAAGCGTATCTGCAATGTTCCTAACTACTGAAGCAGTAGTAGCAGACATCCCAGAAGAAGGCGCTGGCGGCGGCATGCCTGACATGGGCGGCATGGGTGGAATGGGCGGAATGATGTAATGACCGCTCAAACCCTTGATATATAAGGGATTGAAGTGATTTTGCTAATAAGTTGCTAACATAAGATAAAACATAAAAGAGGCTTCTCAAAAGTTGGAACAACTTTTGAGAAGCTTTTTTGTG
The DNA here is from genome assembly GCA_001636495.1 of Sutcliffiella horikoshii. Taxonomy (GTDB): domain Bacteria; phylum Bacillota; class Bacilli; order Bacillales; family Bacillaceae_I; genus Sutcliffiella_A; species Sutcliffiella_A horikoshii_A. The sequence goes on along the minus strand of KV440964.1, from coordinate 234,994 downwards.
TTATATGTTCACTACATTCTCTCAGGTAAACGCCTAAGAATTATCCTTGTAATACGTAGTAGACGTATACTTCCTAATAACATTATGGAAAACCATAACAGCAATTCGTAATTTTCTGATATTATTGTTATATGAAAGTTAGTGAGTTTGTGAAATGTTGATCTTAAACTAACGGAGTTCAAAGTACAAGAATAGGAGGATGAATGAAATGGCTAGAGAATGTTATGAGTGCGGGAACACAAACGAGGAAAAGATTGAGTATAAGACGGTAACTACTGACGAAGGCGACGGGAACGAAAAAAAGATAAAACTTTGGTTATGCATTGATAACGATGATTGTGAAATGAGAGTGTATAACAAGTACTACGCTAATAAGTGAAGAAGGAACAATTCGAGCAAGGCCACAGAGGAAGAAGTGTAGTTTTGATTTGTGAGTCGTTCTTTTGCAGAAACCTAACGGCAGATGGTAGGATTATTTTCGCATCTGGTCAATTCGTCGGGGATATAAAATAATTTACCTTCTTATAAGTAACGGTTGGCGTAAGTTGAACAAGACCATTTGTTATAACAGGATTTTTAGCGTGCTTTAATTCCCCAGTTAAATAAAAAGATCTTAGGCGATCAACTAATAGTGATCGCTTTATTTGAATCAGAATGCTAAGCAAAAAAGGTGTAATTGGCCATGTTTTGAAGTTATTCACTTTTCCAGGCACCCCAGCGATGGAGTTACTGAAGACAGCAATATTTACAACTAAAGTCATAACCTGAAGCACTACTTGTAAGCCTTTAAGACTCGTAAACATTTCTTTCATAACTACCACTCCCTTTCCTACTGTTTTCGCTGGGGTATCGCTTTGGACCTCGGCCTGAACCGACTCTGGGAGAGGAGCCTGAAAAAAAGAACAACTGTTTATTAATAATATCACAGAATGTAATTTAGTGTCGCAGTACAGAAATACTATTCATTAGAAAATGGAATTTAAAAACTCTTCTATTTAGTAAATTTGTTAATAGCAAGTTGAAAATTCTTGGTTGCTAACCAGGCTTGCAAATTGCTAACAATTTGCTAACGCAATCCAGTAAAAGAAATTTCACCTCGTTAAAGATGTTACAGACAGAATTTATCAAGCCATTAATATAACGCACTCTACGGACACCAGGTTAAAGATATTAAACACTCTAACTTTAGTGGTGGAATGATGTAATTCCGTTTTAGTATAAAGTTTAAAAGTAAAGGGCTACTTCTTGTAAAGAGAGGTAGTCCAATTTCAATTATAGCGGATTGTTAGAAAGGTTTTGCTTATTGATGCAAATGTGGAGCCGTTTTCCTAAGGAATCCACAGGTTGTAGAAGAATCCGTCCCAGTTATAATTTAAAAGTATATTTCTAGACCAAGAACATTAGTTCGTTTTTATGTTGTGTTTTTATTGAGTCCAGCTTATATTTAGTTTATACTATAGTTAAATTATGTAAGGGGGAATGGATATGTTGTTATGGTTATCTTGGATAGCAGTTCTGAGTTTGTTAATAATCAATATATTCTTTCACCCTACTAGCTTTTTTCAAACAGGAACCACTTTGGTAGGTTGGTTACTCTTAGCCTTTCAAGTTACAATCAACAAAAATGAAAATGCATATATATTAGTTAAAAGAATAAAATATTATTTTACTAATCCCGATTGTAAATGGAATATGGTTGTGGAGTATATAGGGGATTTTGATACAGATGTATTCAATAAGTTCACGGAAATAATTGGAGAAAGTGAATACAAAGTACACAATATTAGTTCAACAAGGAAACTAATAAAAGTAGATACAATAACATTTGAACTGAGTATAGTAGATAATGGTAAAAAGCTAAACTTGGCTGTATATGACCTAGAAGTTAGCTACAGAAGAGCAAAGAACATGATAGATGAAGAAATAGGGAGGTATTTAGAAAAGTTTGGTTCCAGTATAAATAAAGATGTAGATAAAAGCACTTTTGGTATTAATATTCACTTTAAAGAGTTTAATCCATACTATGGATTATTTATTAAACGACTAAAATCAAAAGAAATAAGTAATTTTAATGTAGTGTTTAGAATAGAAGAAGATAGAGTGTCAGTTACTAAATATAATATTGAAATCTACACTGAAACAATACAATCGTTAAACTCTCTTACAAAAAAATATCTAAAGTTTTCCCCACATTAAACAATAATGTGAGGTTTTACTAAAGTATTATATATTTCTAATGCTAATGTAATTTCTTCCTCAACACTGGAAAGTTGATCATAGAGACTTATTGCTCCTTTTTTAGAAATAGCTACGTAATGTTCTTGATGGTCACTACCTAAATATCTCATTTGAATAGCCGAAACATTACCCTCTTCTGCTGCAGCTTTAAAATCTTCACTTTTATGTACATTTGGACCAAAGAATCCAGCTTTTTTTAAGTGGGTTCTTTTTAAATCTGCAATCCATGCCCCAGCAACTTCATTTATTAAAGGATACATTCCTTCAAAATTGATATCTACTTTGCTTAAACTGAACTCTTTACTATCATTAAGTTGATTCACAAAATCTGTAGCAGTATCAATATTTGTTTGAATAACACATAAGGCATCTTCTTTATTTAAAAATAAATTAAAATCCTTGGGCTCGAAAAAATGATTAAATGTCTTCCCATAAACCTTCCCAAATCTCTTAACTTTTAAATCGTGATGGCAAATATACTTATTGAACTTATTAATGAATTGTTTAGTTTGCAGTTTCAAACTTGATATTTGTTCCCCTTCATTTTCAAGTAATTCTTTTTGAATAGGAATTAGAAATTCAGTTTTTTGCGAAAACAACTGCACCTCGAAAAAGACAAAAGATTTAGGCATTGACCTCACCCTTCAATTTTAATCAGTTTTATTTTACTTGATTTGTATAAATTTAGGATCTATTAAAATATATCATAACATATTATGGGATTTTTTACTGTTGTGACATAACAAAGAATCCTTAGTCTATAAATCTATTCAAGGGTGTTTTTTTCTGGATGAGGAAAAGAGTGAATTGAGGCTACCTATAAAGGTGAATATAAGAAAAGCCTCTTTATTTTAAATTGTTAATTTGATTGGATTTTTTGACGATTCCTTCGTAATTCTAAACTTCATTTCACTTTTTTAAAAATTAAAATTAACCTATTATCATATGTCAATAACAATATCCACTTAGTTCTATAAAGTGTATAATGTTATTGACGTGTGGCTAGATTTTCTCGCTTGTGCTTCGCAAGTGTTGACAATAATGGTGGGAAGATTCGCTTCTCCTATTCTAATATGCATCATAAGTGGTAGTTTCCGATTCACGCGCCGCAGTTCGCCTAATGAGTAGCCACACGTTCATCTATGAGGGAGTTTTAAATAATGGAATTTCACGATATAAAAACAAGAAATGAACTTGCTGATTTTTTAAATATTCCCAGAAAAAAGCTTAGTTATATACTGTATAAAAAAGATATTAACACTTTATATACTTCATTTGAAATTGATAAGAAAAGTAATGGCGTTCGACAAATAAATGCTCCAATAACAGAACTGAAAAAAATCCAAAAAAAATTAGCTGAAGCCTTGTATATACACCAGAAAAAAAACAAGAGAAGAAAAAATCATCTTTCTCATGCATTCGAAAAAGAAAAAAGCATAATTACAAATGCAAAAATACATCGAAATAAAAAATTGGTCTTGAATATTGATCTGCAAAACTTCTTTGAAAGTTTTCATTTTGGCCGTGTCAGAGGGTATTTTATTAAGAATAATAATTTTCTATTACCTTGTGAAGTAGCTACAGTTATTGCACAATTAACCTGCTATAAAGGAAAACTGCCACAAGGCGCACCAACTTCTCCAATTATTACGAACTTAATTTGTGAGATACTTGACCAAAGAATATTGAAAGTTGCAAGGAAATATAAGCTAGATTACACTCGTTATGCTGATGATTTGACATTTTCTACAAATGACAAAAAGTTCATGGATCTACAAAATGAATTCTACAATAAATTATCTGGTGAATTAACCAGAGCAGGATTTAATATTAATGAAAAAAAGAATAGGTTACAGTTAAGGGATTCAAGACAAGTTGTAACTGGTCTTGTAGTGAATGAGAAGATAAATGTTAATAGATTTTATTACAAAGAGACCAGGGCAATGGCTCATCAACTTTATAAAGAAGGGGAATTCAAGATAAATGGGGAAATCTCCAATATTAATCAGTTAGAAGGAAGACTTTCCTTTATTAATCAATTAACTTGGTATAATAACAAAATAGATGGAGAAAAACATCATTTTAAAAAATTGAGTTCAAGGGAACTAGAGTATCAAAAATTCCTTTTTTATAAATACTTTTTTACAAATCCTAAACCCATTATTGTTACTGAGGGTAAAACAGATATTTCTTATTTAAAAGCAGCATTAAAGAATCTCTATAGTGAATACCCCAACTTAATTACTAAAAATAGCGATGGAACATTCGAGCTAAAAGTGTCTTTTTTAAATAGAACTAAGAGATTAGCATTTTTTATGGGGATTTTTCAGGATGGTGGAAGTGCCCTAAATAATATATATGACTTCTTTGATTCTAATAAATCCACTCCAAATTACCTAAGTTATTTTAAGAAGATAGGAAAAAAACCACCTCATAATCCTGTAATTCTAATGTTCGATAATGAGATTAAGAGTGGTAAGAATAAACCTATAGGTAATTTTCTTAACCATACAAAACTTAATGATAAAAAAAGAGAAATTCTAGAAGATAAATACATGGTTAATCTTATTGATAATTTATATCTCTTAACCGTACCATTAGTAGATGGGAAGTTCGAATGTGACATAGAAGACTTATTTGAAAAAAATACCCTTGCGAAGAAAATCGATGGCAGGGAATTTACAAAAAAGGATAAGTATGATCAATCTAGATACTATGGTAAAGAGATTTTTTCTAAACATATTTTAGAAAACTATACCGATATTAATTTTCAAAAATTTAAATCTGTTTTAAATAACATTGATAATATAATAGAAACATACAATAATGAGCCTATGGGTTCGGAGGGTTATATAAGTAAAAGTAGTGCATACAAAGTACCTTTAGGAGTCTAAGGGTTAAAAGGAAACATACACATGAAGGCAGGGCAACGGTCTTTTCGCTCCTATGAACTTATAAGGAGAGGCTTTCCACTTTTGAAAAAAACGGTAGAAAGCCTCTCTGCTTGCTTATAAATGAAATGAATTATTTACCTTTACAAAAAACGGCTCACCCCTAAATCCTAACCAAGACACCCCGGATACCCATGTATATCCTGCACCGTAAACACATCATACTGATTCAAAGCAAACTGCGCCTGATACAAGTATTCCATAACCAAAAGCTTCCCACCAGAAACCCCACATAAAACCCCCTAAGCCCCTTTCCCATCCATATCATCCATAAACGACACCCCAGTAGTCTGATTCATTAAGTACGGTATTTTCTGTTGCCAAGGCATAGCTAAAACACTCCTCTCCCTCTAGTGTATAACCATAGAGCCGTTAAGTGCATGTATGAATGTTGTAGGCTGAACATGTGTACAACACCGTGCATAGGTTAGTTTTAACAACCAAATTGTGCACGGGAGGCTAATATGAATAGATATTATAAAAATCCATACAGGAGAATTACTGGTGTGGTGGCTTCGGCAACCGGAGATGTAAATGGTGATTTGATCCCTGATAGATAGTGTGTATGTGACAGGTTATAAAGAATCAGAGGGTTCCAACATACAGAACATGGTGCTTGGGGATCGGGATGGAGCAACAGGTGTCTCGATTAGTATTCCTCTGAAGGAAAATATGGGGTATGATCCCATGCTTGTTTTTGGGGGATTTTACGGGAGACGGGATCATTGATATTTTCAACTTGGAGTAAGGAATTAATCCCCGCTACTTTTTCCAACCAAAATCAAATATAATTACTTTGAAAAGTACATTGAAGTAAGGTGATAAAATGATACATACATATTTAGGAGAAACCATCCATTTTGAGATAAAATACAAAAATCGCAAATCTATTGCCATTCGTATGGACGTTTATGGGAATGTGGAGGTCCAGGCTCCTAAAGGTACAGATGATGAAAAAGTGATTCAATTGCTGGAGGAAAGGTGGGAACTGATTCAAGAAAAATCAAAGGAGATGAAGGACAGACTGCTTGGGCAGCAGGAGAAGGAATACAGTCAGGAGGAGCGGGTTCTTTATTTAGGAAATTCCTATCCTGTAAAGGTTTATCAAGATACTTCTATTGGACAAGATTATGTCGTGTTTGATGAGAAACATGTAAATGTATATGTGAAACAGGTGGAGGACGGAAGGATAAAACAGGCTTTAAAGAGATTTTATTACCAGCAATGCAAAGCTATTGTGGAGAAGAGTGTAAGATCCTATCAAAGTAACTTTAAAGTAAAACCACGGTCTATCCGTATATCTGATAGTAAGACTACATGGGGAACCTGTGATTCCCAATTACAGTTGACTTTCAATTGGAAGTTGGCGATGGCTCCAATGAAAGTAATTGATTATGTGGTAGTACACGAAATGTGCCATATGATTCATCTCAATCACGACCGATCCTTCTGGCGACTTGTAGGCAAAATATCGCCTGATTATAAAGAGCAGGAAAATTGGCTGGCGCAGTCAAGTTGGAAGATGACTATTTAGGGAGGAGAGGCTAGCCATTAGTTGATAAGTGGAGAGCCTCTATTATTTATGTTCAGAGCAGAATGAAGTTAATCAGTTAATGATTAATTTGAAGAAAGCACTGTCCTTGTAACCCTGATACATATAAAAGTATTTTGTACGAACTAACAAAGCAGACCCCACCGGATCTGCTTTTATTTATGATGGATTTGTGGACCATAATCCAGCTGTTTTAATAAATACTCTAGGATTAAATTTCAAACTAGCCACGACTAATTCTGCAAGGTCTTCTGGGTGCATCACGTTTTCTTCATTGCCTTTAACAAGATTTGTATCAATCGCTAAATCTGTAACGACCGTACTTGGTGTTAAAGCAGTGACACGGACATTATGTTTTCTTACTTCTAGCATTAGTGATTCTGTTAGTCCTAAAACAGCGAATTTAGAAGCACTGTAGGCACTTGTAACAGGAGCACCTTTTTGGCCAGCAGATGAAGAGATATTGATGATATCTCCTGATTTTCTTTCGATCATTCCTGGTAATACTGCTCTTGTTACATTATACACACCCATTAAATTGACTTGGATGATTTTTTCCCATTCTTGTGGTGTTAGATCAAGGAACCCACCAAATTTAGCAACATCAGCATTGTTGATAAGGATATCAATTGGGCCTAAGTCTGATTTGATATGTTCAACAGCATGGGTAACGGATTCAAGATCGGTCACATCTGCTGTTGCTGCAGAAACCTTAACATCAAATTGTGCTAGTTCAGCAGCTACCTTTTCTAGATTAGACATATTTAAGCCGATTAGGCCTAAATGAACGCCTTCTTTGGCTAAGGCGATAGCAGTAGCACGGCCAATACCTCTTCCTGCGCCAGTAACTATTGCAGTTTTTCCATTTAAAGAAATCATTTTATCACTCCTAAAATTATTACAAATAGTAGTTCATTGTAGCAGAAAGACCGCAAACTTGCTTATATACAGCTTGCGGTCTTTCCTATTTACAACTTGAGGATTAATATATTTATTCTAAGTTAGCATGTTTACCGTACATTTTATTGGTATCCAACCCTTTTTTCTCCATGAAGCGAAGAATCACAGCGTCGTAAAATAGTAAAAGTGTTTGCTCAAATAATGAGCCCATTGGTTGAATCGTCTTAAAATCACTCTCTGACTGATCTTTAGGTGAGCCAGGCAACTTAATAGTGATATCCGCTAATTGTCCAATAGTGGACTCAGGGAAAATCGTTACAGCTGCAATAGTCCCACCGATGCTTTTTGCCTTCTCGGCCATGGAAACTAAACCTTTCGTTTCTCCTGAACCTGATCCAATGATTAAGATGTCACCTTTTTCAAAGTTAGGGGTTACTGTTTCGCCAATCACATAGGCATCTATCCCCATGTGCATCATTCGCATGGCGAATGATTTGGCCATAAATCCAGATCTACCTGCACCAGCAACAAAGATTTTTTTTGATTCAAGAATCCCATTAACTAATTTTTCAGCTTCATCATTGGAAATTAAATCTAGGGAGCGAATTAACTCTTTTATGATTCTAGCTAGGTATTGAGTTGTATTCATGATTTGAATTACCCTTGATTAATCATTTGTTGCATTTTTGCAGCAGCAGCTTTTTTATCAGCTTGTCCAGTAATCCCGCCACCTACAATGACAAGGTCTGGTTGTACTTTGATGACTTCTGGAAGTGTGTCTAATTTAATACCACCTGCGATTGCAGTTTTAGCATGTTTCACAACACCTTTGATGGTTTGTAAATCTTCAAAAGAGTTCTTCCCAACTGCTTGAAGATCATAGCCAGTATGAACACAAATATAATCAACGCCCATAGCGTCCACTTCTTTTGCACGTCCAGCAAGGTCTTTAACAGCAATCATATCAACAAGGATTTTTTTACCTTGTTTTTTCGCTTCTTCAACAGCACCTTTAATGGACATATCTTCAGCAGTTCCAAGAATTGTGACGATATCAGCACCTGCTTCAGAAGCTTTCATTACTTCATAACCAGCTGCATCCATGATTTTTAGGTCTGCTAAAACCTTTAAGTTAGGGAATGCTTCTTTTACTGCTTTTACTGCATGAAGTCCTTCATTGAGTACAACCGGTGTACCGATTTCAACGATATCAATGTGATCCTCCACTTCTTTAACTAACTCAATTGCTTCTGGAATATTTACTAAATCTAATGCTAATTGTAATTCCATCTATATTCACTCCTAAAATTTTTTTATTGTTGTACAGTGAAATTTTGCCCACCTTATAGTACTTTATCTGTACCTGCGAGCAATAAGGAATATCATGGCCACTCACTGAATAATTGCAAGTATACATCGTATGTTTTAATATTAATAGTACGCACTTTTATTTTACATAGTGTTAAAAAGTATACTATGGGCTATAATAAATATGGAGGTGATGATAAATGTCGCGAATGCAGGAAAAGGTGTTTAATTGTGAAAAAGAATTAACACTTTCCGTTATCGGTGGTAAATGGAAGATGCTTATACTATGGCATCTAGGGAAAGAGGGAACGAAGCGATTTGGTGAATTGAAAGCTCTTATGCCAGGGATCACGCAGAGAATGCTAGTAAATCAATTGCGAGAACTGGAAGAAGACTTGATTGTAAAACGCGAAGTCTATCCCGTTGTTCCTCCAAAAGTAGAATACTCCCTTACTGAACAAGGAAGAAGCTTGATGCCGATTCTTGATGCTATGTATAAGTGGGGAAAAGATTATATGGAAACTGCTGGGTTGAATCCTTTAGTAGATAAAAGTCAATTAGGTGAATCTTAACTGTTCGACAAACTTCTTGGGCGTTCAGCTACACCAATTAATGACGAACTCAATCAAATTGTTAATGGGATCTCTTTAACACTGAATCATTTCAAGTATTAAGACATGTAATGAGGCTTTCCATAAGTTTAGTAAACTATGGAGGGCCTCTTTGTTTATGATTGAAAAAAAGATTAAAAGTTTAAGGATTCCGAAAAAGAATACATCCACCCCACACTTTTAAAACCCCACAAATCCGGGTATAAAAACCCTATACGATTGTGAGGGGACAGCCAAATGATAAGAATAGCCGGAATGACAAGGGATCATCAAATTACTAAAAACATTACCATCAATAACCTCGATAGAAGCGCCTACAAATGGATCTGGGTTGACTTCGACCAACCGTCGGAAGAGGAAATAAGGCATTTAGACAGTACGTTCCACTTCCACCCATTGGCGATAGAGGATTGCATACATAGACTACAGCGGCCGAAACTTGATCATTATGAGGATCATACTTTTTTCGTGACGCACAGTATTCGGGAAAAGGACGAAGAGCTTCATAAAGAGGAAGTGAATTTCTTCTTAGGGGAAAATTATGTCGTGAGCTTTCATCATGCGCCTTCTAAAGAGGTGGATGAGGTGTGGAGGAGTCTGGACAAGCCGCCCAAAGACGTGGAAAACTGGGATGAGTATTATGTGTTCTATGAAATCCTGGACGACATTGTGGATAATTATTTTCCGTTGCTATATAAGCTGGAGGATCAGCTGGACAAGATTGAGGCAAACACTCAGGACAAATCGATGAATCAGCTGATGGAAGAGCTGTTCGATACGAGGTATTCCTTATTGGAGCTAAGACATACGATGAACCCAATGCGGGATCTGCTGTACCGCATGCTCAACACCCATCGTCTGGATGGGGTGATGAAAAGAAAAGAGTACTTCGCGGATATATATGACCATCTCTTGAAGCTCTCTGACATGATTACCTCCAACCGGGAGTTGACGGCGGACATTCGGGATAATTATCTATCCTTGAACTCCCATCAAGCCAACAATGTCATGAAGGTTCTTACCATCATCACGTCCATTTTCGCCCCATTGACTTTTATAGCGGGAATTTACGGGATGAACTTTCAAAATATGCCGGAGCTGACCTTTCATTACGGGTACTTTGTCGCGCTTGGAGTCATGGCCGTCATGGGGGTAGGCTTGTTTGTTTGGTTCAAGTGGAAGGGATGGTTTAAGTAAGCTAGCTTCGTGAAGAAAGTTTGAATAGGAGGGGGAACAATAAGGTGAAATCTAAAAAGCAGCAACCCCAAAAACCAATCCAAAAAGCACTACAAGCACAATTTAATGAGGGAACCTTGCCGCTAATAGGATTAGAATACGAAACTCAACCAGTTAAAGAGGTTTTAAACGAAGTTTAGAATTTTAGGAACCTTGGCTACACTAACTTACAAAGATCTTACTGATGAATCATTAAAGAAAATATGGGAGGTTTTTGAAATGGGTGCTGTATTTGAGAAGTTCCAAAAAGAAAGAGATGAAGAACGAGAAAAACAAATTTTTGAAATGGTGGTAAAAGCACTAGATATGCTAAGTAAAGGTGCAGATATAGAGGAAGTAGTTGAGGAAACAGGTTTACAACTAGAAAAAGTGAAACAACTTAAAAACGCTCAAAGTTAAGACTCGCTGCCTATATTACCTCTCATGGCCGTCATGGGGATAGGCTTGTTTATTTGGTTTAAGTAACATATCTTTGCAGGGTACGCCTGTATTTATCGTGAAACGAGTATGAAAGCTGTACTCGTTTTTGTTTTGAAAAAAAACAGCATACCTAACCCCTCGGGATTAAATATGCTGCACATGTCATGTTATTTCCGGTCAAACGTAAATTTCGTATAGGTTTGGTACGTTTCGCCTGCTTTCAGTTCTATGCTTGGAAATCCTGGATGGTGCAGGGAGGCGGGGGAAGACTGGGTTTCTAAGCAAAGGCCGTCGTGTTTTTGGGCAGGTCCTTTGGTTAGGAGTTGTTCTCCACTGAGACCGTTGCCTGTATAAAAGACGACGCCTGGTTGATCGGTTTCGATCGTCATCACGCGGCCGCTTTCTTCTTCCTGAAGGACAATCTTTTCTTGCTGCCCGTCCTTGAAGAGATACGTATGATCAAATCCTCCACCAGCCAATTGGATTTGCGGGTCATCAGAAAACAGACGTGATCGTAGCGCCGTTTTAGACTGCAAATCAAATGGGGTGCCTTCTACAGACTTTATGTTTCCTGTTGGGATCAAGTCCGTATCTAGTTCTACATATTGGTCGCTCGCTATCTGCACTTCGTGATCAAGAACCGTCCGTTTGGCGTTTCCGCTTAAATTAAAGTAGCTGTGATTCGTCAAGGTGAGAACGGTATCCTCATCACTTTTTGCATGATAAGAAATCACAAATTGATTGTGGTGGTTCAATTCATAGGTCACCTGGATCGAGACGTTTCCGGGATAGCCTCCTTCTAGGTGTGGACTTTCCACAGTCAGGATAACGCCGGCACTGTCTGCATTTTTGTAAGTCGTCATCTCCCAAATCTTACTGTTAAGCCCCTCGTTTCCTCCGTGCAGGGAGTTCTTTCCTTCGTTCGCGTGTACAATGTATTCGTTTCCATTCAGTTGAAAGGAGGAGTTATGCACTCTTCCGGCAACTCGTCCAATTATAGCGCCGAGATAGTTGGGGTCCCCGATATAGTCGTCATAATTTTCATAAGTAAGCACCACATTCTCTGAATTGCCGTTTCGGTCGGGGGCGTTCAGAGAAGTGAGGATCCCTCCGTAATTTAACACACTAAACGATATCCCTTGTTCATTTTCTATGGTAACCTCTTTCCAGTCATTGGGAAGAGTCTGTTCTGTTATCTTCATATTTAGGTCATTCCTTTCTATCCATGATAGCGGTTTCGTATATTATTGCATGTACGATTGGATTATGACAACCGAAATTGAAATAAAACGGGTAAAATTTTAGTAAAACTATTGATTTTTTTACTAAGACGTTTTACTGTGTAGTTGTAAGCGATTTCTTAAAATGAATGAAGTTTAATAGATAAATAATAAATTCAGGAGGGTTATAGGGTGAAAGAAGTATTTGAACGATTATTTGGAAAAAGGGAGACTCGGTTATTTTTCGCTCCTGGAAGGATCAACTTGATTGGAGAGCACACGGATTACAACGGAGGTCATGTATTCCCGGCCACCATCACGTATGGCACTTATGCCCTTGCAGCCAAGCGCGAGGATCGGCAGGTGAACCTATATTCCATGAATTTTGAAGAAAAAGGGGTGATATCCTTTTCCTTAGATGAGTTGGAGTTTGATCAGGCCCATGATTGGGCGAACTATCCGAAGGGGATGATTCGTTATCTACAATCAGATGATCGCAAAATGGATACAGGGTTTGATGTTGTGTACTACGGAAACATTCCTAACGGGGCTGGCTTATCCTCTTCTGCATCGATTGAAATTGTGACTGGTGTGATGCTGGAATCGTTGTTTGGCTGGGAACTCGATCGCATTGAAATGGTGAAGATTGGACAAAAGGTAGAGAATGAGTTCATGGGTGTGAACAGTGGCATCATGGATCAATTTGCGATTGGCATGGGGAAAAAGGGAGCGGGTATTTTGCTCGACTGCAACACGCTGGAGTTTGATTATGCCCAACTTGAACTGGAAGAAGAGCAGGTCATCATCATGAATACGAATAAGCGCAGAGAGCTCTCTGAGTCGAAGTATAATGAGCGGAGAGAATCGTGCGATCATGCGGTAGAACAGCTGCAGAAAGAGCTTTCCATCCAAACGTTAGGCGAGCTGACGGAAGAGGAGTTTGAAGCGTATAAGCATCTCATCGAGTGTGACACGGTGAGAAAACGAGCGAAACACGCGGTGTATGAAAACAGACGGACATTACAGGCGCTTGAAGCTTTGAAAGAAGGGTACTTAGAACAGTTTGGTGAGCTGATGAACGCCTCGCACGTTTCGCTTCGTGAGGATTATGAAGTGACGGGGAAAGAGCTGGATACCCTAGTAGAAGCGGCGTGGCAGCAGGAAGGCGTTATCGGCGCGAGGATGACGGGAGCCGGTTTCGGTGGCTGTGCGATTGCCATTGTGAAGGCGGATTATGTGGATGACTTTTTGCAACAAGTGGGAGAGCTGTATGAAGAGAAGATCGGTTATGAAGCGACGTTCTATGTTGCGGATATCGGTGATGGAGCGAGAGAACTACAAAAGGATGAGGTGATCGTGTGAGTATCTTAGTGGTCGGTGGAGCAGGGTATATCGGATCGCACGCCATTTGGCAGTTAGTGGATATTGATGCGCAGTGGAATCCTAAGCGGACGCAAGTACATCAAATTATCGAGGATGCGTGGCGCTGGCACCAGACGAATGGTTATGACGATAAGGAGGGACAGGGATGAACATCTATGATACAGTTCAGCAGTTAGTCGAAAAGGCTTTGACAGAAGGGCTGATTGAAAAAGAAGATGTGATTTACGCGCGTAATCAGGTGCTTGGACAACTTGGTCTTGATACGTTCACGCCATCTGGGGAAGTGGATGGTGATCTGACGATTCCTGATTTGCTGGAGGACCTGGTCGACTATGCCGTTTCGCAGAATTTGATTGAAGATATGCTGGATGAGAAGGAACAGTTCCAGGCGGATCTCATGAATCATTTCTTACCTCGTCCAAGTGATGTAAACCGTACATTTTATGAAAAATATGAACAGAACCCGGCCGAAGCGACGGATTACTTTTACCATATGAGTCAAAAGAGCAACTACATCCAAAGTAAAAGAATCAGCAAGAATGTTTCGTTTAAGGCGGATACGAAATATGGAGACTTGGATATCACGATCAACTTGTCAAAGCCTGAGAAAGACCCGAAGCAGATTGCGAAAGAGCGGGAAATTAAAAAGACGGACGCGGACTATCCGAAGTGTCTGCTGTGTGTGGAAAACGAAGGGTATCCTGGACGCATTGGACATCCGGCACGTTCCAATCACCGCTTAGTCCGACTTTCGTTAGGCGGGGAAAACTGGGTGCTCCAGTACTCGCCGTATGTGTATTACAATGAGCACAGCATCGTGCTTTCGGAGCAACATACACCGATGACGATTGATAAAAAGACGTTTGTTCAGTTACTGGAATTTACCGAAAAGTTCCCGCACTATTTTATTGGATCCAATGCCGACCTGCCGATTGTTGGGGGTTCGATTCTTTCCCACGACCATTATCAAGCTGGTCGCTATGAGTTTGCAATGGCTAAGGCGGAGGCTGCCTTTACTTTTTCATTGGAAGGTCATCCTGATGTGAAAGCTTCTGTCGTGAAGTGGCCAATGTCTGTGGTGCGGCTTAGTGGAGCAGATCGTGAGGAATTGGCTCAGATCTCCGACAGGGTGCTCGCCAAGTGGCGGGAGTATAGTGATGAGCAGGTGGATGTTGTCGCGTATTCCGGTAAGGAGCCGCATAATACAGTGACACCGATTGCGCGTCGTCGTGGAGAACTATTTGAAATAGACCTTGTGCTCCGGAACAACCGCACAAGCAGCGAGCATCCAATGGGGATTTTCCACCCGCATGAAGAGGTGCATCATATTAAGAAGGAAAACATCGGCCTCATTGAAGTGATGGGACTAGCGGTATTACCTGCACGGTTGAAGGCTGAATTGAAAGAAGTGGAGAAGTTTGTAGAGGGGAAGGGTAGCCAAGTGGCAGATCATCACCTTCTTTGGGCGGAGGAATTAAAGGCAGCCTATCAAGGAGAGGACGTAGTGTCGTTCGTTGAAAAGGCTGTTGGCAAGAAATTCGAGCAAGTGCTTGAGCATGCTGGTGTGTTTAAGCAGGACGCGGAAGGTCAAGCTGCGTTCAAACGCTTTTTGGATACGTTGTGAAAATAGGGAACTTGGGTAAAAGGCAGTGGGGATGGGACGGTTCTCAGATTTTTACGATAGAATGATAGAAGTGAAGGCTCCATCAGTGGAGTCTTTTTTTTGAAGGAAAAAGCATGCAAACACGTGTGAAGATTTCCGTTTTAGGCGCTCAGTTTCGTTTGGGAAAGTGAAAAATTGGGATGAGGACCTCTGTACCGGTGGATTCGGAGTATGGAGGTCCTCACCGAGTAAATGAAGAAGTCAAGTCCATATTAATGTGTAAAAATAGTTACAATGAGATCTAATGCTAAATGTGTTAAGGGGTTAGGTTTTTAAGTATTGGTCTTAAAGGTTTAGGGTGTATTCCTTACCCCCTAGGGGGTAAAATTTTTCCTTTTTATAGCCCAGTCAATGTAAACGCTTTTTTATTTAAGTAACAATCATTAATGTGACAGTTCACATAATTCCATTTAGGGAATTAAAAAACTATTTTATTTAGATATGGTGTATATACTTTGACTTACTCCATTCTTCCTCCATTTTCATCAGTACAGATCCAATTATACGTATTGCAGATTGATCGTTGGGGAAAATCTGAATTACCCTTTCTCTTCTCCTTATTTCCCTATTTACTCTTTCTAGCATATTGGTTGTACGTAAGTGTTTATGAAGTTCAGCTTTTTGAGAATGAAACTGCATTGCATCTTCAAACCCAGCATCCAACGTTTCAATTACCTTAGTAAACCCTTTTACTTCGTAATACTTCTCAATAAAGTCGCTCTTCAGTTCTCGGCTCAATTTAATGTTGGATGTTCTAAAGATTTCCTTGAGTTCTGTTTTTGCTTCTGAAGAGTTTTTCTTAGGAAAGGAGTCCATTATATTCCTAAGAAAATGAACACAACACCTTTGCCAAGAGGTTCCTAAAAAGGATTCTTTTATAGCAGCCACTAATCCTGCATGTGCATCAGAAATCACCATCTTAGGTGATTGTATCCCCCTTGACTTTAAGTGATCAAAGAAATTAGACCAACTATCTTCTGATTCCCCATGGGTAACCCTTAACCCAATAATCTCTCTATGTCCTTCTTCGTTTACACCGCAAGCTATAAGTACTCCTTTTGAAACAACCCTATCGTTCTCACGAACTTTTATATACATTGCATCAACATATATGTATGGATAATAATGGGTGTTTAATGGACGGTTTCTCCACTCATTAACTATTGGATCCAATGATTTAGTGAGATTAGATACTAGTGATTTAGATACACTTTTTCCGCACAGTTCTTCTACAATCTTGGTAACTTTACGAGTTGAGACTCCATTTACAACCATCTCAATCATAGAAAGAATTAGAGCTTGTTCGCATCGCTCATACTTTTGAAAAACAGAAGTTGAAAATTCACCATCACGAGTTCGGGGAACCTTTAATGTGAGTGAGCCCGTGCCAGTAATTAATTCACGTTCATAGTAGCCATTCCGATATCCTCTGCGGTCATCCGTTCTCTCGTGAGAGAGAGCATTAATATATTCATCCCTTTCTTTCTCCATAAGCGAATTCAATACAAGGGCTAAAGATGCTTTTACCGGCGATCCTAAAGAACTTTTTTCTACCTCGGCTTTAAGTTGTTCCAAATTTATAGTAATATTAATGTTGGTCATTATCATTGCCTCCGTGTGTGGTTGTTTTTCGTCGAACACATTGTAACACGGACATTGATAATGGCCTTTCTTTTTACACAATTATATAGACTTAATCAATGAAGACCTCTCTTTCGTGAAAATAGAAGAGAAGAGGTCCTCATTCGCTGTATGAAGACCTCTCTCCCGTGAAAATCAAAGCGAAGAGGTCTTCATTCGGTGTATGAAGACCTCTCTTTCGTGAAAATCGGAGCAAAGAGGTCCTCATTAGGTCCATGATGGCTTCTCTACCTTAGAATTCGTAAATAGGAGAAAAAATCTATACCTTCTAAACAATCCCTGCTAATATGAAAAAAGAAAGAGATGGAAAAATATAAAAACTGGAAGAAAGATACTGCTAGTGTATGGAGCCATCTATAAAGAGCACGAAGCGTTGTTTACGGAATTGGCGGATGAGTATAGGTTAGAGGTGGAAATAGAAGAAATAGAATAGGACAATAAGGATGGGGATACTTGAAGAAAGTAACGTTTTTCCTGATGCTAGCAATTATATTAAGTGCTTGTGGTCAACAGAATGGGGTTGTGGATAGTGAATCACCACCTGAATTAGTGGTCCGTTCTAAGAGCAATGAAATCGTTGCGGGGATGGGTGAATATAGCTGGACTATTTATAATGGGGATGGAACAGCGACCACTATTAGTGTGGACTCAGATATACCACCGAGAATAGTGGGGAACCAAAAAACGCCAATTGATACCGAACTGGACAATGACATTCACTTGGATTTTCCTGAACCTCCAAAAGAAATAAAGGTAATCATATGGAATAATAGTCAGATAGAAAGAGAAGTTGATGTTGAAGGTTCTACTTTTAAGACAGATGAAAAAGGATACATCGTATACGAAATAATTGCTGATTGGGACCAAGGTTCGGTACATTATGCAGTAAAACTAAATGTTCAATAATGAGCTTTTCTTAAAGGCAAGGGGACGGTCCTTAGCTTCCATCGAACTCCGAAGGAAGCATGAGAACCGTCCCCTGCTTGTTTGTTCCTTTAAAACTTAATAAACCTTATCCCCATTAAAAATAGAGTTCTTCACAATCACATAATCTACGTGGCGGATGGAGTCTAAAGTGGTTCCTCCCGCGTAGGAGATAGAAGATTGAAGGTCTTGTTCCATTTCCGTTAATGTATCTTGTAGGGAACCTTTATGCTCGACGAACATTTTTTTACCTTCAACATTTTTCTTTTCGCCTTTTTGGAATTCGGAAGCGGATCCGAAGTATTCTTTCACTAGCTTTCCGTTTACTTCGCTCGTTTCTCCTGGTGATTCTTCATGGCCTGCAAAAAGGGAGCCAATCATGACCATCGTAGCACCAAAACGTACGGATTTCGCGATGTCACCGTGTGTACGGATACCGCCATCGGCAATGATTGGTTTGCTTGCTGCTTTTGCACATAAACGAAGTGCTGCTAGCTGCCAGCCACCAGTTCCAAAGCCTGTTTTAATTTTTGTGATACATACTTTACCAGGTCCGATCCCGACTTTTGTTGCATCTGCGCCGGCATGCTCCAGTTCACGAACAGCTTCAGGTGTACCAACGTTCCCAGCTATAACGAAGCTCTCTGGCAGGTGTTTTTTAATATGCTGAATCATATTGATGACAGCATTGGAATGGCCATGGGCAATATCGATTGTAATGTATTCAGGAGTAAGTCCTGCAGATGCAAGCTCTTCAACGAATGTATATTCTTCTTCTTTCACTCCAACACTGATGGAAGCGTAAAGACCTTTTGCATGCATGTTCTCAATGAATGCCTGACGCTTTTGTGGTTCAAAGCGGTGCATGATGTAAAAGTAGTTATTTTCAGCAAGATACAGGGCAATCTTTTCATCAATGATCGTTTGCATATTCGCTGGCACTACAGGAAGTTTAAATTGACGGCCACCCAATGTTACCGTGGTATCACACTCAGATCGGCTGTTAACGACACATTTATTTGGGACTAACTGAATATCTTCATAATCAAATACATTTTCCATGAGACACACTCCTAAAAGAATAATTTTCATAGTAATGTTCGGTGAGCTTTTAACGCAACAAAAAATCCAGACTAAAAATGGGCAGAGCAATTCCACCCATTCGTAGTTAGGATTTTACGGCTCCTAGTAGAAACTCTTAGACCATATCTCTAAGAATATACGAATGAAACTATATAAGTTATATCAACACAAGTTCGATTATAAACGAACTTTTTCGTCTTGTAAATGATAATCGTTCGTATTTTATTGGAAGTTTGAAAGGATTTTATCTGATTTTATTCGAGATGGAGATTTTTTCGCTAATAAAGCATATAAAACATCATTGATATCATGGGAGCTTTATGTGTCTTTTTTCTATGAAGCAGTTTAGACTTAAAGAATGAATGAGTCCGATTACGAAGCATTCAATACTAATCTGCTAGATACAATAGTAATTTTTAATCAAACGATTGATTAAATTGAATTTTGTTATTGGATTAACGGGCTTAAAAGTGATTCGGGAAATATCGACTATTTTCGAATGGTATATTGAAATACAAATTTAAGGGGAGGTTTACATATTGAATTTATTAGAAAAGGCTATCGTTTTCGCAGCAGAGGCACATAAGCACCAAACAAGAAAGGGCACGGAAATACCATACATTACACATCCTTTCGCGGTGGGGATGATGTTGCAAGGTGCAGGTTGTTCGGAAGAAGTGGTTGCTGCGGGGATTTTACATGACACTCTTGAAGATACGGAAGCCACTTATGAAGGCTTGGTGAAAGAGTTCGGCGTCCGTGTTGCCGATTTAGTGGTGGAGGCTTCTGAAAATGATAAGAGCCTTTCGTGGGAAGAGAGAAAACAACACACCATTGATGGTTTAAAAGGTGCAACCATAGATGAATTGCAAGTGATCGTTGCGGATAAGCTGCACAATTTACGCTCCATCCGGACGGATCTAAATATAAACGGGGATATGATTTGGCAGCGATTTAATCGAGGGAAAGAGAAGCAACAGTGGTACTATGCCAGTATTGTGAAGGCCTTGGCTCCTAGGAAAGAAGATTTTAAGTTGATTAGTGAATTGGAGAAGGAAGTGAAGTTGGTTTTTGGAACATAAAAAAACAGGCCCTATTTAAAGGGCCTGTTTTCATAAACGATTTAAGATTAAGAAGCTTTTTGAACGTTAGAAGCTTGAGCTCCACGAGCACCTTGCTCAACGTCAAATGTTACTTTTTGACCTTCGTCTAAAGATTTGAAACCTTCGCTTTGGATAGCGGAGAAGTGAACGAATACATCGTCTCCATTTTCGCGTTCGATAAATCCAAAACCTTTTTCTGCATTAAACCATTTTACTGTACCTTGTTCCATTTTTGTTGCCTCCTAGTGTGTTGCCACACAATGTATTACTATTCTTGGCCAAGCCTTTACACCGAACAAAAATAATTAACTTCATCATATCAGAAATCGAAAGAACTTGCAAATCATTGGTAGAAATTGCAGGTGTTAATTTCCTTTTATCGGTAATCCGACTTAATTTCTACTATTTACTTGTTTTTTCAAGAAAATTTGTTGACGGTAAAAATAAATTTGTGATATTATAAAATATTTTGTTAAAAAATTATATATGTGTTAAGGTTAAGAGGGTTACCATATATGGAGGTGGATTATTTGTTTGAAATTGGCGATAACATTGTTTATCCAATGCACGGTGTAGGTGTAATTAAAGACATAGAAGAAAAGGAAATTTCAGGGGAAAAACAACAGTATTATGTCATAAGAATGTTAATCAACAATATGCAAATCATGATTCCTACGGGTAAAATATTAAGTTCAAATATACGCCCTGTTACTGACATCATTGCATTGAAACACATCATGCACATTTTCCAGCATGGAGAATCAGATGGATTACTGCCGTGGAAACAAAGATTTAAATTGAACACGGAAAAAATCAAAACAGGTAAAATATTAGAAGGTGCCGAAGTTGTACGTGATCTACTGCGTATGAAGAAGGATAAAGCACTTAATTCAAGCGAAAAAAGAATGCTGAATAACGCAAATGAATTTTTGATTAGTGAACTAAGATTAATTAAAGGGATCACTGAAAATCAAATTAAGAGCTTTTGTTAAGGTTGACTAAAAAATATTGTCTGACACCTCCCGAAAACATTTTGAGTATTTCGGGAATAGGATTAGTATTTAAAATAATATATTTCAAAGACATTCTACTTCTTCCACTCCCTTCTGGTGCATTATCCTCTTTTGTTATTCCTACAACGTAACCATTTCTATACGAAATCATTGCTATCTGGGATCAAGGTTCGGTTCATTATGTAGTAAAACATAATGATAAATAATAGAGCTTCTTGAACGAGATGGTTGACTACTCTTTAAATAGAATAATAATTTTTAAACAAACGTTCGATTAAGGTGAATTTTTTTGTTGTAATGGCAGTCTTTAAATTGCATCGAGTAATATCGACTATTTTTGCATAGTATAGTAGAAAAATTTATAACCTCTTCATCCTCTTTCCATAGCTCTGAGTATATTTCCGTAATGGTGTTAAATCGGTTTTTTGACGCAAAGGAAGAGATAAAATATGATAGAAGTAAAGGCTTATGGATAGGGTGTTGAAAGATGAGAGTTTTGTTGGTGGAGGATGATAGGACGATTGCTACTGGTCTAGAGTATTCTCTTCGGCAGGAAGGGTATGAGACGATTCTTTGTCATGATGTCAAATCGGCGGAGTCGGCGATAGGTGGAAGGCTTAATGAGATAGATTTATGTTTATTTGATTTGTCTTTGCCTGATGGAAGCGGCTATGACCTTTGCGAGCAGGTGAAAAAACGTGAGGACAAACCGGTTATTTTTCTTACGGCCCTTGATGATGAGGTAAATGTGGTGATGGGGCTGGATATGGGAGCGGACGATTATATTACGAAGCCATTCAGGGTCCGTGAGCTGCTTTCCCGGATCAAGTCGGTCTTGCGGCGCTATCATAAGCAGCCTGAACAGGCGAAAAGCTACATAGATATGGAGAATATCCGCATTAATACATTGGAAGGCAAAGTATTTAAAAATGGGGAAGAGGTCCTGCTGACGGCATTGGAATACCGACTATTGATGATTTTCGCCAATCATATCGGGCAGGTGTTGACGAGAGCTCAGCTGCTTGATCGGATTTGGGATGTGGCAGGTGACTTTGTCAATGACAACACGCTGACCGTTTACATCAAGCGTTTGCGGGAAAAGCTGGAGGACAACCCTCAAAACCCTGTGATCATAAGAACCGTGCGCGGAATGGGCTATAAGGCAGGTCAATGATATGTTGCGTAACAGAGAAATTCAATACTATCTTCTCATCATGATCTTGATTGGCGCTGTAGTCAGCGGGGCAGCGGCTTTCTTCCTGTCCATATCTGCAGCGATGTTTGTTTTGGTAACCTCTGTGTTGCTTATTGCTTGCAGTGTGGTTTTCACCCGTTGGAGATACAAGGAAATCGAAAAACTCTCAGGGTATTTACGCCGTATCAGCAATGGCGATTATGAACTGGATGTCCGTGACAATCACGAGGGTGAACTGAGCATTTTAAAAAGCGATATCTATAAAGTCACCTTGATGCTTTCCGAGCAGCGTTCCTATTTGGAGCAGGATAAAGTCAAATTAACGAATGCGATATCTGATATCTCCCATCAACTGAAAACCCCGCTTACCTCCATGATGGTCATGGCGGATTTGCTGAGTGACAATCAGCTGGATGAATTGAAGCGGGCTGAGTTCACCCAGAATATCCGTGTGCAATTGGAAAGGATCGAGTGGCTGGTGTCTTCTCTTTTGAAATTATCCAAAATTGACGCAGGGACGGTCAGCTTTAAAAAAGACAAAGTTTCTGTCCGAGGTCTTATTGAAAGGGCTGTGCAGCCGGTGTTGATTCCAATGGATATTAGAGAGCAGACTTTATTGGTGGAAGGGGACGAGTCTGTCACTTTTACAGGCGATAACCAATGGACAGCAGAGGCATTGATCAATATTTTGAAAAACTGTGTAGAACATACTTCGGTCGGCGGCCATGTTTTCATTTCATTCTCAGAAAACCCCCTTTATACGGAAATAAAGGTAAAGGATAATGGACATGGAATTCCAAAGGAGGACCTGCCCTATATTTTCAGGCGTTTTTATAAAGGGAAAAATGCAGGAGAGGACAGCGTTGGCATCGGGCTTGCCATGGCATACAGCATCATCACCAGTCAGCAGGGAGATATTGAGGTCAGAAGTGAACAAGGCCAGGGGACCGAGTTTCATATTAAGTTTTATAACAAGGCTCGTACCTGACAAAAAGGGGATAGGTTCGTCCGATGGGACATGAATCTGTCCCCTTAAGTGACTGAACTGTCACAATAGAAGTCACTTAATAGTCATCTTAGGCAGATATACTGAGGATACATTTAACATATGGAGGCGAATGCGATGAGCATTTTACAAATAGAAAATCTGTCTAAGGTTTATGGTAAGGGAGATACGGCGGTAAAGGCATTGGATGATGTATCATTTTCAGTGAAAAAAGGAGAGTTTGTCGCGATTATCGGTCCATCCGGATCCGGTAAATCCACGCTGCTTCATCTACTGGGTGGTGTAGACAGACCGTCAAGTGGAAAGGTACTTGTTGATAACACGGATATCTATCAATTGAATGAAACGCAGCTTGCGATTTTCAGACGCAGGCAGATCGGGTTGATCTACCAGTTTTATAATCTGATCCCAATTTTGACAGTAGAAGAGAACATGACATTGCCATTGCTGTTGGATGAACACAAAGTGGACCAGAAGCAATTTAGTAATATTGCGTCCATCCTTGGATTGGACCATCGTCTGAATCACTTGCCCAATCAACTTTCCGGGGGACAGCAACAGCGTGTATCCATCGGCAGGGCGCTTATGAGCAATCCGGCGATCATTCTAGCGGATGAGCCAACAGGAAATCTCGATAGTAAAAATAGCGGCGAGATTATGGAGTTATTGAAAATGTTTAATAAAACCTATAATCAGACCCTTATCGTCATTACCCATGATGAAAGGATTGCCCTCCAGGCTGATCGTGTCATTGAAATCAATGATGGAAAAGTTGCCAAGGACGAGGTGATCCGTCCATGAACATCATCAATAAGCTGACATTAAGGCATCTGAAGAAAAATAAGAGAAGGACACTTGTGACCATCATTGGAGTGATCATCTCGGTTGCGATGGTGACGGCTGTTGCGACGCTTGGAGTCTCCTTTCTTGATCTTTTGAAAAGACAGTCCATTGCAGACAATGGAGAATGGCATGTTCAATATAAAAATGTCACCAGCGATCAGATAAAAGCTATCGGAGAAGATGAAAACACAAAAAGTTTGATCCTCTCCAGCGATATGGGCTATGCGAAATTGGAAGGAGATAAGGTGACGGATAAGCCCTATCTCTTTTTTAAAGGATACAATGAGGAGGGATTAGAACAATTTCCAATTGAGTTAAGCGGTGGACGCCTGCCTAAAGCGGCAAATGAAGTGGTCGTGTCAGATCATCTTGCGAAAGACACAGGTATTGACTATGAAATCGGCGATGAAATGACCGTGGAAATTGGAAATCGTATGAAGGAAGGTGAACCTGCCCCTTTGCTGCAGAACTATTCTGTTGAGAGGGGGGAAGAGGGATATCTTGAAAACTTGGAAATCCACTCAACAGAAACTTTTACCGTTGTAGGCACGATTGAAAGGCCATCTTGGGAAGAGCCGTGGGCACCCGGATACACGGTGATCAACTATATCGATCAGGAAAATTTGAATCAAGCGGTGAATGTTGATGCTATTGTGGTGGTAAAGGATTTAAATCGTTCCATTTTCAAACAATCGGAACAACTTGCACAACAAAACGATATAGTTGGGGTGGGTTACAATGATGAACTGCTCCGCTATTATGGCATCACAGATAACGATAATCTCCATACGACCATGTATTCTATGGCAGGAATCATCATTGCTGTTATTGTGATTGGTTCGGTATCTCTCATATATAATGCTTTTGCAATCAGTGTCTCAGAACGCGCAAGGCATTTGGGTATGCTTTCAAGTGTTGGGGCAACCAAGAAACAAAAGCGTAATTCGGTCTTCTTTGAAGGGGCTGTTATTGGGTTGATCAGTATTCCGATTGGTGTATTAGCGGGTGTCGTAGGTATAGCAATCACCTTTATGTTCATCAACACCTATATTGCGGGTGCTTTGGGGGCAACAGAAAAGCTTGAAGTGGTGGTCACGCCGGCTTCCGTCCTGATTGCCTGCCTGATCTCAAGCGCCACCATATTTATTTCCACCTACATGCCGGCCCGTAAAGCATCCAAAGTCTCGGCAATTGATGCAATCCGCCAGTCACAAGATATAAAGCTGACAAGTAAAGGGGTCAAGACCTCAAAACTGGTCAGAAGAATATTTGGTTTGGAAGCGGAAATCGGACTGAAAAATGTAAAAAGAAATAAGAAAAGGTATTATGCCACCTTGTTTTCACTTGTTATCAGCATCGTCCTTTTTCTATCCGTTTCCTTCTTTACGCAGAATTTGAGCAGATCGGTGGAAATGTCACAGGATGGCATCGACTTTGACATAGTAGTTTCAGATGGCAGCGGAGACATTTCCACTTTGGAATCGTTGGCTCTTCTAGAAGGTATCACGGAACATAGTCTCCATAAGTCTGTCCAGGTAACGTCCTTAATAGATGAAGAGATGTTTCCTCCATTATTACTAGATTATATTGAGAAAGAAAATGGGGCACTTCAAGACGGGAAATACCCATTTTACATCAATTTATATGGCTTAAGTGAAAGTAGTTTTCAAGAGTATGCAGATAGAGTAGGCACAGATCCTGAAAACTATCAGGACCCTAATAACCCGAAGGCTATCATTATCGATAAGATCTCTTACCGGGATTACGAAGCGTCCAAGTTTGTGGAAACGAAATCGATTCAAACAAAGCCGGGTGATAGGATAGAGCTACTATTTACCGACTATGATACAAACGAAAACACTACTCTTTCGGATTTGGAAATCGGCGCACTTACAGAC
Source organism: Sutcliffiella horikoshii (assembly GCA_001636495.1). Classification (GTDB taxonomy): domain Bacteria; phylum Bacillota; class Bacilli; order Bacillales; family Bacillaceae_I; genus Sutcliffiella_A; species Sutcliffiella_A horikoshii_A. Next base: position 208,806 of record KV440964.1, on the reverse strand, counting down.
GAACTCCTAATGGGTACCAGAACGGCCAGTCTTGGTGGATTGGATGTCATTGTTCCAATGGAAACGTTCGATAGTATCCTTAAAAAGGGTGTGGCAAGCCAAGTCCAATCCTATTTGTATTTGAATACCAGTGATCCAACGGTGATGCAAGAAACGTTAGAGGAAGTCGTCCCTTCTTCGATGTATATCTATAACACGGTTCAAAGTAGAGAACGTGACCAACAAATGATCATGTTCCTATCGGTATTCACCTATGGATTCATCGCCTTGATTTCCTTGATTTCCATTGCCAACATCTTTAATACCATTTCTACCGGTATCTCCTTGCGGAAAAGAGAATTTGCGATGCTGAAGTCAGTCGGAATGACCCCGAAAGGTTTTAACAAAATGATTAATTACGAAAGCATCTTTTATGGAGTCAATTCCCTCCTGATTGGTTTGCCGATCAGTGTTGGTGTCATGTATTTATTACATCGCTCTGTAAACGAAACCTTTGAATATGGTTTTAGCCTTCCATGGCTGGATATCCTGTTTGTGATAGCTGCCATCTTCGTGATTATCAGTTCGGCCATGCTATATTCCATCTCCAAAATAAAGAAAGAAAACATCATTGATGGGTTGAAACAAGAGAATATATAAGAAATTTAATGAGAATAAGAAAAGCTTATACCTATTCATAAAATAACCGTCATTTCTATTATCACCCTCCTTGAGTAAGATGGAAGTAGAAACTAACATCGCACAAAAGGAGGGTCTTTCATGTCATTTACTATCAACAAAATTGACCATGTCCAGCTTGCCATGCCAAAGGGGCTGGAGGATGAAGCGCGCAAATTTTATGGAGAGATATTAGGGTTGGGGGAAGTGGAAAAACCAGAGACGCTTAGAAAAAGAGGCGGGGTGTGGTTTACTAAAGGGGCTGTTCATCTTCATTTAGGGGTGGAGGAGCCTTTTGTTCCTGCCAAAAAAGCACATCCGGCATTTGAGGTTCACCATATAGAAGACTTTAAAACGTATTTGAGCGCACAGGCAGTGGATTACACGGTGGATGAAAATCTCCCTGGTGCAAATAGAATTTATGTATGTGACCCATTTGGAAACAGGCTGGAGTTTTTGGAGTGGGTTTGAGTTCTGAGCGGATTTTCGGCACATGACTTGTCATTATTCTGCGGGGTGTGTTTTTTAGTATAGTAATTTTTAAACCAACGTTTGATTAAATTGAATTTTCGGGTTGTAATGATGGGGATAGCGGTGTGGCGACATATATCGACTATTATTGCATAGTATAGCGCGATAATGGTTTGTGGGGGATGAGAGCTTCGCTCGTGGGAAGTGGTTTTTGTAAAAAAGAATGTAGGGGAGAAGTGGGTCGAGGTGCCTGTCCCTAAGCCACCCTGCAACCCGCTCACTTCCTCAGCCACTTGACTACTTCGATTCTTGTTCCTTGGTGCACTTGGGAGTCTATGAGGAATTCGTCCATCATGCGTTTGACTCCGGGGAGGCCGGCACCGAGGCTGTCGGAGGTGGAGTAGCCGTCTTCCATTGCTTTGCCGATGCTGACGATGCCTGGTCCGTTATCACATACTACGACACTTAACCCGGGTGCAAACTTATGTATTACCTCAATGGAAACGGTGCCTACTCCGGCATATTTGACCACGTTTCGTGCGAGCTCGGAGATTGCGGTGGTTATTCGGACCTGATCGATGTAACTGAATCCGAGGTTGGTGGCAACTTCTCGTCCGAGCTTCCTGACTATGATGATATCTTTTTCGTCTTTGATGGTTAGTTGATGTTTTATATACATTGTTTCATCCCTCCAAGGGTAAAGCTTTTTGCCATAAGCGGAGAGCTAAGCTGCCAATTGAAAAAGCTCTTTACTCAAAGATTGTTGCTATTCCTTTGTAAAAGTCGGCAATTGGACTTTTACCGCATATAGAGTCTTAGGTAGGCATAAAACCTATCTGGTTATCCGAGAAAAGAGCACGATAGCAAGGAATATTACAGTTGGTTTGAAATTACGAAAAAGCAACAAAGTTTACGAAAACAGCCAATTAAAAAAGCCAAAGAGAGGGTGGGTTGGTTGCCGCCTTCTCTTTGGCTTATGTCTAGTTCCATGCCTAGATCATTACTGCCGGTTATAATTTGTTGGGGACAGGATGAACACGATAATGCTCTTGTCCAAGATGAAGTCCCAGCTAACAAATATTTCTGTGATGTCCTTTTGCAGATGATGTTGGAATACTGCTTTCTCCTGGAAAAGAAGCTTTTTCTCTAGTTTCCGCTTGGCAAGAGTCAACGCTTCTTCAAATCCTAGTTCAATGAGCTGTTCTTCTATTTTGACGAGAATTCCTTCTCTGATAACAATTAAAGTTCGTTCATTGAGCATATGGGAGTATGTAACATCCGGGTGTTTCTCTGCTTCGGCACTAATCTTGGCAACAAGCGCCTCTATCTCACGCCGATTTGGATAATTGTATTCGAAAAATTTCTCTGGTTTTTCCTCGACGCCGACTAAAAGGCCAGACCCGTTCTCAAACGACCAGTCATAATAAAACTCTTTAATGGGAAGTCCTGTAACGGAATGGATAAGTCCTATGATTTGGGCATTCAGTTTCCGCATCATTTTATCGCGTATTTCTTCGACTGTCATCGTGTGATTTTCTTCTAACAACATATTTTCTATGGGAGATAGGAAATGACGAAGGTAGATGATGACATATGGTGATGCAATGGTGACGAAAACCGACTCAGGTCCTTTTCCGAAATGCTTTCTGAGTAACCTTCCAATTTCGCTTGATAATTCCGACTGCTGCACTTTTACTTCCATAGTTTCATCCCTTTAAGAACCAGGATTTTGCCCCATGCTCTATCTAAATATTAATGGGTGTAAGAATTGAATAAGTTTACCCTTGAAAATATTAGGGTACATTTAATAGTTACAGCCACTTTATAGTATATAATTCTACATAAATGACTAAAACCCTTCTTAATATTAGCTTTTAAAAGAAAAACCTGTCCATGAATTCCCTTGAGTGCGATTATTACCTGTCGCTCTCTTTTTTTTGTTATTCTATAAATAGGGAAAATTGAAACTATTTACCCATCAGAAAAAGGGTTTTTATGACATAAAAGCGAATATAGTGTAGGTTAGGTAGCGAAAAAAATGTCGATAAGTTTTTGGCAAACATAGAGTATCTAGGGGGTACATTTTATGGAAACTTCACAGTTACAGGTTAAGCGTATTTTAGATAATATCGGAAATGTCATGATAGGGAAGGAGCATGTGGCCGAACTGAGCATTGTTGCATTGCTTGCAGGAGGGCATGTGTTGCTAGAAGATGTACCTGGAGTCGGGAAGACATTAATGGTTCGTTCCCTGGCAAAATCGGTAGGGGCGAATTTCAAGCGTATCCAGTTTACGCCGGACCTTTTGCCTTCTGATGTAACAGGAAGCTCCATCTACAACCCCAAGGAATTAAAGTTTGAATTCAGGCCAGGACCGATCATGGGTAATATTGTGCTCGCGGATGAAATTAACCGTACATCACCGAAAACGCAGGCCGCGTTGCTCGAAGGGATGGAAGAAGCCAGTGTTACCGTGGATGGGAATACCCTTTCTTTAGGAAGTCCGTTTTTTGTTATGGCCACTCAGAATCCGATTGAATATGAAGGGACGTATCCTTTACCAGAGGCGCAGCTGGATCGTTTCTTATTCAAAATGAACATGGGATATCCATCGCCACAGGATGAAGTGAATATTTTACATAGCACGGAAAAGAAGCAACCGATCAATGAGCTTCAATCCGTCATCACGTTAGAGGAACTCCAGGAAATGCAGAAGCAAGTGAAGGGGGTACATGTGGATGTGACGGTCAAGGAATATATCGTGGATATGGTCAATCGCACCCGTACCCATCAGTCCGTCTATCTAGGAGCAAGCCCGCGTGGTTCTGTTGCATTGATGAAAGCTGCGCAAGCCTATGCCTTTATTCATGGAAGGGATTTTGTGCTGCCAGATGATATCCAATACTTGGCTCCGTATGTGTTGCCGCACAGGATTATTTTGAAATCGGAAGCTAAATTTGAGGGGATGACGGCCGAGCAAGTGGTGAAAAAGGTCATTGACCGGACGCCCGTACCTGTACAAAGGTCGATGAGCAGATAATGAAGCTATTTTTTCAGAAAGCGAAAAAAGTCTGGAAGTTGGTATCCTTTCTGCTGCTTGTGGTGATCACCTTTGTGTATGCCATGTTTCAAGGGGGCTTTGTCAGCTGGTTCTTGTTTATCAGTTTCCTGCCCTTCGCGTTATATGCGTTTATGATAATGATTTACCCGCTAAAGGATTTTGAAGTGTCAAGGTCAATCAATCAGGAGAAGTACCGGGCAGGTGATAGGCTTGTCGGTACGATTACACTGACACGGACGGCGCCGGTTCCGCTTGCCTATCTTCTGGTGGAGGAAGTGCTTCCGAACAATCTATTATTCTGCCAGCAGACCAAGCAGGCGAAACGCATCCTGTTTCCGTGGTTTAAAAGTACCGTCACCATTCAATATGCGCTTGATCGCCTTCCGCGCGGGGAGCATGCGTTGACTGGGATCCGCATGGTGACGGGTGACTTTCTTGGGCTTGTAGAAAAAGAGAGAGTGATAGAACTGGACCGCCACTTTCTGGTCTATCCAAACTATGTGGAGATGACTTACAGGCAACATGAAAGTAAGTTCGATCAAGGTTCCACCTCTTCTAGAATGAAAATGGTGCGCGATACGTCGATGACAGTAGGGGTCAGGGAGTATCAGCCGGGAGACCGCTTTTCCTGGATCGATTGGAAGGCGACCGCGCGCCGTAACGATATTATGACAAAAGAATTTGAACAGCAGCAATCGCATGATGTCATGCTGTTTCTCGATCGTTCCCAATCTTCCTCGTTTGAAAGTGCGGTCAGCTACAGTGCTGCATTAACGAAGGCAATCCTAAAATATGGTTCACAGGTCGGCCTTGTGTCCGTTGGGGAGGACAGGTCCATCTTTTCCTTGCGGAGCGGCGAGGAGCAATTTGCGGAAATCTATTATCACCTGGCAAAAATCCAGCCGAATAGCAAGAAGGATTTTTCCAAAGTGATAGAGATGGAGATAGGGAAGTTCCAGCCAACGGTGACCTTCCTTTTCCTTACCGGAAAGCTTACGAAAAATACCGTTCAAAGTCTCGAAAAACTCTCTTCCCGCCATCTTCACTTGGAAGTGCACCTTACGAAGGATGAAGGAGTTCGCGTGACGAAAGAAGAGCTGGCCTATATGGACCTATTAAAGCGCCGTACTATTTTTGTGAAGACGGTTTATCCAACTAAACCTGCGACTGATGTCATAAGTGAGGTGAGCTAGCTATGGCAAAGTCCAATCCTTATCAGCGTAATGGGTATGCTTTCCTTATGCATGTATTCGGTTTTGTTCTACTTCTGGAGTGGATTCTTCCTTTAAAGGACGTCACTGATACTGCCAATCTGTATATATTTATTGTGTTCTTGCTCCTATCCTTTGCCTTATCTTTTTTGCAGATCCTCCCTTTATTGAGCTTTTTCGTTCATCTAGGGTTCCTGTTCTACTTTATTCATATCATCTATATGGATGGCAGATTTTTAAGCAAAAGCTGGTTTGTTTACCTCTGGAATGACTTGAAGTATAACGCCACGCTCATTTGGGCGGCGGATTGGGTAGGGATGACAGGCATGTTCAGGAGTATCCTGTTATTTATTCTGTTGTGGCTTGTGAGTTATCTAGTCATCTACTGGATCCTGTACCGCAAACAGATGCTTCTGTTTGTCATTTTTACCATTACATACGTTGCCATCCTAGATACCTTCACTCCTTACCAAGGAGATGGGGCAATCATCCGATTGATCATAGTCGGACTTAGCATTGTTGGATTTGTTCATCTGGAACGATTGAAGGAACGAGAAGGCATCTATCGAAACAGGAAGCTCCTGTTTGGGTGGGGAGTCCCATTGATCCTATTTATCCTGTTATCTGCGACAGTGGGTTATCTATCACCAAAAGCGGCACCGATCTGGCCTGATCCAGTGCCATTCCTGACAAGTATAGGAAACGGAGATGGCGTCGGGGGCGGCAATGGTGTGCGCAAGATCGGGTATGGGGAAAATGATTCCCGCCTTGGTGGACCGTTCGTCCCGGATGACAGTGTCGTATTCCAGGCAGAGCTGACACGTACCCACTATTGGCGTGTGGAAACGAAGGATATCTATACGGGAAAAGGGTGGGATTCGACCGATGGAGAACGGGTGGAGCTTGGTGAAGGAGTGAATAACCAAGTTTCCTGGATGAGCGATGCCGTGGAAACGGACGCATTGTCCGCAACCCTGACGATGGAAAAACCCTACCCGCATATCAATTACCCGCTAGGCTTAACGGAAATACAAGCGGAAGATGCCTTCTACAGGCTTAATGATAGTACAGAGAAGATTACAACAGTGGACGGCGATGGAAATCCTGTTGAACTGGAAGAATATCAGGTGAACTATGAGTTTCCGAGATATTATATAGAAGCATTGAAAGGCGCGGAGCCTGGGACAGGCGAGGAAAGTGATGAGGAGTTTATCGAGCGTTACACACAATTGCCCGATTCCTTGCCAGATAGAGTGGTAGAACTGGCAGAAGAAATCACCGCATCCTTCCCAAGCCGTTTTGACAAAGTCAATGCGGTGGAAAGATACTTCCGTAACAACGATTTTGTATATGAAACAACGGATGTGGCCGTTCCGACCGGAAATGAGGATTATGTAGATCAGTTCCTGTTTGAGACGATGCAAGGGTATTGCGACAACTTTTCCACCTCCATGGTAGCCCTGCTGCGTGCGGTGGATATCCCGGCAAGATGGGTGAAAGGCTATACGCAAGGGGAGTTTGTGGACCTGACGGATCAGTCAACGAGGCTTTTCGAAGTGACCAACAATAACGCCCATTCTTGGGTGGAAGTGTACTACCCGGAAGTTGGCTGGGTGACATATGAACCAACAAGCGGCTTCTCCAATCCGTACCGTTTTGTGTACCAATCCGCAGAAGAGAATACGGGAGCAAATGGAGAAGACGAGAACATGGACCAACCGGAAAGACCAGAAACCGAAGAGACGGATAGACCAGAGCTTGATCCGGGGCAAGACGAGGAAACAGCTGGTGCTTCCGGATCAGATGGTGGCGGACCGTTAAATTTCACGCTGTCCTGGAAACCTGCACTTTTGTTTGTTGCTACACTATTAACGGCTGGTCTGGTATTGTTCTTCGGCCGTAACAAGTGGATTCCATACGTATATATCTTGCGCTACAAAGGCAAACGGGAGGAAGGCACCTTCAACAGAGCCTATCCAGCCTTGCTAAGACAGCTGCATGCAATCGGTCATACCAGAAAAGACGGACAAACATTAAGAGAGTATGCCAAGTATATTGACGATTATTACAGTACAAATGACATGGGAGTTCTCACCGCCAATTACGAGCGAGTCCTCTACCGCGGCGATTCCTCAGAACGCGAATGGGAGAAATCGGTGGAATTATGGGAAAATTTAATTAAAAGGACATCATCTTGACCTCCCTTAACTTGGTTGATAGAATAAGGTCAATTAAATCAATCAATATAATTATTGGCTTCATATATCCTCGATAATAAGGTTCGAGAGTCTCTACCGGGTTGCCGTTAACTACCCGACTATGAAGGCAGTTCTTTTTACATGGTAGGGCGCCATCAATCCTTCAAGCGCCCTCTAGTAAACTAGAATTCTGCCTTCTTATGTATATATGAGGAGAAGATTCTAGTTTTTTTGTGTTTTAAGGGTATTTTAGTTGGTATTATGTTCCTAGCTGTTGATTGGAGCACAAGGCGAAGACTCCAGCGGGAGGTAGCGCTTAGGTGAGACCCCGCAGGCGAAGCTGAGGAGGCTCACCGAGCGCCCCGCGGAAAGCGAAGCCTAGTGCGGAAATCAACAGCGGTGCATAACGGACTCTACTTTTTAAAACACATAGCATTCAAAGGCATATCTTTCCTTTTATAGGTCAAAATAAACGGAACGATATGCTCCGAAAATAAATTATATCTATGAGGTGAATTCGGGTGGAAGGTATCCAACAAATGGTCGTAGTCCTAGACTTCGGCAGTCAATATAACCAACTAATTACTCGTCGTATCCGTGAGTTCGGTGTTTACAGTGAACTTCATCCACATACGATTACAGCAGAAGAAATCAAAAAAATGAATCCAAAAGGAATCATTCTTTCCGGCGGACCAAACAGTGTTTACGGCGAAAATTCATTCCGTTGTGATGAGGAAATCTTTGAACTTGGCATCCCTGTCCTAGGTATTTGCTACGGTATGCAACTAATGACAATGCACTTTGGTGGAGTCGTGGAAAAAGCATCTCACCGTGAATACGGAAAAGCGCTTGCGACAGTATCCAACAAGTCCGCTGTGTACCAAGATATCCCTGAGCAACAAGTCGTATGGATGAGCCATGGTGACCTTGTTGTTAAAGAACCTTCTGATTTCGCGGTCGACCTTACTAGCCCAGCATGTCCAATCGCTGGAATCAGTAATGAAGAAAAGAAAATGTACGGCGTTCAATTCCATCCAGAGGTACGTCACTCTGTATATGGTAACGACCTATTAAGAAACTTCGTCTATAACGTTTGTGGTTGTACAGACAGCTGGACGATCGAGAACTTCCTTGAAATCGAAATGCAAAAGATCCGTGACATTGTCGGCGACAAAAAAGTACTTTGCGCACTAAGTGGCGGAGTGGACTCTTCTGTTGTAGCGGTTCTGATTCACAAAGCAATCGGCGACCAGCTGACTTGTATTTTCGTAGATCACGGCTTGCTTCGTAAAAATGAAGCGGATGCTGTAATGAAGACTTTCACTGAAGGCTTCAACATGAATGTCATTAAAGTAGATGCGAAAGACCGTTTCCTTAACAAGCTAAAAGGTGTATCCGATCCTGAGCTTAAACGTAAGATCATCGGAAACGAATTCATCTATGTGTTTGATGATGAGGCTTCTAAATTAGAAGGCATCGACTATCTTGCACAAGGTACTCTTTACACAGATATCATCGAGAGTGGTACTGCAACTGCACAAACGATTAAATCCCACCACAATGTGGGCGGACTTCCAGAGGACATGCAGTTCCAACTGATCGAGCCGTTGAACACATTGTTCAAAGACGAGGTTCGTGCATTAGGAACAGAACTAGGCATTCCGGACGAAATCGTTTGGCGTCAGCCGTTCCCAGGACCAGGTCTTGGAATTCGTGTACTTGGTGAAATCTCTGATGAGAAACTAGAGATTGTCCGCGAATCTGATCATATTCTTCGTGAAGAAATCAAAAAAGCGGGACTTGACCGCGATATCTGGCAATACTTCACGGTTCTTCCTGACATCCGCAGTGTAGGGGTAATGGGAGACCAACGCACATACGATTACACAATCGGAATCCGTGCAGTAACATCCATCGATGGAATGACTTCTGACTGGGCACGTATCCCTTGGGATGTGCTTGAAGTGATTTCCACACGTATCGTTAACGAAGTGGATCACATCAACCGCGTAGTGTATGACATTACTTCTAAGCCACCTGCAACGATTGAGTGGGAATAATAAACGTAAAAGCCGACCGGGACCACTGGTCGGCTTTTTATTTTAGTTGTAAAAACGAACAATGGTAAAAAATAATTGTCGAATGTTCGCTTTTTGTGTTGACGAATCTTTGTGAGCTTGGTAATATAAAAACAGAAATTATCATACATTTATAGTTCTAATCTCGTATAAATTTGGGAATATGGCCCAAAAGTTTCTACCAGGCTACCGTAAACGGCTTGACTACGAGGTATCAGGATTTTGTGTAGGACATCTATCTTATTTCAGATAGGTTAGCTCTCATTTTCCTATCCTCGTCAGTTAACTGTGAACGCTCCTGGTTTATGCCAGGGGCGTTTACTTTTTTGTACGAATTACCTTGAGGAGGATTTTGGCATGAAGAATTATTTTGAGTTTCAGAAACATGGTACAAGCTACAAAACAGAATCCATAGCAGGACTAACGACATTCCTTGCAATGGCCTATATATTGGTGGTAAATCCGCTTATGCTTTCCTTGGCAAGTGTAGGCGACTATCCAGATACGCTTCGCATGGACCAAGGTGCGATCTTCACAGCAACAGCACTATCTGCTGCAATCGGTTGTTTGATCATGGGCCTCTATGCAAAATACCCAATTGCACTTGCACCGGGTATGGGTCTTAACGCATTCTTCGCCTACTCCGTTGTGCTTGGCATGGGCATCCCTTGGCAAACAGCACTGGCAGGAGTATTAGTTTCCGGTATTATCTTTATCTTCTTAACATTATTCGGTATACGCGAAAAAATCATCAACGCCATCCCTGCAGAACTGAAATATGCAGTTGGAGCAGGTATCGGACTTTTCATCACATTCATCGGCTTCCAAAATGCCGGCGTCATCGTTGGGGACGAAGTGGTTCTTGTAGCACTAGGTGATTTAACGAACGGAAATACGTTACTTGCAATCTTCGGTCTAGTAATCACAGTTATCCTTATGGTAAGAGGCTTAAAAGGCGGTATCTTTTTCGGTATTGTCATAACAGCAGTTGTTGGGATGCTGTTCGGCCTTATCGATACACCTTCCAAAGTAGTCGGCGCTGTACCAAGTCTAGAACCAACTTTCGGAGCGGCATTTGCTAGTCTAGGAGATATCTTCACAATTCAAATGCTAGTCGTAATCCTTACATTCTTGTTCGTAGACTTCTTCGACACAGCAGGAACGCTTGTTGCTGTTGCTAACCAAGCAGGCTTTATGAAAGACAACAAACTTCCGCGAGCAAACAAAGCACTGTTCGCAGACTCTGCGGCAACAGTGGCGGGAGCAACACTAGGAACTTCCACTACGACTTCTTACATTGAATCATCTGCCGGTGTAGCTGCTGGAGGAAGAACTGGATTTGCATCTGTAGTAACGGCTGGATTATTCCTAATATCACTAGTATTCTTCCCATTACTATCTGTCATCACAGAACCGGTTACCGCACCAGCCCTAATCATTGTAGGTGTGCTAATGGTATCGGCACTCGGGAAAATTGACTGGACCAAATTCGAAATTGCAGTACCTGCATTCTTAACGGTCATTGCAATGCCACTGACTTACAGCATCGCAACAGGTATCGCAGTTGGATTCATCTTCTACCCGATTACGATGATCATGAAAGGTAGAGGGAAAGAAATTCACCCGATCATGTATGCTTTGTTTGTAATCTTCATTCTGTACTTTGTTTTCTTGATTGAATAGGTATTATAAAAGATGCTAAAACCCCTGCCATAAACTGGTAGGGGTTTTTCTGTTAATAAGGTTTGAGGTAATGTAGAGGTGGTACCGTATATATAAGAGGTCGCTCTTATATCTTCTATATAGAAGAAAGTCCTCTTAAAATAGTAATTTAAAATTATATTAAAAAAGTAGTTGACCGTTTTATGCTCATCATGGTATATTATTATTCGTTGCTGCAAAACACGATTTGTTAACTCGCTGTAATGCTCGTAACAAAAACTTTAAAAAACATGTTGACGAAAAACACACAACATGGTATAGTAATTAAGTCGCCACGGAGCGACGGAAAATGATCTTTGAAAACTAAACAAAACAACAGCGTCATAACGTCGGTTCTATGGAATCGGCAAAATGATTTAAGTAATACAAGCTAGCAAATTTTGAGCAAAAGCTCAGACTCTTTATTGGAGAGTTTGATCCTGGCTCAGGACGAACGCTGGCGGCGTGCCTAATACATGCAAGTCGAGCGGACTTCTTAAAAGCTTGCTTTTAAGAAGTCAGCGGCGGACGGGTGAGTAACACGTGGGCAACCTGCCTGTAAGACTGGGATAACTTCGGGAAACCGGAGCTAATACCGGATAATATAAGGAACCTCCTGGTTCTTTATTGAAAGATGGTTTCGGCTATCACTTACAGATGGGCCCGCGGCGCATTAGCTAGTTGGTGAGGTAATGGCTCACCAAGGCGACGATGCGTAGCCGACCTGAGAGGGTGATCGGCCACACTGGGACTGAGACACGGCCCAGACTCCTACGGGAGGCAGCAGTAGGGAATCTTCCACAATGGACGAAAGTCTGATGGAGCAACGCCGCGTGAGCGATGAAGGCCTTCGGGTCGTAAAGCTCTGTTGTTAGGGAAGAACAAGTGCGAGAGTAACTGCTCGCACCTTGACGGTACCTAACCAGAAAGCCACGGCTAACTACGTGCCAGCAGCCGCGGTAATACGTAGGTGGCAAGCGTTGTCCGGAATTATTGGGCGTAAAGCGCGCGCAGGTGGTCCTTTAAGTCTGATGTGAAAGCCCACGGCTCAACCGTGGAGGGTCATTGGAAACTGGGGGACTTGAGTGCAGAAGAGGAAAGTGGAATTCCAAGTGTAGCGGTGAAATGCGTAGAGATTTGGAGGAACACCAGTGGCGAAGGCGACTTTCTGGTCTGTAACTGACACTGAGGCGCGAAAGCGTGGGGAGCAAACAGGATTAGATACCCTGGTAGTCCACGCCGTAAACGATGAGTGCTAAGTGTTAGAGGGTTTCCGCCCTTTAGTGCTGCAGCTAACGCATTAAGCACTCCGCCTGGGGAGTACGGTCGCAAGACTGAAACTCAAAGGAATTGACGGGGGCCCGCACAAGCGGTGGAGCATGTGGTTTAATTCGAAGCAACGCGAAGAACCTTACCAGGTCTTGACATCCTCTGACACTCCTAGAGATAGGACGTTCCCCTTCGGGGGACAGAGTGACAGGTGGTGCATGGTTGTCGTCAGCTCGTGTCGTGAGATGTTGGGTTAAGTCCCGCAACGAGCGCAACCCTTGATCTTAGTTGCCAGCATTCAGTTGGGCACTCTAAGGTGACTGCCGGTGACAAACCGGAGGAAGGTGGGGATGACGTCAAATCATCATGCCCCTTATGACCTGGGCTACACACGTGCTACAATGGACGGTACAAAGGGCAGCAAAACCGCGAGGTCGAGCCAATCCCATAAAACCGTTCTCAGTTCGGATTGCAGGCTGCAACTCGCCTGCATGAAGCCGGAATCGCTAGTAATCGCGGATCAGCATGCCGCGGTGAATACGTTCCCGGGCCTTGTACACACCGCCCGTCACACCACGAGAGTTTGTAACACCCGAAGTCGGTGGGGTAACCTTTTGGAGCCAGCCGCCTAAGGTGGGACAGATGATTGGGGTGAAGTCGTAACAAGGTAGCCGTATCGGAAGGTGCGGCTGGATCACCTCCTTTCTAAGGAAATGTACGCTTGTTGTTTTGTTTAGTTTTGAGAGAGCATTCTCTCATGACAAATCTGACGATTTGTCTTAGTTGTTCCTTGAAAACTAGATAATGTAACTAATATCAAGATATTCACAGAATATCGTTCATCTTAGTAATTTTCTTTATAGATATCATCGCTGATATCGACACATGACCTTTTGGTCAACGGTTAAGTTATTAAGGGCGCACGGTGGATGCCTTGGCACTAGGAGCCGATGAAGGACGGGACTAACACCGATATGCTTCGGGGAGCTGTAAGTAAGCTTTGATCCGGAGATTTCCGAATGGGGAAACCCACTGCTCGTAATGGAGCAGTATCTTTACCTGAATACATAGGGTACTGAAGGCAGACCCGGGGAACTGAAACATCTTAGTACCCGGAGGAAGAGAAAGCAAACGCGATTTCCTGAGTAGCGGCGAGCGAAACGGAATTAGCCCAAACCAAGAGGCTTGCCTCTTGGGGTTGTAGGACACTCAACATGGAGTTACAAAGGAACGGGGTAAATGAAGCGATCTGGAAAGGTCCGTCATAGAAGGTAAAAACCCTGTAGTTGAAACTTCGTTCCCTCCTGAGTGGATCCTGAGTACGGCGGGACACGAGAAATCCCGTCGGAAGCAGGGAGGACCATCTCCCAAGGCTAAATACTCCCTAGTGACCGATAGTGAACCAGTACCGTGAGGGAAAGGTGAAAAGCACCCCGGAAGGGGAGTGAAATAGATCCTGAAACCGTGTGCCTACAAGTAGTTAGAGCCCGTTAATGGGTGATAGCGTGCCTTTTGTAGAATGAACCGGCGAGTTACGATTACGTGCAAGGTTAAGTCGATGAGACGGAGCCGTAGCGAAAGCGAGTCTGAATAGGGCGCATGAGTACGTGGTCGTAGACCCGAAACCAGGTGATCTACCCATGTCCAGGGTGAAGTTCAGGTAACACTGAATGGAGGCCCGAACCGACTCACGTTGAAAAGTGAGCGGATGAGGTGTGGGTAGGGGTGAAATGCCAATCGAACCTGGAGATAGCTGGTTCTCTCCGAAATAGCTTTAGGGCTAGCCTCATGTGTTAGAGTCTTGGAGGTAGAGCACTGATTGGACTAGGGGTCCTCATCGGATTACCGAATTCAGTCAAACTCCGAATGCCAAAGACTTATCCATGGGAGTCAGACTGCGAGTGATAAGATCCGTAGTCAAGAGGGAAACAGCCCAGACCGCCAGCTAAGGTCCCCAAGTATACGTTAAGTGGAAAAGGATGTGGAGTTGCTTAGACAACCAGGATGTTGGCTTAGAAGCAGCCACCATTTAAAGAGTGCGTAATAGCTCACTGGTCGAGTGACTCTGCGCCGAAAATGTACCGGGGCTAAACGTATCACCGAAGCTGCGGACTGTTCTTACGAACAGTGGTAGGAGAGCGTTCTAAGGGCGTTGAAGCTAGACCGTAAGGACTGGTGGAGCGCTTAGAAGTGAGAATGCCGGTATGAGTAGCGAAAGAAGGGTGAGAATCCCTTCCACCGAATGCCTAAGGTTTCCTGAGGAAGGCTCGTCCGCTCAGGGTTAGTCGGGACCTAAGCCGAGGCCGAAAGGCGTAGGCGATGGATAACAGGTTGATATTCCTGTACCACCTCCACTCCGTTTGAGCAATGGGGGGACGCAGAAGGATAGGGTAAGCGCGCTGTTGGATATGCGCGTCTAAGCAGCAAGGCTGAGAAGTAGGCAAATCCGCTTCTCATGAAGGCTGAGCTGTGATAGCGAGGGAAATATAGTACCGAAGTTCCTGATTTCACACTGCCAAGAAAAGCCTCTAGCGAGGAGTATGGTGCCCGTACCGCAAACCGACACAGGTAGGCGAGGAGAGAATCCTAAGGTGAGCGAGAGAACTCTGGTTAAGGAACTCGGCAAAATGACCCCGTAACTTCGGGAGAAGGGGTGCTCTGTTAGGGTGTTAAAGCCCGAGAGAGCCGCAGTGAATAGGCCCAGGCGACTGTTTAGCAAAAACACAGGTCTCTGCGAAGCCGTAAGGCGAAGTATAGGGGCTGACGCCTGCCCGGTGCTGGAAGGTTAAGGGGAGAGGTTAGCGCAAGCGAAGCTTTGAACCGAAGCCCCAGTAAACGGCGGCCGTAACTATAACGGTCCTAAGGTAGCGAAATTCCTTGTCGGGTAAGTTCCGACCCGCACGAAAGGCGTAACGATCTGGGCACTGTCTCAACCAGAGACTCGGTGAAATTATAGTACCTGTGAAGATGCAGGTTACCCGCGACAGGACGGAAAGACCCCGTGGAGCTTTACTGTAGCCTGATATTGAATTTTGGTACAGCTTGTACAGGATAGGTAGGAGCCTGAGAAGCCGGAGCGCTAGCTTCGGTGGAGGCGTCGGTGGGATACTACCCTGGCTGTATTGAAATTCTAACCCGCAGCCCTTATCGGGCTGGGAGACAGTGTCAGGTGGGCAGTTTGACTGGGGCGGTCGCCTCCTAAAGAGTAACGGAGGCGCCCAAAGGTTCCCTCAGAATGGTTGGAAATCATTCGCAGAGTGTAAAGGCACAAGGGAGCTTGACTGCGAGACCTACAAGTCGAGCAGGGACGAAAGTCGGGCTTAGTGATCCGGTGGTTCCGCATGGAAGGGCCATCGCTCAACGGATAAAAGCTACCCCGGGGATAACAGGCTTATCTCCCCCAAGAGTCCACATCGACGGGGAGGTTTGGCACCTCGATGTCGGCTCATCGCATCCTGGGGCTGTAGTCGGTCCCAAGGGTTGGGCTGTTCGCCCATTAAAGCGGTACGCGAGCTGGGTTCAGAACGTCGTGAGACAGTTCGGTCCCTATCCGTCGTGGGCGCAGGAAATTTGAGAGGAGCTGTCCTTAGTACGAGAGGACCGGGATGGACGCACCGCTGGTGTACCAGTTGTCTTGCCAAAGGCATAGCTGGGTAGCTACGTGCGGACGGGATAAGTGCTGAAAGCATCTAAGCATGAAGCCCCCCTCAAGATGAGATTTCCTTTTGCTTCGGCAAGTAAGATCCCTGAAAGATGATCAGGTAGATAGGTTCGAGGTGGAAGCATGGCGACATGTGGAGCTGACGAATACTAATCGATCGAGGACTTAACCCAAATAAGTATCGAAATAAGTGAACGATATGAATTCTTGATATGAACACATTATCTAGTTTTGAAGGATCAACCTTCAATTGAATATGTCTGGTAGTGATGGCGAAGAGGCCACACCCGTTCCCATACCGAACACGGAAGTTAAGCTCTTCAGCGCCGATGGTAGTTGGGGGATCTCCCCCTGTGAGAGTAGGACGTTGCCAGGCAAATTTAAGGGAAACCAGTGCTTATTAATTTAGGCGCTGGTTTTTTTGTGTTGTTTTGGGTTTTGGTGATGGGTGGTGGTGCTATTTTTGTATGTTTGTGTCGAATGACGGTTATATTGTCCGACTTCGCGGATAAAACGAAAAGTTCGCGGATAAAACAGAAAATTCGCGGATAAAACGAAAAGTTCGTGGATAAATCGAAGACATCGCGGATAAAATGAAAAGTCCGCGGTTAAAACAGAAAGGTGGACTAACTACTGAAAATGATAGCTCCATTTTGAGATTAAAAGTGGGGTTAATAACTCTATTAAATTCACTTTTTGGTACACCAAGCCTTCATGAGATCTAAAAAGTCACTCTCCCCTAGATTTTCCAACTCATTTCCTCTATACTAAATATCCTGAACATAGAGCGTACATAAAAGGGGAGGGAAATCAAACATGCAACGTATTATGGTGATTGGAGTGTCAGCAGGAGCTGGTAAATCCACGTTTGCCGCCAGACTTGGAAAAGCATTAGAGATGGATGTATTTCACTTAGATGCATTCTTTTGGAAACCAGGCTGGGTGGAGGCAAGCATAGAGGAATTCACACAAGCACAGCAAGAAATGATTAAGAACCGCACCTCTTGGATCGTAGAAGGAAACTACACCGCCACTTTTGACATCCGGGCAGAAAAGGCGGATACAATCATCTACTTAGACCTTCCGTTACGCGTTTGTTTGTATCGTGTGATAAAGAGGTGGCTAACTAACCTTGGGAAAAGGCGTCCTGATCTTGGAGGAGAGTGTACGGAGAGGATGGAGTGGGCATTCATCAAGTTTATCATTTCCACCTATCGTCCAAGGAAGAAAGCGATGAAGGCGCGGCTGGATTTTTATCAAAAAGACAAGCTGGTGGTGAGATTAAAGGGGAAAGCTGCCATTGAATATTTTTTACAAGAGATAGAAAGATCAAAGAGTAGCACGGCTTCTTAAATGAAGGACCGATTGCTACTCTTTTTTTTAGAGGTTAAAATTGTTCAAATCTTTTAAAGTTGAAGGTAGCCAATAGTACAAGCAATAGAGAAAGGCAGAGTGTTGCAGATATGACGAGCAGTCCGTTCTCTAGAAGCTCCCCTTGCATAAGGATGGAGGTGGCGTGTTCACGAAGCTTTGCTGGGCTCCATTCCATGAATTTGGTGAAGAGTCCTGTTGATACGGTCAGGAGTGCTAGAAAAGATATGCTGACCCCGGCGATTCCGCCAGATGTTCGGAGCAATGTCCCGGTAAAGATGGTAACTGAGATAATCAATATAATCCATAAGCTGTAGACACCGAGGCTTGCCAGCATGATACTCCAGTCCACTGTGTTGAATAGTAGATTTGTATAGTACCAGGTCAGAACGAAGCTTAGTATGAGGGAAACTAGTGCAATGACAAGCTGTGCAGCCCATTTACTTAAGATGTACTGGACTGCCATGACTGGACGGGCCATGACGAGTGTGAGCGTGCCGTTTTGGCGTTCGTTTGAGATGGCACTCATCGAAGCTAGCACAAAAAGTAGCGTGGCGAGCGTACCGTACTGGCCCAGTGTTCCGGCAAGGACCTCTTCTCCGGAGGGGATAGGTATCTCTATGACTGTTCCTTCCGGTAGGTTTCCGGCCGATTCGATGATCTGTGGCATATAGTAGCTGGTGACCGGCTGGGTAATTCCGATGATTATGATGACGATGGGCAGCCAGATCCATTTTCCATTTCGCATGCTTTCTTGCATTTCTTTTGTGAAAAGCGTTATAAAGTTCTTCATCTGTTCATCACCTTCATATATGCGTCTTCAAGTGAATCTTCCACTTTTTCATAGTGTGATAGAGTGAGTTGCTTTTCTAATAATCTAGTAACTAATGTGTTACTTTGGAAGGTAGCTTCATTGACAAAAATGGTGGCTGTCTGATCGTCTATATAGTCGATGGATTCGATGTTTGGGATGCCATCTAATAGGCCGGTGAGTGACTCTTCCGTTTTTATTTTTACTGAAGAGGTTGTATGCTCGGACCTAAGTGAGTCCAGACTGCCGTCCCATTTGATTTGACCATTTTTTAGCATAATCACGGTATCGCAAACTTGTTCTGCATCGTGAAGGACATGGGTGGAGAATAGTATCGTCATTCGGTTTTTTAGCTGGGTAAGAATTTTCAAGACATCGCGTCTGCCGTCTGGATCGAGTGCAGAGACTGGCTCATCAAGTATCAAAAGCTCAGGATCATGCAAAAGTGCTTGTGCCAGGCCGAGGCGCTGTTTCATTCCGCCGGAGAAGCCGCCAATCCGTTTGTTTTTCACATCAGTAAGGCTGACGAATTCCAGTGTCTCCTCTATCTTGGCTTTTAGCTGTGCTTTCGGGAGATGTGAAAGCTTGCCTGCGAACTGTAAATATTCCTTCGGTGTCATCCAGGAAAAAAAGGCTGGGTGCTGGGGCAGGAAGCCAATACGGTGGCGGTAGTCCTTTCCGTCGCTACTTGCAAATCGGATGGTGCCGGATGTCGGTGTAAGAAGTCCGGCAAGCAT
The DNA here is from genome assembly GCA_001636495.1 of Sutcliffiella horikoshii. Classification (GTDB taxonomy): domain Bacteria; phylum Bacillota; class Bacilli; order Bacillales; family Bacillaceae_I; genus Sutcliffiella_A; species Sutcliffiella_A horikoshii_A. The sequence continues at coordinate 189,580 of KV440964.1, read as the reverse complement.
CTGCAAGGAGGTCGTTTTCCCAGCTCCATTTGGACCGAGAAGCGCGACGCAGGATCCTTTTTCTATCGTAAAAGATATGTCTTTTACGGCTTGGTGCTGTTTATAGGTTTTGGTTAGTTGGCTAATTTCGAGTAGCATGTCTGTCGGCTCCTTAATCATTTTTTCGGCCGATGATGAAATAGAGGATCGGGCCGATGGTGGTGATGAAAAGAATGATGAGAGCCCAGATCCATTTCGGTCCGTTCGTATTTTCCTGACGGGCGAGGCTGATGAGGGCCGTGACCACTAATATTAATTGTAAGACGATTAGTGGTGTTGCAAGTGACCAGTTGATGTTTTCCATTAATGTCCTCTCCTTTTTTGCCTTTTATGATGTGGGTAGTACACGAATATCAGATAGAACAGGGTGGGTAGTGGGAATTGTATCAAACCCCAGATTCCCCAGAACCAGGCGTAACTGCCTTTTTTCTTGGCGTCAATGAACAACAGGATGCTTTGTGTCAACAGGACAGGAATGAGCCATGGAAGAATGGTATATAGTTGCTCCAGTTTTTCCGGTGTCATGATAGGATGCTTCCTTCCTGTTTAGCTTTGCTTTTTTGCAAGAAGTAAAAGATGATCGGAGCTAGGACGAGTGCGGACACTTGAATGACGAAAAACACAATTGGTGCCTGGAACATGACGGTGGTAAACGCTGCTAAAAGGATGAGCGCGGTGATGACAAACATTCCGAGCTCTTTTTGGAACGCTTTGCGCTTTGCTGATTTGGCCATATGAAGTTGTTCTTGCATCTGGTGAGCTGTTGGGATAGGAGGTGACCCTAGCTCATCTAGTTGCTTCCAGTCTTTTTGAAGTTTAGTTAAAAGGCCTTTGTCTTTATTGTCTTGTTTACTCATCGTGGTCCCACTCCTTTCTTAGCGTTTTGATTCCATTGTGGACTCTGGATTTAACCGTTCCTGTTCTGATGCCAAGCATCGAGCCGATTTCTTCATAGGTGTAGCCGTAATAGTGCCTTAGTAAGATAGGTGTTCTTGTTTCTGCTGACAGCTGGTTGAAGTCTGAGAACGTATCGCTCCACTCCATGCCGTTTGATGTAGAGCGGAAGGTAAGCTGTCTGGACAGAACATGAAAGAGACGGTTGGCTTTTTTCTTTTCGCGCTCTTTTTTTCGGATGGAGTCGATGTAGAGCCTAGAGGCAATCGAGATCATCCAGGTGGAGAATTTCCCCTCTCCTTTAAAGGAGGCGAGGTTGGTGTAGCATTTCATCATCGTTTCCTGTGCCAGGTCGCTGCTCGTTTCTTCATTGAGTGTTAGTTTGAGTAAGTATTTATACAGAAAAGAATAGTGCTTCTGAAATAGCTGCGTGAAGGCATCGTCGTCGCCTGTTATTGCCTCTTGTATCAGATAAATGTCTTCTTCCTGCTCCAAATCGATGCCTCCTTTCTTTGTGTTTCTAAGCATTTCCTTGTGTTCAACCATAAGACGCTGTGAGTTTATAAAGCGTTCATTTTATTTATAAAACTTTTTTTGAGAAATCCTTGTTCATAATCTTCCAAGAAATCCTTGTTCATAATCTTCCTATAAACAAAAGAAAAAACCCCTATGAATTAGGGGCTTGATACACGAGATTACTCTAACTTATATATTATTCGACGTCGATGTTAAAATTCCTAGAGGGGTCTGACCCTTTATTTACTCTTTCGTTATTTTTTCCACCCTTCACATAAATCTGCCGCTTGGTGTCGCTGGTGATGTGGCGGTGGAGTTGGATGAGGAGGAGGCCGTTTTCGTAGGTGGCGTCTACTTTGTCGTCGCGGACTGGGAATGGGAGTTCGAAGGTGCGTTGGAAGTCGCCTTGGGCGATTCCTTCTTCGATGAGCTCGTAGCCATGGATGTTGAGGTTGATTTGACCTTTCACTTCGAGCTGCTGCGGGCGAACAAACAATTGGACCTGTTCCGGATTCACCAGTCCTGGCAGGCACATGACACAGAGCAATTCATTTTCTTTTTTGTATAGATTGGTCTGGGTCTGCATGTTTTCGAAGTATGGCTCAAAGCCGTTCCAAAATTCATCCCCGAAGAACTGATCCCATTGTTTGCGCCAGTCTCCCATATTTTTAAATTGATTAAAGGGCATCATCGGCAGTCACGCTTCCTTTCCTGTTTGCATTCTCTTTGCCATTAGAATATGCACGAGTGGGTGGGTAAGTGCCTAGGAATGACCTGGCCAAGTAGATTCGCATTCCGACTCTATGTCGAAAATCACTTAAACAAATGAAAGGGAAATCATGGTATATTTTAAAGCGGAGGTGTTTAATCATGTCAAAAAACTATACATGGATTTTAAACGAAAACACAAAGGGAACAATCATTAGCAAGTGACGACTGGCGTTTAAAACCGTTTTGTTGCTTGCTGGAAAGTAGGTAACAATGTATAAACTTGAAACCCAGCATGTGTATTACATCATGCATATTATCATTTCGCTTGCGAGCTCGATCATGTTTACGACGTATGCGATCTATTATATTGAAGAGTTGGGGCTCAATCCCCTTCAGTTAATTTTGATTGGAACGGCCATTGAATTGACCGTCATTATATTTGAAAGTGTAGCGGGAGTGGTGGCTGACACCTATAGCAGGAGATTGTCGATCATCATTGCGACATTCATCTTGGGGGCTGCCTTTATTTTTGAGGGGAGTATTCCTTACTTGAGCGGAAGTACAGTAGTTGCAGGAGTGTTGTCTGCATTTGTCCTATTACTCATCGGTGAGTTTATCCGCGGAATCGGGGAAACGTTCCTCAGCGGTGCAGATCAGGCGTGGCTGACAGATGAAGTAGGGGAAGGGGCGGTTGCGAAGATATTTGTCCGCGCCAATCAGCTTAGGCTCATTGCAAGCCTTGCCGGGATCATCATCAGTGTTGCTCTTGCAAGTATTGCATTGAATCTTCCTTATATTGCGGGTGGGGTTCTTTACATCTTGCTCGGGATATTCCTATTGGTATTCATGAAAGAGAAGAATTTCGAGAAGGTGGAAGCTGCTACCGAAAAGCCTTGGAAAGCGATGTCATCGACCTTTCTTTCAGGAGTTGCCTTTATCAAAAAAAAGCCAATCCTCATGATGCTGTTAGTGGTAACGGTCTTTATGGGAGCCACTTCAGAAGGCATCGACCGTCTTTGGGAGGCACATTTGCTGGAGGCGTTCACTTTTCCGAGCATCGGGCAGCTGGATGCGGTCGTCTGGTTTGGTATCATTCATTTCGTCGGTACGCTAATCAGTATCGGTGCGATGGAATGGTATCAAAGAAAATTTGATGTGAATCAGCCCAAGGTGATCAGGTATAGCCTGTTTTATTTCACAATGGCACAAATTGTTTTCATGATTTTCTTTGCGGTAACACCATATTTCTATTTGGCCATCCTCTGTTTCTGGATGCTCGGCATCGTTGGCTCCATCACTGCGCCGATGTACCAGGCATGGCTGAATCAACAGCTTGAAAGTAAGTCACGTGCCACCGTCCTTTCCATCATGGGCCAAGGCAACGCAGTCGGGCAAGGACTAGGAGGCCCATTTGTAGGCGTCATCGCCACCAGATACTACATCAGAACTGCGCTCGTACTTAGCGCTATTCTGTTAATACCCGCTGTTATTTTGTATGGTAGAGTGATGAAGAGGTAAAGAGATAAAGAGATAAAGAGATAAAGAGGGGTCTGACCCTCACTCCGTTAAAGCGCTAAAACCCCCGCCTCAAGAAGGCGGGGGTTTTCAAGTTGCTTATGTTGTTCAGTCTTTTTTGTCGCTTAGTCCTTCTTATCCGGATGCACCGGCTTGGTGACGTTGACGAACTTTTCGCTCTTAAAGGACTTGATGAGCGAGAACACCATGAGAATCATGATGATGGCGAATGGGAAGGCTGCGATGATGGAAGCCGTTTGTAGGGCTTCTAGTCCGCCTGTCCAAAGCAGGATCGCTGCTGCTGCCGATTGGATAACTCCCCACACAAACTTAATGGAGTTTGGTGGATGCAGGCTGCCATTTGTTGTTTGCATGCCTAGCACAAAGGTTGCTGAATCTGCTGAAGTGATGAAGAAGGTGCAAATCAGGAAAATGGCTAGTCCGGACATGATCATGCCAAGTGGGTAGTTCTGCAGTACAGAGAACAGTGCCACTTCCGTTCCGGATTCTTCAATGACGCTATAAACAGGAATTCCTTCAAAGTACTCAAGGAATATCGCAGATCCACCGAATACGGAGAACCATAATCCTCCGAAGACAGTCGGAACCAATAATACTCCAAGTAGGAACTCACGGATCGTCCGTCCTTTTGAAATGCGGGCGATGAATGTCCCGACGAATGGTGCCCAGGCTATCCACCATGCCCAGTAGAATATCGTCCAATCCTTAACCCATGTATTATCTGCGTCAAACGGGAACAAACGGAAGCTCATGGTTGGCAGGTTTTGAATATAGCTCCCAACCGTTGTAGTGAACAGATCCATGATGAAATTGGTCGGTCCGGCAAATAACAAGAAAACCATCAAGGAAATGGCCAGCACTACATTCAAGTTACTCAGGTATTTAATCCCTTTGTTCAATCCTGTTTGTGCGGATAACATAAATAACACGGTTACCACTAAGATAACAATCAACTGAGTGGTGGTATTGTTCGTGATAGCCGGTGTGAGGCTAGAAAGTCCACCGCTGATCTGGATGGCTCCTAAACCGAGGGAGGTAGCAACACCAAATATCGTAGCGAAAACCGCAATAAAGTTGATGAACGTACCAAGATGGCCATCAACCCGGTCACCAAAAATTGGTCGTAAGATGGAGCTGATCACTCCTGGTGAGCCTTTTCTAAACTGGAAATACGCCAATGCCAGCGCGATGACAGAATAGATGGCCCAAGGGTGCAGTCCCCAATGGAAAAATGAATAGCGCATTGCTACCCTGGCCGCTTCAGCCGTTTCCCCTTCTCCTGTAGGTGGGGCGAAAAAATGATACATCGGCTCTGAAGCACCCCAAAATACTAATCCGATACCCATACCGGCACTAAATAACATCGCAAACCATGTTATGTAATTGTATTCCGGCTCGTCCGTGTCTTTTCCGAGTTTGATACGGCCGAATTTAGTGAATATAAGAATAACACTAAATAACAGAAAGCCTGTAGCGGTCAATAGATAGAACCAGCCAAATTTATCGACAATAAAACCTTGAACGGCTTCTGTCACAGGCTTAAGGGCAGCGTCTCCCAACATGCTCGCGGGAATTACGCCCCAGATAATGAATAAGACAGCAACTATAATAGAAACAATAAATACAGGGGTTGTTTTCTTCATGTTGTTTTCACTCCTTTAATAATTTCTCATCACTTCTTTCATAAGTTAAGTATTTGTTTCAAAAACGGCAGCTATACTATCCTAACACTTCTGGGACTTTAGACCAATTAATTTACCTTAAGTATTTACAGGGGATAGCAGGTTCCATTAGAATTAGTTACTAGATTTGGCATCTAGGAGGCATGTATCTTGCTTGAAAACAGTTTAGCTATGGTAGCAATTATCATCATTATCAATATTGTTTATGTTTCATTTTTCACTATACGAATGATTTTGACTTTGAAAGGCCAGCGTTATCTGGCCGCGGGAATCAGTATGGTCGAAGTCGTGATCTATGTGGTCGGGCTTGGGCTGGTGCTGGATAACCTCAATCAAATCCAAAATCTTGCCGCATACGCACTTGGATATGGAATCGGTGTAATCGTCGGTATGAAAATAGAGGAAAAGCTCGCACTCGGTTATACCACGGTCAACGTAATCACAAAAGAGTACGACAAGGATTTGCCAAAGCTATTACGTGAAAAAGGCTACGGTGTGACCAACTGGCAGGCAAACGGGCTGGAAGGCGACCGAATGGCGATGCAAATTTTAACGCCAAGAAAATACGAAGTTAGCCTGTATCATGCCATTAAAGAGCATGATCCCAAGGCATTCATCATCGCCTACGAACCAAAAACCATTCATGGCGGATTCTGGGTAAAAGCAGTAAAGGAAAGGAAAATTAAAGAATGGATAAGACGCCGCGAAAACGAAAATTCGAAGTAATGGAAAACGAATCGATTAGTGATTGCCTAGACCGAATGGCAAAGGAAGGCTATATGCCCTCCCGCCGGATGGAAGAGCCGATTTTTCAAGAAACCATAAAAAACGGCCACAAGGAAGTACATCCAATTGGCAGAAAAATAGTATTTGAAGGCAAGCTAATAGAAAAATAACACCAAAATACGAACAATAATCGACAAAAACAAACATATCGTTCATGATTTTCGTTGACATCCACGTTGATTGACGGTAAGATAAACGTAGATGAACACGAACTATAAAACAAAATAATGAACCTCATATAATTTTGGGAATATGGCCCATAAGTCTCTACCCGACCGCCGTAAATTGGTCGGACTATGAGGGGAAGTTAACATCCTCTATGTTTTTCATGGCGATTAAGTTTGTTTTCCTATGCGATGAAAGCCCAGATGGACTGCTTTCCCTCTAAAACAGGGACCAGTCCATTCTGGGCTTTTCTGTTTTCTAATCCCTGTTGGACGCCGCTGTTGCTTTCCGCAAAATGGCTTCGCTTATCCAGAGGGCGACCTTGAGTCTCCTCGTTTCACTGCGGGGTCTCAAGATTGTCGCTACTCCCCCGCTGGAGTCTTCGCCTTTTGCTCCAACCAACAGCTAGATACTTTTCAATCTACCCTGTTGACTGAAGTGCAAGGTGTGAGACTCCTGAGGGAGATAGCGGTAGCTTGAGACCCCGCAACGGAGTGAGGAGGCTCAAGCACCGCCCCTAGGAAAGCGAACACCTGGAACGAAAGGAAACAGGGAGTTAACCGCGATACCACTTAAATCATTAAAAGGGAGGCAATAAGATGAACGCTTTAGTTGGAGTGATCATGGGAAGTACTTCCGATTGGGAAACAATGAAACACGCATGCGACATGCTTGATGAACTACATATACCGTACGAAAAAAAGGTGGTTTCTGCCCACCGCACACCAGACCTCATGTTCACCTACGCAGAACAGGCAAGAGAACGAGGCCTTAAAGTCATCATCGCAGGAGCGGGAGGGGCAGCCCACCTACCTGGAATGGTAGCAGCAAAAACAACGCTACCGGTAATCGGCGTGCCAGTCCAATCCAAAGCACTGAATGGCCTTGACTCCCTGCTCTCCATCGTCCAGATGCCAGGCGGCGTACCAGTGGCAACCGTCGCCATCGGAAAAGCTGGAGCGACAAACGCAGGCCTCCTTGCAGCACAAATGATTGGCGCCTATGACAGCAACACGGCAGAACGCCTGCAAGCACGACGAGACGCAACAGAACAACAAGTGATAGAAAGTAGTGATCAGCTTGTTTAAACATATCGTACCACCAGCAACCATCGGGATCATTGGCGGCGGACAGCTTGGCCGGATGATGGCCCTATCAGCAAAAGCAATGGGATTTAAAATCGCTGTGCTTGACCCAACACCTGATTCCCCTTGCGGACAGGTCGCAGACATCGAAATCACCGCGGCATTTAACGACATGGAAGCCATCAAAAAGCTTGCATCATTATCAGATGTCGTCACCTATGAGTTTGAAAACATCGATTACGAAGCGCTGACTTGGCTTGAGGAGAACGCCTACTTGCCACAGGGCAGCGAGGTATTAAAAGTTACCCAGCACCGCGGGACGGAAAAAATGGCGATTGAAGCAGCAGGCCTTCAGGTGGCACCTTTTATGGAAGTCACGACGATGGAAGAGCTTGATGAAGCTATCCAAAAAATCGGCTACCCAAGCGTACTGAAAACGTGCCGATTCGGTTATGACGGCAAAGGCCAGGTAGTATTGAAAGACAGCACAGCTCTCGAACAGGCTGCAAAACTCCTAGAACATGGCGAGTGCGTCCTGGAAAAATGGATTCCTTTCGTAAAAGAAATATCCGTTGTGGTTGCACGTAGTACAACAGGTGAAATCAAGGCCTTCCCAGTTGGAGAAAACGAACATCGGGAAAATATTTTATACAAAACAATTGCACCAGCAAGGGTCGATCAGATCTTGGAGATGAACGCGATTCAAAGCGCGATGACATTGGCAAAGCACTTCCAACTGATAGGCACACTGGCAGTCGAAATGTTCGTCCTTGAAGACGGGACATTTTATATAAACGAACTGGCACCAAGGCCTCACAACTCTGGACACTATACGATGGATGCCTGTGAGACGTCACAGTTCGAGCAACACATCAGAGCGGTAACGGGCATGCCACTTGGAAAAACAACCTTATGGAAGCCTGCGGTTATGGTTAATCTATTAGGGGAGCATGTGGACGGGGCAATCTCACATATTCCGCATTATGAAAATGCAAAGCTTCATTTATACGGCAAGGCTGAGAAAAAAGTGAAACGAAAAATGGGACATATCAATATTTTAGCTGATACAATAGAACAGGCTTTGGAGCAAGAGGCTTCCTGGCAGATATGGAACACAGTTGAACGGAGGATTTTAACATGATTGAACGTTATACAAGACCCGAGATGGGCGCGATTTGGACAGAAGAGAACAGGTTCCAGGCTTGGCTTGAAGTGGAGATTTTAGCTTGTGAAGCATGGGCAGAACTTGGGGACATCCCGAAAGAAGACGTAAAGGTGCTTCGCGAAAAGGCATCCTTCGATATCGAGCGCATCAAAGAGATCGAAGCAGAAACTCGCCACGACGTGGTTGCTTTTACAAGAGCGGTATCCGAAACACTGGGCGACGAGAAAAAATGGGTGCATTACGGACTAACGTCAACGGACGTAGTAGACACAGCATTGTCCTACCAGTTGAAGCAGGCTAACGAAATCTTACTTGCTGACATTGAACGCTTTGTCACTATTTTAAAAGAAAAAGCGCAAGACCATAAATACACAGTCATGATGGGACGAACGCATGGTGTACATGCAGAGCCGACAACATTCGGATTAAAGCTTGCTCTATGGTACGAAGAAATGAAACGTAACTTGGAGCGTTTCAAACAAGCGGCAGAAGGCATCGAGTTCGGAAAAATCTCCGGCGCGGTTGGAACTTACGCCAACATCAATCCATTTGTAGAAGAGTACGTATGCGAAAAGTTAGGCCTGCAACGTGCGCCAATTTCTACACAAACTTTGCAGCGTGACCGTCACGCCCACTACATGAGCACACTAGCCTTGATTGCAACTTCCATCGAGAAGTTTGCAGTGGAAGTACGTGGATTACAGAAGAGTGAAACGCGTGAAGTGGAAGAGTTTTTTGCAAAAGGTCAAAAAGGATCTTCCGCAATGCCGCATAAACGTAACCCAATTGGGTCGGAAAACATGACTGGCCTTGCACGTGTGATCCGCGGTTACATGATGACAGCTTACGAGAATGTGCCACTATGGCATGAGCGCGATATCTCGCATTCATCTGCAGAGCGCATCATTTTACCAGACAGCACCATCGCATTGAACTACATGTTGAATCGTTTTGGCAACATCATTAAAAACTTGACGGTGTTCCCGGAAAACATGAAGCGCAACATGGACCGCACATTGGGGCTTATCTATTCCCAACGCGTGCTGCTTGCGTTGATCGACGCTGGCATGTCTCGTGAGGAAGCATATGATACGGTTCAGCCAAAAGCGATGGAAGCTTGGGAAAAGCAAGTGCATTTCCGCGAGTTAGTAGAAGGTGAAGAGAAAATCACTTCTCGCTTAACTCCGGAACAGATTGAGGACTGCTTCGACTACAATTACCACCTGCAGCATGTTGATACAATTTTTGACCGACTAGGATTATAAAATATAAATAGGTGAAGCACCGCTGTTGATTTCCGCAAAAGGCTGCGCTTTCCGCGGGGCGACCTTGAGCCTCCTCGTTTCACTGCGGGGTCTCAAGATTGTCGCTACTCCCCCGCAGGAGTCTACGCCTTTTGCTCCAATCACCAGCTAAGTTGTCGTACTATCAGCAGTACCATTTGAGCAAGATGTTTTCCCCTGTTCATTGGAGTGGAAGGCACGAGACTCCTGCGGGAGGTAGCGATAGGTTGAGACCCCTGAAGCGTTGTGAGGAGGCTCAAGCATCGCCCCGCGGAAAGCGAACAACTGGAACGGAAATGAACAGGGAGTTATATCAAATACCCATCTCTTTTTTACAGGAGGCAATCCCATGACCTTGCAAAAGCAAGCACTACTATACGAAGGCAAAGCAAAGCTGGTCTACTCAACCACAGACGAAAACACCGTCTGGATCCAATATAAAAACTCCGCCACCGCCTTTAACGGCGAAAAAAAAGCCGACATCACAGGCAAAGGCCGACTGAATAACGAGATTACTAGCTTACTATTTTCCATGCTCACAGAGGCAGGAATCGAAAACCACTTCATCGAGCGCAAGTCCGAAACAGAACAGCTCGTGAAGAAGGTAGACATCATTCCACTCGAAGTCGTAGTTCGCAACATCACCGCCGGCAGCATGGCCAAACGCCTTGGAATCGAAGAGGGCCTCAAGCTCGAGCAGCCTATTGTTGAGTTTTACTATAAAGATGACTCGCTTGGTGATCCGCTCATCACAGAAGATCATGTTCAACTGTTGAAGCTTGCAACACCTGCAGAAGTGGATATTTTGAAGCATGTAGCGCGTAAAGTGAACGTTGTATTATCGGAATTTTTCGAAAAGAAGAATTTGAAATTAGTAGATTTCAAGCTTGAATTTGGGAAAACCGAGAACGGCAGAATCATTTTGGCTGATGAGGTGTCACCGGATACATGCCGCCTGTGGGATAAGGATACGAATGAAAAGTTAGATAAAGATGTCTTCCGCAGAAACCTTGGAAGCCTGACAGATGCATACGAAAAAATACTGGCACGTATTGGAGGAGAGCAACATGTATAAAGTGAAGGTATTCGTAACGTTAAGAGAGAGTGTTTTGGATCCACAAGGAACAGCAGTGAAAAATTCGCTTCATAGTCTTTCTTACAAAGAGGTTGAGGAAGTTCGTATCGGAAAATTTTTAGAATTGACGATTGCCAAATCAGACCGTGACTTAGATGTGCTAGTAAAAGAGATGTGCGAACGTTTATTGGCAAATACAGTGATTGAAGACTTCCGTTATGAGGTGGAGGAGGTTGTTGGATCGTGAAATTTGCAGTCATCGTGTTTCCAGGCTCCAACTGTGATGTAGATATGTACCATGCGATCAAAGACGAGCTTGGGGAAGAAGTCGATTATGTGTGGCATGATGCAACAAACTTGGAGGAATATGACGGGATCTTACTTCCAGGTGGATTTTCTTATGGAGATTACTTAAGATCTGGTGCGATTGCACGTTTTTCCAATGTCATGCTTGAGGTGCAAAAGGCTGCTGAAGCCGGTAAGCCAATCTTGGGTGTATGCAACGGGTTTCAAATTTTGCTGGAGTCAGGTCTTCTTCCAGGGGCAATGAGAAGAAACAAGGACTTAAAGTTCATGTGCCGTCCGGTGGAGTTAAAAGTGGTGAACAATGAGACGATGTTCACATCGGGGTATGAAAAAGATGAGATCGTCACCATCCCCATTGCACATGGGGAAGGAAATTACTATTGTGATGAGAAAACCTTAGGGGAATTAGTAAGCAATGGGCAAATTGCTTTTTCCTATAATGGTGACAATCCAAATGGTAGTCTACATGATATTGCCGGGATTGTAAATGAAAAAGGAAATGTACTAGGTATGATGCCACACCCGGAAAGAGCGGTTTCTGAGCTGTTAGGCAGTGCAGATGGCCTCAAACTCTTTCAATCTATCGTTCGTAATTGGAGGGAATCACATGTCGTTACTTCTTGAACCAAATCCAGAGATGATCAAAGCGGAAGGCATTTACCGTGAAATGGGACTAAGCGATGAAGAGTTCCTAATGGTAGAAAAAATTCTTGGGCGTTTGCCGAACTACACAGAAACCGGGCTATTTTCGGTAATGTGGTCCGAGCATTGCAGCTACAAGAATTCCAAGCCTGTATTGCGAAAGTTCCCAATTGATGGACCAAAAGTGTTGCAAGGTCCTGGGGAAGGTGCCGGAATCGTGGACATTGGCGACAATCAGGCAGTTGTGTTCAAAATCGAGAGTCATAATCACCCGTCTGCAATCGAGCCTTACCAAGGTGCCGCAACTGGTGTTGGCGGAATCATCCGTGATGTCTTTTCGATGGGCGCACGTCCGATTGCGCTATTAAATTCTCTGCGCTTTGGAGAACTGACAACTCCGCGCGTGAAATATTTGTTTGAAGAAGTGGTGGCAGGTATCGCAGGCTATGGTAACTGTGTGGGGATCCCGACAGTTGGTGGCGAGATCCAGTTCGACCCGGCCTACGATGGCAACCCGCTCGTGAACGCAATGTGTGTGGGTCTGATTAATCATGAAGATATCAAAAAAGGGCAAGCAAAAGGTGTTGGCAATACTGTCATGTACGTTGGGGCAAAAACGGGACGCGACGGGATTCACGGGGCAACTTTTGCATCCGAAGAACTTTCTGAAGCTTCCGAAGAAAAACGTCCGGCCGTTCAAGTCGGCGATCCTTTTATGGAAAAATTATTGCTTGAGGCTTGCTTGGAAATCGTGAAATGGGATGGATTAATCGGCATTCAGGATATGGGAGCAGCTGGTCTTACGAGTTCGTCTGCAGAAATGGCATCCAAGGCTGGTTCCGGAATCGAGATGAACCTTGATCTTGTGCCACAGCGTGAAACAGGGATGACTGGTTATGAAATGATGCTTTCTGAATCCCAAGAGCGCATGTTGATTGTCGTGGAAGCGGGCCGTGAGCATGAAGCGCATGAGATCGTTTCTAAATATGGTCTTGAGGCTGTATCGATTGGAAAAGTGACAGATGATAAAAAGCTGCGCCTAGTTCACAAAGGTGAGGTAATTGCAGATGTACCGGTCGATGCTCTTGCTGAAGAAGCACCTGTATACCATAAGCCTTCTACGGAGCCTGCGTATTATCGCGAGTTCCAGGAGATGGAGGTAGCGGTACCGGAAGTTACGGACTACGAGGAAACGTTAGTGGCTTTGTTGAAGCAACCGACAATCGCAAGCAAAGAGTGGGTCTATGACCAGTATGACTATCAAGTACGTACGAATACGGTAGTAGTGCCAGGTTCTGACGCGGCAGTTGTGAGGATTCGTGGTACGGAAAAGGCATTGGCAATGACAACCGACTGTAATTCCCGTTATCTGTATTTGGATCCGGAAGTGGGCGGCATGATCGCGGTGGCAGAAGCAGCACGTAACATCGTGTGTTCCGGTGCGAAGCCATTGGCAATCACGGACTGCTTGAATTTTGGTAATCCAGAAAAGCCGGAGATCTTCTGGCAGATTGAAAAAGCAACAGACGGCATGAGTGAAGCTTGCCGCAAGTTGGAATCCCCAGTTATTGGCGGGAACGTATCGTTATATAACGAAACAAACGGCGTGGCGGTTTACCCGACACCTGTAGTCGGCATGGTCGGGTTGATCGATGACTTGAAGCATGTGACGACTCAGGAATTTAAAAACGAAGGCGACCTAATTTATGTAATTGGGGAAACGGCTTCTGAGTTTGGCGGAAGTGAGCTGCAAAAGCTTACGTACGGCAAGATTTTCGGGAAGGCGCCTGCGATTGATTTGGATGTGGAAGCTCGACGTCAGGATGAGTTGTTGACGGCGATCCGCGTGGGACTTGTGGCATCTGCCCATGATGTATCTGAAGGTGGCGTAGGCGTGGCTTTGGCGGAGAGTGCGATGGGCGCTTGTGGTTTGGGAGCATCTGTTACGCTTACCGGCGATATGACGTCTGCACTTTTCAGTGAAACGCAATCTCGTTTTGTTGTCTCTGTTCGTCCGGTAAACCAGGTAGCATTTGAGGCTGCGGTTGCGGATGCTAATTTAATAGGAACTGTGACAAGAACAGGAAATCTTCATATCGAATCGGCATCTCGTGAAGTCGCAGTCCATATGGCTGTGGACGACCTTCGCGATGCTTGGAAAGGAGCTATTCCATGCTTGCTGAACTGAAGGGGTTAAATGAGGAATGTGGGGTGTTCGGGATCTGGGGACATCCCGAAGCGTCCCAGATTACCTATTACGGGTTGCACAGCCTGCAACACCGTGGTCAGGAAGGCACTGGGATTGTTTCGACAGATGGGGAGAAGCTTCTTGCGGTAAAAGGGGAAGGCCTTGTGAACGAAGTGTTCGGTAATGGTAGATTGCAAGAGTTGGGGGAAGGGAAAGCTGCCATCGGCCATGTCCGCTATGCAACGGCAGGGGGCGGCGGTTATGAGAATGTCCAGCCTTTATTGTTCCACTCGCAATCTGGCAGTCTTGCACTTGCCCATAACGGGAATCTTGTCAATGCGAATGCTTTGAAGCATCAGCTGGAAACGATGGGGAGTATTTTACAGACGACGTCTGATACGGAAGTTTTGGCACATCTGATTAAAAGAAGTGGATATACACTTTTGAAGGATCGTGTGAAAAATGCGTTGTCGATGCTAAAGGGTGCGTATGCGTTTTTAATCATGACAGAGACGGAAATGATGGTAGCGCTCGATCCAAACGGCTTGCGTCCACTGTCGTTGGGTAAGTTGAATGATGCCTATGTGGTGGCGTCGGAAACTTGTGCGTTTGATGTGGTGGGTGCCGAATTCATCCGTGACATCGAGCCTGGGGAGCTTCTGATCATCGACAATGGCGGCTTGCATTCCGAACGTTTTACACTGCATACGCAGCGCGCGATGTGCAGCATGGAGTATATTTATTTTTCCAGACCTGACAGCAATATTGACGGCATCAATGTGCATACAGCTAGAAAAAGTCTTGGCAAGCAGCTGGCGATGGAGTCGGGTGTAGAGGCAGATGTGGTGACTGGGGTACCAGATTCCAGTATTTCTGCGGCGATCGGGTACGCGGAGCTTTCGGGGATTCCTTATGAGCTTGGATTGATCAAAAATAGATATGTTGGCCGGACGTTCATCCAGCCTTCCCAAGCATTACGTGAGCAGGGTGTGAAGATGAAGCTTTCTCCTGTCCGCGGGGTCGTGGAAGGCAAGCGCGTGGTGATGGTCGATGATTCCATCGTACGCGGGACGACAAGCAGAAGGATTGTGAAGATGCTTCGCGATGCAGGGGCAACAGAGGTGCATGTGCGCATCAGTTCGCCGCCGATCAAGAATCCTTGTTTTTACGGCATCGACACGTCCACGCACGAGGAGTTGATTGCTTCTTCGCATTCTGTGGAGGAGATGCGCGAGATCATCGGTGCGGACTCCCTGGCATTCTTGAGTCCTGGTGGGATGGTCGAAGCGATTGATCGCCCGTTTGACGGGGAAACTCGCGGTCAGTGCATGGCGTGTTTTACCGGCAAGTATCCGACGGAGATTTTCCCGGACACGGTGCTTCCGCATGAGAAGTGCTAGGTTGGGGGACTTGTTAAGCTGCTGATTTTCGGCAAAAGTTACAATGACGGGTGGAAAAGTTGCAATGACGCCGGAAAAAGTCACAATCAGCGCTGGAAAAGTTGCAATGACACCAAAAATAGTTACAATCCTCTGTAAAGTGAGGGGGACACCATGATACAGTCCCCCTAAAAACATTGAAAAACCAAACACAATTACCTTTTTTGAAAAAGAGCCTAAAAAAAGCGGCGGGATTCCAAAGATTCGTCGCTTTTCCATTGGAAGGGAGACACAACACATATGGCAAATGCATACAAGCAAGCGGGTGTAGATATAGAAGCGGGCTATGAAGCGGTAACTCGTATGAAAAAGCACGTGGCTAGAACGATGAGACCTGAGGTGATGGGAGGCCTTGGCGGATTTGGAGGCCTGTTCGACCTATCAGCAGTGAATGTGAAGAACCCGGTTCTCGTTTCCGGTACGGATGGGGTCGGAACCAAGTTAATGCTCGCTTTCCAACTCGACAAACATGACACCATCGGGGTGGATGCAGTTGCGATGTGTGTGAACGATGTTGTCGTGCAAGGAGCGGAGCCGCTTTATTTTCTAGATTACATTGCATGCGGAAAAGCGGTGCCGGAACGAATTGAGGCAATCGTAAAAGGAATCGCAGACGGTTGTGAGCAAGCGGGCTGTGCTTTGGTTGGCGGAGAAACAGCGGAAATGCCAGGAATGTATGATGACTCCGAGTATGATCTGGCTGGATTTACAGTTGGCGTGGTGGAGAAAGAGCGTTTGATCAACGGCTCCAACATAGAGTCTGGCAACGTGTTGATTGGACTTAGCTCAAGCGGGATTCATAGCAATGGCTACTCGTTGGTCCGCAAGATTGTTTTTGAAAAAGGCAAGCTGGACCTTGATGCAAACTACGAAGGCTTTGCCGGGACGCTTGGTGAAGAGCTCCTCACTCCTACGAAAATTTATGTGAAACCAATTCTTGAAGTCTTGAAAAAGTACGATATTAATGGAATGGCTCATATAACAGGCGGCGGATTTATCGAAAACATCCCGCGCATGCTTCCGGAAGGCCTGCAAGCCGAAGTGGATTATGGCACATGGCCGATCCCGCCGATTTTTGATCTTTTGCAAGAGGTTGGCGAACTGAACCGCAAGGAGATGTTCAATATTTTCAATATGGGAATCGGGATGGTGCTTGCAATTAACGAAGAGATTTTACCGGAAGTGGTTCGCATTCTCGAGTCAAATGGAGAGAAGGCCTACTTAATCGGTCGTGTAAAAGAGGGCGAGGGCATCACGTTCGGTGGAGGAGAAATTCGATGACAACCAGAACAAGGATCGCCATTTTTGCATCAGGGAGCGGTTCCAATTTCCAGGCGATAGCAGATGCTTGTCGCGCTGGAGAACTGGATGCCACGCCGGCATTACTTGTCTGTGACAGGCCTGGTGCATATGTAGTGGAACGCGCGACGGCAGCGGATATTCCCTATTTCGCGTTTTCTCCCAAAAGCTATCATAATAAAGAAGAATTTGAAACACACATCATCCAGGAACTAACACGATATGAAGTTGATTTTATCGTGCTAGCAGGCTATATGCGTTTGATAGGTCCGACATTGTTGAGTGCTTTTAAGGGGCGAATCGTCAACATCCATCCATCTCTTTTGCCGGCATTTCCTGGCCTTGATGCCGTTGGTCAAGCATTGGAATATGGTGTGAAGCTTACAGGAGTGACCATTCATTTTGTCGATGAAGGCATGGATACCGGCCCAATTATTGCTCAAAAGGCGATTGAGGTCGGAGCTTTCGACACCCGAGAAACGTTAGAAAAGAAAATCCATGAAGTAGAACATCTATTTTATCCAAAAACCCTACAACAACTTTTTTCAGTCAAAGGAGAGGCAGCGATACGATGAGAGCATTAGTGAGTGTTTCCAATAAAGAGGGCATCGTCCCATTTGTACAACAATTAGTGGGCCTAGGTGTGGAGGTCATCTCCACCGGCGGCACCAAAAAAGTTTTGCAAGAAAACGGTGTGAAGGTAATCGGCATTTCTGAAGTGACAGGCTTTCCGGAAATCTTGGATGGTCGTGTAAAAACATTGCACCCGATGATCCATGGTGGATTATTGGCGATGCGTGACAGCGAGAGTCACCAGGCGCAGCTGGCAGAGCACGGAATTACCCCAATCGATCTAGTTGTGGTGAATCTGTATCCATTCAAAGAAACGATTTCAAAAGCGGACTCCACATTTGAAGATGCGATTGAAAACATCGATATCGGCGGCCCGACGATGCTTCGTTCAGCGGCCAAAAACCATAAGGACGTTGCGGTTTTAGTAGACCCTGCTGACTACGAGGGAGTAATTACTGAGCTAAAAGAAAGCGGGCAAGTGGAGGTTTCAACGCGCCGCCGTTTAGCTGCAAAAGTGTTCCGCCATACAGCAGCATACGATGCGATGATCTCCAACTACTTAACAGAAGCGGTGGAAGAGAAGCACCCTGAATCACTGACTGTAACGTTTGAGAAAAAGCAAGGCCTTCGCTACGGAGAAAATCCGCATCAACAGGCAGCTTTTTACGAGGCGCCATTAGCATCAGAATTTTCAATTGCTTCTGCCCGACAGCTGCATGGAAAAGAATTATCCTACAACAACATCAATGATGCAGACACGGCACTGCAAATTGTAAAAGAATTCAAAGACCCGGCAGTAGTGGCCGTGAAACATATGAATCCATGTGGAGTGGGAACAGGTGCCACGACGATTGAAGCATACCGCCGTGCGTATGAAGCGGATCCGGTATCCATTTTCGGTGGCATCATCGCCTTCAATACGGAAGTGGATAAGGAAACGGCAGAGCTATTACACGAACTATTTTTGGAGATTGTCATTGCGCCGTCCTTTAGTGAGGATGCATTGACTGTGCTGAAGCAGAAGAAAAATCTCCGTCTGTTGTTGGTTGATATGAACGGGGAAGATGTCATGCAATCCCGCATGGTTTCAGTCCGCGGAGGCCTTTTGGTGCAGGATGAGGACCAGGCAGGATTTGATGAGGCAACCATTACTGTTCCAACAAAACGCGAGCCGACAGAGCAAGAGTGGGCAGACTTGAAGCTTGCATGGAAAGTCGTGAAGCATGTGAAATCCAATGCCATCGTCCTTGCAAAGGACAGTCAGACGGTCGGCGTTGGCGCAGGACAGATGAACCGTGTCGGAGCGGCGAAAATTGCCATCGAGCAGGCTGGCGAAAAAGCGGTAGGTTCCGCACTGGGATCGGACGCATTCTTCCCAATGAACGACACAGTCGAAGCAGCTGCAAAAGCAGGCGTCACCGCCATCATCCAACCCGGCGGATCCATCAAAGACGAAGACTCCATCAAAAAAGCCGACGAATACGGCATTGCGATGGTATTTACAGGGATGAGACATTTTAAGCATTAATGTATAAAGAAGAGGCATGTGGAGCGATGGGGGCTATGCGGTATTTTAGTCCTTCTCCTAGTGCTCTATTGCTTTGAAGGGATTATTGGCGGTTATGCCGGAATTTCGATGAGCTATGAAGGGATTTTCAAGCTTTATGAAGGTATTATTCCGACTTATGACGGGATTAAACTGATGGATACTCTATGCCATTAATATAGAGTGGTTATTTTCATTGTTAAGCCGGAATTAGCTGATTTTATGACGGAATTAAGCATTCTTGTGAGGGGATAAATCCAATAATCCTTAAAATGATCAAAACCTCTTGTGTTTTTCGAAGAGAAAATCTTGTTAAAACACCAAAAACCCTCAACATGTCAGGAGGAATACCCATGAAAGTACTCGTAATCGGAAAAGGCGGCCGCGAACACGCCATCGCCTGGAAATTTGCACAAAGCCCATCTGTAACAGAAGTCTTTATCGCACCAGGGAATGTCGGCATGGAAACGGTCGGAACCCTCGTGCCAATCCAAGAATCCGACACGAACGCTTTAATTGATTTTGCAAAAGAAAACAAGATTGACCTGACCATGGTGGGGCCGGAAGTACCTTTACTGAACGGAATTGTCGATGCATTCCAGGCAGAGGGTCTCCAAGTATTCGGTCCAACCAAGGCTGCAGCCCTCATTGAAGGAAGCAAAGGCTTTGCCAAGGACCTTATGAAAAAGTACGGCATCCCAACAGCTGGTTATGAAACGTTCACGGAATACGAGGAAGCCAGAGCATACATTGAAAGCAAAGGTGCACCGATTGTGTTGAAGGCAGATGGTCTAGCTGCTGGTAAAGGTGTGGTGGTCGCGATGACGAAACAAGAGGCCCTTGATGCGGTGTATGAAATGATGGCGGAATCCAAGTTCGGCGAGGCCTCTTCCAAGCTTGTCGTAGAGGAGTTCCTGGATGGGGAGGAGTTCTCATTCATGGCGTTTGTCAATGGTGAAAAGGTGTATCCGATGGTCATCGCTCAGGATCATAAGCGTGCATATGACGGGGACAAAGGACCAAACACTGGTGGAATGGGTGCTTACTCTCCTGTACCACAGATCTCAGATCGCGTTGTCGAGGAAGCGTTGGAAACGGTGCTGCTTCCGACGGCAAAAGCATTGGTGAAGGAAGGTCGTCCTTTCGTCGGAATCTTATATGCTGGATTGATCCTAACCAAGCAAGGGCCAA
This sequence comes from Sutcliffiella horikoshii, assembly GCA_001636495.1. Lineage (GTDB taxonomy): Bacteria > Bacillota > Bacilli > Bacillales > Bacillaceae_I > Sutcliffiella_A > Sutcliffiella_A horikoshii_A. Next base: position 169,459 of record KV440964.1, on the reverse strand, counting down.
AGGTAATCGAGTTCAATGCGCGCTTTGGAGACCCAGAGACGCAAGTGGTATTGCCTAGGTTGGAATCGGACTTGGCAGAAGTGCTGACAGGTGTCCTCAGCGGGGAAGAGTTGGAGCTTAAATGGTCAGAAAAGTCCGTGGTCGGAGTCGTGATGGCATCCAAAGGCTATCCGGAAGCCTATGAAAATGGAGCGGTCATTGAAGGGTCGGACCTGGTAGGAGAAGGGCTTGTTTTCCACGCCGGTACAGAAGCGCGTGATGGTAAGCTTGTGACAAATGGCGGCCGCGTACTGTTGGTTGCGGCTCAAAGCGACAGCCTCGAAAAAGCTCAAAAAGCTGCCTATGAAGAGTTGCGAAAAGTGAAATGTGACAATCTGTTCTATCGGAGTGACATCGCCAACAAAGCTATTGCGTCCGGCGTTTCCTCTTAACAAACACATACAAAATGGCGACAATGCCACCAATGATCGTCGCAAGAACAAACGACATATCCGTTAAATACTCGATCATTTTTCATACCTCCTTAGATAATTCGACGTGAGTGAACAAAACCCTTTGGGGGTCTGACCCCCAAAGGTGTTTTTTTAAGACGGGTTATAAGAATCGTCTCCGCTTTCTGCACCACCGGCTTTGGCTTCAAAGTCGTCGAAGTCGAAGTTGTAGTGGTTGTTTTCGCTGTTGTGGTCGTTGCGGTATTCTTGGAAGCGTTCGAAGCCTGCTGTCATCGGGCAGTAGCGCAGGATGCCCTCGGCGATTTTCATTCCTGCGAGCAGGGCAACAAGCTTGTAGGAATCGCGGTGTGGACGTCGAACCATTTTGCTTGTAATCCAAGCTAACGTTGCAAAGCCTGCTGACATACGGATCATGGCATTGATGATGCTGATATTCGGTTTTACCTTCATAATAAATCCCTCCATTAATATTTTCTGAATTTTCCTTGAAGTTGAAAAAATATTCACATAATTATCAAGAACAATAATGCACGCTAAACTTTGTTATGGTAACATGGTAAAAAGAGGTTATATCACAATAATTTTAACGAGAATACCTAAACTGATACAATCTCACAAAGAGTGGGTGATAAGCATGCATGAACAAGCATATAGATGGAAAAGCAAAAAAATACGGGAACAGGTTTCGGTGATAGACGGAAAAAAAGCACCGACCATCCTCCTTACGAATGCCACATATTTAAATGTACAATTGAAAACCTGGATGACAGCGAACATCTGGATCCATGAAGACCGAATCGTCTATGTAGGCGACGAGCTTCCTGCTAACACGAAAAACACAGAAGTGGTCAATTGTGAGTCGTTCTACCTGGTGCCAGGGTATATAGAGCCTCATGTACATCCGTTTCAACTTTATAATCCCCTTTCCTTTGCGCAATATGCATCGAAGTTGGGGACTACAACATTCGTCAATGACAATTTAATGCTTACTTTGCAGATGACAAAAAAGAAAGCGTTTTCTTTTATAGAGAAGATGAATAAGTCAGCCGCGACCATGTACTGGTGGTGCAGATTTGATGCCCAGACCGAAATCAAGAATGAGGAGCAAATCTTCTCTAATCCCAATATGAAGAGCTGGTTGGATCATCCTTTGGTGATGCAGGGCGGCGAACTGACAAGCTGGCCTAAGCTGATGGCAGGGGACGACATGATCCTGCAATGGATTCAGGAGGCAAAAGCGCGAAGAAAGCCGGTGGAAGGCCATTTTCCCGGCGCATCCAAAAAAACGCTGACAAAAATGCAGCTGCTTGGCATCCACAGCGACCATGAAGCGATGAATGGTGCGGATGTCATCAAACGGATCTCGCAAGGCTATCATGCTTCCCTTCGCTATTCGTCCATCCGGCCGGACCTTCCATTGATCCTAGAGGAACTGGAGGCATCGGGTGTCCATTATTATGATCAGACCTTTTTCAATACGGACGGTTCGACGCCAAGCTTTTATGAAAGCGGTGTCATAGACCGAACCATCGCGATCGCTCTTGATAAAGGAGTACCTGCCATTGAGGCGTACCGGATGGCATCCTATAATGCGGCAAGACACTTCTCGATTGATTCCCTTCACGGAAGCATTGCGCCAGGCCGTATTGCCAACATCAACTTCCTGAAGGCAAAAGAGGAGCCGACGCCGGTGTCTGTCCTATCAAAAGGGAAATGGGTGACAAAGGAGAATACGGTAAATCCGGCGGCATTCCCCGAACAGGACTGGACATCACTCGGGCTTGAGCCACTTAAGCTAGATTGGGACCTTTCCATCGATGACCTGCAATTTTCCATGGCATTGGGGATGGAAATGGTCAACGAAGTGATCATCAAACCATATACTATCTCGGTGGATGTTTCCGGAGACAGTTTGTCAACAAGGCATGACGAGTCGTTCCTCATGCTCATCGACCGTGCAGGAAAGTGGCGGGTGAATACGATCATAAAGGGCTTCGGTACACATGTTCAAGGTTTTGCAAGCTCCTATTCGAACACAGGCGACATCGTCCTAATTGGAAAAGACAAGGAAGCGATGATGAAGGCCTTCCAACAGATGAAGGAACTTGGCGGAGGAATGGTGCTTGTGGAGGACGGGGAAGTCATTTGTGATATTCCGCTTCCGCTCGCTGGAGGCATGTCCAGCTGTGACATGGAGGAGCTGATGAAGCAGGAAACAGAATTGCGAAATCAGCTGTTTGCGAGAGGGTACAGCTTCAATGATCCGATTTACACCTTGCTGTTTTTATCCTCCACACATCTTCCTTATATTAGAATAACACCTAGAGGAATATACGATGTGATGAATAAAACGGTACTCTTTCCGTCAATAATGCGTTAAAATGTAAAAGTAAATGAAAATATATCAAAGGTTGTGTTTTTGGAAAGATGAGTAGGAACAAGTTAGCCCTGATCGGGACAGTTTTCATGCTTCTTTTAGCAGGCTGTCAATCAGGTAATTCCGATGTTGATACAGCGAAAGAGCCGCAGGAAGATAACACGCAAGTGGTACAAGAGGAAGAAAAAGTTGCGACAGAGGTTTCCGAACCACTTGAACCAGCACCTCTGACAGGAGAAGAAGTAGAAGAGAAAATAGAGGCGCGACCTGTTGCTGTCATGGTCAATAACGATGGAAAAGCACGTCCGCAATCAGGGCTTCACAAAGCCGATATAGTGTATGAGGTGCTTGCTGAAGGGGATATCACAAGGTTCCTTGCCATTTTTCATAGTGAAATGCCGGATACGGTAGGTCCTGTAAGAAGTGCAAGGGTTTATTTTGTGGAACTGACAAAAGGTTATGATGCCCTTTACGTCTTCCACGGATGGAGTCCCGCAGCGAAAACGAAGATAGAAAATAAAGAAGTGGATGGCATAAATGGACTCGCCTATGATGGATCGCTCTTTAAACGTGCGAGCTTCCGTAAGGCACCGCATAATTCCTATATCACCTCTGAAAATATTAAAAAAGGCGCCGAACAGTTGAATTATCCTTTACAAGCAGACGTACCCTCCTTTACATTCCTAAAGGAAGGTCAGACCAATGAGCTTGATGGAACGGCTACTGAACAGGTGAAAATAGAGTACTCATCAAGACAAACAACACATGTTGATTATAAATATGACACAACAAAAAATGCCTACCTCCGTTATAGTGCAGGCGAAAAGCATACCGATCTGGAAACGATGGAAGAGATCATCGCCCATAACGTTTTCATAGTCGAAACGGCACATACCGTGATAGATGACCAGGGAAGAAAAGACATTGATATCACATCCGGTGGAAATGCAGTGCTATTGCAAAATGGAGAACGTTTTGATGTGGAGTGGAAATCGGTAGAAGGAAAAATTCTTCCATACGCCAATGGCGAACAAGTTCCGCTCGCTCCGGGAAAAACGTGGATTCAGATCGTCCCTAATCTAGAAAAAGTCTCATACTAGTCTTAATAAGCAAAGGAGAAATTAATTATGCAAATCAATAAACTACGTGGAAAAGAACTGGATCAACTTTTTGAGTCGATTCTTTCCTTGAAGGACTTGGAAGAATGCTATCGATTTTTCGATGACCTCTGTACTATCAATGAAATTCAATCTTTGGCACAACGCCTTGAAGTGGCGAGAATGCTGAGAGAAGGTTTTACGTATCATAAAATCGAAACGGAAACCGGTGCAAGTACTGCGACGATTTCCCGTGTGAAGCGCTGCTTGAACTACGGAAACGATGCTTATGAGATGGCGCTTGAGCGTATTGCAAAAGAACAGAAAACCGAAGAGGTATAAGTGAAAAGGTGGCCCGCTGGAAATGCAGTGGGCCACCTTTTTCATGATGATGCCATTTCAACGTCCAATCTCCATGTGAAAAATCTAAATGCGTCAGCGGTAAAACGTCTCCTGGTTTGATTTTACTTGGTCGACTGTTTTCTTCGTTGCTGCAGGGTCAGCAGAACTTCTTCTTCTTTTCCCAAAGTAGTCTACGATAGCACCGAAAGCCAAGAGAATAGCGAGGCCAATGACGAACCAGAGCCACAACGGCATGTTGGACACCTCCTTATCACATCATATTTTGGTGTAATGGCAATATGCATCTATCTATTAAAAGGCGACTATTTTCCTAAGTACTTCTTAAGGTGTTATTTTTCTATTTACCCGCTATACAAAAGGAATAACAGGGCCGCCGCAAAATATAACTTTTGGTCTACCGGGAAAAGGTCGTAACTTCCAGTCGACAATCTTCCTTTCTCTTTTTCGTATTGCCTTGGATTTTGATATAATAAGGGAATGAAAAATTAGAATGGGGGACGTTTGCAGTGTTAATGGAAATACGTGAGTGGAAGCACGTTTTTAAATTGGATCCAAACAAAGAGATATCGGACGAAGATTTAGAGCTTGTGTGCGAATCCGGAACAGATGCCATTCTTGTTGGTGGTACGGATGGGGTCACACTTGATAATGTGCTGAGCCTGATGAGCAGGGTGAGAAGATATTCGTTGCCATGTGCATTGGAGGTTTCCACCATTGAATCGGTCACACCGGGATTCGATTTTTATTTTATCCCAAGTGTGTTGAACAGTAGAAAAACAGAATGGGTTACAGGCCTTCACATAGAAGCGTTAAAAGAATTTGGCGACATCATGAACTGGGAGGAGATCGTTGCAGAGGGATATTGCATCCTGAACGCTGATTGCAAGGCAGCACAACTGACCGAAGCAAAGACCGATCTTACAACCGAAGATGTCATCGCCTACGCAAGACTAGCGGAGAAAATGTTTAATCTACCGATCTTTTACTTAGAATATAGTGGTACGTACGGAGACGTGGAAATGGTCCAGGCGGCCAAACAAACACTCGAGAAAACCCAGCTGTTCTACGGCGGCGGCATCTCCACAGCCGAACGTGCCAAAGAAATGGCCGCCCACGCCGACACCGTAGTAGTCGGAAACGCAGTCTACGATAATCTAAAAGAAGCACTGAAGACCGTGGATGCTGTGAAAAATTAATGGTGGCCAGATATTATAGCTGTTGATTGGAGCGCAGGGCGGAGACTCCTCGAAAATGCTATGCATTTTCTTCGTGCGATGTATCGCTGTCGAAGCCTTCCTTGTCCTGAGGGAGATAGCGGTAGGTTGAGACCCCGCAACGGAGTGAGGAGGCTCAAGCACCGCCCCTAGGAAAGCGAAGCCCGGTGCGGAAATCAACAGCGGTGGTTCATAAAGACTCTAAAATAAATAGTAATTCACTACACAATTTAGTATGATAGAAAATAAGAACATATGTTTGTTAGGACGGTGAAAAAATATGCAATATTTAAGTCAAAGACTTCTTGACGGATTGAACCCAATGCAACAAGAAGCAGTAAAAAAAACGGACGGACCCCTACTCATCATGGCCGGAGCGGGAAGTGGAAAAACAAAGGTGCTCACGCATCGAATCGCCTATCTAATGACCGAAAAACAGGTAGCGCCATGGAATATCCTTGCAATTACTTTCACCAATAAAGCTGCCCGTGAAATGAAAGAGCGTGTGGAAAAGCTACTCGGACCGGCAGCGGAAGACATCTGGATCTCTACCTTCCACTCCATGTGTGTGCGAATCCTGCGCCGCGACATTGACCGCGTTGGAATAAACCGCAATTTTACCATTCTCGATACGACCGACCAGCTGTCTGTCATCAAGAATATTTTAAAAGACCGCAATATCGATCCGAAAAAATTTGAACCAAGAACCATTCTAGGAACCATCAGCTCCGCAAAGAATGAACTGATGAATCCGGAACAGTATGCGAAACAGCCGCTTGGACCATACGAGCAGCAGGTTGCAGAAATTTATACAGACTACCAAAAGAGGCTGAAAAAGAACCAGGCGCTTGATTTTGATGACCTGATCATGACAACCATTCACCTCTTCAAACGTGTGCCGGAAGTACTCGAATACTATCAGCGTAAGTTTCAATACATCCATGTAGACGAGTATCAGGATACGAACAGAGCGCAATATACTTTGGTTAATCTTTTGGCAGATCGCTTGAAAAACCTTTGTGTGGTGGGGGATTCTGATCAGTCTATCTATCGCTGGCGCGGGGCGGATATCGCAAATATCCTTTCTTTTGAAAAAGACTATCCAAATGCGGAAGTCGTTCTCCTCGAGCAAAACTACCGTTCCACAAAACGTATTTTAGAAGCGGCAAACCGAGTAATTGACAACAACATCGGCCGTAAAAAGAAAAACCTTTGGACAGAAAACGACGAAGGACAAAAAATCATCCATTATCAGGCTGATTCTGAAAAAACGGAAGCACAGTTTGTGGTCGGGAAAATGCGTGAACTTATGCAAAAGGACCCAAAACGTACGCTTGGCGACTTTGCCATCCTATACCGTACGAACGCCCAGTCCCGTGTGATGGAGGAAATGCTCCTCATGTCCAATATCAACTACACAATTGTCGGCGGGACCAAGTTCTACGACCGTAAAGAGATCAAAGATATCCTTGCGTATCTGCGCTTGATTGCCAATCCTGACGATGACATAAGCTTACAGCGAATCGTTAACGTGCCAAAACGTGGAATTGGGGCAACAACCGTCGATAAAATAGCAAACTATGCTACGCAGCACGATATTTCCATCTATACAGCACTAGCAGAGGTGGACCTGATTGGCGTCAGCGGCCGTGCTACTTCACAACTGAAGGAGTTCCGCGCGCTTATTGAGGGCTATGTGCAGATGCAGGAGTACATTTCCGTTACAGAACTTGTGGAGGAAATTTTAGAGAAGTCCGGCTATCGCGAAATGCTAAAAGCGGACAAAACGATTGAATCCCAGAGCAGACTCGAAAACATCGACGAGTTCCTGTCTGTTACGAAAAACTTTGAAGAGAAGTACGATGATAAGAGCCTGGTTGCATTCCTGACAGACCTTGCGCTTGTTGCTGATATTGATAAATTGGATGACGAGGATCCAGCTCAGCAGGAGGGGGTTATTTTAATGACCCTGCATGCTGCAAAAGGACTGGAGTTCCCGGTTGTATTCCTGATCGGTATGGAGGAAGGGGTATTCCCTCATAGCCGTTCACTGTTTGAAGAAGCAGAGATGGAAGAGGAGCGCCGCCTTGCCTATGTAGGGATCACACGTGCAGAAGAACAGCTATTCATCACGAATGCCCAGATGCGTACCCTGTTTGGCCGTACGAACATTAACCCTCCATCCCGTTTTATAAAAGAAATACCGGAAGACTTGCTGGAAAGTCCGGAGCCTAAGGAAGCTGCGTCCCGACCAACGCCATTTGGAGGCCGTGGATCAAGTTTTGGTGGCGGAACTGCTTCTCCGTTTGGAGGATCCGCAACAGGAAGGGCAAGAGCGGCAAGTCCAGCTTCCCAAACCGCACGCCGTACCACCGCGCCATCCCGCGGCCTGACCGCAACTGGCGGAGAAAGCATGGACTGGATGGTAGGCGATAAGGCAGAGCATAAGAAATGGGGAGTGGGTACCGTTGTCAGCGTTAAAGGCGACGGCGACAGTAAGGAACTGGACATCGCGTTCCCAAGCCCAACTGGAATCAAGCGTCTTCTAGCGAAATTTGCACCTGTGACGAAGGTTCAACAATAGATGAAAACCGCCAAAAAAGAAAGGACGACTTTGCATGGAAAGAGAACAAGCTGAAAAACGGGTTCGCGAGCTGCATGATGTGCTGAACCAATATAACTATGAGTATCATGTGCTCGACAAACCGTCCGTTTCAGATGCTGAATACGATTCCCTTTTACAGGAACTGTTGACGCTTGAGAGGGACTTTCCCGAGCTGCAGACGGCAGATTCTCCGACGCAGCGTGTAGGAGGAAATATACTCGAGATGTTCAACAAGGTCGAGCACCGTACCCCGATGCTAAGCCTTGGCAATGCCTTCAATGAAGACGACCTGCGTGATTTTGATCGCAGAGTAAAACAGGCTGTGGGCGATAATGTAACATATGTCTGCGAGTTGAAAATAGATGGTCTTGCCGTGTCACTTCGTTATGAGGATGGGCTGTTCGTCCTTGGTGCCACCCGTGGCGACGGGACAACAGGTGAAGACATCACCATGAATCTGAAGACCATCAAATCCATTCCGTTGCGTTTAAAAGAACCGGTAACAATGGAGGTCCGCGGAGAAGCATACATGCCAAAGAACTCTTTTGAAAATCTGAATGCCGCGAAAATGGAGCGCGAAGAAGAGCCGTTTGCCAATCCGCGTAATGCGGCAGCGGGATCCCTTCGTCAGCTTGACCCGAAGATCGCTGCCTCCCGTAACCTGTCCGTATACGTGTACAGTCTCGCGGATGCTGGTGATGCTGGTGTCGATTCCCACAGAGAGGCATTGGATTACCTGGATAAACTGGGCTTCAAAACGAATACGGAAAGAAAAGTTTGCACATCCATCGAAGAAGTTTTGGAATATGTCACAGGTTGGCACACAAAACGTCCAGATCTATCGTATGATATAGACGGTATTGTCATTAAAGTGGACAACACCGAGCATCAGGAACAGCTTGGTTTTACCGCCAAGAGTCCAAGATGGGCAATTGCCTACAAGTTCCCTGCAGAAGAAGTGACCACTAAGCTTCTCGATATTGAGTTAAATATCGGCCGAACAGGTGTGGTAACACCCACTGCTATTTTGGAACCTGTTCGTGTAGCGGGCACAACGGTCCAACGTGCGTCCTTACATAATGAAGACCTCATCCGTGAAAAGGACATCAAGCTTGGAGATACCGTCATTGTAAAAAAAGCAGGAGACATCATCCCGGAAGTGGTGAATGTACTTGTAGACCAGAGAACTGGCGAAGAGCGTGATTTTACGATGCCGACACACTGTCCGGAATGTGAGAGTGAACTGGTTCGGATAGAAGGAGAAGTGGCATTGCGCTGCATTAACCCGAAATGTCCGGCACAGATTCGCGAGGGATTAATCCACTTCGTTTCTCGTAATGCCATGAATATTGATGGTCTTGGCGAAAAGGTGATTGCCCAACTTTTCCGAGAGAACCTGATCGAGGATGTGGCAGACCTTTATAAATTAACAAAAGAACAGCTTCTGGAGCTGGAGCGGATGGGCGAGAAGTCTGCGGATAACCTGATTTCTGCTATTGAAAAGACGAAAGATAATTCTTTGGAGCGTCTTCTGTTCGGACTTGGAATTCGCCTGGTGGGAGCAAAAGCTGCCAAAACATTGGCACAGGAATTTGACCATATGGACCGACTTGCTAGCTTGACGAAGGAAGAGCTTACTGCGATCCATGAGATCGGCGACAAAATGGCTGACTCGATTGTGACCTATTTTGAACAACCGGAAGTGGCAGAACTGCTTGCAGAGCTGAAAGAACTCGGCGTCAACATGGCCTATAAAGGGCCGAAACCTGTAAGTGCGGAAGATGTGGATTCCTATTTTGCAGGAAAAACGATCGTCCTAACAGGAAAGCTTGAAGAGATGTCCCGAAATGATGCCAAAGCCGCCATTGAGCAGCTTGGTGGAAAGGTGACAGGAAGTGTTAGCAAAAACACCCATCTAGTCATTGCTGGGGAAGACGCTGGCTCCAAGCTAACGAAAGCACAGGAGCTTGGGATAGAAGTTTGGGACGAAAAACAAATGCTTAAGGAAATACAATCATAAGAGGTGTTGGAAGTGAAAAGGTTTTTGTCGTTGCTCCTTGTTGTTTCTCTTTTTGCCACCGGATGTGTGCCTGGCTTCGAGAAGCAGGAAGAAGTGGTACAAGATCCAGCGCAGCAGGAAAACACGGAACAAGCTATTGTTCCTAGATATAAAATATCAGATGACTATTATCAAACAATCCTTCCTTACAAGCCGGGGGAAACCCGCGGCCAAATCGCCCCGCGCCTGAACAGCCGGGTCGATGTGGAGGAACTGGAGACCGGATTGATGAGAATGGCGCAGGAGGTCTTCCCTTCTGACAGCTATTTGTATCAGGAGGGCCAATATATAAAGCGGGGAACCGTAAGTGAGTGGCTGAGAAGAAAGAGTGACGAGAACAATCTTGGGTTGAACCCCCCAGTGGTCAGTGGGCCGGACACGGAAAAAAACAACGAAGAAAGTCCAATCTACCTGGCACATATCCAGGAACAGAACTACCTGGTTCGTAAAGGAGAGGACCAAGTGGAGCTCGGTGGTGTTTCCATCGGTATTGCACTTAACTCCGTCCATTACTATAACCTGGCGGACAAGGATGGCGGATATCCGCGTCAATATAATATCCCGGACGAAGACCTCGAAGCGGAAGGAAAGCGAATTGCGGAAGAAGTTATCAACAGAGTCCGCGGAATGGAAGGGCTTGAGAATGTGCCGATTATCATCGGGTTGTATAAACAAAGCCCTGCCAATTCCGTTGTCCCTGGAAGCTTTATTGCAAAAGCCAATGTAGCAACAGGTAGCAACTCCATCAGTAAATGGGAGGCAGTGAACGAAGAATATCACCTTTTCCCAAATAGTGATACTACCGAACTATATCGCGATGACGCAGTTCGATTTGAGTATTTCAAGCAGGATATTGACGACTATTTTCCAAACCATACAGGTGTTATCGGAAAAGGTTATTACCGTGATGGCGAACTTCAGCAGCTTTCCATTGAAGTGAACATGGAGTTCAACGGAAAAGCCGAGCTAATCGGTTTCACACAATATGTAACAGGGCTCGTTGTGGAACGCTTCCCGAGCTATATGAATCTACAAGTATCCATTTCTTCCATCAGTGGACAAGAAGCGTTAATTGTTAGGGATGCTGGTGCTGAAAAGCCGTTTGTTCATATTTATTAATATTTTTGGAACCTACTATTCGTTGGGATAGTGGGTTTTTCTTTGTTGCGAGGGGGGAACGGAGGGGAGATTGTAACTATTTTTGTTGTTATTGTGACTTTTTCAGAGGTTATTATAACTTTTTCGGCCGTCATTGTAACTTTTTCCACCGTCATTGTAACTTTTAAAAAAATCAGTCAAAGACTTACCCCGCCCGACATCTGACGCACCATTCCAATGCCTCCATATTTTTCTTCCTATTAGAATATAAACAATATTTGAAAGACTAGTAATGATAAGGTAGAATGAGAGTTGTATGCAAGCGCTTAAGAATGCAAAGGAGGGCGAATGTAATGGTATTACCTTACAAACATGAACCATTTACTGATTTCACTAACGAGGACAACAAACAAGCTTATCTAGAAGGCTTGAAATTGGTGGACTCTTATTTAGGACAAGATTACGACTTAATTATTGGTGGAGAGCGTGTTACGACAGAAGATAAAATCGTATCCGTGAACCCTGCAAATAAAGAAGAGGTTGTTGGTCGTGTGTCAAAGGCGGATCGTGACTTGGCAGAGAAAGCAATGCAAGTTGCCGACGAAACGTTCAAAACGTGGCGTAAAGTGAAGCCTGAAGTAAGAGCAGACATCTTGTTCCGTGCGGCAGCAATCATTCGCCGTCGTAAGCACGAATTCTCTGCACTTTTAACAAAAGAAGCAGGTAAGCCTTGGAATGAAGCAGATGCAGATACAGCAGAAGCAATTGATTTCCTTGAGTACTATGCGCGTCAAATGCTTAAATTGAAAGACGGTATGCCTTTAGAAAGTCGTGTGGGCGAATACAACCGTTATAACTATATTCCACTAGGTGTAGGTGTGATCATCTCCCCTTGGAACTTCCCATTTGCAATCATGGCTGGTACTGCAGTAGCGGCGATTGTAACGGGTAACACAGTGCTATTGAAGCCTGCATCCACAACTCCGGTTGTTGCAGCTAAATTTGTAGAAGTAATGGAAGAGGCTGGCCTGCCTGCTGGCGTACTTAACTTCGTACCAGGTAGCGGCGCTGAAGTTGGGGACTACCTAGTAGACCACCCACGCACTCGTTTCATCTCGTTCACAGGATCTCGTGACGTTGGTCTACGCATCTATGAGCGTGCTTCTAAAGTGAACCCTGGCCAAATCTGGCTGAAGCGTGTAATCGCGGAAATGGGCGGTAAAGATACGATTGTGGTAGACAGCGAGGGCGACCTTGAGTTGGCAGCACAATCCATCGTAAAATCTGCATTCGGTTTCTCCGGTCAAAAATGTTCTGCGTGCTCCCGTGCGGTAATCGTGGAAGATGTATATGATCAAGTATTGAACCGTGCAGTAGAATTAACAAAAGAATTGACAGTTGGCGACCCAACAGAGAACCACTACATGGGACCTGTTATCGACCAAGCTGCTTTTGATAAAGTAATGAAATATGTTGGAATTGGAAAAGAAGAAGGACGCATTCTTGCAGGTGGAGAAGGAGACAACTCCAAAGGATTCTTCGTTCAGCCGACAATCGTCGCTGACGTGGATCCAGAAGCTCGCCTGATGAAAGAGGAGATCTTCGGACCAGTTGTAGCATTCGCAAAAGCAAAAGACTACAATCATGCGCTTGAAATTGCGAACAACACAGAATACGGCTTGACTGGTGCGGTTATCACGAACAACCGCGACAAAATCGAGCAGGCTCGTGAAGACTTCCACGTTGGTAACCTTTACTTCAACCGTGGATGCACAGGTGCGATCGTTGGATACCAACCATTCGGCGGATTCAACATGTCCGGAACAGACTCCAAAGCGGGCGGTCCTGACTACCTATTGCTTCACTTGCAAGCAAAAACAACTTCAGAAACTTTATAATTTTTATAGAGGGAAGCTGATACCTACATGGGTGTCAGCTTTTTTTGTGACTAATTGCTACTTTTTTACATATTTTCCCCGCGAACCTTTCATACTAACGAATGTGTTCAAATTTAGTAAACAAAGGAGACGTAAAATGAAGAAATTCCTTAGTATTTTAACGGTGTTGCTGTTTGTTTTAGGTGGCGTAAGCAATTTGGCTGCGGCTAATACAGGAGACAAGCAAGACGCGCAGGTACGTATCCTGCACGCATCCCCGGACGCTCCGGCTGTTGATGTCTATGTAGATGGGAATGTGGCGGTAGAAGGTGCAAAGTTTAAAGATGCTACAGATTACTTAATGCTTCCGGCGGGCCCTCACAAAGTGGAGATCTTTCCTGCAGGGAAAAAAGACCAACCAGTTATTGCTCAACAGCTTGATGTAGAAGGTGGCAAGTCATATACCGTGGCAGCGGTTAATAAGCTTGCCAACCTTGAAATGATTGCAGTAGAGGATACAAGAAAAGCACCAAAAGGAAAAGCATTCACTCGCGTTGGTCACCTTTCCCCTGATGCTCCTCAAGTGGATGTGGGAGTCATAAAAGGCGATACAGTATTCAGCGAGCTCTCCTTTAAAGACATTTCCGTCTATCAGGAGCTGGAGCCTGGAACGTACAATCTGGAGATCAGACTGCCAGACGGAAAGCAGGTTCTGGATCTTTCCGGAACAAAGCTTGAAGCGGATACCGTGTACAGTGTTTTCGCGGTAAATACTGCGGATAAACTTGAAGTGTTGGTGTTGGTGGATAGCAAGAAATAAGGAACATGTTTTTACCATAGCAAATTTCAAACAAACGTTTGAATAAAAGTTTTAAAATCCATTGCGTCCCAAGGGATTCAAGCAAAAAAACAGAATTAACTTTTCAAAAAACTATATAGATAAAACAAAAAAGAGAACCCGCATATTCCTGCGGGTTCTCTTTTGGATAAATCACGCTTATTCTTTATTCTGTTCTGTTTCCATTGTTTCTTCCATTTCCGTAAAGCCTTCACGTACTTTTTTACGTGGGAAGTTTGTAATATAACTTACAACGATGACTGCAATAGTACTTAGGATGAATCCTGGAATGATCTCATATAAGAAATCAGTTAATGGTTCGCCGTTGATGGTGAATGGACCATAGATCCATAATAGTACCGTGAATGTACCCACCAGCATACCTGCCAGTGCACCCCAACGGTTCATGCGTTTCCAGTAAAGACTTAGGATTACCACTGGACCAAATGCTGCACCAAATCCTGCCCATGCATTACCTACAAGGTTAAGGATGGTATCGTTTGGTGTCAATGATAGTGAAATGGCTACAAGAGCAACGATAAGAACGGAGATACGTCCAATTAACACAAGCTCTTTATCCGATGCTTCACGGCGTAAGAATGTTTTATAAAAGTCTTCTGTCAGCGCACTAGATGTAACAAGTAGCTGAGAAGAAATGGTACTCATGATAGCAGCTAGAATTGCTGCAAGTAAGAACCCACTAATTAGTGGATGGAACAAGAATTGAGAGAAAACAATAAAGATTGTTTCTGAATCGGCCAATTCCATTCCTGTACGGTTCACATAGGCGATACCTACAAGTCCTGTAGCCATCGCACCGATGATAGAAACGACCATCCAGCTCATTCCGATACGACGGGCGGCTTTAAAGTCACGGATGGATTTAATTGCCATAAATCGAACAATGATATGAGGCTGTCCAAAATAACCAAGTCCCCATGCAAGCAAGGAAATGATTCCAAGTACGGTTGTCCCTCTAAAGAAATCAAGGTAAGTTGGATCTATGGAACGTACTTCATCAAGTGTTACTCCAACACCGCCTAGATCAGTAAAAGCAACAATGGGCACTAGTACTAAGGCAAGAAGCATGATGACACCTTGTACAAAGTCAGTTAAACTAACTGCCAAGAATCCTCCAAACAATGTATAAGCTACTACCACACCAGCCGTTACAAACAGGCCAGTTTTGTAGTCTAATCCAAATGCGCTATCAAATAGTGTACCACCAGAAACTAAACCAGAGGATGTATAGAGAGTGAAGAATATAATGATAACGATTGCTGATACAAAGCGTAAAATACGAGTTCCATCATAAAAACGGTTTTCAAAGAAATCTGGGATTGTAATGGAGTCATTCGCAGTTTCCGTATAAATCCTTAAGCGAGGTGCAACGACTAAATAGTTCACATATGCTCCGATAGTAAGACCGATTGCGATCCACATGCTGGATACACCACTAGCATACATGGCACCAGGCAGACCCATTAGCATCCAACCACTCATATCAGATGCCCCCGCAGATAGTGCAGTTACTCCAGGTCCTAATTTACGACCACCAAGCATATAGCCTGAAATATCGTCGGTAGATGTTTTATAGGCATATAAGCCTATTCCTAGCATGACGATAAAATATAGCGCTAGGGAAATAAATACTCCTGTTTCCACAATATCAACTCCTGAATTGTCTTTATTGTTCTTGGTACATCAACTGTACATCAGCAATTTCGGCGCCCCAAATTGCTCTCATAACGGTTACGAATATTTAAGCTATCAAAGTATTTCCCTTAATTCAAGCGACTGAAACCTTTTTTAATAGGAAGAAAATCACGCTATCCCTTGATACAATGGGCATACTTCCCACTTGACAATTAATTAAAGTAAAACTATTCATAATTTTCAGATGTGTAATATCCTTGTAATAGGGCTGATATTTTTTAGATCAATTTTTCCTTGCGCGTGAAGATATTTTATCCAATATGAACGAAATATATTTTGAAATTCCTTTTGGGGGGATGATGTTGGAAAATATCTATTTTAATGGTCGTTTCATACTAGAAGCGGAAGCCAAAATCAGTGTGAAAAATAAAACGTTCAATTACGGATTGGGTGCAATTGAAGGCATCCGTGGTTATTGGAACGTGAAGAAGCAGGAACTCTTTTTGTTCCGTTTGGAGGATCATTACAGACGACTTCTTAATTCATGTAAGGTACTGTTTATCGCTATCCCATACACGGTGAAGGAACTTTGTGAAATTACAGTCGAGCTGATGAAAATAAACAAGGTGAAAAGGGACATCTATATTCGCCCCATTGCCTTTATTAATCTTCCTTCTTTACGACCGGACCTTTTTGAAACGGAATATGGATTGACCATTTTCATCGAAGAAGCGACATATGTCGTAAAGCCCGCTGTGAATGCGATGATATCGTCTTGGCTACGAATCGAAAACAGCACAATCCCACCGACAGTCAAAAGTATTGGCGGTTATCTTAATTCAGCTTTAGCATATTCACAAGCAATCGCCGAAGGATCGGATGAAGCGATTTTTGTGACAAGAGAAGGAAATATAAGTGAAGCGAGCACAAACAATCTGTTCATGTTGAAAAACGGGGAGTTGTACACGCCACCCTTGGCCGATAATATCTTAGAGGGCATCACAAGGAATACAATCATGACAATTGCGGAAAAGGATTACTCTTTGCAAGTCAAGGAAATGAGCATCCCGAGGTCAGAGCTGTACTTTGCCGAAGAAATCTTCCTGACCGGAACAGCTGTAGAAGTCCTGCCTGTCATCAATGTAGACAAAAGAACCATAGGCACCGGAGAAATTGGCCCCATCACCTCGCAACTCCAACGCTCCTACCTGGAGATTGTGAGGGGGGAGAATGTGAAATACATGGGGTTCCTTACACCTGTTTACAACTGAGGGGTCAGACCCCTCTTTACCTCTCTAACGCATTGAGGGACAGACCCCTCTTCATCACTCTAACGCACTGAGGGTCAGACCCCTCTTTACCCAACTAAAGAAATTTCCACCAATCCTGGGCTGATGATTGCTTGTGGGGGTTAAAGTTTAGTATGATAGGTGTATTGTGCAAGTTCGATATTTTGCGGAGGTGAAAGAGGATGTCACGTATTTCGGAGGATCAAGTGAAGCATGTGGCGCATTTGGCCCGTCTTGCGATCAGCGAGGACGAGGTGGTTATGTTCACAAGTCAATTAGATGCCATTATTTCATTCGCTGAGAAGCTGAATGAATTGGATACAGAAGATGTTCAACCGACTTCTCACGTTCTACATATGAAGAATGTCATGAGGGAGGATGTTGCGAAAGATGGTTTGCCAGTGGATGAGGTATTGAAGAATGCCCCTGACCACAAGAACGGCCAGATTCGCGTACCAAGCATTATTGAATAGGAAGATTGAAGAGTAAGGAGGGAACCCCCATGTCATTATTTGATAAAAAGCTATCGGAATTACATAGCCTTTTACATAAAAAAGAAATCAGCGTAACGGACCTCGTTGATACATCCTACAAAAGGATCACCGAAGTAGATGACAAAGTACAAGCATTCCTAACACTTGATGAAGAGAATGCTCGTAAATATGCAAAAGTGCTCGACGAAGCGTTAGGACTTGAGAAAGATCACGGCTTATTGTTCGGCCTTCCGATCGGAATCAAAGACAACATTGTAACAAAAGGAATCCGCACAACTGCGGCGAGTAAAATCCTTGGTGATTTTAACCCGATCTACAACGCAACAGTTGTGGAAAAGTTGAACCAGGCGGAAACCGTTACAATCGGAAAAATAAACATGGACGAGTTCGCGATGGGCTCCTCCAACGAAAATTCTGCATTCGAGGCAACGAGAAATCCATGGGATCTAGACCGTGTACCAGGTGGATCCAGCGGTGGCTCTGCAGCAGCAGTAGCGGCAGGGGAAGTATTTTTCTCCCTAGGTTCTGATACTGGTGGTTCCATCCGACAGCCTGCAGCATTCTGTGGTGTCGTCGGATTGAAACCTACATATGGCCGTGTATCCCGAAACGGATTGATTGCCTTTGCATCATCCCTTGATCAGATCGGTCCAATTACGCGCACGGTAGAAGACAATGCTTATCTTTTACAAGCGATTTCTGGAATCGACCCAATGGATTCCACATCTGCAAACGCCGATGTACCCGACTTCTTATCCAGCCTGACTGGCGACATTAAGGGACTCAAAATCGGTGTGCCAAAAGAATATCTGGCAGAAGGCGTGAGCGAAGAGGTTCGCCAATCTGTCATGGACGCACTCAAAGTATTGGAAGGACTTGGCGCAACATGGGAAGAAGTTTCCCTGCCGCACTCCCAATATGCGTTGGCAACCTACTATCTATTGTCTTCATCAGAAGCATCGGCGAACCTTGCCCGTTTTGACGGTGTTCGTTACGGCTACCGTACGGACAATGCGAAGAACCTTCTTGAGATGTACAAGCAGACACGCAGCGAAGGCTTCGGTCCTGAGGTAAAGCGCCGTATTATGCTTGGAACGTATGCACTGAGCGCAGGCCACTATGATGCTTATTATGTGAAAGCACAAAAAGTGCGCACACTCATCAAGCAGGATTTTGAAAATGTATTTGAAAAATATGATGTCATCATCGGACCAACTACGCCGACGCCGGCCTTTAAAGTAGGCGAGAACACGAAGGATCCGTTAACGATGTATGCAAACGACATCCTGACTATTCCTGTCAACCTTGCAGGCGTACCGGGAATCTCCGTACCAGCAGGCTTTGTGGAAGGATTACCAGTTGGATTGCAGATCATCGGGAACCATTTTGACGAAAGCACTATTTACCGAGTTGCCCATGCGTTCGAGCAGGCAACCGACCATCATAAACAAAAACCACAATTGTAAGGGGTGAGAACAAGACATGAACTATGAAACGATTATTGGACTCGAGGTACACGTAGAGTTAAAAACAAAATCAAAAATATTCTCGGCTAGCCCGAACAAATTCGGAGCAGAACCGAACTCCAACACAAGCGCCGTGGAACTCGGCTACCCTGGAACCCTGCCAGTGCTGAACAAACAGGCGGTTGAATATGCGATGAAGGCTGCGATGGCCCTTAACTGTGAAGTTGCAACTGACACGAAATTTGACCGCAAAAACTATTTCTACCCGGACAACCCAAAGGCATACCAGATCTCCCAGCACGACAAACCAATCGGTGAAAACGGCTGGATCGATATCGAAGTGAACGGTGAGAAGAAACGTATCGGCATCACCCGCCTTCACCTAGAAGAAGATGCAGGGAAATTGATGCATACAGGCGACGGCTATTCCCTTGTCGACTATAACCGCCAGGGGACACCGCTTGTGGAAATCGTCTCGGAGCCAGATATCCGCACACCGGAAGAGGCGTATGCCTATCTGGAAAAGTTGAAATCCATCATCCAATACACGGGCGTTTCCGATTGTAAAATGGAAGAGGGCTCCCTGCGATGTGATGCGAACATCTCCCTGCGTCCAGTCGGCCAGGAAAAGTTCGGGACGAAAACAGAATTGAAAAACCTGAACAGCTTCAACTTTGTCCAAAAAGGCTTGGAGTATGAAGTGATTCGCCAAGAGCAGGTTCTTTCATCTGGAGGAGTCATCGAGCAGGAAACCCGCCGTTATGACGAGTCGACAAAAGAGACCGTCCTGATGCGTGTAAAAGAGGGATCCGACGATTATCGTTACTTCCCGGAACCGGATCTTGTGGAAATCCATATCGATGAAGACTGGAAAGAGCGCGTGCGTACAGACATCCCGACACTTCCGGATGAGCGCAAAAAGCGCTACGTGGAAGAACTAGGATTGCCGGCATACGATGCGCAAGTCCTTACCATCACAAAAGAAATGTCCGATTTCTTTGATGGGACGGTGGAGGCAGGAGCTGACGCGAAGCTTGCTTCCAACTGGCTGATGGGTGAGGTTTCCGCTTACCTGAACGCTGAAAACAAAGAACTCGATGATACCGCGTTGACTCCAGAAGGACTCGCAGGCATGATCAAGCTTCTTAAAGACGGCACGATTTCATCCAAAATCGCCAAGAAAGTCTTCAAGGAACTGATTGAAAACGGCGGCGACGCAGAGAAAATCGTTAAAGAAAAAGGCCTTGTCCAAATTTCGGACGAAGGCACCCTACGTAAAATGGTCGGTGAAACATTGGATGCAAATCCGAAATCCGTCCAGGACTACAAAGAAGGAACAGAACGCGCCATCGGCTTCCTTGTCGGCCAAATCATGAAAGCCTCCAAAGGCCAGGCCAACCCGCAAATGGTGAACAAGATTTTAATTGAGGAAATTAAGAAGCGCTAATGGATATAGGTACTGGCAGAACCCCAACTACGGATGTTGGGGTTCTGTTTTTTAGTTGCATGCTGAGCGGGAGGATTTTTGCCGAAGTGTGTCGAATGGCATTTATATTGCCTAACTTGGCTTATAAAATGAAAAGTTGGCTCATAAATTTAAAACTTGGACTATAAATTCAAAAGTTGGCTCATAAAACAAAAACTTGGCTTATAAATCCACATCGCGCTACCACCAGGTATCCCCAAACACAAAAAAGAGCACCAATACAGCGCCCTCCTCCTAACTTTAAACCTAAAACTCCCTCACATCCCCCAAATACTCCTCAAGCGTAATCCCTTTCGCATAAATCTCTCCAGCAATGTCCACTCCAACATACCTAAAATGCCATGGCTCGAACGCATATCCCGTAATATTGGTCTTCCCTTTCGGATACCGCAGGATGAAACCGTAATGATGGGCGTTATCCGCCAACCACTTGCCTTCCGCCGTCCCCTCAAACTTCTCTACAAGCTCAAGCCCCACACTTTTAGCGGTGATGTCCATGGCAAGACCCGTCTGGTGCTCGCTCGTTCCGGGCAGCGCCACATAAAGAACGGCCTGCTCATATCCGAATGTAGCTACCTCATTTTTAAAAATAGCATCCTGAGTTTCGTAAGAACGGAAGCCGGACCGCGCATAAAGCTCGATGCCCTCGCCCTTAGCGACCTGGAACATAACCTCAAGTGACTCAGCTGCCTCTGCACGTAGTTTCGCACGGTCGCTGTTTTCATCTCCAAAAGAAAACGGCACATTTGGCTTGATCAAGTCACCAGGCCGGTAGCCTTCCGGAAGCGACCAGAATTTATTGACCATGACATTCATAGCACCAGGGTTGGCGACCACAGGAATCGCATCAGGCTCTGAAGTTTCTGCCGGCGCTTCCGGCTTCTCCTCGTCTGCCGGTTCCTCAGGTTGCTCTTCGTTCGCAGCCCCTTGCGTATCGTCTTCCACCGAGGCCAGATCCTCCTCGCCATCGTCCGGATCTTTTTTGAAAAATTCATTCCAATCCATATCATAATCCACCATTTGTGGTACCGCCGTTTTAGCAGCGTGCTGTGTACCGACCAACACTTCCTTACCTTCTAATAAACTATCAAAGCTCGTGCATCCCGCCAACAGGCTTAAACTCACGCTGCAAATTATTCCTTTTTTTATCATAAGCTTATAGTTTTCCCCTTTTGTTTGGTTTATGATGAAATAGGTATATATTTGTAAATTCCTACTATTATTTTACACCTATCATCGACCTAGAAAAAGGTAGAAAAATAGAAAAGTTTTTGAAACCTTTAGGAGAATGGACCCGTATATAATAGCGGAAGGAATTTTGGAAGGGAGATCAGGATTCAAAGGGAGGATTGCCCTCAATACAACAGGAAAGGAAACGATGGCATATGACGATGTTTGGATTGGACATGATGACACTCTATTTTTGGTGCCTCATCATTTTTGGCGGCTTGACGCTGATCTATGTTTTATTATCGGATGTGGTGGATGGGATATTTGACGTGATTCCAATTGATCCAGCTCTTATCTTTTCATTTTTTACAGTGTTTGGAGCAACAGGCTATCTGGTTGAAAAGTACTCACCACTCTCCGGATTACTGGTATTGGCTATTGCCACCATCCTTGCACTTCTATTGGTCATTCTGCTTCATATCTTTGTTTTTGTACCAATTAAATCCGCCGATTCTTCACTCGGCTATACGGACGATGACTTAAAAGGAAAGCTTGCGCGAGTTATCATCTCCGTACCGAAAGATGGGTTTGGGGAAGTGGTACTTAGCATCGGAGGAAGCACCGTTTCACGTTCTGCACAGAGCTTCGAAAACGAGGAAATTCCCTACGATACAGAAGTCCTGATCATCGATGTCCAAACAGGAGTGGTCTCTGTCACTCCATACGAAAAGGTATTAGAAAACTATAATAAATAGGGGGAAGAGTAAATGGGTGAAATGTTTATTATCATTGGTGCCGTCGTTGCACTAATTTTCGTCCTGATCGTTGTTTTCGTAGCGCGCTACAAAACAGTCGGTCCAGACGAAGCGTTAATTATCACAGGTAGTTATCTAGGTGGGAAAAATGTTCATACAGACGAATCAGGCAATAAAATCAAGATTGTACGAGGTGGCGGTGCGTTCATCGTGCCGGTATTCCAACAATCTGAACCATTAAGCTTGCTATCTATCAAACTAGATGTTAGAACTCCAGAAGTTTACACAGAGCAGGGTGTACCTGTTATGGCGGATGGTACAGCGATCATCAAGATCGGGAACTCCATCGGCGATATCGCAACAGCTGCTGAGCAATTTTTAGGAAAAAGCAAAGAGGATCTGGAAAACGAAGCACGTGAAGTTCTTGAAGGTCACCTTCGTTCCATCCTAGGTTCCATGACAGTAGAAGAAATCTATAAAAATCGTGAAAAATTCTCTCAAGAAGTACAACGTGTTGCATCCCAGGATTTAGCGAAAATGGGACTGATCATCGTATCCTTCACGATCCGTGACATCCGTGACAGCAACGGATACTTAGAGTCCCTAGGTAAGCCACGTATCGCACAAGTAAAGCGTGACGCAGACATTGCAACAGCGGAAGCAGATAAAGAAACGCGTATTAAGCGTGCGGAAGCGGCAAAAGACGCACAACGCGCCGAGATTGAGCGTGCGACTGAAATCGCGGAAGCGGAAAAAGAGAATCAAATGAAGGTTGCCGAGTACCGCCGCGAGCAAGACATCGCGAAAGCCCGTGCCGACCAAGCGTACCACTTAGAGGAAGCGCGTGCGAAGCAGGAAGTAACTGAGCAACAAATGCAGATCCAAATCATCGAGCGTCAAAAGCAAATCGAGCTTGAAGAAAAAGAGATCCTGCGTCGTGAGCGTCAATATGACTCCGAGGTCAAGAAAAAGGCCGATGCAGATCGTTACGCTGTTGAGCAAGCAGCATCTGCCGATAAAATGAAGCAAATGGCAGAAGCGGATGCTAACAAATACCGCATTGAAGCAATGGCCAAAGCGGAAGCGGAAAAAGTACGTATCGACGGTATTGCGATTGCCGATGCACAAAGAGCGCAAGGGGAATCTGAAGCAGAAGTTATCCGCCTGAAAGGTCTTGCAGAAGCGGAAGCGAAAGAAAAGATTGCAGAAGCATTCGAGCAGTTCGGTCAAGCGGCTATCCTAGACATGATCCTCAAAATGCTTCCTGAATACGCGAAGCAAGTTGCAGCTCCACTTGGCAACATCGATAAGATCACAGTAGTAGACACAGGGGGAAGCGGCGAAAACAGCGGCGCCAACAAGGTTACCGGCTACGCCACCAACCTGATGTCCACTCTTCAAGAGTCCTTAAAAGCATCATCCGGAATTGATGTAAAAGAGCTTATCGAAAACTTCTCAGGCAAAGCAAACGTGCGTCACAGCATCGACAGCCTGACTAGCGAAATCGCAACGGGCAAAAAGAGCGAAGAAAAGAAGACAGAAGAGTAATAAATAAAATGGCCCCAGCTGTTACTGCTACTTGTCTGAGTAGCAGTGGTGCAGTTGGGGCCTTTCGTGTTGATGGAGTAAACAATCACCTTTTCTCAAAATTTTCATTTTAATTGCATATTACACGTCGAATAGGCTAATATGTTATCAGTAGTGGGTTATAGGTTCACTACTTAGTGGTATTGGTTAATATAACTATCTTATCAAACAACATATAGAGCAATACAACACATAGATATAAAAGAGGGCTTAGTTAAATATACGTTTAGGATGATGGGAAATGAAACGAGCTAGGGTAATATACAATCCGACATCTGGTCGTGAGCTGTTTAAAAAGCATCTGCCGGAAGTGTTGGCCAGATTAGAAAAAGCCGGTTATGAAACATCATGCCATGCTACAACAGGACATGGAG
Source organism: Sutcliffiella horikoshii (assembly GCA_001636495.1). Lineage (GTDB taxonomy): Bacteria > Bacillota > Bacilli > Bacillales > Bacillaceae_I > Sutcliffiella_A > Sutcliffiella_A horikoshii_A. The sequence goes on along the minus strand of KV440964.1, from coordinate 145,202 downwards.
ATGCAACCGAAGCGGCAAAGTTGGCTGTCGAGCGCAGGTTTGAACTTGTGGTGGCAGCTGGTGGAGATGGAACAATCAATGAAGTTGTCAACGGACTGGCGGAGCAGGACTACCGTCCACAGCTTGGCATCATTCCAGTGGGAACGACAAACGACTTCGCTAGAGCATTGGACCTTCCGCGTGATGACATTTTAGGCTGTGTGGATGTCATTGCAACAGGTGTCCCAATGTCTGTCGATATTGGAAAAGCAAATGATCAATACTTCATGAATATTGCCGGTGGCGGAAAAATGACCGAGCTATCCTATGAAGTACCGATCAAGATGAAGACCATGCTTGGACAGCTTGCCTACTATCTGAAAGGGATCGAGATGCTTCCTTCCATCCGTCCCACCAATGTAACGATTGAATACGATGGAAAAGTTTTTGAAGGGGAAATCATGCTTTTCTTAGTCTCACTTTCCAATTCGGTCGGAGGATTCGAGAAACTGGCGCCAGACTCCTGCATGAATGATGGCATGTTTGACATGATCATTCTCAAAAAGGCAAACATCGCCGACTTTATCCGTATCGCATCATTGGCACTTCGTGGCGAGCATGTCAAAGACCCGCTTGTCATCTACACCAAAGCCAACAGGGTAAAAGTGAACACACAAGAAAAAATGCAGCTGAACTTGGACGGCGAATACGGCGGACTGCTTCCGGGCGAATTCGTCAACCTTTACCGTCATTTGGATGTACTTGTTTCTGAAAAACGCAAAGAAGTAGAAATGGCTAAATGCCAATAAGAATATATTTAAAATGGTGCCAGACCCCAAACATGGGATTCTGGTACCATTTTTCATTTTTCAGTAACGGAGACAAGGAAAAATATGTTAAGGTTTAAGGAGACAGTATTGTTTGTTTGCTGGATTTTTTTATAATAAGGGGGAAGCAGCTTGAAGAAAACGGTGGCTTTAATCTGTCTGGTATTCCTGTTGAGCGCGTGCAGTGCAGAAGCACAAAAGGAAGCAGACCCTATAATGGATATCTCTTCCCTCTCGCTTGGGATGGGGGAAAATGAGTATGGGACGGTTCAATATGTCCGCTACTCGATGATTCTTACATATAGTGATAATTTAAAAATAAATGAAAAAACGTTGGAGCCTTTACTTGCCGGTTGGATCGAAGAGCGTGTACTTGACCATGAAATCGAGTTGGCAGATGAGATCGGTGATGGCCAACTTAAGCTAGAAGGAAAAGTGACATTTGATTCTAATGGCCTGACGAAACGAGATATCATCACTTTTGAAAAACTGGAGGAAACCATCCAAGGGGTCGTGTTTGAAACAAAGGCAGGAAAGATGTATCAGGCAGTATTAGTGAACGGCGAAACCAGGCTCAAAAAGTTTGGGGACTAATCGTTAGTTGGCTAGGACCAACTTCCCAAAAATAAAAAAATCTTAAAAAACAGTCAATTTCATTGTTGACAATTCATATACGTATGGTAGGATTAATTTTAACATTTAACAAAGCTCTTTTCTAAAAGTATGTGGCTATATGCCAATAAAAAGTCGGCAATAGGACTTTTTATAGTTTATTTACTTACCAATTGGCAAGAAGCCATTTTGTAGAACCAGGAAAAGAGCACGACAACAATGAATATGTCGGCTTGCCTAAAAATACGAAAAGGCAACAAAGTTTACGAAAACAGCTTATAAAAACACAACTTAATTGACGCTTATCTAGAGCGGCTGAGGGACTGGCCCGTTGAAGCCCGGCAACCTGCGAACAGCAAGGTGCCAATTCCAGCAAAATGGATACCCATTTTGGAAGATAAGGTGCACTTACATACAGGCGCCTTTCCATAATGGGAGAGGCGTTTTTTTAATCTGTTGAACTCCTATAGATTTCCGTTCCGGGTGTTCGCTTTCCGCGGGGCGATGCTTGAGCCTCCTCACTGCGTTGCGGGGTCTCAAGCTACCGCTACCTCCCGCCGGAGTCTCACACCCTGTACTCCAATCTATAGGGGTAACGTAATCAATTTAGTTTAATGCAAGTCGAAATGGAGGCGAATCAACTGGCACAGTCGGAATGGGAAGAGGTTGTAACACACTTGGAAAGAATGCTGCAGTCAATTAAATTTGGATCTATCACCCTAGTCGTACAGGATGGAAAAGTCATTCAAATAGAAAAAAATGAGAAGGTTCGCCTTCAGAAAAATAAATAAGCGCTGACCAGACAAACTGGAGGCGGTCTTTTTACATGATGCTTGGCTTGGAACAACGGGCCTGCACGTGTAAATGGGCTGCCTTTTTTCTTTGGAAAGAAAGGAGCAATAACAGCATGGATCAGAAAATAACATACGAAAACTGGAGGGAGATCTCATCAACCTTCTCAATGGATGATCAGTCCAAAGGGGCCAATGCAGTTCTTGAATGGGCGTACCGGAATTATTCAGCTGACGAAATCATTTATGCATCAAGTTTTGGGGCAGAGGCTGTGGTGCTAATTGACCTGATTCAAGAGGTAAAACCAGATGCGCAAATTGTATTTTTAGATACAGATTTGCATTTTCCCGAAACCTATCAGGTCATCAAACAAATTGAAAACAGATACCCGAAGTTGCAGATTGAGAAAAGGAAGCCGGTGCTAACGTTGGATGAGCAAGCCGCGGCCCATGGCACCGCCCTTTGGAAAAGAGATCCAGGGCTCTGTTGCCAAATACGGAAGGTGGAACCTTTACGAGAAGCGCTCACGCCAAAAAAGACCTGGATTTCCGGGCTCAGGAGGGAGCAGTCACCAACGCGGGCCAACACGAATTTTCTGAACCGCGATGACAAATTCCAAAACATTAAAATCTGTCCGCTCATTCATTGGACATGGGAGGATGTTTGGGACCATATCCGGACCCAGGGACTTCCTTACAATGAGCTTCATGATCAAGGTTATCCGAGCATTGGCTGTTTTCCCTGTACGCAGGCAGTCGGCACGGTAGGGGATTCCCGCGCTGGACGTTGGGCAGGGAGCGGCAAGACAGAATGCGGGCTGCATACAAACTAAGGTTGTTTGGGAAGTGAAGGAGGAAAAAGCATGTTAGTTACAATTGCCGTCATCGTTGGTCTATTTTTCGCCATGAACATCGGGGCAAGCGGTGCGGCGGCATCCATGGGGATTGCCTATGGATCAGGAGTGGTCAAAAGGAAACTGGCCTTGGTGCTATGCGGCATTGCGGTGTTCTTTGGGGCATGGCTTGGCGGGGGAGAAGTCGTCAAGACGATGGGAAGTGGGATTGTCCCGCAAAGTACGTTTACCGTTGCGATTGCCCTAATCGTGATTGCGTCCGCGGCCCTGTCTTTATTTTTAGCAAATGTGTTTGGCATCCCGCTCTCCACCAGCGAAGTGACGGTCGGTGCAGTCGTTGGTGCCGGGATTGTTTATCAATCAGTGTTTGTCGGAAAGCTTGCTTGGATCGTTTCGTTCTGGCTGCTGACCCCGGTTATCGCATTTCTGCTCGCAATCGGTGCCACCTGGGTGCTGAAACATAGAATGATAGATCGCTGGGTAAAATCATCCCGGGCCGTTCCAATATTGTCAGTGCTGGTGGTGGTGATGGGGGTGTTCGAGGCATTTTCAGCCGGCATGAACAATGTCGCCAATGCGGTTGGGCCACTTGTCGGGGCGGGCATCATGAGCACCGGACAGGGGATTCTCTGGGGAGGATTGTTCGTAGCACTCGGAGCGCTGTTGCTCGGCCAGCGTGTGATGGAAACGAACGGGAAGAAAATTACCAAGTTGCGTTTGGAGGAAGGCTGTGTCATTTCCGGAACGGGAGCCGGCATTGTCACGGTGGCTTCGGTGTTCGGCATTCCGGTGCCACTGACCCAGATCACGACGTCTTCAATCATTGGAATCGGCTTTGTGAAGCAAGGGCGTTCCGTATTAAAAAAAGACATCGTCGTGCAACTGCTCGTTGTCTGGGTGGTGTCGCCGGTGCTATCGATGGTGCTTTCCTACACGCTGATCCAACTATTGATTGAGCAGAATATGTATCCGGTAATTGCGATGCTTGGGGTGTTGGTATCGGTGTTCGGAGTGAAGTTTTTGATGCAGCGAACTGGTTCAGGATCGGGGACGGCGGTAGTGTCGACAGGGAGTAAGGATTGAGCAGTGTGCGGGGCGCTTTATGGCTCGGTGGCGGTGCTTTGAGAGGGACGAAGACTGCAAATGTCCGAAGTTTTGGCGAACTTGTCCGAAGATTTTCTAAAGTTGTCCGAAGTTTGAGTGGAAGTGTCTGAAGATTTCGCCAAAATGTCCGAACCAATTTTTCAAATGACCAAACCCCAGGTAAACTTGACCGAACCACTCAGGTAATTGTCCGAACGCCATATGAAACAGTGGCAAGATTGTCCGAACAAGCACAATAATTGTCCGAACGATTTTAAACAGGCAAAAAACACAAGATTCCTAACTGAATTCTACAAAAAACAAACCAAAATCCACATAAAAGCGAGGTAACCAAATATGACCCTACCAAAACCACACGGCGGCACACTAGTGCAGGCTTACCAACCAGACTATGACACAACCAATCTATTAAAAGAAATACAAATCGACGCAATCGCACTTAGCGACCTGGAACTCATCGGAGTCGGGCTTTTCAGTCCACTTACAGGCTTCCTTAACAAATCCGACTACCAATCTGTCGTCGATAACCTCCGACTTTCAAACGGTGCGGTCTGGTCGGTGCCGGTCACACTCCCAGTCACAAAAGAAGTAGCAAGCACCTTACAACAAGGGGAAACCTATAAACTCACCCATCAAAACACCACTTACGGAGTCATCACCATCTCTGAATGGTATGAACCGGATCTCCAAAAAGAGGCACGAGAAGTATACAAAACGGAGGAGCTCGCACATCCCGGGGTCAAGCGGTTATTCGAACGGGGCGACATATACGTCGCGGGGGAAATCAAGCTAACCCAAAAACCAAACAAAGGGGTAGCCGAGGATGTTTGGCTCGAGCCAAAAGAAACGCGCGAACTTTTCCAACAAAAAGGCTGGAAAACAGTCGTCGGCTTTCAGACGAGGAACCCAGTCCACCGCGCTCACGAATACATTCAGAAAGCGGCGCTTGAAACAGTGGATGGACTATTTCTCAATCCACTCGTCGGGGAGACAAAATCGGATGATATTCCGGCGGATGTCAGGCTGAGAAGCTACCGGGTGCTTCTTGAAAACTACTATCCAACAGAACGTGTCCAACTAGCAGTCTACCCGGCCGCCATGCGCTATGCCGGTCCGCGGGAAGCAATTTTCCACGCCATCGCTAGAAAGAACTTTGGCTGCACCCATTTCATTGTCGGGCGTGATCATGCTGGGGTCGGCGATTATTACGGGACATATGATGCGCAGCATATTTTCCATCAGTTCACAGAGGAGGAGCTTGGCATCAAGCCATTGTTTTTCGAGCATAGCTTCTATTGCAACAAATGCGAGGGCATGGCCTCTGATAAAACATGCCCGCATCCGAAAGAAGACAGGGTTATTTTATCTGGGACGAAGGTGAGGGAGTTGCTGAGAGCCGGGGAGCTGCCGCCGTCCACCTTCAGCCGAAAAGAGGTCATCGAAGTCCTGATTGACGGACTACAACAACAGAAATCAGCTGCCGTATAAGGGGGGAATGAAAAAATGAGCTCAAAAGCAACAAACATCACTTGGCACGAACAGACCATATCAAAAGAGGAGCGCCGTGCACAGAATGGGCATGGCAGCTGTGTCCTCTGGTTCACCGGGTTATCAGGATCAGGTAAGTCGACCATCGCAAATGCCGTGTCCACGGAATTATACCGCCAAAGCATTAACGAGTATGTTCTGGACGGTGATAATGTCCGCCATGGACTCAACAAGGACCTCGGATTTTCAGAGGCGGACCGGAATGAAAACATTCGACGCATCGGTGAGGTGGCAAAGCTTTTCGTAGACAGCGGAAAGATTGTGACGACGGCATTCATCTCGCCATTCCGATCTGACAGGGATCAGGTGAGGGCGCTGTTTGAAGAGGGGGAGTTTATTGAAGTGTTCGTGGACTGCCCGTTGGAAGAATGTGAAAAAAGAGATCCGAAAGAGCTGTACAAAAAGGCCAGACGCGGGGAGATCAAGGACTTCACCGGCATTGATTCGCCGTATGAAGAGCCGACCCAAGCGGAACTCACGATACAATCCAATAAACTGACGGTGGAAGAAGCCGTCAACACGATACTCCAATACTTACGAGATCAAAAGATTATTTAAAAGGGGGAAACGCTCATGGCATATGTAAAGCATTGGGCCGACAACGAAAAGCTCAACAAGACGGAAAAAGCAAAACTCGAAAAGGATGGACTCCGGATCCTTGATGACATTCCACATTATGCAAAGAATGGATTCGATTCGATCCCAAAAGATCAATGGGACCTGTTCAAGTGGGCAGGGCTTTATCTGCAACGACCGAAAGAGGACGGCTACTTCATGATGCGGGTCAATGTTCCGTCCGGCATCCTCACCAAGCCGCAAGTGGAAGCATTGGCTGCCATCGCCCGCGATTATGGACGTGGCGTTTTTGACATCACCACAAGGCAGGCGATCCAGTTTCACTGGTTGGAAATCGGCCAGATCCCAGACATCTTCAACCGTCTGGAAGCGGTGGGATTATCGAGTGCGGGGGCATGCGGGGACATCACCCGAACCATTGTCGGCAATCCGATTGCGGGCCTTGATCCTGACGAACTTTTTGATACAACAGCCATTGTAAAAGAGGTCTATGATTTCTTCCAAAAGAATGAAGACTTTTCCAACCTGCCGCGAAAATACAAGATGTCCATCAGCGCCAATACGAAAAATGCATCCAACGCCGAAATCAACTGTGTTTCCTTTACACCGGCGACCAAGACGATTGACGGCATCACCAAAAACGGCTTCCATCTGAAAGTCGGAGGCGGGCTTTCCTCCAGACCATTCCTGGCAGAAACAATCGATGTGTTCGTGGAACCGGAAAGAACGCTCGAGGTCGCAATAGCCGTCACCACCATTTTCCGTGATTTCGGCTACCGGGAGAAGCGACACCTTGCTCGCCTGAAATTCTTGATAGCCGATTGGGGAGCGGAAAAGTTTAAGGAGAAGCTTCTTGAACATACCGGTCCGCTTCCTGACAAAGGCGAAGAGCCAAAAGACGAGTGGAACGCAGGATATTTCTACGGTATCCATGACCAGAAGCAGGAGGGATTGAAGTTTCTTGGCTTCAACGTACCGGTAGGACGCTTAGATTCCGAAGAAGTGTTCGAGCTTGCGAGAATCTCAGGTAAGTATGGAAATGGGGAGATCAGAACCTGTAACTCTCAGAATCTCATCATTCCGAACATTCCAGCTGAAAATGTAGAAGCATTACTTAAAGAGCCGATTTTCGAACGCATTTCCATTAACCCGAATTCCTTTCTTGGCCATGCGGTTTCCTGCACGGGGATTGAGTACTGCAACCTGGCCTTGGTGGAGACAAAAGAACGCATGAGATTGATAGCCGAAGAACTAGACCAGCGCATCAGCCTTGATGTCCCGATCCGCACCCATATGGTCGGCTGCCCGAACTCCTGCGGTCAGCGTCAAATTGCCGACATCGGACTTCAGGGGATGAAAATGCGCAATGCGGAGAAGGAAATGGTTGAAGCTTACGAGATTTATGTGGGCGGAACCTTGAATAAAGGCGGTAAGTTTAACGAAAAGCTGAAGGGGAAAGTAGCGGCAGAGGAATTGACGGATGTCCTCGAGGAGCTATTAATCTACTTCCGAGACCAGAAAACAAAAGGAGAATCCTTCTTCGATTTTGTCGGCCGGGTGGGAGTTTCCACTTTGCAAGGCGTACTAGATACTATATTAGGAAAAGAAACCGATGGCGTATCTGTATAGATTTGATGTAACCCTTGAGGCCAAGGAAATTGTATCCGTCATCTTTGCCGAGAACGATGAAGCAGCTTTTGAGCACCTTGACGTGGAGCTCGAGAAATTTTATTTGAAAGAGCCTGATGTGAAAGAAGTAATTTTACGAGAGAAAAAGCGCCTTGGGAAGAAGAGTGGCTATATATTAGATCCAGAGGAGAAAGGGTGGTAGCGCATGACCGGAAAAGTATATTTGGTGGGAGCGGGTCCCGGGGATCCCGATTTGATTACAGTGAAGGGGTTGCGCCTACTAGAGCAGGCGGATGTCATCCTGTATGACCGCCTTGTGAACCCTGAACTACTAAACTATGCAAAAAAGAATGCGCAGCTCGTTTACTGCGGAAAGCTGCCACACTATCACACGATGAAACAAGAGACGATCAATCACTTTCTTGTAAAATATGCAAAAAAAGGCTTGCAGGTCGTGCGTTTAAAAGGAGGCGACCCGTTTGTTTTCGGACGTGGCGGCGAGGAGGCGGAAGAATGCTTCAAGCTGGATGTCCCTTTTGAAGTCATCCCGGGAATCACCGCTGGGATCGGAGCGGCTGCCTACGCAGGCATTCCTGTCACGCACAGGACTTTGAGCAAAAGTTTCGCCTTTGTCACAGGACACCAGGCAGGCGACAAGGAAGCGGAGCATCAATGGGCAAACCTTGCACATGCTGTGGATACGATTTGTGTTTACATGGGTGTTTCTCAGCTGCCAAATATACTTAAACGTCTCCAGGAAAATGGAAAGTCTTCTAAAACACCGATTGCACTTGTGCATTGGGGGACGTTACATGAACAGCGGACCGTCGTCGGCACGCTTGCCAACATCGAGCGGAAAGTGAAGGATGCCAACATCTCCAATCCGAGCATGATTGTGATTGGCGAAGTGGTGAAGTTACATGAGAAGCTGCACTGGTTCGAGGAGGAGGTCGTGCCTCACTTGCCGGTTGTGCACGGATAGAAGGGAGCGGGTTGTGTGACTAAAGCTATTTTATATGTGGGACATGGAACACGGTCCAAAAAAGGCGCGGCGGAAGCAAAGGATTTCTTGGGGCGGGTCATTGCCAAAGTGGATGAACCAATTCAGGAAATCAGTTTCCTGGAGCTGACGGAGCCGTTTATCCCGGAAGGCTTCGAGCGCTGTGTGGCAAAAGGGGCGACCGAGATCACCGTCGTCCCAATCTTTCTTTTAACAGCAGGTCATATAAAAGAGGACATTCCGGAAGCGCTCGAGCCACTGCGGGTGAAATATCCTGAGGTGCGCGTGGAGATCGCCCCAGCTTTTGGGGTGCAGGAGCGGATTGTGGATGCGATAAATGAATTGGTGAGGGCGACTGTTGGGAAGGTCGATGCTGCAGATTCTATTTTGTTGGTTGGCAGGGGGAGTAGTGATCCTGTCATTCATGAGGCTTTTTCCGAGATTAAAAAAGGCGTTGGTGAGAGGCTTGGTGTGTCACGAGTGGATGTCTGCTATTTGGCGGCCACTACGCCACTATTTGCTGAGGGCATAGAGGAAATTAGTATTGATGCAGAGGGCCGAGTGCTGGTGGTGCCGTACTTGCTGTTTGCAGGATTGCTGTTAAGTGAAGTCGAAAGAGAGGTCCGAAAAAGGAAGCGTAGGGGGCAAGATATCCTGCTAATTGAACCGTTGAGCCGCCACGAGGTGATTCAAGAAATTGTGGTGGACCGGGCTTTGGGAAAGGAGGACTGGAGAGTTGCAGCCATTAATACTTGATTTGCAAGGGAAGAAGGTAGTTATTGCTGGTGGCGGGAGGATTGCGGCACGAAAGGCAAAGGTGCTGGATGCCGAGCAGGCGGACATCACGTTTATCGCACCGGAATTTTCGGAGGAAGTGAGGGAACTGGCGGCGTTAAGGGGCTACCGGTTGGTGGAGCGGGGAGCGGTAGCAGAAGATTTTGGGGAAGCTTTTCTGGCCATTTTGGCGACGAACAACAGAGAGGTGAACGCTTCTTTGGTTCGCGGATTGCATGAGTCACAGCTCGTATGCGTGGTAGACGAGTCAGGGGAAGGAAATGTCACATTCCCGGCAACAGTCAGGCGCGGAAATCTGCAGATCGCCGTCACTTCCAATGGATCTAGTCCCAAATTGACCCGCAAGTTGAAAAGAGAACTCGAGGAACAGTTTGATTTTAGCTGGGTTTCTTATACAGAGTTTTTGGCAGAATATCGGGAGGTGGTGAAGCGGCTGCCCTTGTCATTTGAAGAAAAGGGGGAGTTGCTGTGGGAGATTTTGGAGGAAAAATACCGATTGAATGAAAAGGCTAGAGGGGAGAAGCTGGGAGAACTATTACGGTTGAAGGAAAAGTTAATATCATAGTAGGTGGAAAGGCGCTCGTACTTGTCGGATTGTACGGGCGTTTTTTTATGTGGTTTTAGGGAGAGAGTAAAAGACCGATTCAGCGATAATCCTTGAGGATTCAGCGTTTATGAGGATAATTCGGCGATTTTGGAATTTTTTCAGCGAAAATAGCAATCCATTCAGCGTTTTTAAGAATATTTCAGCGAAAATCCAATTAATTCAGCGAAAAATTAATTTCAACATTTCGGTTAGGTTACCCCGCCACTACCAATTTCCATTTTAATTCAAGGGAAATATACCCAAACCATCCCCCGAAATAGTATAATAAAACTATCAAAACCTCTACATATTAGGAGGAATCCTGATTGGACAATATGTTCTACAGAAAATTTACCGCATTCTATGTTTCTACCATCATCATTTCGCTCTTCATTTCTGCTGGCTCTTTCGGTCAGGGACAGCCGGTCTATCTGGATTCGTTCTTGGGCTGGGCGTACATACTCATCTTCGTGGTTGGAGGGATCATCCTCATATATGGCAATCTGATTTCCATCGGTATCGAGTATGTCGTAAACAGGTGGATGAAAGGGAATGCTATCGCTTTTATACTTATGCATGGGGTTTTCGGAGGGATACCTGTCGTCTGGGCTCAGCAATGGACGCTTACTCTTTACGCATCAGGTGCCGCATTGCTTTATGCGTTTGTTGACCGCTGGATTTTCAATCGTAGCAACAAGAACAAACATACATGGCCGGTCCATACGGTTGCACCGGTTCTTTTCCTGATTCTGTTCGCGATATTCATGGTCAAGTCACATCCAGTTCCTAACTATGGGGCAGTTTCTGCTTTCACTACCGCATGGATGTTATAGAATCTTAATAGATTGACCATACTTTATTAAAAATAATAGATTGACAAATTTTCCAACCAACCTATATAATCTTCTCAATATCAAACGTCGAAGAGGACCAGTAAAATGATTTCGTCTATCCAAGAGAGGGTGCCGAGTGGTGAGAGGCAGCCATAGATGAGCATTTGAACCTGCCTCAGAGTTCTGCATCAGAAACGGTGCAGCGGTTCAAAACCGTTACCATGAAAGAGAGTGAAGCTTTGCTTTGAATGAGGGTGGTACCGCCAGAAATGGTCCCTTATTTATAGCAGGGCTTTTTTTATTTAGCTGATAAAGGGGTTTGGCATGAACTCGGGGTGTTTTGGCATGAACTTGCCTCGTTTTGGCACGAACTCGGGCCATTTCCGCACGAACTCACTTCATTTCGGCACGAATTTTATAAAAAGGAGCAAACTCACATGTCTAATAAAAATTTTGTAGAAAAAATCACTAATATGGACGAAGACTTCGCGCAATGGTACACAGACGTCGTCACCAAAGCCGAACTTGTTGACTACTCCAGCGTCCGCGGTAGCATGATTATCCGCCCATACGGATATGCATTATGGGAAAACATTAAAGATGCGCTCGACAAACGAATCAAAGAAACCGGCCACGAAAATGTATACATGCCACTTTTCATACCGGAGAGCCTCTTGCAAAAAGAAAAGGACCACATCGAAGGTTTCGCACCGGAAGTAGCCTGGGTCACCCACGGCGGCGATGAAAAACTACAAGATCGCCTAGTGGTCCGCCCGACTTCTGAAGTGCTTTTCGGCGAGCACTATAAAAATATCATCCACTCTTACCGCGACCTGCCAAAGCTTTATAACCAATGGGCAAATGTCGTTCGTTGGGAAAAGACAACTAGACCATTCCTTAGAACGCTAGAATTCCTCTGGCAAGAAGGGCACACCTGCCACGAAACGGACGAACAGGCACACGAGGAAACCGTAAAAATGCTCAACGTGTACGCGGAAATCTGTGAGAACATCCTGGCTATCCCTGTCATCAAAGGCCAGAAAACGGAAAAAGAAAAATTCGCTGGAGCTAAATACACCTACACGATCGAAAGCTTGATGCATGACGGAAAGGCTTTGCAATCCGCGACCTCTCATCATCTGGGGGACGGTTTTGCCAAAGCTTTCGGTATTCAATTTTTAAACCGTGAAGGCAAACAGGAATATGTGCAACAAACTTCGTGGGGCTTCACGACCCGTATCATCGGAGCGATGATCATGGTGCACGGCGATGACCGCGGTCTTGTTGTTCCTCCAAGAATTGCACCAACGCAGGTGATGATTGTCCCAATTGCTCAGCATAAAGAGGGGGTCCTTGATTTTGCCTACGATTTAAAAGAAAAGCTGGCCACTACTTTAAGAATTGGAATAGACGCGAGCGACAAGAAGCCTGGCTGGAAATTCAATGAGTACGAAATGAAAGGCATACCACTAAGACTCGAAGCTGGACCGCGTGATATCGAACAACAGCAAGTTGTGCTTGTCCGCCGTGACACTGGGGAGAAATTGATTACACCAATGGAAGGACTGGAAGCGAAAATTCAAGAAATCCTGGAAGACATCCAGCAGAATCTTTTAGAAAAAGCAAGATCACACCGCGAAACCAAAACGAGTGTGGCCACGACCTTCGAAGACTTTAAACAGCAAATCGAAGGAAAAGGTGGCTTCATCAAAGCGATGTGGTGTGGTGATCAGGGTTGTGAGGACAAGATAAAAGAGGAAACAAGCGCGACGTCCCGTTGTATGCCGTTTGAACAGGAACAGGTAGCTGATACGTGTGTATGCTGCGGAAATGAAGCGAAACATATGGTATATTGGGCTAAGGCATACTAGATCGACATAACCAAAGGAGAGAAAGCCATGCAACTGGAAAAATTCATCGACCGCAGAAAAACGCATTCCGTCAAATGGTTCATCGAGGATCAGGACATCATTCCACTTTGTATTGCAGATATGGATTTTCAGATTTCTGAAGAGATTGTCCAAGCCATCAGCCAAAAAGCCACACACGGCATCTACGGGTACAGTACGTTTTGTGCAAGATATTTCGACGCGGTGGAATATTGGTGGAAAACGCAATACGATTGGGAGTTGAGGCAGGAATGGATTTCGTTCAGTCCAGGAATTATTCCGGGGATGAACCTTTTGCTGAAAGCTTTAACCCAACCTGGAGACTCCGTGATTGTCCAGGATCCTGTGTATTATCCTTTCTTTTCTACTATCCAAACACAGGGTTGCACCATCTTGCACAATTCACTCCTCTATTCCGAGGACGGCTATAAAATGGATTTTGAGGATTTTGAAGAGAAGGCAGCTCAGCCCCAAACAAAGGTGTTCATCCTCTGCAGCCCGCACAATCCAGTCGGAAGAGTCTGGACTCATGAGGAGTTGCGGAGGATAGGAGAGATTTGTGAAAAGCATGGAGTGATCGTCATCTCGGACGAAATGCATGGCGACCTCACCTATCCGGGGCACAAGCATATTCCATTTGCAAAGGTGCATCCTAATCATTTGGATTTTTCCATCACCTGTGCGGCACCAAGCAAGACGTTTAACATTGCTGGAATGCAAAGCTCTATTTTCATCATTCCGAACAAAGAAATCAAAGAGAAGTACGAAACTTTGTTGACTGGCTTTGGGTTGATGCGTCCCAATGCATTCGCAGTAGAAGGAACCATCGCCGCCTACTACAAAGGATTGCCGTGGCTGCAACAAGTTAAGGAGTACTTAAACGCTAACTTAGAGTATGTCTGTACCTATTTGAAAGAGCATATTCCTTCCATAAAAGTGGTGAAACCTGAGGCTACCCATTTGATTTGGCTAGACTGCAGGGAACTCGGCATTGCAGCAGATGAATTGCATACCTTCTTTTTGGAAAAAGCGGGCGTCCGCCTGGACGAAGGAATGAAATTCGGCGCAGGCGGCCAAGGATTTGAACGCATAAATATTGCCTGCCCCCGCGAGGTGCTGACAGAAGCGCTACTGAGGATTAAGGCCGCAATAAAAGAATTGGAGACCTGCTGACGCAAATGTGTCGAGCAGGTTTTTTCGTGTGGTGAAATTACTTTAAGGGTGGAAATGAAGACCTCTGGGATTGGATATTTGCATGAGAGAGGTCCTCATCGGCGTAATGAAGACCTTTGTGGAGAGATATTTGCATGAGAGAGGTCCTCATCGGCGTAATGAAGACCTTCGTGGGGAGATATTTGCGTGAGGGAGGTCTTCATCGCCACAATGAGGACCTCTCTTTCAAAAAATTAAACGAAGAGAAGTCTTCATCTGCTATAACTTTTATATCTAGCAAACACAAATACTTAAAAGCTTAGAGCCCCACGGCCCTAAGCTTTCAAAAGCAAAATCCCTATTGTCTCTGCCCCTCATAAATCCGCAAGCTGGCATAAATTTTCTGCAGAGTAGGAGCGGATATCCCTTTCTCTTTCGCAATCCCAAGCAGATATCCATAAAAATGATCAGCCTCAACAGCCAAGCCTTTTTCCATATCACGCTGCATCGAAGACTTCATGCCTGCTTCGATGGAATGAAGCTTATCCCAGTTCCCATCCACGATATTCTCAGCAAGTGGAGCACCAACACTTTTCATAATGCCGGCAACTTCCTCTAAAGTCTGTTTAATCGTATCTGCACCGAACTCATCATCCCGGATTGGCCCGATTGGCGAACGGAACAGTGTCGTTACCCCCGCCAAAGTAGCGATGAAAAGATACTTATGCCACATGGCTTGATGGATGTTCTCGGATAGGACAAAGTTGGCTTTGGTGCCGCTGAAAGATTTAAGGAGCCCCTCAACCCGTTCTGACTTCCCGCTATCCAACTCACCGAAAACAAGATCATGAATGGCACTCGTCTGGATGATGGCCCCTTGTTCGTCTAAGGTAGATTCCACAAAGCAAAGTCCACCAATCACGTTTGACTCATGGAAGGCTGCATTTAGTTTTTCCATATGCGCTATCCCGTTAAGCAAGGGGACAATTACCGTATCCGGTCCGACATAGCTTCTGAAATCCTCCACTGCAGAGTCCAAATGATAGGCTTTCATCGATAATAAGATCACATCATACGGATCCGTCTTTTCTCCACTGACCAGTAGCCTTGGATTTAGTGTGGCATCCCCGTGAGCGCATTTAATGACAAGACCAGTCTCTTCCAGTTGCCTCTTCCGTTTCTCCCGCACAAGGAATGTTACATCTTCCCCTTTTTCCAACAATCGTCCACCAAAATATCCACCAACGGCACCTGCACCAACAACAAGTATCTTCACCTGAATCCCTCCCTGTTATGTATGGCTTTATTTTAACAGGTTTGGAGAAAAATCTGGCCGGAAATGCATTTTTCTCGCTTGTATAGTTCAAATATTTGGTATATTAGAAGAAAAGAAAAATAGGAGAGCACTCTATGAATCTACTGGAACACAACATATAAAACCGTAATCGCGGACCTCCAAGCCTATTAGGCACCAGCTACTGAATTTAAAAAATGGAGGGTAACTAAATGAAAACTGATCAACTTTTCCAACACTATTTAAAAGAAGCAGAAACCGATTTTTCCGGATGGGATTTTTCCCACATAACAGAAACGGGCCGCCTGGCATCAGGCATGCTTTCCTGGTCTTATGGCAGCATGGCGAAAACCTTGATGGCAGATGCCACATCTATGCTGGACATGGGGACAGGTGGCGGGGAATTGCTTTCCAAGTTGCAGCCTTTCCCGCAGACTGTCTGTGCAACGGAAGGTTACAAACCAAACTTTCCTATTGCAAAAGAAAGACTGGAACCACTTGGTATAAAGGTGGTCGAAGTGAAGCCCGACAACCGACTGCATTTTCCAGAAAAGCACTTTTACCTGATCATCAATAAACACGAAGAGTACGATCCAAGCGAGGTGAGAAGAGTTCTGCAAGAGGGAGGGACTTTTCTGACGCAGCAGGTCGGCTGGAGCGATTGCCAGGATATCAACAGACTTCTCGGCGCACCGGTTAATGAAGAGTATGCTCACTGGAATCTGAAATTTGCACACAAACAGCTGGAAGAGCACGGTTTTGAAGTCCTACTCAGTAAGAAGGAATATCCGATGCAGCGTTTTTACGATATCGGTGCGCTTATCTACTATTTAAAGGCTATTCCGTGGCAGGTGGTAGATTTCAAAGTGGATGATTATTTGGATCCATTGTATGAGCTTCATCTGGAAATAAAGCGGGAAGGGTATTTGGATATCAGACAGGACCGGTTTGTATTGAGGGCGATAGGCAAATAAAGGGGTGTAATCCAAATGAAACTGAAAAACATAGAATTAGAAACAAAATTAGCGGAAAAGGCAAGTGAAATAGACTTTTCAGGTGTTATACACATCGAGAATCGCACTGGGATAATCCATACCAGTGCTCATGGTTTCTCCAACCGGGCAGAGTCCATTCCAAACACTACCAATACGAGATTCGGAATCGCCTCTGGCTGCAAACTTTTCACAGCGATTGCGATTTGCCAGTTGGTAGAGAGGGGTAGCATATCCTTTTACTCAAAATTAAGCAACTTGTTGGATCATTCTTTCCCTCATTTTGATGAAAAGGTGACGGTTCACCATTTGCTGACCCATTCGTCTGGTGTACCAGATTATTTTGACGAGGATGTAATGGCTGATTTTGAAGAGCTTTGGGTGAAGAATCCAATGTATCACATGAGACAATTAGAGGATTTCCTCCCGTTGTTCCAGAGTCAACAGATGAAATTTAATCCGGGCGAAAAGTTCCACTACAATAATGCCGGCTATATAGTATTAGGATTGATTATTGAAAAGGTAGCGGGCGTTCCTTTTACTGATTATGTGGAGGAGCACATCTTCAAGCCTGCACAAATGAAGGACTCCGGTTACTTTGCTTTGGATTGTCTGCCTGCGAAGACGGCGCTTGGGTATATCGAGAAAGAAGATGGTTCCTGGAAAACCAACAACTACTCCATCCCAATAAAAGGTGGAGCTGACGGTGGAGCCTATGTTACAGCGAGCGACATGGCCAAACTTTGGCAGTCCCTAATGAACGGAAAGCTAGTATGCAAAGAAATACTCGCTACAATGACGACACCATGGATTCAATCGGATAACGAAACAGATTGGTATGGCTATGGTATGTGGATAGAGAAGGCAGAAGATAAAATAGTAAAATATCATGTCATGGGCTATGACCCGGGCGTAAGCTTTGCGTCTAGCTACTACCCGGAATCAGAAATCATCATCGTAATCCCGTCCAATAAGGAAAGAGGTCCCCACAAGCTGATGTACTTGCTGGAGGAGTATATTTAAAAAGAAGAGAGGCATCCCTGTTTGTTGCGGGATGTCTCCTTATCTTTTAAAAAATATTAGTGTGAGTATGACGGACTGCCTTCTTGATGAGGGCGTTTTTTTTTGTGAATAAAAAAAGGATTTATTCTATATTTATAGAATTATATGTTCTATAAATATAAAACGAGGTGTTCACAAGTTATGAAACTCCTAAACATCACAAACAGAAAAAGAGAGTCCTACCAGGTGTCCTTCAGGCACTCGCTCCTCTTGGAGTGTGCACTGGGAATTGCGGCAGTGACCAATACCCCTTTACACGATTCCATGGAAAAGTCTAAAGCCTATTGGAGCAATCTCAGGGGGAACGTGTCAGCTGAATTAGAGGCTGCTCTGGATTATGTGGAAAAGCACAATACGTGGAAAACCTTGCTGCAGCTTTGTCATTATCATCATTGTGAGGATCTGCTGGAGTTTCTTTCTTTTATAGAAGAGCTTGAGGACAGTCAACTAAAGTTTTTTTCCTTGCCATACTTGGGCAAGGAGATGCAGGAGAGAAGGAAATTGGCTTCAGAAGGGGACATGGTGGCTTGTCGTGACTTGATGGAGGGGACGAGTGAACACAACTTTTTTCCGAAGTACATACAGTTTATTTGCGAGACGGATACCGTTCAATTAAAAAATCACCTCAAAACGGTGATGACCAAGTGGTATGAGGAAATTGTGCAACCATCGGAGCTAGAAATCTGTGAGATGCTCGAGAGGGATGTCGCCTCCAAGCAAGAGATGGGGAAGAAGCTCACCTCAGAACAACTGGTAGAGTGGGCGACAGGTGGGATTGACTATCGTGCGGAGCCGAATGTGCAAGAGGTATTGTTGGTCCCACAGCAAATTTACCGCCCGTGGAATATTGAAGCGGATAAGGAAGGAACGAAGATATTTTACTATCCTGTGGCGGATGAGAGCATTGCGTCAAATGACCGGTACACCCCTGATCATTTTTTGGTGGCTAAATACAAGGCACTGGGGGATGAGGCCAGACTGCGGATGGTTAAACTCCTGTCAGAAAAGGAATGCACCCTGCAGGAGTTGACCGGCTTACTGGATTTAGGAAAATCGACCATCCACCATCACTTGAAAATCCTGCGTGCTGCCAAACTTGTGGATAGCAAGGATGGAGTTTACACCTTACGAAAGCAAGCCGTGCATCATATGGAAGACGATTTGCAAAGGTATCTTGATCGATGAAGGGGCTTTTGAGGAATCGCTCCTTTGTTTATGTCTGGTCAGGAAACGTGATTTCCGAACTTGGCGGAGCATTTGGGACCTTCTGCAACTCGATCATGGTGTACCAGCTGACAGGTTCGACGATGGCCTTGAGCTCCATGTGGCTGTTGTATTTTATTCCGTCGCTCATCCTTCAGCTTTTTATTGGCCCGTTTATAGATAGATGGAGCAGGAAGTGGACGATGATTTTTTCGCAGTGGACAAGGGCTGCGGTGTTTGTGGTTCCGTTGTTGGCATGGAGTGCAGGTCAGCTAGAAGTGTGGCATATTTTTGTGGTTCAGGTGGTGGTCGGGCTGATCACGCCATTATATGTGCCGGCCAATCACGCCATTACACCGACGATTGTCGCCGAGGATCAACTTAAAGAGGCGAATTCTTTGTTAGAAAGTTCGGTGCGATTGATGAGCTTTACGGCTCCCTTGCTTGGCGGATTGGTGATTGAATACATAGGGATTAACATGACCTTGATTTTTGTGATTGTCACACTGGCATTAAGTGGGGGGCTATTGTGGTTTGTAAAAGAACCGACACCGGTGAGGGCTGCAAGAAACACATGGTGGAAGGAGTTTGGAGAAGGCATCTCCTTTTTCTTCAAGCAGCGGATCGTTGTTTGGCTGGGCTTTTTCCTTGCGTTCGTCCAGTTTGGTGTGGGTGTTACGATGGTCACGACGCTGCCCTACATTACAGGAGAATTAGGTGGGAGCTATGCGGCATACGGTTATTTTATGGCAGGCTTTCCTGTTGGGTATATTTTTGGGGCATTGTTGGTTTGGAGAATCGCTTCCGGGAGGCCGCGTTTTGTGATGCTTGGAGCTTTGTCAATTGGCGGATTGACTTTTGTCGGGCTAGGGTTGAATGAGAGCAGTTTGATCGTTGCGATTGTGCTCGAAGTAGTGGCTGGTGTGGTGATGGCGGTCTTCAGCATTAACAATACGGTTCTCTGTCAACGTATTATCCCTAACCATTTGATGGGCAAGATCTTTTCTGTTCGGCTGTTTATCATAAGAGGTGTCATGCCCCTGGGGGTGTTGGTCGGAGGGATGCTTGGTGACGTGTGGGGAGTGAGGCCGTTGTACTTTTTAATAGGCTTTATGATTGCAGGTGTCGCGTTGGTAGGAATGTTACTGCCGTATTTTAGGTTTATGGATGGGGAGATGGAGGAGCGGAAGGTTTCTTGAGGGGGAGGTGGGCTTTGCGTTGGGTCACTCCCCTTTAGTTTGTGTCGATGTGTGTCGAATGGCGGTTATCTAGGCAAAAGTGGTGGATAAAATGAAAAAGTCGCGGATAAATCTAAAAGTTCGCGGATAAATCAAAAAAGTCGCGGATAAAATTCAAAAGTTGTTGGATAAATGTAAAGATTGCCTTGAAATTCTCTTATGTATGGCTGTACAATTTCAAAACTCCCTGCATCCCCACCCAACCTTCACAATCCCTTAACCAAAACATCACTCAACAAATCTATCTTTTTACGTTTCAATTTCCTTTAATAGGGTAAAGAATACTATTTTCCATTTACCAAATTAAAGAGGAGGAACACCCCCATATGACAAAAGCACTTTTCCTTAATTGTTCACTCAAATCTTCCAACGAAGAATCCAATACAGAAGCACTTATGAAAGAAGTCATCAAGCATTTTAATAGAGAAAACGTAGAGTCTGAGATTGTGAGGATCGCAGATTACAAGATCAAATTTGGCGTTAGCGAGGATGAGGGATATGGCGATGAGTGGCCGGATGTGTTCAACAAGGTGATGCATGCGGATATCGTGATTATCGGGACGCCGCTATGGCTCGGTGAAAAAAGCAGTGTCGCAACGATGGTGATGGAGCGGCTTTATGGCGGAAGTGGACTAACGAACGACAAAGGTCAATATATTTACTATAACAAGGTGGGAGGTGTGGTTATAACAGGAAACGAAGATGGTGCGAAGCATGCGGCCTCATCCATTCTTTACGGACTGACGCATATGGGCTTTACGATTCCGCCGAATGTGGATACATACTGGGTTGGCGAAGCGGGACCGGGAGAGTCGTATATTGAAGCGGAAGGACATAAGAATGATTTTACGATGGAGCATGCCAAAATCATGGCCTATAACCTGATGCATTTCGCTAAAATGCTTCAAAACAATCCAATCCCTGCAGAAGGTAATGTGGTCGAACAAAGCTAGAATCCAATAAAAGGAGCGGTACCCATGGAAACACAAACACAAGCAGTTAAATCCATTTCACAACGATTTATGAATGTGCGTGACCTCACCATGAAGCTTGTCCAACCATTGGAAACGGAAGATTTCATTATTCAATCTCATCCAGATGTCAGTCCTCCAAAATGGCATATGGCCCACACGACCTGGTTTTTTGAGCGCTTTGTCCTAAAAGAATACTTCGAGAACTACAGAGAATTCCACCCAACATACGATTTTCTTTTCAATTCCTATTACGAGTCCGTTGGTCCTTTCCAACCAAGGCATCAGCGCGGCGTCCTATCAAGACCAAGCATCCAAGACATTTTCCAATACCGCAGTTTTATTGATAATTATATAGTGGACCTGCTCGAACAACACGAGGAGTCCAAGTCCGAACAGACGGACAAAATTCATAGCCTAATTGAAATCGGCATGCAGCATGAACAGCAGCATCAAGAGCTGATTTTGATGGATGTAAAATACAACTTTTTCGTTAATCCGTTGCACCCTGTCTATAAAGAATCCCAATCTACACCTTCTCAAAAAAGAGAACCATCCTTCCACACGTATGATGGAGGTCTTGTTGAAATTGGTCATAACGGCGAGGGCTTTGCTTTTGACAATGAAGGACCGAATCATAAAATATGGCTCGAGCCGTTTAAAATGGCCGATCAACCTGTTACCAACGGGGAGTATTTAGAATTCATCGAAGCGGGCGGGTATCAAAAGCCTTATTACTGGCTGTCCGACGGCTGGAATACCGTCAAAAAGAATGATTGGCAGGCACCGCTTTACTGGAGTAAGGAAGATGGCGAATGGTCCATTTTTACGCTGGCTGGCAAGAAGAAGCTTGACCCCAATGAGCCGGTTGTCCATGTCAGCTTCTATGAGGCGGATGCCTTCAGCAGATGGAGGGGCAAGCGTCTGCCTACAGAAGCGGAATGGGAGCATGCGGCAAGGGATCTTGAGATAAAAGGGAACACGATGGACACCGGCACTTATCATCCTGCTGCATCCAATCAATCGGCCGGATCCAGGATGTTTGGCGATGTGTGGGAATGGACGGCAAGCGCCTACTCGCCATACCCGGGCAGCAAGCCGCTTGAAGGTGCACTTGGCGAATACAATGCTAAATTCATGTGCAATCAGATGGTGTTGCGCGGCGGGTCCTGTGCCACGCCCCAGGACCATATACGCAGCACTTACCGTAACTTCTTCCCGGCCGACAAGCGCTGGCAGTTCAGCGGATTCCGATTGGCGGAGGATGCGTTATGAGGTTACTAGAAAATAATATTCAGAGCTATGACTTTTATATAGACAAAGAAAATATGCGCGATGAGATAATAAAGGGGCTCTCGGATCCAGTCAAAGTCATTTCCTCCAAATTCTTATACGATCACCGGGGATCAGAGTTGTTTGAGTTGATCACTCAATTAGAGGAGTATTATCCGACCAGAACCGAAATGAAAATCTTCAACGAGAAAATAGAAGAAATTACGAGGGCTGTTGGTGATGTTCACACCCTGATTGAATACGGTAGTGGAAGCAGCAATAAAATAAAGGCACTGCTTCACAATTTTACAAGTCTAAAAGAATATGTTCCTATTGATATCTCCCGTGACTTTCTTTTTCAGTCTAGCCTAGAGCTTGCCATGCAGTTCCCTCATATTACAATCAAAGCAGTTTGCGGGGATTATATGGCCCCGCTCACTTTGCCGTTAGAGGCGGCAGGCAAGAAGGTAATCTTTTTCCCAGGCTCCACAATTGGAAACTTTGAGCCGGTGGATGTACGGAAATTCATAATAAAATCTGCCCAGCTTTTAGAAGATGGCGATGGATTCCTAATTGGAGTGGATACGAAAAAGGACACATATATATTAGAGCGGGCCTATGATGATGCAAAAGGCGTCACGGCTGCATTCAATCTTAACCTTCTTACAAGATTGAACAGGGAACTTGGAGCGAATTTTAACGAGAAACAGTTTGAACACCTTGCCTATTATAACGAGGAAAAAGGCCGCATTGAAATGCATCTTGAAAGTCAATGCGATCAGTTAGTGAGCATCGGGGAATACGAATTCCTCTTTCGTGTAGGCGAAACCATCCACACAGAAAACTCTTATAAATACGCAATTGGCGAGTTCCAGACACTTGCGCTAGAATGCGGATTCAAGCCAAGCAAAGTGTGGACAGACGACGAGGAGAAATTCAGCGTGCATTATTTAGAAAAATAAACGTAAAAAAACAGTGCCTCTTATGTTACGGAGGCACTGTTTTCCCGTTTTATTTTTACTGCGGTGCTCTCGGATTGTCATTCACAGACCAGCCCTCATAAAGACCGATATCGTCAAATGCTCCCAAGAACGCGTTATATTCGTCACTGCCCTCGCCGTAAAGGTCGATAGCAGATTGTAAAATCGCTTCGCGGAACTCTGCAAAAGATGCGTCATAGTGCAGGTAGTCATATGCACGGTACCAAGTGTCCGCAACCACTGTTCTACCCATGCCATACTCTTCCGCTACAAGGTAGGCAGAGTGCTGAAGAATTGTACAGTTGATGTGTACGCCACCATTATCCATGTTCGCAGGCAGGTAGTAGTACTCATCCATGTGAGCCGGGTAGCGACCTTCGCCGTCAATGCTGTAAGGCCAGTACACAGCACCTGTCGGGAATTTTCCAGGATCTTCGTTGCTTCGAAGGGCCGTTCTGCCGTTTGCTAACCATTCTTCACCCATGATATCCTCACCGATATCCCAGTTGCTGTCGTCTACTAGCGCGGCAAAAGTGTCAGAGTAGGCTTCGTTAATCGCGCCAGTCTCGAATCGGTAACGAAGTCCACCGTTATAATGCGTGATACCGTGAACCATTTCGTGCGCTGTTACATCAAGGGCAGCAAGCGGAATGAATTGTTTTCCATCGCCATCTCCGTAAGTCATCATCGCGATTCCGTTACTCCAGAAGGCGTTATTGTATTCTCTCCAGTAGTGAACGCGGGAATTGATTGCCATCCCGTTATCATCCAAGGAGTTGCGGCCATGCTCATTTAAGAAATAGTCATACACAATACGGGAGTTGGAGTGCGCGTCCACTGCAGGACCTTGTCCAACCGTTTCCCATGTGCTGCTGTCCCCAGTGTATTCTACATCCTTCCAAGAAGCGTTCTTATTGGAATATAACCACATTTGATTGGACGTATTTTTCATATTGTAAGTGAAAATTCCGTCCATCTGTGGAGATGTGTAATCCGCCAAGAAGAACTGCGAGCCCTCGCCACTTCCAGGAACATTCCCATGAGACAGATTAAGTAGTTTTGTCAATCCGATTGTCCCTAAGCCAGATCCGCGAGCCGGCTTCAATTTTCCAGCATTTTCAACAGCTTTCGGGTTTGGCCCTTGCTCCACTTTTAAAGCAGAAGAGCCTTCTACATTGTTCGTACCGATAATGTCATCAAAGAACCCAAAACCAGTCATCGCATTATATTGATCTAGCACTTTGCCATTGTGGGCATCTACATACACATACCAGTTACCCGCTTCGCCTTCGAAAAATTCTAGGTTTACTCGGTAAGCAAGATGATAGTCTTCTTCAAGTGGATAAATGATTAGCTCAGAGGACTCAACCGGGACTTCTGCAGGAGCATCAACCGCTGCTTTCGCCTCTGTAACCGCTTTGTCCGCTTGGATGGAAGGTGTGGTGTTGATTTCTAAGGAGTCTAATTTCGTATCGAAGTTTCCATTTACAGTTGTAATTTCATTTTTTTCGTTAAAATGCACATTCAGTTCATTTCGGTCGACCGGTACGCCATTTTTCGTTTGTTGCAGGCGAATGTGGGTCATTCCAAGGTCATCAGTTGTTGCTCTTACTTCCTTCAAATCTTTTTCCGGATTGTTCATATGGAAAAAGTCCTTATGTTTGCCAAGGAACTTCTTCGCATTTTGAGCATCTGCCTTTGCTTGCTTTTCTGATAGAATACCAGCTACAAAGGAAGGTGGTCCTTGTTTGTCTTGAGTGTCAACCACCCTTACTTTTCCTTTGCTTTTGAATTCTTGTAACGAGCTCGCCGCGTTCGACGATGGTCCACCGGAGAAAAGTCCGGCGAAGATAAGGAATACTACTGCAACTAAAATAAAGATTTTTTTCAAATAAACCCATCCCCTTTAGATATTTAGTGTTACGAAAATATCGGGTTACGATATTTCGACAAGTTCATCGTAATGGAAAATGCCTAGTTGGTAAACAGACTATTCAGACTATTTTTGAGGTCAGGGGAATTTAAATGCCGGTGAAACGATGAAATTTTACAGATTTTGCTATGACTTAAGGTGCGGTAACGTGATAAAGTATGTAGGATATTTTACCTGTTTTTAGGAAAGAGGAGTTTGGAATAAATTGAAGAAATCAATTTTAATGATAGTTTAGAAGTATGGACAATGTTGAAGAGATGTATATAATAGGAAAATATTACTTGGATTTTCTATTTTTAGTGGAGAGAGGTTTAGGGGTATGAATATTTTTTTAGAGACTGAAAGACTACTATTGCGTCGATTAGAGCTAGGAGACGCCGATCGTGTCGAAGAACTGGCCAGTGACTATGAACTTGCAAAAACAACTCTGACCGTGCCGCATCCCTATCCAGTCGGGTCTGCCGCAGACTTCATCCGGAGCATGTGGGAAGCAGAAGACAGTGGGCTTGTGGCATTCGCGATTGTGGAAAAAGAGAGTGAAAGTCTAGTAGGAATCATCAATATCAAGCAAACGCTCGCCTATAAAAGGGGCGAACTTGGATACTGGGTCGGCCGGCCGTTCTGGGGGAAAGGTTATGGAACCGAGGCGGCGCGTGCTGTTGTGGAGTTCGGATTTAAGGAGCTAGGCCTTAACAAGGTGTTCGCCGGAGCTTTTGCCGATAACCCTGGCTCCTGGCGCATCATGGAAAAGGTCGGCATGAAGCACGAAGGAACCTGGCGCCAGCATGCAATGCGGGACGGGAGGTTTGTGGATCTTGCCTATTATGGGGTGTTGCGGGAGGATTATGAGAGGGGAGAGTGAGTTATTTGAAGTGGATGAGAAGGGAGAAGGTGTTTTGGGACGAACTCGGGGTGTTTTGAAAGAATTCGGTTTGCCTGTTTCTCTTATGAGACGCGAATTTCAAGCTCGCTACCAAATTCGCGTTCCATAGGCCTTCTATGAGACGCGAATTTCAAGCTCGCTATCAAATTCGCGTTGCATAGGCCCTCTATGAGACGCGAATTTCAAGCTCGCCACCAAATTCGCGTTGCATAGGCCCTCTATGAGACGCAGATTTCAAACCCGCCACCAGTTTCGCGTCCCATACGATCTCTCCTTAAAGTAAGTTACAAACAAAAAACACCGCCAAACCCAGCGGTGCCCCAATCCCAATCTATTCATAACCCGAACACAGCCGATGATCCTTGGTTGCCTCCCCGCAGAACACAATCTCCCGCGGCACTTCCAGCACATACAGCCTCCCGCCGACTTTATACTCAAAGAACACTTCCTCAATGTGCATCCCGGCTTCATCAGATTCAATCACGAATAGAAACTCTGTGAAATTACTGTAATCAACAGGTCCATCACAGGACTCCGTGACCATTGTTCCAACAACATCCTCGCTTATGTCACCGGATAAATACCCACCTTCAAGATTAGGTGGGACACCTCTGGATGCCCCAATCGGATCCTGAGCATCCATTCCCACAACAACCCGCTTTATCACTTTCACATTAACCGGCTTGGCAAGGTTATGCTCCACATAGCCAATTTTGGTAATTTCCAATTCTTTTTTTCCCTTTGCCACGCAAGGCATGAATGCTCCTGCCGTACCCTGCCAAGGTGCATCGTCGTTCTCAAATTTCATGGACAACCCGCCACCGCCAACCCTGACCGACAATGGCCCCTCACCCTCAACATGACTCTTAACAGAAGGTTGGCAGCCTGCTAAAATTAGCGAAAAAATGATTCCACACAAAAATATAATCCTCTTCATGCATACCCCCTCCAATTCTTCGCTACTTTCACTCCAGTTTCTAAGACTATTAGTATCAGTTTATACGAGAAAATACATAATAAGTTCCGCCGCCAACAAAAATATATTTATACTAAAACACAAAAAAGCACTGCATCCCACAGTGCTTTTCATCTATTCCGCTGAAAACTACTTCTTATTCCACCAAAAATTCTTATTTGTTAGTCTGCTATCAAAGATACAACTAAAACTATTTTAATCTCTAGCCACCAAAACCTCTACACCTGTAGCCTTCAACTCATCAATTTTTTCTTTATCCGCTTCTGTATCTGTAATCACCACATCTAACTTCCCAACTGGATACATGCCGGCGAACATCTCTTGCCCGATTTTTGTGTGTTCAAACATGGCAACCAACTTTTTGGAATTATCATAAACCGTTTTATAAAATATGGCCACTTCAGGCGTTGCGGTGCTCAGACCTTTTGCAGATAGAGCTCCTGCTGTTGCAAAGCACAAGTCCACGGTAAACTGTCGCGCAAATTCATTCGCCAGAGCATCCGTGATGTTACCGGAGCTTTTCACACTGCCCCCGACCAAGAATGTGGAGATGTTTGCGGAACCTCGCAATGCATATGCGATTTCTAGTGAGTTGGTCAGGACCGTAAAGGGAATATCCTTCGGCAAATATTTGAGCAACACATAATGAATCGACGCCCCGCCGATAAATACCGTTTGATTGGCTTTTATATACCCGGCAGCCATTTTCGCTATGGCATTCTGGTGTTCCGTGCCATCCCCGAATCGCTCTGCGGGGGGGCGCGGCATACTCCGAACAGATGCTACCGGAATCGCACCCCCGTGTGTGCGTTTCAACAACCCCTGCTCCTCCATAATCGACAAGTCCCTGCGGATGGAATCGATGGACATATTAAATTGATCTGCCAAATCCTTCGCCAGCACTCTTCCGTCCTGTTCCAACACCTTCAAAATTTCTCCCCGTCTTTCATCAGTAAACAAGAACATCACCCCAATGTTTGATTTCAACTTCTTTCCTATTATTTCATGTTTGTTCCTGTTTGGTCAATGGGTATTTGCGTCTTTTTGCATCTTTATTCTGTTTTATAATGTTTAAAGGATAAAACATGCAGTAAGTCGAAATGTGTAGATAGTGAAATTTTTATAAAAAAGGTGATAAAGATGAACAAGATTCCAAATACCGTTCAAAAGGTTTTAGACCTTTATATAGATAAAGTCAACAATGATTTACCTGGATTGCTAGAGGGATTATATCTGCACGGTTCCATCGTAATAGACGCGTACCAAGAAGGGGAAAGTGACGTTGATTTTGTGGCGGTGACAAGCCGAGAACTAACAAAGGAAGATGTATCTACCTTAAAAAATATTCATTTAAATCTAGCAGAAACATGCAAAAATCCGCAGTTGGATGGCATATACGTGCAAGCTTCCCATCTAACAGCAGAGGGATATTTTTATAATGAAGGGACTTTTGGTAAAGCGGTACACGATATCCCGGTTACATGGTGGCTGCTTAAGAACAAAGGGATAACAATTATGGGGCCGGAAGCGAGCGGGCTCCCTTCTAACG
Organism: Sutcliffiella horikoshii; assembly: GCA_001636495.1. GTDB lineage: Bacteria > Bacillota > Bacilli > Bacillales > Bacillaceae_I > Sutcliffiella_A > Sutcliffiella_A horikoshii_A. Next base: position 116,674 of record KV440964.1, on the reverse strand, counting down.
TAACAACGGAAGACCTCACAGCCTATGTACGAAAAAACATGAATGACTACTGGGCAACAAGGTTATCTACCATGGAACAGAAGCAAGATCAACTTATCCATTATCCAGTCAAACGCATAGAAGCGGAAATGGAATGGACAGTCCTCGGGTTGCTTCGTCAATTTTACACATTAAAGGAAGAGAATATCATCTCCAAGCTGGCTGCAGGAGCGTATGGATTACGTGAACTTGAACCGAAATGGCATGGCCTCATACAAGAGGCAATCAATATTCGGCAAAGAAATCCAGAAAGAAGCTTTATTACAAACGAAGAGCGAGTTAATAACACGATCCATTTCGCTAAAGCGCTAATACAATTTTGTAATCAAAATGGACTTGGTGCAAAAAAGAATCATAGTAAGAGTGGGGTTCAACTAGAAAACTTTCAAACAGAACATCTGGAATATCTAGTAGGATACGAGCTTACAAAAAGTCAGCTGAAATTTACTTCTCATCCTAGGGACGCATTGAATGCTTGTGAAGCGGATAAGGGAAGGCATCCTGTAGTTATTTTAAAAAACGGTCATCCTGCAGGCTTTTTCGTCCTTTATCAGGGAGAAGAGATTCCAAGTTATACGGACAATCCTAATGCCATTCTTTTGCGGGCATATTCCATCTCCCTGCGATTTCAAGGACAAGGCATTGCAGGGAAGTCACTAGAGTTGCTTCCAGAATACGTGGAGCTGAATTTCCCTCAGGTGGATGAGGTGGTTTTGGCGGTAAATCGAAGAAATGAAGCGGCTCAACGGGTTTACTTGAGGTCTGGGTTCGAAGACAGTGGAAAAAGGGTGATGGGTCGGATGGGAGAGCAGTTTGTGTACCGATTGAAAGTGAATGGAGAGCAATTGCCATGAAACATGCACTGGTGGTTGGTGGAACCGGGATGCTTTCAGAGGTATGCACTTGGTTAGTGGATCAGGATTATCACGTTACTGTAATCGGAAGAAATCCTGAGAAAATGAGCCACCTTGTAGAGAAAACAGATAAGGATAAAATAACTTCTCTACTTGTCGACTATAAAAAAGTAGATCTATTAGACATGCTTCTAAAACAAACAATTCTTGAAAATGGTCCATTCACATTGGTTGTTGCGTGGGTTCATAGTGGTGGAGAACAAGGGTTAGAAAAACTAATAGAAATTGTAGCAGAAACAAGTGGAACATGGGAGTTGTATCACGTACTTGGAAGTCGGGCAAAACTGGCGGAAGTGAAAAGTGGCCTCCATATTCCCAGTACTTGTAGCTACCATCAAGTCCAACTCGGCTTCAAGCTAGAGGAGGACAGAGGAAGATGGCTGAAAAGCCATGAGATTGCTCAAGGAGTTATCGAAGCAATTCAGTATAAAGCACCAACTTCCCTAGTCGGGGTGTTGGAACCAGCGGAAATGAGACCATGAAGGAGGATTCATATGACCTATCAAACAGCACTAAATAAATACATCGAAGCAACAAACACACATAACTTCGATAATGTGGAAAAATTGCTCCACGAAAAGGTGGTCTACTGGTTCACCAATAAAAGCTGCACGACCATGGAAGAAATCCGAGCTTTTTTTGAAAACGCCTGGGACACGATTAAAGAGGAAGTCTACTCGGCAAAGGATGTGCAGTGGATTGCGGTTGATGAGCGTACTGCCACTTGCCTCTATACCTTTCATTATGAAGGGTACATGAACGGGGAGTTCATTTCTGGCAGTGGGCGTGCGACCAATGTATTTGTAAAAGAAGAAGGAGACTGGAAGTTGATTCACGAGCATTTGAGCAGATAAAATAAGAAAACTATAAATCATTTAGGGGGAACACAACCATGTTCATACATAAAATTGATGAAGAACTATCTTTAAAATTAGCTGAGGAAAAAGATGCGGAGCAATTATTCGAGCTGACCGACAACTCAAGGGACTACCTCCGCGAGTGGTTGCCATGGCTGGACTTTACCAAAAAAGTAGAGGACTCCAGGAATTTTATTAAAGGTATCAGACAAGGGTATGCGGAAAATAAATCCATGACTACGATGATCTTGTATAAAGGAGAAATTGTTGGTGTTGCAGGTTACAACACACTCGACTGGACGAACAAAGTGGCATATATCGGATACTGGCTGGATAAGGATTATCAAGGGAATGGCATCATGACGAGGGTAGCGGAAGCTCTCACGGACTATGCCATCACGGAACTAGGGATGAACCGGGTTGATATCCGTGCGGCGGTGGAGAACGTGAAAAGTAGGTCGATTCCAGAAAGACTCGGATTTACGTTGGAAGGAAAGATTCGTCAAGCTGAATGGCTATATGATCATCATGTCGATCACGCGGTGTACGGAATGCTTGCAGAGGATTGGAAAAAACGAAAAGCTGCTTAACACCGTATAGGAGTAACTAGTATGGTAGGCCGAGGGTGGCCTGTCAGCGTTAAAATGGATATATCATTTTTACAATGGATAAATGGGCCGTTGCGATGGATATTTAGTTTTTATAATTGATAAATTGGTTTTACAATGGATAAAACGAATTTACAATGGATATCCGCTTATTGACGATCGAATCAGTTGGTGTGGGTCCCGGAAATAGACAATGTGACCTGAAAATCAAACCTAGTTACCCAAAACCATTTTCAAAAAGGGCTAAGTCCACATTTAAAGAAGCCTTTCCACATCCGCGAAAGGCTTCTTGCTCATTTTTTCCTTTGTATGCTACTAATCAGAAAATCGACTCGCTCCTCATATCCCTCATCAAGCGATGACAGCTTGGGAATCGCAATCCCGTCCTGCATTAGCTTCCCTCTGAACAGGATGTAATAGTCCTTTGTTTCTATCATTTCCGTGTTCTTGGAAAAATTGAATCTCGATTGGTCTTTACCTGCAAGGAAGTAGTCGTCCCCCTCCTGATACCGTACTAACATTTCCTCATCATAAATGGGCTTTCTTAACAAAATGACTCCAGCAAGGAAAGTGACCACCTTTATCAAAAGGAACGCAACAGCAAATGGCACGAGAAATGCCATAACGGCGGACATGATAAAGAGTCCGGTAGGGATTTCGCCGTACATTGGAAGCAAATCGATAACGGAATAGATGCTGAAAATCAAAGCTCCTATATAAAAGAGAATTCTCCCATAACGCCAAGGTTTAAAATGATCAACCAGCGCGGATAAAGCATGCCTTGTAACTTCGTACTTGAATTCTATCTGGCGAATGACGGTTGCCCCCTAGTTTGTTGTGATTACTATCACTATCTTACCACTGGAAAGGAGGAACGAAACATATAATGGTACAAGCGGTTTTCAAAAGATCTCCATAAGGAAAAAGCATAGCCCATCCATCCCACTGGATCAGCTATGCTTCACTACCTTATCCTCAAACTGTCCCCAATTCGTCACCTTTTCCAGCACAATCGAGAGCAGCACTCCCATGATCAACCCATCCGCCAAGAAAGGTTGCAAAAGCACCGGCAACGGACCGAACACAGCAGGCGAAGTGTTCATCAAGCAAACTCCCAACAACACCGGTGCCGCCAAGCGGAATATCGTATCCGAGTTGAAAACAGCGCCTCGCAAGCTGCTATAAGCGGTCCCAAATAGCTGGAGGTATGCCACAAACAGCACTGCGTTCCCGACCGTCATCGGCATCGTTACCAAGAACGACGTCAATGGTGGCACAAGTCCGATAGCGGCAAGCATGATGCCCCCTATGAAAAACGGCTTACGGTCTAATATTCTCGTACTCTGCAAAAATCCAATTGTCGATGTGAACGGAGTGTACGGGACGAGCCCGAACAGGGATGCAATCACAGAAAACAAACCGGTGAAGAAGAAGGAATTCCTGAATTGTCCTGGTTTGGCGTTTTCACCATAAAGATCTGCCGCAGCCTGAACGGAGGCTATCGTGTTGCTCAAATTCAAAACCCCCGCAAAAAATGCGACCGCGATAATTCCGTATTCAAGATTCGGCGCCCCGAGCGGAAACAGGTCAAACGCGAAGGTAGCAGCCGGCGCCTCCTGTCCGCCGCCAGGGAACAGCAGAACATACAAAATCCAACCAACGACAATCCCAATAAGAATCGCGAAATTCCCGATGACCCTTGGTGCCTTTATTTTCAACACACTAACAAAAATAACAAGCACAACAGACAGGATGCTGACTGGCACATTCATCACGCCATCCTCTGTTATACCAAGCATCCCTTGGAAGAATACCATCATCAATTGAAAGGTTAATAGGAAAAGATAGACTGTCATAACCATCGGTGTGAATATCCTAGGCAGTACTGACGTCCAGCCGAACACCGCAAGCAGCATCGTAAATCCGCCAGCAAGCAACAAGCCTGTCGCAACACCACCACCAATTTCGGTAAAACTCATGCCTAAGGAAGAAGCAGTGAGTCCAAGGTTTAACATCACACCCCACAATAAACCAGAATGCCCTTCAAGTAGCGGGTAGCGGTGGCCCATCCATCCTTGGAAAATGCATGCAAGCCCCGTGAATAGTAGCGAGGCACTCAGCATCATCCGGCTTACTTCCGGTGCCACATCAAAAGCCGCCCCGACAGAGAGCGGAACCACGACCGTATTGGCGAAAATGAAAAAGAGCCATTGTAATGAGGAAAACATCGTAAACGATGAGATTAATTTATTCATAGAAGCTCCTTTCCTACTTGCATTTGTTGTACAGCGTACACATGAACACATTGATTCACATTTACTCTGGCTCCATCAGATGTTGTTTTCGCATCTATAAGTAAAGCAACCATTACAATTAAATTAAGTATGATAAGAATCAGAATTGCTTTCATTCCATTCTCCTGCCTTTCTCCAAATATATGGTATCATATGTAAAACCATATGGATGATATTTGTTTTGTTGTGAAATCATATGAAAAACATATAGGAGATGAAAAGGGCATGGATATTCGGCAATTGCGTTATTTTACCGTCATTGCGGAAGAGAAAAATATTTCACAAGCTGCTCGGAAACTACATATGTCCCAGCCCCCATTAAGCCAACAATTAAAGATGATGGAAGAAGAATTGGGAGTAAGGCTTGTACATCGTGAAGGGAAGAGGCTTCGGCTGACAGAAGCGGGAGAAAGGCTTTATCATCATTCTGTTCAAGTAACCAAATTGATGGAAGAGGGCATGGAGGAAGTGAAGGAAGTAGGGGACGGACTGAAAGGCACTTTGAAAATTGGGGTGAACACGCTTTCCGAGATGTCGCTTGGCAAATTGATGTTTGCATTCAAAGAAAAGTATCCTTTGGTGACCTATGAAATCCATCAAAATGAATCTGGTCATCTATTTGAGCTCCTACGTGAACGAGAAATAGACTTGGCGGTGATTCGGTTTCCCGTTCAATCAGATGAATTTGCCCACTTTATGTTGAAGAGAGAACCGTTTTATTTTGTTAGCCGGGAAGCTTGGGACGGACCATTGACTTTAGAGAAGATTGCTGACCAATCTCTTGTTCTGCCAAGCACAAAGGGACAAGGCCTTTACGATTATATTTTACAGTCTTTCGCACATAGAGGATATGAACCAAACATTGTGTGTGCGAGTTCCGATTTAACCCTGCTTTCTGGTCTTGTCCAGCAAGGTTTTGGGGCAACCTTAGTACCAGAAAGTGCCATGCATATTTTTTCTGGTGCAAAAGTGCATTCATATCTGGTGGAGGAGGAGGGGCTGTCCTCTCAATATGGTGTGGCCTGGATGAAAAAGCACTATCTATCGAAGGTGGCAACCAGATTTCTGGAGATGTATAAGGAAATCACTCGTAACCCTCCGGGAAATTGATGTATAATAGATGAAGTTACATCTTTTAATTTCTGAAAGAGAGTGAATATATATGGGTCGTAAATGGAACAACATCAAGGAAAAAAAGGCGGCAAAGGATCAGAATACAAGTAGAGTCTATTCTAAATTTGCCCTTGAAATTTATGTAGCAGCAAAGCAAGGCGAACCGGATCCGGAATCCAACATGGCGTTGAAATTCGTTCTTGAGCGTGCGAAAACATACAATGTACCACGTAACATCATCGACCGCGCAATCGACAAAGCAAAAGGCGGCGGGGAAGAAAGCTATAACGAGCTTCGATACGAAGGATTCGGACCAAACGGATCTATGGTAATCGTGGATACACTGACAAACAACGTAAACCGTACTGCTTCCGAGGTGCGTGCAGCATTCGGTAAAAATGGCGGAAACATGGGTGTAAGTGGATCTGTTGCTTACATGTTCGACGCAACGGCAGTTTTTGCATTCGAAGGGAAAACTTCCGACGAAGTGCTTGAAGTGTTGATGGAAGCGGACCTTGACGTGCGCGACATTATGGAAGAAGAGGAAACAGTGATTGTGTATGCAGAGCCAGATCAATTCCATGCCGTGCAAACAGCATTGAAAGATGCAGGTGTGGAAGAGTTCTCTGTAGCCGAACTGACAATGTTAGCGCAAAACGAAGTGGAACTTCCGGAAGATGCACAAGAGCAGTTTGAGAAGCTGATCGATGCGTTGGAAGATTGCGAAGATGTGCAGCGTGTGTATCATAATGTGGACTTAGGTGAATAAGTTGATTTAGAGGACAGGCTTCTATCTTTATGGATAGGGGTCTGCTTTTGTATTTTCGGGAAAATTATTTTGGTAACATAGCATTCTCAAAAGTTAATTTAGAAATATTCGATGGAAGCTTTGGGGCACAAGAGCTGAGTTTTTCCTTAAACAAACGATTGTTTAAAAATTACTATGTTAAAATAATAGGTTCGATTTTTTATCTGAATTGGTCACTTGAACTCTTTACGGAGTAATAGTAAAGCGACGAGGGGAATTATACATAAAAATGACCAAAGTATACAAATAACCTTCCCAATTATACGAAAAACCTCTTCAATTATGCAAAAAACCAATCTAAATTGACGAGAATCCATATATTTCCACAACGAAGTCAAGAAAACATACAAAAAACGAAACCAACACCTCCTCCAAAACGTAAAATACCTAATTACCGAACTAAAAGGAGCCTAAAATAATGCCATCAATCAACAACTCAGCAATTACAACTACACCAACCACCATCCAAGGAACCAAAATCCAACTTAAAAAGCTCACTATCCCCGATCTCCCGGAACTCTACCAACTAATGTACGGAGACCCCAACCCAGAATATAAAAAATGGGACGCGCCATACTTCCCGCTCGAAATCATCGACGAGGAAACTTACATCACGAAAATGACCAAGCAGATCCAAGGCGGAATGGATTCCATCTACCTGATCCAAACCCAAACCGCCAAGCCCAAGACCATCGGCAGCGTCATATACTACTGGGAGCACGAACCGTCCAACTGGCTTGAGATGGGCATCATCATTTACCTGCCAGAATACTGGAACGGTGGCTACGGAACCGAAGCCATCCAATTATGGACCGACCACCTTTTCCAAACGAAACCGCAGATTCCAAGAGTCGGATACACAACCTGGTCCGGAAACCATCGCATGGTCAAAGTCGGCACCAAACTGAACTTCACCCAGGAAGCCCGCATCCGAAACGTCCGAACCTACCAGGGCAAACTGTACGATTCCATCCGCATGGGCATGCTGCGCGAGGAATGGGAACAATCCAAATCCACACTAAACGGAGGAAACTAAACTAAAATGCAAACATACAGCGAACTCACAATAGAAACCGAAAACGAACTTGTCCAACTGCTAACAACAGAAACGTGGTTCTACCATGGCACCCAAACCCCAACAGTGGAAGATATCCAAACATCCCTTCACCAAGGCAACTACACAAACGAAGGGACGAAAACCTTCCTCATCAACGACGAGAACCAAACAACCATTGGCATGTTCCGGCTTTTCGATCTGGAGGATCCGACCTGTCTGTTTGACCTGAGACTCAAACAACAAGCCAGAGGACAGAACCGCGGGGCACATGCAGTAAATTGGCTCACACAATACGCATTCACGAACTACCCGCATCTCATCAGAATCGAAGGGCATACTCGTCATGACAACCTTGCCATGCGCAAAACTTTCCACAATAGCGGGTACGTCAAAGAAGCCTATCACCGAAGTGCCTGGCCTCAAAATAACGAGCTATTCGATTCGGTCGGATATGCCATTACCCGTACGGATTGGGAGCAAAGCACCACAACGACAATCCATGACAGTGTCCCGTTCTAACAGTTCTTTTCACAAACTAACAGAACTGGATCAGACAGAATGTCAATGGCTCGCTCAATATCGGATGTATCCAGAAATACATTCGTATTCTCGCCAAGATACATACTTTCCACCTGTAGCTCACACCAGAGCGCACCAAAAAGGTCATTGAGCTGTCCGGACTTTCCTGCCGGCAGCTTCACCACCTGGATGACCTGTCTTTCCTTGAAACGGATACCATAGCCACGCAAAATCTTTCTCAACGTCTGCAACTCCTGTGGCGTATCTGTCTCACTGCTGCCAAGCACCATTTTTACAAGGTGAGTCCCATCATTTGTCTTAGAGTGAAAATAAGCATTAATATTGACCTGCTGCTCTCCCAATCCATCCAAAATACAGCTTAAAGCCCAATCATCCACATCGAATGAAAACTGTGTCCGAATCAAATAATCAAAAGACTCCACCACTTCCTGCATTTCTCGCATAGCCCAACAACTCCCCCGGTGTGCATTTACCCTATACTATGCAGCACTCAGGAAAAAGGCCATCGCATCAGCCCAGGCAACGTGGGGGGTTCTCTTCTGATAAAAGCCGGATGGCGTAGCCGATATTGGAAACATCAAGATAGATGTTGTTGTCCTCCCCGAGATAGACAGCACGAACCTGCATCTTGCACCAAAGCGTGCCGAAGATGGTGTTGACCTGCCCTGGTAAACCAGAAACACGATCGAGCAGCTGGATGATTTGATTTTCCTTATAACGTACCCCAACTTGCTTCATCACTTTCCGAACCGTGCGAATGTCTGACTCGCGCTCCTCGGCGGTTGTACCGACCACCATGCGGACAAAATTGTATTTCTTACCCGCAAGCGTCTGGAAATAGCCGTTGATATTAACACTTTCCTCAGCTAGTCCATTTAAGATACGGCTCAAATGCCGATCACTTATCGTAAAGGTAAATTGCGTCCTGATATTGAAATCCAGACATGAATCTCCCATTCTTAATCACTCCCATAAAAAAGTTTTTCCTATAGGATATGAGGAATGGCTTGGCACGCTTGGACTTTTCCCTATGTAGCTTTCCTGTCTTTCCACCATTTAAAAAGAGAGAAAAGTAGAATGAAAGCAAGTGTACATAAAATAACAATAAATTTATTCGGCTGGGCCTCTTGAGGATACGCTGAGGTGGATGCTGCCTCTACGTAAACCGCCTGCTGAAACCATACCATCAATAATAACCCTATCACTAATAAACGATATTTAATCGATAGTCCCATTTTACCACCGCTCCTTTTCTTTAATATCGTGAACAATGACCTAGTCCTTTAGTCTATTAGGGAATATTCTGATAAATTCTTTGGCAAAAAGAAAAATAATGCAAATAGTAGATTATAATGATAGAAAAAAGGGAATGGGGAATAAGGATGGAGTTTAATTTAAAAGAAGCAATGGAAATCCTCGAGCAAACACCTAAAACATTAGAAAGTTTTGTTGGGAGTCTATCTAAAGAATGGTTAACTTGCGTAGAAGGAGAAGGGACCTGGAATGCAAAGGAAGTTATCTCTCATTTAATAGAAGGAGAAAAGGTGAATTGGATACCACGACTCCGTTTTCTTCTACAAGAAGGGAACAGCAAGCCTTTTCCAGCGTTTGATCGATATTCCCATTTAAACGATAAGGAAGGCTCTATTTGCGAAGCATTGATAGCTTTCAAAGAGATACGCAAGGAGAATCTAGAAACTCTGAGAAAGTTAATCACGACAGAAGCCCAGTTGGAGCTAAAGGGGCTTCACCCAGCGTTTGGGGAAGTGAAAGTGCGCGAATTACTAGCTACCTGGGCTGTTCATGACCTTACCCATATTGCTCAAATAACTCGCGTCATCGCGACAAGATATACAGAAGAGGTAGGTCCATGGAAGGAATATTTAGGAATTATAAATAGATAGGATGCAAAGTCCAAGGAAGGGAAACGTGCAATGCAAAACACATCTTATAGCACACAGAAAATGATTTACAAAAATTTTGATGAGGCAGCAGATAATATCCTGAAAATGATGAGCGGGCTGCTCGACATCAATACCCTGTTCCTTGCGAAAAATGACCGCTGTACGAACAAAATAATGAAAGTACTGAATAAAAAAGAAGTTTTGCTAGAAGAAGGTGGAACTCTCCCTTTTGAGCAGACATTCTGCAAACTTTCTGTAGACCATGGCACGAAGCCCTTGATCATCCCGGATATTACGCAAAGTGACTTGACAAGGGATATGGAAGTGACGAAAAGTCTAGGTGGCGGTTGTTTTATCGGAATCCCCATTTATTACGAGAACGGAGATAACTATGGGACACTATGTGGATTGGATAACAGGCCACATGATTTTCGGATAGAACTAATTGAGTTATTTGAGACAATGGGATCCTTACTTACATATGTACTAGAGCTGGATGAAGCCTACCAACAAATCCGCAGCCTTTCCGTCCCGTTCATTCCGATTACAAAAGGTGTAGCTGCCCTTACCATTATAGGCAATGTCAATGAACAACGAGCAGATACAATCATCTCCCTTGCGTTAGAAAAAAGCCAAGATCTAGACTTGGACTATTTAATTATCGACCTTTCTGGCATTGGGAAAATAAATGAAGTAGTTAGCTTTTCCTTACTCAAAATAGTTAGCCTCCTTCAAATAATAGGCGTGAAACCAATTCTTACAGGAATCACCCCCGACGTTGCCATCAAAGCAATCGGCATTGGTTTTGAAACAGGTGATATCCTCGTTCAGTCCAACCTGGAGCAGGCATTAAAGAAGATAGGGTTTTCTTTGTTAAAAGATGAGAGGAAAGTCAAATAACCTACTAGAAAAAGCAACCAGGATTCTGGTTGTTTTTTTAAGTGCTCTAATTTACATTCAAGTTCAACATATTCATTCTAAAAACAACCACAATGGAAACTACCAAAATAACCATATCACTAATTGTTAAAATCGCTTGTTTTGGATTTTTAGTGTATTTCCATTCAAAAAATGCCCGTACCAAAAAATCCGACAAAGCAATCAACGCTAGAACCAACGTGATACTCATAATGGAAATACGATCATTAAAAATTAAGTAAATAATAATAAAGTTGACAACCAAAGTAACTAATCTTAAACTCCAATCAATTCTTGCATGCCATCTATTGATATGGTTGTAAGAAAAAAACTTCCTTTTCGTCTTCTCGATATTAAATAGTTTTCGTAAAAGCAACTTTACTAGATACATGACGGAAAACATGATAAGTAAAATAAAGAAAATGTTTAACCAAAACATATGTAACCTCCAATTTACAGTAACGTTCAAAGGAAACTTATTCTAAGTGTATTCCATTTATTTCTATAGTATCATAAATATACCTGAAAAATAATTAGTGGATTAGTAAATTGGAAGGGATTAGTGTGGTATATCTTGAAATTGTAAGTTGTGTGAAATTAGGAATTACAAAAATGGAGGAATAATAGTGGAAGCAATCATGATCCTTGGGTTAACGATAGGAACTTTATTCATGCCTTTATTAGGTATTATCTTTTGTGTCAATTTGGTCGCTATGTTAAAAAAAATAAAAAATGATGAGAATACTAGAGCTAATACATTTTGGTTAACCTTTTCCTTTACACTGATTGTGTGGAGTATTGCAATGATAGGGCTTGCTGGAGTTTATTAAGAGTATAGGTTTTAAAAAGCGGATATTTAGAATTTAGCACTAAATTGGGGGGGAGCAACTTGAACTTATTTAATATCATTAAAAACAAACAGGAATATTGGCTAGTGGATCAAATTAAAAAAGAAGATGTTCCAACAGAATTATATTTGCGCGATTTGACAGATATCCTAGAGGATTGGAATCATTTAGAAATTGGCTATTTGTCTCTGCTAATGGATGAACAATTTGAAAATTGGCTGCTTGAAAAGAGGTTCAGCAAAATATCAAGCATTGTTGAATACACAAGGAATCTAAAGGAAGTGCCGGAAACGGATAATCAAATAGAGTGGTACTTCCTTGCAGAGGGATTAATTGATGACCAGGAATACGCCGAGCTATATGAGCTATGCCGTTCGGGATCTGCCAATAAGAATACAAAGCAACCGATAGCTCAGGTTATGAGTTCCATAGAAAATGAATTGGGACCGGAATGGCGTCAGCATTGTTACTATTTTAAGAAAGATGGAGCCTTTGCCGGCATAAGTATCCCTCATATTGAGGTGGGAACGGAAGATGAAGGGAGATTATTTTATTTTGGTGTCGTACCGGAACTGAGAGGGAAGGGAATGGGGGCACAAATACATAGAATCAGTATGGCGTTACTCAATCAATTCCATGCCAACTATTACGTCGGCAGCACCGACGTTAGCAATACAAATATGATAAAGATATTTGAGAAAAATGGTTGTGAGCTTCGGGATAGGAAGGGGATTTATAAGATAGTTAGATGAGCTCATTTTAAAAGGAGTGTAGTTATGAAATTATTGCTAACATCTGCAGGGGTAAATAACAAAAGTATTCACGATGCGTTAGTTGACATGCTGGACAAGCCAATTGGTGAATCAAACGCGCTGTGCATTCCTACTGCGATGTACGGACACCCTTGGGTCGGACCCGGTGAAAAAGCCTGGGAGTTTATTACCGGTAATTCAGGGAATCATATGGTCGATTTGGGGTGGAAGTCCGTCGGCATACTTGAGCTCACAGCATTGCCAAGCATTGATGAAGTACGTTGGGTGCCACTGGTCCGAGAGACGGACGTCCTGCTGGTGGGAGGCGGCGATGCCCTCTATCTGTACCATTGGATGAGGAAATCGGGACTGGCAGACCTCTTGCCTGAACTGAACGCAGTTTATGTGGGAATGAGTGCAGGGAGCATGGTGATGGCACCGAACATCGGGGAATTCTTCGTTGGCTGGACACCACCAAACGGTGAGGAAAATACGCTGGGGCTGGTTGATTTTGCAATCTTCCCTCACCTGGACCACGAGATGTTGCCGGGAAACACCATAGCTGCTGCAGAGAAATGGGCAGGCGGGATGCAGGGGCCTGCATATGCGATAGATGATCAGACCGCTATCAAAGTGATGGACGGAGCAGTAGAAGTTGTTTCCGAAGGGCATTGGAAGCTGTTTAAGCCTTAAAAAGAATGGATAATAATTCTACAAAATGGTGCACATAATGTCGGATGAGTAGATTAAACTCCTGTTATTCTTGCCAAGTACAAAGTAATAACCTAATAAACATTAACGCAGGATAAACCCTGCGTTTTCTTGTGTGCAAATTAGAGGTAAAGCAAATGCTTTTTTGTTAAGGTTATGTTGAACAAATCATAAGGAGGTAAGATAAGGATGTCTACATTGCTCGAAGAAATTAAAGCTTATAAAGAGGTATTTAAACAAAAGGCTTCCGAGGAAAAACAACGTTTAATGGCGCAGGCAACAAAAGAATTAGAGGAGTCCGGAGTGGCAAAGGGGCTTAAAGAGGGAGATAGAGTACCGGATTTTATCCTTCCTGACGCAACTGGAAAAAAGGTGTACATTAAGGAAGAACTTGAAAAAGGACCAGTGATCTTGACATTCTATCGTGGTGGCTGGTGCCCCTACTGCAATCTTGAATTAAAAGCCTATCAGCGAGAATTAGACTCTATCAAAAACGCTGGTGCAACTTTAATTGCCATCAGTCCACAGACACCTGATGCATCCCTTTCTACAAAGGAAAAGAATGAACTTGAATTCTTGGTTCTTAGTGATGAAGGCAATCAAGTTGCAGAACAATTTAATCTGGTTTTTAAAATGCCGGATTATTTAGTCGATATATATAAAGGTTCTGGTTTAATCGTGCCGGATCATAATGGGAATGAAGATTGGGAGCTTCCGAAACCAGCTACATTCATTATCAATCAAACAGGTAAAGTTGTATTTGCAGATGTAGACTCTGACTATACAAAACGTGTAGAGCCTAGCAAAGTGATTGATGTTTTAAAGAGTATCTAACAATAAATATTATAGAAGAATGGCTTGGGACTCTATTCTCAGGCCATTTTTGCACTTTATGTCATTCTAACTAAAAATAACTGCACAACGTGAAACATTTCAACTGAATCTCCGTATAAATACTAAGGAATGCCCAATAAAATACAGGAGGTTTGTGATGAGAAAATTTTCGAGGTATTTTTTCTGGACGGTGGTTATCGGGTTTATTTACTATGCCGGTTCAAGGTATGAGTTGCATCTGATCGAACATGGTCAAATGAACTATAATTTTTGGCCTGCGGTGATTTTTGCAACAATATTCCCGATCATAATCGGAATTCTCCTTCGCTTGCCAAATTTAATTAAAGAGATAAAACAGGAAAAAGCGTGGTCAGTGAATTGGATAAAGTTACTGGCAGTTGGACTCCCAACCCTTTACGTAGCTTTGGTTCCCCTTCTTTCTCTCACTATCATGTATAAGTACCTTCCTTTTGCAATAGACATTATACATTTAGATCTTACCATGATAGCCGGTGTGATTTTTGGATTTGTGTTGTTGGATAGTTTGAAAGAAGATTCCGAGGAGGAGGAAGACACTATCCAAATGGCGGGTAAATAGTTTGATAAAGGACTCTTTTCAAGTAACGATGAAAAGGGTCTTTTTTTGTTTAATTTAAGAAAAAGTTAAGAATTATCCTATTACTTTTTAAAGTAATTTTATATAAAGTGGTAAATGAAAAGGTAATGCCGATATATTCATTTGGATAGAATAATGTCCAATGAGTAATAATTTGACTGATTGCTATGAATTAAAGCACATTTGGCATAAATCAGTTTTTTGTCGGGGAAGTTTCGGAAACTTTGTTGGATATCTAGAGAATACATAATTATATAGGAGTGGAAATAATTGAAACGTTTATCCATATTAATTGCTGATGATGATGCTGAAATTGCCGATCTGGTCGCTATCCATTTAGAAAAAGAAGGGTATCATGTTATAAAAGTTGCAGATGGAGAAGAGGCAGTTCATGCAGTTGAAACTCAATCGGTTGATTTGCTGATTTTGGATATCATGATGCCAAAAATGGATGGTTATGAAGTAACCCGCTGCATTCGGGAAAAGCATAATTTGCCGATCATCTTTTTAAGTGCCAAGACATCGGACTTCGATAAGGTACAGGGGCTTGTCATTGGAGCGGATGATTATATGACGAAGCCATTCACCCCAATAGAATTAGTTGCCCGTGTAAATGCTCAACTCAGACGTTTTATGAAGCTTAATCAACCCAAAATAGACAATAAAACCTCCCTGGAATATGGAGGGTTAGTGATAACTCCTGATCAGCGCACAGTAACCCTTTATGGTGAGAGTATCCAGCTTAGGCCGAAAGAGTTTGATATTTTGTATTTACTTGCATGTAATCCAAAGAAGGTTTATAGCGTGGAAAATATTTTTCAGCAAGTTTGGGGTGAAGCGTATTTTGAAAGTGGAAATACTGTTATGGTTCACATACGTACGCTTAGAAAAAAGCTTGAAGAAGATAGACGGAAAGACAAATGGATTAAGACGGTATGGGGGGTAGGGTATACATTCAATGGGTAAAATGATGCACAGCTTCAGGTCGAAGATGGTACTATTATTTGGTTTAAGTATGATTTTTTCTGGAACTATAACGTTTATAGTCTTTAAATCACTCCAATTATATTATTATACGAATGTCCAGTATGGTGACCAGCTAGAATATTATCGGAAAGTTATGAAACAAATTGGCGACATTAATGTATTCTTACTACTTTTTATCCCTCTTTCTTTCATGTTTTTTTACATACTTACAAAGCGATACTCTATCTACTTTAACGAGATTTCAATTGGAATTCACCAACTCTCCCGGGGAGACTTTTCACATCAAATACAAATAAAATCAAATGATGAATTTCAGCAAATAGCACATGATATTAATTTGGCAAGTGAACAATTGAAACAAGCTGTAGAAAGAGGAGACTTTTCGGAAAGCAGCAAGGATCAATTGGTAGTAAATTTAGCACATGATTTGCGGACGCCACTAACCTCTGTACTGGGATATTTAGATTTGATCCTTAAGGATGAAAATTTGACTAAAGAACAAGCAAAGCATTTTTTAACCATTGCTTTTACTAAGTCTCAGCGTTTAGAAAGGCTAATTGATGAATTATTTGAAATAACTAGAATGAACTATGGAATTCTTCCAGTTGAAAAAAATAGATTAAACTTAACTGACCTCCTTAATCAATTAAAGGAAGAATTGTATCCAGTCCTCAAAAAGAATCATTTGGTTGCACGCCTGGAATGTATTTCTCACCTACCCATTTTAGGTGATGGAGAATTAATAGCCCGTGTGTTTGAAAACCTTATAACCAATGCCATTCGTTATGGATATGAAGGTCAGTATGTGGATATCTACGGCACTATCGAGCTAGATGAAGTGGTCGTTCAAGTTGTGAATTATGGAGATAGTATTCCTCCAAACGAACTCCCGCATATCTTTGAGATGTTCTATACTGGTGACAAAGCAAGAACAAATCAAGAAGATGGTACTGGTCTTGGCTTATTCATTGCGAAGAATATTTTGGAGCAGCACAATGGCACCATCACTGTCGAAAGTGATATCATCAAAACAGTTTTTGAAGTTCGGTTACCAATGGATAATGAACAAATTAATCTAGATTAGCTTTAAATGAAGTATTTAAGAAAAATTTAATATTTACCCTACTCTTTTTTTAAATAATTTCTCCTATTCTTTAAGAAAGGAAGAACAAGGGAGGAAATTAGATAATGAAGAAGTGGGGCTTTGCATTAATACTATGTTTGGGGTTAACTTTCGTTTATATGAAACCTTTTGCTGAACCAAAAGTAGAAATACAATATGGTGATTATAAAAATGAGAAAGAGGAAAGATGGACGACAGAAGAAATTCAAAAAGAGATTAAAGTGGAGCAAATTTTTCAAGGAAATCTGCTTCTCGTCAATAGTGAACATCCGGTTCACCAAGAGGGCATTATAACGGATATAGTTATTTTATCAGCAAACAATGATTTAACAAAAGGTTACGTATTGTTAGGCACTGACATTTATTTGTCAGAGGAGATTGCGCATCAATTCTCAGAGATGATTGCTGCTGCAGGAAAAGAAGGCATTCAAAATTTTGCCATTACAAGCGGTTTTCGAGACTTCAATGAGCAGAGCATACTCTTTGAAAACATGGGTCCTGACTATGCTTTGCCACCGGGATATAGCGAACATAATCTAGGATTATCGCTTGATGTAGGATCTACTCAAATGAGGATGGCTGATGCACCAGAAGGAAGGTGGATAGAAGAAAACGCTTGGAAATACGGATTCATTTTACGCTATCCAAAGGATAAAGTCGGAATAACGGGCATTCAATATGAACCGTGGCACATCCGCTATGTTGGTTTCCCACACAGTGCAATTATGAAAGAAAAGAATTTAGTTCTAGAAGAATATTTGGAATATCTAAAAAAAGAAGAAAATATATCTGCAAGTGTAAACGGGGAAAGGTATGAGATTTCTTATTATCCTGTTACTGAAAATATGACGATTCCTGTGCCTGAGGATCATTATTATGAGATTTCAGGTAACAATGTCGATGGTGTGATTGTAACAGTGTTTTCCTCATAGGGACTGTGATTATAGTACCCCACTTTCACTTAATATAAAATATATTAAGGAGTGATAGTAATGAGTAGTAAAGTAAGTTGGTTTATACTTTCTTTCTTTGTAGTCATGATGACAGTTGTGGGTTTAATTGCATTTGATAATATAGCTTCATCGCTAATTTTTGGGCTAGGTGTCGGAGGGATATTTGGTTGGATATTTTCCAAAAAATTTAAGGCGAAAGAATAGTAGGTTTCATATCAATGCCCGTTGGTGTTGGCAACAATCTAAAATGAGCACAATCCTAGGAACGGGATCAGTGCTCATTTTTTATGGGGAAAAATTCAGGAAATGTATTGCTAAAAACTGAATACATGAAAGATTTCAGTGCAAGTTTCATCAGGTAATTAATGGGAAGGAATATGCCGTGTAATGTCGAAATTATAGTGTATTCGGAAAAACCTTAAAAGCAACGAACTGGTATTTTGGCGCTATTCAACATCTTGAATAGCACTAGATTTATATATAGTAATAGGAGAGGGTTTCTTGATCAATCTTTTCGAGCAAATGAAAACCGGCAACAAACAGCAAAAAAAGGCTTATTCAGCCATTCAGGAATTAAACATTTTAAATGAGCTTCACATTTATAAACCAGTCTTATGTGGGACGCTCCCCATCGGTATTGATGTAAGAGGATCAGATCTAGACATCATTATGGAAGTAAAGGAATTAGATCTTTTTGCAGGGGAAATACGAGCGCTTTATGCTGATAAACAAAATTTCACCATAAAAAGAACAACGATTCGTGGGAAAGAAGTTGTGATAGCGAACTTTATCTTTCAGGATTTCGAGTTTGAATTGTTCGGCCAGGCTCAACCAGTCCAGAAGCAGTTTGCATACCTCCATATGATAATTGAATATGAACTGTTGAAAAGAAATCCCGGCTTAAAAGAGAAAGTGATACACCTAAAGAATCAAGGGTACAAAACGGAACCTGCATTTTGTAAGCTCTTAAACATTAGTGGAGACCCTTATGAAGGTCTGATCTTGTTCGGAGTGGAAGAAGGGATAGTGTAGGTGCTTTTCGGCGTTATAGTAAATGAGCGGCCAAACTTAGTAGAAAAGGTGAGTATAATGTTAGATAAAATCAAAGCCGTACCTGAAACAAAGTCGTTCTTCATAGGCTTAACCTTGGTGCTGGTTACGCCATTATTATTTCTTATATCAGATTTATTCCCAATTACTAAATGGATAATGATTTCTGTAGGGATTTTCATCAATTTTTTCTCTATATTATTTGTCTTGAATGCAGCGGATCAACGACATTCAAGGTTGGGTAAGAGGTAATCAGTAACAACAAGGAGGGACCTTTTTTGGCAGAATACAAGATAATACTATTCGATTTAGATGGAACCATTTCCGATCCGAAAGAAGGGATTACTAAGTCAGTTCAATATGCATTAGAGAAAATGGATATTGTGGAACCTGATACCGATAAGCTAGAGTGTTTTATTGGTCCACCACTTCAGGTTTCTTTTGCGGAATATTACGGTTTTGATGAAATGAAGTCTAAATATGCAATTGATTTTTATAGGGAAAGATTTAAGGAGAAGGGGATGTTTGAAAATGTGTTATATCCCAATATCTCCTTGCTATTAGCGGCATTAAAGGAAAATGGCTATCTTTTAATTGTTGCGACCTCAAAGCCTACAGTCTTTGCTGAGCAAATCATGAAGTATTTTAATTTGGAGCAGTATTTTCAACATATTGTAGGGAGTAACCTAGATGGAACTAGGTCATCCAAAACGGAAACCATTCAATACATACTAGATAAATATACTAATTATGAACCTAGCAAATTTATTATGATTGGTGATCGAAAGCACGATATAATTGGGGCGAAGAATACAGGGATTGATTCGATTGGAGTGACGTATGGGTACGGTTCTCAGGAAGAAATAAGGGATGCGGAGCCGAATTACATCGTTTCTAGTGTGGTTCAATTAAAAGATATGTTGCTGGGAAGCCGGGTGTAATAGTTTTGGGGAGGCTATACAGTGCTTGACGTTGAGATAAGAAGGCCAAGAACGGAAGATATTAACGAGTTACATCACTTTTTTAGAACGGTAATTATAGATACATTTAACAAAGAAGGTATCGGAGATGAGTTAGAGGATTTAGAGGCTGAGATTGAGTCCAAAAAAGCTTACTTAGCTCGTGACCTAACAAGCAATGGAGAGGATCGGTTTTTTTTGCTGGCTTTAGAGAGAGGTAGAATCATTGGCACAATTGAATATGGTGCAGCAAGCGATCTTATATGTAAATGTACGGATAATGCCTTAAAGGAATTGTGTGAGGTGGGTACAGTATTTGTGCATCCGGACTATCAAAGGTTGGGAATAGGGAATTTACTTTTAGAAAATATGTATCAAACGCTGCAAAACAATAGAATTAGTGAGTTTTGTTTAGATAGTGGCTATGCAAGTGCTCAAAAAATTTGGGAGAAGAAATTTGGTGAACCGGCTTATTTGCTAGAAGACTATTGGGGCGAAGGGTATCATCATATGATTTGGAGAGTTAAGGTGGATTTCAATGATTAAGAAAAAAGAGGAGCAGGTGATGAAATAAAGAGAGGTGGTCGCCATGGGGAGAAAGTACTTGAATCCGTTAAGGATCAGGAATGCGGTTGTGTGGGTATTGTTTGTCGGAGCATTTTTCAGCTTTATAGGTGGGATTTTCGATAGTACTTGGTTAATTTCTATAACTCTTATACTACTTTTTATATTTGTTGTCGTATCTTTCATTTTCTGGAGATGCCCTAATTGCAAGAAGAGACTACCACTCAGATACGACAGCGAAATTGAGCTATCTTACGCTTTTGTATGTCCAAAGTGCGAAAAGCGTTTTTTTGATGACGGGACGATGGAGTAGCGCGTTAAGGATAGTCGTTAAAGCGAAAGGAAATACAGGTTATCCTTGTAACAAAGAGGCACGATTGGTGAAGATATTATTTGTGCCTCCATTGTTTTATGCCTAGCCCAATCATACTTTTTAAAGATTAATCTTATTACGCTGCCCTTTATTGACAATTCGGGTATTAGGTACGGAGGGAATATTGATGGTGGTGTCCATGCTGTTGGCGGTTAGTTCTATCAAAGGGTTGTTATGTGGGATAGATGATACATCCCAAACCATTCCATCAAAATAGTTGAACTGACCGCTAACCTTTAGAATTTTTGATGTAATGGATGTAGGCTGAATTTGGAGATCTTTAAATTGATTTCCACTAATTTCAAATGGTATGGTTGAACTGCTCGAAATGGTAATCATTTCAATACAATCGTCAAGTGACACACTAAGAAATCGGTTTGCATTTATCCAGGCGAACCCAGATGCTGGACGGGTGGCAACCAGTTTCATACCAATCTTCAATCCGGCAATTTTAATGTTTTCAAAATTAACGAAAGAAATTTCATGCCCTGCCCCACCGGAAACAAGTGATAGGCCGATACCCTTATGACTATTTTGCCAGTTCACAATATTTATATCTCTTATTTGTGTTCGATTCCATGTATTATAATATTTATATTTACCATTTAAATAGATAACATCGGAATCAAATGCAGGGTCATCGATTGCAATATAAGCCCCTACCAGTGAGGCGTTTGTTTGTATTTCCAATACCCTGAAATTCCCATAGATAATAAACCGCGTTCCATAATCAAACTGTAATTTGACGTCTTGCTTAATTATGATGGGTCTTGTTATAAAATAATCTTTATTACCCAACTTAACGTTCTTTCTTTTATTGCTTCTCGCATAGTCAATGGCAGCCTGAATTTTTATGGAGTCATTTGTCCCACTGAATTCTTCTACATAGATGTCTTCATTCAACATTTGTCCCAACTTTCATTTTTTATAGCATCACTCTAAAGCTATTAAAAGTTTAAGAGTAATGCTTGTATTATCTTATTCTTGAAAACTACAAAGAGTGCAAAAAATAGATTTAAGATTAATAGTTTTTGATGACGAAGAAAAAAGCTTAAGTAAATCTTGTACCGATAGAACAAACGGTCATCTATGTTATCTTTGTAACAAGGGAGTACAACGCCTTGACTCAGAAGGTTAAATTATTGGAGGAAGCGGTGTAGTCATGACAAGGTCCATCTATATTATTTCTGGTCCGTGTGGTGTTGGGAAATCGACGATCACGAAAGGACTTGCACATAAATTAGAGAAAGCGGTACTTGTTGAGGGTGACTTGATTAGCGCGATGTTTGCAGGGGAGGAGCAGCCGCTTTGGGAAGAGAAGCTCTCCATGGTCTGGCAGAACATAAGCAGCCTGACCAAGAATTTTTTGCTGAATGGCTATGATGTTGTCATTGATTATGTGGTAGAGGAGGAGTTGGAGTGGTTTTGCAGGGAACTCCAACAGACAGGCTTGGATATAACGCTCCACTACTATGTCCTTCGGGCTGACCCGGAAGTGCTTGTGGAGCGGATAACGAGACGGGGAGACACCGAAATGATTTCTCGTTCCTTGGAGCTTCTACAACAGCTGGAGAATAAAAAGGAGAACATTCCCTATTTGTATGAAACGACCAACAAGGATCCTAACGCGATCATAAACGAAATTGCCGGTAACATCACTTACTTTTATCCTTGACAGATTCCTTTGAAATTCTTACCATATAGGAAAGAGATGTACGGAAGGGGAATCGAAAGCCAAACAATGTGGAAAAACCTTTAATGAAAATTGAGTAATTGGATAGAGTCAGCAGTTCCGACCAAGGGATTCGTCTGGCCGTCCATCATTTCATTAAAGGGATACACATGTTGTGGAGTCGAAACCCCACTGGAAACAGGTGCCTTTGGTGCACCTGTTTTTTTATGGAGAAAAACATCTCTTTCGACCCCAACTGCATATGCCCTAATATTAGGAGGGTTATTTTATGAATAGAATAGCAATAGTAACTGGCGCAAGCCGTTCAAAGGGAATAGGGGCAGCAGTCTGCAGGGAGCTTGCAAAAACCGGGCACTCTATCTTTTTCACCTATTGGAGAGCTTATGATGAAGAGATGCCATGGGGGTCTAATGCGAAGGAACCGAATCTATTAAAAGAGGAGCTGGAGAGCTTCGGTGTCCAGGTGGGCATGATGGAGCTTGATCTCACCCGTGGGGAAGCTCCTAATGCATTGTTTCAAAAAGTGAAGGAGGATCTTGGTCAGCCAAGCATCCTGATCAATAATGCAACCTACTCAACCAATGATGATTATAGCACCATTACAGCGGAGGAACTGGATAAGCATTATCTTGTAAACATCCGGGCTACCACTCTATTAAGCAGCAGATTTGCCCAGGAGTTCACCCGTGGGAGCGGTGGGCGGATTGTGAATCTGACATCCGGACAGTTCCAAAGGCCGATGCCAGGCGAGCTTTCTTATGCAACGACAAAAGGGGCAATTGACGCCATGACCATCACCTTGGCAGCAGAAGTGGGTAAGCTTGGTATCACCGTAAATTCCATCAATCCAGGTCCTACTGATACTGGATGGATGACAGAGGAAATTAAGTCAGATTTGTCTGGCATGTTCCCTTCTGGGCGGGTGGGAGAACCGAGTGACGTGGCGCGAACGATTAAATTCCTTGTTAGTGAAGAAGCGGAATGGGTGACAGGACAGATCATTCATTCAGAAGGCGGATTTAGGAGGTAAGGGTTATGGGCGATATGAGTGTTCGATTACAAAGGGTAGAAAGTGCAAATCGCTTGGGATTTTTACCGTACTTGCTAATGGCGGATGAGAGTGAGCGCGTGGTGAAAGAGTATATAGAGGCTGGAGAAATGTACTCGATTATGGATGGTGCCGGTTTGGTGGCTGGTGTAGCATTGTTTGTGGAAGAATCGGAGGGTGTGATTGAACTGAAAAACATCGCACTCGATCCGGAATTTCGTGGACTTGGGCTAGGAAAGCAGGTAGTTGTTCAGGCTTTTGATATTTTCAGGGAGAAAGGCTACCGGAAAATGATTGTCGGCACCGCCAACTCCAGCATCGCCAATCTTGCATTCTATCAGAAAGTTGGATTTCGCATGGCCGAAATAAAGAAGGACTTTTTCTTGGACTATCCGGAACCGATTTTTGAGGACGGGATTCAGGCGGTGGATATGGTGATGTTTGAGCGGGTGTTGGAGAAAAGTAAATAAAGTAGAATCTGAAAAGCGCTCCATAAGTCTGGGGCGTTTTTACATGTGCTTAAATATGCACTTGCTTCAATTGTGACAAATTGTAAACAATATCCAAGTTCGTTTTAACAAATTTTTCAAAAAACAATTGAGTATTCCGAACTATTTTGAAATAATTGGAGATAGAATAGGTAGAATACAGTAGCAACTCCTTACCGCTGTGATAGTGGGTTTGATTTCCAGCTTATTTAGGAGTAAACGAAGCTTAGTCAAATCATAGCCTAGTGAAACCATCTCACATACCCATTCGTCTAAAGCCTTGAGGTGATAATGGTGAAGAAAACTATATTAATAACATTCCTTTCCCTTACACTAGCTTCTTGCGCATCAACAAAAGAACCTATCATCACAGAATCCTCCGAAGAAGCATCCTGGGCATACGAATTTGTTCGTGTAAATGACACCTCCTATCAGCTAACACAGAAAGAAGCGGAGAAGAGTGTCAGGGGAGAACTGATCGGCGAAGTCCAACGTAATATTTTAGATTTGGACACCAGCGAAGAGTTAGTGGAACAGCATCTTGACAGCAATTACCTACCGCCCGGAACAGCCCTTTACAACCACACCGAGAACAGCAACATTATTCTATATGAGTTAGATAAAAAATACTATATTGCAGAGAAAAAAGACTGAATGTTAAAAATTCATTAGGGGGATCCAATGGAATTAAAGAAAGAATCACTTAAATTGTCTATTTCCGTCTTTTTGGCTTTGGTTTTCACCATCTTGCTCATTTTTTTTCCAGGAGGAGGGTATTATGGGGAAATCCCTATGAATCTAGAAGATGGGGCATTTCCAGGATTTCAGCTTTCGTTGTTTTTTGAAGTGTACAGAACAAACATCACACAGTTTTTTCAACATATTTGGGAACACAAGAGTCTGGGCGAAACGATGTTCTCACAGACTTCCGTGGAAAAAGAACTAATTCGATACTATCCGAAAAGTTTACTTATCATTGTGATTGGATTTGTAATCAGTATTACCTTTGGGGTATTTAAGGGGATTTTTGATTACCGCAATACATACACAAAAAAGAATCTGCTGGGGAACGGTACAACTTGGCTTTTCCAGTCCATACCTGACTTCTTTGTTGTAATTATCGCATTTTATTTAGCGTTCTATTACTTGCCGATGGGACTTATTTTTAGTAACCAGAACTGGTACAGCTTTGCCGCGCCGGCCTTGCTTGTTTCCATCTATCCAACCATGTATGTCGCGCGCATGACGTGTGTGTCGCTTTTGAATCAAGATGGTCAAGACTATATTCGCACGGCTCTTGCGAAAGGATTTAAAGTCAAACAAGTAATAAACCGTCATATCTTGAGAAACAGTGCACTTGACCTGATTGCCCACCTGCCGACGATCATGATGGTTGTTATCTCGAACATGCTGATGGTGGAGTATTTGACAGGATACGCAGGGGCGGGAAACAGGATGTTCGTAGCACTAGGAGGAAGACAGAATACGGTCGGTTTCGGCACCCCAAGCATTGAGGCGGGACTAGTCTTTGGTTATGCCCTTTGCTTTATTGCTACCGTGCTTATCGTTCATATTGCAAAAATGATACTGCTGACAAAACTCAGCCAAAAGGGGGTGTAGGGGATGTTGAAGAATAAAGCGCTATGGACCGGAGGCTTTTTTCTGTTGTTGTTAATCTTGGTGGCTGCAGTCGGATCTTATTTTCCATATGTAAAAGAGGGGCTGGAAGGGAAGCGGTTAATCTTTTTAGAATCAGGTGGTCTTGAGAAAGCTCCCTTTGCCCCATCCGCCGATTTTCCTCTCGGCTCTGACCATGAAGGCAGAAACATGGTAAGTCTTCTTGTCATGGGAGCCAAAGATACCTTATTGCTCATTTTCTTGATTACTAGCATTCGTTATGTTGTTGGCGTTGTGCTTGGTGCGATTGCCTCGCTCGGGGGGCGCGTTATCTCCAACATCTTGAACGTGTGGGATCAGATTTTTTCTAGCATGCCTGTGATTTTCTTTGCCATCTTAGCGTTTAATCTACCACTTTTGATTTATGCGGAAAATAGGTTCTGGATTGTCATTTTCAGCATAGCATTGGTGGAAGTGGGGCGCGTTGGCGTGACAACTCGGGATCAATTAACTCATGTGAAAACAAAGCCTTATATTGATGCGGCTCGCACAGTTGGTGTCACCAATTTCGGTCTTGCTAAAAATCATTTCTTGCCTACACTTCTCCCGACCATGCTTGTTAATTTTTGCTTTGATATCGGAAGAGTGGCTCTGATCATCGGCCAACTTGGAATTTTCTCCATTTTTATCACGATGCAATTTATTGAGGTTCCACCAGGGGGAATGTTTCAGTTGGTGAATACAAGCTTCAACTGGCCGACGATTTTGGGAGATGCCCGTAAAGATATTTACACTGCCGTGTGGATTCCGGCGGCTGCAGCGTTTGCGCTTATGTATGTTATTTTGACTTTCAATATTTTAGGTGAGGGATTGAGAAGGCACTTCAGTCGTTTTGGGATGTGATAGATGGATTCATGGTGGCTGTAGTTGTTTAATTGAACCTGTGAAAAGGAGGAGTGCAATGGATTACAATGACTATCACTATCAGCAGTCAAATCACTTAAACCATGGGACCAATCCAACGCGACATAACTGGGATAATAGTGAAGTAACCATCGGTACCTGGATTGTCGTCTTGCTTCTTATAGCTATCCCTCTTATAAACATTATTGTTTTGCTTGTTTTGGCTTTTGGTGATCATAACGTAAACTTGAAGAATTTTGCGAAAGCATCCTTGATTATTATGATTGTAGGATTCATGTTTGCTTTATTGGTTAGTGGATGTAGTTTTTGATTTTGTAATAAATGGAGATGAGTACAAATAAAAGAACAGTTCACCAGTAATGATAGGAAAGTATTGGAGCAGAAGTTCGGTAAATCCTTTTTATTGGAATTTGTTATAACAGAACTCCAGGTTTTTTATTACTCATTATTAGTTTGGTTTGGAAAGCCTAGAGCAGTAGACCAGATTGAAAAAGCATTTACTTATCATCGAACTTCGGAGATGAAAATCTTCATTAGCGTATTTGCTATTTTGATTATTGGAGAAGGTGTGCTAATTCACTATCTTTTTCAAAAGTGGAATGAAGTGATTGCATGGATTTTTACTATCTTCAATGTATATGGAGTGCTGTACCTAGTAGGATTTTATAACTCTGCAAAGCATCTTCCGCATATTATTAGAGAAGGTAAACTGACTATCAGATTAGGTTTTCAAAGTAGCATAGAAGTGGAATTGGATAATATCAAACAGATCGTGCCTGCAAAGGAAATAGAACTCGGGATGAAGGTGCCGAAGAAAACTTACTATGTGTTGTTAAAGCTAGATACCCCTCATTATGAAATCATTTTAAAAGAACCAGTAGAGATGAGAGGGGCATATGTAATAAAGAATAAGGTCGATAAGATTGTCTTTAGAGCGGATGAACCGCAGAAAATGCTCGAGGAAATCAACAGCACCCAGTCTTTAGCAGATGGATCCGCTTAGGGTTTATAGAGTTTGCCCCTCTTGGTCTTGGGACAGAGGTGCATTTTTCTATGGAGAATCTATTCAACTATAGTTGTTAGGCAGGCTATCTCCTATTTGAAAACGGAAGACTAAAAATTGTACATCTAATAATTAAAAGCAGAAATCAGTAGGAGTGTTTATGATGGGATTATTTTTTGAAGAAGGAAAACGTAAGAAGAGTTCGAAATCGGTAACTATAATAAGATTTATGCTCATAATAGGTATGTTCACATGTTTAATTATAAGTTTTATGAAAGATTATGATTTTACTTATATGGGATTTGCCTGCCTTCTTGTTGGGGTTTCCAATATTTTAAATGGAATTGAATCTCACTACCACCGAGAAAAGAAAAAAGTGTTTATATCAGAATATTTGCTTGGTGTATTGTTGTTTATCATGGCAATAAGTTATTTAAGCTAAAAGGAATAAGGGGGGCAAGGTGCCTGTCCCTAAGGCCCACACATTCTTCTAACATACTAATTTTTAAACAAACGTTTGATTAAAAAATTTTCAAGCCCTTGTGGCTGTAAGTGAGAATTCTTTTTTTAGAGATTAACTTTTGAAAAAGGTGTAGTGGTATAATTCACAATCCTGCCAGCTTTCCCTCCAATGCGACAAATTTCCCGGGAAAACTTTATCTTGGAATAGGTTTTTTTAAACAAACGTTTGATGAAAAAAATAAAGACCCCTTGAGCGGCAAGGGGTTCAGCGGAAAAATCTAAATTAACTTTTGAAAAAGGTATAGTGGGAAATGGTTCTTTTCTGAAATAAATGGCTACTATGTCTTTTTGACGAACTAAGGTGCCTGAAAACCGAAAATCGCTACAAATAATAGTAATGCCCAGCCACCAATGCTAAGAATATTTCCTACAATCAGCCCGAATTTAGGCCACCCCTTTTCACTATACACACTAAAAATCAGACCAATAACACCAAGAATAATTGGGATGAATATGGTCACTCTGTTAAAAAATCCAACAACCAAATCACTGAAAGAAGACATTAAGGCAAACAGTGGAATGGCCGATAAAAGAAAGAAAAGAAAGCCAAATGTGGTGGAACTCTTTTTCATGTAAGCACCCCCCAATGAATTTTATGCGCTTTGGAAAATAAAAAAACCAACTTTTTAGAGCGAGGTCAGTTATCCTTAGAGAAACTGGGTGGGTTTCCCCTAAGCCCGCAATATCTTTTCCATCTTTTTTCCCTTAGCTAGTTCGTCAATTAATTTATCCAAATAGCGGATTTCTCGCATGGTAGGTTCTTCAATGTTTTCCACTCGGACACCGCAAACAACACCTTTAATCAAGGATCGTGAAGAGTTCATTTGGGGAGCTTCCGCGAAAAAGGTTTCAAAGTCTGTTTTGTTTTCTAAAATCATGTCTAACTCTTCCTGGCTGTAGCCTGTCAACCATTGGATGATTTCATCTACTTCTGCTTTGGTCCGTCCTTTTCTCTCTGCCTTTGCCACATAGTGGGGGTAGACACTCGCAAAACTCATAGTATAGATACGATGTTTTTCCATATGATATCCTCGCTTGAATTTTTCCTTTATTATAACATGAGGGACGGCCCCATTGCTCTGAAGCAATGGGGCCGTCCCTATATTTTATCCTTTAGATATCTCTACAATTCCTTCTTCTTTCAAAGCCACTTCACCATGCTTATTCAGCTTAACTTTTTCATCGTCCTTGAGGTTGGTGAATACGATCGGTGTCATCAACGAAGGGGCATTCTTACCGATGAAGTCCATATCGAACTTCAATAGTTCCTGCCCCTTCGTCACCGTATCACCTTGAGCAACCAGTGCTTCGAATCCTTCACCTTTCAAGTTCACCGTATCAATCCCAACATGGATCAGAATTTCGTGTCCTTCGTTGGACTCGATTCCAATCGCATGCTTGGTCGGGAACAGGTTCACGATTTTCCCGTCAACAGGTGAAACCACAAGTCCCTCTGAAGGTTCGATCGCAAAGCCGTCACCCATCATTTTTCCGGAGAAGACTTGATCTGGCACATCATCAAGCGGTTTGATTTCACCTTTGATAGGAGCGATGAATCCGCCTTCTGTGGATTTGGTCTGCATCGCATCCGGGTTGATTTCTTCAATTTGCTGCTCGACCTCTTTGTTGGTATCTGTTTTTGCAGGACGAGGCGTTTTTCCATCCATGATATCTTTCATTTGAGATTTCAATGTATCTGATTTTGGGCCGAAAATAGCTTGGATATTGTTGCCGACTTCTAGTACGCCAGAGGCACCAAGTTTTTTCAGGCGAGCTTTATCGACCATGGAAATCTCATTTACAGATACACGAAGCCTTGTGATACATGCATCTAGGTGAGAGATGTTCTGTTTTCCACCCATTGCTTCTAATACATCATGCGGAAGGTCACCGGCAGTTGTTGGAGAGGCTCCATCCTCATCCTCGTCCACTTCCTCACGACCAGGTGTCGCGAGATTGAATTTCTGGATCGCAAAGCGGAAACCAAAGTAGTAGATGACCGAGAACACAAGCCCGACCGGAATCACAAGCCACCATGCGGTTCTGTTGGGCACAACTCCAAACAAGAGGTAATCAATGACCCCACCAGAGAACGTCATCCCTATTTTTACATCTAAAATATGCATCACCATGAACGACAAACCGGCAAACACAGTGTGAATGGCGAATAGCACTGGTGCGACAAACAGGAACGAGAACTCGATAGGTTCTGTAATCCCTGTCAAAAAGGATGTAAGGGCAGCTGATGCCATGATTCCGCCGACCACTTTTTTCTTTTCAGGACGAGCTGTGTGATAAATGGCAAGTGCCGCAGCAGGTAGCCCAAACATCATGAACGGGAACTTACCTGTCATAAATGTACCTGCAGTTGGCTCAACCCCATCTCGCAGCTGTGCAAAGAACATCGCCTGGTCCCCGCGGACAATATTCCCGGCTTCCGTTGTATAGGACCCAAACTCAAACCAAAACGGCGAGTAGAAAATATGATGCAGCCCGAACGGAATCAGGGCCCGTTCAATCACTCCGAAAATAAAGGCGGAAACGGTGAGATTCGTATTGATCATACTTTCTGACAATGTGTTCAGCCCACCCTGAATCGGTGGCCATACAAAGGACATCGCAATTCCGAGCACAACAGCAGACGCAGCCGTCACAATCGGAACGAAACGCTTTCCGGCGAAGAACCCTAGATAGGACGGCAATTCGATATTGTAGTACTTGTTGTACATAAATGCTCCAAGGATACCGACGATAACCCCGCCGAACACTCCACTCTGCAGCGTGTTGATCCCGAGCACATTCGCATATGCCGGGTCTTCAAGCATTCCGTCATCCACGCCGAGCACAACACCCATCGTCGCATTCATGATGAGGTACCCGATAATCGCCGCAAGTGCGGCAACCCCTTCACCGCCGGCTAATCCAACGGCAACGCCGACAGCAAAGAGCACAGGGAGGTTATCAAATACTATCCCCCCGGCAGCATCCATGATATTGGCCACCATCTGAATCCAACCAGTCCCAAGGAACGGCATAAGCTCCAGTAAATTTTCCTCTTTCAACGCATTCCCAAGCGCCAGTAAAATACCAGCAGCAGGCAAAAGCGCCACAGGAAGCATCAAAGCCTTCCCGACCTTCTGTAACACACCAAACAATCTCTTCACAGAACAACCTCCCAAATATGTATTAGTCAAAGTGCTTTTAATTTCCCCTAAATGGGAGGATTTAAACAAAAAAGGGCTGAGAGGACTAGGCACGCTGACCCACTGGGTCACCGTGCCTGTCCCCAAAGACCACTCTTACACAATATATCCAGTTGACTGGACACCAATTAGTGTCATATAATCAAGACACTAATTGGTGTCCTAATCTTTTGAAAGGAGGAAGAGTATTGAATCTTGCCCTTCAAGAAAGAGATGTATATGTGGCTATTGCTGATCCAACAAGAAGAAAGATTATTCGATTGTTAGCAGAGTCAGAGGAACTGCCACTCTACGAACTTACCCCACATTTTGATATGGGCCGTACTGCCGTATCTAAACATTTGTCAGTGTTGAAAGCAGCAGATTTAGTCACAAATCGGAAAATTGGAAGAGAAACAAGGTACCGCCTTAACCCGGCGCCTTTGAAAGAAGTACAAGACTGGCTGGCGTTTTATGAGCAATTCTGGAATGACAGCGCAATGAAACTAAAGAAGTTATTGGAGGAATAAGATATGGCCCATTTATCATTAGATTATCAATTTAAAAGTCCTATCGACAAGGTTTGGAATGCTTTAACCCATTCAGAAACACTTGCACAATGGGTGATGGAAAACAACTTCAGACCAATCGTAGGCTACAAATGTCAGTTTCAAAATAAAGAAATTGGGTTGGTTGTCAATAGTGAAGTATTAGTTGTGGACAAGCCCCATAAATTATCTTACACCTGGGTTGGCGGTCCCATCGACACGATTGTAACCTGGACCTTAAAAGAAGAAGGCGACACAACTCGTCTACACTTGGAACATACAGGATTTGAAGAAGAGAACCAAGCTTACTTTGGAGCCAAGTATGGTTGGGCCATGATGGTAGAAGGATTGTCAGAAATTTTAAGAGAAGTTTAAGGGGGTACTAGCATGAGCTTTTTTAAAGATGCACTTTCTATTTTTAAGAAAAGTGAACTTGTTTTTATAGAAAGAGTAAAAGAATCAGAAAAGGTCTATTCCTTTCTTTTCAGTAAGGATCAAGACTTGACGTGGAAGCCTGGCCAACACGGGTTATTTACCATTACACATAAGAAAATTAAAAATGGAACAAAGCCTTTTACAGTCTCCTCCACTCCAAGTGAGGGCGAGGTAAGGATCACTACCAGTATTGGCGATGAGCCAAGTGAATTCAAGCGTGCTTTAATGGAGTTAGAACCAGGAATGAAAATCAGTATGAGTGGACCTGTGGGCTCCTTTTATCTGAAAGAAGACAGCCCTGCACTCTTCATCGCAACAGACATCGGCATAACTCCATTTCGAGCAATCATTAAGCAAATTGAGGAAGAAAATATAGGGAAGCAATTTAAACTCCTCTATTTCAATAACGAAAATGTGCACATCTACAAAGAAGATTTCAAGAATGTGGATGTTGACTTTATCACCACAAAAGAACAGTTGATGCACGAAATAAATGCATTCACGGAAAAAAACAAAGAAAATGGACAATATTTTGTTGCAGGTTCAAAGGAAGCAGTAAACACGGTAGTCGAGCACTTGAAGAGTAACAATATAGCCAAACGTAATATCAAGAAGGATGTTTTTGTGGGTTGAGGACAGGCACGGTGATCCGTTTTTGTGGAATATTAAACAATGTAGCCTAAGGCAAGTATGGAGATAAACTCTATTCTTGCCTTTTTTGTTTTTGAAAAATCACGTAGAAGAAGACGAATACCAAGCTACAATCAAATCCAAACTATTAAAAAACGACATAGAATGGAGACGCATAAATGTTAAAACCACTATTGGTCGGCCTGCTTTTAATGATGCCACTTCAGCCACTAAATTCGGAAAGCGATTCAATTGCCTCCAATTATAAAAGTTCAGGCTTCACCACAGTTGAAAAAGCTACAACTCAATATGAAAAGCAGTCCAAACTTCAAGCGACGCCACCCGAATCTATCCCTTTTAAGCCAACACATTCTTTTGGGAGATATATCGACAGAGGATACTATAAAGGGAAACTACAGCTGGAATATGTGGATTCAAGTAATATGGATGTTTTAGTAGTGTGGGTAGCCGAAGAAAAGCATGAAGATGTTCCTTTCATTATTTCGAAGCAAATTGCACTAAATGGCAGGATAAGCGGAACATACATGGAAGGGAGAGACTATGCTTGTGTTTCAAAGCTTGCTTTTGAATTTGAAGGAAATCATTACATGATTGAATATATTCGTGCACTTTCAAAGCCGTATGTAAAAGAAGAATCGCTTGTAGAAGTCGCCAACTCCATTATTCATTAATGTTGCTACCCGTAGAAATTATTACCATCTCCTTACCAGTATGATACTATTAAAATAAGACGGAATATTCCTTCATTAAAGAGTAGGGAGATGGGAAAATGGAATTATTTCAAAGTCAGTATGATTGGATCAGACGTACAAGAGAGACGTTATTTCAATATTGTGAGGGCATGGCTCATGAAGACTATGTAAAGGAAATGGAAGGTTTCGGCGGGGACTCGATCCGAAACCTCCATGTCCATATTGCAACCTGCTATCATTTTTGGCTGGGTACGCATGGTCTTGGAAAATCAATCGCGAAAACGGAACCGGAAGACATAAAAAACGTTCAACATATGAGAGAGCTTTTTCGAAGATCGGACGAGCTTGTCGAGGAGTTTTTGCTGAAGTATCAAGGCAACTGGGAACATACCATTCCGTACACCTTCAAAAGTGGTGAAACATCTGACTTTAGCACACTTTGGCTTTTCACACACACCACCACCCATGAGTTCCACCATAAAGGGCAGATGGTGAAAATTGGTCGTCAGCTAGGCTACAGCCCGCCGGATACGGATCTGATTGCGCCGGAGGTTAACACATGTCAATCCTAACAAAAACTGATATGGAAATCGTAGAACAGTCTGAGATCGATACGCTAGTAGATAGATTGATGAGAGTAAGAAGCATGAATGATAATGCCATGGGTGTGGAGCTGAAACGGTTTGGAAATGCCGTTGCTTTCTCGGTTAAAAACATCCCTGGTCCATCGTTCAACACAGTGAAGGGGGTTAGCGGAGAGAACTTAGGAAATCTGGACGAAATAGTAGAATTTTATACTAATAGAGGAATTTCAGCAAGGTTTGAAGTGACGCCTGGCAATGCGTCAAGAGACCTCTTCCGAAAGCTCAGTACAATGGGCTTCTTTCAAAGTGGCTTTCATACGGCTCTTTATCGTCCCTTATCGACGGAAGAACCGCAGGTGGCTGTTGCAGATAACAATATTCAAATAGAAGAAATCTGTCTTGCGAACTTTGATATCTTTGGTGAGTTATATACGAAAGGTTTTGGGATGCCAGTCGCATTCAAGGACTATGTGACCGCCAATAATAAGGTTCTTGCAGAGAGTGATAACTGGACTTTTTATCTTGCGCGTGTTGACGGAGAGCCGGCTGGGATTGCTGTCTTGTTCAGGAAAAATGGCGTGGCAACATTGGCTGCGTCGGCAACCGTTCCTGATTTTAGAAATAAAGGTGTTCAAACGGCTTTAATTCAAAAGCGCATCCAACGGGCACTTGAGGAAGGGTGCCGATACTTGGTCGGTCAAGCTGCTTTTGGCAGTGTGAGCCAGAAGAATATGGAGCGAGCTGGGTTGAAGGTAGCTTATACTAATGCTATTTGGGAGAAGGTTTGATGACCATTTTAGAAAAGAGTGGCCCCCCGCACATGTCGGTTTGTGTCGATTGGCATTTATCTGGCCCAAAGTGGCTTATAAAATGAAAAAGTGGCTTATAAATTTAAAAGTTGGCTTATAAAATGAAAACTTGGCTTATAAAATCACGGGGAGGATGGTGCGTGTGTGCTTTAACGGGCATTTGAGCAGATTCTCTCCAAACTCCCTAATATTTAAGCAACATTTTTACCCCCACCTCACTAAAATCATCATTTATGAACAAGCACAAGAGATTTTAGATCAAAATAATCCTCTTTCTTATGCCTCATCCTCATCTTCAGTATAAAATGTACTTATCAGAAGTGAAAGGAAGAGATTTAATATGTCCATAGGTGTAATTTACGGGGGAACCCGTAAGCAAGGAAATACAGAAACTTTAACAAAGCACGCCATCCAGGGTATGGAGGTGGAAGAGATATATTTGAACAACCACAACATCCTGCCGATCATCGATATGCGTCACAATATCGAGGGCTTTCAAAATCGAAATGATGATTATAACGGCATAATCGAGCGTATCCTGCAACATGATACGTTAATTTTTGCGACTCCAATCTATTGGTACAGCATGTCCGGGACGATGAAAAACTTCATTGATCGCTGGTCCCATTCGATGCGCGACGCTAATTTCCCAGATTTTAAAAAGAGAATGTCCACCAAAGACGCATACGTTATTGCAGTCGGAGGGGATTCTCCAGCTATTAAAGGGCTGCCAATGATCGAGCAATTCAAATACATTTTTGAGTTTATGGGAGTGGAATTTAAGGGTTATATTATTGGAAAAGGAAACCAACCTGGGGATATTCGAGAAGATAATGTGGCGTTGTTTCAAGCAGAAGCGCTTCGGGAAGAACTACGTGTAAAATAAGTTATTATCTAATCAATTTATCCAAGAAACTCTACCTTCTCTATCATGTATTATCTTATAACGATAGAGAGGAGAGTTTTGATGAGTTACTACTATTATAAAAAACCATCGAAGATCATGGCCCCTGTTTTTTCGTAAAATAACCAATCCACCAAATAACAATATAAAGATATCCAACCGCAACGAAAATAGACCAAGACTCCCTTTTACTTAAACTAAAAAGGAAATGATCCAGTTCGTTATGGTCAGAGGCTCTATCAATGCCATATAGTATTGAAACTACTTGAATAACCAGTGAAAGAACAATAGTTACTACGGATGCCGCTACTATTTTATTTTTGAAGATACAGGTAATTGCTACAACGATGGTTGTTAACAAGAGTAGATAATAGATTGCTATTATCCAAGCTGGTAAATTTTCTCCGTACATACAATAGTCCTCCTTCACCCCTCATCTTGCTATTTCCAAATTAATCCTACCATAAAATCACAAAATCTTACAAAAAAGTGAAAAGAGAAAGGGTTTCTGTCTTAGAAAATAGAAAATATTAGTAGGTGATTTTTAATAGAGGTGATCCATTGAATAGGAATAAAGAAAAGCTTTTTGGCATATTTGCTTGTATAGGTGTAGTAGCAATTCTTTTATTTATCTTTTTTTCGTTTGAAGAATCGGAAACATTTAAAGGATTTCCTGTTCCAAAGTACGCGGAACTGACCTCCAGCAACGGGAATCTTGAAGAATATCATTGGGGGCCAGCTTCAGAGGAAAATGGCTTACCTTTAAGGTATCAAACCATCATTCGTTTATGGGGATGGAAGGTCAAAGAGGTGATGGGCACCTTGACTGTCTATCACAAGGATGGGCAGGAAGTGGATGTTATTTCTCAGACCGATTATTTAGGGCTAAGCACTGTTCCAGAATAACGAAATTTTCTTAGAGTGGGGGAAGGAAATGGAGTTCTTGCTGATTTTTAGTGTTCATTTCATTATTGTGGGTTCTGCTGTCATGTTGCTAAGCATTCTCATTAGCTTTTTTGCAAAGAAGGTACCTGTCATCGTAACCATTCTTTTGTGCATGTTAATTGGAGTTATTTATGCAAATACATTTGGATTAACGCATGTCACGTGGCTTCAAGCCGTTTTTAATGGGGTAGTATCGGCGGTGGCAATTGCGATGGTGAAGGTAGGAATGTATGCAGGGGAGAAGGCGGAGAAGCTTGACGGGTAATAACGTGCATTCGTATTGGTGAAAATATTCAAGCTGATAATAGCCAGTAAGGTAAAGAAGAGTGCCTTACTGGTTTTATTTGTAAGTATTTGTTTTGAATGGAAACATTTTTCCAGTGTATTTCGTATTAGAGATATAGGAGTGAATGGAGGTACATCAGTGAAAACGAAGGAATGTCCTAAATGTCATGCAATGGAACTTGGTATTGGAAAACAAACTGGATCTGGGGTGATGTATCCGCAAGGGAAAATGGGTTTTGGGTCAGAAGTTGAATACCTCATTTGTACAGGGTGTGGTTTTATCATAGAAGGATATGTAAAAAAGCCAAAAAAGTTTAAGAATACATTGCATTAGGTTTAGTGCTAGCTAAGATAAGAAGGTACTTAAAATGGATCTAATTACGGAATAGGAGCTATAAGAATGTTACTTGTTGGAATCGGCATATTAATTGTGATTTTTGTTTCTTCTATGGCAGTTGAAAAATCATTAAGAAACATCGAAAGTCAAAATGAACAGATTATCGAGCTGTTAAAGGAAAATAACAAGAGAAAATGAAATGAGGGAATGGAGGCTGGAAAAGTGGGAAAGTCATTTTGGATACCATTAACAATTTCTTTTGGATCTATGGGTTCACTCTATTTGTTTGGATTTTTGGCTGAGATTGATTTTCTTATTTTTAAATGGTCCCCTTCCTATACAGAGATTGCACTCCTACCTATTGTAGTTGGGTTACTGCTGGGGTATATCAGTGAGCGTGTAATAAAGTATAAAGCTAAAAGTAATCACATGAAAAATTGAGTAACGGATTACCTCTTTGGGTTGGAAGCGTGTGAAAGGAGGTCTTCATAGAGCCGATGAGGACCTCTTAGAGTTGGAAACGGATTAAGGGAGGTCTCCATAAAGCCGATGAGGACCTCACTGAGGTAGAAGCGAATGAAGAGAGTTCTTCATCTACATCCTACCTCGCCCCTCGAAGCAAAAATGGGGCACGGTGCCTAGTCCCCTCAACTATACTTCAACTTCTTCCCTCCACCCTTTTTCCACTTCCTCTGCATGATCAAGGTAACGGTCGCAATCAGCCCCACGAATAGGATGCTGATGAAGAAGCCATTACGGACGGTCTTCTCTACGAGGGTTCCGCTTATGGCTACTAGCAACAGGAGTAGCCCCACCGCAGATAGTAGTTTCCCTTTCTTCTCCAACCGGAAAGAAGAAAGCAGGATGAAGATCCAGTTATACAATAATAGTAATCCTGCTGCTGTGGTGGCGTATTCGAATACCTTCCCTGGCAAGACAAATGCACAAATTACCGAGGCTACTAATCCTCCTACTCCTAGTAACAAGGAGGGAAGTGGCAGCTCCCTAAATTTTATTTTCTTCTGAAATAATTTTGGGGCGTCCCCGTCCTTTGCTAAGGTGACCAACAGAGTGGTTACTCCGAACAGTGCAGCTGTCATGGTGGAGAAACCGGCAATGATGATGGCGCCGTTGAATACATGCGGGAAGAAGGCAAGGTCGTAATTGGTCAGGGCGGTCACAAACGGGCTTTCCTTTTCGTTGAACATTTCAAAGGCAGCGAGGCTAACAGCGAGCCCTAGTGAACCTACATAGAGAATCATCAATAGTCCTATCATGATGCTCCCGGCTTTCAGCGTATCATCCTTCTTTTTTAGCTGCATGGCCATCAGCCCAATGACTTCGATGCCTCCGTAGGCATAGAAAGCATAAATCAGGGATGACCACAGTCCTTTTAACCCCATAGGCATCCACTCTTTGATGGTGTTCGGGAAGTTGCCTGGACTTGACCCTGCCCCAGCATCTGCTCCGCCACCTTTGATCCAGCCAAAATAAATCCCCAAGGCGATGACGATGAACATCAAAATCGCCGCGACTTTGATGATGGCGAATAGATCCTCCATCTTATCAAATCCCTTAGTCCCTAACATCACGACAAATATGGCTAGGACTGCGTATCCGGCTGAGAATATCCAAAGTGGGACATCTGGAAACCAAAATTGAGATAACAAACCGAGGGCAGTCAGCTGACTACCCATGATTAGTATGTTGGAGCACCAGTAATTCCAGCCGCAGCTGAAACCAGCCCATTTGCCGAATGCCTTATTGGCGTAGTAGCAAAAGGAGCTTTCCTGAGGATCGTGTATAGTCATTTTGGCTAATCTGCTGTAAACGATATAAGTCCCGGCGGCGCCAATTAGAAAAGAAACAATAATGGATGCTCCGGTAAGCTTAACCCCTAGAGAGGACCCCAGAAAAAATCCGATGCCGATCGTGCATCCAATTCCTATCAGTGACAATTGCCACCAAGCTAAGTCTCCTGATGTTTGTTTGGTACTGCAAGTGGCTTTTGACATATGGCCCTCCTTTTAACCGGCTACCATAGCGTGCTTTTCTTTGGCTTTACATTTTGGATGAAGATAAAAACTAGGACTCCGATTATGACTGCCAGAGCGCCTGAAAAATAAAGACTTGGAATTAGGTGATTTTTCATTACGATAGACATAATCGGTGGACCGGCCGCTACCCCAATGAAACGAGAGGAGCTATAAAAGGAAGTAATCGTCCCTTTTTCTTCCTTTTCAACATTCTCCGTGATCAAAGCATCAAGGGTAGGTAGCATAGCACCGATGCTGATACCGATAAAGCTTGATATGGTAAGCAATAAAAATATCTTTTCATTCAGATATCCAACAAAGACAATGGTAATGGCTATGACCCCAAGAGTTATCAATAGAATTTTTCTCATCAATTCAATATTGCCTTTGATTACTTTTCCTGTGATAAAGGATGACACACACAGGGCAAATAAAGGGACTGCTAGATATAGACCTTTTTTAACACCGTGCAAGTCATGTGTTTTTTCAAGAATGTCCGATAAATAAAATAAGAGGCCGAATAGGATCAGCATGGCATAAATGCCAATGATGAACGTCGTATAAAGCCATTTTCCTTCTTTTTGAAAAATCTTTTTGGTGTTTTGGATGAAAATATTCAGTGCCAGTGGCTTGTCTTTTTTCTTAGGAACCTTGATAAAAATAAGTACAAGCAGGATGGAAATCAGACTGAAAAAGGATATTGAAAAGAAAGGAAGATACCATAGTACTGCTGCCAAAAGCGAACCTAAAATGGGACTGAGCACCTTCCCGAAGGTATTGGACGTTTCAATGATCCCCAAGCAAGAACTGGTTTTCTCATCATCATCCTGATACAAGTCCCCCACAAGCGGCAAAATAATGGGGGTCGCCCCAGCTGCCCCAATCCCCTGAATAACCCTTCCAATTATGATGATGGTATATGGGTTTTCTAACTTCCAAGAGGCAAATCCGGAAATTAACCCGCCTATAAGAGCCAGGAGTAAGCTGGGTAGGATGACCATCTTCCTGCCAAATCTGTCGGATAAATAACCTGCAATAGGTATTAAAAAAATGGAGGCAACAGAGTAAGACGTGATGATCATACTGGATTGGAAAGAGGAGATATCCAATTCTTTTTCGAGCAATGGCAATACAGGAATAAGCATGGAATTGCCCAATGTCATAATAAGAGGGATGGAAGCCATGCTTATTATGCACCAAGCACTGACTTGTCCGATTTTCTTGTTTGTCACCTCTACCCCTCCATAGTCTTATCTTTCTGCACAAGGATTTACGATTTGCTATGCTTAAAGTTTGAATGAAAACCCGTCAATAGAGTCAATTCTTCCACGCCACCAAGCATGGCTTTGAGAAAATGACTGCGGATTTGCGGATGCAGATAGATACACGGCATCTTTTAAGTGGATGAAAGTAGCAACCATATCTTGCTTTTTCTTCTCTTCTTCCTCTTGTTTTTCACTGATATAAGCCTCTTTCAGGTCAGTGAATTTTTTATGTAGGACTTGAGACAGCGTGCGATCCTGAGCGTGATCCGCTGACATGATAATCCCCTCATAATAAGTGTGTGGACCAATAAGTGTGCCGGCAACCACTGTCCCATTGATGTTTAAGGTAAGTCCAATCTCCATACCATCTTTGTCAGTTAAATCAAGCAGCATCTGCATCACTGCATCATCAGTGGACACATTTTCCTCTTTTTTCGCCAAGTTAACCCCTCACTTTTTGATTCTTAATCCGTTTTGTCACGCACATAGTTAGTATAGGTAAAGAGGGTGAGGTTATTCTGGAAGTTTGTGCAAGTGAAGTTATTAAAAGGGAGGGAGATTACAAAAACAATAACGTAAATGCCTGCACGCCAAAATAAATCCCAAAACCAATCATCGATAAGGACGAAATGATCGAAATCACCACAAGGAAATTGGTATGTAGAAGATTCCTTGCGATACTCGAGATGGTAGCCATGAACAGATCCCATAATAAAATTCCGCAAATGATGGCTGCGCTATAAATAGCCAATTGACTACTGGAAAAAGAAGAAGCGGTTTTTGCTAGAACAGAACCGTAAATACCAAGCCAGAAAAGAATCGTCAGTGGATTAGAGATGGAAAGGAGGAACCCTGAAGTCCATGATCGAAGCAAAGTCGTTTTTCCTCTTGATCCATTAACAAAGGTTGATTTCCCACTCTTGACCAAACTTTCAATTCCAGTGTACGTAAGCACAAAAAAACCGAAAAGCCAAAGAAACGCCTTCATCATGGGCTGCTCAATAAAATGAATCATTCCCATATAAACCAATAACATATAACAAATATCTGCAATGAGTGCCCCCACCCCAAATATCCAAGCATGTCCGAAACCTAGTCGCAAACCTTTATCCAACTGCGCAGCATTTACAGGTCCAATAGGTGCTGCCAGTGATATCCCTAAGAATATGTAAGTAAAAATGGAATTCATTTTGTAGCCCTCCCCATCATCTCCTTACATTTCTATTCAATGAGGAAGGGTTGTACCACATTTTTTCACAAGAAAAGAGCCCCAATTTGGGAGCCCTCCTTAATCGTTTCGTATCGCATCCACGGCCGCTTGTGTCTCTTTCAATCGCCTTAGCATATCTTTTGCATGCTGCTCTTCTGACGTAGGCGAAGAATTTTCAGGAGCACCTTTTAGCGCCTGTTCCACTCTTTCGATTGCTTGTTGTGAATATCCAAGATTATCGGAGTTGCTTTCCATTTGCGTTGCATAAACGGCCTTATCTGCTTCTTCTAAAGCATTTTTCAACTTATCCATTTCCATTTCTCCTTACAAACGATTTGTAAAATTAGTCTATGTAAAAAGGCTTGTTTTACACGGAAATTAAAAACGGCCTCCTGACAATTAAAATTCCTTTTAGTAGGTAACAATAAAAACATTATTTTAATATAGGGGGATTATATATGTCATTATTTTCTAAAAGCCCGATGAGACCTCATGCAAGCAGTGAGTATGATGTGTTAAAAAAAGTTATTCTCTGTAAGCCGGAACATATGACGATCCGGGAAGTCATCAACGAAACGCAGAAAAAGTTTAAGAATGAAGGGATTCATATTGAAATCGCGATGGCCCAGCATAAAAAATTTGTGGAAACATTAGAAGAGCATGGCGTGGAAGTGATTCTCCTACCTGCAATTAAAATGTTCCCAGAGCAAGTTTTCACACGGGATATA
Organism: Sutcliffiella horikoshii; assembly: GCA_001636495.1. Lineage (GTDB taxonomy): Bacteria > Bacillota > Bacilli > Bacillales > Bacillaceae_I > Sutcliffiella_A > Sutcliffiella_A horikoshii_A. The sequence goes on along the minus strand of KV440964.1, from coordinate 73,946 downwards.
GGCTTCACCATTGGAAATATTCTTTTTGTAGCGGAAATGGCCAACAAAATAAGACAAGGTGAAGAAGAAGTGTTAAAAAGCATGTTAGAACAACAGGAAATCTCCTATTTGAACTTAAAAGGTGACATGATCGAGGGCGGGGACGTCATTGTGAACGGGGAGACCGTTTATGTTGGCATAAGTAACCGGACGAACGAGGATGCAATTAAACACCTCCAAAGCATCCTGCCACATTATGAAGTCGTAAAGGTGCCCTTCAAGGAAAAATACTTACACCTAGATTGCGTTTTCAATATCATCTCACCAACAGAAGCACTATATTTTCCAGAAGCCTTTACCAAGGAAGAAATAGACATTCTCTCTGCCCGTTTCGAACTGATCGAAGTAACAGATGAAGAACAGTTCTCCCTTGGCACAAACGTACTCAACATAGGCAACAAAAAAATCTTCAGCCTGCCCGTAAACCCCAAAGTAAACGCAGAACTCACGAAGAGGGGCTTTGAAGTAATCGAAGTCGACATCATCGAAATCATTAAATCCGGCGGATCCTTCCGGTGTTGTACTTTGCCGATACTTCGTGGGTAGAGGGGAGAGGGTTGGCCACAGGGACAGGCACTGTGGCCCACTTAAAAGTGAATATGTATATCACCCTATGGCCCGAAAAATGGAAAATGCTTTTTTCTTGGATTTAGTGCTAGGAATCCTCCTATCCTTTATAATGAAAGAGGAGGTGATAACATGGAAAAGCAAATTTTGGAGTTGCTGGTCGGATTGGACTCGGAAGTCAAAGGCATGAGAGTCGACTTGAATGATTTAAAGTCAGGAACAAGCAGTATAAGAGCAGATATGACAGGCATGAAATTTGAGATGAGAGATATGAAGTCAGAAATAACTGGCATGAAGTCAGAGATGGAAGAAATGAAGTCAGAAATGCACGACATGAAGTCAGAAATGAACGACCGGTTTAATACTGTAGATCAACGTTTCGATGCAGTGAACATTCGGTTTAATACTGTGGACGCACGTTTCGATGCAGTGAACATTCGGTTTAATACTGTGGACGCACGTTTCGATGCAGTGGACATTCGGTTTAATACTGTGGACACACATTTCGATACAATCGAAGCCAAGCTTGACGGGATTGGAAATCAATTTGAATTAACGAATGAGTCCAGGATAAATGAGGTCGACTTCCTAGATAATAAGGTGAACAGACTTGAAAAAGAAATATTCATCATGAAAAGTAGAAGTAAAAATTAAGGTGGCTTTCAGATGATAAATCCCCTTAAAAGTCTCCTTTGCGTTTTTAACCACACCTTTAATACCTCATAAATATCCTATAATACCCTAAATCTAAAGCGAGCAGTAATTGAAAAGACGCTTCACCTTAAAAAAATGGGTGAGCGCCTTTTCATTTTGAAGGGGCAGACAAGCCATCCCGCTCTTAATTCTTGAACACCGTCAATTTGCTCGCCGCGGATTTTCGTTCACGCATTGGTGGCACCTGTTCAAAGTACCCCATATGCAAGAACCCAGCAATTTTCTCTCCCGGCTTAACACCTAAGAGCTGATGCACTTTCGGGTCATAAATATGTGGATTCGTCTTCCAGACAACTCCAAGTTGCTTCTCCCAGGCAAGTAGCTGAAAGTTCTGGATAAGCGAGCTGACCGCCCCGAAGTTTTCCTCCCATTGTTTTTGTCTCGGGTCTTCGTCCATCACCACGATCAGGAAGGCAGCCGGTTGACTGAAATAATTCCTTCTATTGTCCTGCATTTCTGGTGGAAATGTCTTCACCAGCTTTTCTACAAATCCCTGCTTCTCACTTGAACTTACAAAAATAAATCGCCACGGCTCCCGAAGCCCGTGGTTTGGTGCCCAGACTGCATCGTCTAGTAATTCTAGCACCGTTTCCTGCGTTACTTCTTTATTTGTATATCCAGTTTTTATAGAACGTCGCTCGCGAATGGTTTGAGCTAAGGTTGATTTATTCTTTTCCATTGGATTGTCTCCTTATTAACCTTTTTTTTATGAGTGTGATTATCATTCTCAATTACATTGTAGTATATATCTATATTTAATTCCATATCTATGGGAGAAAAGAGAAAATGTTCTTTGTTTAGGAGGAGAAAAAAGCAACTATATAAAGAAAGTTGTAACATTTTCCAACGCCATTCGTAATAGTTAGTAAATAAAGAAAGGGGAGCCACTCATGTCAAAAAACATGTACATAATTAGGCATTGCGAAGCCGAGGGGCAACCGCCCGAATCTAAGCTTACTGAAAAAGGATTTGATCAGGCTCGAACGTTGGTCGAACTCTTTTCCAACACACCAATTGACCGCATCATCTCAAGCCCCTTTATCCGCGCCATCCAATCCATTGAACCATTAAGCAAGAAAACAAATAGTATCATAGAAGTTGATGAGCGCTTAGCCGAACGCACACTTAGCACGGAAGACTTACCAGATTGGCTGGAAAAGTTGAAAGCAACCTATGATGATCTGGAGTTGAAGTACGAAGGCGGCGAATCAAGTAGAGAGGCCATGGATCGGATCGTCAGCGTGGTAGAAGAAGCGCTTGAATCTGACGCGGAAAACATCATTATCGTGACACACGGAAATATCATGTCTCTGCTGTTGAAAAACTATCAAGAGAGTTTTGGGTTTGAAGACTGGAAGAGCTTAAGGAATCCGGATGTGTTTCTTTTGAAAAGAGGCGTGGTACCTGTTCGTCTGACTCAGGACAGTGAGTGATATGGAATACGGAACGGGTAGAAGGGACAGGTACGGTGACCCAAAAAAATCTGAGAGTCTAGTTGTCGGTCCTTTTCGGTGGATAGGACGATGTAACGCGGTGCCTGTCCCTATAATCCAGCAGGGGAGAGTGGAAAATGAATACAATGGAAGAAGTCATTGATAAGTACTTTCAAGCTTGGAACGAAGGCTTTATTAGTAAAAGTGGTGACGGGATTAGAAGCCTTATGTCACAAGATTTTGTTGGTTATTGGGCGCATTCTAAAATAACCCAGCCTGAACCGTATTTTTATTCCTATGATCTAAATGGTGTCTTGAGTCAAATGGATGATGCGGAAAAAACATTTGAAATAGTTTCAGTGATAGAAAGAGATAACGGTAGTCAGAGAGTTGTAATGGGTAGGGAAACAAACGTTATTGGAGGGAAACCTTTTACTGCACAGTGTATGTTTATCTGGAGACTTGAAGCAAACCAATGGAAGCTTTTGAGGGAATATATTGAGCTAGAGAATTAATGTGTGTGAAAAGCGGGTCGCGGTGCCTGTCCCCCACGACCCACCCCATCAATTCCGCTCCAACACCTTAACAAGCATGCGGTGAATTACCTCATGATCACGTAAATCATGCAGGCGATAGTCTTCACCAGGCAAGGTGTACCATTCTGCAGCACCGACGTAGGTGATGGCGAGCGAGAGGGAACCGTCCTCATCACAGGTGGTTTGCAGTTCGAGCTCGCCACTGATGACACCAACCTCGGCTGTCATGACGCCGTGTGATGCTGTAAAAATAGATGATTTCTTTTCCATATGTAAAAACTCCTTCCGTTTCAATTAATCTATAATGCGTCTGCAAACATATTCAACTCCGCCTGCAGACGCAATCTCTAATTTAGTAAGCGCAGCCGTTAAGCATCGTTTGTAAAGAAGATTTCTCAGATGACTGAAGGTGTAAGTTCCAACGGTGTTTTGTGTTAATCCACCATTTTGCATAGGCACAGCGAGCACCGGCACGAGGTGGTTGCCAAGTAGACGGATCTTGGTCCCCTTTGGAACGGTTGACGCTTGCTGTTACTGCGATCAGTTGCGGACCTGTGAGGTCGTTGGCAAAAGCACGTCGCTGTTCAGTTGTCCAGCTGCTGGCACCAGAACGCCAAGCTTCAGCCAATGGAACGATGTGATCAACATCAATTTCAGACGGAGAATAGACAATGACGCCATCGAAGTAACTATACCATTTTCCAGACGTTGTGGGACAGGTGCCAGTGAAATAGTCTGCATCGCGTTGAAGGACGATTTGGCGAGTATCACAGCCACTGCCCTGGCCGCTCCAATGTGGGAATAAATCCCGCGAATACCCGGTCATGGGGTCTTCTGTTTTTACAGTCAACGAGTTCAATTGAGATTGAGCTTCTGACTTGGACGGTGTTCCAGGGGGAAGTGCCGAGACGGTTTGTGGATCAAGTTGAATTGCAGAGAACGACAGGATGAATGCAAAAACAACCAACATGGACTTTTTCAGCATAGAAATGCCTCCTACTATAAAATTTTTATATCAAAACCTCGTGGAAGGACGAGATTTTAATAGTCGACTATGTATCTACTTGAAATAATAATACATAAAAGTGCTTTAATAAGTTAAAATATTGTAAATGTTAAGAAAAGGTACGGTCCTCCTGCGCCTGATGGACCAGAGAGGGAGGGAAAGAGTCGAGGGGACAGGTCCGTTGACCCAGTGTTTAGCAGGGGGCGTACCCAAGCCCCTAATTATTCAATAAACACTTCCAATTATTCAATAAATGGCACGAAGTATACGCTTAACCACTAAAAGTATTCAATAAATCAATTGAAATTGACGACAATCCATATATTGTAAGTGAGAGAAACTAAATTTACCTAATAAATGGTCATTGGCGTCGCCATGCCTGTCCCTACAACCCACGAAGAACAGTGACTTTCCGTTGATGGGGATGGCAAAATCACACTTAGGAATTTTAATAAGAATTTAGGTGATGACAGTGGAGATGGTAACGGAGAATATTAAAGGTCAGAGATATAATCATCTAATCCATTTTTTTTATTAAACACAAACAAAAGAGGTGTAATCCATGCTATCAAAAGAACAACTACAACAAATCAAGGAACTTAAATCCGTTTGCGAAAAAGAAGGCGGCTTTGAGCTAAAACTAAATGAAGATATGCTCGAAACCCGCGATGAAAACAGCAAAGAGGACTTCTTTCACTATGAAGATGGACGTCTTGTCGGGTTCCTCGGTTGCTACGGGTTTGGTAATAAAGTAGAGATGACTGGAATGGTTCACCCGGACTACCGGAGAAAAGGGATCTTCACAAAATTGTTTGCTGAAGCGGTGGCAGAGGTCAAATTGCAGGAGACTACGACAATTTTGTTGAATGCGCCAAGCTCCTCTAAAAATGCAAAGGAGTTTTTAAAAAACATTCCGTGTACCTTCGAGATGGCCGAGTACCAAATGAAATGGGAAGCAGGGGAGTTGTCAGATGATCCTGCCGTGATTATTAGACCATCAACATCTGATGAAGATTTTGAGTCGGAAATTCAACTGGAAGTAGCCTGCTTTGGTTTTACGGAACAAGAAGCCCAGAGCTTTAATCAGCGAATAAAGGAACTCAACAGTGAGGACATGTTCATCATTGAAGCGAAAGATCGAACTGCCGGGAAAATCCGTGTCTCCGAAACAAACGGAGAAGCGTGGATATATGGGTTTGCTGTCTTCCCAGAGCTACAAGGCAAAGGAATTGGTCGGAAAGCTCTATCCAAAGTGGTGAGAATGAAGACAGAAAAAGGATTGCCAGTCTTTTTGGAAGTAGAAGCGCGGAATGCCCATGCGCTGAAACTCTATGAATCTTGTGGATTTAGGAGTTATCATTCGCAGGATTACTATAAGTACTAGGGATAGCAGTGAGGGAGAGTTGCTCTGGAGTAGGTCTTCATCAAGCGAATGAGGACTTGAACTGATGGAAAATCGCATGACAGAGGTCTTCATCAAGCGAATGAAGACCTGAACTGATGGGAAATCGCGTGACAGAGGTCTTCATGAAGTGAATGAAGACCTGTACTGATAGAAAATCGCATGACAGAGGTCTTCATCAAGCGAATGAAGACCTGAACTGATGAAAAATTGCGTGACAGAGGTCTTCATAGACTAGCAGGAAATCTCTGCTGCCAAATGCCAAGCTCTAACCCTTTCCTTAGGAGGATAGCTATGATAAAACGCCTCACCATCATCACCCTTATTGCCATCATCCTAGGAGTTGTCGCATACAATAACAAGTTCTATTACCCAACCCTGCCATTAGAATCCGCAAGTAAAAAGGAAGTTTTGCAGTCTATCAATGAATCTTCAGAACCCATCATTAAAATTGCAAACGAAGATGGCTATGATTGGTTTATTACTCGATCGAATCAAGGAGATTACAGGGAAACCCTTAAAGCAATGATAGGTGAACATAGGTGGGAGTTTGAGACCCAAGATGGTAGTGGTTACTTCTTTAAAAAAGAGGACGAGAAGCTGATTGTTACCACACAAATGTGGACAGGGGAGTATGTGATTGTGCAGTTGCCAGAGGAGTGGGAAGAGTGAATCTTCCTATAAATATTTGTACAAAAAGTAGGGGGAGCGATAAAATGAACAACACAAAACCAATCTTAAAAGATTTCCCATCAGAATTCACCACAGACAGACTTTTAATCAGAATGCCACTGCCAGGAGACGGTCTAGCGGTATATGACGCCATCATCTATTCTCTGCCTGAGCTCAAGCCGTGGATGATTTTCGCGCAACACGACCAAACAGTGGAAGATGTGGAAGCGAATATACGGGAGAGTCATGCAGAGTTTCTACAGCGAAAGGACTTGAGGCTCTTAGTATTCTTAAAAGAAACCGGTGAATTCGTGGCATCATCGGGGTTGCATCGGATTGACTGGTCCATCCCGAAGTTTGAGATCGGCTATTGGATCGATTCCAGACACAGCGGCAAGGGCTACATAACAGAAGCCGTGGAAGGCATCAGCCAGTTCGCATTTGAACAATTGGATGCTAATCGCGTCGAGATCCGCTGCGATTCTAAAAATGTGAAGAGTCGAGCGGTTGCAGAGAGAACGGGATATACGCTAGAGGGGATTCTTAAAAACAGTGAGCGCGATGTAAATGGGGAATTGCGGGATACATGCGTGTTTGCGAAGGTGAAATAACTATGAGGGGGACAAGTGAGCGCGATGCTTGTCTTTTTTTTGTGGGAAAATGGGTCGCGGTGCCTGTCCCCTCGACTCTCCCCTCTGCACTTCAATATATTTTTATTGAAAAACAATAAATAAAGTGGTAGATTCAAATTATAACGTTGAAGCGAGGTGCTTTTAATGAAGCATGGTTCTACACTTTTTTTGAAGATAGCGGTATTTCTTATTGGGACACCGGTCTTTATTTTATGTATAGTTGGGTTGGTTTCGTTGGTGCAAAACCCGGTAACTCCTGAATATGCGTATATCCTGTATCCCATTGTCTCCGGGATGTTCATAACTACTATTCCGTTTTACTTTGCGTTGTATCAGGCGTTCAAACTTTTAGGGTATATTGATAAGAATGAAGCGTTCTCGCAATTTTCGGTGGAAGCGTTGAAAAAAATCAAAATTTGTGCGATTACAATCAGTGGAGTGTATGTTGTAATCATGCCATTTATTTTTCTTTTAGCAGATAAAGATGATGCGCCAGGGGCGATCATCATTGGCGCGGTTCCAATCTTTGCATCTATTGTTATTGCCGTATTCGCTGCGGTCCTTCAAAGGCTTTTGCAAGTAGCCATTAACATAAAATCCGAAAATGACTTAACAGTGTGAGGTGAAAACAATGGCTATAATCATAAATATTGATGTCATGTTGGCAAAAAGAAAAATGAGTGTCACCGAACTCTCCGAAAGAGTCGGAATCACCATGGCAAACCTCTCCATCCTTAAAAATGGCAAGGCCAAAGCCATCCGTTTCTCCACCCTCGAGGCCGTCTGCAAAGCTCTCGACTGCCAACCGGGAGATATTTTGGAGTATAGGCCGGATGAGGAGTAGATAAAAGGCACCGCGTTATGAGAATTATTACAATGTCATTCCATTAAAATCTAATTCCTAAGGGAGGTTTTTATCGCTTAAGCGAAGCGGTAGAAACTTTTTTTTGGCGAAAATGTAGAAAGTCGACGTTAAAAGGTAGAAGGTCGCTTGGGAAATGTAGAAGTAGACTCGGGAAATGTAAAAGTTGCCCGCAAAACGGCAGAAGGTAAAGGCTGAAAGGTAGAAGGGTATAAAAATAGAACCCTCACTAACCAGTCATTCTACATATCAAACGGATATTGCCCTCTAAAAAACAAAATCAAATCCCCAATCACGCCAATGCAAAAGAAAATGAAGTAGTAGCTAGCGTTAGAAACTTCCTTATTAAAGAGTTCTTTTAAAGCTTGTACTAACAGGCGATTAAAACCGAACCAGCTTAATACCCATACGATAATTAAAAAAGCAACAATGGTCATTTTGCAACCTCTCCTCCATAAAAACTACTCTAATATTAACATATTCAACCAGCAATTAGGCCATAACCTCAACTATACATAAGGGTGGAGACAAATTTTCTGCCTCCTCGATAAATTTAAGGATCCTTTAAGGTTCATATAAGTTTCTGTTTATTCTAACCCTCTAGAATTGAAACGGTAACATAAATGTGTGTGGGAAAGGAGAGAAGTTTCAAGTTAAATTAGATGTTTAATAAGGTAGTTAAATTAATTGTTATAATATCGAGAGGATGAATCAAAGTGAAGAATATTTTTACTATTGTTTTAGCATTTACCTTAATTTTCTCTATTATCGTTCCAAATTTCGCTACGGTTTTCGCAGAACCTAACAATGAAATTTTGTTAGAAAATGAAGATGACTTTTTATATGATATTGGATATGAAGATACAAATATTGATGAAAATTATGGTGAGAATCAAAGTGACTATAGTGTTGTAGACAGTTCTAATAACTTAAGACCAATGGTTGCTCCTATGGTTGCACCGATTATCGGTTTAGTTGTTCGAACAATTGTAGTAAACGGAGTTAAAATATCAAAAAATCTTTATAAATCAATAAAATATGCCCCTAAATATCCGAGTGGTTTTAAAGCAGTGCAAAATGGTACTAAGAATGTAACAGTAAATAATAAATCTCTATTAAATGAATTGAGGGAGATTGAAGCAGGTACATGGAAAAAGGTATATAAAGATGGATATGATAAGGATGGTAAAAAGGTTTCAATTCATTACTTCCAAAGTAAATCTGGTTTAGTTTTTGATGTTAAAGTGAAAAATGGATGGAGTGTGAAATAACTAGCGATGAAAAGTTTATTAATAAAGTCTGCAACTAAAGAGGACTTAGAAAAAGTCATTCTTATAAATGCAATCGGATTAGTGGAAGCGTTAAATAAAAACTTGATAACAATAGAAGAAGCGGAGAAGGTATTGTTCAGTCCTTACATGATGGAGCAATTGGAATCCATAAATGTATCCAAACCGGTTCTAGAGGTTATACATTTAGGTACGGAATTGGAGGATGTTAATAGTATTATTCCGGATAAACTAGCTGAAAGCCTCGCAGAAATAAAGGAGAAGAGTATGGATTTATTAGAAAAAAGAAAAGCACATATTATCGAAGACAGAGTTATCAATAGCGAGACCAAATGAATATAGGACATATGTTGAGTGGGGGAAAACTCCCAATCCTACATAAGTTAACCAGCAACTGCTAAAAGAACGAACTGGAATTCAGGGGGGCGGATCTCCTGCTTTTTTTCAAATAAATGAAGCACAAGAACCGTCCCCACGATTTCCTTTAGTATTTAACCTAACCATACATGTCTTTCTAAAAACTGTTAATAATATGCTTAAAATACGTTTTTAGGAGCTAGTTTATGCCTAACAAAAAAGTGATGATTTCTTTAGGGGTCTTAATCTTTCCGTGGTTGACGGTGCCTTTTATAGGGAGAAAATCATTTGTCCGTTTTTTGCCTGTAGCAACATTCGCGAACCTAATAATAATTGTATTTACCGTAATTGCTAATCAGAAAAAATGGTTCAAAAACAAAAATCCTTTATTCACCAATGCTCCAATAGATTTTACTTATATTTTAGGTCCTCACTTGATCGGAACACTTTGGATATTTAAGCTAACATATGGTTCCTTTCGAAAATACATATTCATAAACATAGTGTTAGACTGGGTCAACATTTTCCCCTTTGGTGGTGCTTTAAAAAAAGCTGGGATATTTAAAATGAAAAGAATGTCACCAAGCATGTACTGGGGCTTTACGGTCTTTTTGGCAGTTATTTTATATGGTTATCAGGCCATCATAGAAAAAGTGATTAGAAAAACAAAGAGTTCTCAACCAGATTTGGAAGGGGCGGAGGACACCGGATTTTGACCTACTAAGGGATGGTTTGCAGTACTTCGATTGGAGCACTGCGAACTGTCCCTTTTTGCGAAGTTGTAGAATGTTGTAGTGAAAAGGTAGAACATCGTTTGGGAAATGAAGAAGTAAGATCGGGAAATTAAGAAGTAGGAGTTTAAAAGGTAGAAGTATAGGGCTGAAAGGTAGAATGAGGTGGCAACATTGAGAAACATACCAGCAAGTATCCGACAACCTCAACTGGCAAGCCCAACTTCCGTATGGTACAATCGGAACAGCGATTTTAACGTGAAGGAAGAGAAAATACATGACAGTACCTGTTCAAAAAAATGAATACTACGATGTCACCGTTCAGGACTTAACGCATGACGGTGCCGGCGTAGCAAAAATAGATGGCTTTCCGATTTTCGTTCAAAATGCTCTGCCGGGCGAGGAAATCAAAGTAAAAATAATTAAAGTGAAAAAAGGCTATGCATTCGGTCGCCTTGAGGAGATTCACAAGACAAGCCCTTATCGTGTCGATGCCCCATGCCCGATATACAAGCAATGCGGAGGCTGCCAGCTTCAGCACCTAAGCTATGAAGGTCAGCTTGTGGCCAAGCAAAAGCAGGTCAAGGATGTTCTCGAACGCATTGGACACCTAAAAGACGTGCCTGTTCATCCGGTGCTCGGAATGGAACACAACCCGTGGCGTTACCGCAATAAAGTCCAGGTGCCAATCGGCGAACGCGAAGGCGGACTGATTGCAGGATTTTACCAGCAGCGCAGCCACGAAATCATCGACATGAAGGAATGCTTGATTCAGCAAGAAATCAACGACCGTGTGGTTCAAACGGTTCGCGAGATTTGCGACAAGCATGGCGTTCGTGCTTATAATGAAAAATCACATAAAGGCGTGCTCCGTCACGTGATGGCTCGCTATGGTTTAGTTACTGGTGAAGTGATGGTCGTGCTCATTACCCGCACTCCAGACATTCCGAACCGCCGTGCAATCGTGGAAGAAATTACAGCGGCCCTACCAGAAGTGAAATCCGTCGTGCAGAACGTCAACACGAAGAAAACAAACGTGATTTTCGGTGATGAAACGCGTGTGCTTTGGGGCAATGAGTACATCTATGATTTCATCGGTGACATCAAGTTTGCAATTTCTGCAAGATCCTTCTATCAGGTTAACCCCGAACAAACGAAGGTTCTGTATAACAAAGCGCTTGAGTATGCCGACCTGACAGGCGAAGAGAGTGTCATTGATGCTTACTGCGGTATCGGAACGATTTCTCTATTTTTGGCTCAAAAAGCTCGAAAAGTGTTCGGAGTCGAAATTGTGCCAGAAGCGATTGAAGATGCAAAACGTAACGCAGAGCTGAACGAAATCACAAACGCAGAGTTTGCAGTGGGCGAAGCGGAAGTCGTGATTCCCAAGTGGTATAAGGAAGGCAACACCGCCGACGTGCTGGTGGTAGATCCACCTCGTAAAGGCTGTGATGAAGCTCTATTGAAAACCATTCTGGAAATGAAGCCAAAGAAGGTTGTCTATGTATCCTGTAACCCGGCGACACTTGCAAGGGATCTGCGAGTGCTCGAGGATGGGAGATATAAGACCGTTGAAGTACAGCCGGTGGACATGTTCCCGCATACGGTGCACGTGGAGTGCTGTGCACTACTAACTTATGAGGGAAAATAAAGATGTAACAGTGAGTTAAGAGCCTTTTTAAGCAATTGAAAGGCTCTTTTTTTATTAAAAATTTATAAGAACTGAATAAATCTATAAGTGAAAAATGGGATATTTTAGTGGTCGCTAAATGAAAACGCATGCAAACTTTTAATAAATCGTGTACTATTAATCTATAAAAATAACTGTGGCGAGGTATGGACATGATAATGAAAAAGGAAATAACAGTAGGCGATGTGGATCTGAAATGGGATCTGGAAACTGGACAAGTCCTCTTTGATAGTGGAGACGTGGTATTCTTTTGGGTCTCCGCCATGAAAACATTTTTTGATACCATCAGGGAGATTTCGGGTATAGAAGCAACGAATCTGGTACTCGAAACCACAGGTTACCGTCAAGGGATAATCGTTGGCGAAGGATTTCGTGATTTAAAGAATATTAACATGACCAACGTGGTTCAATGGATAAGCAACACGTATGCACCTGCCGGATGGGGAAAAGTTGAAATCAAAGAAATGAATGAAGAGGAAAATACCTTTACCTTACATATACAAGATGACTGGGAATATAAGATGAACAGTCTGGATCATCACAAATTTACTGGCATCTTTGTGCCTTGTCACTATGCCGGGGTTTTTGCAGGGCTATTTGGGCAAAATTACTGGTATAAAATCATTCAGTACCAGAATGACCAAAATGTAAATACCATAGTGAAATACTATCCTTCCGATGTAAATGTAGAACAGAATATACATGAGCTTTCAAGGAGGAAGGAAGCGGAGGAGATTTCCCGGCTTGAGAGAATGGTGGAAGAGAAAACAAAAATGCTGCAGGCACTCGTCAAGGAGCTTTCTTCCCCAATGATTCCGGTATTTGATGGAATCGTGGTGGTACCATTGATTGGCACTTACGATGAAGACCGTGCAGAGGATCTGATTGAAAATACACTCACTAGATTGGGCAAATTCCAAACACAGTATCTGCTGCTGGATCTGACCGCCTTTAACAACGATATATCTGAATATACGGCAGACCTCATTGATAAATTAAGTTCCGCCGCAAAGCTCCTCGGTACAGAAGTTATCCTGGTGGGCATTTCTGCAAAACTTGCTATGGTCATCTCTAAAACCATGACCAATCTTAGGAAATTTGAATGCCTGCAAACACTCCAGCATGGCATCTACTACGCCCTTGGCCAAAGCGGGCGTCGGGTCGTATAAACTACGTATTATTGAAGCCTATCAGGAATGATAGGCTTTTTTATTTTGGATACTGCTCTACGTAAAAGGCACGGCAGGGGTAGCAATTTCCTTAGAATGGATTGCACTTAAATTTTAAAAACTCTTTCTACTGTTACAGGAAACCCATATATATAGGGTAAAAGCTAACAGGAGTAGGATAACATGGACAAACAGAATAGTAATTTCAGATGGGTCTTATTTACTTCTGTATTGTTTACATATTTAATAATGTCGAGCCAACGAACGGCTCCAGGGTTAATAACAGACCAATTGATGATGGATTTTAGTGTAACAGCAGCAACGGTTGGATTAGTGACAAGTATTCAATTTTTAGTATACACCGGTTTGCAAATTCCGATGGGCATTTTAGCTGATCGTTATGGGCCAAATTTTCTTCTGATATTAGGGGCAACTCTTACGGGTATAGGCACCATCATTTATAGTTTTGGCACACATGAATTGGTCCTGTTTTTTGCCAGAATCCTAACGGGAATAGGGGATGCGACCATATGGGTAAACATGGTGTTGATTTTAAGCCTATGGTTTAATGAAAAGGAATTTACTCGATTAATTGGGTTTGCAGGAATGACAGGAAGCTTAGGTTTCCTCTTGGCAACTGTTCCTTTCTCCGTTTTGATTGCCTTACTTGGTTGGAGGGGAGCATTTCTCTTAGCTGGGATACTCTTATGCTTATTAAGTGTTTTCCTTTATTTTGTGCTTGTTAAAAAATCACAGCAATCGTCAATTGCAGTCCCAAAAATACAACGTGAAAAAACATCGGTTATACTGCGAAGAATACTTTCGGATCGGCAGGCGTGGGCCCTGTTTTTTTGTCACTTTGGGATTGTGGGAGGGTATATAGGGTTTATCGGTTCGTGGGCCGTGCCCTATGTAATGGATGTGTATGGAATGACACGCATGGTTGCAAGTCAGCTTATTATGATTAGTCTTATTGGCGCACTCATTGGGGCACCTATAATTGGATGGATTTCAAGTTGTCTTGAAACGATAAAACGGCCATATATTGTTTTTCATATTACGGTTTTATTGTGTTGGTCCATTTTTCTTTTGTTTAAAGATCATCCACCATTCTATTTACTGATTATTCTTTTCTTTACCATTGGCTTTGGTTTCGGATCAAACTCCTTAACTTTTGCAGTCGTTCGTCAGTCCTTTCCTATAAAAGAAACAGGCATTGTTACTGGATTTGCGAATACTGGTGGATTTTTAAGTGCAGTATTGCTACCTAGTATTTTTGGATATCTATTGGATTATTTTCAATCAACTTCAGGTAGTATCAGTGGTGGGTATTATTACGGTTTTCTCACTCCAGTCATCTTCTCTATATTTGGCTTAATTGGAGTGATTTTTATGGAGGAAAAGCGCCAAAATGCAGGAAGAAGAACAAGTGAAAATGGGCTTCCTTTATAATTGAGAATATTAAGCTTTAAATAGCAAATAATAACCCACATCTGATTAAATTCAGGAAAGGGGTTAACCACTTTGTTAAAAAAAGCACTGATCGTCTTTACTATTATGGGGCTACTTACTGCTTGTGGCGGCAATGAAGATAAGGCTGGAAAAGAAGTAGAAAATACTGCAAATAAGGTACAAGCGAAAAAGATGGCTAATAGGGGAGATTTTACGACTGCTGAAGAATTAGAAAAGATGGATCTGGATTCCAGGAACTTCAAGTGGGAAGACATTTATTTGTCCGAGCAAACGTTCAATGACATTTTATACAGGTTTACCGAAGCTAACGACCAAGGGCATGTACTGTTGAAAAGGGCAGAGTTGGTAGATACGGACACAGTGGAGTTAGTTGTGAATAATGCAGAAGGCGAAACACTCGAAAATTCACTTCAAGCTGTGTCACTTGATTCGATTGTCCGACAGTTATATAAGCATTCCGAGCTATTTAATGGAGAAGAACCACATATCCGTATGATGGATTTAAATGGGGTCGTACTGGCAGAGAACAAAGAACCCATTCATTTTGGGCAAGAAGAAAAAAAGAATAAAGGAAAAGGATAAGGTTTAAATGTCAGACAGCATTCTGAACATATTAGCTCGAAACACAAATAAAAGAAGGCAACAACCCTGTTGGGCGTTGCCTTTTTACGTTGCTTCTAATAGAAGAGTGGATTTTTCATTATAGAAACTTTGAATTGAAAATGTAAGGTATCTTCTGGTATTTTGTTTAATTAAATTCCATTCAGAATCAAAGTTCGTTAAAATAAAGATTGTTGATTTTTACAAGTCCAAAGTACTTGTATTTGAAAAAAAGTAAAGAAACGTGATATAAGATATAAGTGTAAATTTTTGATCGGGAAATTTGGTACTTTATATTTTGAGAGGATTTGAGCTTGATATGATAGATAATTTTTGGCGTGAGTTACCAAAGCCTTTTTTTGTATTGGCGCCGATGGAAGATGTGACGGATGTCGTTTTTCGTACGGTTGTAAGGAAAGCAGGGCGACCGGATGTGTTCTTTACGGAGTTCACCAATTCGGATAGCTATTGTCATCCAGAGGGTAGGGACAGCTTGCGTGGCCGCCTGCTTTTTACAGAAGAAGAACAGCCGATGGTGGCGCATATTTGGGGCGATAGTCCGGAGTATTTCCGTCAAATGAGCATTGGCATGGCGGAGCTTGGTTTTAAAGGGATCGATATTAACATGGGTTGTCCTGTGCCGAATGTGGCGACGAGAGGGAAAGGGAGCGGCCTTATCCAGCGTCCAGATGTTGCGGCAGAATTGATTCAAGCGGCAAAAGCGGGTGGATTGCCGGTCAGCGTGAAAACTCGACTTGGCTTTACGGAAGTAGACGAGTGGAAGGAATGGTTGAAGCATATTCTTGCACAGGATATTGCGAACCTTTCTATTCATTTACGCACCCGAAAAGAAATGAGCGAAGTGGATGCGCATTGGGAGCTGATCCCAGAAATCAAGGAGTTACGTGACCGCATCGCGCCGGAGACGTTACTAACCATTAATGGAGATATCCCAGACCGTCAGAAGGGGCTAGAACTTGCTGAGAAATATGGCATTGACGGCGTGATGATAGGGAGAGGTATCTTCAAGAATCCTTTCGCTTTTGAAAAAGAGCCGAAAGAACACAGCAGCAAAGAGTACCTGGACCTCTTAAGGTTGCAGTTGGATCTACAAGATCATTATGCGGAAATAGTGCCACGCAACATGTCTAAGCTTCATCGCTTTTTCAAAATCTACGTCAAAGGCTTCCGTGGAGCCGGAGAACTAAGAAACCAACTCATGAACACGAAATCAACCGATGAAGTGCGGGCACTGCTTGATGCGTTTGAAGCAGAGAACGGGCTGTAGGGACAGGCACCGTGACCCACTGTCCAAGGAAAAAAACAAAGTAAAACCCGAGAATACGAGCTATTCTCGGGTTTTTTGGTGTGCGCATATAGAAAATGGGTCAGCGTGCCTGTCCCCGCGACTCCCCGACTCCTTCGTGAAGATTTAAGGATTATTTAAGGTTCTATTAAGCTTCCGTTTATTTTGGTTAATTAAGATAAGAGAGTGGATAGAGGGGGAGAAGTATGCGCAAATATCTAATTTATGCTTTGTTATTAAATATTATTATTATTGCTTTAATTGATAGCTGGGGAGCAGTAGATAAAACAATCATGTTTGGAATTGCACTTATATGCATTATTTGCTTGTTTATTATGAAAGTAAAAGAAACTAACTGAGAGGAGTAGAAACAAGCACCGTAATCCACTATTCATTCTCAATTTATTTGGACAAAATATAAAAAAATTGGGTTTTATTAAGATATTATGGAACTTTTTGTTATCTTTGTACGTCTATATATGGGCTGCAATGTCGTTACTAGGCGAAAGTAGAAAAAAACGAAGTTATTATTAACTACTAGTTTTTGAGAATATCATTTCCTTTAAGGGAATGGTACTTCTTTATCCTTTACATATAGAAATATTCAAAGGAAATTTACAGCAACCAAGGTCGGCGTTTGCATTCAAACTATACGGGGGGTTTATACATGAATTTTATTAAACGGGGATTGCTGAGCATCACAAGAAACAAAGGAAAGTCCATTATTTTATTGTTGGTCATCTTTGTGTTGGGCAACTTGATCTCAGGAGCAATTTCCATTCAACAAGCAACAGGAAATGTAGAGACTAGTATTAAAGAAAAATTAGGAGCGGCAACAACGGTTGAGCTTGATTACGAGGCTTTGGATGAAATGTCGGAAGAAGAATTAGGAGAGTACGAGCTTAAAAACTTAGATCTCGACTTAATTAAGAAGATTGGCGAATTATCTTATGTAAAATACTATGACTTTAATACAAATATCCATTTAGGTTCCAAAACGGTTAAAAGTTACAGAGGAGAGCACCAAGAAGATTTTGAAGAGCATGATATGGATGATTCTTTCTTAAGTATGGATTTTATGATAAAAGGGATAAATTATGCACCTGTCCTTGATTTTGAGGAACAAAAATCAACATTGACTGATGGTCGTGTTTTTAAGAAGGAAGAAATAGAGAATGGATCTTCTGTTGCTATTATTTCTAAAAAATTGGCTGATAAAAATAGTCTTCAAGTTGGTGATACGTTCGTATTAAATAGTGAAATCTATGGTATGAATAGTGACAAACCTACCGCTGTTCGCGATGTTGTATTGGAAATAATAGGATTTTTCGAGCCGCAAACGGTCAAGAAGGACGAAGGTTCAAACAAAGATAGAGGTATGTATGATTGGATGGATATGGATCTTCAAAATACCATTTATGTACCAAATGAAGTGGTATTAGCTGAAAATAGAGCACATATGGAAGAGTATATGAAGGATCCGGAATTTGCAAAGATGATGGAAGATGAAGAAATGTCAGAGTATTATACTCCCATTTTTGTATTGAACAAGCCGGAAGATAGTGCTTCATTTGAAGAAGAAGTAAAGCCATTGCTACCTGAATTGTACACGGTACGAAAAGCTAGTGACCAATACGACACAATTTCAGCTCCTATTCAATCCATGTCTAAATTATCCAACTATGTATTGATTGCAGCAGTTATCACAACCGTTTTGATTATCGGTCTTGTTGTACTTCTATTCTTACGTGATCGTAAACGTGAATTAGGCATCTACTTATCGTTAGGGGAACGTCGTGGGCGACTGGTTGGGCAAATCATATTAGAAGTGATGATTATCTCTCTTATTGGTATCACCTTGTCCTTATTCACTGGAAACTATTTAGCCCAAGGAATATCGGATACGATGATCAACGCGGAAAAAGGTCAGAGCGAAGATGATTACTATATGTATCCAAGCTCGGGTATTCACTCTAACTTGACGACAGATGACGTAATCGCATCGTATCAAGTGACACTAGATGCTTCCTTCATCTTTTTATTTTATGGTATAGGTATTGCTACGATTCTATTATCTACCATCCTACCACTTATTTATATCATTCGATTGAACCCTAGAAAGATTATGATGTAAATAGGACAGGGATAATATTAATAGATACCCCTATTCTATGAAAAGTAAACATCGTATGTAACTTTTTTATATTTTTTGCAAACCTACAACATGGAAGGTGATGAAATATGATATTAGAAGTTAAAGACTTGAATTATTACTACCAAGATGGTGAAAATCGCCGTTTTATATTAAAAGATACAAACATTTCTTTTGAAAAAGGAAAGTTTTATACCATTTTAGGACAATCGGGATCTGGAAAGAGTACGTTTCTATCCCTTATAAGTGCCTTAGATACGCCACAAAATGGATCTATCTTGTTTAATGGACAAGATATTAAAGGTATTGGTTACGATCATTATCGACGCAATAATGTGGGGATTATTTTTCAAAACTATAATCTGATCCCTACTTTTACAGCGGTGGAAAATGTATTAATTCCGATGTCCATTACAGAAAATCCGTTACCTGATGATAAAATGACTGTCGCGTACAATCTACTAGATTATATCGGCATTGGTAAAAGCAAGGCGGATCGCAGGGTAAACCAACTTTCCGGTGGAGAACAGCAACGTGTCGCCATTGCAAGATCTCTAGCGACAAATGTGGAGTTAATCCTTGCTGATGAGCCAACAGGAAACCTGGACGAAGAAATGGAACAAGAAATCATCGCTATTTTTAAGAAATTAGCGCACGAACATCAAAAGTGCGTCATCGTGGTAACCCATTCCCAAGAAGTTGCTCAACAATCTGATAAAATCTTTCAACTGAAAAAGGGTGTCTTAGCTCCTTATGAGTGACTTTTTATCCAAGTTTGGTAAAGATAATTATGATAAATTGGAGAGCGAGCAAAAGAGTTCTAGGGAAAAAAATGAACCGAAAAGTGAAGAAATACAAGAAGAGACAAAAGTAGAGACGGCACCATCAACTAGTAGTAATTCTGAAAAGCAACCTACACAAAGTAGATATTATTCCAATATGGCGCAACGGGATGCTAACAACGATAGGTCAGATGAAGAAGTAGAAGTGGACCCCGACTATAGGAAAAACAAACGTCGTAAGCAAGGGGTCATTATCGCTGGATCCCTCCTTGCCGGTATCCTACTCTTTTTCATATACTATCAAATGGTCCATGTAAAGATGGAAGACTTTGTAGGTAAGCCTGTTTCCGAAGCACGTTCTTGGATAGCGGACAACGACTTAGAAATGGAATTAACCCAACAATATAGTAACGAGTATGAGGAAAATCAGATTTTTTCTCAAAGTGTTCCAGAAAAAGATAAAGTTCGCAAAGGAAAAACGGTTCAATTTGTAAGTAGCAAAGGGGCAGACCCTGAAGATGTTATCCCACTTCCTGATTTTTCACAGATGGCTCAACCCGATATTGTAAATTGGATTGAAGAAAATCATGCAAAGAATCTCAAAGTTGTGTACGAATTCAGTGAATCAATGAAGCAAGGGGAATTCATCCGACTGGAGATAAGAGATAGCAATATTGCGGCTGAGGAATATAAACGAAAAGATAGTGCTGCTGTGTACCTGTCTAAAGGAGAAGAAGTGTTTGCGAAGGATATCACGGTTCCGGACTTTTCTAACAAACCAAAAGAAGAAGTGGAACAATGGGCCAAAACAAACATGATTGAGATGGAGTATGAAGAAGAAGATTCAAACATCATTGAAGCTAATTTGATCATTAGTCAGAGTGTAAAAGCAGAGGAGAAAATTGCTAAGAAGGATCAAATGAAGGTGAAAGTCTCCTTAGGAAAGGCAACGATCGTGCCAAATTTCGGAGAACTTACACCAGATGAAGCGAGTGAACAAACAGGTTTGGTGTTGTTGGTAAAACAAAAATTCCATTCGGATGTCTCATATGGGAAGCTCATTTCTCAATCCATTGAAGCAGGTACAAAACTAACGGGCCAAGAGGATTCGGCCGTCACTGTTGTATATTCGCTAGGACGCCCATATCTGAGAGATTATCGCGGTCAATTAGATGGAGATTTACCTCGACTATTTTATGAAGACTACCAATCAAAGGGAGCGAATGTAAATTACATTGTAAAATATGTCGACTCACCAGAAATAAAAGGTAGCATAGTTGGTATGAGTGCGTTCAATCAATTCATAAATATGACCTATACAGTTGAAGTAGAAATCAGTAGAAATGATACTGTATCACCCGTATCAGTACCAGTGGATATGGGAGATGACGAATAAGAGCGGGCTGTAGGGACAGGCACCGTGACCCACTGTCCAAGGATAAATACAATGAGAAACCCGAGAATACGAGCTATTCTCGGGTTTCGTCGTGTGCAGACAGAGAAAGTGGGTCGGCGTGCCTGTCCCCACGACTCCCTCGTGAAACATATTCCCCCCCATATGCGTAATATAAATATAGAAATAACGGAGGGAGGAGCCATCATCATGGATTTATCCTTACTTTTATTCGTCATCCCGTTAATGTATGTACTGAGTTATGTGATTTTGTTTTGGGTTTTCGTGGACGCAAAGGAAAAGCACGGCACCAACATTGGCTGTCTGTGGGCATTGATTGTATTGGCCACGGGCCCACTTGGTTTAATCGCTTACTTGATTGTTCGAAATGCGGATTAAATGCAACCAACTCAAACATAAAATTGGGCTGAGGTGCCTGTCCCCATGCCCCAAGGAGTGGAGCTAAACTATGGGGAGATTAAATCCTGAAAAGCTACATGTAGAATTCAGACCTGGTATGACAACGACAGCACCAATACTTGGCCGAAAATATACATTGACGCACTCTGACATAACAGCTGAGCTCTTTCTGACTATAGGCTTGCAATTTGCATATGACAAAATCACCAGTATGAGGGATGAGGTTTTAGCAGAATGGAAAAAATCTAACTTGGGTTTATTCCTATGTGTATACGTTTATGTAGGAGATTATGGTCCGACCGTGAACGCTATCCGTAATACTATCTTTAGGCGAGAATTGCCATTGGCACTTGAAGCAATCGTCTATGGGGATAAAAAGTTCTTTAAAGCAAATCCATCATTAAATAATGCCCCTATATGGATCCAGTTTGATTCAACAGACCCTACCTACAACCGATTTGAGTATTGGGGTACTGTTATGGATTATGTGCTGCAGGTGCCGTGACCCACCATATCCAACAAATATTAAAAAGCCGAGAATACCAGCTATTCTCGGCTTTCTTGAATCTATGAACATGAAATGGGTCAGCGTGCCTGTCCCCTCGACGCCTCTTTCCGATCCAAATAATAACTCAGGAACGTAAGAAGGCTTGCGCAAATTGCCACAATTCCTCCAACCCATGTTACGTGAATAAGTCCGAATTGGTGGTAGACGAATCCGCCCAGGGCAGAACCCATAGCGATGCCGACGTTGCTTGCAACAGGCATGAGGGAGGCGGCGAGCCCCGTTGCTGTTGGTTGATAGATTCCTGCTAGGTCTATCAGGTAGAGCTGGGTGGACGTGGTCAAAAGAATGGCCATTAACGACATCAATCCAATGTTTACAAGTCCGAACCCGAAATGGCTGGTTGTCCAAAATAAGCTTATCAGTACAGCCGCCTGAATGAGAAACACAAATCGAAGGCGGCCGATCGGATTATGGCTGGCTATTTTACCTGCCAGTATATTGCTGAAAATCGAGATGAATCCGTACGCGAAAAGAATCAAACTGATCGAATAACTTGGTGCTCCCATTCCCTTCAAGATCGGAACAAGGTACGTAAAGACGACGTAAGTTGCCCCGAATCCGAGAGCAGGAATGAAAAAAGCAATCAGGATTCTCGGATTGGTCAGCAACGAGAACTGATCCTTGATGGAGCTTCGAACCTGGCTAAGCTTGCTAGGCAACACGAAATAGGATGCAAGGAACGCCATTACTCCCATTATAGTAGTCAGCATGAACGTGGAATTCCAGCCGAACCAGGATGATACCACCGTCCCGATCGGAACTCCTATGACATTCGCAAGGGTAAAACCACCGAACACAAATGATATAGCAAGTCCGCGTTTTTTACCCGGCATGGTCTCACTTGCCACGATCATGGCCAGTGAAATCAGAACCCCTGTCACAATTGCCGTCAAAATCCTGAATGAAAGCAGCATCGTGTAGGATGTAGAAATCGCGCACAACGCGTTGAAGATAATGAAAGCACCTATTAAAAACAACATCCATTTACGCTTTGGAAAATGACTTGTTGCTGACATCACAATCGGTGTGGCGATGGCAAACGTAATCGCAAACGCAGAAACAAGCGTACCTGCTCTAGCATTAGACATCTCAAGGCTTGAGGAAATATCCGTCAAGATCCCAACTATAACAAACTCGCTTGTCCCAAGGACAAACGTTAATAAAGAAAGTGTTAAAATGAGCAACCAATGTTGCCTCGTTAATTTATCAGATTGCATAAATACCTCTTTTCTAAGCTGAATGGAAATGTGTCGTGTGGTAGATAAACAACCTAGATATCATAACATAATGTTGTGTTGTAGGGACAGGCATGCTGACCCACCAGTGGGTCAGCGTGCCTGTCCCCCAACCCCTAGCTTCTCGCTTTCTAAGAAATACACCGTTTCTTCGTATACTATATATTCATTCATCAACGTACCATCATAGTGATGTGCGTTTTTGGTTTCCACTAGATTTTGTAGCAATGCATTTTTATCTGCGGATGATAAAGTATTTATCTCCTCTTCTAACCAAGTGGAATGCAAGTGAAATGCCATCCAATCATGTGTTTCAACTTTAAGTCTTACCCATAGTGGTAGTGGTGAACCGCTTATTCCGTTTTGGAACCGCTTTTTATACCATTCGGTTTGCTCTTCTATTGTTAAAATAATCTCAGAGTTAAAGATGTTGTTTGAGTGTATGTGAAGTCTTATATAGAACATTTTTAGTTCGGCATTCGCTTGCTCCTTCCATGTTTTGAATATCTCTATAATGGTGGAGGCTATTTTCTTTTTGTACCATGTGGGTAATTTATGCAATTCAGGGTATGAGAAGATTTTTAAGTTTTCCACTTTGTGTTCCATTAATTGTTTTGGATTATAAGATGAATGCTTCTCTATAAGCTTATCCAATTGACGAACTCTTCTTTTCCCGCCTCTAATTTTCTTTATGTTAATGCACCTCTTGGTAATATTTATTAATACTAATCTTTGTTTCTATTCTTTATTGGTAGTGACTAGATGTTGCATCTGGGAATATATGTCTTTGTTAGTAAAGTCCTCTCGTGCAATCCCTATATAACAACTCGCAAAGTAGAGGTGTTCAAGCCAATCCACATCCATAAACTGGAGTGCCTCATTAATTTCTTTTTCGATAAATGGGGTGCTATGTTCTTTTCCCATTCGTTTAAATATTGCCATAGCTTCAAGGGAACCTGGCCAATTTCGATCCTGTAATAACCGTGCTAGCTTTGGTAATGCTTTTAAATTGTTTGGATAGCCTATATTTTTTAAAATGGCAACTCCATTTTCCCAGCATTCTTTCCCATATGTAGGTAATAGTAGATCTGCTTTTTCTGGTGGTAGTTGCGAAAGGAAAGCAATCGCATTCTCCTGTGTTTCCGTAGGAAGCAACCAATTTAGGTTATAGACGTAATAAATGATTTCCTCATTTTCTAGTTCATCGTAGGCTGTCATATTGTCTCAACTCGCTTACATTCAAATTATAGAGAGACTTTTATTTACAGTTGTATGTGTAATAAGTCTAATTAAAAATTAACATATTTTCAGAGGTATAAAGCTTAAATAAACCTTAATATTAATATTGAATGCCGCAGTGGGTCACGGTGCCTGTCCCCTCAACCTTTGGGTAGCTCCACACTTATCAAAAATTCGCCATCCTCGCTTGTCGCCCATACGTTCCCGTTGTGCATTTGGATAATGCTCTTTACGATAGCAAGTCCCAGGCCTGAACCGGTGGAGGTGCGTGATTGGTCTTTTTTGAAGAAACGCTTGAATAGATGGTCAATCTCTTCATTTGAAAGAGGTGGGGCTGGATTGGAAAAAATGATAAGGACGGACCCGCTGGATTCAATGCTCGTTTTAATGGTCAAACTGGATGGCTTCGTGCTATACCGGACAGCATTGGTAAGCAGGTTTTCAAATACTCGAATCAATTTTTCCGGATCAGCTTCAATCCATACGTTTTCCTTGCTTAAAACAAGGGAAACTTCCATTTCTTTTGGCAAGGTGCCCTCACTTTCCATGACAAATTGTTGAAGCAACATGTTCAAGTTAACCCTCTGCCTGGAAAGGTTGGACTGATTATCAGACAAGGTGGTAAGGTCAAATAGATCGTTGATAAGGCGCTCGAGTTGTTGTGCTTTTGAGTGGGAAATGTCGATAAATTCGTCTTTCTCTTGCTCGGATTCATACCTCTTCTCTTTAACAGCGCTCAAAAACCCGATAATGGAAGTAAGAGGTGTTCGCAAGTCATGGGAGATATTAGCTATTAGTTCACTTTTTTCTTTCTCCAATTTTTGCTGGTATTCAAATCTATCTTTTAATTCGGCTGCCATTTGATTGATGTTTTGAGAAAGGGAGGATAGCTCGTCTTTTCCTTTAACTGGAATAGTACGGTCGAGATTACCTTCTCCCATATCCCTGATACCGGCCTCGATATCCCGTATATATGTGAGGGTGGGGCGAAACAGTAGGTAAAACATTCCGATGAAGAACAATATGCTGATGAAGAAGTTAGTAAATGCAATCGTGTTCCATTGAAGGACAGTAAGTTTTTCAAGCTCCAACAGCCTATAAATATATTGAGCTGGAAAGCTAAATATAAAGATGCTTAAAACACCACTGATGGCAATGATACCAAGGGTTTTTGTCACCAATTTTTTTCTCAGCATGAGATTTTATACCCCACTCCCCAGACCGTTTCAATGTAGCGCTTCCCGGTCTCTTGTTCGAGTTTTTCTCTTATTTTTCTAATATGGACCATCACCGTGTTATCGGAGCCATAGGAATCTGCCTTCCAGACATTAGTATATATTTGTTCGGCGCTAAAGACCTTTTCTTGATTCTTCGCTAGTAAAAGAAGGATATCAAACTCTCTTGGAGTTAGTGGGATTTGTTGGGTTCCGACTGTCACCATTCTTGTTTGTGCATCAATTTTCAAATCACAGACGGTAATCGTAGCATCTTGAACTTCGTGAAAAACCTTATGGCGCCTGACCTGAGCTTTAATGCGGGCAGCCAGTTCTAGTGGGTTAAACGGTTTTGTCATATAATCGTCTGCACCAAGACTTAGTCCCGTGATTTTATCAAGGTCCTCCGATTTTGCGGAAAGGAGAATGACAGGGATGACCTTTTCTTCCCTTATTTTCATCAACGTCTGCAACCCATCCAACTCAGGCATCATGATATCGAGCGCGATGCAATCTATCGTATATTTGTTTAAAAGCTCCAATGCCTCTACACCGGTAGAGGCTTGGTACACATCGTATGCTTCATTTTTTAAGTAGATGGAAATGAGTTTTCGAATGGCCTCATCATCATCCACGATCAATATTGAGGTCTGATTTTTCATGGCGTTTACTCCTCCGGAAAGTGTTCGTTTTATAATATAGAATATAGGCTAACATTCCAATTCCGAGTATGATCCCAAACCAAAGGCCATATCGAAAAGCAAGATCGGCAATCTTTTCTATATACTCCCCAAATGTTGCTCCTAAAATAAAATAGAAAAGTGTCCAGAAAAATCCTGTGGAATAGGAATATAGGGCGTACCGTTTGAAGGTCATCTTGTTGATGCCGACAAGATACGGCACAATATGGCGCACAAATGGGATGAAATAGCTAAGAACCAATGCATAGTGGTTATATTTTGCAAGGAGATTTTGAGCCTTTAATAGGTGCTTGTTCTTTTGCTTAGCTAATACGCGGTCGACCACTTTTACACCCATCACTCTTCCTATGATGTAGCCAATGGATAGACCCGAGACTACCCCAAGGTATGTGAGCAGGAAAGCAGGAATTGGTTGGAGTATGCCGATAGAGGAAACAATTCCGCCACTCATCACGATGACTTCATCAGGTATAGGCATCCCTACAATCCCAAGCCAGAGGCAAAAGAACAATGCCGCATAGCCATAACTCCCGATTAAGTTGATCAATTCATTTACTTCCACTTAGTTACCAACTTTCTTGCATGACAGCACATAAGCAGGAGGGAGGTTGCCCCATACTTTTTTCAACTTGATGCTTTGGAAAAATTGTTGAATAAATGCTTTTTTCACTAAGGAATACTGGAAGGTGATGAAGCTTCCGTCCTCATCCAAAACTTCTGAAACTCTATTTAAAATGTTGGTTGAGACCGGTTCAGGCATTGATGTGAAAGGCAGCCCCGAAAGGACGACATCAATCGTTGGGAGATGAAGTTCCTTAAGATAACCCTCCATATACTCAGCAGATCCATGAATGATGTGTACATTAGGAATGTCCTTAAACTGACTTTGTAGCTGTTTTACGAACGTTTCATTAATTTCTATGAGAACCAGGGTGGTATCAGGTGCTTTTCTTTTGATGATTTCTTTTGTGAAAACCCCGGTTCCCGGCCCCAATTCTATGATGGTATTTGCCCTTTTATAATCTATTTGCTCGGCCATTTTTCGCGCGAGATATCTGGAACTCGGTGCGATGGCTCCAGTTGTTCTTGGGTGTCTGATATATTCAGTTAAAAAGGTAATCATTTTACTGTTTTCCCTCATTTCTTTTGTCCTTCTTGAAAACAGTATAGAGGGGAAAGCTGAAGAAAATAGGAGGGAGAATCTTAAGGTTTCTTAAGAAATATAAAAGGGGAGAGGGAAAGGAGTGACTGAGGGGAAATAAAAAAAGCCCAGAATACTTGCTATTCTGAGCTTTATTGCGGAAATGAACATAAAAATGGGTCGGGGTGCGTCCCCTCAACCCCAAAAAACACTTGAATCTCCCACGAATCCATGGTAAATTCAAATAGATTGTATTGCATTATAAAAAAATTAACTATAATTATCCCTATTATAATCATACAATACAATCCATCCCCAAGTCAACCCCCTAACTATCTATTTTCGAAAAAAAAGGAGTGTTTGCATGAGTACGGAATTTCAGTTGGAGCAAAAGCGTGTGGACGATGTGATGGAGACTATTACAGAGGAGATCGGGAAGTTAGAGAACGAGACCTCCAGGCGTAAGGATGAAGTCATTACTATTCGCAAACACTTTTGGGATGAGGTAAAGGTCAGTACGGATTCTTTTGATGATTACTTGGAGACAATCATTGGCTTGAGGCAGGAGGCGCAAGCGTTGTCAGTGAGTCAGAGCTCTCATAGGCATGCTGCCAAACGTTTGATCACTCTGCGCAAAATGGAGGAGATTCCTTATTTCGGGCGTATCGATTTTAAAGAGGACGGCACAACGGAAGAGGAACAGATCTATATTGGAATTTCGGCCCTAATGGACCAAAGTGGGGAGGACTTCCTTATCTATGATTGGCGAGCTCCGGTTTCAAGCGTCTACTATGATTACCAGCCGGGCCGGGCGAAGTACACGACTCCTGGAGGCGAAATCGAGGGCACCTTGGAAAAGAAGTGGCAGTACCTAATCCGAAATGGTGAGCTCGAATCCATGTTTGATACAAGTCTCACGATTGGGGATGAAATTTTACAAAAGGTGCTCGGCAAAGCGACTGCAGACAATTACATGCATAATATCGTTGCGACGATTCAGCAGGAGCAGAACCGAATCATAAGGCATGACAGCGGGAGGCTTCTGATTGTTCATGGTGCGGCAGGCAGTGGGAAGACATCAGCCGCCCTGCAAAGGATTGCTTATTTGCTTTATAAGTATAGAGATAACCTCGATGCGGACCAGATCCTTTTATTTTCACCCAACTCCATGTTCAAAAGCTATGTGTCCAATGTCTTGCCAGAGCTAGGCGAGGAGAGCATGCAGCAGGTTACCTTCCAGGAGTATCTCGATCATCGATTGTCCAAGGCCTTTCATGTGGAAAATCCGTATGAGCAGTTGGAGTATGTACTGACGGAGAAAGATTCACAAGGGTATAGTGCAAGGCTTGCAGGCATAAAATTTAAGGCTTCGCTGCGGTACTATGATGTAATTCAATCTTATATAGAATCGTTAGCTTCGGAAGGAATGAAGTTTAAAGACATTAACTTTAGAGGAGAAACAATTGTTTCGGCACAGCAAATATCGTACCGGTTTTATCAGCATGAAACTTCGCTTCGCCTATCTAACCGCCTGGAAAAGTTAAAGGATTGGCTGATTAAAGAGTTAAAAGTCATCCAGAAGGCTGAAAGTGATAAGCCATGGGTCCAGGAGGAGATGGAACTTCTCAGTAACGAAGAATACAATGAAGCTCGTGCCTTTTTAGCGGAAAAGAAAGGTTTTGAAAGGGAAGAAGTCGCGGATTATGAAGTCGACCCAGGTGCTCTTGCGCGTTTGCTTGTGCATAAAAAGATGAAGCCATTGCGTCAGCGGGTTCGTGGCTATCAGTTTATCAATTTTAAAGCGTTGTATGAACAGATTTTCGCTGAGCCAGCGCGGGTTGGCCAGTGGCTGGAAGGAGCGCCGCCTGAAGAGTGGCCGGCAATCTGCCAGAGTACAGTGGAGGCACTGAAGGAAGATAAGCTGATGTACGAGGATGCAACACCATTTTTACTTTTAAAAGAATTGATTCTTGGCTTCCAGATTAACAGCTCAATCAAGCATATTGTCGTGGACGAAGCGCAGGATTACTCCCCGTTCCAATTCGAGTTTATGAAGCGGCTTTTCCCTGCTGCCAGGATGACCGTCCTTGGTGACTTTAACCAGGCAATCTTTGCCCATGCGATTGAAGCGGTCAACTTTGATGTGCTAGAGGGTCTTTATGGAGCGGAGAAGACGGAGATTATTAATATAACAAGGAGCTACCGTTCCACAAGGCCAATCATCGAGTTTACGAGAAGGCTTGTTCCAAACGGAGATAAAATCGTCCCGTTTGACCGGGACGGCGAGGAGCCGGTGATGACGGAAGTGTCTGATTTTAATAGTCTGCATGGTGGGATCGTGGCAAGAGTGGAGGAGTTAAAGGATCGCGGTTATCACAGTATAGCTATAATCTGTAAGTCGAGTGAAGAGAGTGCTCGCGCTTATGAAGCACTTTCTTCGGAGATTGAGAATCTAAAGTTGTTGAAAATGAATTCCATGGAGTACGAACAAGGCGTAGTTGTTGTTCCGTCTTACTTGTCAAAAGGCATTGAGTTTGATGCGGTCATTATTTACAATGCTTCCGAAGAAGTGTACGGAGATGAGAGTTTGAGGAGAGTCTTCTATACAGCTTGTACCAGAGCGATGCATTATTTGGAGGTTTGTAGTGTGGGGAAGGGTTGTGGGGACAGGTTTCTCGACCCGGTTGTGCGTTAATGTGAGAAAGTGATTGTCAGAAATACTGTTTGGAGGTCTTCAACTTGAGTGAAGACCTCAGTTAAGTAGGAATGGGAAAAGAGAGGTCTTCATCGGCGGTATGAAGACGTTAGTTACATGGAAACGGGAGGAGAGAGGTCTTCATCGCGCTTATGAAGACCTCTGTTACCTAGAAACAGGAAGGAAGAGGTTCTCATCCAGCCACAGTTAACCAAAGTAGGTATGAAAATTCCAAACAATTAGCCCCATACTAACTATGCCCCAAGCTGTGGCACTATATATCCACCAAATTATAGATTTAGTTTTTACTGAACTTTCCTCGCTTTCCTCATTTGCTGTAATAAAAGCGAGCTTGTTTTCCATACCTTTTTTCATAGAAGCGAGAATTACAAATCCGATAACGATGAAACTAATCGTTATCCAGAGTAATAAATCCACTATTTTCACCTCAATTTTTGTTTATTTAACTACCTGTCAAAATAGCTGTAATTGTCTGTTATATTTTATTTTATGTTAACATATTTATTTGACGAGTTGATGGACCAAAGGGCTGAAGGAACAGGCACGATAACCCGCCCGAGGTGGGTCAGCGTCCCTTCGACCCGACCAGTTCCATCGACCTTGCAATTTCTAACATCATTTCTTTAGAAATCCTCGGACTATCCATTTCTATTTGAGTTCCGTCTTGTGTCCATTGCAATAATCCGCCAGTAATTAATTCGCCCTTTTTATCAAATTCACCGTCGTTGCCCCATGGTATGAAGAGCCCTTTATTGCCGTTAATATCAATTTCTTCCTCATCAGAAAAAGTGGGATTACTTTTCTTTGATGAAAATTTCCGTTGTTCAATACCAACCTTATAAATTGTGTCATCTTCATTCAAGCTAACCATTTCGATAACAGAAGAGATTGATTTTTATGGATTCCTCGTCAATGTGAGAGGGGAGGATGTTTGTCATTCTGATGTAAGCAAGGTACAGGAAACGTTTATTGAAATTTTGAAACATTTCTACTCCGTAAGCAACTATGATTACGCATTGATTGGACATGAGCTAGAAATAGAAATTTCACCTAAGAGATTTAAGACGATCGTTGAAGAGGCAGACTACTTCCCTGTAGCGATAGTGGGAGAAGGCTCGAAGCTTCACATCTATAAAGGTTCTTGTATAATGGATGGAATCACTGAACAAGATCGAAGCTATGAAGTGGTGGATGTGAAGTAATTGTATTCTGCTTTAAAATGAGAGGAGTGATTAAATGACCAACCCCACAAAAGAAACCTACAACAAACTAGCTCAAACCTATCAAAATGATACAGATGAAGGTAGCCCTTATAATGCCTACTATGAACGGCCGGCCATGATGGCTGCTCTGCCTTACGACTTGAAAGGTAAAAAAGTGCTGGACGCCGGTTGCTCTGCTGGTTGGTATAGTGCTCAATTGGTGCATCGTGGAGCAGGTTACAGGGATAGACCTTAGTCCGGATATGATAAAAGCCGCAAAAGAGAGAGTGGGGGACGATGCGACATTTCTTTGTCACGATCTCCAAGAGCCGCTACCGTTTGAGGAGGATTCCTTTGATGTGGTAGTTAGCTCTCTTACACTTCACTATTTGCAAGATTGGACCGCAACTTTCAGCGAATTCCACCGCGTGTTAAAACCAGGTGGAACATTTTTATTTTCAGTTCACCACCCATTCATGGACTATACTAGATTCCATTGTGAAGATTACTTTAAGACTTAGCTACTAACTGAAACGTGGCAAAAGCCGAATATCACCATTGAAGTCAGTTTTTACAGGAGACCTATGGAGGATATCGTCAATGAAACTACTCGATTTTTTGAGCTTGAAAAGCTGATTGAACCTAAAAACCTCACGAGAAGATGAGGGAGGTTAAGGAGGAAGCTTATCACTATCTCATGACAAACCCTCATTTTCTCATGGTGAAAGCTATGTCTAAATAAAAATACCCAAAGATTATGGTCTTTGGGTATTTTTTATGAGGAAAATCCTCTGTTTATTGTTACTGGGTCGGTGTGCCTTAACCCGCATCACCATTTTGCTCTCTGGCAAGCTTGGGATTTGGGACATACTGAAGCTCAGATCTTGTTCTGGTACGTCATATTCTAAATCATTCACTAGAAAATCCAGGCTTACATTCATGATATCGACAGTAAGCCATTCACCTGCACAGCGGTGGCCGATATCATATTCCCCGCCACCTTGTGGGATGAAATCAAATGGACTTCTGTCCCATGTTTTAAAGCGATCGGGCTCAAAGCGATCTGGATTCTCCCAATCTTCTGGATGATGGTTTGTTCCGTACAAGTCCAAGAGGGTAAGGGTGTCTTTTTCAAACGTATAGTCATTCCAAGTAAAGTCTTGCTTCACTCTTGCAGCGGTAAAAGGGAAGAAAGGATAAAAGCGACGGACTTCTTGCACAAACCGTTGGAGGCTCCCACTGTCTCCTTCGTGCAATTTTGCAGCTTCCTCTGGATACTGATGTACAGCAAGAGCGGTAAAGCAAACATAAACAGAAATAGCCACAATCGGACGCAGGAGATTTAATAATTCCACTGCAACGGTCTCTTTATCAAGAAGTTCCCCGTTGTGGTCGCGATGCATGGAGAACTGATAGAGGGCTTTTTCTTTTGGTGCCTCTAATTTTTCTTCCCGTACTTCTTCGATCAGGTCTTCTAACCAGCTTTCTACACTGGAGCGGGATCTGCGGCCTTTCCAATGCTTTAAGCCAATTGCAGCAGCAGATTCATACATGTCTCCCAATTGAACGGCGAACTTCTCCACTTTATCTTCCGGCAGAGGAACACCTGTCCACTTACAGGCAACCTGTGTAAGTATTTTCTTTGCTTCTATGTATAATTCAATTTTCTCTTCGTGCTCCCATTTTGAAGCCGCATTTTCCCAAGCTTTCCTTGTAAGTGCTGTAATCTCCTTCAAGCTATCTTTCGTCATGAGGGACATAAACATGGCTTTTCGATGATGGTGCGATTCACCGTCCATCGCTTGCACGCCGCCTTCACCGAAGAGTGTCTTTTGCAACCGTTTAGGAGCTGCGCCTTTTCGTTTGAATTTCTCATTATCATAAAATATTTTTGCAGCGTCTTTACCAGTCAGGCAAATTGCTTTCTCTGCTAGAAGAGTGGTTTCAAAGATATTAGAATGGAACATATGACGGCGGTTCATAATGAACTGGTATCCTTCTTTTAAAAGCTTCAGGCTATGATCCAGTCCTTCTTCCTTAGGCATGGAATGATTATTTTCCACACAGATCCCTCCTTCGTGTATCTATACTTTGTATATTTACTTCTTTCTTCCAACCTAAACGTAAGAGCAGTGGGAAAAAGAGAAGAAGGAGTCAATTAGGTGGATGGGGAGCACCAGGTGGACTATATTTCGGGGGAACCCTTAACCATCCTCTGGACTTCATTAAATTCTTTAATGGTGCCGCATATTTCATTAAATGAACCTGAATGGAAAAGAATAAAAGGCCGACATCAGTTCGTACCGTCTTGGACATTGCTTGGGCGCAAAAAGTAATAGAAGTGGCAACTTTAGCAGCTATAAGATTTGCAATCTCATCCTCGGTCAGTTTAACCCCCTCGGGAATAGCGCTTGGATCGGATGCAGGCTTATTGGGATTAACAAGGGGTAATGGAACGCCTTCTTTAACGAGGAATTCTTCTATCCGTTTTGTATCAGAAAGACTACCGTTCAATGCATCCTCCAACATGGCTTTCAAGTCTCTATCGATAGTACTGTTGAGTGCAACCTGATAAAGAGTATGCGCTTCCTTAAATGCTGTAAAAGCCGTCCATAGATCCATTACTTCCCCAACATGTAAAGGCAGTTTAGGTTCTTCATCTGTGAAATTTTTTATGATGGCTGCTATGGCTTCTAACACATTAGTCATGGTGAAACCTCCCAAGTTTTATTTTGTATATTTTTAACAAGTGGAGAGTAAATATTCCCCTTTACTCTTCTTGTAACAATTCCAAGATGTAACTTTTCAAGTCCACCATTCTCCTAGAAGTTGGTTCTTTGTCTGTGCCGGCAATGATTAGTGCAGCCAAGGTATCATCCTTGTGAATTCCACCATGTTCCCCTCCGCCATCATGTATAGGTGCCGTCTCTGAAAAAGTAATATGCCCGGGTTTAGCAGTAATGACAACAGAATCTGGTTGACTTAATAGGGCACTGGAAAGCTGATTAAGTGCGTCGGGATAATCTGTATAGGAAATCTTTTTGTTAGGGGAATCCATCGATAATTTAAGCACTTCTTTAGGGCCATCAATGGTCCAGGACTGTCCAAAGGAATCGGTCCACTCCCCGCCTTTCTTAAATCTAAACGGTTCTTTAATTTCAGGAGTCCAGACAGTAAACCAGTCATCTATGTTCGTTGCAGATAAAGCAACTCGTTTGTCCCCCATGGCTTTAAGCGCAAGCTCCTCTTGTTGCACCTTCTTGTTTGTAG
Organism: Sutcliffiella horikoshii; assembly: GCA_001636495.1. Lineage (GTDB taxonomy): Bacteria > Bacillota > Bacilli > Bacillales > Bacillaceae_I > Sutcliffiella_A > Sutcliffiella_A horikoshii_A. The sequence continues at coordinate 39,435 of KV440964.1, read as the reverse complement.
GATAAAGAAAAGCCATCCGGTGATTGTTGGAAATGACTATATCACCAGAGGAAGGATTTTCTTTAAAGGGAGCAATATGATAATTCTCGTATAGCTTGTGTAAATCAATTTTGGCATCGTCCTCTTCCTCCGCCAAAGAAGCTTGGCCATGATCACCAAATAAAATAAAGATGTTATCCTTTAGTGCATCGTCCCAATTTTCATAGACGTCCAGTATTTCTTGAAGGTGGTGATCTACTTCTTTGAATCCTTTTACATAAGGTGGACCGTTTCGATGCGTCTTTTTATCCATTTCGGGGAAAAAAGCGAGCAGAAATTGGGGCTGTTGATTGGTTAGTATTAATTTTTTTATCACTTCAGCTGCATAGTTATCCGTGAACCCTGCGCGCAATACCAGTGCGTCTGGCAATCTTTCGTCCTCTAAAATGGCTGGTCTATGAAAAGAACCAAAGGAGAAGATGTCAGGCCCATATGTTTCCACTTCATCATCGATCCCTATCCATTTATTGAGTCCGAGCGGAGTTTTCAAAAGATGCTTGGTTTTTCCTCGATATAAGAGGGTATTAATCGCGCCAGACGAAATATCCTTCTCATGCAACTCTTCAAAAATGGTCGTGCTTTCTTTATTTAAATGGACGTTGTTCAAACGATAGTAAGCATCTTCCAATGATTCCTTAATTCCTAACTTACGCAATGTTTCAAACGAAGTTCCATAGTCAATAATTCGATCTTCCGATTGGTCATACCAAGTTAGACCTGGTACTTTATGTTCAAAGGGCATCTCTCCTGTGATAAGTGTCCCCTCGATCGCAACAGACATGGAAGGGAAGGGGGCAATCAAGTCAGGATAAACTTGCCCTTTAGACATAAAAAAACGAAGGGCAGGAAACTCATCGCTTTTAAGGCTTTCTTCTAAAAGCTCATCTGTCATCGAATCAACCATGATCATGATGATGTTCTTTTCGGATGGAGTGCGAGATGCTAGTTTTTCACCTTGGCAAGCCGTTAATATAGGAACGATACTTAACACGATAATCAGTAAGATTCTCATATGGACTCCTGTTGTGAATGTATTAGTTGTAGGATTGTCTTTGGACACGCCGAAGGGTCGATTTTTTGTTTGAAAGCACGAACATTTTGAAGGATGATATCATTATTTTCTGGAGTGAAAAGCATATCCTTTATTAAAGTAAGGACCTCTTTCTCCGTTTCAGCATAGAATGCCAGATTATTATTGGTGAGAAAATCTAGGTTCTTCTCCTCATGGCCTGAAATCGGTTCAAAAATAATCATCGGTATGCTCTTCATCAGTGCTTCAAAACAGGTGGCGCCTCCAGGCTTGGTGATAAGAACATCGGAAGCATCCATCCAGATATCAATGGAGGAAACATATCCTATAATTAATATGTTGGGATATTGAATCGCTAGGTTGTTCTCCAGGTAACGCCGTAGCACTAAGTTGTGACCCGTGCAAATTACCAGCTGGAAATCAGCGGTATGGTTTGCAAGTTGTTCTGCTATGTTCCTTATCCCCCCAAGTCCAAGTCCCCCACCCATCACAAGTATGGTGGGTCTATCTTCAAGACCAAGTCTTTGCCTAGAAATAGCCTTTTCTTCTTTGGTCCAGAAACCAGGCCTGGTTGGCATTCCGGTTATTTTAATTTGATTATTAGCTGTGCCAAGGTGTTGGAGGGCAGAATACATGTCCTGATTGGAAACAAGGTAATAATCAATGTGGGAATTCACCCACCAGCTATGTAAATGCAATTCTGTGACCACCGTGCAAAATGTAAAAGGTTTCGGGCTGATACTCTTCAATTTAGAAACGACACAGTTGGAAAAAGGGTGCGTACAGATAACGGCATCCGGTTTGAATTCATTAGTAAGCTTATATAACTTTTGAAAAAACAGGGTATGCAACAACATGCTGTACCACTTCGGTGAAGCTTTTTGCTGACTGCCGGTATAAAATCTCCTCCATAAAGAAGGGTACTTTTCAATGATGGTCAGATACGATTTATTCAGAACCTTATACGTGAAAGGATGCAAGTCTTTACCCAACTCCAGCACCTTGACCTCGACAGACGAATCAATCTTATGGATCCCCTCCATTAAAGAAACAGCCGCCGAAGTATGCCCTGAACCAAAAGCCTCTGATAAAATAAGTACTCGTTTTCTCACAAGAAACCACCCACTTCTAATCATCTGCTCTTAGTATGAGGTTTTTCCTTGTATTTATTACAGTTATTGAAGCATGGGGACCAATCTATTGGAGATTAATAGGTTCATCTGTCGGGTTTATATTAGGTTTTGCCATTCGACTCTTTATGGAAAAGGTTGTAAAAAAGAAACAAAGGTTGTTAAAAGGCACCCACTCAGAATTGATTATGATTGTCGATTATGAAGAACCTCAGGGAGAACTTGTGGAAATCATTTTGTTTGGCTACTTTGCGTTCGGTCTAGCAAAAATAAAGGGAAGAAAGATACAGGAGTTCTACAAACGCTTATTAGAATATGTTATTTAAACGAAGTATTAAAGGAGTGAAGCTTATCACTCACCATAAGTTTAGCCCTAGAGCTTTTCTAAAGAAGCGACTGAACCGTCCAGACGCACTCCAAAAGGTGATTGAAGAATTAAGAAGAGAATAAAAATTGAGAGAAGAGGTGGGGAAGTGCTATTCAAAAATTTCCACCTCGCACCAAAATGAAAAAGAAGAATGAAATATAGAAAAAGGCGGCCTATTATTATGAGTCTGCGCGCCTTTTTCCTAGCCCTCAAAAACCAAACCGATCCTTAATGACCCGAGCCACCTCTTCCGCAGTCATGTCAGTATTATTAATTTTAATATAGTTAGGGAATGCTATCTCCCCATCCAATGAATTCAACCGATGCTTATCCAGCGTCTCCATTAAATCATTCTCCGACCACACTAAATCTCGCTTTTTTGGCTTATGTTCCAATCGGTTGGGTGTTTTATTTCGCTCCAAACGCTTGTCTAAATCTGCCTCTAATTCCACGTAGTAAACAGTCGCTCCTCTGGATTCAAACAGGTTGGTGAGGTTCCTCACATACTCCCAATCCGACTCCATATCAAACATCCACACATACGTGAACATCATGCCATATAGGTCACTTTTAGAAACCTCTTCAAATATCTCCTGGCGAAACAAGTTTACTAACCGCTTGGCTTCTTTCGTACTGTAATCAAAAAAATTCCCAACCAAATCAATCGTCATATGATTATGGAAAAGCTTCAAATCTGTTATTTTCGCTAATTCTTGTCCAACCGTCATCTTGCCGACTGCTTGGGGGCCGAATATGTGTACGAGCTTCATGGGATGAATCACTCCTTACTTTATAGGGATATTGGTGGTCTAAAGGGACAGGCACTGTGACCCATCTATAAAGGGTCGGCGTGCCTAGTCCCTCCAGCCCTACCTTCAGCCCGAAATAATTAGGATAATTTTAACATAAACATATTGATGGTAGTCTGAAAAAATAATATATTTCCAAAATCCACTTTCTCGCTTGGGATTATATGTTAAATTAAAGATAAAGAGAAATGGCAGAGGGGGAGGCAGTGTGTTGTTTGAAGACTTCGGTATTTTAGTTGGAGGATTCTTAATTTGGTGGGCCATACTCCTAGCGTTTAGTCGGTTTCCTAGCAGATATCCCAGGAGTAATCCTTGGAAAAAAGATATTGTCATCACCTTTATTCAAAGCGTGATTTTGCTTGCCGTTTTTCAAGGGGTCATTTATTTTCAATAGCTGATTTAATTTAGATAATAGGCTGTACTTAAACTAAGTAAGAAGGTGTATGAATGATATATAAAATACTGCTATTAATGGCAATATCGATTTTTATATTGAATTATTATGTGGGACCAACGTTCTTAAATGTTGAAAGTAATAATACGGGTTTATTTGTTGGGTTAATACTGTTGTGTATAGTTGTCGGACATATTTTGAGACGAGAGAAAGTGTGAAGGGGTCGGATTTCCCTCGTCTAAAAAAGGAGTGTGAATCATGTTCTATATATATTGCACTAATGAGTGTAATTTACGGCGCTTATGTTTGGTTGTTTCATTATAGAAAGAGTATGTCTGAAGTGTGGCAGTCAAAGAGTATCATCACTCCAGAGGACAGTGCGATGATTGCTCAGTTAGGTATGTGGTCAGAAGCAATCGAGGTATCGTTTCTATTACTGTTTGCTGGAATGATGGTAATTTGTTTTCTTAAGAGGCAATCGGATAGGTTAATCTTTAGGAATTTTTTTGGAGTGAATGGCATTTTAGCTTTGGGGATAGTGGTGTTCAGCTTAGCATTTAATCAATTCACAACGCTTACATTTATGGATTTAGTGTTACCTTTAATTAATTTGTTGAGCATTATTATTTTGTTAACTATCTACTTGGTACTAGAGTGGTTTATAAAATATAGAAATATAGAAAGTCGAGCTTAAGGCGGCAGGATGTTGACTGTAAAATGGGTCGCCGTCCCCTCGACTCATCTAAAGGAGTTGAATTTATGTTGACTGGTGTTAGTAATGTTGAAGGAGTTCTGGAAAATTACAAACGGGCCATTTATGAAAAAGATGTGGAGAAATTCCTATCTATCTATGATGCTGATGTTCATATTTACGATTGCTGGGGCAAGTGGGAGAGCAAGGGGATTTCTTTATGGAAAGAAAATGTAACGAATTGGTTTGCTAGTATGAGGGAGGAGGGCGAGTTACTGAAAGTGGATGTTAGTGATGTAACTATTGAGGAAAATACGAATCTTGCATTTGTTAATTGTGCGATTACCTTCGCTGCTTACAATGAAACATCAGAAGAGAAACTTCGTCAAATCACCAACCGTTTTACCTTTGGCTTGAAAAAAACAAATGAATCTTGGCTCATCACCCACGAACATTCCTCCTTGCCAATAGACATGGAGACTGGAAAAGGGATGTTTGATTAAGGGAGAGAGGGAGGTAACTAATAAAAAATATTAGTGTGCCTGTACCCTTAACTGAAAAATATTGCTCAGAGATTAAATCTCTGGGTATTTTTTGTTTCTTAAAATATGTTGAAATAGCGATATTTAAACAATCGTTTGTTCAAACGAGAATTTTGTATTGCAACATTAAGGGTGAAATGCGTTCGTGATTTTTCAACCATTTTCGCATGGTATATCAGAATAGGAAACAACTGAAAAAAATGAAACCCTCCTAAATTTGAAATGATTGAATAGACCAAGAAACAATATTTCAAAAAGAGAAGGTTTCTTCTTCTTTTTTCCCCCTTCCTAAATCAATTTATGTTCTTTTAAAAATTCTTCGAGTAATTCGGATGCCTTTTGTTCGGTTAGGTGTTCTGTTTTTAGGGAGTAGATCCCTACCAATAGGCCGAAGTTTTTTAGGGTTGGGTAGGGATCTTGTGGCAGGTTCAGTTGGTAAAAATCATTTTCAAAAAACATGCACCATACGTTTTGGTTCTTCACTTTCAAGAGGGTGGCTTCCAGATCGTGCCCGTCCTTGTAGTAGCCTGCATGCAGGTGGTAGTTGTTATCAAAAAGCATGTTTGCCTCACTCCTTTATTTAGAATACTTCAAACCGATGAAACAACGATGATTTTGTGGGAGACAGCTAAATCAATTGCTTTCTTTAAATCCGCAGAATTATAAAACGTACCAAATGGCATTAGGATAATATCAACCTTTTGCGAGATGGACCATTCTATCGATTTTACAATGTTGGAGATATCTCCCTGAAGATTGTCATCCAAAGCTTTTACAATATAGAGCTCTGAATCAGGGGCAATTCCTAATTGTTTGGAACCTAAAACACCTGCTAGATGTGTTCCATGACCATGATCATCTTGGAAATTAGTGGAGTCATCTAGAACATTGATGCCTTTTACAACATTGATATGTAAGGATGGGGATACTCCGGTATCTATTAAAGCAATTCTCACTTTTTTCCCTGTTAAGCCATACTTTTGATGGAGGGTCTCAATTTGTAGCATTTGATATCCCCAATTCTTCTGATAGAACGCTTCAGTTGATTTTTTTTCGTACATAAAATACAGACTAAAAATAATTAGCCCACACATAAGGCTTGATACTAATTTTATTAATTTCATCGCTTTTCCCTCATCTGCCCCCATATCTCATTTTTAACGAATCTTATTTATTGTATAGAAGAAACGTTAATAGAAGCTTAACTAAACCTTAACTTAACCTTAAATAATGATACTTAGGGACCTGTCCACTAAATCCACCCATTTAGGCATACGCACATCTTTCTGGGTACAAGTTTATAGACTCCTGTCCCTTGAATAGGATGTAAGGAATAACTTGAGGGAGTGTAGTCTTGTGAACTTTAATTATAATGATCAAAGAAGAATTGTTGGCCGTCCGGGCTTTGGTTTGGGTGGATTTGGTTCTGGCTTTGGTGTCCGTCCGGGTCTAGGGTTTGGCCGTCCAGGCTTTGGATTTGGTGGTATTGGTTTTGGTCTTCCGTTTGTGACAGGTTTAGCAGCCGGTGCGCTATTAACACCAAGACCATATCCGTACTATCCATACCCGCCTTACCCGTATCCGCCATATCCATATTATTGATTTTTTAAAATGAAACATTCCACTCTCTGAAAACGTACTACATTCGGAGAGTGGTTTTTTGTGTTTACTTTTAAACAATGGGGCGGCGTGCCTGTCCCTTCGGCTCCTCTCACGACATTATGAAGGAGGGATTTTTATGTTATTCATGTTGATTGTCAAAGCCTCGCATAATTCGGAGGCTGGAAATCGTCCGAACCCTGAGTTGAATGCAGCCATGACAAGGTACAATGAGGAATTAATGGAGGCAGGCGTGCGGGTAATGGCGAAAGGGCTCCATCCAAGTTCGAACGGGTTGCGTATTTCGTTTCCGGAGTCAGGAGGAGACCCGGTTGTGACGGAGGGACCGTTTGATGAACCAAACAACCTTGTTGCCGGCTTCTTTTTATTAGATGTGGAGTCGAAGGAAGAAGCGATAAAGTGGGCAAAGCGGGCGCCGGATCCACAAGGATTTGGGGAAGGGCAGATTGAATTGCGTCAGGTGTTTGAGTGAGGTGCATTTAAAGAATAATGGCGGAGGAGCAGGGTGATCTGATAGAACTGGGTCGGCGTGCCTGTCCCCTCAACCCACCGTATCTTGAAAATGATAATCGTTATCAGTTATAATGGTGGAAAAGAAGTGTTGGGGGAACGTTTGTGTTGTATAAGTTTGATAGGGTTAATTTACGGGAGGGCCAATCCGAGGCTTTTAATAGAGAGTGCGATCAGTATTATTTACTTTATGTTTCATCAGGTAGGGGCATTATTGTCAGCGACGAGCGGGTTTCAAAAGCAGTGGAGGGCAAAAGCTACTTGCTAACGGATGGTAGTGAGCTCACATCCGCTGCTTCAGACCTTTTATCTGTTTATATGCTTTCATGGCCAAAAGAAGAGGACATGATCTCGGGATTCCTAACAGGTCAGCTTGCGGAACAGGCGCCAGTAAAGATGTTGGCTTTATGGGAAGAAATGCGGAAATGGAACAAAGAAAAAACGATATCGGCAAGGTGCAGATTTCAATCCCTGCTCTGGGAGATGCTGTCCGTTCTGACAGATGAGGCGGAAGTGGACAGAATGGAAGAGGCGGCAGAACTGCTCCGCACCAACCTGGCTAGACCAATCACGGTGGCAGAGCTTGCATCTAAAATGAATATGAGTCCTGTTTCGTTTTCGAGGGCTTTTCGTAAAAGGACCGGAATGACGCCGAAGGAATTTTTAAATGCCGAGAGGATGAAGGCTGCGAAAACATTGATGCTCCAAAAGAAGGGGATTACCGCCAAGGAAGTGGCGCTCCAAATTGGGCTTCAGGATGAGTTTTACTTCAGCCGACTTTTTAAAAATAAAGAAGGCTTGCCGCCATCGATCTTCATGAAAAGAGCGAAGGAAAGAATTGCGGTTGTCAGCCAACTGTTCTTGCAGGATCATTTACTCGCACTCGGAGTCCAGCCCGTTGCAGCTCCATCCTATCCCACTTTATATCCCGCAAGCGGTGGAGTCCCAAGCTATCTTCAACAAGGGCTCGAAGGTACCAAGCTGTTGAATGCGGAAAAACCGTTTCAACCGGAGGATATTCTTTTGGCCCAGCCAGATCGGATCATCAAAACACCGTTACATAATAATCAGCTTCAAAACGTATTGCTTTCACAGCAGGAGCATGTCCATCATATGCCATTGCAGCAAGACTGGCGACAGTATTTATACGATATTGCGTCGATGGTAGGGTGTGAAAGTCGCGCACAATTGATAGACAAAGAGATTCATTGTCTGGAATGCAAAGTGCGGGATGAGCTGTGCCCGTTAACCCGAAATGGGAATTGGGCAGTCATTTGGATTCGCTCGGAAGAAATTCGTCTGTACGGACAGGGAAATCATGCCCTGCTTGATCTGCTTTTTCAAGGCCTGGGATTCCAGCCACATCCTGATCTGCATGGAGAAGGGTATCGGATTGTAAGCCTGCAGGAAATAGCGGCCCTAAATCCTGACAAGCTTCTCATACTATGGAGCCACGAAAGAGATGTATGGAAAACCGCTCATACTCCGGAATGGAATAGGATCCGTGCTGTCCAAACAGGAGAGGTTTATTATCCTGAAAGTCATGAGTGGGATCCGTGGGGGCCGCTTGGAAGGAAGAAGATGTTGGAGGAGTTCTCCACTAGCATGTTCAAAGCCAGGTTAAAAACATAGCAGTTTTGCTTTCCATGGGAGGTCTTTTATTATCCTTTGAATGAAGACCTCTCTAGCATGAAAAACGAAGAGGAAAGGTCTTCATAGAGCAGATGAAGACCTCTCTAGCATGAAAAACGAAGGGGAAAGGTCTTCATAGAGCAGATGAAGACCTCTCCAACGTGAAAATCGAAGAGGAAAGGTCTTCATAGGACAGATGAAAACCTTTCTACCAGAGATAACCCGTGATGAAGGTTTTCACCAGCAGTATTAAAGGGACTGGGTGGTTTTGCCCGGTTTTTCTTCATCTCATAGTCATTTTCCTGATACAACAAGTTACATTTCTCCATGCAACAAGTTGCATTTGTCCATGTTCAGTTTGGTTGATAATGATTATCATTGAGAATGAATTTCAATATCCGATCAAACATCAATTAGAATATAAATAAATGAAACCAATTTTTTTTAACCGCTAGTGAGAATGGTTATCAATTACTAGGTCTAAAGACTCGGTGAAAGGATGGAATTATGCATCAATCAGCCAAACAAATTGCAGAGAATGCAACGTTTCAAGCTTTTATAAATAGTTATCTAAAAGAAGTAGACGGAGGACATTGGATGGAGAAAAGTCAATGGATGCAGGAGCAACACCCAACCATTACGCTTTCAGGCGAGTCGGTCGTGGAGATGGAGTTGCCAGGGCAGTCTGCCAAGTTTGCAGTGGAAGTGATGTACCGATCACGAACGGGAAGGCATCGACTTGGCTGTGCACTAAAATATTGTGACCAAAGTCGGGGATGGATTCCCCAAGACAGGCTGCCAATGATGATTGCCCTTATCCATGAGCTGCACCTAATGGCAACATCCAATGGTTGCCACGAGCTTGCATCCCATTATGATGAGCTGGTGCTCAGGCTGATTGAGAGCTATCAGACGATGGCCTCGTACATAGAAGCCAGAATGAATGATGAAAAGAGCCTTTATTCAGAGAATAGTACTTTCCTAGAGGCCGAGCAATCGCTGTTGTTTGGCCACTGGCTTCACCCTACACCGAAAAGCAGGCAGGGAATGGCTGGCTGGCAGCATCCAAGCTATGCTCCAGAATTGAAGGGCCGTTTTCAGTTGCACTATTTTCAACTAGACCGGGAGATGGTGATGGAAGGGTCGAATGGCCTGAAACGTGCAAGTGACATCACTCTGCACGCACTAACCAAAAGGCTGCCGCATCTTACGGTTCCAAAACACGCTTGCCTTATTCCAATCCACCCTCTTCAGGCTCAATGGCTGTTACAGCAGGATCATGTAAAAGAGGCGATGGAAAAGAATCTTATCAAAGATCTTGGGCCGATGGGAGCTTATTATTCAGCCACCTCTTCCATCAGAACCGTTTACCAACCTGAAGAAGAATGGATGTACAAATTTTCTGTTCCGGTAAAAATTACAAATTCGTTAAGAACGAATCGACTCCATGAGCTAAGAGCAGGTACAGAGATAGCGAACCTGATGGATAAACTGCGTTTTACAGAAAAATATCCAAGGTTCCGAATGATTGAAGATCCTGCCTATCTTACTGCTCAATTTCCAGGAGAAAAAGAGTCAGGATTCGAGGTCATTATCCGATCCAATCCATTCCCGGAAGGAAAGGACAAAGGAATTAGCAATCTCGCGGCATTGGTGCAGGATCCTCTGCCAAACGAGCGTTCAAGGCTGTCGCGGACCATGGAAAGGCTTGCGAAATCCGAGAGGAGAAACCTTGTGGATGTGAGCAGGGATTGGTTCGAGAAGTATTGGAAATGTTCGATCGAGCCGCTTATCCGTTTGTATGATGAACACGGAATTGCTCTAGAGGCTCATCAGCAAAATAGTGTCCTCGACCTTACAACAGGTTATCCGGAAGCGTACTACTACCGTGATAATCAGGGGTATTATCTATCAAACTCTTATCGAGACACTCTCCATGGGTTGCTTCCATCCCTAAAAGAATGTCCAGAGCTATTTTACGAGGATGCGCTCATTCAGGAAAGGTTTACGTACTACCTTTTTATGAATCAGCTATTTTCCGTCATCTGCCGCTTTGGGCAGGATGATCTCATGAGTGAAGACCGTTTGCTTGCATGGTGCCGCCAACAGCTAACTCGACTTGAAATGGAGCTCACTAGACAGGGGAAAACATTTATCCGCCATATCCTCCATTCGGAGAAACTGTCCTATAAAGCCAATTTGTTGACCCGTTTTCATGATGTGGATGAGCTGATGGCGAAGAATGAACAAGCGGTTTACACCTATATCCCAAATCCGTTTACCCTTGTGAAGGAGGAAGAGAACTATGCAGAAGCTGCAACCGCTGCCGTCTAGAAAAGTGGAAAAACGGATAGTTCGCCAGCTGATCGAGGCGATTCTTTTCGAAGGGTTGATGGATGTGGAAAAAACAGTTCCCGAGCTGGATGATACGCTTGTAACCTTCACCATTTTCGGAAAAGGGCAGACCTACTTCTGCGAGGGGAAAATCACTGCGTTTGATCGGGTGCGAGTAAAAGAGGAGAGCATCCGCACCTTGCATCCTGATGGTTCAAGCGCGGAAACGAGGATGAAGGAATTGACGGAAGACCTCATATCAGATCCGGAGAAAAGGAGCTTGCTTATTCGTGAGCTTGAGCAGACAGCCTTGCTGGTGGAGTGGAATGAAGCGAATCTTATGCCGGCCATCTCGAGGCGAGGTTTCTCCTATGAGGAACTGGAGTCGGAGATATGGGAAGGGCATCCGTATCACCCATGCTTTAAGGCAAGGACAGGGTTTACCCTCGAAGATCACGCTGCATTTGGCCCGGAAGCAAGGCAGTCTTTTGTGCTGCAATGGGCGGCTGTCAAACGGGAACATAGCAGGATTGCACTCCTAGAGGAGGATGAGCAGGGCTTTTGGGAAAAGGAGTTAGGACCTTCCGTGTTTGAACAGATGCTGGATGAACTCCAAGCGCGGGGTAAAGATTTTCATGAATACACGTTAATGCCGATTCACCCTTGGCAGGTGCAATATGCCAAAGCTGAGGTGGACAAAGGAGAGATCGTTCTTTTAAAAACAACAGGAGATTCTTACCGGGCAACGCAGTCCGTCCGAACCTTATGGAATGCGTCAGACCCTGAGAAAGCTCATGTCAAACTATCGATGAACATGGTGAATACTTCATCGCTAAGAACCTTGAACACTCATGCCATCTGTGCTGCACCTCCAATCTCCCAATGGATTGCGGATACGGTGGAAAGTGACCGTTATTTAAAAGAAGAGGCTTCTTTAATCATTCTCAAGGAATATGCAGGGGTTGCCTATCAACCTACTGAACAAACGGAAACCAAGTTTGGGGCCATATGGCGAGAAAGCATTCGGCTTTATACGGAAGAGGAAGAGGAGGCTGTGCCTTTTACGGCCTTGCCATTAATCGAGCGGGACGGCATGCCGTTTCTTGATGACTGGCTGAAGCGCTATGGAACCGAAAAATGGCTGACACGATTGATCGAAGTAAGTGTGGTTCCAGTTTGGCATTTACTTGTCTCCCATGGAATTGCCGTGGAGGCGCATGCACAGAATATGATTCTTCTTCATGAAAATGGCTTGCCTACCCGTGTGGCTCTGAGAGATTTTCACGACAGCACAGAGTATCATCATGCCTTTTTGAAAGAGCCGAGCAAAGTCCCGGAATTTTCAAGGATCCATGAACAGTTTAATAATGGCGAAGCTGACGAGTATTATTGGATGTCTTCTGTAGAAGCATTGAGGGAGCTTGTGATGGATACATTGTTTGTTTTTCATTTAAGCGAATTGTCCTTTGCACTCCAGGAGCGGTACGGGTTCAGTGAGGAAAGGTTCTGGGAGATGGTACGTGATGCCATTGCCGGGCACATGAATCGCTATCCGGAACTGCTATACAGGAATAGCCTGCTTCACCATACCGCACCCACGGTTTTTGCCGAGTCGCTTCTGAAAAGGAAGACCAAAAATGAAGAGGCTGGTGGGTTACGCCATCTTGTCACAAATTCTTTAGCAGAAAGCCAGAAAAGAGTCTACCAGAAGGAGAATTGAGATGTTTTTTGTAAATGATCAGCATTACACATTAGATGATTTGGAAGAACAATATACGGTATTTGACAATATCCCTTACTTAAAAGATTGCGGGAATAAAAGATTGGCAGTTTGCATGCCGGATGTTTTTCAGTGGCTGGCACTATGTTTATTTGTACGCAAAAAAGGGGGATCCATCGTGCCAATCCATCCTTCCGTCCCAAAAGAAGGGGCGGTCCGGATGGCGAAATCGGCAGGAAGTCATTTCTTGCTTTTTGAACACATCGACTCCCCAATCCATCTGTCAGATCAACAAAATGCGAAGGAAGGTGTACTGGTACAAATGAGCTCTGGTACAACAGGGGCACCTAAATCTATCGAACGTACGTGGGATTCCATCGAGACAGAGCTTGAAAGCTATGTTTCGGTATTGTCGCTTACGCAGGATACCACATCCATCGTTGCCTGCCCGGTCACCCATTCCTATGGGTTGATTTGCGGAGTATTTGCCTGCATTAGGCGCGGTGCGGAGCCGGTCATTCTGACAAACATGAATCCAAAGTATGTGCTCAAGAAGCTGAAGGAGTACCCAAGGCATATCCTCTATGGATCGCCTGCCCTGTTGTACACCTTAACGAGCCTGGTCCGTGATGATCAACGTTTTGATGCAGTGATGACATCCGGTACACTCATACCTTCTGCTTGGCTTGCCAAATTAAAGAATGTATCCAACCGCGTGCTTCAACAGTATGGCTGCTCGGAAGCGGGGTGTGTGGCAATACACCCGGATGTGATTTACTCGAGTGAAATGGGCTATCCACTTCCACATCTGAAAGTAGAGGCTGGTACCGTAGACACTCCTGGTGAAATCATCATTTATGACTCGGAGAAAACGATCCATACAAAAGATCTTGGTTATATCAAAAATGGTGTCCTGTCCTTTTTAGCAAGAGTGGATGACACCATTAATGTAGCTGGTTTGAACGTGTACCCACAAGAAGTGGAAGACGTTTTGATGGCAGAACCAAGGATAGAAGAAGCGGTTGTGTATAAAAAGGTTCATCCGCTTTCAGGGGAAAGAGTATGCGCACAGTATGTCTGCTCGGGACCGGTGGAGGAGCAGGAGCTGCGGGAATGGTGCAGAGATTATCTTGCGCCATATCAAGTACCGATGGAATTTATCCAGGTGCAAGCCATTGAGAAGCTGCCAAACGGAAAAATTAGCCGGAAAAGACTTAGCGAAGGGGTGCTAGCATGACAAGACAGGAAATAGTACAAATCATTCATGATATTTTGCAGCACCAAATAAAGCTGCCTGCTTCGGCATTGGAGGCTTTTCAAGAAGATGCCCGTTTAAATGAAGATCTATATATGGATTCGATCATGATCCTGCAGATGATTCTTCATTTGGAAGTGGATCTTGGCTTTGAGATCCCCGATGAGATGCTTGTGTCAAAAGATTTTCATACGGTAGGAAGCTTGGCCGATTTTCTTTTATACCAGCAAAAGCCAACTGCAGTAACGGAGGGGTTCGTATGATTAAAGTCCATTGCTTTGTAAGTTGCGTATGCGAGGCCGTAAAAAAGAAAGAAGGCGCCGATCACAGGCCGTACTATTTTGGGGTATGGGATGCGGATTTCGATGTATTGGAAAATGGCGTCCTGACCTATCACTCGAAGCGGATCGACCATGACTTTTTCCACCAATGGTATGAAATGCTATACGGCATCAAGTTACATAAATGGTATGACGAACAGAAAACAAAACAGGAAAACATAGAGGGAATGCTGAGACTGCTTGAAAATAAGACCTCTGATCAATATGTAATGGTGATGCTGGACTTGTCGAAGCTGCCAGAGCGCGAAAATAAATTTCATCAAAGTCCATTTCCTCATTATGTGATGCTTGAAATGACGGAGAACGAAGAAGAATGGATGATGTATGATCCGGATTTTCGCTGGGAAGGGGTGCTCCCGAAAGATAGGATCCTTGCGGCCATTGAAGACCCCTCTGCAAAAGGCGGCTATTATTTTGATGCATCGACAATCATCGTGCCATCCTCAGAAACGGTGGAGGCGTATTTCAACACATGCATCAAGCATGGCAGCAACCCAATGACAGAGGCGGTCCGCAAAATCATCGACCTCCATACTGCCGGAGATGAAAAGTATCCACCGTCAGGATTGACATTGGCTTTAAGGGAGTTGCCCGTTCTCGCCATACGGAAATACGCCTATGAACATGCCTTTGCGTTTTTCTGGAAAGCACTACAGAATGACGAGGACAGCTTTGAAGCTTGGTGCGATGAGATCGAAAGGCTTGTAAAAGGCTACACAGCCATCCAATACCGTGCCATGAAGCTTGCCATGACTGGTAATATGCTTTTGAAAGATGAAATCACTACAAAGCTGGAAGAACAGAATCTCCTAGAATTCAAAATTAAGAGAGGCTTGCAGGAAAGCTTTGAGGCATGGGTGAAACAGGAACAATCCCAACAGCACATGAATATGAAGGAGGCAATTCTATGAAACTATCTCTCTGCACCATCTCATTCCGGCACCATCTACAATCGATTGACCAGATTGCCCATTGGGCCCAGACCAACGGGTTCCAAGGGATTGAACTATGGGGTGTGCATGCCAAAAACTTGGCGGAAGATATCCATTATGGAAGTGAGTGGCTAAGCTCCTACGGTCTGGAAGTGAGCATGTTGAGTGACTACTTGCCACTGGATGCGCCTCTCCCTGAATTAATAGACGAAATGAATGAGCTATGCTCGCTGGCACACCGTTGGGGAACAAATAAAATTCGTACGTTTGCAGGAAATAAAGGCAGCGCGGATATCAGCAGATTAGAGCGGATCGAGCTTGTTTCCCGTATGAAGATGCTCTGCAAAATGGCGGAAGCAGAAGGAATGCAGCTTCTCGTAGAGACACATCCGAATACGCTAACAGACAACCCGTCTTCTACGCTTCAGCTTATTGAGGAAACCGATCATCCGGCGCTCCGGGTCAATTTTGACGTCCTTCATATATGGGAATCAGGGGTGGATCCTGTTTACGCGCTCAAGCAATTGCGTCCATATGTTTCCCATTTCCATCTTAAGAATATCGAATCACGCAGCCAGCTTGGTGTGTTTGCCCCGACAAATGTATACGCCGCAGCCGGAAGCAGGGAAGGAATGGTCTCGCTGTTTGAAGGCGCAGTGGACTACCGGTTGTTCCTGAAAGAAGCCGCCGACATGATGGACATGGAGATGGAAGCATCCCTCGAATGGTTCGGCGGGAACGTGAAAGAAGTTTTGGCGAGGGATAGGAAAAGGGTAGAGGGGACAGGCACGGCGACCCACTTTTCAGCAAGTACTAATTAAGGTCTGATAAATTACTCGAGTTATATTAATAAATAGGCATTCTCACATCTTCAGAACCGAGGGGACAGGTACCGTGACCCATTTGTGGGAAGGGGGGATGAATCCCCTTCCTTTCCCATAAAGCGATCACTTGTCCCCTGAAATTGTTTCAAACGCCTTTTCATTTCCATTATTAAAAAGCTTAACCGTATCATACTCTTTGTTAGGGTTCACTTTATAAATAATGCTATGATTTGATGCTGAACTGGAAAGCTCAGTTGTTTCTTCACTCTTATACAAAAAGTGTAACGTGTCTTGCTCGCTTTCTACATCAAAATCCGTAAAGATCTCGGCATTCTCACCCTGTACAACATTGGTCGCATTTAAGTATACATACATGGAGTTATTCTCCTTATCAAAGTAAAGATGGACGCCGTTCTCCTCTTTCACACCTTGGAAGTAGGACTGTATCTCCTTACTTAAACTCCCTTGATCTACATTTAAATAGGACAAAGAAGAGGCGGAGTAACTACACCCAGTTAAAACCACGATACACAACAGAAAAAGCCATACTTTCTTCAAAATTATTCCCCCGGTTTCTGATATAATGATGGTCTGAGCGGTCAGGTTTCTTGACCCAATTGTTATTTACATTATAAAGGATTTCATATCTCTTATATAGAAGTATTTTCCTGTTAAAGGAATAGATGGGTGTGAATGTCGAGGGGCCGGGGTATGTATCGGATTGATATTGTTGCGGAAGTTTATTTGCATTTGAAGAAGGCTAAAATTGAAATTCCCCATACATAACATGAAACATTCCACTCCCCATCTACGTACTACATATGCGGGGAGTGGATTTTTATTGGCGTTGCCTGTCCACTCGACACCCACAAAAATAGGGGTGATAAGTTGAAACAAATAACAATAGGCTCTTATATCATGGAAGTAGATGTGGAAAAAACAAAGAAGTTTTACGGTAGTTATCCTAATATAACCGACGTTTGTGGTGTGATTATTGTGTGAATTACGTTTCCGCTTGTACCCATTTTTCTCATGAAGTAAAGGAACTCTTCCGGTCACTTGGGATTGATCCTCGTAAAGAAGGGGAGGTTTCCCACTATGAAGAGAGTTTTCAACAGAGGGCGGTCAACTTTCCCTAAACTTCGTTCAACTAAAAAAAAAAGATAAGTTAGAAAACGTAAAAAACAACCATGCAGCAAGATTCTTTCTGCTGCATGGTTGTTGGCTGTATGCTTATAGATAGTAGCATTTACAGAGGGGGTCGAGGAACCCCCTCTACGCTTATGCTTCTTTACGTTTAATGAGTTTCACAAAAAATGGAAGGGCTATAAGGATCACCATGTATTTCATGTATGGTTGGATTTTTGCTTGGAAGTCTTGCAGTGCTTGGAATGACTCTGCGATAGAAACCCCCAGTATGAGGTTTACCAGGATATAGCCTCCTCCGCCTAAAAAGGCAATGCCAATGGGGATGGCGAGGGCGGAAAGGGCGATTAGTGCGATCTTTTTTAACACTGTTTACTACTTCCTTTCTATTATAGAGCTGGTTCTTCTGCGGGGACTTTCTTTCTATAAATCTGCCTAACTCCTAAACTAATAACAAGTGTCAGGACGCCGACACCGAAAATAAGCAGGTATATCTGACTGGAGAATCCGTCGACGAGAACGCCGAATAGCATTTGTCCGATTGGGACAGCGGTTGTTCCGGCCGTGATTTGGATGGCCATGACTTTTCCAATTAGGTTGCTAGGTGTTTCTTCTTGTATCTTGGTGTTGATGAAAATGTTCACTACTGTTAAGGCGAACATGACGAGCATCGAACTTATCGTGACAATCAGGTATTGGACAAAGGGGCTGGAAATGATTCCGGTTGTTCCTACTGCCATGGCAAAATAAACCCCGGCACAGCCCAAAATCCATACATACAAGTTGCTTACATTGATCTTTCCTTTTAACAGGCCAATGGTCATGGCAGAAAAAATGATGCTTAAGGAAATACCGGACTGTGTGAAGCCAAAGAAGGTATCTGGCATCCCAAACAGAATTTTTATCATATATGGCAAGCCCACAAAGAACATAGGAGCAATAAATAAGCTGACAATGAATGTGACCATAATGCTTTTTAGAATGAATCGATTATCGTGAATGATATACATAAGTCCTTCTTTAATATCGGAAACAACCATTTTCACCAGCGGCTGCGGAGGTCTTTTCTCAAAAGGGATCTTCATGAACATTTCCATGACAGCAGCGAGGAAGAAGCAGACCGCACTGACGATGACGATCGCTTTGATGCTCGCGAAGCTGTACAGGACGCCGCCCACAATCGGTCCGATGAAATTGGAAATGGACATGACACCTGAGATGACGCCATTGCTTTTTAGTAATAATTCTTTCGGTACCAGCACCGGGATGCTTGATTGCACGGCAGGTTGGTACATCGCACTGATTAATGTTAGGGCGGTCATCAGGATAGCGATAGCGACGACGGTGACGTTATCGGTAAAGAGTATAATGGCAAAAGCGGCAATGAGTGTTCCGGTGATAATATCAAGGGTTACCATCAACTTCTTCTTATCAAAACGGTCAGCAATGGCGCCTCCGACAGGTGAAATGAAAATCGTCGGCACTATGGAAAGGGCCAATATCGTCCCGAAAATGGTGGCTGATCCCGTCAAATCCAGAATATAAAGGGACAGGGCGAAACGGAGGACAGAGGCTCCGAACATAGAGATAACCTGCCCGACTACCATAAGCTTGAAATGACGATTGAATTCTTTCATATTATTCCCCCGCTAAAAGTTTTTGGAGTGCAGTTGATAATACGCTTATTTGCCTGCTGATTTTCTCTGTTAGTTCTTCCGATGGTTTAGAAGCGAGGTCTGGATGATGGATCAGACCCGTCATATACACTTCAATCAGCGTTAACACTTCTTCCTTTTGCATCGTTGTCTTAAACGTGCCGGTCTTTAACTGGTCTACGAGAAATGCAGCAAAGGACTTCTGCAGATATTGAAGGTTGGACACTTCATTCAGTTGCCCCTTCACGGTCTCAAATCGTGCAGGATCTTTCGAATACAGGGCAACAAGTTCGTAATAAATTGACCCATCTTTTTTTATGGAAGAAACGATGTGCTCTCCGATGATGCGAAGAAATTGATCCAGCTTGTTTGCAGGCGCTGTTTGACTTTGGAAAACAGTGTCAACCCGCTCCTTGATCGAAGAAGTCAATGTTTCTTGATTCAAGATTGCAACAAACACTTCATCTATATTGGCAAAATATCTATAAACGCCACCCTGGCTCATGCCAGATTCCATCACAATATCCCGCATCGCCACTTCATAGACCGGTTTTTTGCTGCAAACCCGCTTTGCCGCTTCTACTATTTCTGCTTTTTTCCGTTCGGCATGTTCTGGTTTAACTTTTGGCATGACTGTTACCCTCTTTCTGATTAATTTTTATAGTTTCCAAGATAAGCTTCGCTGCCTTTTGGGCACCTTGTTCTGCATTTACATTCGTTCCTAATTGTCTTGCCTTCTCTTGAACTGAAGCTGTTTGTGTGAAGCGGATGGCTTCTGTAAGTTTATCTGCAGTCAGTTCCTTTCTTGGGATAGCTTTTGCGCCGACTCCCAATTCATTCATTCTTCTGCCCCAAGCGAACTGATCGTTCCCAAACGGAATGATCACTTGTGGAACACCGGAACGCAAAGCCGCTGCTGTCGTGCCGGCACCTCCGTGGTGGACAACGGCAGACATATGAGGGAACAGCCATTCATGCGGAACACTCTTCACAAAGAAGACATCCTTCGTATTAGGCCTTTCCTCCATCCCGCCGCCCGCATTGATAATCGCGCGTTTTCCAGTTGCCTTCAACGCGTCAATCACCATGTCCGTTGATTCCTTGGCCCGTTTTTTATCCCCGACACTACCAAACCCGACGTAGATTGGCGCATCACCTGCTTTTAAAAATTGCTGCAACTCCTCGGAAGGCTTATAGTCACTTTGGTCCTCGATGAACCAATTGCCAAAAGCATGCACATGCTCCGGCCAATCTTGTGGAACAGGAAAGACGCTCGGACTCACGGAAATGATGGTAGGGTTATTTTTCGTCCGCTGCTTCAGATAAGGGTTCGTAAATCCTTTTGGCAGCTCCTCAAATTTTTCTGTCCAATAGCGCTTAAATCCCGTATTGGCCATCTTCCAGAATCCTTTCTCGAAAACAAGGTGGGTCAGTTTATTGGAAAGCTTCCCAAGCCTCACCTTGTCATAAAATATGATTGCAGGATACTCATTGGTCGGAGTCATCGGGAAGGGGGAGGCAAGTATACTTGGAATCCCCATTTCCCTAGCCACAAAATAGCCAAGAGGAGAACCCGGATGATAAACGATTGCATCCGCGCCTTCACACGCTTTATGCTGATCCTCCTGCGCTCCCACCATCAAATCCATCAAGTCGTCATTCTTTAAACTGGAGAAAAACTTAAAAGGATTATCCGCTTCTTTCACCACACCACTCTCAATGATCTTGGCAACATCCCCGCGAATCTCAGCATAATCAAATCCATAACTCTCCACCAAACCCCGATACGACTCGGAAGCGGCGATCCGCACATCCAATCCAAGCTTCCTTAATTCCAATCCAAGTGCAATATAAGGCTGTGTATCCCCGCGAGTCCCACTCGCTAACATCGTAACCAACATATATAAAAACCTCCTGTGAGATGTGTCTGAATTTTAATAACGACAACGTTGTCGTTTTTGTGGGTGATTTTTAGGTTTAAGTGGGGCGTTCTCTTCGCGGGACGGAAGGGGGAGAATGCTGTTTCTTAGATAGTTGTTGTAAAGTTGAGTGATTTTAACCGGAAAATGGTTATTTTTTATGGTTGGAATTAGGTTCGGTCACTTTTCATTTCTCTTCGGACAAAATTTGTTGTGATTAAGAGAGGTTCGGTCAGATCACCTCGGGGGTTCGGTCAACTTTTACCTGGGGTTCAGTCAATTGAATTATTGGTTCGGTCAAATTCGTGAAGACTTTGGAGGTAGTATAGAAAGTGGACACAGGGATTGGCGTCATGTTTTAATCAAAATTAACCAATATAAGGACGTGTTAAACATGACGAAAAAGAAAAGCTACTCTCCAGAGTTTAGGGAATATGTGGTGAAACAAATCGTACTGGATGGGCATAAGATCGTTGATGTTAGTCAAAAACTAGATATCCCCTATGATACATTACAAAAGTGGGTATATCGCTTTAAAAAGAGACAGAAAGAAGAAGCTCAAGAAACTCAAAATCAATTATTAACAGCTTCTGAATACAAGGACATGTATGAAGCCTAAAAGAGAAGCAAGCTTGAGTTACAGGAAGAGATAGATATCTTAAAAAAGGCCATGCACATCTTCACGCAAGAAAAGAAGTAATTTTCGAATTCATTCATTCCCATCGGAATGAACACACCGTAGTGATGATGTGCAGAGTTCTTGGTGTGTCTACATCTGGCTATTATTTATTTGTGAAGCGATTGGACCGTGAGGCAACGGAAAGAGAACAATGGAGAAAGTTCATAGATGAACGTATCCTATTTCATTTCGCTGATAACCTCGAAACATATGGAAGTGTGAGAATTCATCGTAAGTTAGTGGTAAAAGATAAAATAAATGTTTCTTCTAAAACGGTTGCCAATCGCATGAGAGCGTTAGGTTTGTTTGCCACACCGCCTAAAGTATATACCGTCACTACAGATTCTGATCATTCTAATCGTACGTATAATAATAAGTTGAATCGTCAGTTTAGCCCAGACGCACCCAACAAAGTTTGGGTGACAGATATTACTTATATTCCTACTCATGAAGGTTTCTTATATTTTAATCCAATCCTGGACTTGTTCGGCAGGAAGGTTATTAGTTATGCAGTGGCTGATAAAATGGACCGTTCCTTGCCTCTTCGAGCTTTAAAAGAAGCCATAAAGCTGCGTCAACCGAAAGAAGGTTGGATACACCATTCGGATAAAGGAACTCAGTACTGTTCCAATGACTATATTGATGAGCTTAAAGAAGCAAAAGCAAAAATTAGTATGAGTAGGAAAGCTACTCCCTATGACAATGCCTGTGCGGAGTCGTTTTTTGCATCATTGAAAAAGGAGTATCTGAATAAATTTGTATTCAAAACTAAAGCAGAGGCAATGGGAGCTGTGCAACTTTACGTTGAGTTTTACAATAGGAAAAGAATCCATTCTACCTTAGAGTACGCCACTCCCAATGAGTACGAAAAGGCGTATTATAAGGCACAACGCAAACATGCCAATACTACTCATTTGACCTCTGCTTAGAGGAACAATTCGGTTTTTAATTGTTCCTTTAAACAGAGGCGTCCAAGCGAAGTGACTACGTAGCGCGGAAGAAAAAAATACGCCAATCCTATACGTATTGATGTCTATTTTATTGACAGAACTCCAACTTCGGTCAACTTTCCAAAAACTTCGGACAAAATCGCAAAAACTTTGGAGGTAGTATAGAAAGTGGACACAGGGATTGGCGTCATGTTTTAATCAAAATTAACCAATATAAGGACGTGTTAAACATGACGAAAAAGAAAAGCTAC